>NZ_CP171821.2:0-3057500 GCF_028401415.2 Ningiella algicola | reverse complement strand
TGCACTGGTAAACTCTTCATCAAAGAAAATAGTGTAGTTAACACCCACACCAACGTACGGTTGAAAAGTTGCGTCCGCGCCAGTTAAGTAATAGTTCACAGAGACCGTTGGCGGCAAATGGGTTACTTCACCTAGCTGAGTGCCACTCCCTAGAGGGTCTTCAACGCCAAAATTAACGTCATGCTTAAACGGCGTAGCTGCTAGTACTTCGACATTTATTCTATCAGTTAAGAAATAAGCGAAGTTCAACCCTAGTTGTGCATTGTTGTCTACCGTTAGGCCAAAGCCTAAGTCATCTGGACCAGCGATAACATTTGATGTTGAATCACCTGGTACAACGCTTGCCAGACCAGCGCGTACAACAATATCGCCTTTTTCATAGGCAAATGCTGAGCCGGTTGTGACTGCAAAGGTTGATAATACTGCTAGAGTGACTAATGATTTTTTCATGTGTTGTGCTCCTGATTAATTTGAAACCGATGATACTTACGCACAAAGACACAATATTGATCTAGATTAGTGTTTTTAAAACAGAGATTTAGCAACGGTTGTTCAATTGATCTATATCAACTTTTTTCGATGATTATTTGGAATCTTCCAATTTTAGCCAGTCTATAGGCCGCAAATAGTCGCTAAGCAATGACTCAACGCTGTGCATCTCGGGAGCATAATTGTATTCCCATCTAACCAGAGGTGGCATCGACATCAATATTGACTCGGTTCTTCCGCCACTTTGCAAACCAAACAATGTTCCACGGTCGTATACTAAGTTAAATTCAACGTAGCGACCTCGTCGATAAAGCTGAAACTCCCGCTCGCGCTGCCCATATGTTTTGGATTTTCGTTTTTCCATAATCGGCACATAAGCCTTCAGATATGCGTCACCAACAGCCTGCATGAAGGAAAAGGACTTAACAAATCCCCATTCGTTTAAATCGTCGAAAAACAATCCGCCTATGCCCCTGGTTTCGTTGCGATGTTTGAGAAAGAAATATTCATCACACCATTTCTTATAGCGTGGGTACACCTCAGTACCAAATGGCGCACATGCGTCATATGCCACTTGATGCCAATGGCGCGCATCATCTTCAAACACATAAGATGGTGTCAAATCGAAGCCACCGCCAAACCACCATATCGCTGGCTCGCCTTCCTTTTCAGCGATGAAAAATCGCACATTTGCATGTGAAGTCGGAATATATGGAGAGTGAGGGTGGATCACTAAGGAAACACCCATAGCCTGAAACTTTCGCCCCGCCAGCTCAGGTCTCGCCGCCGTAGCGGAAGGTGGCATTTGCTCACCAAATACATGAGAAAAATTGACTCCGCCTTGTTCAACTATTGCACCATGCTTTAAAATACGTGAACGCCCTCCACCACCTTCTTCACGATCCCATTTGTCTTCTAAAAACTTGGCTTTCCCATCCTGCTTACTCAAGGTGTCGCAAATATTATCTTGAAGCGAAAGAAGATAAGCTTTAACTAGCTCAACTTGTTGATAAGTCACATGGTCTTGATTCATGAGCGAAGGACTTCCAGCGTTTGACTATTGATGATTTTGCTCGGAGCGCTTTGGGTTCCAAGTTCACCGTCGATTAACACTACCTCATCGTTAAAATATGCCAATACCGCTTGGGCCGACCGAGCGGGAGCATCGCTAGCGGGGTTAGCACTGGTAGATACCAAAGGGCTATTCACAGCCCAACACATTTGTTGGACTAAACTATGGTCTGTTACTCTTACCGCCACCATATCCGAATCTCCACTGATGAAATCTGGTGTATACGCAGATTTTGGCAGTAACCAAGTCACCGGGCCCGGCCAAGTATCTGCAACTTTCGCTTTTGCTTCTTGACTAAGCTCGTCAAAGCGCACAAAGGGTAAAACTTGCTCGATACTTTGCGCGATCAGAATCATGCCTTTTTCTACAGGCCTTTGTTTTAATCGCAATATTTCATATACTGCGCTTTGATTAAGAGGGTCGCATCCAAGCCCGTAAACCGCCTCGGTCGGATATGCGAATACTTTACCCTCGCTGTAATCTTGCCTAAATTGATTTACTTCAAATTGCATATACTTCTCGATAAGCTGTTTCCAGGAAAAACTGAGGTCTTTGCATCAATTGTTAGCGCTATCTATTGGTCTGCGTCTTGAATATGACCGCAGCCTGAATCAGCGCAAACCATTACACCAGACGCTTTTCCTTTTTGTAGCATCACTTTGTAACCACACTGCTCGCATTGTTGTTGAAAAGGCAGAGAGTTAGCTACAAATTTGCATTTTGGGTATCTGTCGCATGCATAAAAGAACTTACCAAATCTATTTTGCCTTTTTTCCAGTTTGCCTTTACTACATGATGGGCAGTCAACCGGGACGTATTCTGCCGTTTTTTTTACTTCATGGGTATTCGAAATAAAATGACAACTTGGAAAGTTTGTACAAGCGATGAACATACCGTAACGGCCTTTTTTAACCGCTAAGATTGAGTTGCATTCAGGGCACTCGCTGTCGGGCATTTCTTTGACAACGGAAACGTCGTTGTGCGTCAGAGCTTTTGTATAATGACAAGCGGGATAGCTTGAACAAGCCAGAAAGCTTGACTTTCCGACGTGCTTGAGAAGCAATGGGCTATCGCATTCGGGGCATACGCCATGGATGGCTTGTTGTTGGTTCGTCACCGCTTATGGTGTAAATTAATGTAACAAGCCATCAGGAGTATCGAATAGGAGCTCTTCCATTTGCTCATAAGCCAATTCTTTGCCTGGCACATTGAACAAGACCATTAGCACTACCCACTTCAAATCAACAAGACAAAACTCTTTGGTATCGAGCTCCATGACTCTGTCGATAACCATTTCCCGAGTAGCGGTTTCGAGTACGTTTATCTGCTCAAGGAAAAGAAGAAAACCTTGCGACTGCGAGTCTAAACGCTGTTGTTCTTCGAATGTATATACACGAATAGTACTTGGACTATTCGTAAACTGTAGATAAGGATTGTCGTCGGTTGACTGAAGCTCGCATAACTTCTCAAGCCATGCCAAAGCTTTATAAATTTCATCATGATGAAAACCTGCCCGAATTAGCTCATCTGTTAATTCGTCTTGGTCTACCATCATATCCGACTCATTGTGTACCAAATTTTCAAACAGGTACATGAGGATATCGAACATAATTAGCCCCTCAATTTAACGTAGCCCTCTGGTGTGGGGGCCACTATGCCACGCAACTCATATTGTATTAATTGTGTCAGCACGTCAGAAACTGGCATGCCGCTGCGTTCAGCTATCAGGTCGACTGATGTAGCGCTATAACCAACACTATCTAACAATGGATCAGATGCCAAGCTTTGATTGACATTTTTTTGGCTAATTGTGGATTCTTTATTCTGTTTTTCTAAGTGTGGCAGCTCTTCAAGAATATCTTTCACGCTTTCACTCAGTTTTGCACCCGATTTTATTAGGTGATGAGAGCCGCGAGAATTTGGGTTGTAAATAGCGCCTGGCACGGCGAATACTTCTTTGTTTTGTTCCAAAGCATATTTTGCAGTGACCAATGTGCCACTTTTTATCTGCGCTTCTATAACAATCACTCCCGCAGACAAACCACTGATAATACGGTTACGCCTCGGAAACAGGCTGGCGTGAGGCGCAGTCCCGGGGACAAACTCGCTCACGACAAGTCCTTCTTCGCATATTTGTTGATATAGAGCGCGATGCCGTTTTGGATAAACCACGTCGATACCACACCCTAAGACCGCAATAGTTTTCACGCCATAATGCAAAGCAGCGCGATGAGATAGGGCATCAACGCCTAAGGCCATGCCGCTGGTAAGACCAACATCCATGTTAATACTGATGTCCTGAACAAAATCATCAATGACTTCTTTAGCATATTGACTCGGTGAACGCGTACCCACCATAGCGATGTGCGATTGAGCCAAAATTGAGACATCTCCAGTCGCAAACAGCAGTAAAGGTGGCCTCGCAAGGTGTAATAAACTTGTCGGAAAGTGCTCATCTTCAGGTGTTAAAATGCAGTTCGATGAATGCTTTTGTAACCAGTCAAAGGTCCGACGTCGCATTGCGTCGAAGCCTTGATTTTTGCCTTTTAAACTCGCGATTTGAGCTGGTTTTAAACCATGTCGAACCAGCGTTGCTTCGTCTATTGTTGGGAGCTCTGCCAAATGACAGCCGAATTTAGACGCTAGTTTTCTAAGACTAACAATGCCCAAATTGGGCACGCTATCTAACTTAAGATATGTTTCAACTAAGTGTTGTCGACGTGAAGCGTCTGATAATTCTCTACGATATTGTCTGACCGAATCCTTGGTCATCGTTATTCCTTATGTTATGGCATCATATTAATTTTGAGGAGGTCTAGGGCTTGCGATTATCTCACCGCCAGTCAAATGAGTGGTGGCTTTAGTAACCCATGCATAACTTGCATGCTCAAATTCTCTGATCACAACCAGCTCTCCAACTTTGTAAGCAGGCTGTTCAATCACTTCAGGTAAGGTGAAAATATCGGCGATGCTTCCGCGAGACATAGAATAACTAGGTTCTTCTTTGAACTTCACATCTTTGCCTTGCTTGTATATACCGAAGACCATGCCTGGTTTCACTTTTCGACCGCCGATGTTTATGATGACAACGTCATGCTTTGAGATAATATTATAGCCATTGATGTTTGAAACTAATTCACCCTTCTGGCGCGTGGCAGGCTGCAATCTTAGGTCATTAGCATTGAAATCCATTGAAGGTCTTAGCCGGTCACCTTGTTTCGCTTCGCGCAGGTTCTTCGAAACTTTGACTACATGTCGGTCGGTATCAATTTTGTTGCTTAAATCAGCCTCGCTCAGTTGAATAACTTGTATGCCCAGCAATGCGCCGAGACTGTCGTATATCTCGCGTTCTTTGCGAACAATCTCATAGCGAGTTGCGCTCGAGATCTCAAAGCTTTCTTTTGCTTTTGCCAACACATAATCGTCATTAACGAATCGCGCTGACCCCTCTCTATCACCCAGAATAGAAGGAAGGGCGTGGAAGTCCTCAGCAGACATGATACTGTCGTTGTTAACGTACAGCTTAATTTTGTCCCACGGCAATATATCAATTGCGCCCGGCTTGGAAACCCGCTTTATATCGGGTGAGAGAGTGACAAGGGGTTTGTCGCTTACTAATTCAAGCACTGGCACGCCATTTTCCCAGCGCAGGCGAAGCATATCCCCCGGATAAATTAAGTGCGGATTTTCAATTTGCGTATTGTTCCGCCATAACTCGGGCCAGCGCCAAGGCTGATCTAAAAATAAGCTAGAGATGTCCCATAGCGTATCGCCTTTTTCGACGGTATAAGTTTGTGGCGCGTCATCTCGAATATTCACCACCTCTGCGCGCGCGAACGTAAGGGTAAAGCATGCACATAGCAAAACTGCAAATAAGCGCTGCAAAAGGCTGTAAAAACGCATCATATCATTCCTGTACGAATATCAGTTTATTAATAAAACGACTGCTGTATAATTCGTTATCGGTTTGAAAAGCTATTAATTGAACTTAAATTGATAGTTTTTCTAATATTGTTTGTGTTGTCTCGGCAGTTTTTAATCTGCTTTTATTGAGCATAAATCAAAAATAGACGTGATTGATTGCCGATTCTGGCGCATAAGTATCAATTAGTATACTGACCAAAAGGGTGTTTTTAATGGCGATTCTTGAAGTTTTGACTTTTCCTGACGAACGCTTGCGAACCGTCGCCAAAGAAGTTGAAAAGGTTGACGCAAAAATCAAAACCTTAGTTGAGGATATGTTCGAAACTATGCGTGACGAGCGAGGCATTGGTTTAGCGGCAACCCAAGTCGATGTGCACAAGCGTGTTGTCGTAATGGACGTTTCGGAAGATCAAGACGAACCAAGAGTATTTATTAACCCTAAAATTACCGAGAAGCACGGCACTACCGTTAGTGAAGAAGGGTGTCTATCGGTACCAAACAACTATGCAAAAGTGGATCGCGCTGAAAACATCGTTGTTGAGGCCCTAGATGCTGACGGAAAACCCTTTACACTCGAAGCAAGCGGTTTACTCGCGATTTGTATTCAACATGAGCTAGACCATCTTCAAGGAAAGCTATTCGTTGATTACCTGTCTCCTCTTAAGCGGCAAAGAATCAAGAAGAAATTGGAAAAAGAAGCGAGACTAGCAGCCAGAGCAGGCTAGTATACAAGTACACACGCATAAAACATCTGGGCAGTCCTTTGCTGGAGAACAAGTGAAACTCATTTTTGCAGGCACACCCGATTTCGCCGCAGCTCATCTAAAGGCTTTGCTGGCATCCGATCATGAAATACTCGCAGTTTACACTCAACCCGATCGCCCCTCGGGAAGAGGTAAAAAGCTGCACGCTAGCGCAGTAAAAACCCTTGCTCTTTCACATCAAATACCCGTTGAGCAACCAGAAAACTTCAAGTCCGAGCAGAGTGTCGACACGCTCAAAAACTATCACGCTGACTTGATGGTCGTCGTCGCTTATGGCTTGCTATTGCCTAAAGGCGTGCTAGACGCACCGACAAAAGGTTGTATTAATGTTCACGGTTCGTTGCTGCCTCGCTGGCGCGGTGCAGCGCCAATTCAGCGAGCTATTTGGGCGGGCGATAGCCACAGTGGCGTTGCCATCATGCAGATGGATGAAGGTCTTGATACAGGGCCGGTGCTGCTAGAAAAAACGATTCCTATTGAAAAAACCGACACCAGTGCAAGTCTCTATACAAAACTCGCAGAGCTTGGGCCAGTAGCCTTGCTGGCAGCGCTAGCATCATACGAGCAGCTCGAAGCAACTACTCAGAGCGAAGTGGATGTGACCTATGCAAAAAAATTATCGAAAGATGAAGCTAAATGCGATTGGAGTCTTCCTTGCGCTCAGTTAGAACGTAATGTCAGATCCTTCAACCCATGGCCATATTCTTGGTTTATGCATAACAACGACGCGATAAAAATACATACAGCGGAAACCGTGGAGCAAAAGCATTCAAGCTCAAGTTTTCAAAACGGGCAGGTTATTGCGTATTCAAAAGAGGGCTTAGATATTCAATGCAAAGACGGCATCTTGCGGGTAAAACAGCTCCAACTTCCTGGCAAAAAGAAGCAAAACGTCGCCGAACTGATTAATGGCAAGCCAAATTTATTCACTTCAGGTCAGCAACTTAGTTAAGGTATGCAAGCATTGGATATCAAAACTTATCAAGGCCTTTACTTATGCAAATAGCGCATCCGATTAATCTTCGCGCAGATGCAGCATGGGCAATTTACCAGATACTAGAGCTTGGGCGCTCATCACGAGACATTATGCCCTTAGTGTTTGCTCGGCATGAAAAAGCAAATGATCGCGCTTGGTTGCAAGAAGCAGTATTGGGTGTTTTGCGCCGAGTGCCCACCTTACAAGTTTGGCTTCGGCAATTGCTTGATAAGCCGCTTAAGAAAAAGCAGAAAATTGTAGAGCATTTGATCATGCTTGGTTTCTTTCAGCAAGCTTTTATGCGCACATCCGAACATGCTGCTGTTTCAGAAACAGTGAACGCATGCAAAGTACTTAAGTTTCCAATGCTTTCTGGATTGGTGAACGCAGTCATGCGTAATTTCGAGCGACAAGGCTTACAAGATATTGAGATTACACAAACGCACGCCAAGCTTAACTTGCCTAAATGGCTATTTAGCAAACTCAAGCAAGCTTACCCCAATAGTTATGAAAATATTGCGGCCGCCATGCTTGAAAAACCGCCGCTGTGGTTGAGAGTCAATACAAAGCGATGCTCGCTATCACATTACAGTGAACTTCTCAGTGACATCGGTGTTCAGCACCAACGCGTTCAATCCTCTACCGGGCTGAGCGATGAGCTTAAGCTTACCGCCATCCTTCTTGAAAAAAACACGGATGTTACTGCGCTTCCCCTCTTTGAGAACGGGGGGTTCTCAGTCCAGGATTTAGCCCCGCAACATGCTGCAGGGCTTTTAAACCCGCAAGCAAAAGAGGAAATTCTTGACGCGTGCGCCGCTCCGGGAGGCAAAACTGCAGCCATATTTGAGCTGTGTAGCGATATTAAGGCGCTATACGCCATAGATAGTGAAGCAAAGCGCCATGAACGCACCTATGAAAATTTGAAACGCCTTGGGCATCTGGAGCAATCCGGCAAAGTGCATATCGTACATGCCGATGCGGCTAGTGTAAGTACCTACCATTCGCTTCCGGCCTTCGATAGAATACTGCTAGATGCACCTTGTTCAGCCACCGGCGTCATTCGGAGGCATCCCGATATCAAATGGCATAGACGAGCGGCGGACTTACCTATTCTGTGCGAACTGCAGCATCAGATTATGAAGCAATGTTGGCTGGCGCTTAAGCCTGGAGGAACCTTGCTTTATGCCACCTGTTCAATATTGCCCGAGGAAAACACCGAACAAGTACGCCGTTTTTTAGCCGAACATCCCGATGCGCGTCTTTCACCCATTGTGAAAACTGAAAGTGACGAGCAGCCCGGTTGGCAAATATTGCCCGGCGAGCAAAACATGGATGGTTTCTTTTTCGCTAGACTGATAAAGTCTGCATAAGAGGCAAGAAATACTATGAAAATCATCATCATCGGTGCAGGTCAAGTTGGCGGAACGCTTGCCGAAAACCTGGTCGGCGAAAAAAATGAAATCACGATTATTGATTCCAATATTGGCATCTTAGAAGACCTGCAAGATAGACTGGATTTGCAGGTAATTTGCGGTATAGGCTCCCACCCAGACGTTTTAAAAAAAGCCGGCGCAGAAGACGCAGACATGCTAATAGCCGTCACCAGTAGTGATGAAAGCAACATGATGGCTTGCCAAGTGGCTTACAGCTTATTTAAAACGCCAACTAAAATCGCGCGCGTTCGCTCTGAACAATACATCATTTATCAGGAGCAGCTTTATAAACATCAAGATATTCCTGTTGATCATCTAATTGCTCCCGAACAATTGGTCACCACCGCTATTAAGCGTTTAATTGATTACCCGGGCGCGCTGCAAGTTGTGGAATTTGCTGACGGTAAAGCCAGTTTAGTCGCGGTCAAAGCTTATTATGGCGGATTGTTAGTGGGCCATGCGCTATCAGCGCTCAAAGAACATATGCCAAATGTGGAGACTCGGGTAGCTGCAATATATCGGCGTGGGCGTCCCATTCGCCCCCTGGGCACAACCGTAATAGAAGCCGATGATGAAGTTTTTTTTATCGCGGATACCAAACATATACGCGCCGTTATGAGCGAACTGCAAAAGCTTGAATCAAGTTACAAGCACATCATGATCGCAGGCGGCGGGCTAATCGGCGCAGGTCTAGCAAAGCGCTTAGAACATAAACACAACGTTAAACTGATTGAGTATAACGAGAGACGTGCGCATTACTTGTCCACGATTTTAGATAAAACCATAGTGTTTCAGGGGGATGCTTCTGATGCGTCTCTTTTAAGCGAAGAAAATGTAGAGCAAGTCGACGCCTTTATTGCGGTCACTAACGACGATGAAGCAAATATTATGTCGGCAATGCTGGCCAAACGCATGGGTGCGCAAAAAGCAATGGTCTTGATTCAGCGCAGCGCCTACGTAGATTTAGTTCAAGGCGGTGACATCGATATCGCATTTTCGCCTCAGCAAGCCACTATCTCAGCTCTGCTGACGCACGTTCGACGTGGCGATATTGTAAATGTGCACTCCTTGCGACGCGGTGCAGCTGAAGCAATAGAGGCAATTGCTCATGGCGACGAAAGCACATCAAAAGTAGTGGGCAAACAAATTCAAGACATCAAACTGCCGCCAGGCACTACGATTGGCGCGATTGTGCGCAAAGATGAAGTGATCATTGCTCACAGCGATACGGTAATCCAAGCAAATGATCACGTGGTGTTATTTTTGGTAGATAAGAAATTCATTTGGGATGTAGAAAAACTCTTCCAGCCTTCAGCGCTATTTTTCGGCTAATTTAAGTCAACTCGGGATAAGTAAGCACTAACTTCGCCAAAAGGTGGGCGAAAACAATACCAACAAAGAAAATACCTCTAATCGTCCAAATAGCATTGCAAGTACTAGCATCCATTTACCACTGTCGGACACCTCAGCATAGGTACCTGACACAGTACCCAAACCCGGACCTAGATTATTTAGGGTTGCTGCGGTTGCCGAAAACGCCGTGATATTATCAAGCCCAGTGCCGATTAAACCAATCATAATAACCACAAATACAATCGCGTACGCGGCAAAAAATCCCCAAACCGCCTCAACAATCCGAGAGGGCATAGCTCGCTCGCCCAGTTTTACTGCGTAAACTGCTTTTGGATGGATAAGTCTATCCACCTCTCTCTTACCCTGTAAAAATAACAAGAGCACACGTATAACTTTTAACCCACCGCCTGTTGAACCTGCACATCCACCAATAAAACTTGAGAAAATTAGCAGAATCGGTAAAAACGCAGGCCAACTAGCAAAGTCAGTAGTTGCGAAACCGGCAGTTGTACTAATGGATACCGCCTGAATTAACGCTTGGTCAAGCGCAATTTCAGCACTGCTGTACACCGAATAATGCACCAGTACTAGAAAGCATACTGTAATGAGTACAAACTGAAGCGTGAAAAAGGTTCGACACTCTGGATCATGAAAATAATTCTTTATGTTACGACCGCTGACTGCTGCATAGTGCAGGGAAAAATTAAGTGCCGCTATCCATAAGAAGATGACGCACACAATATTCACCGCAGCGCTGTCAAAATAACCGAGACTTGCGTCATAGGTTGAAAATCCGCCGATGGCAATTGTTGAAAATGCGTGGCACACGGCATCGAAAAGGCTCATGCCCGCAATCCAATATGCCAAAGAGCACGCAGTTGTGAGTGTGAGGTAAATGTACCAAAGATGTTTTGCGGTATCGGCGATACGCGGCGTCATTTTTGAGTCTTTAACCGGTCCGGGTGTTTCAGCTCGGTATAGCTGCATTCCCCCTACACCAAGAATGGGCAGCACAGCAACCGCGAGAACAATAATCCCCATACCGCCAAGCCATTGAAGCTGTTGCCGATAGAACTGTACGGCTTTTGGTAAAAACTCAATCCCTTCAATCACCGTTGCGCCTGTCGTCGTTAAACCAGAAAACGACTCAAAAATTGCATCGGTAATGGTCATTTGAGGTTGGTCGAGCAAAGCAAAAGGCAAGGCACCAAAGGTAGCAAGCACTGTCCAGAACAAGACCACAATCAAAAAGCCCTCTTTTGCTCTAAGGTCACTTTTGTTTCTTCGGTTGGGATACCAAAAGATTAAGCCGGTGATTAAAGATAGAATGAAGGCAATAACGAAGGCCAGACCGCCGCCATCTTGGTAAATGAGCGAAATAAGCGCCGGCGGGAGCATAGTTACACTGAAAAGAGCAACTAACAGCCCTAGAATTCGAATAATTGCGCGATATTGCAAACTAGCTTTACCTTTTCATTTCGGACTTTGCAGCGGCCATTTTGATACTGCGTGCGTTAGCTGATACATCTATTTTTACAAGCCAAGGCCTGCTAACTCTGCGGCGATGAAGGAAGCAAAAGCACTCCGATAATTTGCCACATATTTGTATTGTGTGCCTTTCATTTAAAAAACTCAAACACAATGCCAAATATTTCTCAGCAACGCTAAGTGATTGAAGCATCGTGATAAAAAAATTAATCAAAATTATCACTTGGCAAGTCAAAAATTTCTGCTAGATTTGTGCGTGTTGTCGCAGTTTTCATGTTAACTATTCTTGGTTGCTTCACACATGCAAACGGCACATAGATGGACTCATATAAAAATTAAAAAAGTTAAGGATTGCGGTTTTATCTTCGCGTTTTGCCAAAACTTTCAAATAAATACTTAATCTTTGGATAAGATTAGGTAGCTTTTTGCTGAATAAAATTTAGTTTTCAACATAGTTACCCACAAGGTGATTTGTTTTCATATTTAATTTTATTTATAAAAATCAATGGTTAAGGCCTCACTCACATACAGAGACGAATAGTTATGCACAGTTCTAGCACTGCCCCCCTTGTTTTAGTTGATGGCTCTTCATATCTGTTTAGAGCCTTTCACGGCCTTCCTCCATTGACCAACAGCAAGGGTCAAGACACTGGAGCGATTTATGGTGTAGTGAATATGCTGCGTTCTTTAGTAAAAGATTACAAACCCACGCACATGGCCGTGGTATTTGATGCTAAAGGCAAAACCTTTCGCGACGACATCTACGACCAATATAAGGCTAATCGTCCACCTATGCCCGAGGAGTTAAGAAGCCAAATTGCGCCGCTTCACGCTATCGTTGAAGCGATGGGTTTTCCTATAATTGTTGAACCTGGAGTTGAAGCAGACGACGTCATTGGTACCCTGGCAAAGCAAGCTACCGAACAAGGCGTAGAGTGCGTCATTAGCACCGGTGATAAAGACATGGCGCAGTTGGTAAGCGAGCACGTCACCTTAATCAATACCATGACACGCACAACAATGGATTTAAAGGGTGTTGTTGAGAAGTTTGGTGTACCAGCAGAGCTAATTATTGACTATTTAGCCCTAAAGGGTGACAAGGTAGACAACATTCCTGGCGTGCCCGGCGTTGGCGATAAAAGTGCGGTTGCAATGTTAAACGGTATTGGCGGCGTGCACGCTATTTTCGAGAATTTGGATGCAATTGCTACGCTTGATTTTCGTGGAGCGAAAACCATGGCAAAAAAAATGGAGGAGTACAAAAAGCAAGCCATACTCTCCTATGAACTTGCCACTATTGCCTGTGACGTAAAACTCGAATACCAACCGAATAATTTGCACATTGGCGAGATGGATCGCCCTACTTTAAAGAACATGTTCGCTGAACTGGAGTTCAAGCGCTGGTTAAGCGAAGTGAGCGATGCTGATATTACCGATAGCGCTGATGTTACTGATGTGTTCGAAAATGAGAAGGCCAAGATGGACGCGGGTGAATCCTCACCAAGCGAGTCTTCAGCTGTTTTCGATTTGGATGCATATACGACAATATTAGACGAAGAAAGCTTTCAGGCGCTTATTACTTCGCTTAAAGCCTGCGACTACTATGCAATCGATACTGAAACCACCAGCTTAGACTATATGCAGGCTGAATTGGTGGGGCTGAGTTTTTCTTATGCGCCTAATCAAGCGTGTTACATTCCCCTGGCCCACGACTACCCGGGTGCGCCTGCTCAACTCGATCGCGAGATGGTACTGAGTGAACTAAAACCCTTGCTTGAGCAAAACGATAATAAAAAGATTGGACAGCACATCAAATATGATATGAACGTGTTGGCGAATTACGATATTCAATTACGGGGCATAAAAAGCGACACGATGCTGGCTTCTTACGTTCTCAATAGCGTTGCAACAAAACACAATATGGATAGCTTAGCGCTGAAGTATTTAGGCCATAAATGTATTAGTTTCGAGGAGCTGGCAGGGAAAGGTGCAAAACAGCTTACGTTTAATCAGCTTGAACTTGATAACGCGGCGCGCTATGCAGCAGAAGATGCGGATGTTACCTTAAGATTATACGAAGTATTGTCTTCATTACTGTCAAAGCAAGCGGGGTTGCTGGAAGTCCTTAACGAAATCGAAATACCTCTGGCGTCCGTGCTGGCAAAAATGGAGCAAACGGGCGTGCTTATTGATTCACAAATGCTCGGCCAGCAAAGCCAAAACTTAGCCAAGCGCATTGTCGAGCTTGAAACGCACGTTCACGAGCTGGCGGGAGAACCTTTCAACTTAGGCTCTACCAAACAACTACAGCATATATTGTTTGAAAAAATGTCTTTGCCGATAGTGAAAAAAACGCCCAAAGGCGCACCATCCACCTCAGAAGAGGTACTTCAAGAACTTGCCAAAAATTATGAACTGCCAGCACTGATCATGCAATATCGTGGTTTATCAAAGTTAAAAAACACCTACACCGATAAACTTCCAAGCATGATTCATCACCGCAGTAACCGCGTACACACCTCTTATCATCAGGCCGTAACGGCAACGGGTCGTTTGTCGTCGAGCGACCCTAACTTACAAAATATTCCAATCCGAACGCCAGAGGGTCGCCAGGTTCGCCAGGCTTTTGTCCCGCAAAAGGGATTTAAAATGGTTGCGGCAGACTATTCGCAAATTGAACTTCGGATCATGGCCCATTTAAGCAAAGACAAAGGTTTGTTGGAAGCATTTAGCCATGGGAAAGATATCCATAGTGCAACGGCCTCTGAAGTGTTTGGGGTTGCGCTTGATAAAGTGAGCAGCAACGAACGACGCAGTGCAAAAGCCATCAATTTTGGGCTAATTTACGGCATGAGCGCGTTTGGTTTATCCAATCAACTTGATATTTCAAGGCAAGATGCCCAGCGCTACATGGACACCTATTTTGAAAGATACCCTGGTGTACTGACATACATGGAAAGCACGCGTGAAAACGCGAAACAAACTGGCTATGTATCAACGGTATTTGGCCGGCGATTGTATTTACCCGATATTAATGCCAGTAATGGCGCTAGACGCAAAGGCGCAGAGCGTGCAGCCATCAATGCACCTATGCAAGGCACCGCCGCTGACATTATAAAAAAAGCGATGATCGATGTCGCCGTTTGGATAGACACGATTGACAATGCCGATGATGAAATCATTATGACCATGCAAGTGCACGATGAGTTAGTCTTTGAGATCCGCGAAGATAAACTGAATAGTTACACGCAAAAAATTTGTGACATTATGCAAAACTGCGTGTCTTTAGACGTTCCTTTGCTTGTAGAAGCGGGCAAAGGTAATAACTGGGATGAGGCTCACTAGAGCGTGATTTTTTCGAAAGAACGGAAAACTGCAACTTTTGTTGAACTTAATCGTATAAGTCAGTTCTGACACTATGAATGTGTTGTTCTCCCTAGAACGAAGTTGAAGTGTGTAAAGCCTCGGTGTGTCGAGGCTTTTTTTTGCGTAATACTTGTCTAATAGTCAGACCAGAATAGCTCATTCGGCGTCTGCACTTTCGCGATTTACATTTAACCACTTCATCAAAACCGATTCCGCTTCAGACACGCCAACACCATTTAATGAAGAAAATGCATGCACGGTAATATCACCCATGAACGCAAGCGATGCCTCCCTCACCATCAAGACCTGTGCTTTTCGCTTACCCACTTTGAGTTTGTCGGCCTTCGTCAGCAAAATTAAGACGGGTAATTTAGCGTCAACTGCCCAATAGATTAAATCCTGATCAAGGTCTTTCAGTGGATGGCGAATATCCATTAACACCACCAAGCCCTTTAGACATTCTCGTTTTTGCAGATACTCTCCTAAGGACTTTTGCCATTTTTGCTTCATTGCAATAGGCACTTTTGCATAACCGTAGCCTGGTAAGTCGACTAGACGCCTTCCCTGGTCAAGCTCAAAGAGATTGATCAACTGCGTTCTTCCAGGGGTTTTACTGGTTCTGGCTAAACTTTTTTGACGAGTAATTTTGTTTAAGGCACTCGATTTACCCGCGTTGGAGCGTCCAGCAAAGGCTATTTCTATGCCGTCAAAAGGTTCTAGATGCGAGATATCGGGGGCACTGGTAAGAAAGCTTGCTTGACTAAAATATGACATGGTCACCTATCTGGCTAAATTTCTGGTTGTGAATGTACGTTTATTGCCGATTGGTGTACGAAATGATTTACCAATCATGTATTTAAATCCATAGTATTACTAGGTAAGAGTTTTCTTAACAGTGTATTAGTGTAAAATACGCGCGTATCATAACACGAAGTGTGTTAATTCGAATCTGTAGAGAGATTAAGTATGAAGAAATTATGTATGCTTTTAGGCCTTGTACTCGTAAGTGCAACTGCCCTTGCCATCGACGGTGATCCAGAGGCTGGAAAAGCGAAGTCTATTACCTGCGCAGCTTGTCACGGTACAGATGGAAATAGCGCCATACCGCTTAATCCCAAAATAGCAGGTCAACATGCAGGTTATTTGTTCAAGCAATTGAGCGAATTTAAACTTGCGTCGCAAACAGGCGGAGAAGAAGGTCGAAATAATGCAGTGATGAACGGCATGGCTGCGGTTTTATCTGAGCAAGATATGAAGGATTTAGCTGCCTACTTCGCCAGCCAAGAGTTGAAGGTTGGTGCAGCCCCTGAAGATGTTATAGCGGCGGGCGAAGCATTGTATCGTGGTGGTGATGCTGATCGCGGCATTACCGCATGTATTGCCTGCCACAGTGCGAATGGTTCAGGTATGAATTTGGCTGGCTTCCCTGTTGTCGGCGGCCAACATGCACAGTACACTCAGCAGCAACTTGAAATGTTTCGTTCAGGGGAAAGAAACAACGACATGAACGGGATGATGAGAGACATTGCGAAAAAATTAACAGACGAAGACATTCGCATTTTGTCTGCTTATTTAGAAGGTTTGTATTAAGCACTTTTTATTCTTCGAAAATTTAATACGAAAAAGTTATGTAAATAAGTTGTAAAATTTTAAAGAGTGAGTATCATTCGCTCATCTTAATGATTGAGCTTGATATAGCTAATCTAAGTGAGTATGATAACAACAATAAGAAAGCGTAAAGGACGACCGACAAAATCTGCGCGTTTTGTTAAAAATAAAAATAAGTAAAACGAGCAAAGAGACAAGCACATGAAGTGCTATACGGGAGAGGTGTCACAAGACACTGATTTAATATTAAGGTGATATCTTCGGGTATCACCTTTTTTCTTGCACGTCGTTCTTGCATACCATTTATATAGCGAAAGAGAAATACTCATGGCTCACTCAAAAAAGTCCCGCAAAGTAGGGAAAATCGGGGTATCTAAGTCTGATAAGCCGATGCGCAAACCTCGCGCCTTAGACGATCAGTCGCACAAATCGAAAAAAAAGAGCGGAAATAAGGCCGGAACGCGTCAGCAACTTAATGATAATGCGTCCAGCAGTCGTCAGAATAAAGATAAATCCGACCCAAGGCTTGGTAGCACAAAAGCGATTAATCTTAATAAGTATAAGCATTCTGAAAAGAAGCCAGTAAAAAGTGCGACAAAATACGTTTCACCCAAACAGGAGCTCGATGCACTTGAGAGCAGTCCCGAGCTTGAGATACTGTTAGAGAAGCAAGAAAACGGCAAGCTAGATGAACAGGAGTCAAAACGGCTGCACCTCATGATCGCCAGGCACAAAGAACTATGTGACATGCTTGGCATTGAGGCAGACGATGTGCGTGATGATTCTGATACAACCAAAAATGTGCAAAGCGACGACGATGTTGATCCCTTTGCGCAGCTAGATGCAATAAAGCTAGACGATTTTAAAGACTAACAGGCATTTTCTTGGATACTGAGTTTTCTTCAATACATTGGATACTGATTGTTGTAGCTGCGCTTATCATTACTGCTCTTGGCGCTTATGCTGGCAGACTGGTGTTTATGCTAAACGCGCAAAACCAACGACAGCTCAACGCTCGGCAAAAAAGACTCGATAGTATCAACCAGAGTGTACAAACCATCGCGTTTGCCATGCAGCAGCAACAGTGCGATCTTTCTGAGGGTGCGGTGCGAATCTGTAGCATGCTGGAAGCCGTTCCTCTTAGCCCATTGCCGGACTATCAAAAAGAGTTCCCAGCCCTTCACGAGCTGTTTGGAAAAGTAAAACACTACCCAACCCATGAAGCTCGCCAAGCGCTTTCAAAGAAGGAAAGACGCGCACAAGATAAAGAGCGCGAACAGTTTGAAAGTGAGCTCGAGTCTGCAATTTTGGTTGAAACCGAGAAGCTAAAGGTGTTTGAAGCGCAAATATAAGCCCTCCATTACCAACTTGTATCAAAGCAAGGTATACTACGCGCCAGTTTTAAAGGCTCATTAATATGGGTAGACAAGAAGCGCGCAAAACATGCAACAATACGATTTGAAAACCTTCCAAGGCTTGATACAGGCTCTGCAGGATTATTGGGCAAACCAAGGCTGCGTCATTATACAGCCCCTTGATATGGAAGTGGGTGCTGGCACCTTTCATCCCATGACTTTCTTGCGTTCACTCGGTCCAGAACCAATGAACAGTGCTTACGTACAACCTTGTCGCCGTCCTACTGACGGTCGATACGGCGAAAATCCCAATCGTCTTCAGCACTACTATCAATTTCAAGTCATGCTCAAGCCTTCCCCTGATAATATTCAAGAGTTGTATTTAGGCTCGCTAAAGGCGCTGGGCTTTGACCCACTCATTCACGATGTGCGCTTTGTTGAAGATAACTGGGAATCCCCTACCCTTGGCGCTTGGGGCCTGGGATGGGAAGTCTGGCTTAACGGTATGGAAGTCACGCAGTTTACGTATTTTCAACAAGTCGGCGGGCTGGAGTGCAAACCCGTCACAGGTGAAATCACATATGGGCTTGAACGACTCGCAATGTATATGCAAGGCGTTGACAGTATATATGACTTAATCTGGACGATAGGCCCGTTTGGTACGGTAACTTACGGCGATGTATTTTTACAAAATGAAAAAGAACAATCGGCCTATAATTTTGAACACGCCAATGTCGCATTTTTATTTGAAAGCTTCGACCAATGCGAACAGGCTTGCGAAAAGTTGATTGAAGCTAAACTCCCTTTGCCTGCATACGAACAAGTAATGAAAGCCTCTCACGCTTTTAACATGCTCGATGCTCGACACGCAGTATCGGTGACTGAGCGCCAAGGCTATATACTTCGAGTACGCAGTTTATCCAAAGCGGTTGCTCAAATGTATTATGACTCTCGTGAAGCTTTAGGATTTCCG
This sequence comes from Ningiella algicola, assembly GCF_028401415.2. Lineage (NCBI taxonomy): Bacteria > Pseudomonadati > Pseudomonadota > Gammaproteobacteria > Alteromonadales > Alteromonadaceae > Ningiella > Ningiella algicola. Next base: position 3,038,699 of record NZ_CP171821.2, on the reverse strand, counting down.
CTATGTCAGAGCCAAGTGCCTGATGATAATGTCGCTGTAGGAGCCAAGTAAGCGAATGACTCAAGACAGACTTAACACCCTTTTGATTGAACTTGGTACTGAAGAGCTACCTCCAAAGGCCTTGAAGAGCTTAAGCGATAGTTTCGGCAAAGGCATTCAAGAGAACCTTAGCAAACGCGGTTTTTCTTTTTCATCGGCGCATGTGTATGGCGCACCGCGTCGTTTAGCAGTAAGTTTACAATCATGTCAGCGCGTTCAAGATGATAAAGAAGTCGAAAAACGTGGACCCGCAGTAAGCGCCGCTTTTGACTCAGACGGAAACCCGACGAAAGCGGCTTCTGGTTGGGCAATGGCAAACGGCATTGAAGTTACCCAAGCAGGTCGGCTTAAAACTGACAAGGGCGAATGGCTGATGCACAAGGCAATAGTGAAAGGACAATCGCTTGAGGCTGTCATTGAAGATGTTATACACAGCACGCTTAAAGCGCTACCCATCCCAAAAGCAATGCGCTGGGGTGACTCTGATGCTGAATTTATAAGACCGGTTCATACACTCACCATAATGTATGGTGACGAAGTCATCCCTGCCCGCATACTTGATATTGATTCAAGCAATTCGCTTTCTGGTCATCGCTTCCACGGAGCCCATCGTTTTACCCTTGACCATGCCGATGATTATGAACAAGCCATGATGGAGCAGTTTGTCATTGCAGACTACGCTAAGCGCATGGACAAAATTGAGTCGCAGTTAAAAGACAGAGCCAGTGCGCTTGGACTAAAGCCCGATTTCAACGAACAGCTCCTTGAAGAAATATCTTCATTGGTCGAATGGCCGGTAGTGCTCAAGGCTAAATTTGAAGAAGGTTTCTTAGCAGTACCCAAAGAAGCCTTAATCTATACGATGAAAGACGATCAAAAATATGTTCCCCTATTGACTGACGATGGCGAGCTATCCTCTTCCTTTTTGTTTGTCTCTAATATCGAAAGCAAAGATCCAAGTCAGGTAATTTCTGGAAACGAAAAAGTGATCCGCCCACGACTATCTGACGCAGAGTTCTTTTTTGAAACGGATAAAAAGACCACGCTTGAAGCCAAAACTGCCAAGCTTAAAGAGATCTTGTTTCAAAAGTCACTCGGCAGTGTTGCCGATAGAAGTCAGCGCATCGCCAGTACAACGCAATCCATTGGTCTAGCGCTTGAGCTTGATGGCAGCACCTTAAAGCATGCACATAGAGCTGCGCTTTTAGCTAAAGCCGATTTAGCCTCTGAAATGGTGATGGAGTTCCCCAGTGTTCAAGGCGTGATGGGCAAACACTACGCCATCCATGACGGTGAAGCTATCGAAGTTGCGCAAGCAATTGAAGAGCAATATTTGCCGCGCTTTGCTAACGACCGTTTGCCAGAAACCAAAACCGGAATGCTGCTTTCACTTTGCGAAAAATTAGATACGCTTGTAGGTATATTTGGGGTATACATGTTGCCTAAGGGCGATAAGGATCCCTTTGCTCTTCGCCGCAGTGCCATAGGCATTTTGAGAATCATTCAATCTTTTAATTTGAATCTGAGCATAAAACAAGTGGTAGAGCTTGTTAGCAGTGAGTTTGGCGCCTTATTACAGAATAAAGATACTGTAACACAGGTGTGTGCTTTCTTAAGCGATCGCCTTAAACCTTTCTATCACGATCAGGGAATTAACACGGATGTGGTAAATGCAGTTATGGCTGCCAACCTGAGCATGCACGAAGTTTCCATCGCTGACATCCACCATCGTGTAACTGCAGTTTCAGAGTTTAGCAATAGCCCAAGTGCATCAAGTTTAATCGAAGCGAACAAACGCGTGGCAAATATATTGCGTAAGAACGATGTAGCCATTAATACCATGCAAGAGGTTGATGCTAAGCTATTTAATCAAGCAGAAGAAACTGCGTTATACGATAAACTCGCTGAAGTGCAACTCAATACAGCGCAAAAGGATTCTTATTCCACTGCAAGCAGCTTAGAATACCTAAGTGGCTTGAAACAGCCGTTGGACGACTTTTTTGATAAGGTGATGATTATGGCTGACGACGAACAGGTAAAGATGAATCGAATTCGTTTGATTGCCAATGTTCGCACGCTGTTTTTATCCATCGCCGATATTTCACTGTTAAATTCAGCGTCGTAAAACCTATGCTTGGAAGTACTAAAACAATTCGCCAATTATCGTTAGCCCTAAGCATTTCTGCCCTACTCAGTGCGTGTGCAGTTCCCACAGGCTCAGAGTTGTTTACATCTGAGCCGGAAAAAGACTACAGCGAAGTTTACCTTCGTGGCGTTTTCAATTGGTGGGAGGCCTCAGAGGCATTTAAGTTTGTTAAAATGAGTGACGAAAAGCTTTATGTCGATCTTGAACTTATCGCCGACGGCCAACCCTATGACTTCAAAGTGGCAGATGGCTCATGGTCACCCGCCTATAATTGTGGTTTAGCCGAAAAAACAGCTCCGATTGAGCTAGATGATGATGTAGAGCTATATTGTTTTAGTGACTCTTTGAATTTACAGTTTATACCGAATGAAACGGCAAGTTATCGATTTCAATTAGATGTGTCGAATGATCGCTACCCAGAGTTAACAATTTCTAAAAACTAGTTTTAAATCAATAAGTAACCTGAACCCTGTTTAAGAAACGGCGCTCAGTACCGCTAGAACTGTGAAACGACTAGATTTCGAGAGGTTCAACAATTCTGAGGTTATCTGTTTTGCTTAAAGTCTCAAAGCCGATGATTTAAGATTACCAAAATCTCAAATATGATGAACTGAGTTCAGCACAACACATATATCTCAGCTTTAGTGTCAACCAACCTGAAATCACTTGTAGTCTTTCTTTTTAGGCTAAACGGATTAGGTTTAAATGTCGACGCTTAGAGGTTTATCAAAGTCATCGATTTCAATGGCAAAGCGGCCTTCGAGTACATGTGGCAGCATCAACCACGTGAATTCATTACAAGAGGAACGCTAAATACATAAGCGCGCATAAACCAATGATTAAACATGAAACATAGATTGATTGCATCGTTTCACCCGTTGACTCTCTAGGGCTCGTGCGTTGATGAAATGCAGTCCTGATATATGCATTCCAATAGTCAAATATAAGCGCTTGTGTTTTAGTCCCAATTTGGTCAACAGCTTGATAAATTACGCCATAAAAAGGCAAACCTTCATTCGTTTGCTTGGCGCCAGGGTCAAAAGATATCAGTCTTTTACATCCAAAATATACAGCAAGGGATAAGGCAAACACGAGCAAACTCGTACCAGCTTCAATAATATTTGGCAATACATTACTGAAGGTTGGAATGCTGAATGGCAAGAACAACAGCACTAACGCTGCTCCTAAACAAACCACTGTTAACGCTATACCAGTGCGGTATGGTTCTGGCGACGAATTGGCGGCTTTGTAGCGCATCACTTTTAAAAAATGAAGCATGATCAGCCCCGTCAGAAAGGAGCTTATGGAAAGCGCATACTTGACCATAGGTTCATCAACAAAAATTATTTTTAAGTCGTTCTTGGCGTAAAAGCCACTTAACAAGGGTAAACCAATAAGCGATAAGGCAGGAATCAGTATCGCAATATATGAGGTCATGCGTAACAATGATCGTTGACGTAAATTTCCTATTAAACCTACTGATAAGAACAATGTGCATTTTGCAATAGCATGATGAAAGCAATAGAAAATAAGCGCCGTCAGCAATATCGGTTGGTGCTGCTCAAGCCAAAAATAGCTTCCCAGTATTGCTGAAATGACACCCACTTGACTAACCGTTGAATAAGCAAGAACCGCTTTCGGATTTTGTTGCGTTAATCCTTTTAGTACGCCGTACACTGCTCCTATCGTTCCACAAACGATTAAAACCGTTCCTCCCCAAGCGAATTCTTCTGTTCGCGGATAAAATTTAAGTAAACCAATAACACCTGCTTTGACCATAAATCCGCTCAAGAGCGCGCTGGCAGGAATGGCTGCGACAGGATGAGCAAGTGGCAACCATTGATGCAGCCCAAACAATCCAATTTTGATACCAAACCCAATAATTAAGCCAAGTACCAGTACCCACGACGTCGTATCTGATATCGTTCCACTACTATAGTTATACCAAAACAAGCTTGTGAAAGCGGCAAATAGCGCCAGCTCACCAGCTATTACATATTTGATGTATGTGCTGGCAGCAGCTTTGGCCTCATCACTCATTGACAGAATGATGAGCACATAAGATGCCAAACTCATGATCGTAAAGAATGTGATAAAGCCAAACATATCTTGGCTGAGCGTTAGTCCCATTGCGCCGCTCATGCAAAAGCCAAACATAATGAAAAACGTGCATATCTGTTTGCCAAGATGAAGATAAAATAAGGCGTATAAGCTTGCAAATAGCCATAACAAGCCCGCCATAATTAAAAATGGCCGACTGATATCATCTAACACTAAAACGCTGCGCATAAACAGAAAGTCAATGTGCAATTGAGCATCAGGCAGCAAGTAGGCAATACCACATGCACAAACGGAAATTACGGGAAAAGCAACTTTTCCTAATAGCTGTTTTTTGCTGACAACTAAAGCCAATACAACTACTAATGGCAGCATAACAGGCAATAATAGCCATAAACTATGGCTCTCAAAAACTGCAATGGGTAAATTCGGGAGATCAAACACAAACTGACGAGCGCCAGCAATATGCCGAGCCCACGCTAGGGGACTAAAGGCACTTGCTGCAATAAGGCCCGACAGCATCGCTAAAGATATACTGACAATAGGTGGAAGAAGCATCATCCACCCGGCATCGCCTTTATGTGCATATTCTGTTTCTTGGTAAGGCAGAAACCAAGCGCGATAAACAAGTGGTAAGAAGTAAATTGCATTTAGCAAGCTACTACCCAACAGCACTGCTTGTACCCACATTGTGTCGCTTTGTAATGCACCAGCACCCAAGTACCATTTGGAGACAAATCCAGCAAGCGGCGGCATCCCTATCATTCCGAAAATAGCTAAGGTAAATGCAGACATGGTAATAGGCATTTTCTTTGCTATACCGTTTAGCTTTTCGACGGTATAAATATGGTGAGTTTCCGCCAGATTACCTGCACAGAAAAACATGGTGATTTTCATCAATCCTTGATGAACTAAGTGGACGATTGCACCTAAAGCCGCAAAGGGCCCAGCTAGCGCCACACCTAAGGCAATATATGAGACTTGACTGACCGTAGAGTAAGCCAATCTTTTCTTAATATCTGACTGAGAAATTGCCCTAAGCGAACCGTAGATAATGGTAATGCTTGCTAGCACTAAAATTAAATCAAGCATGTTAAGTTTATCGGTTAAGTCTATGCCGTAAACATCATAAACAAGCCGTATTATGCCAAATGCACCTGCTTTAACTACTGCGACTGCATGTAATAAAGAGCTTACGGGGGCAGGCGCTGCCATAGCTCTGGGTAACCAGCCATGAAGCGGAAATAGCGCAGCTTTTACGCCAAGACCTGCCAGCATCAATAAGAATATAAGCGTGAGGCTTGTGCTGTCAGTTTCGGCTAAATACAAAAGGCGCGCAGCATCGTCAAAATCGACTGAGCCAACTAAACTTTTTAGCCAGACTACACCTACCAGCAAAAGCGCGCCGCCCACCATGGTATAACGCAGATACACTTTGCCAGAATGATGCGACGCTGCATTGCCCTTGTGCATGATAAGCGGATACGTTGCAAGGGTAAGCAATTCGTAGAAAATGAGAAAGGTAATGAGGTTACCGGCTAGCGCGATGCCTAAGGTGGCAAATACGCATAAGCTAAAGAACCCGAAAAATCGACTTCGTTGCCCTCCTTTTTTAAAGTAGCCGATGGCATAAATAGTCGTGAAAAACCACAGCACACCAGATAAGGTCACAAACATCAGCGATAACGGGTCGGCATTAAATACCAAGCTAATGTCTGGCAATAAGGGTATTCTGGCTTCGAATACCTGTCCATCGTATACGCCATTGATTAGCAGCAGAATAAGAAAGATATTGATAAAAGCGGTGCCCAAATTAAGACCGGTTCTTAACCGCTCTTGATGCTCAGCAATGAAAAACATGCTACACGCTGTCAGTAAAGGCACTAGCAGGATAATTAGAGGAAGCCATGTGCTTAATGTCATTGTGTTAGATAACCCTCAGCCTAGCGAACTTGTCAGGTTTGTTAGCCACAGTGCATTAAGGCCAATTGCAATCGTGACGAACGCTAAAACAATAGCACTGGACATAGTCGCCAAGTTGTAATATTTGGCATTGATCGACGTATCTGCTTGAGCAGAATCATCTTTGATTAAAAATGCTAAGTTAAGCACCCTAAATAAGTAGGCGCTTGCAAGTAAACCACCTGTGAAAAGAACAGCAACCCATATCCATTTTCCTTGTTCGACTGCAAGCGTAATCATTAACCACTTGGCAATAAAGCCACCGGTTGGTGGAATGCCAATTAAGCTTGCGCCTGTGACAGCAAATACAAGCACAGTAAGAGGCAACTTAGTCGTCACACCTTGCATATCTGCAAGACGGTCGTGTCCCAATGCTTTTTGAATAACGCCCGCTGCCATAAACATGGCAGCTTTTGCGCATGCGTGAGCAACAATGAAATACATTACGGCAACTTTCGCTTGCTCCGGAGAGGCCTCGACAAGCGGAAATACTAAAAATAAATAGCCGATTTGGGCAACCGTGCTATACGCAATGAGCAGTTTAAGTCGAGGTGAAGTAAAGGCCTTAAATGACCCATACAGAACGGCCAACGCCCCAAGTGTAGCCAAAAAGTTGTTTGCAAGCGTATTGGTGATATCTCTTGCCAAATCGTACCAAAAGATAAATATAACAAAAAATGCAGCTTTAATTACAAGGGCAGATAAAGCTGCACTAATCGGTGCAAACGCATTTGAGTGGGCGGCTGGTAGCCAAAAATGTAGTGGAAAAACGGCGCATTTTAAGAGCATGCCAACAGTGCAAAACGCCATTGCTAAGTAAGTAGAGGTGTTTTCTACTAATAGGTCAGTCAAAGTTAAAATGTCTAGGGTGCCATATGTTCTATACAACAGTGCAACACCAAATAAATATGACAGAGAACCAAATAAACCCACTAACAGATATTGATAGGCGGCATTCATTGAATTTTGAGAGTCATTGAGTGCTATCAGACAGACCGCGGAGATACCGATAAGCTCCAGCATGATATAAATCGTAAAAATATCACCGGTGCTAAAAATGCCATTAAGGCCTGCAACTAACAGCCACCACAGCGGCCAAAATCGAGTAGCAGTTTGTTTATCTGTAAAGTAAGAATGCGCATATATCGCTGTAGCAAAGCCAACGGTAGCTGTTAACAACAACATGATGCTTCTTAGGCCGTCTATGTAAAGCCGAATGCCTAATGTTGCTTCCCATCCTCCAAGCATAATTGATATAGGAGAGCCAGCAGCGAAAAGTGTAAAAGCCAAGCTCACGGCTGCCAAGAGCAAGGCGCCTGACACTAAAGTATTTAACCAAATAGATGGTTTTCTGGGGGAAATAGCAAAACATATCACCGATGAAAATAGCGGAAGCATTAGCAAACACGTCAGTAGGTATTCGGCATCAATCGACATTTTTTTGCCCTTTAGCAATGCGTTTTAATCGCACGACCTTTGACGCTAAATTCAAACCTAGAGCCGTTCCCGCTGCCGCTATAACAATGCCAGTCAGTACCATCGCGTGAGGCACAGGATCTATCACTCCCTCATTTCCATTTGAAATGGCGAGTAAAAACATAAAAATGGCAATGCCAATAATGTTTAAACCGAGAATCTTCCTGATGAAATCTACATTAAGCAAAAAACCAAGCAGACCAATAGCGAGAAGGAGTATCGCGCAAACAAAGTAAATATTAATGCTGGTTAAAGCGCTCATACGTGGCCCTTGTGAATCGTTTCAAAACATACAAAAAGGGACAAAGCGACAGCAAACGTTGCAAAGAATTCTACGAGGATAACAATTAACCCCGCTAGTTTAACAGGGTATTGAAGCGGGGCGTTGCCAATAATTATAGTCGAGATAAACACAGTACAAAACGCCAAAAGACCGCCCACTATCACGAATTTACTACCATTTTTTTCAACGTCTAGGTGCTGAATATTGGCAAGTGAGAGCAACACTAAAGTGCCTGCTAGCAAAGCAGCCGCTTGAAATGCGCCGCCAGGTGCAGATGCTCCAATCCACAGTAAATAACCGGCAACCAGAATAGTCGGTGGGATAAATATACGGCAAGTTTGAAGCAATACTAGGTCTTTATCGTTATTTACATTGCTTATCATTGATTCTGATAAAAATGGCATTACAGCAATCGTGACACAGTAAAATACCGCAAATTCAATTAAGGTATCGTAAGCTCTAAAATTAAGTAAAACCGCAGTGACTGGGTTAGTGACACCAGATTGCGAAAGGTTATCTTGAACAAGTGTATGCACGAGTCTTTGATCGGGGAGCGGAGCGGACATTGCATACAAAAGCGCAATAACGAGACATAAAACACTAATGACAATAATGGCTTTAAGCAATTTTTGTGAAGCAGGTGCGATTGTTTCAGTCACTTTCTTCGGCACCGAGTTTACGCCATGCTGCAACTAGCATTGCGCCTGTCAATCCAGCGCCAATTGCCGCTTCGGCTATCGCCACATCTACCGCATTTAGTCGAATCCAGCATAAGGTGATAATAAGACCAAGACAAATAAACAGCAGGATGGAAGTAAACACTCGTTTAACTAGGAATATCGAGCCTGCCACAATTAGGACCAAACCACATAAAACCAAGTCGTACAACATGTCCATATCTTTATCTTTTCCTTGAAGTTGAGTCAGCATCGTCCTGATTCGGACTGCGCTTTTTAGAATACTGACGCCTGGCAATGAGGTGACAACTCGTTGCACTGGCAAGCAGAACGAGGATCCAAACAACGATAGCTTTTGCCATATCAGGCACATTATTCATTTGAATAATAACGCCAAAAACGATGAAACCTAAGCCCAAGTTGTCTGCTTTAGTAAGCGCATGGAGTCTGCTATAAACGTCAGGGAATCTGATAAGCCCGACTGTGCCGGCAATGAAAAACACAAGTCCAACACTGATAAAAACGACACTAATAAAATCAATCACCATCTTGAGTGTCTGCTAGTTTCAAAAATGCAATAACGGTGATAGAGGCGAGTAAAGCCAATACAAGCGAAAGGTCAATTAACGAGGATTTGCCACTCAAAACTCCTAGCACTAAGGTGCTGGTGATTACGATGGTGCCAAAAAGCTGCGCAGCTAAAAGTCCATTTACCTTGTCAGAACTCGACCAAACGCGAAACAAACCTACAATTAGACAAAGTTTTAATAGCACAAGTGCAACAAGCAAAAAGGAATTCATCTCTTAGTAATCTTCGTCATCTAAACCTCTACTTTGTGTGTTGGCTGGAACAGCTATATTAAATAGTTTGGCAACCTGATTCTCGCAGTTGAGTAAGTCAGTTCTAGTCTGTTCAGGCGCTGTTAATGTGTGGACTACAAGTTCCTTTGAGTCTCTAAGTACGCTTAATGAACCCGGCATAAGACTTATAATAGTCAACAATACACTGGTTGGAGACCCCTCTAATTCTTTTCGAATGGGGTAGCGAACAAGTTCGGGAGACAAGGATAAATTAGCGCTGAGCGCACGCTTTGAGATATCGAGGCCACCTAATATAGATTGATGTAAAAAATAGACGGTGAAGTGAGGGATACGCAAAGGTTGGATTTGATAGGCCGCTTTGTTGCCCTGAATGTCAGTTGACAAATAATGCAAAGCAAAAACAGATAAACCAATAAATACAGTCCCCACACTTAGCGACGCAAAATCAAGATCGCTTAGAATGAGCCAAAAAATGGGAGCGGCAATGAGTAACACAATGGTTTTATTCATTACCTTCCTATCCACGTAATAGCTTGTACAGGCCTAATGAGAAATTCATGGTGAACAACATCGCAACTATATAATTGATTGGTTTTACGCAAGTTTCAGAATAGTGCACAAATTCATTTCTGGCAAATATTACTTAGCGTCTACGGGCAAACTAACCGCTTTATTGAGGGCTCACTGAATGACAATTGGCTCGATGTAACCTGGCAAAAGCGAATGCAGAATATCAACACGATTTGATAAATTCTTGGGTTGTGGACGCCTTGAGTAAAGATTTTTTCGCGTTGTATGTGGTGAATGCGAACATGAGAAGCTGGTCACGTTTAGTTGCAAGCACCGAGGTTTCTGCTCAAGCTAAGGCGCTAGAAGAATGGCAGAAAGTGTAGCTTTGTTGGTAGATGATGTGCTGAAGGTTTATCTTATAAGACTATGGCCCTAAAGCTTATCCATTAGCCTACGGTTGATACTCGTAAGAAGTCCAAGTGAATTGAGCAATGAAGATACGTAGTCTGACAAGCCGTATCATGCATGGAGTATGAGGCTTGTTAATCGCTTACCGACACAAAGTCCGTTGACCAGCGAGTAAGAACGATTTTTTAACACTGATATTATCAAGTGACCGATACGAGAAATGGAACAAGCGGCTATAACATCAGAAAGATAAAATTTGGATTATCTATGGTTTCTCTTGTTCGTTTGACTCCGTCATCTCCACTCGAACGGGTTTACTTGCTTCACCTGAATACAGGCTGAGGTGAGGAAAGGGAATCTCAATATCTTGCTCGTCAAAGGCCTGTTTGATAGATTGATACATTTCATTTTTCAAGGTCAGAAAGTTTTCTCGTTTTGACCACACACAAAACAAGATATCGACAGATGAAGTACCAAAACCTTGTAGAATAAACAGAGGTGTAGGCTCATTAAGTGACAATGGATTTTTGTCTGCAATTTCATGTAATAGAGCTTTTACTCTTTCAACATCTTCTTTGTAAGCTATTCCAACGCTAATGTCGACACGTCTGATAGGAAAGCGGGTTAAGGTAGTGACCTGTGTTTTGATCATCGATTCATTGGGTATACGAACGAACAAATTGTCAAAGGTTCGCAGTTTCACTGATAGTAAATCTATGGATATCACTTCGCCGGTGGTCTGCTCTACTCTAACAATATCACCGATAGAAAAAGGTCTCTCGAGCATCAAAAATAAACCGCTAATCAGATTTGATGCAGAAGTCTGAGATGCAAATCCGATTGCCACACTTAAAATACCTGCCGCGCCCAAAATAACACTTAAATCGAAACCGAGTTCTCGAAGTGCAGACATCAGCATGAGCACCATAATGAAATAGAAAACACCACGGCGCACCAACACTTTGGTGTGCGTTGTCAGATTCGCAAAATTGAACTTGAGGACTAAATTGCTAATGAATCTAGCAATAAAGTAGCCGACCACGATAATGACTAAGGCCTTAGTGATATCTAAGACATAAAAGCGTTCTAATAGCTCAAGTGAGATGTTATTGATCATATAAATTTGCTGCGCTCTTAAGCTATTAGGCTTTTGATTGTAGTAAACAAAGAGCTTTTTTTGCTAAGCTCTCGAGACTCAGAGACAAGTACATAGTCAGTTGCTGGCAGAGGAGGCGTATGCTTTACAGAAGACACTGCCTGATTATGCTCCATTTGCTGCAAAATATTGACGTCATCGGTCCAAAACTGTTTATCGCTATCGTGATATAGCTTGAGCTTAGGTACTGGAAGATTGATCCGCTGAACGGCAAGCGTTGTGTCTTGCTCGTTCGTGATTGTGACGCGAGTTAATGCTCTGTTTTCCCTTCTATCGAGTTGGGCAAATTCGGTTTTCGCATCGGTAAATTTTGCATAGCACAAATCGCCTTGCATGGTGGATGGGCCAAACCAAGAGTCGGACGGACGCCAGAAAGGTAAATCACTTAAAGGCGTTTCTTCTTGTGATAGATAAATGGTAAACCATAAAGGCGAGCTTACGAAAAACGTGACACTTTCTCCTGGAAGTACGTTTAATGCTGTGCTCGGTCTAGCAATCATGGCTCGGTCAGCTAAAGAGGGTTCTATAAACAGCGATGGTTTAGTTTTACCTAACATGAAACGCTGATTAGAAACGCCTTGTAGAAACTCTTGTTGGTTTGAATCCGAATTATCTTGAGGCTTAGAATCAAGCTGTATCACGCACTCCTCTTCTTTTTGCGTTTCCTTATTCGACACTGTCCATTCATTTTCTGTACGCTTTATTGAAAAATAGCGCTCGCGAAAACGCCATGTCTTTAGCTCATTGAGCTCAAAATGGTGCTCGCCCCACCAAGACGGAGAGTCTTTGCTTACCTTGCTGTTTGTTAATGGCATTTGGAACATTCAAACAATAATGTGGGTAGTCGAGAGAATAGATGCAATCTTATGATTTCGCAATAAATCTAATATTTTCCTCGAAAAATTAAGCGCTAAGATAGGTTATTTGTGATAGCTTTAGGCGTCTTCGAAGCTTGTTATCAGTTTCAGCGACGCACTTTAAAAACTGCAAGGTTTGTAGGCTATGCCAAAGTGCGTTATGAATTGAATACCAAAAGAACGGGTACGTGAACCCCTTTCAAGATGGCACTTAACATGTTTTTTGACTCCATGGATTTCATTGGCAAACAAGTGGCGAGCATTCCACCACCTAGACTCAACCTCACCCGATTTTTGGTGTATTTGCTCCCGACAGCGGCCTTCGAGCACATGTAACGGCATCACAGCGAGCAAAGAACAGCCCTAAACTTGCTGATAAAGAAGATACGCAGTTTGACCAGCCTTATCATGCAAGGAGTGTGAGTTTGGTCAATCGCTTACCGACATAAAGGCTACAACGAGTTCTTAAATAGCCATCTAAACGTCTAAATTCTCAACATTCAAAGCATTTCGCTCAATAAACTCTCGTCGAGGCTCAACTTGATCACCCATTAAAGTGGTAAAGAGCTGGTCTGAAGCAATAGCATCTTCTATGGTAACTTGTAGCATACGGCGAGAATCTGGATCCATGGTAGTTTCCCATAGTTGCTCAGGATTCATTTCCCCCAGCCCTTTATATCGCTGAATGTATTGTCCACGCTTGGCTTCGGACATTAACCACTCTAATGCTTCTTCAAATACCGACACCGCTAGGGTCTTCTCACCGCGTTTAATATACGCCCCCTCTTCCATCAGATTATTGATCGTTTGATTAAGCTGCATAATTTTTTGATATTCAGGTGAGCTCATAAATTCAGAATTGATTATATATTCATAATCTATCCCATGCTTCTTCATGATAATAACTAGCTCGTTTTTAGAATTCACATCCAAGCGAACTTCAAATAAAAAGCTTTGACCATCATCTTCCGCACTACTGAGTTTTTCCACCAACTCTTCACCTAGCAACTGTAGTTTTAACTTATCATTCATCAAGTCTGTGTCTATCACATCAGAATAAATGAGCTGTTTGAGCAAAGACTCTGGCATACGTCTACTCATGCGTCCTATCATACTAAGTGTTGTCTGATAAAGGCGAACCATGTTCTCTAAGGCGAGCCCCTGGATTGGCGGAGCTGATTCGCTAACAAACAAACTTGCGCCGTCAACGGCAATGTTGGTGAGGTGGTCTGTTAAAGCGGGTTCATCTTTTAAATACTGTTCTTGTTTGCCCTTTTTAATTTTATAAAGAGGGGGCTGAGCAATGAATATATGCCCACGCTCGATCATTTCTGGCATTTGGCGGTAAAAGAAGGTCAGTAGTAGCGTTCGAATATGCGAACCATCTACATCTGCGTCAGTCATGATGATAATGCTGTGATAGCGCAGCTTATCTGGATCGTATTCATCTCTGCCAATACCACAACCTAGTGCGGTTATTAGGGTTGCGACTTCTTGAGATGACAGCATCTTATCAAAACGTGCTTTTTCAACATTTAGGATCTTACCTTTCAATGGCAAAATAGCCTGGTTTTTACGATTTCGTCCTTGCTTCGCAGAACCACCCGCTGAATCTCCCTCCACTATGTACAATTCAGAAAGCGCAGGGTCTTTTTCTTGGCAGTCTGCTAACTTGCCAGGTAAACCAGCTAGGTCAAGCGCGCCTTTTCGCCGAGTCATCTCTCTGGCTTTTCGCGCCGCTTCGCGCGCTCGTGCAGCATCTATTATCTTATTGATAATAATTTTACTGTCCGTTGGATTCTCGATTAGGAAGTCGGCGAGTTGTTCACCCATAGCGCTTTCAACCGCTGATTTTACTTCCGACGAAACGAGTTTGTCTTTAGTTTGTGATGAAAACTTAGGATCGGGCACTTTCACTGAAATGATAGCAGTAAGTCCCTCTCGTGCATCATCGCCACTAGCGCTAGTTTTGTGCTTTTTGTTGTAACCCTCTTTCTCCATGTAATTATTCAAAGTACGCGTTAGGGCGCCTCTGAACCCGGCCAAATGAGTACCGCCGTCTCGTTGAGGGATATTATTGGTGAAGCAAAATATGTTTTCTTGAAAGCCGTCATTCCATTGCATGGCGACTTCAACAGAAATACCGTCCTCTCGTTCTAGACTGAAATAAAACGCGCTTGGGTGAATAGAATTTTTGTTTTTATTTAAGTAGGCAACAAAGGCTTGTATTCCACCTTCGTAATGGAAATGGTCTTTTCTTCCGTCTCGCTCATCTTCAAGAATGATCGAAACACCTGAATTCAAGAATGAAAGCTCTCGAATACGTTTGGCAAGGATGTCGTAATGAAACTCAACATTAGTGAAGGTTTCCTCGCTTGGCCAGAATCTTATAGTAGTGCCTGTTTTATCAGTATCGGCAACAGGCCCTAAAGGCGCCACAGGAACGCCCATGCTATATTCTTGTTCGTATACTTTTCCACCTCTGCGGATAGACATGGTCAGTTTTTTTGATAACGCGTTGACAACCGAAACGCCTACGCCGTGAAGACCGCCTGATACTTTGTAAGAGTTATCATCGAACTTACCACCTGCGTGCAATACCGTCATGATAACTTCTGCGGCAGATACACCCTCTTCAGGATGAATTTCAGTTGGGATCCCTCGGCCGTCATCACTCACCGAAACAGAATTGTCTGAATGAATCTTGATTACGATATCGTTGCAGTGTCCTGCTAATGCCTCGTCTATCGAGTTATCGACGACTTCAAACACCATATGATGTAAACCAGTTCCATCATCAGTATCGCCGATATACATACCAGGGCGTTTGCGCACGGCATCTAAACCTTTTAACACTTTGATACTGGATGAATCGTAATTATTCTCAGACATCTTTACTCCTCGTTCACGCTATCATGTTCCACGTGAAACACTTTATTATTGTTATACTTCTTAGCAAAATTTAGCTGCTCTTTTTCAATTGCAGTCACAAATATTTGTGCGTTTTCCGAAGCAATTGTATCAAGGAAAAACTCACGAGTATTTATGTCTAATTCCGCCGCAATATCATCTACTAAAAATATACAGCTCTTTTTGGTTATGGACTTTAAGACTTTCACCTGTGCAGTCAACAAAAGAGAAACTAATACTCTCAGCTGACCGCGAGACAGAAACTCAGACGCCGCTTTTCCATTTACCAGGAATTGAATATCTGCTTTGTGTGGCCCAACTGAGCTAGACCCCTTCAACAAATCTCGATGAACCTTGGAATGAATCGCGTCCGCTAAAGACAATGCATTATCCCATCCCTGATTATATCTTAATTCAATCTCTACATCAGGTCTAAATACACTATATAGATGCTTTAATTCTTTATTAAGACGCGCCAGATAGTGCTTACGCCTTTCATTTATAGTCATGCCATGTTCAATCAATATATCTCGCCATACATCTTGATCCATGAAGCCTTGAAGATCTTGGACATCACTTAATTTTAATAAGGCGTTTCGTTGCCTTAATGCATGAGCATAGCTTTGTGAAGCAAAATAAAATGATTGTTCCACGTGAAACAATAACCAGTCGAGGAAGCGTCTACGCAACATCGGTGCGCCTAAAATGAGATCGCTACTCTGTGGAGTGAAAATTTGGATGGGCAGCCTTCTCGCCAGGTCCGATATCCGTTTTGTTTTTTCGCCATCAATGCTGAGTGAGAAACCATCATTTTTTATTCTCATTAATCCTAATGAAGACAAATGTCCCTCATCATCAAATCGACAAAAGCTGCTGGCGCTTTGCGACTCATACTTGATAATGCTATCTGCTTTACTGGAGCGAAATGAACGACCAAAACCGAGTAAATAAATGGCTTCTATTACCGACGACTTTCCGGCTCCATTTAATCCATATAAGAGGTTAAAGGAAGGGCTAGGTGATAGCTCTAAAGATTGGAAATTGCGGAAGTCAGACAGCCGCAACTGAGTAATATGCATGAAAAGAAGATATCAGTCAGAATGACAGCATCTTTACTAAAGTCTCATGGGCATAATAACGTACTGAGATGATTCGTCCTCGACAAGCTCGTCACCGACTTTGCTCATCCCAAGAACTAATGCACTAGCGTTCGAATCAGACAGCTTAAAAATGACTGAGTATGAATCGATTGCGTTCAATGCATCAATCAAATAAGCGACATTGAAACCTATTTCAAGTGACTCACCAGCATACTCTACGTCGATAATTTCTTCCGCTTGCTCTTGTTCGGGATTGGTGGCAGTGATTTTAAGTTCATTCGGTTCAAGGTTAAGTCTGACGCCCTTAAACTTTTCATTTGTCAAAATCATTGCGCGCGAAAAAGCACTTTTAATCAGGTCGCGATCAACCACTAGGCCCTTGTCACTGTTTTTTGGAACCACCCGGTTGTAATCAGGAAAACGGCCATCCACAAGCTTACTAGTGAAAATAAAAGAACTGCTAAAAATACGAATATGATTTGAGCCAAGTTGCACTTTAATATTTGCATCTGACTCATCGATTAGGCGTGAAATTTCCATTACCCCTTTGCGAGGAATAATCACTTGCTTAACCGGAAGCTGCCCACCGTCAAACTCATGCACCGCCATTGCCAACCTGTGCCCATCTGTGGCGACTGACCTGACCTCATTTTCTCCGGTCTCTAGACTCATACCATTTAAATAATAACGCACATCTTGCTGAGCCATTGAAAACTGAACCGAATCAATGAGGTCTTTCAAGGTCTGCTGACTAATTTCAAATTCGCTTTCACCTTCCCAATCCTCAAGATTGGGATAATCATCTGCCGAAAGTGTGGATAGAGAATAACGGGCTCTGCCAGATCTTAGCACGGCTTTATTGTCGCTTAATTCAAATACAATAGACACGTCATCGGGTAAACCTCTTACAATGTCTACTAACTTTTTAGCTGGCACTGTGATTTGCCCGTCAGTGTGTTCACCAGACAATGCGATATTTGCGATTAACTCAACTTCTAGATCCGTTCCCGTCATCCACAGTGAACCGTCGTTCACTTTTAAAAGCACATTTGCCAAAATAGGCAGCGTGTGGCGACGTTCAACGGCACCCGACACCAACTGTAAAGGTTGAAGAAAACTTTCGCGGCTAATCGTAAAATTCATTTTTTATTCTCAATTATGTGCTTAGGACGATAGGGTTCGAATTAAGTTTTTATAGTCTTCCAACACATCACGGTCTTCTTTTCGCAACTCAGCAACCTTGCGCACTGCGTGAAGCACTGTGGTGTGATCTTTGCCACCGAAGGCGTTTCCAATTTCTGGCAAACTTTGGTTAGTCAATTCTTTCGATAAGGCCATTGCCATTTGCCGTGGCCTAGCAACGCTTCGCGTTCTTCTTTTTGACAGTATATCCGATACTTTAATTTTATAGTAATCAGCAACGGTTTTTATAATGTTATCAATAGTAACTAACTTATCTTGCAAGGCAAGTAAATCTCGCAGTGCTTCTCGCACAAAATCAATGGTAATTGGCCTGCCAGTAAAATTAGCATTGGCAATGACACGATTTAGCGCTCCTTCCAATTCACGTACATTAGAACGCAAGCGTTTTGCAATAAAAAATGCAACTTCATTGGGTAGGTCAATTCTATTTTCGTGCGCTTTGCGCATTAAAATCGCCACGCGCGTCTCTAGTTCTGGCGGCTCAATTACCACAGTCAAACCCCAGCCAAAACGGGATTTTAATCTATCTTCTACGCCATCTATCTCTTTAGGATAACGATCTGAGGTCAAAATGATTTGTTGATTACCTTCGAGCAAAGCATTAAAGGTATGAAAAAACTCTTCTTGAGAGCGCTCTTTTTTTGCAAAAAACTGGATATCGTCAATCAGTAGAGCATCAACTGAGCGATAGAAACGCTTGAAATCTTCAATTGCATTATTCTGAAGTGCCTTAACCATATCCTGAACGAAGCGCTCTGAATGCATATAGACAATTTTTGCATTCTTTTTGTTTGCAATTATTCCATTGCCAACGGCATGTATTAAATGCGTTTTACCTAAACCTGTACCGCCATACAAAAAGAGTGGATTGTAAGAATGACCGGGATTTTCAGCTACTTGCACAGCTGCTGCTCTCGCAAGCTGGTTAGACTTGCCCTCTACGAAGTTTTCAAAAGTATACTCAGCTTTAATATTGCTTTTGTGATTAGCAAGCTTGGAAACTGCTGAATCAGCAACACGAGGCGTAGCTCTTCGTTCCATTGGTACTTGCAAAGCGTTATGAATAGACAATGTTCGGTTATCAATTGCACTGCTTGCGTAATGACGCTCTGCATGCTTGTCTTTGACCGCATTATCAAAGCCACTTTGATCACTTACTGATACTTGCGCTCCCTGCATTTGCCTTGAGCCTGGCGAAGCCGAAGTATTTCCTCTTCCTTCAGTGATAAAGAGAGAGGGGGCATTTTCTCCATACAATTGAGTAAGCGTCGCCGATATAAGTTGGTAGTATTCATCCTTTACCCATGACAACACAAAACGGTTTGCCGCATATAAGTGCAATGCCTCGCCATCGAAATTTGATTTAAGTGGCTTTAGCCACATATTAAACTGTTCGGCTGATAGCTCTTGTTTCAGTAAATCTAGGCACTTATCCCAGCTAATAGACAAAATTCGCCCCGTGAGTGATTGAATGAGATTTTATAAAGCAAGATGCCCCGTAGGATGTAGATGATAGGATAAAGTAGATGTTTTATCCACAGCAAATTTGTACAAAATATTACGTAAATCAGCGGATACTTTAAGAAAAGCAATAAATCAATCTTAAGATCCTGAATAGACGATATATTATTAATTTATATAAAGAAAGCTGAAATACATTTATAAAATTATGAGCAATACTTTCGCCAAAAATCAGTACGCGAAAAAGTTTTCCAATAGCATTCCCTAAAAGCAAGTTTATTGTCATTCTGTGGATAATATGTGGTAAATTACCCTGCCTGTGGATATTTTAAAGCGCGACATCAACTCAGGTTAAAATGCGTGCAACCGTGTTCACTCACTTTTTTGCGACTAAAGCTTCAATATTTTCCAGTAATATCCTTGACTTTAATGCGCTAGATCACTACTATTCGCGTCCCTAGAAAACAGGTGAGGTAGCTTTGCAACGGCAACAGAGTAAATGTAAAGCGTAAAATCCGTCCTAATATTAAACTTTTTATCGAGAGCAGGTCATGAAAAGAACTTTTCAACCCAGTAATTTAAAGCGTAAGCGTTCTCACGGTTTCCGTGCTCGCATGGCCACTAAAAACGGTCGTAAAGTATTAGCGAACCGCAGAGCAAAAGGCAGAAAACGTCTCTCTGCATAAGGCTTTGCCTAGAGCATTTAGCGTTTAACACTGTAATACTCACCCATCGTGAGTCAAATTCCCAAAACATTTTCGAGGGAGTCACGTTTGTTGGCTCCCTCGCAGTTTTCGTTTGTATTTTCCAAAGCTATTCCTGCTGGTTCCCCTACAATAACTATTTTAGCGCGATTCAACGATTGCGGTAGAGCACGATTGGGTATCACCGTACCGAAGAAGAAGGTAAAGTTGGCGGTTCAACGCAACCGTATCAAACGATGCATCCGCGAAAGCTTTCGATTAAATGCGCATGCTTTCCCGAATATTGATATTATTGTCATCGCCAAGCATGGTGTTGCTGATTTAAGCAATGCAGCTTTGCATAAACAGTTATCATCACTTTGGAAAAGAATGAAACAACGATGTCAGTGAAGTTACCGACAAAGACAGCAACCACCATGAACGGCGTCCTCAGCAAGCCGTTCATTGGCGCCATCGATTTTTATCGTAGCTATATGTCGCCTTTGCTCGGACAGAACTGTCGTTTTCACCCTTCTTGCTCATGTTATGCTCGCCAAGCCTTAACTACACATGGTTTAATGCGCGGCACTATGCTTACCATGAAACGAATTGTGAAATGTCATCCTCTACATCCGGGTGGCTTCGATTATGTGCCTGAACCCAAGAACAACCATGCGGGTATTGAACATACTCAACAGCTCGCTCCTGACATAATTCAGAGCAATGAGCAGCAAAGTACATCAAAGCGGCAAACACAACAAAAATTAACATTGGATAGATGAGAGATTTATGGAATCGCAAAGAAGTATCCTGATTATTGGTTTATTGCTAGTCAGCTTTTTACTATGGATAGAATACCAAGAAGCCAACGCACCGCAGCCCGTTCAAGCGCCGGTAAGTGCAACGCAAACTTTAGATAATCAAGCGAGTCAGGGCATCCCTTCGAGTATACCTACCGCGACTTCCATCGAAACATCTTCGCCTTCTCTTGATGTACCTACTGACATTCAAGACAATCAAGTCATTGCTGCACCTGTTGCTGCCGCGCTTAACTCATCTCGGTATATAGACATCACTACCGACACGCTGCACGTCACTATTGATTTGGTAGGGGGTGATGTTGTACAAGCCGACCTGATTAAATTTCCTGTTACCTTAGGGGCAGACGATTCATATCAGCTGTTAAGCCCACAAGACGCAACTTTGTACGTCGCCCAAAGCGGGCTGGTTGGAAAAGATGGGCCTGACACCGCAGGCAGACCACAGTATATCGCAAGCGCAGAGACCTTTGCGATGGATGGACAAAATCAACTGCGAGTGCCATTAACATGGCAATCGGCGGAAGGCCTCAAAGTTACCAAAACCTTTATATTTGACAGCAACAGCCATACCGCCACCGTTGAATTTGACATCGAAAATAATACAAGCAATGCCTTGCAAATGCAGCAGTTTGCACAGCTTAAGCAAACGCTGAATGAGCAAAGCGGCGGCTCAATGTTTATGCCTACTTTCAGGGGCGCTGCTTATGGCACACAAGAAGATCAATATGAGAAACTGCCCTTTGGTGACATTGAAGATGAAGCACTAAGAATTGCCACTATTGGCGGATGGGTCGGTATGCTCGAACACTATTTTGTTTCTGCTTGGGTGCCGCCACAAGAACAAACAAATACCGTCTATTCTCGTATTCTGCAAAATACTGCGATTGTTGGTTACCTTGGTGAGACTACGTTAATCAATAGTGGCGAAACGCAAACGATAGCCTCAGAACTCTATATGGGACCAAAAGATCAAGCGACGCTTGCTCAACTTGCCAAAGGATTAGATTTAACGGTCGATTACGGCTTTTTATGGTGGTTAGCACAACCGTTATTTGACCTACTAAAACTGATTCAGTCTTTTGTAATCAATTGGGGTGTTGCCATCATCGTCATTACACTCATTGTAAAAGGGGCCATGTACTGGCTAACCAAAAAGCAATATGAATCGATGGCAAAAATGCGCAATTTAGCGCCTAAAATGCAGCAATTGAAAGACCGTTACGGTGAAGACAAGCAGAAAATGTCGCAAGCTATGATGGAAATGTATAAAAAAGAGAAGGTCAACCCTATGGGTGGTTGTTTCCCTCTTTTGCTGCAAATGCCAATTTTCCTAGCGCTATATTGGGTATTATTGGAAAGTGTTGAATTACGCCACGCACCCTTTGTTTTATGGATAAACGACTTATCAGTACCGGATCCTTTCTTTGTGCTTCCTATTCTTACTGGCGCAAGTATGTTTTTGTTGCAACGCTTACAACCTATGACTATCCAAGATCCGCTCCAGCAGAAACTGCTCCAGTATATGCCTGTGGCAATGAGTATATTCTTTTTCTTCTTCCCAGCAGGATTGGTGCTGTATTGGTTGATTTCCAATCTGGTCACGCTGGTGCAAGCGAAAATTATTTACGCATCTATGGAAAAGCGCGGAATTAAGTCTAAGTAGTCTTATTCAACGAATAGTAAAATATATGACCTACTATTGGTTTTAGGAGAACAGTATGCCTTCTTTTGATGTTGTATCTGAGTTAAATACCGTTGATATCAGCAACGCTGTTGACAACGCGAATAGAGAACTTTCGACGCGCTTTGATTTCAGAGGCGTCAATGCTTCGTTTGAGTATAAAGATGAAACAGTGGTCATGTCTGCAGAAGGTGACTTTCAGCTAAAACAAATGCAGGACATGCTCAGAAATGCCTGCTCTAAACGCAATGTAGACACGCGCGCAATGAATGTTCAAGCCATTCAACGGTCGGGCAAAACGCATAAACAAGTGATTGATTTTAAACAAGGCATCGATCAAGAACTGGGCAAACGCATGGTCAAGCTGATAAAAGAAAAAAAGCTTAAAGTGCAAACGGCAATCCAGGGCGATCAATTGCGCGTCACCGGCAAAAAACGCGATGATTTGCAAAGCGTGATGGCCATGCTGAAAGCTGAGGACTTACCTCAGCCTATTCAATTTACAAACTTCAGAGACTAACGATTGCAACACGACACGATTGTTGCTCAAGCCAGCGCAGTTGGACGAGGCGGTGTCGGCATTATACGAGTATCAGGTCCGCGCTCAAAAGACGTTGCTGCTGCGCTTTTAGGCGCATGCCCTGCCCCGCGCCAAGCAGTTTATCAAGCCTTTAAAGCGAAGGACGGTACGGTAATTGACCAAGGGATCGCGCTTTTTTTTCCTAATCCACACTCCTTTACCGGCGAAGATGTGTTGGAGCTTCAGGGTCACGGCGGGCAAGTCGTGATGCAGTTGTTACTCGAAGCATGTTTAGCCACCGGTGCAGTAAGACTCGCAAGACCAGGCGAATTCAGCGAACAAGCTTTTTTAAATAATAAAATGGATTTGACGCAAGCTGAAGCCATTGCAGATTTGATTTCCGCTTCTTCTGTGCAAGCGGCGAAAAGTGCAGTAAAAAGCCTACAGGGCGAGTTTTCAAAACAGATCCATCGCTTGGTCGATGAAGTTATTCACCTTCGCATGTATGTTGAAGCCGCGATTGACTTCCCAGAAGAAGAAATCGATTTTCTTGCCGACGGCAAAGTGCAGAGTTATTTACAAGAAATCGTTAGCCAGCTCAATAAAATAAAGCAACAAGCCAAACAAGGCTCATTACTGCGCGACGGTATGCATGTTGTGATTGTCGGCAAACCCAATGCTGGAAAATCCAGCTTGATGAATGCGCTATCGGGCAAAGACTCTGCCATCGTTACCGATATTGCTGGCACCACTCGTGACGTTTTGAAAGAACATATTCACATTGACGGGATGCCGCTGCATATAATAGATACCGCTGGCCTTCGGGAGAGTGAAGACAAAGTGGAACAAATTGGGATACAGCGCGCATGGCAAGAAATTGAACGGGCCGATCGCGTACTGTACATGATTGATGCTAGCCAGGAACAAGACCATTCTTCAAATAGTGTACACGACCTATGGCCAGAATTTTTTGATCGCTTACCGTCAGATTTAGGGCTCAGCATCATCAAAAACAAGTGTGATTTAAGCGGTGAATCACCTGGGATTAGTAAGGTAGATAATTACCCGGTGATCCATTTATCGGCGAAAAACCATCTGGGTATTGACGCACTAAAATCACACTTAAAAGACTGCATGGGATTTGAGCATGCAGGCGAGGATCAGGTAATTGCTCGTCAGCGTCATATCAACGCACTATTAGCAGCTGATGAACATATTCAACAAGGCAAAGCACAGTTAGAAGGACACATGGCAGGTGAATTACTGGCTGAAGAGCTTAGAATTGCCCAGCAATATCTAAATGAAATAACCGGAGAATTTACCTCTGACGACTTACTCGGTAAAATCTTTTCTTCTTTTTGCATCGGCAAGTAGAGCGAACAAGTCAAAATCGTCAATCAACAATAGGTAGAAACGTGCGTGACAGAGCAAATTATTAGTCAATCAACATCAGCTCTCAAGCCAAATACACAATACTTTGAGATTGTTGTGGGCTCCGTACTCGGTGCAAGCGAATACGTTGCAGATGCGGTAGAAAATAAACTCCATGAACTTGGACATGTTTGTAACGTTCATTTTCAACCGGCAATAGCAGATATCAATTTCGACAACGTCCTGCTAGTGATTACGTCCACGCATGGCGCGGGCGATTTGCCAGACAACATACAAGATTTTGAGGCGGCGCTTCACTTAAAAGATTTAAGTTCAACTCGATTTGCCGTTATTGGTTTAGGTGACAGTAGCTATGACACCTTTTGCCAAGGTGCACTCACCATGCAGGACACCATCACAAAATCAGGCGCCTCACTTTTGCTCCCGCCCATCCATATCGATGTTTTGCACCACCCGGTGCCTGAAGACGAAGCTTTGTTATATCTTAATAAGGTTCTCGCTACTTTATGAAAAAGCATTGCGGGTTTTAATATGACACCGGATGAGATAAACGCGCTATGCACAGATTTATCTAACGAAGCTCGCGTAATTTACTGTTTATATCTGCGCCCGCAGCTTAGTGTCTCAAAGACGCTTGGCAAAAACAGCGAAAACGTCACTATTAACAACAAAGAAATACTCTCACTTTTAAATAAACATCATAAAACCGTGAGTTTGGGGCGTGAGCTGTCTGCTTTTTTTAAAGAGTTACACGATGCAGGTTTGATAGAAATCACGGGAACGCACAGTTTTGAACGCTCTTTAAATAAGCACCAGGCAATACTTAAACTTGTTACCCAAAACAAGCAAGATGGCCACAAAGTCCACGATGAAGCAAGCTTGATTGAAGATGATAGCTTTCACCAAAATCATCAAAAAATGACGCTACACTGGCGTCCATCGCTAGCCTTGTTTACCTCCCTTAGCGAGTTAACTGGCCTAATTACTAAAGAATACTCAGCCGATGAACTAGGTGAATTTATTGCATACTGGTTAGGCCGGCCCGAAGTCCAATTTACCGAGTACCAATGGGCTCAGAAATTTGTGGTACATTTAAAGCGGCGCAGAATGCATCAAAGTTCAAACGCTGAGCAAAATAAGATGGGTCATCAATGGGTGGATGTGGAAGCCGGCATTGAGTTTGACGAAAACGTTAAAGCCTTGGTCGACAAATACAGTAAAAACAACCATAGCGAATAAACATGAAAACGCTTGAACAAAGACTAAACGAAATTGGCAAAGCACTAGGCAAAGATATAGACGCATTAAATGCTAATGCAGAAGAATTTGACTATCAAAAACAACGTAAACAATATGATGTGTTAGCAAACGCTGATGTTTCTCAGCTGCAGCGCCAAACCAGACAGAAACGTATCGAGACTTTACATGGGCAGTCGGAACTAAACCCTCACTGGACCTTCAATAGTCTTGTAGAAGATGCACCAGATGTATCAGAAGCCATAAGTATTGCACGCTCATTCATTGGTGCTCACCAAGATCCTAATTGGCGCAATAGCAGTGCACATATGATGCTGTTTTATGGTGATTACGGTCGCGGAAAATCTCACATCGCCGGCGCAATTGCTCACCAGCTTATTAATCAATTTGAAACCACTGTTTTATATCGGCAACTGCAAACTTTATTGGAAATGAGATTCTTTTCCTACGACTATCAAGCTGACGATAAAGCAGCGCAGCAATTTCGCGAAATAAACAAACAGCTCCACCATGTAGACTTGCTGATCTTGGATGAAGTTTGTGTGAACGAAACGGTATTGAAAAAAAGCGCGCAAAGCTGGCTTGGCAACTTGTTACGGCAACGTGCCGCCAATAATAAAAATTGTATTTTAATCAGCAATCATAACTTAGCGGAGCTTGAAAAAGCGCTTGGCCGCTACTGTTTTGAGTCAATTAAAGAATACGAAACGTATCGAGTAAGATTTCAAGGTCCTAGTCGACGAAAATCCGTTAGCAACGGACAGGCTGAAAGCTCTAATCAACAAAAAAATCAGTACCGACCTAATGAAATTTGAACAGGTATTGACTGTGGATAAATTCGGTATAAGTCTGTGATTCAACGACGAATAAGATCTGAATGAATTTTAACAAAACTCACCCTGTGGACAAAATGCGGGTTTATACCCAGATTGTAAGCAAGTTTGGGTATAGATATCCCAAGCTTTAAAATGCCATATAATATTGATTTTTATCATTATAATTGGCTTTTCCACAGATTAAGCCCTGCTTAATAGTAGTAGTAATAAACATATACTATATAGATACTTATATTAATTAAGTTCAAACAAATTTACGCATCAACCCTGCTTAAACTTTAAACATTTAAAAAATACAGATTCTCGTTTATAATTCGCGCCCCTAAAAAATGCTATGGTGTTTGAATGTTTTATCAGCAAAGCTTTGATGTCATCGTGATAGGCGGCGGTCATGCCGGGACCGAAGCTGCTCTAGCGTCTGCACGCATGGGCGCAAAGACCCTATTGCTCACTCATAGCATAGAAACCTTAGGTCAAATGTCGTGCAATCCCGCCATTGGTGGCATTGGTAAAGGTCATCTTGTAAAAGAAATAGACGCTTTGGGTGGGGCAATGGCGAAAGCCATAGATAAAGCTGGTATTCAATTTCGAACCCTCAACTCATCCAAAGGCCCCGCCGTGCGCGCTACCCGGGCTCAGGCAGACAGATCGCTTTATCGCATCGCAGTTAGGAAAATGCTTGAGTCACAGGAAAACTTAAGCTTATTTCAGCAGTCGTGTGATGATTTAATTATTGAGAATGACCGAGTATGCGGCGTTGTCACACAAATGGGACTTAAGTTTAAAGCAAAGACCGTTGTATTAACCGTAGGGACATTTTTGGGCGGGACGATTCATATAGGTCTTGAAAACTACAAAGGAGGTCGTGCCGGCGATCCTCCCTCAATCGCGCTTGCTGAGCGCTTACGTGCATTGCCTTTTAGAGTTGAACGCCTTAAAACCGGTACCCCTGCTCGTCTAGATACGCGCACTCTTGATTATTCACTGATGCAAGAACAAGCGGGTGATACACCTTTGCCAGTGTTTTCATTCATGGGGAATGTTGAAGACCATCCGCAGCAAATTCCTTGCTATATCACGCATACCAATGAAAAAACCCACGATATTATTCGTTCGGGTTTGGATCGTTCGCCCATGTATACGGGCGTCATTGAGGGTGTAGGACCTCGCTATTGCCCGTCTATTGAAGACAAAATTATGCGCTTTGCTGATAAAGATTCGCATCAAATATTTGTTGAGCCAGAAGGTTTAAACAGCGTTGAAGTGTACCCTAATGGTATTTCAACCAGCCTTCCGTTTGATATACAGATGCAGCTTGTGCAATCCATTAAAGGCTTTGAAAATGCCCATATTATTCGCCCAGGGTATGCTATTGAATATGACTTTTTTGACCCTCGCGATTTAAAGCAAACCCTAGAAACTAAATATATCGCAGGACTGTTTTTTGCTGGTCAAATCAATGGCACAACGGGTTATGAAGAAGCTGGCGCGCAAGGGCTTATTGCTGGTGCTAATGCTGCCCTGCAAGTACAAGAAAAGGACAGCTTTGAGCTTAGTCGCAACCAAGCTTATATTGGCGTACTCATTGACGACTTAGCAACAATGGGAACAAAAGAGCCTTATCGCATGTTTACCAGTCGTGCAGAGTATCGTCTACTGTTGCGCGAAGACAACGCAGATGTACGATTAACAGAACTAGGTAGAAAAATAGGCTTAGTGGATGATGCGAGATACGCCGCGTTTGAAGCAAAAATGACCTTAGTCGAACAAGAAAAGCAGCGATTAGCCAGTGCCTGGATACATCCAGCTCATGAGTCTGCTGACGCGCTTAATCAAATATTGAAAAATCCTGTTAGCAAAGAGCACTCTCTGGAAGAGCTAATCAGACGACCGGAAATGTCATATCAAAAGCTGATGCAGATACCCACTATTGGTCCTGGTTTAGCCGATGAGAAAGCAGCTGAACAAGTCGAAATACAAATTAAGTATGCTGGCTATATTTCACGTCAACTCGATGAAATAGAAAAATCGAAACGGCATGAGAATACACTGCTACCGCTAGATTTTGATTATTCTAAAATATCAGGTTTGTCCAATGAAGTGGTTGCCAAACTAAGTGATGCACGACCTGAAACCATTGGTAAGGCATCTAGAATTTCAGGTGTTACGCCAGCAGCAATATCGCTTTTGTTGGTATATCTGAAAAAGCACAGCATGCTGTATAAAAAGAGCGCTTAAGTAAACTCATGTTGGGTAAGTACAATGTGCACATGAGGAACCTGAGATACCATGGTAAACATTGATCACGTGGCGCTCAAAAGTCAGCTCAGCCGATACATTCAATCGGTCAATCTAAGCATAAGTGACGACAAAATTGATAAACTCATTGCCTTTGTATTACTGATACATAAGTGGAACAAAGCGTATAACTTAAGCGCTGTACGTGAACCTGAGCAAATGCTTGTCAAACATATTATGGACGCTTTGGTGGTCTCACCGCATGTAAAAGGACAGGAAATCACTGACGTTGGAACTGGACCTGGTCTGCCGGGTATTCCGCTAGCGATAGTATTGCCAGAAAAGTCATTTACGCTCATTGACTCATTAGGGAAGCGTATTCGCTTTATCAAACAAGTTTGTTTTGAACTAAACATTCATAACGTACAGGCTATTCACACTAGAGTAGAGAACTTAGATAAAGGCACTCTTTTTGATACTGTGCTAAGCAGGGCATTTGCTTCACTTGATGATATGCTTAACTGGTGTGCACATTTAGTGGACAATCAAGGAGAATTTCTTGCCTTAAAAGGTCAACTGCATCAAGATGAGTTGCGAAACATAAAGGGCAATTTCATTATTACTGATACCGTCGCGTTAAATGTACCAAACTTAAACGCTGAGCGTCATTTAGTGAAGATTAAAAAGCGGTAGATAAACACAGTATTTTCCAAAGTGTTATAAACAAATAGGGTTGATTTTGGCGAGAGTCATTTCCATAGCGAATCAAAAAGGTGGGGTGGGTAAAACAACGACCTCAGTGAATGTTGCCGCTTCAATGGCGGCGACAAAGCGCAAAGTATTATTGATTGACTTAGATCCACAGGGCAACGCCACTATGGGTAGCGGTGTTGATAAATACGAAGTTGAAAATACTTGCTATGAATTACTCATTGAAGAAAAGCCCGCCAAAGACGTCATCATTACCCAAACCTCTGGCAAATATCATTTGATCGCAGGAAATGCAGACATTACTGCGGCAGAAATAAAACTGATGGAAGTATTTGCGCGCGAAGTTCGACTTCGTAATGCTTTAGAATCGGTAAAGGCAGACTACGACTTTATTTTCATTGACTGCCCTCCTTCGCTGAACCAATTAACCGTTAACGCCCTCGCCGCATCAGATTCGGTGTTGGTGCCGATGCAGTGCGAATACTACGCACTTGAAGGTTTGACGGCACTGATGGACACGATTGGAAAACTTGCGTCAGTAGTCAACCCTGACTTAAAAATTGAGGGCGTGCTGAGAACGATGTATGACCCCAGAAATAGACTGGCAAACGATGTGAGTGAGCAACTAAAACGACATTTTGGTAATCAAGTCTATCGCACTGTCATTCCCCGCAATGTTAGATTAGCCGAAGCCCCGAGCTTTGGTGCACCGGCCATGTATTACGACAAGTCATCAACGGGTGCAAAAGCGTATTTAGCGCTGGCAGGGGAAATTCTTAGACGTCAAAAACAAAAGTCGCTAAATGCAAGCTAAGTGCGACGTGAACGTGATATATACGCATACAATGATAACGTGGTGAACGAATGGCAAAGAGTAAAGGCTTAGGACGCGGTTTAGACGCGCTGCTTGCAACCAGTAAAAGTTATGCAGATAAACAAAAAGGTGAAGAGCAAAGCCAAAGTAAAGACAATGGCGAAGCAAATGAGCTACAGCAATTACCGATTGAATTTCTTCAGCCCGGCAAATACCAGCCTAGAAAAGATATGGCTGATGATGCATTGGAAGAACTATCTGCTTCTATTAAAGCTCAAGGAATTATTCAACCTCTAGTTGTTCGAGAACTCGGTTCTCAATCTTACGAAATTATTGCAGGAGAGAGGCGCTGGCGAGCAGCCCAGCTTGCTCAGCTTGATACCGTACCCTGTTTAGTTAAAGATATTCCCGATGACGCTGCAGTCGCAATCGCGCTAATTGAAAACATTCAGCGTGAAGATCTTAATGCCATGGAAGAAGCACAGGCGCTAGACAGGTTAATGGTTGAATTCAATCTAACTCACCAACAAGTCGCACAAGCGGTAGGAAAATCACGTGCAAGCGTGAGTAATTTACTGCGGCTTAATGGATTAAAGGACTCAGTAAAGACCTTGTTGGAACATGGCGATATAGATATGGGTCACGCACGAGCCCTGCTAGCGCTAGACGGTCCACAGCAAGCTCAACTTGCGAAGCTTGTGGCTGAAAAAGGCTTGAGTGTTAGAGAAACTGAAACCCTTGTGAAACGCACATTAGATGCTTCGCAAAATAAAACCAATAAAAAACAAGGCCAAAATATCGATCCAGACGTACAACGCCTCGAAACTAGATTGGCTGAACAATTAGGTACGCAGGTGCAAATTGCCCACAATAAGCAAGGTAGAGGAAAAATGGTGATTAATTTCGACAACCTTGACCAGTTAGATGGCATATTGGCACACATTCATCAGCAAAATACTGATTAATGCCGGTATTCAGTTGCCTAAATGATACCGCAGGGTGTATTGCGGTCACCTTGAGCCAAAGACGAATATAAGCAAATGGTATTAAAGTGTTGGAAATACCGCCAATATAGCGTGTTTTTGGTTGAATTTTTTCGCATTCAAAGTATACTTCGAGCGCTTTTGTGGGGCGACCTTAGGTCTATATGCCTGAGCTTGCCGTAGGATGTGAAGGTAAATGAGCGCAGACTTGGCTAAACCAGGCCGAGACCTGGCAAAAAAGGTTGTGTTAGTTGAGATATTGGTATCAGTGATATTAATACTCTCGGTGAGCGTGATACAGCCAACAAGCTTGCTTGCAGTGGCTTTTGGTAGTGCCGCCTGCGCGTTTCCACACAGTATATTCGCATATTGGATGTTCCGATATGCGGGTGCAAGCAAGAACAATTTGGTTGCACAGAGTTTGAGCCAAGGTATGAAAATTAAGCTGGCTCTTACCACGATAATATTTGTTATTGCGTTTTCCCAATTCGACGTGCACCCGCTCCCCCTATTAGGTGCATACGCAATAGTTCAAGTAAGCCAGTGGCTTGCTATGTTTTGTTTGCGTAATTAGGCCAAAAGGCAGAGAACAAAACACTTTACATGATTTTTAAATTTTACAACTTGGGGTAGACGATGGCGTACGATAGTACCGAAGAATATATCAAACACCATTTAACCAATGCACAAATGTGTTCCACCGATGAAGGCCTCGCCTTCAATTACGCCTGTAGTGATGCTGGCTTCTGGGTATGGCACATTGATACCTTGTCAGTATCCATCGTGCTTGGTTTGATTTTCTTGTTCATTTTTAGGCGAGTCGCGAAAAATGCGACAACTGGCGTGCCGGGTAAAATGCAGGCCTTTGTTGAGTTAGTGTATGACTTTGTTGATGACAACGTGAAAAGCACTTTCCATGGCAAAAGCGCGCTTATTGCGCCACTGGCACTTACTATTTTCGTATGGGTGTTGCTGATGAACTTAATGGATTTGGTGCCAGTTGATTTGCTGCCCACTATTGCCGGTAAGATAGGCCAATATGGCTTTGGCATGGACCCAGCAGAAGTGTACTTCAAGTTCGTTCCAACCACAGATATAAACCTTACCTTTGCCCTTGCACTCGGTGTGTTTGTACTGATCCTTTTCTATTCTCTAAAAATGAAGGGTATTGGGGGCTTTACCAAAGAGCTTACCATGCAGCCCTTTGGTCACTGGGCTTTCATCCCTGTTAATTTCATTCTAGAGAGCGTTACCCTGCTTGCTCGTCCGCTATCGCTGGCACTTCGTTTGTTCGGTAACTTATATGCGTCAGAGTTGATATTTATTTTGATTGCGACCATTGGCTATTTCCAATTGCCGCTTCACTTTACATGGGCTGTTTTCCATATTTTGGTACTACCACTGCAAGCATTTATATTCATGATGTTGACCATAGTGTATTTAAGCTTGGCGTGTGAAGACCATTAAAACTTGTCACAACTTTATTATTTTAACTAACTACTAAACTTAACTAAAATCGGAGATTACACATGATTGCAATCGCAGTTGCTCTACTAATCGGATTGGGTGCATTAGGTACCGCTATTGGCTTCGGTCTTCTAGGTGGTAAATTCCTAGAGTCTGCCGCTCGCCAACCAGAGCTTGCCCCTACTCTTCAAGTAAAAATGTTCATCGTTGCAGGTCTTATCGATGCGATCGCAATGATCGGTGTAGGTATTGCACTATATCTATTGTTCGCAGTTGGTTTGGGTTAATTTAATTAACAATTTCTTAGCGAACTTTTAGAGGAGGAGCGGACGTGAATTTTAACGCCACTCTTATCGGTCAATTAATTGCCTTTGTCGTGTTTGTCGGCTTCTGTATGAAGTATGTATGGCCACCACTGATGAAAGCGATTGAAGATCGTCAAAAGACAATTGCAGATGGTTTAGCGGCTTCAGAACGTGCAGAAAAAGATCTTGAACTTGCTCAAGCGAAAGCAACTGATCAACTTAAAGATGCCAAAGCACAAGCTGCTGAGATTATCGACCAAGCTAAAAAACGAGCTAACCAGCTTGTTGACGAAGAAACACAGCGTGGCCATGCTGAGCGCGAAAAAATTATCGCGCAAGGTTATGCCGAAATCGAAGCAGAACGAAATCGTGTGAAAGAGGATTTGCGCAAGCAAGTAGCGGCGCTTGCCATTAGTGGTGCGGAGCGTATCCTAGCGCGCGAAATTGATGCAAACGCACAAAACGACATTGTTGAAAAACTTGTCGAAGAGCTGTAGGAGAGCTGAGCTATGTCTGAATTGACAACTATCGCTCGCCCTTACGCCAAAGCTGCTTTTGATTTTGCAGTTGAGCAAGCTGATATCGAAAACTGGCAGTCTATGTTGGTATTTTCGGCAGCAGTGACCGAAAACGAAGACATGCAGTCTTTTTTATCAGGTTCGGTTGCTGCCGACAAAGTGAGTGAAATATTCACTGGCATATGCGGCGACCAGCTCAACACACATGGTCAAAACTTTATTAAAGTGCTGGCAGAGAACAATCGTTTAACTGTACTGCCTGACATTTCTCGAGTGTTTAACGAACTTAAAGTTGAACATGAAAAGCGCGTTGATGTTGATGTGACTTCTGCGTCTGAGTTATCAGATGCTCAAATCGAGAAATTGAGTGCGGCATTAGAGAAACGCTTTGATCGTAAAGTACAGCTAAATTGTAACGTGGATCCGGCACTTGTCGCAGGTTTGCTTATTAAAGCAGGCGACACAGTGATAGATGGCTCCGTAAATTCAAAATTGAACCGTCTAAAAGACGCGTTGCAAGCATAACGGGGATATGAGTATGCAACTTAATTCCACTGAGATTGCAGAACTGATCAAAAAACGTATTGAGCAGTTCGAAGTCGCAAGTGAAGCTCGAAACGAAGGTACGATTGTTGGTGTAACCGATGGTATTATTCGTATACACGGCCTAGCAGATGTCATGCAAGGTGAAATGATTGAGCTTCCTGGAAATCGCTACGCAATTGCACTTAACCTTGAACGAGATTCAGTAGGTGCTGTTGTGATGGGTCCTTACGCCGACCTTCAAGAGGGTGTAAAAGTTAATTCTACCGGCCGTATTTTGGAAGTGCCCGTAGGTCCACAGCTACTCGGTCGTGTTGTAAATACGCTGGGTGAAGCCATTGATGGTAAAGGCGCGATTGAAGCAGAAGGCTTTGAGCCAGTTGAAAAAATCGCACCAGGCGTTATCGAACGTCAGTCAGTTGACCAGCCAGTACAGACCGGCTATAAGTCAGTTGACTCGATGATTCCAATTGGCCGTGGTCAGCGTGAATTGGTAATCGGCGACCGTCAAACAGGTAAGACGGCTTTAGCTATTGATGCCATCATTAACCAAAAAGGCACCGGCGTTAAATGCGTCTACGTGGCTATTGGTCAAAAAGCATCAACGATTGCAAACGTGGTACGCAAGCTTGAAGAACACGGCGCAATGGCTCATACCATTATTGTTGCGGCTTCAGCGTCTGAATCGGCAGCACTTCAATATTTAGCGCCTTATTCTGGTTGCACCATGGGCGAATACTTCCGTGACCGTGGTGAAGATGCCTTAATCGTATATGATGATTTGTCTAAACAAGCCGTTGCCTATCGTCAAGTATCCTTGCTACTTCGTCGTCCTCCGGGTCGTGAAGCCTATCCTGGTGATGTTTTCTATCTCCACTCGCGTTTGCTAGAGCGTGCTGCTCGTGTAAACGATCAATATGTTGAGAAGTACACCAAAGGTGAGGTTAAGGGCAAGACAGGTTCATTAACGGCTCTGCCTATCATTGAGACACAAGCGGGCGATGTATCAGCATTCGTACCTACTAACGTCATTTCAATTACCGACGGTCAGATATTCCTAGAAACTGATTTGTTTAACGCAGGTATTCGCCCTGCTGTGAACGCCGGTATATCGGTATCGCGTGTTGGTGGTGCTGCACAGACCAAAATCATTAAAAAGTTAGGTGGTGGTATTCGTTTAGCCCTCGCACAATATCGTGAGCTCGCTGCGTTCTCTCAGTTTGCATCGGACCTTGATGATGCAACACGTGAACAGCTAGAGCACGGTGAGCGTGTTACCGAACTAATGAAACAAAACCAGTATGCACCGCTTTCGGTTGCAGAAACTGCCGTATCTTTGTTTGCAGCTGAAAAAGGCTACTTGAAAGATCTTGAGTTGAATAAAGTACTGGATTTTGAAGCGGCCCTTCATTCTTACATGAACGCTGAAAAGAGTGATTTGATGAGCACCATCAATGACACGGGTAACTACAACGATGATATTGAAAGCCAGCTGACTGAAGCCTTTGATCATTTCAAAGCAACTCAGACGTGGTAATCAATTTGCCCTGCTTTTGTATCGCAAGTAAGGCAGGGCGCGTTGTAATGAATCGGAGAAAGTGTCATGGCTAGCGGAAAAGAGATAAAAGGTAAAATCGGCAGTATTAAAAATACTCAAAAAATTACCTCTGCGATGGAAATGGTGGCCGCGTCTAAAATGAAAAAGGCGCAAGACCGCATGGCCTCTGGTCGTCCATACGCACAAAGCATGCTAAACGTGATTGGCCATATTGCCAACGGTAGCCTCGAATATCGCCATCCTTATTTGGAAGAGCGAGAGGTCAAAAATGTAGGGTTTATTGTTGTTTCTACAGATCGTGGATTGTGTGGTGGTTTAAATACTAACGAGTTTAAGGCTGTCTCAGAGCAAATTAGAAGCTATAGAGAACAAGAAGTTGGCGTGCATTTCGCCGCGCTTGGTTCAAAAGCAGTTGGCTTTTTTGGTCGCTTTGGCGGAAACGTGATGGCGGCCGAATCTGGTCTTGGTGATAAGCCAAGCGTCAGTCAAGTTGTCGGTGTAGTGAGAGTGATGCTAGATGCATACGACAAGGGTGAAATCGATAAAATTCACCTTGTATACAACAACTTTGTAAACACGATGACGCAAGAACCCGTGGTCAATCAACTATTACCTTTGCCTAAATCAGATGATGATGCATTGAAGCATAAGTGGGATTACATATACGAACCGGATCCAAAAGAGATATTGGAGCAATTAATGGTGCGTTATATCGAATCTCAGGTGTATCAGGGCGTTGTTGAAAACGCAGCTTCAGAGCAGGCTGCAAGAATGGTCGCAATGAAAGCGGCTACAGACAATGCTGGCAATCTCATCGACGACTTGCAACTGGTATATAACAAGGCGCGTCAGGCGGCAATCACACAAGAAATCAGTGAGATTGTGAGCGGCGCAGCGGCAGTTTAGGCAAAGAATACTTTAAAGTTTAAGAGGACAAATTATGAGTCAAGGTAAGGTCGTCCAAATCATTGGCGCGGTGGTGGATATTGAATATCCACAAACACATGTGCCACGAGTGTATGACGCACTAAGAGTGACCGAAGGTGACTTAGCGGGCTTAACATTGGAAGTACAACAGCAGCTTGGCGGCGGTGTTGTGCGTACCATTGCATTAGGTACCACTGACGGACTAAAGCGTAACTTAGCGGTTGAGAACACAGGCGCACCTATTCAAGTGCCTGTAGGAACAGCCACGCTTGGTCGCATCATGGATGTATTAGGTAACCCCATTGATGAAGCGGGCCCCATCGGCGAAGAAGAAAGAATGTCAATTCACCGTGAAGCGCCAAGTTACGAAGAACAATCAAGCTCAGTTGAACTACTTGAAACCGGCATTAAAGTAATCGATTTGGTTTGCCCCTTTGCGAAAGGCGGTAAAGTCGGATTGTTTGGTGGTGCAGGTGTTGGTAAAACCGTAAACATGATGGAATTAATTCGTAACATCGCCATCGAGCACAGCGGATACTCAGTATTTGCAGGTGTGGGTGAGCGTACTCGTGAAGGTAATGACTTCTATCACGAAATGAACGAATCTAACGTACTTGATAAAGTATCACTTGTTTATGGTCAGATGAATGAGCCTCCAGGTAACCGTTTACGCGTTGCATTGACAGGTTTGACCATGGCGGAGAAATTCCGTGATGAAGGTCGTGACGTATTATTCTTTGTTGACAATATCTATCGTTACACCCTAGCGGGAACCGAAGTATCAGCGCTTTTAGGTCGTATGCCATCAGCGGTAGGTTATCAGCCTACACTGGCTGAAGAGATGGGTGTACTGCAAGAGCGTATTACTTCAACTAAAACAGGCTCGATTACGTCAATACAAGCGGTATATGTACCAGCGGATGACTTGACTGACCCCTCACCCGCGACTACTTTCGCTCACTTAGACGCGACAGTTGTACTATCTCGTGATATTGCATCACTGGGTATTTATCCTGCGGTTGACCCGCTAGATTCAACCTCTCGTCAGCTTGACCCACTAGTGGTTGGGCAAGAGCATTATGATACTGCACAAGGAGTGCAAACAACCTTGCAGCGTTATAAAGAGCTAAAAGACATTATCGCAATATTAGGTATGGATGAGCTTTCAGAAGAAGATAAACTGACAGTATCACGTGCTCGTAAAATTCAGCGCTTCTTGTCGCAGCCTTTCTTTGTAGCAGAAGTATTTACCGGGTCACCGGGCAAATACGTATCGCTTAAAGATACTATTTCTGGCTTCAAA
The DNA here is from genome assembly GCF_028401415.2 of Ningiella algicola. Lineage (NCBI taxonomy): Bacteria > Pseudomonadati > Pseudomonadota > Gammaproteobacteria > Alteromonadales > Alteromonadaceae > Ningiella > Ningiella algicola. The sequence goes on along the minus strand of NZ_CP171821.2, from coordinate 3,001,074 downwards.
GGCATTCTAGAAGGTGAGTATGACCACTTACCAGAGCAGGAATTTTATATGGTTGGCTCAATCGAAGAAGCGGCTGAAAAAGCGAAGTAACACGCGCCTTTCCTTAAGTTAAAGAGGTTAAAGGTAGATAGCAGCCGGTGATGCACCGGCTCAATCGAGGAGACTTAACATGGCAATGACCGTCCACTTGGATGTAGTGAGTGCTGAAACAGAGATATTTTCTGGTTTGGTAGAGCGCATTCAGGTCACTGGTAGTGAAGGTGAACTGGGTATTTACCCGGGGCATGCTCCGCTTATCACGGGTATTCAGCCGGGTATGGTGCGCGTGGTAAAACAGCACGGCGACGAAGAATATATCTACGTTGCAGGTGGCGTTCTGGAGATTCAGCCTGGCACTATCACCGTGCTTGCTGACACTGCAGTGCGTGCAGAAGACCTAGACGAGGCAGCCGCCGCGGAAGCGAAGAAACACGCTGAAGAGAAAATGGCGAATGCCGGTGCTGATTTTGATTACGCAGAAGCAGCCATTGAATTAGCTGAAGCAATAGCACAATTGCGATTAATTAAAAAGATGCGCAAGTAGTCTATTATTCATTCCTAAGTGCATTAATTCTAAAAAAGCCTAGCCTTAAGCTGGGTTTTTTTATTTCTATGCCATTCAAAGTTCAATTGAGATAAATCCTCCTTTATTGAGCGACTTAATGCATTTATGGCTTCGTCCACATGACAGAGCGTACAAGCGTGTAAAAAGTCGTTTACCTTATGAAAGACATAAAAATTGATGCTTTTAGCCCAAATCGATAGATAAAAGTGAGCAAGATATTCTTCCTTTCCTATACTTATGCCCTAAGCAGAAATAATTCGCCCTTTATGTGGGTGTCATCGCTTTTTCTCTAAAACTTAGGAGACGACATGAGTAACGACAGTTTTCACACCTTTACACACTTGCCTATTGGTGAAAAAAAGTACGGTTTTTTCGACATCACGCGCCTACCTGAACAAGACAAAATTAAGAAGCTTCCTTTCTCTTTAAAGATTCTCCTCGAAAACTTGTTGCGCAACGAAGACAGTCATCACGTGAGTGCGCAGGACATCGAAACACTTTGTCAATGGGACGCAAAAGCCAAACCAATGGAGCAAATCGCCTTTACGCCGGCCAGAGTTGTTCTGCAAGATTTTACGGGTGTCCCTGCAATCGTAGACCTTGCGGCTATGCGTGATGCTGTCACGAAGCTTGGTGGAAAAGCGTCTGACATCAATCCTCAAGTCCCGGTCGATCTGGTAATCGATCATTCAGTCATGGTCGACCATTTTGGAGATGATACAGCGCTTGAAAAAAACACAAAAATTGAATTTGAACGCAATGCCGAGCGTTATCAGTTTTTGCGTTGGGGCCAAAAAGCCTTCTCGAATTTTCGCGTTGTGCCGCCCGGTACAGGCATTGTTCATCAAGTCAATTTAGAATACTTAGCGCACGTTGTGATGGAAAACGACGCGGGAGACGACACGCATTTGTATCCCGACACCTTAGTGGGCACAGATTCGCACACCACAATGATCAATGGACTAGGTGTACTAGGTTGGGGTGTCGGCGGCATTGAGGCGGAAGCGGCAATGTTGGGGCAACCCATCAGCATGCTGATTCCTCAGGTAGTCGGGTTTGAACTAAGTGGCGAATTAACAGAGGGCGTAACGGCAACAGATCTTGTGTTAACGGTTGTTCAAATGCTTAGAGAAAAGGGTGTAGTGGGTAAGTTTGTGGAGTTTTATGGCGATGGCTTAAGTAATTTGCCATTGGCCGACAGGGCAACAATTGCCAACATGGCGCCTGAATATGGTGCTACTTGCGGCATCTTCCCAATTGATAATGAAACCCTAAATTATATGCAGCTCAGCGGTCGTGAGCAGTCGCAAATCGATAAGGTTGAGGCTTATGCGAAAGCCCAAAACATGTTTAGAGAAGACGGCCAAGTAAGCGCTACATACAGCGACACCATCGCTTTAGATATGGGAAGTGTTGTAGCCTCTATTGCTGGCCCAAAACGTCCGCAGGATCGCATATCATTACCAGATGCAAAATCAGCATTTGTCAAACACATGCAGATATTGGGCGTTGAATTAGAGGACGAAACAGTCTCTCGCTTTGCCGATGAAGGAGGCTCGCAAGGCACCGGTGCTCAAAGTAGACCCGATTCAGTTGACGTATCAATAGATGGTGAGCACTTTCAGCTAAAACACGGCGATATTGTTATTGCAGCAATTACTTCGTGTACCAATACGTCGAATCCAGCAGTAATGATAGCCGCTGGCCTGGTTGCGCAAAAGGCATTAGAAAAAGGTCTAAAGCCAAAGCCGTGGGTAAAGACTTCTCTGGCGCCTGGCTCGCAAGTGGTTCCCGCTTACTTAAAGCAAGCTGGCGTGATGGAAGCGCTAAACACACTGGGTTTTGATGTAGTAGGTTTTGGTTGTACCACTTGCATAGGAAATTCGGGCCCCTTACCGGAACACATCAGTGAAGCAGTATCAAAGGCCAAATTGACGGTGTGTTCAGTACTTTCTGGCAATCGAAATTTTGAAGGACGCATCCACCAGGATGTAAGAGCGAACTACCTAGCTTCGCCTCCACTGGTAGTCGCATATGCCCTTGCTGGCTCCATGACCATTGATTTGGAAAACGAAGCACTTGGCGTAGGCAACGACGATAAGCCGGTTTATTTGAAAAATGTCTGGCCTTCGCAATCAGAGATAAACGAGCTAGTGGCATCCTCGCTATCTGCAAAGATGTTTCAAAGTCAATATGAAGATGTGTTTGAAGGAACACAGCAGTGGAAGTCTTTACCCTCACCAAGCGGTCAAACCTACAGCTGGCCCGAATCAAGCTATGTAAAAAATCCGCCGTTTTTCGACAAAATGGCAAGCGAGGAAGAACCTCTGCCTCACATTCAAGAGGCTCGCTGTTTGGTTAAAGTAGGAGATTCAATTACTACTGACCATATATCGCCAGCAGGGGCTATTCAGTCAAACAGCGTAGTGGGTATGTATTTGCAAGAGCAAGGCGTGAAGCCAACTGACTTTAATAGCTTAGGCTCACGCAGAGGAAACCATGAAGTGATGATGCGCGGTACTTTTGGCAATACTCGATTGCGCAATCAACTTGCACCTGAGACTGAGGGTGGGTTCACCACCTACTTCCCCGAAAACACAGTAGAAAGTATCTACGATGCCGCCATGAAGTATCAGCAATCCAGTATACCGTTAATTGTCATTGCGGGTAAAGAATACGGCACAGGATCTTCCCGAGACTGGGCGGCAAAAGGCACCAAATTGTTGGGTGTAGAAGCGGTAATTGCCACGAGTTTCGAGCGCATTCATCGCTCAAACTTGGTAGGTTTTGGTGTGTTACCGCTTGAGTTCATGCTTCAAAAAGATGCCGAGACTTATGGCCTGACTGGTACCGAAACCTTCAGTATTTCGAGCTTAGCTGAGCGGCCAAGACAAATTAAAGTGACGGCCACGAGAGAAGATGGAGAGCAAATTGAATTTGATGCAAAGGTGCGTATTGATACGCAAAGTGAGTGGGAATACTATCAACACGGAGGCATTTTGCATTATGTTTTAAGGAATATCGCCTCCAACTAGTTATACAACAGGGCTAAAGTATACCCTATATTAATTGGCACCTTTGAAGCTAATACTTCTTTAGAGATTCTAGTTATGCTTGTTGTAATAATGTTCATATAAACATAAAGTCTTTTGCACTACAGTGCGTATAAAAGCTTCTTTCTCGGCTTCATTCAGCTTAAAGTCTAGGTTCATTAAACTGCGAGTATGAAAGTCGCTTTTTAAAAGAGAATAAAAATCGATAGATAGTTCGCGAGCGTCAGACCGTGTCAAATTACCCTTTGCTAGGTAGTGAAGAGCATCACAGAGGGCATTGATACTTGCAAGCGGGCCTGCCTCATAAAACAATTCGGCAACTCTGGGCGAATTGTTCCCCTCTGCGATAATCGTCTTGTAGACAGAAATGACCGCCTCATCGAATATCAACGCGAAGAACTTACTCGCTATGGTAACAAGGGCTGTTTCCAAACAAGCCTTATCATCATGAAGCAATTGTTCAGTAGTGACCAAATACTCCTTGCATTTAAAGGCAATGACCGCTGAAAAGAGCGCATCCTTGTTTTGATAGTGAGAGTATACGGTTTGTTTAGACACGCGAGACTTTTTGGCTATCTCTTCCATTGAGGTCTCTTTAACACCGTTTTCAAGAAAAAGTATTTTTGCAGCCTCTAAAATAGCTTCACGTTTTTCCTGACTTTTTGGTCGACCGCTTCGCGTTACTTGCATATGAATTGAATGTAATTAATAGACTATGTAGTACAGTATCTGGAGTGTAGTCTTTTACGCGTTCGAGGTCAAAATAGGCGCTTGCAGGTTAAGTAACACAATGGGAATACAAAAAGTCCAATGGCATACTGTGTGTCATTGTTAAGAGTCTGGTTATAAGGAAGTTATCCCAATGCATTGGAAAACGGTGTTGGCAGCGTCTCGGCCCAAATTTCTATGTCTTGCACCCGTATGTGTGTGTTTAGGGGCTTCAGCGTCCCACTCTTTTGGAAACGTAGATAGCGAAATGCGTTCTTTGAGTCCAGCCTTGTTCTTAGCGTGTTTGATTTTGGCAGCGCTTGCTCACGCTGCAGTGAATTTACTCAACGAATATGCGGATGCAAAATCACGCTTAGATGAGCATACCATCAAAACCCCATTTAGCGGTGGCAGTGGCGCTCTGCAGACAAATCCTCAGGCGCTGCATACAGTATTTCTTGCTGGTTTATGGTGTATTCTCGTCTGCGTTTTAATTGGCAGCTACATCATTTATGAAATAGCGCATTTACGCATGTTTTTGTTAGTGTTAGGAATAGTTGGCCTCACGCTGGTGATAAGCTATACCCCTTGGATTAACCGTAGCGCTGTATTATGTTTCTTAGCGCCCGGACTAGGCTTTGGTATTGTGATCACCGGCGGCACTTACGCCGTGCTGAGTGCACATATGCATGCCAACTTTCTGAATATGGTGACCGCCCCAATTATGCTTTTGTGTTCACTTGTGTTCTTGCAAGTCAACAATCTACTGCTTATAAACCAGTTTCCAGATGCTGTTGCGGATAAGAGAGCCGGGCGAAATCACATGGTCATCAAATACGGATACAAAACATGCGCAGGCTTGTTCGCAATATCTTCTCTAGGCATTTACACCATTGCTTATGCGCTTTGGCAGCTTGATTATTTGCCCGATGTTGCGCTTATTTGTTTTATTGGCATTCCATTCAGCATTGAAATATTTCGCCGCGCATACTGCTTTAAACCCAATATGTTGGCTCATTTTTTACCTGCAATGGCCTTAAATGTGATTTTGTCGCTACTTATACCCATAGCGCTTGCGATCATACTCTATGTCTCTTAGGCTATATAAAGAATAAATAACCTGAATCCTGTTTAAGAAATGGTGCTAGCTGTTGTGTTACATACTTAAGTTTATTTCTAACACTCAGTGCTGCTAGAATTGTGAAGTACAAGGCGCAAACGTCACGTAATAGTTATTCTATTGCTGACTTTTGCAACGTAGTAATTCGCAATTCTAGCGGTACTGAGCGCCGTTTCTTAAACAGGATTCAGGTTAAATATCAAAGGAAAGACATGAAATATACTGGCGGGTGTCACTGCGGAAAAGTCAGGTTTGCAGTTGATTTGCCTGAGCGCGTTGAGTGCGAAAATTGCAACTGCTCTATATGTGTAAAAAGTGGTTTGATTCACACCATTATTCCCATGCGAGACTTCACGCTGTTGCAAGGGCAAGACATGCTCACCACCTATCAGTTTAATACTGGACTAGCAAAACACACCTTTTGCAAGGTGTGTGGAATAAAGGCCTTTTATATTCCTCGCTCAAACCCAGACGGGGTGAGCGTAAATCTGCATTGCTTAGATACTCCGCATCCGAATGCGACTATTGTCGATTTTGATGGGCAAAATTGGGAAGCAAATGCGCATACCTTGGCGCATAAATCAATATGATCGCGTGTCACCATTACGATTATATAGAAATCGCCTGTATGCATCGCTTACGTATTCGCTTAATTATGCAAGACTCAAGCGAGTTGGAGGGAGTCGCACTTGATACCACACGTACTGATAGCCACCAAGAGGCATTGCTCATTGAGACTGACGCTGGTGCAGTAAAGGTTGCTTTAGACCAGCTTTTGTCAATGCATAGCTTAACGGCTAATCCTTACTTTGAAGATGTGCAGTTTGCGCCCAATGTTTAATTAATTTCCAACTGATATAGGAAGCGCTCAATAATACTTTAAACCCTGAGTTTTTCCTCTAAACGCATAGTAAACAAACGCGCTATAAAGGGCGATAACGGGAATAACGACGACTGCCCCAATCAAAATAATTCTCAATGATTCGGGAGCGCTTGCGGCTTCATATATGGTAAGTTCGTTTGGCACAACAAAGGGGTAGAAGCTCAGAGCGAGACCAATAAAGCAGCCAACAAAAATGATGATAGCCATAGCAAAGGGTTGCCAATCATATCTGGACGTAACAGCTTGGCTTTTAGCGTCGCCCGATAAGCGCGATAGCCTTGAAAGTGCTCGATAGCCGAATACAAACATAGCAAAACAAATGATGGGAATTGCTGCATAGAAATAAGCGAAAGGCGCGGTAGTCCAAACTTGAAATACGTTGGCATTGACCAAGGGATTAACTAAACAAACGCTTAAAATACCCATAAAAGTCAGCACGCCGGCGCGTTTTGCATTTTTAATTGCGTGAGCCTGCAAATCGCCAGTAGTCTTTAAAATTAACCAAGTGTTACCAATAAGCGCATAAGCCGCAGTAACACACAAGGCACTAAATATACCGAAAACGATGCTCGTGAAAGTATACTCAAGCCCCATGATATAGATGCCGAGCATAAAGCCCTGCATACTGGTGGCGATATATGAGCCTACAACAAAGGTAATATCCCAGTGTTTCTTGTTTTTAGGGTGCACTTTGGCTCTAAAATCAAATGACACGCCACGCAATATCAGGCCAAGTAACAACAGCGATGCAGGCAGATAAAACACCTGAAGGATGGCGCTGTGCGCAGCAGGAAACGCGACCAATAATAAGCCTACGCCCAATACCAGCCAGGTTTCATTCGCGTCCCAAAATGGCCCGATAGAGGCGATGGCGGTGTCACTCCAAACCTCGTTTTTAAGGGGTAGAGTTAATCCTACACCCAAATCGTAACCATCTAAAATCGCATATAGCAAAATAGACAGTGCAGTTAATCCTGCAAAAATCAATGAGAGCGAATGGGCATCTAAGTAATTCATGTTATGCCCCCACTTGATTCAGCTTTGCTTGTTCTTCTACTTTCATCAAGCCCGGCACAGTGAGGTCGTATTCTTCTTCTTTTACCGCCCGGCGTGCCAGCACAAATATAGTGCGGATATAGGCAATGAGCAGCACAATATATAGACTCAAATAAGCAATAAGTGTTAGGAGCACATTTTCTCCGGCTATTGGTGTGACAGCGTCTGCTGTTTTTAGCACACCATGCACAATATAAGGCTGTCGACCGATTTCTGTGACATACCAGCCAGCAAGCGTAGCTAACCACCCAGAGAAGGTCATGCCCATCAGCACTTTAAGTTGTAAGGAAGACAATCCCTTTTTTCGCTTCAGACTGAAGCTTGTCCACCAGGCCACGGCAATCATTAATAAGCCAGTACCTACCATAATCCGAAAACTAAAAAATACGGGTGCAACAGGAGGGTGTTCACCTACAAATTCGTTTAAACCCTGCAATTCGCCCTCTAAATCGTGAGTTAAGATGAGACTTGCCACATTGGGAATTTCCAACGCGAACTTGTTTGTGCGGGTTTCTTCATCTGGAATCGCAAAAAGGACTAAAGGCGCACCGCTTTCACTTTCCCAAAGTCCTTCCATCGCGGCAATTTTTTGCGGCTGATGTTCTAAGGTGTTTAAACCGTGCAAGTCACCAATAAAGGCTTGGGTGGGCGCTAAAATAGCGGCAGAAAACACCGCAATTTTGAGTGTTAACCGCGGTGCTTTTTTATTATCACCTCGATACAAGCGATAGGCGCTAATACCCGCTACCAAAAAACATACCGTAAGCGAAGAAGCCATCAGCATGTGAGTTAAGCGGTATGGAAAAGATGCGTTAAAGATGATGGCAAGCCAGTCGGTGGCATAGGCCACGCCGTCACGCACTTCAAAGCCAGCAGGAGTTTGCATCCACGAATTCAGAGAAATAATCCAAAAGGCCGACATTGTGGTGCCAAATGCAACGAGAAAGGTGGCGCTGGTATGTGCCCACGCAGGTACTCTATTAAAGCCAAAAAGCATAATGCCTAGCATAGATGCCTCTAAAAAGAAGGCGGTAAGCACTTCATAAGCCAGTAGCGGGCCTGCAATGTTGCCAACCGTTTCCATGAAGCCTGGCCAATTCGTTCCAAATTGAAACGACATGGTAATTCCACTTACCACTCCCAGAGCAAAGGTGAGAGCAAATACTTTTACCCAAAAACGATAGGCGCGCATCCAAACTGGGTGTTTAGACAGATCAAAGCGCACTTTAAAATAAAAGAGCAACCAACCTAAGGCGATAGTGATGGTTGGAAATAAAATATGAAAGCTGATATTTGCAGCAAACTGAATGCGCGACAAAATTAGGACATCTAACACCTTTCTCTCCTTCTACTTGAGCAAACTATGCAGGGCGTGGTTTGGGACTGAGTTTATCTTTTATATCAAGCACTTTACTAACACCTGATCCGAGCTTCATAAGCGTATTGAGCTTGTCTGGCGAGAGTTGCTGTAAGCTTTGTGTCCATTGAGTAATGTTTTCGAGTAAGTCATGAATCTCGTGGATGCGACTTTGCGCATATTGTTCCTGCTTATTAGCGGCTTCATCTAGCATAATATCGCGCAGCAAGCTTAAGGTCGGGTCCATCTCGCGTTTACGGCGCTGCTCGAACACTTTATTGGCCATGTCCCAAATGCTGCCTAAGGTTTGGAAATAGTCTTTTCGATCACCTTGTTTGTGAATGCGCTGCACCAACTGCCAAGCCATAAGCTCCTTGATACCCATGCTCACATTTCCTCTGGAAATGCTCAGCAAATCGCCTAGCTCGTTAGCGCTGAGCGGCTCTTCGCTAATAACCAACAGCGCATATATTTGACCAACCGTTCGGTTAAATCCCCACCGGCTTCCCATTTCGCCAAAGTGGAATACAAAGGATTCGATCATTGGCGTCATCTTAGGAGTCATACTCTGGTTTTGGTCGGCTATTTGGTTCATTGTCTTAATGTTCTGAAGTTTCAAAAATTATTGAAAGTATATATTATATTTGATCTAGATCAAGTTTTTATGAGCTTAATTGCCTTTTTTGTGGTTTCTCTTTTGGAGTGAAATGACGACTCTTATTGTGAAATGGGTGTCTCAATGGGGTGAAATAGAAGTGATTCGGCGCTCAAAGGCGCATATGCATTTTAGAGGGGTAACGGTCAAACTTCTAAGAAGTACACGTGGGGCTTGCATTAGACAATGAGCGGATGGAATAGAGTTGACGATTCTTCGTAGCAAACAATTCAGTATCTTCGCAGTCAACGGCAGGAATACGTAAAAAGCCACTGCTCGGTGCTCAAAGAATTAATAGCATCATGTTAGCAACAGTGTCTCCATCCGCTAAACGTTTCACTTTCATTTCAATCAAAATGAGACTTTCATATCAAAAAATTCTCATCATTTAGTGAAATTGCGGGACTCGCCATTTCAACGAACATGAGACCTCACAATTCTTCAGAGTTTTTAAGCAACCTACAGATTCGTCTAGTGAGACAATGGCAATAGGGTGAGATGGAATTAATCAAAACAGCGACACCCCATCAATGCTAGCCATCCCTTTTTATTTTACCTTTTGTAAGCCGATACTATCTCGCATATCGTTTTCTCGACCTTATTCGCCTCCGAGCGACTATTCAAGCGCTCAGCCACTCGATACTTTTGGGCGTTTTTCCCTACGGTGAAAAGCTGGTAGTAAGTGGTAGTTTTAGTACCATAGCTTACGGTCGCTCCACCTTTTAAGTAAAAGGACTGGATATCTTTAATGGGCAAGCTTTGTGATGAAAACGATATACCGAAGTAAAGCCGTTGCGACTTAAGATTTTCACTATCGATGGTAACTAACAGGGCCTTTCCTAAATATTGCAAGCCCGCTAAAGCAAGCCCCAACCCGATTAATGGAAACACAATCCCAAAAATCATGGGAGCATCATTCATATCGACAATAATTCCGATACTCGCAAACAAAACGCCTATCAATACAAGAAGTACGCCATTGAGCGGACGCTTGAAAGGCGCAAAGTAAATGGTTGATTTATCTGCTGTTCGCTTTAGTTGTGCAATGCCACTTAATGCTTCACCGGCGGCGAAGCCCGTGGCTTCATACGTTTCGGTGCCATGACAAATGTGTTGTGACTTTTCACCGCTTTCAAATACGGGTATCTCATACAATCGCTGAATTTTATCGTCAATTTCGAGTTCAACCCGCCAGATCACATTGGTTTTTGAGTTCTCCACTCTACCGCTGGGAGGTAAGCCCTCTTGGACGTCAAACCTAAATCGTATATCACAGCCACCAGAGTTTGCTTGCACATGACACACGCCATCGTTTTCCCATTCTACGTGCTCACGCACTCCAGAATTGCTACTATTGTTTGAATGTGTGCGTTTAATGCAAAGTAGCTTCACCCTCGCGCTCATTTCAGAGTGATGCGCTAACTTACACGCAATTTTGCCACCTACATGACCGCCAATAGCGCCGGGAAAAGGGTCAAGGCTAAGGGGCATCGGACCAATCGTTCGCCACAGCGAGTACTGCTTGTATGTCTGAAACAGGATTGCGATTAGACTCAGCGGGAATAGCAACAGCAAATAGACAGCAGGCTCTTCACTCGCATTTGCTAGCAATTCATCACGCTTAATATACAGCCCATAACAAATCCATGACCAAATCACCGAAAAGACATAGGATATTATGAGCTGAATTTTGGTGTATGAGGTAATTTGATTTTTAGCCCATGCCTTTTTTTCTAACCAAGGGGTATCATTCAATCTAGTTTCTCACTGTACTTAGTTTACATGCTAAAAAATAGGAGGGCGTAAATCATGCGGTTTCACCCACCATTTTATAGAGTTGAGTCTACTTTACATGTTATATATACCTAATAAATTTCTTCTATGCCTGACAATAGGCCTTATATTATGTAGGAGCTTGGAATGGACTTTACCGACGCTAACATGTACCTGGTCATCGCTGTGACTATGTCGGCTGCAATCGGTATTACCCTATTTTTTGTCGGCAGTTTAATTACCATCGCAGGCGCTTTTGCCAAAAATGACAAAGGCTTTGCTATTGCCTGTATCATCTTTTTACCGCTCAGTGCGGTGTACTGTTTGCTCAATTATGAACACACAAAGTACCCTGCAAAATATGTCTTTTCTGGCATCGCTTTATTAGGTTTAACGCTAGCAACGAGTATATGGATTTTATGAGCCGTCAATCAATTTCAAAAAAACGTATCAATACGCAAATTTTGGTCATCCTAATGTTTTGTACTTTAGCCATGAGTGGTCAAAGCTTTTCTCAATGGGAGGAGCGAAGCGCGGCTATCATGGGCACTAATATCCGCGCTGAGGTCTATCATGAAAGCGAGCAGCTTAGAAACCAAGCGCTTTCTGCGGTGATGATGCAGATGGAAGAGATTAATCAGCTAATGAGTCCTTACATCGACTCCAGCGAATTGAGTCTATTGAATCGAGAAGCTGCAACACGCAAAGTGGTGGTCAGTGATGAGCTATTTTATCTGCTTGCCTTGTCTGCGCGTTTGTCTGAGCTAACAAAGGGCGCTTTTGATATTACTTTTGCCAGTGTTGGCTATATGTATGATTACAAAGAGCAGCAGCGTCCTGATCAAGCTCAGATAGATGGCAAACTTCAAGCTATCGATTACCGGCACGTTCAGCTTGATCCTGCCAACAATAGCGTGCGATTTGCACACCATGACCTCAAAATTGATTTAGGCGGCATTGCAAAGGGGTATGCGGTGGATCTTGCTATTGAAAGACTAAAAGCTCTGGGCATTGAGCACGCTTTGGTCACCGCCGGTGGCGATACGCGGTTATTGGGCGATAGGCTTGGAAAGCCATGGATTGTTGGCATACGCGACCCGCGAGATGAGGAAAAACAAGCTGTCGTGATCCCCCTTGAAAGCGCAGCGATGTCCACCTCAGGCGATTACGAACGCTATTTTGAGGAAGATGGTAAACGTTATCACCATATTATTAGTCCACGCACCGGCGAGTCGGTGTATGAAGTACAGTCTGTGTCTATTATTGGTCCTGAGTCTGTCTATAACGATGCGCTGTCTACCGCAGTGTTTGTTATGGGGCTTGAGAATGGCATTGGGCTGATAAATGGCTTACCAGAATTTGAAGCCATTGTGATGGATAATGAACGTCGCATGCACTATTCAAGCGGGCTTCAGCAATAGATAGTTGATCACATACCTTGCTTTAGCGAATAGTGTGTAAATAAAAACGAACAAGGCGTCAGCAGACAACGAGTTTTTCTTGTATGGCTAGATGCTCATGCAATGATAACCTTCTTGGTGCTTATTTTTTTTTAGGACCCTTATCTTGGCGCATACTTATTTTGGCGCGTGCGACTGTGGGCAGGTAGAACTGTCGCTTGTATTAGCAAACACCATCGATCGTTACCAAACGCGAGCCTGTGACTGCGACTTTTGCGCTGAGCACGATCTCGTGTATTTATCTGACCCTTTGGCCAAACTTCATATCAATTCAATGATCAGCCTCTTTCATAAACGCCAAGGCTCTCAGCAAGCAGAGTTCTTATGTTGCGTGAATTGTGAAACCGTAGTTGCAGTTAGCGTGACAATAGACAATGTGCTGCGCGGAGCGATAAACGCAGAATGTTTAAACGATATGGATGTATTATCCGAACCGGAACTCGTGTCACCAAAGGAGCTAAGTGCAAATGAAAAGCTCGAAAGATGGAAAACACTTTGGGGAAGCATTGAATTAAGCGAGCCTGATTAAATTTATCTGAGCTTGCGCGGCCTCACCCAAAACCAGCTTAGCACCACAAGTATGCCAAACACCGTGTAGACCGCTGCAAATACCCATGCGGGCGCGGTGTAATAAAGCAGCGAAGAAAGCCAGTATGAAATAAAACTGCCTTCGTATACGGTATCGCCAGCCAAATCTCTAAGGGTCATTTCCCACGTTGTCAGTGGACAAATTATGCCTAGCCAGGCTTGAATAACCACAATGCTGATGCCGATTAGATGAGTTAATCTAAACCAAAGCGAATACACCCACTGCCAGGTGAGCATTTTACCAATAAATATCAGCAACAGTCCGAAGACGATAAACCCAACGAACAAGACATGCACAAAAAGCAGTAGGTCAGCTACAATCAGGTAAAGCAGTTTCTCATCCATTTTGTTGGATATGCGTTTTTACTTCTTGCACATAGCTAAAACCTTCGCGACTAATTTACGAATACCGGCGTCGGCATCTAAAATCGACTCAGCGAGCATGTAGGCGGGCGTAGAGACTAAGTTATGCTGCTCATCTACCACGATATCGTCAACCGCGCAGCTGACGTGCTCGCCACCCATTTGATTGATTGCCGTAGCCGTGTCGGCATCGTGACCAATGGTGGCTTTTGCGTTCTCACCATACACTAATGGGATCATCGCGGGTGCAATACAAATATAGCCCGCCGGTTTACCTGCGTTTGCAAAGGATTTGAGGGCGTTGAGGGTGCTCGGTTCTACACTGCAATGTGCGCCCTTTGTCGCAAAATCAGATAAATTTTTAGCAGCACCAAAGCCACCGGGCAAAATCACTGCATCAAAGTCATCAGCGCGCAGCGTATCGATAGCTTTGATATCGCCTCTGCAAATGCGCGAGGCTTCAAGCATCACATTGCGCGTTTCTGGCATTTCTTCACCATTTGTGTGATTAAGCACATGCATTTGAGCAACATCCGGCGCAAAGCACTGATAATGAGCACCGGCTTTTGCAATATACAAAAGTGTGAGCACCGCTTCTTGAATCTCTGCCCCGTCAAATACGCCACACCCTGATAAAACAACCGCGACCTTTTTCATAAGCAACCCTCAGTTAACATGTTCAGATATCAGTTGTTATTAGATATTGCCAATACCGTCATTAAGTTCAAGTTCCATTGTTTAGATTATGAGAATCGTAAGAAGTTTTACTGTTTTTCGTGTCGATGTAGAACGCGTAAAGCTTCATTGAGGGTTGCCACTAGGGAATTTCCACACGCTTCGTCTTTTACTTCGATGACCTTTCTCGTCGTTTTATTACCATATCTAAGCTTAACTACGAACAGCTTTACTGTAATCCCTCGTGTATGCCTTGAAACACGCTGTAAAAACGCTTCTTGCGCGCCAGCTAGCTCAAAACGTTTATCGCGTAGAAACAACTGAAACTTGCCATATTTTTTTATTAATGCGTTATCAATAACAAGCAACTCAGCGGTTTTAAACAACTTTTCAGCGCTTAGTATGACTAAAACAAGGAAAAAAATTGAGAAAAAGAAGCTGAATGCAGATGAATAATAATAAGAGTGCATAGCGGCAAGGCACATTGACGAAAAAACGCATATAAAGGCAAAAACATGCTTTATGTTTCGCATATTAACGGTATGCAGTATCACGGGCTCATTTCTAGATTTTTCTAGCTGTTTAGCGAGTTGACGGTAGTGCTCGTTTAGCGCACTTTTTTCGATTCGAGTTTTTGCTTCTATATGCTGATTTAGAGATGCCACTCGCTCTGGATAGCGCTGTTGATCAATACTCGCTAACGCGCAACGTAGCTCCTCCAAATTGTATCTAGAATAATCTGGGCTCATAGATATATTGACCTCTCCCAAAGCAACTTTTTACAAAACAAATAGTGAGTTATTTTGGCTATTTGCATTCTAGGGTTGGAAATTGATAAACACCAGTGAATTGTCAGAATCATTAGTTGGCTGGAATGCAGTCTTAGTGATAAATCAAATAGTGCTTTTGAGGCAAAGCGGACGCTCGGGATATTCTTATTTGGACTGACTATTCAATGATTTGTAGTTCCGGTTTAGTCCTCGCGAACAATCCAGCTAAACGCCATTACAGCTAAAGGCTATATAGGACAATAATCCTTTCTAAAATTGAATTGTTGAACTTGCACCAAACTCCCTAAGCAGCATGCGTAATATCAACGTTCAAAACTTTCATTACTTTTTTAACTGTATCCCAGCGTGGGCTTACTTTGCCATTGAATGATTTGTACAAACTTTCACGATTCACACCAATTGTTTCGGCAATATCTGCAACGCCATGCTTTTTTACTAAGTGATTTAGTGCCCCGATGAACACTTTTGGATCGTCATCATTGAAGCAATCAACTAAAAATTCGTTAATTTCTTCTTGAGTTTCCATGTAATCGAATGGATTAAATGGTTTTGTTTTCATTGAATTATACCTCCACCATTTCATTTATAGATTTGGCATATTTAATGTCTGATGCTTGTGTATCTTTGTGCCCGCCATTTAAAAGCAAAATTAATTTTCCGTTCCTAATTGAAAAGTATACACGATAGCCTTTCCCAACAAAGATTCGCATCTCACTTACACCAGAGTCAACAGGTTTGATATCACCAAGATTACCTGCCTCAGCCCTCAATATTCGTTTATTGATTGCGTTTACTGCTTTTCTGTCTTTCAGTTTCGAAAGCCATTGGTCAAAATACCCTGTGGTGATAATTTCATATTTCATCCCTCCCATTGTAGCTTAAAAGCTACTTATATCAAGTCAAAACTTGTAACGACGCGATTGAATGTTTAGAAATGAGTGCGCGAGTAGGGAATGAAAAAGTAGCAAAGGAATAATGGCGGCCGCAAATAGCTATAGCTGAAAACTCTTCTGTAGAATATTTTAAAAGAGTATTGTATTCATAAACACTGATCCTCGAGATACCGCAAAGCGAACACAGCGTAAGTTCAGATTGTTCTTTCTTGGAACGATTACCCAATAATTTGTACATAAGGTTTGTAAAACGTACCTTCGCAATATGATTTTCCACCTCAAAGGACAGTGGACTTACAGTACAATAAACTACACACTGAGTTGGCAAGTCAAAAGAATAGAGAGATAGAAAGTGAACGAAGTTGAGGTTTATCAAAGTGATGACGGAAGCATTAACCTAGACGTCTCTGTTGATGAAGACTCAGTATGGCTTACTCAGACTCAATTAATTGAGTTGTTTGACCGTGATCAATCTGTCATTTCAAGGCACACAAACAATGTATTTAAAGAAGGCGAATTAGAGAGAAAAAGCAATATGCAAAAAATGCATATTGCTAATTCAGATAAACCCGTAAACCTATATTCGCTCGATGTCATTATTTCAGTTGGCTACCGTGTGAAGTCAAAACAAGGTGTCAAGTTTCGCCAGTGGGCAACCAAAACTCTCAAACAGCACTTATTGAGAGGCTACACACTAAATGAAGATCGTCTAAGTAAGAATGCCGCTGAACTAGAAAGTGCGCTAAAGCTTGTTAAACGCGCTGCTAGTTTACCAAGAAACAGCGAATTTGGAGCTGGCCTAGTTGACATTATACGTAAATACACTTCTACCTTTTTATGGCTGCAACAATACGATGAAGGCATGCTTACCGAGCCGAAAGGATCTCCAGGTGGTATCCTCTCAGCGCTCTCTGATATAAAACTTGCAATTGGTGAGCTTAAGCGCCAATTAATTGAAAAGGGCGAAGCGACAGCGCTGTTTGCTAGTGAGCGTGAAAACGGTTTAAGCTCAATTTGGGGTAATTTAGAACAGACGGTGTTCGGAGAGCCAGCCTATCCAACGGTAGAGTCAAAAGCGGCACATTTGCTCTACTTTGTTGTCAAAAATCACCCATTCAGTGATGGCAATAAACGAACTGCTGCTTTCTTGTTTGTAGATTTTCTCAACCGTAATAATCGACTATACAACAGCGCTTTTGAGCCAGTAATTAACGATACCGGCTTAGCAGCAACCACGTTGCTAGTTGCGGAGTCCGACCCAAACGAAAAAGATACAATCATTAGATTAATTGAAAACCTTTTAGCGACAAGGGAATGAACTGAATGACCGTCCTTTGTTTAAACCGGGCTAAATTTTAGCACATTGCGCTTTTTAAGTATGTAAAGCCTGAGATGCCGCAAAGCGAACAATCCCACAGTTTAAGTTGTGCTGTTTTTCTAACCAATCCAATCTACTTTTGCACAAAACGGGGATGTTTCCACGATACTCGAAATAGCTCTTTCCAAACCTAGAATGCAAATAGCCCTTATTTTTAGATATACTACGATGAAGAAAGCAAAACCACATAGCAAGCAGCCGCTTGCTTTTAAGTCTACTAACGCTTTTTAAGCATTAACTCATTTCGCTCTATTGGTTTATCGCATAAATCCGCACTTTGTCGCAAAAATATAGTTTTATCTATCAATTTTCTGCTTTACTAGGTTTAACAATCAATCCCAACAAACACGCTCAATAGATACAAACGAATAAAGTTGAAATTGACTCAAGGAACCTGGATGAAACTACTAAATTCAATTGCGGCAATACTGCTTAGTTTAATCATCGTCTGCGCCAGTCAGGCGGTAGAATCGGATAAATCAGACAACTCACAAAAATCCATACTGGTGACAGGCGCGAGCACGGGTATTGGACGACATTTGGCTGAAACATTAGCGAGTGAGGGGCATCACGTTTATGCTGGAGCGCGCAAAGAGTCAGACATCGCAGAGTTAAATGCGCTTGAAAACATAACAGCGGTTCGACTAGACGTCACGAAGCAAAATGAAGTAGACGCCGTAAGGCAATTAATTGAAAAGAATGGCACGGGGCTTTATGCCTTAGTAAATAATGCTGGTATTTTCATTGGGGGCGAGGTTGCAAGTACCGACATGGCCGACCACAGAAAACTCTATGAAGTGAACGTAGAGGGCGTATATCGGGTCAGTAAAGCCTTTATCCCTTTAATCATCGAATCAAAAGGACGCATTGCAACGACAGGTTCAATAGCAGGTACTATTACGCGGGCTCAAATGAGCGCATACAGTGGTACAAAACACTGGATGGAAGCATTTACTGACGCTTTAGCGGCCGAAATGCAAGCTTCTGGAGTAAGGTTAAGCGTGATCCAGCCAGGCAACTATCAAACAAATATTCGCCGCACTAGTGTCCTTCACCAGCACAATAAGCTCAAAGCCCAAGGCAAAGCAATTACACCTGAGATGCAAAAACAATACGATGACATGGCGGCTTATGAACTATCGCTAAACAAGCCCGATGATGTGTCAGAGGCATACATGCATGCCTTATTTGACCCTAATCCTTTGCGACGCTACATAGTCACGCCTAACAAAGAGGAACACGCCTTCACTATCGGCGATAAGATTCGTCAATTGGTGGAGCTGAATCAATGGGGTGAGTATCGATATACGCAAGCTGAGCTGCTCGAGCTTGTGAATAAAGCGATTGAGGGGAATGGCGCGAATTAGGAAAGTGCCGCATTCCTAATATAAGCTCAACTCGGTGCTGTCGCTTATCCCGGGTTGAGTTTAATATACCGTAGAACCGTTTTTGAATGTTCACTAAGGAAGACTTGGGAATGCAGCTTTGCGCCGCAAGCTTCAATCATGCGCTTTGAAGCAAGGTTGTCTGCATAGCAGTGAATATGCACGTCGTCGATTCCCTTTTCTCGCGCTTTGTCCAATGTTTGCCTAAGCAATATCGTGCTCAAACCCTTATTGCGGTAGCGAGGGCGAATACCAAGCCCGATGTGTCCACCAGCATGCTCGAGTGCGGCATTGAGATGATGCCGCAAGTGTGAACACCCTACTATTTCATTGTTGCTGATTAGCCAATACGTGGAATTAGGGACAAGATTGTGCGGAAGCTTAATGCCTTTATCGTATCCTTTGAGTGTACTGACAAATACTGCAAAGTCATCGAAAGGCAAATCCATAGGATAAGGATAGCGCTCTTCATCGCCGAGCTCTTGAATATAGTCTCTATAGCTTTGTTCAAATTGAGCATGAGGTGCTGTTAACTGCATAAAAAGTTTATTGTTTTTCTTCTGCAGTTGGGCGTTGCTCGCGCCGAAATGCATCTGGTGGTGTGTCTAGCATCTGCTCCATAAGCAGCAGAGCGCTGGTTTGAGCCACATGATTAATTAGCTGGCGCTCTGTATTGTCCCCCATTTCATAGGTGACAGCATGCACGCCATAATAATCGGCGATGAACTGTTTAAACACGCCCCTACCCGGGCTTGAACCAGGCCGCTCACGCACCGTAAAGGAGCGAAGACGAGCATCTTTGAGTGAGCTCAGCCAGTTTTTCTACAAACTTTTCAGGTTTAAGGCCATAATCTACCGGCATGGTATAGAAAATATCTTGTTGTGTGGAATGAAAATCCAACGCAAAAACTAAGCGATTGTCGCCTTCTAGCTGCGCATCGAAGTACCGAAACACGCTTCGCGTTTCTTTTTGCGTAAATTTCCCCCAGTCACGGTTTAAATCGATACCACCTGTATTGTGTCGCCAAAACCCGGCATCCACGCCGTCAGGATTGAGTAAAGGCACAATCAGCACGTTGAAACGTTCAAAAAAGCGCTCGTGCAGGGGCGAGCTTGATTGCCCTAAAGTTTCAACAAAGGCATTTAAGGCAAGTGCGCCCGTAATTTCTGGTGGATGCTGGCGGCCTATAATCCAAAGCCATTCAGTGCTCCCTTCATTTTTTGATACTAAGCCTGAAATAGGCTTGCCTTTTTCTGATTCACCTACGACTACTCGAGTAAAACGCTGGCGCAATGAACTGTCTTGCATCCACGCATCATAGCTGTCGCTATTGATAATCTCTTGTGCGCTGATGGTTTGCGCTTCATCGCTTACGTTTAAACTAAAAGTCAGCACGGGTCTTTGTGTTTGCTCTGTATTGCTGTTCTCAGTGGAGTCGTTTATCAACATGTTTTCTACATTAAAGGGCAAGCTTTGCCAATGCCACACATCGCCCTCTAGTTGACCTATTTTGGGCACATAACGAGGTTTGGCGTTTTGTGCCAGCACGCTAATTTTTATATCATGCGAGGGCGTACCAGATGTTTTTGAGACTTTAAATGCATACCAAGGGCTAGGATTGATGGGCGTGTTTTCAGGAGACACTGTAAGCAGATAATGATCCGTGGACAGTTGATCACAGCTCGCTAAACCTGCTCCCGCAAAATCTTTGCTAATGATGACTTTCTCGTAGATGCACGCACTTGCCGCGTTGTGCAAACACCCTATCACCAAAATTAATGCGCATTTTTTTAGTGGTGCTAGCGCTTGATGCGCGATCTGCCAGTATCTATTAGTCATTCTGCTCACTTAATATTGCGCTTACCGATAATTAAAATACTCACTCACTGTCTCCCAAGCAAGTGTTTGCAGTTTATGTGCATCGGTGTTTTTTAGCCCCGCAGTAAACACATTTCCTTCAGGAGAGCGCTGATACAATGATGCGTAAAAAACGCAGGCCGCTAAATACGTCCCTGCGGCGCTAGGATGCTTTATATCATCTCGATAAGTGAGCCTGCGCTCGGTGCCAGCTGATTCAGACATGCCCAGCACGTCTTTTACAAACAAGTTGATGTCGGGAAAAACCTTTTCAGCGCGCTGAAAGGCCAGCCCTACTGGCACCACCGCCACCTGATGCTTTGCTGCCTGAGCCTCATATGCGTGGCGAAGCGCTTGCGCCATATCAGGCTCGCCTTTATATCCCCAGGTCATAAATAAAATCGGAGTAAGCTGACGCTCTTTGATAATTTGGATGGCTTTGCTTAGAGATTCATCGAAGCGGTCTTGTTTACGCTTGCTAATCGGCTCATTGCTATGCCCTTGAAGCACGACGGCTTGCCACGGGCGCGGATCATGCTTAAGTTGATTCGCAAGCCCGTCTAAATGCTCGTGGATGTGCCCGCCGGAAAGGGTAAGCAAGCGCATACGATTTTCACCCCTCTCCCACTCACCCTGTGCGCGAATCAAACTGCCTAGTTGATTGTGGATACCGTTGTTGTAAAAACTAAAACTATTCCCCACAAACAATATTTTCTTGTAACTGTCGCTTCGCTCAGCATTACTTGGAATAGGAGGTTTTGCTTGAAATGCCGATATGGAAGAGGCCTTAGCATCTTGCTCTTCATCAATCAACGCATGCGCGTAATCGTTCATGCAGAGCAGATAAAGACCAAATAAGCAGCTTGCTATCGGAAATACAGCTTTCATAAAAACACCATTGGCGCTAACCATATTGAGACAATAGACAGCAGGATCATACCAATCAAATTAAGCACTGCACCTGCTTTCACCATTTCAGGAATAGTCAGCACGCCTGATGCAAACACGATCGCATTAGGCGGTGTTGCTACCGGTAGCATAAAGGCGCAACTTGCAGCGAGGGTAATGGGAATGCAAAGCAGCAGTGGCGACACACCTAACTCAAGCGCCACGGCGGCCACGACCGGCAAAAAGGTGGCAGCGGTGGCAACATTGCTAGTGAGCTCAGTTAAAAATATCACCAAGCCGGTGGCAGCCACCACTAACACAAAAATACCGAAGCCACCCAAAGGCGTTAAGCTGGATCCTAAAAAGCTTGCCAAACCAGAATTGGATACTGCCGCTGCCAAGCTTAAACCGCCACCAAAGAGCACCAATACACCCCATGGCAACTTTTGTACGTTTTCCCAGACCATAATTTGCGCCTGCTGCTCATTCCCGCTTGGCAGCAAGAATAATAACAGCGCTGCTGTCATTACAATGCCGGTGTCGCTTAAAAAGTCGATGCCCAGCCACGCTGATATTGGCCGGCGCAAAATCCAGCACACTACCACTAATAAAAATACGATGGCCACGCGCTTTTCAGCAACAGACATAGGCCCTAACTCTTGTTTTAAAGCTGACAAATACTGGCTGACTTCAGGATTAGCGGGAATATCTATTTTGAATGTGAAATGAGTCAACGATAGCCACGCCAGAGGGAGCATAATTAGCATCACGGGCACGCCGACCAACATCCAATTCGCGAAGGTAATTTGGATATCGTAGTTTTCAGTCAAAAACGCCGCTAACAAAGCATTGGGCGGTGTACCAACTAGCGTAGCAAGGCCGCCGATGGTAGCCGCATAAGCAAGGCCCAATAGCATGGCAACTTTAAATGCGTGGGTTTGCTCATCTGATAAATGCTGATTGTTTTGTGCAATCACGGTTGCCACCGACAGCGCAATTGGCATTAGCATCATTGTGGTTGAGGTATTGGTCATCCACATTGAGAGCAGCGCTGCTACCAGCATAAAACCCCCAATAAGCCGCTTTCCGTCAGTCCCTGTAATGTTAAGAATGGCGAGCGCGATGCGTTTATGGAGCATCCACTTTTCAACCGCCAACGCCAAAATAAACGCGCCTAAGAATAGATAGATAATCGGGTTGGCATAGTGACTGGTGGTATCGCCAATACTGGCAATTCCGAGAAAGGGAAAAGTGACAATGGGCAAAAATGCGGTAACGGGCACCGGAACCGCTTCACTTGCCCACCACGCTGCCATCCAAAGCCCTATTGCGGCAACCCGCCAAGCGGCTGGCTCCATTGCGCTTTGCGATGCGTCAAATATCATCATGCAAGCAAACAGAAGTGGCCCTAAAATCAGGCCGATATCTTGATAACGAGCACGGGCGTGTTCGTTAAACTGTACAGACGCCATTACAACTCCTTGCGAGCCAAGGTCAATCACGTTGACCTTGGCAATTACGGCTACTTAAAAGCGAGCTCTTACATCAACAAAGTAAGTGCGTCCAAAATCACGGTGGGCGTCTGCAAAGAAACCAAAAAAGCGATCTGCAAGGGGAGCGCGTTCATCAGTTAGGTTACGAATACCCAAACGCAAGCGTGTGTTCACGTCTTTTACGTCGAAACGATAGTCAAAGGTTGCATTGTAGGTTGTCATTGAAGGAATAATGTATTGCGTACCGTCATCTAACGTTAAGGAGCTTTGATAAAATTCGCCAATACGATTGCCACTCAGGCTCGCGCCAAAGTCATCCTTGCGCCAGCTGACTCTCGCCGAATGCCGTTGTTCTTGATTGCCGTCTCGCCCTATTAAATCAGCGAAACCGTCAACGGGAAAACTTGCGGGAATGGCGCCACTCTCTTGTGCACTCACTAATAACGCAGCTTCGCCACCAGGCACTTGCTCAAATTCATCAATAAACGAGCCATTGTAGCTAAACTTAAATTCGCCGATATTTGTGTCTAAATTGTAGTATATGCCAATATCAAAGCCCGCTAAATTTCGATCATCTAAATTAGCATACCTGTCATCGATAAACTGAATATCGCCGGCTGGACATATACCAGCAGCTAAGTAAATAGCGGACTGATCTTCGTCCGGTGCCTGACGGGTTATTGCAGGATTAAACCCGCCGCTTCCGCAGTTTGATGTACCTGCTTCTAAACGCAAGAGTAAGTCGAGCAATGTATGATTTTCTTCACCGAATAAGCCGATAGTGTTCTCTTTTTCTATCGACCAATAATCAACAGTAATGGTTAAATCGTCAATAGGTGTTAAAACGATACCAAGGTTAGTGTTTATGCTCTCTTCAGGCTTAAGTTGATCACTCCCTTGCGCAATTCGCTGAATAGCGTTTCTACAATCAAGCGTGTCTTGATCTGGATCTCCACCGAAAAACGCAGCATATAAACAAGCTAAATCGGTGCGGGTATTGTTACGCGCAACAATTTCTTCATTAATGGTAATTAAATTTGGCGCTCTAAACGCTTCTGACCAAGAGCCGCGCAACATGAAAAAGTCTGTTGGTTTCCAGCCGAACGCGACTTTGCCCACTGTGGTGCTGCCGACATCAGAAAAATCCTCATAACGAATTGCGGCCTGCACGTCTAAGCTGTCAAGCACGGGCACCTGAAACTCCATAAATAAGGATGTCACGCTACGCTCGCCACTGGAATCAGGCGTTGGACTTGAATTCACCACATCCGATACAAAGGGGTAGGTGTCACCTTCAAAATCGGTAAAGGGAATGGTGCCGTCTAATCGGTCGTCTCTATCATCAATAAACGACTCTTCACGATACTCAAACCCAGCAACAAAGCCTACGTCGCCCCCCGGCAATTCGAATAAAGCTGGCGTGGAGACTTTAAAATCAAAGGTTGTGAGTTCAGTTTCATTCTTACGCACTACCTGAATGAGCGCTCTTTCGATATTTGAGTCGGCACCACCACTGAAGGGGTTGTAGGCAGCAGGCGTTGGATCAAACAGCGCTTCCGTAATCAAATTGTTAGACACTCGATTGCTGGTAATATCCTCTTTATTCGCTTGGGAATGTGTAAAAGCCCCCTCCCAGTCCCAATCGCCAATGTAACCTCTAAAGCCCTGCAAAAATCTGAATGAGTCGCCGTCGTTATCGACGATACGGGGTAGTTCAGCGAAGCGATAATTATCAATAATAAGCTCTAATCCAGAACAAGGAACATCGGGAATCATCGAGTCTGGGAGTCGGTTCGGCGAACCACAAGGCCCAAATGGGTTATAGTAGTTTTCTGCACCAACACGTAATCGAGAGCTTGTAAAAGGTGCCGTCGCATGACGGCGTAAGTTTGTTTTTGATTGATAAAGGGAAAACTCAGTAAAGCTTTCTACACCGTTCTTAAATTCATGATTGAGAAATACGAAAAAGTTGGTGCGTTCTAGTTCTGAGCTTAAGTCCCTGTCTGCGTTAAGGTTTAGTCGAAAAGTGCCTTGGCCATCTATTGCGCCGCAGGTAGTTGCATTGATGGCATATTCACAGCGTGGGTCGCCAATTGGGTAGGTTTCAAATTCACCTGAGCGATCAGTCAGTACATCCCGTAATCCTGCACTCGACGCACTTGTGACCAGGTCGTACTGTCCGAATAAAGAGTTGGCGCTGTTGTTCCTGAATCGTATATCACCTTCCCACAAAGAACCTTCAGGCACGCGATCTCTGAAGTCTGAGTTTGCCCAACGTTCGTCGTCTTGTGAGTTGACCCGGTCGCGCGCGAAATAATTGGCGAACATACTGACGTTAGTGCGGCCACCGTTGAAGTCTTTTCCCCACTCTATTGTCAGGGTTTGGGTATCGCGAGGGGTGTTTTCATACTCCCCCCAGCGCGCTGAAATATTTAAGCCTACAAAGTCAGATTTAAGCACGTGGTTTACTACACCTGCGACCGCATCAGCACCGTATATAGCAGATGCACCATCGCGCAGTACTTCGACGCGATCTAAACCTTGCACCGGAATGGTATTGACGTTCACTGAATTTACTGGGACAAAGCTTCCGCCAACTTCTTCAGTCTGATAGGAGGCGGAATTAACCATTCGTCTGCCGTTTAATAACACTAGCGTGTTACCGGTACCCAGATTTCGAAGATTGTAGGTGCCTACATCGCCACGAGCCGCATTCACACCGCCGCTGATGTTCTCAGCTTCACTGAAGAAGTTTTGCCCATTTTCTGGAATGAGCTGAAGTAAATCATCAATAGAATCGATGCCCAAAGTGCCTATTTCATCTGCGCCGATGACCGATACGGCTAAAGTTTCAGCCACTGGGCCGCCTTTTATATTCGAACCGACAACGGTAATTTTCTCGACGGATTCGTCTTCTTCTGCGGCCGCATCTTGAGCAAGAGCGAGTGTAGAGTAAGTACTACTTGATAGTGCAATTGCTAATGACAATGTTAATTGACTTAAACGTGTTGAAGCTGGTTTCATAAGTGTGCCTGCTTTTATATTTTGGGCTAAGTGTGTGTATTGGCTGGATTCCATGTACTACGCGCATGAGATGCACGGATAGCTTGCTCGGCTGAGCAAAATAAGGGAGCAAATAATCGTGCTTATTCGTCAGACTGACGGTGGCAATCACGCGTTATATCCTCAAAGCTTAATGAACAATGATTGAATCTCATGTTCCAGTAGCTCAAAAAATATACGCCTATGTGCGAGGATATTGCAAGTCTTTTGAAATACTTGCCTGAAATGCTTGGCTTATAATTGCCTAAATTTGTCCATCTACAATAGGCGCAAAAGCGGTAAGTGAGTCGATAAAGTTGGCATTGCCAAGGCTATTGCCAGGTAGTACTTCGTTTATTCGGCCCTGCTCACCATGCAGGGCTAAATAATTGAGCACCACCGTTTCAACTAATAGATTCACATTGTTAGCTGCGGGTGTACTTGCGGTTTCAACGCTTCCGTCGCTGCGCATATAGCCAAGCTGCTGATGCATAGCTTGTTGGCTTTGGTCTGCACCTATTAATTGCGGTGTGCCGTTGGGGTTATAAACCAAGAAAAATGAGGCAGCGGTAGAGGAATTGTCGCCTGTCCAAACGCCCTTGCCGCGCCCGTCGGCAGAGTTATCAATCATGCCATTGCTAAACACTGAGCCGTCGCTGCACACGTACATCATTAAAGGCATGCCAACGCGCGCTGCATATTCCAGACAAGCGCCCATGCAGCGGCCTGCATGCAAATCACGTATTTCACCGGTGGACCGATTCCCAACATGATAGTCGTAGCCGCCCATCGTGATCGTGCCTGCACCTGCAAAGCCGTTCATTACCAACTTCATTACCGATGCGGTTTTTTGAAACTCACGGTCTGAGGCAAACTCTTCAGCGCTGAATATGCCGCCGTCCCCTACAATTACTGGGTCAAGCTCAGGGTTAAGCGTGCTTGGGTCACCAAATCTATCGGTAATATCGGCGCTTTTCACATAAGCACATCTGACTAAGTCTTTAAGGACATCATCACTGCTGATTTGGGTGTTAACGCGATTAAGTTTCATGTCTGATATACGCTGAATTGACTCCATCACAGCTACAGAGTCATCCTGAGACAGCAAGCCGACTAAATCGCCGGTATCAACTAAGCCCGTCACATCAGAGGGTCGGTCGACTTTGGTGGGGCGAATAGCCGCATCAATTAAGTCAGCGGGCGCCATAGAATTGCCGCCAGAGTCAGAATTACGCGACCCAATCAATGTTAGCAGTGAGCCATCGGCACCTGCTTTATGGATGCCGTACATCGGATTATGGGGATTGTTGCCAGTATCGTTTTCAGATCGTGCAGGTATTACCGCACCATTTACATTGGCTCTGTTTGTGAGTGCCAACTTATCTTGTATGCCTCTTAAAAAAGCACTGTCGGAATGAAACGCTAAGCCTAATTCGGTATTGATAAAATCTGAAAGGCCAGTGTCGGGGTTGGCAATAGAGGGGATCATATCGCCAGGCAGTCCTTGTCTTGAATAGCCTTGAGCACTTAGGAAATCCATTTGACCGCCGCGTCCACCCACGAGCACGTTTGAGCCCGCTATATTTGCTCCACCGGCTAAATCAAACACGATAAACGGAATTTTGCCAGCGCCTTGAGTCGCAATGCCGCAGCTTTGTTTCAGGGCTTCTAGGTCGGGTGAGAGCTGAGCATAGGCCTTTCTTGGATTGGCAAACAAACTCAAAACTGACGCACCTGCAAATGCGGTAGCGCCCGCACAAAAACCTTGAGCAATGAAGTCTCTGCGGGTGATTGGTTTGCCGTGGTCATTGTGCAACAGCGGTGCATCTTTAGTATGCGCTGGTGCGACCTTAGTGCATCGCGTTGAAAAAGATCGCTTTGCGGATTGGGTTTTGGCCTTGGGCATGCTGTAGGTTTTTTTCATAATGGGTGTTCCTCAATCCGCTTACTGAACGGTAACAACAGCACTGCCCAGCAATGCTGCGCAACTGGCCTTCACGACGGTTTTTGTGGTATCAACAGAGCAGCTACTGCTAGCTGAGCAGGTACTTAAACGCTCAATCAAGGCGCTGATTTCTGAGTATATTTGAGATGACTGTGGTTGCGAGCTAAGTCCGCTTCCAAGCATGCGCTGACTTAAGGGCGTAATGATTGCGGCTTTTGTATCTTCACTAAAGCCGTTATTGGCATTGGCGCTAAAGTTCACATTTGGAAAATACTGCGCGCGAAGGTTTGTGTCTTCAACTAAGGCATCACAGTATTTAATCGCTAACTGGGTGACTGCCATTTGGTTTGATGCCAAGAAGCTGTCTAGTGCAGTTACGCTAGGGAGTTGCTGACGCAGTTGAGTATATGTGACGTAAACATCATTTTGGTTGCTGGCAACGCCGGTGAGCGCTGACATACTAGCATTGATTTCTTCAAAATTCCGTACACCAACTTCGGCCTGTGCCGGTAAATCGCTTGGTGGCGCAGGCACTGGCGCTTGTGCAACAACGCGTTGAGACTGCGCTTGGCCAAGCAGGTCAAAGGTAAGGAAAAACTCGTCCAGTTCAGGTCCCTTTTGCACAGGAATAATCGTTCCTTGAGCCGATAAAGGCACGCCGCTCAGCTCATTACTTGTAGCCGAATCAATAGCGGTATTTAGCCTTGCAAAACTTTGCCCGGTGCTTGCCTCTCGACCATTAATACCAATGCGCATGCCTGCTAGACGAATGTCGTCAAGTGCAGCGCTATTTTGTGGATCTAGACTGATAACAAAAGGCTCGGTGAACAAATAGCTGTAGCTATCAAACTGACTGACTTCAAATACGACATAGGATTGCGGCACATCTATAATGTCAGTAATACCGAATAACAGATAAAATTTTTGCCCTATCCCCGCATCAAAATTGCTCTGAATCTGCGCGCTGTCTAGCGAACGGCTGTGAATTGCCACCATACGAATAACGCCAGCAAAAGGAAAACGACCACTGACTTCGCTTCCTAAAACAAATGCGAAAGTGTCATCCCAGTCATTGAAATTGCTGGCTTCGATACTATCAATATCCCCTGTGCTTTCGCCATTGACGAATATCTCTCTGGCACCGCTGGCACTGTAATTTACGACCACGTGTTGTAAGGCAGTTTGGACATCTTCATCGGCATCTGCTGTGCTAAGCGCAGGGCTGCCGTTTGCGTCCGTATTGCCATGACGAAGCAAGAAGTTATAGTTGTAAAGGCTCTGCCCTAGCATAAAATTGCGTCTGTCATCGCCGCCTGAATAGCTGATAATGCGAGCAGGCCCCTCTTGGGTCACATTTGCTGGCGCAACCCAGGCCTCAATTGCAAACTCGCCAGTGGCGGTCAACAGTTCATAGAGCTTTCTGCTATTACTTGTAGTGCCTTGCGCTTTGCCGTTGACAAGATTGATTCCCCAGCCACCTACCCAGCTGTATTGACCAGACAGCGTTAAATCCAAAGCTGGGGAGACACCGCTGGTATCAAAAGCCGTATTGCCAGAGCCGGTTTTAAATTCCCATTTAGCCACCAGATTTGACTCAAACCGTCCGCCGCCGCTGGCAAGCGTGCCGTCAAATAAGCCCACTGCATCGGAGGCAACCAAATTGCTATCAAGCTGGGTGACTTCTATTGCATCAGACATCGTTTGAACAGCATCGTTAAGCGTTCTGGCATCACTGGCACAATCGCTCCAGCAGTTATGAAATTCGTCTCTGACTCTGGCAACGACTCGGCTGTCTTCAGGCACATCTAAGTTAAGCTTGGATATAGAGGCAAAATAAGCCTCGGCGACATCACTTGAGGCGATAAAGGGAGAAATAGGAATTGCTGCATCACCGGTGTGGCATTCGTTGCAGTAGGTTTGCAAAATAGGGTAAACGGTGTCCTCAAATAAAGAGGGTGACGACGGAAAGTTTTTATTTGCACCTACTTCTCTCGCTATCGGTGCTTCTAATTCAATGCTTGTAGCGCTTTGATTGTCATCTAGCCATGCGCCAATCCACGTGATCATCAAATCTGTACAGGCGCTTAGGCTGCTTAACCAGCAGTTGTGACCGCCTGCCACCTTTGTTATCAGTAAGGAGTCATTTGGGGCATTTTTGTCCACCAATGTATTGGTAATCGCATAGGCTTCGTTAATGTCGTCAAAACGCGCAAATGCCGGGTCTTGTTGATTTTGAATATGACAAGCGCCGCATTTATCTGCACTTGCCAAGTTGTCCCATACATTGAGTTTGAAGTTCTGTACATCAGTAGTTGCCGGAGGCGGACCATTGTAGTTGCTGTCAGGTGAATTGTTAGGAGGCGGTGTGGGCGTTTCAGTTACCTGCGTATCGGAACCCCCACCGCAGGCGCTGAGGGTGATAATGGTAAGCATCCAAACGGCAGCGCTAATCAGTGTTCGACGGTTGATATTCATGTCTATTCTCCCGGCGCAGATAAGCTAGAGGAGCAATAAACCGCAGTATCAGCGAACACGTTTTTTATCTTATAGCCAGATGCAATAAAATTGTCAGTCATACGAGTCAGAGCCAAGCGGTCGTCACTATCTTGTACCTGCCGCAAACACACGTTTTCAAATACCTTGGTAACTTGGCAAGCGGCAAACTTACGGCTGTTGGCAAGCTCTTCCCCCATGCTTTTTGCGCCAAATCCGCTGCCGCTAAGCTGTTGTGACCAGCCCAAGTTTTGATTGATGCCTTCTCGCCAATAGTTATCCCATTTGTCGTCATTTATGATAAAGCCGAAGGGAAAGTTGTTTTCATTAATGCGATGCTTTGCTGTAACACGCGTGCCGGTTTGTGCATCAATCTGCCCTTCGCTGTTATATCGAAGCTGCCCATTTTCACCCTGTGGGTCGGCATCGACATTGTAATCGTACTCATAATAAGCAAAGGCTTGCGCAAGTGGATCCATACCGTTATGACAAGCTGCACAGGAATTTGAGAAAATACGGCTGTCACCACCTGGGCTGCGACTTAAATCTTGGCGGATACGATCGGGAGGAAGACTAGTATCTCTTAAGGGCTCAAGATCGGTGCAAAGATGATTCATTAAAGTAAAGCGCAGCATTGCGCGATTGGTGCCGTCTTTGAAAAACGATTTTGCAGCGGCTCTTGTAGTCATGACGCCAGCGGTGGCGTCAGGCGCTAATCCAGTAAGGGAAGACTGAGTGGATTGCACCAGTACCGTTGATAAATCTAAGCCGCTATTTTCAAGCGCTTCATAGTGCGCATTATTGCTGGTGCTGTAAGCAGGCGCGCCAGCGTGGCCGCTGGCGCTATAGAGAATGTCAGCACTTAAGACGGCGCGAAAGTCTAGATCATCGCGCACCATGCCGATGACGGTCGCAGTGTAATCGTTGAGAGGCGCAAATATATCGGCTTCTTCGTTAGTCCAAGGTGTTACCCAGTTTTTAAGCGTCACGTTATAGAAGGATGGATCTTGCATGGCCAACTGAGCTGCGCCTAGCGCGTCAGCATTTTGAATTAAGCTACTCATTTGGTCCAACACCAGCGCCGATGGGGGCACGCCTGCAATACGGTCATGGATAAACTTAGCCTGCACTCGTGCATCTTGCGATGGGAGACTTTGTGAAAGCGATAAAGGTGGAAGGACTAAAAGCGCAAGAGCAAATGCCGCACTATCTAGAAATCCGGGTCGGTGCATGGACTACTCCCTAAATTTGCAGCGAGCGTGTTATCTCATGCGTGCCTTTACACAAACTGTGCCTAAAACAACAAGCTACTGATAATTAAAGAGATAAGTTTGATGCAAGGCTTACTCAGCTTATCCTAAACTGAATGACAAGCTTCAATTGGTCGCAAATGGTCGACACCAATACAGCGGATAAACCATCATTAAGCGACAAATATCAAATTATCTATAGATTAATCAATATCTTAGAGTTTAGTCGAAAAGGTGTGCATTCGTAATCATCGAAATCTTTTTAGTATGAAAATGTTTTTTTTAATTCTAATTGTGCATATATAACTTGATTTTTATAACCTAAATTTAAGGCATTTTCCTTGTGTCATCAACTGCTGCGAAACACTTGTTTCACTTGCTATACCAGCGCCCTAAGTGACTATTTTAAGTGACATTTCATACACGCTTCTTATCCATGTAAAGCGCAAAAAAGGATGACTTTCGCGCGCCTCGTCTTTGAATCGCGACACTAGCTACGCTGACCCGATAAGCACTATTCTTGACAATGCGTAGTGTCTTACCCGAGTGCAACACTCAAGCCGAGAGCTTGATCAATTGTTCAAACAAATAGCATTTCTGACTCGGGGTTCGACGAGTGATAGTTATGAGAAGCTGATACATGAAATACAAGCATCACAATCCAATAAGCTTAGGTGCATCCTCATCATGAATAAAAGAGGGGTTCATCGCACTCGTTGCTTGGCATTTATGCTTGCTATGCTTTTTAGCCTGTTCATTGTTGCCTGCGGTGGTTCAATTGTAGATTCAAATTCAGACGACGAGCAGGGTGCGGATCCCGTTGTCGTTGAAGTCCCTATCGCGTTTATTCAAAGAGATTTTCTCTCATCAGACGGCCCGCCGCTGCGCGA
The DNA here is from genome assembly GCF_028401415.2 of Ningiella algicola. Classification (NCBI taxonomy): domain Bacteria; kingdom Pseudomonadati; phylum Pseudomonadota; class Gammaproteobacteria; order Alteromonadales; family Alteromonadaceae; genus Ningiella; species Ningiella algicola. The sequence goes on along the minus strand of NZ_CP171821.2, from coordinate 2,968,473 downwards.
CATCACTCAACCCGCTCAGTTTATTCCAGGCGCATCGCTAGTCATAAAACGCAGAGCAAGCGCATCCTCTTCTCAAATCGATTTGACTCAGCGCTTGACTGCGCTGATGCTGCAAAGCGCGACAGGAGAAACGGTGGAGGTCAATGAACAAGCACCGATTGTAGATGAAAACGGCGTTCCAGTACTCATCGATATAAAAGACTTGGAAAACGACTACAGCGGACAGCGCATTGTGTTTGCAGCACGCTTGCCAGATTTAGCCGAATTTGATGCCTTAGGTTTTTCACCCACTTGGGATATATATTTGTATTCTCGAGACGATGACTCGCTCATTCGAGTTATCAGTTCCGATGCCGGCGCACAAGCGGGTGACGACACCGGTCCTTCGTTTTTAGCAGACGGACGCATTGTGTTCAGTTCTACTCGTCAGCGCGGCAATCAAGCCCGTTTGCTTGATGAGGGAAAACCTCAGTATTCTGGCCTTGAAGAGAGCCTGAACGTGCCGGCTTCTGTGCTGCATTTGATGGATGCAGACGGCAGTGATATTACGCAAATTTCGTATAACCAAAGTCATGATTTAGACCCTGTTGTACAACCTAATGGCAAAATACTCTTCAGTCGCTGGGATCAGGTATCGGGCGATAAAGGCCTTAATCTCTACCAAATGAACGCTGATGGAAGTGATTTAACCCTTATGTACGGACGCCACAGTCGTGATTCAGTGCCTGGGATTAATGCTGCGCAATACAGCAATACGAGTGTTACCCCAGATGGCCAAATTTTGTATGGTGCAGCGTCTTTTTCAGAGCCCTTATTTAACACCAACTATTACAGCATTGATATTCAAGCCTTCACAGACAACGAGCGTCCGATTGTGGGTGAAGTAGCTGATGGCGCAACACAAGCGCAACAAAGCATATTGTTTGAAAGCATCAGCTTGTCAGAAGAGATATCAAAAGGCGGATATATCAACGCTTTGTATCCATTGTGGGACGGCAGCGGGCGAATTATTTTTGGCTGGGCGCAGTGCAGGTTGTATAAAGCCTTGGCAGAAGGTGAAGACCCTAGCGACCCAAACTTACAACGCACCATAGCCCCCTGTAGTGAAGAAAACATTGCAAATACGATTGTTGATGATGAGAATCCGAATGCAGATATGGCGGCACCAGAGAGCTTCGAACTTGCCCCCCCCGTTTATGGTTTGTGGATGTTTGACCCTGCGCAGGCATCAGATGAGAGCGCGCTAGAGCAAACTCAACTAGCGCTAAATATTCCCCAAGAAACCGTCGCTATTAGTGAAGTGGTTGCCATGGAAAACCGCCCCTTCCCGGCCAACCCAATTTCAAGCGTGGATGCGAGTAATCAGCAGCTTCTCGATAATGCCTACGGCGTAATCAACATTGCCAGCGTTTATGATTTTGATGGCGAAGACAGCAGTCCCGCCGGCATAGTAGACACTAGCAATCCATTAATAACGCCTGCTAGCATGCGCCCGGCTCGTTTTTTACGGGTGGTTAAAAGCGTGTCGATACCTGACGACGACGTGCTCGAATTCGACAATTCTGCGTTTGGACGCTCACAAGATCAGTTGATGCGAGAAGTATTAGGATATACACCTATTCAGCCAGATGGTTCGGTCAAAGTCGCGGTACCTGCGAACGTTCCCTTTACTATAGAAGTGTTGGATGCGCAGGGTATGCGTATTTATGAAAGACACGACAATTGGTTGCAGCTCGTGCCCGGCGAGCAGAAAAACTGTGTGGGTTGTCATAGTCAAGATAGTGAAGCGCCTCACGGGCGGATTGAGGCGCAGCACGATTCAATCAATGGTGGCGCACCTAATACCGGAGCTCCCTTTCCTGGCGCCAACCCAAGTTTATTTGCCGACATTGGTGAGACCATGGCACAAACGTTTTCGCGCGTGCAGGGTTTGCCGTCATTAACCTCAGACATTGTATTTGAGGACATATGGGCGAATCCACAAACACAGACGCCAGAACCATCATTTGCTTACGCCTATGCTGATTTGCAAACACCCTTACCAGTGTCCCAAAGCTGCGCACAAAATTGGTCAGCTATTTGCCGCAGCGTGATCAACTACCCTCTGCATATTGCGCCTATTTTTGAGCTAGATAGAGCCACACGGGACGAGCTGGGAAATGTACTGAATGATAATACCTGCATAGCATGCCATAGCGATACAGATGCAGATGGACAAAGCCGCATACCGGCGGCCCAGCTCAATCTCGTCAATGCACCGTCAACAGATGACGCAGATGTTGTCACTAGCTACCGTGAACTTCTTTTTAATGATAACGCGCAGGAGCTTGTCGACGGCGCGCTACTGGATATTGTGGAGCCCGTATTAGATGAAAACGGTGACCCAGTGTTCGCCACAGATGAAAACGGCGAGCTGATTTTAGATGCTAACGGTGACCCTATTGTGCTTGTTGATGGGGTAAATGTGCCCCCCAGTATGCGCACACAAGGCGCCTTAGCCAGTGAGCGTTTTTTCTCGCCATTTTTAGCCAACGATTTAGACACAACGGTAAACCATGCCGAGCTTTTGTCAGCCGCTGAGCTTAAGTTGATTGCCGAATGGTTAGATATTGGCGGCCAATACTACAATAACCCTTTTGATGCGCCGCAGGACTAGGAGAATGTTTAGTCACGTCTTGAGCGCAAAACTCATCCTCGCACTTTGCCTATATGGTGTTTCTTCCCCGCTTGTTGCTTCACAGCCTTTTGAGTTGATTGTCAATGGTGCATTTATCAACGTCCACACGGGCCCTGCTCAAGCTTACCCTATCTTTCACGTGGTCGAAAAAGGTGAGCGTTTAGCCGTGCTTAAATCACAAACCTCATGGTACAAAATTCGTGTGCAGACTCGCGGTGGCAGGGCAGTCGAAGGTTGGATAAGTGAAAAAAGTATTGCGCTAACCCGCTTAAGCGACGGTAGTAGCGTGTTTGCTTCCAGCGGCAGCTTTGAAGACTATCAAAACCGCGACTTCGAAATAACATTGATGGGTGGTGTACTTGACGATGTTGCAGCGTTGAGCGCATCTGGCACCTGGGTGTGGACGCGCAATTTGGCGGTGGATGCAAGCTTCACCCAAGCCCTCGGGGATTTTTCTGAAAACAGAATTTGGTCGCTTCGCATGCGTCATACTTTATTTCCCAGCTGGAAGATAAGCCCGTATTTGGCTGTTGGGGCGGGTCAAATTCGCACCCAGCCAAGAGCGAACTTAGTGCAAAGTGGCGACGAATTGAGAACATCTAACCACTACGAGGTGGGTGCCGGTGCGCGCTATTACTTTACTAAAAGTGTGTTGCTCAAATTTGAATATCGAGCCTTACTTGCGCTTACCGATCGCGATGAACAAGAGCGCCTAGATCAGTGGATGCTGGGCGCCAGTGTGTTTTTTTAAAGGAGAAATGGCAGTGAAATTGACCGTGAATAGAATTAAACAATATGGCGCAACCGTTGTTTGTCTAGCCGTGCTAGCGAGTCAATTTATCATCAACAATACTGCCTTTGCTCAAGTCAATAGCAATCAAGCACAGGTGGAGATTGATCCAAATATTGAGCGTCGTGACATCAAAGAATTCGACATTGATTCTGAGAATTTTGAGGTGGGTGCATACATGGGTGTCATTAGTATTGAAGATTTTGAATCCAATGTTGTATATGGCGCTCGCATTGCCTACCACGTCAATGAACACCTTTTCATTGAAGGAACCTACGGTATTGCTCAAGCCGGCGAAACCAGTTTTGAAACCCTCTCGGGTGGCGCACCGTTTTTGACCGACGACGAGCGAGACTACCGCTACTATGATGTTTCCCTTGGCTACAACATGAACGGTGAACTATTTGTGACCAGTGACCTGGTGTTTAACACCGATTTTTATCTGACGCTGGGCGCTGGCAGTACAGAATTTGGTGGAGATGAACGCTTCACTGTCTCGGCAGGGGCAGGCTATCGAGTGCTGCTTACCGATTACTTCGCGCTTCGATTAGATGTGCGCGATCACATCTTCAACAGCGATATATTAGGCAAAGAAAAGAACGTGAATAATCTAACCTACACGCTTTCAACCTCATTTTTCTTTTAAGGCATGTAAATGAAAAGGCAAGCACTATGAGATTCCAACCATACCGTTCGCAAACGGCGCTTAGTTTTATCTTACTCGTTATGCTGTCGGTGGCTTTACTTGGTTTTATGTCAAGTTACGTCAATGCAGCAACTGAGGGCATCAATAAGAGTATTTTAGCACCGGATTTTACCCTTAAGAGCAAAGATGCTGGCAATATTCGCCTGTCGGAGCAGCGCGGCAACATTGTGCTTATCAACTTTTGGGCCTCCTGGTGCGGGCCATGCCGAGAGGAGTTACCTGAAATGGAAAGCCTCTATCAAGACTATTCTGACTTAGGCTTTGAAATTTTAGCGGTGAACGTAGACGACCACCCTGATAAAGCCAATGTATTGCTTGATGATATCGAAGTGAGCTTTCCCGTACTTTACGACACTCAGGGAAAGGTCAGTGAACTTTTTAATGTCAATGCTATGCCAACCACCGTGATTATCGATCGCAATGGCAAGCAGCGCTTGCTTCATATGGGTTATCGCAAAGGCGATGAGCTTAAGTATGAAGAGGCAATCAACATGCTATTGCGTGAGGAGTAAGCATGCGTTGCTTTATTGGATTGATAGTCATTCTTGCAAGTGCATTTTTAAGCGGGTGTGCAGGCATGTCGACGCAAAGCGAGTATTTCGCCATGACCAACAATCATTCTGACGCTCGGCTTGAAGCGCAAAACAGCAAAACTGCGCAAGCTTCAGATGGTGTCATCCCAAATGATGCAACAACTGAAAAGACGCCAGAGAGCTTTTTCGAAGGCTTGTTTAGTGCCTCATTTTTTAAAGTAGAACCTTGGGTAAAACCCTATGAACGCAGTAACTTAGCAGACCCCATCATGAGCATGAATCGTAACCCTATCGCTTTAGCCTATGGTAAGCACGTTAATGAATCACGAGAAGGCGCACGTGGCGCCGATGGCGGTGCTGGTGGTGGTTGTGGCTGTAACTAAACAAGTGGAACCGTCTGTACGAACGCTACACCGTTTTGATACCGGAATCGTGTTAAAAGATGCTGCCCAAAGTCAAGCGCTGGCTGCTATGAAACAACGACCGCTTTTTCTGCGACCATCTCGATTTTGGTCTCGCGTGTTGAAAACAGCTTTGTTTTTATTCGCGCTGGTACTCATTGTTGCCGCAATGATTGTTTCAATTTCTTCCAGTCAGGCCGCGGTGTTACCGCAAGACCGCTCGGATGTGATGTATCACCGCTATGAAGGAGATGGCGTGACCATTGACGGCCCCTCCGTGCTGCTGAGAAAAAAAGTAGGTAATCATGTATCGCTCTCAGCCAATTATTATGTCGATACGGTGTCTGGCGCGTCCATAGATGTAAGGGCAACCGCGTCCCCTTATCAAGAAACCCGAAAAGAGACCACGCTGGGCTCTGATTTTTTGCACGAAAAAACCTTGTTAAGTGTCAGCTACACCAATTCAAGCGAAGAAGACTTTGAAGCAAATTCCGTTTTCGTGGGCATCAGTCAAGACTTTTTTGGCGACTTATCCACTATTTCACTCACTTATTCCAAAGGCTGGGACGAGGTAGGGCGTCGCGGTGATGAGAGCTTTAGTGAAGAGGCTGATAGACAAAAGTTTGGCTTCGGCTTTACGCAAGTCTTTACCAAAAACCTGATCATGGGATTTAACGCCGAACATATTTCCGATGAGGGCTACCTTAACAATCCGTATCGAAGTGTAAGATTTTTGGATGCAAATTCTGAACAAGGCTTTCGCTTTGCCACTGAAATTTACCCAAACACTCGCTCATCTAATGCATATTCGTTAAATGCAAACTACTACTTGCCCTACCGCGCGGCTATCTACGCTGATGCTCGCTTATATGATGATACTTGGGGCATTGACGCGCAAAACTACAAGCTTGGCTACCTGCATCCTTACCAAGGCTTTTTGTTTGATGTGTTTGCTCGCTACTACACCCAACAGAGCGCCGATTTTTATCAGGACCTGTTCGAACGCGAAAACCAGTTTAATTTCATGGCACGTGATAAAGAGATGAGCACCTATAGTGGGCTTACTCTAGGGGTGGCCGTCAGCTATGAATGGCAGTTTTCATCCAGTGACATGATTAAACGAAGTTCATTGCATTTTGAATACGACTATATGGACTTCGATTATGAGGACTTTCGCGACGTTACGGCGGATGCGCCGGTGGGCGAAGAGCCTTTGTTTGGTTTTTCCGCCAGCGTGATCAAGCTTTATGGCTCAATTTACTATTAGGAGCTCGATATGAGCATGTTAGCTATTATCAGGTCGTTTCAGCAAACAAGCAGGCTGATTTGTGGCCTTCTTCTGCTCATTTGCTTAAGCCCGGCAGCGTTCTCGCAACAGAGCAACAATAGCGAGCAAACACCCCAGATGAGCGAGTTGGGGGCAGAAATTGAAAGCTTGCGTCAAGCGATAGTGCGGCTTAACCGTGACTTGTTTATTTTAGAAGAAGACTTGCTGTTTCCAGCTTCAACTCAAGTGGCTGTTTACCTTTCTATGGACGTGGGTGAATACTTCGCGCTTGATTCGGTTGAGCTAAAAATAGGAGACGAGACAGTTACCCAATATCTCTATACAGAACGCCAAGTAGACGCGCTCTATCGAGGTGGCGTGCAGCGTCTGTATATTGGCAATATTGGTCAGGGTGTGCACGAGATCAGCGCGTTTTTCATTGGCATAGGGCCCGAGCAAAGAGAATACAAACGTGCGCTCAGCCTGGAGTTTGAAAAGACAGATGAGCCACTTGCGATTGAGCTAAGCGTGCTTGACTCAAGTGCTAAGCACCAGCCTGTGTTTACTGCCACTCGCCTTTAGGATGACAGGCTAATGAGCACTTCGCATTTAAACATTCAGCTTTGCTTTGCGCAGGTCTGGGCATTGCCAAAAGCACTGGTGAACACAGCCGCGAAAAAAACACGCTCAAATAGGCTGAGAAAACATTTATGGGGATGGGTTTACGCCAGTATTCTCGCAGCAGGCGCTTGTCCATTTGCCGTTTCACAGAGTATATCGTCTGCACAAGTCCAGCAGCAGACAGATTTTGAACACGCACTTTATGCTTATTTTCAAGGGCAGTACGACAGCACGCTTACCTTGATTGAAGTGGCTGAACGAAGACATCAGTTTTCAGCGCTTGACCAAGCGAATCTCGATCGCTTACGCCTTATTCAAGGCGCCTCAGAGCTGAATATCGGATTATATGAACAGGCTTTAAAGCGATTAAATACCCTGTTGGCGCAAAGCAGCTCTCCCTACATTCAAGCAAATACGTGGTATTGGTTGGCAAAGGCAGGGCTTAAAAACAAACGATTTGACTTAGCGCAGCAAGCGTTTTCGATCATCTCTGAGCGCGCCCTGAACGAACATATTACACATGAGCAATGGCAAGAACTGATTTACTTAAATGCATACTGGCGTATGCAGCAAGGACAAGCTTGGGAGGATTTAGCAAAGCAATTAAGCGACGATACCTTCTATCGAGCCTACCTATTAGCCAATCTCGGCAGTATTCAGTTTAATCAGCAAAACTATGAACAAGCCGAGACTGCGTTTATTGAAGCAAAACAGTCAATTCTTGCTTCAAGGGCTAATCCACAGTTATCTGCCAGCAATCGCTTCGCCAACTGGATCAATCCAAGCAATTGGTTTATCGAAGATTTCAGTGTTGATAGAGCCGCAGTCGAACAAGCGCAGGCACTCGTGCAAACTGAGCTAGATGCGCTATATGATCGCGTCAATCTTGGATTAGCTTATTCGTTGTTAAAGCAAGGTGATGATGCAAATGCTTTGGAAGTCGTCACAGCAGTATCCATTGACGGTGGCGACGCTGAACAAGCGATGCTGACCCTTGGTTGGGCTATGGCGCAAGACGAGCGATTGGTACAAGCGAAACAGGTTTGGCATTATTTGCAGCAGCGTTCGAGTGGTTTATATCGTCTTCAGGCCAGTTATGGACTCGCATACGCCTATCAGTTAGAAGGGGAATTCGCAGATGCTTTTTTTGCACTTGAAGATACAAGTGCGCAAATCGACCAAAGTATCGCATCGCTTGAGGCTTTTGCAGGCGAGGTTCGCAGGAGTGGGTTTTTCGACCAGCTTTCTTTTGTTAATAAGCTTGAACTAAGCGATGCACAAGCTGGAGCGAATATTCAGCCTAGCATGAGCTCATGGCCCGATGATCTGCTTGATATAAAACAGCTGTTTTTATCTCCTAGTGCCACAAGTCGCTTCGATGCAAGATATCTTTTGCTGGTCCGCCAGCAAGCGCGTCAAAGTATGGGGGCCTTGCAAAGTAAGCTTGCTAGTCTGGCGACTTTTGAACAAATGCTTGAGCTTCGCCAAGCACGCTATTTGCAAAGACAGCAGGCCCTGTCTCTCAAGCAAACACAAGTCCAACTTAGTCACACGCGACAAGCGCTTGAAACTATCAATGCGAAAATCACACAACACCCAGGTCAGCCAAATGCAGAAATTGCGCTTGCAAAAAAAATGGCGACCCCAGCACAAAGCAAGCAGTTACGGCGATTAAAGAGCGCTCAATTGAGATTGAAAAGCATCCATGCAGATGAAAGTCATAAGAGCAATGAAAGTTCAGCGCTGCCCGAAAATGTTGAACAAAGGCTCACACGCATAGAAGGGCTTCTTCACTGGCAACTTTATGACAATTTTACGCTGCGCCGTCAACAGCATCTAATCTTGTTAGATGATGCAATCAAAGCGATGCGCAGCGCCCAAGATCAGTTTGAACGCTTAAGGCTCGCCAAACAAAATACACAGTTGTTTGAGCAACAATCGCAAAGTATTGATCAAAATAAACTTCGCATACTGGGTTTGTATGAGCAGGCTCGTGAGATATTTAACCAAGCCGATTTACGCTTACAAAATGCGCTGCTAAATTTAATAAGACTTCGAATTGAGCAATTGACAAGCCAACAAGTGAACACGCGGTTGGCCATGCTGCGTTTACAAGACTTGGCGCCCTCAGAGTGATAGACGATGAATAAGTGTAAGCGTGAAATATTCATCTTAAATGCATTTCGCACCGTTGTGCTTAGCTTAGTATGTCTGTTTTCTCTCGCTTCATGCGCACTTGGGTTGATGCGTCACCCTGTTTCAATTGAGTCTGAACCTGAAGCTTCTGCAAGCCCCGCAAAGGGGTTATCTGAGATTCAGCGCGAACAACGCCAACGCTTGCTGGCGGGGAAAAGCAGTCGGCCTGGTTTATCCAGTCTAAATTTGATGCCTCAGGCCCGCGGCCAGCAAACAGATACAGAGACTTCTGCAAGTACCAATGTTGCTGATATTCCAAGGCTCAGCTTGCTACAAAAGCAAGCGGAATATGAATCTTTGCTGCCGCTCGTGAGAGATGAGCAGCAGCGCCGTCAAATTGCTTATCGTTTAGCGGATATCAAAATGGAGATTGCGGAAATCGCGCTTATGAATGCGGATGATTCTGCCTCAGGCAATCTAAGTGAAGCCATCGATGAATATCAGCGCATACTCGCGCAACCGCAAACATACCTTCCTGACCTTGTTGAATCTGATGAGAATGCGGATACGGAGAATTCGAGCACACTAAAACAAATGGATGCCATGTATCAGCTGGCTCGTGCACTTGATTTAAGCGGTAAACAGTCGCAGAGCGTTGAGGTGGCAAAAAATTATATCAAGACCTTCTCACTCGAGCGATATGCACCCAATGAGCAGCACCTGGAACTTTTCTTTCGCATTGGCGAATACTATTTCAATCGTCAAGATTTTGAGACTGCCTCCGGATACTATCGCCAAGTCATAGATACTCATGCTCAAGTTTCTCTCAAACACGGCACCGATTTTTATGCGATTTCAGCCTACATGCTCGGGTGGAGTGAATTTAAACGCGATAGTTTCGATGAAGCTTTGTATGCGTTTGACTTGATGCTTGCACACACCTTCAATAACGACGTGAAATTGCAGCAAAACAACATCTTGTCCAAACTTTCACTTAACGGCGCACTTGACGATACAAGTTTGAGTAAAGGAGAACTGCGCTTGCTCAAAGATAGTTTACGCATCATGGCACTCACCTTTTCATATCAGGGAAGTGGCCAAGCGATACTGGATTTTTATGCGAAGGGGATTTCTCAAGCTACACACGCTCAACAAGGGCAGCCAGCCTATAGTCATTTGATATTTGAGGAGCTAGCTCAGCAATACCTTGATGAGGATAGATATACTGACAGTGCTTCTGTGCTGTTGGCTTTCGCGCAAGCAAGCCCGGCACACCCAAGAGCCGTCGAGTTTTATGTTCGCCACATTGACGCCTACTTGCTTGGTGGTTTTAGTGACGAAGCACGCATAGCGAAAAACAAATTTGTTGACACCTATTCACTTGGAAATGGAGTTTTAACGGCTGTTTATTCTCCAATAGCCGATGACGCCTTGCCCTATCTACGACGCTACTTACAAGAGTTGGCACAAACAGAGCATCATTTAGGCCAGCACATCGACGCTCAATTAAAGCGCATGAACGACAAGGATAAAGACCGCTCTGAAGCACTCGAGCAACGCGATTTTTCAAGTGCTTTTGCTTCTGAGCCAGTGTCAGGCAAAGCGGATGATCTGAATCAATCCTTGGCTAATGCCAGCGAAGTCGACTTACGCAGCCTGCGCACTGAAGCCTATGAGCAAGCCATATCTCACTATGAAAACTTTATAAACACCTTCTCGAAACTGCCCCAGAACAGTGAATATCAGCAAGAAGTCTCACAGCTTCGTTTTTATATGGCAGAGGCATATTTTGCGCTTGAACAATATCCACAAGCGATAAGCGCTTTTGAACGCTATGCCTATATGGATGATCAAAGCGACCAGGCGCTGGCGGCAGAAGCTGCCTACGCCGCCATTCTTGCTCACGAAGGCCTTACCAGCGCACCCCCACATGCAAACCAAGCATCGAATAGTCAATCGCCTGTTGATAATCATGTAAGTGAAGCCATACGCGCTAAACAGCAGTCGCAAGCGCGCTTTGTACTTACCTTTTATGATGATAAGCGCAGCCCGCTAGTGGCGTCGAATTTAATGCATTCGTATTTCGCAGAGCGCGCCTATATTCAAGCTCAAAAGTGGGCAGCCTATCTTTTAGGCGATGTTACATCTGTCATGGATTCATCTGGGTCAGAGAAACTCAGTGACACTCTGATTGCCCAAATAATAGTGGATTTGCGTGACCATCCGCAATCTTCTCAATTCCAGCAAAGCGCATCTTTAGTCATGGCGCATAGCCTTTTCGAACAAGGTCAATATGCTCAGGCTGAAAGCTATTATCGTGAATTACTCGACGCCACAGTTGCGCCGGACAAGCAGCAAACTACAGCTGCGCTTGCCACTGTGATGGGGCTTGAGATCTCAGCACTACAAGACCGCCTAGCAGCTGCAATCTATAAGCAAGCAGAGCAAACGCTCGCACAAGTCGCACTAAGCCCACAAGATATTAGTGCGATGAGCAATCCATACGATCTGAAGCTAAGCGCTGAAGCGAAACTTGTTCTCAAAGAAGCACTGGCTCACTGGGCACGCTTGATCAAAGATGTGCCCACATCTAGTTTTCGAAGTGCCGCTCAATATGACAGTGCGGTATATTTCGCCATGCTCGGAAACTGGCAGCAAGCCATTGAGCTTTGGCTGGATTTTTCAACGCGTTTTGCTGATTCCCCACTAAATGAAAGTTTGCCGCAGCAGCTTCTTTTTGCTTATCAGCAAAGCAACAATTATGAAGCCGCAGGCGATTTACTGCGCAGTCAATTTAATGCTGGCGCACAAAATCAACATCCAGTTGGCAGCGATAACAAGCAACAAGCACGAGAGAGGCTATTTCAGGCCGCACTATATTACGAGCAAGCCGGCAATCGTAACAAAGCGCTCGATACCTTTCGACAGTATGCACACGCCTATCCTTATCCGCTTGCCCCAGCGAACGAAGCACGATTCAAAATGAGTGAATATTACCTTGAGTCTGGAGAAGAAAATAAGCGCCGATTTTGGTTGGATAAACTCATAAAGGCACAGCTTGAACTGTCGTCGTCGCCCTCACAAGATGCTGAGGCGGATGCCGGTTCTTTAAGTAACGACACGCAGTTGGCCGCGCTGGGTACACCGAGGTCACGTTATCTAGCGGCGATGGCGGCCATGGTTTTTGCGCAAGATGCCGACCGTGCCTTTTCTCAAATCGCACTGGATTTACCATTAAACGAAAGCTTGCAAAAGAAGCAAAGTGCACTGACACAAGCCATTAACAGCTACGATCAAGTTATGTCTTTTGGCGTAGCGCAATTCACTACCCAAGCAAACTATCGTCTGGCGAATTTGTACAGCACACTGGCACAAGATCTCATGTCTTCGGCTCGCCCAGACAATTTAAGCGCGCTGGAACAAAGCCAATACGAAATTTTGCTTGAAGAGCAAGCCTATCCGTTTGAAGAACAAGCTATTGAAATACATGAGACTAACGCAAAGCGCGCACAGACAGGCATTTACGACAGCTATGTAAAGCAAAGCTTTGAAGCACTAAGTCATTTCATGCCTGTTCGTTATAACAAACAGGAACTTATAGAGGAGCTAAGTGCTGATGATTTATAAACACCTTTGCTCAATTGGACTGCTTAGCGTTACTGTAATTTCCCTAAGTGCATGTTCAAGTCTGATGTCGCTGGTGTCTTCCCAACGTGACGCGGATGCGACTGCCCAACAGAGCACGGGTAATTTATTTAGTGATGATGCACCCACTGAAAATGCACCCACTGAAAATGCACTGCAAAGAAATCAAGTATTTGCAAAGGACATCTCTCCTCGCATACGTGATTTACTTGACTCGCCAGACAGATTTGCGTCCAGCAAAGGCACGAACCCTCCTGCCAGCAAGGCTCATTTAGTCGATGCACTGAATGCGTATCATCAGGGTAAATACGAAGCGGCCTTGGCAGCGATTGCGCAAGCTAAAGAGGAAACCGGTTTTTTGAGTGATCTTAACAGCTCAGCATACGTGCTAGAGGGGGACATTTATCTTGCCGATGAGCAGCTTGAAGCGTCTATACAAAGCTACCAACAAGCGCTTGAGACCAACCCTGATAACTATTATGCAGCCAATCGACTCGCAAAACGACATCGCGTTAATGGTGATTTTGATGCCGCGCTTGCGCTATATAAACGGGCAATTGAGGCAAAGCCTTCATACGCGCCCAGCTACCGAAACCGAGGGCTACTTTTCGATTTGTATATTGGCGATGCCCTCAAAGCAAAAAACGACTATGAGACTTACCTGGCTTTACTTGAGTATCGTTTGCTAGCTTCTCCAGAGCCTTCACAAATTGAGGGGAACGAAGCTCAACAAACACGCGTGCGGGCAAATATCAAACAAGTAAAAGGCTGGCTCATAGACATTGAACGACGCCATTCGGGAAGTTTGTTTAGTGATGCTCAACATTCAAAAAGGAGTCAACAATGAGGTTTACTGTAACAACCTTATTTATGCTCAAAGCGCTTTTGCTTACCTGCGTGCTTTCGCCCTCGACATTTGCTCAAGATCCTCGCGCGCAGCAGACACAAGCGTCGCAGCTAGAGGAGGAGAAGAGCGCTCAAGTCCAATCGCAAGCTCCCTTGCGCTTAGAAGAAACCATTAGAGCCAACAAAGAACAACCTCAAGTGCTGACTATTGTGCCTTGGCAACTGCCAACGCATCAGCGAATCAATGAAACACAAAATTGGCAGCCGGTGGTAAATACTTTGCCCAGTATCGAACGCAATCAGTTTTTACAAGAATTGGCGCTGAGGCAAGCTTATAAAACACGAAATCTTAACCCCAACGCAAACTCAGAAGAAAGAGAGTAGACCCATGGATATTTTAGACACACTCACGCGGTTTTTTCAGCAGGGCGGCTCATTTATGCTGCCAATCGCGATTATTTTGGCGCTAGGCCTAGCGATTACGATTGAACGCTATATATTTTTACTCTCTGCTAAACACACCAATAAACTGGCATTTAGTAAAATAGAGCCGTTGTTAGCCAAGCAGCAGTTCGACAAAATCCTGCAAATGAGTCAGCAAAGCAGTGCACCTGTGTCCCGAGTCATCGCCGCAGGTATTACGCGCTTAGGAATAAGCCCACGGCGTGAAGACATTGAATATGCGATGGAAGAGGGCTTGATGGAGGCCGTACCTAGGCTTGAAAAGCGGACGTCTTATCTTGGAACCTTAGCAAACATCGCGACTTTACTTGGACTGCTGGGGACGATTATCGGACTTATCGCGGCATTTTCTGCGGTGGCTAATGCAGACCCATCGGAAAAAGCCAGTTTGCTGTCTAGTTCCATCTCGGTGGCCATGAATACCACGGCTTTTGGCTTGATATCCGCTATTCCTTTGCTTGGCTTTCACGCGCTTTTGCAAAGTAAAACGACCGAAATTATCGATTCGATGGAAATGGCCGGCGTGAAGTGTCTCAACAGCCTTATTTCTCTTGAGCACCTTTCTTTGAAAACTCGCGCGTCCGACGCATAGAGGCGGGTATGTTGAATAATCGTTCATCCTCAAAAGCACGCAGACGAGGGGCTAAATCAGAGGCCGAGCTTGATATCACCTCGTTTATGAACCTGATGATTGTATTGGTGCCGGTGCTTCTGATGATGATGGTGTTTTCTCGAATCACGGTGGTGGAGCTGAGTTTGCCGGGCATTGCGCAAAGCTCAAGCGAAGAAATTAAAGCGCAAGTGCTCGAGGTACAGGTGAATGCAGATGGCTTGGAAGTGTATTTTCCTCAAGGCTATTTAGTGGCCAGTATCCCCAAAACAGTGGCTGATGCGGAAGCTTCACGTTCACAAACCAGCACGCAGGGTATTTCCCCGGGTGCGGGGAACACTAGTCTGGGCGAAGGTGGGCAAGCAAAGCATGACTTCGTGGCTTTGCAAAACACACTAAAACAAATTAAACAGACTTTGATAAGCCAAGAGGTGGACAAAAAAGACCTGAGCTTGCTTTTGCAGCAGGATACAGACTATCAAACTATTGTGAGTTTGATTGATGCCTCACGTTCATACAAAGACGTGGTGGTGGCGTCGGTGGTGGATGCAGAACTGTTTCCAGAGGTTTCCCTTGCAGATGCCGTGCAAACTAGCGTGCAATTGCCCGCTAACGCTAGTCAAGAGCAGGGTGGCAGCGAATGAAACAATCAATGCGTGCAAAGCGAATGGAAAGGCATCATAAGCGCAACCAAAAAAGCGCCAAGCTCTCTTTAGTCTCGCTAATGGATATATTCACTATATTGGTATTCTTTCTCATGTTTAATGCCTCTGATGTACAGGTATTGCAATCCAGTGATCAAGTTAACTTGCCACAATCGACAGCCGAAACCCCCGCAGATGAAAACATACTTTTAATGGTGACTAGTCAAAGCGTATTGCTTCAAGGTAAAGTCCTGGGCGATACGCCAGCCTTTGCAAGGGCCGATTCATTTCAAATGCAGACCTTGAACGATGAATTGCGTTTTCACGCAAACAGAGAGTTGCACCTTTCGCCATCGCAACACAGCAATGAGCAAGCGCAGACTGACGCGCTTGAAGACGCCTCAGCGGGCAAATCGATTACGATTATGGGCGATGAAAGTATCCCTTATGCTATTCTTAAACAACTCATGCAGGCAAGCGCCAAGGCAGGTTTCACTAATATCGCGTTAGCGGTTGAAAACATGCAGTCCAGTGGTACCGCCCTGAGTTCTCAGGCGATGGTTCCTCAGCCCAATCAAGCTAGCATTGAGCCTAAGTCTGCGTTTGAGGATGCCTTATGAGCACAATAACACAGAGCATGGATCAATGGCGCAGAACACCTCAAATGCCGGTCAGCGTAGCGCCGTATTTTGACAGCCAGCTCCCTTGGAGTGCAGGCGCATCCGAGAACAAACGTTTTTTGCTATTGTGTCTGCTAATGCTAGCCTTAACGATTGCCTTTGCTATCGTCATTGCCAATCGAGCACTACCTGAAATTGAGCGAGAGCAGCGAGAGAAACTGCCGCCGCAGCTAGCCAGAATTATCGAAGCGCAGACACCTCCTCCTATTCCCGAACCGGTGTTACCTGAGATAGTTCCTGAACCGCCGTCTGAAGAGGCGCTTGAGATTAAGCCTGAACCTCTTGAGCCACTCGTGGAGGAAGATCTCCCAGAACTTGCACAGCCTGAGATAACACCCGAAGAAGTCGTGTTAAGTGAACAAGAAAAAGTGCTTCAAGCTCGTAAAAGCGCCAAAAGCAAAGGCGTGCTAGCCTTTCAGGATCAATTAGCCAGCATGCGGGAACAAGCGAACATCAATAATCTGGCAAATACGCAGTTGACTGAGGGCGCTGGGCAATCTGAGCTTACCCAGCGAAACGCGATTGTGAGCAATCAAATTGCCACTAGCGGTGGTATTCAGGTGGGAGAGCTGTCTACCACAGTAGGCGCCGCAGGACAGTTAGAAGGTCGGCGCAGCACCGAATTTGTTGCCGCCAGTGAGGGCCAAGCCGCCCTTGCTACGAAGCGCATTGAAACCCAAGCGCAAGTGGTCGGAAATAGAAGTCTGGATCAAATTCGGCAAATCTTAGATGCGAACAAAGGCGCAGTATATGCGCTGTATCGACGAGCGCTTCGTCAAGACCCAAGCATAGAGGGCAAACTAACGGTTAAACTGATTATTGCACCCGATGGCTCGCTAACAGATGTGCAGCTAATTGACTCTCAGCTAAATGCGCCTGACTTGGTACAAAAACTCATCTCGCGAATTGCGTTGATTGATTTTGGCGCCCAGAACGTCAGTCAAACCGAGTTAGAATACGCCTTTAATTTTCTACCATTTTAGCGCTTAGTGCGTTTTAAACGGCGAGGCCTAAGGCTAGCGAGTGAACGCCTAACGCACTTTGTATACATGTAATATGCATTCTACGAGCGTTTGCCCAATTTTCTCGCAATTCCCGTATATCCAAACACACTCTTTTTTTGTACTTAAAATCAACCAAACGAAATGAAAAGACCAGTCAGCAGCCGTATTCATAAAGCCTACTTTAGAAACGGTGAAGATCATCGCGCAGGTGCAGACGTGAGCTTTGCCGATATCGTAAAGATTTTCGGGTTCCGAGGTATTGAAGTGGGTAGATGGGTGAGCAAAGAAGAGCAGCAAATCGCTGCAAATCTCTTTTTTGATGCTTTATGTGACTTAATGGACATACTTCAGGTGCCAGAAACCGTGATATCGCTTAAAGGCACGCTGGCTCTGGCTTTTGGTGTAGGCGGGCAAAAATATGTTTGTGCTCACTACAATAGTGCAAAACGGCAGCTAGCGCTTGCCAAAAATGCGGGTGGCGGGGCGCTAGCACATGAGTGGTTTCATGCCTTTGACCACTATATTTCCTCACATGTGTTTATGGTTAATGCGCCTAATCAATTTGCTTCTGAACTTTGGCTAAATGATAGCGCAAGTACGGTGGAACATCCGCTCAATCAAAAACTGGCGCGCGCCTTTGGCGCGATGTTTTTAAACGATGCAGGAACGGGTCCAAATGAGTTGGTGAAGTTCAGCGTAATGGCCGATAAAGCGCGCGGTTCATTCTATTACGCTCGCCCACAAGAGCTGGCTGCGCGCGCTTTTGAAAGCGTTATTGAGTACCAAGTCACAAAGAATGCCTTTTTGGTCGACGGTGCCCTCGATGCCGAGGTGTTAGCGCTAGATCCCCGTTATCAAAACGCAAGGGCCCGCATTAGCGATGAGGCAAAATTCGGTATTTACCCAAAACAAGACCGTTTGATGCAGATTCAACATTATTTATTTGAACACTTTTACCAGCTAGGCTTGGCGCTCAAGTCTTAAGCCTTTTATCCAAATTTGACCAAGCGCATATTTTTATTTTCAGGCACACCTAAGTATGTGCGTTGATACCCCTTTCATTGACGAACAAAGGTAGCATGGCACAAGTTGAATCATGTTGAGTTGGAGAAATAAAAATGGCATCGATGCTTGCCCCCATAGAAGAAAAATTCAGACTGGTAACCCGTAGTGACTTCGACGGCTTAGTTTGCGCTGTGTTGCTCAAAGAAGTCGGATTAATCGATGACATTAAATTTGTGCATCCTAAAGACATGCAGGATGGCAAAATTGAGATTACGCCTAACGATATTACGACAAACCTGCCCTATGTGCCGGGCTGTCATATCGCATTTGACCACCACGCCAGCGAATTAAAGCGTCGTGGCGACAACGCAAAGTCCAATCACGTTATTGACGCTCACGCGCCATCAGCCGCACGAGTCGTATACGATTATTACGGCGGTAAAGACATCTTCCCAGAAGCATGGGATGACATGATGGACGCAGTAGACAAAGCGGACGCTGCCCAATTTACCAAAGAGGAAATTCTTAATCCTCGTGGTTGGGTATTGCTAAATTACCTGATGGACAGCCGCACTGGGCTGGGGCGTTTTAGAGAATTTAGAATTTCAAACTATCAGCTGATGATGGCACTCATTGATTACTGTCGCAATCATAGCATTGACGAAATTATCGCGCTTCCCGATGTGCAAGAACGCGTTGAGATGTACAACCAGCATGCAGAAAAATTTAAGCGACAGCTGTTGTCATGTTCAAAAGTTTACGACAATCTGGTAGTCCTTGACTTACAAGACCAAGATGTGATTTACGCAGGCAATCGTTTTATGATTTACGCCCTGTTTCCTCAATGTAATATCTCCATTCATCAAATGTGGGGATTTCGCAAACAAAATACGGTGTTTGCTATTGGCAAGTCGATTTTAGATAGAAGCTCTCAAACTAACATCGGTCAGCTTTGCTTAAGTCATGGCGGCGGCGGTCATCAGGCAGCGGGCACATGCCAAGTGCCTAACAAACAGGCAGAAGATGTGAAATTGGATTTGATTACTCGCATCAACGCGGACGGCTAGGCGGTTTAAATCTAGATTGGTATTGTCACTTTGGCACTTCTATCTGTTCATTTTGAGCTTCAATAGCTTCTTCGTCAGCAGTGCTGCCCGCCATCAAGGCGGTGGCACTGACGGAGCTTAAGGGCTTGCTAACATAGAAACCTTGGAAAATATCAGCGCCCATCCTTTCAATTGCGTCATACGCGACTTGAGTTTCAACACCTTCTGCTGCAACGGTAAGCTCCATAGAAGATGCTAAAGCGATAATAGCTTTGGTTATTTTGGTATCTTTTGAGTCTTCAGATAAATCATCAATAAATGACTTGTCTATTTTAAGCATATCGAAGGGGTAGTTTTGTAGATAACTCAACGACGAATAACCCGTACCAAAGTCGTCAAGCGCCAACTTTACGCCGAGCGCCTTTACTTCAGCAAGCACGTTTCCTATCTGTTCCGGCTTTTTAATCAGCACGGTTTCGGTCAGTTCCATTACCATGCATTGAGGCGCCACTCTAAATATGTCGAAGCATTGGCGCAGCTCTTCAACAAAGTCGGCATGAAGCAGCTGTTTGGCTGATACATTAACCGAAACGTAGCCTTGAGGCACAAAATCACCACTTTTTTGCCAAATGGCAAGCTGTCTGCACGCTTCTTGAATCACCCATCGACCCACCTGCAATATCATGCCCGACTCTTCTAAGATTGGGATGAAATGATCAGGCGCGACCAAAGTGCCATCGTTTGCCTGAAATCGAATTAAAGCTTCAAATCCAAGAACACGTTTGTCCTTAGCATCGCATATAGGCTGATAAAACAATTGATAGCGAGATAAGCTACTGTCCGCACGCAACTGATTTAAAATTTCAACGCGCTCATGAGTGTTTTGTGCAAACTCTTCGTTAAATATTTGATAATTATTTTTACCTTCGTTTTTTGCACTGTAAAGCGCAAGATCAGCATGTTTTAGCAAGGTTTCTGGATTGCTGTCCTCGAAATTTCCTTGGGCAATACCCACGCTTACCGTTACAAAAAGCTGCTCGCCACCAATAAGATATGGCTCTGCAACGTGCGCGATAATCTTCTCTGCGACCACTAAAATTTCAGTAAAATGATCGTCTTCCCCTAATAGAATAACAAACTCATCACCACCAAAACGGGCAATGGTGTCGTTTGCACGCAATACATTGGTAAGGCGATTGGCCACTTGTTGCAAGAGTATATCGCCCACATCGTGGCCTAATGTGTCGTTTATGTGCTTAAACTCATCTAAGTCTAAAAACAGAACACTCACGATTTGATGATTTCGCTGCGCGTTGGCAAACGCTTGGTTAAGCCTATCTTGCAATAACAAGCGATTGGCAAGGCCCGTTAAAGTGTCAAATTGCGCGACTTGTTTGAGCTTTTCTTGAATAATGTGACGTTCAGTGACATCTGAAAAGGTGCCTAAAAAGCCTTCTACATTTCCATCGTCATCGACTAATACCCGAGAGTGAAAATCTGTCCATTTTGTCGCCCCAAGTGCATTCACTATCCTTACTTGCTGCTCATAATCACTTGCATGTTCCAGACTTTGTTTGATGGCTTTTAAAAAGCCTTCAATATCTTCTGGATGTACTGCATTTATCCAATTTTGGTCGCCATCGTCTTCCAGCTCAATACCGCTATATTCTAGCCATTTATCGTTGGCAAACTCACATTCCCAGTAAATATTGACACGAATAATGCCTACTGGAACGAGTTGCGTTAGCGCTTCAAATTGCTGTGCCGTGCTCTTATGATGTTCGGTCTGTTCGATAAAACTCGTCGTATCCTCAATTTGTAATGTCGTATAGCGCAGTGGACCTTTGTTATATCGAAATATAGTGAGACCTACACTAAGGGCTTGACCTTTAATCGTAAAAGCTTTTTGATCTTTAAACAGTTGCGGTCCTTTTGCATGATTCATCTCTCCAAATCGAGCTTGTTGACGTGACCACTTAAATAAATCTTCGTAATTGGGAAGCAAATCGTGAATGTCTCGCCCGTTTAAGATATCAGGGTCGCGGTTATTTTTATCGGCAAAGGTGAGCAAAGAATTTGGGTTCGCGACTACGACTTTATCGGTGTGATCGACTACAATAATCGCCAGAGGAGAAGAGGCAATTAAGCTGCTCATATAGTTGTCGTTCGCTATGGTTTTATCAATGCCGCTAAAATTACTATCAACGCTTTCTGCGCTTTGCATCGTGCATGAAATTGCACCAATTACGGGTCGCAGCTTAGTCAGTATTGCGGCATCGTAAGTGCCCGACTTTTTCGCAAGAACGTAAATCGCCATCAGTTCGTCATGAATTCGGATGGGAATAATCATGATCGCTTGAGTATGCGTTTCCTCGTTCATTAAGGCGGCACATGCGAATGGATAAGGGGCTTGATAGAAAGAGGGACGAGATAGAGCGTTTTTTGTGCGCACCCAAGTAAATAATACATCCTTATTTACAAAGGACTTTACTGAATCTAAGTAAATACCGTGTAATTTGTCACACTCTTCTGTAATCGCCTCACTCACCGTTTCATTTGCAACAAAACAGGCACATAAATCACTTTTGGTCAGCGATAAAAAATGCTCAAGCATTTGAGAAAAGACTTGCGTCTTTGCTTCTGGGTCAAACAGGAGCTCTTGCGCGGTATTAATTGCGCCTCGCACATCTGAGGCACTGCGGCGATTTAACACCTCTGGCAATCCAATGCAACGTTAACACTAGGCGGCGTTTTACTTGCTGTTTTTTTCACGTTTCTACTTCTCTATTCTTCTAACATAGGCAAGCATCCATGCATAAGAAAATGGTGAAGCTGTTCTGTAATTACTCACTTTAGTGTTATATTCTAATTACGCTTATGTTTTTATGAAAAGCATATACTAAAATATTATAAAACACTGATTTTCTTACAAGTTCGAAGAGAGTAACAAGTTATGCACGAAGCGTCAAAATCTGTGTCACCTATTAACAAGCTGATACTTCCTTCCCACTTTATAGGTATTGGCGCATCTGCTGGTGGCTTAGAGGCTTTGCAAACACTGTTGCAACATTTGCCCACGGGCACTGGCGCTTGCTTTGTCATTGTGCAGCATTTGTCCCCCGACTTTAAAAGCATGATGTTAGAGCTTCTGAGCAAACATACGGGCATGAATATTGAGAACGTTGAAGATGGTGTGCTTGCAAAACCCAATACGATTTACTTATTGCCGCCAAAAAAGACGCTGATTGTCGCGCAAGGGGAGCTGCTCCTATCCGATAAGATACCGGATTCAGGTTTAAGCCTACCCATCGATACCTTTTTTCGTTCATTGGCCGAAGACCAACAGCACCGAGCCATCGGCATCATTTTATCCGGTACAGGCTCGGACGGCAGCCGAGGGGTAAAAGCGCTCAAAGAAGCAGGGGCTCTGGTGATTGCGCAAGAGCCAGATAGTGCTAAATTTGATGGGATGCCAAACAGTGCCATTAACACCGGCATCGTTGATATGATTTTGAGACCCGAGGTGATGGGCGAAAAACTCGCTGAATACATCAAGCATCCACTCGTTAGCGGACAGTCGGATACTATTCAGCATGACATGGAAAGCAGTACCGATTTAATGGGCGAAGTCTTTTCAGTGCTCAGAACCAAAAGCAATATCGACTTTTCGAAATACAAACCTTCAACTATCGCTCGGCGCATAGAGCGTCGAATGACGATCAAGCAAGTCAATTCTTTACAAGAATACCTAATGCTTTTGTTTAAAGATAGCTATGAGGTTGAGGTGCTGAGTAAAGAGTTGTTAATTGGCGTTACGCGTTTTTTCCGCGATGATGAAGCGTTTAAAGTAGTCAAAGACAAGGTGATTCCTGAAATTGTCAGTAAGTCCAAAGATGGTGGACTCATAAGAGCATGGGTGGCGGCATGTTCAAGTGGTGAAGAAGCCTATTCAGTTGCCATATTGTTAAGTGATGAGGTGCAACGTCAAGGCTTAAAGCGTGAAATAAAGGTATTTGCTACAGATATTAATCAAGATGCGATTAGTGAAGCAAGCGCGGGCGTGTATAGCGAAGACATTGTCCATGATGTGCCTGCACCTTTACTCACGAAGTACTTCACCCAGCGCGCGGCAGGCGATTATCAAGTGAGTCAGCAAGTGCGGCATATGGTGGTATTTGCCACGCACAATATGATTGTCGACCCTCCTTTTTCAAATCTTGACTTGGTCACCTGCCGGAACGTTTTAATTTATTTTCAGCAAAGTGCTCAAAAAAGAGTGCTGTCTTCTTTGCACTTTGCACTGAAGCGTGGTGGTCACCTGTTTTTGGGTTCATCGGAGAATTTAGGCGAGCTTTCAAGTCACTTTAAAGTGATCAGTGACCGGGAGCGTGTTTTTCAGAAAACCTCCGATACGCGTTTGCCAATTAGTACAAACAGCACTATGCCAAACACAAATAAACAATTGCCAACGACGATACCCTCGGTTTCTACCTTAATGAAAAACTATCGTGGACAAGTCTCTACCGTATCTTCTATCAGTTTCGCAAACGAAGCGCTGATAACCGAATATGTGCCGCCATGCTTACTATTGAACGACGAATTTCAAGCAATTCATGTGTATGGCGATGTGTCAAAATATGTGAAGCGCTTACCACCGGGACGCATTAGCACTGAAGTAAGCGATATGGTGAACGAAGATATTGGCATTGCGGTGATGTCGGCATTACAGCGCGCTAAGCAAAAGGGCGAAGTTGTCTATTATACCGATATGAGTACCAACAGCGGAACTGGCCCGGTCGCTTTGAATATGCGCGTTAGCTATGTCAAAGAACATGACTTAGCTTCCGCACCCGGGTACTTTTGGGTAGTGTTTGAACCTTCTGATGAGGGCGATAAAGCCTCCCCTAAACCGCAGTCTTTCGATGCCGCTGAGCAAGCAAAACAGCGTATTGAAGACTTGGAACTGGAGCTTAAGTTCAGTAAGGAGCATTTACAAGTCACGGTAGAAGAGCTCGAAACAACCAATGAAGAGCTACAGTCTGCCAACGAAGAGCTGATGTCGGCAAATGAAGAGTTACAAAGCACGAATGAAGAGCTGCAGTCGGTTAATGAAGAGCTATACACTGTGAACTCGGAATATCAAGAAAAGATCTCTGAAATATCACAAGCCAACGGCGACTTAGATGAAGTGTTAGGGCTGGCTAAAATTGGGATTATATTCCTTGATGAAAATATGCTTATTCGCCGCTATACCGATGCGGTAAAAGCCTACGTAAACGTACTCGAGTCAGATGTGAATCGGCCGCTACATCATATTAGTCAGAATATCTCTTATGACAACATGCTGGAGGATGTTGCCTCAGTATTTAGAACCAGCGAATCTATAGAAAAAGAGCTCACGTTACCGAATAAGCGCTTGTTACGCATTACTATAAGCGCCTACACGCATAATGACGTGGACCAAACAAAAGGTGTTGCGATCGTGTTTTCGGATATTTCACGCGTTAAATACACCGAGCTTGGGATGGAAGTCGCCTACAAGCAGTTGCGCTCAAGCGTGAACAATGCGCTTGATATGCTTGATACCGCCCCCTTTAGCGATAATCTTACAGTGTTATTGTTGGATGATAATCAAAATGCGCTTTCTTTGCTCAGTGAAAATCTCAAGGCAATTGAGAGTTACAAGTGTAACATTCATACAGCGACAAGCGTTGAGCAAGCAATTGAAAGTATAAAAAATAACGATATCGATATTTGTATATCCGATTATTACTTAGATGATGAGACGGCTATCGATTTCATTGACGCGCTGAAACCCGACCAAATAAGACTCCCTGTAATCGTGACAACGGGCAATTTGACCGAGCAGCTAAGCCCGATGTTATTATCCCATGGTGCGCTTGACCTAATTGAAAAAGAAGACATTACACCGGCTCTGCTTGACAAAAGTATGCGCTACGCCGTACGTCGGCAGCAAATAGATGATCAAATTGACACCATGATGGTCAGCAACTCAGAAGAGCTCGCCGATGAAAACCGCCATGATAATTAAGCAATGACCAAGGTAAGCTAAGCTTTGTTAGAAAGGATATAAACGTGAATTCGAAGCCCTTTTTTGGTGAAGCAAGTAAAGCATCCTCACATCAAGTGGCAGGTGAGGCGATAAAACGCGCTTGTCATGATATAAAGGGGGCAATTAGCACAGCCTCTGGCTTTGCCAAGCTACTGCAAAGTGAGTTTGACGAGCGTCATGGTGCGAATGCTTCGGTTCAATCACATTTGTCGATTGTGCTGCAAGAGCAACAAAACGCCATAAAGCAGCTTAGAGGTTTATCCCGATATGCGGATGCGATTTCGAATGTTGTTTGCAAGCGCGTGTTAACAAATGCCATCGAAGTATTCAACGGCGCTTTCGAGACCTATCAGGCATCGCAGCCCAATCTTACGTTTTCAGTCAAGACTCTCAATTTTGGCGACAGTAATTTAGCGAGTGAGCAAGCCACGCATTTCAACATGCCCATCGCGTATCAAGACCTATTACGGGTAGCAAATGAACTCTTTAGCAATTCCGTTCTTCACTCGACGAAAGACAGCTCCCCTAGTTGTGCACTGGAAATTGATGCCAAGCCTGATATCGTCAACCCGAGTTTTGTTGAGCTGAGATTTATCAGTTTTCCTGCAAATATTGGTAACTTACTTAAAATAAAACGCCGTGAAGACCTTAGCATCTCTTCAGAGTCTGTCACTGTGCATGAGACAAAATTGCAGTCCTTGCGTTTATTATTTAAGCAGGCGGTGGTCGAGTCGTCGTCGAATCAAGATTCCATTGGTATTGGGCTTGCGATTGTTGATTACATTCTTGGTGTATATGCAGGAGAATTGAAATTTGACGTGCAGCGCCATGAAGAAGATTATGCCTTTATCGTCAGTATGACATTGCCAATGAGTGTTCCATCGAATATCGCTCCCGCTACGATGTAAGAATAATCTAAAAACCATGAACGCCTCAATATCAATATTCATTACTTGCAATCTAATACTGTTGCTCGCTGCATGCGCTACAAACGGCAAGAGGCAGGAATCAGCGAATACCGTAAGGTACGAAGCTTTTATCGATAAAGCGGATAAGACTTATTTGTCTTTAAAACAAACCATCGAAAACCGATTGGGCGATGACACCAGCTTTGACAGATTGCTATGGGTTTACCCCCTAAGCTCATTCTATAAGCCCCATAGCCAAGTTCAGCAAGACCGCAGTAATCAAATCAGAGGATATATGCAAAATAATCAGTTTGATGACTGCATAACACTCGCAGCAAGCGTGCTTGAAAAAAACTACAGCTCCTTAGACGCGCATTACGCCATGGCTTGGTGCGCGCGAAACGCGATAGAAGTATCGAGTGTCTCTCCACAGGATAATGAAACGCTAGCGAGCAAGTCCCGGTTTCACAGCTATGTGTTGAACGAGCTAATTGAAGCTATTTGGCGAACGGGCGACGGTCGCTCTGCACAAACCGCCTTTCGCATCAATAGCTCACAAGACTTGTTTGCTTTTGTGCAGTTTCATCAACTTATCTTGCAAGACCAGCGCCTCGTGTACTTTGAAAACAGACCCATCCAGCAGATTACCGTGCAAACACCTGAAAATGGCAGCCTCTCATATTGGTATTTTGATGTGTCACCACAGTTTCGCCATGGTCTGATGCAGTGACAGTGAGCGCGTTGGTGCCCTCATTTTAATCATGTAAATGTTGTGCTAAAAATGCTTCTAGTTCAGCGAAAAAACGCGTGCGATTGTCTTGGCGAGAAAGGAAATGATCGCCTTGTTCAAACTCAACAAACTTAACTTGTTTGTTGGCACGCTTAAGTGCGCTAAAAAAGCCTCTGGATTGATCAACATCTACCACCGAATCCGTCTCACCGTGCATTAGCAGAATTGGAATTTGTACCTTAGAAACGCCAGAAACAGGAGAGCGGGCAAGCAAGTCATCAGTGTTACTGCCAAACTGACGTTCAGCGAGCTCTCTTCCTCCCCTTAAATTGGACAGTTTGCGCTTTAACGCAGGCAAGTCAAACACACCAGCAAAGCTAGCAGCGCAAGTATACAATTCGGGCGTTTTCACTGCCGCCATAGCAGCAGCATAGCCCCCGTAGCTTGCACCCACAATACAAACATTGTCCTTATCGGCAATGCCCTGGTCAATTAAGTATTGGGTACCATCGCTTATGTCATCTTGCATCTGCAAGCCCCAGCCCTGCATTTGGGCTTGTGCGAATTCAAACCCATAGCCTTGAGATCCGCGAAAATTAGGTCGAAAGACGGCATAGCCGCGACTTGATAAGAAAGAAACATAAGGATCAAAGCCGCCGAAATCTCTAGTCCCTGGTCCACCATGCGGATAAATAACTGTGGGATAGGGAGCTTCGCCACTGCTTGGTAAGGTTAGATACGCTTCGATTTGAAGTTGATCTCTTGCGAGATACATCACTTTTTCATGAGAAGATAAGGTGTGCGAATACAACTCTGGATAACGGTCAAACAAATGAACAATTCCCTTGTTTTGCCTGTCACCTAAGAAATATGCACCGGGGATCCCATCGCCTTGAGCATATAAAATGTAACGATTTTCCTCAGCATCAAAACTCACGACTTGATTGTAGGTATCGGGAAAGGCCTTATTAATGCCGGTGTAGAAGCTCTCTAAATAGTCCGAAAAGTACAACTTACCATTGTCGATATGAGGGTCAGTGTATCCAATAACTTGGTCTAATTTTTCGGAGTAAATCAAACGAGGCGCAACATCATATTGTTCATGTTGCAATAATAAGGTGCTTTGTTTGTCTCGCAAATCCATTGAGTAAAATGCACGTTTGTCATTGAGATACGCGGTGTAATAAAGAATGTGTGGGTCGTGATCAAAACCCACAATGTTAACACCCGGCTCGTCAATTTGATGTTCAAACAGCACTTCAAAATCTTTGCTATCGTGTGGAATATGGTAAGTGATTTGTCTTTGCTGCTCTGTGTCGAAGCTTAGGCCAATACGTATTGCGCCGCTGCGGTCGCTCATCCATCTGCGGATGTTCCGCGTGCCGCTTTTTACGGCAGTACTGGCACCTGTATAGACATTGACTTTGTATACAGAAGGCATACCGGGTTTGTTGTAATCTACTGCGGTTAAAATATGCTCCGAGTCATCGCTTAACACGTCGACAACCGTATCTTTGAACTGTGTAAAGCTCCAGTTTTGAGTCTTGGTTTTTGGCCTTATTAGCACCTTAGGTTCAATTTTATCTTGGGTAATATCAATACCGAACAACTTAGTTTCAAAAAAATGCTGCGCGCGATACTCGCGAGCGTTTCTAACGCTTACCAACACCACGTCATCATTTGCCCAGCGATACCAATTGATTTTCGTCTTTTGGTTGTCTGAATTAATCAGCGGAATACTCTTTTTCTTGTCAAAATCGTACACAGCCAATAACGCTACAGGTTCTTCAATATCTAGATTTTGAATAAAAACAATGCGCGAACCATTGGGTGAGAGCTTTGGTGAATTATATGCAGGTAATCGCGAAAAAGACTGAGCGCTTATTTTGCCGCCAGCGTGAATTTGTTCATCATTGGCAATGGTGGTGCATGTAAAAAAGCTTAAGCCAAAAGTAGCGAGCAACAAGCCGCGACGGTATAAAGTTGAAATGAGGGCTGAACAAAGATTCACAAACCTTCCTTGTGTAAAAACTATCCATATGGTTCTTCTCTCAGAATGACACAGTGATACCGGCTTTGCAAAAAGAGTCAAGTCAGATTGTGCAAGTGCTAGCGTTTTCTAACAGGTTTATACTGGGTTGAGCAATAGCCGCGTGAGACATCGGGTGAGCGCAGCTTTTTGTGTTTGGTCTTGCGCCCTGACACGCGCGCACGCCAGTTATTAAAGGTTTTGCGTTTAATGCTGGCGCGCATAATTTCGATGACTTCAGGCTCGCTTAAACCGTAAAGACGCTCAATGGCTTCAAATGGGGTTCTATCTTCCCATGCCATTTCAATGACGCGGCTTTTATCGCTTTCAGAGAGTGTGAGCTTTTTGAGGATATTACTTGGCAAAATTCAATTGTCTCGGCAAACTATTTAACCTGAATCCTGTTTAAGGAATGGTGCAACTGCTTGTTTCACCTGCTTAAACTTAATTTTAACACTCAGTGCTGCTAGAATTGTGAAGAACAAGGCGTAAAAGTCACGTAATAGTCATTCTATTACTTACTTTTACAACGCAGTAATTCGCAATTCTAGCGGTACTGAGCGCCGTTTCTTAAACAGGATTCAGGTTATTGACTAAAGTATTTGTACCGAGACAGCGAAGATTTGGATTATCCGAGGCTTTGTTTCTTCTTAAGATAAGGCCATTACTGTAAAACTATTAGTGCTATCTAGACTTAGGCCAAAAATATGGATAAGTTGCGAAGGGCGAATTTATTTTCCAAGCATATAAAATGCTAAAAATTCATCGCAAAATATCGCAAATATGCAACTTATTGAAAAATGCAGTCGTAAGCTTCTTGTATAAGTAAGCCTTTAACTGCAAGGAAGACATCCATCATGAGCCCAACACAGGCTGAGAAACTCGAAGACTTACTGGCAAGGTGCGCCTTGAAAGACCAAGTTGCCTTCGCGAAGCTCTATAAAGAAGTGGCCAGCAAACTAAATGGCATTGCCTATCGTATTTTAAATAGTGTTGAGACCTCAAATGAGGTGCTGCAAGAGGCTTTTGTGCAAATTTGGAATAATGCGGGTGAATACCGTTCGGATAAAGCCGAGCCAATGACATGGATGGCGTCAATTGTGCGCTACCGAGCATATGACAGGATAAAGTTTGAAAAGCGTCGTATTGAAGGTTCGCAATTTAAGGCAGATTTAGAAAATTTTGACAGTATTGAAAGCACGCAAACCAGCGGTGTATTAATGTGCGAAATTGACCAAGAGCTCGACCGATGCTTATCGGTACTAGACGCCAATCAGCACCGCTCTATCTTGATGGCATATTATCTCGGTTTTAGCCGCGAGGAAATTTCTGGGCACTTTAATCGCCCGGTCAACACCATAAAGTCTTGGCTAAGGCGCGGCACAGAGAGGTTAAAAGAATGTCTGGGCAGTTAAGTAGCAAGATGAAGCGTTATCAAAACCCGAAGGTCGCAGATCATC
This sequence comes from Ningiella algicola, assembly GCF_028401415.2. Taxonomy (NCBI): domain Bacteria; kingdom Pseudomonadati; phylum Pseudomonadota; class Gammaproteobacteria; order Alteromonadales; family Alteromonadaceae; genus Ningiella; species Ningiella algicola. The sequence goes on along the minus strand of NZ_CP171821.2, from coordinate 2,938,200 downwards.
TTGCATCAAACTACGTAATGGGTTTGCTCAATCCCTCGGTGAGAACCCGGGTGGATAGTTTGCGTCGCGATTATCCGCTGATTGATGAGCGCATTTATTATTGGGAAAACAAGTTTGCTACCTTAAACAATGGTGCAATTGATTTGGCACCTTTACCTCAAACGTGGGAACATATTCAACAACGTTTACATCTGGATGCACAAGCAGGACAAACTGATTCAAAAGCGGCCGCAGCATCTTCAAATCGTGTGAGTGAAGATGGCAAATGGTCGTTCTCTAGCTGGTTATTTGGGCGTTGGGGCGGTGGATTTAGTATCGCCTTTAGCTTAATGATGGCGGTGGTGTTGTTACAGCAACCACAAGAGGCAGACCCACTGAGTTACGTTGCTGTACTGCAAAACGAACAGCAAGAAGCGCAAGTGGTTGCGGCAAGTTACGGACGCTCCAAAAATCTAGTCCTTGATATTATCTCTCTGCCGGAAATTGATAGTTCGGAAAGTTTTGAGCTGTGGGTAACATCCAAAACTGATCAACAAGTGCGAAGCTTGGGAGAAGTTCCCGCCGACTTAGCCAGCTTTGAGCGTAAGCTTTCCGATGCTGAATGGCGATTAATTACCGACTCTGCCGATTTAATATTATCAGTGGAAGAGGCGGGTGGTTCAGCCATAGGTGAGCCAAGCGATATGATTGTATCGCGTGGATTGTGCGTGCGTTTGTCAGCTTGGGATCAGGAATCATAAGCCATTTGAAAGGAAAAATGCGCGAAACATGAATTTACGAAAATTACGGCATCTAAGCGGCACAAAGTCCGTTTATTTGTTTATGCTTTTGGTCTTGAGTCTTGATGGGCATGCCTTCGCCAGTGATTTTGAGTTTGAGCCATCTGCACGATATCGCTATCAACAGGTGGATGATACGGTGCGCGGTGATGCCATCGCAAGCACGATTTTAGTGCGACTTAACGCACGTTGGGAAGCATCAGATAATTGGTCGGCTTTGGTGCAGGGTGATTATGTACATGCCTTTAACGAAGGTCGATACAATTCGATTACCTTGAACCGCCCCACCAGTCCTATACCCGATGTGCCGGGCGCAGAATTGAATCAAGCATGGGTGCAGTACAGTGCTGATAATGACTGGTCAGCAAAATTGGGCCGTCAGCAGTTTAACTTCAACAACGAACGCCACGTCAGTGCGGTAGAGTTTTGGCAAAACGACCAAAGCTATGATGCACTATCCATTGCGTATAATGACCGTCAGTACTGGGATTTTACGTATGCGTATGTCAACCGCGTACATCGCATTTTTACAGACGATGCCAAGCCTATTTTGCAAGTGGATGACCCGCGATTTCCAAGCAATCCCAATAGACCCTTTTCCGAACTGGGCAATCACGATCATGACAGTCATTTAATTAATCTTAGCTATCAGCTTAACCGCTATCTTGCCATAAGCGGATATGCCTATTTGCTAGATAACCGCTCTGCCCAGCAGTTCTCAAGTGATACTTTTGGGCTGCGTCTTGAAGGCGAAATTAAGCCTTCATCCATTCGCTATGCCTATAGTGCAGAGCTTGCTCGCCAGGAAACGGCCGACGCTAGCCCTTGGGATTACGAAGGCTACTACGCTTTTGCTGAGTTTAGCGCGCAATATCAAAGCCATCGTTTAAGCATTGGCTATGAGCGCTTAGGCGAAGACAATGGATTTGCCTTTGCGACCTCTTTAGGCAATAACCACTTGTTTTTAGGTTGGGCCGATATATTTTCAGGCTACACTAACGCCGACGGCTTACGAGACACCTTTGTGACTTACCGAGGGCGCAAAGCTAAACTGAGATGGCGAGTCGTTGCGCATCGCTTTGAGAGCGATTCAAGTGGCGTCAATGTTGGTAATGAGCTGGATATCGAAATTGCTTATCGCATCACGCGTGACTGGGAAGTCAGTGTAATCAGCGCGATGTATTTTTCACAAGACGGCTTAGTAGAGCTGCCAGAGACTCAAGAGGATTTGACTAGCACGATATTGTCAGTCTCTTATGATTTTTAACTAAAACGCGCTACTTCCAATCATCGGCGTTGCCATCATGGCTGATGGTAATGCCCTCTTGCTCATCGTAAAAATCGTAAAGCTCGTCGGGCATGGGGTTTTGTTTTACGTCTAAAAAACGCAGATTAGTTAAGGCAGTGATGTCCAAATCCTCGAGCTGATTATCCCAAAGATAGGCTTCTTCTAAGGATTCAAGTTCAGAAATATCTAATCGCTCCAGTTTATTTTCCATCATGCGCATTTTCTGCACCGACCTTAAACCGCTTAAGTCTAACTCGGTCAGTTCATTTTTGAACAAAAACAGGGTTTCCAAATGCTGTAGCCCGCTAATGTTGAGCCTCTCAATTTTATTCTTGGCTAAGTTAAGATAACGTAAGTGCACCAGTGAGCTTAAATCAGCCTCGGTGATGTCATTGGCAAATAGTGAAAGGTGCTCAAGGCCGCTTAGGGCCTCTATGCCAGATAGATCTGAAATGCCTTTTTTGTGGCACTTAAGTCTGGTAAGCGTGGAGATATCACTTAGTCCGGCGTCTTCCAAGGCTGAATTAACACACGCAGAGAGCGCAGTATCAACCATGTTTGCACCGCTAATTGAATATGCCGAGTGGCTAAGCAATACAACAACTGATATCAGACCTGTTTTGATGATTAAAAAATGCGCAGCTGACTTATTTAAAAATTTCATATGCATAAACAGTTATAAATAGTTCACGTTAGCTAAATTACGTTTACCGAGCGCTAAAGGGTGCAGTCTGAAGGTGTAAACCTTGCTCTGCTTGCACCCAGAATCCACTTCTAAAATTGATACACTATACCTACTCGCGCCTCAACATCGTCCTGAACAAAGCCCACCGCATCTTCAACCGCTTTCCCGAATACGTTTTCAATATTCAGCGTGAACTGCATTTGCTCGTTATAACGGTAGGTGCTGCTTGCGCCAACGACCGCGTGCCCACCAAGCCTGACAAAGCCGGTGGCGATGGAGCTATCCAAAAAATCATCTCTGAAATCAACAAATACACTGCTGTTGAAGTCATTGTAGCGCCAGTCTAAGCGCACGTTCCCGCTAATATTTGGGCGTTTTCGAAGTGTCACGCCTTCATCTGCATCGATATCTAAGTATCGGGCGTTGATAATGAAGCTCAGATCGCGACTAAGCTGAGCGCTTAGATCAAATTCTAAGCCAGAGGTATCTACCTGATTTCTGTTCACATTGGTGAAAAGTTCCGCGTCAAAGTCGACCAAATCTTCGAATTGATTTGCGAAGTAGACAAGTGAATAGCGGATGTCATCGCTGACTGCGCTTTCGAAACCGACTTCGAAGTTATCGCTTAATTCAGGCTGCAGTTCGCTGTTACCTACTAAAGGATGCGCAAGGGCAAAAAATGAAGGGAGTTTGTAACCCTGATTAAATACTGCAAACACGCGTGTATTGCTTGCCACCTCCCATGACGCTCCGAGCCGGAAGCTGGTTTCGCTGTCAAAGTCGTCGGGCGAATCGTATCGAAGGCTAGCCTCTATCGTCAAAGCATCTATGCTATGACGAATTTCGGCAAAAGCAGAGCGGGTATCTTGAGAGAAATCGTAATCCACCGGAAGCGGGAACCCAAAATCTAACGTACCTCTGTTTTTACCGTCTTGTTGTCGTATGTTAGCGCCAACTATCAGTAAAGTATTCTCATGCACTTGATAGTTTGAAAACACATCTAGTTCAGCGCGCTCGTACTCAGATGTCACAACGCTTGCAGGAATACCTGAAAATACACCCTCAGCAATGCCAGGGTTATCAATGGTTTCTTCCCGATTCAGCCATGAGGCATTTGCACTGAGTGAAAAGTTATTCGTAAAGGTCCAATTTGCGTTTGCACTGAGCAACCACTGGTCGCTATCGCGTGTTTCAGCCACTTGCGGTTGAGCAAATAAAGGCCCTCCGGAGTCTTCAGTAAAACCCGAGACATCGGTTTGATTGTAGGTCATTAACAGCGAATAGTTTGCTTTGTTCTGATCAGCGCTAAGTTTTGCCATACCTTGATGCGAGTTAAGCTCTTCGAATGAAGAAATTCGCTTATTCTGAGTAGATACCGAAGCGAGCAATGAGGTATTGGGCGCCAATTCGGTGGAGCCGGTGAGACTGGCGTTCAACTGACTATTATTACCGGCTTCGAGCGTTAGTACCGGTTCGCTGCTGTCTCTGGTAACAATGTTAATTACGCCACTGACGGCTTCTCCCCCGTAAATGGTGTTTATACCTCCGCGATATACTTCAATACGTTCAATGGCCGAAGGATTAATTTGATTAAAGTCGAAACCGCCGCCACGACTGTTAGTGGAGTCATTCACCGCGACGCCATCAATTGTGACTAGGGTAAAATTAAACTCACCTCCGCGAATGGATACATAGGAAAATCCGCCAGCGTTGCCGTTTTCCGCAATGTCTAGGTGCGGGATTCGGCGCAAAAGGTCGATGGTGGATGCTGGATTAATTTGTTCAATTTCAGCACGAGAAAGCACGCTCAGAGCGCCAACCGGTGCATCGCCTAAACGCGTGCCGGTGATGCTGATTTTTTCTATTTCATTGTCAATCACTGAGCTTTGTTGCGCGTAGCTCGAAAATGAGCTTGCGACGAGAAATGCGACAATTGAATACTTCAGTTTCATCAATCAATCCTTATCTGATTCTTGAGTCGAAACGCGGCAAAACCGACGTGAAGCACAAGGCATAAGTTATGTTTTTTACTGAGCGCATTAGACCCTTGATGCGGCAAATTTTCAAGCATATTGAAGATGAAAAATTATGAAATTTTGTTTACGGTTTCAGAACTAGCACTTAAAGATGCGAATCGTTTTTCATTGACGAGTTTGAGTAGCTCACCTGCTGCAAGTGCATCCGACATTGCGCGGTGATGGCGCTGCATATCGATGGAAAAATGCTTCGTAAGATTGGCAAGGGAATAGGATGGCAAACCTTTATAGTAGCGCCGCATTTGCTGCACTGTGCACAGTTTAGGTCTGCGCCAAAACCGTTCTAAACGAGCAAACTCCTGTTTGATAAATCCGTAGTCGAAATTGACATTATGAGCGACGAAAATGCAGCCTTCTGTGAAAGAGTCAATTTCCTCTGCTACATCTGAAAATAAGGGAGCGTCGGCAACCATTTCGTCGGTAATTCCCGTCAGAGCGGTAATGTTTTTTGGTATGCGTCGCTGCGGATTGAGTAAACTTTGCCAACGATCCACAATTTGGCCATCCACCATTTTTACCATCCCAATTTCGGTGATTTTATGATGTTGGGCGCGACCGCCAGTGGTCTCAATATCCACCACGACATAAGGCTGCATAGGGTCGGTAATAAAATCGACGGTGGTAATACGCACGTCAAAACCATGCTCGCGCAAGCTTTGGATACAGGCTAGTTGATTACGACGAAGTACGTCACCTTGCGCTTTAATTTCTTCGAAACGAAGGGCGCTATTCTCTATTACCATGATATCAGGGTATCCATCGTGACAGCCTTGCCAGTCTTTGCACATTCTTAGAAGCTGACATTTAATGCCTTCAATGGGCGCATGTTGAACGAGCAAATCAAGGTTTTCGAGCAAATCAGCGCGCCAATGAAAAATGCCCTGGCCTTTACCAAAGTTTTCGGCAGCATTGCGTGAGAGTAGGCTCATCATGTCGTTTGCAGTGCAAAGCGCGTCAAGCTTGGTATCTATGTGCTCTTGCGCTAGACGGTAAAAACTATTTTGCTTTAAACAGCTAGGCATAAAATCAAAGGGAGTCGCCAGGCCTAAACCCGGTAAATCAAATAATTCTTGCCAAAACACTAGGCCAAACAAGCTTCGCCACAAAATGTTTTCAGTGCGAATGGCATGTAAACTACCTTGATGGTTTGGCGTAGCAGCACAGGTGAATTGAGACTTATAATGTGCAATGACCGCGCGCTCTACGCTGCCGCGGTGCACCTCATCTAAGCGCAAGTGCTGATTGCCCTCACGCAGCATGTCTGTTAACACACTGGTGCGTTTTTGATGATATTTTCGCGCTAAAAAATCCTGTGCAAAATGCAGTATTCGATCGCTTAAGGGATCATCAATAATCTTCATCAATTGCGCATTAACCGATTCTACATAGCCCGCTTTATGGGCTTCTCTACACCATTTCTCCTGAGCCTGCTCCAGGTCGATAATGGCTAGCAACGCTAAGGCTTTGTCGCGATTAAACGCTAGCATTGCCTTTGCTAATTCAAACATGACGCCCGCGTATTTTTCCTTCACTGCGGGATCGTCAATCTCATTGTTGTCGCCAGGTAACTGTTCTATGCGTGCTTCAATCGCATCTTCGCTATCAAGCGCGCTGCGGCGAACTTCAGACAGGTAGCGAGACAAACGGTAGCTCAACAGCGCGCTGTGTTTGCAAGTAAAGCGTGCTTGCATTTGAGCGCGCTCTTCCCTTGTGTTCATAATGCCTAAATCGCGCAATGAAAACTGATTCAGCGCTGATTTGGTATTGCCAAAATATAAAAATAGAAAGTATCCAATATGCTCGTCGACGCTGCGCATGCGGTACTCATTCACCAAGGTGCACTGCGATGAATCAATTAGATCCCTCGCAGGTATCGTTTTACATGCAGATAGTAAAACCGCTTTTGGTGAGGATTTTGTGATTTTTGAGGGGGCATCCGCTCTATGCACTAGGCAGCTGGCGCTTAGCTCCGAGTATAAGCGATATAGTTCGTCTTTAGTTAAACACTCTAACCAAATATGTGCCTGCTCTGGCTTAGGAGGCGCAAGCCAGTTAAGCGCGACAAGTTGGTCTATCAGTTGCGTAATGTTTGGCAGCTCCTCAAACCTTAGAGAGCTTATTTTAACTGCGCTGTGTTTACGATTAATGCAGCGCACCAGTGCACACTGCTGGTCTTTACTGGCGAGATGAAAGCTCTCTAGGAAGCTAAGGTGCTCTTTATGCAGCAAATCCGAGCATGGTCCTTCTACGAACTGCAGAAACTCATGAAAATGGGTCAAATAATAATAGGTTGGTAAGCGCCGCATCTTGCAATCGGGTTGGTTAATTACTGTTTAAAAATACAGTATAAATCTTTCATAGACAAGCACTCTATGAATGCACAAGTGCGCACACTCACGTTGGATTACAAAAAATAATCAAAAGATTTAATCATTTGATTTAATTCATCCTTATTTTGTTCTATTATGCGCCGTAATTGTTGAACGACGAAGGCGTAAAGAGATGGCGCAGCACACTATCGCATTTCAAAAAATCCTTATATTGGCGGCACTTACCTGCTTCATAAGTGCGTGTAACGAAGAGCAAAACCATTCACCAATCGTAAAGTCGGTCATTGCTATTGAGCCACAGGCAGCGCACCAGCAAGTCAAGCGCACGCTTTCAGGTGTATTGCGTCCAGTTGATCAAAGCATCCTTAGTTTCGAAATCCCCGGTGTAGTGCAAGACGTCAATGTTAATTTGGGCGACCGCTTTGAGGCAGGCGATGTGTTGGCAAGCATTGACGACAAAGTTTTTCGCTTAGCCCTGCAGCAAAGAGAAGGGCAATTATCTGAGGCAAAAGCACGGCTTACCGAAGCCAAACTTGATTTTGAACGCAATGCAACGCTCGTACAAAGTGGCGCGGTTTCTCAAGCCCAAGTTGATGTGGCAAAAGCACGATATGAGTCGTTGATTGACCAAGTGAATATTGCGCAAACGCAGGTTGCGCTTGCTCGCGAAGACTTAGACGACACGCGTTTGCGAGCACCTTTTCCCGGCAGTGTGGCGGTAAGGCACATTGAACCTTCGCAGCAAATTTCCCCGACGACAGCGATACTAACCATTCAGGGCTCTGATGCGCTAGAGGTGTCAGTATTAGTGCCCGAGTCAATGATCAATGATATTCAAGCTGAGGATGAAGTCCTTGTTGATGTGCTCATTGACCGAAGTCGCGAAACCATAAAAGGAAAGGTGTTTGAACGGGGTAAGCAGGCTCAGCAGGCGAATGCTTTTCCAGTTACCATTAGCTTGCAAGAGCTGCCTTCTACATCTAGTTTACAGGCCGGTATGTCGGCAGAGGTTGTTTTTAGCTTATCTAAGCATCAATACTTTGCCAGTAATGAAATGTACTCAGCGCCCTTGTCGAGTGTTGCGGCAGGTGCGCAGGATACGCACTATATTTATGTGTTAAAACCCTCGCCAAGCGACACTCAAAGTGGTAACGACAACTCATATACGCTGCAAAAAGCAAGCGTAGAAGTTCATGCTTTCCACTCAGATTCTGTCGTATTTAGTGCTGAGTATGCAAGCAATACTGTGAACGTGGGTAGCAGCAAGATTGTCGCTTCAGGGCTGGATTTCCTACGTGACGGTCAACAAGTTCGCGTGATGACGGGCCATCCTCGTACCATAAACGAGTAATGTGGCAAATAACGCTATGAATATTTCTTCCCTTTCATTTATTTACAATCGCTTGCTACTTGCCGTCGTGTTTTCGCTGATGGTGTTTGGTGGCTATAGCTACTTCCATTTACCAGCACAAGAAGATCCAAAAATTACTGTGCGAGAGGCGGTAATAACGGCAACGCTTGAGGGCTTCCCTGCGGAGCGCGTTGAGCTTCTGATCACGAAAACCTTAGAAGAGGCGATACAAAATCTGCCGGAAGTGAAGGAGATCCGCTCCATTTCTCTGGTGGGTCAATCCATTATCCATGTGCAGTTACAAGATAAATACACTGAACTTGACCAAATTTGGGATGATATGCGCCAAGAGATAGATTTGGTGATCAATCAATTACCCCAAGGCACCAGCGCCGTGCGCGTCAACGACAACTTTGGCGATGTTGCTGTGCTCACGGTTGCGCTACTTGCACAAGACGGCATCTCTTGGGGAAAGCGCTTTGATGTTGCTCAACATATACGCGACTTTATGTTCCAAGTGCCTGGTACGAAACGTGTGGATATTCTGGGCGTTCAGCCTGAGCAAGTGTATATAGAAGTGGCAAATGCCAAACTAGCGCAGCTCGGTGTGGCGCCTAACTTAATTATTCAAGCTCTGCAGGCACAAAACGTTATCCGCCCCGGCGGGACAATTGATGCCAATGGCACCAATTTCACTTTGCAACCAACAGGAAACTTCGGTTCGGTTGAGGATATTGCCAATACGCTAATATCGGTGCCAGGTCTTGAACAATCAGTTCAGCTTAAAGACATCGCGCAAGTGAAGCGTGCGCCCATCGACCCACCCACACGCACCGCGTTTTTCAACGGTCGGCCTGCTATTGTATTTGCCATAGCAAAAGATGATGCCAGCGATGTACTGAGTTTTACGCCAGCAATGGAGGCGCTCATTGCCGAGCTGCAATCGTCCATTCCAGCTGGCTACGAACTGCAGACCATTACCCGACAAGCAGATGTGGTTGAAGCGGCAGTGCAAGGGGTCAGCTTCAATGTGTTTCAAACCCTGTCCATTGTATCAGCAGTGGTGATCCTATTTTTGGGGCTTCGTACCGGTATTATCGTCGGCTCGATCGTGCCTTCGGTTATTTTGATTACTATGTCGGTGATGGCGTTTTCCGGCATGGCTCTAGAGAGAATGTCTTTAGCCACTTTAATTATCGCTTTAGGTGTGCTGGTCGACAACGGCATTGTTGTAGCCGAGGATTTTATGCGCCGTTTAGAAGAGGGTGAGCAGCGCAAAGACGCTCTGGTGCAGTGCGGAAAAACGCTTGCCATTCCACTGTTGACCTCTTCTTTAACGACGATTCTGGTATTTTTACCGCTGATGCTAGCAGAAAGTGCCTCCGGCGAATATACACGCTCCGTGTCGTTAGTCATTTTAATATCCCTGTTAGTATCTTGGTTTTTGTCGCTATCAGTCACTCCCCTGTTGTGTTATCACTTCGTTAAAATTAAAACGCCTGAACAGCAAGGCGCTGTGCGAAAGCGTATCGATGAGATGTTTGAACATCTCAATCCGACCTATGAAAAAGCGCTTAGAAAGATTCTAAAGCACCGCTCTATATTTCTGCTGTGCATGCTAGGTCTGTTTTTTCTCGGTGGACTTGGACTTAGTCAGGTGCCGGTAAAGTTTTTCCCGGACTCAGATCGTTCACAGGTGCTGATTTACGCCGATTTGCCTGCGGGCAGCTCCATGCGCGAGACCAGCAAAATGATGCAGCGCGTCATGCAGGATTTAGACGACAAAACGCGTTTTAAGCACATCCAAAAACATGCAGCCTATGGTGGATTTGGCGGCCCAAGGTTCGTACTATCACTCACTCCGCTTGATACTGAGCCGCACAAAGCTTTTTTCGTATTAGATGTTGGCGACAGAGCAAACACCGACCCTACCATTGAGGCGATAAGGGAGATGTTCGCCAACGAATATCCAAGCGTTGCTGCACGCGTTACTAAGATGTTTTTGGGTCCTTCGGATTCGAGCAAAATTGATGTACAGATAAAAGGCCCAGACGCAAATTATATTTACAATACTGCGCTAGAAATTGAGAGGATGTTGCGCGGCATTGAGGGCACCTATGATGTGCGCAATGACTGGGAAAACCGCGTCACGCAAATTCGAATCCAAGTCAACCAGCAGCAAGCGCGGCGCACTGGCGTAAGCTCCCAAGATATTGCGCAATCTTTGCAGAGTTATTTCAGTGGCTTGGTTGTCACTGAGTTTCGCGAGGGTGATGACATTCTCCCCATTAAGATCAGAGCGCCTCAGAACGAAAGATTTAATTTGGACCGCCTAGAGACAGCAACGATTTATTCACCTGGTCTAGAGCGTAATATTCCATTGATGCAAGTGGCAAGCGTTGAATATGAGACAGGATTTGCGCGGATCGCACGAGAGAATATGTTTCGAACCGTAACCGTAGAAGCGAAAAATGCCTTGATGAATGCAGAGGATATGGTGCCGTTTATGCAAGGACCGCTGGCTGAGCTCCAAGCATCTTTACCTTACGGTTATACCATTGAATATGATGGCGTTATCCAAGATTCGAAAGATTCTCAAGCATCGTTAAACAAAAATTTACCGCTATGTGTGGCCGCAATACTGATACTTTTGGTTGGACAATTTAAATCCTTCAGACGCACAGCCATCATCATAACAACCATTCCGCTCATAATAATCGGCGCATCAATTGGCCTTTTGGTACTGCAGGGCGATTTTGGTTTTATGGTGATTTTAGGGCTTTATGCACTTGCAGGTATAATTATCAACAATGCCATTGTGTTGATTGACCGCATTGATATTGAACTGGGTGCTTTAGATAATCCTGAGGACTCAGGTGCGCGCGTAGAGGCCTTAGTCAGCGCTTGCATAAGGCGTCTTCGCCCAATTATCATGTCAACCAGCACCACCATTTTGGGCTTAATGCCGTTGATTATTGGTCAAGACGCTTTGTTTTACGCCATGTCGGGCGCCATCGCATTCGGTCTTGCGGTCGGTACGCTTTTGACCTTAGGCGTAGTGCCAGTCCTATTCGCCATATTTTTTTCGATTAAACATGTTCCAAATACCAACGTTAATAGTCGAGTAGACGGCCATGTTAGTGATGCAGGCGCAAAAGCGTAGTGAATTTTGATATATTAACCTTGCAGTGGATGTAGTGACAACAACGATGATAGAGACTAACAAGCAGGAAATAGGCGATGATATTCGCCGAAGCGCTACCGCTATTGCTTTAATCGAAGCGGGCATTGACCAATTTGGACTTTACGGTCAAAAAGCGACCACACGCAACGTCGCCGAGCATGCGAACGCAAATATCGCTGCTATTCCCTATTATTTTCGCAGCAAAAACGGCTTATATAATGCCTGCATGCATTACATCGTGGATGAAATATGGGCCCAAATTGGCGATCAGCTTTCTAATGCATCTCAAAACATCGAGGATTTAAATCAAGCGCAAGCAAGCCAACGCTATCTCGCCATCATGGAAGCCTTTTGTCAGTTTTTCTTGCAAGACCCCGATACGCTTCGTTGGTCACAGTTTGTGATGCGGGAACATGCAACGCCAACTCAAGCCTACGAAATCTTTTACCAGCGATACTACCAACATGCACAAAGCTTAAAAGTCAAACTTCTGTCCGTTTGCCTTGGTAAGTATTATGACGAAAAGCGCTTAAAAGTGATTAGCCACGCGCTTTTTGGTCAAGCATTAGGGTTTTTATTGGCGAGGGAGTCATTACTGCGCGGTTTGGGGATTGAAGAATTGAGCACGGATGATGTTAAACTTATTAGCGACGTCGTGACGCAAAATGTGCGTAGCGTGCTTGTAAACCCTACTTTATGAGAAACATCAATTAAGCGCGCACCTTTTGCTTACCCACCCATGCAAAATGCGCTGAAAGGACGTCATCTTTCAACAATAACTCTAGCGTCCTAAAGGATTTTGCTAATTGCATTTCCGTATACGTTTTGTGGAGGCCATCATGACATTGACGGCAAATATCGACACCGCAAGCAAGCTCAGCTTTGCTAAAATGCTTTTTAAAATAGCTGCGTCGATGCATTTTTTTGGGGATTAGATGATGAAAGGTCAAATCCAATTCGCGCTTGCACAAAGGGCATTTACCATGGCGTTTTCGACGCGGATAATTTTTGGTCACCATTGCGTTTACAGCCAGATGTCGTTTTATGTAAAACAAAGCTTACATGAATCTAAAATTGACAAACATTAACAAAAATTTAAATTTCTATATTTCACAGTCACTTGTCGCAAACGCCCTCAGAATCGTCTTGCTGAGGCTAAATTTTCAAGTAGGATGGTCGATGCAGTATTTAAGCGTAAACATAAATTGATGGTTAAGCTTAAAATAGTAACCAAGGCTAGAAATATGAAAGATGATCATAAAAACTCACATGAAATCATAGATGTAGTGGTAAACTTTTGCACTAAAGCAGGTCAGCTAGGCCTTGTTTGCCTAATATTATCTGTGCTGGTAACCCTAGGTTATTAGGTCCGATAATTTATCTAGAAGCTCAAACAATGAATGCGTAGTGTTGGCGATTTTTTCGCTACCATCATGGTAATATTTTTCAATTTAACAAAAAATTTACATTAAGTCGTCATTCCTCAGAATATGATTTTGCCCTACTCGGCGCGTTTTTTTCGCTAAGCTTAGCCAATCAAGAAACATGTGTTTTGTGCGCGCTCACTCATCATAGGCATAAGCGTCTATGTGTTGAGAAATTCTTAGAATTAGAGAACCACCCTCGTCAATTTTCAGTAAGCACTATTACCCACACGCTCTCGACGATTACGAGTGATTTGAATGAGTTTAACGCGCGCTGAAAAATTTGAGTGTCCCTACTGCATGACATTTAACGATATTGAAGTTGATGAAGATAACGATATTGGGCAACAGCAAATTGTTGACTGCCAAATTTGTTGCTCTCCTATTGAAGTATTCATCAGCGACCATGGCTTTGGTCTTGAAATCATCGCCAGGCGGGACGACGAGTGAAGGGTATATGTAGATGACGTCAACTATTAAATCCATCGACATTCAAGCAATGGAAAAATTTGAGCGCGCGAACTTTATTAACAGTTTGTCGGGTTTTAAAAGCGCAAACCTGGTTGGTACGCTGAGTAAAAGTGGCGTTGATAACTTAGCGCTCATTAGCAGCGTTTTCCATGTGGGAGCTAACCCGCCTTTGCTTGGAATGATAATGCGCCCTCATACTGTGGTTCGCGACACGCTTCAAAATATAAAAGAGACGGGCGTCTACACTATCAACCATGTCAATGAGGTGATTGTAGAACAAGCGCACCAATGTTCTGCTAACTATGCCCCCCAGCGAAGTGAATTTGAAGAGACTGGCTTAACGCCGCAATATGCCGGTGGATTTAGTGCACCATTTGTTGAGCAAAGCACGATCAAAATAGCGCTGGAATTACGAGAGATTCAAGTATTACAGCTAAATCTGACGGAGCTTGTGATTGGCGAAATCGTTCAAGTTATCTGTCCAAATGAATATAAAAGCTCAGATGGGTATGTGGATATCAATGCAGCAGGTTCGCTGGCCGTGTCAGGCCTGGATAGCTATCATCGCGGACAGCGTATAGATAGGTATAGCTATGCAAAGCCTGACACCAAGCTAAAATCGCTATTGGAGGATTGAGGTGATACCAAATTTAGACCAACTTTTGATTGTATGCGGCATCGCATTGGCATTTGTTGCTGGCATCACTTGGCTGTTACTTAAATTGCCTGAACACGACGATGGTGACATTAATGACAATCAAGCTAACAGCGTGCAATCTGACACTCAAGCCAGCAAAAATGATGAATCTGCGCCCTGAAACAACTGAGTGTGAACTTAATGTAATTTGGTAAATCTCAGTAAATAGGGTATAACTGTATATAAGTAAGACAGATTCATCTCGCAAAGGCTCACCAAATGGTGGGCCTTTGTTAGTTTTAAGCTATCGTAAAAAAGAATAATTATCATTTTTGTTGAATTGGCTTTTTAAAAAGGAAATGCTATGAAAAACGTAAATAGACGCGACTTTCTCAAACTATCAGGTTCTACACTAATTGGGGTAACGCTTGGTGGCGTGGCGCTTCGTGCAAACGCACAAGAGCAATTAGCGCTAGATGACCCAACTGCTGTCGCGCTTAAGTACACGCACAAATCTGAAGTGGAAGGTGCAAATTGCGCCAACTGTATGTACATTCAGGGCGAAGACGGCGCAGAATGGCGTCCATGTGGCATATTCCCAGGCAAAGTGGTCGCCGCCGACGGTTGGTGCTCTGCTTGGATGAAGAAAGGCTAAGTAAGCAAAAGAATATAGCGAAACCCTCGTTTATCGAGGGTTTTTTTTATTTGGTGCGATTCTGTATTTCTTATTGCTTGACCTAATTTCTCCAATTCTGAGTGATCTCACAAGCTTTACTCGTTTAACGGTTTCATTGACTGTTTAAATTGAGCGTTCTCGAAGGCGTTTAGGCTCATCTGAGGCGTTATTCGCTTTTGAGATGCCTGTTCATACTGATAGGCAATGTTAAGTAAGCTAGCGTCGTCCCACTGTGCACCCATGAAACTTAGGCCAATTGGAAGGCCCTTCATACTTCCCATCGGTACTGAAACATGAGGATAACCAGCGATTGCGGCCATCCAGCCTGCTCCCGCAAATCCTCCTGGAAAGCTGTCACCATAAACAGGGTCAATCAAAAATGCTGGCGTCTGAGACGGCATCATTATCGCATCCAGTTTTTGTTCGTTCAGGAGACGATCAATTCCTTCTTCTCGCGTTGTTTTGCGTAAAAATGCGAGCGCCTCCTGATAAGAGTCGTCATACCCTTCGGTTGCCTGCGCATCAATGAATAGCGACTGCCCAAACACACTTAACTCTCGCGGTGTTGACTGATTATATTCAATCAGTGCTTTCAAATCGCGATGTTCTACTTCAGGCGCTGCATTGGCTAAGTAGCGGTTTAATTCATGTTTAAATTCGGTGAGTAAAACTTGTAACGCTTGAGGCCAAAATCCTTCCGGGGTTTCATATTCTTCTATATCTACAATTTCAACTCCTAGATTTTTTAAGGTTTCCACTGCTTCATCTAGCGCCGCTATGATTTGAGTGTGCTCAGACTGCACGGCTCTGAACACCCCTATTCGCTTTCCTTTTAATGGTGTGTTCAAGGAAGCAATATAGTCTTGTTTATATTCGTCGGCTTTTAAGCTTGCAGGATCGTTTGCGTCTGTACCCGACATGACGTGAAGCATCAGCGCAGCATCTTTTACGCTTCGAGTCATCGGGCCAGCGGTGTCTTGTGTGACAGAGATAGGCACAATCCCAGAGCGCGATACCAAACCTACGGTTGGTTTGAACCCGACTATACCGTTCATGGTAGACGGGCAAATGATGCTACCGTTAGTTTCTGTACCAATACCCAAAGGGGCATACTGTGCTGCTATAGCAGCGCCGGTGCCTGACGAGGAGCCGCAGGGTGTTCTATCTAAACTGTGAGGATTTCGGGTTTGGCCACCCACACCGCTCCAACCTGAGACTGAGTCAGCGTCTCTAAAATTTGCCCATTCTGATAAATTTGTTTTCGCTAGAATAATCGCGCCGGCTGATTTTAAACGAGCAATTATAGGAGCATCTCGTTTGGTGTCATTGTTCATCAGGGCCATGCTGCCAGCGGTGGTTGGCATATTAGACGTTTCGATATTGTCTTTGACCACAACCGGAACGCCATGTAAGGGGCCTCTCAAGCGGCCCTCTTTTGCCTCATCATCGAGTGTTTTCGCAAGCTCTAAAGCATCCGGATTCAGCTGTATGATTGCCTGAATACCTACTGTGCTGCTGTTCTTCGGCGGCGATGTTGTGCGATCTAATTGTTTAATTCGGTCAATCAAAGCTTCAACAACCGCTTGCGAACTGAGTTTTTGGGCTTCAATTAACTCGGCGAGCTCATAAGCATGCAATGCACTTACATCTTGAGAGTCGTTATCACGTTCAGCACTATTATTGGCTATCGCAATTGGAAGGGCGAAGGCGCATACCAAAAGCGATGATACTAAATAGCGGTTTATTGTCGTTATAAAAGAAGTTCGGCTCACGGATTTATTATCCTATTTTGCAATAAAAGAAAGAATGAGCTTACCACCGAATTAAAGTGAGTAAAGAAGCAAAGCACTATCAGACACTTAGACAAATGCGGCTAAAAAAATTGTATCGTTAATGCATGAGATCAACTAATAATCCTCGCTTTATCCGAAAATATGGTCAGTTAAATACTGTTAATTAGTACAAAAATTTCAGCATTACTTGATGAAAACCACTAACACATTGATTTTATTGGTTTATTAAAATGGTAAATAAAAGATCTTTTTAAAACGTTATACTATAACATATATACATTATATGTTTTTATTCCATTTTTATATAAAAACAAGTTATATCTGCTTTTAATCTTTCGCACTACATTAGCGTAAACCTATGCACACGTTACAAAAATTTTAGTTTATTAACCTCGATGTAAGGAATGTGTTTTATGAAAAAGCTTTTGGTAAGTGGGTTGTTAACGATGGTTAGCGCTTCCGTTCTTGCTGCAGATGTCTGTGAAGGATACGGTCCACAAACAGGTCGTGATATCGACCAACGTGACGGAGAAAACAAAGTTATTTTCTCTATGGCTCCACCATCATCGCAAATGAACCTATGTAATATCCACTTTCATAAAAATGCAGAGCATAAAGCCAAAGACTTCTCTGTACCTGCTACCGAAGGGGCTGGTTTTATGTGCGGTATGAGCCAAAACTTAACTGCAGCAGAGCTTAAAGCACCGGAAGGTGAAGTGTGCGGAAACCTCAAGCCAGGTGACACGATTGAAATGCACTGGGTGCATACTTCATGCGACGTAGCACCGGGTCCTGGATTAGGCAGCTGTTTATCTGATCAGTGCGCTAACCCAAATTTGCGTGTAGAAACGCAAGTGTTCACCTTAGTGAATGATTCAAGCGCAATGGATTTCAATGATATGGATTACGATGGCAATACCGTAAATGGTTATCATCAGCCTAAAATGATCCCTGATACTACAGGCGCCCCTGTCGAGTTTTTAGGTTCAACAACCGGCCCGTCATTTACGGAACAAGCGTGCTCTCCTTTACAGGTAAGCTGGTCTGTACGCCCACATTGCGCAAAGCTTGATATAAACAGCATTGCCAAGTGGTGTGAGAGCAATGAATTTGAAGAAAAAGAAGGTCATGGTGTACGTGAGTTGGTGACAGATAAGCGTCTATTGTCAGTTATTCACTAAAATTTTAAGTTATCAAACTGCAAACGCCGGGCTAAGCTCGGCGTTTTTCTTTTCATCACATCTTCGCCACCCTAGTTTCTTTTCCAGTTTTTGCTTCATCTGCCGATATCCCACTTTAAGACCTACGTTTTTTGATGAGAAGTAAAATACCTATATGCCACAGCAAGAATTAAGGAAAGTATCTGTGAATGAGCTTCGCCCTGGCATGATTGTGCATGCCATTAGTCGGCAAAGTGGCAAACTTGTGGTGAAAAGTACAGGTAAAGTGCGCCATCAAGGTGTGATAAAGCAGATGCAAGCTTGTGGTGTTGAGGAACTCATTGTTGAAGTGCCAAGCATATCAGTAACGCGCAAGCCGCTTCGCCAAAAAGTCGAAGATAAAAGCGCTAAAGCCCTTGTATCGGTAGCAAACGATGCTCAACATTCAAGCAGTGAACAAGTCAGTGCAGATAATGATAGTCCGAATGACGATTTCATAGAGCTAGATGATATGCCTTTTGAAGAGCAATCGCAGCAGACCCCCGCGCCCGTGGCAACTGCGAAACGGGCAACACCTTCAGCGAAGCAAAAGGCGAGTTCAAGTTATGAACAAGCTGAACAATTAGTGATTGAATGTAAAAAGTTACACAAACAAATAAGTGTTGATTTAAAAAAAGGCATGGAGCTAGATTTCTCGCCCGCTAAAACGCTCGTTTCAGACATGTATCATCAGCTTCTAGATAAACCCGAGGCGCTGCTTTGCTTGAGTATGATCCGCAATGAAGGCGAGTATATCAGTAATCATGCTATGCACACCTCAATACTCTTATGCGTGTTTGCACAACATTTAGGCATGTCTCAAAATGACTGTCAGCGCTTGGCACTACTAGGCTACTGCTTTGACATTGGTATGGTCAAAGTGCCTTCATCAATAATCAACAAACAAGGCAAGCCCACCGCAGACGAACAAGCGATTATTGAGAAACATGTTGCACATTCTCTGGAGCTCCTTGAGCCACTTGCTTTAGATAAAGAGCTGCGCTTAGCGATAGAGCAACATCATGAGCGACTAGACGGCAGTGGCTATCCAAACGGACTTAAAGGCGAGCAAATACATAAGTTCAGCCGGATGTTGGCCATTGTCGACTGCTATGAGGCAATGACCACAAACCGTCCATTCCAGCGTAAGTCCAGCCCGGCGGCCGCGCTTAAATTAATCACAAACAAAGATTTTGGTTACGACTTAAAGCTAGCGTTGCAGTTTGTTAGGTGCATTGGCGTATACCCGGTGGGAAGTTTGGTGATTCTTAGCAATCAGCATATTGCTATGGTTACCCAAAATCATAAGGGCAAAGCGCTTAAGCCTGTTGTCAAAAGCTTTTATTCAATATCGAGTACCAAATATGTGCAGCCCAAAGAGATTAACCTTGCAGATGATAATGTTGGGCTTACGATTGTGCAGCCCACGTTGCCAGAGCATTACCAAATAGATATGGAAAAGGTTGAGCTGTAGCAGGCGTTTTCCAATCTTCAGTGTTTGTCATTTACTGATGAGCCCAAACGATTAGACTTCGTATGAATGACTTGTTATTCAATATTCTGGATCTGCTCATTTTTTAATTCTGCTACAGCGGCGCGTGCAGAAATAAAGGCTTTCAGAACGGCCTTCGTTTCTATGGAATTTAGATTTGGCGGTAATGTGGGTAAGTGGTTGTAAGGCTGCTCTGCTTGCCAGGTCATGTTTAAACTTCCAGTTTATATCGACATAAATGAACTATTGGGTCAGTTTATGTCGATTTTTTACTGTTATTTCGACATAAGTTTTTTATGTGTCGATACACTCGACATATCAACACTCAATGCATACGGCTCATCGAAACCGAGTTTCGAGAAGGAAACTTCAAAGTGGTACGCCATCCCTTGGACTTTTGGGGCAGTATGGGCAAAGCCTTAATTCTCGCCACTTAGTCACACGCCAACCCTGCCCACTCGGTATTTATCACTTGGGGCATTATGTAAATACTGGGGCAGGTAGCTACCTGTACCCTCAGAAAGCTGCACGATCTGGGCATTTATTTGCCTACTGCGTCCGTTTAGTACTGGCAAACTCCTAACTGAACTTAACAGATCAGTGAGGAAGCAAACGATGAACCCAACCACACAATTACCCACAAACTCAGTACACCCAGCGCGTCAGCAGAGGATTTTGCGCTTGCCCGAGGTAAAAGCCAAAACAGGCTTTGGCCGCAGCACCATTTATGTACTGATGGCCGGTGGTGAATTTCCCCGTTCCATTCGTATTGGTGCGCTTGCCGTGGGCTGGTTAGAAAGCGATATCGACCAGTGGATTGAAACCCGCCGTGTCGGTGCTGCTTATGGCAGTGGATAAACCATCAGCATCAAACCTGTTACCTGCCAGTGATATGCATAGCAACGCACCAACA
The DNA here is from genome assembly GCF_028401415.2 of Ningiella algicola. Taxonomy (NCBI): domain Bacteria; kingdom Pseudomonadati; phylum Pseudomonadota; class Gammaproteobacteria; order Alteromonadales; family Alteromonadaceae; genus Ningiella; species Ningiella algicola. The sequence goes on along the minus strand of NZ_CP171821.2, from coordinate 2,917,942 downwards.
TTACCGGCTGGTTTTGCCTATAACGCGCAAAACTGGCTGGTAATGCAACCAGCAGGGCAAGATAGCCCAGTCAAAATCTGCTCTTGGCTGCAGGTAGCGGCACGTACCCGCGATCCGCAAGGGGACAACTACGGTTATTTCTTGCACTGGTTAGACGATGACAATCGCCATCGCTACTGGGCCATGCCAGCCGAACTATTGGCCGGAGATGGGAGCGAGTACCGCCGAATCCTACTCAGCCGAGGAATGCGCCAAAGCAACAGTGTCAAAGCGCGGCAGTTGCTCTCCCTGTTTATTCAACAAATGGGCGAACTGGCCACGCAAAGTACCCTGATTTGACGATGACAGTGGCATTGGGTGGGCAACGTGGCCGTGATAATGGCTACTTTGAACAATTTGAGCAAGGCATAGCGCTTTGGTATCACCTGCCGCAAAGCACGTTTTTGCAGAAATTTAAGCAGCATATTGCCGAGGAAATTCGCTATTTAGCGTTGGCGTCTACCTCAGACACTCAAAGTTCAACCAAGCAAATTGACAAACTTTGGCCGGTTAAACGAGTCACAGTGTTACCACGCTACGCCATTACTGAAGATCAATCGGGTAAGAAGTCAGGTTCTGCTGATTTGTATTATTTATTTGAGTTAGGCAAACCACTGTCACTGCAAATGCCAGTGACCAACGTGCCACATCGCCCAATTAAAAACTCGATGAAACTCACAACCTTAACTCGCCTAGAGAGCGTCACTAAGTTTACCGAGGTTGAAAAAGTGTACGAAGCGGCAATGGTGTGATTGTGAAATATAGAAAAGAAAAATTCCCTTTTTGGTAACTTTAATTATAATTCCCACCAAGGGAACCTTGAGGTGATATGCAAGTCTTAGGTAAAGACAAACTTGTCGATTTTTATAAAAAACACGCTAATGTGAAGTCAGCTTTAGAGGCATGGGTTTCTGAAGCTCAAAGCGCTTGTTGGAAAACTCCTCAGGATATTAAAGACCGTTACCGCAGTGCAGATTTCCTAGACGGTAATAGAGTTATATTTAATATCAAAGGTAACCATTACAGACTAGTTGTAAAAGTCAGGTATCAAAATGGCATTGCTGTTATTGAGTGGGTTGGTACTCATGCTCAGTATGATAAGCAACGCTTTTAGGAGGGGAAGATGAGTCACATTAAATTAATCAAATCAGCACAAGATCATGAGTCAGCATTGATGCGATTAATGTCATTAATGGACTTGGATCCGCAGCCAAGTTCAGCCGAATCTGATGAGATGGATGTATTGGCATTATTAATTGAAAAGTACGAAGAAGATCATTTTCCAATTAGTAAGCCCGATCCAATAGAAGCGATAAAATTTAGAATGGAGCAACAAGGTTTAAAAAATCGAGACCTTATTCCTTTTATTGGGTCAGCTCCAAAAGTTTCCGAGATATTGAATGGAACACGTAGCCTTAGCTTGAACATGATCCGAAAGCTAAGCAGTGGGTTAGGTATATCAGCTGATGTTTTGATTCAATTGCCAGAGCAAAAGCACGCAATTCAAAGAGAAGTAGATTGGCAAGCCTTCCCGATAGCTGAAATGCGAAAGCGTGGCTACTTTGATAGCTTCAATGGTTCATTACAAGAGTTAACGGAATATGCAGCCGAGGCTTTGTCTGATTTTATCGGTTCCGTAAAATCAGGCTTTAAACTTCAACCTGCCTTGTTGAGAGCGTCTTCTCACCTTCGTACCAATGATAAGGAAACAGATCCTTATGCTCTGTGGGCGTGGCAAATTCGAGTATTGCAGAAGGCCGCTGAACAAAAATTACCCTGTCAATATCGCGCTAGTACTGTGAATTTGGAATGGATGCAGAACATTTCCAAGCTATCTTGGCTTGAGTCAGGCCCTTTATTAGCGATTGAGTTTCTAAATAAGTCAGGCATTCATGTAATCATAGAGCCTCATCTACCCAAAACTTATTTGGATGGTGCTGTGTGCATGGGCATTGATGGCAACCCGATTATAGCGCTAACGTTAAGGCACAATCGTCTCGATAGCTTTTGGTTTTCACTAATGCATGAAATGGCACATATCGCATTGCACTTAGATGGTAATGAAAACTGGTACTTAGATGATTTAGATGCTCAGGGCGTTGATGACATTGAGAAACAGGCCGATGATATGGCTAGAGAGGCGTTGATACCACAGAGTATTTGGTGCAGAAGCAGTTTATCGAGCGCTGAAGAAGTCAGGGAGCTAGCAAAAGAGCTTCAAATATCACCTTGTATCGTGGCTGGACGAGTTCGTTTTGAGAGTGTTGATCATAAAAAGTTTGGTTCTTTATTCCGTGACAAGATTAGCGATTATTTTCAACGTTAAGCCATAAGCTCTTGAGTGATCCACACATCATTTTCTGGCCCACAAAGGTGGTGCAGCAGCGCTAGGTTGATCTGGTGGCTGATCACGTTGCCGTTTCGTTTTCTCTTGTCTTTTCTTAAGCCACTCAGCAATAACCCCGTGCATGATTTTCCCATTTTCTCCGGCGAACTGGGCAGGCAAAAAGCTCGGTTTTGCTGTTTGGGGTGTTAGGTAGCGCGCTTTCCTGTTTTAGACAAAGGCGTGATGCACCAAAAAATACAGGCGTTGGCCGGTGTGTTTGCTTGCAATGTTCTGGTTTGGCTCGTGTCATCCACACATGCCTGTAACAAAACCAACCCGCCTTGCGCGTTGCCATCAACCTCAGGTAAAGGTAGCCAATACAGGTTTGGTCATTGCTCGGGGCTTTGCCATTTTTCTACGATCACTTGCGCGCCAATGCTATTCAGCCATTGGTGAATGGGGCAGCCAGGGTGCGCTTGTTTAACGCGCGGTAACTGATAGGTTAGCCAGCGGGTTAAACGTTCGGCGGCATTGTCGCACTGGCTTAATGCTGGGTAGAGAGTAAACGCGCCATGCCCAACCAGAAAAGCGACCAGCTGCTGTATCCATTCTCTATCCCAATCGTTACCACTTGCCCATAACACGTCACATATCACCCTGTTGGTTTTTTCATGCCGTCTATTTTCAGTGGTCGGGTACAGACTCGGTGCTGAAATAGATGAAAGAATTGGCCATCAAATTAACCAGTCAAATCAGTTTTTTTCTGATGACCTGTGCGCGGCTAACTGTTTGAAATGCATCGTCCAATACAGCGCTGTTTGGCTGCGTTCACCAAGTGCAAAAAATCGAGACGCCAAACGATCGTTTGCATTCTGGGTTTAAAAAATCAAACGGTTTGTACTTTGGATTCTAGGTTGGTTTAGGGCACGAAAAGTGCCAAACCTTGCTTTGAGCCAGTAATGGCATGGCCTACCAGCCTTGGATTTCAATCGAGACGCCAAACAGTAAATGGGCTAATTTCCCTGTTTGGCTTCTCGATCCAAAAGCCAAACGGATAGTGGTTTTGGCGTATGGGTATAAAAGCATGGGGAAGTGTCGAACGAAGAGCGGCTTGCTAATTTGACTTGGGATTTGATGAAGAGGTGTCTTCCAGCTTTAATGAAGGTTGCTTGTCACTGTTACCCTCAAAGTATTCAAGGGCGTACCCCATTGCCTTGTAGCTTTTCTCACGTTTTTTAAACATGCGTTGCAGCATAGGGAGGGCGCAGTCCACATAGTCGTGAATGGTGACTTGTGTTTTTCCTTCCGATTCACGATGAATACGGCCGGCATATTGAGCCAATGTACCTTTCCATGCGATGGGCATGGCCAACAACAACGTATCCAGCCTTGGAAGGTCAAATCCTTCGCCCACATATTTTCCTGTTGCGACGACAACTTGAGCCGATTGCAGATGATTGTCAGCGTTCTTGCGTTCGGCAGCTTTCATGGCGCCTTTGAGTACGACAGTGCTTATACCCATCTCGGTAAGTCGTGAGTGTATGTACTCTGCGTGCTCTCTACGCTCTGTAAGGACTAACGGGTGCCCGCCATTTTGAACACACTGAGAGGCGTCTGAGGCTATTTTTGACGTGCGCTGTCCATTATCGACGAGCCAGCGATAGGCATCGCTTATTTTTGGGCGCTCATCTGTTTTTATTAGCTCAGCTGGCGGTATATCGTAGAGCTGATGAATCATCACGGTTTGAGTAAATTGCTCATCAGGACTTTGTTTCACTTTATAGCGAATGGGCCCTGCCGCCATAAAAATGATCTTCTGATGACCATCTTGTCGTTCTGGTGTTGCTGTTAGGCCCAATACATATTTTGCTCTTACCTCGGTGAGTACCATTTCAAACCTTGGTGCAGATAGGTGGTGGCATTCGTCAACAATAATATGGCCGTAGTCTTGGATGAGAGGCGTGATGGAATTGTCTTTTTTATTGACCAAGCTTTGGTAGGTGGCAATGTCGATAATGCCACTCGGCTTTCTTTTACCCCCGCCTATACTGCCAATGTTTACTTCTGGTAGGAACGTGCGTAATCGCTCTTGCCATTGTTCGAGTAGTTGTCGGCTATGAACCAGTATTAGGGTATTTACTTTGCGTTTTACGATCATACCAATGGCAGTAACCGTTTTTCCAAATGCGGTCGGTGCATGCAAAATACCGAAGTCATGTTTAGATATTGCGGCCACTGCGTCTCGCTGGTTCTTTCGCAAAGTGAACTCGGGGGTAAGTTTTAATAATGGTTTGCCGATTTCACGCTTATCGTCAAACAGTGGCGAAATATTTTGCTCTTGTAGCAAAGCAATCGCGTCATCGAGACAGCCTCGCGGTAGTGCTAGATAACCGTTTTCAATACGAGCACAGGAAATAAACCTCGGAATGCCATGGGTTGAAAAGCGCAAAGCTTGTGTTTTAAAAAACACAGGATTAGAAAAACTAGCTAATCGCTTTAGTCCTGCCAGTAGTGGCCCAGGTAACTCGCTCATCAAAAAGTAGATATGGTTGGCCAAGGTAATGGTCACGTTTTTCGGCAAAGATTCTAATTTTATTGGTGCAGCTTTGGCTGTGATTTCCCAAGGAGGGCGGTTGTCTATTAGACCTTGCTTAGACAGTAATAGGGTGTTGGGTGAAATAGTTGTTATGAGTTGATCAATACTCGACTGAGTGAGCGTTTTAAGCCCAGCAAGGTACCGCCATTGATCGTCAATCGCATTCAGGTCACTGTCAACAAAGCAACTACGGCCTGAAAGGCGAGCCTCCTTTTGAAGTGGTAGCGCAATGAGATTACCAAAACCGCCTTCAGGAAGGATATCTTGGTTAGGAAAGAGCCTGTCATAGGAGTCAAACGATAGATTTGGAAATATTTCCATGGCTTTATCAAGCAAAGCGAAACCCAGTGCCCGAGCTTGGTTAGCTGGGATGTTGGTTTCAAAAAAGATCCATAAGTGCGCCCCGTTGCCAGAACGCGAGATTTCTATCGCGTGTGGAATATCAAATGCTTGGCACGCTTTAGACATGGCTTTGACTTCTTCTTGCCAACAGCCTTTGTCAAAATCTGCTGCCAACAAATAGCATGAGTTATCTTTCAGTAAAGGATACAGCCCCACCACTTGATGACCGGCAAGGTGCCTGTAAATAATGTGCTCGTTTAGTTCGCTAAACTTTCGGTGTGAACAGTCTTGGCATTTAATGCGGGGTTTGTTGCATAGCCCGCTTACCCATTCATTATCACAGGCTACGGAATAGCCACTGCGGCCCTGTTGGTTTTGCCAACGATTGGCAAAGATATCCTCTCGTCCACGAAATAGTTGTCTGAATAGGGCGACCTTTTGTTCTGGGGTGAATGTCTGTATTGAACGCTCGTTTTGAGCGCTACGCAAAGCCTCTCTTAATGCGAGAAGCCGCTGCTTTTCGTTTTCAAGCTCAGCTAACCTGTTATCAATAGCCGAAATATTTGGGTAGCGAGCGTCATTCATAACAAACTAATTTTGATTCGCATCGCTATGAAGCGCGAACTTGCGGTGGCTTGATCAGCGACTCTGCTGGAATACCTAGCCCTTCATGAAGTTTCCAAATCATTTTTAGCGTGAGTGATCGCTTATGGTTTAGGATTTCATAAACACGATTGCTTTTACCTATCATGGGTTCAAGATCTTTAACCGTTAAGCCTTTGCGCTCCATCTCAAACTTTATTGCCTCAACAGGGTCTGGCAAATCCATTGGGAAATGCTTTGCTTCGTAGGCTTCAACTAACGTAACCAAAATGTCCAGCTTTTCGCCTTCGACGGTATCAGGCTCCGCCATCATTAGGTTTTCGATGTCGTTTAATGCCGCGCGGTAGTCGGCATCTGTTTTAATAGGTCTGATGTCCATTATATTTACCTCTTGTTACTACCTTTTGGCTTCAAATCGTTTGCACATCAATTTTTTATTCGGCTCGTCCATGAGCCTCACCCTTTGGGCTCGCGTTGCTCATGAAAATTCGTTCCCGACGAATTTTTCGTATTGTGCATGGCTGCCGATAAACCGTATGTAAACCACCTTGTAGGCATAATTGATCCAAACAACTAACCGGTATTTATTACTGGCAATGTTAAACACGACACGCCCATCTTTGAGGATGCTGGCATTTCTAAAGTCCTGTTTCACATCCGCCGGTGATCCCCAATCAGCGTTTAATGCATGCCTATACCACGCTAAAGTTGGCTCTTTCGCATCAATGTATTCTGGGCTGTCTTCCCAAAATGTTTTTAAGGTTGATAGTGCGATAATTCTCATAAACAGATGCTAGTCCCATATTGGGACTTTTGCGAGTTTGTAGTTTGATTGACTGAAAGGAGTTGTTGACACGGCCCCCAATTGCCCTATTCCTTGGGGCAGTGTAATTTCCTCTTATTCACTTTCTAAAGCTCGGCATATCAAGTGTTGCCCCATTGTCCTAATTGCCCACGGTAAGTGAGCTCGTGCGTTACGATTTATATGTAATTAAATATCAAAAAGTACTTTTTGATACATAATAGCTAATCATTCTTGTGTTTGTGGGATTGCGGTGATATGTTTTTATATATAATTTTATCAAATGATGCATTAAGGCCTATCGAAATGAGCTATGTAACAGAGCAGATACTACAAAGCCTTCTAGAAGCTCGGGTACGTAAGGGGTTTAGCCAAAGAGATCTGAGCGCGCGTTCGGGTGTGCCGCAAAGCCATATTTCGAAAATCGAGTCTGGCGGCGTTGATTTAAGAATATCCAGTTTGATTTCACTTGCCCGTGTACTCGACCTAGAGCTATTGGTTGCGCCTAAAAAGTCCATTCCTGCCATCAAGTCAATCATTCGAAGCAGCCAAGGGATCAGCGATGAAGGTGAGGCAATGTCGCCCGCATATCAGCTAGAGGAAGACGACGATGACTAATTATGTTTCTACGCTTAACGTGTTGCTCTACGGGGAACCTATCGCAACGATCACCAACGTGGGCAATGACAGAACGCTTTTTGCCTTTATGGATTCGTACATTAATCATGAATCACGGCCCGTGTTAGGGCTGGGTTTTAAAGATTCGCTAGGTGGCTTGCTGACTCACTTCAAACCGACCCAAACCAAGTTAACTCCGTTTTTCTCTAATCTTTTGCCAGAAGAAACCATGCGTCATTACTTGGCAGAGCGTGCCGGAGTGAACCCCGCGCGAGAATTTTTTCTATTGTGGGTGTTAGGACAAGATTTAGCAGGTGCGATCACGGTTGAACCTGCTGATGGCGAATCGCTCCCGCCTAATGTACAGCAAGACATTGACGATGAAACGAAAATAGATGTTCCAATGCGTTTTTCATTAGCGGGTGTACAGTTGAAGTTTTCAGCCGTACAACAGGCAAACGGTGGTTTGACTATTCCAGCAACCGGTCAAGGTGGCTCTTGGATTGTAAAATTGCCATCGTCTCGCTTTGACGCTGTGCCAGAAAATGAATATTCGATGATGGAACTGGCTCGAATGTTGGGAATGGATGTGCCAGAAACGCAGCTACTCCCGATTAGCCAGATTGCTAATATCCCAGATGGTATTGGTAAATTTGGAGACAGTGCGTTTGTGATCAAGCGCTTTGATCGTGCAGGTGATCAAGCCGTACATATTGAAGATTTTGCGCAAGTGTTTGGTGTCTATCCTCAAGATAAATACAAAAAAGCCAGTATGCGCAATATTGCTCAGGTTATCGGCATCGAAGGTCAAGACGAAGACATTGCAGAATTTACGCGTCGATTGGTGTTCAATACCCTAATTGGCAATGCGGATATGCATCTGAAGAATTGGTCTGTGATTTACAAAGACAAGCGCACAGCATCGATTGCGCCTGCCTATGACTTTGTCTCGACCATTCCTTATATCCCCGATGATAGTGCGTCGCTGAAGGTGAGTCGTAGCAAGAAATTCAGTGATTTCACGCTGGATGAGCTGTCACACTTGGCGGCTAAAGCCATGTTGCCAGAAAAATTGGTGTTAGATACTGCCAAGCAAACCGTGGCAGGCTTTCATGAAATTTGGGCGAAAGAAAAAGCGCATTTACCACTTACCAAGTCGATGATTGAAGCAATCGAAAAACACTTACGAAGTATACCGCTACGCTAAAATGAGAACCGACGCGTACAGAAATGCAGAGGCGTCGGTCATATTGGCTTGAAGATTATGTTTAGTGACTTATTTTGTCAATCAAAGCCCTGATTGCCCCATTCCTTGGGGCAATTTAATTTCCTCTTATTCACCCTCTAAAGCTCGGCATGTCAAGTGTTGCCCCATTGTCCCAACTGCCCACGGTAAGTCGAGCTTTATCGCATGTCGAAACAGCTGCTTCATGTACATCAAGGTATCGTTGGCAATGGTAGGGCGGTTACTTTCTCGAATGCGCTCTAATACTTCGCGCACATCGCGAGCGGTCACCTCAGCAATACACTTAATGCCAATGACTGGGCTTATGTCTTTGGTGTAAACCCGATACGGAATCTTTGGGTGCTTTAGTCGTCGACTCAGATCGGTTCGATACCAGTCATGGAACAGTTGATCCACGGTTTCAGTGTCAGGTAACTCGATTTTTTGTTTTTCCAGAAGAGGATCTATGCCGTCGCGTACTTCTTTTCGAAAATAAGCAGCGGCAATTCGAGCGTCTGCCAACGACATTAAAGGAAATTGCCCCAAGGTTGCTTCTCGTCTTCCTTTGGCTGTGGTGTAGCGGATCATCCAATAAGGCGAGCCCTGTTTGCGGACGCAAAAGTATAGCCCTTCACCATCTGAATATTTTTTTGGGGCGGCTTTGCTGTATGCAATAACCTGTTGTGGTGGCGAGTTAAATGCGAAAATTGGGTAACTTACTGCCCACCACTAAACAGGCAGTTGGTAACGGACATCTGCAAACCGATTTGGACGGGAAAAAAAAGCGCTGTATTTACAAGCAAGTAACAGGGCATTTAAGACATTCTTGAACGGGTGAAAAACTATTCGATGTTTTGGATCTGCTCCCGCATCTGCTCAATCAAAACCTTAATCTCAACAGCCGCCTGAGTAATATCTTTATTGATCGACTTACTGCCTAACGTATTCGCCTCACGATTAAACTCTTGCATCATAAAATCCAAACGACGGCCAATGGCTCCGCCTTTTTTCAGGATTTTTTGTGTTTCATGAACATGAGATTTCAGGCGATCTAGCTCTTCTGCAACATCCGTTTTTTGCGCAAGTAACACCATTTCTTGTTCTACCCGGGTGTCTTCAAGCTCTACCTCCGCTTCGGCAAACTTGCTGCGAATGCGGTCTTTTTGCCATTCGAGTACGGTGGGCATTTGGCTGGCAACGTTATCGGCTTGCTGTGCAATGCCGTCCAGGCGCTGCTGAATAAGCGTACCCATGCTTTCACCTTCGCTGGCTCTGGCTGCAATAAACTGTTCAAGCGCGTCTTCAAAACCGGCCATGATGACTTTTTGCATGCCGTCTACGTCGGCCTCTTGCGTTGCCATAACACCAGGCCAGCGCAATATATCGCTGGGGTTGATGGTGCCGTCTGCGCCGGATTGTTGGAGCGACTTGGCGGCATCAATGAGCTGGGAAGCAAGTTCAGGGTTGAAGGTCAACGAACCTTGATTTGCGTCACTGAAACTGACTCGTAGCATGCACTCTACTTTTCCGCGCTGCAAACGTTTTCTAAAACGTTCGCGCAACATGGGCTCTAATGAGCGAAACTGTTCATGTAGGCGGTAGTGGGTTTCTAAGTAGCGCTGGTTTACGCTTCTGATTTCCCAAACGGCACTGCCCCATTCGGCTTTTATTTCGTGTCGGGCAAAGCCTGTCATGCTAAAAATCATGTGGTTCTCAATGCTGGTACTCTAAAAACCACTAGTCTAGAGCGCTTTGCGATAGATGTATAGCGCGTGATGTAGTATGTCGTTACATTGCCATAGTCTATGCGTTATACTTGTCCCCTCAGCTTACTCTAGTTGATTGAGCATCCCATTTAACTTTATCCATTCAGGAGTCACTTAATGCGACCCAGTAACCGTACTGCAAGCCAAATTCGTCCAGTCACTATTTCTCGTAATTTTACGTGTCACGCCGAGGGCTCCGTATTGATTGAGTTTGGCAATACAAAAGTACTTTGCAACGCAAGTGTACAAGAGGGCGTGCCGCGCTTTATGAAGGGCCAGGGGAAAGGATGGATCACGGCAGAATACAGCATGCTGCCACGCGCCACGCATACGCGCTCCGACAGAGAAGCTGCGCGCGGTAAACAAGGTGGTCGAACACTCGAAATTCAGCGCTTAATTGCACGCTCACTAAGAGCAGCGGTCGATTTAAAAATGCTCGGTGAGAACACGATTACGGTAGATTGCGACGTTATTCAAGCAGATGGCGGTACACGAACTGCTTCAATTACAGGAGCCTGTGTGGCGATGGTTGATGCCTTAACATGGATGCGCACTAAAGGTATTTTAAAGACCAATCCGCTTAAGCATATGATTGCTGCTATATCGGTAGGCGTCTATAAAGGCAATGCAATCGCCGATCTTGAATATTTGGAAGATGCTGATGCCGAGACCGATATGAATGTCGTTATGACCGACACCTCAAAGCTCATCGAAGTACAAGGCACAGCCGAAGGCGACCCATTCACCTTTGAAGAGATGAATGAGATGATAAGCTTAGCGCATGCTGGCATCAAAGAGCTATTTGATGCACAGAGATTGGCGCTCAGTTAGTTGGAGAATTATTTTGCTTATTATAGTCCGCGCGCCGCGCGTAAACTATTGGAAACCAAGCGTTTGCGTCCATAGCACTGAGAGATAATACTAATGCAGGAATATAAGAATAAGTTCTTAGAGTTTGCCATTGCACGTGGAGTACTTCGCTTCGGGGAATTTACTTTAAAGTCAGGTCGCGTTAGTCCATATTTTTTTAACGCGGGCCTTTTTAATACGGGTAGAGACTTAGCTAAACTTGGGCGTTTCTTCGCAAGTGCCTTGGAATCTGAGAAAGCACCTTATGACATGCTTTTTGGACCTGCCTACAAAGGCATTACCATTGCATCAGCAACGGCTATCGCACTTTATGATAGTCACCAAAGGGATGTGCCAATTTGTTTCAATCGTAAAGAGGCGAAGACTCATGGAGAAGGTGGGAGTTTAGTAGGAAGTCCTTTAAAAGGAAACGTCATGCTTGTTGATGATGTCATCACTGCTGGTACTGCCATTCGAGATTCGATGCGAATCATAGAGCAACAAGACGCTAATTTAAGCGGTGTACTGATTGCGCTTGACCGTCAAGAAAGAGGCACGGGAGAGCTATCTGCCATTCAGGAGGTTGAACGAGATTATTCAACTAAAGTATATTCCATAGTTACTTTGAGCGATTTGATTGAATATTTGGCGGTCAACAAGGCTTTTGACGAAAACGTTACATCCATAAAAGCATATCAACAACGATATGGTATTAGCCTTCAATAAAGCGGATTGACCAATGAGCGATTTGGATGCTTCAAGTAACGACGGCTCCCTTTGGCATGGCTTAGATGCAGATCACTATTTAGATGGGCTAGGTTTACGTTGCCCTGAACCGGTGATGATGGTTCGTTTGCAAATACGGAAGATGAAAGACGGTGAAACCCTTGCCATCGTTGCAGATGATCATTCCACGACCCGTGACATTCCCTCTTTTTGTCGTTTTATGCAGCATACGTTGCTGGATTGTCAAACAAGCCACAGTCCTTATAAATATATCATCCGGAAAGGCCTATAGCGACAATAGCATCTGTTGCTATAAGATTTATCGTCATGGAAAGTAAATACGATTTACTGTGTTTGTGTGTTCGAGATGTATGAATGTCGATTAAGAATAGTGCGCGTGCGTCAGTGTAGTCTAAACGGGCTTTAACACTAGCAAGGCCGAATAATTTTGGAAATTACATATAGTAAGATTTTAACGGAAACAAAAAAGGTGGCATAAGCCACCTTTTTTAGTTTAACGATTGTAACAGGTAACTTAGTTACCGTTGTTACCGTCGTTTGGTAGCGCTGCTTCGTTACCTTGTGTAGTTGCACTCATGTTGTAAAGTGCACCAGTTGAAGCGCTTCGGATTAGACCTAAGCCTTCACAAGTATCGAATGCACCTTTAAGTACTAAGCGTGCACGACCTTTATAGTCAGAACCACTTACACCAAATGCAGTTTCGATGTCGATAACTTCTTGACCAGCACCTGTAGTACGGTTAGCACCTTCTGTAGAGAAGATTTGCGTTGCGCTTACAGCTAGGTCAGGAGCAATTGCTACGTCTGCGCCAAGAACTGTTCCGTCTTGAGCGTAAAGCGTACCGCGAATGTCACCTTCATTAACTGAAGAAGTGTTAGTTAAACGAACATATGCAGTGTCAGAGTTGCTAGACGCTGGAATGTTAAAGAAGCTAGCGATACAGCCGTTGCGCACTAAGTCACCGAATGGACCTGCTTCTTCGTCGATGTTGTCATAACGAGCGTTGAAGAAGTCAATTCCCCAAGTTGCGTTAATGTCACCTACTTCAGGGATAGTATCAGCATCAGAACCAGTCAATACTGAGTAACATAGGTTGTACTCAGTTGTAAGGTCTGTTGTAGAACCACTTACAGCTAAGGTGAAAGAAGTAGCTTCAGCTGCGCTGATTGTGTTTGCGAACAAAGCAGTACCAGTACACATTGCTGACTCGCTCAAGTAAACGCTTGAACCAACCTGCATAGAACCAGAGCCCACAGAGATAGTCAAAGTGTGATCATCACCACCTTGGAAATCGAACTCGTCGCCATTTTCTTTACGTACAAGACCACCGCCTGAACCAGGGAATGCGTCAGTGTCGATTTCTTGACGTTGAAGTTGAAGTGTACCAAGGTTCACTACTGTGATATCACCAGCAGGATCGAAATCTGAACGACCGTCGGAAGTTCCACCAGTGAATGTACGCTCTGCGTTACCAACGTTAATACGTGTGAAATCAGGCGTATTGAAATCTACCGCGTCTGCGATTAGATCAATAGGTGCTTGCGAACCAAAAATTACAAGAGGTTGGTCAGTTTCAGTTGGGTTGATAGCGTCGCCATCAGTTGTACCAGCTTCAACATACTCTACGCCAAGCTCAACTCTCTTGCTGTCACTTGAAGGATTAAGTACTGAAGTTAGGTTCTTAACTGCATAACCCAAGAAAGTAGCAGAATCTAGTTCAGACGCCGCTGCACCAAAAGTAAGTTCAAATGTAATCGTGTTGTCACCGATTGCACCACCTTGAACTACCTCGTACGTTACCGTACCAGCAGCTACTGTAAGGTTAAACGCACCAGCACCGCCGTTAGATGAGTCAACGCGAGCAGTTGTAGACAAATCTTCACCGAAGATAGCCCCGCCGCCAAGAGTGTACTTAATCGTTGCAACTTCAGAACCAGCGACACTGATATCACCGCCGTTTAGGCCGCCGCGTGTTAAATCGAAAGTTACTTCAGGAGCAGTAATTAATGTCTCTTCAGAGCCAACACCTGGCATGCCGTTACCGAAGATTACGTCAGCTAGAACGATAGTTTCACCGTCACCTGTAAACTCAAGGTCAGCTGCCGCCGCAGGTACTGCAACTGCCATTGCAGACACTGCTACTGCAAGAGCTGTCTTTTTAAATAGTTTCATTTGTTAAATCCTTAAATGTAATTATAAAGCTATAGCCATTTAGGTCGCTTTAATTCGCTTAGCGCACAGATCAAACGCCTAAATAAGTTACTAAACGCATCAATTGAGATTGGGCACCCGGTTAACTGATGCGCCCTTCACACACGAGATTCTAGTATTAACATAGCAGAAGTCAACCCTAAGATCGGCCTTCTACGCTAAATATAGTAAGATTTTCAACTAAATAGTTGTCCAATCCCCTCGTTTCGGCGCGTACCCTAACAGAAAATATACGCAAAAAGCAACACATATCTGGTCTAGAGCCGATTTAGATCAATCTTTTCTTGCTGATGCCCATACTATCGCTGGCTTAGGTATATAAATATTGACGTATAAGCCCGCCATTACTGTGTGTGCGCCAACTTTCGATGGGCGGAAAAAGGCGGACCCTTTGAGGTTGAGTCGCCCCAGTCGATACATTGAGGCAGTTCATAATCCAATACCCTGGTATAATTATTCATACGTATTCATGTTGAATTCGCCTATTTATATTGCTCTTAAAGTGAAACATAAGCTTTTTTCACAATCCCGTCGGATTTGAGAAATAATAGGTCAAAGCTTCAGCGTGTGAAGTTTAAGTTCGAATTCGTGTGGTAATGCTTTAAACTGACGCTTCGCTATGAGCATACAGTTACCAAGTGCGTTAACAAACATCGAGTATTTTTATGAGTGAAACAATAGGTGCACTATTAAAAGCCAAAGGTGCGCTGTCAGAGTCGGACTTAAGTAAAGCACTTAACATCCAATCGGAGATTGGCGGGAAGCTTGGTGCCATTCTGATTAGGATTGGCGCAACGTCAGAAGAGTTTGTGGTCAAAACCTTATCAGAACAGCTTAACTTGCCACTGATAGGGAACGATTCACCATCTGCTGATGCTGGGCAAATTTTGGATACTTGTAGAACGTTAAAGATTGACGTGGAGTGGATGCTTGACCAACACGCATTGTTTTGGGTGGATAATCGTTCTGAGCAACACCTTATATGCGCATCACGCGATCCTTTATCTGAAACCTTGCTGTCTTCCTTAGAAATCGTATGTCCCAATACTGAAGTGAGTCCTTCCTTTATTATGTCTCAAGATTTCGACGCACTTACTCGTGCAGTTGAATCTTTAAAAAACAATTATGCCGATGGTATGGCAGAAAGTGAGTCTTATTTGAAAGAACTGGCTGAGGAAGCGCCTACCATAGAGTTAGTCAACAACTTGTTTGCTCAAGCGGTTGATGCAAATGCGTCGGATATACACTTTGAACCAGAGGAGAACAGCTTTCGCGTGCGCTTTCGAGGTGACGGCATTTTGAGTACACGCTTAACCTTGGGTAAAGAGAAATTTGATGCCTTAGTGTCTCGAATTAAGCTTATATCAGGTATGGACATTGCGGAGCGCCGCTTACCTCAAGATGGCAGCATTTCTACTCGCGCTGGAGGCGTAGAGATTGATGTACGGGTATCAGCTTTACCAGGCGTTAATGGTGAGTCGATGGTGCTGCGCTTATTACCAAAAGATAAAGAGCGACTGAACATGGAAAGCTTAGGCATGATGCCAGATCAAATGGCTTTGATGTCAAGGCTTGTGCGTCAACCTCACGGTATTGTGTTAGTTACCGGGCCAACAGGGTCTGGAAAATCCACGACTTTATACACCGCACTGGATGAGTCCAACGAACAAGACAAGAAAATCATTACGGTTGAGAATCCGGTGGAATTTAAACTGGAGGGTATTACTCAAACGCAAACCAATGAAGAAATAGGCCTAAGCTTTGCTGCTTGTTTACGCACCATTCTTCGGCAAGACCCAGACGTAATTATGATTGGAGAAATTCGTGACCTAGAAACAGCAGAAATTGCGATGCAGGCTGCAATTACAGGCCACTTGGTGTTATCTACTTTGCATACTAACGATTCTCTAAGTGCATTTGCGCGTTTAATAAATATGGGCATTGAGCCATTTATGGCCGCAACCCCTGTTATTGCTACTCAGGCTCAGCGATTGTTGAGAAAGCTGTGTACTCAATGCAGTGAGCCAGCAACTTCGCCTCCTGCAGATGCGCTTGAAATCTCTCAAATCGCGAAGACGGTTCTGCCAAATAAAACGTCTAATTGGCGCGTTGCGAAAGGATGTGAAGCATGCCAAGGTAAGGGCTATTCGGGTAGGGTGGGTATTTATGAGCTTATCGAAATTAAAGATAAAATGCGTGCGCTTATTTTGGAGCAGCAAGCGGTGAGCGAAATGTACGCCCTTGCTAAAACTCAAGGTTACCGAAATTTGTATGAAGATGGCATGTTAAAAGCCTATATGGGTCTAACAAGCGTCGAAGAGGTCTTTCGCGTGTGTAGAAGCACGGAAGCAGAAACCGTATGAGCCAGTTTGAATACCGCGGAATCGATAAAACGGGCGAGGAAATGCGCGGTGTGATAAATGCCGATAGTTTTCGTAGTGCCGCTCGGCAATTAGAAGAAAGACAGATAAGCGTTACTTCAATCGATGAAGTAGAGGCAGACGTTTTAAGAACATCAGGTCAAAAAAGCACAAAAATTTCGAAAGACGACGTCATCCTTATTTTTTTTGAAATTTCAACCATGCTCAGAGCAGGCGTTAGCTTAAAAGAAGCGGTAGAAGCGCAGTGTGATTCAAGCCACTCTGACGCCATACTAAACGTCTTCAACCTTTTACTTAAAGAGTTAAAGAGTGGTACTGCGTTTTCACAAGCGGTGAAAAAAACCCAACTTAAACTGCCTGACTATATGTATCACCTAATTGAGTCAGGAGAAATTACGGGGAGACTTGCAGATTCCATCGAGCAAGGTGTGAACCAGATGGAATATGACCTTAAGATACGTTCAGAAACCAAAAGTGCATTAATCTACCCAAGCATTCTCGTATTGTCAGGCGTCGTTGCTGTGGCGATAATGTTCTTATTCGTGGTGCCAAAGTTTTCCTCTTTATTAAGCAGTGCCGAAGAAATGCCGACTTTAGCGTGGTTGGTAATTACCTCAGGTGTTTGGGTGAACGACAATAAGCTTGCGGTACTCATTGTTACGATACTGTTTATTACGGGCGTCGGTATTCTCCTGACTCAAGAGCGTTTTAAGATCCCGCTGTTGAACTTTCTAAGCAAAATGCCTGTCATTGGAGGGTGGTTAAACGAATCTGATTTAGCGGTTTGGTCAAAAATGTTAGGTATTTTGCTTGCGAGCAAGGTACCGATGTTAGATGCGCTCACTTTAGCAGCAAAATCCAGCAGGATCCCATGGCGCAAAGCCAGACTTGCTCAGGTAAAATCGGGTGTGAAATCAGGGTTGGCATTATCGGCTGCACTTCACCGCGAGGACGTCGTGTCGTCTACAACGGTAAATCTTGTAAAGGTAGGAGAAAAGTCTGGAGATTTGTCGACAACGCTCGCGTCGGTCTCTAACCTTTATGAGCAAGCAAGTAAAAAACGTATGCAAACCCTCTTGTCATTAATTGAACCAATCGCAATATTGGTGATTGGTGTGCTTATTGGCGTTATTATAATCGGAATTATCTTGGCAATTACAAGCGCAAACGATATCGCGATTTAGTTGCGCCATCTGATAAATGCTAGTAACAAAGTGATATTAGAGGTACGAGGACGAAATGAACAAATCGAAGTTAAACGGGTTCACACTGCTTGAGATGATTGTGGTGCTCGTGATCATAGGCCTATTGATGGGGTTGGTTGGACCGCGAGTATTCAAACAGGCTGACAAAGCAAAAGTACAAACTGCTGAGGCGCAAATTGTGATGCTTAAAGGAGCACTGCAAACTATGCGTTTGGACATAAACCGTTTCCCAACGACTGAAGAAGGTCTGTCATTATTGATTAGCAATAGCACCCCTGAAGTATCTAACTGGGATGGCCCGTATTTAGATGACGAAGTGCCGTTAGATCCTTGGGACAGAGCTTATAGGTATTCTTCTAAGAAAACTAAAAATCGACCCTTCGAGCTGTATTCATTCGGTGCTGACGGAAAATTAGGCGGCGAAGAATATGATGCAGACATTGGCTACATCGCCGAAAATTAGTCATTCATTGCACCATTCATTGCACAACAAGACTAGGCAAAAAATAGCGGCAGGCGGTTATACCCTGCTCGAATTGTTGATTGTGCTTGTGTTGATGGGACTGTTAACAGGCATTGCGACCCCTCGGCTGCTTCAAATGTACGAGTCGGTGAATTTTTCGCTGGAAAGAGACGATATTTTGTTTCAGCTTGAGGGCTTACCTTTTGCGGTTTACCAAAGTGGAGAGTCATTCAGTCTATTAAGTATTCAAGATGACGAGTCATCTGAATTCCTATCGTTACCTGAAGGTTGGGAGCTTGATGATTTTCAAACAAGTGAAGTAATCTACAACGCTTTTGGCTACTGCACTGGTGGCGAGGTAAGTTTTGTGAAGGGCGAAAGAACACTTCAGGTTAGCCTTGAGCCCCCTACCTGTCGCCCCGTAGCGTTGGAAGACTAAGATGCAAAAAGGCTTTTCATTGCTTGAAGCCATTGTGGCATTGCTGTTGGTAACAATGATCAGTATGGTCGCATTTTCATGGATAAGCAGCCTGCTGATTTCCGTTGGAAAAATTGAAGAAAATGCCTACTCCAATCAAGTTCAAAGAAACGTCACAGAGTTTCTTGCCGATATAAACGTTATGGCGCAACCCGAGGGAACGCAACAATTTGGTCGGGTGTCTATCTCATGGAACGCAGAATTAATAGAGCCAATTCGCAGAGGACAATCTCTCGCGATAGGTCCCACCCCCTATGAATTGGGGCTTTATCGCGTTTTCGTGAATATCGAAAACGATGATTTAGAACTGCTCTCATTCGAACAAACTCAGGTAGGCTATAGAGCCTTACAAAATGAGCCATTTTAAGTTGTATCCAAACCTTCACAATCGTTCTCATGGATTTACATTACTTGAGATGATGGTGGTACTTGTAATTGTAAGCCTGATTACGGTACTGATGATGCAAGGTTTCAGTTTTGTTGTCGGTCTGCAGGATAGAATTCGAAATCAATTGGTAAAAACCCAAGATACCGAGCTTAGAGAGCAGTGGTTTAGGTTGGTAACACGCTCATTTCAACGAGGTCGCCAGTCTGATAACGCCAACTTTAGCGCTGACGCATTTGAAATGTCTGGCTTGGTGCTGCAGCCTTTAAATCGCGGAACCGGCTTACCCACCAAAGTTCGATGGCGTATTGAGCAAGAGGGTGATTATTCAATACTCTATTACGATGAAGCTGAGGATGAACCGGTGGTTATTTTTGAGTGGCTAAATGCCGAAGTGGAGTTTCGGTATTTGAACTCATCAGGTGAGCTTCAAGACGAATGGCCCGTGGAAGAAGAGGAACAAGACATTTTTGCTGAATTACCTTCGCCACCTTTGCCCAAAGGTATCATGCTTATCGACACTAGCGAAGAAACCGATTTTTTTTGGTATGTGTCTATATCTAGTAATACGCTACCCGATCTGGATTTTACCCCATGAGTAATTTGAAACTCTTTCACCGTCAGCAGCAGGGTTTTGTATTAGTTGCATCCATTTGGGTGATGGCGATATTAGTGATCATGGTGGGGGCATTTGCTGCTTGGGTAGAAAGCAGTCTAAATAAGGCAATACTGCAAAATGAGCGTGCTCAAATGGCGCTAAACGCTGCGTCAACCCAATCCGTCTTGTTTTATTTAGCAGCAACTCAAGGCGGGACACCCGCAGGCATCAAAGTACCGGTCGACTCTCTTGGTATCGGCGATGGCGTAGAGATGTCCTTAGATGACTTTTTCGCTGGTGCTGATGTCGATGATATGGGTCTTCGAACGGTGGGCATTGATGGCAATGAGATTAGACTTGATGGAACAGTCTATAGCGGGCTTGACGGTTCGCTTTTCTCCATACGTGATATCTCCTCAATGCTTCCACTCAACTCTAAATCTCCGCGACATGCACAAGCCTTATTAAGATATCTAGATGTTGGGCAGGCGCGAAGCGCAAGACTGACCTCTACCCTGCAAGACTATATTGACCGAGATGACGTACTTCGCTCCAACGGCGCCGAGAGTTTTCAGTACACACAAAGAGGACTTGCCCCCCCGCCTAACGCTGGTTTACTTTCATATCATGAGTTGCAAAATGTGTTGGAGTGGGAGTCGCTTGAGGCGCTATGGCGCAATAAAGAACTACTGTCTGAGGTTGTCGCTTCACCTTTTGATGCATACAACCTTAATGCGGTTTCGAGCAAAGTCGCTCAAATTGCATTTGATTTATCGCCTGCAGATGCACAAGCGTTTGTGCGAGAGCGCGACATTGAACCATACACAAACCTAAACGATGTTTTAGAGCGCTCAGAAGTAAATTTGTACAATCAGTCTCAAATAATACTCACGATGCCCTCGTCTAAACTGCGTTTCTCTTTTTGGTATCCTCAGGCAAGACTTAAAAGAGAAGTTGATGTACACTTTCAGACTGTTGTGAACGCTGCCGATGCTCCGTGGATCATCACCAGAGACCTTATTGTGCCTATAACTGAATCAGATGCCCGTGCTAAACCCCGCGAACCTCAAACACGCCTTCTCCGCTAGTCAGTATGTGCAAACATCTTCTGAGGTGCTCTTTCCTGAGCGTCTAACGACGCGTGCACAATGGATAGTCGGCAGGAGTCAGTGTCTGTATCGCGTTTTTGAGCTATCGGATACGCCAAAAAAAAATCGCGATCAAGCACTTGCTTTGCAAGTGAAGCGCTGGGCGCCATTTTCAAGAGTTGGTTTTCACTTTATTTGGAATTCAAGTAAAGCGTGTGTTTGGGCATGGGATTTAGACAGCATCAACAAAACTATCGAAGAAGTCGGGATCCAAGCGATTTCTGTGCTTCCAGAGTCTGTTTATTATCCACAAGAAGAGGGCAGGTGTGCCCGTTGGATAAGTTCCGTGGATTCTGGCGAGATCTTTCAGCTGTGGATTGATGGCACACTTGCCGTAGAAAAATGGTTCCCTTCAAAACCCTCTTCAACGCGCTTTGATTTGTTTTTACGCTCACTTAATCTTCCAAATGATCTTAACCTTGCATGGGAAGAGCTGGTTCAAGTTTGCGAAGGCGCACCCAAACTAGGTCAGCTATCAAGGCTGCCCGCGCCTTGGGGAGCAAAGAACAAAACCTTATCGCTCATTCAAAAACTACCATGGGAGCATAACGTATTGCTCATATTCGGTGTTGTTTTAGTGATTGCTTATATTTGGATGCTGACGGCTACCGTATTAGCCAGCAATGCGCTTAAAGAGGTCAATCAAAGAGCTGATTCAATCGCAGACAGTGTTGAAAGTATTCTGCAAGCCAGAACAACTGCCGAAACGCTCAACGCTGAAACTCGCGAGCTTCTGTCACTGATAGACTACCCTTTACAAAGAGCCTTAATTGACGACGCCGCGGTTGTATTTAATAAATTCAATCTCACCCTAAAAGAGTGGAATTTTAAAGGCGCAACACTGGAAATCGTTTCAGAGGGTCAAGTGAATACGCTGAATGTGGTGCAAGACTTTGAAAATTTAAGCTGGATTGATAGCGTGTCGGTTTCGTCGGCAAGACGGCCATTGCAAAACCGATTTGTTTTAACCTTATCGACGGCGGAGCAATAAATGGATCACATTAGAGATCAGGTTATTCAACAATGGCAACTTGCTTCGGAACAAGTAAAATCTAATACGCGATTACGAATAAGCCTGTGGGTGATTATCGGTATTCTGCTTGCATATCCATTACTGGCTCTAAGCGACTATAACCAGTCCATTAGAAGTGATATTGTGCGAGAGCTCGAGCGTGAGGCTAAAATATTGCGCACTGCCAGTGAAAAGCAATGGCTTGAGCGCGCCGAAAATGTTGCTGCATTTAGTACTGAGCTTCAGGGTTTGTTTTGGGAGGCCCCATCGGTCGGTATTGCCAAAGCCACTTTGCACCAGTCCTTAACTGATTGGGCGCAAAATCACGATTTACAGCGTGTTCAAATTCGGTTAGAAGAGCCGCTTGCGGTGGAGAGTATGAACAATGTGTTTAGGGTGGCGGGACAAATCGATGCTACATTTGATGCAAATAACAGTATGGCGTTTATTAAAGATTTAGAACTCAATGGCCAACGTGTCGTGGTAGAGCAGATGGAAATTTCTCAAAGAGTGAGACCTGTCCACAAACTGGTTATTGCAGCATATTTTAGGATTGATAATGACTAATGCTGTCATAACAAAACGTGTTTTGCGTTCCAAATGGTTATGGCTGGTGCTTATTTTGGTCGTCACAGTGGTTATTTTAGCTACTCTTCTAGCGAAACCGTCCACTGATACTTTGGTATTGGATGAACGCGCTGAAAACTGGCGACTGGCTAATTTTAACTATAAAGCGAGCGCACAAGATGGTACCAACTATGCGCTGCTTTGGGGTATTGACGACACACAGGCTCAGAATGATAAAGATTCAATTCCATGGTCGTTAAAAGGCGTTATTATAGAAGGGGGAGCGTATATCGCGCTAATTGAGCTTGACCTTGACGCACAAAAAAACATGAGAGATAGATTTGTGAGATTTTCAGTGGGGCAAGCATTACCTGATGGAGCAACCATAGTAAGTATTAATAAAGACAGCGTGGACTATGAAATGGATGGCGTGAAAGAAACAAAACGCCTTTATCAGTGACTAATGCCTAAACTCGCCTTAGTTCGAATAAAAATTAATAAGTAGTGTGAAAAATGAAACAAATATGGATTAAACATTCATTTGTCTTTTTAATGATAGCCTCACTTGCATCATGTTCTATGGTTCGTGAATACGATCTAACGCCTCAACCTTTAGAGGTAAACAAGGAAGCTTTAGCAAATGATGGTTCAGTTGAATTAGGCGGATCTGAAGAAGCAGATGATGGGTCACCCAGAATTAAACGTGATCTACCTTCTCCACCTCAAAAAAACCAGAGCAATACAGCGCTGAGTTTCGACGAAGCCATGGAGCTTAAAGGCGACTCTATTGCGATTAATGTAGCGAGTCTTCCACTGCCTCAGTTTATTAACGAGGTATTGGGAAATCAACTGGGTCTTTCTTTTTACCTTGATCCCAGGCTTGAAGACAAACAGGATTTAGTGACGCTTAACATCAATGATCCATTACCACCTCAAGAACTCTATCGAACGGTGCAAACGGTACTGCAAGCCTACGGCGTAGCGTTACGAAACGATAATGGCTTAATCCAAGTTGAATTTTCTCCTACAGGCACAAGTACAGAGCCTCCCATTCTCATAAGTGGTGAAGCCCTTCCGTCTGTGCCATCGACCCATCGCCCGGTATTTTTCCTGATGGATTTGAACGTTGTTCAAGCGCAACGAGCCGTCGGTTGGCTTGCACAAGCGTTTGAAGGACAAAACGCAAAATTTAGTTCTGATCCTGAGCGAAATGCTGTGTGGTTACGCGGCTCATTAGACATCGTCAAGCAGGCCGCAGAGGTAGTTAGACTCGTAGACCAACCCTTAATGCGCGGTCGACAGAGCATGCGTATTGAGCCGAGATATTTAGGTGCAGACGCGCTTTCTGCAAGACTGGCTCAAATGCTTCAGGCGCAAGGGTATTATGCACAAATAGGCAGGCCTGGCGCCGTGAGTTTATTCACCATTGAAGAAACTAACAGCATTATTGTGTTCGCTAACGACGAAGATGTACTCGCGTATGTTGAAGAATGGGTAAAAGACCTTGATCAGCCTTTAAAACAGACTAAAGGTGATAGCGTGTTTTACTATGAGGTAAAAAATACCTCTGCTCAAGATGTGGCTGATGCGATTAATGAACTCTTAGGGGGCGGCGCAGCGGCGCAACCTCAGCAACAAGGTCAAGGTAATCAGGCAGCCACAAACGACGCTGGGCCAATTCAGCCGGGCAGCGCAACGACGCAGAATCGCCGAGGTAACTTGGTGGTAGATTTAGGCCGAAACGCTATTCTGTTTTACGGATCCAATAATGAATGGGTGACTATGCTCCCAGCAATTGAGCGTCTTGATCAGCGCCCTTTGCAGGTATTGATTGAAGTGATTGTTGCAGATGTAACGCTCAGTGATTCTTTCCGATTTGGAGTGGACTGGTCTATTAATAACCCCAATAACAGTTCTAGTTCGAACCTATTTACCGAAGCGCTTGGAAACGTCATAAACGTTCAAGGTGGCGCCTTTACGTTCACACCACTTAGCTCGTCAGGATACACGCGAGCTGTGTTGAGTACTCTGGCGGAAGACAATCAGGTCAAAATTTTACAAACGCCTCGGATTTTGGTGAAAAGCGGAGAAGAAGCGACTGTGACGGTGGGTGATGAGATTCCGCTACTTTCATCTTCTCAATCAAGTGTGGAGGGTGGAGCGCTTATTCAACAGGTTGTTTATCGAAATACAGGTATTCTGTTGTCAGTTAAGCCTGTCATTTATGCAGGTGGTGAAGTTGACTTGCAAATTACGCAAGAAACGAGTAATTCAACCGCTGATGCGGATGACCCAACCCTGTCACCCACAATCAGTAACCGAAGAGTGTCTACTTCGCTGAGCATCAAAGATGGTGGTTCAGTGTTGGTAGCAGGCGTGATTAGTAACAACGAAAACAGCAGTGACAGCAAAGTTCCCATTCTGGGAGATATTCCGTTTTTAGGTAGCTTGTTTGGGTCACAGTCACGCGGCAGCACCCGTAGTGAGCTGATGATCTTAATATCAACCTACATCGTTAGCGACGATAAAGATGCAGACGCTGTGACGGATGCTTTCAAAAAACAGCTTACGCTTCACTCTGATGAAGAAGAATCAAATTAGGTTTATTAACATGATTTTCAAAAGGAGGTTTCTAATGCGTACCTTAGCGCTGATAGCTTTAGTTCTTTCCGTTTCGCTTAGTGCTAGCGAGAGCTTTGCAGAACAGCAAGTCAAAGACGAGAAGCAAGAGCTTCAAGTGATCACGCTCGATGGATATATGGATGAAGCAGCTCTTAAAAAGCAGTATGCCGACCTTAGTGCGAATGGCTTAGATTTGTCTAAAAAATACAAATGGGAATTTCGGTTCACAGGCGCGGTGATGCCATCGTTGGAGAATTTCGCACAATTAGCTCATAGATTTGGCTTTTGGCCGGTCGCTCTAGAGAGTGATATTAATGGCGATACCTATTGGCTACACATTCAAAAAACCGACATTTACGATGAAGAAAAATTTATTTACGAAGTGTCTCAGCTTTTTGAAATGGCTGATTACATGAAGTTAAAAGCGTTTGACGGCTTCAGCGTCGATCATCCAGACGAACATAGCAGTTAGCATTTTTGCGCTGTGGATTACGCAGCGCTAAATAAGCCGCTATGAACAAATCAGCGGCTTTAAACCTCATAGCCCCATTCAAGAGCAAGGTCTGCACAGATATTTTTAATGGCCGTCATATCCTCACTATCATGGGTTTTGCGCTTAGTTTGTGCACGAATACTTTCAAATACCTCATTTGGCAAGGGAGCTTGATTCATTAAGCGAGTAACTTTGCTCAGCACTGATTGAGGTGATGCTATCAAGTCTTCATAACGTATCATGTGAATACGATCTCGTTCTCGGTTTATCAAATAACCTAAATATCTCAGGTAAAGCGCGCGCCTGTTGGCAATATTGGGTTCATTGCTAATCATGGCTAAGGTTCTTAACTGGGTACCGTCGAGCAGTGGGTCGTTTGCATCTGTAAAAGGCAACTGCCTGAAGTCAATATCACGAAGATGTTCGAAACTAGATTTCCATGAAGTAACGAGGTCTAATGGGTTTCTTACCATTACTATCACAGGCATGTTGGGGCATGAGTCGAGTATCACCCGTAATCGAGTTAAGTATGCCAAGGGATTTTTCGTGGCAAGTGCGAAATTCGGCGAGTGCGTATTTGGAAAATAAGGTCGTCGTTTGTCATCAAAACGCGTGTCTTCAATCACTTCACCTTCATCATCAACTTTGTTGTTAATGCCACGATTTAACACGACGCGGGACCGTAAATCCCGATAAAGCAAGCCCAGCTTGTGACACTGATGATCGTCTTTAAGCGCGCCAAATATTTCTTTTGGTTCATTCACGATTACGATATCGGAAGCTTTGTTCAAGAGCTTACACAGCATACTGGTGCCTGAACGCGGCATACCCGTTATGATAAAGTCTCGAGGGTTGCTTTGTTTCTGGCTATATGATTTGGTTGATACGGTCGAGCCACATTGGTCTACACGCGCGGGTTTACATAAGGCCGTTTTTTCAATGCTGGCACGTGTTAATACATCCTGCCACGCCGCAAATTTTGCCAACAGTGACCGTAAACTGGAATAGCGATGGCAAAGCTTATCCACTTCGAGACTCAATACGGGCTCTTGTGCAATAATATCAGGCGAATGGTAATGACAAAACATTGGAAGAGTCGTAACGGCTAAGCGCTTTAGATGGGCAGGGTAATTGAAGCGCTCATCAAACATTTCGAATGCATAGTTTATGGCCTTGGCGCTAACTGGAAGCGCTATTTGATCAAGCCAAGGGCGTTTATTGCGAATCACTTTGCAGTTATCAATTTTTTTAGCAGTATGCATCCAGGTTTTTGAAAACGCTTTTCCGTCGCGCACAGCGACAAAACCTGCGTTAAAGTAAGGCGGCATTAATTCATGTGATACCGTCGATAGCACGCGTTCAGAGGGAAGTTGAGCACCAACCTGACGATATGCATGACGCCATTGCTCAATATTCCTGGTAAAGCTAACCAAGTCTGCT
Organism: Ningiella algicola; assembly: GCF_028401415.2. Classification (NCBI taxonomy): domain Bacteria; kingdom Pseudomonadati; phylum Pseudomonadota; class Gammaproteobacteria; order Alteromonadales; family Alteromonadaceae; genus Ningiella; species Ningiella algicola. The sequence goes on along the minus strand of NZ_CP171821.2, from coordinate 2,891,025 downwards.
GGTTTGGCCTTCATATTGGAAGTGAGCAACTCCTCAAGTGGAACCTTGCCTAAACACAGAATGTCGCTATCAACAAATAGGGTAACGGGTGCGTCTGTTTTAACTCCAATTGCCGCCAGTTTATTGCCAATTGGATATGCTTTGCCAAAAGGAGAATCGATATAGACTTTTCTTATTGATAGAGAAGTGATTAAGGCTTCAGTGTCATTCGAAAGTGCGCCCCACATACTTGGCTGGGGAACCGCAGCAACCAAGTCAATACTGGATAGTTCGGCATTGCACCGTAAAGAGGCGGCAAAAAGCAAGGCCTTTAACTCCAGTTCGCCTGCTTGACATACAAAAACAATACATACTTTGTTTGACACTTGCCGCAGCTCCATACTTTTTTAACCAATATTTTGAGGCAATAAACGATTTACAAATCGCGAATAAGAAACTTGTTCTTTATTCAGGCTTTATAAACTTAAGCGTCCACCGGTCTGTATTGCCGCTGACAGAACGCGCACCTACTTCATATTCAAGCTCGTCATCTTCTTTATAGTGAAGCGTGCTGTAGTCAACTAATACAAAACCAGCATCCTGAATTTCTTTGATTGCTTTAACAGGGTCAAAGCGGCGTCGATTACTTGGGGTCATTGGCTCCATGTGGCGGGCTGTATGGTCAACTACGCCGTAGATGCCACCGGGCTTTAATGCATCAAAGGCGGCTTTATTCATGGCAGCGCGTCCTTGATCACCAAAGTTATGGTAATTTCTGAAGGTAAGCACCATGTCGGCATCATCAATGCCTAAGCTGCCAAGCTCAAGTGAATAAAAGCGAGAGCCTTCTTCTCTAAACAAATTCGCATTTTTGGCAAGCACGTTCATGCGCTCAAAACCGGGCGCATCCGATAGTGAATTTTCAATTCGAGTGGTGCCAATCGCGCCGTAGTATGCGCCGTTTTCTGCAAGCAGCGGTACTAACAATTTGGTATACCAGCCGCCGCCAGGTATAAGCTCAACCACTTTCATATCGTCTTTTATTCCGAAAAAAGAAAGCGTTTCAACCGGCTTGCGATTGCGATCGCGCTCCACTTCCGCTTGGGTTCGCAAGTCCGATGACATAGCTGACTTGAGCTTATCTTCCACATTTGCATGTGAAGACGAAAAACCAACAAGGCAGGTCAAGGCAATGCTAAGTGCTGCTAATCTTTTCATAATTTTCTCCTGTCGTATTTGTACTTATTATGTATGGTCTGTCGTAGCTGATTTCATTAACTCACCCTTGTGCCTAAGGTGCAACGAATATCTTGTAACTAACAATTGCAATCAATGCAATACATACCACGCCCATCGTTTGCCATTTATACCGCCGGATGATTTTTTCGGTTTTATTGCCAAAAAAGTAAACCAATAGCGCCAAGCCTAAATAGCGGATGGTTCGACTCGTTACCACTGCAATCATATACAGCGTTACTGAATACTGACTGACCCCCGCTACAATCATGGCAACTTGAAGCGGGATAGGTGTTACGCCGGTACTAAATACAAACCAAAAGCCATGATCATGTATTTGCTGAGTCAAGGCCTCAAACTGCGACTCGCTTGTAATGTAATTCATGATGGGTTCACGCAGCGCTTCAAACAAAAACATACCAATAAAGTAACCGCATAGCGCGCCAGCTACGCATCCAAGCAGCGTGATTAGCGCAATCAGCCATATTTTGTCTCGCCGTGCCTGCATCAGCGGTATTAATAAAGTCTCCAAGGGGATGGGCACAACGGTTGATTCCAAAAACGAGGCGATACCAACGCTGCTCAGCATGTATTTTGAGCGAACCATCTTTTTAAAGCGTTTTTTGATGCGCTTTTTCACTTGGGCAATAGTCTCATCTGTTAAATTAATGGGAACGCGTTAGACGCTTCGCGAACGAACCTATATGACATAAAAAAACTGCCGCGTTGACCTATTGCAAGCGCGGCAGTTTCATTGAATCGTGTTTATTCAGCGCTATGCTTGTATACTTCACCGTTTTTCATTACAAAATCAATGTTTTGCAACAAGCGAATGTCCTCTAGTGGGTCACCCTTCACAGCAACAATGTCGGCTATTTTACCGCTTTGCAAAGTACCAAGCGTGTCCTCTATTTTTAATAGCTTTGCAGTATTGTAGGTGGCGCTAATTATCGCATCCATTTCAGACATCCCTGCATCAACCATCAGCTGAAATTCAAGGGCGTTTTCTCCGTGTGGTGAGACACCTGAATCCGTCCCGAACGCAATCATCACACCATTACCGTGCGCCTTAGAAAAGGTATCTTGAATCAATGGTCCGATCGCGGCTGCTTTTGGACGTACAATAGCTGGGAAATAACCGTCGATTTTGGCCTTTTCAGCCACGAAGTTACCTGCGGAAATGGTGGGCACATAGTAGACTTCGTTCTTGCGCATAAGCTGGAAAATCTCATCGTCCATATAGGTGCCATGCTCAATCGAATCAACGCCCGCTAAAATGGCGCGTTTCATACCTTCTTTACCGTGGGCGTGCACCGCCACTGTCATTTCATAATCTTGGGCGGTTTGTACAATAGCTTCCAGTTCGTCGGTCATAAACTGAGGATTGCGACCGCTTTTTGCGACCGACAGCACGCCGCCAGTGGCGGTTATTTTGATTAAGTCTGCGCCATCTTTATAACGTTGTCTAACGGCTTCTCGCGCTTCAGCAACGCCATTAATCACGCCATCTCGTGGAGTCGGGCTGCCCATCAAATCGCGGCGCATCCCGTTTGTTGGGTCAGCGTGCCCGCCAGTGGTAGCGATGGACTTGCCTGAAGTATAAATACGAGGTCCGTCAACGATTCCGCGATTGATGGCATTTCTAAGAGCAACAGTTTCATTGTAGCTATCGCCTAGGTTGCGAATGGTGGTAAAGCCAGCCATCAAGGTTTTTTCCGCGTAGCCCACACCAGCAAGAGCATAATCGGCCTCGTTGTTACTAAAGCGTTTTAAATATCCCGCGGTGCCCTCATTTTGATAAGTAATGTGGGTGTGCATATCCATAAAGCCAGGCATCACGGTATATTCACTGAGGTCGTAAAAGCTATCTTGTTCGTTGCCTTCAACCTTACCATCCATGATGTCTTGAATGAGGCCTTTATCTATCAGCAAGGTTTTGTCTTCCCTTACCTTGCCGTCTTCTGCCGTAATGAGTTTTCCAGCGTAAACATAGGTTGCGGCGTATGCGCTATGACCAAGACTGATCATTACAGCGGCTATGAGAGAAATCGCCAATGGGCTGCGAGTATGTTTCGTCAAAAGCGGAGTGTTGAGCATTGAAGTAAATACCTTCATTCGTGAGTCCTAGTGAGCCAAACCGGAGGGTTTCGCCTGCATATATGTGATTTTATGAGAACGTAGCGTTAGGTCCATAACATTAGGCTAAAGCCATGACGATTTCAAAGCTTTTGATGCGCTTTAATAATATCCAATCACAAACTCATAATCGCCGCTGTTCAGTACGAGCGCATTTTCATGATTTATGGTCAGCGCATGTGCATTTTCAACCCATCGATACAAAACATTCTGATGCACGCGCGCCCACAAGTTCCGTCGAATTAAACAATAGGGAACGGGGTTGTTATCAAACTCGCGCAGTTCAATGGGATGGTCTTTACCAATGCGTACTTTGTCGCCGCAGCTAGTCGTAATTTCGATGAAAGTGTCGCCATTGGGCTGAGCAACAAAATCATCATCAATCGCAATGAAAGGTACATCTTCAACCACAATGCCTAACTTTTCCACAGGCGTTACCAAAAAGTAATCGTTGCCTTCTTTTTTAATCACACTTGCGAAAAGCTTTATTAATGAGGCGCGTGTAAATGGTGTACCTTCATGCCACCACTGTCCGTTTTTTTTGATAACAAGATTTAGGTCACCGCAGAAATCAGGGTGCCACTTTTCTACCGGCGGCATAGCCCCGGCTTCTGTTGTTTCAGCAATTTGATCCTGCAGCGTGCGTATATCCAATTGCTTGCCTAGTCTTCACTTCTATTTATCAATTCAGCCTTCACATCGCGCAACACGTCCTTCAGACGACGCATATTGCTTGGTCCCATACGAATCATTTGTTTTTGGGGAGCAGAAAGGCTCTCAAGTTTCGGATCAGCAAACTTGTACATCACGCTATCGGAATATACTTCGATGGGAACAGGCACTTGCGGTGTGTTAAGAAGTTCGTCTATTGCGACGATTATCGCGTCTTCTAAGCTTTCATTAGGTCTGGAGATCTCGGCAAACTTTTCTGTTAAAACGGGTCTGTACTGTTCAAATAAATTTAACAGTTCTTCGGTATCAACGCTTTCAAAGGCATCAACATAAGGCGTGTAGCGCTGAAAGCTGCTGCGGTCTATCCACATGCGCTCGGCTTGATTGTATACGGCAAAGTTTTGCTCAGGCGGCGATAACAAATTGTCTTTAAGTGTGAGTTCTTCATTGGCAAGGTTACTGACGTTGATCACGAATTTGTCTAGCAACGCATCATCTACTAACAATTGCGTCAATTCAGGCGAGCGTATTGCTTGCACAACGGCCGCCTTTACCGCAAGGTCGCTCAAATCCAGTTGCGCTTCTTCGGGGCTTTCTACCACGGGATCCACCATGGTATCGGGCAACTGGGTAACAGGCTCGAGTAGCTCGGGAGACTGCTGTTCCTCCCCTATCACCACCGACGTTGGCATTTGTGGGGGTTGGAAAACCTCGGTGCTATCATCCGGCGCGTCAGACTCACTAGTGGGAGCATTTGAGATTGGAAGTGTCACTTCACCTGATAGCGAAGGGTCACTACCAGCATCGCTTTCGTCGTCAGTGCTTGGCCAAAATAGCACGACGAGTAAGAGAATAAACAAAACGGCCGCAACCACAATGTAAGGTTTCATTTGTTGAATTTGACTCGTATTAGTGCTCATATCCCTCTCCGCTGCGTCAACAGTATTTCTGCATCACTATAAGCTACATGGAGTTGACTGTAAAAAAATCAAATAATTCAACACGTGAACCTAGCTTCTTAGGTACTTCTCGTTTGCTTGAACTAATTTTGAGAAGCCGCGTAAGCATGTTAATGAGTGAGTAAGAGAGTTTCAGCACATGTACAAATTTAGCATTAGCGATGTAAAAAAGACGCCGATGATCATTGAGCGCTTAGAAGTACAGTCTTTTGAAATGAATGTATATTTGGTCAAACTGTTCACCCAAGACGAAGAGGGTTTTGTTTACGACGACAAAGACAAACCCATGCGCTTTCACAACTCACAAAGCATCCGCGATACCTTTGAACGCTGCCAAGTGAAAGAGGCTGTGATGGTGCACGACTCCCCCTATGATGAAATGATCGGCAACCCAAACAAAGCTGAAAAAGCCATGGCCATGCCGTTTTCTATGCAACAGCCTTACTAGCGCTCCCACTTACAACTGACACAGCTTGTTACTTTTGCCATATTCCATTACTTAAGCGACATGCTAACGTTACAATCCTGTTTTGACATCAGATAGGGATGTTTACTTTGAGGCTACTTAACACTATTTTACTGAGCGTGATTGCGACCACGCTTATTGCCAATTCAGCCATTGCTCAAGAATCTCAACATCGAGATGCTCAGCGCAATATTGAGCAAGCTTACAAAGCCATTGATAAACTGTTAAGCGATGCTGAGTATCAAAGCGCGATAGATACCTTAGAATCGCGTGACGCTCTCTCACCGAAAGATTATCAGTATCTTATTGATGCTTATCTTAATGTTGATTTAGATGATGCCGAAGATGCAGCTCAGCGGGCTATCGATGCTTATCCAAGCGATTACCGAATGTATCTATCCCATGCCAGCGTGATGGGAGCACAAGCCTCTGACAGTATTTTTAGCGCTTTGGGTTACGCTGAAAAAGCACTTAATAGTCTGGAAAAGGCGGTATCTATTGAGCCAAACAATCCTCAGACCTTATCTGCATTGATTAGCTTTTACATTGCAGCTCCCTCAATAGCCGGTGGCGACATGGAGAAAGCGCAACAATTGGTGGATCAAATATCAATCCTGGATGAAATCGAAGGGAAATTTAATCAAGCGCGCGTTTACTTTGCTGATGATCAAAGCGAAAAAGGAGAAGCGTTGCTACTGAGCATGATTGAGCAAACTCCGGCTGCTCAGCCAAGCACTTTACTCAGAGCGCATTATTTATTGGGTAACCATTACCGCTCAAGTGAAGATTATGACCGCTCTATTGCACATTTTGAAAAAGCCGCGCAAGTCAATCTTTTGCAAGCGCCTGCGGCGGATTCAAGGCAGGCAAAAGATGCATATGAGAGTGCACGATGGCGCCAGCTTTATGCAAAATATAATGTGGGGCGAGTAGCGCTGCTAGCGGATGCAGAAACAGCTAAAGGTATCGCTTTTTTGGAGCAGTATTTACATGCGTATGAGCGCTTTGAATATTCTTCTCGTGGCTTGCCAAGTCCTGCATGGGCAAAACTGCGTTTAAGTGAGCTTTTATTGGACGCGAAAAATATTGAGCGGGCAAGAGCCACATTCGCCAGTATCAACATCCCTCAGAACAAGGACTACAAAAATATTCATAAAAAGCTAGCAAAGACGCTACGCAAAGCGGATTAATTAACTGCAACTCTGGAAAAGATCAACACGCTCTAGTCAGCATATCCACTGCCAATGGCGTTAAACGGCAAGTTAAGTTCAAGCTCAGGTACTTGTTTACCTAACCAAGCTGGAAAAGTATTGCTGTTAGGACCAGGAAACAGCGTGTATTCGTTGGCGTAGGGGTATCGTGCTATGGCGGCTTCTAGCTCTGGTATGAGCTTAGATGCTTTTTGCCCTTGTATCGACAGCACTTTTTGTGGCTTTGCGCCATACCAATAGCGGTCGGGCGTGCTCGTCGAATACTGACGAAGGGCAGGCAAGCCGCTTTCTACACGCCAACCAACAACTTCATACACTTCGTACTCTTCAGCATTTTCACTTTTAAGTGCCACCCACGTGTGGACCGCAAACCAGCCGCGCCAGCTAAATGCATCTGCAGCGTAGAACTCGATTACGGCTTGCTTATTCTCAAGCGGGGATGGTGCGATACCAGCCGGCTCTCTGGAAGCACTTCGCCAATCGTCTGAGGCGCAGGCGCTGAGCAAAAAACATGCGACTATAGCGATGAGTACTTTTGCGCTCAGCGCATTGAATAAAAAGAAATTTGAGACGTTATTTAATTGTGTGTTCAAGTTATTTAGTGCTTTTGAAGTTTGGTAAAGGGTCAGCATATTTAGGTAAGGCCTATGTACCTTTTTTCAAAGCGCTCATTACAAGCGCGCGCAGCGGTATGCTGCATTGTAATTTATTTGCAAGTAAGACCATGCCGCTGACTTTTCGGTTCACCAATGCAACATCGAAATTCGGCGGCTCGATCTCTTTTCGGTTTTCGGTTAATACTTTTGTTGCATCAAATAGACGCTGTATCAGTGCGCTTGCTTTGAAGTTATAACTATCGGTTTGCAAGCACTCACTTGCTATTAAACATGCATTTATAATTGTATTGGTGATGCTGTCGGGCATTTTTTCGTAGACTAAACCAAGCTCCTTTAAAGCCTTGTGAATAGCGCCAGTGTCTTGGTCTAGCATAGCGTGCGCTATATTCTTGTAAGCATTCGAAATGCTGTTTTCTAAGCTGCGGCACGCGCCGAAGTCAAGCACCGCAATAGTGTCTGAGTCAGCATCATAAAGATAATTCGCAAAATTAGGGTCACTTTGGATGAGCTGACTATGAAACAACTCCTCCAGCATAAGACTAAAAAGCTGAGTCACGACACGGCTTTTAGTTTCAATATCGTAATTGACTAGGGTGTCGATGGTTTCACCTTTAACAAAACTCATACACAAGACTTTGTCGCTAGACAAAGGCCGATATACATCTGGAGCAAGCAGCCTCGGTAAGTCTGCATATTGTGTCGTTGATGTATGTTGAGCAGTTTGAAGCACTTCGATGAGCTTGCGATAAGATTCTATGTAACGTGCCTCGCTTTCATAATCTGCCTCATTTTTAAGCTGCTCAGCGGCCTGCGAAAGCAAGCTTTCAAGGTCAAAATTTGACGGTACAACGCCGCTTAATCGCAATAGCCGACCTACATTTCGAATGTCGCTGTCGATGCTTTTTGCAACGCCTGGGTATTGCACTTTTATCGCCAGTTGAGCGTCTATTGGGGTGAATTTGTCGCCAGCATCGTCAGCAATATGTTTTTTGAGTCTGGCGCGATGAACCTGTCCAATGGAAGCTGAGGCGATAGGGTCAAAACTAAAATACTCAAAGTGCTTTGACCAGTCACTTCCCCATTGTTCGTTCAATGTATCTAAAAGTTGAGCTTTAGGCATGGTGTCTGCGCCTTGCCTCAATGCCGCTAATATGGGTTCCCACTGCTGGGGTAAAAACTCCCCTGCATCCATTGACAGCATTTGGCCAACCTTCATGGCTGCGCCGCGCATTTCACTTAAGCTTTTGCTTATAGCAGTTGCATTGGCGGAGTTGAGCAAGGTTGATTTTACATTTGGGCGTCGTGCCTGCATGAGTTCACCCGCTGAGCTGGCAATAGCCCTTGCAGCAATGCCAGATGCAAGTCCACCGAGCTTTGCAAATCGCGATAGTCGTGACGCGGGCACTTTACTCGATGGTTTGTTATTGCTCATTGCTTCCCCAGCACCTTACATTTTTGTGTTCATATCGTGATGTTCTAAATCATTACGGAAATTTGCCAGATTGGGTTGTCCATACGTAAGCTTTGAACAAAGGTCATCAAGCACAGCTTTGCTGTGCATACCGTTAAAATATAACATTCAGATCAACATACAAAGCTCCCTCGTATCGACTATGATAAGCAGAGCCTGTTGTTCTTTTCAGGCAAGACGCTTACCGTAGATAAGTAAATCAATAAATTAAGGACGCTTTCATGAGCTCAACATCACCCCAATACGATCTGATTTTGTATGGTGCAACTTCGTTTGTGGGCAAAATAATGGTGGCGTACTTGGCATCGTTAGATCAGCGGACCCTTAATTGGGCTGTCGCAGCACGTGACGAATCAAAACTCTTGGCCTTAAAAGATGAGCTCAAGCTCGACAAAATAGAGCACTACGTGTCTCAAGCTAACGATGAAAAGGCGTTAGCAACAATCTGTGAAAAAACCAAAGTCATGGTCAGCACTGTGGGCCCTTACGCCCTGTATGGCGAAACCTTGGTACGCGTTTGCGCCAAAAGCGGGACAGACTACTGTGACCTTACAGGAGAGCCTCAATGGATAAAAGCCATGCTTGATAAATACGAGGAGGAAGCGAAGGCTTCGGGTGCTCGCTTGGTTAACTGTGCGGGTTTTGACTCTATCCCTTCAGATTTAGGCGTATATCTTTCACAGTCATTGGCAATTGAAAAGACAGGTGCACCTGCTCAACAAATCAAAATGCGCGTTCGTCGACTGAAAGGTACTGCATCTGGCGGCACCGTGGCAAGCCTGCTCAATGTGCTTAAAGAAGCGGGTGAAGACAAAACACTTAGAAAACAGCTGGTTAATCCCTACTTGCTCTGTCCAGCAGACCACAGTTTTTCGCTTCGTCAAACTAATCATAAAAGCGCCGAATACGACAAGCACCTGAAAATGTGGACGATGCCATTTGTGATGGCGGCTATAAATGAAAGAATTGTGCATCGCACCAACGCCTTGTTAGGCAACAAATACGGCAAGCACTTTCGCTATGATGAAGCCATGTCTGCAAAAAACGGAGGAAGTGCGTGGATGATGACTTTAGGCTTAGGCGCGTTTGTTGCAGGTGCCAGCATTGGACCTATCAGGCGCCTTTTGAGTCAATATGTATTGCCTAAACCGGGTGAAGGACCAAGTCCTGAGCAGCAGCAAAGCGGGATGTTCGACATGCGTTTTTATGCCATGTTAAACAACGGAGAAACACAAGTGGTTCAGGTCAAAGGTGATCGTGACCCCGGTTATGGCTCTACCGCTAAAATGCTAGCGCAAGCTGCGCTTTGTTTGGGAAAAGACGTGCCCGAACTTCCCGGTGGTTTTTACACCCCTGCTGCCGCGATGGCAGAGCCTCTCATTGTGCGTTTGAGAGAGCACGCGGGCGTTGAGGTTCAAGTGCTCGGTGCAAACACATAGGGCCAGCTTTGCCACATGTCCGGTGTTCCGGTTACTTAAGAGTCGCAGGCGCTTAGGTCTTTGCTCAGTTCGGTGATAAATTTGCCATTTTTGTCTGTATACCGATATACCATCACCAGCTGCAAGTCGATGAATGGCTTAAATGTGTCCATCGAGCATAAGTGACTGATCATGTTTTCTTCAAAATGCTGCGCTACCAAGCTAGGGTTGACTTGTTCGGCTTCTAAGTCGGTCAAGGTATTGTTGTAGATCATGAATTTATTAAAGGTAGACACTGAATCTAAGCGCGTATCGGCGTCTACTTTTATCGGAGTTTGTTTGTTCAGTTCAGACACTAAGTCAGTGAGACCCAGGGATAGACTTCTTTCAACTTCGGGGATCTTGCTGTATGCATTAACGCTGATCCCAAAGGACAGCAAAAAGCTGATTAGCGAAAATTTGCGCGCATTGCGGCTTTTGTTATGCGAGGTATGTTTCATGATTGATGCTCTTTTTAAAGTGTACGCGGCTTTGATTTAACTAACCGTCTGCCCCTTATAATAGCATCGACCTATTTAATTTATACTTAAGCCCTAGATGAAATAAAAATGTTATCTCTTGCGTTAACCAATACGGCTGTCTTGTTCCAATATTTTACGCAGTAGGCTGATAACGCGTTGTGCATCTAAATGTGCATGCTCGCTTGCGTGCAAAAATTCAATTGGGGCTTTGTTTTCCAGTTCCTTTTTAGGCGTTTTTAGCCAGGTTTCAATCATCTGCTTGTCATCTCCCATTGTCATCACAAGGTGGTCAAGCAGCGCCTGAAATTGAGCGGGATGGGCCTGTTGAAAATCGTCGTTGATAATCGCTGTTATCGTGTTATCCATATACTTTCAAACCATTTTACACATTGACATCTCGCCCAGGGCTACAGCGTTTTGAGGGTAAGCATATCCCCGCGCTGTGTCCACTCAAGCTGCTTGAGCGCACTCATTCCCAACAATATCTGATCTGATTCCATGCCTGAAATCAAGGTAGCATCGACATTATTGAGTGTAATATCGCCAATCTTCAATTCTGAAATGTTGGTTTGGCGCACGCTGACAGTGCCGTTTGCTGTCTGAGCATAGCCGCGTCTGCCGGGGATCAGTCCAAGTCGCTCCCCTAATTCAGTATTCAGCGCTACGCTGGTTGCGCCAGTATCCAGTAAAAAAGTCACTTGCTGGCCGTTAATCTCGCCATTAGTGACATAATGGCCCATCTTATTTTGCATCAGCTGCACCTGAATCCCTGATGCGTTTGCAAATGATACAGGCTGCTGATTCGGATTGTACTGCTTTTCTAACATGCCAGAAAAATAGGCAATCAATAGACCAAACACAACAATAAAACCTGCGGCAAACATAAACAAGCCAAGCCGGGATGAGGTGGGTTGTGGTGCAGAACTCATATCGTGTTACTCGACTTCGCACTGAAGTTCGTCAAGCTTCATCAATGCGCCTGACTGTTCATGTAATATGTAACAAGCACCTTTGTGAAGCTTTAGATAAAATCGGTCTCCCACGCCCACTAACTCGCCTGTGCTTAAATCGAATCCACTAGTATCGTTTCCGCTTCTGATATTGCCATGCGTGTCGCTTACCGTATTAGGGCCCACAATGAGTTCTGAGCTGTCGCTGAAAACGGCCTTGCTTAAATTGACTTTTTCTGTGTTAAGCATGGTCGCTATTGCCTCTTCAATTGCATTTATCGATTGTTCAGAGGCGCCAAGCAAACGCGCGTTATTCATATGGGTACCATCTCCTAAGTAAGCGCTTTCTTCACTTTGGGTGAGTGAGCAAGCCGCAACTAGGCTGATTGCACAACAACAAATCACCATCTTCTTGCGCAGAATCATGAGCCACCTTTAGAAATGGGCTGATACTGATCAGATAATATTGCATCAAGATACACATTAGGCGTCCGAATTGCCGGGCCGCTACCACCTTCGTCCTGGTTTTCTCGGGTGTTGCGACTTTCTGCGTTTTGAACTGCATTGATCGCTGGGCATTCGCCGTTAGCTGCATAATACAGGGCCGTTGAGAGCATTTGCTCGCTTTGCGAGCCAAGAGGCTGCGTGAAATCATCTCGTACTTCGCAACCAGGTAATTGATCATCAAATACTGGACTTGCGACAGGCACAAACCCATCAATATAATCACCGAATCCTTTGTCGTTTACCCCTTGAGACTGAATGGTAAAGTAAGTTGTGCCGCAATTATCTTCGGGCACAAAACCAAAGGGTTTGCCGCAGGTTGTTTCGCCAATTTGAATCACTTCAACATCAATACCACGCAGTCCGTTAATGACTGATTCACTGGCTGAACAGGTGCTTTCGGTTGTGATCACAAAGACTCTTGTCAACTCAGGACTGGGCAGCGTATTAGGCAACAAAACGCCGCTTACATAGTCAATCTCTGAGTCCCAAAATGGGATTGGCGCCGGTTGCTCACGTTTACCATTAAGACGCAGGCGATTAAAAGCGGCATTTCGCGTTTGATTGGGACCTGCAACCATGTATGCAATTTGAGCTGCGAGATTTAAGCTGCCGCCACCGTTGTATCTTAAGTCAATCACTAATTCCGTGACAGATTCATCCACAAAAGAGTGAAAAGCATCGATTAGGTCGCTTTGCGAAGGCGTAATAAAGCTATTGAATTGAAAATAACCGACACGACCAACTTCGGTATCGAGAATGCGGGTATTTTGGACGCTCTGGATAGAAATAACGCCAGACAAAAGGGTTGCGGTTAAGCGGCTGCCGTCAATTAATTCAAACTCAAAAGTATGCTCGCTTCCATCTGCTTCAGGAAATAGTGCAGCATTAATTGCATCAACATCGTCCTGAACTTCTGTATTAACAAAGTCGATACCGTCAACTACTTTAACGCTGGCACCTCTGGGTATCCCGGCTTGTTCAGCCGGCGAGCCAGGTTCGGTATATCGTACGATAAGTTCGCGCGGCGCGTGATTAGCGACAAACTCCCATCTGATGCCATAGCCCGAAGAAGTGCCAGACTGTGTGCGTTCATTGTATGAGGCAGTATCTTCACTAAAATGAAAACTGTCTTTAGGCTTGCCCGAGGCTGTAAGTTCTGTTGTTTTTAATTGAGCGAAGTAGGCCGGGATGGTGAAGTCGTTAGGGTCGTTGTCAGGCACCTCATCAAACCACAAGTAAGTCTCGTTACTAAACGAACGCATCCAAAGCTTTTCTTCTAGCGCAGAGCCTGCCGTGTCGGGATACGCGTTGCCGCTAATGGGGTCGATGCCGCTGCGTGGGCTTTCGCAGCGCGCAGCAAAATTGCTTGCACTTTCGTATACACCAAATGTCCATTGAGGTTGAGACGGCACAGGATTGGGTGACGGCGCTGGGTTTGGTCTTGCGGGAACTGACGAAGAGTTTGAGCCCCCACCACCGCAGGCCATTAGGAAACACGCAAACACAATGAATACTGCGTGCATGGTTGATTTAGAGGCTATTCTTCCATTCATTTACAACTTTTCACTCTTTATTTTTATCGGTGCTATTAAACTAAACGCATATCGTTAACGCGTAGCCCCGCCCTTTAGCAATACATCGAACTACTAAAAGCTCGGTCAACGCAGACTTATTTTGAACCTGTTACGCCAAATTGGTTCATTTAGGTGAAAAGTGACTGTAAAAGTGGCGCAAATATGTGTAAAAACATACCTACAATGCTGCCAGTAAAAAAACCGTACCACCCACTTCTGCCGATATATCTGAACAGCGTTGCTCCGAACAAGCCCGTCCATAACATAACGCTGTATACGGAAGTAATGCCTGCCCCTAATTGCTGAGGTACAAATAAAAGAACGATTATCAGCGTGGCCATCGCGCCAGATAAAATGACCCAATTTACATTTTTAGGATTGGTAAAAGCATTGTACTTTGGTGCTTGGTCTTGCTGTGTTTCGCTGAGTTTATTTTGCTCAAATTCTGCGAGCTTTGCTTTTTCAGCTTTCTCTTTTTTTATGCGTTTTCCTTTAGACATGCTGTTCTCTTGTTAACAAAATGTGACTTTATGGGCATTTTTGGCAAAATTGCACGAAAAAGCCAGAAAAACATCGCTTTAAACACTAAAGCCGTCACTCTCGCTTGAGAAACAGCACCAAATCCTTATCCTGTGCGCAAATCCCTACACTTTATGTGAGCAATGAGCACCTTTTCTTGGCAGACAGCAGTAGTAAAAATCGGCAGTGCACTGGTATCTCCAGATGGGACTGGCACCAGTGAGAAGTTTCTTACTAACGTTGCATGGTTCATCAAACGCTGTCGCGAGCAGAATAAGCAAGTGATTTTAGTGTCTTCTGGCAGCGTTGCGGCGGCACGAGGAGAAATAAAAACCGGCCAGCAAGTTAGTTTGGGAAAAAAGCCAGCGATGGCGGCAATTGGACAAACGAAGATGATGGCGACTTGGGCAAATCTATTTGATTTCTCGTGCGCTCAATTACTGCTTACTGTCGACGACTTGAACGACCGCAAGCGCTTTGTCAATATTCAAAATACCATCCAACAGCTTCTCGATCACGATGTTCTTCCCATCGTCAATGAAAATGACACCGTCGCCTTGGATGAATTAAAAGTAGGCGACAACGATAATTTAGCGGCGCACACAGCCATTGCGATTCAGGCAGATTGTTTGATCATTTGCACGGATGTTGACGGCTTGTACACCGGTAATCCAAGAAAAGACCCAGAAGCAAAATTACTAGAGACGGTAACTCATATCGATGAAAGAATAATGGGACTTGCGGGTGGAGCCGGTTCATCGGTAGGTACAGGGGGCATGATCACGAAACTTGAAGCGGCGAAAAAGTGTGCAGGGTCGGGTATTCAGACGGTGCTGGTAAATGGTCGAAAAGAGAACACATTTAAAGAGTTGGCGGAGGGTAATTGTCCGGGTACTTTATTTGTTCCAATGAATGATGAGACTACCGCTAGACAAGATTGGTTGACCCACACTTCTCATCCTCAAGGCGAAATCGCCATCGACCATGGCGCATATTTAGCTGTTACTGAACGCGGGGCTTCTTTACTTGCCGCTGGTATCATCGACGTAATCGGCAGTTTTTCAAAAGACGACGCAGTGTTGGTGACTCACGATGGTCAATTAATAGGAAAGGGCTTAGCGACGTATTCTTCAGCAGAAATACAACAGATAAAGGGCGCAAAAAGCGCCCAAATTCAGTACATTCTGGGGTATAGCGAAAGCGCCGAAGTACTGCATCGCGACAACTTTGTGCTGATGGGCCCACAGACGCACGTTGAACAATAACTTTCATCCACTCATTAGGAGCTAAAATATCACCGTTATGACATTTGATATCAAGCAAGCGGCAGCTGACGCAAAAGCCGCTACAACAGCTATAGCTAATTTATCACAGGGCAAACGAAAGGCATTGTTAGTCAGCATTGCTCAAGGTTTACGCGATAGCACGTCAGACATTCTAGCGGCTAATGCAAAAGACCTTGCTGAAGCCAAAAAGAGCGGGTTAAGTGATGCGATGATAGACAGGCTTGCGCTAGACACTGCGGCTGTGAATTCAATATCAGATGCGGTGATTGAAATCGCCAATCAAGACGAAGTTCTGGGGAGTATATCCAATATTAAACCCCTCCCCAGCGGCATTCAGGTCGGAAAAATGCGAATTCCGCTTGGTGTAGTGGCAATGATTTACGAATCTCGGCCTAACGTGACGATTGATGCGGCTGCCCTGTGTTTGAAAGCCGGTAATGCAGTCATCCTTCGAGGTGGAAAAGAAGCGCAGCATTCCAATAAAGCGCTTGCAAAAGTGTTACACAGCGCGCTTGAAGCGGCGCAACTTCCAGTTGGTGTGGCAACCGTTATACCCGTGCCCGACAGAGAGGTGATGGCGCAAATGCTGGAATTGAGCGACAGCATCGATTTGGTGATCCCTCGTGGTGGCGAGGGGCTAATACAATACGTATCGCAAAACAGTAAAATCCCCGTTATTCAGCATTTTAAGGGCGTGTGTCACATGTACATTGATGCCGATGCCGACCTTGTAAAAGCACTTCCGATTTTAGAGAACGGAAAAACTCAGCGAACGGGCGTATGCAATGCCTTGGAGACGCTGCTTATTCACAGCGATATTGCGCAGCAATCGCTTCCGTTAATTGACCAGCTTTTCGCCGATAAGTCTGTCCGTGTTCATGCTTGCGACAAGTCTCTACCACTGCTTACAAAAAGTGACGCAGTAGCAGCAACTGAGCAAGATTGGGATGCTGAATACTTAGCGCTTGAAATTGCTGTAAAAGTGGTTGACGACTTTGACGATGCGGTATCTCATATTCAGACCTATGGCAGTGGGCACACAGAGGTTATTGTGACTGAGCATTTGCAAAACGCTCAGCGTTTCATGCGTGAGGTGAATTCTTCGGTGATTATGCTCAATGCCTCATCTCGCTTTTCAGATGGTGGACAGCTGGGTTTAGGGGCTGAGATTGGCATATCAACGAGTAAGCTTCATGCCTACGGACCAATGGGAGCTGAACAGCTTACCACTGAAAAATTTCTCGTCTATGGAGACGGTGAAATACGCGCATAAGCGTTTTGTTTGAATAAGCTGCAAACAAAGGTCAAGAATTTCCTGATTCAGTAGATAAAGTTGTTATAGATAAAAACCTGCACAAGGTTTTCAACACTTCAACAAGGTTATCTACGCTAGATGGGAACTGAGTTAGTCTCTTTTTACTACTCTGCAAGCATAGCAATCAATTTGCTGTGCTTTGTGCTGGTTTTCGCCTCAAAACTGAACCAAAAACAACCCTATCTCAATACCATCATGCTTGGTTGCGTATTGATGACCATTTTTCAATTTGCCACTTGGAGCTATCACGAAGCCTCTAATTTAGAAACCGCACTTACTTGGTTACGCATGCAAATTGCGATTATTTTGATAACTACACCGCTTTTGTATGTGCTCTTTATACAATGGAGCGGAGAGAGGCCTCAAAGACGTATCCTTTATCCCGTGTTGAGCATTTGTATTTTTTGCTTAATTGCCAATATCGTTATGCCATACACACTTAGCTTTTCAGGAGATGTTGAGCTGGTTAGCTACACAGTATTTGGCAATGAACAGGTATATCGTTTAGCAGGCTCACAAAGTGCATTTGAACTTGCCCGTTACTCCGTGTCTGCGTTTGTTGTTTGTGTGTTGATTGGCGTTGCTGTGCGTCTACATAAACGCGAAGAATATGTGGTTTTCGGTATTTTATGCAGCACCCTCACCTTGATAGTTGGTATTTCTGTTGTAAACGCAATGGTAGATAGTGGTAAATTTGACCTAATATATTTTGGTGGCTTGCCCTCAACTATCTTAAACGTAGCAGCATGTTTGAGTATCTCCATTTCATTAGCCGCAAAAACGGCCAGTTTGAACAAGCAGATAGCCCTTCGGCAACAGTTGGAGGAGATGTTGGCAAACTTGGCAGAGGGAACGTCATCGGTAGACAGCGATCGATTTTATGTTGAGATGATGGAACAACTTGATAAAGTCAGCGGCGCCAGTTTTACGTACTTAGCCTTATATTCGGTAGAAGATGGAAAACCTTGGATCCGCACAAAGGCGGCTTTTCATCAGCATAAACTCATTCCCAACTTTTCATATCCTCTCGATACCATTGACAATCGATTATTTGAAAAAGACCATCCAACTATCATCAAGGACGGCTTATATAGAGATTTCCCAGACGTTCCCTTGTTTCAGAAAGTAAGAGCGACAGGTTATATCAATTATCCGATTATCAATGAGGTGGGTGGCATCGAAGGAAGCATTATTTCGCTCTACGATCACCCGTTTGAGCATACATCGACTCAAGAGCAAATCATGCGTGTACTGACCTCAAGAGCGGGTGCTGAAATGCGCAGAAACAGACTTGAATCAGAGCTTCGCCAAATGGCGTACTTCGATTATCAAACGCAGCTACCGAACATCACGCAGTTACACAAAATTATCGAAGAGCAGTTTGAACGTAATTTGGCCGCGCAATCTCAATCCTTATTGATGGTGCTTGAATTAACGAAAATGTCTGAGCTCAACCGTCAGTTTGGATTTGAATTTGTTGATTCAGCGATTAAGGTCCTAGGTGAGCGCTTGCGTGATTGTGTCGATGAAAATATGAAAATAGCGCGTTTCTCAAGAGATGAGTTTGCCATCGTTATCGAGAATGTGAAAGGTGATCCTAAACACCTTGTTGAGCAACACTACAGCATTTGCAGTCAACTCATTCAGGCGCCAATCAAGCATTCAGGTCGAGAAATTAAACTCTACAGCTGCGCTGGCGGAGTGATTTTTCCGGGGCAAACGCCGCGTAAAAGTGACGTCATTCGATGCGCGAGTCTCGCGCTTAGGCAAGCAAAACAGGAGAAGCTTGCTTACAACGCCTTTGATAAAAGCACTTTAGAAAAAGCCGATAGAGAAAGCCGTATTGATATATTACTTGAACAAGCACTTATCAATGAGAACGAGCTTTTTGTAATGTATCAACCCAAGGTGTCAAAAGAAGGAGAGCTGAAAGGCGCTGAGGCACTTGCCCGCTGGGTTAACCAAGAGCTTGGTTTTGTATCGCCGGTAGAGTTCATTGAATTGGCGGAACAAAACGGTCATATCGACAAGCTTGGACTACTTATTATTCGTCAAGTATGTCAGCAGCTGCAGGCATGGCAACAAGAGGGTTTTGATTTTAACGGGCGTGTGGCAATTAACGTCAGTGCATTGCAACTTGCCAAGCCGGACTTTGTCCACAAAACAATGTTCATTCTAAATGAATACGGCGTGATACCAAGTCAAATAGAATTTGAGCTGACAGAGTCGGGCTTACTGAAAAATTTAGACGAGGGCATTGAGCGCTTAAGTGAGCTGCGCTATCTCGGCTTTACGATCGCGCTAGATGATTTTGGTACCGGCTATTCCTCGCTTTCCCATCTGAAAGACTTACCTTTGGACGTGCTTAAAATTGATCGGGCCTTTGTGAGTTCGCTCGATAAGCGCACTGCCAGAAAGCTCGCCAGCGCGATTGTTACTATTGGTCATCATATGTCGATGTCAATTGTCGCTGAAGGCGTTGAGCAGGCCTTACAAATCGACATTTTGCATGAAATGGGCTGTGACGTTTTTCAGGGGTATTACTTTGGCAAGCCCATGCAAGCAAAAGACTTTGTACAATGGCACAATAACAAGCGTCTGAGCATCAAGGCCACCCGCAATACAAAAAGCGTTTAATCTGTCCTCGCACAGCTTTGAGCCTGTGTTACACTGCTTACCATATGTTAATGGACTAACGCTTTCATTTTTGTATTTTACGTAAAAGTGACACAAGCGATTTGTCACAGATTTTCCTAAGCTATTGTTCTAACACATGCCTGAAATAAAGAAATTACTCGATAATAACATCCGCTGGGCGGAGGCGACCCACGCTAAAGATCCGGCGTTTTTTGAAAAGCTATCCACTCAGCAATCTCCGGTTTATCTATGGATCGGCTGTTCTGATTCGCGTGTTCCCGCCAATCAGATTGTTGATTTGATGCCGGGCGATATCTTCGTACATAGAAATGTGGCGAACATGGTTATTCACACCGATTTTAACTGTTTGTCTGTCTTGCAATATGCGATTGACGTGCTGAAAGTAAAGCATGTGATTGTATGCGGGCACTATGGCTGTGGTGGTGTTGAGGCGGCTTTAAAATCCGATAAGATGGGTTTGATTGATAATTGGTTGTTACATATACGAGATATCGCTGCAGAACATGAAAGCGAGCTGAATGGACTAAGCCAGCATGAACGCCTTGCGCGCTTGTGCGAATTAAATGTGTTACAGCAGGCAGAAAATGTCAGGCGCACCAGTGTCTTTCAAGACGCCATCGCGCGCGGGCAAATCGTAAAGCTGCATAGTTGGATATACTCATTAACTAATGGCAAAATAACGTCTTTGCAACGCGATGAATGATACTAAAGGTGAAACGGCCGTGATAATGCACGGTACTCGAAAAGCTCTTTCTCTCGGTGAGTTCATCATATTAATGGCCTTACTTACCTCATTGGTTGCGCTAAGCATTGATGCGATGTTGCCGGCTCTTGATGTAATTGGTGCTGAGTTAGCGAGCACAAGTAATCAACAAACTTATCTCATTATTTCCTTATTTTTTGCCGGTATGGCACTTGGTCAATTATTTTTTGGTCCTTTTGCAGATGCCAGAGGCAGGCGACTCACCATACTTGTTGGCTTGATCATTTTTCTGATGGGTACTTTGCTGTGCTATTTGTCACAAAGCATGGAGAGCATGCTTATAGGACGCTTTATTCAGGCTATAGGGGTATCAGGGCCTCGGGTTGCATCAATGGCGCTCATTCGAGATTTATATGTTGGCGATAAAATGGCACGGGTGATGAGCTTTATCACCGTAATATTCATTTTGGTACCCATGATAGCGCCACTCATTGGTCAAGTTGTAATGCAAAGCGCAGGTTGGCGGCATATTTTCACTGTATTTGCGCTTGTTACACTCATCTCGGGGCTATGGTTTTTCGCTCGCCAAGGGGAGACGCTTCCCCGACACGCTCGCGCAAAATTTAATTGGCACCAATTTATGCGCTCTATCGCATTTTTAATTACGCATCCAGTTGTTATGGGCGCATCCATTGGCATGGGATGCATTTTTGGCGCTTTTTTAGCCTATCTCAGCGGCTCGCAGACAATCTTTCAAAGCATTTATGATACGGGAGAGTATTTCCCCTTACTATTTGCAACCCTAGCATTTTCGATTGGCGCGGCCTCACTTTTTAATGGCATGATGGTGGTACGTTTAGGAATGGTGAAGCTCATTTCTTGGGCTTTGGTATTAACGCTCTTATTTGCTACTGCCTTGCTTGTTCAAAGTCTTTTCTTCTCGGGTATACCGCCGCTTTGGTTATTCGTATCCACCATGTTCGTCGGGTTTTTCTTCATTGGTATATTATTTGGCAATCTCAATTCACTCGCCATGCAGCCCGTTGGTCATATAGCAGGTGTTGGCGCCGCCTTTATCGGTTCATTTACTAGCCTACTTTCAGTGCCTATTGCAGTATTCATCAACATGTTTTTAGATGCCAGCATTACGCCAATTGCCTATGGGTTTTTAAGTTTTGGTTTGCTGACCTATCTTTCGGTGCGCTTCGCACTGAGTAAGCTTTAAACGAAACTGAGGCAATTAAATGGAGGATTGATTATCCAAATGAGTATTAAACTTAGTCGCAAATTGTTTTATCGCTTTCTATTGATGTTTGTCGTTTTGAGCGTTTTACCCTTGATCGCTTTAAATCACGTCTATCCCAACTACATTTTTCTGGGTGTTATGATTCTCCCAGGACTTACAGTGCTTTGTTTTTTGTTGCTTGAGAACTTTTATTTCCAGCGTTCAAAACGCTAAAGCAATTTCCGACATATTGGATTTTGATTAGCTTAGGCCATGGCCCACTAAAACTCACCAAAGGCTAGCCACAAAAAAGCCCGGCCAAATTGACCGGGCAAAAGGAGCTTAGTTAAAGCACCTAACGACAGAACTGTTTACGCGCTGGTATATTTCAGCGCAATTGAGCGTATTTAAGAGGCTAAACGATTGCCTTCATGTCAGTCATATATCCTCGTAATACCTGGCCAATACTTTCAACTCCGTGACTTCGAATGGCTTTGTTTATCTCAACTAGCTGCTTGTTGTCCACCGCGTTGGAAGCGGAGTCAAAGCCTTTTCCGAGTTGTTCAGGTTTGAGCGCTGGCATGATGTGCTCCTGCAATAGCGGGATGGCAGCATTGGCGAACAAGTAATTGCCATATTCAGCGGTGTCTGAAATCACTACGTTCATTTCGTACAAGCGCTTTCTTGCAATGGTATTGGAAATAAGTGGTGTTTCGTGAAGCGACTCATAATACGCTGATTCAGGTAAAATACCGGCTTCTACCATTACGTCAAAGGCTAACTCAACACCTGCTTTAATCATGGCAACAATCAAAATGCCTTTATCAAAGAACACTTGGTCGTCAATTTTTCCATTGTATACAGGCGCTTGCTCAAACCCACTTTGACCGGTTTCTTCTCGCCATTTTAGTAAGTTAGCATCGCCGTTTGACCAATCTTCCATCATGGTGCGCGAGAATTCGCCGCTTAAGATATCGTCTTGATGTTTTTCAAAAAGCGGTCTCAAAAGTGTTTTTAGTTGCTCTGAAAGCGCGTAAGCTTCGACTTTCGCAGGGTTTGATAAGCGGTCCATCATGTTGGTGACGCCACCAATCTTAAGTGCCTCGGTAATTGCCTCCAGGCCATATTGAATCAGGGCAGCAGCGTAGGCTGGATCGATGCCGTCAGCGACCATTTTGTCATAGCCAAGAATGGCTGCGGCCTGCTGCATACCACACAATATCGTTTGTTCGCCCATCAGGTCTGATTTCACTTCTGCAACAAAAGAGCTTTCCAATACGCCTGCTCTATCACCTCCGGTAGCGCTAGCTAGGGCCTTGGCGACCTCTAATCCAATTTGTTGGGGATCGTTTTCAGGATGTACAGCAATCAATGTTGGTACACCAAACCCGCGTTTGTATTCTTCACGTACTTCAGTACCGGGGCATTTTGGCGCACACATGACCACAGTAATGTCACTGCGTATTTGCTGGCCTTCTTCTACGATATTAAAACCGTGAGAGTAGCTAAGCACTGCCCCTTGTTTCATTAGCGGCATAACAGCTTCAACCACGTTTGCGTGTTGCTTATCGGGTGTAAGGTTGTACACCAAATCTGCTGTTGGAATAAGCTGCTCGTAAGTGCCCACCGTAAAGCCGTTTTCACTGGCGCGCTTAAAAGAATCACGTTTTTCATCAATGGCGCTTTGTCTGAGCGCGTAGGCGATATCCAAACCTGAATCGCGCATGTTTAAGCCTTGATTTAGGCCTTGTGCGCCACAGCCCACGATAACAACAGACTTGCCCTTTAGCGCTTCACAGCCGCTGGCAAACTCCTCACGTTTCATAAAGCGGCATTGACCCAATTGGTCGAGCTGCTTTCTAAACGGGAGGCTATTAAAATAATTTGACATGTATATTAATTCCAAAATTTTGTGGTCGCTTACCGCGACGATGCGATTACTGTACAAAAATTGTGTGATTAATTAAATTGAATTATTTAAAAGAAAGTATTTCATTATATGAAAGTATAGGGTAAAACAAACAATGCAATGAGTTCGCAACGCAAGCCAATGCTCAAACTCGTGGAGTCATTTGCAAAACAATGGAAATACATCATGGACATAAAGAGCCTGAAACTCTTTCAACACTTGGCAAGCTCACTGAATTTCTCAAAAACGGCAGAGGCCATGTTTGTGTCTCCTCCCACACTTTCGAGAATAATTAATCGACTTGAAGATGAATGCGGCAGTGCTTTGTTTATACGCAATAATAGGCGTGTTTCCATTACTGCCTCTGGCAAGGCTTTGCTAGAGTTTGCCAATCAGACGCTGACACAATACGCATTAATGAAGCAAAGCATGCGCAGTCATGAACAAGCCTTATCCGGAGAGCTGTCATTTTACTGTTCGGTGACGGCGAGTCAAAGCTACCTGCCGACGATGCTCGACACCTTACATCAGCATTTCCCGCTGGTAGAAATTAAGCTCGACACAGGCGATCATGCCCTCGCACTAGATAAGGTAAGTGCGCGTCAAGCAGATTTAGCCCTCGCGATTTATACGCCCGATTTTCCGCAGCACGTAAGCTTTGCCGCTATTGATACGGTGCCGCTCGTATTAATTGTCCCTAAGAATATGGAAGTTGACCGTTGGCAAGACATGAACTGGCAAAAGGTCGACGCGATTCTGCCCGCGCGAGGACCATCAAAAAGAATCGTTCATCATTGGTTTGCAGAGCAAAATATTCGCCCAAAAGTGTATGCGCAAGTGTCTGGAAACGAGGCCATCGTGAGCATGGTGTCATTGGGTCTTGGCGTTGGCTTTGTGCCCAAAATTGTGCTTGAGAATTCGGTTGTTAAGAATAAAGTGCGCGCACTTAAAGTCACCAATATTGAGGCATATCACTTGGGTTTGTGCTATTTGAAAGAGCGAGCGCAAGAGCCCTTGCTAAAGAATCTCACTCAATTGTTGCTCAGTTGATACAGCAATCTGTCGAAGCTTCTAAAACTAAGCGCCTCAGCGAGATGAGCCTGCTCAATCGTCTCGCTCCCTGCCAAATCAGCAATACTGCGAGCCACTTTTAAAGTACGATGATAGGCGCGCATCGAAAGTCCTAAAGCATCCATCGCTTGAGTCACAAAGCGCTGATTCTCCTGATTTAATAAGCAAAATTGCTCTACGCTTTTATTGTTCAGGGCGCTGTTGAGCATATTTTGACGCTTGAGCTGTATGTGTTGAGCGCGCTCTACGCGTTGTTTCACAATGCTGCTGCTTTCGATATTTTTACCACGAGCAGCTGATGATTTGCGTATGGCATCCTCTAATGGGATGCGAGGCACGTTGACCTGAAGGTCGATGCGGTCAAGCAGTGGGCCAGAAATGCGGCTAAGATATCGCAAAATTTGATCTGCATTGGAGCGTTTGTCATCAACATCTCCAGTTGGACTCGGGTTCATAGCCGCGATGAGCTGAAAATCAGCGGGGTAGGTAATTTTTTGTGCGGCTCTGGACAAATTTATTTCACCTGTCTCAAGCGGCTCACGCATTACATCTAATACATGCCTGCCAAACTCAGGCAGCTCATCTAAAAATAGCACGCCTTTGTGAGCCAGCGTAATTTCCCCTGGGCGCGGATAGCTTCCGCCACCTACAATAGCCGCGGCCGAACTTGAGTGATGCGGTTGCCTAAAGGGCCTTTTGCGCCAATTGTTTGGGCGTATAGCTTCACCGCTAATTGAACGGATGCTTGCTACCGTCAAAGCATCCTCTTCGCTTAAATCAGGCATAATCGACAGTAAACGACTTGCCAGCATGCTTTTGCCGGTTCCCGCAGGCCCAAAAAATAGCAGGTTATGGCCGCCGGTGGCGCATATTTCTAATGCTCGTTTTGCATGCTGTTGGTCAATAATTTCATTGAGATCCCCGTAGTCTTGCTGTTGGCATTCGCCATCGTCGGATTGGGCTATTGGCAGCTCTTTTTTGCCGATTAAGTGCAAATACACGTCAAACAAATCATCCGCGCTAAGCACTGACGCTTGGGTAACAAGCGCCGCTTCACTGGCGTTAGTTTGAGGTAAGACTAACTGCCGATTACTCTTTTGCGTGGCAAAGGCCATTGGCAGTGCGCCATCAATCGCGCGAAGCTGACCAGAAAGCGCCAGCTCGCCTACAAATTCGAAGGCTTCTAGTTGAGTGGCGGGTATTTCTTCACTGGCGGCAATGATGCCAATTGCGATAGCTAGGTCAAAACGCCCGCCACCTTTTGGCAAATCAGCAGGAGCCATATTCACCGTAATGCGTTTGCTGGGGAATTCGAATCCCGCATTTATCATTGCGCTGCGCACTCGGTCGCGGCTTTCTTTCACTGTAGTTTCGGGCAACCCTACTAATTGAAAGCACGGCAATCCGTTGGATAAATGCACTTCGATAGTGACCAGCGGTGCATCTATACCGATATTTGCGCGAGTGTATACAACTGAAAGTGACATCCTTGTCTTTTTATCCTTGTTTAATCAACGTGGATAGTATCTCGCATAGGCATACGCATTGGTACGGGGCTTTGGTATGGTTTTTTCGCACAAACGAGTGATGCGAGCACACGATTTCTAAATTATAGTACCCACTCATAGCTTCAATTCATCGAAGTCATTTCTGTGCAGGCTGGAATGACATAGGTAGTAGTGCCACTTGAGGGAAGTTACGCAGTCACTCGCTATCTCACTTTGTACATTTCTCTATCTTAGGTGAAGATACATCTCTTCGTTATCCTTAAGCGAGTTTTCAGCAAAATATTCCATCGCATCAAAATAGTGTTTTGCCATGCCTTTTTGATAAGTTTCATAGATATCGACGACTACTTTGTCTTTTCTTCCCTCATTGCATATTGCCTTTACAAACTCGTAGTTTGCACCCTTAAAATCATCCATGGTTTTATAATACATACCATTCATAATTACGTAGGCCTCTTTCATCATCGTTTGCACTTTTTCATCGCTTGCAGGTAGATGGGTTACTTCCATATAATGTTTGTCCAAACATCAGCTCCTTCTTTGATATCTTGGACTTCATCATTTGGTATTTTGCCATAAGCTTCCAACACATCATCGCCGTGTTCATCCTGTTTGATTTCAGACTTCCACTCTTCAATTTTCGCTTCCGGTAACCCTTTAAGGATTGCATCCAAATTTTCTTCACCTTGTGTCATTTTGATTGATACCTCGATTCGTTTAATCATATCGTCGGTGCTTTCACGACGTCGTATTAGCAGCTCGTGCTGTTTTTGCAGAGCACTTAACAAGTCAAAGTTGTCAGCGTGAATGATGGTCGCAATATCTTCCAAACGCATATCCATTTGTCGATAGATAATGATTTGCTGTAACAATGCAGCATCGTAGTTAGAGTAAAAACGGTAGCCATTACTGTCCCTTTTAGCTGTCAGTAAATCTTTCTCGTCGTAGAAGTGCAAAGTACGCACGCTGACGCCACTTAATTTACTTAGCTGTCCGACGCTGAATTTGTTTTTCTCTGTTATTTTCACAATTGATTACCCATGCTTGTTATTGACTAACATGATTATCCTGGAGTATTACCTTAGGTGAGGGTCAAGCTATCTGAATAAATATTTTACTAGTATTTAATCGCTTAATTACCATACTTGCTAAGTTATTTTGATGTTTGCAAAAGTATGTATGTTGTCAATTCGCCAAGTTACCCTAGCCTTAACAGGATATATCAAACGCACGATCAGTTTTTTCCAGTTTATAGAGGCCTGTATCGTGAGGTCTGCGCTTGTAATGTAAAGCGCGACATTGTTATGAAAAGCTCGACCTATTTGTGATTGTTTGCGATGATTCTGCCAACCAAGACTTTATTATTCGCTAGAATTAGACAGGCAAGATGAGCACAGAATCAGGCGTAAGCCTCAAAAGCCCAGTATCCAAGCAAACAAAGCCCCTAAGCAAACAAGACTATTTAGTCAAAATTCTACAGGCGCCTATTTACGATGCTGCCATTTCGACCGATTTGGTCAAAATGCCAAGTTTATCTAAGCAAATCAAGAATCACGTTTTCTTAAAGCGAGAAGACCAACAGCCCGTAAAGTCGTTTAAACTCAGAGGTGCATATAACTGCATCGCTCAGCTTTCCGACGCGCAGCAGCAGGCTGGTGTAGTGACGGCTTCGGCGGGTAACCATGCGCAAGGCGTAGCTTATGCGGCTAATAGACTAAAAATTGCCGCCGTCATTGTAATGCCTGAAACCACCCCAGAAATTAAAGTGGATGCAGTAAAACATTTCGGGCAGGAATACGTCACCGTGGTGCAGCACGGGACCAGTTTTGACCAAGCCAGCGAGCATGCTAAAAGTCTCTGCGAAGCTTCCGGCATGACGATGATCCCGCCATTCGACCATCCTGATGTGATTGCAGGTCAAGGGACGATTGGCAAGGAAATTTTGGAACATATTCAGCATCTTGATTATTTATTTGTAGCAGTGGGCGGGGGTGGTTTGGCCGCTGGGATCTCCGTTTATGTTAAGCAAATTAATCCGAATATTCGCATTATTGCTGTGGAATCGGAGGAATCAGCGTGTTTGCAAGCTGCGCTTGAAGCAGGCAAACCGGTAACGCTGCCTAGCGTGGGTATTTTTGCAGATGGCGTCGCTGTAAAAACAATTGGTGAAGAACCCTTTCGACTATGTCAGCAATATGTGGACGAAGTCTTGAGTGTCAGCAATGATGAAATCTGCACGGCTATTAAGGATATTTTTGACGATACACGCGTCATAGCCGAGCCTGCGGGCGCACTGTCGATTGCCGCGATGCGAAAATACTGCAAACAACATGGTATTGAAGGCGCAAATATCGCAGGCATTTTGTGTGGCGCGAATATTAATTTTCACACTTTACGTTACGTATCTGAACGTTGTGAATTAGGTGAGCAAAAAGAGGCGGTGTTTGCGGTTAAACTCAAGGAAGAAAAAGGCGCTTTTAGAGCATTTTGCGCAACGCTTGGCGGGTTAAATATTTCAGAGTTTAATTATCGATTTGCCAATGAGCATGAAGCTCACATTTATGTAGGGGTGAAGCTCAGACGCGGTAAGCGCGAGTATGAGGCGCTGTTAAAACGACTGCGCGATAACGAATATCAGTGTTTTGATTTATCTGACAATGAGCTGGCTAAACTGCATCTTCGCCATATGGTCGGCGGTAAACCACAAGTAGCACTGAATGAAACCTTGTTTTCGTTTGCCTTCCCTGAGTACCCTGGGGCATTAATGCACTTTTTAGATACTCTTGGTGAGCAGTGGAACATTACCTTATTTCATTATCGCAATCACGGCGCAGCGCAAGGTTTAGTCTTGGTCGGTTTTGACATTAAAACCGGCGAACGGGCGATATTCGACAGTCATTTAAAGAGCTTAACTGAGGCAAAACACGGGTCATATTCAGCGCAAGAACATACGCAAGACCCGGCGTATCAATTTTTTCTGGCCTCAGATGTTAAGCCAGCTTAAATTTGCTCAAGATGCTGCATAATTTCTGGCCACACCAAGGGCGTTATTGCGTGTTTGAGTGCTAAGCTGCTCTCAGAGAAAGCCAAATTACCATCATCTTGATGATGCAAATGCTGGTTGTCCCGCAGGGCATTCACAAACGCACTAAGTACATTTTTGTCGTAGAATTCCGGTGAGCTCATTCCAAACAAGGCTGACATGCGCTCAGCAAGCGTTTGACTCTGTCGCTCAAGCTGTGCGCGGCCAATGACTTTCTCAGTCTCTAAAACATGCAGTACAATGGCATGACGCTGCCACGTTTCTTGCATCGCACGGCCTAATAACCACGAAGAGTGAAAGCGTTCGTCAGTGGCGGCCGGTGGGCAAATGAACTTGCCTTGCTGCTGCAACATACCCACCGATTTCATGTAATCGATAAGCTTTTCAGCATATTGCTTTGCTTCATCAGTACTTTGGTGCATAAAGTACTCGCGTTTGAGCAGCGGAAAGATAGTCTCAACAAGGCGAAGGATATCTGCTTTTTGCATTTTGAGGTTGGCGAACACCGCCCCCATGATCAGAGAAGGGATGGCGAACATATGCATCACGTTGTTTCGATAAAATGTCAGCAACACCGCACTGTCGTCTTTTGGAGAGACCATCTGACCGAAGCTATCTTCGCTTTGTTCAAAGCGGTTAAGGGCAAGGGTACGGTCAACTAAATTAACGGCAGTCTCGTCTGGCAAGGTGCAGTCTTCACTATAAGTGACGTGCTGAAACATATTAAGGTAGTCCTTAACACTTTTAACCAGCTCTTTTCTACTCATAATTTGGGTTTTAGACGAGAGTAAGCAGGTAGCCAAAAGCGCCGTGCCATTAATGGCAGCAGCTCGATTAATGCGCGTCATAATGGTGTCAGCTAGTTGATTAACCGCAGGCGTGAGCCATTTTGGTTTTTTGTCGTCTTCCATCTTATCTTTACGCCAGTCTTGCACACTTTCATCCAGAAACTGGTTTAGCTGAATAGGTTCTCCAAAGTTAACAAAGCCGTGGCCGTAGTTTTTGAGTTTGCGAATAGCAGAAAATACCTGTGTAGGGGACTCTTTCTTTTTTGTCTTTCCTTTGAGCTCTTTCATGTAGCTTTTCACTTCCATAACGTGCTCGTAACCAATATATACCGGTACTATCGATACGGGTCTGTTTATGCCTTTGGTCATCGCTTGCAGCGTCATTGCTAGCATGCCGGTCTTAGGTGGCAGTAAACGCCCGGTTCTGCTTCGTCCGCCTTCAGGAAAATACTTAACTGAGTAACCTTTATTAAATAGTAATTCCAGATATTCGCGAAACACCGCTGTGTAGAGCTTGTTTCCGGCAAAACTACGCCTCAAAAAGAACGCGCCACAACGCCTGAAAATGCCACCCGCAGGCCAGAAATTAAGATTAATTCCGGCAGCAATATGCGGCGTCACCAAGCCTTCATGATAAATGACATAGGTGAGCAGCAAATAATCCATATGACTGCGGTGGCAAGGTACATATATGATTTCATGGCCATTTTGTGCAAGTTCTCTCACTCGTTCAGCATGACCTACATCAATGCCGTCATATATTTTGTTCCAGATACGAGTGAGTACGCGATCGCCAGTACGAATCAAACCTTCACGATAATCTGCGGCAATTTCATCTATGTACTTGACCGCTTTACTTCGCCCAGCCTCGTAACTGCTGCCTTTTTGTTTAACTTCATCAGAGATAGTCTGTTTAACCGAATCCGCGCCCAATATGCTGTTATAAAGCGTACTGCGTTCTAATAGGGTGGGGCCACTTAGAGTCTGTCGTTTACGCTGAAAATGGGTTCGCGCCACACGCACCAGCTTCTGCGCAATTTGCTTATCGCTGCCGTGCAGCTCGGCCATTTGTTTGGTGGACACTGCTGGCGAATATGACACAAAATTGTCACGCCCAAAAAACAAGACGATCATTAACTTGCGTAGCCAGTTAGGTGAAGCTTTGCTGGCTAAAAGTTGAGCAAAACCACTTTTTTCCTTGCCAGCGGAGCGTCCCCAAGAAATAAAGACAGGCAGGATTTGTAAATCTAATTCAGGATGCTCACGGTGAATATGGAAGTATTCAGTAAACACATCTTCTATTGATGTCTTTGCAATTCGACGCGTAAATAGACTTTGCGGACGAGTTAAAAAGTAACGACGCTTTCGCTCCTTGCCTTCAATCTCGATGCCATCATAGGGGCTCGGCAAGCCAAGCGCCTGGGTGGATTTGTGAAGCGCAAGTTGGTCGGCAAATGATTCTGTCGGCAATAGATATAAAATAGGTCGGTTTTTATCGATACCTAACTCTTTCTCAATATCGGCCGGTACACTTTTAACAGATATCAGCCACCCGATAGCCTTTGAAATAAGAAAACGAAGAGCGTTGCCAAGCGCTTGCATAATGGCTCCTAAGCGAATCAAGACGCAAATATTAGCACGCTTTTGCTCGCTTATACTTAAAATAGTCTGGATAAAAAATGCGCCGTTGTTGTTTCACAGTGCAATCACGGTAGCTCAAGCGCATGACAGCGCGCCATTGAAGTCGCTTAAGATTTGCTCAAAGCA
Organism: Ningiella algicola; assembly: GCF_028401415.2. Taxonomy (NCBI): domain Bacteria; kingdom Pseudomonadati; phylum Pseudomonadota; class Gammaproteobacteria; order Alteromonadales; family Alteromonadaceae; genus Ningiella; species Ningiella algicola. Next base: position 2,859,516 of record NZ_CP171821.2, on the reverse strand, counting down.
GTTGTCATTTATACAAATCGCGATATACTGCAAATAACTGTATAGAAAAACAGGCTGGTTATGCGTCCACTAACTCCCAGGCAAGAAGAAGTTCTTAAGCTCATAAAATCTACGATGATAGACACAGGCATGCCCCCAACGCGCGCTGAAATCGCTCGCGAGTTAGGGTTTAAATCAGCTAACGCTGCTGAAGAGCACCTTAAGGCTCTCGCTAAAAAGAACGTGATAGAAATTCTCCCCGGAACATCTCGTGGCATTCGCCTAAATTGCCCACTAGAGGACGAGATTGAAGAAGACGGCATTCCTTTAATCGGTAAAGTAGCGGCCGGGCAACCTATTTTGGCGCAAGAGCATGTCGATTCACACTATAAAGTAGACCCTGCCATGTTTCACCCCGGCGCAGACTTTTTACTGCGAGTTGACGGTATGAGTATGAAAGACATTGGCATCATGGACGGTGACTTACTTGCCGTGCACAAGACCAACAATGCCCGAAACGGTCAGATCGTTGTTGCGCGTATTGACGAGGATGTCACGGTTAAACGCTTTGAAAAGAGAGGCCCTACGGTTTTCTTGATTGCAGAAAACGAGGAGTTCTCCCCTATCGAGGTCGATTTACGCTCTCAACATTTTGAGATTGAGGGTTTAGCCGTTGGCGTCATTCGCGATAATGTGAATTTCAGTTAGGCTGCCAGATTTTTAAGGTCGTATTGAGCGGCCTTTTCCTTTCCATACGCTCGCGCGAAGCATAGTCAAGTAGTGCCTTGAGAATCGCATAGGCTGTTTGTGACCGCAACGGCGTGTTTCGTCGATTGATGCGATTACAATCAACATCATCCCTTCTTTTCGGATATTCAATGATTCTTTTAGTTAACCCTCCTGTCACAAAATATTCACATTAAATACAAAGATTTTAAGTCAAAAACTTCAGTTTGTTTAATTATTCAGCAAAAATATGGGTTTAACGATGTGATACGAAGGTTTTCCTACAAAAAGTGCTTTACCTAAGCTATTGTTTGATTAATCATTACACAGTTATTCACATATCAATAACATGACGAAAAGTCAGCCACATAATTTCGGTCGTACTGTAAACTGAACCTAAGAGAGCTGACTCGCTAAACACAACTTCGGGAGTCCAGTGTGAAGTCGCTGCAATTAGCTTTTACTGCCATATTAATGAGTTCACCCATGTTAGCGCTTGCTACAGCGGCAAGTGAACGTTCTGATCTTAATCTTCGACCGGGTGTTACTGACATCAGCCAAGATGTATATGGTCTACATATGATGATGTTTTACATTTGCGTGGTTATCGCTGTGCTGGTGTTTGGTGTCATGTTCTATTCTATGATCAAGCATCGAAAGTCCAAAGGCGCTAAACCCGCCAATTTCCACGACAACGTAAAAGTAGAAATTGCTTGGACTGTGGTCCCTTTCATGATTTTGATAGCGATGGCGGTGCCGGCTGCGAGCACGCTAATTGAAATGGAAGATGCGTCGAAGGCAGATATTACTGTGTTAGTCACCGGCTCACAATGGAAGTGGCATTATAAATACATGGATAATGACGTTGAGTTTTTCTCAACGCTTGCGACTCAGCGCGAACAGATCCAAAACAAATTTACCAAAGGCGAGAACTACCTGCTTGAAGTTGACCGTCCGCTGGTGATCCCCACAGGCAAAAAAGTCAGATTTTTAATTACCTCAGACGATGTGATTCATTCGTGGTGGGTGCCCGATTTTGCAGTTAAAAAAGATGCAAACCCCGGTTTTATAAACGAGGCCTGGACAAATGTGAATGAGCCGGGCGTGTATCGTGGACAGTGCGCCGAGCTTTGCGGAAAAGACCATGGCTTTATGCCGATTGTGGTCATTGCAAAAGACCCTGCTGAGTACGATGCTTGGATTGATGAACAAGAAGCGATTGCGCTAAGAGCAAAAGAAGAAGAGCAACGTTTGTTAGCGATGAATATGTCGATGGAAGAATTAATGGCGGACGGCAAACGCGTGTATGACGCGGTTTGTGCTTCATGCCATATGCCAAATGGTGAAGGCCTTGCTGGTGTATTCCCAGCAATTAAGGGGTCACCCGTAGCGCTGGGTCCCCAAGAAGATCATATTGGCATTATCGTGTACGGACAATCCGGCACTGCAATGCAGTCATTTTCGAGACAGCTTACTATGTCAGAAATCGCTGCGGTGGTTACTTTCCAGCGTAATGCATGGGGAAATGACACCGGTGAAATGGTTCAAGCAAAAGATGTTAATGCCATCATGAATGGCCAGTAGGAGAAAATTTACATGTCAAGTGCAACAGATATCGCAAATGCTCCAGACGCTCATGGCGACCACGATGATCATCATCATCACATTCCAAAAGGCTTAATGCGCTGGGTATTAACGACTAACCATAAAGATATTGGCACACTTTATTTATGGTTTGCTTTCATTATGTTTTTAGTGGGCGGCGCAATGGCAATGGTCATTCGTGCTGAGCTGTTTCAGCCAGGCCTACAAATAGTTGAGCCGAATTTCTTTAATCAAATGACAACCGTTCATGGTCTGATTATGGTCTTTGGGGCGGTAATGCCAGCATTTACCGGATTGGCAAACTGGTTGGTCCCCATGATGATTGGTGCGCCTGATATGGCCCTGCCAAGAATGAACAACTGGAGCTTTTGGATCCTTCCTTTTGCCTTCCTTATTCTTTTGTCGTCGCTTTTCGTTGAAGGTGGCGGACCGGCATTTGGTTGGACCTTCTATGCACCTTTGTCGACCACATACAGCGGTGACAGTACTGCCCTGTTTGTATTTTCGGTGCACATCATGGGTATTAGCTCCATTATGGGTGCGATTAACGTTATTGTGACGATATTTAATATGCGTGCACCAGGCATGACCTACATGAAGATGCCCTTGTTTGTCTGGACATGGTTAATTACCGCGTTTTTATTAATCGCTGTAATGCCGGTTTTGGCTGGCGTTGTAACCATGGTATTAACCGACAAATACTTTGGCACAAGCTTCTTTGATGCAGCCGGTGGTGGTGACCCAGTCTTGTTCCAGCATATCTTCTGGTTCTTTGGTCACCCAGAGGTCTACATCATGATATTGCCGGCCTTTGGCATTATCTCTCAAATCGTGCCAACGTTTTCACGCAAAAAACTCTTTGGCTATGCATCAATGGTATATGCCACTGCTTCAATTGCCTTTTTATCGTTTATTGTATGGGCGCACCATATGTTCACGACAGGTATGCCCGTGTTTGCTGAGATGTTCTTTATGTTCGCCACAATGGTTATTGCGGTTCCCACAGGCGTTAAAGTATTTAACTGGGTGGCGACAATGTGGCGCGGCAGTTTGACCTTTGAGGTGCCGATGTTATTTGCTATCGCCTTTATCATCTTATTCACAATAGGTGGTTTGTCGGGCTTAATGCTTGCAATTGTTCCTGTGGACTTCCAATACCATGATACTTATTTCGTTGTTGCGCATTTCCACTATGTACTGGTCACCGGTGCCATATTCTCGATAATGGCCGCGGTATACTACTGGCTACCAAAATGGACGGGGCGCATGTTCGACATTACGCTTGCTAAATGGCACTTCTGGTGTTCGTTGGTATCGGTAAATGTGTTGTTCTTCCCTATGCACTTTGTAGGTTTAGCCGGTATGCCGCGCCGTATTCCCGACTATGCGCTGCAGTTTGCTGACTTTAACAAATGGATCAGTATCGGTGGGTTTGCCTTTGGTCTATCGCAGTTGATTTTCTTAGCGTTGATCATAAAAGCCTGTCGCAAACAAGGTGAAAAAGTGTCATCTCAAGTTTGGGATGGTGCAGAAGGTTTGGAGTGGGAAATCCCATCACCCGCGCCTTATCACACCTTTGATACGCCGCCGGTAGTGAAATAACACCAGCTAAATAGCACGAACGAGATGGAAGAAGTGCTAAACAAAGATAAAAAGTGATAATGCTTATATGAGTGAACTTAATATCAAACAACCGTCATCAAATAACAGTCAAGATATTGCTGCGCCCGCGCAAAAACACGGGCGCACCGTGGCAACATTGCTGTTAGTTGTTGTGGGGATGTTTGGGTTCGGCTTTGCCTTAGTGCCACTTTACGATGTGTTATGCGATGCCCTTGGTATTAATGGTAAACCCAGCAATGAAGCAGCGGTTTATGAGGCTGTGGAAATTGATACCACTCGCACCATTACTGTGGACTTTATTACACGAACCAACAGCGGTATGCCCTGGGAGTTTAAAGCGCAAACACAGCGCGTTGAAGTCAATCCGGGGGAAATGGCTAAAGTTGTATTTTATGTCAGAAACCCAGTTAAAAAAGATATTATTGCGCAAGCCATTCCATCTATTTCTCCGGGCACGGCTGCGCTTTACGTCAATAAGACAGAATGCTTTTGCTTTAAGCATCAACCGCTTAAAGCAGGCGATGAAGCATTGATGCCAATGACTTTTTATATTGATCCTCAACTCCCAGAGGACATCACATTTTTTACCCTGCAATACACGCTTTACGATATCACTGCCTCGGCTGATGAGTCAGAAATAGTCGCTATGGCAAGTGACACAAGCATTTAGATAAGGAAGATATACATGGCTCAAGAAGCTCAAGAAGAATATCAAAAGTACTACGTACCTGAGCAAAGTGTTTGGCCCATCGTAGGCGCTGTCGCCCTATTTTTAATCGCGGTTGGCGCGGCTAACTTAACCGTTGAGATGACAAAAGATAAGTCAGGCATTGGCGGTTATGTACTGCTTGCTGGCTTGATTACCTTAATCGTGATGATTGTGGGCTGGTTTAAAAATCAAATTGATGAGTCCATGAGCGGTTTATATAGTGCTCAGCTTGGCCGTTCGTACCGCCAAGGCATGCTCTGGTTCATATTTTCTGAGGTGATGTTCTTTGCTGCTTTCTTTGGTGCGCTTTTTTACGCAAGAACCATTGCTGTGCCGTGGTTAGGTGGCGCATCCAACAATGCGATGACGAATGAAGTATTGTGGCCGACCTTCGAGGCCATGTGGCCGCTTGTTCAAACACCCGATGGCACTACCACCACGCCTATGGGTTGGTACGGTCTGCCGCTGATTAACACCGTTATTTTATTGGTGTCTTCCGTTACGCTACATTTTGCCCACACGGGTCTTGAAGACGATAAGCGTAAACAGCTTACCCTAATGCTTGGGCTAACAATATTGTTGGGTTGTATATTCTTAGGCTTGCAAGGATACGAGTACGTTCACGCTTACCGAGATTTAGGTCTAACGCTGCAATCGGGTGTGTATGGCAATACCTTTTTCTTACTCACTGGCTTTCATGGGCTTCATGTAACCTTAGGCACGATTATTCTCATCGTATTATTTTTTAGGGTGGTCAAAGGTCATTTTACACCCAAAGAGCATTTTGCTTTCCAAGCGGGCGCTTGGTACTGGCATTTTGTTGATGTAGTTTGGGTAATGTTGTTCTTCTTTGTTTATATACTTTAAGACAAGCAAGTAACATCAGCGGTAAATAAATGGTAATAGTGACACTTCGATAGGTTTGCATGTGTAATGCAAGCCTTATCTTGCGCTTGTTTAGTACGGTCGAGGATTCGGAGTAATAAGCCCCGTTGCTATCGCTAGCAACATTAAAATGACGATGACTGCTGATGCGAGTACGCGTCTGCCAATGAAGCGACTCATAGGTACACTTTGATCATTTTTTAACATCACTTTCATAGCAAAAAACAAATTAACAATCATGAACAGCAGCAAGCCACCGATGATGATTTTGACTGCTAACATAGAATAAACTCCTTAAGGTGAATGGCCAGCATGTTGTTGCGCAGTACAAACAAGCTAAGACTGTTTTTTACCTTAGTGGCAATCATCTGCATTGTCATTATGTTTCTTTTAGGCTTTTGGCAATTAGATCGTAAAGCGCAAAAAGAAGCCCGATTAGCACAGATTGAATCTCGTCAAGATGCGTCTGCATTATCAATTGATGAGATTATCGATTCCCCTGAGGATTATGTGGACTTTCCATTGATGCTTACGGCAGAACTAGGCAATCAGACTTTTTTCATTGACAACAAGTTAAACAATGCCGTTGCTGGATATGAAGTGCTCGTTCCGGTGCAAACTAACTACGGCGTCTTATTAGTCAATCTTGGATGGGTGCCCGGCACTCCAGAGCGCCGTCAACTGCCGAAAGTTATTATCCCAACGGCAAATCAGCATATAGGCAATGTGTACATTCCGTCTGATAATATGCTCATTAAAGAAACCAATTTTAACTACGGCCGGTTTCCTGTGCGAATGCAGCAAATTGATTTCGCTGAAATGGAAAAGCATTTAGGGAAAGATGTTCTGCCGTTTACGCTTCGCTTACAGCCAGACAAAAGCGGACACTTTGTCAGAGATTGGCAAGTGGTTGTACTGCCACCTGAACGTCATTTAGGCTATGCAGTTCAGTGGTTTGGCCTGGGTATCGCGGGCTTAACCGTATTTCTTCTTACCATTATCAACAACAAAAAAAGGGCATGACAGGTCATGGCAAACAGCAAGAATAAAATTGCATTTATCGCACTTATCATCGTTTTCGTCGTTCCGGTGATACTTGCGAAGTTTGCACTTGAATACGATTGGTTTAACAAGGCGTCTACCAATCAGGGTGAGCTTTTAGAACCAATCATTGAGGCTCAAAGCATACTTGCGGAAGCAGAGAAAAAATGGCATTTCATTTATATCGTTCCTGAGCAGTGCGACAGTGCATGTGAAAATGCGATATACAGCGTTAGCCAAGTGCGAACGGCTATAGGAAGAGAGTCAGACCGCGTGAATACGCTGTTCATCTCGACTGAAAAAAGTGATGCAAAAGCGCTTGCGAAAATCGCTGAGTTAGGCGCTTCCCCCAACGTTGAGATGAGTGCAACGGAAGTGTTACAAAAACCTTCGGAAAATGTAAATAAAGTGTTTAAAGATGTGCCGCTAGATGCTATTTTTATCGCCGATACGCTTAACAACATTGTTCTGAAGTATCCGCTCACCGAAAACAGAGAAAAAGCCATTTTAGACAGTCGCGATATGCTCCTGGATATGAAAAAGCTATTGAAGCTCTCGCGAATTGGTTAAGTATGTATTTGATAGAATGAAAGTAAGAGCTTAGCGCTAGCAAGCTTAATTCAAGGAAAGACAACGAACATGAAGAAAATGGTGTTAATAAGCATATTTTTGGCTTTATTCGTCATTGTGCTTGGCGCTTACACCCGTTTAACGGATGCTGGACTTGGCTGTCCAGACTGGCCGGGTTGTTACGGACATGTTCTCGTGCCTCAGCAAGAGCATCATATTGAAGCTGCAAATGCGGCTTTTCCTGAGCGTCCTGTGGAGGCAGAAAAAGCGTGGAATGAAATGATCCACCGCTATTTTGCGGCTGCTCTTGGTTTCATTATTCTACTCACAGCAGTTGCGGCAATTATGAATCGCTCAAAAGGTAAAGTGGCGCCTTTTAAATTGCCAATTTTGCTGCTGGTGCTTGTCTCGTTTCAAGGTATGTTGGGGATGTGGACCGTTACCTTGAATTTATTGCCAGTCGTGGTCATGGCGCATTTGTTGGGAGGCTTCAGTGTGCTCTCATGTCTGTTCATATTGTATTTGCGGATGACACCCTACCGAATACCCGGTGGCGATCCACACATTAGAAAGATTGCGAAATTTGGCGCAATCGGGATCGCGATTTTGGTATGGCAAATCGCGCTTGGTGGATGGACATCGGCAAACTATGCGTCGTTGGCTTGCACGCAACTTCCCATTTGTGAGGGAGATTGGGTGGCTAGACTGGATTTTGCTGGCGCATTCTCCGTCCCGGCTGCCGAGAACTACGAATTTGGCGTTCATTCTTACGAAGAGCGCGTGACCATGCATGTGCTTCATCGCTTTGGTGCAATTATCACTGTCGCATATTTAGCATGGCTTGCATTCATGATCTTCAAACGTGCGACATCAAGTTTAATGAAGCGTTTGACCGGCGTAATGTTGGTTGTATTAGCGGTACAAGTAGGTTTAGGCATCAGTAATGTGGTCTATACTTTACCGTTGACGGTGGCAACCATGCATAATGCAGTGGCTGCGTGTTTACTGTTGGTCATGATACTCATGACTTACACTATGTATCGTAAATACTGACCGTAGAAAATTCTAAAGATCGAAAAAAGCAGTGAAAAAATTTAAGGTAGGGACTACCCAATGAAAAACCCGGCAATTGTAACAGCAAAAGTTAGTAGCGGCGCAACATGGCGTGATTACTATGAATTAACGAAGCCCAGAGTGGTTATGCTGCTGTTGCTAACCGCCTTGGTGGGTATGTGTCTGGCAACGCCGACTTGGGTTGACCCAGTAATATTAAGCGCGGGCATGCTTGGCATAGGTTTACTTTCGTCTGCGGCCGCGGTAATTAATCATGTGGTTGATCATAGAATCGACAGCATCATGGCCAGAACCTTCAACCGGCCTGTTGCACGCGGCAAAGTAAGTGTGCCGAGAGCGTTATTTTTTGCAGCCACCTTGGGCGTTGTTGGTTTTATTCTGCTGGCTGTATTTGTCAATATGCTGACTGCTTGGCTCACGCTGGCAAGCCTTGTTGGCTATGCGGTTATATATACAATGTACTTAAAACGCGCGACACCACAAAATATCGTCATTGGCGGTTTAGCGGGTGCTGCACCTCCCTTACTGGGCTGGACTGCGGTAACCGGTGACATTCATGCTTATGGCCTACTGCTTGTGCTTATCGTTTTTACATGGACGCCACCGCATTTCTGGGCCTTGGCCATTCACAGAGAAAAAGACTACGCAAAAGCACAAATTCCAATGTTACCGAATACTCACGGCGTTGAGTTCACCAAAACCTGCGTGGTTTTGTATACTTTGCTGCTATGTGCGGTGTGTTTGCTACCGTTTCTCACAGGCATGAGTGGCGGGTTTTATTTGCTCGGTTCCAGTTTGCTCAACGCGTACTTTATGTACATGGCTTTAAAGTTAAAATTCAAACCAACAGAAAACACCGCAATGGATACCTTCAAATTTTCGATTTTGCACCTGATGCTGCTTTTTGTAATATTGCTAGTAGATCATTATTTGGTTTAATGCTGTCAGGTAATCATCGACGGCTTGGAGAAGTGTTATGCAGAACAAGTGGATAGGCCTTATCGCGGCGCTGTCGTTGGTGTTAGGGTTATACCTTGCGCTTGTTATCGCACCCCCCGGATTTAATGATGCTGACGAAGATCACACCTCAGCCCTGTCGGAGAAAACCGAGCACCTGAACTGGTATCCACAGCCACGGGCGTTAATCGATTTTGAATTGTCTAAACATGACGGCACCAGTATGACCAATGCTGATTTGCAGGGTAAATGGACGCTCGGATTCGTAGGCTACACATTTTGTCCTGATATCTGCCCTGTTACCTTGGCCGAGTTAAATAAGGTATATCCTCAGCTTCAACAAAGCGTTGAGCAAACGCCTCTGCAAGTATGGTTTTTATCCGTAGATCCGAATCGCGATACCGTAGAGCGGCTAAACGAATATGTGAATTACTTCAATGATAACTTCGTAGCTGCGACAGGCGAGCACAAAGTGCTGTATCCCCTTGTACGCAGCATGGGTATGATGTATGCCATTTCTGAAAGCACAGACAACCCGAACTATCTAGTGGATCACAGCGCATCTATTGTAGTGATTAATCCAAACGGACATATCGTCGGTCGCTTTAAGCCCAAGCATAGCCCGGGCGAACTTGCTATTAGTGATGTTGAGCAAATTTTAGCCGACATGCCTATTTTATTGAGCGCCGATATAAGCTGAACATTGGCGTTCACTCAGATGCGTGGTTAAGTGATTCAACATGACGACAATTCGCAAAGGCCAAGCGAGTGACAGCAAAGTACTGGCTAGTCTTATACTCAGCTCCGCAGAGCCCCTGCTCCCGTATATATTTGGCTCACGTCAGGCGGCGTATGAATATTTGTGTTTAGCGGGCAAAGAAGTGGATGGGCAATATAGTAGTGCTCGTCATTATGTTGCAGAAACGCGAACGTTACCTTCAAACCAAGAGGTAAAAGGCTGTATGAGCCTTTGGCATCACGAAATGCCATCTAGCTTTCATCAAGCCACTGTAACGAGTCTTTCTAATCACTTATGTGCACAGCAGCTAAAACATATCATCAGCATTAATGACGCGCTAGCGCGCCTTTTTTTACCGCCAAGCGACACGCAGCTTTGCATTGGTCACCTTGCTGTAGCCAATGAATGTCAAGGGGAAGGAATAGGTGGCCAACTGATAGCTCATGCGGTCGAATGCGCAAAAAATATGAGCAAATCAGTATTGGTACTTGACGTTGATGTACAAAATCATCAGGCGGTCGGTTTTTATGAAAAACATGGGTTTAGCGCTTTAGATACCCGACATTTTGCGCCCACTCAACAGTCTTTTATCCGAATGGAAAGGGGTGTCGGTAACCCTTAGCATTATTGTTTGCCCTAAATGCTTTAGTCCTCAAATAATCCCTCTTCGTTTGGCGTAAAAAAGGCGACTGAGTGCCAGTAAAATCTGCCATTGTGCGCCTTGCTTGGCGCAGTACAGTTGACGCGAACTCGTCCCGTGTCAAAACGATGTTTTAGGGGGATATTCACGCTCATTCCCTGTAGTGACGGAATAATGCGTTCGCCTTTAAAGTAGCAAGCAAATTGCGACACATTAATATCGTCGATGATCGCAGGGTAGCTATCGTCTAATGAAAAACTGAATGAGTCGAGTTCGCTGTCTAGTTCGCGGATTTTGTCAGCTTGCTCGCGGTGTTTTACCGGCATCGCTATGGATTTCAATTTGACCTTCAGGGTATCTAAATTTGCATAGATTCCGGCGGCAGGAAAGCGAGGTAAGGCGAGAAAGTCGCTATGGGAGGAAACTGCCCCCGAGTGCTGAGCAAAAGCAATGTATTGCGCTTCCTTCAGCAGCTCTTTCACTGCGCCATTGTACTCGCCAAAAGGATATGCTAACCATTTTAAGCTATAGCCAACTTTCTCCTCTAAAGCCGCTTCAGCTTGGGCGATATTCTCCATAATACGATTTAACCACTGCGCTTTGCTTTCACCGGGTGCTTTGTTTAGTAAATGGATATGGCGCAGTGTATGATTCGCAAAATCTGCAAGTTTGCTCATTTGATTCACTTCATCCCATGTTAGCTGATTGCTTAAGCGCTCGATGCTGTCCGGGTTCACAAATACGGTATAGGGGAATTCAAAATCGCTTAGAATAGGATGCGCATGTTTGAAAATGCTTTCATAACCATCGTCAAAGGTGATGGCAACAGCGTTATCTGGCAGTGGTAGATTTTGCTTGATAGCCTCAATGGCGTCTCGCAAGCGAACCACATTATGGTTCTCCTTTAGATACTCCATATGCGCTAAAAACACGTCTGGCTTGATGGAAGTAATCGGCGGGGTTTCATTATCCACATGATGGTATTGTAAAATAACCACTTGAGTTGGTAAGAACTTTGACAGGGTTTGCTGTGAGTATGCGTAAGGCACGGTGATCGCGGCAATCGCTGGCAACATTATCAAAAGCCATCTGACAGTAATAAGCCGCCAAATGCGCATGTAAATTGTCTTTAAACACTTGTTTGATATTGGTAAGGGTGTTCTCATAATGCCTCTAGATATTCACCATCTGCGCAGCGTCAACACAGGATAATCGAGTTTTGTTAAGTAGGTCCTTTACTCTTATTGTGCGCAACTTCTCGGCAGTGGATAAGCACAGATGAAACTTACCGACGCAAACGCACATTCAAAGCTCTTGCGCATTGCCATTCCGCTCATTCTTGCCAATGTTACCACACCGCTACTAGGCTTAGTTGATACTGCCATTTTGGGCCGAATGGACGGTCTGCATTTTTTAGCGGGTGCGGCAATTGCCAGTCTCATTTTGACGCAACTTTATTGGATTTGCGGCTTTATTAAAATGTCGATCACGGGTTTAAGCGCTCAGAGTAAACGCAAAAACGCCGACACCCAAATTAAAACCCTCATGCAAGGGGCTGTTTTTGCACTTTGTATGGCCATACTTATTCTAGTATTCCAATATGCCATTGTGCACGCAGGTTTGTGGTTTGCGCAAGCCTCGCCAGAACTGGCTCAGACAACTCAAGACTATTATTACGTTCGCGTATGGGGTGCGCCTGCCGCTTTGGTTAATTTGGCAATAATTGGTTGGTTGGTCGGACAGCAGAAAAGTCGCGTGATCTTGGTTCTACAAGTGCTGGTCAATGTTATCAATATTATAGCGAGCTTAAGCTTGGTGTATGGCTTTAATATGGGCGTAGAAGGTGTTGCTGCCGGTACCGTTATTGCTGAATACAGTTTGTGTATATTGTCATTTGCCTATATCCATCAACGCCACACTAATGTGTATATAAAAAGAGCGTGGTTTGCACTTTCTCAGCTGCAGCCTCTGCTATCGCTGAATTGGGACATGCTCATTCGTAATCTGTTCCTGCAGTTTACCCTGGCATTTATTACCTTAAGAGGCGTTCAGTACGGCACAGAGGCCGCTGCCATTAACGCGATTTTGATGCAATTTTTCGCCTTAATCGCGCTGGGTTTAGACGGCATTGCAAACGCTGTAGAAGCATTAGTCGGTGAGCGCAGCGGTTCATCTGACAAGGCAGAAGCAGTAAATAAGCAAAGTGCTATCAATATGCAAGTTATGCTTGGCTTGTTTTGGTCCAGTGCTGCAGCGCTTCTATACACTTTGATATTCTGGATATTTGGATTGGAGATTATCCAGCTCTTAAGCAACCAAAGTAAACTCATTGAAAGTGTGCAGGCTTATTTGTGGGTCATCATTTTATTGCCTGCAATAGCACACTGGTGTTTTCTGTTTGACGGCGTATATGTAGGCTTAACAAAAGGCAAAACCATGCGTAACAATATGATACTTAGCACTTTGCTCGGATTTTTGCCTTGCGTATTTATTTTCCAAGGCTTTGGCAATCAGAGTTTGTGGGTAGCGATGTTTGCGTTTCTAATCGGGCGAGGCTTAGGTTTAGGTTTGCACTACGCATTAGTCGTTGCGCGCGAGCCTGGCGCGCAACCCTATCAGCGCTAAAGTTGCTAAGGCTTTGTAAGCTGAGCGCTGTTTCTTATGAAGAGTCAGAGTTTAGTAGTAGGAGTGTTCACCGGCCTCATGTTCAGTCGCATCTTTTACGCCGACAATTTCGCCCGCGAACTGCTCAAGCAATTGTTTTTCGATGCCGTCTTTTAAGGTAACATCTACCATTGAGCAACCGTTGCAGCCGCCACCAAATTGTAAAATTGCGTTTTTATCTTCGGTCACTTCAACCAGCATTACATTGCCGCCATGACTAGCAAGCTGGGGATTAATTTCGCTTTCAATTAAGTAATTAATTCTGTCGATAAGTGGCGCGTCATCGTCAATTTTTTTCGCTTTAGCGTTAGGTGCTTTAAGCGTCAGTTGCGATCCCATTTGGTCGGTAACAAAATCAATTTCTGCCTCTTCAAGATACGGTGCGCTTTCAGCGTCGACTACCGCATCGAAGCCATTGAAGTTAAACCGCAAATCGGTGTCTTCAACCGCTTCGGGTGGGCAATACGAAACGCCGCACTCTGCTTTTGATGTGCCGGGATTTACTACGAATACACGAATATTCGTTCCCTCACCCTGTTGTGAGAGTAATTTGCCAAAATGTTCTTGGGCCGGCTCAGAAATGCTTATCATGTCAACCTCATAGTTTAGATGTATAGCGCCCTGATGGAACAGCTATCATGGTGATATCGTTAGAATGGGAATGATAATAGCAAAAATTACTTGAGTAAAACACTCAAGTATTAAGCATTTTTCATCTAAATCATGCAAAAAGGTGTAGAATTATACTTCCATCCTTCTTATTAATTGACTGAGCTTTCTCAAAATCAAAGGCTCATGTGCCAAAACAAGAGTGAAGTATGCACACAACTATTAGCACCAACGTAAGCAAGTTTACGCGTTTTATGGCTTGCGCCACTTCCGCATTCTTATTCACAGCGCTTCTCGCCACGCTCTCTGCTTCTTTTAAGAGTTTTGCAGTAGACAGTGATCTTGACTATCTTCCAAGTGATCAAAACTATGACAGCAGCATTCCTACGCCTGAATCAGTCTTAGGCTATCCGGTAGGGACATGGCACGTTCGTCACGATCAGCTTGTGGCTTACATGCGCGCGCTTGATGAAGCGTCAGATCGTATTAGCCTTCAAGTTACCGGATACACTCACGAGCAAAGACCGCTTGTTTTGTTAACGATCACTGCGCCAGAGAATCAAAGCAATGTAGAGCAAATGCGGCAAGCTCATTTGGAGCGTCTTCGTTCCGGCGAGGCTGCATCTGCAGACGACCCATTGTTTATCTACATGGGCTACAGTGTACATGGTAACGAGCCTTCTGGCAGTAATGCATCGCTTTTGGTGGCTTATCATTTAGCCGCCTCTCAAAGCGAAGAAGTGACCAAGCTTTTATCTGAAAATGTGGTCTTACTTGACCCATCTCTCAATCCGGATGGCCTATCGCGCTTTGCACAATGGGCAAATATGCACAAAGGCTACAATTTGGTGTCAGACCCCATGCACCGAGAGCATAAAGAGCATTGGCCGTCTGGCAGAACCAATCACTACTGGTTTGATTTGAATCGTGACTGGTTACTGCTAACTCATCCTGAGTCAAAGGCGCGTATAAAGCAGTTTCATCAATGGCGCCCGCACATCTTGACTGACTTTCATGAAATGGGCACTAATAGCACCTTCTTTTTTCAACCTGGTGTGCCTTCACGCAAAAACCCATGGACTCCAGATAAAAACGTCACTTTAACCAATGCGTTAGCGAAGTTCCATGCCGCTGCGCTAGACAATAATAACGAGCTATATTTTACCGAAGAATCTTTTGACGATTTTTACTATGGTAAAGGCTCAACCTATCCAGATGCTCACGGCAGCATTGGTATTTTGTTTGAGCAAGCCAGTAGTCGCGGTCACGCGCAAGAGTCCATCAATGGTTTGGTCGAGTTTGGGCGTACTATTCAAAATCAATTTACGACTTCACTGTCGACCTTTGAAGGCGCGATGGCCACAAAATCCGCTATTGCTAATTACCAGCGTCAGTTTTTCAACGATACCCAGAAGCTCATTGATGACGATGATTTGCATGGTTTTGTTGTCAGCGCGAGTAAGGATACCCAGCGTTTCAGCCGTATGCTGAGTATTTTGAGTGCGCATCAAATCAATTACGAAGTGCTTGAAAAGGATTTTGACATTGACGATGTAAACTATGAAGCGGGACAAAGCATTTACATCCCGCTGGATCAGGCTCAGTACCGATTAATCCGCTCTTTATTTAGCGAGCGCACAAGCTTTGTTGATAATACCTTCTACGATGTATCGAACTGGAATATTGCGATGGCGTTTAATTTGCAATATGACGCGGTTGAACAATCTCAAAGGCGAAAGCTAGATACGGTACAACAAACCTGGCGCTCAAGTCAGAGCGCGCAAGGTCGATTGGAAAACAACGCCTACGCCTATGTGTTTGAATGGCATTCGTCAAACGCGCCCGCTATGTTGCAATCGCTTTTAGAGCAAGGTGTGCAGGCGCGAATAGCGGGCAAAGCGTTTACCAGTCGCACCGATACGCAAGATGCGATGAGCTTTGCACCGGGTAGCGTGATGATTGCTACTGCCTTAAAGCAGCCCGACGACCTATTCAACATATTGACAAAAGCGCAAAGCGAATTTGACATCAAAATACACAGTATTAATACCGGATTGACTTCTTCAGGCATTGATTTTGGTAGCCGCAGTTTCGTACCAGTTTATGAACCGAACGTCCTCATGGTTGGCGGTAAAGGCACATCCCAATATGAAGTGGGTGAAATATGGCACTACTTAGATACCCGAGTGGGTATTCCTGCGAGTCTGATAGATTTAAGCGATTTAGACAGTGTTGATTTATCTCGCTATTCGCATGTTGTGTTTGCTTCCGGTCAATATCGTTCGGTAGACAAAAAGACGGCTTCAAAAATTGAGGATTGGGTCAAATCGGGGGGAACCTTAGTAGGTCAAAGAACTGCGGTTGAATGGTTTGCGAAACAAGGCTGGATTGAAAATCAGCTATTGTCAGATGAAACGGTAGATAGCAGCTTCCCGCTTGACGATTTGCAATTTGCTGATAAACAGGCGCTGGCATCCAAAAAGCGCATTGCGGGTGCGGTGTTCATGGCTGATATCGATTTGACTCATCCGCTTTTCTTTGGCTATCAGCGTGAGCAATTACCGCTATTTAAAACCAACAACTTTGTGCTTAAAAGCAGCGATGACCCTTTCACGCAAGTGGCAAACTACGTTGAGAAACCACTCGCCGCCGGATATAGCTCGCCTGAAATGGCAGAGCTGGTGGCCAATACTGCAGCTGTTGTGGCCAATCCTGTTGGTCAAGGTGTCGTGATTGCCTTTGTAGATAACGTGCATTTTAGAGGTTATTGGGACGGTACCAATAAGCTTATGTCTAATGCGATTTACATGTCGCCATTGCTGTAAAATCACGCTTTAAGGCTTTTTTGATTGGGGTGATGGTGTAAGCGCCATCACCCAGACCGAAATTTTCATCTCAGGATACTGTTTCACAATAGTTTCGCAGGCACTGTTAATCGTTGCGCCGGTTGTCATCACATCGTCCACTAAGGCAATATGCGAGCAGTTAATGACTTGCGCCAAGCTGAACACCCCTTCAACATTTTGCAGCCGCTGCTCACGAGAGAGTTCACTTTGCGCACGTGTGTGAGTATGTTTAACCAGTGCATCGAGTATGGGAATGTCGGTCTCTGATGAAATTGCTTTTGCAAGCTCGCGAGCTTGATTATAGCCGCGTTTTGCATAGCGCCATTTAGAAAGGGGGATGGGTACAAGTGCATCGGGCAGTTCGCTTACTTGACGCAGCCGCTGGAGCACGTAGATTTCAAAAAAATGATGGAGCACCTGGCAAGCCAGCATTTGATTGGAAAATTTAAGCTTATTAATAAGTTGTTTTAACACGCCCTTATATTCTCCGATTGCGTGCAGCTCATGATAATAAGGCAATACCAAATGTTTACGAATAGTGGGTGTGTTAAGCAAGTCAGTGCCCAATGTCGTAAAATGCGGTAGCGCGATATCTTTATTACAGTATTCGCATACAATGGCGGCACTAGACTGCCGACAAATATAACAATGCTTATGAAACCTGAAAGCATCTGGTGACAACAAGCCAAAGTAGCTCTTGCAAACTTGTAGGGTTTGTAGCGCCGCAACTTTCGCTTGCCTCGCGATATCCATGACGAGATACTCAGCCTTTTACATTTCATGACTCTGTTTTACTAACAAGATTATATTGCTTAGTGCGTTACTAATCTCCTGTACTTTTAGTTGGAAAGTATTAGTTTGCCCAAACGCCGGAAAAGAATACGCGGGGCATGATTCACAAGCCAATAAGTAATCTAACAAAAAGAGTATTCACGATTTATGTACCGATCACAGCTTGATACACCTAAACAATCCCCCAAAGACTCTGCGCTCAACATCGTTCTTCTTCATGGATGGGGGACAAATAGCGGCATTTTTAAAGACTTTCTTATGCAGCTGAACACTATGCTAGCGCGAGGTTTTTCGAGTAGAGATACGCTTTCTTTTAGTGTTCAAGCGATTGATTTACCCGGTTATGGCGATGCTTTCAATAGCTCGTCTGCCTGCTCGAGTTTGTCCCAAATAGCTGTCGACACGGCGCAGCGCTTGCCAAAGCGATGTCTACTCATCGGTTGGTCTCTCGGCGGGCTTGTGGCGCAACAAATTGCCATTCACGGGTCAAACACACCCGCACATAAAAAAGCATGTGACTCAGATTTGTTAGGGGTTGTTACCATGTGCAGTTCTCCTAAATTCTTACAAGAAACTAGCAGCGGCTCAGATACACTATGGCCGGGGATTAAGCCAGACGTGCTTGAGGCATTTAATCAGCAGCTTACGCAAGATCACGAAAAGCTACTAAAACGCTTTATTGCCTTACAAAGCATGGGGCAAAGCAATGCAAAGGTGCATATTCAGCAGATGCTTCAGGCCATCAAAGATAGGCCAATTGCCAATAGCGATACCTTGGCCTTTGGGCTTCAGTTGCTTAAAAAGTCTGATTTACGAGCTGAGCTGTGGCAAGTCACTTGCCCCTTATTGCATCTATACGGACGCTTGGACTCCCTTGTGCCACATCAAGCTATTCCACTCATTGACGAATGCAGTAAGCATTCGAATTCTATCACTTACCCGAAAGCCTCTCATGCACCCTTTGTGAGTCATCCTCAAGCGGTGCTAGATGATATTTTTAACTTTATAAACACACTGGATGTTTAAACTAGCTGATACAAGTGATTATATGAATGAACTTAAGTGTAGTAATGTGATTACCAAGGGATTATGTCGGCCTTCGAAGCCGAAGTTGCGGGAAGGTCAATGATTGCTCAACCGAGTTTTTGTCATTTCACTAAGAGACTCAAGTAAAAGTGAGTGTCTTAGTAGCAATCGGCATTAAGACACTGCACTTCATTGTTTACCTTTTATAAAGTCGACGTCGTCTAATCAATACTAGAGCAAGTAGTCCTATCGAGACAAGAGGCTGAAGCGCTCCACCTCCAGAAGAACTCTCCGCAGGTGGTGGCGGTGGTGTCACTGGAGCTGGAGCACTCTCTGCTGCGTTAACGGTTACCGTCGCAACATTCGATGTTGCACCATCATTGTCTTTAACGGTATATGTGAAGGTATCATCTATGCTAACGTCACCCGTATGTGTATACGTCACCACGCCTTGCGAACTAATAACTAGGCTTCCAGCAGCGGGTTGACTGACAATCTCAATCGAATCCAACAATAAGCTTCCATCTTCGTCGCTATCATTCGACAAGGGTGAGATATCCACAGTACCTTTGATATCAACACGAATACTGTCATCCGAAGTGACTGGCGCTTGATTGTTTTGTAAAACTGTCACCGTAACGCTGTCTTGTGCTTTATAACCCTCATCGTCTTTTACCAAGATAGTTAATTCTAAACTGTCACTCTTGACTCTGTCGCCTAACTCAGGCGCGGTGAAATTAGCGCGAGAAGTATTTCCACCTTGGAATGCTACATCATCGCGCTCAGTAAGCCATTGGTAACTAACTATCGAGCCGGTGTCATCAAATGAATCTGAGCCATTTAGATTGACCACATCACCTTCTAGAACTTCAATATCTTCACCCGCATTTGCTTTTGGAACATTCGAATCTAAAGAGTTAAATGCTATTTCGCCTGTCAGTAAAGGCGCAGACAAAGATTCACAATGCTGTTCAAAGGTAGCTCTAAAAGATGTCACGGTATTTTCTTGCTGAACAATATCAAGTACATCGAATGCGCCGTAGTTTTTGTTACAACCTCGACCATTTCCAGAAATCGTTAAACCAGGAACGTCTGGTGCTTGGAAAGGAAAGCGGGTAGCGTTTTCATACACGCCATTCTCTAGCTCGGCGTCATCAGGAGCAGCAAAATCAGCTGACCAAAATTCGCTTCCATTTATTGATAAAGAAACGCCGTTATCGTAATTACGTGATGCGGAGATGGTGCTATTGTTTTCGTTATAAAACCAATTCATACCTGCACCAATATAGTCGCCTGATTCACTACTCATTGTGAAGAAAGTCATTGGATCGCTTTTGCTTTTTACGTCTAGAGTCATATCGCTAGTACTCTGTGCTCCCGTAGCGTCGGTCACAGTCAAACTGACAACAATTACTTCTCCACCTAAAGCGATGTCATCCGATATGCTTGCGTTAACAGTTTCGGTATCAGTGGCGTCGAATATAAATTCTGGACCTACTAATTTTTCCCATTGATAATTTGTAATATCGCTCACTGAAGAAAACGAGCTGCTAGCGTTAAGCTCGACGGTTTGCCCCTCTACGATTGACTGTGAGCCGACTCGAATAACAGCGATAGGTTGGGTATAAGGGACTTCAACATCTGAGTCAATCCTAATGCTTCCGGTCAATTTCGACGTATTAGAATCACAATATTGAACAAAGTCCATTGCCAGTTTTTGATTGTTACCTTCAAAATCTAATTCATAAATGTAAAACTCACCCGCAATTGTGTTACATCCACGACCTGAAGAACCGACATCCATCCCGGGATTCAGTGGCCCTCTAAATGGTGCTCTTTCCGCATCCAAGAAGACATTAGGTTCAAGGATCCTATTGTTGGGTGGGACAAATAGAAAATCAAAGCCACTATCATGCTGTATACTTATAACACTATCGCTAAGTGATACCGTGAAATCGCCCTCCAAGAAATGGGGTGTACCACCTCCAATCCAATCACCGGGATCGCTTTCGAGCGAAATGGAGGTGGCGGCGTGGGTCGTATTTAAGAGCGTGATTAAACAAACGAATATGAAAATGTTTCTCATCTAAATTCCTTTTAAAATGATGGTGTAGCGTCGGATATGCGATATTACAGTTTTTGACTGAGCCTTGCTAGTTTTTAGGGCTCATCATCCATGGGAAGATCTAGGCTTTCGCCATGACGACAGGAAAATGCCTTGCCCCGACCGACGATACGTCACTCTGACGAAGGTCAGGGTATCTTTATTACGAGTCCTGAGCTACAGGGAATGTGTTACAGATTTGCTCAATTGTCGCGAAAATCTTGGTTAAGGCGTGGTGCAAAACTGTTGTTTTGAAGGTCTACGTTATAAATCGAGCCTTTTTCTTTGTTTCATGGCACTGTCCTCTCGCAATAAGGGTAGTTTTGCATTCATCAATTAAACTCAAGAGACATATGCGACCGTCAGATTTGTTCAAAACTAAAAACCATATCTGTGTTAACACCAAGCGACTTTGGCATACTTTAGCACTACAGACGATGTCCGTTGCTAATTAAAGCGATAAAAATCCTAAAGATATAGAAAAGCCCGCCGATATTGACCGTATAGAAACGTTTTTAGTCTGACATAAATGAACAGTATTTCGCCAGAGGCTTTAGCCATTAATACGCTGCCAACAATCGTTAACGGATCGCGATCTTCTGCCCTGGAAAACGGTATCGCAGGCTTTGAGCGTGCCTCATCGCAAATGTCAGACGCGGCGTCATCCTTTGCCCATGGCTCAGCGCGAGATGTAAATTTCACTCAATCAGCCATAGATATGAAAAGCGCATCTCTGCAAGCACAAGCCTCCGCTGAAGTAATACGGCGCAGTGATGAAATGCTCGGCAGCATCATTGATGTATTTGCATAAGGTGCGCTTTGTATGAATATCGGTACGGCATCAAGCAACTTCAATTATCTAAACCTAAGTCAAGGTTCACCCGCGCAATCGACCTTATCTGCTCAAGTATCGACAGGCCAAGATACCGAACAAAGCAAGGCACTTGAGCTTAAGCAAGATAAAGAACAGCAAGAAAGTGATGACAAAAAGATTCAGGAGCTTAAAGATCGCGATCGTGAAGTACGCCTGCATGAACAAGCGCATGCTGCAGTAGGCGGGCAATATGCAGGCGCGCCAAGTTATGACTTTGAAACTGGACCAGACGGTAAACAATATGCCGTAGGCGGCGAAGTATCCATTGATGTCAGCGAAGCCAATAAGCCCGAAGATACCATTGATAAGATGCAAGTGGTGAGAGCCGCGGCTTTAGCCCCTGCCGAGCCGTCACCTCAAGACTTTAAAGTGGCAGCAGAAGCCCAACAAAAAGAACAAGCTGCAAGAGCGGAAGTGGCGAAGCAAGCGGTTGAAAAAGACACAAACGACCCTGGTACATCTTCTTCGCAAGCAACGTCCACCGCGAATTCAAGAGCTATAAACGCATACAACTCGCATACTGAATTCAATCCATCGGAGGCTTCAGGAAGCAATTACAATGCTTTCGCGTGATGCTACTTTTTCGCTTTCGCAAACGCCTCTGCAAAAGCATTTCCCATGGCTGCATTAGCGCTGCCAGCATTGGCTTTGCTTCTTAAATCACGCTTATGTCCTTGGGGCGACTTGTCACTGCGTTTGGAATGAGGCTTTCTATTTTCACTGCCCTTATTTGCGCCTGATGACTGAATCGCGATCTCGTCATCCAAACGCATACTCAAGCTAATACGCTTGCGCTTGGCATCCACTTCCATTACTTTAACTTTGACCACTTCACCGGTTTTAACTGCGTCGCGGGGGTCTTTGATGAACTTGTTCGTAATGGCAGAAATATGCACCAAGCCATCTTGGTGTACGCCAATATCCACGAATGCGCCGAAATTGGCAACGTTGCTTACTACACCTTCCAAAATCATGCCCGGTTCCAAGTCGGTGATTTCAGAAACGCCTTCTTTAAAGCTGGCGGTTTTAAACTCAGGGCGCGGGTCTCGTCCGGGTTTCTCTAGCTCCCTGACAATGTCGCTGATGGTAGGTAAACCAAATTCTGGGGTAACAAATTCTTGTGGCTTGAGCGTTCTTAGCACGTCTTGTTTGCCAATCATGTCATTTACTGCAATGCCAGACTTTTGC
Organism: Ningiella algicola; assembly: GCF_028401415.2. Taxonomy (NCBI): domain Bacteria; kingdom Pseudomonadati; phylum Pseudomonadota; class Gammaproteobacteria; order Alteromonadales; family Alteromonadaceae; genus Ningiella; species Ningiella algicola. Next base: position 2,836,865 of record NZ_CP171821.2, on the reverse strand, counting down.
ACAATGGTTTCGACCACTTTGTAGGCTTCAGGGTGAACAGCACTGGCGTCAAGTGGGTTATCGCCATTCATCACGCGTAAAAAACCAGCGGCTTGCTCGTATGCTTTTGGCCCTAAGCGTTCAACGTCTAATAAGTTTTTGCGACTGTTAAAACGCCCGTGTTTATCACGAAACAGCACAATATTGCTTGCCAGCGTTTTATTTAATCCTGACACATTCGCCAATAGCGCGGGCGAGGCGGTGTTTAGGTCAACCCCCACCGCATTTACACAGTCTTTGATCACGTTATCCAGCGATTGCGCAAGATGGCTCTGATTCACATCATGTTGATACTGCCCTACACCAATTGCTTTTGGTTCAATTTTTACCAGTTCTGCCAAAGGGTCTTGCAAACGCCTTGCAATAGATACCGCTCCACGCAAAGACACATCTAAATCAGGCAATTCCGATGAGGCTAGCTCTGAGGCGGAATACACAGATGCGCCTGCTTCGCTGATCATGATTTTTTGAAGTCCTAAATCAGGCTCTGCCTTCATCATTTGTGCAACCAGCTTGTCGGTTTCACGCGAGCCGGTGCCATTGCCTATGCTGATCAAATCTACTTTATGCTGCTTGCACAGCATCGCGAGGGTGCGCTGGGATTTGTCCCACTGATTTTGCGGGGCGTGGGGGAAAATAGTCGTGGTGGCAATTACTTTGCCGGTAGCATCTACGATCGCAACTTTTACGCCTGTACGTATGCCTGGATCCAATCCCATGGTGACTTTAGGGCCCGCAGGCGCCGCCATGAGTAAGTCTTTTAAGTTATTTGCAAAAACGTGAATGGCTTCTTTTTCTGCTTTTTCTCGTAGCGCACTGAACAGTTCTGTTTCCAGGTGAAGACTCAGTTTAATTTTCCATGTCCATTGCACGACGGTGCTTAACCATTTGTTTCGAGTTGATGTGCTGTCATGCCCCATATCTAAGCTGAGCGTTTTGATGATGATATCTTCGTAAGCTTGCGTCTTTTGCAGGCCTTCTTTTTCAGGCTCTCCGTCAATATTGACTGAAAGAACACCTTCATTTCTTCCTCTAAATACGGCGAGCGCGCGATGTGAAGGAATGGACAGATATTTCTCGCTATAGGAAAAATAATCAGAAAACTTCTCGCCTTTCTCTTTCATACCGTCGATTAACGCACTGGTGAGATGCGCATGCTTCGTCAATCGGTTACGTAAAGCGCCCAGAACATCGGCGTTTTCGGCAAAGCGCTCCATTAAAATAAATTTGGCGCCATCCAGTGCGGCTTTACTGTCTTCAATCCCCGCCTCTTGGTTAATGTATGTTTCTGCGAGGGATTCGGCGTCAGTATTTGGGGTCTCTAGCAGATGCTCAGCGAGAGCTTCTAAACCTGCCTCGATAGCAATTTGTCCTTTGGTTCTGCGCTTTGGTTTATATGGCAAATACAAATCTTCTAAAATCGTTTTGCTACTCGCTTGTTCGATTTTAGTTCGCAGTGCAGCGTCTAGCTTTCCTTGCTCGCTAATGGACTTAAGAATGACATTGCGGCGCTCTTCCAACTCACGCAAATATCCCAAACGCTGCTCTAGGTTTCGCAATTGAGCGTCATCAAGGCCACCCGTTGCCTCCTTTCGATAGCGGGCAATGAAGGGAACGGTCGCGCCTTCATCCAGCATGGAAACGGCAGCATCAATTTGTGAAACGTTAGCGCCAATTTCCTTGGCAATGAGTTGGTTTATCATTGTTCGGTGAGTTCTCTACTAGTTATGTTGTGCGCGCAATATGCCGCAATAATGAAGGTAAGCCTTGATGAGGATTATAACCGTCTCGGCTTATAAAAACGACTTACTTATCGTAGTGAATCGATTCAATGGTCCAATAGAATTTTCCAGACTCGGTGCGCACTTCAATTTCATCGCCCACTTCTTTTTTTACCAGTGCGCGCGCCATGGGTGAATCAATGGATATGGCATCTTTTCTGCCAAAAATTTCATCATAGCCCACAATTTGAAATTGCTTGATGTCGCCGTCGTCATTTTCAATTTTCACGTGCGCACCAAAAAAGACTCTGCCCTCTTGGTCTTTGTGGTAGTGCACAACCTTTAAGCGCTCAAGAGTCTTATTAAGGTATCGCACGCGCCGGTCAATTTCACGCAAACGTTTTTTGTTGTATTGATAATCCGCATTTTCGCTGCGGTCGCCTAAACTGGCCGCCCAAGTCACTTTTTTGGTGATTTCTGGCCGCTCTTCCCGCCACAAAAAATCAAGCTCTTGTTTCAGTTTCGCATATCCAATTGGAGTAATTAGGGGTGTACGCATATTTTTGTTTAAAAAATGAACAATATTTAAGAATAAATGTCTATTTAGAGGTAGACGATGGATGCATATATAGTATCATGGAGTGAGTGGGGGTATACCATGAATATGACCAATAACGACTCCAATAATAACAGGCCTTCTTTGTATGGCATGTCTATCAAGTTTATTGCCATTAATTTAATCATTGTAAGCGTATTAACTTTTGCTCTCACAGGTATCGCCGTAATTACCAATAATTACGATAAATGGTTCCCGCTCGCGATAGTTATCAGCGTTGTGTTTTTCTTCATCGGGCGTTGGCTTCTGAAGACGCCCAGTACACGAGCTCAATAATAGTGTCTTAACAGTATTCAAAAAAAGCGGCTTAATTAGGCCGCTTTCTTGTTTTTGCAAGCTTGCGTTTTATTCTTCAGGCGCTTCTGGTGTTTGCACTGAAAGCAATTCTACATCAAATATCAACGTTGAGTTTGCAGGAATGCTGCCCGTTGCTCGTGCACCATAAGCTAAATCTGATGGGATGTGGAAGCGATATTTTGCGCCCTCTTGCATTAACTGCAAACCCTCAGTCCAACCGGAAATCACACGATTCAATGGGAAAGAGGCAGGTTCACCGCGACCGTATGACGAATCAAATTCGGTACCATCAATCAAAGTACCTTGATAATGCACGGTTACAGTATCGCTTGCGACCGGGCTTGCACCTTCACCTGCGCTAAGCACTTCATACTGTAAACCAGATTCAGTTACCGTAACTTCCTCGCGTTGAGCGTTTTCTGCAAGATAAGCTTTGCCGGCTTCAATGTTGGCAGCAGCGGTTTGCTCCGCTTCTGCCTGAAGCGCTTCTCTAAAAGCAGCTTCAGCCGCAGTATTGAGTGTTTGGATCTCTTCGTCGCTTAGCTGCGAATTACCGTTCAATGCTGCTTCAAATCCAGCTACAAGTGCTGCTCTATCGACCTCCATCCCCAGACTTTCTTGTTTTTCAAAGGTGTCTGCAGAAAATCGGCCCATGTTTGCGCCAAGCGCATATGATTGCTTTTGTGTGTCTGTTTCGAGTGCCATTACAACATCGGCTTGTTCCTCATTCTTCCCAGTTTCACAGGCACTGATAAAAAAAGTGGTGGCTATTGCCGCGGCTATGTAAGCCTTTTTCATAGTTATCTCCAGTTGAAGGTTGGATTGTCATCGCTTCGATAGGATATACTCAAGCATTAAAAGTTCACTTCAATCGAGAGTAAGATGCTTATCTGCAATATGCATCATCCAGTCAAATACAAATTTACTCTAGCGGGTGCATTCGTTGGTATATCGCTTATCTTAGTGGGGTGCAGTGTACCAGACTCAAGCCCCGCAAGCCGAATAAACTTATCCGAATCTGGCGTATATGCAGCTGACATAAGTGCGAACGGTCAGTTTTCGGTGGTATCTCAGGTGAGTGGTGCGATAAGCGTATATTCACATGGTGAAAATAGAGAGCTTTATCGCTGGCAACATCAAGGCGACGGCATGAATCTGGTAGATAATGTCCGTTTTTCACCAGACGATGCATTTGTAGTGTCTTCTGATAGCGAAGCTTTCGCTTTGTGGAGTATGGAAACTGGAGACCCGTTAGGCTTTTGGCGCATTGATCAGTCGACTATACAAGATGTTGCGATAAGCAACCGTGCTAAAGGTGTTTTAGTGGCAAGAGCAAGTGGCATGGTGATGTTCTTTGAACCTGGGACAGAGCGAAGAATCGAGTTTTTAGGGCACGGCGAAAACAAGGTGAATTCTGTCGATTTATCCGCTAACGGAAAATACGCGTTAAGCGGTGGTAATGATTACCGTGCTTACTTATGGAGTACTGACACCGGTCAGGTCATTCATGTGTTTCAGCATCCTAACCGAGTGACGCAAGTCAAACTCGATCAACAGGCCAGATACGCATTTACCGCTGATGGCCAAAACGATGCCCAAATTTGGGATGTGCAGAGTGGGCAGGCAATCAGTCAACTCGATTTTATAGAACGTCAAATTATATTTACCGCCGCAGACTTTTCTCAAGATGGTAAGTACTTGCTAACAGGCTCGCCAGCAAAAAGGTTGATGCTTTGGAATGTAGCAGACGGAGAGGAGCTTCAGCAATGGCGGGTAGCGTCAAGTGAGGGCCCTGCGCCACAATCTGCAGTCGTGTACGCAGTGGGGTTTGATCAAAGAGGCGATAAGCTATTTCCCGCTTCCATTGCCAGTAGCGGTAATTTCGCGCGTTGGAATTTAAAACAATAACGGACACCATACATGTCAGACATTGCACACTTGCAAAGTGAAATTGAAGGGCTTCAAGTCAAAGTGGCTTATCAGGAAGACACAATAGAGCAGCTCAATGAGATTGTTACCCAGCAACAAAGCCAAATCCAAAGGTTAGAAAAGCTATGTGAACGTATGGTTGAAAAGCTAAAGAGCATGCCCACAGAAGATGAGCAAGTAAACGATGGGATTGAATTGCCACCGCACTATTGACCATCTCTCACTCGGATGGTTAATCCACTGAAGCTGATATTGCTTCATTTTAGCGCGCTACGGTTTCCTGATTATCTCTAAATCCCAAGGGTTGATAAGCTCTATCCCGCAACAAGTAAAATCTGCAGTATTTCTCGTGGCAACAGCGAATGAGCGACTTTGCGCCGTTGCCGCTATCATCATGTCTACAGGGTCGACATGATATCCAGCCTGTTCACGCTTAGTCGATAGGGCGGCATAATTCCTTGCGCTTTGTTGGTCGAACGATAGCACTCTTGATGAAAATGCATGCGTAACAAACCCGATAAAACTAAGCTTCAATGCTTCTTTTCGTTTTCCGTTTGGTAAACGATCCAATCCACGCTGTATTTCTGCAATATTTATCCACGTTGTATACAAGTGTTGAATGCTTTGTTTTTTTAGCCAACGCGAGACCGTGGCATCGGGGAAGGGGCGCATTAGCTCTCAGATGATGTTAGTGTCTAATACAATCATTTATCAAAATTGGGCACTTCTCGCCTTGAGCCGCGAGGTGGTAAATCCAAGTTTTCAACCTGGGCATTGCTAAAATATTCTGCTGCAATTTCGGTGATCTGCATTTCTTGCTTAGCACCTTGTTGCGAGACTTTATTTAATATGTTGCGAAGATATTGTTCGAGAGAAACGCCAGCATATGCCGCCTGAATCCGCAGCGCTTCTTTGGTCTCGTCTGGAAGATTTCTAATTGTCACCACCGCCATTGATTTCCCCCAAGCTTTAATACTTGCTAAGATTGTAGTCATCGATAGCAATGCAGTCAATGATGCGTCTTAGAGTTAACAGCTTAGGAAGGTCGCCCTACGTTGACGGTTTAGTGTTTCCAAATCTGTCGGGGAAGCTTGGAAGGCGGCAGTTCGCAAGACCATGGATGAGGTCAATTAGGGTTTAAACACCCCAATCACACCCGCATCGTTTTTGCTCGCTTGCGCCACTTCAGTATTCGCTTGACTCTCAGCGTAGTCACATTTGACACACGCAATCTTCTCGACATTGTTTTCAAAGTAGAGCATCAGTGTGTCAAGGGCTTTGCAGCTTGGACAGGTCGCTCCAGCAATGAAGCGTTTTTTAACTTTTTTATCTTTCATGTGTGCTTATACCGCGATTGCGCACTTAATGATCAAGGCTGATGAATTTGCTATGCTTGCGCGCACACAATCTACTGCTCGAAAATCGCTGAAAACAAATGGTTAGTATCCCATGCTAAAGCTTCAAGGACTCTCTTTGTATAGAGGTATCAAGCCACTGATAAAACAAGTGGATTTGGACATTTTCCCCGGTCATAAAGTCGCTATTATCGGGCGCAATGGTTGCGGAAAGTCCAGTTTGTTCTCGATGCTCTTGGGGGAGCTGTCGCCTGATGAGGGCACGTTCTTCTATCCAAAAGACTGGCAAGTGATTGCTGTTGCTCAAAGCGTAGTGGATAAGGGAGAAAGCGCGCTTGAATACGTCATTGCAGGCGATACGAAACTCGTAGCACTTAGAGCAGAGCAACAAGCGATAGAGGCGGGGGGCGATGGCAATAAAATTGGCCTAATACACGAAAAGCTCGCTCAAGCGGGTGCTTACGATATTGAGGCGCGTGCGGCCATCATACTATCTGGCTTAGGTTTTACAAAAGCGCAACTGAGTAACGCATTAAGTGAGTTTTCAGGCGGCTGGCAAATGCGTTTAAATTTAGCTAGAGCACTGTTATGTCCTTCCGATATGCTGTTGCTAGATGAGCCCACAAACCACCTTGATTTGGACGCGGTGCTATGGCTTGAGTCTTGGTTAGCCACTTATAAAGGCACATTGCTGCTGATTTCTCACGACAAAGTCTTTATTGATAATTGCGCTAATCATATTGTGAGTTTTGAAAATCAGACGCTAGTCCCTTACACCGGTGGCTACTCTGCGTACGAAAAACAAAAAGCGCTGAGAATAAAACTCGCCGCTAGCGAGTTTGAGAAGCAGCAAAAGAAGCGCGAGCACTTAATGTCATTTATTACGCGTTTCAAAGCGAAAGCCAGTAAAGCAAAACAAGCACAAAGTCGCGTTAAACAACTGGAAAAAATGCAAGAAGTGCTTCCTGTGTTTCAATCCAGCGGTTTCTCTTTTTCTTTTGAACCGCCCGCCAAACTACCCAATCCCCTTATAAAGATGGAAGACGTGCAGGTCGGATATTCACAAACGCCCATCTTGAAGAAAGTCCACTTAAATCTTGTGCCTGGCAGCCGCATTGGTTTACTGGGCAAAAACGGCGCAGGTAAGTCGACCTTGATTAAACTCTTGAGCAGTGAGCTTGCGCCTATGTCCGGCGAGTATCTTAGCTCTGCAGGCTTGCACCTTGGATATTTTGCACAACATCAAGTCGATGCGCTCGATATGCAATCTAGTTGCTTTGCGCATATTCAGCGTTTGGACACAAAAATGACCGAGCAAGAGGTGCGCGACTACCTTGGCGGCTTTGGCTTTCACGGTGACGATGCCTTAGCACAAGTTGCGCCCATGTCAGGAGGTGAAAAGGCACGTCTGGTGCTGGCCATGTTGGTGATGCAAAAACCAAACTTGTTATTATTGGATGAACCGACCAACCATTTAGATATAGAGATGCGCCAAGCGCTAAATTTTGCCCTGCAAAGTTTTGAAGGGGCAATAGTACTGGTGTCGCACGACCGCTATCTATTAGCGTCGGTTTGCGATGATTTTTATTTGGTGGACGCAGGTCAGGTGAGCGCATTTGCTGGCGACTTGGATGATTACAGAAACTGGATGCTGAACGCCACTAGAGGCGAACTTAAACGTGAAGGTGACGCTGAATCAAGTTTATCTAGGGAATCGAATGCTCAAAAGCCGCCTGATAGAAAAGAGCGAAAGCGATTAGAGGCACAGTTTAGACAAGAAACAAAACCTTTAAGAGATAGCGTTGCAAAGCAAGAAAAGCGGATGGAGCAGCTACATCAAAAAAAAGCCATCATTGAGAGTGAAATGAGTGACACCAGTCTGTATGAGGCAAAAAATAAGGCGAAGTTAACACAGTTGCTTGCAGAGCAGGCTGAAATTGTCTCTGAGCTTGAGGAAGCGGAAATGATTTGGCTGGAAGCTCACGAAATGCTTGAGAAGGCACAATTAGATAAAGTCGCTTTAGAACAAGTGCACGAGAGTAGGCCCTAGTTATGTCGCGTTTTCTCATTCAGAAAGAAGCGCTATGGGAGTACTCTCTAGACGCATACTCAAATCAGGCAATAAAAGAGGCGTGCTTAGAACTTCAAGATAGCATGATGATCAATGTCAACCTTGTGTTGTGCATGATGTATGTATGCAGTCATCGCTACATGTTCGATTTTGATGATCTTGAAAAAATAGAGCTGGCCATTGCGGAATCGGACAAAGCATTAATTCGCCATCGAGCGAAGCGACGCGGTCTAAAGTTGATGGACAAAGCCTTGTATGAAGAAGCCTTAAAAGACGAACTCATCCTAGAAAAGTCTCAGCATCAAGAAATTGTGAACGCTGCCAACGCACTTTTTTTTAGGCACATGACCCATAACAGTCAATTAAGCGATCAGTTAAGCGGCTTATGTTTGATGCGCATTAATGCGCTTAATCGAACGCGGCAGAAAAGGCTTGCTTTGAAACAAATACCTGAAGCGAGCTTGATGGCTTGCACCACCATCGGTGCATTTTTGGAAAGTGCATTTTGAACAAGGGGAGCTTGGAAAATATCATGGATGAAACGCGCTTTGGTTCAATAAGTGAAGCAGGCTTTCGCCCACCCGTTTGGGCAAGCAATGCTCATTTGCAAACCTTGTATCCAAAATTTGTACTCAATGCGCCTAAAATCGTGATGCGCTATGAACGAATTAACACTGATGATGGGGACTTTTTAGACCTAGCCATGCACATTATCGATGATGCACAAATCCAGCACGCTGACGAAAGCCGCGCACTAAAGCCCATTGCGTTGTTATTTCACGGTTTGGAAGGGTCTAAAGACAGCCACTATATTCAGCATCTTATGTATGAGTTAGCCGCGAATAAAATATCCTGTATTGTGATGCATTTTCGCGGTTGCAGTGGGCAGGTTAATCGTAGGCCAAGAGCGTATCACTCAGGCGAAACAGGTGATGCCTTACTGACGCTTAAATGGATAAAACGCATATACCCCCAATCTACGGTGGTGTGTGCAGGCTTCTCTCTTGGTGGCAATATGTTGCTTAAATTATTAGCCGATAATCCTGAAGCGGATATACATGCTGCGGTAAGTGTATGCGCGCCAATCCAGCTTGCCGCTTCATCTCAAGCAATTAATCGAGGCTTTGCAAAACGCTATCAGGCGCACTTACTAAAAAGTATGAAGGCAAATTTATTGCAAAAAATGCACATGATGGACATGCGTGAACACGTCAATCTTAACGCACAACAGATTACCGCGCTGGATAGCTTTTATGATTTCGATGAGCATGTGACTGCGCCCTTGCATGGTTTTAAAGATGCCGATGATTACTATGCTAAATGCTCTGCATTACCTTTACTTCGGAATATTCAAACTCCTACCCTAATGATACACGCGGCAGACGATCCCTTCATGGACAGGCGCGTCATTCCCAAAGAGAATGATTTATCGCCCCAAATTGCCTATGAGCTTAGCGAAACAGGCGGCCATGTTGGGTTTATGCAATCAAAAAAAGATGCACACTATCAAAGCCCGTTTTTACCCTCTCTATATTTGCCCGCGCGAATACATTCATTTTTCCAAACGCAGTTATTCAAGGACAAAGCGTGATTATTGATCATAAAGAACTCGCCCCAGACACCCTCATAAATCTCATTGAAGCTTTTGTGTTACGAGAGGGTACTGAATATGGTGAGCAGGATTACTCGTTGGAAGAAAAGGTTGCTCAGGTAAAACATCAGCTAGAGGAAGGTAGCGCGGTGATTGAATTTTCGGAAGAGCATGAGACCGTGAACATTATTTCTAAGAGTTAATTACGAGTCTACGTTGAATGCGAGGTGATATAGCGAGCGTCGTATCGCTCGCTATGTTATTTATTCGGCTATTTGCATTCTAGGGTTGGAAATTGATAAACATCAGTGAATTGTCAGAATCATTAGTTGGTTGGAATGCATTCGTAGTGATAAATCAAATAGTGCTTTTGAGACAAATCAGTAGCTTAGTTTATCGTTTCCGAATGTCTGTTCCTTGTTTTTTGCTGGCCGATAATGCCAGATGCTGAGTGGAGGCAATGCACGATTAACACTCGCATCAACATAAGACAACATTTGTATGGTTTGTTGTTTCTGACGTATACTGCGCCAAAAATGGCTATTAGGGTAAGTTATGAGACTTTCGATAGATATTTCGCCCGAACAACACCAGTTTTTAAAGGCTGCAGCCGCAATCCACGGCAAGACTATTAAAGATTACGTTTTAGATAGTGCGCTCCCTACTGAGCAAGAGCAAAAGGCTTTTAAACAACTGGAGAGCTTATTACTGGAAAGAAAAAATAAAGCATTGACTGGAGAGCTATCCTCGAAATCAGTTGATGAGATATTTGATGAAGAGTTGGGCTTATAAACGCGAATGACGGAAATCGCACTTTCAAAAGGAGCTGAATCTGACTTACGCAACATTATTCGCTTTACTAAAAAGGCATGGGGTGAACGTCAAGTCGTAAAGTATCGAAAGCTAATAAATTCAACTCTTGCTTCTATTGCAAACAAAGATTTACAAGATAAACTTTTTTCGCGTAATTTAACTTGTGCTGTTTTTTTACCCAATCCAACCTACTTTTTGCACAAAAGGCGGATGTTTCAACGATACTCGAAACAACTTGTTCCAACTCTAGAATGCAAATAGCCATTCATTCAATCAGCCTATCATCAATAAGCGCCAAAAGAGTGTTGAAATGTTAAGTGTTATCGAACACTACATAAAACGAAAAGGGCACACTTTTCGAGATGTTTTCCAGCATCGCCACTTCACGAAGCATTTCGATACCCGCATCAAGATTGTAGTCGGATGCGTTAATTAATGTGGGTTTGGTGGTGACGGCTGAGAGTTTGCCATCTGCCAATGCTGTCACCACAATATCGAAGGTAATGGGCTTGCTTACGCCACTGATAGTTAAATCGCCGGTTACAGTTGCAGCTCGGCTTTTGCCATCTGTAAGCGCTAACAGACTATCATCAAGCTGTGCGCTGAAGCTTGCTTTTGTGTAGTCAGTCACATTAAACAGCATGTTTTGCATGCGTTCATTTCTAATGGGTATCAAGGTGTTGACTGATGTGAGGTCAACATCGAGAGTTAGCTTGCCAGAATCGTCAATCGCGCCTACAAAAGTATCAAAAGTGTGGCTTTCGGTCACATTGACATTTTTGGTGGATAAAAAGTTAACTGAACTCATTTCTTGGTTTAATACATGATCTGCAAAAGCAGAGGATGAGAGCAGCACGCCAGTCAGTAGCGCACTCTTTACTAACTGCATAATTCGAAATGGTATTTTCATTATTAAACTCCAAACGGAAAGGCCCGTTGAAACGGCCTTTATTCATATGACTAATATCTAAACAGGATGGGTTTTTATACTAAATTCTGTTTGTATTGGATTCTACTTATCTAGCGTTCGCATCATTTATATTGAATCACGCTGCGCCAATCCACTCGTTGGTCACCTAAGACAACGAAATCAGGATTGGTCACTTCTTTACGCTTGTTGTAGCTAAGTTCATCAAACGTCGCGGCTTTTATCTGACCGCCAGCTTCATTAATGATGCATTGGGAAGCCCCCGTATCCCATTCACCCGTTACGCCAAGGCGCATAAAGACATCGGCTTTGCCTTCGGCAATAAAGCAGGCCTTAAGTGAGCAACTGCCGGTGGGTAGGGTTTGGTATTTGCGCTTGTCGCTCAAACGCTCCAGCACGCGTTCCCGAGACTGTCGTCGCGAAATTGCAATCATGACCACGTCTTCACTTGGCACAGAAAACGCTCGCACGCTAATGGGTTTGGTTTCTACTTCACAGCGTTTGTAGGCGCCATGACCTTGGCTGGCAAAATAAAGCGACTCGCCGCAGGGCCAATAAATCACGCCAATGACGGGTTTGTGATTTTCAATCAAGGCAATGTTAATTGTAAAATCACCGCTTCGAGCAACAAACTCTTGAGTGCCATCAATAGGATCGATTAACCAATAACGCGTCCACGATTGACGCTGATCTAAGTCTGGAATTTCGGTCTCTTCCGACATGATGGGAATGTTGGGGGTTAAGCGTGACAGTGCTTCGGTGATAATTTCATTAGCGCGATAGTCTGCGCTGGTAACCGGCGACTCATCTTCCTTTTCGTAGGTTTCAAAGTCACCTTTATCATAAATATCGAGTACTTCGACACCGGCCTTTACCGCTACATCCTTTGCGATTTCAAGCAACTCTTCTACGGATTTAGACATCATATGCTAGCTCTCCTTTGCAGCTATCCAACGTTGTAACAATAACAGTGCCGCGACGCTTCTGGCCTCAGCGAAATCCTCTCTTGCGAGCAGTTCATCAACATGCGAGATGGGCCAAGGCACCACTTCAAGGGGCTCAGGCTCGTCACCTTCAAGTGTGCTGGGGCTTAAACCGCATGCTACCAGTATATCCATACTCGCATTAAAAAAGGTGGGTGCCATCATCACGCTTTGGAGCGGCTCAATGTTTTGAGCGATATACCCCACCTCTTCTTGAAGCTCGCGATTAGCTGCTTGTTCAGGCGTTTCGCCCGGGTCAATTAATCCTTTGGGAAATCCAAGCTGGTAAGAATGCGTTCCGGCCGCATATTCTCGAATTAAAAGCATGGTTTTATCATCAATTAAAGGCACAATCATAACTGCCCCCCGACCGGTACCGCCCATTCTTTCAAATTCGCGCGTCGCGCCATTGCTAAATTCCAAGTCTACTTGTTCTACTTTGAAGAAACGACTTTTGGCAACGGTTTGAGTTTTGTGGATGGTCGGCAAGACTTTGTCAGGATTAATTTTACTCATTCAAGCAACACAAGATACACTAAGTGAAAATCAGCCTTAACATTAGCATAAGGAAGCTCGATTGACACTCTTGCCCTGGCATAAGATTCAAACCGTTTTATTGGATATGGACGGCACCTTGCTTGACCTGCATTTTGATACTCAATTTTGGCGCGAGCATATTCCGCGCAAATTGTCTGAGAAAAGCGGAAAGTCCCTCGAAGCGTGTCGCCAAGACATGAAAAGTGCTTACGAAGAGGTGTATGGCCAGATTCAGTGGTACTGTTTGGATTATTGGGCTCAGCGTCTCGATTTAGATATTATGTCGGCCAAACGAGAGCTTACTCATTTGATTCAAATCAGAGAAGACTGTATGCCTTTCTTAGATGCTTTAAAGCAAAGCCAGAGAGAAGTGGTATTAGTGACTAACGCACACCCCGACAGCCTCTCGCTGAAACTCGAAAAAACGCAGCTGGATGCGCATATCGATACCTTAATTTCCACTCATCAATTCGGTGTCACAAAAGAATCGCAGTCTTTGTGGCAACAGTTACATGCGCACCTTGATTTTGACCCGGCGCATACATTGTTTGTGGACGACAGTCAGCGTATTTTAGACGCCGCAAAAGCGTTTGGCATTGCCTATACGCTTGGCATTACGAATCCAGACAGCAAAGAGCCTGAAAATGTGATTACCGGTCACCCAAGCACAAATAATTATCACGATATCATCTGCTCGATCATTGAGGATAATTTTATGGGGCACGAGAAAACATCATCACCAAATGAAGGTAAAGCATGAAAATAGTCGTCGCATCCAAAAACCCCGTGAAAATAAATGCAGCGCAGTCGGCTTTTTCAGAAGTATTCGCGCAAAACGAGACAGATATTATTCCAATTAGCGTCGCTTCAAATGTGCCAGACCAGCCAATGACCTATGATGAAACAAGGGAGGGTGCGTTTAACCGTGTACAAAATGCTATTGAACTGTATGGCTCACAATTTGAAGGAGACTATTATATCGCCTATGAGGGTGGTGTTGAGGTATTTGAAGATGGCCCTAAAACCTTTGCCATTGTATGCATTAGCGACGGTGAACAATGTATATATGGGCAAACTGCCACTTTGTCTTTACCGCTGCAGATATATCAAGCTCTGTTAGAGGGGCAAGAGCTCGGGGATGCCATGGATGCCTTATTTAATACGCACAATATTAAACAAAAAGGCGGTGCAATTGGACAGTTGACGTCTGGGCTTGAAACAAGAATGAGTATTTACAAAAGCGCGACAATTCTCGCGTTGAGCGTATTTGCAAAACCAGCGCTTTTTATAAGTCGATAAGATAAAACCCTTGTTCGTTTTGCTCGAAAGGGAAAAACTGCACGGCTTGCTGAATTACCTCAGGCAGATTCGCGTCTGGCTTAAACTGTCCTGAGGCTTCATATCGCCCTTGTGGGTCGATAAGAATACTCGCACTTAAATTAAGTCGATTGCCGGGCGCAACATCTACAATCAAGCTCCCTTCTCTACAGGCCAAATTGGCCTCGAAGCTACCTAAGTTTACCGGCTCAGCTGGGGTATCCACCACTGCATTAAGCCATGCGCCTTCTCCGCTAAGCTCTGTGCAGCCAGGCTCCATACTTAGGGTTTCGATATCCACCCTAAATCGTCCATTTGCTGTGACTGCAACAGGCAGCGGGACTTGGGATAAGACGGTCTTCGCAGGGACAAGAATTTGCGTATTTTGAAGTGAAAAGTTTTCAGGTGAGAACAAGCTTAAACGAGCATCGGCATTCACATATATTTGCTCTGCGTTTCTTATCGCGCCGCCGGTGAGTTCAATATCCGCTCGCGCAATCAGTAAAGCCAGGGGGCTAAGAGACCATTCTACGTTATTAACCCGAAAACCAGATGCCTCAATGGCCATCGCATTGCCATTGAACAGAGTACCAGATGCCCCCAAAATGCTGACTTCGCCTTGGCTTTTGGTATTAACGAAATTGCTAACATAAACCGCTGGCGTATTTGCAAACACAAATAGTGCGTAAGCGATTAGCGCCAATATGATCCAAAGCCAAGTAGGCAGCTTCATGTGTGTTTTTACCCTTTTTTGATATTTGCTGATTTACTGCTTAGCTAGGCGCAAGCGTCGCACCTGCACCAGACCGTCTTCATCGGTTTCGCTAAAGTCAGATTGAACAATGCTTACACCGCGTTTTTCTAAATCTTCCAACCATGACATTAATGCGTTAAATGAGACGGAGTCTATCCAGACGTTGAGTTCTTCGTCTTGAGGTTGCAAGCGTGAAACTGAAATATTCGCAGCGCGAGTGGTTTGGTTGACCAATTGTGTGAGTGAGCCATTGAAACGATTGTTTTGCGCGCTGCCCTTGAGTAACTGCACACGAGCAGATTGTTCGTTAACCCAAGTAAGCAACTGTTGTTCGTTTTTCAGCGCAGCGCGCTGCTTCTCTATGCCAGTATTTAGTGGTGACCAAATAGCAAAATAGAAGATCACGACCGCGCTCACACCGCCAGCTGCAAGCACCAGAATGCGCTCGCGATCGGTTAACTGAGAAAACCACTGTTTAAGTGCTTGCATACTTATATCATCCTCAACCTTCAGTCCTAACCTTTCACTACAATGACGCCAACCACCTTGTCACCCTGGTTGTTAATAGCGCCTTGGTCTACCTCAAATCCTAAGGTCTGTACGTCACGTCTAAAACGTTCAAGTGCTTCAAAGTTATCCGCAACCGACTGCATTCTCAGCTCAGTGCGAGTCGCGTCAAATCGCAAGGTTTGCGGGGTAACCCCTGAATTAGCAAAGGCGTTAGTTAACTGAGATAGTATCGCCAGCATGCCCACATTACCGCCAGAGCGTTCTAAATCTGCCATTCTTCGCTCAATTTCCTGCCTTACGCGATTAAAGCGTCTAATGTCGGGGAAGCTTTGCGAAACACTGGCTCTGATTTGCTCATTCACTTGAGCGCGCTGAGTTTTCAGCTCATTTAATTCAATACTTTTGGTCACTAAGTTCAAGGTAAGCGCGACGCCCGCAAGGATTGCCGCTAACTTCCATTTTTCCCAATGCGGATTACCTGCGCGCTTAACTGAAAACTCACCTTGGCAGAGATTGAGCGTGTTCGCTTTGATTTGCTTAAGCATTAGCAGCAGCGGCAAGTCATCGAAAACAAAGTCATAGTTCGGCGCGGATTCATTTTCAATCTCATCTGCCGACTCACTTGCTATCGATGCGTCATTTGAGCGCAATGCATCAGCATCAATACCGTCTATTTCGCTGAAGCAGCGCAGGCTTTGCTTATTTTCCTTAATCGTGGCTAACAACAGAGGGCTTAGCCATTTTGCTTCACCACATAATCCTTCATTTAGGCCAATACGAGCGACGATATCTTCGCCAATTTGCAATGCGGATACGGCGTTTTGACCAATGCTGTCAGATTTACTCTCATCATCACTATCGCTTGATGGTTCACTTAGCGGCAGTGCGAGCACATCAGGAATAATCTGTTGGCAGAAAATACCGGCGTCTTTTATAGCTTGCTGATACAGATTGAGCTTAGCTTTCTCAATCACCGCAACTTGCTGTATGTCACCGTCTTTACTGCCTGTACGCTGTCCTAAGGCGACAAACTGCTCGCTTATATCGCCGCATACTTCTTCCTCTAGCATAAATGGAATAGCGCCTAAGACCTTGCGATTTGCATTTGCAGGTAAGGTAACGCTGGCAATTAAAACATCGGTACAGGGCGCAAGCGCAATGACTTCAGCGCTGTTTGCATGCTCTTTTAACGACGCAAGCTCAGACAGATTTACCAGCTCCCCAGACGCAATAATTTCCTGTGCAGACTCACTGTATACAAGCCAATGCAAAGAGGATTGCGAATCACTGGGAAATCTAAATATTAATTGCTGCACGCGTTTTTATGTCTCCGAGGCCGATGGGGCAACTTTTCTAAAGCTCATCAGGTACTACTTCAAATTAAAATATACCGAACTCACGCCGTACTACCGTAACACTATCACCGTCTACACTAAATAGGGTGCTTAAGCTAAATTGCGCTTCATTATACTTTGCGGTGGTGCGAAGCTTAAAGTACTTTGTATCAAGAGAAAACCATCCTAGTTGCTCTGCTTGTAAATCAAGGGCTGTTACGGCTGGTAAGTTCTTAAAATCTTCAATATTAGCAAAGCCTTCAGGCGGACGATTGCTGATAATGGTTTGAGCAGTAGACACATCATCTCCCAGCAGTGCCGCTAATACATGAGCGGTGTCTTCGGTCACGGTATTGACATTAAGCGCTAGGTTTTCTTCTGGGATGACGCATACCAGTGGCAAAAGATTCTGCAGCCACTGATTGCGAATGCCTTCAGACACGCCATTTATTAAGCGAAGTTCGCTTTTGCTAGACATAGCGCTATTAGCGGCAAGATACGGGTTTGCAAGAGACTCATAGTCGACGTCTTCTGCGCCGTAGTTGGATGGATTGTCATCTTCATCTAGCCAGTCAATCATGGAGTCGGTAACAACATCGACGGTATATGAGTCTTCAATGACGAAATCTAATAAGTTATGGAAGGCTTGTTGGCTGGGTGTGCGGCCATTGTCTCCTCCACGTCTGGACCTAGGGTCGGGTTCTGGTTGGTCAAGCTCTCCCCCACTCCCACTTTCTCCGCCTTCTTCACCTCCTCCACCTCCAGATGGATTAGGTTCAGTTTTTTTTGAGTTCACCGCATTCAAATTAAAACAAGCCTGCATATCACTCAGCTCGGCGGTGATACTGCCCCCATCAATAGGATACTCAAAACGCTGTGCCCAAGGCTGGCTCAAATTAATATTGTCTGGGCTCAATGCTTCTATGGCGCTTAACGATTTTCGCGCAAACTCTTCTGCACCCAATGCATACCAGTAAGCTTGATTGTTATCTTTGATATTTTGTGCACGCACCACATTAAGCTGAAGGCGACTGACCATTTGCGTAGCCAGTATGCTTACCAGCGCGACAATCAAGAGCACGACTACGAGGGCGACACCTTTCTGATTTTGTCGAAAAGACGATTTATTGGTGCGCAACAGACTCATAGCGACACCTGAAAAACGCGCGTAATTTCACCAAAATCGCTGGAAATTACGGTGATGCGGATAGCGGCTGGTAGCTGCGTATTCTCAATATTTTCAGACCATTCAAAATCGTCATCTGTGCCAAGGCTGTTAAGTACGTCAATCTGTAAATCTTCAATGTTCTGTAACAGCACACGCACCCTTGGCTCGGTGCCAATTACGGCATCCACATAATTGGTATGCAGTCGCTGTAGCTGATTTTCTTGCACGCGATACACCACGTTTTGCAGAGAGCTTCGAGGCAGCATAAGTTGTGGGTTATGCCACCCGCTTCGTACAATGCCTATACCGTCTGCATCGCTTTCAAATTCATATTCGCCACCATTGATTATCAACTGGTTTTCTTCGCCTTGAACGCGAGGGATACGATCCGCTATTTGCTGAAAATCACGTTCCATCACCAGCATGGCGCGCTGTAAATCTTGTAAATTGCTAAGTTCAGTGTCTGAGAGTTCTGCACTTGTGGTGACGTTTTGCAAAACCTGATTGGCAGCCATGGCAACAAGCGCAAAAATGGCAATGGCAACAATTAGCTCAATGAGCGTGAAACCGGATGCCAAGCGTTTCATTGTTTCTTCGCCATATAGGTTGAAACGGTGGTGATAGCGCCGCTCAAATCTTCATTCTCATATACTGTTACACTAACTTGTAGCAAATCATCGTCAGTGGTTTTCAGGGTCGTCTGCTCCCAGTACCATTCCCGGTCCGCCATTAAGGCGTCGCCTACCAGATTGTTTTTTGGCGGCCAAGTCACTCTCGCACGAAGGGCTGCCTCACTAAGTTGATTATTGGCAACATAGGTCGCAAAAGTCATATTCTTAAGCATGCTCACAGCATTTAAGTGTTCGGCTGCGCTTTTTACGATGGCTGCACCGGCAAGCGCAAATATCGCGACTGCCACGAGCACTTCTAGCAGCGTAAAGCCCATATTTTTTTGCTTTCGAGAAGTCATAAGTCTGTAGGACCTTCTCGCACGAGGGGGGGGACTTCTTGTCCTTGTAGACTGAAGAAAAAAGGTGAGTCGTCACTAAAGGGATCTTCAAAAATCAGCTGTAGCTCAAAGGGCGTAATTTCGCCGCTGGATAAAATTAGAATTTGTGGGGGAGGGGGTTCGATGTCTTCTTCGTTACCTATCTCCACGCTATCTTCACTTACGCTCAAGCCTTCGTCAAAAATTGTACTGTCGAATAAACTTTCGTCTTCTTGCCAAGGTAGGTCTTCTAAAAACAGCTCAAAGCTATAGTATTCGGGAAGCTCTCTGAGAGTAAAAATCTCTTGGTTTTGGATTGGCTGCCAGCGCTGGTTCTCATCTAGATGCACAAATTCATAACTTACCTTTTCGTCATCGAGTCGAAGGCCAAGCTGCATTTGGTTAAGCACCGCGTAGTCGCTTGCCATATCTACCAATACTTGCAATTTACGCGTTTCTTGCTCGACCTCATCTCGAGGATCAGTGCCAATGATATTGTAGCTTACCGTTGAAACAACCAATCCAATAATGGCAAGTACAAGTATAATCTCAAGCAAGGTAAAACCGTGTTGAGCATTATGATCCGCTTGCCATTTATGTTGCTTCATCAGGTTTCAAACAATCTGCTTTAGAAGGTATGCGCTAGTTACAATTGGGCTATAAATAGTCGTTTAAGTTCCAGCTACCAATATCATCCTCAGTGCCATCAATGCCATCAGGACCCATTGAATAGACCTCGATTGGTTTTACTTCGCCGGGACTTAATAAAATGTATTCACCGCCCCAGGGGTCAGTGGGTAAGCGATCAATAAATCCACCTTCAGGATAATTCCGCGGGATGGGCTCTATGGTAGGTGAAAAGACAAGCGCGTCTAAACCTTGCTCGCTAGTCGGATATCGGCTAGCGTTTAACCGATACATTTTTAATGCGTTTTCCAAGCTTTGAATATCGATTACTGCCTTTTTGAGTTCTGCCGTTTGTTGGTTACCAATCACGTTTGGCACAACAAGCGCCGCGATCATCCCGATAATAAAAATAACGATCATCACTTCGATAAGTGAAAATCCTCGACTTGAGGCCCTGCCTCTTAGTGATTTGCTTTTGCTTTTTAAAGGGAGCGTTTTAGTATTCATTTGAAATTTCCTTTATCACAGACCGACTGAATTATTTAATGCCAATATTGGCATCAGTATAGCCATCACAATAAACAGAACAATTGCTGCCATTGTTACTATTAACATCGGTTCAAATATCTTTAATGCAATGCTTATGGTTGATTCAAGCTCGCGTTCTTGATTGTCAGCTGCGCGTGCCAGCATTTGCTGTAGTTCTCCGGAGCGCTCGCCAGACGCAATCATGTGCATCATCATTGGCGGGAACACCTTGGTGTTTTCAAGCGCTGCGCGAAAACTACTGCCTTCTTTGACTTTAATTGCTGCTTCGGCGACCAAGTTTTGTAAATGCTTGTTTTCTAGTACATTACCTGCAATCCGCATAGACTCAAGCAATGGTACTGCACTTGCCGACAATATACTTAATGTTTGAGCAAAACGCGCAGTGTTAGTTCCGCGAGCAAGTTTGCCAATAACCGGTAAAAATAAGAGTCGTTTGTGCCACGCCAACTCAATCCGGGGGATTTGAAGAACGCGATTGGTCAACAAAATCAAAATAGCGATTAGAATCCCAGCGATGATTCCATAATTCTGCAAAAAATCGCTAATGCCAATTAAAATACGTGTTGCTAAAGGCAGCTCCTGCCCCATAGTATCGAATTGACCGACGATTTTTGGCACAACCGCGGTCAATAACAAAATGACAACCGATACCGCTACAAGCAACATCACGATGGGGTAAATCAAAGCTTGGGATATCTGTCCTGACGTGCGATGGCGCTTTTCCGTGTAGTCAGCAAGGCGACTAAGCACTGTGTCTAAATGACCTGAACGCTCGCCAGCAGATACCATTGCACGATACAAGGTGTCAAACACGCGTGGAAAGTCAGACATCGCTTTAGCAAGGGGATGACCTTCAACGACTCTGCTGCGCACGGCCATCATCATATTCTTATGCTTGGGTTTTTCGCATTGCTCCGCAACTGCTAGAAGTGCTTCTTCAATAGGAAGTGCAGACTCTATTAGGGTGGCGAGTTGCCTGGTTAGCAGCGACAAATCGGCAACAGAAATTTTCGTTGAGCGAGACGAAAACAATTTCGGTTTAGCGCTTTGTGTTTTCTCCTGAGCAACTTGATTCACCTCGACCGGTATCAGTGACTTTTCGCGAAGCTGCTGGCGGATTTGGCGAGGGGTATCGCCCTCCAGTACGCCATTTTTATTTTTTCCGCGCGAATCGAGCGCTTTGTAGGCAAACGCTGGCATTATTCTTCTCGTGTGACTCTAAGCACTTCTTCTAGGGAAGTAATACCCGCAAGCACCTTATCGCAGCCGTCTTGACGAATAGAGGGTGTGTTTTTTCTGATGTATTTTTCTATAGCCTGTTCGCCGCGGCCTTCGTGCATCATTTCGCGTATGGTCTCATCAACAATCAATTGTTCATGTATGCCTGTTCGTCCGCGATATCCCGTATAATTGCAAGCGGTGCAACCTTTAGGGTTGTAGATAACATGCTTTTGGGCGTCACTTGCGGTGATGCCAAGTACTTCGCCTTCTTTTTCACTCGGCTCATGGGCAACTTTACAGTCGTTACATAGGGTTCTTACCAATCGCTGAGAAAGTACTGACAGCAAACTTGACGAGAGTAAGAACGGTTCAATGCCCATGTCTTCTAAACGCGTTATCGCACCGGCAGCCGTATTGGTATGCAAGGTCGATAGCACCAAGTGACCGGTTAAACTGGCCTGCACGGCAATTTGTGCGGTTTCAATATCACGAATTTCACCGACCATGACCACATCAGGGTCTTGACGCAGTATTGCACGTAAGCCCCTGGCAAAGGTCATGTCGACTTTTGGATTGACTTGAGTTTGGCCAATGCCCTCTAGATCAAATTCAATCGGGTCTTCAACGGTAAGTATGTTGCGGTCTTTTGAGTTAATTTCACTTAAACCCGCATACAAGGTGGTACTTTTACCCGAGCCGGTGGGGCCGGTTACTAGCATAATGCCGTGAGGTTTGCGGATGAGCGATGAAAAGTGCTCACGATTGTGTAAAGTCATGCCTAAATCTTCAAGATTTAAGCGCGCATTGTTTTTATCCAGCAAACGTAATACGACTCGCTCGCCATGGCTTGAGGGCATGGTCGATACGCGCACGTCAACCGCTCTGCCGCCAATGCGAAGGCTAATACGACCGTCTTGAGGCACGCGTTTTTCGGCAATGTCCATTTTTGACATCACCTTAATGCGCGATACCAGCATGGATGACATCTTACGATTCGGTCGCAGGATTTCACGTAAGACGCCGTCAACGCGAAAACGCACGATCAGTTGATTTTCGAAGGTTTCAATATGGATATCAGAGGCGCCTTCTTTTATCGCTTCGCCAAGCATGGCGTTGATAAGTTTGATAATGGGCGCGTCATCTTCGTTATCGAGCAAATCTTCAGTGTCGGGTAAATCTTCAGCAAGGGAGAATAAGTCACTTTCATTGCCTAAGTCTTCCATCAGCTGCTTAGCTTCTGACGAGTTTCGCTGAAAGGAGTCGGTGAGCATTCGCTCAAAATTATCGTGATCTAGGCGAGACAAAGTGAAGCCTTCACCCACAAAACGTCGCATTTCAGCGATGGTTTTCAATTGCGTGTCTTGGGTGTGGTACAAAATAATTGGGTCGTGTTCTAAATCCAGGAGTACATGATGGCGTTTAGCAAAACCAAAGGGCACTTGACGCGATACTACCGTATCTTCGTCAATTGGCGATTCTTCTTCTGCGGTATCTAAGTTAGCATCAAGTGCTGCATCGCCAACCGCTCCATCGAGTATGTCTTCATCAAAGGAGGCCTCGCCTTGCATTTGCTCAAGTTCCACCGATTGTTCGGCTTGAGTTATGATTGGTAGGTGCTCGTCGCGCTTTGTTGACTCGTGTTTTTCCGCCATGTCGACCCTTACTGCTCTTCTTGTTCTTTAATATAGTCGTCAAACGACGGCGGCAGCGTGAGCGCATCATCCCAAGCAGGTAAGCCCGGACCGGTGGTGTTTGGCATCAAAGGAACGCCTTGCGCTTGGCGCATGAGTTGTTGCGCTCGCATAAAGTTGTATTTTTTGTGGCTTATCTTATTCATCGTTACGCCATCTCGTACGATGGTGGGGCGTAAAAACACCATTAAGTTACGCTTGCGTTTTGTCGTCGAGGTGGACTTAAACAAATGGCCGAGTATGGGAATATCGCCCAGCAAAGGAACCTTTGACACACTCTCTTGCACATCATCATCAATTAAACCGCCCAGCACAATCGTGCCGCCATCATCCACAATCACGGTCGTTTTAATTTCACGTTTATTGATTGAGATATCGACGGCTGTAGCGCCGCTGACGCTAGACACTTCTTGTTCAATGGTCATTTGCACCGCATCGCCTTCATTTATTTGAGGCGTGACTTTGAGCTTAATACCCACCTCTTGACGATCGACAGTTTGGAAGGGGTTAGAGTTGTTATCACCTGTACTTGTTCCAGTGATAATAGGGACTTCTTGGCCCACGATGAAGAAGGCTTCTTCGTTATCCATAGTGGTTAAATGAGGTGTGGCCAAAATATTCGAATTGGTATCGTTGCTGACCGCTTGCACTACTGCGCCCCATCCGTTTTCAATGATACCAGCAATCATCCCGTTGGCGCCTCCAAGAAGCTGAGCCAGGGGTGTTAAGTTACCTTCAATGGTTTCTTCTGACTGTACAACCTCTCCGTTAGCCGTCACGGTGGACCGCTGAACTGTTCTATCTTCTGCCTCTCTTAGCGCAACCCCAAGACCACCTACTGGGATAACACCGTTATTAAACTGCGTACCACCGCCTTCTTCAGACACCCATTGCACACCAAGCGTAACGCCATCGCCTTCAGACACCTCGACGATAATTGCTTCCACCTGCACCTGAGCTCGGCGCACGTCAAGTTGGCGAATTACCTCTTCCAATGAGCGCATCATGTCGGGCTCGGCTGTGATCACCAAAGAATTACTGTCTTCGTGCGCATCAATACTCACATCACGGTTACTGCCGCCTGAGCGACGCGTTTGCTGTCCACCGCCTTGCTGTGTCTCGGCTTGAATCGATGCACTGACGCCTTGCAGCACTTTGACTAAGTCTTCTGCTTTGGCATAGTTTAAGAATATAACGCGGGTGTTTCCGCTTGTTTCAAGCTCTTGGTCCATGCGTTCAATAAGATTAATTAAACGCTGACGCGCTTTTACGTCACCGCTCACAATAACGCTGTTAGTTCTATCATCAGCAACCACGCGTGGTGTGGATTTGCCGCCCGCGGCCTGATTGCCAGCAGAATTACTAATGCTTTCAATAATGCGCACCATTTCCGAAGCGGATGCATATTTAAGTTTCACCACTTCTACTTCTTCATCGCCGGCTCTATCTACCCGTTCAATAATTTCAACTAAGCGATTAACCACCGCAGCGCGACCTGTAAGCATCATGACGTTTGATGGGTCGTGACTGACTACGTTGCCGCCGCCTTGTTGATCGTTTAATTGGCGAAGGATGGGCGCTAACTCTCGCACCGGAACGTTGTATACCGGCATAACGCGCGTAATCATTTCATCCCCATTGAACTTTGTGCCCTCGACCACGGGAATATTCGACGCTTTTGCGTCTTTTGAGCGCACGACTTTTAAAATGCCATTGGGCATTTCAACGACTGCAAAATCATAAACTTGCAGCACGTTTAGGAAAAATTGGTAGTATTGCTGTTCATTAAGCGGGTCGTAGCTTCGAATGGTGATTTTGCCACGAACATTAGGGTCAACAATGATGGTTCGTCGCAGGTTTTTACCGACTGTATTGATAAACTCTGTGATTTCAGTATTTTTAAAATTAGGTTGATAAACCTTCGGCTCACCGGTTTGGTTATTCGCCTGAGCCTGTGCCATGTCGGTTTTAAGCGAAAATAGCGCCATGCCAAGTGACATGGTGACAACCAAGGCCACACTTCGTAAATTCATCGTTTGTTTCCGTCCATTGGAAGCTTTGCCATGCTTAGCTAACATATATATACAACCTTAATCATATCGAGTCGTCCGGAAATCTCGGCATTTCGACACTTATTGAAATAACATTTTCGTCGCGCAAAATCTCAAAATCTAAACTTTCTGCGTCGTTTAATAGGGTTATTGCTTCTTTTGCTTGAGCGACATCGGTCAAATCATAACCGTTGAGTTCGATAACTACGTCGCCATTTTTAAGACCCACTTGTTCAAACAAAGAGGGCTCTTTACCCGGCGCAATGCGATATCCGACAAATCCGCCGTTTTCTAGCACTGGGCTTAGCCTGACATAATCTGCAAAGCTTGCGGGATCCTCTTGTAATCGTTGTTGCGCCGCTCGAAGTGTTTGTGCATCCGCTCTGGGGACTTGCCGAAGGTCTTCACTTTCCAGCGCTGGTGGCGCACTAAAGCGCCTGTCGGTGCTTATTGTTTGGTTTGAGTCTGTATTTTGTTCACGGTCGCGATTCGCTTCATCGAAATCGATGCCTTCGAGCATTAAGGTCTCACGGGTAGCGCGGTTTTTGATAATAACTCGGTCAGCATATATTTCGTCAAGAGTGACTTGCGTGCCGTCAATTTTATCGCCGATACCATAGGTGCTTTGATTATTTTGATATTCAATTACGGCCGCGCCGTCACTTGGGTCAGAGCTTGCCGCCACACCAGACAATACTAAATTCAACTGCGTCTCTGGCGCTTCAGTTATATCTTGCGCTTGTTCAACGACAGGCTGAGCGCTGGCATCACCAAATAAGTTCAGTGCCAAAAGACGGTCAAGACTGGTGCGATTACTGTTGCTATTATTTGTCGATGCTAGCGATGTACTGTTGATGCCTGAACTCTGCTGGACTTGCGGTTCTGGAATGAGTTGCCATGTAAGTTTTGCCGCAAAGGCAATCAAATACAAGGCGAGCAGAATGACTACCAGCAAGATAAGATACTTATCATTTTGTTGGTAAAACCGCAGTGCGGGCGCCAAATTTACTTTTTCGATTGCCATTGTGTCCTAATTGAACAAAACTACTAGATAACACACCATATGTCATTATCCTTCATAAGCTCAGTAAAGCATAGTGAATAGATATATTTAACATGCCTAAAAACTATTACCTATCCAAAGCGTAATAATAACTACTGTGGCAGACATGAACAACAGCTAGCGTGCCTTGTGATAAAAAATTAACAAATACTGATAGTAAGAAATAGACCTAAGTGTTCATGAAAAGTGCAAAACAACAGAATAAAAAAGTTAGTAAGGGTGCACAGGCGCTTGCAGATAATGGTGTAGCTGTGCGTTTGGACAAGTGGGTTTGGGCCGCGCGCTTTTGTAAAACTCGCGCTATCGCTCGAGAGCTTATTCAATCCGGTAAAATTACTTATAATGACCAGCGCGCAAAACCGTCCAGAACGGTAGAGCTTGGTGCAAAGGTAAAAATTCCTGCGGGCTTTGACTTGAAAACAGTGGTGATTGAGCAAATAAAGGACAAGCGACAATCAGCACCCTTAGCCCAAAAAATGTACACCGAAACTCCAGAGAGTATGGCTTTAAGGGAGCGGAATGCCGAGGCAAGAAAGCTCAGTGCTTTTCATAGTCCACGCCCTGACAGCCGGCCGGATAAAAAACAGCGTCGACAAATTATTAAATTTAAAAATCAATAAAGGTTAATTCATGGCCAACACTCTTACCCGTTTTCTGTTTGATAACAGGTCAATTCGTGGCGAAATCGTTCAGCTGCAAGAGAGCTTTCAAGCGGTCTTAGACTCTTATCATTACCCACCGGCTATTGCATCATTGCTAGGGGAGCTAATGGCAGCGGCGAGTTTGCTCACCGCAACGCTAAAATTTAAGGGAGAGCTGGCACTTCAAGTGCAAAGCGAGGGCATATTGAAGTATGCAGTGATTAATGGGACGCATGAACAAAAACTGCGTGGCGTTGCGCGATGGGATGAATCCGTTAAAGACATTCCCACCGAGTTTTCAAAGCTTTTTCAAAAAGGCGCACTGGCAATCACGCTGGCACCTGCTGACGGCGAGCGTTATCAAGGCATCGTCGCGCTTGATAAAGACAATTTAGCGGCATGTTTAGAAGATTATTTTTTACAATCAGAGCAGTTGCTTACCAAGGTTTATTTGGCGACCGATTTGCAAAAGGATGCTCGCGCTGCAGGTTTGTTGTTACAAATTGTGCCTCAAACCAGCGAAACCGTGCAAAGTAGCGATAACCCAGATTTTGAGCATTTATCGGTGCTTGCCGACACAGTGAAAGAAGATGAGCTGTTAAAACTTGCGCCCCAGACGCTAATTCATCGACTTTTCCATGAAGAGGATATTCGATTGTTTGAGGCTCAAACGGTGACCTTTGAATGTGACTGTTCGAAAGCGCGCAGTGCCAATGCGCTTCGAAACATTTCAAAAAGTGAGCTATTACAAATCATCAATGAAGATGGCAGTATAAAAATGAACTGTCAGTTCTGTCATTCAGAATATCGCTTTGACCAAGTGGATGTTGAGAATATACATGCGGACAACTTTAAAGTATTTGAAGACACGGTGGGCAAAGTCAAACACTGAGCTTACCAGGCAATTTGGTCTAAGTGAGTGAAGTGCTCTTAGGCAATGGAAGGCCCAGCGCTTCGCAGCGTGTAATGAATGAATTAATGTATGTGCTTTGTGCTTGAGTGTCTCGAAGCGTTGGCGCATATTGGTCAAAGTAGCACTGAATATCTTTATTGATCTGTGCCTGCATTTCTTCTCTGTCAAGCCCAACAATATCAAACATATTGCGTAGTATTTGCGCTAGTGCGTCAATATTTACAACTGCTAAGGCAGAGCACGGCAATGGTGCAGGAGAAAGTTTTGTGGTGCGAAGTGATGGCAAAACTTCAACATCGGCAAAAAACTGCACCTTCTCAGCTCGGGCTTCTAAAAGTGGCGCAAAAAACTTAAAGGTTTGCAGTCGTCTCTGGATAACTAAAATTTCAGCTTTTATGCTGCCAAGCAACTCCATGGTGTGAATTGCAGAACCCTCAGAAATAATGATTTTTCTTGCGCTTTTGTAGTGACTTAGCTGAGTCATGAGGTCGTGGTTTTCAGGATAGAATATGAAAAACCCGTTTTCTTTCAGCACAGATTCCACGTATGCCTCGCCAGCGTAGGTGCCCGAAGTCAGGTAGTTCTTTCGAGAAACATACAGCTTGTTTGGTAAATGATGGCTGGTATCTAATCCTACTGCTTTTTCTCGCCCGCAAAGAAAGCGTCGATATTCCTCCGAGATGGGCTTTTGGCTTCTAAAATGGCTTTCTTGGGGGGATACCCAAAGGGTCTCAAATTCGCAGGGCGTTTTCTGAATAACGACCTTTTTTTTGGGAATACCAAGATATGCAAGCGCGTCGTAAAAATGCGGTGGCAATTGCTCCGCTAACCTTCCACCTTGATTTCGAACCACTTGAGGCTGGAAGACAACCCCCTTAATTTTTTGTGTTTCACAAATAGACAGTAAGGGGCGCAAACGATGAATGCTTTCAGCCAAAAAATGACCGTAATTAAAAAAAGCAGGTCCACCGTAAAAATAGTGACCGCGCTGAGATTTGAATGAAGTTTCCGCATCTACCGGTTTTAGCTCACTTACGTTTACCAACTTATGAACGCGACTTGCGACCGGGTTGTAGCTCCAATGGTCAAAGTAATCGGGTTTATTATCCAAGATTAAACCACCTATAAGCCTGTTAGGGCTTGAGCCTTGGGCATAGGGCATGAGCTTGACCTTGGAAAAGGCAGTAGCGTTTTCTATGTGTCGAGTCTTCGCTGGCTTTTGAGGCGAATTAGTTGAGGTACGCGCTCGAATATGGCGAGTAACTGGCTCAGTTAATTTGCTGACTAATTGCCATAAGTTTTTCATAAACCTCTAAGTGCTCGTCAGGGATGTTTTCAGAATGATGATGCCGCTGTTTTTCAGTAAATACCTCATCAAACACTGCGGCATCAAAAGGTAAATCCAGTTGTTCACATACTTTGCCAAGGTTTTGCCCAAATTCTGCTTTGGCTTGGTTGTAGTCAAGGATGGGAAAGCCATGTTGTTCGTGAATAGCAAGTAAGCCTTCGTTGTATTCCTTCCATAAGTTTAGCCCTTGCTCAAAACTCGCTTTTCCATACTCGTCTCGAATTGACAAGCTAGAGGCAATTTCTTCAGGACGCCTGAAAATACCAATAATGTTAAAGTTGTCTACGTAAGGCGTCCAATAATCGATTGTAAGCAGCATCCGCGGATCTTTTATGCCAACTAACTTATCGCGAGGCACCGTATTATTAATAAATCGTCGCGCTTTGAAGTGCATCAAGTGTTTTTTGAAAAAATTACTCGGCATTACAGGGTCTTTCCACGAACCCATAATTTTCTCATTTAGCTGATTCACACCGTAATACTCAATGTGCTTTTCCCAGAATCCATCTTCAATAGAAGGTAAGCTGAATGATACACCCATCTCTCGCAAACATCTTGCAAGCGCAGAAGTACCGCTCCTATGCATTCCTAAAATAAATAAAACCTGCATCTTGCTTATTCCTTTCTAACGATTAAAACCGTGCAATATTGAGTCGACACAGAGTGTACTACATTCATGGGGATAGAAAAGTCTATAAAAGTTATAATTGACGCCAAGGCTCCAATGAAGATGCTCAATGAGTTTACAGATGTAAAATTTTTACTTTCTAAGCAATTTAGTAGAGACTTTTGCTGCTCTAAATGATACTTTCACTCGGTATCCTAAAAAGGAAGCGATACTTTGTAATTAAGGACAATCATGCTTAAACCACTCGTACTTCTCTCCATTTTATTTTCGTTTTTGTTTCATAATCACTTGCAAGCGCAAGAGCTTATTTCTGTCGAGAGCTATGCAAAGCTTCCGAGAATTAGCTTAATGGCGGTTTCGCCGAGCGCTGACCGTTTTGCGTATCGACAAACTGAAGGTGATAAGAGTTATCTAATCGCAGTTGACCTTAAGCAACAGGCACGGGTTGGTCTGGTCGATATCTCGGCAGTTAATCCTAGAAATATTTACTTTGTAGACGAGGACAAAATCATTCTGACATCAGAATTCAATACTCGTCTTGGCGGTTTTCGAGGTCGCCATGATGTGAGCTTTGCAGTTGTTTATGATTTGCAAACGAAAAAGCTTACTAAGTTGCTTGAGCCAGGCAAAGGAATATATAAAGGGCAAAGCGCGCTTGGCCGTGTGCTTGGAATATCAGCAGATAAAAAATACGCTTATATGCCTGCTTATAAGAGCCCAGGTGCATACAATTTATATCGAGTGCAATTGACCCGTAGTCGCGAGCCGAGAATTCACCAGCGTGGTACCTCCGATACGATTGATTTCTTCGTTGGCTATGATGGGGAGGTCTTGGCTCGGGAGCGATACGACAATGAATCGAATCTGCACAGAATTGAAGCGCGCTTAAATGGTAAGTGGAAAGAGATATTTAGAGAAGAAACGGAGCTTAGAACGAAAGGTTTTGATGGTTTTACCCCCGACTACAAGCACTTAGTCTTTCGCTCACAAAATGAAAATGGACGTTGGGCTTACTATACAATTGCGCTCGCTGACGGAAGTATCGAAGGGCCGCTATTTAGTCATGCCGATAAAGACGTTGAGTCTTTAATATCCGGGCTTGATAGAGTGGTTCATGGGGTTCGTTATTCTGGATTTAAAGCAAGTTATGAATTTTTTGATAAGCGTCTGAACGCCCGCTTAAACGGTATAGCCAAGGCCATGCCTAATAATACCTTCACCCTTCGCGACCATACCCAAGGATTTGAACAGATTCTATTTTACATGGAGGGTGAATTAAGCTCTGGTGACTATGTTATCTACAATAAGGGCGCTCTTGATATGGTTGCTTCTGCACGCAAAGATATTCTGGGTGGGCAAGTACATAATGTAAGTATATATGAATATGAAGCGCGTGACGGTTTAAACATTCCATCACTACTCACATTGCCCAGCGGTGTTGAGCCAGCAAATTTGCCCGCAATTATGTTACCTCACGGCGGTCCTGAAAGTTACGACACCCTGGGCTTTGACTATTTTGCACAGTATTTCGCAAGTCAGGGTTATGCGGTCATTCAACCTCAATTCAGAGGCTCAAAGGGTTTTGGCTTATCGCATCTGCTGAAAGGTAGAGGTAAATGGGGTCAAGAAATGCAAGATGACTTAACCGACGCGGTCAACGATCTTGCTAAGAGGGGGATCATCGATTCTCAAAAGGTTTGCATTGTTGGCGGAAGCTATGGTGGATATGCGGCGCTAGCGGGCGCGACTTTTACGCCAGATGTATACCAATGTGCGGTATCCATAAACGGCGTGTCAGATCTTGAGAGAATGATGAAAACTGAACGCATGGACCACGGAAGTGACCATTGGGTGGTTTCTTACTGGGAGCGAGTTATCAATGCGGGTACAGTCTCAGAAGACTTTTTAGAGAAGATCTCTCCAGTCAACTTTGCCGATCGCGTCAAGATACCGATATTGTTGATTCATGGTGAAAGAGATAGTGTTGTTAAAGTACGCCAATCAACAAGAATGGAGGATGCACTTGAGGATGCCGATAAAGACGTGACCTTTGTTCGCCTGAAAAAGGGTGACCACTATTTGAGTGGTGCTGAAAATCGAATGCAAGCATTAAAAGCAATTGATAGCTTCATAAAGCAGCACCTTTGAGTCGTGATCTTCGCATGAAAGTTTTCAGGCCTTATGCATACCCACAATAGCGGGTTTGGTGGACACATAGTGCAGTGGCAAGTGAAAGCCTGCCACTAATCCGCCTTTCTCGTGGTTGTAAAAATCCATCTCGCCGCCATGACTTTCAATGATCCGCCTAGCAATGGCAAGTCCTAATCCTGAGCCTTTAGTTGCGCGAGCTTTGTCTCCTTGCGCAAATGGGTTGAACAGCTCAGCAATATCCTCTTCAGCAATCCCTTTACCAAAGTCTTTGACACCGCAAAATACGCGCTGACTCTTGTGATTAAAGCGCGTTTGAATCACGATGTTTGCGCTGGCATATTTGAAGGCGTTATCAATCAGGTTTTCTATCACCCGTTTTATCCCGACTACGCGCAGCATTATGGGCGGCAGTTGACTTAGTTCCAGCGCAATCTGATGGCTTTCGTCTATTTTGCGAGCCCTCACTAAGTCTTCGATCAGGTCGTTGATGTTGTGTATTTCAGCATTTTCTTGCTGGTCTTGGCGAGCATAGTCAATGAATTGGTCGATGATGGCGTTCATATCGTCGATATCATGCTCAATCCCTTCTTTTATCCAGTCTTCTGTATCAGGCAGCATTTCGCTGGCAAGACGAATTCGCGTCAATGGGGTTCTTAGATCATGAGAAATGCCCGCGGTCATAAGCATGCGGTCACTTTCAAGCGCCTTGATATTTTGCGACATGCTATTAAACGCTTCGGTCACCGATATAATCTCAGAGCTGCCCGATAAGGGCAGCGGTTCTGGGAATTGGCCTCGCCCCACTTTACGGGCAGCTCGTTGCAGCGCTTGTAGCGGAGTGTTCAATCGGCGAACAAATAACCATCCGCCAAGCACGCTCAAGCCACCAATAAGAATAAAATACATGGTCAGCGGCGAGAGTTCATTTTCACCGATGCCCTCAAGAGGAATCGATATCCAGTATTTAGAAGCACTGGGACGTACCCAAACAATGTAGTCTTTTCCAGTTTTTACCCGTACATCCGTGGTCTCACCCAATTTCTCGGATACGCTTGACGCCATAAAATCATAATACGTTGCGTTGCTCAAACCAGCGTGCATCGCGCTCAAATCATCATGAAACACGATACCTGTTTTACGCCTAAGAGCAGATTTGTCTGCGTCGCTGAGGCTGTTTAGATCGCGCAGGAGTAGAGTGGATACTTGATTGCCGATTAAGGTATTAATTTGTTGATAACTGGGGCCAATAAAATAGTGCGTAATCGATAGGTATGAAACAACTTGGTTTACTAATAACAGCAAGCCGATGAGCACAACCGTTTGCGAGAAGGTGCTTTCTGGGATCAGGCGCATTTCGTTAAACAGTCACAAACGCATAGTCAAGCTAAGGGGTTTATGCACTGCTTTCTCCATCTGGCACAAACACGTAGCCAAGTCCCCAAACGGTTTGAATATAGCGTGGATTAGCTGGGTCTTCTTCAAGCATGCGCCGTAACCTCGACACCTGAACATCGATACTGCGTTCTAGCGCACTGTAGTCACGCCCTCTGGCTAAATTCATTAATTTGTCACGGGAAAGCGGCTCTCTCGGGTGCGACACAAGTGATTTTAAAACCGCAAACTCGCCGCTGGTTAAGGAAAGTGGCTTACCACCGTCGGTCATTTCTCTTGTCGCTAAGTTAAGCGTGTAGGAGCCAAAACTCACTAACTGCTGAGCCAGTGAGGGAGCACCCGGCGCTTCATTGGTTTTGCGTCGAAGTACGGCTTTGGCGCGAGCAAGCAACTCTCTTGGGTTAAAGGGCTTAGGCAAGTAATCATCGGCACCCATTTCAAGTCCGATTATCCGGTCGACTTCGTCGCCTTTAGCCGTCAGCATAATAATGGGTATTTCGTTTTTTTGCTGGCGCAAGCGTCTGCATATTGATAGACCGTCTTCATCGGGCAGCATTAGATCTAACACCATAAGATGAAAGTTTTCGCGCTCTAGGAGCCTGTCCATTTGTTCACCATTGGCGGCGCTTCGCACTTGATAACCTTGTTCCACTAAGTAGCGCTCAAGCAACGCTCTTAAGCGCATATCGTCGTCTACAACAATAATTTTTGTGGTTTCTTGTCCCATGATGCTCTCTTGTATGCCCGTTTGCAGATCACTAAATGTCAGCATAAATATGCTTACACATTTAAATATAACTCAGGGGAATCGATTTAGTTAAGTGCCAGAGGATGTCAATGTGTTACAACTTGTAACGACTCAGGCGTATTGGCTCACCTAGACAAGGAGCTATTGGTCCGCCACCCAATCCATTTGAAAGCCAGCTCTGCGGCGCTTGTCCATCAACTCTTCAATCAAGGGTGTAAGAATAAGCTCCATTGCAAGGCTGATTTTACCACCCGGAACCACCAAGGTATTCACGCGAGACATAAATGCCCCATCAATCATTTGCAGCAAATACGTAAAGTTAACGTTTTTCATTTCACGTCTAAAGCGCACAACGACAAAACTCTCATCTTGGGAGGGAATTTCCCTGGCGCTAAAGGGGTTGGAGGTATCCACAGTGGGCACGCGTTGAAAGTTAATGTGCGTGCGCGAGAATTGCGGGGTGATGTAATGGAAATAATCGTCCAAGCTTCGAACAATGCTGCTCATTACCGCTTCACGTGAGTGGCCTCTGTCAGTGGTGTCGCGCACAATTTTTTGTATCCACTCAAGATTGACGATGGGTACCATGCCCACGAGCAAGTCAACAAATGAAGCAACATCTGTGTCTTCGGTTCTCACGCCGCCATGCAGTCCCTCATAAAAGAGTAAGTCAGTATTTTCGGGTAAGTCTTGCCATGGCGTAAAGGTGCCGGGCATTTGATTAAAGGGCACGGCTTCGTCGAAGGTATGCAGATATTGGCGAAACTGCCCAATGCCTGACTCGCCGTATTGTTTAAACAGCCCTTCCAAAAGCTCGAAGTCGTTCGCTTTTGGGCCAAAATAGCTGATGTGCTTGCCTTGCTCTTGCGCACGGCGAATCTCCACTTCCATCTCAGGTCGTGTGAAGCGGTGAAAACTATCGCCACCGACCGTCGCAGCATTAATCTCTAGATTGCGAAAAATATGGCGAATGGCATTTGTGGTAGTGGTCGTTCCTGCACCAGAACTACCAGTGATTGCAATAATGGGGTGTTTAACAGACATAGGTCATCTTGTTACGAGTCGTCTACCAGTTATAAGCAAGTGCGCAATGAGGGTCAAGGTTTTTTAATTAGATATTGGGCGCAGACTATCCGCGCCCAATTGCTCTATATGCGATATCTGTGCGATAAAACATATCGTCCCAGCTGATCAGATCGACAATTTTATAGGCATTTTTTTGAGCTTCTTCAATATTATTGCCCATAGCTGTAGCGCATAACACACGTCCGCCGGTATTGACGATGGCAGATTGATCGTCGGGTGCCTTGAAACTAGTTCCAGCATGAAAAACCTTGCCAAGACTTGCAGGCACATTATCCAGTCCGCTTATGACCTTTCCTTTTTCATATGACTCAGGATAGCCGCCAGAGGCAAGCACCACACCAACCGCAGGTCGTGAATCAAACGCAATGGTGGCTTGGTCTAGTTTGCCTTTACAGGCTTTAATACACAGGTCAACTAAATCAGATTGCAGACGCATCATGATGGGTTGGGTTTCCGGATCACCAAATCTGCAGTTGTATTCAATGACTTTGGCAACACCTTGTTTATCAATCATGAGCCCGGCATATAGAAATCCTTTGTAAGGCGCACCATCTTTCGCCATGCCTTCAACGGTTGGCTTAATAATGGTGTCCATAATCGATGCATGAATCTCAGGGCTTACCACGGGCGCCGGTGAATAGGCTCCCATGCCGCCGGTATTGGGGCCATTATCGCCATCAAAGGCGCGCTTATGATCCTGGCTAGTGGCAAAGGGTAAAATATTCTTACCGTCTACCATCACTATGAAGCTGGCTTCTTCGCCATCTAAAAACTCTTCAATCACGACTCTGCTGCCAGCATCGCCGAATTTATTGTCTGCCAGCATATCTTTAATGGCGTCGATGGCAGTCTCTTCATCCATTGCAACGATAACGCCTTTGCCTGCCGCCAGTCCATCCGCTTTTATTACAATGGGAGCCCCTTTTTCTTTGACATAGGCCACAGCCTTGTCAATCTGTTCAAAGGTTTGATAATCCCCAGTGGGAATGGCGTATTTTTGCAGGAAGTCTTTGGTAAATGCTTTTGAGCCTTCTAACTGTGCGGCTTGCTTCGATGGACCAAAGGCCATCAAGCCATTGGCTTCAAATAAATCAACAATACCCGAAACCAGAGGCGCTTCCGGTCCAACGATGGTTAAGTCGATGTTTTCTTGTTTAGCAAAATTCAGTAATGCGTCATTATCGTCGCTCGAAATACTGATATTTGTTAGCGTGCTTTCAAGTTCAGTACCGGCATTCCCGGGCGCGACAAATACCTGAGTGACTAAGTCAGACTTCGCTGCGGTATATGCAAGGGCATGCTCTCTACCGCCGCTACCAATCACTAAAACCTTCATGTCAGTTTCCTTTTTATGTTTTTAATGGGTATTTTCAACAAGGCCCATAGACAATTAATGTTTAAAGTGACGCATGCCAGTAAAGACCATCGCAATATCATGTTCGTCAGCGGCTGCGATAACTTCATTATCACGCATTGAACCACCAGGCTGGATCACTGCCTTGATACCGGCTTTAGCTGCCGCATCAATGCCGTCTCTAAAGGGGAAGAAAGCATCAGATGCCATTACGCAGCCTTCAATCCTTAAGTTCTCATCTGCTGCCTTGATGCCCGCGATTTTCGCCGAATAAACGCGGCTCATTTGGCCCGCGCCAACGCCAATGGTTTGGCCGCCTTTGCTATACACGATAGCGTTTGATTTTACATACTTCGCGACTTTCCAAGTAAACAGTAAATCATCGAGTTGCGCTTGTGTAGGGGCGCGTTTGCTGACCACTTTTAAATCATCAAGCTCCACCATACCAAAGTCACGCTCTTGCACTAGCAGGCCGCCATTCACACGCTTAAAATCATAACCTTCGGTTAGCTGTCCACGCCAGTCACCGCATTCCAGCAAGCGAACATTTTGCTTCGCAGCAAGCACTTGCTTAGCATCTTCAGCCACGGTAGGCGCGATGATCACTTCAACAAATTGGCGTGAAATGATGCTCTCAGCGGTTTTCGCGTCCAATTCCCGATTAAACGCAATAATGCCGCCAAAGGCAGAAGTCGGGTCAGTTTGATAGGCTCGTTCATAAGCCTCGCTGATGGTATCGGCAATTGCCACACCGCAAGGATTCGCGTGTTTCACAATCACGCATGCCGGTTGGTCAAATTCTTTTACACACTCCAGTGCTGCATCTGTGTCGGCAATGTTATTAAATGATAGCGCTTTGCCTTGAAGCTGCTTTGCGCTGGCAACAGAGGCTTCCTGAACTTCATGTTCAACATAGAAGGCCGCATCTTGATGGCTATTTTCCCCGTAGCGTAAGTCTTGCTTTTTTTGCATCTGTACGTTAATGGTTCGGGGGAATGCGCTGTAGTCTTGTTCACTGTCATCTTCATTCGTTGATGCACTATCAGCTTCATGCTGCATTTTGTTCAATTGCTTGCCCAAGTAGTCTGCAATCATGCCGTCATACTGCGCTGTATGTTCAAAGGCTTTAAGGGCTAGGTCAAAGCGAGTTGCAAAGGCGATACTCTTGTTGTTTTGCGCGAGCTCTTCAACAATGCTGTCGTAGTCTTTAGGGTCAACAGCAATCAGCACATCTTTATGATTTTTTGCGGCGGCCCTCACCATAGTGGGACCACCGATGTCGATATTTTCTACTGCATCTTCCAGGCTACAATCATCTTTAGCTACGGTTTTTGCAAAGGGATAGAGATTTACAACCACTAAATCAATCGGCGCGATCTCGTGCTTTTCCATCACGCGCTGGTCTATATCGCGTCGACCCAATATGCCGCCGTGAACTTTTGGATGTAAGGTTTTCACGCGGCCATCCATAATTTCAGGATGACCGGTGTGTTCACTTACATCTTTTACCGCAATGTCTGCTTGGCGAAGCAAGCTAGCTGTGCCGCCGGTGGATAGGATCTCTACGTTCATGTGGGCAAGTTTTTGTGCAAATTCTACAATGCCGGTTTTGTCAGAAACGCTCAGAAGGGCGCGCTCGATAGTGGTTCGTTGTTGCATGGAATTCTCAGTTGAAGTGTTGCTATGTGCGAAACGGATCGCGCTTTTTAGGGTGCTTTAGGGGCAAAAGATAATAACAAAAAAGAGCGCGTAATTGCGCTCTTTTTTAGCATAGGCATTTAATGAATCTTATAAATCGCTACGTTTTTAAGAAAAACATCATCAATGCTTCAATGCTTCAATGCGTACAAGTGCTTAGCCTAAACCATACTGCTTCAGTTTTTTGCGCAAGGTACCGCGGTTAATTCCCATCAAGTTCGCTGCACGAGTCTGATTTCCACGAGTGTAAGTCATCACTTCTTCAAGTAATGGCGCTTCAATTTCAGCCAAAACCAGCTCATATAGATTATCAATATCTTGATTGTTTAACTCTTTAAGATATTTGTTAACCGCTTGCTTTACTGAACTGCGCAAAGGTTTTTGAGCTTGAGTGTGCGTAGGTGTTGTCACTGTCGTAGTGAATGGCGAGGTTAAATTTTGATCAAACATATAGTACTGCTCTCTTTATTGAAATTTGATGCTAGGCTACGCTTTCAATCTCTTTGGATTGTCGCGACAGCGATGAAAAATAATCCTTTAGCGCAGCAATTTGCGCGTGGGTACTTTCTAATGCGTTAAATACCCGACGAAACTCCCTTGTTTCGTCATGCGAAGTGACATACCAGCCAACGTGCTTACGAGCAATCCTCAAACCTGAAAAATCACCATACAGGGAGTAAAGTCCTTCCACATGCCCAATTAGCACTTCGCTTTGTTCGGTGACACTCGGTTTTGCAAGGGTGTCGCCGGTTTGTAAAAAATGTTGGATTTGTTTAAAAATCCACGGGTTTCCCTGTGCAGCTCTGCCAATCATGAGCCCGTCTGCCCCGGTAAACGCTAAGACTTTTTTAGCCTCTTGTTCGTTGGTCACATCCCCATTTGCAACAATCGGGATATCAACTGCTTGTTTAATTGCTCTAATCGTTTCGTATTCCGCTTCACCCTTAAACATGCAGCTACGCGTTCTACCGTGTACGGCAAGCGATTGGATACCGCATGCTTGGGCGATTTGAGCAATTTCCACCCCGTTTCTATTATCAGGGCTCCAACCCGTGCGAATTTTTAAGGTAACAGGTACATCGACCGCATCTACCACTGCGCTGAGTATTTGCTCGACTAACTTTGGGTCTTGTAAAAGCGCTGAACCCGCCAATTTCTTGTTTACTTTTTTAGCCGGGCAACCCATGTTGATATCAATGATCTGCGCACCGCTATCAACATTTAACCTGGCAGCTTGTGCCATCAGTTTTGGTTCGCTTCCTGCAATTTGCACCGAACGAATGCCTAACTCACCTTCGTGATTCATCCGATTCATCGACTTTTCAGTTTGCCAAACCCTCGGATTGCTAGAGAGCATCTCAGAAACCGCCAACCCAGCGCCCATTTTTCGACATAATTCACGAAATGGGCGGTCGGTAACGCCGGCCATGGGGGCAAGTATCAAATTGTTCGATAATGTATATTGACCTATCTGCAAATGATGCTTCCGCGCTTTCGTTAGTGAAAAGTTTCTAACAAACTGTCTCGAATTTGCGCCACATTTGGCGAAATTCGCAATTGGCGGCGTATACTACGTGTTTTTATGGAGTTTGAAAAGGCTATTTTTTGAACAAAATAAAGAAAAATTGCTTGACTATTGAGCGCTTTTTAATTTTAGACATCTGACCAGTTTGAGCACGCTGTTTACTTTGCGCAATTTCGTCAGTTGATCTTCAAGATAACTACAGGAATACGGCGCATTTTTCAGACCACTTGTCTGTACACCATAAGATTGGACTAACTAAAACCTTACGTCCCCTTGGTTCATAACTTTTAAATCTGCAGTGCCATCATTATTGAAAGGAATAGATCCAGAAATAAAGGTTTTATTTTTTGAAGCGTTTCTTAATATATCTTTCTCGCTGATTGAGGCATCTATTTTTGCTTGACGCATCTTTCTTTGGTTCGGTGTTTCATTATTTTTTGAGTAATAGACTAGCGAATAAACTTTTCCTACATGCGGAACGACCGCTTCTGACAAGCCTCCTAGCACGTTTATAGCCACGCTTTCGCAAACGTCAGAGCTC
Organism: Ningiella algicola; assembly: GCF_028401415.2. Classification (NCBI taxonomy): domain Bacteria; kingdom Pseudomonadati; phylum Pseudomonadota; class Gammaproteobacteria; order Alteromonadales; family Alteromonadaceae; genus Ningiella; species Ningiella algicola. The sequence goes on along the minus strand of NZ_CP171821.2, from coordinate 2,796,687 downwards.
CCTTCGGAATACAAAGCTTCGCATGAAGCTTTGAAAGACTTCTTTTTAGGCTTAGCATTCAAGCGCTTGCTTATAACTGAGTCAATAAAGTATTTGTAGTCTCTAAATGCGTCTTCCATATCGGTGAAATCTGAAGATTTGTTGCTAAGTGAATATTGTTTAGTGAGCTTCTTCAGGTTTTTATTTTCATCACTGTTCATAGCCATCTCAATATCAGATAGTGTTATTTTAGATAAGGCCTCCATTGTATCGGAGAGCGAAAAGCCGCTGAAAAGATTCATTTCTCGTTTTTCAATTATTGTTTCATTTAAATTGAACTTCCCTCTCCATAACTCGATTGCTGCAGCTGTATCGCTGTTATACACCGGACAAATATCCAACTCATTTGGCAAAAAGCCCGCGTGCGGAGCTTGGCCAACATCGTAATATAAAAAACTCTGGTATCTTTCTTTTAGTTTTTGATCTACGCCTTTCCATATATCGCCACTAAAGCTACAGAAATGCCAGTTAATTTTTTTTCCTAGCGAAATGTGCTCATGTATATTTTTTACAAGTTGCGTCCTTAAATCATCTGGAAGCGAGCGACCTAACGGACGGGAAAGGATACGCTGAATCTCCCGCTGGTAGAAGTCTTCAGCATTTTTAAGCGTAAACTCGTTCCAGTTAGTAGCTTCTTTAGCGTCTAAATATAATAAATCTGGAGCCGAATCTGTGAACCAATCCTTTTTAATTAACTCTGTATTTCCTCCTTGTAACAGTAAGCTCTCAGCGATGTTTGTAAAGGACGATTCTTTTCTTTTAGCAATTGATACAAATTGGTGTTCAATTAAATCGTGAAAGAATTTGTAATTCTCGTTTTCTGTCTGGCTCAATACTGAATTGACTGAGACTCTCAGAGCAAGGCAATTCAGATAGTTGGAGTCAGAAATGACTATTTTCCCACCGAAAAGCATTTGATATGTGACAAGCGCCCTGAATTTTGAAATTTCTTCGCTGTTTAAGCTTCTATCCCGAATAATGTTTCTTGGGATAGGCCAATATCGGTATTCATTTTTCATTAGCTTTTCCATTTAATAGTTGCAGTATCCAAGATGCAGGAATATTCCAAAGTTCAGGTTTTGTAGGCTCGGGAGAAACCCAAGGGAGAGGGTCGTGTAACTCTAGCCTTAAGAGGTCATTCGACATACAGATCTTACCGTGCGTGTTATCGCATATTCGCCACCAAGCGGAAACTGAATCTCCAAAGTAGATTCGGTGCCCACTAATCTGGTTATAAGCTCCAAATGCATCGATGCTCCTGTAACACGTTTTAGAATTAGCTCCAGCAGGAAGCAGTGAGATATCGCTAACGCTTGGTGGACCAATCACATCTCCGTTGAGAATAACGATTTTGATATGTTTAGGCGCGAGATTCATAAGTGTGGCCGGTACTAAGTCAATTCCCACTCTTTTTCCATATTAACATTGCAACTACTTTGTTATAAATATCAAACCTGAGGGTTGATGATGTATCCTCGAATATTCAAACTTTTAGACTTAAAAACAAGAATATCAGTTGTAAAAAAAAGTATATGGCTTTCAAAGGACTAATTAAACACCATATTTTTTGTATGTCGAAATATGCTTAAAATTAGTACGTAATACATTCCTACGTGTTTCTGGCGCTATATTTTACGTTATTTGAATCGGTGTCCGACCAGTCGAACCCAGTCATCAGCATTCGCCACAGCGTCAAAGCGAAAGTCTTGTTGATAAACATGCATTACTTCGTCAGCTTGTTCACGCAAAATGCCAGACATTACGAGGGTGCCTCCTACCTTGCAATAATCCGTGATCACGTGGCTTAACTGTTTTAATGGTCCGGCTAAAATGTTTGCTAAGACGATATCGACTTGTAGTGAGGGTTGATTGTCAGGTAAGTACAACGACAGGGCGTTTGCTACGTTATTATTGCGTGCATTCTGTTCACTGGCTAAAAGCGCCTGTGGGTCAATGTCGATGCCACAGACTGATTTAGCCCCAAGTTTAAGCGCTGCAACTGCCAATATTCCGCTGCCGCAGCCAAAATCCACAAGGCTCTTTGTGTGAAGTTCTTGTGCGTCAAGCCATTCTAAGCAAAGGCGAGTGGTTGGGTGCGTTCCGGTGCCAAAGGCCAGTCCAGGGTCGAGTTTTATATTAACCGCATCTGGCTCAGGAGCTTCGCGCCAGCTTGGGCATATCCATAGCCGCTTGCCAAAGCGCATGGGATGAAAGTTATCCATCCATTCTCTTTCCCACTCTCTGTCTTCAAGCTGATCTTGCTTATAAAACATACCATCGATAAATAAATCATGGCTTTTTAAACCAGTCACAATTGGAGTGAGGTCAACGTCCGCCTCGTATAAACCAATCACCTGAGTGTCTGGCCATAAAAGTACTTCACCGGGTTTAGGTTCGTACACGGGAGTATCTTTTGCGTCAACAAAGGTAACAGCTTGAGCGCCAGTACCTTCCAACAACTCAGACAGTGTTTCTGCATCCTTTGCTTTTACATTTATCTTGAGTTGCTGCCAAGGCATAAGGTCTCTACTTCTTTGATGACTGGTTATATCCTAATACTGACTCAAAAACGCACGCATGTCATTGGCGAGGTTTTCCAGTGAAGGGTGATGGATGTACATCATGTGCCCTGCGGGATAATAATGCATTTCAAGGCGTGACTTGTCGATGCCCGCATGATTCATTGAATACTCTGTGGCAAAAAATGGCGTGGCCAAATCATAATATCCGTTTGCGACAAAAATTCTAAATGAAGGATTCTGCCGCTGGGCTTTAGCCAAAAACTGAGAGGTATTTAAAAACCCTTGAGAGCGAGCAGAGCTCCCATATAGCCAGTTCCAATTTGAAAATACTTCACCAGATAAAATGTGATAAGGCGTATGTCGCAATACACCTAAATCACTTGCCAAATAGCTGTGTATAGCGGCTGTGTATGCGCCATCAATTGCATATCCAGATGGGTCTGCCTCAAAGCGGGCTTCCACATTGCTGGCGTCTTCACCTAAGTAACGGCTGTCTAAACGACCTACGCTTAGCCCTCTATCGCGCAGTAATTCTTTCATGAAAAAGAACTCATTGATGCGATATTTGCTTTGCTCTATATAAGTACTTGATAAGCCCGTGTAGCGGCTGAGTGTATCTCGAATACCGTCGAGTTGAGCTTGTGTGGCTAAATCGCCAAGTACTAGGGTGCTTGCGTATTCTCTTAGCGCAAAATTTCGGACTTCATCCAAAAAGCTCTCTAGTGAATCCCATTCATTTTTGTTTGGTAATGCATCGTGATACCAAGCAGTAGCCGCATAGGTAGGTAAAAATGTGATGTAGGGTAAATCATTGCCGGGGTGAAAATCGCCTGTTTGGAAATCGACGATACTGGATATTAAGAACACACCGTTTAAGTCGATAGTGCCCCAACCTTCTTGAAGCTCTTTAACCATAAGAGCCGCGCGGGTGGTGCCATAGCTTTCACCCGCTAGATACTTAGGTGAATTCCAGCGTTGGTGCTCGGTAATAAATCGACGGACAAACTCACTCATTAGTTCGGCGTCTTCTTTCACGCCCCAAAAATCCTTGCCTTCATATTCGCCAAGGGCTTTGGAATAGCCGGTACCGATTGGGTCAATGAAAACCATATCGGCAATGTCCAATAAGCTAAAAGGATTATCATTTAAGTTGTAAGGCGCAGCAGGAACAGGGTCGGCATCGCTCGGGATTTGGACAATTTTTGGTCCAAACACGCCCAAATGTAACCAGACGCTCGAGGAGCCAGGACCGCCGTTGAACACAAACAGTAAAGGTCGAGTAGCGCTGTCTTTCACATTAGTTCGAAAGTAAGCGGTGCTAAAGATAGAGGCTTTGGCTTTACCCTCTTCATCCATAAAGTGCGTGTCACCGGCAATCACTTCGTATTCTACTTTTGTGTCATTGAATCGCCCACTATGCTCTGTCGTGCTGATTTGCGGGCTTTCAACTTTTGCCGACGCGAGGGCTTCATCATTTGGCGCATTTGCATAAGCGTTTTGGATAGAGGAGACAGTACTAGCGCCCAAGAGGGCGACCAAGCTTACAAGCAATATAACAGGCAATCTTACTTTCATAAATCTAACTAGTCCTTCTTTTCTTTCTCAAGCGTTTCTATTTCAGCCCAAATAGCCTCGGCTTCGGCAGTCAGCATTGAATACGTTTTAATATCGCCCTTGCGCTGCGCATGCATGGCTTGCTCTAGCTTCATATCGTAGTTTTTGCGAAGTTTTTTGGTTGGGTTGGATTTAAATAGGCCAAACATAAGCGTTCCTTTTAGTCAGTTTAGGTCACTTAAAGCTTGAGCAAGTCCTCAACGTAGCGCTTAAGTGGTGTAGTCAATACACTGACTTGCTGAGAATCGTTCACCACAATCGCCGTATTTACCACGGCCAATAGTTCATTAAACTCTCCAGATTGTCCGGATTGAAGCTCACTAACCTTATTTTGAAAGGCTCGCTTTTGTTCGTCATCATGCGCTTGAAGCTGATGTAGCGCACGTTTAACGTACTTGCGCCATTCTGCCTGATAACTTGCATAAAGACGTTCAGGAAAGCTCTGCAAGTCGAGCACATCCTCTCTTAGGTTAACGATGTCATTTTTTTTGTCCATGGCGTATCGAAGTGTAAATAGGTCGGTGATGCCACAAGTGTCAATCTCTTGCATGCTCGCTCTCTTTGTTAAGCAAGACTTTGACGCGTCCAAATGCATCTGAGGGCGCTAACACGGATTTGCTAGGAGGATGGAGAGGGTATTCAATTTGAAAGCCGCTGTGAACCCGTCCATGGGCGCTCAGCGAAATCATCCATGATTTCGATGCTTTCAAATTGAATACCCTCTCCATCCTCCTAGCAAATCCGCTCGCTGTTCAAGCTACGTTGGGACGCAGCAAAGTCTATAAATTGCTTAGCCTTCGCTTTCTAGTTTTTTCTCTAAGTAGTGGATGTTGGTACCACCATTAAAGAAGTTTTCATCAGCCAGGATGCGTTTTTGTAGGGGGACATTGGTTTTAATACCGTCTACTACTAGCTCGTCAAGGGCGTGTCGCATACGCACAATCGCCTCCTCGCGGCTCTCACCAAAGGTGATTAACTTACCAATCATTGAGTCATAGTACGGTGGAACCGTGTATCCAGAATAAATATGCGACTCCCATCTGACTCCTAGCCCACCGGGGGAGTGAAACATGTCAATTTTCCCCGGGCTTGGGATAAAGGTGTTCGGATCTTCTGCATTTATGCGACATTCAATAGCATGACCGTGTACACGCACCTGCGACTGTTCGATTGACAGCGGTTGGCCGGCAGCAATGCGCAGTTGCTCTTTAATTAAATCCACACCGGTCACCATTTCTGTGACTGGATGCTCAACCTGAATCCGCGTATTCATTTCGATGAAGTAAAACTCGCCATTTTCGTATAAAAACTCAAAGGTTCCCGCACCGCGATAGTTGATTTCGATACACGCCCGGCGGCAGCGCTCGCCAATTTTGTCGCGCATTTGTTGCGAGATACCCGGTGCAGGTGCTTCTTCTACCACTTTTTGATGGCGACGCTGCATAGAGCAATCACGTTCACCTAAATGAATCGCGCTACCTTGGCCATCGGCGAGTACTTGAATTTCCACATGTCGAGGGTTTTCCAAATACTTTTCCATGTATACGATATCGTTATTAAATGCGGCTCCAGCTTCTTGCTTGGTTGCGCTGATCGCATTTTCAAGCTCTGACTCGCTGCGCACCACACGCATACCGCGGCCGCCCCCGCCACCTGCGGCTTTTACAATCATCGGATAGCCAATTCGTTTTGCTATGGCACGGTTTTTCTCCATGTCGCTGCCTAATGGACCGTCAGAGCCGGGTACGCAAGGAACGCCCGCTTTACGCATGGCTGCTATAGCAGAGACTTTATCGCCCATTAAATTAATGGTTTCGGCCTTCGGCCCTATAAATACAAAGCCGCTTTTTTCAACAGCTTCAGCAAAGTCAGCATTTTCCGACAAAAACCCATAGCCTGGATGAATGGCAATGGCATTGGTAACCTCTGCCGCGGCAATAATACGCGGAATATTCAAATAACTCTCTTGCGCTGGTGCCTTGCCAATGCAAATGGACTCGTCAGCAAGCAGTACATGTTTAAGGTTTCTATCGGCAGTTGAGTGCGCGGCAACGGTTTTGATACCAAGCTCTTTGCATGCGCGCATGATTCTCAATGCAATCTCGCCGCGATTGGCAATAAGCACTTTATCTAACATTAGAACGCCCTTATTTATTCAATCACAAAAATAGGTTGGTCAAACTCAACGGGATCTTGATTAGTCACCAGGATCTCTTTAACCACGCCTTCAACATCAGATTCAATCTGATTCATCATCTTCATTGCTTCAACGATGCAAAGTGTATCGCCCTTCTTGACGCTTTGACCTACTTCAACAAAAGGTTTGGATTCAGGCGATGAAGAGCGATAGAAGGTTCCGACCATTGGCGAGCGAACAACATGCCCACTGACTTGAGCAGGCTCAGCTTCTGCGGGCGCCGCCGGTGCTGGTGCAGCGGGCGCTGGGGCGACCGGCGTAGGTTGCGCCATGTATTGTACTGGCTGAGCACTCCCTCCTCGATGGATACGAACTGACTCCTCGCCTTCTGTAATTTCAAGTTCAGCAATGCCAGATTCTTCTACCAGCTCAATGAGTTTTTTAATCTTTCTTATGTCCATGATGCCGCCTTTTTCTAAATTTGTTAGTAAAAACTTGTTGTGTGAAATTTTACTTATTGTTGTGTATTAGATAGTCAATTTATTATTCAGTTGTGATGAACGCGTCTATGGCCAGTTCATAACCGCGCACGCCTAAACCTACGATCAGGCCTTTTGCAATATCAGACAAAAAGGAGCTGTGTCGAAAGCTCTCTCGCTGGTATACATTTGATAGGTGCACTTCTACAAAGGGAATTTGCGTGCCAAGGAAGGCATCTCTTAAAGCAATACTGGTGTGGGTAAAGGCACCTGGGTTAATGACAATCCCGTCAATTTTCCCCATATGCGCATGAATGATATTCAGTAGTTCATGTTCAGCATTAGATTGAAAGCAACTCAATTCGACGCCTTTGCTCTTTGCATAATTGACCAAAACATCTTGAACATCGTCGAGTGTTTGAGACCCATATACTTCGGGTTCGCGAGTGCCTAACAGGTTTAAGTTTGGACCGTTTAGTAGTAGTAATTTCATAAAATGCGCTTATTTGTTTTGATTATGAGCATATTGTGCGCTTAACGTTTCAAAATGCTTTTCTTAGACTTATCCAAAGCATTTTTTACTAAATCATAACAACTTTTCTAAATATTTCTCGAAAATAGCATAAATAGTGGCAAGTTATCAGCAAATTACTGGTCTTATCAGCGAAGTTTAGGAGAATGATGCATGGATAAAAGTGCAACATCACAAGTGCAATATCAAATAAAGCTGCGCTAAACTTATTTGTATATCAGCCGATGTTTTTGTATCAAACACATTTGTGTGTCCTCAAAAATAGGAACTCGTCTTGTTATCAAACGATACCTGCGAACAATATAAACAAGATTTAAAGCGCTTGGTTCAGTCATGGTCGGTGGCGCGTGTGAGCAAGAAAAGCAAAGACCTGACATCGTTCAGAAACACCGTGAGCGAGGTCGCACAATCATATGCAAGCTTTCCATTATTCACGTTACATGAAATGCTTCAAAGTATGCAGTCCACCTGCGAACGCGGTATGTCCGGGCAATATTCAAGTGTGCGCACAAAGGCTGACATAGACTGGTTGATGAATCAGCTTATTCGTTCCAACAAGCTCACGCCTGACCCAATATTAAGCGAGTCGGACGAGAATGAAGAATTGCTTTTAGATAGAAAAACGCAACCTGCCTATGGCCCGCAGAGCATTGTTAAAGTGGCAATCATCGATGATGAAAAGTCCGTTGGCGGTTTGCTTAAGGCGATGCTCGAGCAGTTTAGTTTTGATGTTTCGTACTTTGAATCAACTGCTGACTTTGAAATTAGCCTACAACAAACACAGCCAGACCTAGTGCTGCTCGATATTACGATGCCGGCTATAAGCACAGAGCAGGTCTTCGACTTTGCGCAACAGTTAGTTCAGCGCAACATCAAGGTGATTACCTGCAGCAGTCTTTTTAATTTTGAGACCCGCTTACATGCTGTAAGAGCCGGTGTATCTGATTATGCAGTTAAGCCTGTAAATGTGTACTCTTTAGTTGAAAAAATCACGCGTTCACTAAAACGACAAGTTAATCAGAACTATCAGATTGTGATGCTTGATGATCAAGTATCGATGGGGGAGTTCTACCAAGCAGTGTTTTCTCATGTGAATGTGGACTTTCACTTTTTTCAACAAGCAGAAGAATTGCTTGACGCAATAGAGCATTTGCAGCCAGATTTATTTTTGCTTGATCGCATTATGCCAAGTGTGAATGGTCTAGAGGTCGCGTCGATGATTCGACAGGATCCAAAATTTGACTTTTCACCCATTGTGTTTTTGACCGCCGACGAGCAGTTAGATACAAAGCTAAATATTCTTGCGCACGGTGCAGATGATTTGATTGCGAAAAACACGCCAACGCCACTGGTGCTAAAACAGGTTATGGCAAGGCTTGAACGCTCAGCATTTATTAAATCATTTGTGTCAAAAGACCCGCTTACTGGCGTGCTCAATCATGGACAAATTGTGGAGGCAGCAAATCATCAGTTACGCCTGCACAAACGTCATCCTACCCCTTGCGTACTCGCACTGATAGACGTTGACCATTTTAAAGATGTCAATGATTCACATGGTCACTCAGCAGGCGACTTAGTGCTAAATGGTTTAGGGCAGCTATTGCAATCCTCTGTTCGTGAGACCGATCTGGTGGGTAGATATGGAGGCGAAGAGTTTGTGATTTTATTTGTCGATTGTGAGCTTGCTCAGGCGCACAAGAAACTCGACGCTATACGCGAAAGGTGCACTAAGATGCATTTCGTACAACACAAGCCATCAATCGCGATTAGTTTTAGCGGCGGCTTGGTCGATTTGAGCGAACATAAAGAGCTACCGCCTGCTATTAGCGAAGCAGATCGCTTGCTTTACCTAGCAAAAGAAAGTGGTCGCAATCAGATTAAGATTTAATGAACACATTTATCGCACCATAGCGTAATACACTTTGCAGTGCCTGCGTCATGCTCAGCGCAAAAAAAACCAGCGCGTCTACAAGCGTGTCCCGTTGCCCTTCTTCTCAACCGCTTTAGTTAGCGCCATACTCATCTTTTCAAGTGGGAAGACATTACTCGTAGCACCAAGCTCTACTGCCGCTCGCGGCATACCGTAGACCACACAGCTTTCTTCGTCCTGCGCCATGGTTAATGCACCCGCTTTTTTAAGCGTCAATAAGCCCTTGGCTCCGTCTTTTCCCATACCGGTCAATAGCGTCGCTACGGTATTGTTGCCAGCGACTTTTGCTAAGGATTCAAACATCACATCGACCGCCGGTTTATGGCCGCTCACCAAGGGGCCATCGTTCAGGCGAATCCGATAGTCTGCGCCATGACGAGTAATTTCCATGTGCTTATCGCCAGGTGCGATGTAAGCATTGCCAGGTAATAATCGCTCACCGTCTTTGGCTTCGTGAACCTTAATTTTGCATAAGGAGTCAAGTCTTTGCGCAAACGAGCGCGTGAAGCTCACTGGCATATGTTGTGTTATCACCGTTGCGGGAAAGGCAGGAGACAGGTTAATTAAAACTTGTTTGATTGCTTCGGTACCGCCAGTTGATGCACCAATACCAACAAGGGTTTCAGTGCCCTGGTAAGCAATGGGTATTGCCTGAGTCGCAGTATTGGTAGTTACACGCGGTTTGGGTTTTGACGCGGCTGCAATTTTTATTTTTTGAACAATCTCTTGTTCGTAAGCACTCATACCCTTGGAGACATCAATTTTAGGCTTGGCAATAAAATCAATGGCGCCCAATTCAAGTGATCGAATGGTGGCATCGGCACCCTTTTCAGTAAGGGTGGATATCATTAAAACGGGAGTAGGTCGCGCTTTCATCAGGCGGTCTAGGAAGGTAAGCCCATCTACTTTTGGCATTTCAATATCAAGGGTGATCACGTCAGGCTTGAGCTGCGTCACCATGTCTTTTGCTACAAATGCATCAGGAGCGGCACCAACAAGTTCTAGGTCAGGATCTTGACGAATAATTTCGCTGAGTAAACTGCGAATAAGGGCGGAGTCATCAACGACTAAAACGCGAATGGACAATCATACTCTCCAAATCTATATTTTTCTAATTCAAGTAAACAAACGAAATATCAAACAGCCGTCAGAAAAAATCAATATCGCCAGATGCGGGGGTTTGATTAACCTTGACTCTGTATTCACTTTCTCGCTCGATAATAGTTTTATTGTGAAGCGATTTGAGCTTTCTCACTTTTACCTCGCCGGTTAAAGGAAAAAAGTACACCTTTCGCGGATAGTCGCCTAATAAGTCTTTAGCAACCACGCGGATGCTTTCGGTGTCTAAATAGTCTTCAACAAATGCAGCGTTCTGCTGACCAACGGTATTGCTTCTCAGTTGCTTCATTACATTTCCACCACCGAATACTTTGGCTTCAAGGCGCGATTTCGAAGCGCCAAGCTTAATCAGGTGATTAACCAAAATCTCCATTGCATATATTCCATAGCGTGCAGAATCGGAGTTGAAATTAACTTCATCTTTATTGGCCGGCAATAAAAAGTGATTCATGCCGGCAGCACGCGTAATGGGGTCTCGCAGGCATACCGATACGCAAGAGCCAAGCACGGTAACAATCATGGTTTCGTCGCGTGTGGCAAAGTACTCTCCGGGCAAAATCTTAACCGCATTAGTATTGAAGTTCTTATCAAAATACCGATTGGGTGCTAAATGCTCCGAAAAGTGCGCACTCACAGGGTACCAGCCTTTGGCCGATAAACGGTCTTACCAAGTGGTGTGAGTATGCTGCTCACATGTGAAAAGTTTTCTGAATGGCCGGCATAATATAATCCCTGTGGACGCATATGCTTGATAATTTTGCTCAATATGTTGAGTTGAGTGGGTTTATCAAAATAGATCATCACATTTCTGCAAAATACAATATCGAAGTCTTTTGCTAGCTGCCAGCTGTCATCCATTAAATTAAGTTTTTGAAAACTCAGCAGTTTACGAAGTTCAGGCACTACACGCACGAGACCAGAATTACTGCCCTTACCGCGCAGGAAAAAGCGTTTTTTCATACTTTGCGGCAAGCCCTCTAGCTGCTCTATTTTGTAAACGCCCTGGCTGGCGGTTGCTAGCACTTTGCTATCAATATCGGATGCTATAATCTCTACCGGCAAATCAAAGCTACCGAAGGCCTCAACGGCCGTCATCGCAATTGAATAGGGCTCTTCACCTGTAGATGCTGCTGCGCACCAAATTTTAAGCGCTCGCTTGTTTGACGCGATATGCTGCTTTAAATGGTCAAAATGATGTTTCTCACGAAAAAAAGAAGTCAGGTTGGTTGTTAGCGCATTGATAAACTCTTCTTTTTCTTCTTCGTGTCTGTCCAAGTAGTGCAAATATTCACTAAATGTTTTTAGTTTCAGCGCTCGAATGCGACGAGACAAGCGGCTGTAGACCATCGAATCTTTGCTATCTGCAAGATTGATCCCCGCAAGCTTTTTAAGCTTGGCGCAGACAACTTCAAAGTCTGCGCGCTTATAGCCAAATTCGGTTTTCTCTGTTGCCGCTGCCGCCATTGTCTAGAAGCTTTCCCATTCGTCTTCATCGGCAATGGCAGGGATTGCTTTTGTTGATGAAGTATCGACTCTAGTGCTTTTAGAAGTGCGCACTGAAGGCAGTTCGTCAAATTGCTGCGACAGCAAGTCTCCTTCTTTTGCGGGTGATGTTTTGTTTACAGCAGTACTTACATCAGAATCGCTCAGTTTAAACGTACCCACACGATGGTTTAGGTCTGATGCCTGAGAACGCATGCTTTCTGCCGCTGCTGCGGCTTCTTCTACAAGCGCGGCGTTCTGTTGAGTCATTTCATCCATTTGCGTGACTGCTTTGCTCACTTCATCAATTCCCGATGCTTGCTCAGCTGATGCAGCAGCAATCTCTGACATGATGTCGTTCACGCGCTGAATTGACACGACAATCTCTTGCATGGTGTCGCCCGACCGACTTACCAGTTCGTTGCCGCTCTCTACTTTAGCGACCGAATCTGAAATCAGATCCTTAATATCTTTTGCTGCGTTGGCGCTTCGCTGCGCCAGTGTGCGAACTTCCGAAGCAACTACTGCAAAGCCGCGGCCTTGTTCACCGGCTCTTGCTGCTTCAACTGCGGCATTAAGCGCAAGAATATTGGTTTGGAAGGCAATACCGTCAATTACACCGATGATGTCGGCTATTTTCTGCGCCGACTCGTTAATTGAGCCCATGGTGGTGACGACTTGCTGTATCAGCTCACCGCCGTTGCCAGCTACTTCAGAGGCTTGTGACGCTAAACCGTTAGCTTGATTCGCATTCTCCGAGTTCAGACGCACGGTACTGGTCAACTCTTCCATACTCGAGGCCGTTTCTTCCAAGCTTGAAGCTTGTTGCTCGGTGCGGGTAGACAAATCTGCATTACCTTGGGCAATTTCTGATGACGCATTGTTAATGGTGTCACTTGCGCTGCGTATTTGGCTAATTACGTTTACCAAATTTGTGGTTGTGGTATTACAGTAGTTTTTAAGATCGTTAAATGTGCCTTGATAGTCGCTTTCTACACGCTTGGTCAGGTCACCCTCAGAAATGGCAAGCAACACATTGCTGACTTCGTTTAGACCGGATTCTGTGGTTTTCACCAGCTGATTCAAGCCTTGCGTGAGCGCTAGCATAAAGCCTTCTTTACCTTCTTCATTGATGCGTCTGGTAAAGTCACCCTTGAGGCTAGCTTCTACGATATCGGCCACTTCACGCTCAGCTTCGATTTCTTTAGTTCGGTCAAGCCATTCAACAACTGTACCGATGCGCTCACCATTTTTGCCCATGATTGGACTTGCTGTTAGACGGAAGTTTCGGCGGCCAACTTTAATGTCAGATGCGTGTTTCTCTTGTAAGGTTTCCAAGATACCTTTTTGATGATTCGCATTTTTGTGGAATCTGTCCATGCTTTTGCCAATAATGTCATCTGCCGAGAAGTGTGGCATGACTTTACGCAGGTCAGCCTCTGCTTCTTTAAGCATGGTCATCACAGAGCGATTCATGTAAATGATGTTTCTGTCAGCATCGGCAATCATTACATTGGTGCTAGTGCAATCAAGCGACTCCAGAATACGCGCGACTCTGCGCTCTTCTTCATAAATTGCAGTCATGTCGTGCCATTCAACACTGTTTCCTAAGTCCTTACCTTGTTCATCGCGGATAGGGTTAATCATTAAGCGGAATGAGTATTTACCAAGATTAAGCTTTGCTTCGTGAACGGTTTTCAACTGGTCTAACACGGCATGCTGATGAGCAGGATTGCTATGGAAACTGTCGATGCGAGTGCCAATGAGCTTATCAGCGTTAAATTGAGGAAGGTCTTTGCGAATTTCTGGCTCGCATTCTTTCAATAATTTACGCGCGGCCTCATTCATGTATACGATAGTGCGGTCTGCGTCAGACATCATAAATGACATTGAGCTGCTATCTAAGGCCTGTTTCACCTTACTCGCTTCAATGGCAGTGGCTGCAGCTTCTTTGAGTTGACCCGAAAGCGCCGTTAACTCGCTCTCCAAAACGCCCATCTCATCTTTGCGCTGAGCGTTTAGTTTGACGTCGAATTCGTTAACCGCTATTTGCTTAAAGGCCTTGATTAGCGCATTGGCAGATGCCATGACCGAGCGAACGATAATGCCACCCGTAAATAAGCTCACGGCAAACAAACTAAGAATGATTGTCAGTGTCGCGGTTCTTTCACTTGCTACGCTGTCGACTCTTTCTTGAATGACTTCAGTCAGCGCTATTATGTTCTGATCATGAAGGCTGTAAAGCTCATTAATGACATTTGAGTATTCAGTAAAATATGCGTTGGCACTGTAGCTTGGCACATCGCGATTAAGTATTTCAGTTTGTGTTAATCTTGCTAGGGTATCTACTTGCGCACGCAATGCTGATGCTTTTTGGTATGCGCCAGAGAATCTAGCGTCTGCGTCGGCAGCAGATTGCATGTTGTATTCAAAATCTGCTAAGGGCGACTGAATGTTATTTAAAAATGCGCCGATGCTGCTCTTTTTTGCGCCGCTAATTGCGCTGCCTGAGAGTGCGCCGGCTCCTGCGCCTCTGATTTTGCCTAAATTGTCTGCCAAACGTGGCATGTTTTGCAGGTTTGCAATGATCACATGATAACTGGCCGCCGCTGGGTCGTAGCTTAGCAAAAAGTGCTTTGATATCTCTGAAATGAGCATATCAGCATTAGCAATCATGTTTGAATGAGACGAAAATGATTCACTTGGCGAAAAGTTGCGTGACGATACTCGAGATTTAATACCGGCCCAGGTTTGCTCAAGTGCGTTAAAGCTTGATATGAGTGATGAATCATCGGTAGCTTGACTGATGACATCCTTCACTTTTCTAAATTGCGTATCAACCTCGGTAGTCTTAGCGCTAACGGCACCGGCAGAACTAGCGTCACCATTAAATAACTTAGCGGAAAGACCACGATGTTCAGCCATTACCTTTTTGAGTTTAACCACAGCGGTTGCTGGCTCAATACCCTGTAGCTCAATTTGCGAAGAGGACTGCGTATCTTGCGAAAGCTGGGTGTAATAGTAGGTAGGCAATGCCAAGCCAGCAATGGCAAGCACTGCGATAATGCCCATTTTTACAGGCAGTTTGATGTTGTCAAACCAATTGAAAATTTTCATTTTATTCTTGCTCCGCTTTAGTGCTGGGGTCAAACAGGCCCAATTCATCGCTTGAAATTAGTTTTTGAATATTGACCAAAATGATCATCTGTTCGTTGATGGTGGTGAGTCCATGCAGATACGCGCTGTCAAAGGCAACGCCAAATTCAGGTGGCGGTTTAATCTCGCTATCCTCAACTTTTATGACGTCCGATACCTCATCTACCACAATGCCAACAATGCGTTCACCAATCATGAGCATGATCACAATGGTAAATTCATCGTAGGTTGCCTCGCCTACCTCAAACTTTAAGCGCAGGTCAATAATTGGCACAATATCACCACGTAGATTAAGGACGCCTTTGATGTAATCTGGCGCGTTGGCAATTTTAGTGACGTTTTCGTAACCGCGAATTTCTTTCACCGTCATAATATCAAGCGCGTAATTCTCATCACCCAATACAAAGGTCAAAAACTCTTGATGTTCTTCGTTGGTGATTTCTTCTGCCAATTGTGGACTAGCTGACACTAGACACCTCCTGTTTGCTAAGGGTTTTTACTTCTGCGGCGATTGATTCGATATCGAGGATCATGGCTACACTGCCATCCCCCATAATGGTTGCACCGGCCACACCGGGAACGCGCCTGTAATGTTGTTCTAAACTTTTAATCACGACTTGCTGTTGGCCGTCGAGGTTGTCTACCAATATGCCAAAGCGTTTTCGACTGGTTTCAACGAGCACAACAATGGCATCGGTAAGTTGGGTTTTTGCGCCTTCTATGCCCATCATTTTGTGCAATTGCACGAGCGGCCAATACTCTCCACGCACCCAAAGTACCTGATCATTGGCCAGTGTTTTAAGTTGCTCTTGAGAAGGCTGCATTGATTCAATAATGTTAGTGAGCGGAACTACATAGGTCTGTTTACCTACCGACACACACATACCATCGACAATCGCTAAGGTCAGCGGAAGACGAATTTTAAATTCCGAACCTACACCTTGATGACTCTCTATTTCTACCGAGCCACCAACCGATTCAATGTTTCGTCGCACAACATCCATGCCCACGCCGCGGCCCGAAACATCGGTAACGGCTTCGGCGGTCGAGAAGCCGGGCTCAAAAATCAGGCTCCATACATCGCTATCAGTAATATCGTCGGGGACGTCCAGGCCATTTTTAACGGCTTTTTCGAGAATTTTTTCACGATTTAGGCCTGCGCCATCATCTGTGATACTAATCAAAATGCTGCCGCCGCGCTGTTCTGCGTTTAATATCACAGTGCCGCTCGGGGTTTTTCCAGCTGCCTCGCGCGCATCAGGCATTTCTATGCCGTGGTCGACGCTGTTTCGAATAAGGTGGGTAAGTGGGTCAACGAGCTTTTCAATCATGCCTTTATCAATTTCGGTCGCGCCGCCCTCAATGACAAGGTTTACGTCTTTACCGAGCTTATCGGCAAGATCTCTCACCACTCTTGGGAAGCGATTGAACGCAAAGGACATAGGGAGCATGCGCATCGACATTACTGCCTCTTGAATTTCACGAATATTGCGCGAGAGCTCGCCAATGGCACCATCGAGCTTTTCTTCGGTTTCGCCATGCACTTCTTTACCCACAATTTTGATCATCGATTGGGTGATCACAAGCTCGCCGACTAAGTTCACCAGCGAATCGATTTTCATGGTATCTACGCGAATTGAACTTGATTCTTTAGCTTCTGATTTTGCTTTGCGTGCTGCGGGCTTTTTGGCTTTACTTGGTTTTTCACTGGTGCTGGTGCTGCTCGTTTTTGCTTCCTTTACTTGACTGCTACTTGGTTCGTCATCAAAGAAGCCAAAGCCATCATTATCGTTTTGCACTGGCGTTGTTTGCGTTTTAGCTTTTTGTGAGTCCTTGCTTGTAGCTGAGTCTTCGGCAGCTTTGGCGCTTTGATCTGAGCTTTCATGTGCATTGCCCTCACCTTGGTCATTTTCGTCTTCGTAAAACCCGAAGGCCTTTTCTTCTTGAGTTTGCTCTAACGGTTCAAAAAAGCCGAACGCGTCGTCATCGTCTTGCGTTACTGGGTTGTCGTAAAGGCCAAAGCCTTCAATTGGCTCGTCTTGTACAGAATCAACTTCTTCACTATTTGACTCTGATGGTCCAAGTAATTGCTCTAGGGCAACGGTACCGCGTTCAATCCGATCCCAGTCAATATCATCTTCGTTTTGGTAGCATTCAAGAATGCTTTTGAGGGTGTCGACCGTGACCAGCAGTTGGTCAACGATAGCTTTGGTGATAACCAGCTCTTCTTTGCGCGCAAGGTCAAGAATGTTTTCCATGACATGAGTTAAGCCGGTAAGCGCATCGAAACCGAATACACCGCTACCACCTTTGATGGAGTGTGCCGCTCTGAATATGCTGTTAAGATCTTCTATGTCTGGCGCGTCTAAAGACAGCTCCATCAATAGATGTTCCATGTCTTCTAGGTGCTCTTGGCTTTCTTCGAAGAACACGCCGAAGAATTGACTCATGTCTACTGACATAGCGAAACGTCCTTATGGCAAGACTTTGGCAGCGACCGCAAGTAATTTTTGCGGATCAAACGGTTTCACCATCCAGCCGGTTGCGCCTGCCGCTCTGCCTTGCGCCTTCATGCTGTCGCTCGCTTCGGTTGTAAGCACAACAATTGGCGTGGTGCGATAAGAGCTTAGGCTGCGTAAAGACTTGATTAGGGTAAGGCCGTCCATGCGCGGCATGTTTTGGTCGGTAATGACGAAGTCGTATTGCATGCGCTTACATAAATCCAAAGCAGCTTGACCGTCTTCAGCGGTCGTAACTTGATAACTAGCGGATTTCAGCGTGACCTGAACCATCTGACGAATCGAAGGAGAATCGTCTACAGCTAATATGTGTTTGCTCATTGCCTAAAACTCTCTTTTTAATACAACTGACGTTTGATTGCCTGGAGGGGTCACCTCAACAGACTTGCATAACTTTTCTATCAAAGGTAAACCGCGCCCTGATAGTCCCTCATTGATCATTGAACTATCAGACTTAAGCTGATATCCACTCCCTGTGTCTTTGATTGAAAATTCTATTTCGCCGACACCTGGTTCAAAGCTAAATGTCATTTCTAATGCTGATTCATCACTAATATTGCTGAGCCTATCTTCTTTCAGCTCTATGTATTCAGCAAATCCAGCGACATCATTTTTAAGCTGGGAATCCAAATCTAAAATTCCGTGGTCGAGCGCATTGCTGATAAGCTCAGCAAAAACTGTGAACGCCTTTTGACGTGCATCGCCTATCACATCGATACCGCGCATCAAACTGTCGAAACAGCCTACAATGTCGCAAGTGCCAATTATTCCACCCGACAGTCGCAAATATGCATGAACCTTGCCAGTCTGTTCATCGTCTGAGCTTTTGTTGTCGTATAGGTGGGCATCGATCAGGTCTGAGAGCTGTAAGTCGCACACCGAAAGGTCGTCTTGCAATTCTTCCATTTCATTAAAAATGGTAAAGTGGTTTACCACTCGACTAACCAATGGCTCTTTGCTGTTGTTGTTTTCAATAAGCTCAATCACGCGCTGCATGCCAAACTCTTGTTTGGACGGGTTTTGTTGTTCAATTAAGCCATCACTAAAGAAAAATAGGTTGCGATAGGGGTGAGCCTCTATACTCACAATGCCCGGGTCAAAATCATCTGGCTCTAAAATGCCTAAGGCCATGCTGGTAGAGGGGTAGCGCTCTACTTTTAAGTCGTGGCGAAGTGCAATGAGGTCTGGCATACCGCCATTGAATAAGGAAAAGTTTTGCTTATGGAAGTTGATTTCTACGCCAATGAGCGTCACAAATTTGTCATCGGGAAGCTCTTTGCACAGTTTCTTGTTTGCCTCATGGATAATGTGGGCCAGCGCTAAGCCCTTGCGTATCATCGCTTTTATGGTAGTAACCAGCGGCAAAATGCTGATGGCAGCGGACAAACCATGCCCTGTTGCATCCGCCAAGATGACAAAACGATTGCCGTTTGGCGCGGTGTCGCATATAAACACATCGCCGTTGAAAGCGCTTGACGATTGTATGTAGGTATCAACACACTCTGTTTCGGTTTGAAAATTTGCCGCAACGTGTTCATAAACGTAGCGCGCCAACTGTTCTTCTTGTTCTTGTTTATTAAGCAGGTTACTTAAATGCTTTGCTTGCTCCTCTAACTGAGACTCTTTGTCGTAAAGGCGTCTTACGCGCTGCATTTTTTGCCACAGCAAATCCAGCGACAGGGGTTTTGCAAGAAAGTCGTCGGCACCGTTTTCAAAGGCCTCAAGAATGGTGTTTTGATTGTCATCTGCGGTAATCATCATTACCGGGCTCGATTTACCTTGAACAGAGGTGTCCTTAATGGTGGAAAGAAAGTTCAGCCCATCACCATCAGGTAAATGATTATCGAGCAAGATAAAGTCGAAGGTTGAGCTTAGCACCAGAAGTTTTGCGTCGGACAATGTTTCGGCTGCGATGGTGACACAGCCATTATCTTCCAAAAATGTTTGCAAAATTTCTGCAAATAAACTGTCGTCTTCTACTACTAGTACGCGCATGGCTTCACCTTACCGCTCGCTATGATATTTCGAACAAGCGGTCGAAATTAGCAATAGTCAATATTTCTTTTGCGCTCTCTTTTGCGCCTCGAATTCGCACTTTGATGTTTTTACTTTTCGCTTTTTTCTGAAATAAAACCATCATGCCCAAAGCGGAACTGTCTAAATAGCTTACGCGGCTGAAGTCCAGCGCAATGTTAGTCACACTGTCGGTGTTAATAATACTCTGGTACTGCTCTGTAAATTCTTTGTGGTAACTAAAGTCGAATCGTTCTGGTACTTGCAATGACTTTTCACTCATTTCTCATCTTTCCTATTACTTAAATAATGTTGCGCAAAGCGCTTTTTTGTCGTTCATAATGCGCTTCTTGATAAAGTGCATTTACCATATATGTATTCGCTAGAAAAGGTCGATATCGCCCGCTTCCATACTTGTAGCGGAGACGGGATTGTGGGCATTGCGCTTGCGACTATGTAATTGCTCCAAGTAATCATTAATTTGCGCGCTGATATCTGTCACATTTTCTGGTGTTAGATGCTCTATTTGTTGGCGAACAAAAGAAATCGTGTCGAGCGTAAAAGCAAGATTTTGACCATTGATATCGCCAAACTGAAGCGCTCGGATTGCTTGCGACAATGCCTCGTCTAAATTGTGAGCAACCGTCTCAAGTCCCTGAGTGACTAATGAATCTGATTCTGCCTTCTCGATAATGCTAACGAGTGCTTCGTTGATGTCCTTTTTCGCATCAATAACGTAACTCACGTCATAGCTTGCGAGCCTGCCAACTTCGCCGGTTAGACCTTCAATTTGTTCCGACATAGACTTGAGCTGGGCCTGAATTGCATCACTAAATTGAGAAGAGCGATTTGATAGCGAGCGCACTTCATCAGCAACAACGGCGAATCCGCGCCCGTGCTCACCCGCTCGTGCAGCTTCAATCGCGGCATTGAGCGCTAACAAGTTAGTTTGGTCGGCGATACTGTCGATGTCTTTTACTGCTTTGAGCACCTGTGGAACAGACTCGTATATTTCTGTCACCTGATCTAGCAAGGCCATTGAAGACGCAGACATTTCCACAGTAGAGGTAATAAATTTATCGAGGGTGTCGGCAGTACTGTCCGCAAAATTGCGCATTTTGTCGGAATACAAAATATCCCCAGAAGCGTCGGCGCGCATAAGCGTTTGAATGGTATCCGACTGGGTGTTTATGAGTTCTTGTAGTCGGGTAAAGCTCTCACTTAAGGTAACAACTGCATCGTCTTGTGTGCTTTTAATCCCCGCAATATTCGACTCACTTTCTTTCAGTGTTGGAATAAACTCGTTTCGAAGCGCTTCAAAATCGCCAAAAAACTCAGCAGATCCTACGCAGGTATCCGCTTGTGGTTCCTCTACAGGGGCTTGTTTGTTGACGTTTCCAGCCCATAATACGGAGGCGATAAGCCCACAGGCTAGTATCAAAAAAGACACCAGGGGCATGCTGTAGACTAGGCATAATGCTGAAATCACAATTATCGATGCTGTGCTAATAATGACTTTTGGTGTTATAACGCTCATATACTCTCTACTCATTGGGTGGAGAAAATTACCTTTTTACTTTACAGGCCGCAACAACAAAGACTTGGCGCATGCGCGCCTAATTCTTGACACCCTTGTAGGTATCAAAATGCTCTTTACACTGGCTTAAAGAAAACCGGATTCGATACAATGTTATCGTTCGATTTTGTGAAAAGTTTAGGAAACAAAAAAGCGCGCTTGAGAAGCGCGCTTTTGTAATTGGCTGCAAAAGGTGGTGTTTAGACGATGCCTCAGTTCTGCAAGGCGCTATTCACATGCGTAGCAAATGCTTCGGCTTTCATAAAGCCAGTCACTCTAGATTGAGATAGCTCATTGCCTTGGGCATCAAAAAATAAAATGGTGGGTAAACCTAGCACGCCAAACTCCTCTTGAAAAGCAAGGTTGGCAGGCGTATTCACGGTCAAATCAATCTGCATCCAAACAGTATCTTTAAGTGCTTCAACAACCGCAGGATCTGGGAATGTGTATTTTTCAAACTCTTTACACGCTACGCACCAGTCTGCATATAAATCGACCATGACGCTCTTACCCTCAGCATTTGCTGCTGCGAGTTTTATATCGAAGTCGTCTAAATCTCTGACCATGATAAATTCCGGATGCGCTGCTTTGCTTTGTGAGCTTGTACCGGCAAGCAAAGTATTGTTACCAAGCAGGCCATTTAACTGTAGAGCATGCACACCATATAGCACAGAAGCGATAAAGCCAGTGATCACAACTAGATTGCGTAGGCCTTTTCCAAAACCCGTTTTTGTATCTTGATTGACGGTAATAAGGTAAGCAAACAAACTTAAACCTAAGACGACCCATAAAAACTCAGTCCACGGTGCAACAAAAATTCGTTCAACGAATAAAATAGCAACAGTGAGCATCATAAAACCAAAGGTCACTTTTATCACGTTCATCCAGTTGCCGGCTTTGGGAAGTAGCTTACCGCCAGTCATTCCGAATAATATCAACGGAATACCCATGCCTAAACTGAGGGCATAAAGCGCAGAAAATCCAAATAAAAGGGAGTCGCTTTGGGCAACGACAAGTAGCACAGCCGTGAGCGGAGCGGTGGTGCAGGGCGAGGCGACTAAGCCTGAAATGACGCCCATTACAAATACGCCGATTAAATTCCCTGATTTTTGCTCGTTGCTTAAGCTATTTAGTTTTTCTTGCCATTTTGAGGGTAGTTGAATCTCATACGCGCCAAACATAGCGAATGCCAAAGCGATGAAGAGAATAATGAATATGCCTAATAGAATAGGGTTTTGCAGCGCCGCTTGAAACTGCACGCCCGCAGAGGCAACTATTAAGCCGAGCAGTGAATAGGTGATTGCCATACCCTGCACGTAAACAAACGACAATATAAAGGCATGAGAAAGCTTGATGGCCTTTGCACCCTCACCACCGGCGTTATTGCCACTTCGGCCAATAACGATAGTCGAAAGAATGGGATACATAGGGTATACACATGGCGTAAAGGCTAATCCAATGCCAAGTAATAGCAAAATGCCAAGACTGACTGCGAGACTTTCATCTGATAATAGTCTTTCAGCCAAGGTAAACTGTTGGGAAACGCCGCTGCTGACATCATTAGTATCACCGCTTTGATTGGCAGTGCTCGACACGTCAGCTGAGCCTTGTGCATTGTAAGCGTCTAAATAGATGACCTTTGTTGTAGGGGGATAACATAACCCTGCTTCTGCGCAGCCTTGAAAGCGCAGTCTTACTTGGCCGTCTTGCGCCGTTTGAACAATCGGGTAGCTAATTTCGATGTCATTGAAGAACACATCTGAAACGCCAAAAAACTCATCTTCAATGGTTTCGTGCTCGGGGTAAACAGCTTCGCCAAGGACAGCGTTTTTAGTATTTGCTTGAAATTGCTTCTTATATAAATAATAGCCCTCGGCAATATCCCATTTAATAATTAATTCACCGTCGCGCTGCTCAAAGTCAAAACCAAAAGCTTCATCTACTTTTAAAAAACTGGGGGAGTCAGAAAACAATGAAGCCGGCGTTTGCTGAGCATGCAATGATAAGCTAGTCAAACTAAGCAAAAGGGCGCTGAAAGCTCCAAGTATAGAAAACTGAGTAAGAACCCGTTTCGCAATCGTAAATTTTTCAAAAAGAGCTTGAGCAAATGACTTGCTATACAACATGCACACATATCCTAAAGAATTAAGTCCGCCCACCTAGACCGGATAAGTTGGTGGAATGTTTCATTTAAACGTCATTATAAGCGAAAAGTTGAGGGGAGATTGAATTATTAGCTCAGCGTGCAGGCTCTTACTGAATTTGAAAGCATCGAAATCAGGGATGATTTCGCTGAGCGCCCAAGGACGGGTTCACAGCGGCTTTCAAATTCAGTAAGAGCCTGCACGCTGAGCTAATAATTCAAAAGTCCTTTGTCTTATTCACGCTTCTAAGGGGGCGCTGAGCAGAAACGGAGGTTTAATTTGCATCAAACAACCCCACGTTGTTAATGTAAGGTTCACTATTTGTAGCCAGTTTTGCAGTAATATCGTAATCAGACAGCAATTAATTGAGGCACTAATTTGTTTATTCTCTTTCTTTTGTTCGCCGTTCTGCCCATTGCAGAAATTATGCTGCTGATTAATGTCTCAGATAGCATCGGTGGTTGGAATACCTTTTTCATTGTAATTTTCAGTGCATTTATTGGCGCGTATTTTGTCAAGCGTGAAGGGCTAAACACGCTCGCTCAAGTCCAGCAAAAATCGGCTAAAGGGGAGCTTCCGGGCAAAGAGATAAGCGAAGGCTTGCTTTTGTTAGTGGCTGGTGTGCTTTTGGTAACACCGGGTTTTATTACCGACATAGTTGGACTGCTGTTTACTTTGCCCTTTACCCGCGCACCCATCGCCAGCGCGTTAGTCAAGCAGGTAATGGCAAGGCAAGCGCGAGGCCAAAATGTACACTTTTCGTTTTACCAGCAGCATAGTCAGACATCGCATCAACAACACTCTCAGTCGCCATTTAAAGAATCAGGCAAAGGCAAAGGCGAAGTGATTGATGGAGACTATCGTGATAAGACCGATATTCCTGATGAGCAAGACGCATTACCTGAGGTGATAGTGACTCAAGCGCCAAGAGCTGAAGATGACGCTTCAGACCCATCATCAAAAAAGGCGAAGGAATAAGCGTCTGTAAAATCCATCGAGTAGGCATTTAGCATGCTCAAAAAGTACCTGTATTGACGAAAATTCGGGTTTTTTACTATTTTTTGTTAAAAAAGCCTTGAGTTTAATTTCACCAACCCCAAATAGCTTTCCAGTCAGTCAATTCACATCACTGAAGATGTGACGAGCCACTGGCATTTGTGGTTCTTAACTCAAGGTCAAGCGACCAAAAGTAAAACACTAATTTATATTGGAATTTTCAGGAGATTTGAAAATGGCAATTCGTCCATTACACGACCGCGTCATCATCAAGCGCGAAGAAGTAGAAAGCAAGTCAGCAGGCGGCATTGTGCTAACTGGTTCAGCAGCAGAAAAGTCAACCCGCGGTAAAGTTATTGCTGTAGGCAACGGTCGCGTGCTCGACAACGGTGATGTAAAAGCGCTAGACGTTAAAGTTGGCGACTCTGTGATTTTTAACGATGGCTATGGCGTGAAAACCGACAAGCTCGACGGTGAAGAAGTCCTTATCCTTAGTGAAAGCGACATCTTGGCTGTGGTTGAGTAAGTCACTTACTCCCAGACACATCGCAATTAATTTGAAAATATAAAGAATTAGAGGAAATTACACATGGCAGCTAAAGAAGTTCGTTTTAGCGACGACGCTCGCACAAAAATGCTCAAGGGCGTTAACGTTCTTGCAAACGCAGTAAAAGTTACGCTTGGTCCTAAAGGCCGTAACGTTGTACTAGATAAATCTTTCGGCGCTCCTACTATCACTAAAGACGGTGTATCAGTAGCTAAAGAAATCGAGCTTGAAGACAAGTTTGAAAACATGGGCGCACAAATGGTCAAAGAAGTGGCGTCTAAAGCAAACGACGAAGCGGGTGACGGCACCACGACTGCAACCGTTCTTGCACAAGCAATCGTAACTGAAGGCCTTAAATCAGTTGCTGCAGGTATGAACCCAATGGATCTTAAGCGCGGTATCGACAAAGCGGTTATTGCAGCAGTTGAAGAGCTTAAGTCACTCTCTACCGATTGTGCAGACAGCAAGTCTATTGCACAAGTAGGTACTATCTCAGCAAACTCTGACGAAGTCGTGGGCGATATCATTGCTCAAGCAATGGACAAAGTAGGCAAAGAAGGCGTTATTACCGTTGAAGAGGGTCAAGCACTTCAAAACGAACTAGACGTGGTTGAAGGTATGCAGTTTGACCGCGGTTACTTATCTCCTTACTTTATCAACAATCAAGAAAGCGGTGCAGTTGAACTCGAAACTCCATACATCTTGCTTGTAGATAAAAAAGTATCAAACATTCGTGAATTGCTTCCAACTTTAGAAGCAGTAGCGAAATCATCTAAGCCTCTTTTGATTATTGCTGAAGACGTTGAAGGCGAAGCCTTAGCCACTTTAGTTGTGAACAACATGCGAGGCATCGTTAAAGTTGCAGCGGTTAAAGCGCCTGGTTTTGGCGACCGTCGCAAAGCCATGCTTCAAGACATTGCAACGCTAACGGGCGGCACCGTGATCTCTGAAGAAATCGGCCTAGAGCTTGAAAAAGTTCAGCTAGAAGATTTAGGTACAGCCAAGCGCGTTGTGATCAGCAAAGACAACACAACCGTTGTTGATGGCGCGGGCGAGCAAGAAGCAATTGAAGGTCGTTGTAACCAAATCCGTGCTCAAATTGACGAGTCAAGCTCTGACTACGACAAAGAAAAGCTTCAAGAGCGTTTGGCTAAGTTAGCTGGCGGTGTTGCAGTTATCAAAGTAGGTGCGGCAACTGAAGTTGAAATGAAAGAGAAAAAAGCGCGCGTTGAAGATGCACTTCACGCAACGCGCGCCGCAGTAGAAGAAGGTGTAGTCCCTGGTGGTGGTGTGGCACTTGTCCGCGCAGCGGCCAAGCTTGAGAGCATGACCGGTGACAACGAAGATCAGACGCTTGGCATTAAGCTAGCGCTACGTGCCATGGAAGCACCACTTCGTCAAATCGCAAGCAACGCAGGCGCTGAAGCCTCTGTTGTAACTAACGCTGTTAAAGGCGGCGAAGGTAACTACGGTTACAACGCAGGCAACGACAGCTACGGCGACATGATTGAAATGGGGATTTTGGACCCAACCAAAGTCACGCGCTCTGCGCTTCAGTTTGCTGCATCAATCGCAAGCTTGATGATTACAACCGAAGCAATGGTAGCAGAAGCTCCGAAAGAAGAAGCTGCTGCACCTGCAATGCCTGATATGGGCGGCATGGGTGGTATGGGTGGCATGATGTAGTCGAATTTGACTACATAGCGCCCAATCGCGTTTCTAGAAAAAACGTAGAGCCCGCTGATGCAGAATCAGCGGGCTTTTTTAATAGTGAGTACCCATATGCGTTTTAGCTTCTAGATTTAAACATTAATCGTCGCAATCTGAGATACTTGGTTTCGCAGGTATTTCGTTTTTGCCAATATGTTTGTACTCAATTGTTCAAAGTAAAGTGTATCTTCTGGCACGAAATCGAACTCTGTTTGCAGTGTTGTTATCAGATTATTTTTACTAAGTTGCTCAATAACTCTATCGGCTAAGCTGAGCAACAAACTTGAGAGTATGCGCTTGTTAACGCTGCAGGTTTGCGCAAAGTCAGCTAATTGATATGCATGAATGTTATCTGGCGCAAATTCATCTCCCATTGCCATTGCCAAGGTGTGTTTAAACTGTGGGAACATCGCAATATTGACTAGGTCGTACGCTGGTGTGAATGCGGCCGTGTTTTTATCGAAGTATAGCGATATGTTTTTCCCGTGGCTGTCGTAGTTGCTGATCATCAGGTTAAATAATTGCCAGTTTATCAGCCACTGTGTGCTTTGGATCGGGGAGGACATCCTGCTGCAAAATTCAAATAGCTTGGGTAAACTCACACCATCGCGAATGTGTTGTACATCTCTGCCATCACCAAGGTTTCTTTCGTATTTATTGTCTCTCGGCAAGTTTAATGCTTGGCAGCCATCAATGACATGACGTCGCATTACTTTGCTTTGCGCTGCGGTATATTTGCGGTCAAAACGTTTTACTTCTAGCGCTGGATGTTCGCCGAATCTCCTGAATTTCACCTCTGCAGTTGGTAAGCCAACTGCGCTCGACAGCTTCATACAGAAGTATTCATTTAAGACTAAGTTGGGACAGTTCTTCTTCTCAAATTTAAGGATGTGAGTTGAGCAAAGTGAACCATCGCCAAAACCTATCTGACCCTGATCGTTAATAAAAACGTTAAGTTTGTCTTGCACGCCAGCAATACTCAGTCGCGGTTTGTCGTCCCATATTAAGAGGCTTAGGTCTTCTTTATGGTCTAAGCGCTCTTGGAATTCATCATTTTCGAGTGACCTAAAATTAGGTTTTTGCTCTTGGCTGTTCAATGCGATGCTATGCGTAAATATGATAGCACCTGCTAAATCAGTGCCCAATTCTCTGACTTGCGAGTAAACATTTCTCTCAGATATGCCAAGGTTTTGAGCGAGTGTCATTCGCGCATAACCCTCTGGTAAGGCATTATCAAGGTAGTTGTACATCGCTTCAGGCGAGTGTTGATTTTGAAGTCCTAGGGCAGGTGAAATCGCAAAGCCAATTTGTTGCCAAGTGCGACTATACTTGAGCATTAACAAGTTAGTGGAGCGATCTAGTGCAAGAGTGCCTATGGATTTGTCGCCGTAATATGCATGAAGAATGTATTCGGATGGAATCGTCATGGTCACTAAACCCAATCATCCGACTCAACACCTGTTGCAGATTCGTTCAGCTCAGGTATTGTAAGCTTTAATCCTAGGCCATTGAGTACCGCAAAAGTCGCGGCTAAGGTACAGTTCGCATTACCATTCTCAATGCGCGACAAAGTATTTATACCGATTCCGCATAGCGCGGCACAGTCCACTAATTTTAAGCCTAAATGCGTCCGCTTGGCCTTAATTATTTGACCTAATACTTTAGCGCTATCCATATCAACACCGCTAGGCATGTCAGAAACGATGACTTTTTTTGCCATGATTTATTTGCCTTCACTATATAATCACCAAGATTGGTGATTATATAGTGATAAAAGCCACTTTCAAGTATATTCATTAGTATTGGTGAATATAAGCATTAAATAAAAAACAAATACAATTATTCACCGATAACAGTGGATATTAAATGTTAATCTTCAGCTTCTTTGGCTTTGCTGACCATCCATTCACTTATCAAATGTTCATTAGCAAATACGTGTTTAGATAGATTTGCAATTGCACTAGCAAATCGAAAGAACATCTCAGAAAAAGCGGCAGTGCCACGGTGTTTTGAGGAGGGCGAGGCTTTGCAATGAGCTTCAAGCAATTATCAATAAAGTCCTAGCATGCATAGATTGCGGGCTTTTTTTATTGATACTCATACTCTTTTTGTACAACATAAATTTCGTTTGCGACTTTAAGCAGCAAGCCTGCAATTTTAACATGAGAGTGGTACTGCTGAAGCACTGGGAAGTAGGGTTCAAACACATCAAATGCGCTAAGAGCAGCTTTGCCCGTTGCTAATGTACTTTCAACTTTGGTGCTCGATGGTTCTGTCCACTTTTGAAAGGCCTCTGATGAATCCACCAATAGACTCATTGCATCAATAGGCTTATCCATCGCTTCGGGAAATATTGTTCCGGCATATTGTAAACCTTGTTGACCTAACAAGAGGTAGTCATGCAAGGTTTTTGTTTTCGCATTGCTCTTTATTGAGTAAGTGTAAAATGCACGGAGTCCGGTCTCTGCAAAATGGCGTTTATTTCCTTGCAGTTTTACTCTATCGTCAATGGAAGCATCCCATGCGATATGGTGACGATGGCTTACCAAATCTTCTACTGCTGATATCTTGTTTGATTGGACTTTGGCGGCTTTGACCGTGGTCTTGATCAGCATAATTTCAAGCTCCTATGGCTGTAGCGTAACGATATCGGTGTTTCTCTAAACGATTATTGCAAGATAATGCAGCCGTGGGTACTACTAATGTTTTGGATAGTTTACGTCTTTCCACGTGCGCTGACCTTTGTTCATTCCAGATGCGGATGTGTTGACAAGAAGCTTTCAACTTTGTGGCGCTGAATAAGCACATTAAAATCGGGCTTGCGTGTAAACCATCGAGACTTTGCCTGCGACTGACGTTGAATAAGATGCGCTTATGCCCGCTTAATGCTTTCGCTTTTTGATTTAAGGATGATTTAATGGCCAAAATAGGCTTGTTCATAACACTGGTTTTTGTAACAACCCTGAGCTACGGTACAGATCAGCGTACAAGCGTATATCAAACTAAAGAAGTCGTATTCAGTAGCCATTCAGCACAACTATCTGGAACACTAGTACTTCCTATAAACAAACAAGCCGTCGCAGCCGTTGTATTTATTCATGGCTCGGGTAAACAAACTCGCTTTCTTCAAGGCGCTGAACGCTTTGCCCAAGACGGCATTGCTGCCTTAGTTTATGACAAACGAGGTGTCGGCGAGTCGGGCGGCGAGTTTGAAGGTAAAAATCCGGTCAGCGAAAAGAACTTAAAGCTGCTAGCCGATGATGCTTTGGCAGCATTTAAGGTGCTTGCAAAGCATCCCAAGCTTAAAAATCTTCCGCTAGGTTTAACCGGCATCAGTCAGGCAGGTTGGATTGCGCCTATTGCAGCTGAAAAGGCATTATCGAGCGATAGTGCAAACGTGGATTTTATGGTCCTGTGGAGCGGGCCTGTTTGCAAAGTGAGTGAAGAAGACATTTTCAGCAAATATACCAAAGACCTAGACAGCGGCATTGTACCGTCATACAAAGAAGCGCTAGACGCCAGATTACTTCCTTATGTATGGCCAAGCTTTTTAGGCGAGGACACCAATCCAAACGATAGCCTTAAGAAATTAAACATACCTGGCCTATGGGTGTTCGGAGCAAAAGATGGCAGTGTACCGGTTGATTTATCAATAGAGCGGCTAAACGCGCTAAAGCAAAGCGGATTGCCTTATGAATATGTGCTGTTTTCTGATGCAGGTCACAATAACATGAAAGTTAGTTTTTCAATGGTGACGGATTGGATTCGGAATTTAGAGTGGAATATTTAAAGAGTGGACAGGAAGCTAGAAGAAAGGAGCGCAGCAACGCTCCTTTCAGATAGCGAGCTTTAGGCCTTACTTACTACCCATTGGTCTACTAAGTCTTCCAGCACATTCAAAGGTACCGCGCCGTTTTTCAAAACGACATCATGAAACTCACGAATGTCGAACTTATCGCCAAGCTCGGTTTTGGCCTGCTCGCGTAATTCGAGAATTTTAATCATACCAATTTTGTAAGCCGTTGCTTGAGACGGCATTACAATATGGCGTTCAACCATTTTTACCGCATCTGGTCGAGGATTAGGCGTGTTGGCGACATAATACTCAATGCCCTCTTCTCGCGTCCATTGTTTAGCATGAATGCCTGTGTCGACTACTAAACGGCATGCTCTCCATAACTCCATTGCGAGGCGACCAAAATCGGAATACGGGTCTTCATATAGGCCAATTTCTTTAGGCAAAAACTCAGTGTATAGACCCCAACCTTCAATATACGCGGTATACCCACCAAACTTTCTAAACATTGGAATGCCTTCAAGCTCTTGGGCAATGGCAAGCTGCATATGGTGTCCAGGCACGCCCTCGTGGTAAGCCAAGGCTTCCATTTGATAAATGGGCATATCGCTCATTCGATATAAATTGGCGTAATACGTGCCGGGGCGAGAGCCATCGGGTGCAGGACGTTGATAAAAGGCTTTGCCGGCTGACTTTTCACGAAACGCTTCTACACGTTTAACGATTAAATCTGCTTTAGGTTTTACTAAAAACAGTTCGTCCGTGCGAGTTTTCATATTCTCGATAAGCGCAACCGCTTCATCTAAATACTGCTGCCTTCCCTCTTCAGTTTCAGGATAATAGAACTGTGGATCAACACGCATAAACTCAAAAAACTCTTGCAGGCTACCTTCGTAATTTACTTGCTGCATAATGGCGCGCATTTCTTCGTGTATGCGGGCCACTTCACTTAAGCCGATTTCATGAATTTCATCCGCTGTGAGTGCCGTAGTGGTCGTCCGTTCCAAGGCGTTATTGAAAAAGGCTTCGCCCTGCGGGAATTTCCAAGCGCCGTCGCGTGTATCTGCTTTGGCTTCAAGGGCTTCAAGTTTAGCAATCAAGCTTTCGTACGCGTCTTTAAAATTGGTGGTTAAGGCCGTTTGTAGTTCCATGCTTAGCGAAAGCTTTTCAGAGTCTTCGATGTTCAGCGCGTCGACTTTCTTAGAAAAGTCAGCGAGTAAGGCACTATCACCTTCACCATCAAAAGGCGCGCCCGAAAGTAAATTTCTGCTATCTGAAATCGCATACGGATAGACGAATTTTGGCGCTAAAATGCCCATTTCAGCGCGCTTATCAAGGCCTTTTTCTAACTCTGCAAAAAGCTCCTTAACCCCATTTACACGACTAATATAGGCCTTTGCATCCGACACATCTGTGATTTGATGTTGATTAATCAGTAACGAGGGCACCATAGAATGCAAACCAAACATCTGGTTCACCGGATAGTTATGATAGCGCCACTGGTGGTTCGCTATTTCGTCTTCAAGCTGCTGCACCATCAGTTTTTGGCTCAATGCTGTTTGCGCATCAAGCTTACTAGCATCTATTTGCTTCACTTTTTCAAGATTAGTTTTGGTAAGCGCTAAGTTTTCTTCCGCTCTAGCATCTGAAATATCATCCCACTTGTCGTAGTCATCCTTGATTGCCATATAGGTTTGACGAATAGGCGAACGCATTACGCCTTCCATGAATAGCTCTTGGTAGAGAGCGTTGGCTTTTTCGGATTCTGTTTGGGCGGTTTCGGTGCTTTGTTGTGTTGCAGGTTGTGCGGTACTTGATGGATTGGTGGCTTGTTCGTTTGAACAGGCGCTTAGTGCCAGTGATAGGGCGATGGCAATAGCAGTGTGCTTTTTATGCATAGTTTTACTCGGTAAAGGTTGGCGTCTTTGACATTCTATAGTGCTAGTAGTTTAACATTGTAAAAATTATGGTGCAGTTTTTCCTGGCGTTTAATTGAATGTTATATACGGTGGCAGCCCTTTCATTTTGCAGTTAGCTAACAATTTCTGTATTTGCCCAATACAAAATAAAAGCACCGCTTTGTATCTTGTGCTTCCTACAAGATGAAAGTTGATATAACGAGTCTACTTGCTTATGCGCAGCACACTACCGCAACAGTATTATTACTATTTTTGCTACGGTGGTATTGCTTTAGCAGAGGCACTAAACCTCTAAACCCTAATTCTACCTCCGCGCGTACCTAATTCAGCAACTGACGTGTCAGTATAATAGTAATCCTTATCGCCATCTAGAACTTGCACAGTAATAGTCTCGTCAGCATCAATTAACATTGGAAAATTGTCTGGCGGCGCAAATAGACCTGGTTCGCAACTTAGTGTTGTTGCAACTGGATTACCGTCAACGTCTTTACAGGCATTATGAATCGTTACCGAAGTTCGTTTGGCAAGTGAAAATTCTGCAGGATCCTCTCCTGAAACTAAAATTATGTCAGCGTTTACTATCATTGATGTGCTCCACTTTAAAGTAATTAAATGTAAGTTAAATCTATTGCTAGTTTTCAGCTAGCTTGTCAGGTAGTTACTATTGCGCCTGTTTGTGAACGTTTTTCGCATTACCCTTCAAACGAGGGTCTCTAGCGAGATTAGAAAGTTCAGGGCTCGTCTTCAAACTATCTGTCGGATAGCCTTGCTTTTGCGCCAGTAATATGAATTCTACGGCTTTCTCTCGCTGACCCAAAATTTCAGAAGCCTCTGCTGCAGCTGAAAGAATTTCCGCTGAATTTGGTGCTAATGTGACCGCCGTGTTGAGCCGCTGTTGCGCCAGTGTTGGCTGATTTGTCTTTGCGTAATAAAGCGCTAGGTCACTGTAGATGAAAGCGTCCCTCGGATGCTGCTGTCTCATAGCTTCCGCCAATTCAATTGCATATTGGAAGGTATCCTTAGATTTTTCCTCCATATTTTCCATCCAAGAGTAGAGAAATGCTAGATTTCCCCAGACCAAGGAGTCGGTAGTATCGATTTCGAGTGCTTGTAAGTATGCGCTTGCAGCGTCTTCGAAGCGAGCCTCTTTAGAATAGGCAGTGCCCAAATTTACGTATGCGAGATAACTAGGACGGATATCGATAGCTTTTTTATACATCGATATCGCTTCTGAGATGCGCAATGCTTCCTCGAAAAGAATGCCTAGGTTCAAGAGCGCGGCATAGTGATCAGGGGCAAGTCTAAGCAACGCTTGCCACTGCGTCATGGCGTCATCAACTCGACCTTGGTCTAAGAGAAAATTTGCATAACTGTTTAGTACCGTCGGATTTTCAGAATCCAAAGCAATTGCTTTTTGAAAAGAGGCCTCCGCGTCCTCGGCTCGACCAAGCTTGGCAAATACATTTGCTGCTGCTTTATTAGCCATCGCATCATTTGAGTCAATAGCAAGCGCGCGCTCCACAGCCGCAGTCGCCAAATCTATATTACCTTTCGTGGTATGTATCAAAGCCAGCGAAGCTTGCACCGCTGCAAGATTGGGATTTAACGCAGCAGCCTGATTAGCTGCATCACTCGCCTGCTCTAGTGCAGACTCATCCCCCGACAAAATATGACGAATCCTTAGCGCCTCTGCTGAACGAGCGTAAGCTAAGGCAAAGCTTGAATCTGCCGTATAAGCCTCTTGAAACAAATCAATCGCGCGGTCTAAATTATCCTCTTTATCCCAACGCTCCATCAACGCCAGGCCCTCTAAATAGTCATCGTATGCGTTGGCGGTGATAGGTGTTCCCTGAGAAGTGTTCTGGGAGTTAGTCAATATATCCCATTGATTCCATGCAAGTAGAGTCAGTAAAACGAATCCAAGCGCCATTAATGGCATGAACAATCGACTTTTTGCTTTGATGGGTGCTTTCGCCCCAAACACTTTGTTTGATTTGAGTGCTTGAATAAGATGTTCACTGTACATTGCGTCCGAGGCTTTAAACAGCGCCTGCACACGGTTAAACACTAGGGCTAATTCCTCTGGTAGCGCAGAGTCATCAAGATAAACGGGGATAATTTCAATATCGTGGTTAAGGGCGTAATCTACTTCTCTAAGGCAATGCTTAGACACCAAAGAGGTTTTGGAAATAAAGAAAATGAGTTTATTCGCTGCCTGTATGGCAGTCGCAATTTCAGCGCGCCACGACTTTCCCGCTTCAATGCCTTCGTCGTACCAGATGTTGATGCCGGCATCGTATAGCAACTTTAGGTCTTGGTAGACGCTGTCAGCATCGGTATGCGCGTAGCATACAAATACGAAGGAATCGCTCTCTTTGTATGCTGGGAATGGTTTAATCAAGCCTGCACTCATCAAAAACCTTATGCGGAGTTAGAAAGCATTAGTCGAGCGCGCAAGGTCTGGATAATCGCGCTGGCTTATGCATGTATTATTATTTTAACTTGTTATTTTTTAACCACTATATAGGACGATTGCACGTAGTGAAAGTATAAACACACGCTAGCATCAATGCACTTAGTGATTAATTATTAGTTGGGGCGCAAATCATTTACGTCTATTATTCTGCTACTGCCTCATCTCAGTCCTTGTACTCGCACTACGGAATGAATCTTAATGTCGATTGAAAAGCTTAAAGACCAAATTAAAGACAAAGGCGCCGCTAACGCGATTGTGTGCATTAACCCTGTCACAATGATGCCTTACGACACCAGCGCGTCAGCACTTGTGGGCAAGGTGTCGCGAGTCCCGCCGATGGTGGATCAGTTTTTGTTGTCTGAGTTATCGGGGCTTTTTCAGCTCGGTTGGGATGAACTTAGGGCGTCTGGGAAGGTTGATGCTAAACAGCTTGGCTCGTATACGCCGGTTTTACAGCGCCTTCTTAGCGCTGATCAAACAGTGCAAAGTCCGAACATGGTTTACTTCCCGCTGCTTGGGATTGCCTATGGTGCAGTCAACGAAACGGCTTTGAATAAGCTGGAGTCAAATCGCGCGGTGGATGATATCCAATCGGTATCTGACAGCTTAGGCTTGATTGAGCCGGTGGATGACGAAGATTTAGACGAGCGCACAGATGACCATCAGGAAGATAAAGAGATTGCGTGGGGCGTTGAGCGCATGGGCGCGCCTAAACTGTGGAAGCAAGGCCTAACCGGTAAAGACATTCTCGTTGCCCATATGGATACAGGAGTAGATACCACCCATCCTGCTTTGGCTAAGGTAGTAAGTCATCACCGAATGATTAGCAAAGACGGACAAGAGGCAAGCGAACTAGAGCAATACGTTGATTCTTCTGCCCACGGTACTCACACGGCGGGCATTATTGCGGGTCAGGATGTTGCAGGAGAACCCCTTGTTGGCATGGCGCCGGGGGCAAAGCTTGCTAGTGCGACTGTGATTAACGGAGGTGATACCTTTGCGCGCTTGCTTGCCGGTCTTGAATTTGCATTGGAAGCTAATGCTCGCATCATCAGTATCTCGTTAGGCATCAGTCCTTTCGATGATTCACTTATGGGTATTATGAACACCCTTAGAACTCAGCAATTGCTGCCAGTTGTGGCCATTGGCAACGATCCGTTATCGAGCGCATCGCCAGGCAATTACAGCAACGTGCTCTCGGTAGGCGCGACAGATTCACACAACCGAGTGGCGCCATTTTCAGGAAGCGCAAAAAGGAGTGGATATGGCGTAGGCCCAACTTTGTGTGCACCAGGCTCAAAAATATTGAGCGCTGCTGCAGGTGGGGGCTATAAAGCCCAAAATGGTAGCTCTATGGCCGCGCCTCATGTTGCCGGATTGGCGGCACTTCTGCTTGAGTCCAATCCATATGCGACGAGTGATCAGATTCAGCAGGCGATTGTGGCGTCGTGTACAAACCCCGCCAATGTTAATCCGGATAAAATCGGGGCAGGTATTCCCGATGGTTTAAAAGCCCTGGAGAAGCTAAAGGAAATGTTTTAGATATTGTGGCAAAGCCATCCTTGGCTGTCGAAATATGTGGTGCTAATTGTTTAGTTGACTTTGGACATGAGCACGCGAGTTTTATCGATAATAAAGTCCGACTCTTCCTCTAAAGGAAAGTGACCGGTGTCTAAAACATGGATATCGATATCTTGAACATCATTTTTAAGCAAGTTGGCCCCTTTTACTGAAAAGTAAGGGTCGTGCTCGCCCCACGTTACCAGCATAGGTACTTGGTTGTTACGCAAGTGTGCTTGCCATACCGGATAAAATTCGACGTTAGTTTTGTAATCATAAAATAAAGCTAACTGGACTTCGTTTTGTCCTTCACGGTCGATACTTTGGTATGCCTGTTCCCAATTTGCAGAGTCAATCGCGCGCTTATTTCTTACGCCATGGGTAAAGCCCCACTTTAGCGCGCCTTTAGAAAAGGCGTTTCTGATAATCTTATTTTCCAGGGATTTTGTTTTGCCTTCCCAATAATCCATCACCGGCCCCTAGCCACTTTTAATAAGACCTTCTTTATACTGAGCGCCGTTTCTTAAACAGGATTCAGGTTATTTATTCATGCCTTAGCTTGTGTTCTCTTACGTTCAAGAATATCTAAAACATTGTTCGAACTTTTCCCGCTGAGTTCACCCTCAATTAAAGCTAGGTTTATCGCTTCGCGTTCACTCTGATTGCGACGCACTAAATCACGAATGTAATCACTGGCATTGGCAAACTTGCCAGACTTAACTTGCTCATCAATCCACGCTCTCGTCTCATCGGGTAGCGATACATTCAGTGATGTCATTGTCAAATCCTCGATTATTACATCTTCACTATGATGGCAAATATTGACAATGATTGTCAGTGCAATGCTTTTTGCCAGCATAATGCTGCACGATATTTTATGTGCACTATAACTTGTCATCGGTGTAAACTCTTTTAAGAATTCACCGATAACAGATCAGACAAATTGACAATCTATTGATTGTTACGCAATTAAGTTACACCTTAAGGACTATCGTTTGCGGTATGTTGACATCAATATCTGGCTAAAGCCCAAAAAGCATGAGCGTATGAAATCTCCCTTATGCTGTTGCGCTTGGCTGTTGGTATTGGCTTTCATGCTCGCTGGGTTTACGGTGAGCTCACATGCCCGAAGTAGTAATCTCACATATTGCGTCGACCCTGATTGGATGCCGTTTGAAGGTTTAATAGGTGACCGCCACACCGGGATTGCAAGTGAATATTTGGAGCTGTTTAAAGAACTGACTCCACACACATTTACGCTTGTCCCCACAAATTCTTGGAAAGAAACGACCGAGTTTCTAAAAGCAGGAAAATGTGATCTCACGTTAATGCTTAACAGTTCCGCAGCACGGGAAGAATACCTGTCTTTTACCAGTCCCTATTTTTTTGGTCCAAATGTATTGGTCAGTAAAGACAATCTCCCATTCATGCAAGATCTGGTTTCGGTTGGCGATTTGAGCTTAGGGGTAGTCTCAGGCTACAGACTGCTTGATGAAATACGATTGTACTATCCTGATATTAGGGTAATTGAGGTAGCATCAGAAGAGCAAGGATTGATGGCCGTAGAAAACGGAGATATTGATGTTTATGTTGGCTCGCTTTACTCAATAAAGGCAAAGCTTAAACAGCATCAAATAGATTCCCTGCGCATAAACGGTTGGATTTCAATACAAGATAAGCTGCGTATTGGCTTTGCCAAACACAAAGCTGACTTAATACCTGAATTTAATTCAGCGATCGATAATATATCCACTCGCCAACACAATGAAATACTCTATGAATGGAGTAACGTGCATTATATTAAAGATACGGATTACACGGTGTTATATTACGTTTTGGCTGCGGTGAGCGCAATTTTTATCGCGTTATTATGGCGCCACGCAATTTCGGCCAGAGTACTCAGTGTCTTAAGCGATAAAAATCAGGAGCTAGAGTTAATTCGCAAAGAGCTGCAAGAGAAAAATACAGAGCTAGAGTACCTATCCTTTCACGATAGTTTGACACAAATCTACAATCGTCATTATTTTTCACAGGCACTTAGCGATCACGTACAACATATAAAGCGACAAAACCTGAGTTCTTCTATCCTGATGATTGACCTGGATTTCTTTAAAAAAATAAACGATGAATATGGACATAATGTGGGTGACAAAATACTTCAGCAGTTTTCTGTCATTATCTCTCACTCTATTCGAGCCGGTGATGTTGCCTCCCGTTGGGGAGGGGAAGAATTTATCATTTTGCTCCCCGAAGCAGGTGCAGAGCAAGCCGAGGCTATCGCAACACGTCTTCTTGAAGCGGTGGCAAAACATACTTTTGAATTAAATGTTCAGCTGACCTTGAGCATCGGTATTGCGCTTTATCAAAATAACGAAAGCTGTGAATCGTGGATTGAGCGAGCCGACAAAGCCTTGTATAGGGTTAAGTCTACAGGAAGAAACAACCTTAGCCTTGCTCAATAAACTTAAGCCGTAGCGGGACGCACACTTACAAGGATGAAATCGATATTTTAGCTTTCTTGTTTGATGTCTTCAGGCGGCAACTGCTCGCGCGCTTGCTCGATATGATGTTGATTGCGCGTGCGTTCCATCATGTGTACGCGGTGGTGCATGGCGACTTTGGCAAGAATGTGCGCTGTAACGGGTGCAGTGATCACCAAAAATAAAGTAATTAATAAGTTGTTCAGACTCAAGTTGCCGCTTAAAAAATAAGAGTATAAAAGCGAACCGATAAGCACACCGCCCAAGCCCAGCGTGGTTGCTTTTGTTGGGGCATGTAAGCGCACGTACAAGTCTTGAAGACGCAATAAACCAATTGAACCTACCAGAACGAATAAGCCACCGATGAGTAAAAATGCTGAGATAATGAGTTCAACTGTAAAGCTCATATGTTGTCCTATTCTTCGTTAGTTGCTTGTTTTACTCAATGATATCGCCGCGCAGTAAGTATTTGCCAAAGGCTACACTGCTGACGAATCCAAGCATGGCAATAAGTAGCGCCGCTTCAAAATATAAAGGCGTTTTATTATAAATACCGTAAATCAAAATAAGCGCAATACTGTTGATATACATCGTATCAAGCGCCAGTATTCTATCCACTTTGTGGGGGCCAATGACCAAGCGCCATAAATTAAGGAAAAGGGCAACGCATAACATGCATGACACAATAATTACGGTGGTCTCTAACATCCGAAAATCTCCTTAATGCGTGACTCGTAGCGCTGTTTGATCAAATCAATCACTTCTTGCTCATTTTCGGGCATGTTTAATACATGCACGTAAAGCCATTTATTGTCTGAGGATACTTCACCGCTCACGGTTCCGGGCGTCATCGTAACAGTGCTTGCCAACACGGTGGTGGGTAAGGTATCACACAAATCCAGCGGCACGGCAATAAAACCTGGCTTTATGCGCTGCATCGGTCCCATCACCAAAAACGCGACTTCGATATTAGCGGTAATAATATCTTTAAGCACAATTAATACATAGACAATCAGCTTCAGGGGTTTTTTTATTGAAGTTTGAGGCATTCTCAGTGGTGCGCAAAGCAAAGGAATGACTATGCCCAGAACGGCGCCGAGTAAAATATGTCCTAAACTATAGGTGTTATTAAGCATCAACCATACGAGCAGCAATATAAAGCTGTGCAGGGGCATGGGCACAATTTTAGACAGTACGCTCATGGTTTTGCCCCCTCTAATTGCATCACGTCCAGTAAATAGGGTATGTCGTGTAACTGTGCGGCAGCTTCATTTGTATAGTCAATTACGCCAGCGCCAAAAATAACCATGATGGGCGAGGCTGCGAGCAATAATATTGCGCCACTTAATTGCCACCTGGAGAGACTGGAGTCTTCATTGTCATTACTTGAGCCGTAGCGCCAAAACAATGTAGTGCCTGCCCGTGAGAGTGCGACAATCGTAGCAAGGCTTGAAATAAGAATGGCAGACCATACCCAAACTCTATCCGCATTTTCTGTTGCTGCTTGCAAAATAACGAGTTTGCCCAAAAAGCCCGAAAACGGCGGTAAGCCAGCAACTGCTAACGCGGCAACGAAAAAGAGTATTCCGAGCTTTGTTTGCGATTGGATCTTACGAGCAATAACAAAGCGGTCGAAGGCTTTGCCGCGTTGTTGTCCAAGCATGTCGGCGATTAAAAATAATGCGCCAGTGACTAAGGTACTATGTATGAGATATAAGAAGGCTGCTGCAGTGGCCTCAGGCGTTCTCAGAGCAAATGCAATTAATAGGGTACCCACCGAAACAATCACTAAATTGCCAATAAGGGTGCGCATATTCGGGCTTGCAAGCGCACCAATTGTACCTACCGCAATTGAGAGTACTGCCAAGGGCCAAATCCAGGCATCAATCATATTCGCCAGATAACCCGCTTGTTCACCAAAAATGACGGTATAGACTCTGAAAATACAGTACACGCCGACCTTTGTCATGATCGCAAAAAGCGCAGCAACGGGTGCACTCGCGGCCTCGTAGGTTCGCGGTAACCAAAAATGCAGCGGCAACATTGCTGCTTTTAATCCAAACACCACTAACAGCAGTGATCCACCCACTTGAGCTATGATCGCCTCGCTTTCAGACAACTCAGGTATTTTGCGAGCCATGTCGGCTATGTTCAGAGTGCCGGTGGTGCCATATAGCGTACCTAAGGCAATAAGGAATAGACTAGAGCCGATTAGGTTTAAGATAACGTAGTGGACGTTTGCAGCCGTTTTTTGTTTACCGCCACCGTGAATTAATAGGGTGTATGATGCAATGAGCAACACTTCAAAGAAAACAAATAGGTTAAATAAATCGTTTGTAAGAAAGGCGCCGCTGATACCAAGTAATTGAAACTGAATAAGTGGGTGAAAGTACTTACCACCTCTGTCGGTGCCGGCAAATGAATAAAGCGTTGCCCCTAATCCCAAAAATGCAGTAAGCGCAATGAGCATAGCGGACAGTTGATCCGCGTATAAAATGATGCCAAATGGGGCTTGCCAATCACCAACGGCATACATCATAGCGCCGTTTTGCGTCACGCTTATCATTAACCATATGGCGCAGGCGATTTGCATTAAGGTAAGTACTAATGTGGCAGCCCGTCTTGCTTGGAAGCGCTCAGGCCCGGTAAATGGCGGGATAAGCATCAACAAGCCCCCTAGCATGGGGATCAAAATGGGCAAAATAGGCAAATGCGCCGTCATAGTTTGCCCCTACTAGGTCGAACGAGTTTATCGGTATCTGCAGGCGCGTCTCGCCCGTCTACTAAGTCGTTTCCTAAATCGGCGCGCGCCCGAATGGATAAAATTACGACAAAGGCAATCATTGCAAAACCAATGACAATGGCGGTTAGCACCAAGGCTTGGGGGAGAGGGTCCGCGTAGTTCTCTGCCATGCCTAAAATAGCCGCGCCTTCTAAATTAAGGCGACCGCTGGAAAATAAAAACAGGTTGACTGCATACGAGAGCATGGTAAGGCCAACAACGACTGAAAAAGTTCGTCCTCGTAAGCATAGGAACACGCCACAAAAAGTAATTACACCCACACAAATTACGTACAAAGTTTCCATAATTTTAAAATTACTCCTCCATCGTCGGACGATGAACTGAGGTCAGCTTGCCTAAGTTCGCTAAAATCAATAGGGTGGCACCTACCACCGTAAGGTATACGCCAAGGTCAAAAATTAATGCGCTTGCCAGCTCAATTTCACCAATTAGCGGAATATCAAAATAATCAAACCACGTGGTCATAAAGGGTCTGCCAAAGAACCATGAGCCAACACCTGTAAATGTGGCAATCAGCACGCCCCAGGCAATAAGTGATTGATAATCTAGTTTTATACGAGGCTTAATCCAATCTACCCCATGCGCAATGTATTGCTGAATTAAGGCCACAGAGGTGACAAGCCCTGCAATAAATCCGCCTCCTGGCATGTTGTGACCACGCAAAAATATATAAAAGGAAACCAGCAAAGCTAGCGGTAATAAGCTTTGAGAAATCATTGTGAGAATAGGCGGGTGTGTATCTTTTGAAAATGGTAAGCCATTTTCGTTAGCTGTTGGCATAGCCAAACGCACGCCAGCAAGCAGCTTGAATATGCCAAAGGCAGCAATACCCAGTACTAAAATTTCGCCTAAGGTGTCTAGTCCTCTAAAGTCTACCAGAATAACGTTGACCGCATTTGTCCCACCCCCGCCGGTTTTACTATTGGCGAGGAAAAAGTCGGAAATGCTATCAAGCGGCTGGGTGATAAATGCGTAGTTAACCGTTGCCACCAATCCCCCAACCGCAGCGGCAATCCCTAGATCTCGCACCACGCGCGAGGGCGATGACTCGGCAGGCGTTTTTTGGGGTAAAAAGAAAAGCGCCAGCATCAGCAAAATTACAGTGACTACTTCTACCGCCAGTTGGGTTAAGGCTAAGTCGGGGGCAGAGAATCGAGCGAAGGCGATAGAGACAATCAAACCAACCACAGAAAGCGTGATAAGGGCCACCATACGTTTGCGATGATAGATCATGGTGGCAATGGCGCTTAAGCACAAAATAATGCCAGCGGTTATTTCTACGCCTGTAACCGCTTGGTTTGGAAGATGCGTTGAGGCTACATCTAGGTTAATTAGCGGAACCGC
This sequence comes from Ningiella algicola, assembly GCF_028401415.2. NCBI lineage: Bacteria > Pseudomonadati > Pseudomonadota > Gammaproteobacteria > Alteromonadales > Alteromonadaceae > Ningiella > Ningiella algicola. The sequence goes on along the minus strand of NZ_CP171821.2, from coordinate 2,753,794 downwards.
AGTAAGCACAATCATAAAAATTAGCAAAAAGGCAACGTAGCGCTGGAGCGAGCCATTACTTAAAAATTCGTGAGTGCGGCTTGCGAATGAAACGATATTTTGTACCACACCTTCGAACACCATTTTCGCATCGTTTTCCCTAAATTGGGATTGGAACCGATACAATTGACCGCGATATCCATAGACGACCAGGCCACCAACAATCGCAATCACGCTCATTAGCAAAGGCAAGTTAAATCCATGCCAAATCGATAGACTGTAGTAAGGTAATTCGCTCATAAGCACAGAACTTGCTGCGGCTTCGAGTAAACTGCCTACCATCACCGCTGGAAAGATACCCACCAACAAACACAAGGCGACCAATATCTCCACAGGAATTTTCATGTACCGCGGTGGCTCGTGTGGCGTTTTGGGTAAATCCACAGGATCACCGTTAAAGAACACGTCGTGCACAAAACGCATGGAGTACGCCACTGCAAATATGCCCGCAAGGGTGGCAAGTACGGGTATCATCCACGACAGGAAACCTAAAGCCTCTTGGTGCAAAGATTCCGCAAAAAACATTTCTTTGGATAAAAAGCCATTAAACAGCGGCACGCCTGCCATGGATGCAGCGGCGACCATCGCGAGCGTTGCGGTGTAGGGCATAAAGCGCCATAAACCATTGAGTTTGCGCATATCCCGAGTGCCAGACTCATGGTCAATAATGCCAGCGGCCATGAACAGCGAGGCCTTAAATACAGCGTGATTCATAATGTGAAAAAGCGCCGCAACCGTTGCAAGCTTGGTATCCATACCCAATAACAATACAATTAAGCCAAGGTGACTGACAGTTGAGTAAGCCAATAAGCCTTTAAGATCGTGCTTGAACAACGCGACGTAGGCACCTAACACTAAGGTAATGACGCCTGCTATCGACACGGTTAAGAACCACATTTCGGTGCCTGAAAGCACAGGGAAGAATCGCGCGAGCAAGAAAATGCCGGCCTTTACCATTGTGGCTGAGTGTAAGTAAGCGCTTACTGGAGTTGGTGCAGCCATGGCGTGAGGCAACCAAAAATGGAAGGGGAACTGAGCTGATTTTGTGAATGCGCCAAGCAAAACGAGGGTCAAAATCACAGGATAGAGCGCGTGCTCTCTAAGCAAATCGCCGCTAGCTAATATAACACCTAATTCATATGAACCGACGATGTCTCCAATCATTAATAGCCCCGCAAGCAAGGCTAATCCACCTGCACCGGTCACCGTGAGCGCCATTCTTGCGCCCTTGCGTGATTCAGATTTGCTAGCCCAAAAGCTGATGAGCAAAAACGAGCTAATACTGGTGACTTCCCATGCCATCCACATTTGTAAAATGTTATTGGAGAGCACAATAGACAGCATGGCAGTCATAAATAGCAGCAGATATGAGAAGAATCGACCAGCGGCTTCTTTGTCTGATAAATAATAACGAGCGTAGAGAATAATCAGTAAACCAATACCCAGTATTAATAATGCAAACATGAGTGCAAGACCGTCTAAACGCATGGAAAGCGTCAGGCCAACGGCAGGGATCCACTCAAGATGTTCGGTAACAACATTGCCGGCCAAAACCTCGGGGATTAGCGTAGCAATATAGGTAAGCGCGATGGCTGGGGCGAGCATGGTGAAAATGGTGTTTGTTGTGCGTCCAAATCGTTCAGTGACGATGGGCAATAGCACACCAAGCAACATAATAGCTGTAATCGCGAATAAGCTCATGATTCGACTGTGCTCCGTTTCTACTTATTGTAACTTATCTAGCACTTTTTAGTTGAGTATAGCTTAGTGCGAATGGCTGCGTAAGATCCAATAATTGTTACGGTTTTTTTAAGTTTGGGGATCTACAGTATAATTAATGAACAAAGATAAACACGCTCTACTTTCATTTGTTAAAACCTGTCCTTCTACCAAGCTATTGTACAGTATTTATCTTAACAGCTTCTGAGTAACATTGATCAGGCATCGAGGTCAGTGACGCGATACTTGGCTTCGCAAGCTAACGTTGATGTTGAGGTACAAGGATGAACTACGAGCAAGGATTCGCTCATCACCGAGGGGTGACGCTGTTAGAGTTGCTAATAGCGGTCGCTATCGCCGCCATACTTTTGGGGGCGATAGTGCCTAATGTTTCGATGATTATTGCTAAGTCAAAAGTGACAGCCGAGGTCAACTTGATGAGCAGCATCATTCAATACACACGCTTTCAAGCGATTGATAAGCATTTGCCAACACTCTTATGTCCCTCTCATGATTTTAAAACCTGCGATGTGACGAATTGGCAATTACCCAAAATCATGTTCGCAGATATCAATGGCAATCAATTTCGCGACGAAAACGAGCCTTTGATGCATGCCTCTGAGCCAATACAAACAGGGCTTATTATGTTAGGACCTAAAAAAACCATTCGCTTTTTTGAAGATGGGGCAATGGGTAGCACAGCAAGTGTGATTATTTGCCCAGCGCAATCATTAGAAAATGCTGCATATCAAAGTTTGAATCGAGCCTTGTTTGTCAGTTTACAAGGCAGAGTAAGACTCAGTGATGATACCAATTCAGACGGCATTCACGAGCGCGGCAGTGGCACCCCACTGACCTGTAGCTAGCAACAGCATGAGTCGAGCAAAATTAAATTGAAAGTTATTTGATATTGCCCCTGTCTTATTTACTACCCTACGCAAGCTAAACACAAAATGGCAGGCAACACATGCAAACTATATTTAAACCATCGCGTTATTTTTCATTAGCAGTGCTCGTTGTTGCAATTAGCGTATCAAGCCTTACCCATGCGCAAATATCACCCTATGATAGTATGTATTTTCCGACCACGCAGTCCTTAGAGGGGACGCGAAACGCACCGAGAATCTACGAAGTGGTTTCGGTGGGTTTTGGTACGAACGCAAATACAAGCCCTCAATATTTTGATGGTTTAAAGCAAGCTTACTCACAAAACCTGGCGCTTGATTATAAAACGTTTTTTTCTTCTGACCCGACGTCAGTTCGTACTCTCGTTGATAGCGCTCCAAGCTTATCGAGCATTCATCAAAATGTACTTTCTCGGATTTCCAAAGCGTCAGAGCGAAGCGCAGACGATTTTGGAATACGCGCCGACATCAATGCATTGGACCATGTGAACGCAAACAGTTTTGACTTTAGGAATATAAAAAGACTTGAGCAGCCTACAGTTATCGCTTCTATACGTTAAAACACGCGAAAATCATCAAAACGAGCATAAACATCTTCAGTTGGCGCCCAGTTAGGCTTATTTCCACCATGGAAGGTCGAAAAATATAGTGTATCAATATAACCCTGGTCGCCTATGCGAAGTCGAAAATCTCGTTTATCAAGGACTTGTTCGCCGTTTACCCACACCTGCAGTATAGCATTGTTGTCATACGGGTCATTTAGCACAATTCGTTGAGTAAGCTCATACCATTTCCCTGCTTCAAAGCGCACATTTAAAGCGATGTCTTCTCCCCAGGGTTTTTTATTGTCTACTGAGTATAAATATATTACGGCATCGCCGTCAGCGCGCCACATGTATCGTGCGCTCCAGCCTTGTCCTTCTGTAGGGTGCACTCCACCCGTGTAAGTCTCGCCACCGCTTGTTAGACCTGGTAACTTGCCCCCTAGTACCCATTCAAAACCCTCTTCAAAAAACACTTTGTATGAGAGCGTGTATTCTTGTGCAGGCGCAATGGGTAAATTAAATTGTCCTCCGGACTGACTAGGACCAACACCTTTTGCAGGATAAACCGTTTGAAGCACTTGACCTTGCTGTGGGTCATCAACAATGGAAAAACGCTCATAAAACTGTGTCCACTTTAGGTTCGGGATGAGCGCTCTGGCTTGCGCGTCTTTGAATAGGCCCAGCGATGCTTGTTCAAAATTCTGCTCATAAACAAGTGAGGTTGAGCGACTTTGTGCAGATGAAGAAGCTGATTTGCTCTCAGTCGTTGCAGTCTGCGAAGTTTGGTTAGTGCAGGCCACAGCGAAAATTACACATGCAAGGGAGATGAGCGAAAATCGAAAGGACGCGTTCATTGTCTAATTCCTTAATGAAAGTTGATAGTGGTGTTCCATAGCTATTGATTGGAACACTAAAGCTTGCAATTAGGCCATTACGTTATGCAAAAAGAGATTTCCGATTATTCATGCTTTAGCTATAAGCAATAATTATATTTTTGTCTTGCTAAAAGATGAACTTCCTGCGGCCACACAGCATATAGACCTTATTGATTTATGCCAAGGACACTTATGCAATACCTACATACAATGCTGCGCATCAACGACCTGGATAAAACGCTGCACTTTTTTTGCGACTTATTGGGTTTACAAGAGTTCAACCGCTATGAAAACGATAAGGGCAGATTTACCCTCGTCTTTTTATGTGCACCAGAGGATATAGAGCTTGCGCAAAAGCGGAAAGCACCGCTGATTGAATTGACATACAACTGGGATAATAAAGAAGACTATGGCAACGGTCGTGCATTTGGGCACTTAGCCTATAGGGTTGAGAATATCTACGAGACTTGTCAAAAGCTACAAGACAACGGCGTGACTATTTTGCGCCCACCGCGGGATGGGCACATGGCATTTGTAAAATCGCCTGATGGGATTTCCATTGAAATACTGCAAACAGGTGACTCCCTTCCTACCCAAGAGCCTTGGGCGTCAATGGAAAACACGGGCAGTTGGTAAGCCAGTAAAGCTAATCGTTTTTGTATAATTTTAGTGCTTTTGCGCTTTTACAGGAAAAGCAAAGTAAAAGTTATACATTTTTTTGAATCTTCTGTGAGTTCTGATATGACGTCCCTTTGCTGCCTAGCACCTTTCAAGCGTCCGTTGACAATGAGTGCGGCAACACTATTAGTTTTGCTGGCAGGTATTGCTCTGCCTGTATTTGCTCAAAACGCCTCTACTCAAGAGGAAGGCAGAAAGTCACAAGATGCGTATGAAATAGAATCGCCCGATAGAAGTTTAACTGGCTTTGAAGCAATTGATGAAGCACAGCCGCTTTGGGAATTTGGAGCCGGGGGAGGCTTTGTTGAGGTGCCGAATTACCCCGCTTCCAGCGAACGGAATTTTGTTGCACTAGCTGCGCCTTATGTAATTTACCGAGGCGACGTATTTCGTCTTGGCGGCGGCGGTGGTGTGCGCGCTGTAGTGGTGGAAGAACGAGATTTCGAAGTTGACTTATCTTTGGGCGGCGCATTCTCAGCCGATAGCGACGACAACACGGTGCGCGAGGGAATGCCTGAACTCGACTTTTTATTCGAAATTGGTCCGCAGCTAATTTATCGAGTGAGAGATTATGAGTTTGACGGCGGAGGGAACGCTCGATTGAATCTTAGAATGCAAGCGCGCGCTGTATTCTCTACGGATTTTGAGCGCATAGACGATCGAGGGTATGTATTTGAACCACAATTGTCTTATCAGCAGCGCGGTGTTTTATTTGCCGACACCGCGTTTAACGCTTCATTGTCGTTTGTGTTTGCCAGCGAAGACCTCCATGATTATTTTTATCAAGTAGACGAGCAATTCGTCACCTCAGATCGAGAGGCCTTTGATGCATCGGGCGGATATTTGGGCGCAGAGCTCAACGTGGGAATATCCTTTCCTATCATGAAAAACATGCGAGGTTTTGCCGGTGGATCATTGCGCTTTCACCAAGGCGCTGCAAATGAAGACAGCCCTTTGTTTGAAGATGACCTCACTTACAGCATTGGTTTAGGCTTTGTATGGCGATTGTACCAAAGCGACGCAAAAGCCAACTGGTAAATCAGACCATCTTAGATAACGCACATGAATGCTAAAGCAATCAGGACTTTTGAACGATAAACTAAGTAGGGCAAAATGCATTGCTTGCAAACACGCAGTGTTTTGCGCCTGAACCGAGTTTAATTGTTTTTATTTATCTGGAGGCCAGATGTATACCTTGTCGCAAGTGCACATTGATATGGCGCGCAATTCAACGGACGATTTTAATCTGTTTCACGACCAATTTCGTTGGAGCTGGGTGAAACAAAATCCGTTTAAAGGCCCAATTGCACTTGGCTTTCAGTTAGGCTGTTTCATTGAAACTCATATCCCAAAAACCAGTCCGCATATTACCGTTGATATGCTTCGTTTTAGTAGCTTTGAGCTGAATTTTGCGAACTGCGTTAAAGTGGGCGACAGTATTGATGTTGATATTAAAAAAGGTCGATTGAGCAAAAGCGATCAAGGTAAACAGTATTCATCACGGGTAGTATTAAAAGCGAATGGAAAACCTGCCATTATTGGCTTTAAGCGAGATGGGGAGTTTCCTACCTTAAATGTCGATTTACCTGAAGTATTACTCGATGAGCTGAAACAAGGCCAAGACAGAAGCTTTATATCAAACAACCAGTATTTTTTGAAACGAAAATGGATGATTGTCGGGAATGCGAAAAACTTTTTATTAAGTGCCTTTGCCGACCAGACCATCTTTATTGACGAGTTTGCGAATAAAGTGACGTTTCCACAAACTTATCCTTTGGCGTTGCTGTCATCTGCAATGTTAGAGCGTGCGCAGGCAGCACGTTATGATCTTGTTCAAAATCCCTTAATATATACTTCCCACCATTTAAGCGTAGACAAAGAGCAGCTCAAAATCCTTCGCAGTAACGATGCTTTGCAAATATTGATTAAAGAGCCAGAAGATATTGGTAACGGAATACAGCGCTATTTATGCTTTGGCTATGTGAGCCAGCAAACACCGCTGTTTATTGCACAGGTCGATTTAGTGGCCGCCTCTACCTTGCGCCAAAGTACGTCGCAAGGATAGTAGAGTGGCAAGCAATAAAAAAGGGGCGAGTGATTGAACACTCGCCCCTTTTCGCTCCAACTAGATTTAAAAGCGATATGTTAGCCTTCCGTACACAAATCGACCGGTAAAACCAAAGGGCGAGAAGCCACTATAGGCAAATAAGCGTGAGAAGGTGGTCACGTCTTCTACGTTTTCGCGCGTTGGGTCAGGATAAACATCAAACACGTTGTTTGCGCCAATGGTCAGTGCAAGACTCTCATTTAGCTCATAAGTCGCATCTATATCGGTTACCCACTTTTCTTCCAGCACTTCATTTCGCAATGGATTTGATGACACATCTTCTGTTTCACCATAGCGTGTTGTGCGAAGCACTAACGTGGCTGCATCGTAGCTCCAAGCCGCACTTAGATTCACTTTGTCAGCGGGAGAGCCGACTTCAAATCGGCGCAGCTCTACGCCAGAAAATAAGTTGTCCTGGTCAAACCCTGCACCCTGCAACACAGCTGGCGGCGGCAGAATGTCGGTCACTTCATTGTCGTTGATATTAATACCGGCATTAAATAGTACGCTACCCCAATCGTCAGTATTTAAGGTATAGCTACCAACAATGTCGACCCCTTTGGTTTCGGTATTAATTGCATTGAGGAAGAAACGCGCTCTATTTGCACCGGTGTCAGCTAATAAGGCTTCGATTTCAGGACCCGATAAGTTATTAGATAAGACGATACGGTCATCAATTTCAATTTGGTAGAAATCCACCGTAAAGTTTAAGTCAGCGGTGGGTGTGTAGGTAAATCCTACGCTGTAGTTGGTTGATTCTTCTGCATCTAAGCCAGGACTTCCAAGGGCTAGCGCTACATCACTAGACGGTGCAAAGGTGCCTGTTTCAGTGGGCACGGCTTCAACAAATACCGTCGCAACAGAGGTGAAAAACTGTTGCTGTAACGACGGTGCTCTAAAGCCAGTTGAAATAGATCCGCGCAAGGCAAAGGTATCGCTTAACTCTACACGATGCGACATTTTCCAATTGAAGGTGTTGCCAAAATCTGAATACTCTTCATAGCGCGCTGCTACGGCTACATTCCAGTTTTCAAGTACGTCAGCTTCCAAGTCAATATAAAAACTCATGTTGCTTCTGCTGTTGGTACTTGCGGAGGCAGGCGTAAAGCCTGGGAAAACTTGTGAGCCGCTCGCGCCAAATGGACCGGCTATGGGGTCGGTGACCGCGCCACCTGGGCCAAAGGTACCTCGTTCATATGACGCAGGCTCACCTGCACGAATATCGTAGCCTTCATTTCGATATTCGAAACCAAGGGCTAAGTTCATCTCGCTATCGAAAAAGGCGACGTCAACCAATCGAGACGCGTCTACATTAAATAGCGTTTGCTCATACGTCAGTCCGCCTGCGTCAAAGTCAGTGGGGCTATTTGGACCAAACGAAGTATTGAGTGAATTGATAACGCTGTAGTCTAGTTCATTGCGACCATGATTGATTGAGACATCATAGCGCCAGACTTCACCTTCGCCTTTCACCCCTAAGACCAATGATAAGTCATCAATATCCGTTTTTATCGTCGGCAAAAAACCATTTGGATAAATCTGGGTAACGTTTCTGCTATCCTGTGCGCGCCGGTAAAATCCTGAACCCTTTGAATTTCGTTTACCCATGGAGCCAAATGCATAAAACTCCATGTCATTTGTGAGTCCTTTTGATGAATTCACAAACAGTGCATAGTCTTCAACCTCGCCATTACCAAAATTGTGGTTATAGCGGTTTACAAATAGCTCTCGGTCATCAATGCTGCCATCTGCAAGGCGACTAAAGTTTTCGCGCTGGTCGTAGTCCGAGCGATTGGCATTTGACCTATCTCTAAACTCAGCGGCAACGTGCACGTAGCCATCATCGCCCCATTCAAATCCCATGTTGCCGCGTATTGTAGCCGTTTGGCCGTCGGTGAGCTCGCGATCACCGCCTTCTTCAAACGCTAGGTTACCGTCGGCTCCTTCGCGCACTCTAAGTAGCTGCGGTACACCATCCATAGTGGTCATGTTAGCGCCATATGTGGCAGAGAATTCGCCGCCTTCGCTGGCATCTTTGAGCACAATATTGATAACACCGGCGATAGCGTCTGAACCATATTGAGCAGCCGCGCCGTCGCGCAATACCTCAATACGTGAAATGGCGTTAGCCGGAATGGAGTTTAAGTCTACCGCTGATGAACCACGCCCTGCCGAACCGTTTAGGTTTAATAATGCGCTGGTATGGCGGCGCTTCCCGTTTACCAGAACCAAAGTATGATCAGGTGCTAAGCCCCTAAGCTGAGCTGGCCTGACGTGGTCCGTGCCATCAGTGATTGACGGCTGCGGGAAGTTAAAGCTTGGCAACAAGGTGTTTAAGATCATGTTGGTTTCTGTCAAACCTGTTGCACTGATTGCATCCGCGTCAATAATATCGATGGGTACTGCGCTGTCGTTAACTGTGCGTCCGGCGCGTCTGGAGCCTATGACGCTAATTTTCTCAACGGCTTCGTCTGCGCTATCTTCGGTATTGGTTTGTGCAAAACTTGGATTTGCCGACAATAGCAATGTACTACTTGCTAATAGACACCCTAGACCTTTCATTCGATTTGATATTTTAGTGCTTTTCATTACAGTGTTTTCCTTTCACGCTGCTTATTTTTGTGTGTGCAAAACGGCTTTAATTTGCGTGTCTGTTTTGTGCTACTAATTTGATTTTAGTAGTAAATATCCAGTATAACGAATGTTAGTAAATAAAAATTGGAATACAAGAGGCGGAACCGTCTTAAGCTCAGGCTTGTTTGTTATATCTTAAGCGTTCTAGTGCGTTGGTTCGTCAAGGCCGAGTAGCTTATCAGCACAGCAAATTTTCAATGCGTGATCATCATCGCAATTTGCCAGTACTTCTTCTGCTGTATCGATGAGTTCTTTAGTCGATGATCCGCCGGCCGGGGCCGCTATTGTAACGGCAATCGTACAACCAATATCTTTAGCGGAAGCTTGATGTTTGGCCATAAAGTGAGGATTATCGAATTTATTGCGAATTTGACGCGCTTTTTGTTTAGCACCCTCTGAGCTGCAGTCTGACAAAAGCAAAACAAAAGTATCCTGCGCGTAGGATGCGAATAAATCCCCTGGGCGAGCCCCCACACTGCACAAATCATCAGCAATGCTCGCTGTTACGGCATAGTATTCATCTGCACCGAAGTTGCGCTTTAGGGACTGAAAATTATCAATACGAACCATGATAAGCGCTAGATGATGCCAATACCGTGCGCAACGAGCCCATTCCTGCTCAAGAATTTCATTGAATTTTGCCGCGTTTGGTAAATGCGTTAATGGGTCAATGTAAATCAGCGACTCTAGCCTTTTAGTTTTGTGATAAAGCTCAATGTGTCGGGTTAAACGCATTCGCAGCTCGTTCATCTGCACTGGCTTTTGCAAGTAATCTGCACCGCCCGAATCAAAAGCGGCATACTTATTCTGAGTATCTGATTGATTGCTCAGGAAAATCACAGGTATATCTTTAAAATAAGTTTGTTCTTTGAGTCTATGACAAAGATCTACGCTATCGGAGTTATCTTCTTGCATATTTAATATGATGGCATCTGGAAGCGGTGAGCGGTTGAGCACCTCCCATGCTTTTTCATTAGATTGCACAAAATTGAGCGAGAAGTAGGGAGAGAGTTCGCTTGAATATAATTTACGCTCTAGATCGCTCTCCTCTACAAGCATAATTTTAAATGCGGCTTGGACGGCCTTGGCAAGGTGTTCCATGATGTCCTCAAAAAAATTTTTTCAATACACTCCGTGTTTAGTCATAGCGCATAAAAGACTGAAGCAGTGCGAGCGTTCTTACTAAGATAATACACAAAATTATAACGATAAGTTTACATAGTTATCACAAAGTGTAGCAAAAGCTGGATTGATTACAATTTCTCTTGTGAGCGTTTATACTTTCTCTCTATAAATGTGTGGTTAGCTCTATGCTGCTGAGCATTAACGGCGATAACGGCAGGCGGATTTAGGTAAAACGATGGCAGATGGCAATATAAGCGCGGACTCAAGTTGGACAATTCAAGATGCCGAGCGCGTTTACGGAGTATCAAGTTGGGGCGGTGGTTATTTTCAAATTGGTGATAACGGCAATGTTCATGTTGTGCCAACCCCTAATAATAATGACGTTCAAATTGACATGAAGGCGGTGATTGACGAAATTCGCAGTGAAAACATTCAGTTTCCAGTGGTTATTCGCTTCCATGACGTTCTGCGCTCGCAAGTTATTAATTTAAACGAAACCTTTATCGAAACCATCAAAGAAGCCAAGTATGAGGGGCACTATCGGGGTGTATATCCGATTAAAGTCAATCAAATGCGCGAGGTGGTGGAGGAAATTGTTGATGCCGGCAACCCCTATGCATATGGCCTTGAGGCGGGCTCAAAGCCAGAGTTACTTGCCGTGTTGGCTTATAATACCAATACAGAAGCGCTCACCATCCTCAACGGATACAAAGACGAAGAGTTCATTAAACTAGCTTTGCTAGGCAGGAAGCTCGGTCGTAAAGTGGTAGTGGTGATTGAAAAATTTAGCGAACTGCAACTGCTCATTAAAGTGGCGAAAGAGTTGAATATCGAACCTATCGTTGGTCTGCGCGCTAAAATGCAGTCAAAAGGACAAGGAAGATGGCAAGGCTCAAGTGGTGAGCGTGCCAAGTTCGGATTAAGCATATCCGAAATTATTAACGCCGCGCGTTTACTTCAAACGCATGGTATGGCGGATACTTTAAAACTTTTGCATTTTCATATTGGTTCTCAATTACCTGAGATCCGCGCAATTAAAGACGCGGTGAATGAAAGCGCGCGTATTTATGCTGAATTGGTAAAAATGGGCTTTAGGCTCGAGTATGTCGATGTAGGGGGCGGTCTCGGGATTGATTACGATGGCAGCAAATCAACGGCCGACTCATCAAGGAATTACAGCTTACAAGAATACGTAGCCGATGTTATTTACGGTATGCGAGAAGTCTGCGACTTAGAGGGTGTCCCGCATCCTCACATTGTGACCGAAAGTGGTCGCGCAATCACCGCGCATCACAGCTGCGTAATCACCGAAGTGGTGGGAGAAATAAAGCCAGATGGCGCGTCCGTCGATTTAGCCACAGGTGAAAACGAGCATGTGTTGCTGAAAAACATGCGAGAGCTGTCGCTAAGTTTACAAGAGCAAAGCGCTGGCGCTGATGAGAAAAGCAGTCTGCGCAATTATCAAGAGATCTACAATGATGCCACGCAATACAAGGAGCAAGCTTCCGATGCCTTTGGGCTTCGAGTGATTGGTCTGGAAGAGCTGGGCAAAATAGAAACCTTGTATTGGCAAATCATGCGCCAGGTGCAGCATTTTTATCGTCATGCTGAGTTTGTGCCGGAGGAAGTACAGTCATTAGATTTTTCATTGTCGTCGCAATATTTATGCAATTTCTCTATTTTTCAGTCAGCGGTTGACAGCTGGGCGATTGACCAAATTTTGCCAGTTGTGCCCATTACCGGCCTACATACTCAACCCGTGAATAATGGCTCATTGGTGGATATTACCTGCGACAGCGACGGAAAAATCGATAGGTTTGTAATTGAACATGCGATTGATTCGGTACTGCCCATGCCAGCATATTCAAGAGATGAGCCCTTTTACTTGGGATTGTTTTTAACCGGCGCGTATCAAGATGTAATGGGCGATATGCACAACTTGTTTGGCCGCTTAAACGAAGTGCATATTTTTAGCTACGATGACGACCCACAAGATTTTTATATTGAAGAGTTTGTACGCGGCTCAAATATCGATCATGTGCTTTCGGTGATGCAATATCATCCTAGCGCAATGGCAATAGACGTGAAAAAGCTGATAGATAAGGAAGTTTCAAAAGGAAACATTAAGCCCAGAGAAGGCGTAAAGTGGACAGACTTTTATGAAAACAGTTTGTCTGCCTACACCTATTTAAATACTGATTAAATCATTCCCTGATCGATACCAAAGGGAGCAAAGGTTTTGACGCGATTGCGACCATCTCGCTTAGCGTCTACTAAAGCCTTGTCAGCTTGTTGAATGAGCTGATTGGGTTTAATTTTCATCAGTGGCACTATGCTGGTGACCCCTAAACTAATGGTGATGCTGTTAAGTGTTGTGAGCTTTGTCGCTCTGTGTTCAAAACGTTGGTCTTCAACCGCCTCTCGAAGACGGGAAGCGTATGCACGAGCGCCTTTTGCATCTATGCCCGGCAGTATGATAGCAAACTCTTCGCCGCCATATCTGGCCACTAAATCGCCCTTTCGGTTAGTTTGTTGCTCAATTAAACTCGCAATATTGCTTAAGCAATCATCTCCGGCAACATGTCCGTAGTGCTCATTGTATTGCGTGAAGTAATCTACATCTAAGAGTACTAGAGACAAGGATGAATGGCTTCTGTACGCCCGCCCTAGTTCAACTTCTAGCATTTCATTAAAATAACGTCGATTAAATAGGCCAGTTAAGCTGTCGCGTCTTGATATCTCATAAAGCTGCTGTTCGAGCATCTTGCGTTTTTCGCGCTCGTGTTCATTTTGAAAACCAAGCTCAATTGCGCTTAACTGCGCTTTGTTCACTTTGCGAATAAAACCAAACATAAAGCCAACAAAGACCGCGATAGATATGCTCGCCATTAATGCTGTGTGCGCCGAATCAACTTGAGTGCTTTGTAACAAAAATACGCCAGAGGTGACGACGCTTAAGGGAACAGCCATGCAAAACATGGCGTAGAGACTGGCGCTATGAGCAATCATAGAAATGGCGCAAACACTTAGCACCAAAATAGATGCAATCGTGATGTACTGCGGATTATCCAAAGGTGTAATAACAAGCGCACCGTAGGCATAAGCAAATGACAGGCTAAGGGTAATGCACGCCCACAAGCTCACCCAGGTTCTCTGCGTAAAGTGGGTTTGGTGATATTGATGATAAAACACGCTGAGCCCGAATCGCATCACGCAAAGTACTAGAGACACGCAAAACCACCCAAGTAGTGACGATGTTTCAGTGATTTCGAGCAACCAAGCGCTGTAAACAACAATCGCGAGAATGTGCGCAAACAACACACCCAAAGACTGAGAAAATAGGGAATCGACAATCGTATCGCGAGTGCGTCTGGTCACGCTGTTTAGGTCAGCGCTTTTTTCGCTTGTGTATTCGCTCAAATGTTCACTCTTTTTCACAGCTTTTCTCGTGTTACTTTTATCGGCATGGCTTAGCGTTTATTGAGACTTTTTGGCATTTATTGCCTTGTGCCAAAAGTCTGCGCTCACCTCGTTAATTAAATTGCTTTCAGCGTTCATTAAGAATGCAAAGCCCATGCCCAGTTCAGGTGCAAATGATACATCTGCTCGATAACCTTGCACCCAGCCACCGTGATAGTTTAATCGCACCCCTTTGAAGTCATACACGCGCCATCCTAAACCGTAGTGAGCGCTGTTAAGATGTTGACGCCAATGACGTTTGCGCACTTCCCCTCTGGTTTGCACGCGCGGCAGCGTCATTTCCGTGACCATTTCTTGGGTAACAATATCTGGGTACTCCAGCAACATGGCCTTAATCCAAATTTCCATATCTTTGGCGCTGGCATTAATACCTGCGGCTGGGGCAAAGCGATAATAATCATCTTTGACGCGCACCTTTGCCCATTTGTTTCGGGCTATGGCTGCGTGGGGTTTTGCCCAGCTAGGCGAGTCTTCCAAGGCTTTTTTTCCGATACTGGCATTCATATTTAAGGGCGAAAACAATTGGTTTTGCATCTTCTCGCTAAAACTCGAATTACGCTTTGCATAGTGCTCTTCAATCACGCCGAACATCGCATTTTGATAGGTGTAGCAGTATCCTGGCTCGCATAATGGATCAAGCTCTTGCAGCATATTCAATACGCGCTTGCGGTCGTAGTTGGCTTCAATTAGGTTGTCGTAAGCGTTGCGCATGTAGCCGGTGGATTGACCGATGACGTGGCGGAGTAAGACCGGCTTTTCAGAATATTTGTCGAAGGAATACTCCGGAGTGAGCTCAGAAAGTGGTGTTTGCCAGCTCACCGTGGTTGCAAGAGGATTTTCAGCCGCGACAAGCGTTGCCGTAAACGTCTTAGAAACAGAAGCAAGTCGAAAGACAGTGTCAGCAGTGATCGCCTCGCCATTGCGTTCAGTCTTCCCATGGGTGTAGATTTTTGTGGGCTGTCCTTTTTCTACGACAACAAACACAAATCCTGGAATATTGCGTTTTGTGGCTTCTTTTCTTACTTCATTAGCAAAATCATGTGTCCAGTCGGTGCTTGCAAGCGCACTATTGAGCGCAAACACTGATAAAGATAAGACGACGAGTGTAAGACGTTGAAGCAACTGCGAACACCGTGATAAAAAGCGATTCATAAACTCAAACAATACTATAGATCCTGACCATCTCATGTGCAGTCGATTTACTAAGCGGCTTCGAGTAGCACGACAAACCGCAAGTGTTGTTATTCATTGTTATTTAAATAATCAGTTCCGAAATTAACGTGTTTTTACTTGCCCATGACGTACACTGCTATTCAAGTTTTTAGGATAACATTAAATTGCCAGCGATGTTAACGACTCAGCAGTGCCAAAAAGCTCGGATGGCCCGCGATCCGAGGTTTGACGGTAAGTTTTTTATTTTAGTCAAATCCACGGGGATTTTTTGCAGACCGGTTTGCAAAGTAAGAGCGCCACTTGAAAAAAATGTTGAGTATGCGTTTTCTGCTATTGATGCTATGCGACAAGGCTTTCGTCCATGCCTTCGGTGTCGACCAGATTCTCAGCCATATTCACCTCCATGGCAGGGTGTGCAAACCACTGCAAAGCGCGCAGCGAAGTTGTTGACCGAGGATTTTTCTAGCAGTGTAGGTGTAATCGCTGAGCGCTTAGGTATTTCGTCTCGGTATTTGCATAAGCTAATGCTCGAACATTGGTATGTGTCACCCAAGCAGTTCCGCGTATGCAACCAAATTATGCTCGCAAAACGCTTGCTGCATCACTCTAATATGAGCATAGAACAGGTGGCAACAAGTGCTGGTTTTTCAAGTGCAAGACAGCTCCAATATCATATGAAAGCGCTTATGCAACTAACGCCGTCCCAAGTCAGAAGTGCATCAAAGAGCAGTCAGACGGGGACTGAAAAAACCGCTTTGAGCAATAATGCTGGCGCACAGCACCACGATAAATTAAGAGATGATAAACTCGAAATGACAAATATCTTTTTACCTTATCAAGGCGCCTATAACTGGCAAGCAATACGTGACTTTTTCTCTAGACGCCTTATCCAAAACAACGAAGCGATAGACAATGATAGCTTTACCAAAACCTTCAATATACATGATCACGCCGTCAAAGTAAGAATGCAGCATGTCCAAGCATCGTCTGGGTTTGAAGTCAGTTTTAATCAAAGCTACCTGAGCTATACGCATTTAATCATCGAACGCGTCCAGCATGTGCTAGATTTACATGCCAATCCTTACGTTATTGTTGATGCCTTAAAAAGTAGCGGCCTGCCAACTAAGTTTATCGACGCGGGTATGCGTATCCCAGGTATTTGTAGTCAATTCGAAGCTGGGGTTCGTGCAATATTAGGGCAGCAAGTGTCGGTAAGTGCAGCAATCACTCAGCTTAATCGGCTTGTAAAGGGTCTTAACGAAAACAATGAAAGCTTTATTAAACCGCAGCAAGTCGTTAACTCGGATTTGGCATTTATCAAATTACCGCAAGCAAGAAAAAACGCGCTAAAAGCTTTCAGTGAGTATATGTGTACGCAAACTGATTCAATCGAACATGATGTATCTGCTTGTCTCTCAATAAAAGGTATAGGGCCATGGACAGTTAATTACATCAAAATGCGCGCGTCTCGTCATACCGACATGTGGCTTGAGACGGACTTAATCATTAGACAAAAAGCGTCAGAAATCGAAAAACGAGGCCTTAAGTTCAGCCCAGATAATGCCGCACCGTGGCGAAGCTATTTAACGCTGGGGCTTTGGCATCTTAACTTCAATTAAGTTCGCTTACTTATCAAAGGTTCAGGCTAATTTAAATATGCAGAAGCATAGAACAACGAGTATTGAAATATGAGGGAAAGTCTGTACATCAGTGAATTAGAAACGCAACAAGGTTACGTGCAAATTTTTGCCCATAACACGGCAGTGGTGGAAATCGCATTTGCGGATGAGTCGATTACTATTGAGCGCATTCAACAAAAACGAAAAGAGAATGAAATATCATCTTGTGCAAAGCAACAATTGCAGGAGTACTTTGCTGGCAAGCGTCAACACTTCGATTTTCCATTGGATGCAAGCGGTACTGCCTTTCAAAAGCAAGTATGGGCTGCCTTGATGGACGTACCCTTTGGTCACACAGCCAGCTATCTCGATATCGCGACAGCCATCGGTAAGCCAAAAGCCTGCAGGGCTGTGGGCGCTGCGAATGGTAAAAACCCTATTGCTATTGTGGTGCCATGCCATAGAATTATCGGCACCAACGGGAAACTCACCGGATATGCAGGCGGAATGTCGCGCAAAGCGTTTCTGCTTGATTTAGAATCGCGAGCTTGAAAATTAACCTTGAGGAGCGTGCTTGAAAGCATCTGAATTTGCCGAGTTGTTGCTATTAGGCGCAATTTGGGGTGCATCTTTTATGTTGATGAAAGAAGCGGTACCGGCCTTTGGCGTCTTTGCATTGGTTGAGTTACGCGCTTTGGGTGCGACCTTGTGCTTGTTGCCACTGGTATTCCTTAAGCGTCAAGGTGCAGATCTCATCAAATACTGGCCGCAGCTGTTGTTCGTTGGGGTCGTCAATACTGCTGTGCCGTTTTGCTTATTCAATTATGCGCTACTTCACTTGGATGCAGGGCTTGCGGCGATTCTAAACGCAACTGCGCCTATGTTCGGTGTGCTGATTGCCTACCTGTATTTAAAGGAATCGATTACTTGGCTAGGTATTTTGGGCATTGCGATGGGTTTTGCTGGCGTTGTGTTGATTTCTCTAGAGCAAGTCAGTGCCGGCTCAGTAAGCTTTTTACAGGCGGTTCTGCCAGTACTTGCTGCCCTTGCTGCAACGCTATGTTACGGCATATCTGCAAGCTACTTAAAAAAGTATTTGTCTGGCGCAAAGCCCTTCGCGGTTGCTGCCGGTAGTCAAATTTTCACGGCTATCGTGCTTGCACCTATTGCTTTGTATCATTTGCCTGTAGCACCTCCAAGCGCAAATGCATGGTTAAGCGCACTAATTTTGGCGTTTTTATGCACGGGTTTAGCCTACGTGATGTATTTCGATTTAATCGCAAAAATTGGAGCTTCTCGAGCCATCACCGTTGGCTACTTAGTACCTTTGTTCGGTATATTCTGGGGCTTTGTGATTTTAGATGAGATTTTGTCCTTGGCGGCTGTCATGGGTGGCGCATTCATTATCGTGGGGGTTATGCTCGCGACGAATTCTTTTGCGGTATTGAAACGTGTGATCAGGCAAAGGGACGCATAAGTAAGCCAGCTAATCCCGTTCTTTTACCTCAGCCAGTCCTTACAATCCCAGCCTAGTAATTTCTCAAGCTTTTGTACCTCTGGTGAAAATAGATCAATGAGATAGTTTTTTGCTTCCTCGCTCATATCGGAATCGTATGGACGAGAGTGAACATCTTTCATCTGTACATTTGAAAATTCGGACACGCCTAAAAACTGTGCAAGCGTGCTCAAAGTGCCATTTGGGTCTTGTTTCAGCGCTTCGCTTTTCAGTATTAAGGTCTGCTCTTTAGGGAAATACGACCACAAACGCTCAATTTGGCGCACGTAATGCCCCCTGTCGGTATATGAAAACACTCTATGTTGTTCCGGTAATGCGCTTGCACACCTTTCTTTTTCTGTCTTTAATGCTTCTATAAAACTAAGGTTATCCGCTTTTTCTGCTCGTTCCATATTCCAATGAGAGTATGCCCGTTCAATTGGATTTCTTAAAATCAGTATAACCTTAAGTTCAGGGTTGTACTCAAACATGCGCTTTGGTGACGTTTTCCAATACATGTAGATAGGCGTTGCTTCCCCAAGTAATTTATGTCTTTTTCTGGGGCTGAAATAAGCATGGTAGTGATTGTATTTTTGAGAGCGTTGTGAAAAATTTTTCTCATGGTCAAAATAATGCACTTCCTTTTTGTTTGCCATACAAAGCTCAGGATGCTCTCTGCAATATTCATCTAGCGCAGTTGTGCCGCCTTTTTGCGTCCCGGCAATAATAAAATTGACCTTTCTATTGAACGGTAAATAGGTTTTTACTTTCCAACGAATTCTGTCGCTTATACTTTCCATATTATCCTTTGCAGAGCATTAATGACCTTATGACTTTATGCTTACTATTTTGAATTTGATGGTTTTAAATGTTGAGCTAAAAAGCCTGTTTAAGGCTTGAATTTCCTCATGCCCGCTCATTAGGCGACTAAATGCAATATACTGTAATGCGTACAAAGCGCAGAATAATGCACTGCCAGCGAACAACTCCACAATTGAGCCCAAAGATACCATATTAATCTGCATCAAAATAAACATCGGCGGCAGTGTAAACACAATCGGGCTGATGTAAAAGACCAAATCTATGAGCTTTATTCTAAACAAGAAAACAGACACAAAAACAACGAAAATAAACACATTGATGAATTTAAGACCAGCAACATACAAGGAAAACGACGCTAAATCGGTAAAATACTGAATGCCAATCACGGTGGCAACAATGACGCAAATTGATGAGACCAGATCGTAATAAAAGAGCTTATTGATGTGATCCATCGCAATCAGTAACTGCGACAAGTTACGACTTAGCACCAAGGGAATGAGCATGAGCGATAAGTTTGCAAATACAATGGAATACTCGGTCCACTTTGCACCCAAGAATAAGTACACAATTTCGTAATGATAAAAGAGCATTAAAGCCGTCATTGGCGCGATGAACAGCATCGAAGCAAACACCGCTAAGTTAACTTGATAAGAGGAAAGCCTGTCTTCTCGAATGGAGATTGAAAAAGTGGCGAGCAGGGGTTCAGTAAGCGGCTGTACCAACTGGTTGTTTGGCATGGCTGAGAGGTTTTTAAACATGCCGTATACACCCACTAAATCAAGTGCGAAGTACTTTGAGACCAATATTGCGTCGGCTTGCGATTTAGCGTAGCCCAAAAAGCCTTTTAAGATAATCCATTGAGAGAAGGTGAACTGATCTTTGACATTACTCAAGGTAAAGCGAGGTTTATGATCGGTAATGGTGTATGAGAGCAGCATGGGCAAGGCATACGTCAAAATAGTCCCGTAGATCATGGCCCAATAGCTTTCATATATCCAAACGTGAATTAGCACAAAAGCGAAAGCGATTAGCTTGCTTGCGATTTCAATTTTAAAGAGAGGTTTATAATTTAGGTTGCGGCTAAATAGCCATACCCCGGGGTTGCCGGTACAAGATAAGGGCAGAATAATACTCAGCACATATAGTGGGTCTCGCACTTCGGGCTTTTCAAGAAACAGTACAATTGCGTCAACGCCCAGTAGAAAAAGGCCCCAGATGCTAAACTTGATTAAAATATTGAGACTCCAAGCGCTGTTGATCGCCTCGGTACTTGCCTCTTTTATTTTGGAAATATACTGCTTAGCGCCTAAATCAGTGAAGGTGATAAACAAAAACACCGCCATTGTAGAGATGGATACAATGCCAAAGTCTTCAGGAGTAAGAATGCGCGCCAAAATAAGCATGCTCACCAAGCCTAAACCACGTTGTATAAACTTAGTGGCTAAGACGATAAACGAGCTTGCTAGGGTTTTATGAGTTAACGACACGTACTATCCAAACTGAATCCAAATTGATTTCTCTGCTTCGCGGTGGGCAGAGTATCACTTAAGCGAATTTGCACCAAGTTCCAGCGCACAGACCCCCATGTTATTTGTCACACCTTAATTGTGACTTGCACCTTCAGCTTGCTCATTCAATGTCCGGTTTCTCAATTTGGCGCAAAAACTCAATCAACTCTCGCCATTTTGCAGGGCAATCGTTATGTCCGCATCGCTCACTGATAAAGGTAGCATGCTTGCTTGCAGCATTTAGGGTTTGTGCATGAGAAAAGGGAATAAGTGTATCTTTGGTGCCGTGGTAGATAAAAATAGGGATATCAAGCGATTGCACTATTGCTTCATTGTTGTAACGGTCTTTAAGCAAAATGCTCGGGATGGACTTTTCTGATACAAGCTTCGGTAATGATGAGAAAGTTGATTCCAAACCAAGCGCCGCGACAGGGCGATTAAACGCTAAAATGGCCGCTGCGCCACCGCCAATCGAGCGGCCATAGGGGATAATAAAGCTTTCATCAATGAAGGGTAGCTCAACTACCTTATCGTAGGCTTCGACTACGGTATCGGTGATGCTTTTAATGTTGGGACTGCCTTTTGCGTCACCATAACACGTGTATTCTACCAATAGCACCGCAATACCGCTGGCAAGCACTAAGTCAAATTGATTCAACCAAAAGTCGGCAAGTTCCCCGTTGCCATGGGTAAAAATAATGAGAGGGTGGGCAACATCCTTTTCATGAGCGAGTGCACCAGAGGGGCGCAGCAAATAAGCATAGCTAAGTTTAAGGTCTATTTTGCTCGTATTTGGTGGGAGTGCCTTTGTGACTGGAAAGGCTGGCGCAGGATACAGCAACTTTTGTTGAAATATGTACAATATCGCGACTAGCAAAAGCAGTAGTGTTATTAGCAATATTGACAATGAAATCAAAGCTTTGATCACGAGCGTTCCTTTCTTGTATCGTTTAGGTTCAAGTCGATATCAATTAGCACTTATGTTCCCACTACGCTAGTGTAGATAGTTAAAAAGGGTTTTCAATGCCTATAGACACACAAGCTTTAAACAGAGGACGGCACAGCTTAGACAACTACGACGAGCTTTGGCTTTTCGGTTACGGTTCACTGATTTATAAAGTCGATTTCCCATATCTAAGTAAAGAGCCGGCGCATATTCATGGCTACCAGCGCCGCTTATGGCAGGGAAGTAGCGATCATAGGGGCACGCCAGATAGTCCCGGTCGAGTTGCCACGCTCACGCCAGTAAATGGAGCAGTATGCTATGGCATCGCATATCACGTTACGCAAGAAGAGTTTGAACATTTAGATCACCGCGAGAAAAACGGCTACTTGCGAGAAGAAATCGATATTTTCTTTCAAAATGGTCGTAAGGTGCGCGGTTTAGTATATATGGCTACGCCCGACAACGAAGCGTTTCTGGGCGGCGCAACTATTGAGGAATTGGCTCAGCATATATTCAATAGTAGTGGTCCAAGCGGCGACAATAAAGATTACGTATACGAGTTAGCAAAGGCACTGAGGGCGCGCGGGGTGGTTGACGAACATGTATTGGCGCTTGAACAGGCACTGCTCAAAATTGAGTCACGTTAATTGTAATGGACTGCCCAGCATTGGCATTCTAAATGCGAGCATCCAAGGAGAGACAATCGGTATCAATAAACATACTGACAAAGTGAGCCCGCTTAGCTAAACTTCTGCCACTTTATTTAAGCAAATGACAACTTGTCTCAAGGATACAAGATGGCGCTATCTGTGATCATTCTAGCTGCTGGTAAAGGCACGCGAATGAAGTCTGACCTTCCTAAAGTGCTACACCCAATTGCCAATAAGCCCATTGTTGAGCACATCATCAATACGGTGCAAAGTATCGACAGCGATACGATTAATTTGGTCTATGGTCATGGTGGTGACATGCTTAAAGAAGCGCTACGCGATTATTCGCTAAATTGGTGTTTGCAAGAAGAGCAGTTAGGCACAGGCCACGCGGTTATGCAGGCACAAACTCATATTAGTGATAGTGACGATGTGATGATATTGGTAGGTGACGCACCGCTTATATCTAAAGAGACACTCGAGTCACTTATCCACGCAAAGCAAAGTTGCGATCTAGCCTTGCTTACGGTCAATCTTGATGACCCAACGGGCATGGGCCGCATTGTGCGTGATCCTCAAAGCGATAACATTAGCGCCATTGTAGAGCACAAAGACGCAAGCCCTGAGCAGCTTCAAATCAGTGAAATTAATACCGGCATGATGATTATGTCAGGAGCAAACCTCAAACGCTGGCTGTCTGCGCTTTCAAATGATAATGCCCAAAACGAATATTATTTAACAGACGTCATTGCCATGGCGGCAAGCGAAGGCAAGCGAATACAGTCTGCTCAACCACAATGGCAGCAGGAAGTGGAAGGGATTAACAATCGCAAGCAATTAGCCGCATTAGAGTGCGCCTACCAACATCGCTTAGCAGATAAACTGATGGAAGACGGCGTCCATATTTTTGACCCATATCGCATAGACGTGCGCGGCGAGCTAAGCTGTGGCAAAGATGTGAGTATTGATGTAAATGCGGTGTTTGAAGGCAATGTGGTGCTTGGTGATCGCGTTAAAATAGGCCCTAATTGTGTGTTAAAGAATTGCGAAATTGGCAGCGACACAGTGATTGAAGCCTTTTCCCACATTCAAGATGCTAAGGTTCAAAGCAACTGCACTATTGGCCCATACGCAAGACTGCGTCCGGGCGCTGATTTGGGGGAAGGTGCGAAAGTAGGTAACTTTGTTGAGATTAAAAAAGCCAAAGTAGGTAAGGGCTCTAAAGTAAACCATTTGAGCTATATTGGCGATGCAGAGCTTGGCGAGGGTGTTAACATTGGCGCTGGCACCATCACGTGTAACTACGATGGTGTAAACAAATTCAAAACGGACATTGGCGACGATGTCTTCATTGGTTCAAATTCTGCGTTAGTTGCACCAGTGACCATTCAAAAAGGCGCAACCGTTGGCGCAGGCAGTACTATCACCAAAAGTGTGGAAGCTGACAATTTAGCTATTGCTCGCGGTAAGCAGCGTAATATTTCAAGCTGGCAAAAGCCGGTCAAAAAAAAGTAGGAATAAGAATATGTGCGGAATAGTCGGCGCGGTTGCCGAACGTAATGTGGTTCAAATACTATTAGAAGGTTTACGCCGCCTAGAATATCGTGGCTACGATTCCGCAGGCGTCGCGCTGTTAAACAATGGCGAGCTTTCAATTACGCGCCGCGTGGGCAAAGTAAAAGCTTTGAGCGACGCACTTGATGATGAAAGCAGCCTTGGTACCACAGGCATCGCTCATACTCGCTGGGCCACTCACGGCGGCGTGACTGAAGTCAATGCGCACCCCCACACAAGTTCTGAACGTTTCGCTCTAGTGCACAACGGCATTATTGAAAACCACAAAGCATTAAGAGATGCATTAAGCGATAAAGATTATGCTTTCGTATCCGACACCGACACAGAAACCATTGCTCATACCATCGCAGAAGCCCGCAAGCACTGCGATACATTGCTCGAATCTGTCTTACAGTCAGTAAAATCATTCCATGGTGCATACGGCACTGTCATTATTGATAAAGAAGACCCAAACACGATGGTTGTCGCGCGCTCTGGCTCGCCGCTGGTGATTGGTTTAGGCATTGGAGAGAACTTCATCGCTTCTGACCAGATGGCCTTACTTCCGGTTACGCGCCGCTTTATCTTCTTAGAAGAAGGGGATGTGGCTGAAATTACCCGCACTACTGTGAAAATTATTGATGCCAGCGGCGAGAAAGTTGAACGAGAAGTTGTTGAATCGAGCGTTGAGCACGATGCTGGTGACAAAGCCGGCTATCGCCATTACATGCTTAAAGAGATATATGAGCAACCCGCTGTTATCCGCAATACCCTTCAAGGTCGCGTTACACCTGATGGAATAAGCGATGATGTATTTGGTGAAGGTTCAGATGAAGTGTTCGCAAAAGTCGAAAATATCAAAATCATCGCGTGCGGCACCAGCTATCATGCAGGCATGACAGCCAAGTACTGGCTAGAAGCTTATGCAGGTGTTTGCTGTGATGTCGAAATTGCATCTGAGTTCAGATACCGCAAATCTGTCGTAAAACCCAATAGTTTGATTGTGACGATTTCCCAATCAGGTGAGACTGCCGACACACTTGCCGCCCTAAAACTGGCAAAAGAAAGCGGTTACATGTCAAGCCTCGCCATCTGTAACGTAGATGGTTCTTCTTTAGTTCGTGAGTCATCACTCTCGTTTATGACCAGAGCAGGCGCAGAGATTGGTGTGGCATCTACCAAAGCATTTACGACACAGCTTGCTGGATTTTTGATGCTAGTACTCGCCATTGGTAAACACAAAGGCATGAGCGATACGCTCAAATCTTCCATTCTACAGTCCCTTGCCGAACTACCTAGTAAGCTAGAAGAAACGCTCACGCTTGCCGACGACATTGATGACCTAGCAGAAGAGTTTTCAGATAAACACCATAGCCTGTTTTTAGGCCGAGGCGACCAATACCCTATCGCGATGGAAGGCGCGCTTAAGCTAAAAGAAATTTCCTACATTCACGCAGAAGCCTATGCCTCAGGCGAACTAAAGCACGGCCCGCTTGCTCTGATTGATGCTGAAATGCCCGTAATTGTGGTTGCGCCTAACAATGAGCTTTTAGAAAAACTCAAATCCAATGTAGAAGAGGTGCGGGCTCGCGGCGGCATTATGTATGTATTTGCTGATAAAGATGCGCACTTTAAGTCGGATGAGACAATGCGGGTATTAGATGTGCCGCACTGCAGCGAGGCGATTGCACCGATTGTTTATACTATTCCTCTACAGTTGCTTTCGTATTACGTAGCGCTGATTAAAGGGACGGATGTTGATCAGCCTAGGAATTTGGCGAAGAGTGTGACGGTGGAGTGAGCTAAAGAGAGTATGCGCTATCAACTGTGGTCGCGTATTAAAGATCGAACTATGCATTAAAGATCGAACTGAGTATTAAAAATCGAAATAAAACCATTTTATGTTTTCTGAAAAAATTTTAGGGAAGAAAAATGAAGCAGCAGGAACTAACAGAGGTTGGTGTTGAAGTTTTACTTAATAAGCCCGCTACGGAGCTTTTAAATGATTTTGGTGCAGGCAGAGCGTCACCTGGCTCAGGAAGTGCAGCAGCCTTACTCGGTATATTGTCTGCAAAGATGCTTTGCACGGTATGTGATATTAGCTCTGGAAAGGATGAATGTTTAAGTTTTCGGAAAGACTTTGCGTATATCTCTGAGCAGGTAAGAGGTAATTATGAAATTAGATTGCGTGAGCTATTCGAAAAAGATGCTCGGGATTTTGATCAGGTAGTTGCACTTCGAGTAAACCGAGACAGCGCAACAGATACGAACGAAAAAGCAAAGTTCTCTCGCGATTCTCTCGACTTACTTCAAACGGCTACTGACTATACGTTTGAAATAGCGGAAATATCACTCAAACTTATGGAATTCGGTGTTTCAATTTTCGATAATGGATGGCATGCCGTTCGAGGTGACTCTGGAGTGGCAATAAGTGGTGCAATGTCCAGCGTTATGTCTTCGATATTTATTATAAATTTGAACCTTAAAACGTTAAAACGAAGAAAATACGCGAAAGACAATTTAAAGCGATGTCAAAAAATTCAAAGTCAACTGGAAATCTTGCAAACAAAGGCGTTTTCGTGCGTTACATCGATTAGTTCAGAATCCGTTAAGTCTATTCAACTTGATATGATAAGTCCTACCGATTAGCTAGAGTTTGGCTTTAACTTAATAAAAGATGATTTTATTAGTGGGCTTGTCAACTAAGGTTATTTATATATTTGATATAAAGGTATGAGGTGCAGAAGTAAGTGGTTTGCGTTGGTAAGCCTTTGTTATAAAAATTTGTGGTTGTTTTTTCTTAGTTAATAGCTTATTTTTTAATCAAAAAACGGAAAGGGAATTCAAATATGAAATATAAGTCCACCACACTCGTACTACTTTTACTTTTTTTGTCTACCGGCTACGCTCAAGATGCAACACGCGCATAGGTAAAACAGACTGACGATGGTCGCACGGTGATTGAAGTGAACGACCCCGACAGAGGAGAAGAAACAGAGCAATCAGATAATAGTGCCACTAGCTTATTTGAGACTATTGCTAATAACACGAATATCCCTACTGAAGTCGCCAATCGCACAGCCTAATTCATCAAGCACTTACTCAGCAAACGCAAAATAGATACTGATTTGCTTTATACCTATGTACAAACTCTGAATGCCAATCTCGGAGCGCTAGGGGATACGACGTTTGTGCGAGATATGCGCGTGATTACCGATAAGTTAAGAGATAGTAGCTACACTGACAAAATTCACTATAACACGAATTTAAGTAACCAGCTGCGTACGCGCATGCCGATTATTGTTGCTGCAAGTGCTAGGTTAAGCGACAATTCGTTGACATCGTCGCAAGTGAAATTTTTGAAAGAAGATTTTGCCGATGAACTAAACTTGTTTGCAGATAAGTATTTGAAGACCAGTCGATTTCAGGCGGGGCTGGGAGTGTCGTATACCTATACCCCTATCATCGAATACGCAAGCAGTAGTCGTCTCGATCTAAGCCAGTTTGCGCCAATGACAGGAGGTGGTAGCACCTTGGTCAACTTTGATCAGGAATTTGCTAATAAAAGCTACCTAAACTTTGAGATTGCAGCGAAACTACCATGGATTGAGTTGGGCTTAAGTATTCCTACTTATTCTGAGACCTCAACGATTGTTTCGCCGGTGGGCAGTGAACTTTTAAATGGCTCTGTTACTAGGTCAGCTCTATTTCAGTCAACTATCGAGTCTGAGTTGGATGTTGAGTACGATTTTTCCATCAGATTCCCGCTGTTGGGTAATTATAAGCGCTGGAAGTATGTGCGGGCGAATAACTCACAGATGGACTATGGCATATTGGCGGGACTAACCGGTTTTAACATTACCGATACTGTGACAACTGATGTGCGTTTTCGCACTGATATGACTCCGTTTGCAGATTTACCCGCTGGTAAAACCTTGGTGACTTCTCGAGATGTCAGTTTTCAAACATTATACATTGGTGCTTACTATGAGTTTGAGTTTGTTGATGAGCTTTACATGACCGTGGATGTTAAGTGGCACAACAATCGCACCAGCGATGGCAGTCAAATAGATGTTGATGGTTTCACATCATCGCTTAGGATCATCTACTCGCCGACCTTGGATTTTATCAATTGGTGAGTGTTTGAGTTTTCGAATTAAGGGCGTATAGCGCCCTTTTACGAGAATGATAAAAAGATAAAAATGTATTTAGGCCGATAGGGGTAATAGGTGCGGGAATTTATCTCGGAACGTTCGTCGGCTTCATGGTCCTACTGTTAGTTTTGTTGCGTTACGAAAGTATTAGATTGATTCCTTCGGGTCATAACAACATTAAGGAGGTGCCTATGGTAAAAAGACTCACTGATAAAGCTCGTTTTCAATACAGTTCATTTTTAGAAACAATTTGGGCTATTGGAGCCAGTGGCGTTGCTACACACCTATCCGCCTAAATGCATTTTTTACATCATTAGATCTCAATTATCCTTTTTTGCACGTTTCATTCGCTTTTCGGTTCCGGTTGCGACCATAATTGCCAACACATAAAAGCCGATAAAACCGCCGAACGAAACAACTTGCCCGACGATTTCGGGAAGTTCGAAGTAAACTGCCAAAACCGCTCCTGAACCTAAGCTGGTTAATGACAGAGCCAAATATCCAACTGATGCAAACGCTCCCCAAAACATTTCTTTAGTCTCGTTTTTATCACTAGGGTTGAATTTAAATATCGTTTTTAATCCGTCATAAGCGATACTTACACAAATACCTGCAACAATAAAAAGTGCAAACGTGCCCTCTTTTTCAAACAGTCTGTGAAAAATAAAAGCAAGTCCAAAAATAAGAGTTGACCAAATAGATGCAGCTAATAATTTATAAAATTGCGCCATTTTTTTACCTTAAAACCAGCATCTCTGGCTGTTTTGTTTAATCTTTCCTGTTTCGTTTAAACGACTCTGCTTGCTCGAAGATTTCTTTATACACCTCATCACGGTCAACAGGAGGGTAGCCATACTTGGCCAGCAACATAATAAGATCAACTTTTAGCTCAGCCTTGATATCATCACGTTGGCTCCAATCAGTGTATTTAGCTTTATCATCAACAACGTCTTTTACTGCTTTTGCTAGTTCAAGTAACTTGTCTTCTGGGTACTGAAAATCATATTTGACCGCTAATGCCATCAAAATGTCGTAAAACGCTTTCTCTTCTAGGTTAATACCCATGTCCTCAAACGAACCCATTTCCGATTTGAGGTCTTGGTACATGTTGATGATTTCATCTGAGAAGTCCTCTAGAACTTCACTGACTAATACGTCCTCTTCTTTGCGCTCATTATATTTATCAACTAACGATTTAAAGCGCTCAGAGAAATCAACAGCCTTAAGCTTGTTAACTTGTTTAAACTCACCAATAGCCTTTGCCAGCATCTGCTGGAGCAATTTTATTTTTGTATTTGGCAGTTTGATTTTTTCGATTTTTGCTAAGTAATCATCATCGAAGATATCAACACCATCTTCGCCTTGGCCTAGCTTAAAGATCTCTTCTACACCGTCACTTTTAAGCGCATCAGAAATCATCTCACGAACTTTGGCATTCATTTGTGCAGTATCAGGCGCATTACCTTTTGTGAGTTTATAGACAATAGAACGAACAGCTAAGTAGAAGTGAATGTAATCACGCTCTTTTCGCGATAGCTTTTCACTACCACAGCAAACGTCGTAAGCCGTTTTTAAGCGTTTTACCAATGCCATAAAACGATTTTCAAGTTTTTGCGTTTGCAATACAAATTCAGCGGCATTATTCAAGCAATTGAGTTGAGCAATTGGTTGCCCAGTAAAGTACGGCGATTCATCAAATTGATGCATGAGTTTGCCCAATAAATCCAGATGATCTTTTACAACAATGATGGACTGAGCAATATCCTCAAAGTTGGTTTCATCTGTTTTTGAATACATGGCTAACGCTTTATTCATCTGTGTTTTGATACCAATGTAGTCAACAACTAGACCTTTATCTTTACCTTCAAACTTACGGTTAACACGCGATATGGTCTGAATCAGATTATGGCGTTGTATTGGCTTATCAATATAGATGGTATCAAGGAATGGTACATCAAAGCCTGTTAGCCACATATCAACCACAATAGCGACTTTAAAGTTGGATTTTTCGTTTTTAAATTGGCGGTCTAATTCTTTACGATACTCTTTAGAACCCAGCAAATCCCATAGTTCCTTAGGATCGTCTTTACCACGAGTCATTACCATTTTGACTCGTTCCACTGGTTTTATTTTTTTACGCTCTTGCTCGGTTAGTTCAACACCTTCTTCGCATTCACGTACTTCAAACCAAGCTGGGCGAAGGCCTTTTAATTCTTGATAAAACAAATAGGCTACTTCACGCGCAGAACTTACAAACATTGCTTTACCTTTTAAGGTAGAGCCTTCTATAACCCGTGATTCATAATGTGCAACAAAGTCCTTGGCTAATGCTCTGATACGATCTGGGTCGCCAAGAATTGAAGTCATGTTTGCAGAAGCTTTTTTACTTTCTTCAATCTGATGCTCATTACTGCCTTCATCGGCGCATTGCTGATAATAAGCTTCAATTTCTTCCAATTTTGCATTATCTAAAATGACTTTCGCCGCTCGACCTTCATAAACAATACGCACAGTGATCTCATCTTTAACAGATTCAGTCATGGTATAGGCATCAACAACCTGACCAAACACATCAAGAGTGGCATCAACAGGCGTACCTGTGAAACCAACAAACGTAGCATTGGGTAATGACTCATGAAGGTATTTCGCAAAACCATAAGTTTTCCTGACACCTTTATTTGGCCCTTTTTCTATAACACGGACTTTCTGATCTAGATTAGTTTGGCTGCGATGCGCCTCATCAGAGATACAAATAACATTGCTTCTATCCGTTAGCAGCTTTGTATCTTCAGTGAATTTATGGATAGTCGTTAAGAACACACCACCGCTGTTGCGGCCTTGTAGCATTTCACGTAAATGATCGCGGTTCTCAACGGCAACAACTGTTTGATCACCAATATACGCTTTTGCATTAGAGAATTGCTGAGATAGCTGATCATCCAAGTCAGTTCGGTCAGTTATTAACACAATAGTAGGACTTTCAAACTCAACGCTTTTCATTAACAGTCGTGATAAAAACTGCATGGTAAAACTCTTACCGCAGCCCGTTGCGCCAAAGTATGTGCCACCTTTACCATCACCATCAGGCTTGCGAGCATGCTTTATATTGTGGTGAAGCTTTCTAGCCGCATAGTACTGTGGGTAGCGGCAGACAATTTTTACTTCAGCCTTTGTTGAGTCAGGAAAATAAATGAAGTTACGAATAACATCACGCAGACGAGCTTTATTAAATAAGCCTTGAACCATGGTGTGCAGTGAGCTAATACCATCTTTTTCTATCGACTCATTGCCAGTTATTTTGCGCCAAGCGTAGAAGAATTCATAAGGCGCATATAAGCCTCCCATTTTGTTGTTAACACCATCACTGATTACACAAAAAGCGTTGTAAACGAATAGAGCGGGAATGTCCCTGCGGTAACGAGTATTTAACTGGACGTACGCATCATGTATTGAAGCTTCTTCTTCGCGAATAGCACTCTTAAACTCGAACACCACCAACGGTAAACCGTTGATATATAAGATACCATCGGGGATGCGCTTCTCGCCATCATCCCCCTCAATTTCTAACTGGTTAACAATTTTGTAGATATTCGAGTCATTATAGCTTGTCGGTTTCTCAGCTACTTTAAGTAACTCAGGTGTACTTTCCTTCACTAAATCAGGCAACAGGCTTTGAACAACGTTGGTGTAATCGACTAATTGGATATAGAGATCTTTTTGCGTGTGGTCTTCACGTTTTAACAAAAAACCATCACTCAACCATTTACAGAAGGTCTTATTGCTATCGTACAAATCACTGGCAGGCAATGATTCTATTTGCTTTATGATTGAATCGATTTCACCAGCAGTAATATTGTCTGCTTGATACTTATCAGATAAGAACTGACGTATGTCATCCTTAATCAAAACTTCAGTATTGCTACGAGTAAGCTCATTACCGGGTGCATAAGGAAAACCTTGTTCGCCCAATAATTCAATAATTGCCTCCTCTAGTTGTGCTTCCGTAAATTTCATGAAAAATCCTTATTCAATACCAAGCTTCTCTTTATAAATTTTAAGCCGTTGTTCTGCCCTATCTACAAAATCTTGATAATACAAAATTTCTGAATATAGCTCCCCATATGACTTACCAGTCACAGGATCTTCTAGCGAATCTGTACTAAACCAACCTTTGTCACTTGGAAACTTCTTATATCCTTTAAGTCGCAATGGTTTAACCGTATCTCCAATAAGGTAACCGTAAAACTTTTTAATTCTACCTTTTGATTTCGCTGCCAGCAGGTGAGCATATTCCATCAAGTCACCCATGTAGTTATCCATTGATACTCCGGGTGCTTTAAACTCAATAATAATCGCAGCACCTTCTTCGTTAAAAATCGCTATATCAGGTCTTTTTAACTGATTCTCACTCTCATTTTTTTGAAATACTTCAGCAAGTACTGAGTCAATATCAGGCTCAAATAAATTATCGTTGTCACCCCAAGGGATTGAAGAAAGACGCTTGTCAGAAGCAATATGCTCAAAGTAGTGGTACTCCTCATTGAGTATCCAGATATCGTGATCTATCTTGTCATTGCTATCTTTGCCTGTTGGAAAAAATATATTGTGAATTATTTTTTCATTTTCTTTTCTTCCTTCATCTGACTGAACAGTAAGTAACTTGTTGACTGCACAACCTAATATTTCAATCATCGAAGAACGTCTAACAACAAGTTGCGAAAGGTTCGCCATATCCATCTTTTGAATGGTGGAAGTATATTTCCAAGACATTTCGTTAACTTTGTCTCTAAAATTGTCTTTTCTAGGATCTAAGTTCAATAACCCCTCTTTTAAATCAAAAAGTGCGGAGGTGTCATCGACTATTTCTTCTTGATACTTTTTCAATACTCGTTTAGCAATGTCATTGGCAGAATCACCGTATTTAACTTTTACCCTCGTATCTACCAGCATCTTGGCTGAAATACCAAACTTCGTTCCTGTCTCTTTGATCAAAGCATCTCTATCAAAATCCGTGGGAGCCAATAAACCTAATACGTAATCCTCAATAGAGTCGATAATATCTTGCATAAAAGGACCTGATGACATTAAATCGGCGTTGCCATGATTCGAAAATGGAATGTCAAAGTTATCTCGCCTAACATTGACATTTCGTTCTAAATAATCACTTTCGATAAGCACTAAGTAGAACTTTCCATTAATTGAATGCTTTCGATCCTTATGTACCTTTAAAAACGTTTTAGTTAGTGACTTTACAATTGACGAATTAGCACACAGAGCAACATCATGCTCAAATCCGCCAAATTCATCTTCCGAAAATTCATATGTGCTTATAGTGAGCTTGTATTCACCGTTGTGTTCATTGCTCCCATGCGTACATAAAATCGGGATATCAGGTACAGGTAATTTTTGCGGTAAATCCTGAGCAGTAATTTGTTCAACTGGCTGTTGCTCCCCAAATAAAGTAGCACACAACTCTATGCTGAAATCGCCAATGACGTCTTTGAGCGCTATTAGTCTCTGAAGAAATGTTATAAACACATGATGCTTAATATTTGCAGCAGAAAACTCATTAGGTAGACTTTTAGACTCGAAATGCTTTTTCATCGCTTGTTCAGACAGCCCCGTTAAAGAGACTAATGTTTTAACCTCTCTATTTGTTGCGTCTTCTAGCTTGAATGATGCCTCCGATATTTCCTTTGTGTTGCTTGCTACATCAAGAATCCTAAGCTTATAACTGCCACCATCATCAAAAACACTGTCAATTCTTAAATTGTCAAAAAAATGGAAATATTGAACACGACCAGAACCAAAACATTTGCCAATACCTTTAATTTTAAGATCATCTTTGAATGTCGAATCCTTCGTTACAAAAGCCTTAACTTGATTTTCGCCGAGTCCAGCACCGTTGTCTTCACAACTAATTTTTAACCCAATTTCATCAACCGATACGAGATCAGCAGCGTATAATTCTATATCGAAGCGAATGGATAAAGCGGGAATATTTGCACTGGCATCCTTTCTAATTAAATATGAATCTATTGCATTCGAAATAAGCTCTTCAAATACAACAAAGCGATTATCACTGATTCTAGTCGTTTTCTTACTGCCACGAATATCAAGAGTCATCTTGTTCTCCCTCTACTTCACCTTCTTCGTTAGCCATGTATTGAATTAGCATTTCTTGGTAGGCTGATATATCTTGCTCATAGAGCACCTGACTAGCTGTATATCTGAAAACAGTATCTTCGCCTACGACTATTTCATAGTCTTCACCTTGTTCATCTAACCAGTCATTAAACTCAGAAAAATCTTGGTAGTTAATTCTTGTAGCTCTTTCAGGAACAATGGTGTTTTTATGCTTCGAATATACCAAAGCCGCTAACCCGTCAACGGAAGACATCACGAAATCGGCACTCGATGCATCTATTGGATTTTCGTGATAACCGTCATCACCATGCGAGGCTGCGCCAAAGTTATTCCTTAATTCAGCCACTACATTAACCAATGAACCTGCAAGCCTACCTATTAGGTTGTTTGCAGTGTCGTTGTGATTAAAAGGCACCTCATCTTTAACTCTTCTAAATAGCGGATAAAATTCAGTAGGAAAATCCTCATCTCCTACCCGATCATTCAAGATGGTTTTAAATATTGATTCCAGAAAAGCTTTAGAGACGTCCAAACAAAGAGGAACGTCTTGTCTTAATACTGCCGCTTCTAGCCTCTCTTTGTGTTCGACTAAGTGGACAGCACTAGGGTCAGCACTTAGTGCTCGTGAACTCAACCGAAGAGGTACTGCGTTATCTTCCATAATTTACCTCAGCAAGTGATATTTCACCTGAAACAATATTTGGCAACAAGTAATCTCTAGTTTCAGTCAAAGAATTAGTATGCTTGATGTTCTCAGTAATCTTGTCATAGTTTGTTTTTGCAATTGATGTAAAAGCATCAATT
Source organism: Ningiella algicola (assembly GCF_028401415.2). Lineage (NCBI taxonomy): Bacteria > Pseudomonadati > Pseudomonadota > Gammaproteobacteria > Alteromonadales > Alteromonadaceae > Ningiella > Ningiella algicola. The sequence goes on along the minus strand of NZ_CP171821.2, from coordinate 2,718,815 downwards.
GCAGGCTTAGCTGGAACAACTAGCTTGATGCTTCTGAACGTCTTTTTACTGATTTCCGCAAAAGTTGTTCCGCCAGAAATACCTTTGATTTCATCCATAATTGAATCTAGAAACAGCATTGTATATTCAGGCGTTAGGTCCTTTTCACACTGTAACGCTATATAGCCTTGATTTATTGCCAAAGGCACTTTTGCCAATGCTAAGTAGCCCACAGGTGCTCTTGATGACATTAAGACAGTATCAACTGGTAATAAGCCAGAAGTTATTTTGGCTAATCCTGCCTCAGTTATCTTTCGGCTAGTATTCAGCAAAATTTTAGAATCATTACCAGATAAATCTTTTGGTGATGTCCAGTGAATATCACCACCCTCCCAATAATCAGGATTTTTTGTACTCGGTGTTGAACCACCTTTGATAGCTAGCTCAGCATCAGTGTTAGAAACTCTCCAGCCTTTAGGTATCCAGCCAACAATACCAATAGTTGGTTCATCAGTTTGTTCAAACTCGCTTGGGAATAATGTTCGAATGCTATCTGGCAGTGGTTTAAAGTCTGGTAGCTGTAGGGCTTGTTTACGTAGCTCAGCTTTTTTTATAAGGGCATCAGGAATATCGTTGCCAGCGGCAAGGACGTTATCGATAACAGGATCAAAATCAACAAACCAACTTTTGAATAATGCCTGCACCATTTGTTCTAAGGTTTTGCTAACTCTGCCACTATTGGCTAGCTTTTCATCCAATATACGGAGCGTTTTGCCAATTTTAGCTTGTGCTAACTTGCTTTTGGGACCTCTGAATCTGTACTCGCCTATCTTTTTTACTGGTACTCGCGCTTGATTCGCACTCCCTTGAGCAACGTTTACGATATAATTTGAGAAATTTTTATCTCTCAAAACGTAGTATAAAAAGTCCTCATCTATTGCTTCCGTAGATAATATACAACAAGTGTTTTGATTCTGAATGGAACCTTCGGCTTCGGCAGGCACTCTTATTACTTTCCCTACAACTGAAGACCAATTAGGAGGCCATGATCCAACAGTTGCAATCAATGTATCTTTCTTTTTCAGCAAATGAGATGTCCACTTTACTGCGTGATCAGCATCAACTTTTGTAAATTCAGATATATCAACAGAGTCTAGAGTAAAATTTGAGACTTTAACCAGCGGCACTGCATCTTCTGCCTCGCTAAAATATTCTTGTTTTATGCCTGCACCATTGCGAAGTGATGTAACTTCACCAAGTACGAATTCGTCCCAATCATTTTCCATAACCTAGCCCCTCTAGGTTTTGACAAATAGCTTTGTCTAACCCTTCTGCTTGTTCCATTTGACTATAAAGGGTTTGGCTTAGCTCTTTCATTTTGACTTCAAATAGGATGCCATCATCTTCTAATTTTGCAGCTCCAACATAGCGGCCCGGAGTTAATACAAAGTCATTAGCTTTAATTTCTTCCAACGTTGCTGACTTTGAGTAACCTGCTTTATCTTCATAGTTACCGTCTTTCTTCTCGCCACGCCATGCATGATAAGTTTTGGCAATTTCAGCGATATCGTCCGTGGTTAATTCTTTATGAACACGGCTGACCATAGTGCCCATTTCACGAGCATCGATAAATAGAGTTTCACCTTGGCGATCACGATAACCAAGTTCGGTATTTTCGTTTTTGTTTTTGGTGATAAACCATAAGCAGACTGGGATTTGCGTGGTGTAGAAAAGCTGCCCCGGTAATGCAATCATGCAATCTACCAAATCATTTTCGATAATTTTCTGTCGAATTGTGCCTTCACCGCCTGTGTTTGAACTCATTGAGCCATTTGCAAGCACAAAACCTGCTGTACCGTTCTCACTAAGCTTCGAGATCATGTGCATGATCCAAGCATAGTTAGCATTTCCTGTGGGTGGAACTTCAAAGCCTGACCAACGAGGATCATCAACCAACTCATTATCTGCACGCCATTGCTTCTGGTTAAATGGCGGGTTCGCCATAATGAAATCTGCTTTTAAATCAGGGTGCTGATCTTTAAAGAAGCTATCGCCTGCTACATCACCTAAATTGCCGTTGATACCTCGTACCGCAAGGTTCATTTTGGCTAGTTTATGGGTAGTGCTGGTGTACTCCTGTCCATATATCGAAATGTCTTTTTTACTGCCGTTGTGACTATCAATAAATTTTAATGACTGCACAAACATACCGCCTGAGCCACAGCAAGGGTCGTAGATTTTACCTTTATATGGCTCAATCATTTCGGCGATAAGTGAAACCACAGATTTTGGAGTGTAGAACTCGCCACCGCCTTTTCCTTCGTTTGCCGCAAACTTACCAAGAAAGTATTCGTAAACACGACCTACCAAATCTTCCTCTGTCATGTGACATTCGTTGGCAACGGTGTTGATGTTATTAATGGTATCTATAAGTGCCGCCAGCTTGCTTGCATCTAGCCCTAAACGAGAAAAGTAGTTATCTGGCAATGCGCCTTTCAACGATACATTGTTTTTCTCAACAGTATGCAATGCAGTATCAATCTTGACAGCAATATCGTCTTGCTTGGCTTGTTTTTGTATGAACGACCAACGCGCCTCTTCCGGCAAGTAAAACACGTTGTCTTTCGCATAAAATTCAACCATGTCTACATAATCGCCCATGCCATCAGCAACAAGCTTTTTACGCTGCTTTTCAAATTTATCGCTAATGAACTTTAAGAAGATGAGGCTCAATACGATATGCTTGTATTCTGATGATTCAACACTGCCACGAAGCTTGTTTGCTGTGTCCCAAAGTGATTCCTCGAAACCTTTTTCTTGTTTATCGACTTTCTTCCCAGTTTTTATTTTTACTTGCGACATATATCAATATTCCTTTAGTTTTGGTCGTACCCTGGCGCAATGGTAAGGTTTTCGACGGTATCTAGTGTAAATCGGTTTTGTAACCATAGATGATATTCTCGGCCTACAAGCGTTCCACGTTCACTACAATCAACATTCCAACGCCGTAACAAATATCCAGCTAACGCAGCTCTCACCTCAATAAGAAGTTGTCCGTTGTCCATTCCATAGTCCATTTCGATTGCTGTTGGAAAGTTGATGTTCTTGGGATGAGGGATAAGTCGCAACGCAACTTTTTTTTGCCATTGATTATCAAACGAAGCTAGCTCACTATCAGCAGCTGATTTCTTCAAAGTTACTTTACTAATCCTTGTCAATACAAAGTCCCTGAAACTTTGACTTTTTCGGTCATAAGCGCGTACGTGCCAACGTAGACCATTATCAACGATAGAGTGAGGCACAAGTTCCCGAGTATTCGAGCCACTCGATAGTGATGTGTAGATAACACTAACTGCCTTATGATTTAAAATCGCTTGCACTAGCCTAGCTAAAACGAATATATCAGGAACGTTCAGACTAGAGGGGGCTTCCACCGGAAAGTGTTTATCTCCAATTGCATCGAATCCGTCGGAAATATCATTAGCTAGTTTTGTCAGCGTCCTCAGAGGGTCATACTCAAAAACGGGACTAAACTCAGGGGTCTGAAAATATCGCTTTTCTCTAGCATCATATCTTAAATTCTCTGGTGCCAACTCTTTGTATAAACCAAAATCGCGAGAACCAGCAGATAAGCCAACTTCGAATCGGTTAGTTAAGTCTTGTCGATAAATTGATCCAACAAAGAATAGACAAAAATCTATATAAGCTAATCGTTGTTTTTGAGAAAAACTAATTGAATCAAGCATGCTTACAGAGTGAGTATAATGATAAATACATAATATGGTTTATTTTGATACGGTTGTAAAGTAATCATATGTTAAACATGATTTTGATTGATTTTTATACAGTCAGTGCTCTCGGAAAAGAAAAAGCAGTTTTCGAGAAAAAGTTTTTTATCTAGCGAACGTCATTTTTATGTTTCCGCCAGTGAAACGCGAAAATATTACAAAACAAAAACTTATTACATTTGTCATATTATGAGTCTTATCACACTGATCAACTTTCTCAATCTTTTATTTTAAATCAATAGTTTACGACTAAATTTGTGCTTGACTCAGTAAGAGAAATACTTAGTCTGTAAAAAGGACCAAGGAGGTTTATGATGAGCAGATACGATCAAAATGAAGCTATTTTTAAGCGCTGGCAAAAACAAGGAAGAGGCCAAGGTACAGGTAAAAATTATCTGCCATGGCTAAAAGTATACAATGTACCTTCTCGGGGCAGGTCACATCGTGCGCGTTCATCAACAACCAATAGAGTTGTCCACTTGGTCAGTGATCTTGAGTTTCATGTCTTTTTAGAACTGGATTGGGCGACCGAAGTTGTCGACATAAGGGAACAGTTCCCATTATCGCTTGAAAAAACAATACAAATAGCAACTGAAAAAGGGCTGAAACACCCTGCCGTTCGTGGCGAAAACATCGTAATGACGAGCGACTTTTTTGTCACTCAAACAAATCAAAGTATCCCAAACTTCGTTATTCAAGCTAAGTATTCTGACGACGTTCGCAAGCCAAGAACAAAAGAAAAGCTACTTATTGAGAAGTCCTATTGGAACGAGCTAGGTGTGTATTATCAGGTCGTTACTGAGAAGGATATCAATCCAGTTCGATGCGAAAACCTTAAATGGCTTCACTCATTAGATAGCTTGCATATATCAATAGATTCACTTATCGCTACCGCACAATTTTGGGAAGACGAGCTATATGAACGACAACAAGAAAGGCTCCTATCGATTGTAAGCTGTATTGATGAAACGTTGGGTTTAGATGATGGCACCTCATTGTCTCAATTAAGGCTATTGTTTTCCAAAAGAATAGCCATCTTCGATTTAACCATCCCATTTTTTAAATTGGTTGCAGGTGAAATTTCTTTTGTACAAAGCGTAGATATATCAAATCATAAGGTTGATTGCAGTGGCTTCATTAGCAATTGAGCGTTTCAAAGCTTGCCCACTGTTTCGCAATGATGTGTTGTTGTGGGATGAAACACATTTTCGTGTCATTGAGATTGTAGACGATACTTTCTTTTTGTTTGAGCTTGATAAAAATTCAGGCATTCCAACGCAGTTCAAAGCTAACGAATTATCACTTCATTTCAAAAACCAAGAGATCAGTATGGTTGACAACCATCGATATCAACCAGTGCTTCCTTTGGTTAAATCAGAGAAATTTCTAAGCAAGATTGAGGAAAGGTTCAATACGATTAAGGGAATCGTTGAGCATCCAGAATATCTATACTCAGGAATTCGTGGAAAGCTTGTAAGCGATGCTGCAACGCTTCATGGCACTAGTAGTGCGTCTATTTATCGAGCACTTCGAGATTATTGGACTTTTGGTCAGACAATGTATGCCCTTGCTGATCGTTATCATAAGTCAGGTGGTAGTGGAAAACGAAGAGTTTTTAAGAAGAAGCCAGGCGCACGCAATAGATATAGTTTAAGCAATAGCGCGATCTTGGATTCTGAGTTTCGAGAGGCGATGCTCGTTGTAATAATGCAATTTCATATTGCTTTGGACAAAAGTCTTACATACACGCACAATCGTTTTGTCTCACTTTGCAAAAGTTTAAATCCAGCGCTCACAACACAAGAAATTCCCTCGATCCACAGTTTAAAGTTTTTCTTTAGAACAGAATTATCAAAGCACAGAGTTGTACGTTCGAAACTCAGTCAAAAAGAATACGATAAGAATCATCGCCCCTTGCATGGAACAGCTGCGGGTTCAGTGTATGGACCTGGTGCTCGATTCGAAATTGACAGTACAAAGGGAGATATGGTTGCAGTAAGAAAAGATAACAGAACAGAAATTGTGGGTAGGCTCACAATTTACTTAGTCTGTGATGTTTATTCTAGGCTAGTTGTTGGATTTTACGTTGGTTTTCAAGAATCTCATTATCGAAGTGCTTCGCTAGCACTATTGAATACTTTTAGCGATAAAACGTATTTGCTAAAAAAACATGGAATAAGTCCAAAGCTCACAAATCAATGGGGTTCAACCGGAAGGCCTCAGGCTATTCTGGCTGATAAAGCAGAGCTGTTCGGCGATCAAAGTACTCACCTTGCTAATACAACAGGTATAAGAATTGAGAACACGGCTAGCGGCAGAAGTGAAGCGAAAGGCTGCATTGAGAAGCTTTTAGATTTAATACAAATGGCTTATTCAGGAAACCTTCAAGGAAAGTCCAATAAAGAAACACTAAAAAAGGCAGGTGCAATCGACGGAAGGCTTACAGCTTTTCTGAGTCGAGACGAAATCGAGGCAATTGTAGTTTCTCAAATATTGGCGTGGAACAAATATGCTGTACTGGACAATTATGACTGTGATCCAGATTTTCCTGATGACCTTCCATTGACACCTCAGAATATCTGGGACTGGGCGTTAAAAAACCGGTCGGGAAGGCTACCGCCTGTCGACATGCAACAGATGAAAACAGCTATTTTGCCAAAGGGCTTTGCAACGGTTTCGGCAAAAGGCATTAAATTCAATGGACTCTATTATGACAGTCCTGAACTTAGAGAGAGTGGTTGGTTCGAGCGCACAAAAGGTACAAAGCGCCCTAGTCGCCTAGTTGTTCACTTTGACCCAATGATTGTAAACAACGTCTTCGCAATCGACGAACTCCAGCCTCACAAAGTTTTTTCTTGCGCCCTTAAGCAAAGTTCTCGTGAATACATTAACTATAGTTTTCTCGAAGCTAAAAAGAGGATGGATGTCAAAAAGAAAACCTCAGCAATTCAACACGCTGAATCACAGGAAGCAAAGCGGCTGCAAGAAGAATATGTTCTTAACATTCAGCGTAAAGCTCAAAAAGAATTGAATGCTCTCAAAAAATGCTCTCACGCTGGGCGAATAAAAGCAATTCCGGAGAATCGTGCTCTAGAAAAGGAAATTGAACGACGAGAACTAATTAATAAATTTTCACCCGTCGATATCGAAATTAAAGATCAATTGGATGATTTTTCAGACCCTGATATCGACGACCTATTCAACTTAAATGACACGGAAGTCGAGCAAAATGATACAAATGGAAATGACACTTTTGATTGAACGAGATAGCTACTTTAAAGCTGAGTATAGGCCTACGGGAATTGACTATTTTGATGATAACCCCCTAATCACTTCATTGGCTTGGATTGATGAGCCAAAAGAAATCATTAAGGCTTTGCAAAATCTTCCTGAATCTGTAAATCGCACAGGTAGTCCAAGTGAACGCTCTCAAGAGCTGATTCATTCGTTAAGCAGCAGTTTCGTCCCACTGCCTCAGCATATTGATTTACTTCGGATGGTGCATCAAAAGCTTAGAGTTGGCTACGCCAGCAGAAATCCAATCCAATAAAGCATCAGCAAGATTTGGATTTACAAATTGCGTATCAAAATTCTCAAAAGGGTAAGGGCAAGGCTAGATTACTCAATCATCCAACCGCCAACATTAATAGTTGCAGCTTCTATGGAATACCCGGTGATGGAAAGTCGACTTCTTTCGAGAGGATTTTGGCTCTGCAACCTCAAGCCATTTATCATGAAAAATACAATTTTTTACAAATTACTTATCTCGTAATTGAATTTCCGCACGATGGCAGCCTTGTAACGCTTTGTCATAACTTCTTTGAGTCTTTAAACAAGGCCACCGGTGAACGTGATACGCAGTGGTTTGAAAGACGAGAAAATGAAAAGTCTTTACTACGCAAAATGCAGCGAGCAGCGTCTCGTTTTCACATTGGCTTGCTAGTAATTGATGAATTCCAGTCATGGCGCAAAGCGAAGCGAGGTGGTGAGGCCGTATTAGGTTTTTTAGTAAACCTAATTAACACGATTCGTTTGCCAGTTATTTTTGCTGGTACACCCGCTGGTATAGGTAAATTGGAAGAGAATTTAGCTATGGCCAGGAGGGTTGTTGGTTTTGACTTTTGGGATCCATTAGATTCTCAGAAAAAACGTAACGGTGAGAAAAACAACTGCAAAAAACTATGGGAACATTTCACGAATACACTTTGGCATTATCAGTATCTCGATAAGCCCAAAGCAACTTTGACTGATGAAATTCGGAACACATGGTTCGATCTTTCGCAAGGGGTTCTTGATATTGCGATCAAGTTATTTATCTACAGCCAACTTCGTGCAATTCGCAGTAAAACAGAAGTTATAACGCTTGAGCTGATGAGACAGGTATACAAAGAGGATCTAAAACCAGTGCACAATGCTTTAGCTGCACTTCGCTCAAACGATCCCGCCAGAATTGCTGACTTCGAAGACTTACCTCAGGCTAAGTTAAAGTCAAGAATGACCGAGCTACAAAGCAGCATAATTAAATCAAATAATGACAAAGCGAGCACGACATTAACTTTGCCAGGGCTAAATAGAGAACTGCTTGAGATATGCATTCACCTCGGAATTAATAAAGAGTTTTGTCTTCCTCTAATAAATGACTTTTGTAGCAACAATCCGAAAATGAGTGCGATTGAAGCCTTTCCCTTCCTCACACAATTAATTGAAGAACGAAAGTGCAATCAAAAAACAAATGTGAAAGAGAAACGGCCACGAATTCAGATTAATGAAGAACAGTTTTTAAGTCAGACAGAGAATGATCCTTTCCAACAATTGCAGCGATAAGGACTTTCTTTGAGATATTCTTTGCACCTAAACTCGTTGAACTTCTTTAAAGATGAGCTGCTCTATAGCTTCTTAGCGAGATTGGCAGTTCACTTAAGTTTGGAAAGTCCTAAAGCTTTAATTGAGGCTGTCTTTGACAGCCGTTCAACAGCGGCGACAATTGCTATTCCGGGACACTTACAGAAACTTTATAGTAGTGGTTGCCTACCACCCAGGTACACCATTGATCAAATTATTCATCAACATACACTCTTCCCATTGGTTTCCTCTTTCATCAGACCAGAATTGAGAGTGGAGCTTCTTAGTAATATGAGGAATGGTAATGCAAGTCGACTATTTGTAAGAAGTGGACTAGCTGCCAATCGTTTACCCAAACTAACGTTTTTGAGATATTGTCCATTGTGCCTGTTAGACCAGAAGAATAAGTTTGGCATAGGACACTGGCAGAGAATTCATCAAATCGTTGCCGTTCAGCATTGCGCGATTCACAGATGCAAGTTGTTGGGTTTGAAGGGTGAGCAGCTTGGATATGAGAGACATACATTTCATCCTTTGCGAATTAAGTCTTGTGACCAAGTGCCGCACTATGAAATTGGTGAGCACGAGGCAATTGTTGAGGCAAAATGCAGAGAATTGCTCAATCAAGGGGAGCCGATAACCCCAACCTTTCACCAATGGACAAATTACTATCTTGAGCTGGCGCAGACAGCTGAGTGCAGAAAAGGAAAATATATCAAATTTGAGCCTATCGAGGAGTTGGTTAAGCAACGTTGGCCAGAAGCATTTCTAAGTAAAAACGGCTTGGTAAACACCAAATCGTCCAGTAGCTGGTTACATTCGATTTTCAGAAAACACAGAAAGAGCTTTAGCTACTTAGAGCATATTGTTGTAAACGGGGCAATAAAAGGTCCAGATTTTTCAATTGTTGAGTGCGTAAAACAGGCATCAAATATGGCGAAAGAGACGGAAACTATATACTGTGAAGGTACCCGGAAGACTTCAGCTAGAAGCACTCATGACATGGCTGAATGGCAAAATCTTTTGGCATTGAATGGACCAAAATCAGCACGAAAATTAAGACCGAATTTATATGCGCGACTATACCGTGAGGACAGGTCAAGGCTATTAGATGCTAATAATCAGTTTAAAGTCGCCCGTACTCATAACTCAAGTCGTATTAATTGGAAGCAGAGAGACAAAAAAGCGGCCAAATCGCTATTGAAAATAATTGACGACTTCGATGCCCATTTGTCATTTCGGCGTCTGACAAAGCGCTTTCTGATTTATCGCCTACCTCGCTCAGCTTCAATTGAAAAAAAGCCAACAAAATATGTTCTCACACACGCTCTGCTCGAGAAATACAGTGAATCGATATTCGAATTTCAGATTCGACGAATTACGAATACGATATTAACTAGCGATCATCATTCTCGATATAAACGATGGTGGTTGCTCCGAAACTCGGGACTGTCAGAGCAACGTCTAACAAAAGAAGTACGCATTTTCATCGATAAAATCCTACCAAGTGAATTCTTTACCCTAGAACTCACTAATACTCAACGGAACTCATATGAACAATGACCTAAAAGTCTTTTTAAGTTCGGACTTGTACTACTCTCGCAATACTTTACATTTTTACAAAGCGGGATATATGGGGCTTGGCAACACTGAAATTAGAGAGCTACCTACTGCCATCAATTCTCATCTCATGCAAATCGTAGAGATAGACCAACTAGATCAAGACAAAGCATTTGATAACTTCTGTATTGGTCGATATTTCGATGAGAAAGAAAATGATGAAAAACAATATGATTTCACGGCTTATTCTGTTGAATTAAATCCCGTGAGCATCGACCTCGAACGGCTACGTGACACTCAAATGACGTGCTCTAAAAGGATTGAATCAGCCTTGGCGCTCGCTGAAAAAGCACATGCTCGACAAAAGAGAAAAAGCGACGGCTCGGCGTATATAGTGCATCTTGAGGAAGTAAAAGGATTGCTGGAAAATGTGGCAACCCTGAACGATGAGGACGTGATTGTTGCTGGAATTCTTCATGATGTCGTCGAGGACACAAACATTTCGAAGTCCGACTTATTATCACGTTTTGGTAATCGGGTTACAAACTTAGTCACTGGCTTGACTGATGATAAGACAAAAACTCTCGAAGAAAGACGGCGTTATACAATTGTAAAACTACAATCTGCACCACGTTCAGTAAAGCTAATTAAATTGGCAGATATTTCGTCAAACGCTGCCGCTATACCGAAAGGTTGGTCACGAAGACGGGTTGAGGACTATTTTATTTGGCTTGACGCGATCGCATATATTTGTCGAGAAGCCAGCGAAAGCTTGTATCAACATTACAAAGCTATACGATCTTAAAGGTCGCACGTTGCCTATGGTTTACCAAAACTGGTCAACATTACTTATGCTTAATTTGAGGGGTTAGATAGTTGGCAAATTCCATTCAATTAGGGCATGTTAGCAATGCTAAAATACCGGTTAGTCGTTTCAAAAGAGAGCTAAATAGTATCGTTCGCAACTTTAACAATGGCGAGCTGGAAAAGACAATAATTACAAAAAATGGGGTCGACTATCTTGTAGCTATTAGACCAGACAAGGTGTCTTGAAAGTATGCTTTAACCATCGAGATGTCCCGAAAGTATGCTTTAACCAACAAGATGTCTTGAAAGTATGCTTTAGCCAACGAGGTGTCTTGAAAGTATGCTTTAACCATCGAGATGTCCCGAAAGTATGCTTTAACCAACGAGATGTCCCGAAAGTATGCTTTAGCCAACGAGATGTCTTGAAAGTATGCTTTAATCATCGAGATGTCCCGAAAGTATGCTTTAACCAACGAGATGTCTTGAAAGTATGCTTTAACCGTCGAGATGTCCTGAAAGTATACTTCAACCAGCGAAATGTTTTGAAAGTATGCTTTAAACTAGCGAGATGTTTTGAAAGTATGCTTTAACTTGCGTATTTCGGTAAAAACAGTCAGTCATTTCGGTTCTATCCGATCGCTTCATAACCTTCTTTTCTCCCAGCCTTCTTTTTACCCTAAGTGATCGGATTGGTCTAGTTTTCTCATTGACTCCCCAGCGAGTTCGATGCGATGACTGTTATGCAGTAATCGGTCAAGTAGTGCGTCAGCAACGGTCGGGTTTGCTATGAGCTTATACCAGTCTGTCGCCGGTATTTGGCTAGCAATAATAGTGCTGGCGTTTTGATAACGGTCCTCCATGACATCAAGCAAGTCGTTGGCTTGTCGAGCATTTAGCTTTTCCATGCCCCAGTCATCGAGTATTAGCAGCTTTTTCTTGGCAAGTTGCGCCAGTTGTTGACGGTAACTACCATCGGCATGGCCGATGTTAAGCTCATCGAGTAACTGACCTAGTCGGTAATATTTAACGCTGTGATGCTGCTCGCATGCTTGTTGTCCAAGCGCACAGACTAAATAGGTTTTACCGCAACCGGTTGCCCCTGTGATAATGACGTTGTGCGAGTAATGCAGGTATTGCCCGCTGAGTAAGGTCGCTATTTTTTCCTTGCGCAGTCCTCGTGCTGCTCGGTAGTCTAGATGACTGGCGTGCGCATCTAAGCGCATTTTTGCCTGACGTATTAAGCGTTTGATTTTAGTATTTTGACGGCAGAGTATTTCGTGCTGTGCCAGTAAGCCAAGGCGCTCTTCGAAGCTCATATCCTCATATGTCGCCACTTGTGATTGTTGCAGCTCAAGCGCTTGGCTAAAGTGCCCAAGTCGCAGTGAGCGCAGTTGCTCTTGCAGTGCTTGTTGGTTCATGATGTTTCCTATTGATAGTAATGTTGTCCACGGATATTGTGGTGTGTGACAGGTGTGTCATCTTGCTCGGGTGCTTGATGTGCCGCTTCTTTGCGATGATTGAGTAGATTTACCACCACCGTGCGATGTGGCCGCTCAAGCAGTAAGGCTTTTTGGCAGGCGGCCTCTACGCGGGCATTGCCGTATTGCTTAGTGAGATGCAGTATGGCTAAACAGCTTTTAATCGCTTGCTCAGGGTGTTTACGGCTTTGGATATGCCACTCAACCACGCCACGAGCACCCGCGCCAATATTTTCAGCCCAACTTAATAGGCGCTCTGGACCGAAGCGCTGCTTCACATGGCTATGTGGCATATGCTCTTTAATGGTCGTAAATCCGCCGTCTTTAAACGTGCGAGCATGTTGCGCGACGAGCTGGTTGTGATGATAAATACACACGATATTGGCACTGACTTCTAGCGTGACAGTGTCGCCGACTAAACCATTAGGTACAGAGTACGCATGCTTTTCATACAGCACATGGTAGTCAGGGCCGACCTTGGCGCGTTTACTGTCGATGTATTCATAAGGGCATGCGGGTAAACTGCCCAGCGCGGGCTTATCTAGCAACTCGAACTGCTGTTTGCGTGAGCCAGGATACATGCGTTGTTGACGGTTATTTAAGTCCTCCATTAGGGTTTTGATTTTAACGTTCAAGTCTGACAAGGTGTAAAACACATAATGACGCAAGCGCATTAATACCCAACGCTCAACAATCAGCACGGCATTTTCAGCTTTGGCTTTATCTTTGGGTTTATAAGGTCTAGCGGGCATGATGGCCGTGCCATAATGCCTTGCCATTTTAGCGTAATTTTCATTCAGCGTAGGCGCGTAAGGATGAGCTTTAATCACCGCTGACTTGAGGTTGTCTGGCACCAACAGGCGCGGCACGCCGCCCATATAATTGAACGCACGCACGTGCGCCATTATCCAATCTTCTTGCTTTTGTGAGCGGCCCGCTTCGACATAGGTGTAATTGGTCGCACCTAGCGTCGCAACGAATATCTGCGCGTGATATCTGATTTCCCCCGTATCAGGGCTAACAATGGGAACTGTTGGGCCGCAGTAGTCAATAAATAACTTATCGCCGGCAATATGATGCTGGCGCATGCTGCGTTTTTGCTTTTTAAGCCACGACTGATAGTGCTCGCAGAATTGAGTGTATCCGTAAGCGGTGGCGCTATCTTCTTTACAATATTCTTGCCATAGCAGCAGCTTGGTCATATGCCGATGCTTTAGCTCAATTTTCATTTTCAGGAAGTCAGGTAGGCGTTTCTTGCGTTTAGCCGTCGCAGCAGTATAGAGATTGCCTTCAAGTTGCTGATCGCTTAGGCCCTCTGGTAGTGGCCATGTTAAATCACTCGATTTAAATCGCGTGAGGACTTCACTCACGGTAGCGGGGCCAAGGCTCAGGCATTTGCCAATATCGCGATTGCTCAATCCTACCTCAAACTTCAAGCGCAGGACGTCTTTTACTTTTCTCATTTCAGTTCTCTTTCTAGGCATGGCTGCGTATTTCCTTAACACTGACGTTAAGGCATAGCTTACCAATTGATTTAACTAGAAAAAGAAGGTTGTTTCGGCATTCCGATCACTGATTTCGGAAAAGTGCTCAATTTGATCGAATAACACCGAAATCGGTGATCGTTTCAAATCGAAATCAATGATCGGATTGAAACGAAATGATGGATCGATTTCGACCGAAACATGCATTAACTGGCGCGTTAACGATAGAAGTGTATTTTTTGTCAAGATCTTTAGTTTCATATGTTGAACCACGAAAGCCTGCTCCTTCAACAATATTCAAGTTTGAATATTATTTCGATCTTTAATTTATGAAGATTTGAAAAGTTAGCCGCACGCAATCAAATTGCTTCGGACTTTTCCTAAGGCCTAGATGCTCGATCGTCGATTGTTGCTAGGCTGAAAGTAATTTCATTTCGAACTATATTGCGCAATTACATCAACCCCCATTTACGATCACGCCTGACATATTAAACTTAGTCGCTGAAATCAGTGAGCAGGTGGGCAGATTGGATGTGAGTGCGTTAAATAGCTCACCAAAATTGCGCAAGCAAAACAGAATCAAAACCATTAAAGGCACTTTGGCAATTGAAGGAAATACCTTAAGCGAGGATCAAATTACAGCAATTGTTGACGGGCACCGTGTGCTGGGGAGTGTGCGCGAGTTGAATGAAGTTCAAGGCGCAATTGCGGCTTATGATTCCCTTACGGATTTTGCACCTGACAAAATAAGCCATTTACTCAATGCACATAGCTTAATGATGCGCGATATTTTAACAAACCCAGGAGTTTTTCGTAGCAAGGCAGTAGGAATTCAAAAAGGTAAAATAGTGCATCATGTCGCTCCGCCAGCGCTTCAGGTGTCAGGGTTGATGGCTGAATTAACAAGTTGGCTAGCGCAAGCAAAAGATCACCCCCTAATCACCAGCAGTGTGTTTCATTATGAGTTTGAATTCATTCATCCATTCAGTGATGGCAATGGTCGAATGGGGCGATTGTGGCAAACCTTAATTTTGTCTAAGTGGCATCCCTTATTTTTGTCATTGCCTTTAGAAAGCATTATCAAGGACAATCAAAAGCAATATTATCAGGTGCTTGAAGATGCTGATCAGCGTGCCGGCAGTACTCCATTCATTCACTTTATGCTATCTGTTATCGCGCAGACTTTGGCGCAAAACGTCCCTCTAAACGCCCCTGAAAACGCCCCTGAAAACGCCCTTGTAAATGTTGAAAACTTGAAAACACCAGAAGCTATTTTGGTGTTGCTGACGTCTAAACCTGAAATGACTCGCCAAGTACTTGCCGATAGAATTGGAAAAGATCTTCGCACAATAGGGCGTGCGATTGCCAAGTTACAAAATGAAGGTAAATTGCAACGTGTTGGATCTACCAAATCAGGCTACTGGGTAGTTCGAAATGTATAGGCAAAGGTGTGTTAAAAGACTAAAAAAGTTAGCCAAGACAATCACAGAAAACGTTACGCTAATTCGACTGGACGAGCCGTCATCAAGAAACAGCTCCTCTCACCATAGGCAAAAACCGCCGACTCACCGGAATTTGCTCATTATTACTTAAAGTGAGAAACCCGCCTCCAGGCGCAGTCTCTGCATTTGATGCGGCATTGGTGTTTAAACTTATCAAGTGAGCCAAATTAACAACGAATGAACGATGTACTTTTAAGAATGTAGATGGAAGCTCACTTTTCTTATACGCAGCTCAGGTTAACTAGGGCGGATATATAAACAAGTCAAACAGGGGTTGGTTAATATAAAAGTTATGCTTACCGAATTTAGCCTTGTATAAAAAACCTTTCTCCACCAGCATTTCGAGATATTTGGTGGCGGTGATTCGCGATACGTTGAGATCTTGCATTACAAATTCAATTTTTGTGTACGGATGATTGAACATGTTATTTATGAGTTCTTGGCGATAGATTTTGGGCAACTCTTTTCGAACACGATGTTTGTAGTCTTGCATCATCACTTTAATTTGTTTTATCAGCCTTATTGTTTTTTGGGCTGTCTCTACTACTCCTTCCAGCATGTATAACAGCCATGACTCCCAGTCATTCGTTTCTCTTACATTTTGAAGCTGTCGATAATATTCTGCTTTGTTCTGAATGATGTAGCGACTAAGGTAAAGTATTGGGAGATCGAGTAAATCCTGTGCCACCAAATAAAGAACGTTGATAATTCTTCCTGTACGACCATTTCCGTCGTAGAAAGGGTGAATACTCTCAAACTGATGGTGGATTATTGCCATTTTTACAAGCGGATCTGCATCACACATTTCGCTGTTATTAATATATTCAACTAGGTTTGCCATGAGTTGCTCTGCATCTTTGGCATTTTGTGGTGGTATATAAACCACTTCACCGGTTTTCACATTTTTCAAACCCGTTCCAGGTAGGCGGCGCAATCCAGCATTGTTTTTCTCGAGTTTTTCTTGCACAGCTAATATGTCAGCTAAACGGATGATTTTGCTGACCCTTACTTTTGCAAATCCGTGTTTTAAAGCAGTTGAATAATCTTGCACTTCTTTTGCTGCGTGACTAATGCTCGACTCTGCAAGTATTCCGGCTTTGTAGAGTTCATCATGAGTCGTAATTATGTTTTCTACTGCCGATGAATCTTTTGCTTCTTGTAGGGTTAGCATATTAATGAGAATGGCTTCATTTGGTATGGTGGCAGATACTCCTTTAAGCTCAGCCAGGTAGCGATGTGCCTCGCTAGCTTTTTTTAGGACCTTACGCGTCTCATATCTTTCGATATTCTCTAGTGGTAGCAATGGCAGAGAAAGAGGATAACTATGTTTTATCATTTAGGCTTTTTGCTAGTTTCTATATATGAATCATACAATATGTATAATAAATCTAAAAATCTATACATATATTGCTTATCATGTATAAAAAATGCTTTTTTGCTGACGATGGCAAACGCATCCATGCTAGTTGGATTATGTGCTTGGACGCACTGGAGCACTCTAGTAGTTTGCGGCAACTGGTTCTGTGCGGGAACTACACATCAGCAATATCAAGTCACAATATCTATTGGTTTAACGGTTTTAAACGTAAAAGAGCCTTTCCAAACTGGGTTGGAACGGGCTGATAGACAGTTGTACATCGCTAAAGCGAATGGGCGAAATGGATACTCCAGCGATACCGCTTGAAATACGCAGAAGACATCAACGATGTCTCTGCAAGATAATTTTGAAGTACACCTGCGGTTTATCGACGAAGCTCAATCGTCACTTCTGTCACATTATAAAGGCGGACTCGAAGATCTTGATGTATATAATTAGTCGTTGCAAATGCCGCATATAATTCTGATACTTTGACGGTGTAGAAAAAAAGACAAGGGTCTTGTTGCCAACAGAAGATTGAAAGTTAAAAGGGTTCTTTTTAAACTTTTTGTAAGTTACTTACAGTGCCACAGAGTTATTTTTCTGCGGTAGTTCTTCCACTGTGCCCAATGACTCTTGTAAGCGCATAGAGATCGTGTAAAAACACAGTGTGTAAAAACTAAGAAAGTTACCGAAGGCAAACACAGAAAACATCACGCTAATTAGATAGGCTGAGCCGCCACAAAGATCTAGTTAAACACTTCTCAGATAATCCTATTACTTGTGAGGATCAACTAAAAATTTCTCACCCGTCTTTTTAGCGTTGTATTGAGCAATTTTGTCGGGTGAGAGCACTTCCTCTAAGCTTAGTACTTCAGTGAAATCGCTTTTAAAGGTGGTGTCGATTTCATCTGCTACTCGCTTATGCAGCGCTAACACCTCTTGTGTTGATAATTTTGCAAGAAAGCGCATGAGCAACCAACCCCCAATGCCCCACGTCATGCCGTAAGCGCGGTTTAAAATAGTCGGACTAAAATCTAAACCACCATAAATGTATGCCTGTTTGTTTGCTTCGGAGCCATAGGTATTAAAGCCTTTGGTATCTTTGCTGCCAACCATTTCCATTGCCGTTAATATGTCGCTCACCAGCTCTCCGCCACCGATAGCGTCAAACGCAAGTGTTGCGCCCGTCTCTTCAATGGCGTGATACAAGTCTTTCTTGAAGGTGTCGCTGGAAGAGTTGCAAATATGCTTTGCACCTAAAGCGGCAAGCATATCGGCTTGCTCTTGCTTGCGAACAATATTCACTAGCGACACGCCCTCTGCAATACATATTTTATTGAGCATAATGCCCAGATTAGATGCAGCCGCCGTGTGAACGAGTGCACTGTGACCTTCCATGCGCATCGTTGCAACCATGCCTAGGGCAGTGAGTGGATTCACAAAAGAAGAAGCGGCTGCTTTTGCACTAGTGCCTTCATTGTGCAGCAGGCAAGCTTGAATGGGTACACAAACATATTCGGCGTAACATGCGCCTGATAACACTGCAACGGTCTTGCCTACTAAGGCCTGAGCGGCGTCACTCTCGCCCGCCGCAATTACAGTACCGGCGCCTTCGTTACCTATTGGCAGGCTCATATCTAAGCGAGATTTAATGCGTGGCAACAGCCCTTTGTGCACAGGCGCGCTAAGCGTCATCGTCTCTTTATTGTAAGATGCTTCGTTCAGATTTGCAGGGCCAAACATAGGATACATGTCAGACGGGTTGATAGGGGAGGCCTCAATTTTCACAATGACTTCGTGTGCTTTTGGCTGCGGTAGCTCTGCCGATTTAATGCTTATTTCTAACATACCTTGAGAGCTTATTTTGGTGAATAATTGTTTAGAATGTGTCATCGCGCTGGGCCTGTTATGAGTTTTATTTCGCAAAAATTAACACGGTGTGAGCAAGCATACGAATATTTCATATTGATATACCGCGCTAAACGATGCCTATTGAAAAACTCATATTCAACAAAATGATACGTTATAACACTATTTGCTTGTTACTCAATCGCTTTCGTTTTACAGTATTTTTATCGATTTTTTGACGATGCGTGTCATAATCTCGCTTCCGCATTATCGCGTTGACCTTATTTCACACACCAACCTTTACAAGGCTCTATATGCAATTCCCATTTCAAAAAATATCGGTGTCACTCATCGTATTAAGCACCGTTTTTTTGTCGCTCGCGTTTTTACCTTCCACTAAGGCTGCTATTAAACAGACAAAAGGCGATTATGAAGACAAATTTCGTCAGTTAGACGAAGTGCTACCAACGCCAAATGTCTACCGAAATGCGGCAGGTGAGCCAGGGCATCAGTATTGGCAACAGCAGGTGGATTATGTCATCGACGTTACTTTAGATGAAGAAAAACGCCGATTGGATGCAAGCCAAGAAATTACCTATACAAACAATTCTCCCGACACCTTAAAGTATTTGTGGGTGCAGCTTGACCAAAACAAATTTCGCGAAGATTCCATGTCAGCGCTCACTACCACCTTTGGTGGCATCG
Organism: Ningiella algicola; assembly: GCF_028401415.2. Classification (NCBI taxonomy): domain Bacteria; kingdom Pseudomonadati; phylum Pseudomonadota; class Gammaproteobacteria; order Alteromonadales; family Alteromonadaceae; genus Ningiella; species Ningiella algicola. The sequence continues at coordinate 2,699,462 of NZ_CP171821.2, read as the reverse complement.
GCAATCGTGGTCCTGCAACGCAAGGTGCAAGCGGCGATTCGCCTGCGCAAATGAGCATTGCAGCCTTGCGCCGAGCGCAGTTTGTTGAAGATAATGAACTTGGTTACGAAATCAAAAAAGTAGCAGACTCTCAAAATAACCCGCTTAGTTACGTAATTGTCGGCACGCTACTGCGCGTGGATTTACCTACCCATCTAAAGCCAAGCGAATCAATCGATTTTAGCATTGACTTTGGCTTTAACATTGTTGAAGAGGATGCCGTCTCTGCGCGAGCAGGCTACGAGCACTTTCCGGAAGATGAACGTGAAGGCGGCAATGATATTTTTTTGCTGGCCCAATGGTTCCCGCGTCTGGCTGCTTATACAGATTATGAAGCATGGACAAACAAAGAATTTATTGGTCGCGGCGAGTTTACCTTAGAGTTTGGCAACTACGATGTAAGCATCACCGTGCCTGCTGACCACATTGTATCGTCTACCGGCGAGTTGCAAAATCCACGAGACGTATTATCACGCGAACAGCGCAATCGCTTGGACAAAGCCAAAGACGCTGAACGCATTGTTTTTATCGTAACGGAAGAAGAAGCCTTAGAGAACGAAAAGGAAGGCACCAGCGAGCAAAAAACATGGCGTTTTAAAGCGGATAATGTGCGCGATTTTGCATGGGCATCGTCACGTAAATTTATGTGGGATGCGCGTGGCTATCAGCAAGGGGGGGATGTTCAAGCGCTCGTGATGGCCATGAGTTTTTACCCCAAAGAAGGTGGCGATTTATGGAAGAAGTATTCCACCGAATCCATTATTCACACCATGGAAGTCTATTCGCGTTTTTCTTTTGATTACCCCTACCCTACAGCCCAATCGGTCAATGGGCCAGTAGGCGGCATGGAATACCCTATGATCACCTTCAATGGGCCGCGAACCACTTTACAAGATGATGGCTCACGCACCTACTCTCAAGCTGAAAAGCGCTTTTTAATCGGCGTGGTTATTCATGAAATTGGTCACATCTATTTCCCCATGATCGTGAATTCTGATGAGCGTCAATGGACATGGATGGACGAAGGTTTAAACAGCTTTTTAGATGGCGTAGCCGGGCGCGAGTGGGATCCTTCTATTCCTTGGGGCGTTGAGCCAAGCGACATTACCTATTATATGAAGTCGGCCACTCAGGTGCCGATTATGACGCAATCGGATTCAGTCTTGCGTTTAGGCCCAAATGCCTACACTAAGCCAGCTGCGGCATTGAATATTTTGCGCGAAACAATCATGGGGCGTGAACTCTTTGATTTTGCATTTAGAGAATACGCTCAGCGCTGGAAGTACAAACGCCCAACACCAGCAGATTTTTTCCGCACCATGGAAGAGGCAAGTGGCGTGGATTTAGACTGGTTTTGGCGCGGTTGGTTTTATTCGACCGATCATGTCGATATTTCATTAGACAGGGTATACAAGCTCCGTCTTGATACAGAAAACCCAGATATTGATTTTGAACGAGATCGCCAGATTGAGGCCGACAAGCCCTTGTCACTCACCGTTGAGCGAAATCGTGAAGAAGGCAAGCAGCTATGGGTAGAGCGCTTTGAAGATATCACCGATTTCTATGATGAAAACGACCGCTTTACCGTCACCAACAAAGAGCGCAATGACTATCAATCGTTTTTAAGCAGTATGGAGCCTTGGGAGCGCAAAGCGTTTGAACGCGCAGTGGAAGAAGATAAGAACTATTACGTCATGGACTTCTCTAACATAGGTGGCTTGGTTATGCCCATTATTTTGGAATTAACTTACGCGGATGACAGTACTGAAATGCTGCGCATCCCTGCCGAAATTTGGCGCCGCTCTCCAAAAGCGGTAAGCAAGCTAATTGTGACGGATAAAGACAAAGAGCTGGTGTCGGTAGTGCTTGACCCGCGATGGGAAACCGCAGATGTAGATATTGAAAATAACCATTATCCACGGCGCATAATCCCCTCTAGAATTGAAGCCTACAAGCGTAAACCACGTCCGGGCAAGGTAAATCGAGACATTATGCAAGACATTAAAACTGAATTAAAAACAGAAGATGAAACAAAAGACGATGATTAGAAAAAATGTCATCCGCGCTGTTGCGATGACATTCGCACTAGCGCTGACCCAATGCTTGCTGCTGTCAACCATAGGCCATGCCCATCAGCAAAAAGCAGCCATTACTACTATTTTGTTTAACGAGCGCACCAGCAACATTGAAGTCATGCATCGCTTTATCCTGCATGATGCTGAACATGCGGTTAAGCGTTTGTTTAGCGCACATGCTGATATTTATCGCTCAATTGCTACCCAGCAACAGTTTATGGACTATGTAATTGAGCGCTTTTCGCTGACCGACAGTGCAGGAAACGACATCGCCCTTGAAGCAGTGGGCTTTGAAGTGGATGGCAAGCATATGTGGGTATACCAAGAGGCACCCCAGCCTGAAACGCTCGACGGATTGCGAGTAGAGCATAATGCTTTGCGCGAGATCTGGCCCAAGCAAACCAATACTGTAAACATTGAAGGAAAAGGCGAAATACAAACCTTGAGTTTCTCGGCCAATGACAATGCGCAAACGGTGGTGTTTGATTAAATGCATGTTTAAAACTTTAAGCGCGAGTCTTTTTAGAGGCCTTAGTAACGCCATGCAATAAAACGGCTAGTTTTATTGCCCTGTTGCATGGTGACCGTTTTGTGTTCCTTCGCTTGCTGGATATCAATTAGTTTTGTTAAAGGGTCAAGGTTTGCTCGCTTAGAAATTAAGCAAGTAAACCAACCAACTTGCTTTGCAAAAGAAGCGCTTTCTCTAATCATATTAGAAACAAATCCTAGCTCGCCGCCTTTGCACCACAGTTCATTGCTTTGACCGCCAAAATTGAGCGCCGGAGCTTTGTCGAGCGAGCGGTTTTTTGTGTCCTTGCGCTTATTTTGATTATGTTTAAGACCTTTTAGTTTTCTGATATTTCCAGCAATCGCTTCTTGTTCACAGGAATGAAAAGGTGGGTTGCACATGCTAAAGTCGAAATATGTATCACCAACAATGCCTTCAAAAACCTTCGACTTATCATTTTGTAGCTTTACGCGAATTCGCTTATTCAAAGCAGAATTAGCTTTAACGATGGCCTTTGCCGATTTAAATGCGCCTTGTTCGATGTCGCTGGCAATAAACTTCCATCCGTAAACCTGCGCGCCAATAATCGGATAGATAAGGTTGGCGCCGGTGCCAATATCTAATCCTGTTATGTTTGTCTTGTCTTTAGTGCGATTGATACTGCAATCCAGTAAATCTGCAATATGATGAATATAATCTGCTCGGCCCGGCACGGCTGGACACAAGTAGGCTTCGGGTATGTCCCAAAAGTCCACCGCATAGTGGTGTTTAAGCAATGCAGCGTTTAAGTATTTCACCGCTTTAGGATCGGCAAAATCGATGCTGATCTTGCCTTTTGTGCTAGGGCGCAAAAATGACGCTAAGCTAGGGAATGTCTGACATAAGGCAGAGAAATCGTAACCCTGTTTGTGAATGTTCCGCAGATGCACTTATTTACCTGATAATTGCACGTGTAGCGCATTTTTATAGGCTTCAAACCCCGGAAACAGAGACACAATAAGCGTCGCGATGATGACTAATCCACTAAGACTCATAATTTCTACCGACAGTATTTGATGGCTTAAAAACAGCCCATATTCTGAGGCCAACCAGCCTTCCAAACTCATTAAGGCAAGTTTCAACCCACCTAACGCGACGGCAAGTGAGAAGCAAACCAGTATAAGCGCTTCTGCCAATATAAGCATTAAGATGGTTAACGGGCCAGCGCCTAACACTCGTAAAACGGCAATCTCTCCTTGTCTCTCATTCATTGACGCTAATAACATGGTCGCGAGCCCGAACAGGGACGAAATTAGCACCAAGGCAGCGATGGCTCTTAACAAATTCTCGACGGTCGACATTAATGTCCACAGCTCAGCCATTGCGACGCCGGGTAATACCGCCATTAACCGGTCGTCGGGATAGTTATTAAGGTCACGTTGTAGGGTGAAAGTGGCGAATTTACTCGTCAGTCCTAGCATAACGGAAGTGATATTTGCGGGTTGCAAAGAAGCACTTTCTGGATCATTTAAAACAGCCTGTAAGGCAGAAGGCGCGAGGTGAATGGCTTCTATCGCCTCTAGGCTGACGTGTACGGTTTTATCAACAGGTGTGCCGGTTGCAGCCAGTATCCCACTAATGGTAAATGGGGCTTGGTCGTGGTTGGTAAAGCTTGTGCTGCCAATACCGTGAGCTATCACTATCTCATCGCCAAGTTTATAACCGAGCTGTTTTGCAACATCTGCACCTAACACTGCCTCAAACATACCGTTAAATGCCTTGCCATCAGTAAATGCTAGGTTTTGTTTGTTTCCATATTTGTAATGCGCAAAGTAAGCGTCATTTGTGCCCATTACCCGAAAGCCACGATGCGAATCACCTAAAGAAATGGGTATCGCCCATTCAACTAGCTCGTGTTCTTCGAGCATTTTAAAACTCTCATATTGAATATTGTTAGTTGGGCTACCCATTCTAAATACTGAATACAGCAAGAGATTAAGCTGACCGCTTGGCGCGCCTACGATTAAATCGACACTGGATATAGTTCGATTGAAGCTCTCTTTGGCCTGCAGGCGAATATGCTCTACGCTAAGGAGTACAATGATACTGATACACAGCGACAAAAATGTTAGAACGACGGTTTTTTTGCGGCTTAGTAAGCTATTGAAAGCAACAGATAGTAGCGTTTTCATGCTGTCTCCATGCCATTTGTTGGATGTTTGGCAGCGTTTAGGTTCGCCAGATCTACTTTGCGTTCAAAATAATCACCAAGCGCAATATCGTGGCTGACAAAAATAAGCGTTGTGTTTGCTTCGTCGCATATTTCCATGAGTATTTTCATGAAGGCGTCGCGGGCTGAGGCGTCGAGGGCAGACGTGGGCTCGTCAACTAATAACATTTTGGGTTCGTTAATCAACGCTCGCGCAATGGCAACGCGCTGCTGCTGCCCAGTGCTCAACTGAGTCACTTGTTTATTTAATACCTCGGTGGGGAGTTTTAAGTGTTTGATCAGCTCTTTAGCGCGAGCTGTCACGTCTTTATTGCCGGTGGCGGCTTTCGCAAAAAAGGCGGCCAATTCGATATTTTTCGCAACACTTAAATAGGGAATGAGATTAAATCGTTGAAATACAACGCCGATATTTTTTGCTCGAAAGGCATCTCGTTTTCGGTTAGACAATTCGTTTATTGCCTCCCCAAACAGCTTAATACGCCCCTGAGATGGCACCATGATGCCGCATAAAAGATTAAGAAGTGTTGTTTTACCCGAGCCTGAGTCGCCATACAAAAACACGCGCTCTGCGGGTAGAAGCTGCCATGATTTAACAGACAACACGCTATCGCCGTTTTTTGAATAAGCGAAGTTTACATCCTCTATGCTTAAAGCAGGTTCAGACATTCAATGTACTCCATTTGTAGCCTGTAGTTTATTACTCAAAAGACGGTTTTCGTGATCTCTTATTTAGCCTTGAGCTTATCTATTCTTTCAAGACGCGATGTTATATCATTGACCAGTGACTGACACAACAAGATGACGGTCGCAGAACGCATTAACAATAGCCAATGGGATTTGGGTGTAGGCAAAGTGAAAACGCAACAAACGACAAAACAATCAATTACGCTCTTCGCATGTTTTATGCTCCTTATGTGCGCGCTCTGGCTTGGTAAAATCGCCCACGCCGAAAGTGCCTACACCGAAATAGAGTGGACGCAGCTTATGCCAGCTGACGATCTCGAAGCTTTACTCAACCCTCCCGACTTTTTAGCCGACATTGAAGACGGCGCCAGCAATGATAATTTGGATACCTTGAGCGCCCTGAGCGAAACCGACGAAACTGCCAAGCGTTTCGAACAAGCTCTAAATTCGTCTAGGGTGATTGAAGCCTTCGACCAAGCCCGAATACGACTTCCGGGTTTTATCGTGCCTTTGGAGTCTGATGAACAGCAGCGCGTGACGGAGTTTTTTATTGTGCCGTACTTCGGCGCTTGCTTGCATTTGCCGCCGCCACCGCCGAATCAAATTATATACAGCGAGAATAAAGACGGTATTGTGTTAGAAAGTTTGCAAGAACCTTTTTGGTTTGAAGGGACTCTTATCATTGATAGTACCGACAATGCTCTTGGAAGCTCGGCATACACCTTACGTTTAGACAAATCATATCCCTATGAGGGTTAAACTATGAAATCATCAAATACGACAACCATATGCGCGAGTGTTCTTGCGATAACAGCCATGTCGAGTCTCTCGTTTTCAAGCACCGCTTGCGACTATCACGGGGATATGGGCGGGTTTGGTGCATTTGGCGGCATGGGCGGATTTGGTCAAGCGCACCCTTTAATGCAACGTCATATTCAAGCTTCTAGCCCAAAACAGCTTAAACTTGAGCACCCACGTACGGTGGTTGCGAAAGTCGATACAAACCAAAGTATCGATATTAATTACCATTTACCCACGCAATACAAAAACGCGTCCTTGCGTTTTACGAATAGCGACGGTCTTGCGCTAAGCACCGATGAAGAAGTGTCAATTGATAAACTCAATGGTAAGTACACGCTTGATTTTGTAGCGAAAAAGCCCGGAACAAACCATATCTTAGTGTGGGTTGATGCAATGAAAGAGTCATTACCTTATTCCAAAGTACAGCGCATTAGCGTAACGGTGGATTAGGGTCTTTGTTGGTTCAGATATCATAGAAACCGCAAGGTAAAGTATCGCGACAAAGTGACGTAATTGATGAAAGATACTCATAAGCTCCTCGCCGCGTTTGTTGCATGCATACTTCTGGGAGTGGGCATTGGACTCATTTACGTCAAATATCAAAATACCTTAGCACAATGGTTTTTACCTAAGCCACATGTTTATGAAACGAGCGATAGTGCTCTAGCCAGTCGTCTTGAAACAAACAGGCCAGTCGACGTACAGTGGTCACAACTACTTCCCGCTAACGAAAAGTCTGTGTTAGAAAAGTACCAACAAAAACAAGCCAGCACTCCCACCGAATTTGCAGACAATATCTTACTCTCATTAGAAGCGACATCGGATGATGATTACAGCGCAGCGATGGTTTCAACCAATAGCGTGGATACCTTCGACAATCAGAGCGTTTCGATTGCAGGGTTTATTGTGCCAATAGATTACAATAAAGACAAAAGTCTTAGTAACATTTTTATTGTGCCGTACTTTGGCGCGTGCCTGCATTTCCCGCCGCCTCCGCCCAATCAGATTATTTTTTCACAACTGGGCCAAGGCTTTAGCGATTTTGAAATCACTCAAGCATATCGATTAAATGGAGTGCTGCGCAGAGGTTTATTTGAAGATCCGTTAGGCACTTCAGCCTATATCTTAGACGTAGTATCTATTGAACCGTATTATGAGGATCCTGACGACTTTCGTCAGCATTGACGCGTATCTATGCGTGAGTGCTTCAATGTCTATGCTTTCTAATTGAGGGCTTGCGCTCATATTATCATTACCGTGCTTGCGTTTTAGCTTATTACTCCCATATGAGAAACGCATCTTTAGAAGGCCTCCAATGGGCTTGACCATTACTTAAGTCTATTTATTTACTATGCTCAGCGCCCGCTGGACAGGGCTTGGTTTGTCTTAATCTGAAATTGCGAAGATGTCCAAAAGCGATCAGGGCTGAACCAAATAAGGTGGCGATTACTTCGCCTTTTTCCCCAAATATGTAATGTCCAAATATGGCGGTTCCAATTAATATCAGCATGCCAATAGCACTTACCAAAAACACACTAGTGCGTCGGTGATGAAGGTAACCTGAGAGTATGGCAAACAAACTAATAGGGATAACAGCAAACGCAACCCATATATGAAAACTCTCATCATCAAAGGCGAGGAAGCCCGATACCGACGGCAATATAATTAAAATTAAGGGTAAAGCAATGCAGTGCAACACGCATACAAACGACAGTGCTATTGCCGTTTTATCACCCGCATCGATGAGTTTATTCACTAACTCTTTCTCCAGTTTTTATGTCAAATTTAAAGCGATTGCCTGATGTATACAGCGTTATTGGTTAAAATTAACGAGATTAGATGAAGGCTGTAATACACTTGCACCTTGTCCATCATTGATTATCCACTGCGTGTTGAGCTTGCTTAGGGTGTCCGCCCAACTTAACAGTGTCACTTCCATTTGCTCGGGAGACACCTCGCAGCTAAATTGATAGGTAATGATAATATCCATATGAGCATGCTCACCATGATTGTGGTCATGGTCATGAGAGTCACCGTGTTTATGCTCATCATCATGAGCGTGTTCATGCTCTTTTGAGTGACTGTGATTGCTGGTACTTATTTGTTCACCGGGTTTGAAATCGTCAAGAGAGTGGGACATTGATGTCAATTGGCAAGATTCAGGAAGCTGAATAATGTCGCGCACGCCTTCCACTTTTTCAACGACTAGATTGAGTGTTTCTTTTTGCTGCTCTGTTTCTGGCGCATGCTCAAATCCAAGCATGTCGGCTGCTGGTAATACAAATTCGAACTGCCAGTCTTGTTGTTGCTGTGCAATAAGCAATTGACCTTCGCCATGCACGTGCTTTTGTGCACTTGCACTGTGGCAAACCAGTAAACTTAGTGCAGATAACGAAGCAATATGAGAAATCGATTTAGACATTGTTTCCTCTTAACTGAGTCTGACGACCATAGTATTGTTTTGTATAAAAGCTTAAAACACTACATGTGCACTTTCGATACAATATAACATAGCATTAAGTTTAAACAGAATGAAAATTAAAAATAATGCGTTTGTTAACATGTACGATATGCGTTTTAGCTTTTACTAATCAATTATTGTGATGATGAGCGTTAATTTTTCCGCTAGCGCCATCTTTCATTAGTGTCACAATGTATAAATAATAAAGGGTCACAATAGATCAATAATATTCAAAAAGGCGTGAGTTAAATGAGTGCAAGTTCAAATGCAATAATAAGTAACACTTCCAAACGACCTAACACAGTCAAAAAAGCGTTAATACGCACTTCACAAGTAGCGTTGGTAGGCATGGCGGCATTCTCTTTGATGGCCTGTGCAACTAACCACGACCTCGATGCGACCGCGCATGATGCACAACTTCAGCCAGTCAACGTACTATCTATTACAAAAGCTTCAGCACTGCGCGTAGCGACATGGAACGTAGAGCATCTAGCCTATCCTATAGACACCGGTTGCAAACCTCGGACTAAAGATGAAATTGACGCTATGCGTGCTTACATTGAGCGAGTCGATGCGGATATTTATGCCCTTCAAGAGGTGGGTTCTGAACGCGCTGTGCGAATGTTGTTTCCGCAAGACCAATGGCAAGTCTTTATGTCGCCCCGCCAAGACAGCGAGCCCTACACCTGCCGACGCTCAGGCAGAACATCCACTCAGCAAAAATTAGCCTATGCCGTGCGCAATGAGCTAGGCGTGAATAGCATTCAAGGCATTGATGCTTTCGGTCTAGACATGCCGGGTTTGCGTTATGGCCTGGAAATGAACGTTTCCACGGCTTTCGGTGACATCTCTATTTTGAATGTGCATATGAAAAGTGGATGCTTTGTTGACAATTACAGTCGTTCTGACCGAGAAGACTGTGCAGTATTTGCTAAGCAAACACCCGTTTTAGATGGATGGATTGAGGGCAAAGAGCGTGAAAATTCTCCGTATTTATTATTGGGCGATTTTAATCATCGTTTAAGCGCACCCTACAACCACTTAACTCAACAGCTGTTTACGAATACTGACGGTTCAGCATCTAGCTTGGTTAATACCACGGCTGATTTAATCGGTTGCCACCCATACTATCCTGCGCCAATTGATTTGGTCTTTGTAGGAGAAATGCCAGTCAGTGCTTTGACATTTAAGAGCCAAGCGCATGATTTTGACAATATGGAAGTGGACGAGATGCTTAGCGATCACTGTGCAGTATCCTTAGACATTTCGTCATCAATCAAGCCATTAAGTAATGCCGTAAAATGGCAAACATCAAGCAAAGAATATCGCTTTTTAACTCGCGCAGTGTATCAACAAGCGCAAATGATGATTGAGCAAGGTTCCACGCCTGCGGATAATTGGGTGGTCGTGATGGATGTTGATGAAACCATCCTCGATAATAGTCCATATCAGGTCATTCTGGATGAAAATGGGCTGAGCTATTCGCCAGACACATGGGCACAGTGGGTGAAGGACGAATCGGCAGAACTCGTTCCTGGTGCACAAAGCTTCATGCAATCGGTGCTAGATAATGGCGGTAAACTTGCGCTAATTACCAACCGCGATAAAAGTCTGGACGCCCATACTTGGGCCAATTTAACCGCGCTCGGCTTGCCCATCAACGCCGAAAACACATGCTTACTTGGCCGCTCGCAAGCAGACAAGAGCGCAATGGATGGCTTATCAATTTATCAAGACAAGATTATCAACGACAAGGATTTACGACGGCAACAAGTCCAAGCGGGTAGGGCCGATTGCTATAGAGAAGATGGCAATCCAATATCAGCTGCTTGGCGCATAAATCAGCAGATTATTATGGAAGTAGGCGATAATATTGAGGACTTCAGCGGTATCACGCAAGAAGATGCTGACCCAGATGAGCTTGTACAACAATGGCCGTCGAGATTTATTTTGCTACCCAATCCTATGTATGGCTCTTGGTAGCAAACGCCCTCAAGGCGTAAACCCTACCTAATGCGCTACACCGCGGCGGGGAGAAGCACAGATTGAGCAAAACGCATATTAGATGCGTCAATGCCAGTTAAAAGTGATTTTGGAGGTTTCGACGCTTCATGATGCGCTGAATACCACATCCTCAGAAAAATTCATGACCAAATGCTCGGTTCTTTCTTTCAATTCTTGTAATCCATATGTTGAAAATATTTGTAATAGTATATCATTACAACAACAGAGGTCTAAAAATGAAAAAAGTACTTGCTACAGCAATTGGGTTATCGTTATTTTCTGCAACTGTAAGCGCAGCAGCTATCACTACGAAGGAAGTTGAAGCGGCTCAACAGGCATGGGGTAATGGCATCGTTACTATTGGCGCAGCTGAAGACCCGCGTGCAGCGGCGATTGCTCATATCGACAAGTTCTATAACTTTGGCGAAGGTACGGTTTTATTCAAGCCGACCCTAGCGTCTGTGGACCAATTCCGTGGTACGCACAAAGAAGCGCTTTCATACTTCATTGGACAAGACATGGAAGAAGATGGTGGTTTTGCACTAGCACCATACACTAATGTCCGCTGGGAAAACGAAGGCATCATTACTGACGGTGACTCAGCTATGTCTATGGGTAACTATTACTTTACCAAAACCGACGGCGACGTCGTAAAAGTTGAGTACAGCTTTGGCTATGTAAAGGATGACGAAGGCAATGTAAAAATCAATCTTCACCACTCTTCGCTACCTTTCAATCCGGAGTAATAACCTGACCTATGGAGCATTGATGCAGTCGATGCTCTGCTCGTGAAATGTAACGTGTGACATTCCTTACGAGAGGTGACGAAGGCCCTAATTTTTTTGGGGCCTTTTTTAATTTATAAAGTAAAATTAACTTTGCTGGGGGGATATGCCACGGTCATTATGTATGCGCAGCTTAAGGTTTAGTACATGCCCAAAGGCAACTAACCCCGATCCGATTAACGTGAGTATTGTTTCTCCGGTCCCTGCAAATAGATCATGCCCAAATATCAAAGCAGCAATAAGGGTAAGAACCCCTGTGAAACTGATGATTAAGGCCTTGACTTTCTCGTGCCTGCGATAGCCTGAAATGATGGTAACAGCACTAATGGGAATAACAAAAAACAATAAAATAAGATGAATTATTTCTAAATCGAATGTAATGCTTGCTGCAATCGCAGGGATCGCAAGCAATAATAAAGGTGTGGCGATGCAGTGCAAAGCACATAAGAAGGATAAGACAATGGCGGTTTTATCGCCAATATCAATCATGTTCTTCAAAGTTGTTTTCCTTTCCTAAAGCGCGAGATGCGCACTCACAAGACTGGCATATTGCTCTCAATTCAATTTTTGAGTCTACCACTTGCGTATTCCGGTAAAAACAGTCAGTCATTTCGGTTTTATCCGATCGCTTCATAACCTTCTTTTCTCTCAACTCTCTTTTTACGCTAACTGATCGGATTGGTCTAGTTTTCTCATTGACTCACCCGCTAATTCTATGCGGTGACTATTGTGTAATAATCGGTCTAGCAGAGCGTCGGCTACCGTTGGGTTTGTGATGAGCTTGTACCACTCGGTTACCGGTATTTGACTAGCGATAATAGTGCTGGCATTTTGGTATCGGTCTTCCATGACATCTAGTAAGTCGTTAGCTTGCCTAGCGTTAAGTTTTTCCATGCCCCAGTCGTCTAAGATTAAGAGCTTTTTCTTTGCAATTTGCGCCAGTTGTTGACGATAGCTGCCATCGGCATGACCGATATTTAGCTCGTCGAGTAACTGTCCTAATCGGTAGTATTTCACCGTGTGATGTTGCTCACAGGCCTGCTGTCCGAGAGCACAGCTAAGGTAAGTCTTGCCGCAGCCGGTTGCGCCGGTAATGATAATATTATGGGCGTAGTGTAGGTATTGCCCGCTCAGTAAGGTCGCCATTTTGTCTTTGCGGATACCGCGGGCCGCGCGGTAATCAATATGACTGGCATGCGCATCTAAGCGCATCTGCGCTTGGCGAGTTAACCGTTTTATTTTGGTATTTTGCCGACACAGTATTTCATGCTGAGCTAATAAGCCTAATCGGGCTTCGAAGCTCATGTCTTCATACGTGTTGGCCTGCGCTTGCTGCTGCTCCAGCGCTTGACCGAAGTGGCCAAGGCGCAGTGAGCGCAACTGCTCTTGCAATGCTTGTGAGTTCATGGGTTTTCCTTATTGGTAGTAATGTTGTCCACGGATATTGTGGTGCGTGACGGGAGTGTCGTCTTGCTCGGTAAGTGGATTGGCAGTCTCTTTATGGTTATTCAGTAAGTTCACCACCACGGTGCGATGTGGCCGTTCAAGTAGCAGCGCTTTTTGACAAGCTGCTTCCAATCTAGCACTGCCATATTGTTTAGATAAATGCAGGATGGCTAAGCAACTTTTAATCGATTGCTCAGGATGCTTGCGACTTTGGATATGCCACTGAACTACCTCACGTGCACCCACGCCTATGTTTTCAGCCCAGCTTAATAAGCGCTCTGGGCCGAAGCGCTGTTTCACATGGCTATGCGGCATATGCTCTTTGAGCGTGGTGAAGCCGCCATCTTTGTGCGTGCGGGTATGCTGAGCGACTAATTGATTGTGATGGTAAATACATACGGTGTTAGCACTGGCTTCGAGGGTGACGGTATCGCCGACTAGGGCATTAGGCACAGAGTAAGCATGCTTTTCATATAGTATGTGATAATCAGGGCCAACCTTGGCTCGTTTGCTATCGATGTACTCATAGGCATAAGTGGGTAAGCTACCAAGAGCCGGTTTATCTAGTAGGTCAAACTGCTGTTTGCGAGAGCCTGGATACATGCGCTGCTGTCGATGATTTAAATCCTCCATCAACACTTTGATTTTGGCATTTAAGTCCGACAGCGTATAAAACATATAATGGCGCAAGCGCATTAATATCCAGCGCTCTACTATGAGCACTGCATTCTCCGCTTTGGATTTATCTTTAGGCTTGTAGGGCCTCGCGGGCATGATGGCTGTGCCATAATGTCTGGCCATCTTGGCATAATTCTCATTAAGCGTGGGCGCATAAGGATGGGTTTTGGTTACTGCTGATTTAAGATTGTCAGGCACCAACAAGCGTGGCACGCCGCCGATGTAATTAAACGCACGTACGTGCGCCATTATCCAGTCTTCTTGCTTTTGTGAACGACCAGCTTCGACATAGGTGTAATTCGATGCCCCTAGCGTGGCAACAAATATCTGGGCGTGGTACCTAATCTCGCCGGTATCTGGGCTGATGATAGGTACCGTTGGCCCGCAGTAGTCAATAAAGAGCTTATCGCCTGCAATATGATGCTGGCGCATGCTGCGCTTTTGCTTTTTCAACCACAGTTGGTAGTGTTCGCAGTATTGCGTGTAGCCGTAGGCAGTAGCGGCGTCTTCTTCGCAATATTCTTGCCACAGCAATAGCTTAGTCATACCTTTGCGAGCAAGCTCTGCCTTCATTTTTATGAAATCGGGCAGACGTTTATTGCGTTTGGACGAAGCCTTACCAACATAGAGTTTACCTTCAAGTGCTGTATCGTTAAAGCCTTCAGGCAAAGGCCACGTTAGCTCGCTCGATTTAAATCGAGTCAGCACTTCACTGACGGTAGCAGGGCCTAAGCTCAGGCACTTACCAATATCTCGATTGCTTAATCCTACCTCGAATTTGAGGCGCAGGACGTCTTTTACTTTTCTCATTTCCGTTCTCTTTCTAGGCATGGCGGCGCATTTCCTTAACAATGACGTTAGGGCTTAGCTTACCAATTGATTTAACTAGAAAAAGAAGGTTTTTTCGGTATTCCGATCACTCGTTTCGGAAAATGGTCAATATCGATCGGATAAAACCGAAATAGGCGATCGCTTTAAACCGAAATCAGTGAGCGGATTGAACCGAAATGGTCGATCGATTTCGACCGAAACATGCACCACTCTAAAGCTTGATTTGTCTGCTATTTGCTGCATGTTTTGAGTGAGTGCATTTGAGAGTGGGATTTCATGCACATTGTTGCAATGAATACACACCGCGAATACTGGAACATTTTCTTCGTCTTGGGTGTTTGGTGTTAGTCCGCTCTGACGTCGGCGAACAATAAATTTGTTAACAGTGTCAAGTCGGTAAGCCATACGCAACTCAATGAAGAACTCCAGGATTCGATAGACCGACGTTGCTATTATTCGTTTATCAAAGCGTTTGTTATACAAGCGAGTAAGCTCATAAGCTGACAATGGTTGTTTAGCATTTATCAACAAATCTAAGACTTGTTTTCGCTGAATGGTTAATCGTATATTGTTTCGCGCGCAAAGACTTTGTAACTGTTCGAGTGCGCTGTCCATGTTTGTCTTCATCAAATTTCCAAGCCCCGGATCTTTCATTCGAGGGATATTTTAGACCGCTTTAGAATTTGCTCTTTGGCAACTGCAAATTAATTCTCCCATGTCCCTTCCAATAAAAATGACACAATTACCTATTGATTTTTAGTTATAGTATAACATAACATGAAAAAGTAAATCATTTGCTGCAATCACGCTTGCATGTCATTTTAAGGAAAAATCAATGAAGAAACGTTCGAAGTTAGCGCTCCTGATTTGCGCCAGCTTGTCAGGCAGTGTACTGGCGCAAACTGTAGAAGGTCTCGTGTCAGGCGCGGATGGAATGCCAATTGCCAACGCTCACGTCGAGATTCATGGCTTAGCGCTGAATGTGCGTACCGATAATAATGGGCGTTTTGCGTTTGAAGATGTGAATGTTGACACTGCTGAAATTCACGTCAGTGCCAAAGGTTTTGCGCATTTGCACGAAGATTTTTCTGTTCCTGCTAGTGGATTGAATAATCTGAATTTAGTGCTTGCACGATCTCCCATTGAAGTAATCGACATCGTTTCAACGCCTTTGCATATGTCGGCAATGGAATCTTCCATACCCATTAGTGTGTTGTCCGGTGAGCGATTGCGCCGTGAGCAGCGCGCTACCCTTGGCGATACCCTTGAAAGACTGGCAGGTGTGCACACTAACTTTCACGCAAAAGTGGCGAGCACGCCAATTATTAGAGGCTTAAGCGGTCCTCGCGTTTTGATTGCACAAAACGGATTGGATGTAAGCGATGTGTCAAGGGTTGGTCCAGATCATGCGGTAGCAACAGAAGCCGCAACGGCAGAGCAGATTGAGGTACTACGCGGACCGGCGACGCTTTTTTACGGCAGTGGTGCGATTGGTGGTGTGGTTAATGTCGTGGATAACCGTGTGCCAACCACCAACGAAACAAGCGGTGAGTTCTTGCTTGAAACGAGCACGGTGGACGACCAAAAACTCGCATCATTTAATGTCACCACTGGCATTAACAACTTTGCGTTCTATGCTGACGGATTCTATCGCGATTCTAACGATTATGATGTTCCTGTAATAGCGGATATCGAAGATGAGCTAATGCATGGTGATCATGATTCTGAAGATGATCACGATCATGATCACGACTCTAAACACCAACATTCGAATGAATTCACCGTAGGCAACAGCGCGGAAGAGTCCTATGGTTTTACCTTTGGTGGTAGCTACTTATTGGACAATGGTTTTGTGGGTATGTCGTTCGAACGGTTTAATCGTGAATATGGTATTCCCGGTCATTCGCACGGCGATGAGGGACATGCTGGGCACGACCATGATCACGATGACGAGCACGGAGGCGATGAACACGATAGTGAGATGCATTCGGACGATGTCTTTGCCGACTTAACGCAAAGTCGTATGCAGCTGATCAGCGAGCTAGAGTTTGAAAATGCGTTTATCAGCGAAGTCAACTTGCGCGCAGGATACACCGATTATGAACACGCCGAGATTGAACATGGTTCAGTCGGAACTGTATTTGCCAATGAGACTTATGAGCTGCGTTTTGATGCACTTCATCGCCCAATTGCTGATTGGCGCGGCGGCTTGTCGCTTCATTATAAACACACCGATATTGAGGCGCAAGGCAGTGAAGCCTTTACCCCACCCTCCACTATGGAAATGTTTGCCCTTGCGCTCATGGAAGAGCGCCATTTTGGAGATGTACTGGTGCAATTGGGCGCGCGTATTGAGCGTGTTACCTTGCAAGCGGATACTTTGCGCTTGCCTACTATTGAAGCGCACCGTCATGATGAGCATAGTGATGACGATCACGATCACGATCACGATCACGATCATGACCATGGAAGTGAGCTCGAGATAACCCGCGTATTTACCGCGGATCATGAGTTTACGCCGGTAACTTTATCCGCAGGCGCGGTGTGGGATTTTACGCCAGGATACAACCTTGGTATCTCGGTTTCTCGTTCTGAGCGCGCACCATCGGCTTCTGAGCTTCTGTCTTTTGGTCCGCATATTGGTACGAGGACTTTCGAAATTGGTGCCTTGTTTGCCCTTAATGAACACGAAGATGGACATTCACAAGACGGTCATAATCATGGTGAAGAGCCCGCAATTGGCCTTACTAGCGAAGTTATTGACCTTGAAACATCTAACAACATCGACTTGACCTTCAGGAAAACCCAAGGGTATGTCGCCTTCATTTTCAATGCATTTTATAACGACATTGACAATTACTATTATCAAGTAAATACCGGTTTATTTGCAGATGACGGGCACAACCATGGTGATGAAGGTCATGATGATCACGGACATGACGATCATGGCTCTCACGATGACCACGATCACGGTAGCGATGAACACGATCACTCCGGCGAACTACCGGTATTCTTGTTCAAAACTGATGATGTGATCTTGCACGGTTTTGAAGCCCAAGTTGCATGGCAAGTCAGCAGCGAATTCAAAGCTACCGTGTTTTCGGATTTTGTAAGAGCACGGCTGAAAGATGGCGGTGATTTACCAAGAACACCGCCCCTGCGCTTTGGTACACAGTGGACCTACCAAACTGAGCGCATCAACGCTCATGTAGATATCACCCGCTATGAAGATCAAGACAGGATTGCAGAGTTTGAGACTCAAACCAACGGTTACACGCTAATTGATGCCAGCATCTCCTACGATTTACCTGTGCTGAACGACAACATTGCACTTTATGTGCGCGGTGAAAACCTCACCGATACTGAAGCAAGAGTACACAGCTCATTTCTGAAAAACATTGCGCCACGACCAGGCCGAAACTTTAGCATCGGCCTTCGTGGAAATTTTTAATCGCAAGCAGCTTTTTAGCAGACTCAAATTTAAAGAAAGGAATATATTAATGAAACATCTGAATTCACTAGGCATCCTTACAATTGCCGTAAGTGCTGCGTTTTTGACTGGCTGTGGCGATGCAGAAACGACCATAATAGAACGTGACCCGATTGTTGAAGAGCCCCCAAGCGATGGCGGTAGCGGCAGTGGCAATCCACCGGGTGGCGACTTTTTAATTGAAAGCATGGGACGCTTGGCCGTCACCTCAGCACAAAGTAATTCTATATCGTTAATAGACTTGGACGATGGTGCCGTGCTCGATAGTTTTACCTTAAGCCATGAAGGCTCTCGCTTATATGCATCAGGCTCGCATCGATATGCAGTGATCACGGCTCGAAGCAACGACATGGTTGAATTTATCGATGGTGGCTTATGGCGAGAAGACCATGTAGATCACCTTCATGATTATGAGCAAATGCCTCAAATGACCGACTATGTGCTCACTGGCTCTCGCCCCACTCACTTTGTAAACGAGCTGGGTCAATCGGCAATATTCTATGATGGTGACGCTGAGGCAGGAGTACCAGCTTCTGTGCAGGTGATCACTGATACTGACATTACCAATGAAAATAGCAATCCCGCCAGCCTAATGTATACCGTCAATATGCATGGCGTAGCCGAGCCTCGCGGAGAGTTCTTACTCTCGACTATTCGTCGAGACGACGTTGAAAGTACCTCTGGCAACACCATTTTGCCAGACCAAGTGGGTGTATTTCATTTGCATGACGGCGAGTTTGAATTAGAGCAAACCCTTGACGTAAATTGCCCAGACTTACATGGCGCAGCGCAAAATCACGACGCAGTGCTCTTTGGCTGTGGAGATGGCGTGCTGGTTGCTCATGAACACGATAATGCATTTGAAGCGAGTAAAATCGAAAACATTGATGCAATTGGCTCTGCTCGTGTTGGCTCAATTTATGGTCATCACGATGCAGAAGCGTTTATTGGAGTCGCAAGTAATCGCGCCACAGGTGAAGTCTTTGTGCTAAGCCTTGACGCTGAAGCGAACAGCATGGAAATGATTGATTGGCAGCCAGAAGATGGCGCTCGTCCTATTGCATATTCATTTACCTATGATGGTGAGCATGCCTTAATTCTAGACAGCTTAGGATTTTTAACCGTATTGTCAGGTCACGTGCATGCGGGTGTAAATGAGTTTGAATTTGAAGGGCGTATCGACATTAGCGAGCAAGACTTAAGCCTCATGCCTGAAGGGCAGAATTTTAGCATGACTGTGTCACAAAACGGTGGCTATGCTTTCGTGTCAGATCCAATTGCTCAACATGTTGTGATGGTGCACATTGAAGATAGAGAAATTGAAGGCGATTTTGAGTTAGACTTTGTTCCGGCGAGTTTAACGTGGTTGGGCATTGCCGAGCACGAGGACTGATGATAGCGACACCTTGCTCTCAGGCTTTTTATGTTTCCAATCTAGGATAATAAAAAACGAGAGAGCAAGCGTGCCCTTTTGTGGGCACTTTGATGAATCAAACTTAAATGAAAATAATAACGTCTGTTCCTACTAATATCATTACCGGTGCTTTAGGTGCCGGAAAAACCACCCTTATTCAAAAACTGTTGGAAGCGAAGCCTGCTGATGAAAGATGGGCAGTACTAGTAAATGAATTTGGCGAGATAGGCATAGATGCGGCTTTACTTAATACTCGCACGCAAAGTTCGCCTAAAACCGCTTCGCAAGATGATAGCTCACAAATACAGAGCCTATTTATTCGCGAAGTGCCTGGAGGCTGCATGTGTTGCGCCTCAAGCTTACCGATGCATATCGCTTTAAATCAGCTACTCGCAGCTGCTCGACCCCATCGTCTGCTTATTGAACCTACGGGCTTGGGCCATCCCAAAGAAGTAATTGAAACCTTAGGTGCTGAACATTACCAAGACGTCATTCAACTGCAAAGTACACTGTGTGTGGTCGATGCGCGCAGATTGAGCAATCCGCGCTGGCGGGAGCATCAAACGTTTAAGCAGCAGTTTGATGTTGCAGACAACATAGTGATCACCAAATCTGATTTGTATCAAGGTGATGAAATTTCACAATTACACCAATACTTGAACGAAATAGGCTGTGAAAAAACACCCGTAGTGACTGCAGATCTAGGAAGCATTGATCTGGCCTTACTTAAACGCTCAAGTAAATTCGCTCATCGCAACAAAGCGAAACCCATAATCACAGGGCGCGCCGAATCGTCAATATCACAAGCCACAAGCACCTCAGCTCAACTTGCAAGAGCGGTGATTCAAAACCCAAGCTCAACTGTCAAAAAACAAAGTGAGGGTGAGGGGTTTTTCTCATGTGGCTGGGTGTGGCCTGCTCAGCACTGGTTCGATTTCGAAACGATCAATGATGTTTTTAACAGCCTCAATCTCACTCGAATGAAGGGAGTGATGATTACATCCCAAGGAATTTTTGCCTTTAATGCGAACGGGGATGAGCTTAGCATCAGTGAATACGATGAAGCCCCTGACTCTCGACTAGAGATAATTGCTGATTCCCAGAAAGCCTTAAATGATGCCATCACGCTTATTGAAAACAGTCTATCAGTGTAGAGTCTGGTAACGAGTATCTCTCAGGCACCCGTCACGCCTTAATGTTTATGGCTTAGACTTTTGATGGGTGTCCATCGCCTCAGCAATTCGCAATCCAGAGGATAAATCAGAAGTTTAACGACATTGTGATGCGATTCAGGCAACATAATACTCCATCCACTGTCGGTAAGAGTGAGAACCAGTCCTATGCGCTTAATACTACTGATAGCGCTTTTATTTAGCGCCCATATCACTTCTGCCAAGCTTGTAGATGTTGAAGTAAATGAACAACGCGAATTTGAAGCTTTCGGTATTAAATTGCAAAGTATGCAAGGCTATTTGCACTTCGAATTTGCCCCAATGCTTGAGCAAAACCAAAACATAGTCGACATTGAATTAGCCGCTCAAAGCGATGGAAAAGTAAGGGCAAAATCCACGTTCTTTATTATTCAGCCTGTGGATCCTAAGGCACGCAAAGCCACGCTTTTTGAAATCAGCAATCGTGGCTCGAAAGCATCGCTGCGCTACTTTAACAACGCGCCCTCCAATCCAGTGCCTGATTCTGCAGCAAGCTTGGGCGATGGCTTGATTCAGCGTCTGGGATTATCCGTTCTGTGGGTGGGTTGGCAGGCCGATGTATTTGCCGATGGAAAGAACATGTCGGTTGAGCTGCCACGTACCTCTGGCACAAGCGGTCTAGTGCGCAGTGATTGGACCCTAGAAAGCAAAAGCGAGACCCTACGAGTAGCACATAGAGATAATATCGATGTGCTTTATTTGATTGATCGCTCACGAGAAAAAGAAGCCTATCTTACCTATCGAACGGGTCCTAACGAGATTAAAAAAGTCGTATCTGCTTCAAATTGGTCCTTTTCTGAAGAAGGTGATGCCATTATCGGCGAATTTTCTCCGGGGATTTATGAGCTCGTCTATCCTTCACAACATTCTATCGTACTTGGTTTAGGTTTAGCGCTCATTCGAGACACTGCCGAGTATATCAAGCAACAAGACTCGCTTTTCGCAAGCCCCAAAACCATTGCATTTGGGGTATCGCAAACCGGTAGGTGGCTACGGCACTTTTTATATCAAGGTTTTAATCAAACCGAATCAGGTACTTCGGCTTTTGATGGGATGCTTATTCACACTGCTGGCGCTGGTCGTGGGAGTTTTAATCATCGTTTTGGGCAACCCTCAAGAGATGCGCATAGGATGTCAGCCTTCTTTTATCCGACCGACGTCTTTCCATTTGCGAGCACTGAATTGCCTCATCCTTTGACTGGCAAAAGCGATGGCTTAATGTCACATTTACCAACAGAGCATCATCCTAAGGTGTTTTTTACCAATACGGGCTATGAATACTGGGGCCGTGCTTCGGCGCTTATCCATACTCACAACAACAAAGATGTGGAACCATTAGCGAGTGAAAGAATTTATCACCTTGCTTCTGCTCAACATTTTGTTGAGCAGCAACGTAACGTGAAGAGAATTGAAGGTGTTGAGGGCTATTTTCAGGGTAATCCTCTCAATTTGTTGCTTAATCTGCGGGCCCTATTGAGCAATTTGACAGATTGGGTCGCGCTCAACAAAACACCACCTGATTCGCAATTCCCAAGGTTTGCAGACAATACCTTAGTGCCCTTTGATGAATATAGGCTTCCCAACGTACTGAGTGCTTTGGCCAAACCCAAAAGCCCACACACCGCATACATTTACGATTATGGAGACCAGTGGAAACAAGGAATCATTGCTTTAAATCCGCCTCGTATCTTGGCCACTGTGGTTCCACCGGTACCGGCTATCAACGAGTACGGGAATGAGTTAGGCGGTGTTCAGCATCCATTATTAGTTGAGCCATTAGCCAGCTTTTTACCGTATGTTTTGCGCCACAAAGCAGAATTTGCGCATGACGAAATGATGGATTTTAGAGGATCGATTAAGCTCTTGCCCAAAGAAAGCATCATCAAGCGTTATCGAGATTGGGACGGCTACCGCAATGCTTTAAATCGCGCAATCAGCGATGCAGTCAATGCGAAGTTTTTGCTCGAAGAAGATCGTGAATTAGTGCTTGAGCAAGCGGCGTGGCTTTGGGATTTGGGTGTGAGCGAATAAGTATTAACTTTCAATTTTTTGTCGTAACTAGTGGCAAAATGGCAGAATAAAGAGACAGGACAATGTCAAAAATACATGTTTTACATGAAAATAATGAATGGACGGTTCATCTGCAAAATAGGCTTGATGAGCTAAAGCTCCCTTACGAAATGTGGCATTTAGATGAGGGGACGCTTGATTTATCGTCCAGCCCCCCAGCAGGGGTATTTTACAACCGCATCAGCGCATCTTCGCATACCCGAAACCATCGATATGCGCCCGAGTATGCAGAATCTGTCTTAGCCTGGCTTGAGCGGCATGATTGTAAAGTGATTAACGGTAACCGAGCGCTTCGTCTGGAAGTCAGTAAAGTAAACCAGTATATGGCTTTAAATCATGCCGGTATTGCAACGCCTAAAACCATTGTGGCAGTTGGTAAAGCACAAATTATACAAGCAGCAAAGACACTCGATAAGTCATCCTTTATTACTAAGCACAACCGGGCAGGAAAAGGCCAGGGCGTGCAGCTCTTCCATTCCATTGAGGCTTTAGAACGTTATGTCGAAGGGCCAGATTTTGACGAACCAGTAGACGGTATCACCTTAGTGCAGCAATATATTGAGGCGCCAGCCCCCTACATTATTCGTCATGAATTTATCGGCGGAAAGTTCTTATATGCGGTACAAGTTGATACCTCCGAAGGTTTTGAGCTGTGCCCCGCAGACGCATGTGCCATCGACGACTTATTCTGCCCCACCGACAGCGTATCATCAGCAGCTAAAGCTAAATTTGAAATTCTCAACGATTACCGTCCGCCATTCATCGATAAATATGAGGCATTTTTAGCAGCGAACAATGTGCAAGTAGCGGGTATTGAGGCAATCCAGGACAAAAATGGCAACAGTTTTGCCTATGATGTGAATACCAATACTAATTACAATTCGGACGCTGAGCGCATTTCAGGACAGTTTGCCATGCTTGAGCTGGCAAAATATTTAAGTACCTTCTTGGATTAAACAGAGTTAATCAATAGGCCATTTCTAGTATTTCTTTTGAAACATCCAAAGTGATGTCTTGGTGTTCGCCAAGTTTGAATCTGGCGTTTTCCTTAAGCTTTGCAAGTACCTCATCGACTGCAGATTTTTCAAGCCCATAATCTGAAATATGGGTTTTGACCTGCATTTGTTCAAAGAACGCTTGTGTGGCGTCGATGGTGGCTTCTACTAGGGCATCCTCTGAATTAGCTTCCAGTTTAAAGACTTCGGTGCCAAGCTGAATGATTTTTGCACGCTTTTGCTGCTTTTGTCTGCGCATTAAAGCGGGTAAAACAATGGCGAGTGTTTGAGCATGGTCAAGGCCGTACAACGCGGTAAATTCGTGACCGATCATATGGGTTGCCCAGTCTTGTGGAACGCCTTGTCCAATCAACCCGTTAAGTGCCATCGTGGCTGCCCACATGACATTAGCTCTTGTATCGTAATCCTTCGGATTTTGTAAGGCTTTAGGCCCTTCCTGAATTAAGGTTCTAAGAATGGTTTCGGCAAATCCGTCTTGGATAGGTGAGTTAACGGGGTAGGTTAAATACTGTTCTATCACGTGCACAAAAGCATCAACGGTACCATTGCTGATTTGCTTGGAGGGTAAGGTAAAGGTATAGACTGGATCAAGTATCGCAAACACAGGTTGTACACTTGGGTGACCAAAGGCGAGTTTTTGTTGCGTGGCTTTTTTAGTCACAACAGAATTGCCGTTGCTTTCAGAGCCTGTTGCTGGAAGCGTTAATACTGCGCCAATTGGTAATGGATTTGAAAACTGAGCACCTTTTTCGAGAATATCCCAAGGCTCACCATCAAAATTGGCAGCGGCGGCGAGGAATTTAGCTCCATCAATCACACTGCCGCCACCCACGGCAAGAATAAAATCGATATTTTGCTCTTCAATAACAGCTAAGGCTTTTAAAAGCGTTTCGAACGTTGGGTTGGGTTCAACCCCTGAGAACTCGACGTAAGAAAACCCTTTCAAGGCTTTAGTGACATCATCAAACACGCCGTTTTTCTTAATTGAACCACCGCCGTAGAGGAATAACACATTGGCATCAGTTGGGATGCGTTCTGAGATTTTAGATGCTTGCCCTTTGCCGAACAAGATTTCAGTCTGGTTTTTAAATTCAAAGTTGTTCATATCGAACTTTCCTTCACTTAATATATATTATTCACGAGCCGAGAACTTGTAGTCGAACAGTTTAAGAAACCAAAAAACAAGAAGCTAATTGAACGTTAGTTATAGGCTAGGGACGACTGTGATAGCACCTTGCGATACTTTCATATCCAGCGGCAGCTTGGCAATCATCGCCACTTTAGGGTCGCTCATATCCAATTTATATACCGGGTTATTATCCAAAAACGCATTTACGACATTCATTGCTTGTTTGTCTAATAGATTGAGATTGCCCTTATAGCTACCGGCACTAATGCGTGAATCGAGTAGGCGCACATTTCGTAAATAAATGGCTTTTTCCTGACTATTGTATTCTGGGCTACCTTCAACTTCGAGCATCAAACCCACAGAATATTTCAGCATAAGGGCATTAATTTGCGCCCCTGAATCTAAACTCAGTTGAATGACATCCCGCCCATCTGGGCCAATTTGCGCATTGATGTCATTCACATTAAACTCAACTGGCACACCAAGTAATCGCAGATCATCGCTAAGTTTTGGAAGCTGTTTGCGAAGTGCAGACTCTAACTGCGCATCTGTGAATGAAAATACAGATAGACCCTGTGTCGCATTACAGGCAGCCAGAAGGCAGCAAATAAGTAGTATAGATAAAGTTTGATAAATTTTCATAGCGCCCAGAATAAACCCAATAGTGTGACTAAACAAGTTAGCTTAGCACTTCAATAATCGCTAAAATCTTGACGCGCATTGTTCTATACTGACTTCTTCGCAACTAATTTCGCAGACGCATACTCGCCACTCCAGTTGTTGTTGAACTTTGCACGAGTAAGTTCGTTCAAACATCAACAGGCCTTTTTATATTAAGGAAGAGACATGAAAAAAGTACTGATTGTAATCATTGTAATATTAGCATTGGTCGCAGGTGGCCTATGGTATCTGTCCGGTGAGGCTGGCAACATTATCAAAGCACAAATTGAAGAGCAAGGGAGTAAGTTTCTTGGTACTCAGGTGACGGTATTTAATGTCGACTTAGCCTTTGCAGAGGGGCGAATGACCATCAGCGATATTGACGTCGAAAATCCACAAGGCTTTAGTGACGCAGATGCGTTTAGTTTAGGCGCAATTACCTTAGACTTAGGCGGTTCTGCAAGCGAACCATATGTGGTACAAGAGGTTTCTTTGGACGCTCCTGAAATATTGTATGAGCTGGATGCTAGCGGTCAAGGCAACTTAATTGTGTTAAAAGACAATTTGCAAAGTGCCTTACCTCAGTCCAGTGAGCCAGCCCCTGCTTCAGAACCTGGCGCTAACCCTTTGGTGATTGTTGAAAATGTTACGATAAATGCCGCTCGATTGATGCTGAATTTTGAAAACCTTCCCACCGGCGATATTGAGCTTGAGCAAAAAGCGTATGAAGTGACATTGCCATCATTTAGCGCAGGCTCAATTGGCAAACCAAACGGTATACCCGCTGATCAAGTCGGTGCGGCTATCGCTGACGCTATGCTCGATAATGTGATTAAACAAGCCAAGGAGGAAGCGAAAAACAAGCTTGAAGAAGAAGCGAAAAAACGCATTAAAGAAGAAGTCGATAAGAAAAAAGATGAGTTGCTCGACAAAGCGAGTGATAAATTAAAAGGCTTATTGAATAAATAATGTAATAAGCAGTAGTCAATGAAGCATACAGAGATTCTCACTAGGCTCGAGGAAAACCTCTCTCGAGCTTATAGTCCATATTCGACTGTCAAGGTAGCCGCAGCAGTGGTATATGAAGATGGCGGGGAAGAAAAAATATCCTATGGCGTGAATGTTGAAAATGTTTCATATGGCTTAACCTTATGTGCCGAACGTAATGCGGTTGGTGATGCCGTTGTCAACGGTATGAAATCCATAAAGGCTGTCTATTTGATGTCCAATCAAAGCGATCCGGTGTTACCCTGTGGTGCATGTCGTCAGGTAGTCACTGAGTTTATGCACGATGCAGATGCGCCAGTCTTTTCAAGCAATGTCTCACAAAGCAAGACATGGCAGTCAACCTTGGGTGAGCTGCTGCCTAATCGTTTTGATTTATAGCTTGTTGTAAATCAAGCTTGCGGTGTTTTGCATGTTACTGGATTTCAATCAACACTTCATTGCGCCGATACATCGGAAGTGTTAACGGGCCATTATATCCCGCCAAGACAGGTTCAGACTTAAGGTTGTAGCCCTTGTCTTTTGCCCAATTTACCAACAAGCGTGTATGCTCATCTACGTTAGCGTCCCCCAGCGTGCCGCTAAATTTTATCGCAACTACTTTATAATCCGTAATTTCTGATACGGTAATTTCTGGGTCAGTAGGAATCGGGGTAGTGTCGATGGTAAAGCTCGCTGGCATAACAAAAGACATTGAGGGTTCATTCGTATTTTCATTCATGAAAACCGGAGCGGTCATCGCAATTTCAGCGCCCTCTGAATTTTGAGCAGCGTTATCTTGGTCTATGAAAACAGGAGCAGTCATGGCGATTTCTCTCTCACCCTCGTTGGCACCTGTAATGTATTTGAAGAGCTTTCTAAACGCGCTATTGCGACCGTCGCCCTGCATGTTTGCTGATACCAAAACCATAGACTCATAGTTTCTTACTTCTATTTGCGCTGCCTTATCTTCAACTAATAAGGTATAGGGAGCAGACTCTACGCCACTGTCACCAAAGACTGAGCAGGCACTCAGTAGTAACACGCCTGAACTGATAGATAAGACTTTTACGATGTTCATATACTCACCTTTGATTTCAAAAAAGCAGAGACTTAAAGCGAAAACCGCTGCCGCAAAAAATGGGCAACACCGTCCTCATGATGGTGTCCAATTACATCGTTTGCCTGAGCTTTAACTTCCTCGATGGCATTCTGAGGAGCGTAACGTTCATCTGCAATTTCAAACATACTTAAGTCGTTGTCTCCATCGCCAAAAACGATCACGTTTTTGGCATCCAATTGTGCCTTGATTTGCTCGACTGCTGAGCCTTTGTTGGCGAAGCGATGATGAACATCAATCCATCGATAGTCTTTGCCCTCGTGCGCTGCGCCTGAATAGGCAATAAGACCTTCATGTTTGTTTAGTTGCTGCCAAATGCTTTTTATCGGAGCTGCTAAACCAATCATACTGATATTTGTTACTTCAAATTCACCACTTAATGCTTCAAGCGGCATTAACTTTGCGTCAGTGCGCGAGAAAAACTCCGACACTAATTTGCACTCAACTTCATGCAGGGTGTTGCTATGGAAAATGTAGTGTTCGCGACCCTTCATGGCGTTGACAAAAGGCGTGATGTGATGGGTAACGGCAGAATCCAATACAATAAGAATTTCGTCGTTGCTCAATACATTGTGAAGCGATAACTGCTCCTGACGAGGGTCCCAAACGGTGACGCCGTTATTAAATACTTGAGGCAATTCAAATGCGTGCTGAGCGATAATGCTCTGCGCTGAAAGCATTGTCCGACCGGTCGCAACGCTAAATGCGATATTATTTTTATTTAACAAAGACAGAGTCTCTTGCGTAAACTGACTTATCTTTGATTCAGCATTTAGCAAGGTGCCGTCTAAGTCGAAAAATATCAAATCCATTGCTGGTGCCTGTCTTAGTAGTGACTTTTTAGATGACATTACGCCAAGGCAAAGAGATACGCGAACAACTTTGCCAGCGAGAATTAGTGCGCAATTAGGTGAATTACGAAACCTTAGTCCATTAAGTTTAGTCTCAAAAAAATAACACCGTTTTGCGAGCAATGGGCTCAAGCCAAGATTAAAGGCTTGAGACTTGGATAAATTAACTGATTATCTTAGCTGCGCCAATGGAATTGTTGTATTGTATGTTTAGGTAAAGCGCAAGCTAGCTAGTAACAAACCATAATCATGAGAGAGCAAGTGTTAGAAGATAAATTTGGACGACAATTTCACTATTTGCGCATGTCGATTACCGACGTGTGCAATTTCAGCTGTGATTACTGTTTGCCAAATGGCTATCAAAGGGATACTAAAAAGTCTTTTTTGACTGTACCAGAACTGAATACGCTTGCTAAGGCTTTCGCAGGTCTTGGCACTTCAAAAATTCGCATCACCGGCGGCGAGCCTTCTCTTCGCAAAGACTTAACAGAGATCATCGCACTTTGCGCAAGCACTGATGGCATAAAACACGTTGCTATGACCACTAACGCTTATCGCTTGGAGAAAGATGTTCAGCGCTGGTTCGATGCAGGTCTAAACTCGCTTAACATCAGCATTGATAGCTTCGACCCGCACATGTTTATGAGCATAACCGGTCATGACAAGCTGGGGAGTATTTTACGGGGCATAGATAAAGCGCTTAGTTTAGGCCTTAAAGTGAAAATAAATGCCGTGCTGTTACGACAGTACAACGGCAATGAAATGTCGAGATTTTTGAAATGGATAAAGGATAAACCGCTTACTTTGCGATTTATCGAACTGATGCAAACTGGGGA
The DNA here is from genome assembly GCF_028401415.2 of Ningiella algicola. Lineage (NCBI taxonomy): Bacteria > Pseudomonadati > Pseudomonadota > Gammaproteobacteria > Alteromonadales > Alteromonadaceae > Ningiella > Ningiella algicola. The sequence goes on along the minus strand of NZ_CP171821.2, from coordinate 2,670,160 downwards.
TAATCTTAAATTCTTCAAACAAAATCATATTTCCGGTGAGCCCATCAAGCGAGACTTGTTAGAGCAAGGCTGGGGACAAGTAATTAGAGACAAGGCTGCTGGGCCCGCTGAAGAATTTAATCATCCTGAGTACGAAGGCAGAATTGGCCTAATCATGCCTTACAGCAAAGACTTCTGTGCATCGTGCAACCGCTTAAGAATTTCCTCTGTAGGTAAGTTGCACCTCTGCTTATTTGCCGAAATGGGTATAGATCTTCGCCCATACATGCAACAAGCGGATCCCGCTGCACTCCAACAAGCTTTGGTTGAACTTTTATCTGACAAAGAGGCTACACATTACCTCAAAGAAGGATATACCGGCGCTACCTCGCATTTGGCTATGCTAGGTGGTTAGTCTCAATTCCTGTAAATATAAGTGATTACTTACAAACTATAAATTAAGCGAAAATATGACCGAACAACAAAGAATCGAAATTGAAGCTGCGGCCTTTCGTCGTTTGCTTTCTCATCTAGACAACAACAAAGATGTGCAAAATATCGACCTCATGCTCGTTGGAGATTTCTGCCGCAATTGCCTTTCAAAATGGTACGCAGCCGAAGCTCAGGCAAGAGGCCTTGATATTGATTACGATGCTGCTCGAGAAGCCATATATGGTATGCCATATTCTCAGTGGAAGGAGAATCATCAAGCCCCAGCGACCCCAGAACAACAAGCTGCGTTTGAAGCAAAGCAGGCCGCCAAGAAAAAAGACTAAGCATCGAGGTGAATTGGTTTAGTTTAGATACCACGCCTGTGACATTAATCCAGAGCTTTCAAGGATTCTTACAACGCACCCGCTATTCTCGGCCACCACATAAACAGCGATGCGGAACCAACACCCAGTGCGGTAGTGACTACGCCGAATAAGACAAAGCCAATGCTAATGTTTACTTTGTAGCGCTGGCTTTGTTTTCGCCCCCAAAAATAGATTTGTGCAATACACATCGGCACCAGATAGCACGCGTAAGATAAGAAGATGCCCGACGGCCCTTCAAGACTGGGCGATGCACCAAATGCTGCGTTACCAATGACAAACCAAGACATCAAATATAGTCTGAATGTCCATACACCGTTGATGAGAATAAACGCATGAACTGCCCACATCATATGGTTTTCAAACTGTTTTTGGCGCGCAAACTTCCAGGCAAAATAAACGGCGATTGGGATTAACAATCCATTAAGGGTTATCCCCAAAGCGCCAAAGTCAGATAAGCGCGTGCCTTTTATCCACGTTAGATATAAACCGCTAAGGGCGCCAAGTAACCCGATGCTCAAAAATACTCTGCCATTGTAGCGATGGAAGCGCGGATAGGTTTTGCGAATAAAAGGGACCAATTGAAATATACCGCTTAAACTCAAGAGTGAAGCCGGAATGATATGCATAAGCAAAATAAAGTTACCGCTGGTGTCGCCTGCCACGTAGCCTTCAATCATGTGCGAATAGTCGATATTTTGAGGCCCGCCAAGTGCAAGTGGATAGGCAAAACCAAGTAAAATATAAAGCGTGAAAAACCATTGACCGATAAGAGCAATCAGCACCCACATCTTTATACTGTTGTTCAAAAAGCGAAGGGTAAGGGGTTTGCCGGGAAGATTCGGGTCTGTGTGTGTATATTGCTGCATCGTCTTGTTTCTCTCATTCATGGCGTAACAATGTGACGATGAATATGACGGTGATCGGAGGCTAAATCTCTCCAAATTCGGAATTTGAACTACGGTTTTTATTAAATCAGATAACAGCAGAAACACTTGCTAACAAAACCCCCACCCAATAACATTGCCTTGTCAGCTGTGTCTTATTATTCTTAACATCTCAACCTTATTTTAAGCATGCTTATGTCCGCCGATTTCCCCTATTTTCTGTTATTGATGATTAGCTTGAGTGGCATGTTATTGCAGATACTTGTTCCTAATAAAAAGGCTGAACATATTTTATTCGCGATGTTTTGCGGCTCCATTGCGATGGTAAGTCTAAAGTATTTTAGCGCCGATTCTTTAGGCGCATATCGCTACGTTTTGGGTTTATTGACCTGTGGCACGTGTAATGTGATGTGGCTAATTTCAAGAGCCTTGTTTCGTGATGTTGATGAGCATGGAAAGCCACCCATTGCTGCGCGCCACATCATTCTTGCGATTGCAATTGCGCTACTGGTAATGGCAAACCAAAGTTTATTATTTTTGAATGAAATCAGCGACTCACCAAGCGCTACATTTTTACGAGTCGACAATTCACTTGGGGAAATTACCAATCTTTTGTCTTCCACCATTCTATTGCTGTCCTTTTGGGAGGCTATACGCGGTTTTCATTCTCAGTCTTCACGAGAAAAGCTGTACCGCATAGTTTTTGCCTCCACTTTTGCCCTTGCCGTTGTTGCATGCTCGGTGATTGCTCGAGGGCTATTGCCAAGCGAAAGCTTTACTGCAGTATTTCCGTGGATCATGAGTGCATCTGCAATCAGCATTATGTTGGTTGTGCAATGGATTTTGTATCAGCGTGGCAAGACTATCGAAACTAATATCGCCGTATTCCTTAAAAAAGAACAGCGAGCAGAAAGGTGTGCTGAGCCAAAGTTAATAAATGAGATTGAGCGTTTAATGCAGGTAGAGCGGATATACCTTAAAGCGGACTTGAAAATGCTCGACTTTTCAAATGCACTTGGTGTGCCTGAATACAAAGTGAGCCGAATCATACGCCATCATTTTAATGCGCCTAATTTCAACTTTTTTATAAACCAAAGGCGCATTGAGCACGCAAAAGACCTTATGCAAAGCCCTGATTCAGCCAAATGGACGCTATTGGTCATTGCGCTAGAAAGTGGCTTTGCATCGGTAGGCACCTTCAATCGCGCATTTAAAAGTATGGAAGACTGCATGCCAAGTGAGTTTAAACAGCGCGCACTTCTCGTGAATAATTGTGTATCTCAGTAGTAATTGATTTAAAAACGCTCAGCTAGTCTCAGATTGCTTGACGTAGCGCCTCAGTCCGATTATGTTACGTTTGCTTTTCATAAAGCATCTCATACAAAACACGCACCCGTAGCTCAGCTGGATAGAGCAATTGGCTTCGAACCAATGGGTCGGGAGTTCGAATCTCTCCGGGTGCGCCACTCTAAAAAGGGTGTATATCTAAAACTGCGGCACGCCATTGTCTGGTTTACTCGCCAAGATGTCCGCTTCAAAATTACAGTCGGCCCTTAAAACATCATTTACTTTAAACCACTTTGTGCGCACCATAGAGCGGTCTTGAGTGACTGCATTATGAAAGTTCACATGCATCCGCTTTAACAGTTTCAGAGTTTCGTGTAGTTCATTGCGACTTGCCTCATAGTGCCCCGTTTTGTTGTTGATACCTCTGAGCAGGCCGTTATGAATTGCCATCTCCCCTGCGGCGAATACAGGCGCTCCGCCCAAAAACGAACTATGATGAAACTGTGATGACTGTGGTTTATTGATGTAAATATTCATCTGTAAATCAATGACGTAAATGCCAAAATCTGTCCCAGTTGTACCTCTCATTCCTGATGTGTTTACAGGTGTAGGGAAGTCTGAGTCAATGCGATTAACGGCGTAAAAGAGTCTGCCCCCTTGTGAAACAATACGATAATCTTCTCTTTGTTCGTCATTTAAATATTCAACGCCAGAGCCCCTTATCTGTTCGGCTGTGCCGTTTGAGTATGTATAGTGCAACGTCGCGACATCATCTTCCCTGTCAGGTAAGGCGATCATCTCAGCCCAATCTTCAAACCCTAGTCGTGACTTGTGCGTTGTAACATAGGTATTCCAATCTCTTTCTGTTAGCACATGATGACTAATATGGTTTGTAGTAAATCGTTCCATCTTATAATTGCTGCCTAAGCTTCTTCCTGCTGGTAGCCCAGCCATATTCATCTTAATTGTATCGCTTATTTTTCCTCTTTCAGCGCGTTCTTCTAAGCGAGCTTGCCTACCTTTATCAAGGTACATTCGATTCACTAGCATGTAGTAGTGATCACTGGCTTTTAAACCCAGTTCGACAATTTGCTTTTCTCGGTTTGACGTATTGGAAGACTTTTGACCTTTCTTGTTCACCCAACGTGCACACGCTTTTCTGAGTCGTCGCATCGCCCCCATGTCATTAGGCATAAATTTCGCTCGGTTTAGACAAGTATAAATTTCATCTAGGTATTTGTTCGACGATGAAAAGGTTTTATAGAATCCGCTGCGGCCTATCTTCTTTCTAAACTCCGCCTCAGTTGGAAAAACGTCACCAGCCGTAAATTTACCAAAACGAACAATTGTCATCATTATTCTCCTGTTAACCAATATCGCATAGCAGTTGTGCACCATTTTTTATGATTTACGACGAGGTTTGATGAACAGTTGCGAAGGAGTTTAATCGTGATGAGTTAAGACTTATTCAAGCTACATTGTCTTGGCTGATTGGAAGCGTGGATAGTTTTTGACGGTTTAGATTAATGACCGTTTGGATACTGTTTAATTGTTAAGGACTAATTTTAAGCTCAACTTACATGCTAAACACGTCATTTCATCCAGCATAGAAGTCGAGCTTTCTAGGGCAAGGAAAGTCGAGTTGAAGTCGTCTTATCTTTTATTACTCAAACGTCCCTTTAATTTTCTGCTCACCGTCAAACACATGCCAACGCCCTTGCAGCATAACGCTTCTAATACGCTTGTTGTCATCCAGCACAATTAGATCAGCGTCTAGGTTTTGAGCAATGCGGCCTTTATGCTCAAACTTCATAATTTCAGCTACATTGCTGGTAAAAAACGGCAATACTTTATCTAAACCATGGCCTTCATCAAGCACTTGATAAAACACATCTGTCATGGCTTGTGAATCTGCGAAGTCCATATGCGTTAAGTGTCCGCAGCCGTCGAAAGTGGGTAAACACCCACCGCCGTCTGAGCTTACGGTGAGCTTATCTTGTGCAAACTCAGAATGCATGTAGCGCATTACTGCATCTGCTGGCTCATAGCCAACATCGCCAGTTTCAAAGGCGGTTACATCTATCCAGCAGCCTTGTTTGGTCAGCTCGCATGCTTCATGAAATAGTTCCCTGCGTCTATTCACATGCGTTGGGTTGTACGTGCGCGCAGGAATTTCTGATTCACTGAGTGCTACCCTCACCAGTCCTAATCCTCGTTCCCCGTCACCTAAATGCAAATGCAGGATGCCCGCTTTGCCGGTCATGAGTCGAGCCACGTGTGCTTCAGAAGCAACCTTTAATAGCTCGTTTAAGGTGGGTTGACTAGAGCGATGGTCACTAATGGCAAGCTCGCCCACTGCAATGATGGGCTCAATAAACACGATGTCAGATTTAACCGAGCCGGTAAGCGTTGTAGGGGGTAAATGATAACCACCCGTATAGCAATAGGCCGAAAAGCCTTCTTCTCTGAGGGCATACACTTGCGCAATCATAGACTCGGTGTTGCGCGTTACATCGTCTGTGCCCAAAAGGCCAACGGCGGTTGTCACCCCAGCGCGGGTAAACTTACTAAGCGGCACAGGCGGTACGCGTGTAGAAAATCCTGCTTCACCGCCACCACCTGTCATATGAGTATGAGAGTCGATAAAGCCTGGGATGACGGCTCCTCCCTCTAAGTCAATCACATCGGCGGCTATGGCATCGTTTACCTTGGGCTTGTCAGGACCTACATATATAATCTTTCCGCCCGCAATTAGCAGGTGATTCATGCCAAGTGACTGCGGTGCGTAAACATCTGCATTGAGAATAATAGTGACAGAGCTATTTATTTGTGGGTTTTGTGCTTGCTCAGAGGTATTCAAGTATGTCTTCTTCTTATGTTTATGCCAACACCATGGAAGCTAAATGCCTAGCTTACCTGAATGACACATTCCTAATTCTCTCAGCATTATAGACAAGCTTGCTGTACGTGTCTGCTTTCGTTGTTTGAATGCCCTAACATGAGCGTAAAAACGTAAATGTGACAATACCGCGTAAATAACTTCGATTAACAGTCGCCCTTCAGGAATTATCTAAACAACGGCCATGCAACTTTTGAGAGTTTGAGATCGTAATCGCTTGAATAGGCCCTTAGGCCCTTTCGCTTTTTCTCAGGAGTATGCATGGCTAGCGCAAGCGTTAAATTTCTCGAATTTGCCCAAATGGCTTGGAACAATCGAGTACATATTATGGCAGGTAGAAATGCCGAAGAAAGAGTCTCTCGAATTTATCGATATTATTTTTATCATGAGTCCATCGCAAGGCCTGACTGGTGCGTATTTTTAACCAACTTCGAAAACGAGTTTAGAGCATGCGGGGCTGCGAGATTTCACTTTCAGGGCAGTGAATTAGGGAGAATAAGGGCGACAACTTTGGCCGATAAGGCGGCATCACTAAATGAAATTCTAAACAATGACTCTGCTTTGTTGGCTTCGTTTAAAGAATTTACCAGAACGCATCAAGCTTTTAGCATACTCGACCCAAAAACCCATACGTTTAGGGCGGCAAGAACTGAATTAGAGCTTTTCGAGAGCGACCCGTCATTTATTCTAGATAAGTTTCTTTGGTACATCGGTCCCAAGCGAGATGGGATGGCAAAATATCGAATCTATGTGACCCCTCAAGTTATTCATTGCCCGAAAGTATTTACCGATTTGGCATACTATATGAGTCTGCCTAAACCCCCAGGCTTTGACTTTCCCAGCTCTGTGAAATTGATGGTACCAGGCCTGCAATCTCTTAAGCGTGCAGACAAAGTTGTAATGTACTGTCAAACAAGAGCAGAAATGAAAGGCGGGGTCGATTATTTAAGGCAATATCAACGTCGCTCTGCGGGGATATTTGAGGATATTAGCCCGCGCTCAACTAAACCCGTGGAAGGACTAAGAGGGGTGGCGATAACACCCCAGCCCACTCCAGATAGTCGCATTATGGGATATGCCGGAAAAAACGAAACCCAAGGCATGAGTTTTGGGATGTCGCGCTCAGCAATTATTTATCTTGCCATGAATGACAACTATAGGCCGCTTAGAGACGACCCTACAAAACGCTCCGACTATATGGGTTTCTGGAATGACTGCCACAGAATTGCGCGGGCGGCAAATATTGATATTCATTTGGACCGTGCCGATTTGGATATTTAAGGAAGTGACGTTGCGCTCAATTTCTGTTCATTTCGGCTCTTCGCATTGGCATGCGGTCAATTGCAGCGAAAACATCGTTTAACTGTTCGTTAGTAAATGTGCCTTTCTTGAAGCCGTCTAATCCGATCAATACACTTTTACCTGCTTCACTTGATTGCTGAATTTCAGACTTCAGGGTGGTGCCCATTGCTTGCCCGTTCCATTCGGAAATTTGTGCTTGTTCTGCTTGAGGGTTGAACAAAAATACTCGAAGTTTTCTTGCCACAAGCTCATCCTCGTCGCGTTCAAGCATCTCGGCAAGTTTTATGTTCTCGTGCGGCTCATGACTGATGATAAGTACACGATATTCATATCGCATGTCGGCGAGGCTTTGTGTGTTGGCATCATCATTAGTGCTTGCGCTAGCCACCGTAGATATACCAAGAGAAAATATAACAAGACAGGCAGTCATCGAAAAACACAATCCAAAGTCTCGAAAAAATAGCATAAACATCGTCCATTAAAACCAATACACTTTGATATATTTTACGTAAGAGTCTTAAATTAGATTCAAAGGTGCTTTTAAGTTTAATGCATATTCTTAAATGGCTTGTTTCAAAACGGCTAGGGCATTTATGGCGCTTGGTGGCGATAAGCTTATTCACATGCCTATTTCAGTCGCATGCAGTTGCCATTGAAAGTACACGTCAGTGGCAGGGTGAGGGCCCGCATATAAAAGTGGCTTTGCTCAGCGAAGTAGACGCGCTGGTGCCCGGGCAAGCGCATATGCTTGCAATTAGGATGCAGCCGGATGAGCAATGGCATACCTACTGGCGAAACCCGGGCGACAGCGGTGAGGCACCACAAATCCAGTGGGCTGAATCAGCAGGGCTCCGTTTTGGCGACATTTTATGGCCAACTCCTGAATCGATTCCCGTTGCTCATTTGCTCAATTATGGTTATAGCGATACGCACTTGTTGATGGTACCTGTGTTTGTGGATAAGGGCTTAATCTCCGAGGCGTCTAGAGAAGCCGCAATCACCATTCAAGCCGACCTCACATGGCTAGTGTGCAAAGAAGACTGTATTCCTGGTGATGCCTCGCTAACACTGACACTTCCTATAAGAGAAAGCGCTGCAAAAAGCGAATTCGGCGATGAATTCACTCAGGCAAGAAAACAGCTTCCCAAGGAAGATTTCAGCCAAGGCAGTTTTGAAATAAACGAACAAAGCATTGCCATTGAATTCGACTCCTTAAACACTTCAGGCAACTCAAGTCAGTGGGAAGTCTTCCCTTTTCGCAATGATTTGATTAACCACGCAGGAGCGCAGCCACAGGTAAACAACGACGGCAAAGTGAGTGTGCTGCTAGAGCGTTCTGCTTATTTCAACGCAAAACGTTTTTTAGCCACAAATGAGCCACTTGAGTTTTTGATTAAATCCAATGCGGACTCAGGTGGAAAGGCTTTTTATTTAAGCGCCAATGCCTCATCCCTTGATATCGCATCAGCCAGCGGTTTTGCATCAAGTGATAACGAACTCAGTTCAGATGCTGAATCTATGCCCCTACTCACCATATTATTATTCGCATTTTTGGGTGGCTTAATACTAAACGTCATGCCATGCGTGCTCCCCATTTTGTCCATAAAGGCCTTAGCACTTAATCAGACACATACTGGGTTTTGGCATAAGAATGCGTATTTGCTCGGTGTTATAGTGTGTTTTAATGCTTTTGCGTTAACTATTGTTGCTCTGCAGCAGGGCGGTCAGGAGTTGGGGTGGGGCTTTCATATGCAGTCCCCAATCGTGATTTGGCTGCTTGCATTCCTATTTACCTTTATTGCGCTGGTTCTGCTCGATGTATTTACTTTTGGGAGTAAAATGGCGGGGCTGGGGAATGGCTTAGTGTCTGGCGATGACCCCAAAAGCCACTTTTTTACGGGTTTGTTAGCGGTCATTGTTGCATCGCCATGTACCGCACCTTTTATGGCTGCTGCCTTGGGGGTTGCTTTAGTAAGTGAGCCAACGACTACGCTACTGATTTTTAACGCGCTCGCTATCGGTTTTGCCCTGCCTCTTACGCTGCTTTTTGTTTCAAACAATCTTCGCAAGTTCTTACCAAAGCCAGGGAACTGGATGGTGACCTTTAAGCACTTTTTGGCCTTCCCCATGTTTGCCACAGTTGCCTGGCTGTGTTGGGTGTACGCCGGTCAGCAAGGAGCGATTGCACAATTTGTCTTACTGGTGGCATTAATTGCGTTTAGTTTTTTTGCATGGGCGATGGCAAAGGTATCAGCAAAAGTAAGCTGGGCATTAGGCGTTGCGATGCTGGCAAGTTTGGCGCTCCCGTTTACCAGCCCCTTATTGGGCTCATCCACAGCCACAACAAATACCGCTTTAAAATCCGAATCATCGCTCACAAACAACAGTGCAATAGACAGTGCGCTTGCTTTTGAGGACAGTGAATTAGCTGCGAAGCGGGAACAAGGCCAAGTTGTCCTTGTCAATATGACAGCAGACTGGTGTATTACGTGTAAAGTCAATGAGCACGTCGCTTTGAACACAGATGCGGTTAAGATTGCGCTCGAAGACCCTTTGATCACGTATATGGTAGGCGATTGGACAAATAAAAACGACGAAATTCTCAAGTACTTAAAGCAATACCAGCGCGCAGGTGTGCCGCTGTATGTAGTCTATGCCGGTACAAAACCGGCGAATGTATTACCTCAAATATTAACCCCGGGGCTTGTAGTAGACGCCCTTAACCAAGCAAAACAGGAGTTATCCTATGTTTCTATCGATGTCTCAAAGTAAGCAGTTAACAAACAAACGCCATTTTTTCGCGAAGTGTCTGGGCGCGGCGTGCGCGATTGTGCTCAGTGTAAACGTGTTTGCTGCTAAAGTGGAGCAAGCAGCACCTGATTTTAGCCTAGTCAATAGTATGGGCGAGACGGTGTCACTTTCAGATTTTGCCGGTAAGTACGTCGTGCTGGAGTGGACTAATCATCAGTGCCCATATGTGGTTAAACACTATGGTAGTGGCAACATGCAAACTTTGCAGAAAGATTATCAAGAACAAGATGTGGTGTGGTTATCGATTATCTCCTCTGCACCGGGCAAGCAAGGTTATGTTTCGGCAGAAGAAGCGAATGCTTTAACTGACTCGAGAAACGCGTCTCCCAGTCACGTATTGTTTGACCCTGAGGGCACTGTGGGTAAAGCGTATGCGGCCAAAACAACACCACACATGTACATTATCGATCCTGCCGGGGATTTGCGCTATGCAGGTGCAATTGACAGTATTAAATCAACTAACCCTGCAGATATTCCCAAATCCATTAACTACGTTGTAGCAGGGATGACTTCACTGGAGTCGGGCAACTCTCCTGAGGATGCAATGACCGTTCCTTATGGATGTTCAATTAAATACAAAAGCTAAAACGGTCAAATTAAGACCTTTTAGCTGCCAATCTTTTGATATTAACAATGAATTAAAGGCGCACACTTTATCGGATAAAGTGTGCGTTTTGTTTATTGAGCTTAAACAAAGTCACAAGGCAGAAATATTCACAAAGCCTTTGCGTCCCGTCTAAGAGTCGACTACGATCCACCCGTTACGTGTATTGTGAGGAAAAAACATGCCATCCCCAGATGTCGATGGTCAGCAACGCGGGTACGTGATACCTATTGGCGGCGCTGAAGAAAAAGTAAATAACCCTGAAATTTTAAGCCGTTTTGTTGCGCTTTGTGGCTCAGCAGATGCAGATATATGCATCGTTCCCACCGCATCTCAATTAGAGGATACTGGCGAGCGCTACCAAAAACTATTTACCGAGCTTGGTGCAGGTAAAACGCACTTTTTGCCCATTTCTGAGCGCAGTGATGCGCAAAATGAAGACTATTTAGCACAGCTTGAAACCTGCACTGGTGTATTTATCACCGGTGGAAACCAGCTCAGGCTCTCGACAATTCTCGGCGGTACACCTATTGCGACGGCAATTCGTCGGCTAAACGCTAAAGGTGTGCATATTGCTGGCACTTCTGCAGGGGCCGCGATTGTGTCCCAACATATGATCACAGGCGGTAACACTGGTATTGTGCCCACCGAAGATGGAGTAAGCTTGGCTCCGGGTATGGGATTGATTAATACGATTGTGGTCGACCAACATTTTAACGAGCGAAATCGTCTTTCGCGCTTGTTAAGCGCAGTGTCTTATAATCCGTTTTTGATTGGAATTGGCTTAGATGAAGACACCGCTGCCTTTATTGATGAAAACAATGAATTTACAGTGGTCGGAAGTGGCGCAATAACTATCATTGATCCATCCGATATTGAGTACTCGTCAATGGCGGAGGCTAGAACGGGTGATGCACTTACCTTACTTAATCTTAAAGTGCATATTTTAGCGGCGGGCTCTCGCTACAATATAAGTGATCGACAAGGATTTACGAAATAAACTGAGGGTCTCGGCCCTCGCTAAGCATTGTTGAAGTGGTCTAATTGAATTGACCAGTCCAGTTAAGTTAAGGATATAATGTAACCTTAGCTGGAGAAAGAAATGACCGATAGACAACGGTATACCAAAGAACTCAAGCTTGATGAAGTGAGCCTTGTGCTTGACCAGGGTGGTCTGCCAGCCTCGTTACTGCTCGAATATAAGTCGTCTGTGTTTTATAACTGAGCTTGTGCATCTTAATATCTTCAATCATACGCTGACGAAGGGGAATAACGGGTTGAGTGGTATTAGTCATGATCTGACTCCTAAGTAAGGTCAGGGCAAAAGCGCCCTTTACTCAGCTTAGTTGCGGTTCGCAGGTGGTTAAAATTTAGTCGGTGTTAAAAGCGGCGCAGCTACCGCGGAGCGGTTTAGTCCAATCGAGGGCATACCAGCCATTGAATACCCTCCCCTTATTTTAAAAACCGTCAATAAGAAAATCGATCCCTGCTTTTATCTCATCTCGATGACAAGAGAGGTCATTGTCAGATATAGGTTTTAATTTTCGCTTAGATACGGTCGCAATATCCAGTAAGTCAAGGTAAAAATGCTTATCATCAATGTCGCAGGGAATCTGAAGATTTTTTATTAGTTTACCGTCATGCCGTGGCTTTATGGGTGCAACCAAAATACTTTCAACATCATTAAATACTGTGTTCGTTAGTATGACAACGAGGGACGATGAATAATCACAAACCGAAAACTGTTCAACCATCCAATTGCCCGATCATTTCTGAAAAGGTCCCATGTTTGTTTATTGATTCGTTATGCTTGCTAATAGCATCTGAATTTTGCTCTAACCACCGCTCTTTTTGTTTCAAAGCCACAGCTTTGCAAAGGGCCTCTTCGAATACCTCTGACAGTCTTATATTTAATAATTTAGCTTCGTTTAATAAGTTACGGCTAACAGTTGTATTACAGGATACTTTTTGACGCATTGCATTCACCTTACAAAATAAGTGCATTAATTGTGCGCCTAAATCATGCGCATTTCAAGTGACCTGTTTTCAGCTCGCTAATCTGAATTTATCGACTAAATGGTTGGTTTCAGTTTCCAAAAAGCGGATTAATGAAATGACCGCTAATCGAAGGCTATGCCGACATACAGTCAAAATAGTTTTCATGTGTATGAATGCGCTATTGAGGTTCAATAATGCCGTCGATTTCTTGTGCTGCTCTGTCAAAAATAAAAAGTTGGGAGAGCTTGATATTATTCAGTTCGCCGTATCGAATAGCCTTATTAAGAATAAGAGCGTCAGAGAAGTCCGCTTGTTTCCTTTTTCCTTTAATTTTTATGGGTGTTGCGTTAGTAAAATCTTTTAATGCGCGCCAAACTGCTTGAGAATCTTCGAACGTTATGTTGCGTTCTGCAAACAAGGCATGGATGACATCAATCACGCGTTTTCGCGTTAAGTTATAGCGCTTACCGGTAAGTACCCAGATAGTCTCGGATAAAACGACATCAGTAACTAATACTTTAATATCCCCAGTAATTAATTGTCTCGCTTTTGGGCTTTGTTGTTCATCGTCATCTAACAGGTATCGGAGCAATATATTTGTATCAATCGCAATCATTGATTAATTGTGCTTTGAAGTGATTGAGATTCACTAACTGATAGGTCCGCCTCAAGGCCTCTTAACACACCGTTTGCTGCTCCAACTGATTTTTTGACAATGGAGATAACGCCATGTCTATCTACGAAGGTGTCTACTTCATCGCCTTTATCAATTTTGGCAACAGAGCAAACTTCAACTGGAAGTGTTATTTGTCTTTTGGTACTCACTTTCATTATTTTACCTTTACTTTTTCTGTGTAAGTAAAGAATAGCATGGCTTTACTTTTAACTGAATAGTAAAGTAATTGATTCAGAGGTTTCTTTGCGAATGTTAGCTATAGGGCACGCCAGCTCAAAATTCCAATATGACCGCATATCGATGGCCCTGCGGTCGTTATGCATGCTTCCCAAGATTCATAGCCTTATGCAAAACTCTCACTATTCTCACACCGTAGCTTGCTTTTCGAAAGATGATGATGTGTTCATTGACACTTAATGAAAAACATCCTTTACGAAGGTCGACTCTATTTTTAAAGGCTATTTGCATTCTAAGGTTGGAAACAGCTATTTCTTGCACCGTGGCAATGTGTCTGTTTTGTGCAAAAGTGGGTTGGATTGTTGAAAAACTAAGCTAAGTTAAAGTGCTGGTTTGTTCGCATTGCGGAAGCTGAAGGCTCAATCACCTTGGGTCAAAAACCAGCGATTTTTGTCTGCTAAGTTGAGCACAGTAGTATGAAAGGTATTAATGGTTTATGACTGCAATACCCTCGATAAGCCGACATAGTGTTGCTAAAAGTAAGAGTGGTTGCTAGTCTTCGGGTTATATTTTTCAAGTGTTGGCTAAAAATGGCATTAATGTCAAAAAAAATAGTTTTGTTTGTTACAGTCCTGTTCTTATTTTCATGCTCTGATATTGATGGTTCACCTCAGCAGGCTGACCCTGATTTTATCCCCAAAAATCTTAAGCAGACTTTTTCCAACGTCGATAACCCAAGAGTATTAATCGATGAAGCACATAACAATTTTCATACTGCTAGTGGGCGTTACAAAGCCTTTCAACAGGTACTAGTTAGCGATGGCTATACTGTCAAACCTAATAGGAAAGTTTTCACTTTAGATGTTTTAAAAAACACTGATATCTTAGTTATTGCTAATGCACTCGACACAAACAGACATGATTGGATGCCGCCATTTGAAGATGCTTTTCAGAAAGCAGAAGTTCAGGCGATTAAGCAATGGGTCTCTGATGGCGGTTCTTTGCTGCTAATAGCCGACCATATTCCATTTCCAAAAGCTGCTGAATCATTAACTAGCGCATTCGGTTTTGAATTTAGCAATGGTCATGTCGATAAAGCACTGTTTCGAATTAAAGACGGTAGTCTCGCGAAGCATGCAGTTACGAAGTCATCAATCGACTTAACCAATAATATTCAGTTGAATGCGTTCAATGATATTAGTGAGCCGAATCCTTCTGAGTTTGGCTTTCTCAAGCAAGTAAAAACCTTTGGAGGCTCCGCTTTTACTCCACCTAAAAATGCGAAGTCTATTTTGACATTAGGTAGTTGGGCTTTTTCAAGAACACCGGAAATACCTTTTCAAATAAAGGCAGAAACCCCAAAGATATCTATGGATGGTTGGTCTCAAGGCGCTATTTTAGAGTTTGGTAATGGTCGCGTCGCGGTCTTTTCTGAAGCAATGATGTTCACTTCTCAATTATACGTTCCTACAGGCGAGAAAATGGGTCTGACATCGAAGGGGGCGGAAGACAATGAACAATTTGTAATAAACGTCATGCATTGGTTAAGTGGATTAATTTAAAATGGCGATTAGAGCTATCAACAAAATGTAGAACACGATGCCAACAATACTAGGGGCTGTATACCCTTTTGTAGACTCTTCTTTTATGGCTTTAAATTTACTGTAACCATAAAAAGGGAACGCGATTCTACCGAACGACAAGACTCGTAGGATTGAAGCGCCTGTTACGTACATCAAAAATTCAAAAGCGACTGCCAAAAGCATGCCATTTACTAATTCGAATAAAATACCCATAGTGCTTTTCCTGTAAAACGTTTAACCAAAGGGTGCTTTTTTCGGGTGAGGTTAACTGAACATCTCAAGCGCTATTGAATAAAAAAGGAGTCAACTTCCGCTTTGTCTCACATGCTTAGTTTTAAGGATTTGTAGTGTCTCAATTTGAAAGAGAAAGAACGAATACTCATCAACAATCAATTGATTCTGAAATTTCCAGCGCATCGTCGACTTCAATTCCCAAATATCTCACCGTACTTTCAAGTTTTGAATGACCAAGCAGTAATTGACATGCTCTCAAATTCTTTGTCTGTTTGTAAATCAGTGATGGTTTTGTCCGTCTTAATGAATGCGTTCCGTAGTTAGCAGGATCTAATCCGATTGACACGACCCACTGCTTGACAATTCTTGCATATGCTCTTGTCGTCAAATGCTCGGAATTACGATTTCGCGATAGAAAAAGGAAGTCGTATGAGTGCAAGTCGAACTTATCAATAAGTGCTTTTAGGCAAGCTCTCGTATCTTTTGTGATTTCAAATTGAACGGGTTGCTGTGTTTTCTTTTGAACAATCATGGTTCGTGATTGAATTGACGACCCGTGCGCAACATCACGTACTTTAAGTGACAATAAGTCACAACCTCTTGATTTACTATCAATAGCCAAGTTGAAGAGGGCTAGGTTTCTCACCTCTTTGTTCATTTCAAGCCTTGCTCGGATTGCAAATATTTGCTGAAGCCTGAAAGGAGCTTTTTGACCGACAAGCTTATTCTTATTCCACGGTTCTTTTTTGCGATAAATAGCTAACTCATACATAGTCATTTCCATGTAATTGCGTGTGAGTAATTTCTTTGCAATAGTTGTTCCACCAGTGGTAGTATTTTATCGCACCGAGTAAAAAGAGACAGCATCAATGGGCATGGTAAAAAAGAGTATTACACTCACATCACAGCAGAACGAGTGGATTCAGTCACAACTTTCACAGGGTCGATATGCCAGTGATAGTGAGTTGTTGAGAGATTTGATACGCAAAGAACAAGAAAAGTCGAACCAGATTGACTCTCTAAGGCTGGCTTTACTGGTTGGAGAGCGAAGTGGTTTATCAAGTAGAAGCGCAGAAGATATTCTAAAAGATGTATTAAATGCTAAGGCTGATTAATGCCAGAATATAGACTTACTAATGCAGCCGATGAGGATTTAGAAAAAATCATTAGATATGGCATTAGGCATTTTGGTGAAAGCTCTGCAATTCAATTTTATGAAGGATTACTGTCTGTCCTCAACGCCATTACAAACTCGCCTGACCAATTGCGTATTTCGGTAAAAACAGTCAGTCATTTCGGTTCTATCCGATCGCTTCATAACCTTCTTTTCTCCCAGCCTTCTTTTTACCCTAAGTGATCGGATTGGTCTAGTTTTCTCATTGACTCCCCAGCGAGTTCGATGCGATGACTGTTATGCAGTAATCGGTCAAGTAGTGCGTCAGCAACGGTCGGGTTTGCTATGAGCTTATACCAGTCTGTCGCCGGTATTTGGCTAGCAATAATAGTGCTGGCGTTTTGATAACGGTCCTCCATGACATCAAGCAAGTCGTTGGCTTGTCGAGCATTTAGCTTTTCCATGCCCCAGTCATCGAGTATTAGCAGCTTTTTCTTGGCAAGTTGCGCCAGTTGTTGACGGTAACTACCATCGGCATGGCCGATGTTAAGCTCATCGAGTAACTGACCTAGTCGGTAATATTTAACGCTGTGATGCTGCTCGCATGCTTGTTGTCCAAGCGCACAGACTAAATAGGTTTTACCGCAACCGGTTGCCCCTGTGATAATGACGTTGTGCGAGTAATGCAGGTATTGCCCGCTGAGTAAGGTCGCTATTTTTTCCTTGCGCAGTCCTCGTGCTGCTCGGTAGTCTAGATGACTGGCGTGCGCATCTAAGCGCATTTTTGCCTGACGTATTAAGCGTTTGATTTTAGTATTTTGACGGCAGAGTATTTCGTGCTGTGCCAGTAAGCCAAGGCGCTCTTCGAAGCTCATATCCTCATATGTCGCCACTTGTGATTGTTGCAGCTCAAGCGCTTGGCTAAAGTGCCCAAGTCGCAGTGAGCGCAGTTGCTCTTGCAGTGCTTGTTGGTTCATGATGTTTCCTATTGATAGTAATGTTGTCCACGGATATTGTGGTGTGTGACAGGTGTGTCATCTTGCTCGGGTGCTTGATGTGCCGCTTCTTTGCGATGATTGAGTAGATTTACCACCACCGTGCGATGTGGCCGCTCAAGCAGTAAGGCTTTTTGGCAGGCGGCCTCTACGCGGGCATTGCCGTATTGCTTAGTGAGATGCAGTATGGCTAAACAGCTTTTAATCGCTTGCTCAGGGTGTTTACGGCTTTGGATATGCCACTCAACCACGCCACGAGCACCCGCGCCAATATTTTCAGCCCAACTTAATAGGCGCTCTGGACCGAAGCGCTGCTTCACATGGCTATGTGGCATATGCTCTTTAATGGTCGTAAATCCGCCGTCTTTAAACGTGCGAGCATGTTGCGCGACGAGCTGGTTGTGATGATAAATACACACGATATTGGCACTGACTTCTAGCGTGACAGTGTCGCCGACTAAACCATTAGGTACAGAGTACGCATGCTTTTCATACAGCACATGGTAGTCAGGGCCGACCTTGGCGCGTTTACTGTCGATGTATTCATAAGGGCATGCGGGTAAACTGCCCAGCGCGGGCTTATCTAGCAACTCGAACTGCTGTTTGCGTGAGCCAGGATACATGCGTTGTTGACGGTTATTTAAGTCCTCCATTAGGGTTTTGATTTTAACGTTCAAGTCTGACAAGGTGTAAAACACATAATGACGCAAGCGCATTAATACCCAACGCTCAACAATCAGCACGGCATTTTCAGCTTTGGCTTTATCTTTGGGTTTATAAGGTCTAGCGGGCATGATGGCCGTGCCATAATGCCTTGCCATTTTAGCGTAATTTTCATTCAGCGTAGGCGCGTAAGGATGAGCTTTAATCACCGCTGACTTGAGGTTGTCTGGCACCAACAGGCGCGGCACGCCGCCCATATAATTGAACGCACGCACGTGCGCCATTATCCAATCTTCTTGCTTTTGTGAGCGGCCCGCTTCGACATAGGTGTAATTGGTCGCACCTAGCGTCGCAACGAATATCTGCGCGTGATATCTGATTTCCCCCGTATCAGGGCTAACAATGGGAACTGTTGGGCCGCAGTAGTCAATAAATAACTTATCGCCGGCAATATGATGCTGGCGCATGCTGCGTTTTTGCTTTTTAAGCCACGACTGATAGTGCTCGCAGAATTGAGTGTATCCGTAAGCGGTGGCGCTATCTTCTTTACAATATTCTTGCCATAGCAGCAGCTTGGTCATATGCCGATGCTTTAGCTCAATTTTCATTTTCAGGAAGTCAGGTAGGCGTTTCTTGCGTTTAGCCGTCGCAGCAGTATAGAGATTGCCTTCAAGTTGCTGATCGCTTAGGCCCTCTGGTAGTGGCCATGTTAAATCACTCGATTTAAATCGCGTGAGGACTTCACTCACGGTAGCGGGGCCAAGGCTCAGGCATTTGCCAATATCGCGATTGCTCAATCCTACCTCAAACTTCAAGCGCAGGACGTCTTTTACTTTTCTCATTTCAGTTCTCTTTCTAGGCATGGCTGCGTATTTCCTTAACACTGACGTTAAGGCATAGCTTACCAATTGATTTAACTAGAAAAAGAAGGTTGTTTCGGCATTCCGATCACTGATTTCGGAAAAGTGCTCAATTTGATCGAATAACACCGAAATCGGTGATCGTTTCAAATCGAAATCAATGATCGGATTGAAACGAAATGATGGATCGATTTCGACCGAAACATGCAACCAATACCCTTTTGCGTTTACTGCACACGAAAAGTTTCAAAAAGCAGTCTACGAATCATATGCAGTTTTTTTTGTACAAAAGCCTGAATACATAGAAATTACAAGGGTGCTCCGTAAAGAAAACTTCAGTCAATTGATTGATTATTAATCGGCTATTTGTCTATATACAGTATTTAATCGGTTTGTTCGCATAGCAGACTCTCAGACACTTTATTAATTTAAAAATGTATCGCTACAATATTGGTCAGATTTAGACAAGGGAGAGACATACCCCCCCCTTTACCTTATTCGTAGTCTGTAGCGTAAGTGTCTTCATATGAATGAGAGTAAAACTCAAATAGGTTGCCAAATGGGTCTTCTAAATAAACCATTTGTGCTTGCTTTAGTTCGTCTTCCGGATGGTAACGGTGGATATCCATCCGGACTTTGCCACCGTACTCTTCTACACGCTTAATTGCTGTATCAAACTGCTCCTTTGGTAACTGCAAACAGAAATGAAAGATGCCAAGGCGCGAAAAATCAACTTTGTGACGTTCTTCGCGCTCAACCATCTCAAACATTTCAACACCGATACCATCAGTTGTCACTAAGTGAGCAATATTAAAACCCTTGAACCCTTCACCAAATACCGCAGTACACATGCGTCCGATAGCTGATTCTCGCTCTTCTATAACCTTTGTGTTATTCATTACAACCCGCAGACCCAACGCTTTCGTATAAAACTCAACCGCTTTGTCCATATCTCCAACCATAATACCAACATGATTCATCTTCATAATTTACCTCCGGTTGTTGCTTAATGCTAACTCGACTTGATGAGCAAACTATACAGCTGCTTTTTGATTAGTTAAAATTATCTATTATTATTAAAGTGATAAGAATAAATTATTAAAGAGTGATTATGCTGAATCCAGTCTGGTTAAAAACATTTATTACGCTTGTCGACATAGGACATTTCACACAAACTGCTGAAAAGCTTAATATGACTCAACCGGGAGTTAGTCAGCACGTCAACAAACTAGAAGAAGCATGCGGGTACAATTTAATTAAGAGAGAAAAAAAGTCATTTTCAATTACTGAGCAAGGTCGATTAGTGTACAACCATGCAAAAACATTAATCAGAGTCGAAAACTCTCTCTTTGAGCAGCTCAGCTATGACGACCCTTTTTCAGGAAAATGCAGCTTGGCATGCTCTGGTTCAGTGGCATTGTTTCTCTATCCAAAGCTATTAAAACTTCAGAATCAACACTCCAATATTCACATTAATATGAAGGCAGCGCCAAATCATGAAATTTTAACTGACATAAAAAATGGTATAATTGACCAAGGAATTGTCACCGACATACCGAATGAAAGTTTCTTTGATTTTGAAGAGCTTGGAAAAGAAGAACTGTGTTTGATTGTCCCACAAGAAGTAAATGTTAATAATAGCTGGGGTCAATTACTTTTAGATTTGGGTCTAATTGACCATCCGGATGCCGAGCATTATTTGTCGATGTATTTTAGGCAATCAAAAAAAGAAGATTTAACTCAACTGGATGTTACCAGCATCCGTGTCATTGGTTTTATTAACCAAATCAATCAAATCTTGGAGCCATTAGCTCACGGTATAGGTTTCACAATATTACCCAAAAGTGCCGTAGACTGCTTTCATAGTCTCGAACGATTAAAAGTATTGAAGCCACAACAACCAGTCGTGGAAACTTTGTATTTGGTTCGCAAAAAAAACAAGGTGCTACCGGCTCGTTATGCTAGTTTTAACTCAATAATTCAGAAAGCTTGGTCGTAAGTTCGCCTTTCGCTCAATGCAGCCTTAGAAATTATGTAAACCGTCCGCCCGCAAAACGTACAAACCAGAGCTACAAATTATGAAATATTTATTCCAAATAATAATATCCCGAGTTACCGGTTTGTCTCACGAGCACCATTTCATATAAATCATAATTTCAGAATTAGTCTATAGTCGTGAGCGACCGCTTTGCACGAGTAACTGCCATTTATAAGTTAAATTCCAACCAATAGATGTTTTTGAGATCACTGCAAGTTTTATAGATTTCCAACCCTAGAATGCAAATAGCCTTTTTAACTAATGCGTTTAATGGTTTTTCGCCAATCGCTCAAATTGACTTTCAATGTCATCCAAATAGATATCTCTCTGATTAACACCCCACTCAGTCTCTGTGTAAGATCCAATATTTAGTAGGTCATCAAACGCTTGTTCTGAGACCTTATAAGCTGTCACTATCGAGCATCCAGTTCGCGCTTTACTGATGTCATAGAGAAGTTGGCAACATCAGGACTCTGATCCTCATCGTCAATAAGCTTGCGACGTTGTGTAAGTTTTGACTTTGCCTGCTTTTCTTGTAATGTAAGCGATCAAAATAGACCGTTCTTCACCCACTCGTAAGCATAATTTAAGATCGCGTCATTGATAAATACAGGAGACCTATCAATGACCAGACGAACAAGTGAAGAATGGCAACGCCTCATCGACGAGCAAGCCGTTAGCGAGATGACAATCCAGCAGTTTTGTCAGTCGCGCAACATCAATCAATCTACGTTTTACCTGCAACGCAAAAAGCGCAGTGACAGTCACTTAGCGCAAGCGCCATCTCAGTGGTTGCCGATTGATACGAAGTCAATGGCCTTGCCAGACACGCGCCAATGGCAAATTGAGCTAACGCTACCAAACGGTGTCGTGCTGAATATGAGTACTGATGGCTGATGTTGTCCTCTACCAATGCACGCATTTGGTTGTATTTGGGCATTGCCGATATGCGCAAACAGTTTGACGGCTTGGCGGCCTTGGTGAAACACCAGATGCAACTGCCTGCGCATGCAGGCGATTGGTTTGTGTTTGTGAATCGTAAACGCACGATGATGAAGGTGCTGTATTATCATCAAGGTGGGTACTGTTTGTGGTCAAAACGACTGGAGCGCGGCACCTTTGCCAAGGTGGCGGGTAACGATGGCAAACTATCGCTCAATGCCGCGCAACTGCAGTGTTTAATAGATGGTATTTATTGGCAAAAAGGCAAACAAAACAAGCGACTTAAGTAGCTGAATTCGCTATACTTCGCGGCATGAAAAGCGCCTCAACCAGTATACAAAACAGCACGCATATTCCTATCGAAGAATATGAAAAAGTGCGTGCGCAAATGGCAGCATTACAGCAACAAGTTGACTGGTTTAAACGCCAATTGTTTGGGCGCAAATCAGAAAAACACATCATCGATAATCCTGACCAAGCCAACTTGTTTGGTCAAGCTCAGGATGAAGGTTTACCGTCTGCGCCTAAAAAAGCCGTCAAAGGCTATGCGCGTTCAGTCAAGCAAAAAGATGAAAATAACGTCAATGACACTGGTCTTCGCTTTACTGATGATGTACCGACAAAAGTGATTGATGTCCCATGTCCGGAGCTTGAAGGTGAAGATGCAGATAACTATGAGGTCATTGGCGTAAAAGAAAGCCATCGCTTGGCACAATTGCCAGGCAGCTATCAAATTCTCATTTACCGCAAAAATGTACTCAAGCACAAAGACAGTGGGGATATCCAATCGCCTAAAACACCACTTAACGTACTAGAAGGCACCTATGCCGATGTGTCCTTATTAGCAGGGCTCATGGTAGATAAAGCGGTTTATCATTTACCCCTTCATCGCCAGCATCTGCGGATGTTGCAATCGGGGGTCACGCTATCACGCGCTACCCTAATTAATTATGTTAGCCAAGGGATTGATTTACTGACCCCCATTGCCACCGCCGTGCTGAGTAATATCCTCACCGGGGGGAACATCAGTATGGATGAAACGCCGATGAAGGCGGGTCGACAATCCTCGACTCGCCGCAGCCGCAGCCGCACATCAAGCCAACCATCAAAAACAATGAAGCAAACCTACTTCTGGCCGATGTATGGTGAGCAAGATGAAGTGGCCTTTACCTGGTCGTCTTCTCGCGGTAAACAACATGCAATGGAGCAACTAGCAGGCTTTAACGGCACCTTGTTAAGCGATGGTTATGCGGTATATAGCCAAGTCATTGATACGCTTAATCATCAAGGTCAAACAATTACCCATGCAGCGTGCTGGGCGCACACGCGCCGCTACTTCGAAAAAGCATTGGATTATCACCCTAAAGAGGCGCAATACGCCTTGGCTGAAATACAAAAGCTATACAAGATTGAAGCGCACATACGAAAACAGGCACTTAATGCCGAGGATACCGTGCAATATCGCCTTAAACACAGTGAGCCTATCATTACTGCATTATTCAAATGGATATACGAGCAGCGCCAGAGACCTGAATTACTGCCTAAAGACCCGTTAACCAAAGCACTTGCTTATGCCTATGAGCGCCATCATGAGTTAAAAACTTACCTCACTCATGCGCAAGTCAGCATCGATACGAACCACTTGGAGAGAGCCCTGCGCGTTATCCCTATGGGAAGAAAGAATCACTTGTTCTGTTGGAGTGAACTAGGCGCAAAACAGCTTGGCGTCTTGCATACACTCACCGTGACGTGCAAATTACACAACATCAATCCGTATCACTACTTGGTGGATGTACTGCAGCGCGTCTCACAACATCCGGCAAAAGACGTTATCGATTTAACCCCTCGGCGCTGGAAAGTCCTGTTCGCAGACAAACGCCTGCGCTCAGATATAGAAAAGTAAGCACACCATGACAAATAAAGACATCAAAACCACGATAGACATCAGCCATTTATCCATTGACCAACTATATATACTCAATCAATTTGTATGTGAGCGCATAGATACCCTGCAAAAGCAGCAAGACGAAGCCGCGATTGCCATCTTACGACCTGGTATGAAAGTGCAATTTACTCATGACGGCACGACAGTCACCGGCACGTTACTTAAGAAAAACCGAAAAACGGTGTTGATTGCCAACGACAACGCAAAAACACATCACAAAGTACCGGCAGGCATAGTCAGGCATATTAGCGCTGCACCACTAGACCTAAATCAAACGGTTGTAAAGAACGGTCTAAAATGATCGCTTACCTTGTAATAGCCTAATGGCCTCTCGAATAACTTCGCTCTGACTACAATAATCACCGGCACTAACCAGAGTATTGATAAACTCATCCATTTTGGGGCTAGGTTAAAAAGTAATTGTTCGTGGCATTTGGTAATATCCATGTAAGTAAAATTCTTACAAAAAACATGCTTTGAAAAATGGATTTCAGCAAATTACTTTTTAAGTGAAAGTTGAATATCTGCGGGTAAATACATTGATCATATAGCTGAATGACTGCTCAAATAGTATATGACCATAGAAATCCAGTATGTCCCCTATCGAGGGCTTTGCGCTCATCCCTAACGCGGAGTCAACAGCATTAATTTGTCAACTTGAGTCGGATAGAGAGTATCTATTTGCAGCATTCTAAAGAAGATGGCTTCACTAATTCCAACGAATTACTACTTTCAGCCAAATACCAAGCAATTGAAATTTCCAACTCTAGAATGCAAATAGCCAAAATATTTAACCCTATCAGCAACGAAATGCATTCAAAGGCGTACTGTTTATTACCTTAAGTTTCTTTTTTGGTGGCGCAATGCTGTTTACATTAGGAAATATGAGCATGAGAAAAAAGTATCTTCGATTCTTCGTTTTGTTATTTGCTTCGCTATTTTTCACAGCTTGCTCTCAGTTGCAGTTCGCTATTGTAAACGCGCCACTATCGTTTTCAGACACAGAGCTAATAAAAAACATAGTCTTTACCGACAAGTCCAAAGATATAGGCCTTGACATAATCTCTCCCAGTAATCCGATGAATGCGCCGGTGATCGTCTTTTTTTATGGCGGTAGTTGGAAAGAAGGAGCCAAAGAAAACTATCACTTTGTCGGTAATTATTTTGCCGAGCTTGGTTACATTGTGGTTATACCCGATTATAGGAAATATCCACGAGTTAAATTCTCAGATTTTATGGAAGATGGTGCTGAAGCACTGGAGTGGACCAACAATAATATTGCAAAGTATGGTGGCAATAGAGGCGCAATTAATGTTATGGGGCATTCTGCTGGCGCACTTATTGGTGCATTGCTTGCAACAGATGAAAGGTACTTACACGCTAAGATAGAAATAAAGTCTTTCATTGGTTTATCAGGGCCTTATGATTTTGTACCAACCGAGGAAGACTTTGTGGATATGTTTGGCCCACCTGCTAACTATCCTAATATGCAGGTTACGACATTTATAGATGGTCAAGAACCGCCGATGCTATTCGTCTACGGCGAAAAAGACGATGTTGTAGGCCGTAGCAATTTGACGAAATTGTCGAAGGCCTTGGAAGATGAAGGCAATGTATTTGAAACCATATTCTATCCCGATTTAGACCATGCTGATACGGTTGCCAGTCTCACTTGGATATACGAACATAAGGCTCCCGTCGGCAAAGAAATAGCAGCTTTTATGGACAAGAAAGCTCAGTGATACACCTTAGTGCATAATAAGTGCTAGTTGGCTTTCATTTTTGTGCCAATTTAGATTTTAGTGCGCACTCAAGTCTGTTACTAAGGTTGATGCCAAATCGCTCTGCACCATCGGTAAGCGTTTTGTAAATGGAATATTGTGTATGCAATATCAAGAGCGCTCGAATAATTACGATCAAGAGTTAAACACATCATTGATCAAAACAATAATCTCCTTTGACTTTTAAACTGTTCAGTTTTTCAGTAGATTGTAGATGTCTCGCTTAGTTTTATTTATCTCTTCAACATATCGTTGTTTACTAAACGCCAGATTAAAGCTGAATAACATAATTGAAGAACTGATGTTCTAATCACTCTAATGGAAAATATGCGTATGAAAATTCTTAGTAAAAATGTCTATGTCGGTCCCAATATTTACGCAAATTTCCCAGTGATTCGCTTTCAAATAGATATAGGAGAGCTTGAAAACTGGCCCTCTATGAAATTAGGAGAAGAGTTTGTTAGTGGTTTGGTCGACGCGCTTCCATCGCTTCAGCAGCATGGTTGTTCATACGGTGAGCCGGGTGGCTTTATTCGTCGCTTGCGCGAGGACGAAGGTACATGGATTGGTCACATATGGGAACATGTCGCGCTGGAGCTACAAAATTTAGCGGGTTCAGATGTTGGCTTTGGTCGCACCAGAAGTTTGGGTGAAGTAGGTTGCTACAATGTCGTATATCAGTATCAGCAGCGAGATGTAGGTTTAGAAGCGGGTGCACTTGGTATGAAGTTACTCACGCATTTAATGCCTGAAAATGTCCAAAAAGCCATTGACGCTAACATTGAAGAAGACTTTGATTTTGCTGACGAGCTCAATAGTTTTGTGCGCATGGCTCAGCGCAAAGAATTTGGCCCGAGCACAGGATCTTTGGTCGCCGCAGCCGAAGAGCGCGGTATTCCATGGCTACGTTTAAACGAATACTCATTAGTGCAGTTTGGTCACGGTAAATATCAGCAGCGCATTCAGGCAACCGTCACTAGCCAAACCAAGCATATCGCGGTTGAAATTTCATGCGATAAGGAAGACACCCATAACTTACTCAACGACTTAGGCCTGCCCGTGCCCAAACAGCTTATGGTTTATTCAGCTCGCCAAGCTGTCAGAGCAGCCAATCGTATTGGATATCCTGTTGTCGTCAAACCGCTCAATGCGAACCACGGTCGTGGCGTTTCCATTAATTTAAGCAGCGACGAAGAAATTGAAGCGGGTTTTGCCGAAGCGCAAAAGTTCGGAACGAGCAAGGCGGTGCTCATTGAAAGTTACTTAACAGGTCTCGATCATCGAATGCTGGTGGTGAATAACGAATTGGTGGCAGTCGCCAAACGCGTCCCAGGGCATGTGGTAGGGGACGGCATGAACACGATTGAACAACTAGTGGATATAGTGAACCAAGATCCACGCCGCGGTATTGGTCACGAAAAAGTGCTCACGCGCCTTGAACTAGACACGCAGGCCGAAAGGCTAATGGCAGATGCAGGTTATGATAAAGATACCGTATTAGAAAAAGACCAAATATTTTATTTGCGTTCGACAGCTAATTTGTCAACCGGCGGCACCGCCATTGACGTCACCGATATTGTGCATCCAGACAATCGGGATATGGCCATTCGCGCTATCAAAGCTATTGGCTTAGATGTCGGTGGCGTTGACTTTTTGACTGACGATATCAGCAAGTCATTTAAGGAAATTGGCGGCGGTATTTGTGAATGTAACGCAGCGCCCGGCTTTAGAATGCACGTTGCGCCCAGTGAAGGTACGCCGCGCGATGTAGCGGGTAAAGTCATCGATATGCTCTTCCCAACCGGTAGCAAAGCCAGTATTCCAATTGCAGGCATCACCGGCACTAACGGTAAAACCACGACCTCTCGCATGCTTGCCAGCATCATGAAATCAGCAGGCTACACTACCGGTATGACATCTACCGACGGGGTTTATATTGATGGGCATTTGAGTGTGAAGGGGGACATGACAGGCCCCACCTCTGCGCAAATTGTTTTGCGTGACCCCAACGTAGATTTTGCGATTATGGAAACCGCACGTGGCGGCATTTTGAAGCGCGGCTTAGGTTACAAAAGCTGTGATGTAGGCGCCTGTTTAAATATTAGCTCAGATCACCTCGGTCAACGCGGTATCGATACCCTTGAGCAACTGGCACAAATCAAGCGCGTGGTGGTTGAAGTGGCCAAAGATGTTGTGGTACTTAATGCGGATGATCATCATTGCTTGGCCATGGCTGATTTCTGTAGCGCGAATCGTATTTGTTATGTCACCTTAAATCCTGGTCATGGCTTGGTGCGTGAACACATTAGAAGCGGCGGCATGGCGGTAGTGCTAGAGCAAGGTATCAACGGTGACATGATCACGATTTACGACAAGGGCGCCCACATTCCTTTGCTGTGGACTCACCTTATTCCCGCCACGATAGAAGGCAAAGCGACTCACAACGTGCAAAACGCCATGTTTGCTACTGCTATGGCATACAGTTTTGAAACTTCTTTGGAAGATATCAGGCAGGGGCTTCGTATTTTCAACACCTCTTTCTATCAAGCGCCGGGACGTTTGAATATTTACGATGAACATCCGTTTAAAGTGATTTTAGACTATGCGCATAACCCTGCCGCAATTAAAACGATTACCGATTTAGCGACGCGTCTAGATGTTGTTGGCAAACGCCGCATTGTCATGGCCATGCCGGGTGACCGACGTAACGAAGACTTTGTTGAAGCGGCTAGCATTATTGCAAACCATTTTGATGAGTATATTTGTAAAGCGGATGATGACAGACGCGGTAGAGGTTTTGATGAAGTGCCTACCATTCTCAAAGACACCTTGGTCAAAGAAGGCGTAAGCGAGAACGCGGTGCAAATTATTCCCTCAGAAAGTGACGCAGTTGAAAAAGCGCTTGAGGACTGTCAGAAAGGCGACTTACTGATTATTTTAGGTGACAACATTACGCGCTGTTGGAAGCAAATTGTTCACTTTAACAGCGGTGAGACAGCGGAAGCAGTTGGCGAAACGCCCTCTCAAGACTTCCCTGAGAAACTTTACGAACCGGTAGAGCATAAGTTTGAGCTAAGTGCGGGTGAGTCTATCGTGAAAGACGATCGCGGCGTGCGCTTGGTAATCGAACGCGATGAAGATTCAGACTAGGCCTGTCAACGCAAAAGGCAAGGGAGAAACAAATGCAGCTTGAGCTTGATGAGGTTCGCCGCTTAACTGGCCCAAATCTTATTTGGGATAAGCCCGGAGCAATCGTTGATGTGCTGTTCTCGGATATCGATGCCAATAAAGTGCTCTCTTGCTGGATGCGCTGGGCACAGAGATTTCTAAAGGACTTTGGCTGGAATCCAGAGGTACAACATCGATTTTATGAAGGCGGTGCCAGTTTTGTGCTGGCTGCAAATATGGATGAACTTTATACCGCATGCGAGCTAGCTGAACTTGCATGGGACTGCGCAGCGGCTGAGTTACAGCATTCGGTTTTACCTGATTGGCAAGGGCGCCTATATGAGCTTAAGTCTGAGTTAGCTGAAGAGAAAAACGCCGCACTTTTGGTACTAATGGATGCGGCAAACAAGCATCAAGTGACTTGCATTAGCGATGACGATGAAGTGAGTCTTGGCATGGGCGCTTCAGTAGATGTTTGGCCTGCCCGCAGTTTACCTGATCCCCAATCGATTGACTGGGCAAAATATAGTGACATACCGCGTGCTTTTATTACCGGAACAAACGGCAAATCCACAAGTGTTCGCTTGGCTGCACAAATCGCCAAATGTGCAGGTATTAATGCAGGCGTTACGTCGACTGACTTTATAAAAGTGGGCGATGAAATTATTGATACTGGCGATTATTCAGGCCCGGGCGGTGCGCGCATGCTACTCAGAGACAAGCGCACCGAAATGGCATTCTTAGAAGTGGCGCGCGGTGGAATACTGCGACGCGGTATTCCCGTTGAATCCGTTGATGCAGCGCTAATCACCAACGTTGCCGCTGACCATCTTGGCCAATACGGTATTAATACGGTGGAAGAGCTTGCTCAAACCAAGTTTGTGGTTGCAAAAGGTTTGCAGGGCATTGGTTGTTTGGTCGTAAATGCGGATAACAAGCTAGTGGTTGAGCAGGCTAAGGTCATGCATGCGCCTTTGTGCTGGTATAGCATGGATGAAAACAATCCACTGATTCAAAACCACATAAAAGCGAACAAGCCTGCAGTGTTTGTTAGAAACGATTCAATTACTTACATGGCTGGCAATGGCAACTCCAGTGAAGAGGCTAACATCATTGAGGTATTGCCCCTTAGCGATATTGCAATGACAATGAACGGGAAGGCCGCGCACAATGTACAAAATGCGCTTGGCGTAGTGGGCTTATGTATGGCGCTTAAGCTTCCTTTGCAGGCTATCAAACAAGGCTTGAAGAGTTTTGGTAGTAGTCCCGCCGATAATCCGGGGCGAGGCAATATTTACAAAGTGAAAGGGGCAACCGTAATCGTCGATTTTGCGCACAATGAACACAGTATGCGCGCTATTGTAAACACCGCTAACTTATTACCGCATAAGCATAAATTTGCCATGTTCAGTCATGCCGGAGATAGAAGCGATAAAGAGATTCGGGATCTTACCTTAGCCGTAGCCGGTTTCAACGCAGACGCGTATGCGATTGCAGAACTGGAGGTATATTTGAGAGGTCGCGAATTAGGCGATATTCCAGCTATCGCACAAGCATGCTTGCTTGAACAAGGCGTGTCTCCTGCACAAATCAAAGTGACCGATACGCCACTAAACGCGGCAAAACTGTTAATTGAGCAAGCAAGCGAGGATGATTTATTGCTGCTTTTTGTGTTGTCAGATCGTGAACAAGTGCATGATTATTTAATGAGCCAAATCTAAGCGCACATTGTTAGGACACTATATTTTGCCCAGTCAATCCATTGGCATAGGCGCCTACTTGCAGCAGATTGTATATCCTCTTTACATATCCATCACTTTCACTATAATGAATATACAATTTGTATATGGTTGTTAATTATGGTCCAAACACGAGTTTTTAAAAGTAACAAATCTCAAGCGGTAAGGCTTCCTAAGGCCGTTGAAATGCCTGAAAACATCAAAGATGTTGATGTGGTCGCTGTAGGCAATACCCGTATCATATCGCCAGCTGGCACAGCTTGGGACGAATGGTTTGAGGGTGAAGGTGTTTCAACTGATTTTATGGAGTCACGTCTACAGCCTGCCCCGCAAGAGAGAGAGTCCTTTTAATGCTGAAATATATGCTGGATACGGATATGGCTATTTTTACCATTAAACGTAAGCCAACTCATATCAGGCGCCTTTTTAATGCGCACATTGGTCAATTATGCATATCTGCGGTTACTTGGGGAGAGTTGATCTGCGGCGCTGAAAAATCGCAACAAGTGGGGCGGAATTTAGCCGATTTGCAAGGGTTTTCAGCTCGGCTTGAGATATTGCCTTTTGACGAGCAGGCATCAAACCACTTTGGCCAACTTAAAGCTGAGCTTGAGTTGAAAGGTAACAAGATTGGTGGCTATGACATGATGATAGCCGGTCATGCTCGAAGTAAGGGCTTAATACTAATAACAAACAATATCCGTGAGTTTAAGCGCGTTGAAGGTCTACGCATAGAAAACTGGGTTGAGCAAGCGTAGCGAATCGTTAAGTGATAATCCAAAAACGTCAGTGATGCAGGCGATTATGCTCACATTATGCCCTTGGCATTTCTCGCACTTCGCGCGTCAGTCTCCCGATAATATTAATGTTGAAAACTCGTTCTAACTAGCCGGTTATCGGGCGTTGAGCCCACGACATCCCCATAGCATTGTAAAGTTTATCTGACTGGTTATTTTCTTTATTAGCCAGTTCAGGGCTATCACCTGCCCGCTCCTTGTGTATTTTTCCACGCTTTGATGCGGTGACTTGAGCTCTTATATTACTGTTTGGCGCGAATACTCCAAAAAAACGCGTGAGGTTGAGTCTAGGCGGAGGAATCAGGCAGCCAATTTGCCAATACAGTCAACGGGGCGATGCAAAAATAGAAATGCTATTAAGTATTTTCGACACTGCAGTTGTTAGTTTCTAAGAACAGATAGTTCGCTTTTTATACTGCCATCATAAAATATCCGATCTTGACAAGAATGTTGGCAATAGTAATATCCGAAATTGGTTAAATTTTAACCTAACTGTTTATTTCCATTCTCTGTAGTTCGACGATTAATTATTTCAGATTGATTTAGTATTAACAAAACAAGAGGTTATAACTATGAATTCAATTACTTTCGTTGTACTAATCGTGTTTCTTTTTATGTTTACCAAAACTGTATATGCCTCGCAGAATGTTGCGGTGAAACACGTCCCCGTCTTTAGCGATAAAAAGTTACTAGAAGAATTTGGTGAAAGTAACGAGTACGAAGCCATAGAGAAGCTCAATGCTCGGCTTAGTTTTGACAGCTTTTTGATGTGTACAAACAAAATCGAATTGACGCGTTGCCTCTCTAGGGCTACAACAAACGAGTACGTCATTTTTCTGAGCGACTATTCCGTTCACCGAATAAAGTATGAGTTTTCAATTGATAAGGGTAAATCCGAAGCTGTGGATATACTCGGATTGAACGACGCGGAAGCGATTTTCATGAAACAATTGGTACTTGAAATAAAAGTGGAGAAGGACAAGCTTTCACTTGGCTATTATAAAAGCAATGGAGCTGATTTTACTGAAAACAAAATCTTCAGTGAACCAATGCCGGCTCCATACGATGAGGTAAGGGGTTTCACTTCTTCTAGCTATTCGTACGATATTTACCCAAATGGCTGTGGTTCACCCTCAAGCCCGCTGTTAGCTGCTGCTATACCTGATTGGCCATTCCGAGCGGCTTGCGATTGATCTGGTCTAATAGATCTGGACACAATTAACAATACTCAATGCTCATCACACAACGCTTCATGGATTCTACGAATATGCTGTGGACCAATCTCACAGCATCCACCAACAATGCTTGCACCTCTGTTTACCCAATTTATTGCATGCTCCGCATACTTTTGAGGACTGAGGTCTTTTCTGGAGCGTAGATGCTCAACCGTATCACCAGGGTAGAGTGTTTCAACACAGGTAAATCCATTTGCATAGGCGCCCACTTGCAGACCAGAGATTTGCATTAGTGGCCAGCAAGCATCGATAGCTTCAGGTTTACTGCAGTTGAGAAGCACAGCGTCTGGCTGTAGTTGCTTAATGGCATCTAGCGCATCGCTGAGGAGTTCGCCACTTCTAAGACGTCTGCTATCTGATGTGATACTCGATGTATCTTGAACCGACAATGCCACCCACACCAACTTGTCACTCTCTTTAGCCGCAGTGCAGGCAGCGAGCGCTTCGGTAATGGATGACATGGTTTCGCAAATCACAATATCGCTTGCAGCAGATTGTAAATCCATTAACTTGCGATATTCGCGCAACGATTCTGAAAAGGTTAGGGATACTTCAGGTCTGTAGCTTGCCACCAAAGGCGGTAAGCATGCTGCAATCTTAACGTGATCTATTTCGGCCATATTGATCGCGTCTTGTGCAGCCTGCATAGCACTGTTATGTAAGTTTTCGAGCTGGTCAATGTAACCTTCACGCGTCAACCTTGAGACTGTTGCGGTGTATGTATTAAGAGTAATCACGCGCGCGCCAGCTAGAATAAAATCACGGTGTAAATCACGCACTAAGTCTGGCTCATTTAACATCACGTCGGCTGACCACATAGGTGTCACTTCGCGCGAACTTCGGCTCAATAATTCTTGGCCCATGCCGCCATCTAATAAGGTGACTTTGCTCATACAATGCGACTACTTGTTCTTAATAATCGCATTCCAATCCAATTTGTCGTTATGTGAATGTGTAAATCCCATTGCACGTTCTTCTGCGATGGTTTGTTCGTCTCGAAATGCCATAACGTAGGTTTTGCGCCATTTATCGCTGCGGTTGCCACCAGAGCCATGAACAATTCGCTCATCATGAACAGTAACATCACCACGATTGACGATAAGATGCTCCACGTGATCATGTTCACTATCTTCAATGACCAATGCATGCGAGTTATCTCTTGTAGCGTTATCGTCGCTGTCTTCGTGTATTTTAGGCAGGTGGCGGCGAAGCGTTTTTTCTTTATTTGAGCCGGGAACAACTTGCAAGCACCCATTTGTAAGGTCGGATGGCGAGAGCGCTAACGAAAATGTCGCCGTCCATGTATTGCTGGTTTTTGGCCAATAACCTAAGTCTTGATGCATAGAAAACTGAGCACCGTGTTTATTCGGTTTTTTCGCTAAAAACTGTTCATAATCTAGCGCTGCCGTTTTTTGGCGGTAGAGCTGATTGGCAATATTTTGTGCAACTTTATAGAACACATTATTGGAAAGCTCAGGTCGATAGGTGCTGGGCAACATGGCGTTGATAAGCTGAAAATCCTCAAGCGCGGTGCCATAAGGTTGAGACATATCGCAAAAATCGCGCGCCATTTTGCTGCGTTCTTTACCGCTGATAAAGTGCTCAAACCAAGTGTCGATAAAGCAAAGCTCTTTTTCGCTGAGCACATTGCGAAGTACAATGTAGCCCTGTTGATCAAATTGTCTGATATCGTCTTCAGATATCAAGTAAGTGTCGCCCTGTCGGGTATGGATGTGTTTGGAATGTGTTACCTGCATGTTGCTTTAGACTCGTCGTCAGTTGTTGTAGTGGACAGTTAGTTTTCGCTCACGGGATCTTTAGACATCAATACTACTAATGCCACTCCCCCTAGAATGCATATTGAAGCTAACACTAAGCGTAAACCAATAAGTTCTTGTAGCCAAATTGCACCGCCAATAATCGCAATCACAGGCACTGTTAGTTGCAAACTGGCCGCCGATGCCGTTTTCAGCTCAGGTAAAGCACTATACCAAATAACATATCCCAGCCCCGAAGTAACTGCGCCTGACACGATTGCAAGCAATACGCCTTGAATTGACGCCTCAATTTGAGGCAACAACACTATCGAAAGGCCAATGCAATAGGGCACCGCGCGAATAAAATTTTCGGTGCTTGCGCGAATGGCTTGACTCGATTTAGCGCCTTTTAAAGAATAAATGCCCCATGCAACACCGGCTAATATCATAAGCGTGGTGCCAAGTAGTGGCGGTGCCGTTAATCCCGGAGAAAGTAAGTAAACTAAGCCGAATATGGCAAATGCAAAGCCTATCCACTGCAAGCGCAACAGGCGCATGCCCCGCATGATACCTGCACCGAGCATTGTCAATTGTACGCTAGCGAAGAGTATCAGGGCACCTGTGCCAGCAGGTAAACTTACATATGCAAAAGAGAATCCCGCTGCGTAGATAAATAGTGAAAGGCCGCTGAGCCAGTCGCTATAATTGAAGCGCAAAAGTGGCGTGGTAGGATTCTTCGCGTGCGAAGAGCTGCCGCTTACTTGCTTGCTCAAAAGCAAAATGATGGTCAGCGCGATAGCGCCACTTGCGATGCGAATGAGCGTGAAACTTGCTGGATCTATTTCGCCGCTTTCCAGCGCCAGCCTGCATAATATTGAATTACTTGCAAAAGCGAGTAATGCAAGAGAGGTTTTTGTAATAAGCGCAAGATTAATTGTCAAAGCGGTGAATATCAGTCCTAATTGCTTTGTGTCCCATTGACCCTACAAAATATAGTGATATTCTGCAAACTCAGAACCAATTATTTGTTGGTATAGACTTAAATGAACCGGCTGGGGTTCAAAGGTGAAGGTAACCATGCGACATATTGTTGTACTTTGCGTGTGTAGCTCTTTACTAGTCTTGTGCATCAGGGCCGCGTACTCTGCAAATGTAACGCTGTATCACTCATCCCCCGCTTTTGCCGAGATGGTCAACACCGGAGAGCTAGAAGGGGTCAGCGCTAAAGTGGCGCTGTATGTGCTTGAAAAAGTGCAGGTGCCCTATCGCATTAACTATGTCGTCAATTCTCGACTAAACCGTTTGTTAGATGATGCAACACGTCCATCCTGCGCATTGTTTAGGCTAATTACCCCCCAACGTAAAGAGACGTACTTAATGTCTACCCCTATAAGCGTTGGTGTTAGTCTAAGGGTGTATTCAAAAATATTACCTGGCGAATATCCCGATCATATTTTTAACGAGCTTGGTGAGCTTAAGTCGTTATCTGCGCTAATGTTGGCCTTCCCGAACAAAAAAATGATTGTGCTGGATCATGCCTCGTATGGGGAGCTGCTGAACGAACAGATTGCAGGTTTATCAGAGCAGCAAGTCTTAAGACTAAATGCCAAAGACATGCACCAAGTAAAGATGAAACTCTTGCTTCGCGACAGAGCGGATTTTGCAATTATGTTGCCTTCTGAAGCCTTTCACAATAGCAGCAAAGAAGATTTCGCGATGCTGCACTCATTTGAAATTGAAGGGCTTAGCGAAGCACGCTTCTCTTCAATAAATTGCAATAAACACCCTTTAAGCTATCAATTTATGAGTGAATTCAATCGCGCGCTTGCAGACTTTTATCAGACTGAGCTATGGTTCGATTTTCATGCAGAGCATTGGCCTCAGCCGTATCATGACTCGCTGAAGCAACAGCTTGAGCGCGTCGTGCAGGGCAAGTAACAAAAAAGAGAACACAATGAAATGCCGCTATTGTCAAAACGAGATTGCTGATACCACCATTAAGTGCGGACACTGCCAAGAATACCCTGATGGCGACCAATGCGCTAATTGTTTCGCAACAGTGCCCAAAGGCGCACTTAGCTGTAGATACTGTCAAGCAAGTATGCCGCGCATGGCCGGTGCAAAAGAGAAAATCCCGCAGCTTGAAGTGAAAGCGGAACTGTTCCCTTCATTTTTGTTTCGTTTCCGACTCATTCCCCATGAAGTCACTACCGATGCTGAGAAGCTCACATTTAAAGCACCTGGCTTGTTTTACCTATGGACGGATAGCCACGAAATTCCCTGGAATAAGGTGGCTGGATTTAGCTATCGTTCCGGCATATTCTGGGACAAGGTTGAAATAGAAACGAGAGGCCAAAAGCCGAGTATCATTATTGGTTTGTCAAAGCCTAATGGCAGCAAAGTAAGGGCTATTCTACAAAGCTTAGAAATTTGAGACATGTATCGCGTCAGCAATGCTACTTTGGCAGAGCGTCTATTGTATGCGGTGCGACCTTCTTTCCTGTGCGCGCAGATTCAATTGCTGCAAAACATAGTTGCAAGCCGTTTAAGCTAGAGCTAGCGGTCGCAATGGGTTCAGCGTCATTTTCAATGCTATACAGCAAGTCGCCCATGCTGTGCCTAAGTGCATTTGGAAACCAGTCCTGTGCAATATTGACTTCTCCGCTTCCTTGATGATTCTGCAGATGCAACGTTTTCCCGCCAAGAGAAGCGCCCAAATAGTGAATGTTTCCCTGTGTTCCGCTAGCGTGAAAGCTTCCGCAATCTTCAAACCGTGCGCTTGCGCGCATGGCAATATTGATCATGACATCTTCATACTCGATAATAACTGATGCAAGTGAGGGTGCGCTAATGACTTGGCCCTCCCGCGTTTTTACTGTCGCATAAACGCTTTTAGGGCGCTTAGCGGCAAACATCCAAGCGACGATGTCAAACCAATGAATAGAAAAATCATAAAGAACAAGATTAGGATCCTTACCTAAGACATGGTTTTCTAACAGTTGATCGTGCCCCCAGTAGCATGCAAAGTCTAAGGCAAATACTTCTCCAATGTAGCCACGATCTACGAGTAGTTTCAGCGCTCTAAAATGTGCTGCCCAGCGGCCGTTATGATTTACTGCCAGCTTGACATGATGCTTCACTGCCAGCTCACTAAGTGCGCGTCCCTGTGCTAAGTATTCGACGAAAGGTTTTTGGCTAAGCACGTGCTTTCCAGCCTTTATTGCACGCTCCACATATTCAGGCCGATTGATCACGTGAATCGCTAAATCAACTACGATAACTTGCTCACTCACCAGCACATCATCAAAGCTGTCACTTGCAAGCGCGCTTGGAAAATATTCATCCCGAGTTTTCTGCGCATTTTCGAGTGTGTTGTCACAGATCATTACTATTTCCCATCCAGCCTCTTTGTATGCTTTCAGCTGCATTTTTCCAATTGCGCCACAGCCTACTATTGCAATACCCGCGCTAAGTTTCTTGGGCATGCGCGGCTTTGGGACAACTATATTAAGGGATTCATTTCCAGCAACACTGGTGTTATCGTCGTAAGGGTTCGACACTGTTCAACCTCTTAGTTTATTTTTTCGCTTTAACGCTTCATTCTAGGGCTTATCAAGAGATCTGACGGGCATATCCACTGGCCGCTCAGTTTCGCTACTTTCTACAGCGCAATCGACGATGTATTGACCACCTAAAGAAATCTTCGCGCCGCATGGGCCACCCAAATCATGTTCATTGATTATGGCTTTGTAGAGTAATGAAAACACGTTGGGTGTATCGCTAAAATCATCGACAGGGATTGATTTTGCTTCCGGATGTTCTCGCGTTTGCACACCCACAACATCGGCATAGTCACGACTGCAAATAGTGCCTTTATCACCCACTACAACAAAGCCACAAAATGGTTGAGGTTGTGTCACCCATGGGTCTGTAAATGTGCCCCAGCGGGTTTGAAAACTTGATAGTCCGCTGTCGTAGTGCGCTACAACAACACTCTGCACGTCTACTTCAAAGCCTTGAGGTATATATGAGTTCGCCGATATTCTGCTGGGTAACTCGCCGTCTCTGAACCAGGTTGCCAGCGTGCTGCCATAGCCCAAATAGTCTCGCATTGCGCCGCCGCCGGTCTCTTTTTTAAACCACCAAGTGCTTTGAATATCAACTGGCTCACTGACTTCTTTTTTTGCATGAAGATGGTACTGCGGGCCACGATTGCCATCGTAATAATGCACTTCTATGACCTTGCCAATGATTCCTTCGTTGATCATGCGATAAGCAGTGCGGTGGGAGTCATACCATGCTAGCGGCCAATTGATCGCTAAACGAATATTTGCTTGCCTCGCCAAGCTTATCGCTTTTTCTGCTTCTTCAGCTGACACTGCAAAGGGCTTTTCAAGCACCACATGCACACGTCGAGCAGCAAGCCTTTCTACCCACAGAAGATGTTCAGCCGTGGTTGAGCAGACGATGGCTAGGTCAGCTTGATGCTCATCTAACATCTTTTCCCAGTCGCTATACTGCATGGAAGCGGCTATACCTAAATCGGCACAGACTTGTGCCATGCGCTCAGACTGAGTGTCATACACGGCGACCACATCAAAGTCTGGTGATGCTTGAGCTGCGGCTAGCTGGTCGCCAATATGCATATGATCAAAACCAATGCCGACGACTTTCAGTTTCGGGTTTGAACGATTAACGTGATCGGGCTGATTTTCAGACATAAGCGCGAGTCCTTATTTATCCTCAATTAATATTGCAAATGCAATCAATGAAGCATTAACACTAGCATAATGCCTTCAAAATTAAAGCATCAAAATGATGCAAAATGCATCATTTAATTGACTTATCCGGTTGATGCCCATTAGTATCAAAAACATATTTCGCTTACAAAGACCTAGTCATGCTAAATAGCCTCCATATTCGACTTTCCGTCATGATGTTTCTTCAGTTTTTCATTTGGGGCGCATGGTTTGTGACCTTAGGTACATACTTATCGTATTCGTTAAATTTTGATGGGACACAAATTGGCTCTGCGTACAGCGCAAACCCACTTGCTGCAATGATATCGCCTTTAATTGTGGGTTTTATGGCAGGTAAACTCCTTTCGACCCGTAACATGCTCGCCAGCTTGCACCTGGGTGGCGCAGTGCTGCTTTACTTTGCCAGTCAAGCCACCGAATTTAGCCATGTATATGCGTTATTACTGGGTTATTCGCTTTGCTATATGCCTACTCTAGCGCTTTCTGCCTCTCTTTGCTTTCAAAGCATTGAACATCCGTCTCAGCATTTCCCGTATATCCGGGTATTTGGCACTTTGGGATGGATTGCGGCGGGCTTATCAGTAGGGTTTTGGGATGTGGAAGAAACGAATTTGCCCCTGCAGCTTTCAGCCGTTGCCTCGCTGGTGCTGGGTGCATACTGCTTTTCACTGCCACAGCCGAAAGCGAAAGAGCAAGCTACATTGCCCGCAAGTCAGGCCGGTCTCAAATCAGCCTTTGGTTTCGATGCGCTTAGCTTACTTAAAAACCGTGAGTTCTTGGTGCTGTTTATTGGTTCAATGTTAGTGTGCATTCCCCTGGCGTTTTACTACAACTTCACCAATTTATTTTTAAACGACTTAAATGTAGAAAATGCCGCTGGAAAGATGACCATTGGGCAGATGTCAGAGGTGCTGTTTATGCTGTTAATGCCTCTGATGTTCAAGCGCTTGGGTTACAAAAAAATGCTCTTGATAGGGGTTGCGGCATGGAGTATTCGCTACGGCTTGTTTGCTTACAATAGCGAGCTTAATCTATGGCCAATTTATATTGGAATCGCGCTTCATGGCATTTGCTACGACTTCTTTTTTGTTACCGGTCAGGTATTTGCCGATAAAAAAGCGCCGCATCATTTGAAGGATGGTGCGCAGTCTTTAATGACCTTTTGTACCTACGGCGTTGGTATGTTTATCGGCTCTCATGTCTCAGGTTATGTGGTTGAGCATTACACCGAAGCGTCTGGCATTCTGTGGACTCAAGTATGGTTAGTGCCTGCCGCTATGGCAATTGGTGTATTTGTATTGCTGGCCGCGTTGTTTAAAGAGCCGAAAGCTGAACAAGACTTAGTCACTGAGCGCGCAAAGGCCGATAGCGCGTAAACGCGGTTGACATAATTCTGATCAATAAAGGTTCTCAGGCAGAAAAACTTCCACAGCCGGCTGACGTACTTGCGTTGATTGATAATCGCCTGCTTGATAATTCAGCAATATTTCAACCGCGTTAAAAAGCTCCTGACGAATGTTCTGATTGAGGATGATGTCGACGACCCCATCGACTAAGAAAGCTTTAGTTTGCTCATTAAGCTCATGCGCTATCATAACAAGGTCATCTTTTTCCCTGACCTCTTTTAAGCGTTTAATAATGCCGGGCGTGCCGCCGCCAACATTGTAAATACCCACTAAGTCATCTTGCTCACTGAGCGCATTTAGCGCGATATTATATGACTCATCGTCATCGTCGTGTGCCTCAGGTTGAACGATGACGTCATACTGGCTGAATTTTTCTCGCATCATGCTTTTAAATCCTGCTTCACGCTCTTCGTGTCCGCGATAGCTATGGCTGCCGGTAAACACTGCAATTTTGCCATGTTTACGGTGAGCGAGATACTGCCCCATTAATAAGCCTGCCGTGCGTCCGGCGGCTCGATTGTCAATGCCCACATAAGCAAGACGTTTGGAGCCGGTAATGTCTGACACCAAACTCACTGTCGCAACGCCTTTATGATACAAAGCATCAACTGCAAGACGGACTTTGGGGTGGTCGAGCGCGACAAAAGCAATACCGTCGGTTTGTTGACCAACTCGCTTAAGCGTTTCAGCCAGAAGACTTGGGTTGAGACCGTCGATTATGTGAGTGCGTGCATTAACTTTAAAACGAGAAAGCACGCCTTCCAACTTGATGAGCTCCGCGTCAAAATATTCAAAATAACGAGTGCGTGTTTTAGGGAATATGAAATCAAACTGAAACTGGGCCTTATGCTTGTCTGCAGACCTGCCGGGTTTAAGCAAATAGCCACAGTCATACATGGCCTGATGTACCATTTCCACGGTGGCGCTTTTCACTTTTCCACGTTTGTTCACCACGCGATCAATGGTAGCTCTGCTTAGGCCTGAGTGCTTAGCAACGTCAGCTAATGTCACTTTATTCATATGATTTCCCTAAGAACCAGTTTTCGCTGGCGTGTAAAAATTCTTCACATGGCGCGGTGTAAATCGCATTAATGCGCTTTCTACATTCTTCGATTTCCTGCTGATTAGCAAGCACTTCAATCTTCACACAATAATGCTGCTCTTGTTGATGTTGCAAATAGGTAAGCGCCCCAGACGTTTTTGCAAAATGCTTACCTAACACGTGATTCGTACTGGGTTCAATGCCGAACGCGTAGAGACCCTCTTGTAAGCACTGCCACTGGAATAAACAAGGCAAATTGCTTTGCTCGTATTCCACTAACACGCCTAAACCTTGCTTCTGATTGAACGTTGGATTCACCAAAGCAACAGGCACTTTGCCGTTCTTGTCTGCCATCACTCGATGTTCATACACCTGCTCCTGAGCCAAAGCAAGCGGTTCACGTTGCGTGCGATAGCCAAGATTTTGTGCTTTTGCCTCATGCCCCATCCACAGACATTCTTTGATTGGCGCAAGGTACTGGCTACCTTCATCAAGCACCGGATATCCCAAGTTAATGTGGTACATCAGCATATGCGGTGTTGCAATAAAGCCTAAATTTATAACGGTGTCAGAAATACTGATTTGATTGCTACCCATTTTGCATTCAATGCGCCGAGTAAGCATTAGATTTTCACCA
Organism: Ningiella algicola; assembly: GCF_028401415.2. Lineage (NCBI taxonomy): Bacteria > Pseudomonadati > Pseudomonadota > Gammaproteobacteria > Alteromonadales > Alteromonadaceae > Ningiella > Ningiella algicola. Next base: position 2,628,029 of record NZ_CP171821.2, on the reverse strand, counting down.
AACACGCTAGTTTGTTGCACGCTTCCTTCACACCACAGAATATAATCTTCGCCCTCCCACTTTGCGCCATAGCCGCTTAGGTTTGACGGAGAAAAGGCCAGTCGACCATGCACTGGCGACTGTCTACTGCTTTGATGCGGGTAGTTGTAATACTCGGTGTTTTCGGTTTCAGGGCCCAAGATATGATCAAGACCGCAGGTCATCATCAAACCGCTGAAGGATCGCAGCCAGCCGAGTCCATTTTCAGCTTCATGCTCATGATACATCGGGTGCTTGGTACCGGTGGGAGAATGCCAGCCTATGGGCGCGTCGTTAAAGTATGCTTCCCCTAAATCCATTGCTCTATCTACAAGTACATTAAAACTTAGGCCCCCTGCGTTTCTAAAGGCTAGGTATCGCATTCCCCGTTCCCAGCCATTTTCAAAGGTGCATAACTTAACGCTGGCAAATTGGTCAAGCGAGCCCGCACGTTGCGCAAGCGCTTTAGCATCTATGTTTTTACCGAATAACTGGGCCATTAACGATCCTTCAGGGTCTTGCTTAGTCTGTGCGGCGTATTTTAAAAATCATGGGATTTAAAAAATAGGCGCTAGCGATTCAAGGCCGTAATGATAATTGCCTTTGGCGCATTGTAGCCTAGTTTTCATCGATATGGCTAAGGTGGAAAGGTATAAATGAGGCAAAATGATGCATTTTGCCTCACTGTGTTTTATAGTGCCTTACTCTAAATTAGATTTTATAGTGTGTCTCCATTGAATTACCAAGCATTTGCAGCTACATCAACAAAAGTCTCTACACTGTGTTTTGGTGCCATGGGTTTAAATTTTGCCTTTGGAAACTATGAAAAGGCGGATTTATTTAAAGCGATGCATGCTTGCGTCGAGCAAGGTGTCAATATGTTTGATACCGCGCGTATTTACGGGGATTCGGAGAGCATCCTGGGCGAGTTTTTAAAACAGGTTCCGGCCAATAAAATATTTGTCGCGACCAAAGTCAGCCCAGGAGGGGATGAACTGAATACTGGGTGGGGTATTCCCAACCCACAAAAGCTAGCCTATCCAAAAGGTGCCACGATAAAGAGTGTTGAGGCATCGCTTCAGGCTTTAAATGTCGAACGGATTGATCTCGTGCAACTTCACCAATATTGGGCGCAATATGAAGACGGTGATTGGTACGAAGAACTCGATGCGCTCAAACGTCATGGGAAAATTAAACATATCGGTATTTCGATTCCCGATCACCGCCACGACCAAGCTATTTCCATTGTAAAGAGCGGGCTTATCGATAGCGTACAAAGTATCGTCAACATCTTCGACCCCTTGGCGCTTGATTCACTAGTGCCTATTTGCCAAGAAAATGATGTCGCATTTATCGCCCGATGCGTGTTGGATGAGGGAGGATTAAGCGGCACCTTGAACGCATCTGCTCGATTCGATGCAAATGATTTTAGAGCGGATTACTTTAGCGCAGATGTCTTAGAAGAATATTTGAAACGCGTAGAAGCCTTGAAACGTTTTATTCCCGAATATGCTAGCAACTTGGCAGAACTTGCTCTTCGCTTTGCTATTTCCCATCCGGGTATCACAACTGCAACAGTGAGTATGCATGTCCTTGCGCATGCAAACAGCAATATTGCGGCTGCGCAAAAAGGTTCCTTACCGAGTGACGTGTTCGAAGAGATTCGCCGCTACGATCGCTGGTTACACAACTTATATCAGCACAAATATTTCCCAGAAATTCACCGTAAGTCTGCTTGATTAAGGTGAAGTGAATAGCTTGAAGAAACTAGGTTAACAAAACAATGAAAAGCAGTTCTTGGCATACCAATACTACACAAATTATTGGGCACTCCACCGGTAATCCTGATGAGCAAACGCAAGCAATTATCAACGCTATTGCCAAGGCTGAGCAGGAAAAGACACAATCGAATAACAGTGAAAGCGGGAAACAAAAAGTCAATAATCAAGCATTTATAAAAGCGCTGAGAGAAAACGAAGACCCGCTAACGCCATTTTTTCCTGATGCCTTAGACGTACACTCGATTTCAGATTTCACCTTTAGCAATCGACACTCAAATAATATCGCGATTCGACTGTATATACCCAAGAGCGAAGGCCCTCATGCACTGGTAGTGTATTTTCACGGGGGATGTTGGGTCTTTTGCAGTCTCGACACGCATGACGGCATTTGCACGCAACTTTGCAACAAGGCCAACGTGGCGGTAGCTTCTATTGATTACCGGCTCGCGCCAGAGGCAAAGTTTCCAGCCGCTTATCAGGATTGTATAGATGCGTGCAATTATTTGTATGGTCACGCTAAAGCTTTAGATCTCGATAGCGACAATATCTCGTTAATGGGAGATAGTGCGGGCGGGAATTTAGCCGCAGTGGTGAGTCAGCATCCAGATACCCGTGCACGCATTTGTAGCCAAGTGCTTTTGTACCCAATCACCGATGTCAGCCGATTAGATCGTCCCTCATATGAACAGTATGCAGAAAACTTCTTTTTTGAAGCGAAGATGATGCATTGGGCCTGTGAACAATATGCGCGCAATGAAAACGATAGATTCAACGCAAATATGTCCCCCTTGCTGTTAGATACCTTTAACGCCCTTCCCGCTACTCTTGTGCAAACAGCAGAGTTTGATGTCTTACGAGATGAGGCAGAAGAATACGCAGCAAGGCTCTTTGAGGCTGGTGCAGATGTACTTTGCAAGCGATATGCAGGCACGGTTCATGCCTTTGCAGCGATGGCAAAGGTGGTGGAGCAAGGACAAAAAGCGCTGGATGATGCTGCACAGTTTATCAAACTGCAATCCCAAGCATCGCGGGCCTTGCCCAGTGAAGGCGCCATTTAAGAGGGAAAAGTAATGGCAGATCAAAGTGATAGTCAAAATGCACGATATGTTCAAGCACAGGACTATAGTCTCACAGGTGAGAATTCCCGACAGGCAATAGAGAGCGGGCTTGCTGATGCACATTGGTACACCAGCAAAATTGCACCAAATGTTATGCGCGAACTCCTCGTTAGAAAAGACGCGCCAGCCATTCGCGATACTGCTATCTGGTTTGGCGCTTTGGGCCTGTCAGGCTATCTAGGCTATCTGCTTTGGGGGACGATTTTTGCAATTATCCCTTTTGCAATTTACGGCGTGCTGTATGCGTCCGTGTCTGATTCACGTTGGCATGAATCCAGCCACGGTACGGCCTTTAAAACCGATTGGTTAAATGACGCTCTGTATGAAATTGCATCGTTCATGGTCTTTCGAGAGTCCACTGTGTGGCGCTGGAGTCATACGCGACATCATACCGACACCATTATTGTGGGGCGCGACCCTGAAATTGCTGTGCCACGTCCTGCCAATATTCGAAGCGTCGTGCTCGCGTTTTTTAAGTTTGAGGCAGCTTGGGCAGAGCTTAAGCGCATGCTTATTCATGCGCAGGGTAAAAAGTCAGAACAAGCAGCGACCTTTGTGCCTGAGCAAGAGTGGCCTAAGGTATTTTTAAAAGCACGAATTTATCTATGTATCTACGCAAGCGTTATTTTTTACGCAGCTTACAGTGCAAGCTGGCTACCGCTGATGTATGTCGGCTTACCGAGTATTTATGGTAGTTGGCTTATGGTGGTGTACGGATTAACGCAGCATACTGGCCTGGCGGAGAATGTGACCGATCATCGTTTGAATAGTCGCACGGTGTATATGAATGCTTTAAACCGCTATCTGTACTGGAATATGAACTATCACGTAGAGCATCACATGTTCCCGTTAGTACCTTATCATGCGCTTCCGCGTTTACATGAGTATATGAAAGAGGATTGTCCCAAACCATATGAGGGATTGTGGGATGCTTGGAAAGAAATCATCCCTGCAGTGATTAAGCAATCAGATGACCCCGATTATTTTGTCACGCGAGAGTTACCTGCTTCGGCACAATCGCATGACCCTTCTGCAAATGCCAACCTTGGGCGTGGTAACGCCAAAATCATCCAGTCATCTAATGCCTTAGATAAGCATGGATGGCTAGCGCTTGGGGCACGTGATTTGTTGGAGCCAGAACATGTGATTGGCCTAGAATATGACCATGCTACATACGCTATATACCGAAGCAAAAATGGGGAGCTTTATGCTACTGATGGTATTTGTACCCACGGCAACACTCACCTAGCTAACGGCATGGTGAAAGGTGAACTAATTGAGTGCCCGAAGCATAATGGGCGATTTAACATTGTAACAGGTGAAGCCACCCGTTTGCCGGCCTGTCAGGCATTGAAAACTTATCCGGTCAAGCTCGAAGCCGATACGATTTATATTAATTTAAAAGATGCTGCAAAAAATCATGCTTTAAATGCCCTGCAATTTGAAGTCATCAGTAATCGCAACCTTACGCCCCTCATAAAAGAATTAGTATTGAGACCGCTTAGCGTAAGCCCTGAATTTTCGTACCGACCCGGCGATTATATCCAGCTTAATATTCCCGCTTATGATGCAATTCATTTTAGCGACCTTGAGATAGATGAGGAATATCAACGAGTTTGGAATGACATGGCCTTGAGTGAGCTTGTAGCAAGCAACACTGTAGCGACAAAGCGAAACTATTCACTCGCGTCAAATCCCGATGCAGGCGAGCAGCCTTCATTTACCATTCGACTCGCCCCCCCGCCCGCTAACTCCAATTTTTTGCCGGGTGTGGGTTCTGCTTATGTCTTTAACCTTAAGCCTGGAGATAAAGTCACTGCAAGTGCTCCTGCAGGTCAGTTCTACATTAAAGATTCCAACAAAGAGATGATTTATATTGGTGGTGGAGCCGGTATGGCGCCGATGCGTGCGCATATTTCTCATTTGTTTGGTGCAAACAAGAAGCAGCTGGCCACACAAAGAAGAGTCAGTTTTTGGTATGGTGCGCGAAGTGAGCAAGACTTGATGTATCAAGACTATTTCGCTGAACTTGAGCAAAAACACGATAATTTTGACTTTCATATTGCGCTATCTGAGCAAAGCACAAGTAGTGATAAAGCTTATGCAACAGGATTTATCCACAGCTACTTGTTAGATAGCTATTTAGCTGAGCACAAAAACATTCAGAATATTGAGTTTTATATTTGCGGTCCGCCGCCCATGCTAAAGGCGTGTTTAAAAGTGCTTGAGGACTTAAACGTCAGCAAAAGCCATATTAGTTTTGATGATTTTGGTTAAACCCTAAAGTTCACGACTGAGCATCGACTTCATGATATCTTTCGCGTAATACAAGTAACACGCAGACAAAAATTAGCGCAGATAATTTAATGAACAAAGATCCCAATCTCGATAGCACAGCACCACAAGCCAAGTTCACGCACGTAGATACAACAGGCAAAGCCAATATGGTGGATGTTGGCGATAAATCGCAGTCGAAACGCCAAGCTATCGCGCAAGGTTTTGTGTCTGTTAGCCCTGCCCTAATGCAACAGCTTGTTGACAACTCACTGGCTAAAGGTGATGTGTTGAGCGTGGCAAGAGTCGCGGGTATTCAAGGGGCGAAACAGTGTTCAAACCTCATCCCGCTTTGCCACCCCTTAATGCTTAGCAAAGTGCAAATAGACTTTGAACTACAGCAGCAAGCCATGCAGGTGCGCATAGTATGCATGTGTAAATTGACAGGTCAAACCGGTGTTGAAATGGAAGCATTAACGGGAGTAAGCGTTGCCGCCCTTACCCTGTTCGACATGTGCAAAGCCGTCGACCCATCCATGACCATTCACGGGATTAAGGTCTTAGAAAAGCAGGGTGGAAAAACCGGGCATTGGGTGAACGAAGCATGATTGAAGTAAAGCTCTTTGCAAGTTTAAGAGAAGCCGTGGGAAGCGCTGCAATCAGCGTGGATGCTTCACACGTGAAGAACGTTTCGGATGTAATCAAAATCTTGATAGAAGGCGATCGTAAGTGGTCACTTCTTAACGAGCAAAATGTTTTGCTGGCAGTAAACCATGAGCTTTCAGCGAGAGATCGTAAAATAAACGATGGCGATGAAATCGCGTTTTTCCCACCCGTCACTGGCGGGTGACCGACAACTTACACCTTAATTTGCTATTCATCAATAAACCTTGAACAACACTGATTAGATAAACTATCCATGAATCCAATTCATCCCAAAAAGTTGCTTCGAAGCAAGTGGACGGTCAAGTCGGCTTCGAAGGAGGTGATGGAATTACGCAAAAAAGAAAAGCACTTTATCATCGTTAAAGTAGAATTTGATGACGATGGAAAAGTCGTAGAGTGTTTGCTTGAGGCATTGTTATCAAGGCGTCATTTTGCAATCAATTGGCGCGATCTAAAAAACTCGTCGCAATGGGTTCAGGGTTGGGTGTAACTGTGTTAATACCTTTGTTTGTCCACTATCAACTCTTCCGTGTTGATGTGTAAGAGATTTATTTGGAAACACCATCTATCTCTTGAAACGAAGACTTAAGCTTAGGTAAAACACGTCGACTGACAGGGATATTTTCGTTATTGCTTAGCTTGATTTCACCCGTGCCGGTGTTTAACCGTTTTAAGCTTCTAATATGCCTCGCGTTCACTAAGTATGAACGATGCACCTTGATAAAGCTGCTAGGCAACTTCGCAATCAAGTTTTTCAAGCTACCTGAGTATAAAATCGTTTTTTCGTTTACACGTATTTCGGCGTAGTCGCCTGCGCCTTTGCAATACAGAATATCTTCGACTGGACATTTGAGGACTTCACCAGCTTGTTTGATTGCAAGCGTTTGGGTGACTGCGTCAGTTGCTTGTAGATCAAGCGCTAACTGCAGTTTGTCTGCGCGCTCTCGCTCTTGCGCGACAATCAGAAGTTGACGATTATGTTTGTATGCCTCAAACATCAACATTAATAATAGCAAGCCAGCAATACAGTAATAGAGGTAAATATCTAAAAAGTCCTCGGGGAATATCTCTATTATTGCGGCAAAGGCAATCAATGTGAACGCTGGAACGAGGGTTTTCAGCCTGTGTTTAATTGCGGAGTAAGCAAGAATGCAACCGGCCAATACCGCCGGAATTTTTATACTCGCTGCTGCGTCCAAATCAGGGTCCAAATACGAAAATTGAGAAGCAAGCACCAACGCAAAAGCGATAGGGACTATCACAAGCAGCTTGACGTGCTCCAGACGACGAATAGATTGAATGAGCAATGCTTGGCCAAATAACACGGCAAAAAATGTGATAATGGCTAAGCGAATATCGTGCACATAATAGTCATAAACCACTAGCCCTCGATACATCTCAGTCACAAGCTGGAGAAGCCCAACGACGGTCATAAATAGAAGAAAATAAAGGCTCGATCTATCGCTGGCAGCGTTTTCTCTTCCTTTTAAAAAAAGCGTCGTTATCAGATACACAATGGCAACGAGGATGATGCCTAAAGGCACTAAAATTGGTGAATAATGATAGTAATACACCCGAGTTGGAGAATCATATTCGTCCACCTTCAATGTGTTGAATGGACTAAAAGAAGGACGTAAATTGCGAAATGCTGACAATTGAATTTGAACTAGTAGCGTGTTACTCGAAACAAGTTCGCGGGGCAAATACGCCACCCAATCGTAAGGTCCCGTAACTTCTGATTGAGCATCTAATCCAGGCAGTCCTTTTGTCCCTATTTCAATTGAGTTAACAAAGACCCTTGCGCTATTTCTACCTGAAAGAAAAAAACCGAGTGGCAGATTCGAATCTAACACTCGTTGAGGTATTTCAAGTGTAAATTCAACCCAAACCGCACCTTGAGACATGTAATAGCCGTGCATTGAAAAGTGTTTGCACTGCGGGGCATCGAACTCCACTAGCGAAAGCTTTGTTTCTGTCGCCGGACATTCAACAATATCATTTGCAAAAGCCGATGGCGCAAATGCACAGCCTGCAAATCCAAAGAATACGATGATCCTTGCAACTACCTCTAAGCGTCCAGACAAGTTGAGAAACCCTTTTTGATATTCAGCAATAGTTCTATCATAAGTCAGCAGAATAATGCCTGCCGATCACCGAAAAAAAGCAACCAGTGACAGAAAAAACCTAGCGTTCTTCCGCTGTATTTGTAATGTGGTGGCTAATCTCAAGCCAATGCGATATCCATCTCTATGTGTCATAAAATGTTCTCAATTGAATCAAGACCTGTTTTAAAAGCAAGCCTAATCCATTTAATGTTTACTGTGCTCTGTCTAATCAGCTTACCCATCCGTGCAAGTAGTGTTATCTGGCAAGGTGTTCCTGAGCATCAACCCACTGAGGCAGTGTCAGGTGAATTAGTGGTTGAGATGCAAAATAACACCGTTACTGGGAAAATTAGTAGCCTTCAAGCAAAATCAAGTGTAACAAACGGTGAATTCAATTTGGTGTTTAAAGACCCTGAAAACGCCTTGCGCGTGCTCGGGGAATTTAGGGCTTACGTGACATCACAGGGCGATATTCATGGGCATTGGGTTCAGCCAAAGCTTGTTCGGCGAACCAATGCGCAATTTGCGACGCCGGTTAGGCTGCAACAAAATGGCGCGCGATATGTGGGAACTGTGACGCCGCTAAACGACGGGATAAGCGTATTTTTTAAAGCGACTGAGGCTCAAAGCAACCGATATCGTTTGAGCGTATTTACACCCGAAAACAATGGCGGTCGATACTACCGAAATACAGAGCTTGTTTTTGACGGTAATCAAGCGCGCATCGTTCAACAAAGCGAAAATGGTGAGCAAGTGCTTGCATATGGTTCACATGATGTTGAAAAGAACACATTTAGTTTCAACTTTCCGTATTGGGGAGGGAAATACAATTTCAAAAAGATATCTAATGATTCGCATGAAATGTTGGCGTTTGATGAGGCGCCTCAGTATGTTCAACCTGAAACACTAAACGATGGGTGGACAACCGGTGACATTGCCCAGTCGGGCATTGTGCTAAGTGAAGTGATTGCATTTGTCAAAGAGAGGCAGCAAAGCCCCCCTCAAACGCCACATGAAGCGCAGCTACAAGCTCTGCTTATTGCGCAACACGGCAAGCTGATTTTTGAACAATACTTTAGAGGTTTTAAGCGAGATGAAGCGCATGATTTACGCTCTGCATCAAAAAGCCTGACGGGAATTCTGCCCGGGCTAGTTGAATACGCGCGTAACGAAGGTCGTGATGGCAAAACCAGCTCCTTTCAAAGCAGCATATTAGAAACTCCCATATATCAAACGCTTGGCTACCCAACTGATGTAGATAGTAAGAACGGTATTTTGCTGAAACATGCTTTGAGTATGAGCACAGGCTTGGATTGTGATGATAACAACTATGAATCGCCAGGTAATGAGGAAAACCTGCAAAATCAAATTGCCCAGCCAGACTGGTATACCTATATTCTTGACCAGCACTTGTTACATACACCAGGAGAAGTTAATCTGTACTGTTCAGCAGGTATTAATCTGGCAGGCGCTATAGCTAGTGCAAAGGCTGGACATTGGATACCGCGAATAATCGATGACCTATTCGCCCGCCCCTTAAATATTGATTTGTATCACGCTAATTTACAACCAAATGGAGACCAAGCGTACAGTGGTGGAGGCTTATATTTACGTGGCCGCGATTTTCTAAAATTAGGCCAATTGATGCTAGATGGCGGAATCTGGAATAATCAGCGCTTGCTGTCTGAAGACTATGTTGAAGCTGTGCTTTCTGTGCATGGAGAAATGTTTGGACAAGGCTACGGCCTAGGTTGGTGGATTCGAGAATACCCAGTAGGGGATAAATCATATACCGCATATTATGCAAGCGGTAACGGCGGTCAACAGGTATTCATTGTGCCTGAACTTGGCCTTACGGTTGCATTTTTAAATTCAGCCTTCAACACGCAAGGGTCGAGAATCGCAAGAGAAGACTGGTTCCCCAATTGGGTATTGGCGCGGATGGTGAAATAGCGCGGGAGATACCCGGGGCAAGATAAGTGAGAAAATCACGCACAAATTAGGGTGCATTGTGAAGTATTCACCGCTAACATTGGTGAAGTATGTTTCATTTGATCCCCTCCAATAGACAAGAAAATCTTGTAGCAATGCTTCACGCGCTGCTTACATCACAGCGCGAACTCAGCGCTGCGCATCCCTTTGAGCCTGATACAATTGTGGTCGAAAGTATGGGCATGAAGCACTATTTAAGCATGGAGCTTGCCCGTTCAACCGGCATTACCATCAACCTAGAGTTTCCGCTTTTAGTGCGCAGTGTTTATCAACTTTGTCGCGCAATACTCGGGGATGATGCGGTGCCCAAAGAGTCGTTGTACAAACGGGAAATTTTATTATGGCGCATTTACGAGATTTTAGGTCGCGATGATTTCTTATCACGAGAAGACTGTGCCCAAGCGCATCGATACTGGCAAGATCCTCAGCTCCCAGCGAGAAAATCAAGTGACGCTAATACTTCGGCATTTTCACAACAACGCCGATATGCACTCGCGAAAGAAACCGCTGATGTATTTGAGCAATACATGCAGTTTCGGCCAAAATGGATAAAGGCGTGGCAAAATGCTAAAGCGCTCGATGAGGAAGATGAATCGCTCGCGCAAGCTAAGCACCTAATTCAGTGGCAGCGCATTTTGTGGCAAATGCTAGTAGGTGATGAGCGACTTACTCATCAGCAAAGTGCGGCGCACCCTGTGGCGATAATCGAAGATGCATTGGCAGCGCTTCGTAAGCGCGATAGTGGACCGACACTAGCACTTTCTGAAGATATTCGTAACAAATTGCCAAAGGCGATTCACATATTCGCGGTCAATGCGATTTCAGAGCAGCACTTGGCATTTTTTGATGCATTATCTGAGCACATCGACGTCTATTTTTTCTATTTGAACCCATGTATGGAGTATTGGGGAGATTTACTCTCGGATAAAGCGCGAGCTCGCGCGGCTATCGTAAAGTCTCAAAGCCAGCTTTTAGATGAAGATTCGCCGAATCCCTTATTGGCTAATTTAGGTCAACAAGGCAGGGCGCTGTTTAATCAGTTTCAGCAATACGATTTTGCAGATATTACGCAATCAGCGCTTTATTCTGATGCCCTTAATTTGAATCAAGTATCGTCATCATCTTTTCAGGCGCCCATAGAAGATGGCGCAACAAGCTTGTTAGCAAACATTCAATCGAGCTTGCTCAAGCTCGACATCCTTAGCTCAGACAAGCAAAAGCAGTTGTTTGAGAACGACAACAGCGTAAGCATTCACAGTTGTCATTCAACGGTGCGAGAGATTCAGGTGCTGCACGACGAACTGCTCTTTATTATGCAGCAAAACCCAAATATTAAACCGCACGATGTAATTGTGCTTTGCCCATCAGTAGAAGACTACGCGCCCTATGTTTCAAGCGTGTTTGCAAGCGCTGGGAATATAAATAGATCTTCGCATGATTTATCGCATGGTTCATTGCACGAGACGCCGCGCTTAGTATGCTCAGTAGCAGATCGCTCACCCTTGGATGCGGACCCGATGGTCGCGTTATTCATGGATATGCTAAAGCTGCCAGATAGCCGGTTTAGCGCTCCACAGGTGTTGGATTATTTATCCTTACCCAGTATTCGACGCACATTTTCGATTACGCAAGATGAGCTTGAGCAAATGGAAAACTGGGTGGAGCAAGCGAATATTTACTGGGCGATTGACGCTGATCATAAGCAAGCGATTCTAGCGTGCAATATGGATGATAATCCTCTTTACACCTGGCTTTGGGGCATAGAACGGATCATTAAAGGCAGTTTGTCTTATAGCATCGAAACGCCAGTGAACAGTAACTATCTGCCAATCGTGAAAGGGCTGCAGTGGCAGGCTTTCGGCAAAATGCAAGCCTTTATTTCTCAATTAGACCGAATCCGCGTTGAGCTAGGTAGCGACAGAAGCATGCAACAGTGGCACCAATACCTGATTCAGCAGGTGCTTGATCAATTGTTTGATGAAAGCGAACGCAAGGACGGTGCTTATGTGGCAATCAAACGCGGCATTGATACGATGTTAACGAATGTTGATAGAGCGCAACTCAACGAAAAGCTGTCTTTACTGGTCATGCAGCAAGAGTTGAGTACTTATTTTTCAACGCCCGATGCGCTTAATCGCTACAATACAGGACAAGTGACGTTTAGCTCAATGGTACCGATGCGCTCTGTGCCATTCAAAGTGGTTTGTATGCTTGGATTGAATGACGGCATTTTTCCGCGAAGCACTGAATTTGCAAGCGTCAATATAATGGGTTTTGATACGCCGCAACGAGGTGACCGCTCACGTAAGAACGAAGACCGCTACTTGTTTTTAGAAGCTATTATGTCGGCGCGTGAACATCTGTATTTAAGTTATCAAGGGCAAGATCAGTACAACAATAAGGTCCGCTCGCCGAGTCTAGTGCTGTCAGAGTTACGAGACTTTATTGCTCAGCGTTTCGATAAAAAGATTGAAAGAAAACATAGCCTTCAAGCCTTCAATTTGCATGTGTTTGATGAAAACAAGCCGCAGTCTTTTGACGCCGATTGGTTAAATATGCAAACCCGCATTGCGCTAAGCAACATAGAAAAAGCTGAACTGAGCCATGCATGGCCGTTGTCGCTATCTAACGCTTATGGTGGGGTTACCATAAGCACGAGTGTAGCGTATCCGTCAACTTACAGTGATAAAGACATAAGCGCGCTTTTTAAATCGCCGCTTAATTATTTGATTAAAACCCGATTTGGCATTGATATTCGCCAGTACTTCGATTCAAAGCAAAGTAACGAACCCTTTCGCCTGTCAAAACTGGTTGAATATAAATTTGAGCAGGCTTGCATTGAGCAGGCGCTAAAATCTGTGCATCTGCAGGATTCAATCGACGAACATTCAGACCTAAACACATTTTCGTTAAGTGATACCTTTGATGCTTTTGTCGCGTCGGGCGATTTTCCACAGCAGGCTTTGCAAGGTGACACATTAGCTGCATACCAAAAACCGGTGTCGCTTGATGTGCCGTCGGTTGACATCAATGGCTTACATTACCATCGCGTATCGCATCAGCCATCACTGGACGATATCATTAAATTGGTCTTACCTTTTTCAGAAAGTATGGTTTCGTCGGCGTGGCGTGAGCTTTGCCAGCAGGCAAAAAGTGCAAATGCTGCACCCGGCATCGAACTTGGCGTCACACTTGATGACGCGAACAATGCGGTCGTTCAATTCAATCATCCTCCTGCTGAGCATACTATCATGGGCGTGCTCTTTGGGCATTGTATTGGCGCGCTAGCGGCCGAAAATCTGAGCTTATCCTCAACAAGGGCGTATTTTTATTACCTGGATGTCAAAGACAAAAGTGACCATTTACCTCTATGCTGCGATGTATTTACGATTGCTGAAGGAAGTATCAGCATTAATGCTGCGCAAGAATTTGTCGCGCTGGTTTTTGCGTTGGATTTTATTGCTTTACATACGCCATGTTTTTTTGAAGCATCACATATGATTGCTATAACGTCGGCAGGTGGACAGCTAGAGCTTGCATGTGAAAGCCTAGAAGTGATGCGCACAAACATGCAAAAAGCGATGGAAGATAAGCCAAATACAAACTTTGTGTCGATTAACGAGCAAGCAAAGTCTTTTTTGCTCGGTGCGAATATTCTCGATGCTGATTCAGACTTGCCCGCCAATCAACCCTATGACTTACTAGAGAAGCTTATCCATTGTGAGGCTTTGAACGCGGTCATGTTGAATCAAAACAAAGCGGAGGCACCTTACTAAGATGCAAGTGAAGCCGCTTAATGTCATCAATATGTCGCTCGAAGGGGTTCACCTTATTGAAGCGAGCGCCGGTACGGGAAAAACCTTTAACATTACCCGCATTGTGATGCGTATATTGCTTGAAACCGAACTTAGCATTGAGCAAATACTTGTTGTGACCTTCACTAAGGCCGCTACTGAAGAATTAAGAGAAAGAATTGCGAAGACAATTACTGAGTTTCTGGCAGATTTTCATGGATTGGAAGCATCATTAGACGCAAGTGATGGCTCAGAATCAGATACCAAAAACCCCGTAATTTCACACTTTTTAAAAGTGTGTCTAGAAACCTTGCCTATTGCGCATGATGACGCAATTGCCCTGGGTATTAAGAAACTGAAAACGGCAGCGCTGATGTTAGACGAGGCGCCTATTTATACGATAAACGCTTTCTGTCAGAAAATGTTGGCTAAAGCGAATTTTCAAAACCGACTCGATTTCAATACTAAGATTGTAAACTCTCCTCAATCGCTGTTTATGGAAGCTGTTCAAGACTATTTTAGACGCCTCGCGTCGGATGAGAAATGGCTCAGCTTTTTGCACAAGGAAAACATGGCAACGCCATCTCAGTTTTTTGATCAGACTCGAGCAGCTTTACTGGACAGCGCCGCCCTTATAGCAATGAGTGAAGAAGAATCCAAGACACGCTTGTTGGATGAATTAAGTGTCTTGAAGACAGCGCCCGTCGTAGATGAGTATTTTGCGATCTTTTCAGAACATAAAAACGTGCTCGAAGCTGAGATGTTGCGCACCGATGCAGGCGCGTCGCAATACACAAGCCTACTTAAGTGGTTGGAAATACAGTTAAGCTATGACGATTTAGCATCTGAAGGTTTTGCTGCGCTTCCTGCGCTCATCGCCCCAAGCGTCGGTAATATATTGGGTAAACAAAAGCTCAAAGCCATCGTTAAGTTAGCTGAGAAAGGGATGATTAACCTTGATTTAGCTCGCTACGAAACAGCGGCTACGGCGTTGAAAACACATATTGATGACGCTAAAAAGTCCATTACAGCAACGATTACTTTGCTTGAAAAAGCCCCTTTTTTGGAGCGCTTATGCCGCGATATTTTAGCTCTAAAAGATGAAGTCACCCTTAAAAAGCGTGAGCAAAGTGTGATGGATCATAACGACACCGTAATGAAATTGGCGCAGTTGCTCAATCAAGAGGGTATTGACGCAGAATCTGCTTCTCAAAACCAAGGGACTGAGTTACGTAATTACCTTCGGTGCCTATACCCAGTCGCCTTAATTGATGAGTTTCAAGACACTGACCCTTATCAATATCAAGTGTTTTCCACACTCTATCCGAAAGGCTCTGAAAACATGCTGCTAATGATAGGCGATCCTAAGCAAGCGATATACGGCTTTAGGGGCGGTGATATTTTCACTTACCTGCAAGCGGCGAAAAACGTGAATCATCATTGGAGCATGCAGCATAATTTTCGCTCCAGCCAAGCAATGATTGATAGCTATAATGCGCTTTTTTATGGTTTTGACTTAGCCTCAAACACACTTTCAAAGATGAAAGCAATGCTGCCAAGTGATGACTGGGAACGAGACCTAAATTCAGGTGAGATTGTCAGTGCCTATCATAATGATACTGAGCAAAGCGCGCTTGAACCCCCTTTATTGCAAAACGCCTTTGGAAATGACATTCGATATTCATGGATTTATCCGGGTAAGCAAGCTCACCAAATAGAACAGCTTATCGAACAAAATGAAAGTTACGCAGCACTGCATTTGTATGTAAATGAACCCCTCTATGATTCAGACAGTAAGGTCAATGCGAGAGCGGCTTTTAAACAAGAGAGCGCGCAATATACGGCGAAAGAAATCTGCCGACTGCTTAATACAACGCAATTCTTGTGTGAAAATGGAGTATCAGAACCAACGCAGAGTCGTGAATTGGAGGCCAAGGATATTGCCGTTTTAGTGAGAACGGGCAGCGAAGCTCAAGCTATTAGAAAAGCTTTGCAACAAGTGAATATTAAATCGGTGTACTTAAGCAACAAACAAAATATATTCACAACACCTGAAGCTGTCTCACTCTACAATCTGATGCAGGGCGTTTTGCACTACCGTAATAAAAAAAGCGTTTTTCAAGCGCTTGCCAGTGAGCTTTTAGGTCTTGACTTCCAAGAGCTGGCAGCTATCCAAAATGGCGATGATCAAGTCTTTGAGAGGAACATTGATTTGCTGGTGTCGCTCGCGAATATCTGGACCAGGCATGGCATCTATTATTTGGTTAACGTGCTACTTAAAAGGTATTTCAAGGCGAGAGTTGACGCACAAGATTATGAGCGCGCCATCACCAACTATTTGCATTTGGCCGATATTCTCCAACAGCAGAGTAAGCGTCAAGCTCAAAGCATTTCGCTGATTGCTTGGTTTGAAAAACAGATTGCAGCTCAACACAACCGCGAAGAGCAGACGGAAGAAGACGATACCTACACTCAGCGTTTAGAGTCAGACGAAGCGCTAATAAAAATAGTGACTTTGCATGGTTCAAAAGGCTTAGAGTATCCCGTTGTGTTCATTCCCTTTGCTGGGTTTGCGTCAAAACCTAGAACTCAGCTGGTCAATAAAATTTATAGTCAAGACGCAAAACGTCAACAGATATATATTGGAGCCACGTCCGAGCTTATACGGGCACGTGAGCAGCAAGAGTTTGCTGAAGATATGCGCTTGTTGTACGTAGGTATAACGCGTGCAGCCAATCGATGTTATTTGGGTTTGGGTAAGCCTAAAGACCTGCAGGCAAGTCCAGTTGGGCAATTGCTTGGCGTCTCACATAATCCAAATGGCTCAAGTAATCCTGAGGATGTGCTTGCGCGCCTCACCGAGATCTGCAAAACCCATCCTGATTTGTATACCTTGCATACCTATAGCAATATTCCTATTGAGCCATATGAAAACGCCAAAATAGACAAGCAAAGCTTTGCTGCACAGATGTTTACAGGCAATACCGCGTCAGTTTGGCAACTGCACTCATTTTCTCGTATTGCTAAATATGCGCCGCATGTCGATTTACGTAACAAGGACCGAGACCAATATTTGCGCTCAATAAGCTCCCCAGAGGGCAATACGGATGAACTCGCTTTACGCTTTCGAGCGCCTCGAAACGCGGATACCGGGAATTTATTGCACAATATTCTAGAGGACCATGACTTTAGTCAACCCTTTAACATCAGCGAGCATCACGCGCATTTAGTCGCGTATGCACCTGCTCAAGCATCGAATCAGAATGATTCATTTGGCATCGATGAAGAGGAACTAAGTCAGTGGATTGAAGATGTTTTAGCGTGTCCAATATACATTCAGGGCGAGCAAAGCAGCGCTACTTTCCACTTGAATGACCTTAAGTACACACTGAAAGAACCCGAGTTTTACTTTCCAATTGAAGAAGTGAGCATGGCGACGCTTATGCATATGCTTGCCAAGCACCGAGGCTTAAGCGCGGATGAACTTATGCTAAACAAGGAAACGATAAACGGAATGATGCACGGATTTATTGATCTTTTGTTTGAACACGAAGGCAAGTATTACGTGGCCGACTACAAATCAAACTATTTAGGTGATGATTTTGCAGACTATCACTATGAGGCGCTTCATCAGTCCATTATGGAGCACAATTACGATCTTCAGTACTTAATTTACAGCTGGGCCTTACACAAGTTTCTTCTGTCTCGCTTAGCTGACTATAATTTCTCCCAGCATTTTGGCGGGGTGTATTACTTTTATCTGCGCGGAATGTCTTCACAAGGACCTAAAGGAAGTGGCGTGTTTTATCAAGCCATTAGCCAGAGTGATTTGAATCGCCTGTCGATGATATTTGAGACAAAAGCGCCGCATGAAGACCAACATGTGATGGATACGGAGTAATGAAGGCCGTGGTCAATGCATAATCATACCGAGTTATCCGTGTTTGACGATTGCAAGCTTAGCTTAGATGTTAAAGCAAATGCACTGTCGCTGGCCAGGCTGTTTTTTAAACGCAGCAGCGTTAGCAATCCGCATTTCGAATGCGCATCACTCATTTGTGCTGCCATGTTCGAACATCTTACAGCTGGAAACACTTGCTTACCCTTGGCCGTGCTTTGCAATAGAAAATGGTTTGTTGATGACGAGACAAACTCTACTTCAGAAAGCGCGCTCTATGACATTGCAAACACCCAAGCTGCTTCGGGCATTTTTATCGCAAAACTGCCCCAATTTGAAGAAGCGCTCAACATACTACTCAGTTTAAATAGCGCAAATTCGCGGCCTTATCGTCTGGTGAAGCGTTATGAGGCACTGTATTTTGCTCACTATGACGAATTGGAAGCTCAGCTTGCGCATCAAATCCGCAGCAAACTTAAGCAATGGGAGTTTGCGCCAAGAGAGACAGTGGCCCCTTACTTAAAGGCCCTATTTCCTAAAGCTAAATCATCACAAAATCCCAATGAAGTTGACTGGCAAGCGCAAGCCGTAGCCAACTGCCTGAACTGGCAATTCAGTATCATCAATGGCGGTCCTGGTACAGGAAAAACCTATACTGCCGCGCGTTTACTCGCGCTTGTCAGGATGCATAAGCCGAATTTTCGCATTATGCTTACTGCGCCAACGGGGAAAGCCGCTCAAAAATTAGGTGATTCTATTGTGCGAGCGCTGGACGAAGTTTTTGCAACATCTGAAATTAGCCATCAAGATTTGAATAACAGCACAAGATTTTTAAGCGTGCAGACTGTACATCGATTATTAGGCATTAATCCTTCTCGCGCTTATCGAGACTCCGCTAAGTATCATGAAGGTAGAACGCTAGAGTGTGACTTATTAATTGTAGATGAAGTTTCGATGCTTGATGCGCACCTTGCGCTTCAGTTGCTCAAAGCGTGCGATAAGCAAACTCGTATTGTGTTTTTGGGCGACGACGCGCAGCTGCCGGCCGTTGAGGCAGGCAATCTTTTAGGCGAATTGGTAGCGCTGTCGTCGGCATTGTCAGCTCAACATCAAACACCTTTCATGCTGACTTTGAAAAATAATTACCGCTCCAGTCAAAGAATTAATGCTTTAGCGACTTCAATACAAGAGGGTGATTTCAATAAAGTGATAAGCGAGTTAAATTCGTGCTTATCCACCTGGCCCGCTCCATTGAACAGTATGTGGGAAAAGCCCAGTGATCCGGCACTTGAAACAAAAAGTGAAGCCGAAAATAGTCAGGCTCGATTGACTTCAGTGCTCAACTTTCTTAGCAAACATCATTTTTCTGCTCTGGAACACGCGCCTAACGTGGGTGAGGCCCTTTTGCAGTTCCAGCGGCTTCGCTTGCTTAGTCCGCTGCGAAAGGGACGGTTTGGTGTAGAGGGATTAAACAAGCATGTTGTTCAATCACTAGGCTATGACAATAAACGACATATACCTAGCCTTAACGCCGCTTATTCCAGTGGCGATGGCGCACATCAAGTGTGGCACAAAGGCTTGCCCATAATGGTTACGCAAAATGACAGAGCAAACGGACTTAACAATGGCGACATTGGTATGGTTTGGCCAAATGCCCAAGGTGAACTACTTGCTTTCTTTCTGGGCGCACAAGGCACACAAACTGATGAGCTCAAAGCTATTTCCCGCTATCGTTTGCCTCAATATGAGCTTGCTTATGCGATGACTATTCACAAATCCCAAGGCAGTGAGTTTGAGCAGGTGATAGTAATACTGCCAGATAAGCCATCACCTTTGTGTCAACGAGAACTGCTGTTCACTGGCGTGACTCGCGCAAAATCCTCGATTGCTGTACTCTCTGGGAAGGAGGTGCTTAAAGCTACGCTTAAGCAGCGACTGCATCGAGATTCACATTTATGTTCGCGTATTCTTAATCAAGAAAACTAACTGAAAAGCGCTCTAAGGAGCAAACATGCAACAACTAATACTAACACCGCTTCTTAATGCCTGTTTTTTGCATCTGATTAGTCTATTAGTGATCACATCACATTTTATTTTCACTGGCTTGGCACAAGCAAATCAAAACGGTCAAAATGTTATTTTTATTTTGACAGACGATCAGCGCTACGATCAACTAGGGTTTATGAATCCAGAAATTCAGACGCCGAATATCGACAAATTAGCAAGCGAAGGTGTGCATTTTAAAAACGCCTTTGTCACCACTTCACTATGTTCTCCCAGTCGAGCGTCAATCTTAACCAGTCAGTATATGCACAACCATGGTGTAGTGGATAACAATTCTTCTGCCGATGAGTCATCAAGATTCTTTCCAGAATATCTTCAAGACGCCGGATACCATACTGCATTTGTCGGCAAGTGGCATATGGGAGGAACCGGAGGAGATGATAGCTATACAGACAATCCTCAGCCTGGATTTGATTATTGGCTAAGCTTTCCCGGGCAAGGCAATTACTTTCCCGTAAAAGATGCAAATGGTAAGACCAATACCTTTAATATTAATGGCGAGCGAGTCGAGCAAAAAGGATACATTACCGATGAGCTCACAGATTATTCGCTTGATTGGCTCGATTCGCGAAAGTCATCAGACAAGCCATTCTTTCTTTATCTTTCGCACAAAGCGGTACATGCTAATTTTGCTCCAGCACCTCGCCATGAAAGCATCTATTCAGATGTAACCATAGCGCTGCCAGCGTCCATGGCAGATACAGAGGAAAACTACGCAGGTAAACCCATGTGGGTGAAAAATCAACGTAACAGCTGGCACGGTGTTGATTTTCCCTACCACAGCACCTTAAATGTGGCGGAATATAAGCGTCAGTACTATCGCGCAATTGCAGCGGTCGATGACAGTATTGGCCGTATTATGGCGTATCTAGAAGCGCACGATTTAACACACAATACTTCTGTATTTTTGATGGGAGACAACGGCTTTCTATTTGGCGA
Organism: Ningiella algicola; assembly: GCF_028401415.2. Classification (NCBI taxonomy): domain Bacteria; kingdom Pseudomonadati; phylum Pseudomonadota; class Gammaproteobacteria; order Alteromonadales; family Alteromonadaceae; genus Ningiella; species Ningiella algicola. The sequence goes on along the minus strand of NZ_CP171821.2, from coordinate 2,607,380 downwards.
GCACGGTTTAATTGATAAACGAAATGCATATGAAGAGTCTATTCGAGTGCCTCTACTGTTGTGGTCACCGTCTATGGTAGAGGCCTCTCAAACCGTTGAGAAAATGGCTTTGGGTATTGATATAGGGCCCACTATTTTGGATATTGCTGGGGCGCAATCACCAGAACAATTCGAAGGCGATAGTTTATTGCCTTTAATTGATACAGGCTTAGAAAGCATCAGTGGCAAAACCGCGTCAGACTGGCGCGATTCGTTTTTGTACGAGTATTATTGGGAGTTTAACTATCCGCATACGCCAACCACGTTTGCTTTGAGAACTGATCAATACAAACTTATTCAGTATCATGGTGTATGGGATACCGAAGAGCTTTACGATATTCAAAACGACCCGCAAGAAATGAACAACTTAATAGAGGAGCCTGCACTTTTACGCACCAAAGTAGAAATGCGCGAAAAACTATTTGAACTGTTAGCGGATAGCGATGGTGAGCATACCGTGCCCTATACCGAAAAATTCAACAGCGGAGCAGTACTACGAAATAAAGATGGATCAAAAGCAGCCGAGTTTCCTCAAAAATGGCTACGGGGAGATATGGCACCCGACAGAACACAATATTTTACACCAGACAGAAAGATTCTGGAGCGCAGAGAAAGCGACAATAACGACTAAGGTGTGAGGAAAACTTGCTGACGGACTGTAAATCAAAGGAGTCTGTTCGCTCTAAATCGAACATTGTCTGCATTTGTTGAATCGACCAGCTACATCGTTTATTTTTGCTTTGATATAGCGACGGGTGTTACATCTTTTTTGAGTTGAGGGTTTAATAAATGACGTAAGTAATCACGCATTTTCTACCAGACTTAATTTCCGTTTGCCATGCACTAATGTACCTTTACATAAGCTGTTACACTACCTTGTGAAACGACTCAGCATCCAATGTTGCATCGATTGCTAGCTAACATAGAGTTCGAGAAGAATATTGCCTATTTATATCTCATTTGCCTTTTGTTCTGCGAGTGCTTTTTGCTCCAATAGTGCTTTTACGCGCAATTGCCACTTTCGTTTAGACCATTGCAAACAACCAATAACCAGCGTAAGACTAACAACAGTCGGTTCAATACGCGGCAGATCTGGGTACATATACCACTGCGTTGCTGAATACCCTAGGTACGCAGCAATGCCAATTTCCACACCGCTTATCAAAGCAACGTAAGCAATTAAATGACTTCGACACAAAGATGGGAAAAAGGTGGTGATAAACGAGACCACAAATAAGCAGCCTGGTCCAAACACCATTAATATAATTAAAAATGCAGCATTATCGCCGTCAATCAACGCCACAAATTGATTGTGGCAAAGCAAAGTGAGTAATAAACCTCCAATAAACAGCGGAATGCTGCTCGCGGGTAAATCTCTAAATGGAACACCGAATAACCTTTTCATAGCACGCTCATTACTTGCCTTATCTGCCGTATACGATTTGACGTTGCCTAGCGCTCTCACCTTGCAATACGAGTGCACTCATGTCGACCGATAGGTCTTTTACAAACTTGGTTATTATTAAACACTGAGATCTTGCGGATAGCTATTAATTATTTTTAAAGTAAGGAGATTCAGTGGGCGCGGTATTCGTTCGCAAAACGAAAAGCGTCCACTTGGATCGTATCATTCTGAGTTTATTTCAAGGATGCTTGACGCTGAAAAATCGAAAAATCGCCATACCCAGGCAAGCATTTACTTTTTCTTCACCTTGCGATTATTAGCCTGACAGCATGGCGCGTAAAATCAAAATTATTTATGGTAAATAGCTTGGGCTCGCAACTTTCAATCATGTCAATAACAGCATGTACATTGTGATTACGAAACTTAAGTTTTTGCGATGAGAGCTCATAAATCCCTTTATGCAAGGTAAGAGAGGTCATGTCGGTCTCAAACAGAGTGATTGGAGAGCCATGATTCGACAGTTCGCAATAGGTCCAATGTGCAACATTCGAATAATTCCGTATAAATTCGTCAATATCCGGTATTGGGGCTTCTGCCATAGTGCGAGAACGAGCAAATATGCTCCCGCCACAGAAAAATGGCGCATAATAAATTCGCTTTAAGGCTCTAACACGAATCGCACTTCGATAGTCCTCAAAATTCAAATAGTATTGTCGTACTACACTGTAGTGATATTTCAGAATCATAGAAACACCTTTACGAAGCACGTCATTACTCTTATTGAGCATACCTTCACGTTGACCATGCAACATTTCGACAAATTCAACCACTGAACCTTCAGCTTGCTCACTTTGCGGCTCTCCAATGAAAGGAACCACGTGTTTTTCTGCAGCTTGTATGTATGAGATAACAATAGATGATAAGTAGACTTCGCACTCTTTAGGGATCTCATCCGGATGGATCCCTAATAGCACGCTGGCGAAGTGGTTTCTGTATGCGTTATATTGCTCGAAGTAGTATTTTTCGAAAGGCACATCTTTTAAATCCAGAAGATTGTATTTACTGTAAGTGTCTAACCATTCTTTCGTGATTTGCATCACCTGCTGCGCTTCATCCAGAAATGACGGCGCGGTCAGGCAGGATTTGTAGTTGTAACCACTTGGGACGGACGAGAAATGCGTTAAGTCCAGCCATTTGCCATCCATGCTTAGGTTGGAAGGCGTTAGTGCTCCATGCGAGAAGCGGTTTATATAAGCACTGGCAAACTGACAGGCATTCTTGGAGAGAAATTCCAATACGAAATCGATAAAGTTTTCTGAGGTTGATAGGGTGGCTTTGAATAACTGGTTGTTACTTCGGACGCGCTGAATATCCGTCGGCAATAGATGTTGAAATTCTTTATTTGATTTGTATGAGCCTGCACGTAAAAAATGCCCGACACGCATCACTTTATCGCGCACTAATATAGCGAGTTTTGTACTGCCGTTTAAGATTTTAGTATCTTCATCAGGACTGGAATAGAATTTGGAGTTACCTATATAAAAAAGCCCATGCACCTTCACGGAGCCTTGTGGCAGAATCGCCTCAGCGAGGTTGTGGTTGATGCATTCAACAATGGCTTCGTGAAGAGGATAAACACCATTGCCGCGATAAATACTGTCATGATCGCCTTTGACTGGGGTGACGCCTATCCCTTTATATTGCAAATTTGAATGGTTGCCAGTACGCGAGCCACCACAATTCTCGCCTATCCCAAATCCTCCATACATCTCAGCTTGGAAGCTAACGACTTGACTATTGTCGGTTGCGACATTGTTCAAAAAATCGTTAGGCAAAATAACAGCCAGGTGACGTTTAATATTTTCAATATCGATATCAGATTCGAACCATACCGTTTTGGCATCTAGGACGCGCTGACCCTCTACATCAATACACCACGGTTTAAATGTAAGTTTACCCTTTAATGGGTCATAAATACTCAAAATCTTCTTCGCCTAACCAATTGATATTCTTGATTAATTTTCCTTTCCCCTGCTGGTAAAAATGAACTTTATTTTTTCGTATATATACAATTGACGGCCATTTTCTAAGCTCTTTAACTAAGTACTTTGGAACAAAGCGATCATTTTCCTCAACTGTCAAATAATCCAATATGTAGGAGTATTTACCTTCGTCCCACTCGTAAAACTTTGATGGGAACCTGCGATACTTTAAAATTCCAATAAGAGTTTCTCGATTTACGTCAGCCCACAACACGCAAGCTCTTACTTGATTGTAAACATCCTTATAAATTCGATATTTACCAGCATTGAGTGAATACTCGAGTTGTTCAAGATAAAGGGGTGAAATATTTCTATCTTTTTTGACCTTTAAATTAAGGATTTCTAATGCTGGTTTATCCATGGTTACTTCTCTTCGCACTCTGGGCGGATGACCAAAGCTATTGTTTGTACAATTTACGCATTTCTGTGGAGCTGAGCAGAAACCGTCAACCTTTAGGCTGAGTAAATTGTCATCTATTGGTCAAGGTACATCTGTCGCGGCTTAGCGTTTCAATTAATATGCTCTGCTTGCAGATGTCTAAACAAACGAACATTAACTCTATAAAATCCGCTAGGCCCTCATTGAACCTTATCGTGAGTCATCACTAAATCAGCGCTCGATACCGAACCGAGCAACTTGCGAGACTCTTTCTTAATAGTTTGTTCAGATGGCAACTAACTATACACATTAGCAATATCGCAAAACGTTAATTTTGCAATTAAATAAACGATTTAGCCTTTTAAAGCTGATAGTTGTTACTGCAGTGCTTTTTCAGTTTGTTTCGACACTCATGAAACAAAGCCATAAAGAGAATACACCCAATCAGCAAGAAAGAAAAGCGGGTTAATTGCGTAAGCAAAACGCAATCAAAATTGATGATGACAATGCATCATTCTAGCACGATTATGCTAGTCTCAGACTCTGTAGGTTCGCCGGAAATGCACAGTTTCCCTTTAAAAGTGAGTGGCCTTACGCATGTTTCGGATTGAAACGAATCAACCGTTCCTGCCTCAAGATTGTATTCAAAGTACTCACCAATATCGTTTTGATAGACAATGTGCTTATCATTAAGGAGCCATCGGTAAGAGCTTGATGGCAATTCCAGTACCAATCGATCTTCGTTGTCATGAAAGTACTGCCATATCCCAGGTTGAAATCTTTTAGAGTAATACAGTTTATTGTCAAGTGTTCTGCCAACGAGTCCACCTTGAATATTAAGCTCTGCATCTGCTCCAGACGCCAAATCGTAAGCTCGTATCACCGAGTTTTGTCCAGAATAATCTGCGTACCCCAAAGTTTGCTGATAGAAAAATGGATTTCGGCCTTTGATAGTATGCAAAACTTCCAACTCTGAATAATAGACGTTGAGCCGATATAGTGTGATGCCGTCATTATCTTCAATGGCGAGAAATTCATTCTTCTCATCAACGCTGATATTAAATATACGTTGCTCTTCGATGAAATTACTGACTTGACGATTTTTTCTCGCCTTATGGTCGTACAACCAAATTTGATTTATTCCTGTTTCCGTTGAGACATAAAGAACATCGTTATCTGTCAGAAATACTGCAACACTTGCGTGAATATTGGCTTTGTTAGATATCAGATGAGAATCAACAGCGTCGTTGTAGGTAAGCTTTTGTGCCGCAAATTGTCCACTGGTCAACAGTATACTGTTTTCAGACGCGTTCGAAATATTGTGAATGGGCGTTAGCATGGGAAGGTTGATACGCTGAGCTTCCAAGGTGCCGTTAAATGTGACAATGGTGATCCCGTTTTTATTGTTTCTAAAGGCTAGCCTTGCACCGTCCCAGGCAACCGAGTAGTTGTTAGATTTTGTATATTCAGTCCAAATACGCTTCCAATTATCAGCTGAGTCGACTAAATCTATCCTAAACGTCACGCCATCTGAACTGGAAAGTAGTGCAACTAGGTCAGAGTTTGCATGCGTAATTACCTTGTAAAAACCCGCACCTCCGTCATTGTTAATGGCAATCCGCGTGACTTCGCCTGTGGTGGTATCGCCGAGGTATAAATCTGATGCTGTATCGTTAAACTTCGCATCGGTAATGAGGAGCCTTGTTTCATCCAGTTTAGCTAACGAAGAAGCATAAGAATTAGGGTTGCAAGGGAAGAGCGTTTTAAATGTAAACGTCTCGTAGGATTCGTCTATCGTGACTTTTTCGATGGAGCAGGATTCTTCGGTATACACACGAACAACGAGTTCGTTATCTGTTAACCATACGTTCTTGCGCACGTTCTTGTTTGGGAGACTAATTCGCAGTCTATCTCCTCTGTAGCGATCCAGAATTTCTGAATACCAATATTTGTCTTTGATATTTTTTTTTGAATACGCAACGCGGTCATTTGCAAGATTGTATGCTAAATCTAATTTGAAGTCGGCGTCTTCCAACAGCTTAGATGTTCTAACTTCGCCCATGTCGATAGCTGGAACTTGCTGGACTTTATCCTGCCAATCGATAGTGATGTTAAAAGCAATCACCAACAGGCTTACGATGCTAAAACTAAGTATCCATTTCTTCCAAGGGACAGGCACTGCCTTGTCGTCAGTGCCTAGCTTTCCGACAAATGTATATCCCTTTTTACTGGTATTGATAAACAGATTTTCGGCAATCCCCACTTGCTTGAATTTTTTGCGCAAAGAGGAAATGACTCGATTGAGGGAGTTTTCTGTTGCAACTGGGCTAGACCAGATTGAAAGCAAATTATCATATGTAATAAGCGTATTATCTCTTTCGATAAAATACGATAGGACAGCAGTTTCAAGGTTATCAAGATTTATGTACTGTTCGACTGAGTCTAAGCGACTTAGCTGCCCAGTTTTTAAACAATATCGCACACAATCATTGATAATGACTTCTTCCATTTACGAGATTCTCATGATTACATCATTTATCAATAATTTATAAGAAGTTTATAAAGATTTTATAAATACTTCAACAGGCTCTACGCGCTAAAACTAGAGGGGAATGTTACACAAACCCAAAAAGGTAAATAGCGATGAAAACCACAACAAAAGTTATCAGTACTTGTGCCATAGCAATTAGTTTATCAATAGCGTCAATGTCAGCATCTAATGCTGAAGAATCTGGAAATAGCGCTGTGCTCAATCAGCATGAAAATACACTTTTAAAGACGCAACTGCTGTTTGATATTCAAAAGCATTCAATGGAGGCAAGCCTTGTAATTTGCAAAGACTTTCCTTTTTGTCAGGACTATAACCTGGGCGGTAACAGTGAAGATAAAAAGAAGAAAAATGCAGTAAGTTCTAAAAGAGTGGATGCAGCGCATGAAACCATCAAAATTTGAGCAGAAAATTAGAGATCTGGTAATTGAAGCTTACCGACTTGGTCGAAGCGACGCCCAAGACGGCATTTTTATAGACCCAGATGAAATCCTCTCATATCTTCAGAATAATGAAAGTTGGATTGTGATGCCAGAATCCGCTGAATATTCTAGATTAGTTAAACACTAGTGGAAAAAATGCACTAATCGGTGAAGCAGAAATGTCTCATCGATTGGTGTAACACAATCACTAAATCATTTTGTCCTGCCCTTGTAAGTAAAAGTTTTAACAAGCAATACTCTTCAAGTTCATTAAACAATTTATTTGATAATCGTTTCTGCGCTATACTTAAACCGTAACTGTCAGTCAGATGCATGTATACACGTCAATTTAAAAATAACAATTAAGGAAATACTGCATGATTCAGTTGTCCTTGGAACAAGAGTTAGTCGCGGCTTTAAATGGCAAGAAGCCAGATTCATTCATGAAAGAACAGACTTACGATTATCAATCGATATTTCTAGCGAAAGTGTTCCCTGACCAAACTAACCCGAGGTTTTTCCCTGCTGTAATCATCAGCGACGACGATTCTAAGGATCTCATATCAAGAAGGATTACAAAAAAGCAGTTGTCGCGCATTTATGATGCCGAGAACAAGGTGATGATTGGCAAATCGTGCATCATAAATTGTTGCAAATACGATTCAGTAGAATGGCGGAAAGCGAATAAATCCATAGCATCCATTATTGAGCTAGGGGAAAACATTGCCGTATCAGAAATAATACAAGCACCAACGATTTATCCTTTACAAGACGGCAATTACAAAATATTAACGGGTCACCGGCGCTTCTTTGCGATGATCTACGCGAACGGCGTTAATACCGCATCGCATTTTAAGGTGTATCGCTCAAAACCCGTCCTCGAGAAGACCAAACAGTTTCAAGAAAATGCTAGCAGAGAAGACTTACCACAGTACGGAAAGCTGCGTGCATTTGAGGATGCAATGATGGAGATCAATATACTCAATGACACAAAAAGGAAGCTCGGCCAGAAGCCGCTGACGGTCAAGGAAACCGCGCATACCTTAGGTATATCTATGGGAGCATTTGACAATTATAATGTGCTGTGTCGATATCCGGCCGTCATTGAGGCATATGAAAACGGTGCTTCCATTTCCTTTGTCAAAATGAAAAAACATGTGCTTTCGCTAGAAAAAGACATCGCTGGAGAGAGGAAGACCTTCGGCATATTAATTAAAAATGAAATCAATAAACAACTTGAAACATTGCTGACTGATAAACAGAGCTTTGAAAAGCGCCAGTCAAACAAAGAAAAAGAGAAGGGGAGAGTAACTTCCTACAATATTGGTCCAGTTGTTGGTGCACAAGCGTTGAAAATGCTGCTCACTGAAGACATGACGGCACTTGACGTGGGCATTGACTGGAAAAGATTAGACTGGGAGGAAAAAGCGGCTGTAGATAAAGCTGTGGACGCGCTCGTAGCTTCCCTCAACAAAACGCAATAGTTTAAATGACGAATAAGGTCTCACGCGTGAGACGATATCAATTCACGTGATTATTATGCTTTGCAAAAATTTAAGGCTTAAAGTATAGACAATTCATCACATAGGCGTATTCTTGATATTGAAGCTTATTCATCTGCGCAAGATAATCAACAAGGATCATGATATGAAACAATTAGCATATTGTATTCTAGTAGCATTGGCGGCTGGCGTCGCCCACGCGGACGATACATCGAAGTTGAAAATACAGTCAGACGATGATGTTGCTAAAAGTATTTCGGTAAAAAAGTTAGACAATTGTCAGTGGAATCTGTCTCGTGTTGATACCTCCAGTGAAGTGACTTTTTTAGATAGCGCTGAGTACAAGGCTAGCGATATTCCCGAGGCCTTCTTTGACGACCGTTTCTGTATGTATCAGGTAGATACTTACCCAAGCTCACTTGAGACCTACACGTCTAACCCGAATTACGCTATACACTTCAGAAAAACCAGTACAGAGTTTTTCGATGTGCTTGAAAGATATCGGGAGAAATTCTCCACATATTCGACAATCGAAAATCAAGCAGCGTTTACGCGCGTATTTTTAAATCGTTTAACGAAAGAGTTTGCGGTGAAGCCTGCTGTAAGTGAAAACGCTAATAAATTTTCTATTTCTGTGTATTACCGCTCGTCCCACAATGGACAGTTTTCTGAACAATTAATGAGTCTTGAGGGGTTTGAAAACCCTGCTCTTGCAGCTGAGTTTGATAGACAAGTTTTAAAAGTGCAAAGAAGAGCAGTGAGACCACAAATTCATCTTGATATGGCTTATATTTTCAATGGGAAAGTGGTTGAAAATAAGTTTTTAGAATCTATGGGAGAAGACCTACTAAAAAAAGCGTTTTCTTCAAATCAAAGCTAACCGTAAAGCTACTTTTCCGTGGCTGATACATTTGCGTTTAAAATTGATGAAGAGCAATAAGCAATTCAATGATGAAAGAACTTATTTTTAATAATGAAATAGTTAGATCAAAGACATTCGGCGACTTGAATATAGATAAGTTTGATGCCACCAGCTGTCAATTTAGTGACTGTACGTTTCAGAAACTGAAGATAAAGGAAGTCTGTTTTGGATCTGGAGTAATTCCGACATTGTATAAAAATTGCTTATTTGGCGATGCAACGCTTTCCTCACATGCTCCTGGTCGTGCAACTTTTATTGGTTGTAAATTTAATAACGTTAAATTTGTAAGACTTTTCTGCACTGAAATTATTTTTAAAAAGTGTTTTTTCAGTGGCGATTTTCAAAAAGGAAATATTGTCGGAGAGCTAGCTAATTTACGTGAAGATTCAATAAGAGCTGATGACAACGATTTTACACAGCTAAGGTTTGGAGATGTCAGTTTTCACGATTTAGATTTTGCCAAACAGAAATTTTGTAAAGAAGATAGAGCATTAATTATAGAGAATGTGGAGGATTTTATAGTTCAGGCTAAGAAACAGTTGGACACAATTAGTGATTTCTCGTTACATGACGATGCATATCGCATTGTTGAAATATTAGAGCTGAAGAATGAAGATACAAATAATCAAATGTTTTTCAACCCCAAAAACTTTCCAAAGCATTTAGAAGCGGCGGCTAGGCATATTGCAAGTTATATCAGGTTCTGACACCGCTTTTCTACAAAAACTCATTTTAGTGCGATTCCTTGGCTGTAACGTCAAACAATGCGGCTCTCTTTATTTGACTTTCGAAAGAATAAGGGGAACTTAAGTACTGTGCCTTTCAATACTACACTTCACCTTTCGTTTCGTTTATTTTGTTTGTTTCGAATTTTTCGTTTATATTGTTGTCATATTTCACGTAATGTGACATTTTTTGTTTGTTCAACCACTTAGGAGACCAACCATGGTTGCATCAACCCGAATTGACAATATCGTTAGTCCAACTGAGCACGATATAGATTTGGCTCGAGCAAGCGCGCCTGTTTTATCGCAGATTTTAGGTCGTCATCGCGATGAGCCTGCGTTTGATGAAACTGTTGAGTTTCTCAACGAGAACGGTGAGCGCGTTGTGTTACCGGCCAGCGCAATTGAATTGCTGAAGAACATCTTGGTGCAAATGGCGCAGGGTAACGCTGTGACACTGGTACCTATTCATGCAGAGCTAACAACACAACAAGCGGCTGAAATGCTTAATGTGTCTCGCCCATTTTTCGTCAAACTATTGGAAGAAAAACAAATCCCTTTCAATCGTAAGGGCTCACATCGTCGTGTGCTTTTCAGAGATGTCCAGGCTTACAAAGCTAAGATTGATCAAGAGCGTATGAAAGTCCTCGATGAGCTCGCTGAGCAAGCGCAAGAATTGGATATGGGATATTAGTCTTGAGGTTTATTGCGTTACTGGACGCAAATGTTCTTTATCCTGCGCCGCTTCGAGACTTACTGCTTCGCTTAGCTGTTGCTGACGTTTTTGCGGCGCGCTGGACAGAGCGGATTCACAATGAATGGATAAGGAATGTACTGAAAAATCGAAATGATATTCTGCCAGAGCAGCTTGAAAGAACGCGGACGTTAATGAATGCTAATGTACGGGATTGCTTGGTCTTCGACTATGAAGAGCTTGAATCGAGTCTGTCACTGCCCGATACAGACGACAGGCACGTGTTGGCGGCAGCCATTCAGTGCGGCGCTCAGGCAATCGTTACATTCAACTTAAGAGATTTCCCATCAGATGAGCTGGATAAGTATGGTATAGAGGCCATTCACCCAGACACATTTGTTCAAAACCAACTGGACTTGCATTCTGGATTGGTTTGCCACGTTGTAAAAACACACCGGCTTTCACTCAAGAAACCACCTAAAAGTATTGGTGACTATTTATCTACATTGGAGAGCCAAGGTTTGGTGGTTTCTGCTGATCATCTTCGTGGTTATGCGGAGAATTTGTGACTGCATGTAATGTTTCCATAACTTGATTGAAGTTTCTGTAGCTAGAATGCTCAGCTTGCACTTGTAATCCCTGTTTTTGGTAAGGCTCTCTCGGTTGCCCCTAACATAAGCTGTGACCCAAGCAGTGACAACACACAATAGGACACAAAATAATAGAACCCTAGCCCCACATTCGACATGGTCTGTGTACTTATCTCAAACCCAATGCGCATTCCTAAAAATGATAAGTTATGCTGCTGTGCATTTTGCGTATGGTCAGTTGACAGCACCGCGAGAAAAACCGCCACTACGAATACATCCGCCATGGACCATTTCCCAACAGTCGCAACCAAATTACTCAATGTGCGCTGTAAGCTTGGGTTTTTTGAAAAATAGACGACGACTAAAATCGAAAACTTCGACAGCGGTATCACAACCGAAAATAGGAATATTAACGCAGCAACCAACATACGCTCGTCTTGCCAAAGCTCTTGAACGGTAGTGAGAATCGACAGTTCTTTATTCACAAGCTGTGACTCAATACTTGCACCTGAGATGGCTACAGCCATGTCCATTTGAAGATTGAACATTGGCATAATAATGCCTGGGAAAAACAAAGCGATAGCTACAAGGCTTAGGCCAAATCCTAGGTGTTTGTTTAACAACAGCCACTCCTACATTCAATTTAACTAGGTATGGCGAACATCGTAAAACGAATGCTGCTGATATAAAACCGGCATTAGCTAAAAAGATTGAAAGCACTTGTGTCAAAACGTGAAAGATTAGGGAATACCTCGTTAATTTCTGACGCCTCTAGGCCGTACCATTGAGCAATCTGCGAGCCAAATTGTTCGATAGACGTGGTGGGTATTATGCGCCCGTCAAATAAGTCATCTTCAGTGCCAATTGTTTGCTCGGGCATATGACCAAACACGCGCGCTCCGGCAATTGGCGTACCCAAAATCAGTTGATGACCAGCCCAGCCATGATCCGTTCCATCGCCATTGGAGGTGAGTGTGCGCCCAAATTCAGATTGTGTGAATGTGACAACGTTATCGTCGATACCACGCGCACGTAAATCAGCGTCAAAACCTGCCATTGAGCGTGTAAGCACCTCTTGAAGCTGCGGTAGCAAAACCGCTTGATTGTCGTGAGTATCAAATCCACCTAAAGATGCAAAGAAGATTTGTCGACTTTGCCCAAGCATTGACTGTGCGCTTATTAAACGTGCAATCATTTTTAATTGTTCTGCCAGCTGCGCCTCAATACCATAATCGACGGTAGTATGCGCTTGTGCACTTAAGGCATCACTTAAAATCGCATTGCTGTTCCGTGCAGACAGCACTTTTTGTGAATAATTTTTTGCAAAGCTATGTTGTGCGGCTTCAAGCAAGCGCAGATGATATTGAATGCGTGTATCGTTATAATCATATCGAGGGTCGAGCGCACCAAAGGCTTCCACGCCATCAGAGTTCATTACATAGTGTTTTGCCTGAACACCACTTTGAAACAAGTTGGTTCCGCCAAGGCTAAAACTCATGGGTAATACTGCGGCTGAACCAGACGAACCTGCGTCCATTAACAAATCAGCCATGCGGCCGCCCCAACCAGACGGGGCTTTGGTGTCCATCAGTGCATTTTGCCAAAGGGATTGCTGATCATTGTGCGAAAACAGTTGTGGCGGGGCTAGATTCTCATTATTGATGAGCATTTGCCGAGTAGCTGGCTCGCGCATTGGGCCCATGTTACTCACAATTGATGCGCGTCCTTGGTTAAATAAATCTGCAAATGCACTCGCTCGGCTATTCACGCCAATTGGATATGCATCCTCTTGATTCAAGCTAACTAAGTCATGTTGTGCGTAACTAAGTAACTGGCGGGTGCGCGCGTAGTCAGCGTATTGTCTGTCGTCGGTGGGCACGAATAAATTGAAACTGTCGTGCCCGCCATATAAAAAGATACACACAATGGCTTTGTAGTCGCTGAAGCGATTAGCACTAAGCGCATTGGCAAGCTGAAGCTGGGCTGCGAGACTATGAGAGCTAGCGATAGCGCCCAATGAGGCGAGACTGGCTTTGAGAAAGTGACGTCTTTTCATATGCATACCTCTTAGCGCTGAATCGCAAACTGGGGGGAGCTTGTCACCAAAAAAGTCAGCTCTTTGACCTTTTCATAATCACTGACCCAATCAGGGGCTTGCTCGCTGTACTCAAGCAAAATACCTCGCATCTCATCAGACATGCTTCCACTGAGTAAGACTAAATCCATGAAGTCGATATAGTTATTCACATCATTGCTCAACATGCTTTCAAAACGCGTGTAATCGATGGTGAAATCGCGATGATGACCGTCATCGATTTCATCCGGTGTGGGCACCCACAGTGACATCCATGCGGCGTGGTTAGATAAACGTACCACAAAGGTGTCATCAATAATTTCCATTTCAGGTGACACTATCGCTGCTTCACTTAACTCTCCTACTGGAGAAAAGTCCGGGGAGAAGAAATTAAATACGGAAGGGGATGCAAGCGGCGCTTGGTTAAATGAATACTCTGGCCATTGGGCTTTGGCTTGTGCTGGCTGATACAAACCAAAGGCTCTCATCATCTGCATACCGCGGACGAGTGGCTCTTTGACTTTACCAAAATACTGGTCTTGAGTATCAATGGGCTGTCTGGCCTCATCATCGAGCAATATGGCTTTTACCACCGCGCCTAAATCGCCTCTCTCTCCTAAGCCATTATCGTTGAAATAGGCAGCGACGCGTTCGATGTATGCGGGTGATGGATTAGATGTTACCAAGCGCTGGATGAGGTGCTTTGCAACAAAAGGCGCAACGTTGTCATGATTAAATAGGCTATCAAGCGCAAGTCTCATCGCTTCTTCGCCGTCGGTGCCGGGCTCTACCGTTACACCACCCAGCAAGACTTTACGCTCATCAATTGCATGATATTCGGGTACCAGACGCATTTGACTGTTGAAGTTACGATTCACCCACCACTGGTCCCAAGTGTCGGCTATAGTGCCATCAAAATGCCAGCCGGTGAATACATGAGCATAGGCTTTCACATCGTCTAAATCATAGGTAGGAATGGGCTCGCCGTCTTGCAATTTGAGTGAGCCGTCTAGGTTTAGCGCTTGCAAACCTATTGAAAAAAGCTGCATCACTTCACGGGCGTAGTTTTCATCGGGGCGGATATTGTTCTGTGCGTCGGGCTTCTCGTTACCTAACATATTCAGGTATGCTCCCATGACTGGGGATAAGGTAACGTATTCCAGTAACTCTCGGTAGTTCCCAAAGGCGTGAGCTGCTAAATCATCATAGTATTTCGCAAGCGCCGGGTGCTCGCCCTCTAGCTGGCTTTTTTCAGAAACCACAAAAAGCTGACTCAAGGCAAAGGCTACGCGCTGGCGCAGCTGATCTTCGCCGTTCAGCGCAATGTCTATCCATGCGCCGTGCCTATGCCCATTCCATGGAAATTCTGCGCCCTGTTGGCGTGCGTCATCGTCTGCATTGAAGATAGCTAAGGTTTTTGCACGGTGAGAGCTGATGCGCGCATTCTTTTGTTGCTCAAACCAAGCATCAAATCCATTGCTATTGAGCCATTCAATTTCCTCGAGGGTTGGACCAAAGCTTGCCTGCACGAGAAATCTAGCGGCGTCCTCAATATCTTGGACTGAGCGAGACGGAATGGCATCGCTTGGAGGTGTCGCAGGAGGCGGATTCTGCCCGCCTGTAGGTGGACTGCTTGGCGCGGTTGAGGAGTCGCCACCTGCGCCACCACATGCGCTAAATAGTATTGCCAGCGCTATGAGAACTAGCGTCCTTAACATGATGAAAATCCTGTGTACAATTTCTGTGCTGCAATTATTACTACTGTAAGACTACAGGATTGTACAATAATTCACCAATACATTTTCACCAGAACGCGGCAATAATACGGCAGATTGCGCTATTCAGGCGGTGTATAAATTAGCCCTTTTAATACTCTGCAAATCATTGAATCGTACCCCGTGTAAACGCAATACCTCGTTCACTTTATCGCTAATAAGCTGACGAATGTAAAAGGGTTGATTAGGCACGAAGTGATGAATGGAGTGCGTTTTTCCAAAGTTAAAGCAAAAAAGTTGAAAGGGCAAAAACCAACGGCTTGTGAGTACATGGGTTTGCTGAATGACGTTATTAACGCCGCCATAATAATGCATTGATGATGTAATTAAGTTTAACGAGGTTGAGCGGACGATATTTGGCACAATTAACACTACCATCAAAAACTCAAATACCGACATGACTGACAGTGCCCACGCAGGCATGTAGCTTGCGACAGGGAAAAACAATGCCGCAATGTAGTAAGCAATGACGCTATACAACACGACAAAATAAGCGGTTGAAACAGGAAAGGCTGCGTGGAATACGCGTGCAAAACTAAAGTCTTTAATTTCTTTGTTGTAAATGTTTCTAAAAACAATGAGGCCAAGTAGGCCATCCATGATGACAAGTAAGCGTTTAAAAGGATTTTTAATGCCGTTGCCGACCAGTCGCTCTTCCAAATCTTGTTCAGTACCAGAGACCGCATGGTGATGAAGATGAATTTTGCGTCTATACCATGGATTAATGGTATTGGGGCGCATCAACCAAACGATAAGCATCATGGCGTTGTGGATCATAGGCTTTTTACTAAAATATTGCTTATGGATCAGGTCGTGCTCCAGCTCATGAGAAATAGAGGCGAAGAAAGCAGCTACCAAGATACAAACCCACGCCGGAATCATCTCGTAATAATATAAGGCGGCCGTGGTAATCATTCCGCTTAATGCTAGCAGCATAATAATCATGCCCAGGGCGTTTTGATGCACAAGAAAGCCGTATCGTTGCCGCAACGTAGCCTCCTCTTCCTTGATGGCCCGTACAATGGCCCGAATGCTATCTCTCGATGAAGTTTCGCGTTTATTAATTGAGGTTGTCATAAGTCTCTAGATATTGGCAGATTTGAAAAAGTCGATTAAAAATTGATCACACATCATTATATGCGTTATATCAGAAATTAGGTCAATTTCTCAACTTTTGGGACCCGCAAGATATTCAGCCCTTGTAAATGCCTCGCCACACAGGCTATCGAATAAAGTAACCAATGACCTGCCATGTTTCATTCGATTTTCTCAGTGTCACGGTTTCTACACTGTGAGCTTTGTTTTCAAACTGCGTTGAAAATGTCAAGATGGTGTGTTCTCCATCCGGCAAGCCGGGCATTGTTTTCGTATATTTCGCAGTCTGGTGCTGTCGCTCGTTTACTTGTCCAAGTGGTGCGCGCACGCCATCAAGCGCCTGCCTCCACTGTGCCTCACTAACCTGGGATTTGAACAAGTCATCACTTTGTTGCCAACTCTGCTCATAATTGCCACTGTCCGTAATTGCAAGCCACGCCAGTGCCATGCGTTTGGCAGTCTCTAGCTGAGGATTATTTTCGGTGGATAGTTGTCCAGTACTGGCGGGCTGACTGGCTGGCTGGCTAGAAACGGCAGTAAACCATGCAGAAGCTCCCACAGTAAGGGCTAACCCTATCGCCAGCGATGCAAATACTGATTTGCGGAGCTTGCTCATTCGTCCCTTATCCGTTTTTGACGTCGTTTGTACAATTGCTTTCGATTCCATCAGATCTGCGGGCAATAGGTTAAATGCCATTGCTATCGCTTTGATAGAATCGGGCGACGATGCGCCGGTGTTTTCAATCCGTTGAATAGTTCTTAAGCTCAAGCCTGATACATCAGCGAGGTGTTGTTGGCTCCACGCCTTTTCTTTTCGTTTTTCAATAATTGATGATGCGCTTACTTTCATATCCATAAATTAATACTCATCATAGTAAATAGTGTGATAAGTGTTAATGACTCCACGAAAGTTGTCTACGACAGTATTACGACAATATACGACACACATAGATTCCGGCAGACATTGCATGCAGTATTTTATTCTAGCGAAAAAAACGCCAGCGATAGTTGCTGGCGTTTATATTGCTCATGCTACAAAATTGACAGCTCTCTAATGGCCAAATCTTCTACGTAGCAGCAGAAGTCCAGCAATCATCGACGATAATATACCGATGCTCGCAGGAGCACTGACTTCACTCACTGAAACAATTACGCTTGCGTTGCTTAAATCCATCTCGACAAACCCAGGAGGGCCGCTGAATATATCAGCGTTAAATATTCCCTCTGTGGGGTCGGTCATGGTTGACGCTAGAGATAGCGTAAAATCACCTAGACCCAAATCAGAAATAGTAATACTGGCAAGAAGTATATCAATGCCGCTTAGCGCAAAAGGCACTGGCAACGGCGGAAATGGCACAGCTACGTTACCTGCTAAGCCATCGCCATCTAGTCCAGGGCCTGATGGCGTAAAATCGCCTCCTAGCGTGAGGGCAAAGTCAGGGGCAAAAAGCTGCGTACCATCGAGCAATAAATCCAAACCAAAGGACGTGAAGGCGCTTCCAGCTGTGGTTGACGCGGTGATATCCAATACAAGATCCTCACCCACATTAAGTGTGTCATTTTGTGCGCTTAGCGACAAAATTACCGAAGCACTTGCACTTGTGCTGGCGGCTAAGCAAATAGCCGCGCCTGCGAGTAGTTTTTTAAAAGTAGACATAATTGTTAATTCCATTTTATTTATTATTTTAAGCTGATGGTGCGGTAAATAATGCATACCAGGCCATCAAGTCGTTAAAGCTTATCACGCCGTCTGCATCAATATCAGCCGCTGTGTTAAAGCCATCCATATCCGAAGTCACACCCAATAATCCGTAGATTAGGAAGTAATCGTCGAAGGTTAAGCTTCCATCACCGTTCACATCACCCGGTAAAGCGTCGCTTGTAAAGCTAAAGCCAACGAGTACTGGGTCGTGATCCGATGAACGGAATACCGAGTCGTCGCGGAAGCTATCGGGTTTATCGATAGTACTGCTGATGCTGTCGTTGTAGTCTAGCACCGCAGGCTCGTCTGCGTTTATGTGCCATTCAAGAACATCTTTTACAAGTGGGCTTGCTAATTCGTTAGCCAATGCATAATCAAGGGAGCCAAACTCACCTCTGAAGGTGTAGCTATAGGCCATTGGACCATCAAACTCACGAGCTAAATCAACATAACCTGCACCGGCTAGCTCAGCAATAGGATCTTCTTTTGCATAGCTGTTTAAGTCACCCACAATAAAGACGGGTTGATTTTCAAACGTGGATGCCAGCCATACATGAAGTGCTTGAGCAGCGCGCGTTCGAGTGCCGTTGCAAGCACCTTGGTCTGGACTATCGTCACCGGCTCCACAGCTCCCACCTTTAGACTTAAGATGATTTACACTGACTACAAAGGACTCCCCAGAATCATTATCTATGAAAGATTGTGCCATTGCTGGACGGTTGCGGCTCGTGTCGAATAAGGGGCCATCTTCATCAGCAATAGAATTACTTTCGTTTAGAATCTCTAATGCGCCAGCGGGTGACACTTTTGCCGGTTGATATACCAAACCCACTACGATTTGGTCAGTGCCAACTGGACCGTCTGCGCGAATGAAGTCATAAACTCCTTCACCTGCGCGTTCGTTAAGCGCCGCAACTAGCTGTGCAATAGCGCTGTCAGGACCGAATCCATCATTTTCAAGTTCCATTAAGCCAGTTACGCCAGCGTTTAGCGCAACGATTGCATTGGCAATTTTAGCCAGTTGCAGTTCGTATTCCGCTACATCATCTGCGCCGCGAGATGTAGGGAAGCCGCCACCCATGCCGTCACCGTTGAATAAATTCAGCACATTGAAGCTTGCGATAGTGACATCACCTTCTACTTCTGGTGAGAGTGGACGCTCTGCCGAGTTTACTACCGGTGCAGCATTTGGCTGAATCCGATAAGCTCTGAAGCTGAAATCAAGGACGCCATTGACGCCTGTAATTGTGCTACCGGTGCGCAGCGTATTGTCTGCTGAAAGCTCTCCATTTAGGTCGAGCGTATCTGGCGTACCGTTTTGTGCATCATCAAAAATAATGCGATTGCGGGCGTTTGTTGCAGCCAGTTCAATTGCTTCATCTGAGCCAGGTGTAAACAAATGAGTTGGGTTAAAGGTGCGCCCATTGGCCACTTCTACTTCACCAAATCTTGCGTAGTTAAATGTGTTTACGATAGTCAGCGTTTGAGCATTGCTGATAAGCATGCCTTCGTACGCTTCAAAACTATCGCCTTCTGCAAGCGGCAGATTTAATTCCACGGCAGCATAATCTCCCATGCCACAGCTTGCAGATATCTCGCTAGGTGTAATTTGGGTTTTATCAAAAAACTCAGATACCGTTCCTGCTACCCGTACGGTTTGCCCTTCGCTCACTGTGATGGGTTCAGAGCCGGTAAACACGAATATGCCTTCAGATGTCATTGGATCAGTGTCGAACTGTGCAGTTTCTTCTTGCAAAAAGAAGCCCTCTAGACCCGGTGCAACAAGCGTCACGCTTGCTTCAACGACCACGTCCATTCCCGCCATCATTGATGCATCGCCATTGCCTTGGATGGCACTGATAAGCGCGGCTTCGTCGCCGCATGCGCCAATATCAATAATAGGGCCGCCGCCGTCACCGCTAGAGTCGCCAAATTTGCCTAAATCATCAAATGAGTTGTTCGGTAATCCGCTCCATTGTTCGCTAGGCTCAAAGACGTCGTCGGGATTGGTGTCACCTTGACGAGTACTTGTGTCACGCAAAAGCGTGTTATTTTGCGTACTTGCATCACCCGTACCCCACTGACTGCCTGGGTCGGTGCCCACTTGGCCAATCACGTCTAAAATCACGCCATCAGGGCCGCGCAGTATGATCGCATCGTCGCCGTTAAAGTTAATTGAACCGGTGGTTTGATCTGCTTGCTCCAGTATTGCTGGGTCAGAGCTTGAGTTTGCAACCACAAAGACCGCTTGATTGGCTAAATTGCCGTTTAAACCAATGTTATTGCCAATAGAGGTGTTGCCATTGAAGTAGATTTCAACGCTGTAGTTGCCGTCTAGGGTAATTTCGCTGCCGGTTAAATTAACAATTTCTAATGCTTTGTTGTTACTGCTACCTTCAATGTATTCAGAGAAAAATACGCTACCGGGCTCAAATTCGAAGCTACCGACAGGGATCTGGTCACCGTTTTCTGTGCTGCCGTCAAGGGTATCTGGTGCATTAAAGGTCCAGTCTTCCGGCACAAACGGATTAGATGCACTTGTAAGAGATACGCGATAAGCAAAACTGTCGCGGTATTCCCAAATCTCACCGGTACCGTCTGCATCTGGCACACCATAAACGTCAATCACTTCGCCGTTACAGAACAGCTCAACCGCATCATCGCCGTTAATGCCCATCGATGAACCACCAACATAGTTAGGCGCAAATCCAAAGAAGTTGGTAAAGCCTTCAGATTCGGAAGAAACATAAATAAAGTCGCCTGCGCTTGCGCTATCGCTTGGGAAGGTAAATTCTTGTCCGTCAGTGCCGCCGCCATTATTGGCGCTGCCAAGACCACACATCGACAGGTCTGCAATGTCGTCAGTCACATAAATTTCGACGCCTTTTGGTACGCCGCCGCTTAATGGGCCGTCGAATATTGCGCTCAGTAGCATTGGTACGGCAGGCGTAGTTGTGCCACCGCCGCCATCGCCACCGTCATCACCACCATCATCGCCTCCATCATCACAGCAGCCTTTGTGTGTGCCCAAGTTGGAGATATCGTCTTGGGGAAGCGCAAACCACTCAGCTGCAACATCAAATTCATTGCTTGAGTCTGGGTCGCCCATTGAAATCACGTCTTGTCGAATAAGCGTGGCATTTTGCGTTGAGACGTCGCCTGAGCTCCAGCGCGAGCCTGGGTCAACACCCACCTGACCAATGGAGTCTACCACGGTATCGCCATTTTTGAGCTCTATGGCGTCGTCACCGTTAAAAAAGCTAGATGCGGTGCTTAAGTCTGTTTTTGCGAGAATATCAGTATTGGCATCGTTATCAGAAACCACATATACCGAGTTCGCATCTAAGGTACCCGACAGGGTAATGGTACTGCTGGCGGTAGTATTACCATTGAAGTAAAAGTTAAGAGTGTAAGTTGATAAATCTACTGGCGAGCTGCCTTCATTGTATATTTCTATGGCTTTGTTGTTGCTTGAGCCTTCTATGTACTCAGAGATATACACGTCTGCATTAGCGGCAGTGGCAAAGCACCCTGCTACTAAGACTGAGAGGGTCTTCAATTTCATGGCTTCTGTCCTTGGCTTTTTATTGTATTTTTTTACTTTTTGTTTGTTTACCTTTCGGCGCGAGTGCATTGAGCAATGGCAATGAGGTAGGTTTGTCATGCATCAATATTGTTTCAATTTCTGTCTCTATTGTTCTGCAATATTACAAAATAATCAACGGTGCAGAATGATAAAAGAAATTTACTACAAACATGTGACAATACTTGTTGTCACAATCAATACATTGTTTGACACCTAGTGCAAGCAAAGGCTGCTAAGCTGGTACAAAATAAAACAGGCAATCAGAGCTGGCAATATCGGCGCGGGTGGTTACCATGAAAAGGGTAAGCGCAACTTTGGTTTTAAGCAAACCTTGCTCAGTATAAAAATACTCTCCTACATGATTGTTTGTATTATCCAGGCACAGATTCGACAAGGATCTTGCCCACCCCAGATGCTGTCCAGCCTCAGTTTTGCCAAAATTTAAACGTTCAATGTCAGCGCGCATTGTGACATCCACCTTCGGGTTGTTCGCACTCTGGTAACAAATTTCTGCGTTTTTACACAGCTCTAAACGTTGCGGTTGTTCAAACTCTTCTATGCTTTGACGTTTTTCAAATGCATCGTCGGCGGATAGAAACGAGCGCAGACCATTGTAAGCGGTGGTATTGGCTTCGTCATCTTGGGCCCCACCCGCTTCGATAGTGATGATAGGGCAAGCAAAATCTTGCTCCATAATCGCGCCTAATCGAATGTCGGTGTAAATCATGCGGTGGGTAAAGTGTGACGCCAATGCTAAATTAGCGTCTGATTTGTTCGTCGCAACGGCAAACGCGGGCCCGCTGCCAGATGTATTGTGAATATCTATTATCGCCTCTGCCTGCAATGACGAAATGCTGCGCGTGATCGCTTGGGCTAACGCATGCTGAAGATGCGTGTGTTCGGCTCCAACATCACTGATTCCAAAACATCGGTTAAGATCCTTTTGCCCCTCCAGCATGCGATGGCTGAAAGTTGGCTCGGTGCTGGCAGCCACCACTGAAGCCACAATAAAAACGGTTGTGGTTTGCGGTATGAATGCCTCCTTTAAGAGCCGATGAAGCGCATAAAGACCCGAGGGCTCATTACCATGCAATAGTGTTGTGATAACTCTGCATCGCGAGGGATCTTTGCCGCTTAGCTCAATTAATGATGGCCCACCTAATTGACTGAGAAATTGAAAAACAGTCTCAGCGATGTCGTCAGGTTGTGGATTGGTCCAACGCCGTAAGTGAATATTTGTCATCTGCGCTTTATCATATCACCCAAGTCGAAACAGCTTGCTCAGCGTCTGAAAGATGCATGTAGTCCTGTAGCATTTTAGCTAAGGCTTCGTCTTTGCTGCTTTTTCTAAGGTGTTTGTCAAAACATGCGAGTTGCCACGCCGCCCCAGTCTGTTTATTTGCCAAACGATTTTCAATGACGTTCATCAGTGTATTTATTTCACTGCTGTCTACACCAACTTGTGCAAGGCCATCTGCGGCGCTTGGTAATAGTTGAGTGATAACCTCGCAAATACTTTGTTCTTTTAGCGTGTGCTGATTGGCAAGCGGCCAGAGAATATTAGCATCTAAGCCACTTTGAGCGGCACGATAAAAATTATATTCGGCATGAGAAAAGGTAATTTTGGGCAGCATTTCATCCATTTTATCCGCGAGAGCTTGTGTCAGGCC
Organism: Ningiella algicola; assembly: GCF_028401415.2. Lineage (NCBI taxonomy): Bacteria > Pseudomonadati > Pseudomonadota > Gammaproteobacteria > Alteromonadales > Alteromonadaceae > Ningiella > Ningiella algicola. The sequence goes on along the minus strand of NZ_CP171821.2, from coordinate 2,584,210 downwards.
TACTGCAAATGCCGCATTTGCCATCATGTCTATTATGGTGGGCCCAGCAGGCAGCGTGCGATATTCAATGCGCAAATGCCCTGAACGCGATGGTTTGGGTGGCTCCAAAACTGCGCGATTCCATGACCAAACCGTGCCGTGATGTAAATTCAGTTCTGCAAAGGGTTTATCTTCGGGCGATACAAAGGGAAGAATGGGGCAATACAAGGCGACATTTTGTGCAAACAGCTCCCACGCGCCCTCTCGCACCCAGCCATGCCCAAAGCTCACCCGCGCGGGCTGCCGCCACTGCGTTAAATCATGTATGCGGTTATCAATAGACTGCTTAAACAGCGCAATACGCGTTTCATGCCATAGTTTGTTGCCTAAAAACGTAGGTGAGTTTCCGGCAAGGGCAAGCACCAGAGGTGTAGTTAATTGAGTGGCGTTGTACAGGTTCGCGAAGTTATTTGCTGGCACCTTCAAATGCACTTGGAACGAGGTATTAGCGCCTTCTAACGTGACTTCATCGCAATGCATATTCAGTGAATCGATACCGTTAATGTCAACAAGAAACGGCTCGCCTTTTAATGCGCTTAATTCATTCGTTAAGGCTCTATAGCGAGGTAAATCTGTCATGAACTGACGCTGCAAATGCTCCGCTTTCAATGTGGGTAAAATGCCAATGGACGCGATGCTGGAATCTAGTTCCTGAGCTTGTTTTTTTAAGTCGCGCAGAAAGGGTGATATTTCATTGGTCATTGCGCTGAACGGTACGCCTTTAGCTCCAACAGGCGATAAATTGAACTCTAAATTGAATTTATTGAGCTCTTCGTTGAGCAAAGGATGAGACATGATATCGAGTAACTGCATGTTCTTAGGCGCAGGCAAACCATGACTATCTAAAATATAAAGTTCTAATTCTGCCCCTAAAGAAACGGAGTCGTCTGAGAATTCTGGCGTGTTGAGAAGCGGTTTTAGTTCGCTTAACTGTGTTTGCAGGCGCTTGCGAAAGTCAATGTGATCGTCTGGGGTAAAGCTGTCTTTATCAAATGCTTGTCCCATATTATTGCTTTCCTTTTTGTGGGTGCTTTTTTTGGCAGCCTATCCAACCATAATATTTCTATACTATGGTCTATCAGCAATTTGTGCAAAACCTTTCACAGAGATTTTGAGTCGACAAAATGATTAAGACATTGAAAGTGATTGCTGTTAATAAAAACCACCAAGATACGAAATTCTGTACTGTTGTACCTCTTCACTTTCAGTAGATAATTTTTGTGGATGATTCCCAAAGCGCAAACAGTGACTATTTATGCATATAGATAAACCTTATTCCCAAACACATCTATTTCCTTGTGCTCAGAATTTGTTGAGAGCGCCGATTGTTTTGTTAATAACGCTTATTTTGTTATTCAACTCGGCAAACGCAATATCTTCACAGTCGCAGTATATTCAACATAAGCCGCGGACGCTGGATTTTGAGCACGGTTCTTTTACTGAGAAGAGCAATGACAATCCCTTTTTAAACTATCGCTTGCAAGTCACTTTTAGTGAGGGCAAACAAGGACTGAAGCGCACAGCACTAATTGATAATAAAGCTAGCTAAGCCATATTGATTAATACTGCTTACAGCTTGTGTAGATAAGTCGGTGTTTTGGAGGATAAGCAATTTTCGTTCATATACACTATGACGCATCATCGTATCTTGATGATGCTCTTCAAAAAGCGAAAAATAACTGCCGTCTTCAATGGCTTTCTCAAATCCATAACGCAAACGTTCTTGTAAGAGTGTGTTGTCACGATTGACGAAGGCAAATTCAGCAGCGGGGTAAATAAATACAATTTCAGATTCAACTTTGATTGGTAATTCAGCTTTTTGGTCAAGCTCAAAACCTATTTCGGAGAGACTGCGCGTGAAGCAGTCGAAGCGTTCATTGGCTAACATTTCGAATAGACTGGAATATACCGGGCTGGGCACTGTCTGAAAGCCACTGTTTTCAAAAATTTCTTTGTCTGGCCAGTGGGAGCCTAAACCAATTGACACGCCTTGATTCACTAAGTCTTCAACGCTGTCTATGTCGGTGAGGTTTTGATCAGTTTCGTGTATCAAGCATAGTCTAAACCCTAACAATCCCCTATCAATGGGTATGTATATGGCTTGCGCATCTGCTTCACGTTGACGGTTTATACCACCTACAAAAATATCCAGTCCAGAATAATTGGCAACATTCGCGAAAGCTCTGCCTTGTTCAAGTGGCTGCGAAGACACTAACTTAACAGGGCCATATTTGTCTTCAGAAAGTTTTAAGATGTTGGAAATAGCGGCGTACATATACGCCTGATCGTAATTGCGATTCCATAGCACAATCTCTTGTACATCGTTGTGAGCTGCTTTTGCGGTTTCGGCGTTTCCGCTATTTTTGACCTTCGTCTGAGCTTGCAAAAAGCAGCTGACGACAGCAAATATTCCCAATACTATTAAGCGAATCACGCGCACAACTCTTTTCCTTGATACCTTGCGGCTTTCGTTAATATCTACGACTGATTGAATCATATAGACTAGAATATACTCAAGTAAGCAACAAGCACAAACTTAAGCAATCACTGATTAAAGCCATGACAGTATCGTTAGATGTACAAAAGTTAGCGCAATTGCGAAAGGAAGCGATGGACTGCAGGCATTGTCAAAAGCTATTGCCTCATTCGGCCAAGCCGATTTTTATCTGGCCTTATAAACCCTCCATCATTTTGATTAGCCAAGCGCCAGGGCGTCTTGCACATGATTCAGGTCTTGCGTGGAATGACGCCTCTGGTGAACGATTACGAAAGTGGTTGGGAGTAGATCGTACAAGCTTTTATCAATCTGGTAAATTCGCTGTATTGCCCATGAGCTTTTGCTTCCCCGGTTATAAAAACGGTGCAGACGCACCCCCTTTAAAACCTTGTGCCCCAATGTGGCATCCAAGGTTTCTTAATACCTTAAATTCACAAAGTCGCTCATCGACGCCGTTTTTGATTATTATTGGGCAGTATGCACAAAAGCATTATTTGTCCGACTATAAACGTTTAACTGATGCGATTGAGGACTTTGCTAAGCTTATGCCTGATCATGTAGCCTTACCTCATCCTTCTGGACGAAACAATCGATGGTTCAGTAAACATCCATGGTTTGAAAGTCGCTTGGTACCGGCTCTACAGAAGCAGGTGGCCTCAATTTTAAATAGAGCGTAGTGAAAGAGCCGAACGTGAAGGTATTCAAAGTCTTATTAGCAACTCAAAAGGATGACTATGCCAGAACCCTTTAAACATAAATTATCGCAAGATTTGGTAAGGAATATGGCGGATTGTTTTGAGCATCCAGGTTTTGATAAACAAGGTTTCATCGAACGTGCGTGCAGCGACTTGGACGAATTAGAGTTAAAAGCGCGCAGCGAACATATCGTTCTCGCCATGCATGAATATTTACCAGATGATTTTAGTCTCGCTAGTGAAGTCTTACTCGCGTCACTACGACCGATGAAAGCGCCCGATACCGTTAGTAAGGACGACGCTCATACAACCATGCTTGCTGATTGGAGCATCATGCCAATGGCAGACTACGTTGGCATATACGGCCAAGCACACTTTGATCTTGCTATTGACGTGTTGTTTGAAATGACGAAGCGATTTTCATCTGAATTCGCCATTCGCCATTTTTTGGTTCAGCAGCAGGAAAGAACGTTAAAAGCGCTTGCATTGAGATTGAATGATGAGTCAGAGCACGTGAGAAGGCTTATATCAGAGGGCACACGCCCTCGACTCCCTTGGGGCATGCAGCTAAGGGCTTTTGTTAAAAATCCATCGCCGCTGTTACCGCTTCTTGAAGCATTGAAAGATGATTCGTCAGAGTATGTGCGTCGCTCAGTTGCTAATAACTTAAACGATATTGCAAAAGATCATCCTGAATTAGTCGTTCAAATCGGGGAAAAATGGCTCCAAGATGCGAACGAAAATCGCACTCGATTGGTTAGGCATGCCCTTCGTACTCTGTTTAAAAAAGGCGAGCCAGAGGCGCTAGCGTTATTTGGGTTCCACCCACCAAAACTAGGGGATGTGCATTTGCGCCTACCTAAAACACACGTTTCCTTTGGTGGAGAGTTATATTTTAGTGTGCAAATAAGGTCGGAAAGCATGAATAGCGAGCCTCAAAAAATTATGCTGGATTACGTGGTATACCATCAGAAATCTAACGGCCAACTCAGTCCTAAAGTGTTCAAATGGAAGGTGGTAGACCTTAAAGCAAATGAAACTTTAGAATTAAGTAAAACCCACAGCTTCAAAGCCGTTACAACACGCAAATACTATTGTGGAGAGCACAAGCTTGCGCTACTGGTCAATGGACAAGAAACTCCCGCGCACTCGTTTTCTTTAGTATAAGTAAAGTCGATTCAAGAGGCACACAATGCGTTATGGGCATCCACTTGTACTTTTCCTTATCCTAAGCAAGGCCTATGATGAGTCGCAGCATTTTAAGCAAGGTTGAGCATCAATGGCAAAGTCAGAAGTCGACAAACTGTTGTCGAAACACCCAGCGCTTATTCATTCAGAGAACTTAAAAGTAATGAGCCATGTGCAGCGTGAAGAAGATGAGTGGCATATAAATACACTAACAATTGAAGGCTACGATGTGCCCTTCAAATACAAGCGAAAAAAAGTGTACCGAAACCTCAAAGGTGCGAGAGTCAACCTGACCTACTACCCGGTTACCGAAGAAGTTGCAGGCTTGGCGTTTGAAGTGATGAAAGTCATTAGAGTAAGAGTCGCCTAGAGAGCAAGAGAAGCGGATGAACAAAAGAGCCGATTTTATCAATACAGCGCTTAAACGCGTCGACGGGTGTGAGGCGGGCAAAGGCAATCCTAAGCATTTGAAGATGTGCTCTAGTCCCTTTGTCTTTTTCAGAGGCAGCGCCCAAATTTTTTATGCTGATCTTGCAAGTGGATTTCTGCCCAGTAGTAATGCCTTTGATAAGGTGCCACTTACCACCATTATGGGAGATTGCCACACCAGTAACTTTGGCTTTTTCAGTGAAGAAGGGTCCTTCGGTGAACAATTAGTATTTTCGCTAAATGATTTTGATGATGCTTGCATTGGTATGGCGCAGTGGGATTTACTGCGTTTTTTGAGCAGTTTGTGTCTTGTGAAATCACACTGCGAGCCCCTTGTATGTAGCAGGTCCAAATCAAAGCCGGAAAATTCAGAGCCTTGCAAATATGAAGGAAAGGCGCTTATCACAAATGAACAAGTAAAAAATGCGATGAACGCATTTCTAGATGCGTATACTGAGGTGCTGGAACAAGGCCTTAATAGAAAATCTAATAAGGCGCATTTTTTAGATCAATGTTTTGATAGCTTTGCGCTGCCCTCTGCCTTACAAAAACGATATAAAAAGGCAAAGAAAATTCATATTGGAGGAGAGCATTTTCTAAGCAAAAGTTCTCTTGCAAAAGCTGTGGATGTATATGCGTTTCCACTTCGGTTTAAGCAAGGGGTCGACAAGTACTGTCGCACTGGATTCGATGCTGATGAGATAAAAAACGCATTTAGCCCGTACTTTTTCGACCATATTCTGGATGTGGTGATGCGAAAACAATCGGGCACAGGTTCAATAAATATGGATAGGTATTATGTGCTTATTGGGCCAGAAAAGGCCACATGTGAAGCTGATTTAAGCCTTTGTCATGTTGTAGAAATTAAGCAGCAACGAGAGGCGGCACCTATTCACTACTTTAAAAACCTACACCATCAAAACCAACTTAATCCCGCTCATCTGACCATCAAATGTCAAAGACGCATGCAACGAAAACAAGACTACGTGTTAGATGAGGCTTATTATCAGAAACAACATTGGCTGGTGCGTTCACGGCATCATGCCAAGGTCGGTATTGACCCTGAGCACATAGGCATAGGTGACATAAATGTGAAGCAAGGCGGTTTCGGTGTTTATGCAGCCGCGTGTGGGCAGGAGCTTGCCAGAGCGCACTGCAGAGGTGACAGACGTTCAATGGATTATGAGCAAGCCATGATGCCCGCTTCGCAAGAAGGGCGAAGCCAACTCATCAGTCTTGCAAGCTCCTATGCGCAGCAGGTCATGAATGACTGGATGTGGCTTTGTCGTCAAGAGCATGTTTGAGCTTTAAGCCATGTTGCGCTAATGTGCACTCACTTAACTGAACCAATGATGTCTTTTGTCGAGAACACGCGCAAAAGGTCTTATATGAGAATCCATAACTCCAATGAACCTAGAGCTTAACCCCCTACATAATTTCGCAGACTATTCAGAACAATATGGTCAAGACAAACGTCTTCGCTTATTTGACGTGTTTATGCCAAAAACTGCGGGCGATATAGCCCAACATATCCACCAAGACTTATCGTATAAAAATGCCTTCGTTGAGGATGGAAACTTTAAGGCCATGTCGACTAAAGAGTTGGAAGCTTTAGGTTCAGAAAAACAGCAGGCGCTCACTAAAGCAATCTATAAGCAAGCGTCAGACGGAGTTGGATTCTTGTATGCAAAGTGTCAACTGCATCAAAATCCAAGCGACCTATCTTTATCGCAACAAGTGCTCACTTGGCTAAATTCCGCTGAGCTTTTAAATGGTATCAAAGCCATGACCGGACATGAGGATATTACTGGCGCGAATGCGCAAGCTACGCGCTACTATCCGGGGCATTTTTTAACCCGCCACAACGATGTCAATGAGCATGAAAACAGACGGGTAGCCTACGTGCTAAATTTTACTCCTAAGTGGCATCCAGATTGGGGCGGCCTGCTACAGTTTTACCACGACGATGGCAATCCAAAAGATACATGGGTGCCCATATTTAATTCCATCGCGCTATTTGATGTCACCCATCCTCACGCGGTGAGTTATGTTGCACCATTTGCCAAAAACCCAAGACTTGCGATAACAGGTTGGTTTACTGCGAGCTAACGATAGCTTGGCCGCGTCCGTTCGTTTCTGATGCGGCTTCTAGCTTGCCATTACGTTTTACAATTACATGTAAATCCCCGAATCGACTTGTGCGTGTGCTATAGCCCATACTTTCAAGCGTATTTACTACATCGCTATCAAGCCCTTCGTGATAGCGAATTTCATTCTCTGGCAGCAATTGATGGTGAAAGCGCGGAGCATCAACCACTTGTTGAATCGGTAAATCAAATTCAATCGCATTAAGCACGCTCAGGTATACTGAAGATAGAATAGTGGTTCCCCCGGGTGAGCCGGTAACCATCTTCAGCACGTTATCTTTTAGCAATATCGTCGGTGTCATGGAACTGAGCATACGCTTGTTTGGCTGAATTTCATTTGCAACACCGCCAATGGCGCCGAAATAATTAGGGACCCCGGCTTTTGCGCTAAAGTCATCCATTTCATCGTTAAGCAGAAAACCCGCGCCCTCCACTACCATGCCGCTTCCAAAACCCAGATTGATCGTAGTGGTGTTAGATACGGCATTACCGAATTTATCAACAATGGAAAAGTGCGTGGTTTGTTCACTTTCACCTAACCCGGGCTTTATAGAATCGGTGTTAGAAATACTGTCAAGTTGGATGTTTTCGGTGCGCGATACTAAATAGTTGTGATCAAGCAGTGGTGCTTTAGGCACTTCAAAAAAGTCTGGGTCCCCTAAGTACTCCGCCCTGTCAGCAAATACTCGCTTACCAATTTCTGCTAACACATGAACATACTGTGCACTGTTGTGTGCAAAATCGGCGTTTTCTCGCGCTTTTACAATATCGTACATGCGCAGCCATTGAGACACGGCAATGCCGCCTGAGCTTGGCGGCGCAGCGCTAACCAACTGATATTCTCGCCAGTTTGAAATGATGGGCTCTCGCCATTTCGCTTCATAATTGGCTAAGTCTGTTTTACTAATTAAGCCGCCGTGCTTCTGCATAAAGCGTTGAATTAGCTCGGCCGTTTCGCCCTCATAAAAACCAGCTAAACCTTGGGTTTGAATGCGCTCAAGCGTGTCTGCCAGCTCTACTTGAACAAAGCGTTCACCGGCTTCAATTGAAGCAAAGTAATCAGCAAAATTCACGTCAAGATTGCGCTGTTCAATACGATTTAAGTATCGTTTAACATTTCGTGCCAGCTTGTCAGGGACGATGAAGCCCTCACGAGCAAGTTTAACGGAAGGCGCGACTAGCGTTTCCCATGGCAATGAGCCATATTTTTTATGCGCTTCCCACATGCCCGACACACTTCCGGGCACGCCGGATGCTAAAATGCCAAACAGCGACTCCATGCGCTTAACGTTGCCATTTTCATCCAAATACATATCGCGATGCGCGAGCATAGGTGCCGTCTCGCGGTAGTCGACGAAGCTGTTGTCATTCCCATAATGAATCAGCATAAAGCCACCGCCACCGATATTGCCAGCTTCTGGTAAAGTGACTGCAAGCGAAAACTGCGCTGCAATTGCCGCATCAATGGCGTTTCCGCCCTGATTCAAAATATCCATTGCAACCGCTGCGGCAAAGGTGTCGGGCATCGCTACGGCTTGTTGAGAAAGCGCTGCATCTGCTTTTATGGCTGATGCATCTGAATCTGCGTTATGGGCTAAGTGAGAACATGCACTAAGAACAAAAAATGCGGTAAAAATGCTTATCACAGCTGTACGTAGGGTACTTGCCACTATATCAATCCTTTCCAGTATAACTCGCGATAGTTTCGATGTTTGACGAGTTAGCGTGAGCGCGTATAACTTAGTGTGCTATAAACTAGTTTCAGATACCAGAGCAAGTCTTCAAGTGCAATGCACATCGTCATTTTTGCTCTAAGGTGTATTTTTGTGTCGGCTCGTTATAATGCTTACTGAAACAGACTCAATTATAAGCAAATGATGACAAAAATCTTGAAGCAGCTAAGCGCTTTGTTTTTATGCCTAACAGTGGCGATGTCTATAACGTCGTGCGGCGGGGGAGGAAGCGATAATAATCCTCAACCTGAGCCTCCACAAGCGCCAAATCCGGGTGAAGTCGAAGCGCAAGCTTATGTGGCCGAAATCCTTTCAATCATGCAGAACAATGCACTTACGCGTAAAGAGCTTAATTGGGACGGTATTCGATCCGAAGTGCTTGCGCTTGCAGATGGTGCCGAATCTATTAGTCAGACCTATCCTGCGATTACGCGTGCGCTTGAACTTATTGGCACAAATCATTCTTTTTTAAATGGTCCCGATGGCACTTTGATCACCTATCCCTCAGACATTTTTTGTCCACCGCCACAGCCTTTAGAACGCCCTGAACTACCGCTTGGTATCGCTTATATCAGAGTTGACGCAATTAGTACTCGAGACAATAGTGAAGCGCGCGCTGAAGCCACCGCCATTCAAAATCGAATTGCGAGTGAGGATAATCAAGATATTACCGGCTGGATCGTCGATTTACGTAACAATGCCGGTGGTAATATGTGGCCTATGGTCGCAGGCCTCGGTCCGCTTTTCGAAGGTGCCACAAATACCTTGGGGCACTTTATTGATCCAGATGAGGTCATTACCCTCTGGGGTTACGACAGTGGCTCTGCATTTTTGAGCAGTGATTCAGGGCGAAGCGATGTGGTGACGGTCAGTGCGCCATATACATTAATTAATCCATTACCCAAAATAGCCGTGTTAAGCAGCGAAACAATTGCAAGCTCTGGCGAGGCAACCCTCATATCGTTTAAAAAACAGGTCAATGTGAGAATTTTTGGAAGTGATTCATGCGGCCTATCTACTGCTAATCAAGTATTCACCCTAAGTGACGGGAGCCAGTTGTTTTTAACCGTTTCGGTAATGGCTGATAGAGAGCAACAACGATATGGACAAGCTGTCGCGGTTGATCAAGCATCCGTGCCAGAAGAAACAGTAAGCGATGCATTACAGTGGTTGACCGCGCAAGGAATAGACTGAAGAACCCGAAGTCTGAATAATTAATGCACGCTCTTTTATCCAGAATTTGAGTAAAGGACGTTCTATTCTGGCTTAAACCAAAATTCAATCTCATCTGTTTCTTCAGGAAACTCTGCACTGTGCACGGCGTGAGCTGGCACTGCGTACCACTGACCAGCAGTGAATGTTGAGGTTTTTCCTTCCATTGTTAGTAGCAATTTACCTCTGGTTAGAACGCCATAGTTATCGGTGTCGTGTGTGTGAGCTTCTATTGATGTACCAGCAGGGTAAGAAGCGAACAGCACATCAGCACCTTGCGCTTTGAGTTTATAAGCATCAAAGCGTCCATCAAATATTTCTAACTGTTTTATTCGCTTCGGGTATTTTCCAGGCATGCTAATGACTCGTTGTATTCTATTTTGCTATGTATTGTTCTGCGCTTTTTGAGGTGCTCACAGTTTCTTGAACATCGCTGGCACGTGCGGATTGCACGGACTGCTTGTCATTGAGTAAGGCCATTAACAGCGCCGGCAAAAAGGTCAAACTTAAAAAGGTCGATACGAATATGCCGCACAATACAATAACCCCCACGCCACGATATAGCTCAGTTCCTTCACCAGGCACCAACACCAAAGGCGCCAAGCCAAATATTGTGGTTGCGGTGGACATCAGAATGGGTTTTAAACGTTTCTGCACCGCGTCGTAAATGGCGTCTTTCACGTTTTTGCCCTGTTCAACAAACCGTCTGGTTTGATCCACAATTAGAATCGGATTGTTCACTACAGTGCCTAGCAAAATCAAAAAACCAAGCATGGTAATCATATCAAAAGGCTGGTGAGCCCCTCCTAAACCGACGGCAGTGAGTGCTGCGTTGAGCCCATTAATTGCTATCAAGCCTAATAAGCCACCCGCCATACCTAAAGGCACGGTGGCTAAAATAAACAATGGATAGCGCCAGTGTGTAAAAATGGCCACTAGCAGCAAATAGCAAAGCGCGATGGCAATAACGAAGTTACTTGAAAGAGATTCTTTTGTGGCCTCAAGCTGATCGGCCGCGCCGCTGATGCTAATATTTATACCCTGAGCAATTTTTCCGCTTTGCCAAAGGGAGGGCAGCATTTCATTTCTTACCATCGCCTCTGCTGTCTCAAGCGCGACGTCGCGCGGAGGAATGATATAAACCGTTACAGTGCGGTTGCCATCCACACGCCTCACAGTATTGCTGTTTTTACTTTCAACTAAATCCGCTAAAGCATTTAGCGGAAGCACGTTTCCTTGCGGTGTGACAATGGGGGTTGAGGCTAAGTCTTGAATATTTTGCTGATTGCCCGCGCCACTGAATAAAAAGATGTCGACTTTGTCGTCGTTTAAAATAAATTCATCTACGAATGCTCCGTCGCTAACCGCCGCAACGGCATAACCAAAATCGCGATTGTTGATGCCAAGCTCGGCTAATCGCTCCCAGCGGGGACGAATTTCTATTAAGGGCTGTTCAAGCACTAACGAGCCGGGGTCTGAGTTGATCTGAGGATTGTCGAATGTGCTTTCTGCTGCCTCATAAATTGCTTCAGCAGCGCCATACAAATCACTGATGTTTGCGCCGGCGATATCAACCGCAACAGCACGAGTCCCGCCATCATTGCTAGAGATTATCGAACCTCTAGCAGAGAATGCCCGCATCCCTTCAAAGCTTCTGAATTTTTCAGTAATGGCTTCCATCATCTCGCCAATATATTTAGGTTCAACAGGCGCACTTAAAAACCAAATACGCCCCACGGAGATGGACATGTTGTAATAGGCAAGGGGTGGCATATTGGTTTCACCGCGCTCAAAGGCCTCTGAGTCGCTGCGCACATAGTCGTTAAAATACTCACGCAAATCGCTGCCGACTTTTTCCATTTCAGATAAATTGTAGTTTGGGGGGGCAATCATAATGGAAAAGGCTTTGGGTTCTTCACCCTCAGGTAAGTATTCTGCAGCGGGCATCAGCAAGTACGCGCCGCCTAAAATCAATACAACAAAGGTTGCGGCGTATACTCGGGCTTTGCTTTTACTGGCACAAAATACTTCAACTACTTTGAGCCAGCGCGTAGATAGCGTGATAGATTTATTGCCACTTTGAGATGTGCTTAAGTTTGCCATTGCAACAGGCACTACAAATATCGCCACCAACATAGAGGCGATGATCGCCCCCGAAATGGCAATAGCGATATCCGAATAAAGTTGTCCTGCCTCTTGCTCAATAAACAAAATGGGCGCAAACACCAGCACCGTGGTTGCCGTAGAAGCAAGCACCGCCGGCCAGACTTCTTTCACACCCTCCACCGCGGCGTCAATTTTGTTGCGGCCATTTTTACGTGACGAAAGAATTGATTCGAGCACCACTATGGTGTTATCTACCGTCATCCCGATGGCAAAGGCAACGCCTGCCAGAGATATCACATTAATCGTGCGTCCAAAGGCGATAAGTGCTAAAAATGCGGCAATCGTGCAAATGGGGATGCCCATAACTCCAATTAATGTAGAACGCCCTGAGCGCAAAAAGTAGAACATGACAAGGGTAGCTAGCGTCGCGCCTAGCCCCAAATTTACCCATACATTTTTAAGAGAACTTTGCACATACTGGACGTCGTCACTAAACAGGCGCAAATTTAGGCCGTTTTGCTGCAGCAGGTTTTGGTTCAGTTCTGCTACCACTGGCAATAATTGCTCTTTTATTGCAATGACGTTTGAACCGCTTTCGCGCCTTACCGACATCGTCAAATTGCGCTGCCCATCTGAAAACGCTATACCGCGAGTCTCAAAGTGGTCAAGCCCTATCTCAGCAATATCTTTTAAATAGGTTACAGCATTACCGTTTTGCTCAACAATAAGATTTTTTAGCCCTTCGAGTTGAGAAAATCGCCCCACTACTCTAAGTAAATAACGACTTTCACCACTTTCTAAATCGCCCGCAGACGCGTCTCGATTGCGCGAGCGAATAGCGTCTCTTACCTGTAATAAGCTTATCCCGCGCTGGGCCAGTTTTGCTGCGTCCACCTTTATCTGAATTTGACGAGGCGAGCCGCCACGCACGTCAACTTGAGATATTCCTTCAACACTTTCCATGCGCGGACGAATAAAGTCGTCTGCAAAATCCCGCAGCATGTCCACGTCAAGATTCATTGGATTACCCGGCAGAGGAGACAGTCCAAAGAACATAAAAGCGTTGGATGAGAAGGAGCTTGAAAAGAGCCGCGGTTGGTCAACATTTTCAGGATATGCAGGCACTTGGCTCAAGGCATTACTTACCCGAATAAGTGCTTCGTTCACGTCCACCCCAAATGGAAATTCAAGTTCAATACGCGCAGAACTCATTTCTGCTGACGAAATCATGCGCTTTAGGTTAGGTAGGCTTCTTAAATAACGCTCTTGTTCAATCAGTATCTCTTTTTCAATATCTTGCGGGGTTGCACCTGGCCAGCCTGTTTGCACGGTAATGGTCCGCACTTCCAAATCAGGGATCATCTGTACCGGAATGTTGAGGGCGGATACGACCCCTAAAATACTGAGTATAAGGACCACAACGGTAACTAAAATACCGCGTTTAACGGTTGACTCAATCATAAGTTAAGACCTATTTGGACTTCGTTAGGCATTACCGCATCACCGTCTTTCAAGAGTTCTACGCCAGACACAATATATGCTTTCCCGGTGTCCTGATTCGCAATAGAGATCATGCCGTTTGGCATATTTTGATATGGCGTAACAATGCGCACCGCTTTTCCGTTTTCGGCAATGAATACACTACTACCGCCATCAGGATGTTGCTTTACAGCAGAGCGAGGCAATAAAACCGAGCTACTCTGTGAATTTGGAATATTGATGCTAGCGCGTGATGACATCCCCGCAATCAGCCCCTTATCGCTTGGCAAATCTACTTGTGCAATAAAGGCACGGCTGTTTGCACTAGTGACCGGAACGATACGATCTACCTTAGCATTTATGCTCTGCCCAGTTGCATCGGGCCTTACTGCTACCTCTAGATTTTCGGCTCGACTTAAGTATCCATAGTACTCTTGAGGCACAGATATACTTAGTCGTAAGTCGCTGGTGTTCACCAGTTCAAACACTTGCGTTTGCTGCGTCACCCATTCACCCATATCCACATTGCGCATAGCAATTACGCCAGCAAAAGGGGCAGTGAGAGTGTGTCTGTCAACTAAGGCTTGTTGCAATTTAAAATTCGCTTGTTCCTGCGCCAGGGACGCTTGTGCGCTGGCAAGAAATGCTGCTCGCTCGGCAATCAAGGTTTGAGCGACCACTTGCTGTTCTGATAGAGCTAGCACCTCATTATACAAACGCTGGGCTTCGGCAAGATTCACTTTTGCGGCTTCAAGGCTGGCCTGAGCAGCATCAAGCGCTAGGTCGGCAAGCTCGCTATCAAGTGTAAGCAGTGTTTGTCCGCGTTCTACTCTATCACCCACTTCAACTACCAAACTTGATACAAGCCCTGCCTCCAGTGTTGACAATTGAGCATGCTGTTTTGCTTCCACTGAGCCTGTGAGATTGATAGCTCGAAAGTGAGTTTGTTGTTCCGGATATATAACATCGACTTGCACTGGCGCGTTTTGCGCGAGCGCACGGCCACAGAGAATTGCGCAGCACCACAATAAGCAAAAGGTGACAATGCGATAGTTAAAAAAAGCCTGTTTCATCAGATATCCGCCGAAGTTTCCCTAATAGGGTAATAATCTAGTGCATGAAACATTATTACCAATGCAAGCGCTATATGGTTTTTGCGTTATTTACACTTCACGTAGTGTTTCTTTATTTTAGCAGTGAAATAGCACAAGTCATTACGATATCATTTAATGATATGGCGGCGTGATATCCATTTTTTCTTAGGAACTAGGTTTCTGAATGCAAATTTTATTTTTTATGCCTCTTTGGGGGCACGAGGAAGTTCCCTTTGCTTCATTTGCTAATAATACAAAGCGGGCGGGCTTTGACGGCATAGAGATGCATCTACCAACTTCAGACTTTACCCGTAGTCAGCGAGCCGAGTATGCCAAGATTGCAAGGGACTATGGACTTGACATTATTCTTCAGCATTGTGAGACCAACGAGGCTGAATTTTCTGCACATATCGACGCGCTCTCACAAAGAATCGAAGACTTTGTACCAGTTAGGCCGCGATTTATTAATAGCCACACTGGGCGGGATTTTTTTAGTGAGGCAGAAAATCTAGCGATCATCGATAAACTCGAGGCGCTTTCAGTAGAACATGCGCTGCCGATTTACCATGAAACTCATCGCAGCCGATTTAATTTTGCAGCGCACCTTACCGCAAACTTTGTGAAAGCCCGCCCTAATATTAAGCAAACCGCTGATTTTAGTCATTTTTGCTGTGTTGCCGAGACGCTGTTGGAGGATCAAGCACACAACATAGCTACTATTATTCCTAGCATCCATCATATTCACGCGAGAGTAGGATTTGCTCAATCACCTCAGGTAAGCCATCCTCACGCCCCAGAACATGTTCAGGCTCTAGAGGCACATATTAAGTGGTGGCTAAGGATTCTAGAGATGGCACACGCAAGAGGTGATGAGTACTTTACCATTACACCTGAGTTTGGGCCGGTGCCTTATATGCCGTCATTACCGTTTACTAACGCCCCTGTTGTTTCTCAGTGGGATACAAACCTGTATATGCGCGAACGCATACTAATGGCTTTGCCTGCCTCGCTTAAGCCAAAAAAAGACCAGCATCATTCCGGTTACGGTAAAAAATAGTGCTATAACCGCGCTTAAAATGAGCAAGGGGTTGTTGAAGTCTTCGCGGCTTTCATAATCCATGATGTGAAGCATCCAAAAGATGTCGAATAAGCGCCATAGGTCGCTTCGTACTTTTAACACTTCTCCCGTATAGCGGTGCATGTAAAAAGAGGTGTTTATCCAATCATCAAAATTGACACGATAGACAGGTTCAGTAATACCCGAAGCTTCAGGAGGTGGTGAATCTAATAAAGATACGCTGACGAGACTTCCGGATCCTGCATAGCGTTGTATAGATTGTGCTCTTATTTCTCGCTCGCTGACAAGTGGAAGTGGTACCAAAGCAAATGATCGTGCGCTTTGCTGCGGTTCAAAAAAAGCATCGACGCCAAATGAGTCAGTGGTCTTTAGTACCGGCTTGCCTAAACGACTCACCCATTCAATAGACTGATAGTCAGAGACATTGATACTGATAGGATATCCGCTAGGAGGTCTTACCTGATTTAGCGTAGTATTATTCAACAGCGGCGTTCCGTGCACCCAATTGAGTGGCACTGCACTCATATATAAACCACCAGCAATCCACAATAGAAGTTGAATACCGATAACGATGCCTATCCACTTATGAAGAAGTGTCCAAAAACGAGGTGTATTGCGAATTTTCATGAAAAGTAACGGCGTGCAAAAGTAAACCTGATTGATGCGGTCAATATCAACCACCTAAATGCCAAATTCAAGCATTATTCCGCACGGCCATAGGATGATGCATGAGATTCGTAAAACGATAAGCGAAGTAGGTAATTTCATGCGAGTGCAACATCAAACTCCTGCTTAAGTTGCGCATTGGCCCTCGCGTAAAATTCATCAAGTTTTTCAACAACAGCTTGCTCGGGTGAATAGGGTTTTGCCTGGTTAAACTTTTGTTTAAGAACGTCTTTAAAGTCGTGTTCGGCAATATTCAAAAAATGGGTGACTTGCGACATTTGCTGTTGCGCTGAGTCGGGTTTATTGAATAATTCCGACCTGAGAACCAACAATCGCTCTTTGCCAAATACCGCCTTCCACTTTCGTAAAAAACTTACATATAAACCTTGATGGAGGATGCGTGTGTTTTCTTGCTTGCGAAAGCGCCTTATTTCATCGTCTACAAAAACGCTTAGTTCAGGCACGGGGGCAATATTGCGACCTTCTTGGCAAAATCGCTGCAACATTCGGTAGTGAGATATGAAACGAGCGCTTGGGTTTCGAACTAACATAATCAATTTGGCATCGGGTAACACGGTCTTGACGGCGCCAGGTCTAGCCTTAAAGTAAGTACTCGCTGTCGCTTCGCAGCTTATGTAATCTATACCGTTTTGTTTATTTTTCGCAAATATCTCTTGGCTAACCACGTCTTTCGCATCTAAGTCTGCCCAATTGAACTGTAACTCGCCAACTTCATCTTGTTTTGGGAACAGTTTGCAGTAATCCTCGAATCCTGCTTGAAGGCGCGGCAATGTGTGAAACGAAAAAAAACCGGGTTCTTTTTCTCGACAAGGAAGCACCTTAGGATGTTCACAGATGTATCGATAAAATGAAGAGCTCGAACATTTTATCCCCCCGATAATGAGAAAAGCAGGCAGTAGGCGATTGTCGGTGTTTTCAAACATTCAACTAGCCCTTACTCGGCTTTGTTGCAGTAGCAGTAGATATCACCCGAAAATAGCTTTTCGGGATATTGACGGATATCTTCCAGCACTTGTTGAGCCGAGCGCCACCTTGAATCTTGCAGGGTAAAGTTTTCTTTGTACGACCAATTAAATTCCTTGTAGCCAAGTGCACTTAACCTATCAAGACACTGTTGGGCTCTGCTTAAACTGCAGCTTAATACTTCAAAAGATACATAGGGAATAGGGCTAGTCAACCCCAACAGAACATCATATTCAAAGCCTTCCACATCAATTTTGCAAAATTTGGGCATGCCATGCTTTGCAATCAGTCTGTCGAGCGTTGATACCCTCACTTCAATGTTTTCATCAAAGGAAATAGGCAGGCTAGAAGCGCGTTTCAACTCAGCCTCCCATTCTACACCTGCAAGCGTTGATAGTGTGGGGAACAAATGACTGATTGCCAGCTCTGCGCTGCCTTCATGCTGCCCTAATGCACAGGTTTCAAGTGAAAATTCTCCAGTGCTTCCAAAGGTGTTCGTTAGGTATTTAACGAAGGCTGGTTGGGGTTCCACTGCAACGACTTTTGCGCCAAGTGTTAACCAGGTTTTTGAACGGTCGCCCAGATGCGCGCCAACATCGAAGCACAAGTCGTTTTTGCCTATGAATTGAGAATAAAACTTCAACTTTCGCTTGGTTTTTATCGGATTCCATTCATACAGCGACTTTGAAATTATCCAACCAATTTTTGTTTTTAAACTCATTTACTAAAACCCATGTGACAGACTCACTCAAACGCTTAACAAGCAGCTGCGCATGATGAAAATTCAAGCGTACTACATGTACTCTACTGCTTCTATGCATAGAAAGTTGCTCAAACACGAATAAAAGCGACATAACGAGGAACATGAAACATTTCTTTACAGAAATTTTTTACAAAATAATGCGCACTAGTCTGTATTGCAGATAAACTATTCATCGAAGCCTTGCCTGTTGCCTAAATAGCTCAACATTTTGCGCTTGCTTGCAGTGTTTGAGTTCAGTGCGCGATAGCGGCAATACCGACGTCACGATATGAGGAAATAATGAAATACTTAAGCCGTTTTAAGCGAGATATATCCCTCGCACTTCTGCTAGGTTTATCTAGTGTACTAAGCCTGCATGCCCAAGAAATAGATATTCCGTTTGAAAAATTCACACTTGATAATGGCTTAACAGTTGTTGTGCATGAAGACAGAAAAGCCCCCGTGGTTGCCGTTGCCGTTTGGTACAAAGTCGGCTCAAAAGATGAACCTAAAGGCAAAACTGGCTTTGCCCATTTGTTCGAACACTTGATGTTTAACGGCAGTGAAAACTATGATGATGAGTGGTTCAAACCTTTGCAAGAAGTAGGTGCAACGGGCTTAAACGGCACGACTTTTTTTGACCGTACCAATTACTTCCAAACTGTTCCAACACCAGCGCTGGACAGAATACTGTGGATGGAGTCAGATCGAATGGGGCACTTTGTTGGTGCAATCACTCAAGAGAAGTTGGATGAACAGCGAGGAGTGGTACAAAACGAAAAGCGTCAGGGCGAAGACCAACCTTACGGTAAGGTATTTGAGCATATCATCCCTGCTATATTCCCACCGAGCCATCCATACTCTCACACAACCATTGGTTCAATGGATGATTTGAATGCTGCTTCATTAGAAGATGTAGAAGCTTGGTTTAAGCAATACTACGGCGCGGCAAATGCAATTTTAGTATTAAGCGGCGATGTGAACGCACAAGAAGCTCGGCCTTTGGTTGAAAAATATTTTGGCGATATTGCATCAGGCCCAGCCTTAACAAAATGGGAAGCTTGGGTGCCAAAACGAGAGGTGAATACGCGCGAATTGATGCAGGACAAAGTGCCAAATACGCGCATTTATCGCGTTTGGGTGGCACCTGAAGATACCAGTAAAGTCTCTACCGATTTATTAGTTGCGGCCAGTGTATTAGGCGATGGTAAAAACTCTCGTTTATACAAAGAGCTTGTATACGAGCAACAAATTGCGACGAGTGCATCGGTGTTTAATTTAGAGCTTCAAATGGCCTCTATTTTTGGTCTGGTAGTTGACGTTGCCGATGGCGTGGATGTTGCGACTGTTGAGCAAGAGCTCGACAAAGTAATGGCTGAGTTTTTAAAACGAGGCCCGACAAAAAGTGAGGTAGAGCTAGTATCCACTAAAACAAAAGCTAGCATCATTCGTCAACTTGAAGAAGTAGGCGGTTTTGGCGGTAAAGCACAAACTCTTGCTCAAGGAGAACTTCTTGCTGGCAATCCTGGATTCTTCAAGACAGAGCTCAATCGCCTCGAAAACGTAAAAAGCAAGGATGTGCTAAATGCCTCTCGCCAATGGCTTAGCGATGGCTGGCATCAAATCACGGTAGAACCATTCCCTGAATACACACAAGCAGATGAAGGCGTTGACCGGACAACTGGTTTACCCGATGTTGCCGGTGAAACTCAATTGGTGTTTCCAGAAATTGAGCAATCGAAATTATCTAATGGCATGACCGTTAATTTAGCTAAACGCTCCACCATTCCCGTGGTTAACGTGGCGATACAGTTTGATGCTGGTTACGCGGCAGATAAAGGGAACAAACTAGGTACAGCAAATTTCACTGCTGCAATGCTTGATGAGGGTGCTGGCAAATACGATGCACTTGAGCTTGCTGGCGAGCTTGAACGCTTAGGAGCAGATTTGTCAGCGGGCAGCAACTTAGACACCACTACAGTTCGTATGTCAATGCTTAAAGAGAATATGCAAGACTCGCTAGAATTGATGGGTGACGTTTTACTTAAACCTACTTTCGATAGCGAAGAAATAGAGCGCCAGCGCAAACTGATATTAACCAATATCGCTCAGCAGCAAGCTCAGCCGGTCGCGATAGCGCTCACCGCATTGCCGCCAATTATTTACGGAGAAGACCACGCCTACGGTATTCCGTTTACGGGAACAGGGAGCGCTGAGTCAGTTGCACAAATCACGCGTGAAGATATGCTCGCTTTTAAACAGCAATGGATGCGTCCTGACAACGGTACTATTTTTGTGGTGGGTGATACCTCAATGTCAGAAATCAAACCACTGCTAGAGGCTGAATTTGGAAAGTGGAAGGCCTCAGGCGAAAAGCAAAATAAAGTCATTGCAGAGGTGGCTTTGCCTGAGCAAGGACAAACCATCATTATTGACCGCCCAGGCTCGTCTCAGTCGCTTATACTAGCAGCGCATGTTGCGCCACCCACCGGGGTAAACAACAATATTGCGATTGATGCAATGAATGAAACACTTGGCGGCGCATTTACTGCCCGAGTAAATATGAATCTGCGTGAAGATAAGGGTTGGGCATACGGTGCCTACACTTTCTTACAAGAGGCTAAGGGTCAACGTCCATTCATGGTGTATGCGCCGGTGCAAACGGATAAAACCGGTGATTCTCTCAAAGAGCTAGTAAAAGAATTAAATGCATACAAAGGAGACGTACCGCCAAGTGCTGAAGAGCTTAATCGTGTTGTGCTCGATAGAGTGCGCTCCTTGCCTGGGCAATTTGAAACCTCATCTGCTGTGTTGTCTAGTTTGCTATCAAGCAATCGCTTTGAGCGCCCGCTTAACTATCCGGAAAGCTTGCCTGAAAAATATCGTGGCTTGTCTACTACTGACTTGGAACAAGCCGCCGAGCAGGTAGTTCACCCCGAAAAACTCACTTGGATGATTATTGGCGATGCGAGCGTTATCAAAGAGCAAGTTGAGGATGCTGGTGTAGGTCCGGTTTCCGTTAGGAGTATGCAAGACTTGTAAGTGCGTTCAAACGCAATAGTGAATAGTAAAAAGGTGGGATAGTATTATTCCACCTTTTTTTATTACCATAGCCTTAATAAAAGACTTAGTTTAAGTGCTTTCCTAAAAAGCTTGCCACTTCGTTGTAGTACTCGGTGCGATTACCGACATCATAAAATCCATGTGTTTCGGCTGGCTTCACAAACCATTGATAGGGTTTGTTATGTGTATCAAGCGCATCCCTCAACGCTTCTGCGTGTTCAACGGGCACGCGTCTGTCCTTCGCGCCATGCGCAATTAATACGGGAGCTTTCAATTTCTGAACGTGATTAACGGGAGAAAACGTTTTTAACAGGGACTCATCGTTACCAATAGCTCGTTTTAAGTAATTCTTACCGTATAACAAGTCTTTGATATCACCATCCGAATACATCAGCTCCAGGTCATACACGCCGGCGTTGGCAACAACACATTTAAACATATCAGGCTCAAGGGTTGCAGACATCACCGCAGAATAACCTCCAAAACTGCCTCCCATGATACACATGCGTTCAGTGTCAATTTGTCCTTGAGATATTACGAATTCGGTTCCCTCAATGATATCTTGTTGAATCCGCCTGCCCCATTCGCCGTAACCAGCCTGCATGTAATTGAGGCCGTATCCGCCGGAACCTCTAAAGTTGACTTGGACAACGGCATAGCCTTCATTCGCTAGCATTTGAACTTGTCGATCAAATCGCCACCAATCTCTGGGGCCATGCGGACCACCATGCACCAATGTGACGAGAGGAACCTTGTCACCTTCTTTCATACTTACGGGATAAGTAATGTAACCATGAATTTCCATACCGTCAGAGGCGTCAAATGTAAAAGGGCGAGATTCAGACAGATGAGCTTGTTGTATATGCGACATATTGCCAAACAGCATTTCAAGCTTGTTGTTTTTACGATCATATAAATAATACGATCCGGGAGTGATATCGCTGCTAACATATACCACCATTAGATTCCCGTCGCGAGAACGACTTGTAATGGTTACTTTAGAGCCAGGAAAAGTTGCCAGCATACTCTTGTAAATCTGCGCTTCTTCGCTTTTTGCATTAAACATCATGTATGCAGGATAGCCATTATCAACTCGAATGGCATATGCTGACGATCCGTCGCTGCTTAAAGTGATGTCTGTAATATCCACTACATCATCGGTATATATTTCTCTGATGGAGCTAGTATCTAAGTCGGTAGAAGCCGCGTCGTCACTGTTTTCCTTAGTGTCGAGTGATAGGGAAAATAACCCCCTTTTATCGCTGTTATTGCGATCGATAAAATACAGTTTTGTATCGTCGTCATTGGTCACAAGGGGTCTAAAACTAGCGCCTACATTCTCTGTGAGCTCAATCCATTCATCATCTTTGAAGGAGAAAATGCGAGAATTATCCTCTTCGTCTTTTCCAGATACAAACAGTATTTCCCCGCTTGAAGAGGTGACAAAGCTTTCGTAAGGAATTGGCGAGCGAAGCTCTCGTTTTTGAAGCATGCCGGTATGAATATTTAGTTTGTGAACGTTTGCAAGGGCACCGCGGCTGCTGCTCCAAGGTTTAGACGAGATCAGTATATGATCTTCGTCGTCAGGTAGCGTGTGCAACACTTCTGCCCACGCTCTCACCGCTTCTTTTTTGCGCATTCGAGAGCCGGTTTGCTGTTCACCCGCACGAAAGCCAAAAATAAGTTCACGGTTACTACCGTCATAATTGACAGCGAATAACTCGCCGTAAAAAGCTGGCTCATCTAGCCATGGCTCATGATTTACAATTTCAATCACAATGCGTTCATCGCTAGCCCAATAGTAGTTACCGACCGAAAGCTGACCACCTAAATTGGCACCGCCAACTGTTTTAAACGTTTCCAAGTCAAGTACCGCTAATCGCCATCGCTCGTTTACTTGCATGCGAAAACTCAGCTTTTTAGCATCAGGTGAAATTTGGACATCTAAATATTGATTTGCCGCGGCAAAATCTGCCGGTGTGGGTTTTGATGCCAAGCTTTGGGTATTTGGGAGAATAAGTGCAGCCAGCACTAAAAAAAGATAGGTTGTTGGAATTGATCTCATACTACGCCTTCCATGTGATCTATATCTAAAACTGAATCTATCGCTTGGATAGACTTGCCAGCTCCGTGCTAGCGTCTGAATGATACCAAATACCATAATCAACGAGCAAGCAAAAACATGACGCGAAAAATGATTCTGCCGCCACAAATTACATCTACAATTAATTATTTCTGGATAACATTCACGCGCTTTAAGAAGGTTTGCCCGCGCAAAGCGGCGGGCTATTCGTCTAGCTTTCTTTGTAGCAAAGAACTTACCAATAAGACTGCGTATATAGTAACCGTCGAAACTAGCAGGTCACTTTTTTCTAAGATTCCAATTATAAATAATGTGACCGAAACAATCACCGCTACTAGTAGATTGTAAGCGAATGATTTTACTAAAGGTCTTATTGCGTTTTTGTCTGTTCGAACTTGCATAATTAATTTGTACCAGCGTTGATCGCGATTCCACTTGATATGAGAGACGCACTAAAAGCTGTAAGGGCAACTACCGTCCCTATACCGGGCACTAAAAGCACTCCAGCAAAAAAAGCTGCTCCTGCGAGCGCACTGCCATAGTATTGATCGTTTGAAAGCGAAGCCATCTGTCGATTTGTTCTCAAGCGGCTTCCACCACATACGGCTGATATTGCTTCGTTATCCAATATTTCAATGTTTGAATATTTCATTTTAAATTCCTTTTTATCGCTGCACAATTGCAACGAGGCAATAATATTCATAAGTCAATTCCTTGTCAGCTGTGCAATGGTATAGGGCTAACTAAACATTTTACTCAGCAACAAGAGTCAATAAGAGCGACCAAACAACAATTCCATTGTGCTTTTGAACAATCTATAAATATCAAATTTGGCAGGTGTAAAAGATGCCTATAAAGCGCCTATCCTAAGACAAATAAGGTTTTAAACAAGATATTATGGACCGCTTACTCGTGCTGATAATAGCACTTGAACAGCGTGCATCTGGAAAACTGAAGCCAACTTGAGCGCCTTAATATTAGATAACTAGAGTAGTGATTATGACGCTGAAAAGTTACTCTCACCTACTATTTACAGTAACAGTGTATTTTTGTAAGGGGCGGTTTATCTAATTAAAAAGTATTTACCTTGTCCTTCATATAGCATTAACGAGGGACTTCACATCTATCTCGACTCTACGGAAAGTCAATTTGTTTTAGAGGAAAGAAGGCATAAAACTTATCAAAGCAAGCGCTAGAAAAAGCATGGAAACAAGAAAGAGCCGACAATGCCAAGATTGCTAGCGATTTTTTGAAACGATTCTCAACTGAAATTTTGCTTAAATAATAAAGCAATATTTCCATTTTCGCGATAGTGCTCTATACTACAATCGTTATACAACGAATAGAGGTGTCCATGTTACTGGCAAAAGAGTACTCACTGCTAACCAATCAAGCCCCGCCTAAGGTGGCCTCATTTGAGGATTTGATTAATTCTGGTCTTCCGGCAGACTCTGTAGACAACATTTTGTCATTGCTCAAAATAGATCGAGAAGAACTTGCCCAGCTTTTAAATTTAAGCACCCGCAGAATTGCTCAGCTTAGAGTCGTTAAAAAAGATGGCAGTGAAGTGCAGCGTCTTAATAAAGACGCATCCGAGCGAGCGTTGAGGGTTATTAAAGTATTTGAAGACGCCATTGCCTATTTTGGGAGTCAAGAAAAGGCTCAGATTTGGTTCTCACGGCCTAACATATCGTTGGGTGACAAAACGCCGCTTGAGATGTGCTCAACCTTCACTGGCATGGAATTAGTGAAGCATACTATTATTAAACTTCAACACGGCATGACTGCATAAGGTGGAAGTGTTTAGACTCGCAGTAAAAAAATACTGCGGTTTGGAGGGTTTAGGTGGGCTTTATGGTGATGGACGCTGGCATACTGAAGGGCAACCGGTATTGTATACGGCAAGTTCTCGCTCTCTTGCGGTGTTAGAACGCTTTGTGCACGAAGAATCCATTGATCTTCCAGATTTGATGATGGTAACGGTACATATTCCAGATGACCTGCCATTTGACCAATATACTTCGGCAGAATTGCCCCTAAATTGGGATACAACCAATGCGGGAAATCAAACCGACACCCAAGACATTGGAACCGCGTTTTTGCAAAAAGGTCACTATGGATATATGCGCGTCCCCTCCGCGATAATCCCTCACGAATACAATTACATTATTAATCCACTGCATCACTCGGCAATGCGAATTAGCCTCATCGAAAAACACCCTTATCGTTATGACAGCCGATATCAGCGATTTATTAAGTCGGATATATCAAATAGCCGAGTCTAAAAAAATCATACCCAATTAATCGTAGGTATCGCTAAGTCTATCAAGCATTGACGAGTATTCAGTTAGCAAGCGCTTACTATCTGTATTTCGCTTTGCCAAAATCAAATTGCGCTTTGCCATCTTTATATTGCCCAGTTGCTGATAGACCTTGGCAATGCCAAAATAAAAGTGATGACGAGAGTCGTCGAGTTTAATTGCGTCTTGATAGTGCTGAATGCTCTTTTGCAGCTCATCTTTTTCAAGTGCTGCTTCCGCTAGCATGATGTGATAGTAGGGATTGCTCAAACGTTGCTTGATTAACTTTGATTTAAGTTCATCGGCTTGTATATCTCTGTCAGTTTCCCGATAAAGCGCAATCAGATTGTCCCATCCGGTCAAATAGCTTTCATTCAGGTTCACCGCGGCCAAATATGCCTTTTCAGCCAGATCAAGTCTGTGCATTCGTTTATAAATAAAGCCTAAATTCACGTATGCACCAGTGTAGTTAGGGTCTTCTAATAGCGCTTGTTTGAGATAAGCATATGCATGGTCGTAGCGTTTGTTGACAATATGGTTTGCGGCAACATTGCTGTAAAACATCGCGACCACCTGCGCTTTCGACAGCTCAATTTTTCTAAACATATCTAAGTTTTGGTGTGGGTCAAAATCGACGGTTAGGTTGGGTTCATTCCAAGCGATTTCATCTGGACCTTTCGCCGGTCTCACCAATAAATTGACGTGTCCATTTAGCACCTTTATACCTTGTTCGCGCGTCCAAAACTCGGGAATCACAACATCTTGAAACACGGCACGTAATTTTGCGTGTTGGCTCATGGAGTAGGCCATTATGGTTAAAGAAAGACAATTTGCGGTTTTATTGTCAAAGGTTTGAGATGCGGTGGTATTCGCGCTCGCATCATATAAAAGTGAAAAATTAGCATGGTCGAATATGCCTGTTACCAAGGCATAAACTTGCGCTTCATCATCTTCCAAGCCATTGATTGCATCATCAACAAAGGCTTTTGCTTCATCATGCAAGAAAAAGATTTCGTTGTAGCTTTCAACATCAATGTCAGAAGCGTTAGGAAATACAGAGTCATCAAACACGACAGAAGGATCTGTGACTGCAGGCTGTTTTGTGTGAGCGCATGCAAATAGCAGAACACAAGAAACGATAAGCACAAGGCCCTTGATTGTCTCATTGAGTCTTAATACATTTGCCATTATTATGCCCAGGTCTACCTCATAATGTCCGTGATTATTGCTACAACCAGCCTTTTTGCTTCGCGATTCGGGCAGCATCAATACGGTTACTTGCCTGTAATTTTGAGATAGCTTCAGACAAATAGTTCCGCACGGTACCGGTAGATAAAAACAACTTGTCGGCTATATCTTGAGTTTTCATGCCTTCACTGACTAATGCAAGCGCCTTCCGCTCTTTTTCACTAAGTGGGTCTGTCTCTCCAAGGGCCATTAGTGCAAGCTCTGGATCGATAATCCGTTTTCCGCTGGCAATTTGGCGAATGCTATTGACTAAATAGTCGCTACTCGCTTCTTTTAAAATAAATCCTTGGGCACCATAAGACAATGCTCGCTGAACGTAACCCGGTTTCGCAAACGTGGTCATAATGACAAATTTGCTAGCTATACCGCGCTCACTCACCCATTGTGCTAAACCCAGGCCACTTAAATTGGGCATTTCAATGTCACTTAAAATGATGTCTGGAAGCGGCACGGATTGTTCGGTGAGACACTCATTCTCAATAAACTGTTTCGCTTGGTCACCGTCCTCGCACTTAAAAACAACTTCTAAGTCAGTTTCAAGACCTAGCAAGGTATTCATGGCATCGCGCAAAAGTGCTTGGTCTTCGACTAACATAATAGTGATCATAGTAGCTGTTTACCTCTGCTCATTTCGTTGACACTGGGACTTGTTCCCGACTGTATTCAATTGGAATTCGCACTTTTACGGTAAAGCCTTGCTCTGACACAAAGTCAACCTCACCCTGCATTGATTTGACTCGTTCCCTTATTCCTTTCAAGCCATTTCCCGACGAACACGGTGCATTGTTATCAGCGCTCGACTCTGCGCGATATGAAGCATTATGCGCAAGGCCATTATCTGCAATCGACATCATTAAAAATTGTGTTGTGGATGATGAAGGCTCAGGCGCCGGCAAGACACGCAGCGATATTTGAACACGACTAGCATTACTGTGACGTGAAACGTTTGTCATTGCCTCCATACATACCAATGAAAGTTGGTTTTGCACAAAAGCAGATAAGCCTCTAATTTGCTGCATGACATCGGGCGCAAAATTTCTTATCACCTCAATGTTGCGCTCTCTTGCAACTTGGATGATTTTTT
Organism: Ningiella algicola; assembly: GCF_028401415.2. Lineage (NCBI taxonomy): Bacteria > Pseudomonadati > Pseudomonadota > Gammaproteobacteria > Alteromonadales > Alteromonadaceae > Ningiella > Ningiella algicola. The sequence continues at coordinate 2,556,343 of NZ_CP171821.2, read as the reverse complement.
CCAGCTCTTCGCTAAACGTTAGCTGTTTAATACCGCTGACGGTTTGTCGTATTTCAGACAATAAGTCTTTTGAGATTTCTGCGAGTTCGCGCACTTCTTTTTGTGCTTTGTCGAGCTGTTTGGCATCTAGCAACTTTGCCGCTAGCTGGGCTTTTACTGAAATAGTTGAGAGTGCATGACCTGCTACATCATGCAGGTCACGACCAATTCGCTCGCGCTCCGCTATTTTACTTAGCTGTTGGATTTCTTCTTTTGACTGAAGCTGCGCGGCGCGATGCAAGGTTTCTTTGCGCTCCATCATGCCAAATCCGAATAAACCTGCAGATACTAACAAGCATTGAGCAAACAAAATCCATGCTCCTTGCCAATACATAAATTGCAAAACAATCGCAACCGCCAGTAATACTAAAACGCCCATAAACGCCTGACGTCTTTCGAAATAAAAAGCCATCACAAATACACAATAACCATAGAGGGTAAAGCCGCCTGGATTGAGCACGATGCTTGCACTGATCACGCCAAACAGCAGTACCAGCCCCAAAATGGGATTTTTGGCGCTAAGCGTCCATAGATACAGGCACAGAAACAGCACATACAGCGCAGATATCACCGCGACCGCTGTCAAATCATAAGAGGGCGCGAAGAATACAGGAGCAAAGTAAAAAATGGTGAACAGCAACGGCGTGTAGGACCATTTTCTTCGCTCCCCATCACCTAGCCTAGGCATAGCCTGCTGACTATGATTTAACTGGCTTAATATGGACTTTATCACTGAAGACCCCTGTTCATATTGCCATAACACTGTAAGACTGCGCTTGATTTGAACGAGATAACTAAGGTGCCGCTCACAATCAATAATATGCCCGTAACCGCATAAAAATCATAGCTTTGTTTGAAAAATATAACTGATGAAGCGCTTACTAGCGCAATCCCCATAGCCGACCAAGTGGCATAAACAAAGCCAACGCCTATTTCAAATTGTGGGTCATTTGAAGTGTTATAGTGGCGAGGCTTCACTCAAAAAATAATGCACAAGTGTCACTAGTTTTGCATGACAATTGTCATGAAAGCGCTTGCTTTACTTGCAGTTAGGGCGCTAAGGCAGCTCCCCAAGCTATTTCTTCTTTGGTGTTGGCTACAACGGTTGGATGGATAACATTAAAAAGACACCACGTTTAGCGCTTTAGTATCAGCCCTTCCTTCTAGCGTCTCTTTGTAAAGGGAGATAATACTATCAACACCATTTATTTGCGTTTCATGCATTTGGTCTTCGAGCTTGCCGGCAACATTTGCCCAAGCAGCCGCGTATTTTTGTAAGAAAGTGGCTTGTCCCCAGCTTTGATTTAGTTCTTTTACCCAATGGGGGGCAAAGAAAATTTCAGCATCTAGCGCTTTTTTGTTTGGTTTAACTTGGGCTTTCCAATCCGTCGCGCCAATGAGTGTGACTTTTTCCAAATTTTCGCCGAGTTTGGATTGCAAACCCGCAATCAAGCTTCCATTTGCGGCAAAATCCAATAGCCAAGACTTGGCATTTGGCAGAGATGTTAATTGATCATAGCTATACACAAGATCATAGCAGCCAAGGCCTTTTGTAAACTCAACATTATTTGGAGACGTAAGCCCAATAATTTGATATTGCACTGGTCGCTCTTGACGGTTAGCTTGCAAGAGGAAGGCAGTGCCCAGTGCCGTTTTGCTAGAGGCGCTACTAAGTAGAATGGCTTTGCTATCACGTTCTATATCTTGCTGGCCGTTTTGTGAAAGGTATTGTGCAACAAATTCATCTAAAACGAAGGAGGTCATGAACAAAGGGCGAAAGTTTAATTGCCATGACTCTCTTTGAGCGTTATACCCGGGATCTTTTTTGCAATACAGATAGCTGTCGTATACAGGGCTGATGCTTTTTCGCTGTGGATGGGTGTCTGAAAATCCGTATTCACCTATTTTACCTGGGCGCACAATCAAGTGGCTTGCCATCGGCAAATATCCAAATACCTTCTCTCCCACTGCAATTTGATCGTGATTTGAATGTGTTACTTGTGCAAAACCCCACACGGGAACAACGCCCCAAGCGCTTGGGTCTTTGCTAGCAGGGAAAAAGCCCCAATAGCCCATGCCTTCTCCCAATGCAGCGTAAGTGATGTTATTAGCGGAAAATCCAAAGCTTTGGGTGGCTAAAACAATTTCACCGTCCGACAAATCGTTTGGCTCAAACTCAAGCGTTGTAGTTTCTACATCGTCTAAATTGTTCTTTCTAACCTGAATTTGAGTAATCTGCATTATCTATCCTTTGCTTACATGTTTAAGGTGAAATTACTGCTGTTCTAGGGTTTGTGCAATCTGACCGAAAATCGACAGGCCTTTATCGTCAAACATTTCAATGTTCACCTTATCACCAAACTTCATAAAAGGCGTACTAGGTTTTCCATTTTGGATGGTTTCAATCATCCGAATTTCAGCAATGCAGCTGTAGCCAACACCGCCTTGTGCTACTGGTTTGCCAGGACCATCGTTAAGCTTGTTTGATACTGTACCTGAGCCGATGATGCTGCCGGCCGACAGCGGGCGTGTGCGAGCCGCATGCGCAATCAGCTGACCAAAATTAAATGTCATATCAATGCCCGCATGCGGCTCACCGAATTTTTCACCATTAAGATGAGATACCAGAGGCAAATGAAGCTTTCCATTTTGCCATTTATCCCCTAAAAGGTCTGGGCTCACAGCTACAGGGCTAAATGCGCTGGACGGCTTAGACTGAAAGAACCCGAATCCTTTTGCTAGTTCACCGGGGATGAGTCCGCGCAAGGAAACGTCGTTCATGATCATAACCAAGCGAACATGCTTAAGGGCTTCATCTGCGCTAACCCCCATAGGAACATCACCCGTAATCACAGCCACCTCAGCTTCAAAGTCCACACCGAAGCCTTCATCTTGCGGCATAATGATATTTTCGCGTGGTCCGAGGAAACTGTCGGAGCCGCCTTGATACATCAGTGGATCTGTCCAGAATGTGTCTGGCATTTCGGCGCCTCGCGCTTTACGAACCAGTTCAACGTGATTGACGTAAGCGCTGCCGTCGGCCCATTGAAAGGCACGAGGTAGTGGTGATGCACATTTACTTTGATCAAAGGCTTTTGATTCAATGTTGCCACTTTCTAATTGCTGATACCGTTCACATAGCGCGCTTGAAACGCTATCCCAATTATCCAAGGCGTATTGTAAAGTCGGGGCGACATCTTCGGCAGAGACCATTTGCGTTAACGTGTTGTTTACGATCACAAGTTGACCGTCTCGGCCGTGTTTGAGGCTAGCTAGTTTCATCTTGTATATTTTCCTGTATAAATGCCTTAGTTCGAGCTCGGTGGAAAACCTTTTCCATCGTGCAGCCAGGCTGCATGTTGAGGCGCTTTTTTGGTCTGTGACCATTCTTCGAGCATTGCTGGAGCAACGCGTTTAAGCTCTGCCATCATTTCAGGTGTGCCTATATTCGCTGCTAGTTCTATACGATGTCCATTGGGGTCAAAAAAGTAGATAGATTTGAAAATACCGTGGTCGGTTGGACCAAGCACTTCAATACCATTGCTTTGGAGCTTTTCCTTTGCGCCAAGCAAATCATCCATACTCGCCACCTCAAACGCAATGTGCTGCACCCACTCGGGTGTATTGTTGTCACGTCCCATGCGCGGTGAGTTGGGTAGCTCAAAAAAGGCCAGTACATTACCATTGCCCGCATCCAAAAAAACATGCATATATGGGTCGGGCGCCTTAGTTGAAGGTACTTCATCCTCAGCAATGGCTAGTTGAAAGTCCATATCCAACATGTCCTGATAAAACTCGACGGTTTCTTTGGCATCGTTACAGCGATATGCCACATGATGAATGCGTGACAGTTTCATTATGCACTTTCCTTTGAAGCATTGCCCTCTGGTGAATCGTTCTCTAATGCACTATCTCCTGAACTATCTCCTGAACTATCGCCTGCAATGACTCCGCGTTCCACTTGATCACGTTCAATCGATTCGAATAAAGCTTTAAAGTTACCTTCGCCAAAGCCTTGGTCTTCTTTGCGTTGGATAAACTCAAAGAATACTGGCCCAAGTAAAGTGGCAGAGAATATTTGAAGTAATAAACGTGGCGTGCCATCCGCGGTGGTGCCGTCTAATAAAATGCCGCGCGCTTGCAATTCGTCAACAGGCTCGCCGTGGCCGGGCAGCCTCTCTTCTAGCATTTTGTAATAGGTCTCAGGCGGCGCAGTCATAAACTTCATGCCTTGCTTTTTGAGTCTATCCCAGCATGCAGGGAGGTCATCACAAGCAAACGCGATGTGTTGAATACCTTCACCGTTATATGCCATCAAAAACTCTTCAATTTGGCCGCCCGTGCCGCCCGCTTCCTCATTAAGCGGAATACGAATTTTACCGTCAGGAGCGGTCATTGCTTTTGATAATAAGCCGGTGTATTCGCCTTTAATATCGAAGTAGCGAATCTCTCTAAAGTTAAACAAATCTTCGTAGAATTTTGCCCAGTGTGCCATACGTCCGCGATACACATTGTGGGTCAGGTGATCAAGCGTATGGAATCCGCAGCCTTCAGGGCGTCGGTCAACGCCGTCAATCCACTCAAAGTCGATATCGTAAATGGTGTTTTCACCCTGATATCGATCAATTAAATAAAGTGCTGCTCCGCCAATACCTTTGATTGCAGGAAGTTTGAGTTCCATCGCCCCAGTCGGCATCTCAATTGGCTGAGCACCCTTATCAATCGCCATTTGGTAAGCTTGCTGCGAGTTTTTCACTCTAAACGCCATGCCACAAGCGGAAGGGCCATGCTCTTGTGCATAATAAAATGCAGGACTGTTTTTAGAATAATTGGTAATGAAATTAATATCACCCTGACGCCACAGCGCTACATCTTTTGATTTATGATTGGCTACATGGGTAAAGCCCATCATGGTAAAAACAGGCTCTAAAATACCTTTTTCAGGCGCAGTAAATTCAACAAATTCAAAGCCATCAAGGCCCATCGGGTTTTCGAATAAATCAGACATAGGTGAATCCTCACTAGTGTGTAAACACATCTATTGGTGAACATTGGTTGCAATTACAACTAATTTAGTTGTAATTGCAACTAAAGTCAATGCTTCATCTGAAGATGTATTGTTTCTTTACGCTTTGAAGGGCCACTTGGACTTTTCAGACTATTTTTCTGATCTAAATCAACATAGCGCCTTCAAACGGAGTCTCTCGAAGATTAATTTGATAGTCTGTGAATATAAATTGATCGACAAACAGCGGGTATCATGACTGACCCAATTGCAACTGCATCAGCGAACGACAAAAACACTCTAACTAACGAAAACGCAAATTTGCATAAATTAGCAGATCACGGTTTAGAGCACCGAAACGACCCCGAATATATTGCTCGTTCTTTCCGCTCGGGCGAATACCCCTATAAAACAAAAATTTCCAAAAAGACGTATGAGCTTCGTAAAAAAGAGCTACAAGTTGAATTACTTAAAGTGCAAAAGTGGGTCAAAGACACGGGCCAAAAAATCGTGATTTTATTTGAAGGCCGGGATGCAGCCGGTAAAGGCGGAACAATTAAACGCTTTATGGAACATATGAATCCGCGTGGTGCCCGGGTAGTTGCGCTAGAAAAGCCCACCGGCACAGAAAAGGGCCAGTGGTACTATCAGCGTTACATTAAACATTTACCGACAGAGGGGGAAATTGTCCTTTTTGACCGTTCATGGTACAACCGAGCTGGCGTCGAGCGTGTCATGGACTTTTGTAAACCCAACGAGTACCTGGAGTTTATGCGCCAAACTCCCGACTTAGAACGCATGCTGACGAGAAGCGGCATTCGTCTTTACAAATATTGGTTCTCAGTCACGCCAACTGAGCAAGAAGCACGCTTTGCAAAACGCGAAACCGATCCTTTGAAGCAATGGAAACTCAGTCCGATTGATAAAGAAGCCATGCAAAAGTGGGATGACTACACCGAAGCAAAAGAAGCCATGTTCTTTTACACTGACACTGCCGACGCACCTTGGATGGTGGTAAAGTCTGATGATAAAAAGCGTGCTCGCCTCAACTGCATGCATCACTTTTTAGCGAGCTTGCCCTATCCAAACAAAAATACGCGTCTGATAAGAGGCGCAGACCCCTTAATCGTTGGCAATGCATCAAACGTAATTGTAGAAGACGAGCATATTCTAGGTAAATCGCTTCATCCACAGTACGACGCAAAAAAGAAATAGCAAAGAGCGCTTAGAAAGGCTTTAGAGGACTCGCCGAATTGCGTTCTTGGTTCGGCGAGTCAGATTTATACGAAGCACTTTGCCCTTGCATTCATTTGTTGCAATGATATTTGCCTAAGCTACTTAATAAAAATAACAAGAGCGATTGTCACAATGCCAGCCATCAGACAAGCGAAGACCTGATAAAGATAATATCTAAACGAACCTTTTGTTCCCTCAATTTCAGGCCAATCATCGAATAATTTAACACCTAAACGGCGTTTAACTACATACATTACTAACATGTAAACAATGACAAAACATAGGATTTGTAGCATTACGTATATCTCATCTCTATTCATGAAAAGAACCTAAATTTAAGGTTCAAGATTTCTCAATAAGCCTAGTTGGCCTCAATGAATTCAATGGTATCGTCAATTAAATTGACGGCCGCGCCAGCTACCACACCTGCCCCCACAGTTTTTACCAAGGTAGAGAAGCCTCTTACAGGACTAATTGTTCCAGTAATTGCGCCAACTGCGGTGCCTTTCAAGATATCAAGGCCAGTCGCACCCGTATTTCCAATTATAGCACCATAAAATCCGCCTACAGCGCCTGCGACTCCGCCGGCGAGATTTGCCTACACACCACCGCTAACGCATTGTACTTGATTATTGTTTAACTCTTGCATAAGTGAATTCCTTTTTACATTAGATTTATAAATTTGATTGTACTTCTTTGTTGGGTAAGTGCGTCCTTATCCATGACCAAACCAGTATTTCACTGATTTGTTAACATAATATCGGATCTGTAGTAGTTTGATGACTGTTCCAAGGTTTGGAATTTCTTTTGAGTAATGTCTTAACAATAAAGTACGCCGTCCTATTGGGTGTTGAAGGAATCGTCGAAATGCGCCTCTCGTTGGGCGAGTCTGTCTCTTGCAATCTTCACTAATTCAGGCGCTGCGGATTTTGGTGAACCACTATCAAATGGCGGTTTTGGGTCATATTCCAGCGAAAGCTGAATTAGTTTTGCGACGTTTTCATCGCATAGTTTGGTGACCAATGTGAGCGCAAAGTCAATGCCAGCGGTAACACCGCCGCCCGTTATAATATTGCCATCGCTGACCACTCTTTCGGCGGTAGGAATTGCGCCAAAATAAGAAAGTTTCTCAAGCCATGCCCAATGCGTTGCGGCTTTTCTCCCTTTTAGGAGACCGGCTGCACCAAGCAGCAAAGCGCCTGTACAAACCGACGTCACATATTTCGCTTGCTTGGCTTGTTGTTGCACAAAGTCGATACATTTCTCATCATTGAGTAAGGCATTGATACCGTATCCGCCAGGTATGCAAAGTACATCAAGCAAAGGTGCATCATCCATGCTTGTAGAGGGTGTAAACTCAAAGCCGGTTTTTGTGTTGACACTTTCGCGGGTTTTCCAAATTGTGTGAACCTTTGCTCCTGGCACGTTTGCAAGCACCTCTGCAGGCCCAATGGCGTCCAAAATCGTGATCCCTGGAAAGACTAAGAATCCAATATTAAGGGCATCGTTTGCTTTACTTTTTGACATATTGATCAATCCATCTATGAAGAATTACACGCCAGCCTAATGCTATTTAATGGTGGCGTAAATGACAATATAGTTACCACTTGCGCCATGTGGAATATGCTTGTATAACAAACAAAATAATTGAGGCTTTGGACACTAAATGGCACAAAAAGATATGTCGAGTCCGCCGCAAAAAGACATTGTGTTCTATATCTTTGATGATTTTGAGCTCTTGGATCTTGCTGGCGTGAGTGCAGTGTTTGACGCTGCAAACCGATGCGCAGCAACATCACTTTATAACATTAGCATTTATTCACAGAATGAGGGTTTAGTAAGCTCTTCAAGCTCGACGCAGATATATGCGCAGAGCCCTCCAAAAAACATGATAGAGCCTGTCAGTACCTTTATTGTGGTCGGCGGACAGCAAAGTGCGATCACGGGAGCATTATCCCATCCAAAAACGTTAGAGCATGTTCGTATGTTTGCTGCCTCAAGTGTCCGCGTTTGCTCTGTCTGTACAGGCGCTTTTTTACTCGCTGAAGCAGGCCTGTTGAACCATAAATCAGCGACAACTCACTTCGATGGTATTGAGCAGCTTATCAATCGCTATCCGAAAGTTAAGGTGCGTGAAGACGTATTATTTACCGAAGACAAGGGAGTATTTACTTCTGCTGGCGTATCTACAGGCATAGACCTTGCGCTAGAGCTTGTTAGTATCGATAACGGTATAGCAGTATCTAATCAAACGGCTAAGCGTTTGGTTGTGAATATGCACCGCCCAAGCAGTGCTCGACAGACTGCGCACACTTTGTTGCAGCAAAGGGATACATCAGGCGCATTCATTGATTTGCATGCTTGGCTAATGCAAAGTATCCACAAACAAATTTGCGTCGATGAGATGGCGGACTATGTCAATATGAGCCCTCGCAGTTTCTCGAGAAAGTTTAATCATCACCATGGTTTGTCACCGCATAAGTACTTTTCCATGCTCAAGGTCGAGCATGCGAAAATGATGCTTGCCCGTGGTTATCGTCTGAATCAGGTCTGCGAAGCTACGGGTTACGAATCTAGTCACGGATTGAATAAACTGTTCAAAGTATTCGAAGGCATGACAGTATTTCAATATCACAAAGCGATGCAGGCCAAATCACGCAAAACACTGCCTAATATGCAAGCAAGTGCCTCATGATGGGTGTCAAATCCCATCAACCCGGCGAAGGGAGCTAGATTTTGTCAAAACAACAGGAAACTTTGTTAACCCTAGAGCGATACATGCCTTACAGGCTGTCAGTACTGTCAAATAAGGTCAGCTCTTTAGTTGCTCAGGCTTATAAAGATAAATTCGCCCTTTCGATTACAGAATGGCGAATAATGGCAGTGCTAGGAGAATATCCGGGTGTTTCAGCAGATGAAGTCTCCACCAAAACCCAAATTGAAAAATCGCTTATTAGCCGCGCTATCAGTAATTTACTTAAGCGTAAGCTAATAATGCGTAGCATTGCGAAAGAAGACAAGCGAAGGTCCGAGCTTGCACTTTCTGGTACCGGTTACGATGTATATTCAGAAATTGTGCCTTTGTCGATTGAATATGAGCGCCAGTTTTTGTCCTGTTTAAATCATAAAGAGCAACTAGCACTAGACGAAATTATCCTCAGGCTTGATAAGCATGCTCAACAGCTAGAGTTCTAAATTTGGTTAATCTAAACGCTTGTCAATTGGTGCAAGTAGCGTTTCATCTACTAAATTCTCTTTGCGCATGCGCTTAATGATTAGTTTAGTGTAATTGCTTGGCATAATCCGCGCTGTAAGATCTAGTATTCTCGCATCCCCGCCAATGAGAATGCGTGTCCTATTTTTCTGAATGCCCTCTACAATAGTCTGCGCAGCAAACTCGGGCGTGTTGATAAAGTTTCGTTTGAACGCATCCATATCCTTTTTACGTTCCGCATCAGTGCGGCTCCCTGCTGAAATAGCGTTATCCGCAATATCGGTTTGGATACCCCCTGGATGCACTACTGTTACCAAAAGGTTCGGGTAATACAATTGTGCTTCAGCACGCAGGCTTTCAGTGAAACCTTTCACTGCGAATTTAGAGGCGCAATAGGCGCTCTGTAATCCGACTGCCGTGACGCCGAAAATGGATGAAATGTTAACGATCGCAGCATCGTCTCGAGTAATTAGGTCAGGTAAAAACGTTTGTGTGCCATGCACCACGCCGTAAAAGTTAACGTCCATTACTTTGTGTAAATCATCCACATTAAGATGCTCTACAGCAACGGCTTCGTGAGCAATGCCGGCGTTGTTGATAGCGCCATCAACATGGTCATATGCGTTTATAACTTGTTCTCGAAAGCCTGACCATGATGCTCTGTCAGAGACGGAAAATGCTCCTGTTATGCAAGACGCGTTAAGTTGCTTTGCGGTCTGTTTAAGCGCCTCCTCACTTACGTCATTGAGCGCTAGACGCGCGCCTCGCTTGTGTAGCTCAAGCGCAAGTGCACGACCAATACCAGAGCCTGCTCCAGTCACTACAAAGACTTTGTTTTCGAATGTCCGCATCTACTAATTCCATAAAACAACAGAACAAGTCGTATTGTATTTGATGTAGTTCAATTCTCTATGCCTATAATGATTGGTGCAAGCTAAAAGTCATTAATCTTCCATAGAGAAAGTGTTACATTTATCAATCAGGAAACGAAAATATAGGGATATATAATGATGTTGCGTTTCGCGCTGCCCATTTTACTACTTTCAATTTGCTCTGTTGCCTTCGGCAAACTCAGCGTAGAAGACTTTCTCGCTAAACCTCAAATGATAACCGCCAAGCTTTCTGACAACGGAAAGTATCTTGCGTCGATTTGGAATATCGGTGGAGAACGCACAGTTGTTATTCAAGATTTAGTCGCATCAAAAATCATTACGAAATTCGGCGACAGTATCATTCGACCATACGATGTAAGTTGGGCGAATGATGAGCGTATTTTGGTAAAGCTCCTAGTGCCATATGACACCAATAAAGTGCGTCGTCTTGCTAAAACAGAAGACGATTTTGATATTGACGATTATTTTATGTTTGGTCGCGTTATCTCTATCGATATTTATAGCAAAAATACGGTACAGCTTATGAATGAAGAACGTTCCATGAGAAGGAATGTGAATTTAGCAAACATCACGCATTACCTGCCCGACGATAAAGAACACGTGCTAATGACATCAATGAGACGCGGCCGACTCACCTTGTTTAAAGTTAATATTAATAACGGCGAAACAGAGAAGCTAGTCACTGGCGGCAGGCATACTCGTATGTTTTTATTCGATGACGACCGAGAACAGCTTTATCGCTATGATTATCTTCGAATCGCGAAAGTTGTCGAAGTCAAACAATACGAGAATGAAAGTTGGAACGATATCGACACCATCTATTTTGACGATGAAGATCAGACTAAGAATAAAATCGATATAAATGATCTAGCGGGTATGAAAGATGGACGATTTGTCTACAGAAAGCTAAATGAAGATACGGGTTATCATGAGCTTATAGCGGTAAAAAATGGTGAAAGAGAAGTCCTCGTTAGCTTAGAAAATACAGACATTGTAGGGGTTGTTTCAGACGGGTTCGGTCGAGATATTGCAGGTTATACGACGCTGAGCGATGTATATCGAACGCATTATTTCGATGAAAAGCGCCAAGCACGATATGATCAGCTAGCGCATAATTTTAAAGACGAGAACTTTAGCGTTTTCAGTCGTTCAAACGACTCTACAGAGCTTATTTTGAAGTCTTGGGGCATTTCAAACCCTGTGACCTATCACCGGTTTTCAGAAAATAAAAATCAACTGTCAGTCCTAAATTATCCCTATCAAGCACTAACGTACGATAAGCTGGCTGAAGGCCTTAAAATTCAGTATCCGACGCGCGATAAACAATTAATTGATGCTTATATTTTGTTGCCACCCAGCTTCACAGGTGACAAACCTATGCCATTAGTTGTAATGCCCCATGGTGGACCTCAAGCACGCGATACCATGAATTATGACCACTTTGCACAATTTGTGTCCACACGGGGTTATCTTGTTATTCAGCCTAATTTTCGAGGTTCAACAGGTTATGGAAAGGATTTCGAGAAAGCCGGATATAAGGAGTGGGGCGGCTTAATGCAAGAAGACCTTGAAGACGCGGTAAATTTTCTGATTTCAGAGAAGCTAGTAGAGCCAAATCAAGTATGCATTGTGGGGATCTCATATGGTGGCTATGCAGCCTTGCAAGGCTTGGTTAAAACGCCTGATATGTATCAGTGTGGGGTGAGCATTAATGGTGTATCGCATTTGCCTGAGCAAATCGAATTCGATTTAAATAAATTTGAAAGTGATCGCCTCCATACCTACATAAAGGAATCTATTGGCGACCCCGCCACAGATATGAAAATGCTACAAGCCCGCTCACCAGCGCTCAACGCCGACAAGGTTCAGCAACCCTTGTTACTTATACATAGCGAAAAAGACAATATTGTGCCTTATGATCAGGGAGAGATGATGTATGAGGCCCTGCAGAATCATGAAAAACAAGTGGAGATGATCACGCTTGAAGACTCCTTTCATAACCCTTTTCGGTATCGCGAAGACATCGAAACAGTTTATGATGCGGTAGAGCGTTTCCTAAAGGCCAATTTATCACAGGAATAATCAAGGATGCATAAGAACAGACCCATTCGATGGGGCATGATTGGGTGTGGGCATATAGCCGAAACCTTTGTTAAGTCTTTTAGAGCAGTGAGTAACGCGGAGCTTTGCGCCTGTGCGGCATCTGATGTTGAGAGGGCCAAGGCTTTCGCTACTGAATACAATATTGAACATGTCCATCAAAGTTACAGCGCTCTCGTTGATGATGAAAGCATTGATGTAGTGTACATAGCGACGACCCACAACTTTCATTTTGAACACATCATGCTTTGTTTGGCGCACAACAAACACGTCTTATGTGAAAAGCCACTCACCGTGAATGCAATGCAAGCCAAGCTAGTTCAGGTAGAAGCAAATAAACGTAATTTACTGGTTGTGGAAGCCGTTTGGACACGTTTTTTACCGGCTATAACTGCCTTGCAAACAAGCCTAAAAGAAGAAGTTATTGGCACGATCAAGACCGTGTATGCCAATTTCTGCCTTAACAGGGTGTTGCCTGATGAACATCGCTTGATGAATCTTAAGCTTGCTGGCGGAGCATTGCTGGATTTGGGCATTTACCCTATCACTTTTGCCGATATTGTATTTAACGCAAAGCCCGTTAAAGCAACGGCCTCTGCAATAATGAGCCATACCGGTATTGATCAAGTGTCAAATTATCTCTTGGAATTTGAAGGCGGAAAAACCGCATTACTCAGCGCAGGATTCAGACAAAGCGCGCCCGTAGAGGCGTTGATTTACGGAGACAAGGGGCATATTCGTGTACCTCATTTTTTAGGTGCTAGAGAATTTCAAGTGTATCGAGACGGGCAAGAACCCTCTATTCATAAATACGATTATAATCATGACGATAAGTTTAGCTTTGAAATAGAACACCTCAACACCTGTTTACGGCAAAGTCGCTACAACAGTGAGATTCTTCCATTAAGTAAATCAGTTGAAATCGTTGAATTGATGGATAATCTGCGTTCGCAGTTCAATTTGAAGTATACAGAAGACAGTAAATGAGTCGTGTTAACATCAATTTCACTTGATAAAGGCGCTGCGCAAACTAACAGCGCCTAACTATTTGAATTTATGGCTTAGTAAGTCACGCGAATACTTGCGCCAATAAAGTCTGTGTCGTCAAAGTTTTCATACATCGCTTCTATTGATAGCGTTTCACTGACTTGTGCATTAATACCTGCACCAATACCAAATGATGTATCGCTCTCGCTAAACGATTGTCGAAATGCTGAGGCCTCTAAATCAAGGTTAGCATACGAAGGCTGAGCAAATAGGGTGATGGTGTCACTTAAGTGAGCGTTTGCACGTAGCGACACAGCTAAAAAACGGTTCACTTCAACAGAGACGTCCCTAACGGTATCATCACCAATTCCGACACCAGCGCGAAGCTCAGGCATAAAGCTCCAGCTGCCACTTTCTGTTTCGAAAGTATAGCCGACACCCACGCTTGCCATTGAGAGAGATAAATCAAGACCGGTTTCGTCTTCAGATATATTGGTGTATCCACCAGCAACAGTCCATTGCGCCATTGCGGTATTTACGCTTAAGCCCGCGAGTAATAAAGAGCAAACGAAAGATTTTTTAATTAACTGCATTGATAAGGTCCTTTTATAAAATCAAAAATTAATGATCTAACGGATGTTTAGGAGAGCAAATACATTGCACAGAAGGTCAAATTTGAAATGTAGTGAGCGCTAATCCGTTAGCGTCGCCAAGGTAATGATTGAGCCACTGGATGTCAATCTTATACGGAAATTAAAAATAATGTTGATACTTATCAGAGGGATAGGGAGACTAGCACACTTAGACTTCTGCGTGTATTTTAATCAATCTCTTGTCTTAAATACTTAAAAATTTCGCGAGATGCGGCAGGAGGCTTGTTCTCTTTTTGCTCTTTGTTTGCTTTACGAAGCAATTGTCTTAGTTTTTGTCTGTCTAGCTGAGGATGTTTTTCTAGAAGCGACTGAATGCCATCGTCCTGTTGGGCAATTAATTCATCGCGCAACATTTCTAGCTGGTGAAACTTCTGAACATCGTGAGTATGGGCATTCTTTAGTTTATCTAAAGCTAAAGTGATGGGGGCGACATCGCGTTTTCTTAACAGTTTACCGATGAGCTGGACTTGGCGTCTAAACCCTTCCTTTTTACGATTTATTTTTGAGGCTAATTCAAGCGCATCCTCAAGCTCCTCATCTAATGCCAGCTTTTGTCGCTCGCCTTTGGTTAAATTAATCAGTTCAAGGCCAAGTTTCTTTAGAAGCTCAGAAGCCTGCTTCAGCTCAGTTTTGCTTGAAAAGTCAGTAGCTTCGTATTCCGAGCTTTCAGGGCTTGCAAATAAGTCACTGTTTGTCATGTTATTTGCTGATTTGTTTGAAGAAGAAGAGGTCATATTTCTGCCAGTAGCTTACTTTTGCTAGTAAATTTTGTTGGTTATAATGCTAGACTGTGCGCATTGTATCAGGGCTTGTGCGTAAAACCCACATGCTGTCACCTTATCAATAGTTGAATCTGAGCACACATCTTATATCACTCTAACAATTAGTAAGTAGACATATATGCAAGTAGACCAGCAGTTAAGCGAAATTCAAAATATAGTAGAAGACACACTTTCTCTGGCAAAAAAACTCGGCGCGACAGGATGCGAGGCCAGTATGTCAAAGGTGCAAGGTATTTCTGTTGGTGCGCGCATGCAAGAAATTGAAACCGTTGAATTTACGAATGACGGTGGCCTTGGCGTTTGTGTGTTTGTCGGTAACAAAAAAGGAAGTGCTTCAAGCGCTGACTTAAGTCCGAAAGCGCTAAAACTGACGGTTGAGAAAGCAATTGAGATTGCTAAGTACACCAGTGAGGACGATTGCGCGGGCTTAGCCGAACCGGACGTAATCGCAACTGAATTTCCGGATCTAGATTTGTATCACCCGCAAGAATTGGACGCTGAATTTGCGCTTGAACAAGCGCTCAGTGCGGAAAAAGCGGGCCTTGATAGTGACGCACGTATTCAAAACTCAGATGGCGCAAGCTATAACGCTAACCTCGGCGTTCGCGTTTACGGGAATACTCACGGAATCAATGCAGGCTATCCTAGCAGTCGCTACAGTTTAAGCTGTGTACTTATTGCCCAAGAGGGCGACGACATGCAGCGCGACTATGCGTACACCATTTCTCGCGAGCCAAATAAGCTCGATAGTGCACAAAGCGTCGGAGAATCTGCAGGGAAGCAAACTGTGTCGCGCTTAGGCGCACGTAAAATTTCTACCGCCAAAGTGCCCGTACTTTTCCATCGCGATATCGCCTCTGGTTTATTCGGTCATTTCGTTAGCGCTGTGAGTGGCGGTAGTTTATATCGCAAGTCTTCGTTTTTACTTGATTCAATCAATACTCAAGTGTTCCCGCAATGGCTAAGCATAGAAGAAAGACCGCATGTAAAGCGCGGTTTGGCGAGTAGCGTTTTTGACAACGAAGGGGTGCGTACGGTTGATATGGACATTGTCAAAAATGGCATGCTAGAGCACTATCTACTCACCAGTTATTCGGCTCGCAAGCTAGGTCTTAAAACCAATGGTCATGCGGGTGGTATCCACAATTGTGTTGTGAGCGACACTGGCCATTCTGATGAGGAATTGCTGCGCGAAATGGGCAGCGGACTAATTGTGACTGAGCTTATGGGGCAAGGGGTCAACATTGTTAATGGCGACTATAGCCGGGGTGCCGCTGGTTTTTGGGTGGAAAATGGCGTAATCCAATATCCAGTGCACGAAATTACTATCGCTGGCAATCTAAAAGATATGTTAATGAACATTGTTGCCATTGGTGAAGAGCGTGAAGTGAGAGGCGCTCTTCAAACCGGGTCAGTCTTAATTAGTGAGATGCAGGTAGCCGGTATGTGAGTCTAGTAATAACGCTCAAGACTAGCTCATACATTCTTTATTGATGCTGTCTATTTTCATATAGAGCATTTGATCAAAGTCGCCAGACGCAATTGCTCGCCGGCTTCCATATTCGCCTGAAAGCAAATTCAATATCGCTGTTGTTGGCAAAATTGTCGCCACATTGTTAGCAATCTTTTCAGACGTGCTTGTCCTTTCCTTTTTAAGCATCTCAATGTGAGATTCTGCCATTGAGCAGTCCACATTTTGATTGAGAACCAGATTCGCTTGCTCGTGCCTATCTATAGCCGAGCTACAAGCGCCTAGCAGCATAATAATCGTAAGCAGACTGCTTTTTCCCATGAATGACGAAATTGTGCCTGAACAGCGTCGAGTGCACGGATTGCTTTCAACCATTTTATACATGTTCATATTTGCTCGCGATTTTTTGTCTTCTTATACAAGACCTGAAAATGCTCAACAATCGTTCAAAATTTTTATCAGATTATTAAATAGAGCTGACACAGATCAATTATTTACAGCAGTATTATTGGCAGTATAGAGCTGAGAACTTGATAAGTGCTTGCGCCTTATCAACACGAAAATCGACAACCATTGAGGTGCACAATATGTCATTAGAAAAACACAGTTTGTTGAAAGAATTCCCCGATCATCATCACACGATTCGCCATTTAAAAATGCACGACCGGCATTTTGCAAAAATGTTTGATGAATATCATGACATTGACCACGAGGTTTATCAGATTGAGAAAGGAGAAAAAGCGACAGATGATGATTATCTAGATCAGCTAAAGTTTAAGCGTGTAGAGCTTAAAGACGCTTTGTTCAGCCAAGTGCAAAGAGAAGAATCTTCGCAGTAAAGACGCTTTGCAGCAGCAAAAAACAGTTTGAAACATGCAAAAAAGGCGCATTTTAATTTGCGCCTTTGGTATATCTGAGTGACGGACTTTTTAGTCGACCTCGCCACAGAAGCGATAACCTTCACCATGAATGGTGACAATTAGCTCTTCATCATTTGGCTCAGACTCAAAGTGTTTACGAATGCGTCTTATTGTTACGTCAACCGTTCGGTCATTGGGGCGAAGCTCTCTGCCGGTCATTTCCATAATTAATTGCTCACGCGTGAGAATTTTGCCAGGATTGCTTAAAAACAAATGCAAGGCTCTAAATTCACTGCGCGGTAGTCTAAATTCTTTTCCATTATGAGAGATAAGACTGCGGCTGTCGCCATCTAGTGTCCATCCATTGAATTTTACTTTGCTGGGCAAATCATCGTCTTCAGCCGTGTTGCTTGTACGAGATAATAAATTGCGCGCTCTGATGGTCAGCTCACGAGGATTAAAGGGCTTGGTAAGGTAATCGTCAGCGCCTATTTCTAATCCAAGGATGCGATCAACATCATTGTCGCGACCGGTTAAGAATATCAAACCGACATTTTTTCTATCTCTGACTTCACGCGCCAGAATCAAACCATTCTTACCGGGTAGGTTGATGTCCATAATGACTAAGTTAATCGCGTTGTTTTCGAAAAAGTCATGCATTTCTTCACCGTTCTCGGCTTCGAATACATTAT
This sequence comes from Ningiella algicola, assembly GCF_028401415.2. NCBI lineage: Bacteria > Pseudomonadati > Pseudomonadota > Gammaproteobacteria > Alteromonadales > Alteromonadaceae > Ningiella > Ningiella algicola. The sequence goes on along the minus strand of NZ_CP171821.2, from coordinate 2,538,411 downwards.
AACCCTCAGCCTCAAACAAGCTTTTTAAGGTTGTACGAGTAACAACTTCGTCTTCTACTATTAGTATGTTTGGCGTTTGCATGTGTCTACACTATGTAAGTTAGTCAAGTTGGGTGTGGAGCTGTCAACGTCTTTATATATGGATAGCCCATCAACAGTATTTCAAAAAATTGCGAACTTTAAAAGTAACTTTCGTGCTAGCGTAAAAAAAACATGTAAAAACAAGGACAAAAGTGAGCACTACCGCACCATAAATTCACTATCTCATCGATGCAAGTAAGGCTTAATCTTCGTACACCATTTCGTACTGCTGGGCCGCTCGCTCCCAGGTAAAGCGAGTCGCCATGCCACGTTCCTGCATCTTGGCAATTACTTGAGGCTGTTCTTGTGAAATAAGCACAATTTTTCGTAAGCAATTTAACAAAGCTAATGGAGTAGGATCTTTAAAAACAAAACCTGTCGCATTCTCGTATTGAGCATCAATTACCGTATCTGCCAAACCACCGACTTCTCTCACAATAGGTATGGTGCCATAAGCTAAGCTATACATTTGATTCAAACCGCAAGGTTCAAACTCCGAAGGCATTAAAAAGAAATCGCTACCCGCTTCAATTAAGTGTGCAAATTCGGGCGAGAATGCTTCTATGAAAGTAAATCGGTCAGCGTGCTTCTCAGCAATTTGGTGTAGCTCTTGGGTGATCACCGGGTCGCCCGTTCCCATAATGACTAATTGCACGCGATGTTGTAAAAAGTCGCTGAGGATTGGCATTAAGTAGCCAAAACCTTTCTGTTGGGTGGCTCGGCAAACCATACCAAAAAGAGGTATCGATTTTTGTGCTTTTAACTTAGCTTGTTTTTGTAAAGCGCTCTTGCACTTAGCTTTACCCTCAAGATTATCAGCGCTGTAATTATGCGGTATGAGTGTGTCAGTGCTTGGATCCCACTGGCTGTAATCACATCCATTTAGAATACCAAATACTTTGTGCGGTGCTTGATGAATAACATCTGCAATTCCGTGGCTGCCGATATGATCCTGAATTTCCTTTGCGTAAGAAGGACTAACCGGACAAATCCTGTCTGCATAGACAATCCCGGTTTTTAATAGATTTAAATAACCGTTGTCGGTGTTCACTTGTGTATGTGCATAAGCATCTAAAATAGGGACTTGGGAAAGTGCACACACGCCTTGAAAAGCTGCATTATGGATGGTTAAAACGGTTTTTGTACTGGCAAAAAATGCTGCATCGTCTATGAGCGTATGCCGTTGTAAATAGTTACTCTTAATAAAGTAATTTGCAATCGAAGTATGCCAATCATGCGTGTGCACAATATCGGGTTTAAAATTGAGCTCGCGAGCAATTTTGAGCGCCGCCAGTGAAAACATGGCAAAACGCTGAGCATTACTGCTACCCTCTTCAGAGTAGGGTGATGCATTGTGGCTAAAATACGGATGGTCAACGAAATAAACATCGAGACCGTGTAAGTCGAGCTGCTTTACGCCAAAATGATAAGCTTGATTGTGTACATGCAGGACTTGTTCTGGCATAGCAGTTGCCATACCTACACCATCGCTAAGCGCCTTATAAAGCGGCAGTACAATAATGACTTTATGACCGCGTTCCTGAAGCGCTATTGGCAGTGCCTTGCCTACATCAGCAAGCCCACCCGTTTTAATGATGTCTTCAACTTCTGATATCAGAAAGAGGATGTTCATGGGCTTTATTTTATTCCTTCATACACGCAAAACTTATTCGTTTTTATTAGCGTGCTGTATTTATGATACGTGCTCTGAATATGTTCAGGATAAGGTAAAAAACGATTAGCTACCATAGTCAATCGACTTCCTTTATTTGATTTTGCGTGTGCGTTTTTGATGAAGTTTTGCGTAATGCCATACTCATTTTTTAAGCCCTGATGAAAAGGAGGATTGCTCACAATATGATCAAAGTGCTGATGAATGTCTTGCATGCCATCGCTTGCGATAACCTTTGCTTCTAGCTCATTTAATTTCAGCGTTTGCTCAGCGCAGTACACAGCAAGGGCAGAAATATCACTCATGGTAACGTTAAGCTTTGGGTTAGTTAGTTTGAAATATGCCCCAATGATGCCCGTTCCGCAGGCAAAATCGTATAGTTTCCCTCGCATTTGCCTTAGCTCACGTTCATCACTAAATTGTGCCAATAAAAGCTGAGTGCCTTGATCAAACTGCTTGTGTCCGAATACGCCCGGTAATGAGAAAACGCGCATGTGTTGTGCATTCACATGATAGTTGCGCACAACACCGTATTGATTAATATCGAAGCCTTCTGCAGGCTCACTCACAGTGCAGGCAATTAAGCCGCAATGTTTGGCGCTATCTATTTTGTTAACGTTTATACCGACTTTTTCTAACTGTTTGGGCACGCTTTTAATGCCACCTTTGTTTTCACCTACAACCAACAATAAGCCGTCTGCCTTAATGAGATGCGCCATATTGGCAAGTAACATATCAAGATGCTGTTTTGCCTTGGGTAAATACACTACAACGCCGTCGAACACAGCATCAAAGTCACTTTTACTGAAAGCTGCCGCAAACATATGTTCATGACCGTATGAGTTTGATTTTGCGCGATTATAGCTATCGCATTGTTGATGCAATCCGCAAACATCAGCATCGCTGAGTGCATCGAAAATAGCGGTGTCACTGGGATTTACAATTGCCCATTTGCCTGTTGCAAATAGCGCTTCGTTGCGTAACAAGAGTTGACTAGGAGGTGATAGCATTAGCTTACTCGCTCAAAAATGATATCCCAAACGCCGTGCCCTAACTTTTGCCCACGCACTTCAAACTTTGTGATAGGTCGGTAGTCGGGGCGCTCAATATAGTCACCGCTTTGAGCGATGTTGGCATAGCCTTGAGCACTGTTCATCACTTCAATCATATGCTGCGCGTAAGGCTCCCAGTCAGTTGCCATATGAAAGTGTCCACCAATTTCAAGTTTGCTGCGGATTTTCTGAACGAAATCGCTTTGCACAATGCGGCGTTTATGATGACGCTTTTTATGCCAAGGGTCAGGGAAAAACAGCTGTAAGCGATGTAACGATTCATCTTCAATGCACTTGTCGAGCACTTCTACCGCGTCATGCTCAAATACCTTTAAATTACTTAAACCCGCTTCGCCCGCGTCTGCCAAACACGCACCCACACCAGGGCGATGTACTTCAATACCTATAAAGTCAGTGTCGGGTGCTTTGGCTGCCATTTCTACCAAAGATTTACCCATTCCAAAACCAATCTCCAGCACTCGCTTGGCACTTCTTGCGAATACTTCGTCAAAATCGAGCAAGCCCTTTTCGAGGTTTAAGCCCATTGTTGGCCAGTATTTTTCTAAAGCAGCGCCTTGGGCCTTTGTTAGCCGCCCCTCTCGTTTTACAAAGCTTTTGACCTTGGATATGTATACGCCAGCAGCGCGGGCTTCTTCTTCTGATTTAAAACGGCTCATGAATAGTTGTTGTCTCGGCAAGGGGTGAGCAAACGAGAAGCAAAAGCTAATCGTCTTGATGCAAATTGTCGTATATGATGCCACGCACAATTAAGTGCATCCAGCACATAGTGACTTAGGTGAGTAAGAAACCCTTGAATACGCTAGAGTCAAATAGCTCTGAATCAAAAAATTCTGAGCTTTTGTTTAACAGTAATGACACAACATTTGTATTCTCCAAAGCGGTGCTTGACTGGTTTGAAGAATATGGGCGTAAGGACCTTCCGTGGCAGAAAAACAAAACGCGATATTCTGTTTGGATATCGGAGATCATGCTGCAACAAACCCAAGTTAAAACTGTTATTCCCTATTTTGAGCGCTTTATGGGCCGCTTTAAAACCGTGGTCGATTTAGCCAATGCGCCGGTAGATGAAGTATTGCATTTATGGACAGGGCTTGGATATTACGCCCGTGCTCGCAACCTGCATAAAGCGGCACAGGTAATAGCGCAAGATCACAAGGGGCATTTCCCGAGCGACTTCGATCAAGTGCTTGCATTACCTGGAATAGGGCGCTCAACCGCTGCTGCAATATTGTCGTTGGCCGACAATCAGCCTTACGCGATTTTGGATGGCAACGTAAAGCGTGTGCTTGCCCGATATTGCGCGGTTGAAGGATGGCCAGGAAATAAAAAAACAGAAGACCAAATGTGGGAGCTTGCTAATGCACTGGCGCCTTTGTCGCAGCGCGAAGATGACAAATCGAGCGTCAAGGTAAACTATCTGGAGCATTCAAACTATACGCAAGCCATGATGGATTTGGGGGCGACGCTTTGTACTCGCTCAAAGCCTAAATGTGAAGCGTGTCCGGTGATAAGTCATTGTATGGCTTACGCTCAAGGGCGGCAAAACGAGTTACCTCATAAAAAACCAAAAAAGACGATACCCACCAAACACACTTACATGCTCATTCCCATCTATCAGGGCAGTGTACTTTTGAATAAACGAGAACCAAGCGGTATTTGGGGAGGATTGTGGGGCTTTGCTGAATGTGATCTTGACGACAGCAAATTGACTTTTGCAGTACACAGCCTTGAGCAAGATGTGGGAGAGCAAGATCTCAAGCGTGAGCCTCTTGATGGTTTTAGGCATACCTTTAGCCATTTCCATTTAGAGATTACACCACTACTGCTACACTTAAGCAAAGCGCCAGCACTTAAAGTAAGCGAAGATACGAAAATGTGGTATTCATTTATTGCCCCTTATGATTCTAAAGTTGGGCTTGCTGCACCCACAGTGAAAATACTCAAGATATTGCGAGAAAATCTTAATGTTGCAGGTGCAAAAATTTAAAAGGATAAATAGCCAATGGCAAGAACCATTTATTGTGAAAACTTGAAAAAAGAAGCCGAAGGCCTAGACTTTCAGCTATATCCGGGTGAGCTAGGTAAGCGTATTTTTGATTCCATTTCCAAAGAAGCTTTTGCAAACTGGCAGAAAAAACAAACCATGCTAATTAATGAAAACAAACTCAATATGATGAACGAAAGCGATCGCAAATTTTTAGAAGAGCAAATGGTGGGTTTTTTGTTTGAAGGCAAAGAGCCAAACATTGAGGGATATGTCCCGCCTGAAAAGTAGCGCACGCGAAGGTAAAAAAATCATAATGTTTTCGCAAAAAGCTATTGACTTAGGATGCGTAAATCCGTTTAATACGCGTCCACAGCGAATAAGTGATTCGCAAGGTGACGCCTCGATAGCTCAGTTGGTAGAGCAGCGGATTGAAAATCCGCGTGTCCCTGGTTCGATCCCGGGTCGAGGCACCATTATTCGAGAAAAAGCCAGCAAGCGTTTGCTGGCTTTTTCTGTTTTCAAAGCCACTTCTTTTTTCAGAATATGCACTACCTTTCAGAATAAAGCGCTCTAGAGGCAAGACTGTAAATCTCTTATCTAATGTTCTCCTGAAGATAAGTATTGATTAATTTATTTAAAGCCGCTACTCAAATTCTTAACGTCAAGCTCCTTCATTTCATAGTACGCGATTGCAGTGTGCGCGCTGATGTGCCCAATAATAAAGTAAGGATGGAATTGATTTTGTAGCAGTTTCAAGCACAGGATTGAAAACGCGCGTGTCCTGCTTCGCCCCCGGGTCAAAGCACCATTACTCTAAGAAGCCTTACAAGCAATTGCGCGTTCTTTTGTTTCCAGCCCCAATCTTACCTCCCCGCGCCTTGTCAAAATTTACAGTTATGTTTTGTTCTTTTTCATAGTTGAATACGGGTGTTCAAAATCGACACAGTAAAGCGGCATTGTTGTTTTTTGACAGGCCGATTAAACAATATGAGGAAAACATTATGAATGAAGCAAATCAACATGAAATTCTTTACTACGTAGTTGTTAACAATGAAGAGCAGCACTCTATCTGGCCAGCACACAAGGACATACCTGCAGGTTGGAATTCTCGCGGTAATGCTCAAAGCAAAGACGATTGTTTGGATTATATCGAGGAAAACTGGACCGATATAACGCCGCTGAGCGCTCGCAACGTCACAAAGCATTAGGACGGCTACAGCGACTTAGCACTAACGGGTAAGCAGTATCGATCATAACAGCCTGAACCTGACTTTTTAGGTCATGTTCCATACATTAAAAAGTCCGAACTATGAATACAAATACCGAGACAAGAAATTTAAACAGCGTTTTCAGCAGCATTGCTGAATCTCATCCGAGTAAAACGGCGTTTGTGAACGCTTCAGATTGTTCAAAATGGTCGTATCAGATTTTAAATGATCGCGCGAATCAAATCGCACATTTTCTGAGCCGTCAAGGAGTCAGCAAAGGTTCGGTCGTTGCATTTGAATTGGAGCGCTCTGCTGAAGCGCTATGTTTGATGCTCGGTATTATTAAGTCAGGGGCTGCTTACTGTCCAATCGATCCCGATTATCCAGAAGAACGAAAAATGGATATGTGCTTAGCAGCGAAAGCTTCTTTATTAATCGGGACGCATAACTTAAACAAGCGCGAAGGAGATTGTATTTCACTCGAAGAGCTTTTACTCAAGAGCGCCGATTATTCAAAGACCTCGCCATCTGTACTTCGGTATGCCCAAAGTGTCGCATACATCATGTTTACATCTGGTTCTACTGGCATACCAAAAGCTGTCCAGATACATGATGAGGCTATCATTCGTTTATGCCAACAGAATAATCCGCTTAAGATTCTGCAATCCGACGTGGTCTTATTGCATTCTAGCATTTCGTTTGACGCAAGCACCTATGAATTTTGGGGGACCTTACTTTCTGGCGCGACATTGGTTGTTGCAAAAAACGAGCAGGTGAGCGTTCCATTTTTTGCACAGCAAGTGTCGGACTTTGACGTTTCTGTTTTGTGGTTAACTGCGCCGCTACTGCCTTTGATTGTAGCGCAAGATATAAACTTAGTTGCTTCATTGCGCCTTCTTGTAGCAGGCGGAGATGCCTTGCAGCCCATTGCGGTACGGCAACTGATTCAAAACAACCCAGAAATCACCATTGTCAACGGATATGGCCCTACTGAAGCAACAACCTTTAGTTGTTTCTTTGCGTTAACGGTTGATAACGTTAATACGTCTACCGCTACTTCCGTGCCGATTGGTTTTGCTCTTGATGAGACTGATTGTCATGTACTGGATGAAAATTTAGTCGAAGTCGGTGATGATGAATTCGGCGAATTATATATCGGTGGCACCGGTGTCGGGCACGGTTATCTGAATGATAAACGAAAAACGGCTCTAAATTTTGTTCCAAATCCTTTCAATACAAATGGCGGTCGAATCTACAAAACGGGCGATATAGTTAAAAAAGATGCGTATGGCGCCTTAGTATTTAAGGGTAGAAAAGACCATCAAGTTAAGGTGAGAGGGCATAGAATTGAATTGGACGAAATAGATTCAGTTCTAAATTCTATTGACCGAGTCAAGCAAAGTGCATCAATTGTTGTGGAAAGACAAGACGCCTCAAAAAATATTGTTTCATTTGTTGTGAAAGCTGAATCCATTGAGATTCAGGAAGTTAAAAACAAGCTGTCAGAGCAACTTCCAAATTATATGTTGCCGACTCAGATTATTGCGATCGATGCCTTTCCACTTAAAAGTAACGGCAAAATTAATCGTGAAAAACTCTTGGATATCGCATCGGGAAATGATGCGGCACCTGAGGTAAACACCGGCGATACACTGCAAAATATATTAAGTGAATTGTTTTGCGACGTGCTCTCATTAAAGACTGTCGATCCACAAGCCAGCTTTTTTGAGATGGGGGGAGATTCGATAAGTGCAATTCAGTTGTGTGGTCTAGCGCAAGAAAACGGAATATCAATATCAGTTTCAGATCTCTTTGAATATAAATCAATTGAATCTCTTCTAGAGAATCTAAATCGCAAAGAAGTAAGTCCGGATAATGCAACTGCAGAGCAGACACTGGTTTCAATTTGGAAAGAAGTACTACAGAACAACAAGATCACAGCAAACTCTAATTTCTTTGAGGTAGGCGGAGATTCTATCGCAGCGATCCAAGCTGCTGGTATGGCAGAGCAGCAGAATTTGCCGTGCAGTGTAAGTGATATTTTCGAATACAAAAATATATCAAGCATCGTAAATTCCCACAATAAATCGGTATCGACCCATGCGGTAAATGCCATTGTCAGCTCGCCATTAGACGATGTTTGCATAGATGATTTGCCCGACGGGGTAGAGGAAATTTATGAGGCGAGCCAAAACCAAATTGGTATGTTAATTCAAAGTGATAAGGATCGTCAGTCTTCATCCTATCATGACATATTGAGCCATAAAGTAAGACTACCTTTCAGCGAATCTCACTTTTGTCTCGCGTTTTCGGCCCTTATCGACAAACACGAGATACTACGAACCGCTTTCGATCTGGAAGCATATGACCAACCAGCGCAATTGTTGCACTCTCACTCGAAGCTCAACTACCAAATTGTTGACCTACAGCATCTCGATGAGGGCGCACAGCGAGATAGATTCAACAGCGTAATTCAAGAAGAAAAGGAATCAGGTTTTGATTGGAGTAAACCTGGTTTGTTCCGCATAAAGGTCTTGCTGTTACAAGCTGACCACTTTGTCCTCACGCTCAGTTTTCATCATGCGATTTTAGACGGATGGAGTTCGACGGTACTGATGGGGGATTTCGTTGATCTTTATACTGGAAATGTTAGCTCACAAGCACTTTCTGGGCGCATTATTCCATCCTATCGACGCTTTATAGAACTGGAGCGCTCGACAATCCAAAATCAAACAACACGTGAGTTTTGGCAGTGTTATTTGGACGGTTGTTCGACAACCAAATTACCTTCTTTTTTACCACAAGAGATTGGTTTTGAAGAAACAAGGCGAATACAGCGCGAAGTTGACATCTCGGTCAAGCAAACAGAAATGCTCAAAGCGCTAGCTTCAGACCTGCATGTTTCTCTTAAACACGTCTTGCTTGCCGTGCATATGCGAGCCATCGCTTTGGTCTCAGGCGTTACTGACTGCGTTAGTGGTCTTGTTAGTCATGGACGCCCAGAAACGCAAGGCGCCGAGCGCAGTTTAGGTCTTTTCATCAACACGCTGCCGTTTCGAAGTAAAATCGCTTCCCAAAATTGGAACGATTATATTGAAGAAACGTTTAATAACGATATGTCTGGCTTTGCTCATAGACGATATCCTTTGTCGAATATATTAAGAGATTCAGCACTTGTTTCATTATTCGATTTTGCCTTCAACTTCACCCATTTTAGAGAATATGATAAAAGACAGTCAGAGCACGGCGCTCTTGTCGAGCGCGGTGCTTTTACTTCTGGTTCCGTGTTTGGTGCTGTGGATTTTGAGCATTCTAACTTTGGTCTAGCAGTACAGGCTGGTCTCTCTGCCGATAGTCAGCAAGCCTATCTTGTGCTTGACGCAGACAGCAAAAAGTATTCTGAGCATCTAGTCGAGTTATTGTTACAAGCATACTCCGTTTGTTTAGAGCATATGCTCAATAACCCAAATGACAAAATATCTGACATACAGGTCGAAATTTCGACCAGCAAACCAAGCACCGAAGCAGCGGCTACACCTGTTTTCTTCGATATTATGGAGCGTTTCACAACATTTGTAGACGAAATACCGAATAACATAGCTGTCACCCATCTTGACCAAACGTGCACGTATCAGGAACTGGACCAACGTTCTAATGCGATAGCCAGTTGTTTAAAACAGCAAAATGTTCAAGCGGGTAATGTGGTCGCAGTCCATGCAAAACGAAGTGTCGATACTATTTGCACACTGTTGGGTATTTGGAAAATAGGCGCTTGTTACTTGCCTGTGGATCCCGCATATCCAGAGTCGAGAAAGTCGTATATGTTGGAAAACTCTGCCTGTCAGCTGGTAATTTGTGATACCAGTGAAAATGAGTTATCGGACATGTTCGATAGCTATACACTCCTAAATATACAATACGCGCTAGAGCAAGGCGATAAAGAGTATATTGCTTGTGACGTTTTCAGACAGAAACACAGTCCTGCTTATCTAATTTACACTTCAGGTTCGACGGGCCGACCCAAAGGTGTATGTGTATCTTACTCCGGCATAGCAAATTTGGTCAGTGAACAAGCATCTACTTTTAAAGTCCAGCAAAATACGAATTGCATGCAGTTCGCTTCTTTGAGTTTTGATGCATCGCTATTTGAGATTCTTATGAGTGTCGTTAATGGTGGAAATTTGCATCTTATTGACGAGCAATTACGCCTAGATCCTGCGGCACTTTCACATTACGCAAACGTCAATAAAATTGAAGTGGCTACGCTACCGGCATCTGTACTACAGACTCTGTGTGATTTCGAATGGCCTTCGCAGTGCCGTATGGTGATAGCTGGAGAAGCATTTCCAGTTGAGTTAGCAAAAATTTGGTCGCAAAAGGCTAAAGTCGTTAATGCTTATGGCCCAACAGAGGCAACTATTTGGTCAACCGTGCATGCTTGTAATGGCGAAGAATCTAAAACTGTACCAATAGGTAAACCAATCAATGCTACTGAGGCATATGTCTTAGATGACTTTGGAAATATGGTGCCGCAAGGCGTGAGTGGCGAGTTATATTTGGGCGGACCTGCGATTGCACTGGGTTACATTCACAACAGCAGAATGACTTCAGAACGTTTTGTACCGAATCCGTTTTCATTGACACCAGGCAGCAGACTCTATCGAACGGGCGACAGGGTCTGTATGAACCACGAGGGCGAAATTGAATTTCTGGGAAGAATCGACTGGCAGGTAAAACTTCGCGGGTACCGTATTGAACTGGGCGAAATAGAAAGCATCATTCAATCTTTATCAGGCGTGCAAAACGCGGTCGTTGTCGTGAAAAAAGACGAGAGTACGAAACGCCAATGGCTTGCGTGCTTCTGTCAGTTGGCTTCGAACGTGTCGGCCGAAGACATAAGAAATGAAGCAAGCTCGCAGCTACCCTCCCATATGCTTCCTGGCGATTTTATTACACTGGAGCGTTTTCCACTTACCGTAAATGGAAAAATTGATAGAGAAGCATTGCTCAATTACGAAGAAAAAGAAGATACTTCGCCAAAAGAATCTGAGGAAATGACTCCGCAAGAAAAGGCGTTGATCTCAGTCTGGAAAGATGTCTTTGGAAATGAGTCGATAACTCTTGATGATGCCTTTTATAGTCTCGGCGGCGATTCGATATTGAGCATTCAGTTAAGGGCAATGCTACAGAAACAAGGATTTGATTTTGAATTAGAGGACTTGTTTGAGTTGCAGACTATCCGTCAACTTGCTCCGAATCTGTTTAACGTATCCAACGAAAAAGCAAGTGACCAAGCAGCTATCAGCACGTTTAGTCTGATTAGTGAAGAAATACGCTCTCAATTGCCGTCAACTTGTGAAGATGCTTATCCTTTGAGTCGTATGCAAACTGGAATGCTCTTTCACATGCATTACAATTCGGACAGCGTTCGATATCACGACGTGATGTATTATGTATTGAAAGGAAACATTTGTGAGAGCGCGTTCAGGAAGGCAATGGATCTGGCTATTGAGCAACATCCAATATTGCGAACCTCATTTGAGTTGTCAAAATACGATCAACCACTTCAGTTGGTCTACACTCAAGCGGATGCCAATCTTGCTTTCTATGATTTAACTGCCTTAGGAGAGTCTGAACAAGAAGCTCACCTAAAGGCATGGGAAAAAGAAGAGTTAAGCAATCCTTTTGATATCGAAAAACCTGGCTTATTGAGAGTGTTTATCCATCAGTTGAATCCAGAGCAGTACAGGTTAACGGTGAGTTGTCCTCATGCAATTTTGGATGGCTGGAGTGCAGCAACACTTATTTCTTCCTTACTTAGCAATTACAAAGACATAGCGGTTGGTCAAATACCACATTGCGAATCACTACCTTTGCGTTTTGCTGACTTTGTTAAGTTAGAGCAGCAAGCAATCGAAAGCGATGAGGCAAAGAGTTTTTGGGAGTCCTATGTTGCTGATTTTGAGAGTTGCACAATACCGTGTTCTTCTATTGTAAATGAAGGAGAAACCACAAAACGTCTGACGTTTAATCTCACATCAAAAATGACTGAAATAGTTGATGCCTTGTCTGACCGATTGCAAGTGAGTACCAAAAGCGTCTTTTTAAGCCTTCATCTTAGAGCGCTTTCGTTGTTAAGCGGACAAAGCAAAGTTTCTACAGGTCTTATTACGCATGGTCGCCCTGAAGCCGAGGGAAGTGACAAAATCCTTGGGGTATTTCTGAATAACCTACCCTTTAAATATGATTTATCGAATCAAAGCCGTTGGGAATCATTTATTAAAGACGTAGACCAGCTAAATAGAAGTCAGTCTGCTCATAGACGTTTTCCATTATCAGAGATTAAGGCGCTTGCTGATGGGCAATCTCTGTTTGAAGTGGCATTTAACTACACGGCATTTCGTCCATATGAGTCAATGTCACAAGATTGGTTAGATAGTGGCGGGCATGATTATTCCAACTATCTGTTTGTTTTACAGGCTGGGCTAAGTCCTGTATCGAATGAGTATTATTTGTTTCTTGATGTTGATTGTTCGCGCGTAGATGATTTTTACGAAAACATTTACCGTCAAGTATATGAACATGTACTAGATGAATTCAGCCATAATTGCTTCGATAAGTTAGTTTGTCATGGGCTACCAGATTCACATCTTCTCAAACTTGAAGATTGGCAAGGAGAGGCCTCGCACGAAAGCGGTGATGTGTGGCAAGCGTTTGAGGCGGTGGTGAAGTCGCAACCCGATGGGATAGCGGTGCGCGAAGGCGAGCGGCAAGTGAGCTATCAAGCTCTGGCAGAGCGTGTTGCACAGTGGAGCAGTGTGCTGCAAGCAGAAGGGGTGAGCAGCGGCGAAGCGGTTGGCGTGTTGCTAGAGCGTGGGGTGGATGCCATTACGGCTATCTTGGCCATTGTGCGCTGCGGGGCGCGTTATGTGCCCTTGGATAAAGGCTACCCGGACACGCGGATTGCATCGATGTTATCGACTGCGGGAGTGAGTGTAGTGCTCACAGACGGGAGTGAGCATGAAGGGATGAAAGGCGCGCGCAGCTTGGCGCTTCAGGATATTGACAAGCGCCGCTGTGCCCCGTGTGAAGCAGTTTCGCGTAGCGGGGTCAGTGGCTTATACGTGATGTATACGTCAGGCTCTACCGGCACGCCCAAAGGGGTGCAAGTGCCCGATGGTGCGGTACTGCGTCTGTGTCGTCAGCCGACCTTATCGCTCAGTGCACAAGACACGCTTTTATTGCAGGCTCCGCTGGTGTTTGATGCGTCGACGTTGGAGTTATGGGGCGCATTGCTCAACGGTGCCACGGTGGCGATAGGACAAGGCGGGGCCATGAGTGTGCCTCGGCTAGCACAAGATATCGAGCAGTATGGTGTGAGCGTATTGTGGTTGACCGCCTCGCTGTTTCATGTGGTCATGGACGAACAGCCAGACGCCTTATCCGGTCTACGCTGCTTAATTGCCGGAGGAGATACGCTATCAGGTCGTCATGTCAGTGAATATCTTGGCGCGGATGCGTCAAGGAAGTTGGTCAATGGCTATGGCCCCACAGAAGCGACCACGTTTAGCTGTTTATATGCAATGAATACACATGATGCACATCAGGATGTTCCCATCGGGTATCCGCTTGCCCAAAGCAGCTGTTATGTATTGAATGACGCGGCTCAACGCGTGCCTTTGGGCGTACCGGGCGAGTTGTATGTGGGGGGCGCAGGTCTGGCGGATGGCTATCTGGGTGAGAGTGTAAAAACGGCTTTGGCCTTTGTGCCCAACCCTTATGGACCGGCTGGTTCACGGATGTATCGAACGGGGGATAGAGTCAGGTACAACGCGGCAGGAGCGCTGGAGTTTTTAGGGCGTCAGGATGCACAGGTAAAAATTCGCGGTTATCGGATTGAGCTTGGCGAAATCAGCCATGCGTTGGATAGCTATGAAGGGCTTGTGCACGCATTGGTGTGGGTGGACGAAGAGGGCGGTCATAAGCGTTTGATGGCTGCGGTCAGTGGTGAGGTTGATGCTGTTGAGGTGCAAGGGTATTTACGCGATAGCCTGCCTGACTACATGCAGCCACATCGTGTGCACGTGTTATCGCAGATGCCGCTGACTATCAACGGTAAAATCGATAAAGCGCAGGTGATGCGTATGCTGGCTGCGCAGGACAAAGAGAGTCAAGGCGAGTCGGCAGCGCAGCCCGCGTCTGAGCTGGAAGCGAGACTGATTGCTATCTGGGAAGATGTCTTGCAAGTGGACAGCGTGTCACGTCACGACAGCTTCTTTGAATTGGGTGGCGACTCTATCTTGAGTATTCAACTGGCCGCACGAGCCGCCGCAGACGATATCCATTTCTCGTTGGAAGACTTGTTTGAGCACGACACGGTTGCCGCCTTGGCAAAGGCTATTGGTCAAGAGCAGACCACAGATACTCATCATCAGCAAACGCAAGCCTTCGAACTGATTGATAAGGACCTGGCCGCTCAGCTCCCTAATGAGATTGAAGATGCTTATCCTTTGTCTCAAACCCAGTTGGGGATGCTATATCATAGTGAGCGCGGGCGTGCCTACTCTGCTTATCACGATATACTCACTCATACCGTACAACTGCCCTTTGTTGAGCAGACATGGCGTCAGGCTTGGCAGCACATTATTGCTAGGCATGCCATTTTAAGAACGGCGTTCGATATGGCCAGCTACCATGAAGCCCTTCAATTGGTGTATTCACATGCAGAGCTGCCCTTAACGGTAGAAGAGCAACAAGCACTGTCTACGGCTGAGCGACAAGCACGATTGGCGCAGTGGACAGCTGAAGAAAAAGCCCTTGGGTTTGACTGGCAACAGCCTGGTCTGCTGCGCGGTCACGTCTTTGTGCATAAAGACAATGCCTTTGTATTAGGGTTGAGTTTCCATCATGCCATCATGGATGGTTGGAGTACGTCAATCCTCATGCGTGATCTGACCGATGTCTATCAAGCCTTGTTAAGTGGCGATAATGCCTCGTTACCTGAGATGCACGCAGGATATTGCGATTACATTGCGCAAGAGCAACAAGCGTTGGCAGACGAGCAAACGCAGGCGTATTGGCAAGATATGGTGGCGCAACAGCAAGCCACTCAAATTTTGTCGATGGACAATGAGAGAGGCGAAGGTGTAGAGCGTGCGATGGTTCCTATCAGTGAAGCACAAACGGCTCAAGCGAAAGCCTTGGCTGTCTCATTAGGGGTGTCGTTGAAAAACGTGTTACTAGCTGTGCATTTAAAAGCACTGCACAGCCTCAGTGGTCAACGGCGTGTCACCACAGGCATGGTGACAAATGGTCGGCCTGAAGCAATGGGCGGAGAATCGGTGCTGGGCCTGTTTTTAAACAGCTTGCCATTTAACAATGAAATGCCATCGTGCAGTTGGTCGCAATGGATAAAAGAGCTGACTCGTCAAGAGCAAACCTTGTGGCGTCATCGACGCTATCCAATGGCCACCTTGAAGCGTGAATACGGCGGTGAACTCTTCCATACACTGTTTAATTATACGCATTTTCGAGCCTATGCAACTCAAGCGGAAGATGGTGTAAACCCACTGTTTGGACGAGGTGCTGAAGGCTTGGAGCAAGCCGGTTTTGAGCACTCCAACTATGCCTTTATATTGCAGGCTGGATTAACGCCAGAAGGGTCAAACATCTATTTGATGCTAGAAGTAGATCACGCTCAGTACAGCGTAAATGACTTAAACCGAGCCGTAGAGACTTATGGTCGATGCTTTGAGCAATTGCTTAATGATGTAGAAGGACAATGTGATCTTGCGATGCTGACATCGCAAGAAGAAGAGCAATTGAAGCATTGGCAAGGAGAGGCCTCGCACGAAAGCGGTGATGTGTGGCAAGCGTTTGAGGCGGTGGTGAAGTCGCAACCCGATGGGATAGCGGTGCGCGAAGGCGAGCGGCAAGTGAGCTACCAAGCTCTGGCAGAGCGTGTTGCACAGTGGAGCAGTGTGCTGCAAGCAGAAGGGGTGAGCAGCGGCGAAGCGGTTGGCGTGTTGCTAGATCGTGGGGTGGATGCCATTACGGCTATCTTGGCCATTGTGCGCTGCGGGGCGCGTTATGTGCCCTTGGATAAAGGCTACCCGGACACGCGGATTGCATCGATGTTATCGACTGCGGGAGTGAGTGTAGTGCTCACAGACGGGAGTGAGCATGAAGGGATGAAAGGCGCGCGCAGCTTGGCGCTTCAGGATATTGACAAGCGCCGCTGTGCCCCGTGTGAAGCAGTTTCGCGTAGCGGGGTCAGTGGCTTATACGTGATGTATACGTCAGGCTCTACCGGCACGCCCAAAGGGGTGCAAGTGCCCGATGGTGCGGTACTGCGTCTGTGTCGTCAGCCGACCTTATCGCTCAGTGCACAAGACACGCTTTTATTGCAGGCTCCGCTGGTGTTTGATGCGTCGACGTTGGAGTTATGGGGCGCATTGCTCAACGGTGCCACGGTGGCGATAGGACAAGGCGGGGCCATGAGTGTGCCTCGGCTAGCACAAGATATCGAGCAGTATGGTGTGAGCGTATTGTGGTTGACCGCCTCGCTGTTTCATGTGGTCATGGACGAACAGCCAGACGCCTTATCCGGTCTACGCTGCTTAATTGCCGGAGGAGATACGCTATCAGGTCGTCATGTCAGTGAATATCTTGGCGCGGATGCGTCAAGGAAGTTGGTCAATGGCTATGGCCCCACAGAAGCGACCACGTTTAGCTGTTTATATGCAATGAATACACATGATGCACATCAGGATGTTCCCATCGGGTATCCGCTTGCCCAAAGCAGCTGCTATGTATTGAATGACGCGGCTCAACGCGTGCCTTTGGGCGTACCGGGCGAGTTGTATGTGGGGGGCGCAGGTCTGGCGGATGGCTATCTGGGTGAGAGTGTAAAAACGGCTTTGGCCTTTGTGCCCAACCCTTATGGACCGGCTGGTTCACGGATGTATCGAACGGGGGATAGAGTCAGGTACAACGCGGCAGGAGCGCTGGAGTTTTTAGGGCGTCAGGATGCACAGGTAAAAATTCGCGGTTATCGGATTGAGCTTGGCGAAATCAGCCATGCGTTGGATAGCTATGAAGGGCTTGTGCACGCATTGGTGTGGGTGGACGAAGAGGGCGGTCATAAGCGTTTGATGGCTGCGGTCAGTGGTGAGGTTGATGCTGTTGAGGTGCAAGGGTATTTACGCGATAGCCTGCCTGACTACATGCAGCCACATCGTGTGCACGTGTTATCGCAGATGCCGCTGACTATCAACGGTAAAATCGATAAAGCGCAGGTGATGCGTATGCTGGCTGCGCAGGACAAAGAGAGCCAAGGCGAGTCGGCAGCGCAGCCCGCGTCTGAGCTGGAAGCGAGACTGATTGCTATCTGGGAAGATGTCTTGCAAGTGGACAGCGTGTCACGTCACGACAGCTTCTTTGAATTGGGTGGCGACTCTATCTTGAGTATTCAACTGGCCGCACGAGCCGCCGCAGACGATATCCATTTCTCGTTGGAAGACTTGTTTGAGCACGACACGGTTGCCGCCTTGGCAAAGGCAATTGGTCAAGAGCAGACCACAGATACTCATCATCAGCAAACGCAAGCCTTCGAACTGATTGATAAGGACCTGGCCGCTCAGCTACCTAATGAGATTGAAGATGCTTATCCTTTGTCTCAAACCCAGTTGGGGATGCTATATCATAGTGAGCGCGGGCGTGCCTACTCTGCTTATCACGATATACTCACTCACACCGTACAACTGCCCTTTGTTGAGCAGACATGGCGTCAGGCTTGGCAGCACATTATTGCTAGGCATGCCATTTTAAGAACGGCGTTCGATATGGCCAGCTACCATGAAGCCCTTCAATTGGTGTATTCACATGCGGAGCTGCCCTTAACGGTAGAAGAGCAACAAGCACTGTCTACGGCTGAGCGACAAGCACGATTGGCGCAGTGGATAGCTGAAGAAAAAGCCCTTGGGTTTGACTGGCAACAGCCTGGTCTGCTGCGCGGTCACGTCTTTGTGCATAAAGACAATGCCTTTGTATTAGGGTTGAGTTTCCATCATGCCATCATGGATGGTTGGAGTACGTCAATTCTCATGCGTGATCTGACCGATGTCTATCAAGCCTTGTTAAGTGGCGATAATGCCTCGTTACCTGAGATGCACGCAGGATATTGCGATTACATTGCGCAAGAGCAACAAGCGTTGGCAGACGAGCAAACGCAGGCGTATTGGCAAGATATGGTGGCGCAACAGCAAGCCACTCAAATTTTGTCGATGGACAATGAGAGAGGCGAAGGTGTAGAGCGTGCGATAGTTCCTATCAGTGAAGCACAAACGGCTCAAGCGAAAGCCTTGGCTGTCTCATTAGGGGTGTCGTTGAAAAACGTGTTACTAGCTGTGCATTTAAAAGCACTGCACAGCCTCAGTGGTCAACGGCGTGTCACCACAGGCATGGTGACAAATGGTCGGCCTGAAGCAATGGGCGGAGAATCGGTGCTGGGCCTGTTTTTAAACAGCTTGCCATTTAACAATGAAATGCCATCGTGCAGTTGGTCGCAATGGATAAAAGAGCTGACTCGTCAAGAGCAAACCTTGTGGCGTCATCGACGCTATCCAATGGCCACCTTGAAGCGTGAATACGGCGGTGAACTCTTCCATACACTGTTTAATTATACGCATTTTCGAGCCTATGCAACTCAAGCGGAAGATGGTGTAAACCCACTGTTTGGACGAGGTGCTGAAGGCTTGGAGCAAGCCGGTTTTGAGCACTCCAACTATGCCTTTATATTGCAGGCTGGATTAACGCCAGAAGGGTCAAACATCTATTTGATGCTAGAAGTAGATCACGCTCAGTACAGCGTAAATGACTTAAACCGAGCCGTAGAGACTTATGGTCGATGCTTTGAGCAATTGCTTAATGATGTAGAAGGACAATGTGATCTTGCGATGCTGACATCGCAAGAAGAAGAGCAATTGAAGCATTGGCAAGGAGAGGCCTCGCACGAAAGCGGTGATGTGTGGCAAGCGTTTGAGGCGGTGGTGAAGTCGCAACCCGATGGGATAGCGGTGCGCGAAGGCGAGCGGCAAGTGAGCTATCAAGCTCTGGCAGAGCGTGTTGCACAGTGGAGCAGTGTGCTGCAAGCAGAAGGGGTGAGCAGCGGCGAAGCGGTTGGCGTGTTGCTAGATCGTGGGGTGGATGCCATTACGGCTATCTTGGCCATTGTGCGCTGCGGAGCGCGTTATGTGCCCTTGGATAAAGGCTACCCGGACACGCGGATTGCATCGATGTTATCGACTGCGGGAGTGAGTGTAGTGCTCACAGACGGGAGTGAGCATGAAGGGATAAAAGGCGCGCGCAGCTTGGCGCTTCAGGATATTGACAAGCGCCGCTGTGCCCCGTGTGAAGCAGTTTCGCGTAGCGGGGTCAGTGGCTTATACGTGATGTATACGTCAGGCTCTACCGGCACGCCCAAAGGGGTGCAAGTGCCCGATGGTGCGGTACTGCGTCTGTGTCGTCAGCCGACCTTATCGCTCAGTGCACAAGACACGCTTTTATTGCAGGCTCCGCTGGTGTTTGATGCGTCGACGTTGGAGTTATGGGGCGCATTGCTCAACGGTGCCACGGTGGCGATAGGACAAGGCGGGGCCATGAGTGTGCCTCGGCTAGCACAAGATATCGAGCAGTATGGTGTGAGCGTATTGTGGTTGACCGCCTCGCTGTTTCATGTGGTCATGGACGAACAGCCAGACGCCTTATCCGGTCTACGCTGCTTAATTGCCGGAGGAGATACGCTATCAGGTCGTCATGTCAGTGAATATCTTGGCGCGGATGCGTCAAGGAAGTTGGTCAATGGCTATGGCCCCACAGAAGCGACCACGTTTAGCTGTTTATATGCAATGAATACACATGATGCACATCAGGATGTTCCCATCGGGTATCCGCTTGCCCAAAGCAGCTGTTATGTATTGAATGACGCGGCTCAACGCGTGCCTTTGGGCGTACCGGGCGAGTTGTATGTGGGGGGCGCAGGTCTGGCGGATGGCTATCTGGGTGAGAGTGTAAAAACGGCTTTGGCCTTTGTGCCCAACCCTTATGGACCGGCTGGTTCACGGATGTATCGAACGGGGGATAGAGTCAGGTACAACGCGGCAGGAGCGCTGGAGTTTTTAGGGCGTCAGGATGCACAGGTAAAAATTCGCGGTTATCGGATTGAGCTTGGCGAAATCAGCCATGCGTTGGATAGCTATGAAGGGCTTGTGCACGCATTGGTGTGGGTGGACGAAGAGGGCGGTCATAAGCGTTTGATGGCTGCGGTCAGTGGTGAGGTTGATGCTGTTGAGGTGCAAGGGTATTTACGCGATAGCCTGCCTGACTACATGCAGCCACATCGTGTGCACGTGTTATCGCAGATGCCGCTGACTATCAACGGTAAAATCGATAAAGCGCAGGTGATGCGTATGCTGGCTGCGCAGGACAAAGAGAGTCAAGGCGAGTCGGCAGCGCAGCCCGCGTCTGAGCTGGAAGCGAGACTGATTGCTATCTGGGAAGATGTCTTGCAAGTGGACAGCGTGTCACGTCACGACAGCTTCTTTGAATTGGGTGGCGACTCTATCTTGAGTATTCAACTGGCCGCACGAGCCGCCGCAGACGATATCCATTTCTCGTTGGAAGACTTGTTTGAGCACGACACGGTTGCCGCCTTGGCAAAGGCCTTGGAAGAAGGAGAAGTTACTAAAATTGATCAACAGGAAACTGACAGTTTTGACTTGCTAGACGAAGAGGATCGTCTCGCAATTTTTGAAAATGCATAGGAGGTACAATTTAAAAATATGACTATCTAAACCTTATCTGAGATTTCATTTTTAAAAGAGCACAGGAATATTCTTGACTGTGCTCTTTTACTTTTCACCTGATTGAAATAGATAAAAGGCGCTTCACCTGTCTTTTGTAGCAGTTACGAAAAAATTTGAGTTGTAGTTGAATTACATCATCGCAAACAGGCTACGACCATAATTATTTGGTCGCCCATAAATTGTTTGGCTATGGAAATTCGACAATGACTGAAAAACACATTCAAGACGCCTATCCGCTAAGCTACACCCAAATGGGCATGTTGTATCACCAACAATTAAACAAACAAGATGCTGTCTATCATGACATCATTATACAAAAAGTTGCATTGCCGCTAGATATCGAACGCTTGCAAAGTTGTATTGATGAAATTGTTGATGCTAACGAAATTTTGCGATCAACTTTTGAACTTGGTCGATTTAAACAGTCACTCCAGCTTGTTCACCGTCTATTTAGCATTCCTGTTGAAGTTATAGATCTTACAGACAAACAAGGTGACGAATACAAAGACGCCAAATTATCTTGGATTGCATCGGAAAAAGAACGAGGTTTTGAACTTGAATCATCCCCACTTTTTCGCGTGTTTGCACTCCAAAAGGTGCAAGACAGTTTTGAAATTGTGTTTAGTTTTCACCACGCCATTTTGGATGGTTTTAGCGTTCGCAGTCTTACCACTGAATTGTTGCGATGCTACCAGTTGGCATTGGAAAACAAAGAATATCAAGTGAAAAAATCGGCTACAAAATACAGAGATTTTATAGCCGCAGAGAAAAAATCAATAAATAGTAAAGCGACTCAAGAATATTGGAATAAGCTTTTATCCAATCATACCCTGTCTGAAGTAAAAAGTGCTTCAGTTCATGACGATTTTGATGATTCACAGCGACATGCTGCTCAAATAAAAATTGCTGATAAGACCGCTCATAAACTGGAGTTACTCAGGCAAGCACTGGGCGTGTCATATAAGTCTCTACTGCTAACTGCACATCAACGCGCCATTTCCGCTTTGAGCGGAAAGAAAGATGTCATAAGTGGCTTGGTTGTTAACGGCAGACCAGAAAAACTAGGTGCTGAATCTGTACTCGGTCTATTTTTAAATACCGTTCCGTTTCGAACAAAAATTGAAAAGCAATCGTGGTCAGAATTGATCAAAGATATTGCAGAGTCTGAAACTGAGCTGCTTCCTCACCGAAGATATCCTCTTGGATTACTCAAAAAGGAGCACAATGGAGCGGAATTTTTCAATCACATCTTTAACTATACTTCATTTGATGAGTCTTCACATTTAGAAAAACAAGATCTAGACGATGTAAGAGGCTTTGAGAAAACCAACTACGCATTCACTGTTCAAGCTACCTATAATAAAAGTGATAAGCGTCCAGAAGTTTTTATCGAGTTGGACAAATCATCGTACACAAGTAATGATCTCAAACGTTTCATCGGTGTTTATGAATCGATCTTAAATCGCATGGCAGAAGCACCAGAATCGACTTGTTGCCACCTGGAACTGAAGTACGATAATCAACAACAACCCGTTATTTTTCAAATAGATTCCATCGTATCGCTGTTTGAACAAGCGTGTCAGCGCTTTGCTACTAACACTGCTCTTAGCTTCAAACAGCAAAGCCTTAGTTATCAACAACTGGATATGGCCAGTAATCGCATCGCTCATGGCCTCATCGCCAAGGGCGTGCAACGAGGCAAACTCGTTGGTGTGTGTTGTGAGCATAGCAACGATCTCATAGTCACCTTACTTGCGATACTAAAAACCGGCGCCGCTTATATTCCAATCGACCCTAAACAAGCGCTGGAGCGCCAAGTCGATATTTTAGAAGACGCTAAACCAGCTTTGGTTATCGTGCAAGATCGGCTAGAAGCCTGGGGGGATGGCATTGCTCAATACACCAGCGGAGAAATCGCAGTTGATAACGAGCAATCAGTGGATGTTCAGGTCAGTGAACAAGACTTGGCCTACGTGCTATACACCTCCGGCTCTACTGGGCGTCCCAATGGGGTGAAAGTTACCCACAATAATGTTAGCCGACTGTTTAAATCTACCCACACTTGGTTTGAGTTTGATCACACCGATGTATGGACTTTGTTCCATTCCTACGCCTTCGACTTTTCTGTATGGGAAATGTGGGGAGCATTATTACACGGCGGCCGCTTAGTTATCCCTGAGCGTCACATTACGCGTGATCCGCAAAGCTTTGCCCAACTGGTTTGTGAGCAAGGCGTGACTGTACTCAATCAAACGCCCACGGCCTTTTATGCGGTCATGCCGCATTTGATAGCGCAGCGAGATAAACATCAATTACGTCAGCTTGTCTTTGGTGGTGAAGCGTTGGAGTTATGTAAGTTATTGCCATGGTTTGACGCAGGTAATGCTTGCGATAATACACGCTTGGTGAATATGTATGGTATTACTGAAACCACCGTACACGTAACATACCGGCCCGTCACACGAGACGATTGTGTTCGTCCTGATGCAGGAAGCCTAATCGGTCAAGCATTGCCAGATTTAGATATCCAGTTGTTGGATGAATGGCAACAGCCGGTCCCCACGGGTGTCCCGGGTGAGATTTACATCCGAGGAGCAGGGGTCAGTGAGGGTTATCTAAACCGCCCAGAGTTGACATCACAACGTTTTGTACATTTGCCAGATAGCGAGTGTTGCTGGTATCGCTCAGGAGATATAGCCCGTCGCCTGGATAACGGTGATATTGAATATTTGGGGCGATGTGATCATCAAGTAAAAATTCGCGGCCATCGTGTAGAGTTGAGTGATATTAGTCGTCAGCTATTGAAGCTGGACGGCATCAATGATGCTGTGGTGATAATGTATCACACGGCACAGAACGAGCCCTTGCTAAGTGCCTACTATACTGGCACTCCCATAGAATCCCCAGAACTAAGCGCGTATTTACACGCTTACTTACCCGAATATATGGTGCCGGTTGCCTATGTACATATTGAGGAAATGCCCTTAACCATTAATGGCAAACTGGATCAAAAAGCACTCCCTGCGCCCGGGTTATCGGACCGAATAGGCAGTGGTGAGCTACAAGCACCACGCTCAGCGATAGAAAGCTTATTATGTCAGATTTGGCAAGAGGTGTTAGGCCTCAAAGAGATAGGCATTAATTTAGGTTTTAGCGCCTTAGGAGGGGATTCGATTTCGAGTTTGCAAGTGGTAGGCAAACTGCGTAAACAAGGTTATCAGCTATCGCTACAGGATTTGTTTCAATATCAAACCATAGAAGCGGTTGCACTGCATGTTGTGCAAAATGATGCCGACGAGCGCTATGCTGCGTTTGACTTAATTGACCCAGTATCGCGAGCACAACTTCCTGATACCATCGAAGATGCCTACCCTGTCAGTCAATTACAGCAAGGAATGCTATATCACAGTCGTCGTTCACCAGGAGACGGTGTCTATCATGACATAGTGCATTATCCAGTCGACTTGAGCTTCGATGCTGCCTGCCTGAAAGCGACGCTAGATAACTTAACATCGCGTCATGACATGCTGCGCACACAAATCGCTTTGGATACTTATGAGCAACCACTGCTGCTTGTGCATAAAACAGCTGAGGTTGAGCTTCAGATATATCAAATAGCTGAAAATGAACACACATCTGCATTATCACAATGGTTAGCCAAAGAGCATGCGCGAGGCTTTGCGCCAGAGGATTATCCGTTGTTGCGGGTGGCTGCTCATGTAGTGTCTGAAGACAAATTTATTCTCAGTTTCAGTAACCATCACGCGATTGTTGATGGTTTGAGTGAAGCCAGTTTAATTGCAGAGCTATTGTCTGAATATCGCCGTCGTTTATCGAATGACTGGGTTGAGGCGGCGCCATTGCAAGCAAGTTATCGTTCTTTCATTGCGATGGAGCAACAGGCCTTATCTGATAAAGCACACAAAGCATATTGGACGCACTTAGACGGAGTAACGGTCAGTCAAGTGCAGCTAGCCGCCGCCGATGAGCCACAGGCCGATGAGCATGTACTTGAGTTATCGCTTTCAGATGCCGTGTCATGCAGTTTGGGAAGTGAGCTATCAAGCGCATTGCGAGCGCTTGGACAACGCAGTGGTTACTCGTTAAAAACACTGCTTCTTAGTGCGCATCTAAAGGCTCTATCCTTAGCTTGCGCAAGTGAGCGTGTGGTAACAGGGGGGTCGTTTCACGGGCGTCCAGAAGTTATAGATAGTGAAAAAGTACTTGGTTTATTTGTCAGCATACTCCCGGTGTGTGTTGAGTTGCCGAAGGGCAACTGGTTAAGCTTAATTGAAGCGGTGGATAAACACTGTCGAGAAATAGAGCGCCATCGCTTTTATCCCTTAGCTCAGATAAAACGAGATCTGGATGGCCACGCCTTGTTTGATGTGTCATTTAACTATACGCAGTTTAATGTGCTGTGGCAGGATGACAGTGAAGCTGGGACACAACTGAATAATCAACGTGGGGGCATCGCTGAAAATAGCCTTCCCTTTAACGTCAACGTGCAATCGTATCCCGACCGCGATGATATTTATTTCTCTGTAGAGACTCTCAAGGAGCATTACCCAGTAGGGGTAGGACTAAGTTATAGCCGGTTGTATCGTCAAGTGCTCGATCGCATGGCGAACAATACTGATCAGTCTCACAGACAGATTTTTACTAATGAACTATCCACAAAAGAGCTATCAGAATATCAAGCAGATTCCATCGTATCGCTGTTTGAACAAGCGTGTCAGCGCTTTGCTACTAACACTGCTCTTAGCTTCAAACAGCAAAGCCTTAGTTATCAACAACTGGATATGGCCAGTAATCGCATCGCTCATGGCCTCATCGCCAAGGGCGTGCAACGAGGCAAACTCGTTGGTGTGTGTTGTGAGCATAGCAACGATCTCATAGTCACCTTACTTGCGATACTAAAAACCGGCGCCGCTTATATTCCAATCGACCCTAAACAAGCGCTGGAGCGCCAAGTCGATATTTTAGAAGACGCTAAACCAGCTTTGGTTATCGTGCAAGATCGGCTAGAAGCCTGGGGGGATGGCATTGCTCAATACACCAGCGGAGAAATCGCAGTTGATAACGAGCAATCAGTGGATGTTCAGGTCAGTGAACAAGACTTGGCCTACGTGCTATACACCTCCGGCTCTACTGGGCGTCCCAATGGGGTGAAAGTTACCCACAATAATGTTAGCCGACTGTTTAAATCTACCCACACGTGGTTTGAGTTTGATCACACCGATGTATGGACTTTGTTCCATTCCTACGCCTTCGACTTTTCTGTATGGGAAATGTGGGGAGCATTATTACACGGCGGCCGCTTAGTTATCCCTGAGCGTCACATTACGCGTGATCCGCAAAGCTTTGCCCAACTGGTTTGTGAGCAAGGCGTGACTGTACTCAATCAAACGCCCACGGCCTTTTATGCGGTCATGCCGCATTTGATAGCGCAGCGAGATAAACATCAATTACGTCAGCTTGTCTTTGGTGGTGAAGCGTTGGAGTTATGTAAGTTATTGCCATGGTTTGACGCAGGTAATGCTTGCGATAATACACGCTTGGTGAATATGTATGGTATTACTGAAACCACCGTACACGTAACATACCGGCCCGTCACACGAGACGATTGTGTTCGTCCTGATGCAGGAAGCCTAATCGGTCAAGCATTGCCAGATTTAGATATCCAGTTGTTGGATGAATGGCAACAGCCGGTCCCCACGGGTGTCCCGGGTGAGATTTACATCCGAGGAGCAGGGGTCAGTGAGGGTTATCTAAACCGCCCAGAGTTGACATCGCAACGTTTTGTACATTTGCCAGATAGCGAGTGTTGCTGGTATCGCTCAGGAGATATAGCCCGTCGCCTGGATAACGGTGATATTGAATATTTGGGGCGATGTGATCATCAAGTAAAAATTCGCGGCCATCGTGTAGAGTTGAGTGATATTAGTCGTCAGCTATTGAAGCTGGACGGCATCAATGATGCTGTGGTGATAATGTATCACACGGCACAGAACGAGCCCTTGCTAAGTGCCTACTATACTGGCACTCCCATAGAATCCCCAGAACTAAGCGCGTATTTACACGCTTACTTACCCGAATATATGGTGCCGGTTGCCTATGTACATATTGAGGAAATGCCCTTAACCATTAATGGCAAACTGGATCAAAAAGCACTCCCTGCGCCCGGGTTATCGGACCGAATAGGCAGTGGTGAGCTACAAGCACCACGCTCAGCGATAGAAAGCTTATTATGTCAGATTTGGCAAGAGGTGTTAGGCCTCAAAGAGATAGGCATTAATTTAGGTTTTAGCGCCTTAGGAGGGGATTCGATTTCGAGTTTGCAAGTGGTAGGCAAACTGCGTAAACAAGGTTATCAGCTATCGCTACAGGATTTGTTTCAATATCAAACCATAGAAGCGGTTGCACTGCATGTTGTGCAAAATGATGCCGACGAGCGCTATGCTGCGTTTGACTTAATTGACCCAGTATCGCGAGCACAACTTCCTGATACCATCGAAGATGCCTACCCTGTCAGTCAATTACAGCAAGGAATGCTATATCACAGTCGTCGTTCACCAGGAGACGGTGTCTATCATGACATAGTGCATTATCCAGTCGACTTGAGCTTCGATGCTGCCTGCCTGAAAGCGACGCTAGATAACTTAACATCGCGTCATGACATGCTGCGCACACAAATCGCTTTGGATACTTATGAGCAACCACTGCTGCTTGTGCATAAAACAGCTGAGGTTGAGCTTCAGATATATCAAATAGCTGAAAATGAACACACATCTGCATTATCACAATGGTTAGCCAAAGAGCATGCGCGAGGCTTTGCGCCAGAGGATTATCCGTTGTTGCGGGTGGCTGCTCATGTAGTGTCTGAAGACAAATTTATTCTCAGTTTCAGTAACCATCACGCGATTGTTGATGGTTTGAGTGAAGCCAGTTTAATTGCAGAGCTATTGTCTGAATATCGCCGTCGTTTATCGAATGACTGGGTTGAGGCGGCGCCATTGCAAGCAAGTTATCGTTCTTTCATTGCGATGGAGCAACAGGCCTTATCTGATAAAGCACACAAAGCATATTGGACGCACTTAGACGGAGTAACGGTCAGTCAAGTGCAGCTAGTCGCCGCCGATGAGCCACAGGCCGATGAGCATGTACTTGAGTTATCGCTTTCAGATGCCGTGTCATGCAGTTTGGGAAGTGAGCTATCAAGCGCATTGCGAGCGCTTGGACAACGCAGTGGTTACTCGTTAAAAACACTGCTTCTTAGTGCGCATCTAAAGGCTCTATCCTTAGCTTGCGCAAGTGAGCGTGTGGTAACAGGGGGGTCGTTTCACGGGCGTCCAGAAGTTATAGATAGTGAAAAAGTACTTGGTTTATTTGTCAGCATACTCCCGGTGTGTGTTGAGTTGCCGAAGGGCAACTGGTTAAGCTTAATTGAAGCGGTGGATAAACACTGTCGAGAAATAGAGCGCCATCGCTTTTATCCCTTAGCTCAGATAAAGCGAGATCTGGATGGCCATGCCTTGTTTGATGTGTCATTTAACTATACGCAGTTTAATGTGCTGTGGCAGGATGACAGTGAAGCTGGGACACAACTGAATAATCAACGTGGGGGCATCGCTGAAAATAGCCTTCCCTTTAGCGTCAACGTACAATCGTATCCCGACCGCGATGATATATATTTCTCGGTTACAACCCTTAAGGAGCATTACCCAGCAGGGGTAGGACTAAGTTATAGCCGGCTGTATCGTCAAGTGCTTAGCCAAATGCTTCAGCATACCCAAAGCGCTCACGATAATGTGGTATCGGAGTCTGATTTAGCGTCCTTGAGGCAATGGAATGACACGGGTGCTCCGCTTGTGCAGTGGTGTTTGCATGAGTTATTTGAAGGGCAAGTGCGTGCGCGTCCACAGGCCATTGCTGTCACTTATGGACAAACGTCGCTCACGTATGCTCAGGTGAATGCTCAAGCTAATCAGCTGGCTCGCTATTTACAAGCGCAGCGTCAAGTAAGCGCTGAGACATTGGTGGGTGTTTGCCTCCCTCGTTCTTTTCAACTGCTCGTGGCAATACTGGCTGTGTTGAAAGCTGGCGGCGCCTATGTGCCGCTGGATCCCACCTACCCCACAGAGCGTTTGAGCATGATGCAAAAGGACGCGGACTTACATACGATTGTGACCAGCCATGAGTTGGATAGTCAAAGCTGGTTAAGCAGTGCGGAACAAGTGGTCATCGACAGTGAGCAGGTGCAATCTGCACTGGCTGAACAAAGCATGGACGATTTACGATTGCCTTGCAAACCCGAGCAACTGGCATACGTAATGTACACGTCAGGCTCTACTGGCATGCCTAAAGGGGTCATGGTAGAGCATCGCAATGTTGCGTCTTTGGTATGTGATGTCCATCACATTGATTTAACCACACAGACAAAGACGTTGCTGCATTCCCCCATCTGTTTTGATGCAGCCACCTTTGAAATTTGGGCGGCATGGTTAAATGGCGGATGTATTGCCGTGCATCAAGGCAATTCAGCAGATGTAGAGGCGTTAGCCAGTAGCATCAAGTGTTTTGGTGTTAGCACACTTTGGATGACATCAGGCCTATTTGATGTATTCAGCGAGCTTGTGCAATACCCTCTACCCGCACTCCAGCAACTTTTGGTAGGAGGGGATGTTGTCAATCCACAGGCAGTGCGAGCGGTACAAAAACGCAACCCACAGCTGCAGTGTTTTAATGGATATGGGCCCACTGAGAACACGACCTTCAGTACCTTATATCGTATCCCTGATGAGATAAGTGATACCACAGCACTCCCCATTGGACAGCCTTTGGACAATCGACAGTGCTATGTGCTCAACACCCATCTTCAAGCGCTACCGATTGGCGTCACAGGCGAGCTATATGTTGGTGGCGCCGGAGTGGCTCGCGCCTATCTCAACCGAGAAGACTTGACCGAGCAGCGCTTTATCGACAATCCATTTTACGACCCAGCGCAAACGGGCAGCAGCCGCAAACTATACCGCACAGGCGATTTAGTGCGCTGGCAAGCGGACGGTCAGCTCTATTATCTGGGGCGCAATGATTTTCAAGTCAAACTGCGCGGCTTTAGGATCGAGTTAGGCGATATAGAAAATGCATTGCTCAAGCAAGAGGGGGTCAAAGAAGCACTGGTGCTAGCGCAAGAGAGTCCTGCGGGTAAGCATTTAGTGGCCTATTATCGGGCAAAAGAAAGGTTTAACAGTGATGTGCTTCGCCAGCGCTTAAGCCAGCAACTTCCTGATTACATGCTGCCGCAGTATTTGATCAATGTCGCGCAGTTCCCCTTAACTGCCAACGGTAAGATAGACCGTAGCGCATTGCCTGCGCCTCAACTTCAAGAGACACAGGCTTATGAAGCACCGCAGGGACAGACAGAACAAGCGTTGGCTGACATCTGGAAAGAGCTGTTGGGGATTGAGCGAGTTAGTCGGCATGACAACTTCTTTATGCTCGGTGGGCATTCGCTTTTGGTCACTCGACTATTGAAAAAAATAAACGAGAAATTCAAGGCTAAATTGTCTCTCAATGACCTTTTGGCACTTCCTACTTTAGTGAGTCAAGCAGACTCGATTGATACACATCTTTGGTTAGCTGATTCGGCAAAAACAACGTCTGATCACGGAGAGGTTCTTAAACTATGAGCATCCAACAGTTATTAAAGACACTGAGAAATAGTGGCGTAAAAATAAAGCTTTCAGAGCAGAACTTGGTATGCCAACTACCAGAAAATGGGATAGATGATGATCTTAAAGATTCGCTTATCTCTCGCAAAGAAGAGATCAAAGCCTACTTACAGCAAAACAATACCGGATTGTTATCACAGGTAGTGAAATCAAATCGGAGCTCAATTGATGAGAATAGTGGTGTTCCTTTGTCATTTAATCAACAGATACTTTGGACGGATCAACAGGTTCATGGAACCAGAAATGCCTTTCATATGCCGTTTGCGTTCAAACTAAAGGGTAGCCTTAGTAAAAATGCACTTCAGGAAGCGTTAAACCAACTGATACAGCGTCATGAAATTTTGAGAACCGTGTATCGAGCAAATGAAAATGGTGTCGCACAGCAATATATTAAAGCTCAGAGTAAGATCACATTAAACGACATCGACTTAACTAATCATCAAGACAAAGAAAAAACGCTTATTGACTTACTCAAAGCTGACATTCAGACACCCTTTGATTTATCAAAAGACTCGATTATAAGAGCCACGCTTTTTGCACTTGGTGACAAGGAATACGTATTTCTCATCACGCTTCACCATATTGCATCTGACGGTTGGTCAATGGGCATTCTGCTTCAGGAGCTAACGCAGATTTACAATGGAATTGTGGAAGGCAATCCGCAAGTGCTTCCTGAACTGTCGTTGCAATACTCTGACTATGCAATATGGCAGAAAAATTGGTTCAATAGTGAGGAAGGAACTCGTTCAATAGAGTATTGGAAATCACAATTAGATAATTTGCCAACAATTCACGGCTTAACGCTAGATTATCAACGTCCAGAAACACAAACATTCAATGGATTGACTTACAAGTCTATTATAAAAAATACAGAAATGCGTGCGCTTAAGCAATTATGCCAGCAGGAAGGGGTGACGCTGTTTATGGGCTTGCATGCAATAATAAGTATTATGCTAGCCAGATTCAGTGGCGAAAACGATATCGTGGTTGGAGCCTCGGTAGCAAATCGCAATCAGCCTGAGCTCGCTGGCCTGATTGGTTTTTTTGTAAATATGTTGGTGCTTAGAAGCTCAATTGATGAAGGTCAGACCTTTAGACAATTCTTACACCAAAGCAAAGAGGTCCTCAACGAGGCATATACCCATCAACAAGTTCCCATTGCAAAACTTTTAGAAACACTCAAACCGGTAAGAAGTTTAAGTCATAACCCACTCTTTCAAATTGTGATGGTATTGCAAAACAATGATCAAAGTGAGGTGAATTTTACCGATCTCGAAGTTGAGGCCATGTCACCCGATCAAGAGGGTTCAAAATACGATTTAACACTTGGAATGTTGGATACCGACGATGGATTGGTGCTTAACTGGGAATACAACAATGACTTGTTTGCTGAATCGTCGATTCAGAAGATGGCTGAGTACACAATGCACCTTGTTGAATCGTTCATGCTCAAGCCTGACTCACCAATATCTGAAATTAATTGTGTCGATAAAACAAATATTGAGCAATTGAAGCATTGGCAAGGAGAGGCCTCGCACGAAAGCGGTGATGTGTGGCAAGCGTTTGAGGCGGTGGTGAAGTCGCAACCCGATGGGATAGCGGTGCGCGAAGGCGAGCGGCAAGTGAGCTACCAAGCTCTGGCAGAGCGTGTTGCACAGTGGAGCAGTGTGCTGCAAGCAGAAGGAGTGAGCAGCGGCGAAGCGGTTGGCGTGTTGCTAGAGCGTGGGGTGGATGCCATTACGGCTATCTTGGCCATTGTGCGCTGCGGAGCGCGTTATGTGCCCTTGGATAAAGGCTACCCGGACACCCGGATTGCATCGATGTTATCGACTGCGGGAGTGAGTGTAGTGCTCACAGACGGAAGTGAGCATGAAGGGATGAAAGGCGCGCGCAGCTTGGCGCTTCAGGATATTGACAAGCGCCGCTGTGCCCCGTGTGAAGCAGTTTCGCGTAGCGGGGTCAGTGGCTTATACGTGATGTATACGTCAGGCTCTACCGGCACGCCCAAAGGGGTGCAAGTGCCCGATGGTGCGGTACTGCGTCTGTGTCGTCAGCCGACCTTATCGCTCAGTGCACAAGACACGCTTTTATTGCAGGCTCCGCTGGTGTTTGATGCGTCGACGTTGGAGTTATGGGGCGCATTGCTCAACGGTGCCACGGTGGCGATAGGACAAGGCGGGGCCATGAGTGTGCCTCGGCTAGCACAAGATATCGAGCAGTATGGTGTGAGCGTATTGTGGTTGACCGCCTCGCTGTTTCATGTGGTCATGGACGAACAGCCAGACGCCTTATCCGGTCTACGCTGCTTAATTGCCGGAGGAGATACGCTATCAGGTCGTCATGTCAGTGAATATCTTGGCGCGGATGCGTCAAGGAAGTTGGTCAATGGCTATGGCCCCACAGAAGCGACCACGTTTAGCTGTTTATATGCAATGAATACACATGATGCACATCAGGATGTTCCCATCGGGTATCCGCTTGCCCAAAGCAGCTGTTATGTATTGAATGACGCGGCTCAACGCGTGCCTTTGGGCGTACCGGGCGAGTTGTATGTGGGGGGCGCAGGTCTGGCGGATGGCTATCTGGGTGAGAGTGTAAAAACGGCTTTGGCCTTTGTGCCCAACCCTTATGGACCGGCTGGTTCACGGATGTATCGAACGGGGGATAGAGTCAGGTACAACGCGGCAGGAGCGCTGGAGTTTTTAGGGCGTCAGGATGCACAGGTAAAAATTCGCGGTTATCGGATTGAGCTTGGCGAAATCAGCCATGCGTTGGATAGCTATGAAGGGCTTGTGCACGCATTGGTGTGGGTGGACGAAGAGGGCGGTCATAAGCGTTTGATGGCTGCGGTCAGTGGTGAGGTTGATGCTGTTGAGGTGCAAGGGTATTTACGCGATAGCCTGCCTGACTACATGCAGCCACATCGTGTGCACGTGTTATCGCAGATGCCGCTGACTATCAACGGTAAAATCGATAAAGCGCAGGTGATGCGTATGCTGGCTGCGCAGGACAAAGAGAGCCAAGGCGAGTCGGCAGCGCAGCCCGCGTCTGAGCTGGAAGCGAGACTGATTGCTATCTGGGAAGATGTCTTGCAAGTGGACAGCGTGTCACGTCACGACAGCTTCTTTGAATTGGGTGGCGACTCTATCTTGAGTATTCAACTGGCCGCACGAGCCGCCGCAGACGATATCCATTTCTCGTTGGAAGACTTGTTTGAGCACGACACGGTTGCCGCCTTGGCAAAGGCTATTGGTCAAGAGCAGACCACAGATACTCATCATCAGCAAACGCAAGCCTTCGAGCTGATTGATAAGGAGCTGGCCGCTCAGCTACCTAATGAGATTGAAGATGCTTATCCCGTCAGTCAACTACAGCAGGGTATGCTCTACCACAGTTTCCTAGGAGAAGGTAAAGGCATTTATCACGATATTATTCACTATCGTATAGGATTGCCGTTTGCTCGGGATGCTTTTTTTCAAACCATTAATATTTTAACAGAACGTCATGCCGTGCTTAGAACAGGTATTGATCTTGAGTCCTATGCATGTCCATTGCAACTCGTGCATAAAGCGCTCTCCCCTACGATTGAAATATATGAAAACGAAGACGATCTCAAAAATACATTAGATAGATGGCAGGAAAAAGAGTTAGCGCTAAGCTTTGAAAAAAATTCGAAGTCGTTAATTAGATTCGCAGCATTTACATCGAGTGAAGACGAATTCTACTTCGGA
Source organism: Ningiella algicola (assembly GCF_028401415.2). Lineage (NCBI taxonomy): Bacteria > Pseudomonadati > Pseudomonadota > Gammaproteobacteria > Alteromonadales > Alteromonadaceae > Ningiella > Ningiella algicola. The sequence goes on along the minus strand of NZ_CP171821.2, from coordinate 2,504,061 downwards.
TTGAGTTTTCACCATGCCATATTGGATGGGTGGAGTGAGGCCAGTCTTACCGCCGAATTTTTAACTACGTACGAAAAAATATTGAAGAAGGAATGGCAGGCTCAAACTGAATTAAACCTAACATATCGCGACTTTATAAAACATGAATTAGAAGCGATTAATGATAAATCGCAAGCAGACGCGTGGACTGCACTTAGAGACATTGAGTTGTCGCGAGTCAAATTGCCAGATGCCGGTCCTGAGAGAGAAAACGAAGCAGTAAGCGAATCTCAATCTTCTTTAGCTGTGTCCAGTGCTATTAGCGGTGACGAATCAAAAGCACTGCGCGATTTGGCAAAAGAATTTGGATGTAGTCTCAAAACAATAATGCTGAGCATTCACCTTAAAACATTGGCGTTGGCAAGTAACCAAACAAACGTTGTTTCCGGTGTTTCATTTCACGGGCGTCCTGAATTGTTGGATAGCGAAAAAGTTCTTGGCCTATTTGTGAATATATTGCCCTTGGCTGTTAATACCGAACAAGGGTCCTGGAAGTCATTAGTGTGTGCTGTTGAACTTGCATATAAGGAAATAATGCAACGTCGCTTTTATCCCTTAGCTCAGATAAAGCGAGATTTGGATGGCCACGCCTTGTTTGATGTGTCATTTAACTATACGCAGTTTAATGTGCTGTGGCAGGATGACAGTGAAGCTGGGACACAACTGAATAATCAACGTGGGGGCATCGCTGAAAATAGCCTTCCCTTTAGCGTCAACGTGCAATCGTATCCCGACCGCGATGATATTTATTTCTCGGTTACAACCCTTAAGGAGCATTACCCAGCAGGGGTAGGACTAAGTTATAGCCGGCTGTATCGTCAAGTGCTTAGCCAAATGCTTCAGCATACCCAAAGCGCTCACGATAATGTGGTATCGGAGTCTGATTTAGCGTCCTTGAGGCAATGGAATGACACGGGTGCTCCGCTTGTGCAGTGGTGTTTGCATGAGTTATTTGAAGGGCAAGTGCGTGCGCGTCCACAGGCCATTGCTGTCACTTATGGACAAACGTCGCTCACGTATGCTCAGGTGAATGCTCAAGCTAATCAGCTGGCTCGCTATTTACAAGCGCAGCGTCAAGTAAGCGCTGAGACATTGGTGGGTGTTTGCCTCCCTCGTTCTTTTCAACTGCTCGTGGCAATACTGGCTGTGTTGAAAGCTGGCGGCGCCTATGTGCCGCTGGATCCCACCTACCCCACAGAGCGTTTGAGCATGATGCAAAAGGACGCGGACTTACATACGATTGTGACCAGCCATGAGTTGGATAGTCAAAGCTGGTTAAGCAGTGCGGAACAAGTGGTCATCGACAGTGAGCAGGTGCAATCTGCACTGGCTGAACAAAGCATGGACGATTTACGATTGCCTTGCAAACCCGAGCAACTGGCATACGTAATGTACACGTCAGGCTCTACTGGCATGCCTAAAGGGGTCATGGTAGAGCATCGCAATGTTGCGTCTTTGGTATGTGATGTCCATCACATTGATTTAACCACACAGACAAAGACGTTGCTGCATTCCCCCATCTGTTTTGATGCAGCCACCTTTGAAATTTGGGCGGCATGGTTAAATGGCGGATGTATTGCCGTGCATCAAGGCAATTCAGCAGATGTAGAGGCGTTAGCCAGTAGCATCAAGTGTTTTGGTGTTAGCACACTTTGGATGACATCAGGCCTATTTGATGTATTCAGCGAGCTTGTGCAATACCCTCTACCCGCACTCCAGCAACTTTTGGTAGGAGGGGATGTTGTCAATCCACAGGCAGTGCGAGCGGTACAAAAACGCAACCCACAGCTGCAGTGTTTTAATGGATATGGGCCCACTGAGAACACGACCTTCAGTACCTTATATCGTATCCCTGATGAGATAAGTGATACCACAGCACTCCCCATTGGACAGCCTTTGGACAATCGACAGTGCTATGTGCTCAACACCCATCTTCAAGCGCTACCGATTGGCGTCACAGGCGAGCTATATGTTGGTGGCGCCGGAGTGGCTCGCGCCTATCTCAACCGAGAAGACTTGACCGAGCAGCGCTTTATCGACAATCCATTTTACGACCCAGCGCAAACGGGCAGCAGCCGCAAACTATACCGCACAGGCGATTTAGTGCGCTGGCAAGCGGACGGTCAGCTCTATTATCTGGGGCGCAATGATTTTCAAGTCAAACTGCGCGGCTTTAGGATCGAGTTAGGCGATATAGAAAATGCATTGCTCAAGCAAGAGGGGGTCAAAGAAGCACTGGTGCTAGCGCAAGAGAGTCCTGCGGGTAAGCATTTAGTGGCCTATTATCGGGCAAAAGAAAGGTTTAACAGTGATGTGCTTCGCCAGCGCTTAAGCCAGCAACTTCCTGATTACATGCTGCCGCAGTATTTGATCAATGTCGCGCAGTTCCCCTTAACTGCCAACGGTAAGATAGACCGTAGCGCATTGCCTGCGCCTCAACTTCAAGAGACACAGGCTTATGAAGCACCGCAGGGACAGACAGAACAAGCGTTGGCTGACATCTGGAAAGAGCTGTTGGGGATTGAGCGAGTTAGTCGGCATGACAACTTCTTTATGCTCGGTGGGCATTCGCTTTTGGTCACTCGCTTAAATCACAAATTTCGCTCAGCATTCGATATTGAAATACCACTTTCTACCTTAATTGCAGCGAGCGACCTTAAAGCACAGAGCACACTGGTAGAGCACTATTCTATCTTGGCAAATAATCAGAGTTTGATATCAGATGCAGATAAGGTGGAGGAATTGTCATGGTAAACATATGCCAGGTAATTACCACACTTAACAGCAATGGTATAAGCATCTTTGCAGAAGATGGAAAGCTAAAAACACGCGCTGGAAAAGACTGCGTTACAAAAGAACTAGCTCAGTTGATTCGTCAAAACAAGGATGAGTTACTCGACTTTTTAAGTGCATCATCTGGCGAAAAAACGGCTCATCAACTAGTTCATATCGCTTCGAACGAGGCGCCATTATCTTATGCCCAACAGCGCTTATGGATATTGGATCAAATGGAGAGCGGCAGTCAATACAACATGCCATTTGCGCTTCGCCTGTCTGGACAGCTAAACGCACAAGCACTTCAGTGCGCCCTGAACACTATCGTGAGTAGACATGCCATATTACGCACCTGTTATCGCATTGATAAAAACGGTGAAGCATATCAACAGCTAAGGGATGTTTGTGACGTAGAGCTGCAATGGCATGACTGCAATCCGCAGTCGCTGTCCAAAGCGATCGAAGACGAGGCGCAACGACCGTTTGATTTAGGTCACGATCTGATGCTTCGAGCAAAAGTGTTATGCACAGCGCCTGATGAGTATGTCCTGTTATTGACAATGCACCACATCGCATCAGATGGCTGGTCCATGGGGATATTCTTACAGGAGCTAAGCGCGTCTTACAATGCAATGCTGGTCAATCAAAGAGCAAGCTTGCCAGAATTGCCTGTGCAATATGCTGACTATGCTCGATGGCAAAGGACATGGCTACAAGGTGAGGTATTAGAGCAGCAATTGTCCTATTGGACAGAGCATTTGGCAGACCTGCCAGTTGTACACAATTTACCTTTGGACAAGCCTCGCACGACGCAAGCCAGTTTTAATGGCGGTCAACATGTGCAATCTCTTCCATACAACACGCAAGAGAAATTGCGCACCTTGTGTCAGGCTCAAAATGCAAGCTTATTTATGGGCGTACAAGCGTTATTTGCAGCCTTTTTATCTCGTTATAGTGGTGAAAGCGACATTGTCATGGGCACACCCACGGCGAATCGAGAGCAAAGTGAAATCGCTGGATTGATAGGGTTTTTTGTCAACACCTTGGTGTTGCGAAATCAGATTGATGCTGAGCAGCAATTGAGCGATATCATTAGTGCCAGCCGTCAAATGCTGCTAGACGCTTATGCGCACCAGCAGGTACCGTTTGAAAAAGTGGTTGAAGCCTTACAACCGGAGCGCACGACGCAACATAGTCCTTTATTCCAAATCATGCTGTCTTGGAGTCATCATGGTGAAGATGCTGCTTTAGATTTGGATGGTTTGAGTGTTGAGCCGATAGGCAGTCAGACGAGTTCTGCTAAATATGAATTGTCGTTGACCGCTGGGGAATCAGAAGAAGGCTTGGTGTTGGCCTGGGAATACAATAGCGATGTATTTAACGGCGAGACTATTGCCCGTATGGCTACGCACTTTAATCAATTTGCAAGTGCACTTATCCATCACTCTGAGCTATCGGTGGGACGTGCGCCGATGTTGAGTAAAGATGAGCAGGCTCAGTTTGAGCGCTGGAATGCAACACAATCGCCTGTGCCCAGTCTTTGTCTACATGAACAATTTGAAAGTCAAGCGCTAGCGCACCCCACTGCAATTGCCGTTACCTGTGAGCATTTTCAACTAAGCTATTGTGACTTAAATGCACAAGCTAATCAGTTGGCGCGTTATTTACAGGCGCAGCGTCAAGTAAGCACAGAAACACTGGTGGGTATTTGTCTACCTCGCTCCCCACAGCTGCTGGTGGCGATACTAGCGGTATTGAAAGCCGGCGGTGCCTATGTCCCGCTTGACCCTACATACCCACAAGAGCGCTTAAAGCAGATCCAAGAGGATGCACAACTTGCCACGGTAATCACCTCAGAATCAATAGCAACAGACGGTTGGCTAGCCCGGCATCAGCGCTTGGCGATAGATGAGCCTTCAATACAAATCGGTATCTGTGACTTACCCATCGACAATCTAGCAAGGCCATGTAACCAAGAACAATTGGCTTATGTGATTTACACCTCCGGCTCAACCGGAAAGCCAAAAGGCGTTATGGTGGAACATGGCAATGTAATGGCCTTGTGCGACTGGCACATTAATGAATTCAATTTATCTGCATTATCTGTGGGCACCCAAACTGCGAACACAGCATTTGATGCATCAGTTTGGGAGATTTGGCCTTACCTTCTAAGCGGCGGGAGTTTGGTGCAAATATCAGACGAGCGATTATTTAATATTGATTCGTTGCCTAGATTCCTAAATAGCCATTCGGTTACGCACTGCTTTTTAGTCACGCCAATTGCTGTTCAATTCATGCAAAGCGAAGAGCTGGCCGAAAGTACACTACAATATTTACTAGTTGGCGGTGATGCACTTTCAGCAAAAGATATCCCGCAATTACCCTTCACTCTTGTCAATAATTACGGGCCCACGGAATGCACTGTCGTGGCTACCTCGACAAAGGTGGTTTCTGTCACCGACAATGTAAGTATCGGAAGACCGATACGCAATACAAGCGTCTATGTTCTTGATCAACAGATGCAGCTAGCACCGATTGGCGTCACAGGCGAGCTATATGTTGGTGGCGCCGGAGTGGCTCGCGCCTATCTCAACCGAGAAGACTTGACCGAACAGCGCTTTATCGACAATCCATTTTACGACCCAGCGCAAACGGGCAGCAGCCGCAAACTATACCGCACAGGTGATTTAGTGCGCTGGCAAGCGGACGGTCAGCTCTATTATCTGGGGCGCAATGATTTTCAAGTCAAACTGCGCGGCTTTAGGATCGAGTTAGGCGATATAGAAAATGCATTGCTCAAGCAAGAGGGGGTCAAAGAAGCACTGGTGCTAGCGCAAGAGAGTCCTGCGGGTAAGCATTTAGTGGCCTATTATCGGGCAAAAGAAAGGCTTAACAGTGATGTACTTCGCCAGCGCTTGAGCCAGCAACTTCCTGATTACATGCTGCCGCAGTACTTGGTCAATGTCGCGCAGTTCCCCTTAACTGCCAACGGTAAGATAGACCGTAGCGCATTGCCTGCGCCTCAACTTCAAGAGACACAGGCTTATGAAGCACCGCAGGGACAGACAGAACAAGCGTTGGCTGACATCTGGAAAGAGCTGTTGGGGATTGAGCGAGTTAGTCGGCATGACAACTTCTTTATGCTCGGTGGGCATTCGCTTTTGGTTACTAGACTGACTGTTCACTTGCAAAAGCATTTAAATGTCAATTTAAACGCAAAAAGTATATTTGAACGCCCAAAACTTTGTGAGCTGGCTCGACATATTGATACGTCAACGCAACAGACCAGCTACCCAGCAATTACACCATCAAAGGATTTAGTGAAAGCGCCATTATCTTATGCCCAACAGCGCTTATGGATATTGGATCAAATGGAGAGCGGCAGTCAATACAACATGCCATTTGCGCTTCGCCTGTCTGGACAGCTAAACGCACAAGCACTTCAGTGCGCCCTGAACACTATCGTGAGTAGACATGCCATATTACGCACCTGTTATCGCATTGATAAAAACGGTGAAGCATATCAACAGCTAAGGGATGTTTGTGACGTAGAGCTGCAATGGCATGACTGCAATCCGCAGTCGCTGTCCAAAGCGATCGAAGACGAGGCGCAACGACCGTTTGATTTAGGTCACGATCTGATGCTTCGAGCAAAAGTGTTATGCACAGCGCCTGATGAGTATGTCCTGTTATTGACAATGCACCACATCGCATCAGATGGCTGGTCCATGGGGATATTCTTACAGGAGCTAAGCGCGTCTTACAATGCAATGCTGGTCAATCAAAGAGCAAGCTTGCCAGAATTGCCTGTGCAATATGCTGACTATGCTCGATGGCAAAGGACATGGCTACAAGGTGAGGTATTAGAGCAGCAATTGTCCTATTGGACAGAGCATTTGGCAGACCTGCCAGTTGTACACAATTTACCTTTGGACAAGCCTCGCACGACGCAAGCCAGTTTTAATGGCGGTCAACATGTGCAATCTCTTCCATACAACACGCAAGAGAAATTGCGCACCTTGTGTCAGGCTCAAAATGCAAGCTTATTTATGGGCGTACAAGCGTTATTTGCAGCCTTTTTATCTCGTTATAGTGGTGAAAGCGACATTGTCATGGGCACACCCACGGCGAATCGAGAGCAAAGTGAAATCGCTGGATTGATAGGGTTTTTTGTCAACACCTTGGTGTTGCGAAATCAGATTGATGCTGAGCAGCAATTGAGCGATATCATTAGTGCCAGCCGTCAAATGCTGCTAGACGCTTATGCGCACCAGCAGGTACCGTTTGAAAAAGTGGTTGAAGCCTTACAACCGGAGCGCACGACGCAACATAGTCCTTTATTCCAAATCATGCTGTCTTGGAGTCATCATGGTGAAGATGCTGCTTTAGATTTGGATGGTTTGAGTGTTGAGCCGATAGGCAGTCAGACGAGTTCTGCTAAATATGAATTGTCGTTGACCGCTGGGGAATCAGAAGAAGGCTTGGTGTTGGCCTGGGAATACAATAGCGATGTATTTAACGGCGAGACTATTGCCCGTATGGCTACGCACTTTAATCAATTTGCAAGTGCACTTATCCATCACTCTGAGCTATCGGTGGGACGTGCGCCGATGTTGAGTAAAGATGAGCAGGCTCAGTTTGAGCGCTGGAATGCAACACAATCGCCTGTGCCCAGTCTTTGTCTACATGAACAATTTGAAAGTCAAGCGCTAGCGCACCCCACTGCAATTGCCGTTACCTGTGAGCATTTTCAACTAAGCTATTGTGACTTAAATGCACAAGCTAATCAGTTGGCGCGTTATTTACAGGCGCAGCGTCAAGTAAGCACAGAAACACTGGTGGGTATTTGTCTACCTCGCTCCCCACAGCTGCTGGTGGCGATACTAGCGGTATTGAAAGCCGGCGGTGCCTATGTCCCGCTTGACCCTACATACCCACAAGAGCGCTTAAAGCAGATCCAAGAGGATGCACAACTTGCCACGGTAATCACCTCAGAATCAATAGCAACAGACGGTTGGCTAGCCCGGCATCAGCGCTTGGCGATAGATGAGCCTTCAATACAAATCGGTATCTGTGACTTACCCATCGACAATCTAGCAAGGCCATGTAACCAAGAACAATTGGCTTATGTGATTTACACCTCCGGCTCAACCGGAAAGCCAAAAGGCGTTATGGTGGAACATGGCAATGTCGTCAACTACACACAACACATGGCGGACTATTGTCAACTGAGTAAAGACGACCGCATTTTGCAGTTTACCACCCCTAATTTTGATGTATTTGTTGAAGAGTACACCTCTGCTCTTTGCAATGGCGCGTCCCTTGTGCTGCGCGATACAACGTGTGCACAAGGCAGTTTCGATTTTCGAGCTTTTGGCGCTAAGCACAAGCTCACGATGGTCAGCTTACCAACAGCGTTTTTCCATGAGCTGCAAAGTCAAGGCAATAAGTGGGTGTGGCCGCAACTGCGCGTTGTGATAGTAGGCGGAGAAGCCCTTAACTTCCATCAAGGAAAGGATTTTTGTGATCAGTGTCCAAATGTAAACCTGATAAACGCGTACGGGCCATCTGAAACCACCATTAGTGCAACCATGTTTAGGGTTAATGAGAATGTAGGCAATGCAATGCCAATCGGGTTGCCAATTGCAAACAACTCTGTATATGTGTTGGATGAACATATGCATCTTGCACCGATTGGCGTCACAGGCGAGCTATATGTTGGTGGCGCCGGAGTGGCTCGCGCCTATCTCAACCGAGAAGACTTGACCGAGCAGCGCTTTATCGACAATCCATTTTACGACCCAGCGCAAACGGGCAGCAGCCGCAAACTATACCGCACAGGCGATTTAGTGCGCTGGCAAGCGGACGGTCAGCTCTATTATCTGGGGCGCAATGATTTTCAAGTCAAACTGCGCGGCTTTAGGATCGAGTTAGGCGATATAGAAAATGCATTGCTCAAGCAAGAGGGGGTCAAAGAAGCACTGGTGCTAGCGCAAGAGAGTCCTGCGGGTAAGCATTTAGTGGCTTATTATCGGGCAAAAGAAAGGCTTAACAGTGATGTGCTTCGCCAGCGCTTGAGCCAGCAACTTCCTGATTACATGCTGCCGCAGTATTTGGTCAATGTCGCGCAGTTCCCCTTAACTGCCAACGGTAAGATAGACCGTAGCGCATTGCCTGCGCCTCAACTTCAAGAGATACAGGCTTATGAAGCACCGCAGGGACAGACAGAACAAGCGTTGGCTGACATCTGGAAAGAGCTGTTGGGGATTGAGCGAGTTAGTCGGCATGACAACTTCTTTACGCTCGGTGGGCATTCGCTTTTGATGATTCGCTTGCGCGCAGAAATAGAAAATAAATGGTACTGCACTGTTTCTGCCCAGCAGCTGTTAAGCAAGCCTGCATTGCGTTCACAGGCAGAATTGATTGCTTCGCAGAAATCACAAGATCTCACGGTCTGTCACTTATTAAAATCAGGTAAATCGAGTCGAAAAGCGTTCATTATACATCCCATTGGCGGCGACACTCTTTGCTATCACAGATTCGTCTCGAACTGGACAAGTGAAATAAACTTGTACGGAGTTTGTCATCCAGGATTGGTCGAACGTGCTGTCGACTATGAGAATATGGATTTATCACAATTAGCTAATTACTACGTGGATGAAATACTCAAGATACAGAGTAAAGGGCCATATTATTTGATGGGATGGTCTTTAGGTGGTGTATTGTGCCTTGAGATAGCACGTCGCTTATACATCCGCGGAGCAAAGGTAGACTATCTCGGTCTCATGGATAGCCATTGGCATGTGAGAACGAATCAATCTTTCGACGCGGCAATTGAAATTCCCAATTTCTGCTCAAGTGTTTTCTCAAAAGAAGACTGGCAGCGATTTGATCAAGAACATCAGATTGAATCGCTTTGTCTGGCGACTGGTTTGAGCACAGAGCAACAGCGGGCGATCGTTTGGTCTGGTATCCGCTGCCTTGAACAGTATTCCCTCACTACAGATTTTTACATAAACCACATTCAATACTTCTCTGCTGTTGAACCCATTGAGATTCAAGAGACAAAAACACCTTGTTTGAAACAGCTGCAGTTAATCACGAATCAGCGCGAAATTGTAAAACTTCACTCTACGCATTACGGCATTGTTGAAGCCCCTTTCGCATCATTAATAACTGACAAAATGATCAAAGCTATTCATACAAGCAATCCTCAATTATCTCGCAAATACGAGAATGCAATTCACGAAAATAGCCTTTTAAAGGAGCAAAAAAATGACTGAATCTGTTTACTTAAAAACAAATGTAAAAGTAGAACCTCTTTGGAACAATTGGTACGCATGGCCGTTATTGTTGCAACCGGCAACTGCTGGATGCATAACAGCAAAACTGCATCTGCGGATCTTAGATTCGTATCTACAGGCACCTCATATTCACAAGGCGGCATCGAAAAATCCTGCCATGCGCGGCGGTCCATTTATGGACTATTCTGGCGGCATTGAAAAGGTTACTAAACTGGTTAACCATACCCGAAGCGAGGCAGCTGACCTGATAAAAATATCAGAGGCATTAACCGAACTTAATACGCTTTTGACCGAAGAGGCTCAGGGTTTTTCACTCGCAGAATTATATGAAAAGATACCGGACATACTTAAAGGCTATGTTGAGTTAGGTTATGATTTAAACAATAACCCATCATTTCGCCTTATAGAGCCTCTGCTCTACGATAGTCCGTACTATAAGCCGGAAATGCAATCAATTCAGCTATCGTTCATCGAAGGTGATGACCGTTCGTTTGTCCTTAGTACACCAAGATTTCCTGATGATGCTGAGTTGAATTTGCCCATGCCCTTCGACGATCCTCTAGTCGACCGTTTGTTTCGAATGAAATACGAAGCCGGCAGTATAGATATTTGTGACGAGATCAAAGCACGATTCTCACTGGATGAAAAACAGACAGAATATTTGCGTTCATTTTTTACCAGTGAGGCACCACCAGAACCCGCAAAATTACCGGAAAAAGGGTTAAGAATCAGATACTTTGGGCACGCTACCGTGCTATTGGAGACGCCTGAAGTTACGATCATGACTGATCCAGTAATCAGCTATAAATTCGACAATGCTACTGCTCGTTATGATTACATGGATTTGCCAGAAAAAATCGATTATGTGGTATTAACGCATAGCCATCAAGACCATGTAATGTTCGAAACCTTACTACAGATTCGGCACAAGATTGGCACCATTATTGTTCCGAAAAATAATGGAGGTACATTGCAAGATCCATCCCTTCGCTTTGTGTTAAAAGCCGCTGGTTTTAAAAATGTAATTGAGATGGATGAAATGGATGAATTAAGTCTTCCTGACGGAAAAATCATGGGACTGCCATTCTTTGGTGAGCATGGCGATCTGCACATCCGTTCAAAACTTGCATTTTTCTTCGAGTTTTTCGGCACAAAAGTATTGTGTGCAGCCGACTCTAATAATATCGAGCCAAGAATGTATGAACACCTCCATCGTATCGTGGGAGATATTGACTACATATTTATTGGCATGGAGTCTTCTGGCGCTCCCATGTCGTGGCTCTACGGCCCTCTTTATCCTAAACCCCTTGATCGCAAAATGGACCAATCTCGACGCTTAAATGGCTCTGATAACAATAGAGCTCAAGGGATAGTCGAGCAATTTTCTCCTAAACAAGTCTTTGTTTATGCGATGGGGATGGAGCCTTGGCTAACTTACATTTCAAGTATTTCTTATGATGAGACTTCAGGTCCCATTGTCGAATCTAACCAGTTTATTGATTTTTGTGCTTCACGTGACATAGGAGCAGAGCGCCTCAACGGGCAAAGAGAATTCGTAGTCTGTTGAGGTGGGGAGGATATCATCGTGTTTCAAATTAAAAACATTGTTAAACATTACAATCGGACTGGTAAGAATGTCAAAGCGGTTGATGACATCAGTTTTAATGTTCACGCTGGCGAGATTTTAGCTTTCCTGGGTCTAAATGGCGCAGGAAAGACGACAGCAATTAAAATCATTGCTGGTTTAATTAAGGCTGATTCTGGAGGCCTGTTAACGTCAGAAGACGAAAAAGTGGATAGAAACAGCATCAGTGCGCTGTTGGAGGGGCATCGAAATTTGTATTCCAGAATGACTGCTAAGGAAAATCTGGTTTATTTTGGTGTACTCCGTGGGCTGGGTTTAAAAGCTTCAAAACAGCGAGCTGAAGAATTACTGACCTTCTTTGGCTTGGATGACAAAGCCAATGAATTTGCGCAGAAGCTTTCCCGAGGTATGCAACAACGCCTAGCTGTTTCTGTTGCAATGATGCAAAAGCCTAAGTTACTTCTTTTAGATGAGCCTACTTTAGGTGTCGATTATGACAATACGCAGTTGTTGGTGGAATCATTGCAAAAGCTAAAAGCGGAAGGAGTCGCAATTCTATTTACCACACACGAGCTGGCAATTGCGGAAAGGCTAGCTGATAGAGTCGCCATCATTCGTGAGGGCAAGCTAGTCACTGACAAGATTCAACCGAAGTCACTTCAATCAGAAGCTTCATACGAATACAAGCTCGTCGTCGAACGGAGTGAAAAAAAGTCCATTCAAGAATTGGCGAGTCTTTATAGCCTTGATGTTGAAGACAATTGCGTACCTTCGATCAATCAGTCATTGCTACCTAAAGTCTTATCGGCAATTAACCCAATCAATATTGTAAGCCTTACCAAAAAACAACCCTCTTTTGAGCAGATTTTCATCAAACATGCGAGGAGCACATCATGTTAAGTCTTTACTGGATAGAGTTTAGTCGCTCATGGGTGTTATTTAAGCGGTATCCCATGGACGCCTTGGCGGCCATATTTATGCTGTTGTTTTTGTTTTGTGGACTTTTTTATGGTGCCGAATACCTGACCAACGGTACAAGCCATTTTGGAGAAAGACTCGAAACTATGGTCGTCATGTATATCAACTGGATATTGGTAATTGGCGTATTTTCTGGACTGAGTGGAGAGATACAGCGCGAGGCTGATACCGGAACGCTTGAACAACTGTTTATGGCGCGCCTATCAATGCCTAATCTGATTCTGGTAAGAGCCTTTGCAAATTTGGGCGTGAATTTTCTTATCACTATCTTGACATTACAGATAGTAATTTGGGTGTCTGGAGTAGAGCTTAACTACGCAGCGATTGCCATTGTGCCTGTGATTGCTTCTGTGTTCGCAGGCATCGGGCTTGGCATGATGACGGCATCCATCACTTTGCTGGCGAAAAAAGCAATGGGTTTCATTGCCATGCTTCAACTTCTCCTCATTGTAGTGATGGTGCTTCCATTTGAGAGTTGGTCGTCAACAGGACAAGCATTTGGATATCTCTTACCAATTACTTCTGCTACATCACAACTCAAATCGATAATGGCTGGCTCGGACGCTACGCTCGGACTACCCCATTTATATTCACTATTGAGCGGCCTGTCATATTTGGTGGCTGGATATCTGATATTCAGATGTTCGGTAAATCGCGCCAAACGTCTTGGCAATCTATCGCAGTACTAAATTGGAGAGTATTACAATGATGACGCAAATAGACGAGAAAAAACCAAATTCTTCACTCTTTACCGGCCACGCCATTAACGATGAAGTTGTTGTGCCAGGTGCCTACTATCTGCAAGTGGCATTATCCGCTCAACAAAGTGACGCTAGTGCAATATATCGCTTGGATTGCCATTTACCCGTGTTCGAAACAAATTTAGATGAAGCCCACGGTTTTTCAACGTTGGTAAATCAAGAGTGTAGTCAGACTACTGTAGTCTATAAAGGTCAATCTGTGGCTACGATAAAACAAAAGAAATTAAGCTCAGACGAACATGCAAAGCTTCATAACATGCCGATGCGTACTGACTTGCCTTTAATCAGTAAATCTTGTTCGAAGGAGTATCAGCGCCTGCATGAGACGGGCAATCAGTTTTCGGATGCATATAGGAAATTGGAAAACATGCGTAAACTGGAGAATATATCTCAATTCTCAATTAATGCTAAAAATTCCCAGTTTCTTCATGTTCTTGACGCCTGCTTTCACAGTGTTCTCGTAGCAAATTGCAGTGATAAAACGAGTCCCTTTGTTTTATTAAATATCGAAGAATGTCAGCTCATTGGGAACCTTGATAATGACTTGACTGTGCAAGTGGAATGTAAACAGCATTCTATCAATACTCTGCTGGCAGACCTTACGGTTGCCAGTCAAGATGGCAAGACTGTTTTTTGGGCGAAAGGAATACGGTTTTGTGCTTTAACACAGAATGCCGAGAGAACAGCGCTGGTTCAAGGAAACTTTACGCTCGCGCAAGTGGAAGAAGTATCATCATTCTTAAGCGCAAATTTTAATCTTCCTTATGAGATAAAGACGGAAGGTTACATAGACTGGCGATACGCCTTAGGGAATTTTGAAAATAATCAACAGGCTTACGATCACAGGTTTATTATTATACGCCCAAAAGATATGCTTGAACCACAACCACTTGCAAGCACGAGCGAACAAGCATTTGACACTAAGTTCCTTCCAAACGGAATACAGCTTGCACAAATTAATGAATACGAAACTGACTATCTCTATCGAGAAATTTTTGTTGATCGTTGCTATGGGCGTCATGGAATAGCAATTGAAAACGGAGACACTGTCCTAGATATCGGTGCCAATATTGGCATGTTCTCTCTTTACGCTTTGAATCAAGCAGAAAATGTAAAAATTTATGCTTTTGAGCCTTCCCCGAAAGTCGCAGACTGCTTACGCGCCAACCTCAGAAACCGAGGTGATGTTACGGTTGTAAATTCGGGTGTAGCCGAAAAAAGCGGAGAGGCAGAGTTTTCGTTTTATCCAAAAACGTCCGTCTTCTCGAGCTTTTTTAGCGCAGCAGAGGATGATCAAAAAATTCTGCGAGAGGTTATCTCAAATCAAGTAAGGAAAATGGTTACTTCAAATGATTCTGAACTGATACACGAATTAACCGAAGCTATGCTCAAAGATCGCTTAGAAGCAAAAAATATTACTTGCCCGCTGATAAATCTTTCTCAGTTTATTCGTGAAAAAGACATTCAACGCATTGGCTTGCTCAAAATTGACGCAGAAAAAGCAGAATTAGGAATATTGCGTAGCCTTTCTAAAGAAGACTTCTCAATCATTCGGCAAATTTGTCTCGAAGTACATGATGCAATAGGAGATAAGCTTGAAGAGTCGCTAAGTATACTTAAGCAGCACGGATTTCATGTGCATGTCGAGGAAGAAGTTGATTTGAGCAATACGGGGCTTTATACCGTTACTGCTACTCGCAAGAAAAACATAAAGGCAAGCACAATAGCCAGTCGAAACTATGGAATGCGCTTGGCAACTGATGAACTTAAAAAAGCGCTTTTAAATCATACGGCGCATCAGTCGCAGCCTCTTTACCTAATGTTCACTTCATCAAACGAACCAAGCGAACAGGTTATTATTCAAGATGTAAAAAACGAATTATTACCTTGTCTGGATAAAATCCCGAACACACAAATCACATGGTGCGATGAGTGGGGTATAGATAAACAAGAATTGTTTAATTCGAATTTAGCGGATGACATAGACGTACCCTTTAGTAGCAAATGGTATGGTTTTTTGAGTAAAGAGGTATATCGCGCACTAATTTGTAAAGACAAAACCCCTCATAAGCTAATTGTGGTAGATGCTGACAACACACTTTGGAAAGGTGTTGTCGGAGAAAATGGCGTCAAAGGTATAGAAATTACAAAGCTGCATCTGGCATTTCAAGCCTTCCTTATCGAACAGCATAGTAATGGCGTAATGTTGGCTTTATGCAGTAAGAATGTAGAAAGTGATATTGCCCAAGTGTTCGACGAACGCGAAGAAATGTTGCTCAAGCCCCACCATTTTATTGATATGAAGGCCAACTGGCAGAAAAAATCTATCAATATTCATCGTATAGCAGAATCGCTGTCTATTTCACTTGATTCGGTTGTTTTTGTCGATGATAACCAAGCTGAACTGGCAGAAGTAACAGGTACATTTCCTCAGGTGCTTGTGCTTCAATTTAAACACGAGAAAAACCATTTGGCCAAGATGATGAATCATTGGGCGTTTACTACCAGCCACATAACTGAAGATGACAAGCAGCGTTCAACACGTTACTTGGAGAATCAGCGACGAGAGGCACAACTGGCTAAAAGCCAGTCGTTTGATGACTTTCTGTCAAGTCTTGGACTTGAAATCAACGTGGCACCACTAAATGCTGAAAACATCACTCGCGTTGCACAGTTAACGCAAAGAACTAATCAGTTTAATGCTACCAAGCACACTTATGATCCTAGCAGTTTGCATAAGCTACTTCTGAGCAATACGGTAAAGTGTATTACAATAACTGCGCGAGACAAATTTGGTGATTATGGACTCGTTGGTGCTGCTTTCATCAGCGTGGCTAGCGACAATGCAACATTAGAAAATATTGTATTAAGTTGCAGGGCTTTGGGTAGAGGAATTGAGGAACGATTTCTTTCAAAAATCGGTACGTTTCTTAAGAATTTATCTGTTCAAAAGCTTACTTTAAAATGGAAAGAACTAGAAAGAAACCAGCCTCTACAGGATTTTTACACTGCCTTAGCTAAAGAGATAACTTGCGTTGATGACACATATTACAGCGCCTTAAGTGTCGATACCGTAGCGAATCTTAAACATCTAACGAGGGAGAAAGCTCCCAAAAGTGCAGCGAGTACTTCTAAGAGCGCTGGCTTAAGCTTGAAGTTTATCGACCAATGCTATTGTTCCATTGAAGATGACGATGCCTTGGTCTCTCAAGTATGGCCGGAACACAATTCCGATGGTGTGCATTTGAACAAAGCAGATGCACTAGAGATTAAAGTCGCGCGAATTTGGTACAAAGTGCTTGGAAAGGACATTGTCGACAAAAACGCTGACTTTTTCGAAATTGGAGGAAGTTCATTACGCCTAATTAGAGTCCTTTCGTTAATACATCAAGCGTTCTTAGTGAAGTTAAGTCTATTTGAAGCATTTGAACACAAAAGAACGATTGCCCAGCAAGCGGCCTTTATTCGTGCCAAACAGGCAATTCAAAACACTATCGATAAAAAAGAACCCACTAGACGAGTAAATTCTGCAAAAGAATTAACTGAAAATCAGTTGGGAATATATTTCTCTCAACTCCTTAACTCTTCCTCTAGTGCATACAACGTCCCAATGACCCTTGAGATTGACAAATCGAGTAATCCTCAACTAATAAAGCGAGCCTTGGTAAATCTGGGAGATAAACATCCCATCCTTAAGCTGGCGTATAAACAAGTTGGGCGAAATACTGAAATTTCTCAGCTTAAAGATTGGTTTGAATTTTCGGTAGAGGATGTCAGTCAAGGTTCTGCTGATGATATTCACAAACGCATTCAACTGCTTGCAAGCAAAGCAATCAGATTGTCCGGCCCCTTGCTGAAGTGCCATGTGCTGGAAAAAGAAGACGCTTATATCGTAGTTTTTGTTCTTCATCACCTTGCCTGTGACCTTGCAAGCATGGAGATATTCTTAACAGATTTTATAGCAGAACTGTCGGGCAAATCTTCTCAGACTACGCTTAAAGAATATCCTTCTATCATTCAGGAAACAGATGATTCATCAGCGGCCTTTTGGAAAAAAGCAATACAAGATTTCGCTGTATTGGACTTACCGGTAAGCGTTCGTAGTTCTCATCAGCTTTTGAGCGGCGATGGGTTCACGCAAATCCTAACGAACGAACAAAGCCAGTTTATTGAGTCGCAAATTGGCGAATCGGGCGTAAGCCGTTTTGTGTACCTTTTTGGTTTGTACTGTCGTTTTCTTCAGGATTTGACTGCTACCAGTGATTTTCTGGTTGCTACGCCCGTTTGTTTGCGTGAAACGCATCAAACTCAGCAAATCGGAAATTTTGTCAATTTGTTGCCGATTAGGGTAAGCCCTGATTTTGCGAAGGCATCTTGGCCTAAAATTGTTGAAAATCAAATACTTCAAGCTCTTGAGCACAAATCATATCCCTTTGGACGCATTATCAGGGATAGCGGAGTAAAGACAGATACCGGAAGAGCTCCGCTAGCGCAGACCACATTTGCGTTTCACGACCCTGCGATTGTTCCCGAAATAGGCGCATGGTTTGGAGATGGTTGCAGTGCAAGCACAGAAATTGACGGCAAGCACGTAAAACTATACGGGCATATCCAACAGATGGGGCAAACCGACATTGCTGTCGAGATGTTTAGGGTGAATGGAAGATACGCTCTTAACGTTAAATACGACACAAATCTACTGTGCAGTAATTACGCTCGCAAATTTCTTATTAATTTCATCAATTTTATGTCCAATCATCCCATAGGAGAACACTAATGGATATTTCACAACAGTTTGATTTTTTCTTGACCCAATTGGGGAGTTTGAACGCTTTTCAGGCGACAAGCTTTATCGCGTTTTTTTTAGTGGTGTGGTTTTTACCCACCATCGTCGCCCTATTTTTTAACCGGCGTAATGCAAAGCTCATTTTTGCAGCGAATGTGCCAGCGATTATATCTTGGATAGCTTGGTTTGGTCTTTTGGCTTGGGCAGCGACGGGAAAGCTAACTAAAAAGGCAGCTTCAAAAATCAAGATACAAGATACAGAAACAAGTTAGTTATCTAGTACAGGAGATTCGTTATGACGCTCGTTTACTCATTTTTTGACGTGTTTACGTCACCATCGAGCTTTTTTCACCGAATAAAATATGGTGACCACAAAGGCAGATGGATCTTCCTTCTGCTAACGCTGTCTATTTTTGCACTTTATTACAGTTTTTACAGTGTCATTGATAGTGAATGGTTGGTGCAAAAACAGCTTGCGGAAATTCAAGATTTGCCGGCTTCTCAGCAAGAGGAGCTAGCGAGAATATTCCGCAATCTCGCTGAGTATGCGGGATGGTTAGGGACATTTCTATCTTCGACAGCGATGCTGGTTGCCGTTGCTTTGCTGAGTCTTTTTTATATGTATATGGATTCATCAGACGAGCGAAAAAGCTATGAACAATGGTTTAGTTTCACATTGTGGACTCAGGCGCCCACGATTATTTCAACGCTCATATTTATGATTATTCTTTTTACAATTCCAGAACAGGATTTTCGACCAGAGCTGATTAATTATGCATCAGTCAGCCAGCTCTTGGGTATTCAGGAGGAAAGTGGTTATTTATACCTAATCGGAAATAGTTTTAGCGTGTTCTATATATGGAGCATCGTGTTGGCCACAATTGGCATAAGAATATGGGCCAACGCGACCTGGCTAAAATCACTCTTAATCGCAGTAACGCCTTACATAGTGTATGTCGTTTCTCAAATTATAATGGTTTGATCATGAAAAAGTTATTCGTTTTTTTATGCGTTGTCGTTGGTGTTGGAATTCTTATTGGCATTAAGAAATCTAACTCAGCATCTGCTCTTGAGGTAAACGCTGCAGAAGTCTCTGTGCAAGAGATTGAAAGCTCAATATTGGCTTCCGGCAACGTAATCTACTACAAAGAGGTCAGTATTCGCTCTGAGGTTACCGGAAGAGTACTTGATGTATTCGTGGAGGAAGGTGACGAAGTAAAAAAAGGTGACATTCTGGCAAAGTTAGACGATACCTCTTTCAAAGCGAGAGTTGAAAGAATGGTCTCAGATATCAATTTGCAAAACATCGAATTGCGAAAAAGAGAAGAGGAATTTGAACGAGCAAAGCAACAACTAGAGCGGCAAAAAAAGCTTCAAAGCAAAGGTCTTTCTTCGGTAGACGCAATTGATGAATTAGAGACTTCATTAACGATCGCAAAATTAGAAATTGAATCTACTCAAGCTTCTATTGTTGGAAAACAAGCGCTATTAGATGAGGCCCGTCAAGAACTTGCTAAAACAGTTTTCACTTCACCCATTGACGGTTTGGTTGTCGATGTGGGCGTCAAGGTCGGTGAAACTGTAGTGGCTGGCACGACGAACATTATCGGCTCGGAGCTGATGCTTGTGTCTGATCCTTCTTCAATGAAAGTTAATCTGCGCGTCGACGAAGCTGATATTGCAAATGTGCGGCTTGGACAAAGAGTGAATGTTTATGCAGCGGCTGATCAGGATAAAAAGATATTAGGCACCGTATCGAAACTCGGTGTTAGAGCATCGTCAGCCAATGCGAATGCAAATTCGGGTTTAGTGGTAATGATCAAAGTAGATTTAGAGGGGGATACAAGTCATCTGCGCTCTGGAATGAGCTGCAGAGCGGAAATCGTCAAGCAACAGATAGGTACAGCAAAGGTTGTGCCCATCTCGGCATTAAATTTAGCTAGCAACGATGTACCTTACATATGGGTAATTGAGGAAGGAAAAGCCTCTCGTCAGGAGGTCGAGCTAGGCCTAGCGACGGATACTGAACAACAGATCCTTGCTGGCTTAGAAACCGGACAAGAGGTCATCATTGGGCCTAGCAGAACTACTGCATTGCTCAAAGAAGGTATGGCTGTACAAGCAATGCAAGTGGAAAGTCAGGGTTAACTGTCATGAAAAATGCGGTCTTAGAACTTAGAGGCGTTAAAAAAATCTACAAATTTGAGGATGGAGAGCATATCGCTTTGAACAATGTAGATTTGGAAATATATGAAAATAGCTATAACGCTATAACTGGGCCTTCTGGTTCTGGCAAATCAACCTTAATGAATTTGTTAGGGTGCCTCGATAGACCGAGTGCAGGGAGCTATCGTCTTAACGGTAATCTTGTGACAGAAATGTCTGAAGCACAATTATCGATGGTTCGAAATCGAGAAATAGGCTTCGTGTTTCAAAACTACAACTTATTGCCGCGCGCAAGCGTGCTTGACAACGTAATTCAGCCACTGACATACCGCGTTATGAAACAAAAGGAAAGAATTGAGCGTGCAATGTTTCAATTGGAACGAGTCGGACTAGCACATAAGGCCAAGTCTGTTCCTAATCAGTTATCCGGCGGACAGCGCCAACGAGTTGCCGTAGCTCGGGCGTTAGTAAGTGATCCTGCAATCCTTCTCGGAGATGAGCCAACGGGTAATCTCGATTCTGAGACTACCTGGGAAATCATGGCCCTATTTGACGCTTTGCATCAAGAAGGAAATACAATAGTGCTGGTGACACATGAAACAGATATTGCAGAGCACTGCGAGAGGCGTATTCGAATTGTTGACGGCGAAATTGATTCTGACCTGACGTTTCCTTCTCAAGAACTAGCTCGTGGAGTCGGGTGCCATGCTTGAAATCGTCGAAGAAGTGTTGCAAACCAGCAAAGCGGCAGTGAAATCCATAATCTGTCATAAATTAAGAAGTCTTTTGACTGTGCTGGGCATAGTCATTGGGATTGCATCTGTCATAATTGTTATTTCTGTAACGTCTGCGTTGGGAGAGGTGATCAGTGCTCAACTAAAAGACTTCGCCAGTGATATGGTCACTTTGCAAGCAAAAACTCCAGAAGAAAAAAAGCAACTAGGCATTGAAAGCCAATTATCGTACGAAGATTATTTGTACTTGGACAATCGAAGTCAATTGGTCCAAGACATGTCTCCTTCGGCGATGTTAATGAACTCTGTTCCAACGCTGGCCTATAAACGAAGTTCAACTACTGCAAGCCTTATAGGTGCAACTAGCTTATACAAAAGTGTTGTCAATATTTACCCTGAATACGGTCGTTTTATCAACCGCAGCGATGATAATCAAAGACGCCGCGTGGTTTTTATTGGTGCAACGGTAGCAAAAAACCTCAGCATGAAAGCGAACCCAGTAGGCGAGTATATCCAAATCGATAATGATTGGTTTCTCGTTATCGGTGTAGGAGAAACGAGAGGGTCGATTTTTGGTATTGATCAAGATAACTACATTTTGATGCCTATTAGCACCATGCGTTCGATGTTTGGGACGCAGATCACTGATAATGTGTCGATTCTTTTTCGCCCAAATCCCAATATTCATATAGACGCGGTTACACAAGAATTGACTACCTTGTTGAGAAACCGATTAAATCTTGAAGCAAATGAAGCTAATACATTTGAATTTGTCACTGCCGAAAAGTTGAAATCACAGTTTGACAGCATTTTGTCTGTTGTCCTTGCGGTCACAGGGGGCCTGGTTGGAGTTAGTCTTGTCGTAGGCGGGATAGGCGTCATGAATATAATGCTCGTATCGGTCACTGAACGCACAAAGGAAATAGGAGTTCTGAAATCTTTGGGTGCAACGCCTAGATGCATCATGATGCAATTTTTGTTTGAATCAATACTTTTATCTTTAATCGGAGGCTTACTGGGGCTTCTTCTTGGGGCAATGTTTGCCGAACTTTTTTCTGCCCTTTTACCGATTGCACTAGAGCAACTGATTCCAGTTTGGGCAATATGGTTATCTTTTATATTCACATCGTCAATTGGCATCTTTTTTGGCTTAGCTCCAGCGGTAAAGGCGTCTCGTTTAGATCCAATTCAAGCATTGAGGTATGAGTAAAATGAATAAAAAGCACGACCAATGGTTGGTTCCAGATTTTTCTCCTAACCCTTCTAAAACCCTACTGTTTTGCTTTCCATTCGCAGGCGGAGGCGTTCAGTTTTACGCCAAATGGCAAGAATATCTTGACTCTAGTATTCAGGTTTGTCCGGTTTTCCTTCCCGGAAGAGAGCGTCGAATACGAGATTTGCTAATAGACGATATGTCTGTGCTGATTGAAAAATTAGTGACTGTGATTGGTCCCTTCACTCATCACCGTTACGCTATATTTGGGCATAGTATGGGTGCGCTCATTGGTCATTTATTGTCTTGCGCATTAATAAAACGCGGAATGCAGGCGCCGACACATCTATTTGTATCAGGAAGAGGTTATATACATCCGAGGGAAATGCGAGAGCGCGTTGAATCTGCCGGCTTTGAAGCATATTTGGATAGCATTCTCAGTTTGAGTACCATGACTGATTCGGTGCTTAAAAATAAAGAGCTAAGGTCGATTTTTTTGCCTATCTTTAGAGCTGATGTAAAACTTTGCGCAAACTGGGAATTAGAACCCATAGACAAGCTTCCTGTTCCAATTACCGCGATTTATGGTGATTGTGACGATAGCGTGAGCCCTGCTTCAGTGAAAAAATGGGGAACTAAGACCTCTTTAGCTTTTCATGCCAGTGTTGTACGCGGAGAACATTTATTTGTGCTAGATGAAGGAAAGCAACTTTGCGATATCGTAAACGCTAACCTTTCACAACGAAGCCAAAATTATTTATGCGCCTGAAGCTATAACTATCTTAAATGTTTGCGTTGATTGCCTAATGTCAACAACGCTACTAGCGCTAAATTTTTCTCGAAACCAGCTTTAACACCGCCTACACGTCAATGGCTGTTCTCATTGAGCCATTGATATTGCCTTGCCCTATCCAATAAAAAGTTTGAGCTTTTTGTATACTCCTTTTGTATACATATTACGCTTTTTGTGGTTTATTATTCAGTCTACTCACAAAGACAAGGTTCTGTATGTTATTGAAAACGCTGAAACCTGTGTTCCTTTACTCCAACGCAATTAACGCTTCTTTCAGAAATATTTATTCTGGAAGCTGAAGATGAATGGTGCTAAAGAGGACGCAGTAAAAAATACGAATCTCCAAAAGGGATACCGTTTTGGAGACTTTTGTTTGTCTTTGAGCACTGAAACACTGTTTTACAAAGAAGAAGAAATTCGGCTTGAGCCTCAAGTGTTTGCAGTCTTGAAGTATCTTTGTGAAAACAACGACCACTACACCTCTATTCAAGAATTACATGAGAATGTTTGGCAAAACAGAGTTGTTACCGACGCTGCGGTGCGGCGCTCTTTAACAAAACTAAGAAACATTCTTTCTAAAAATGCAAATGGACGCCATTTTATAAAGTCTATCCACAAGCGCGGATACATTTTAGATGAAGAGGTAAGGATAGTTTCAGATATTAAAAGCCCACGCCGGAGAAATGAATTAAGGAATTCAGGTGGGGGAATGTTCAGCGAAATTAAAAACAAAGTACTTACTTCGCCAGTATTTGTAGTTGCTTTTCTTTTCGTAATTTCTGTAGCCGCGGCATTTTGGATATATGAACGTCCTGTAACCGAGATTGTTTCAAGTGATACTTCTATCATTAATTATCCAGGCGAAAAATCGGATGTCGTATTAAGCACCGATGAGAGATATCTCGCGTTTGCAGGTAAAGCCTTTAGTTATTTGGGGCACCAATTGTTTGTAAAAGACATGCAAACGAGCAACATTAAGCAACTAACATTTAACGAAAAAAACATTGTTAAAGTTGATTTTGCGCATGACCAACAGCATCTGCTGTATATCGATATGACACCTGGACAATCTAAGCTTAAGAAAGTACCACTGAACATGAGAAGTGCAAGTCATATTCCAGAAACCTTAGTAGACGACTTCTACATCATCTCAGACTTTGTCGTCATGCCAAAGGGAACGGGCATCGTTTTTAATGGAATGAAGGAAAGAACAGATACGAGTGATACCTTCTTTTTTGACGCCGTTACTAAAGAAATCACTTATTTTTTATCAGCTATTGAGGGTGAAAACTACGATTACAAGGTCGCATTATCAAAGCAGGGTGATTACTTAGCCGTCACTACATCATTGAATAACTCAGAAGAGCAGCTGATCACTGTTTATGACACGTCAACTAAAAAAGTAGTCAACCGTTTTTATCATGACAAATTTCTATTCGACATCGGTTGGCTTCATGATGACGCGATACTTATTCTGGACCAAGACAATTTTAGTGTTATCGACACCAACACTGCTGCAAAAGAAGTGCTTAAAACCAATCCGCGCAAACAAATGAGGTCGTTTTATATCACAGGCAACACGGATCAAATTATCGCGCTTAGAGATATGGACGAAGGGTCATACTTTCTTGAGCTACAAAACAATCCGTTTGATTTGACAAATAACAAGGTGATGGAACCGAGTGATGAAACCTTGCAACGCGTATTTTTCTATGACCGCCAAAACACAAAACTATATGTGCGCCATATGGACGGAATTTCGCGATTGACGCTTAAGAAAGAAGGCGCATCAGAGGAAGAAGAGATACTAAAAGTCGCCAGCAGTCTGGATGTATTAGATGTCGCTCATGTTAACAAAAAAATACTGCTCAATATGGATGAGCGAAAAGTCATTTTCGATGTGGATTCTAATACATTGAACTATCTCGACGTCAATAAATTTGCTTCACTAAACAATATTAAATTTACGCTTGACTCTAATTTTGTTCTTTATGGTTTAAAAGAAAAACAGCAGTGGAATATTCACAAGTATGATATTTCTAGTGGTAGAAGTGATTTTCTTATTGACGGTTTCAAGTCTGCACAGGAGTATTCCAGCGGTTATGTTCTTCAAAACGAAGCCGGTGAGTTTTTCTTAAGCGATTTTGAATTCAATGTAATAGAGCAAATTGAAAATGCGGCCGTCGAAGATTTCGATTCTGCGTGGATAACTCGAAATGATAGTCTGTTTTGGAGTGAGTTCAATGGAAATACCGTATCGTTTACGAGTATTGACTTGTCTTCAAACAAAAAGCAGATTAACCAACTTGATGGCACCCACTTTAATTTGAATTTTGATGTGGACTATCTGGGTCAAAAGGTGCTGCTCAATCGAAAAAAATATCCTACAACCAAAGTGTCACAGTTTCGAATTTCCCGATCTATAAACGCTTCTATTCAATAGGGCGCAAAAAATTCATACATCAAAGATCAACACGCTTTAGTCATAAGCTGACCTTTATCCATGCGCTAATGTTCGTCGCTTGTGCAGAACGCGCCTTTATAACAATAGAAAGCCTATCATCGGTAGGTGGTTGAATAGCGAAATTGAAACTGTTGCTTAACTTGCCGTAATAAGGAGCCATTCGATAGGTCGGAATGTACAAAAGTCACTTAGCTTACTAAGTGCGCCGATTGAAGTGTTGAGAAAGACAGCACAAAATACGCTTTGGAACGCGTTACTTTCCACCAAAAACAGTATCTATTTGCTTAAGAATATCCTCTTGTGCAAGCGTTTTTTGTTTGAAAAAAATCGTTGGTCCAAGTTTTTACGCCTTCAAACTTCAACTCGATTGTACGTATAATCTCTTTAAGTAATTGAAAAGTAATGGTAATGTTTGTGACCAATATGAAACCAAATAAAACCAAGGCTTATTTTTTAACCTCGAGAAAATATCACAAAAAAGTCCTCCCTTAGTTCTTTTAGTTCACAAGTGAATTTATTACTTTTGCTACCACATCAACCGGAGGCAATTATGAAAAATACAAATGTGAACACGAAGACAGCACTTAAAGTTGAAACAGTAAAGCATTCATTCGTAAAGCCACTACTCATTGGATGCTTTGTCTTTGCTTCATTTATGACCACTTATGCTCATGGGAGCGCGGACATAAATGAGACCGTCTCACAAACTTGGATAGAGTTTAAAGACGATGACGAAGATAAAGACGACAATAGGGAAACGCTTCGTTCTGTCTGCAGACTCTTACCTCAACTCTGTCACTAAAGGAGTTGGATATGAAACATATACAACGGTATGTTGCTGCACTTAAAAAAGTCGAATCACAACAAGGCTTGGATGCTTTTTTAACCATGGTGTCCGAGCGAAATTCTTACCTTTGGTCAGGACTTGTTGTAAATAGCCATGCTGCATCTTTGATAAAGAAAACGGACATGTACGGCGCAATTCCATCACAGGTAAAAGACTGGTTAGTTCTAGACCCAGTATTTGATGCTCAAGAGGGAGCAGATTTTTTCCCGAAAACCGCAACTGCGTCTGAAATCGAGACGCTTTCGGTGGGGACCGAATTAGGGGGTGTTCTGCTTCTTCCGTTTATAGGTCTTGGTAGTGAGCGCGGCTTTGTGATTTTTGGTCTGAAGGGTGAGGCTTACCAACAAATTTTACCAAAGCTTGAACAGGTAGGATGGTATTGGTCGATTGTGCTTCCCTACATTTACGATGCGTACTGCCGTGTCTTTAAATGCGAAAAACCGCATATCACCAAGCGAGAGATGGAATGTATTAGTTGGGCATCAGAAGGGAAGACGTCTTGGGAGATCGGGAGGATTTTGGACATAACTGAGCGTACTGTTAATTTTCATTTAAATAATTGTATACACAAAACAGATAGCGTTAATCGCCAACAGGCTATCGCAAAGTGTCTGCTCCAGGGATACTTTTAAGAGTGGTTTGCGCATCAGATTTAGACGATAACGATGGTAACCAGAGGATATAGTGACATGAACATTCAAGACGATTTTATGGTTAATGAACAAAATGAGTTAAACGAGCTAGAGTACTACTGCTTAGAGGCGTTGTCAGATTTTACATTTGACAATGATAGTGTAGGTGAATTTATCAATTCAATTGACCTTAACTCAGATAACTAGAAGTTAAACAATGATGAAACTGCACAAAAATGCCCACTCGCTAATTGCATATCCTATAGTTAGTTTAGGTTTTATAATTGCATTGATTTCGTATTTTGGCGGTTTGGTGGGTAATAAATGGCTTGATAAACGAAGCGCTACCGTTCGTATCAGCACTGAGGGTTTCAAGCCTAATAAGACAAAGAAGGTCATTCGCACTGTAGCGCAGTCTGACAAGATTCTGGGTAAGTCTACAAGCGCAACTGAGATGACAATTGACTTTGACGCCCAACAGGATGTTGATTCTGATGCCGCGTACAGGGAAGTATCGTTGTTTGAGACAGGTCAACTGTCTGAGTTAAGCTTCAGCACCGATAGCGTTGGATATGCTAAAAACCCTCATTTTGAAAGCAAATTGTACTTTGAGGCAAACAATCGCTTATCTCGCCAATTGGATATCAGCGATATTGTCGTATTATCAGATGGCGAAAACGTATTGCTCGGAAAGGTCACAACAATCCTGAGGGGAACAACGGAGTGTTGTGAACAGAAAATTGGAATTATATACAACAACGACATAACAAATGCGAAACTTCAGCCAGGAATGGAGTTTACCGTTAGCGTGATGAACTAATTAACCTCAACTCGGGATAAGCGACAGCGCCAAGTAGCGCTAAAAACGCGAATTACTGCGTTGCAAAAGCGAGCAATAGAATGACTATTACATCACTTTTGCGCCTTGCACTTCACGTTTTTATCACTACTTGGTGATAATTTAATAAATACATATTTAAAACATGCACTTGCACTATCGCTTATCCCGAGTTGAGGTTAATTAGTAAGAGAAAAATAGCTAACAAAACACCGAAAAGAAGACTCCTTTTAAAAAAATGATCCCAACTAGCTGATATGAGGCAACCTTGCAATCTTCACTGTTAAAAAACATAAGGGTCTTCGAATGGCATGGCTGGCTGCTTGCAACGGCTCAATATTCTCGTGAGGAATTTTCTCCGACACTATGGTACAGCGCAAACATTGATGTACCGTTTGAAGTCAAAAACGCCGTTGTCAAAAGACAAGCAGAGTTTTTGGCAGGAAGACTTCTTATCCAGCAATTGCAAAAAATACTCATGGTAGAGCAATTGCCGATTAAGGTTTCCAAAGGCAGAAGCCCTATTTGGCCTTCGGGTTTTCAAGGTTCAATTTCCCATAGTAGTGGGCACGTTTGGTGTGGATATTCTGCTCAAGTCAAAAGAAGTCTTGGCCTAGATGTTGAGAGAGTGATTGATGATAGTTTAGTCGATACCATTGCATCTCAATGTTTGACTCACTCTGAACGAAACTTTCTGTCAATAGAACCTTCCAAGATACAACTCAACTATACAATTGCATTCGCCAGCAAAGAAGCGCTCTATAAGGCTCTCTTTCGCGATTGTCAAAAAATTATGGATTTTAAAGATGTTTGTGTTGTCGACATTAGCGAAAATCAATTAGTGTTGCAGCTTACAACAGACTGGTCTCAGAAATGGCGTTCTGGTGATACTATACTCGTAGATTATTGGGTTGGCTCAAAGTTCGTGAGGGTTGCATGCGAAGTTGAAATGCGAAATGACAATTGACAGTGTCATATTATGTCAATTGGTGGGGTAAGTAAGCTCTCGCTACAGTACGCCTTACTTCACAGAAGCTGCTTGTTTTTCATCATCGATATTAGGGTTTGGCTTGAGCGAAATCACCTTCTCGACCGGATAAATTTCGGCCACGTCTTCCTCTTTATTGTAGGTGAACACGAAATTGGCAGTGGTACCTAACAAGGTTCTTACTTTTGATGTGCTTGCATCTTCGGTAACAATGAGCACCTGACCGCTGTCGATTGTTTTGATGCGTTTTCCTTTCCATTCGGCATACCAGGATACGAATAAAAATGCATAGATCAAAAACATTGCAATTAAGAACATCATCACAGTAGCGGCTTTTTTGGGCGTATAAATTAGAAACAGCATCACAGAGCGCTTAAAGCCCTTTGGTCTATCTCGCCACTTTTGCTGTGAATCGTAGGTGACTTGCATAATGCGGTCTGTTGCGTACGCAATTACCACGCCGCCCAAAAAGGTTAAAATGGCGGTTGGGTCGGCTATTCCAATAATCATCAAGTCTGAAAAATTCGCAAACTGCAGAATATTGATATCAAACTGACTATAAAACCCAACACTGAAAAACATGCCACACATGGTGATAAGCGCATAAGAAAGAGAAAGCGCGATGCCGGGATTGCTCTTTAAATAATCGAGTAAGAGTAAAAACTGACTTTCTTTTTTGTAGTCGCTCATATCATGCTTAACTAGGCACAGCCTTCAATACATTCAATTTGTCATACTTCAGGGGCATTTACAAAACTATTTTGCGGGCTCAAATGCCTATGCATGGAGTCATCAAAAAGTGTCCGATGCGGACACTTTTTTTGTGTCCGCGGACACAATTTACGAACAGATATAATAAAAAGTCCATTTAAAACAATAATTTATACCTTGGCATGTTAATCGCAAAGTCTATTGTACACCTTGCAAACCGAGGCTAGTCAAAGGATGCCCAAATGCTAATTCTCTATTTTTTTATACCACCTATTTCTGTCATCGTTTTCGGCTTGATTTTTAGCGCAGCCATGCAGCTCTCAAGTAGCGCTTATTCAAGCAATTCACCTTGCTAGCGACAAACATGCACTGTGCAAAAGGAAGCTCATTATGATAAAAGACACCAGCGCGACAGATGAACATATTTCATCTACTAAACTATCCAAAAAGAATTACATCAACATTGTCGCGGTGATTGCCCTAATTGCCTTTGTTGGCATTCTAAGTGTGAATGCGCTTTCTTTTTCCGGCACTGCTGCTCGTTCCATCGACAGAGAATTACTTCAATTGGCAACCGTTGAAAGAGGCGATATCGTCAGAGATGTGCTTGCCAGCGGTCGCATTGTCGCGGCAAATGCTCCTCAGCTATACAGCCCTGAGCAAGGGTTTGTGACCCTAATGGTGAAAGCCGGTGATAAGGTTGACGCAGGGCAATTGGTTGCCAGCGTTGATTCTCCCGAGCTTGACAATCAGTTAAAGCAGCACCAGTCTGAGCTTGTTCGTTTACAAGGAGAATTATCTCGTCAGGAACTTGCATCTCGCAAACAGGCACTAGAGCTAACCAAATCTTTGGACTTAGCAAAAGTGGATTTGGAAGCCGCTGATCGAGAGGAGCGCCGTGCCCAAGCGTCTATTGTCAACAACCTCATTAGCCAAATTGATTTAGAAAAAGCAATTGATGATTTAGCGCGCGCCAAGCTTACCTATAAGCATGCACAGCAAGAGGTTGACCTGACTAAAGATACTCTGCAATTTGAATTAGAAAATGCCAAGCAAAAAGTTGAACGTCAAGACTTGGTTGTGCAAGACCTCCAGCGCCAAATCAACGATCTGAACATTACCGCAAGCGTTACAGGTGTCGTCGGTAATTTATTGACCACCAATCAAGCCTTAGTGAATAAAAATCAGGCCCTAATGACCTTGGTTGACCTCTCGGCCTACGAAGCGCAGTTAAATGTATCAGAAAGCTATGCAAATGAACTTGCTTTAGGCATGCCAGTGCAAATTACTGCACAAGGTCGCGTGATTGAGGGAGTGTTGTCGGGCATATCACCTGAAGTTAGCAATCGAGAGGTTATTACCCGCGTTCGCTTTGATTCAGAGCAGGTGAGCGGGATTCGTCAAAACCAACAGGTATCAGGCCGTATCCTTTTAGAGAATAAAGAGGACGTGCTGAAAGTGCGCCGCGGTAGCTTCGTGCAGTCAGGTGGTTTTGTGGCATACAGAGTTGAAGGTGATATCGCCACTAAAATCGATATTCAAATTGGCGCCGTGAGCGTGAGAGAAGTTGAGATACTCGCTGGCCTAAATCCAAATGACCAAATCATCATCTCAAACTACGAAGCGTTCATAGATTCAGAAAGCTTGCTTTTAAACTAATAAATTATTCGCTGCTTCTCGCGACAAAAGAGCTGTATTGCGACATATGTGAAGCGAAGCAACTAACACCAAACATATAACGAACAAGGAAATGCACATGTTATCAATGAAGAATGTCAGCAAAGTATACCAAACCGAAAAAGTGCAAACTCATGCCTTGCGCGACTTTAATCTAGAGGTGGAAGAAGGTGAGTTTATCGCTGTGACCGGCCCCTCTGGCTCAGGCAAAACCACCTTTTTGAATATTGCAGGCATGCTGGAGAGCTTCAGTGGCGGTCAGTACTCATTGGATGGCGTGAATGTTGGGGAGCTTAATGACAATCAGCGAGCCGACTTACGTAATCAAAAAATTGGATTTATCTTTCAGGGATTTAACCTTATTTCTGATTTAAATCTCTACGAAAATATTGAAGTGCCGCTTAGATATCGTGGTATTAAATCGAGTGAGCGCAAGCGCCGCATCCAAGAGTGCTTGGAAAAAGTTGGCCTTGGCAGCCGAGCTAAGCATTTGCCTCAGCAGCTTTCTGGCGGTCAGCAGCAGCGTGTTGCTATTGCGCGTGCATTAGCAGGGCAGCCGAGGTTCTTGTTAGCGGATGAGCCAACGGGAAACTTAGACAGTCTTATGGCACGTCAAGTAATGGAGCTTTTAGAGCAGATTAATCAAGAGGGTGCGACCATTATCATGGTAACTCACGACCCTGAACTTGCCCGGCGCGCACCACGAAACATACAAGTAGTGGATGGTCAGTTGGCTGACTTTACACTTTATCAGCCGCAAGCAGGCGCAAGCGAACTGCGCTCAAGTTCAACGGCGGCCATTGCCGGCGCATCTACCTCACACCAAGGGGCTTAATATGTTTGCATATTATATTGATATGGCGTGGAGAAGCTTTAAAAGCACGCCATCTACTTCACTGCTGATGGTGATGGCAATTGCGCTAGGCATTGGTATTACCATGACCAGTTTGTCGGTTTATCACATGATGGCTTCTAATCCTATCCCAAACAAAAGTGAACAGTTATTTGCCGTGCAATTAGCCACGGCTGACGATGACGAGTTTTCAAATGAAAATAACTGGAATCGGAATATTACTTATAAAGATGCGATGGCATTGTATCAAGCCGATATTCCAGAACGAAAGGTACCGTCTATGCGAACGGGCTTTACCTTGCACCTGGGTGATGACGCAGATTCAAAAGGCCTAAAACCGATGCTCGAATCGGCACGCGCCACTGGATATGATTTTTTTGAGATGTTTGAAATCAAGTTTCTATATGGAGGCGCGTGGAGCGCGCTCCAAGAAGAAGGCGCTGCGCCCGTGGTTGTTATCAGTCAGGAGCTAAACGAAACACTCTTTGGTGGCGAGAACTCGGTGGGTCAATCTATCTATTTGGATGAGACCAGTTTTGAAATTGTCGGTGTAATTGCACACTGGGATATCCACATTAAGTACTACGACCTGACCAACGGTGCGTTCAATGATACCGAGAATGTATTTATTCCGTTTAGCCTTTTACCTGCTTTGGAGCTGCCCACATGGGGAAATACCAACGGCTGGAAATACGAGGAAATACTGACTTATCAAGACAGACTTAACTCGGAGTTATGGTGGATACAGTTTTGGGCAGAAATACCAAACGAGCAGGAGTTAGCGCAATACTTTGAATATATAAACGCCTATATGATTGAGCAGGAAAAGCTCGGCAGATTCGAGAGTGAAAGTGTTCGCTACGCTATTCGGGATGTTAGCCAGTGGCTTGAATACAACGAAGTCGTCGATGAAGATAATCGAATTTTAGTCGGCCTGAGTTTTATGTTTTTGATTGTTTGTTTGGCCAATATTTTAGGTCTGTTACTTGGCAAGTTTCTTAAACGAGCACCAGAAAGCGGTGTAAGGCGTGCTCTTGGCGCCAGCAAAAGACAAATATTCGCACAGCATCTAGTTGAAGTAGGCATGCTGGGTATCTTCGGTGGCCTTGTTGGTATTGGCATTGCGCAGCTTGGTCTTTGGGGAGTGCGCCAAACCTATGAATACTACAGCGCGCTAGCTACCATGGATATATCAATGCTTCTCGCCGCGCCCGTTATTTCAGTGCTGGCGTGCATTTTGGCGGGATTAT
Organism: Ningiella algicola; assembly: GCF_028401415.2. Classification (NCBI taxonomy): domain Bacteria; kingdom Pseudomonadati; phylum Pseudomonadota; class Gammaproteobacteria; order Alteromonadales; family Alteromonadaceae; genus Ningiella; species Ningiella algicola. The sequence continues at coordinate 2,470,667 of NZ_CP171821.2, read as the reverse complement.
ATCCAGCCTATTTGGTGTGTAAAACTGCGCCTGCCATCTACTTAAAAACGCAATAGGAGTGATACCATGTTAGAAATTAAACCTATTTTTAATGCGCTTTGTCGCTCCAAAGCAGGCGCACTGATGTTATTGGTACAAATTGCTATTACTCTGGCGATCGTCAGTAATGCGGCGTTTATCATCACAGATCGCTTGGAATATCTTAATCAAGAAACAGGCTATCCCGAGCAAGACCTCTTTAGTTTCACCATCATGACTTACGGAAGCGACATTGATAAGCTGCAGCAGATTCAAAACGATGAGCAAAGTCTGCGTGAGCTTCCAGGCGTAATAAATGCGGCGCATATGAGTGAAGTGCCTTTATCGGGAAGCGGATCGGGAGGTAATTTTATGGATGGTCCAAGTGAAGATGACCACAAGTCGGTAAGGGCCTCTTACACCTTTGGAGACGAAAACGCGCTTGAAAGTTTAGGGCTGAATGTTTCAGAAGGTCGCAATTTTACGCAAGAGGATGTTGTGATCCAGTATGACCAAATTGAGGATGGCGTGCCTACGGTGGGCATTGTGTCGCGTACCTTTGCTCAGAAAATGTTTGAGGATGAGCCTGCGCTTGGCAAGACCATATACTTTGGCCCCTTTCCTTTGGAAATAATCGGTATTGTTGAAAAGATGAAAGGGCCGTGGTTACGCGATAGTGCGTCTGATCAATATATCATCATGCCAATGAACTCTGAGCTAAATTTTCAGAAAATGGTTGTGCGTACAGAACCTGGACAGCGCGAAGCAATAATGGGGCAAGTTGAAGAGCTTATTCTTAACAATTACAACGAACGAGTGGTGACAAACCTGCGTGGTTTCGATGTCGCCAAGCAAGAGTACAACGCTTCAGATACACTGATGATGCGCATGCTTGTTGTATTGGTCATCATTCTGGTATTGGTTACAGCACTTGGCATATTCGGACTAACCGTATTTAATATTAATAAACGCACCAAGCAAATTGGCACAAGGCGCGCTCTTGGCGCTAAAAAGCGCGACATTGTGCGTTACTTTGTCATCGAAAATGTTCTGATTTGCACTATGGGGCTGATTTTGGGGGCAATTGGTGCGATTTACCTCGGGCAATTCTTGCTGCAGCTTTATTCGCTACCTGCGCTTGATAACACCTATGTCTTTGCTACTGCTATATTTGTTTTGGTTGTTAGCTTAACGTCGGTATTTTTCCCTGCTACCAAGGCAGCGAGCATATCGCCAAGCGTGGCTACTCGCAGTGTTTAGCTTTCTCAATATTACTTAGAACGAATAAAAAATGAGAAAATAGATGAGTAAAATATTAGTCGTAGATGACACACGCGCGGTGCTTGAGGCGATGTCGCTTTTACTTGAAATTCATGGATTTGAAGTGATCACCACAACGACGCCACAAGAAGCCCTTTCTCTTGTGAATCAGGTACGCGTCTCGCTTGTAATTCAAGATATGAACTTCACCAGAGACACTACTTCCGGTGAAGAAGGAAAGAGTCTGTTTAACGCTCTCAGAGAGCTCGTACCCGACCTGCCTATTATTTTAATAACTGCATGGACAGACTTGGAGCAGGCGGTAGAGTTGGTTAAGTCGGGGGCGGCAGACTATATTGCCAAGCCTTGGGATGACGCCAAACTCATTACCACTATTAACAATTTGATTGAGCTTGGCAGCAGCAAAAAGCAAAGTCAGCAGTTAAAGCGTACTCAGCAGACCTTTGATGATACTAAAAGTGCAGCCAAAGGCATCGGTCTTGTGTATGCAAGTGCGGCGATGCAGCGGGTTGTAGATATGGCAATTCAAGTGGCTCCATCTGATATATCCGTGCTGATTACGGGGGCAAATGGTTCAGGTAAAGAGAAAATCGCCGAGCTAGTGCAAGCTCATTCAGCGATTAAGAATATGCCATTTGTAAAAGTAAACTGCGGCGCACTTCCCAGTGACTTAATGGAAGCTGAGCTTTTTGGTGCAGAGGCAGGCGCATACACTGGGATCAGTAAAGCGAGAATTGGACGATTTGAGGCGGCAGACGGTGGCACCTTGTTTTTAGACGAAATTGGCAATTTGAATCATGCAGGGCAAACCAAGCTATTGCGAGTATTACAAACAGGGCAATTTGAGCGTTTAGGTTCGGTGAAAACTCAAAGTGTGAATGTGAGAGTCATTTCGGCTACCAATGCAAACTTGCTAGATCAAATTGCAAACGGCGAATTCCGCGAAGATTTGTATTATCGCTTAAACGTGATTGAGCTAAATCTACCTGCCCTCAGTGAGAGAGTGGACGACATTATGCCCCTTGTGTCACACTTTTTACCTGATCGTGTTATTAGCCATTCAGCCGAGAATATTTTACTTGCTCACGCTTGGCCCGGTAATGTGAGAGAGCTTGAAAATGCCTGCAAACGTGTTGCTGTGCTCAAGCCTGAGGGCGTAATTGATGCCGAAGACTTTTTAGACTTGGCCAGTGCAGCAAACAGGCACAACGTACACGAAGACGCTGGTAGAAGGCAGGTAAATGAACCAGATAAAGAAGCGCTTGAACAAGCTATGCGCATGCACGAGGGCGTAATTGCAAGAGTTGCTCGGCAGTTTGGGATGAGTCGTCAGGCTCTTTATCGACGTTTAGCGAAATATGAAATTGAATATTAGTACTCGCTTGTATTGTATTTGTTCCTTGGTAAGTCTCTTAGCCTGTGTGCCGATGTTCTTATTCGCAGAATTGGATGTATCCCTCATGATAGCAGGCTCCACCGGGATGCTGGTTGTTGCATTGGCAATCGCTAAATTCTTTTTCAAAGATGTAAAAGAAGGCTTAGATGCCCTTGAGATTGGCTTACTTAACCTAAAAGACAGGGAGTTCTCAACCACACTTGCCAGAAAGTCTGATGATGAAATTGGACATTTGTGCGAGCTTTACAACGAGACCGTGACCCACCTTCGAACAGAAAAACATTGGCTGTATCAACGCGAGCTATTGCTCGATAAAATTACTCAAAGCTCTCCACAAACGTTGTTTTTGGTAAACGATGAAGGGCTGGTAGTCTTCAGCAACATAGCGGCTCGACGGTTTTTTCATGCAAAACATGCAATTGAAGGTAAGTCTCTTGAAGACTTGCTCGATACGATTTCTCCAAGCGCACAAAACGTTATAAAAAGTGCCAGAGAGGGTTTATTCACCTTAGATTCTCGTGAATCTGAAAACGAAGCGGCACAAACTTGGCACATGACGATTGGCCATTTTTTACTGAACAATCAGTCCCATCGATTATTCATTTTGAAACACATGAGCCGTGAAATTAGCCGTCAGGAAGTGGCGGTATGGAAAAAAGTAATACGTGTCATCAGCCATGAGTTAAATAACAGTTTGGGTCCTATTTCCTCCATGCTTCATAGCGGTAGATTACTCAGTGAACAACTTCAAAAAGAGGATGAGAGTGTTTCTGGAAAAGCCGTTTCTGATAAGCTAAAACGCGTTTTTTATACCATTGACGATCGTATCGCACACTTGAATCAGTTTGTACAAGGCTATGGTAAATTCGCCAAAATTCCAGAGCCTAAAATTGAAGCACTGAGCAGCAAATCGCTCTTAGCAAAACTTCGCGTGCAGTGGCAGTTTGACTATGATGTTAATCAAGATGTGATTATGCATGGGGATGGACCGCAGCTAGAACAATTGCTAATCAATCTACTCAAAAATGCACATGAATCTGGCTCCGATGTTTCTGGCATAGCGGTAACAATCAAGCCTGAGCCAATTCTCAGGCAGCTTGTCATTACCGTTAAAGACGCAGGCCATGGCATCCCTAGCGAGCAGCTAAGCTCTGTGCTTATTCCATTTTATTCAACCAAAAGCTCGGGCACTGGATTAGGTTTGGCTTTATGCCGGGAAATTGTTGAGGCGCATCATGGTCAGATTGCGCTGAACAACCGTGGGGGAGGTGGTCTTGAGGTGAAAGTGGCCTTGCCTATGCTTTGACTCAAACCTTTTCTCCAATTTGTTGACAGTGAACTATAAATGGAAACCAAGGATTAAAATCATGCTAGCAGTTTGCTATATAGCATCCGATAGAAGGTGCCAATAAGATGCTATTCACCTCAGCGTGTTTCGCTATTCCAAACGTCCAATCGGGCGGTTTTCACTTCCCTTTACATCTCGAAGGTTATCTCCCAATTCGGCTCTCATTTTGTCCGCTAGCGCTTCAATGGTGATGACAATGTCGGGATGTTTATCTATCACATTGTTGGTTTCACCAGGGTCCTTTGCTATGTTAAACAGCTGCATTTCGTCAAACATTGGGAATTCATCTTTTCCCCTATTGCCGTCACTGCCTGCCTCCAGCACTACATTGCGTACGTGTGGATACACCAGCTTCCAATCGCCATAGCGCACCGCGCTCAAGTCATTTTCGCGTGTATAAAAATAATACGCTTCATGTGCAGGTGTTGACTGCACGGCGCTGATAATAGGCCAGATATCCTTTCCATCTATTTCTTTTTTAGGCAATCGCGCGCCGGCAAGTTTAGTCAAAGTAGGCAGCAAATCGATGCTCATCATAGGAACATCTATTTTCGTATTTGCCGCCAGGCGAGCAGGCCATTTAATATGCATTGGCGTGCGCACACCGCCTTCGTAAACACTGAATTTACCGTCGCGCAAATCGCCAGCGGATCCTGCATGGTTGCTATAAGTTAGCCATGGGCCATTGTCTGCCAAAAAGATCACAATGGTATTGTCGTTAAGTCCTTGAGCTTCAAGTGCGTTCAGTATTTCGCCTGTAGACCAGTCAATTTCCATGATGACATCACCATAAAGCCCCGCACCCGATTTGCCTCTAAAGCGCTCAGAAACAAACAAAGGAACATGAGGCTGTGGATGTGCAAGCATCATGAAGAAGGGTTGCTCGGCATTTTTCTCGATAAATTCGACGCTTTTTTCAGTGAGTTCTACCGTTAAGTTTGACTGGTCATCTGTTAAGGTTTTAACCACCTTATTTTGGCTGATGACAGGTAGTGCATCAAAGGGATAGCTAGGGTTAGCGTTAGCACTCCACATGTCGTTTGAATATGGGATGCCATAATATTCGTCAAAGCCATGATTATTTGGCAAGAACTCTTCAACATCGCCCAGATGCCACTTACCAAAAAGGGCAGTTGCATATCCTTGTTCTTGCAAGAGTTCCGCTAGCGTTTCTTCATCAGGATTAAGTCCAATAGCAGGTCCGTCAGTGAGTGGTGTAGGGAACAACGCGCCAGCAAGGCCAATGCGATTTGGATAGCTGCCCGTTAGCAACGCTGCGCGCGAGGTGCTGCATACCGGCTGCGCAACGTAAAATTGAGTGAGCATCGCGCCTTGTTCGGCAATACTGTCTATATTGGGAGTGGCGTATGCGTCCTGTCCAAATAAAGATGTATCAGCATACCCTTGATCATCAGTTAAGATTAATACGATGTTCGCAGGTGCAGTGTCGCTCTTGTCATTGACCTGTTCAGATATGGCTGACGCCACTGACGCCTCTTCAAGCTGTTCACTCTGTTTTAAGGGTGAACATGCCGCCATCACAAGTATCGAGCTTAATGTGAATATTCTAAACATAAATAACTGACGCACTGAATGCATAAACGATAACCTTTAATGATTATTGACCTTTAGTCTGTGCGCGCTTAACAATAAAGTAAATTGAGTAAACACAATTTCAGTTTATAAAATGTGATGAGCCCTAGTTTTGACGATACGCTGAAGCACGCCTGTATATTAAGAGCTTAGTGAAGGATAAACACCCAGTAGTGAACGATTCTTTCACTTTGCTCTTATTAGGGCGTGTTGATCTTTTCTGTATGATTTTGCAGCAGTTTGTGCGCTATTTAGACAAAGAAGCGCGATTGAAGTGTAGTCATCTACATAAAATTGCGATGATGCAGTATAAATGGTGCACAAGCGCTGCCCGTAGGGTACGCTCTGTGTGTCCACCGCTCTTTGTTACATGCTCTTGATGCAGATACACTGCACCTGCGAGCATGTGCCGCGATCGATGAACACACAGAGCGCACAAAATTCATACAGCAAAGATCAACATGCCCTAATCGGTATTAAGTTAACTTGTCTGGACTGCAGAATGTATCTAACAATTGTCATATCTGTTTTAAGCCTAATCTTATTGATTGCGCCAAATGAGCGTTATGCCAATTTACTCACAACAAACACTTGGGTCTCAGACTATTCAACCTTTATGCAAGCTAAGAATAACACTAGCAGTACAAATGCAAATGTTTCTATCGACTTTACAAGTGATGCAGAGTTGAATAATTGGGTCATTGTGAACGATACGGTAATGGGCGGGCGTTCGCGCGCGCGAATTGCGGGCGATGGCGAATACTTAGTCTTTGATGGCATGCTTTCATTAGAAAACAATGGCGGGTTTGCATCCATACGTCGAGTGTACAATAACCCCGATTGGCAAAGTGGCACACGCATGTCCATTGAAGTACAAGGCGATGGCCGAGACTATCAATTTAGGCTGCGCACCAATCGTTTTGTAGACGGTGTAGCATATGTGGCCAGCTTCAGCACTCAAAAAGGTGAAACGAGTATTATTCGTTTTACTGAATCAGATTTTGTGCCTCGTTTTCGCGGTCGTTTAGTGAGCGATGCTCCACCTTTGCAGTTCGACGATATAGCGCAACTTGGCTTTATGCTGGCGGATAAAAAAACGGGCGCCTTTGCGCTTAAATTAAAACGTATAGAGCAAAATGCAACGACGCTTTAATTAACCTCAACTCGGGATAAGCGACAGCGCCAAGCAGCGATAAAAACGCGAATTACTGCGTTGCAAAAGCGAGCAATAGAATAACTATTACGTCTCTTTTGCGCCTTGCACGTCACGTTTTTATCACTACTTGGTGACAATTTATTAAATACATCGTTAAAACAAACATTTGCACTATCGCTTATCCCGAGTTGAGGTTAATTATCCAGAGTTCGGGTGAATTATCCTTACTCATGTTCTATTGCTTTTGATACGGGTCAGACAGTATTAATGCGACACGCTCCAATGTTCTATGCGTCAAAACACCACGCGTCAAATTCATGACAAAGGTTGATATATCGATATTACTGGGGGCAGGTTTTCGACATCGGTAAACGATCACCGGTCATATCTTTCCGTTTTAAAACCCCCGTCTAGTACACCCTAGTATCGATTCAAGGGCGCATTCTACATGGCGTCAAAATAAATCCTAAACATATGATCAATTTGGCATTGAACGTGCTTTAAGCAGACTCTATACAGATGCCCAGCATCACGCCCAAGAAACGGCATAAGACGCACACCAAAGATGAGGAAGAAGAATTAATGATTGTTTTAGCCAGTCAGCATCGTGAAGTTGTTGAACATAACAAGCAACTGAAAGAACAGCTTGATGCACTTCAGCAAGAAAATACCGTTCTGCAGCAAGAAAGTGCCCTGCTTAATTCACAGCTTAACGATACATCGAGCTTAAAGAGCAGCGAACATCAAAATCAGCTTTTGCAGTGCGTGATCAACTCTATGCAGCAAGTAGATAGTGTGAGGCAAACGGTTTTGCAGTCTTTTGAGCGCATTGATAAAGAAACCCAGTCAGTTGAACAGGTGAATGAGTTATTTGCAACGTCAACCACTGCTTTGCAAGAAATCCTGAGTTCGATGGACCAGATGGGGCTTAAAATGGGCGGTATGGCAAGCAGTATCACCGGCCTTTCTGATACTGCCGACAGCATTAATACTTTTGTCTCGACGATTACGAACATATCTGATCAAACTAACTTGCTCGCGCTAAACGCGGCAATTGAAGCCGCAAGAGCAGGAGATGCAGGCCGCGGATTCAGCGTAGTGGCTGATGAAGTGCGCACGCTAGCCACTGAAACTAATAAGTCGGCTAGTGAAGTTGCAGAACTGGTTTCAAGTATTCTAACCTCGACAAAGTCTGCAGTAGGCTCGGTGGATGAAATAAGTGGCAACAATGCAAGCTTATCAGAGGGTGTTAACCAGCTAAATAGCCACTATCAAGCGATTGTTAGCAAGTGCGACTCGATTACTTCAACCATCTCTGTATCTTCTCACGAAACCTTCGTTCAGACGGTAAAGTTAGACCACATTGTGTGGAAATCAGATGTATATGCAATTGCAAGTGGTATTGGTAACAAGAGGGCGGAGGATTTATCTGATCATCACAGCTGTCGATTAGGTAAATGGTACGCTTCTCAAAGCCAAAATGAGATTGCAAAATCGGCCGCATTTAAAGCGATAGAGCGTCCGCATCAGAAAGTTCATCAGTGCGGTTCGACTGCGCTTGAAGCAATTATGAAAGATGATATGCAGCTTGCTTTAAGTAAGTTACAAGAAATGGAAAATGCGAGTGAGCAACTCATGCATGCCTTAGATGAGTTGGCAAAGCAGTAAGTGTCACGTTCTACATTTTTCAAAAATCAAAAGGGTAGCTTTTTCAAGCTACCCTTTTGTGTAATGTGCTTAGATTAAAACAGCCACGTTGTTGGATCGGGATGCGGCTCTCTTTTCTCCAGATACTGAAAACCTTTCACGCATCGGATAATCAGCCACACCACTAAAAACAGCAACACTAAAAAGCCAATTAGGACAACTGTGAGCAGTGCACCGACAATACTGAACAGTAATCCAATCCAAAATGTGCGTATTATAAATTGATAATGAGATTGCAACCATAAAGCGCTTTGGCTTTTATGTATGTAAGCGATAATTACACCGATGAGGCCTGTTATGCCCACTACAATGCTGGCGAGATAGAGGATATATACCAATTTCGCCATGTTCGAAGTGTCGCCGTCTTGCTGGATTACTGGGTCAGTCATAAAAAGTCCTTTTTGGGATGGATGAGTTAGAATATGAAATTTGGAAAGGGATGCAAGCACAAAGACAACGAATGCGTGCTGGTAAGATGACTTTGTACGCGTCATTTTATAGCGCTGAACAGCTTATAAAGATATTATTGTGGCCGATAAACGTATTAACGATAGCCATGGTATGACCTTGGCACACTTCTAACTCGCGCAATAAAAGATACTACCTGAATGAAACTTCATCGCTTCACAATTTTTTTCTGTGTTTTTTTGCTGAATGTTGAGATCGTGTCTGCAGTGACAAGCACCGGCGGAAAACAACAGGCAAGATCAGACAATTCTATCTCTGGGCAATCAGTATCTGTTCAAGCTAGACATGATCGCAGCTTAAATCTTGCAGATTTTGTTTTTGATATTCCGAATCGCCAAAATATGATTAGCATCGACGGCGAGTACAGCGAGCAAGAGTGGGAAGGGGCAGCCAGTGTGTCGTTAAACTACGTCACGCGACCATTTGAAAACGCACTTCCACCGGTGAGTACTCAGGTAAAGTATTTTGAAAACGGTACTGAGCTTTTGATCTTGTTTGTTGCGCACGATCCTGAACCTGAAAAGATAAGAGCTTTTTTACGGGATAGAGATCGCAGCTTCTCAGAGGACCTCGTCGGCATAAAGATAGATACTTTTAACGATGGACGTTTGGCTTACCAGTACTTTGTCAATCCGCTGGGTGTGCAAACAGATTCGGTTGAAAATGAGATGACCCGCAACGAAAGTACCAGTTGGAATGGCATATGGGAGTCAGCCGGACAACTTACCGATTATGGCTTTGTAGTTGAAATGCGTATTCCCTTACGCCTTATGAATTTCGAAGAATCGAGCAATAACAAAACCTGGGGCATTGAGTTTGTTCGCTTTTATCCACGTGCCGATAGTTATCGCATTTCGCATGTGCCTTTTGACCGAGACAATGCATGTAACCTTTGTCAGATGGGAGATTTAACCGGCTTTGCCAGTGCTAAGCAAGGTCAAAATCTCGCAATTGTCCCTACTTTTGTGGCTGGTGTTTCTAGAACACGCGACCCAATAGAAAGCATGGAGTGGGACAAGGAAAACAATCAGGAATTTGGCGTTGATGTAAATTGGGGCATTAGCCCTGAGCTTACTTTTTCAGGTACGCTCAACCCCGATTTTTCGCAAGTTGAAGCCGATCAGGCGCAGCTAAATATCAATAATAACTTCGCGCTGTTCTTTCCTGAGCAACGCCCATTTTTTGTGGAAAATGCGGATTACTTCACCTCGATACAAAATTTAGTATACACGCGGAACATTAATGCCCCTGACTATGGAGCAAAGCTTACAGGGCGAATGCAAGAACACAGTGTGGGCGTATTTGTCGCCAATGATAGCTCCACAAGCTTCTTGGTACCGGGTAATTTAGGATCATCTGTGGCTACGCTTGAAGAGGACTCCGTCAACTTTGCGGGGCGCTATCGCTACGATTACTCCAACGCACTGTCGATGGGAGTGGTCAGCACCATAAGAAACTCTGACAATTATCAAAATATTGTCAATGCGCTAGATGCAAGATACCTTTTAAGCGAGCAAGATACGCTTCGCGTTCAGCTTGTGCATTCACTTACCGACTATCCACAAGATCTATTCCGTGATTTTTGTGACGATGATTGTCAATCGCCAGATGACCTTTCAGAGTCTGCATTGCGTGTACAAAGCGATGATACTCTATCGGGCATTTCGTATCGCATTTTTTATGAGCGTGACAATGAAGACTACTTTCTGCGTGCACGTCGCATTGTGGATGACGCAGATACACGAACAGACTTAGGCTTTAGCAATACCTCAGATCGCCAGCGTTACGTGCTCGGCGGTGGGTATCGGTGGTGGAATGAAGACAGCTGGTGGAATCGCATTCAACTAAGCGGTGACTGGGATATTACACATAACGATAATGATGAATTGCTTGAAAGAGAACTAGAGGCGCAAATTGGGATTCGCGCTGATTTGCAAAGCTATTTTGAGATTCGAGTAGTCAATCGCGACCGAACGGGCTTGCGACACGACAGCTCTATCTTAGATATTGATGGCAATACAACCTTATTCGAAGAAACGCAAACGAACGTTTTTTTTGAAATGCAGCCTAATGCTCTCATTGAGTTCTACACTTTCTGGAGCGTGGGCGATAGGGTAGATTTAGTGAATAATCGCTTGGGAGACAGAGTGTTCGCTGAAAATGGTTTTGATTTGAATCTAGGCAAACATTTCAGCGTTAGCTTTGATCATACTTACAGCGAGCTTGATGCCGATGATCAAAGTTTGTTCGTGGCCAACTTGTTTGACACCCGTTTTACGTATCAGTTTGACCCTTTGCAGTCTTTACGCTTAATCGTTAACTTTTCAGATATAGATCGCAATCAAGATAATTATTCGGTCGAGGTGGATGAAAAAAGCAAAAATCTGGGCTTCCAGCTACTTTACTCCTATACACTCAACCCGTTCACTCGATTTTTTGTCGGTTATTCCCAGTCGGCGTTCGACGATGATGATTTAACCGAGCTCGTAAATGACAATCAGTCTTTGTTTATGAAGTTTAGCTACGCGTGGCTGCCGTAACGTACCATGAGTGATTACAAAAATTTTTGATAGTCTTTCTTATAGTCCTTTACAATCGCGCGTGTTGCTTCATCTTCGATGTAAGAAAAGTCTCGAAATTCAAAGCCCGGCGCTACACTGCATCCTACGAAGGTATAGGCGCCTGTTGATTCAGCTGCTTGATAGTCGCCGCCAGTAATCACTTTGAAATAGTCTTCGCGCCCTTGAGTATTTTGTTTACCAATAATGTCGTCCGCCAGCCTATTGCTATTGTCTTTGGTGCTTAAGGTCAATATCCGCAAAGGATCGCCTTCATAGACGTTCCATATCTCATCGTGCAGCACTTTGTGCCAACGGCTTACTTGTCCGCGCGCAAGCAAAAAGTATATGTGACTAACGCTGGCGCGTTTCTCGCTATCTACATATGAGGCTACCTGCTCTTCGCTTCGATATTCTTCTGAGTAATAGCCGCCCTCTGGGTGAGGCTGCAAATTAAATAAACCAATAAGGGCTTGAATGCGAGGATGCATGTCGTCGTTCATGGGTAATGGTTCCTCTTAACTTGATTAACAAAGCACTGGCGCAAATAGGGCGAGCAAAGTAATATCAGAGGGTAGAGCACATGTAGGTGCTTGTCCAAAGGCGATTGACTTGACCGCAGTGCGCCATAGCTGATAAATAGGAAAATACATGGAAGCAATATTAGATATTTTATTTAGAGTAGAAGTTGCCCTGATCATCTTAGTGGTCATTCTGCTTAAAACCTCGATTAAATTTGTACCTCAAAACCGAGCGTACATTATAGAACGCTTTGGAAAATACCAATCAACCAAAGAAGCCGGACTAAATTTCATCCTTCCTTTTGTGGATAAAGTTTCTGCTAATCGCTCCTTGAAAGAACAAGCGGTGGATGTGCCAGAGCAAAGCGCGATTACTAAAGACAATATTTCACTGTCAGTGGATGGTGTACTTTATTTTAGGGTGCTCGACCCATACAAAGCCACTTATGGCGTTGAAGACTATGTATTTGCCGTTACCCAACTTGCGCAAACCACTATGCGCTCTGAGCTTGGGAAAATGGAGCTTGATAAGACCTTTGAAGAGCGAGATATCCTTAATACTAATATTGTAAGCGCAATTAATATCGCCGCAGGTCCATGGGGTATCCAGGTAATGCGCTATGAAATTAAAGACATTATTCCGCCAAGTTCAGTCATGGAAGCGATGGAAGCGCAAATGAAGGCGGAGCGCGTGAAGCGTGCGCAAATCTTAGAGTCAGAAGGCGATCGACAGGCGGCAATCAACCGTGCGGAAGGTGAAAAGGCGTCGGTTGTGCTTGCAGCTCAAGCGGATAAAGAAGAGCAAATACTGCGTGCGCAAGGTGAAGCTTCTGCAATTGTTGCTGTGGCCGAAGCCCAAGCAGAAGCCTTGCATAAGGTTGGGGAAGCGGCCAATACCGATGAGGGACAAAAAGCCATCGAACTTGACCTCGCAACAAAAGCGATTGAAGCGAAACAAGCCATTGCTAAAGAGTCATCAGTGGTGCTCCTGCCCGATTCAAGCACTGAAGCTGGCTCGGTCGTTGCGCAAGCAACAACGATAATTCAAGCCTTGCAGGCAGGCAAAAAAGCTTAAAGGAGGTGCGCTGATGCAGTGGTTTTCTGAACACTATGCCGAAACGCTCTTGGTTATTGGAATAATCCTTCTAGCCATTGAAGTACTTGTTCTGGGTTTTAGTACGTTTTTTGTATTTTTTATTGGCTTAGCCACCATTGTCACTGCGGGTTTGATGTATTTGGGTATCGTCCCTGAAACCTGGCTGGCATCGTTGATGAGTATTGTGGTTTTTACAGCGCTCTTTGCAGTATTGTTGTGGAAACGCTTTAAAGCCTTGCAGGCCAATGTCGATACCAAGCGCGCCGACAATGATATTGTGGGCCACAGTTTTGTTTGTCCACAAGATATTGACCCCCTTCTACCCATTGATCAGCAGCCAACATATGAGTACTCAGGCATATCTTGGCGCTTAACTGCCGACTCACCCATTCAGGCTGGTGATAAAGTGGCTATTACGCAAACCGATGTAGGTGTATTGCATATCACCAAAATCGCATAATTTGCTTGCTCTGCAGGGCGTTTGTCTGTAATATGCGCGCCCTTGCAGTCAACACCATCAGTTCCTTGTCTCCATGTAGACGACTGCACTACCCGAGACTATAACCGTAGGGAGCAGTAATGCGTCATTACGAAATCGTATTTATGGTTCACCCTGATCAGAGTGAACAAGTACCTGGTATGATTGAAAAGTACAAAGGTATTCTAGAAACAGACGGCGGAACTATCCACCGTTTAGAAGACTGGGGCCGTCGTCAATTGGCTTACCCAATCGAAAAACTCCACAAAGCACACTACGTTCTTATCAATGCTGAAGCAACTGCAGAAGCTGTTGAGGAACTAGAAACGGCTTTTCGCTTTAACGATATTATTCTACGTAACCTTGTTATGCGCACTAAGGCTGCAGTGACTGAACAGTCGCCTATGGCTAAAGAAGAACGCAGAGAAGAGCGTAAAGAGCGTCCAGCACCTGCGCCAGCTCCGGCTGCCGAAGCGCCTGCTGAGGAAGCTAAATCAGAAGAGGGAGAAGCATAATGGCTCGTTTTTTCAGACGTCGTAAATTCTGCCGTTTTTCTGCAGAAGGCGTAACGCAAATTGATTATAAAGATATCGCTTTGTTAAAAAACTACATCACTGAGAGTGGCAAAATTGTCCCTAGCCGTATTACCGGCACCAGTGCTAAGTATCAGCGTCAGCTATCAACGGCCATTAAGCGCGCGCGCTTTCTAGCCTTGTTACCTTACACTGACTCTCACAAGTAAGCTGAAGGGGTAGCAAAGATGGATATCATATTATTAGATAAAATCGCAAACCTTGGCGGCCTTGGCGACACAGTGAACGTTAAATCCGGTTACGCTCGTAACTTCTTATTCCCTCAAGGAAAAGCAGTACCTGCAACCAAAGCTAACGTTGAAAAGTTTGAAGCACGCCGCGCTGAACTTGAAGCGAAAATTGCTGAAGAGTTAGCAACAGCAGAAGCAAGAGCAGAGAAAATCAACGCGCTCGAGCCAGTAGTTATTGCAGCGCCTGCGGGCGATGAAGGAAAGCTATTTGGTTCAATCGGCACCCGTGATATTGCAGATGCAATTACCAACGCCGGTGTTGAAGTGACTAAAGCCGAAGTGAAATTACCGACTGGTACGCTTCGCGAAGTGGGCGAGTACGACATTGACGTACAAGTTCATGCTGAAGTCATGGCTGCGATTAAATTGCAGGTGATTGCAGAGGCTTAAGCCTCACGACCTGACGCAATAATCAAAAGCCGCTCGATTCTAGTGAATTTGAGCGGCTTTTTTCTTTTCTACAGACCACATTTTATTAAGCTAAGTTGTGAACGTAGGTTTATAGCAGCTTGCCAGCATCGGTTTTTGGCATAGGCCTACCTAACAAATACCCTTGTCCTTTCTGAACTTCTAATTTTTGACACAGTGAAAGTTGCTCGTTTTGCTCTACACCTTCAGCAACTATTTCAAACGACAGCTTTGAAAGCATCAACACTAAGGCTTCAAACATTTCAGCCTTGCTCTTATTGCTCTGATTTGCCTGTAAGCTCTTGTCTATTTTGACAATGTCGATGGGGTAATTCATCAGATGTGAAATAGAAGAATAGCCCATCCCAAAGTCATCCAGCGCAATTTTAAATCCGAGCGTTGACAGGTCCGTTAAACTCTGTTGAATTTTTGACTGATCTTCAAAAAATGCCGTTTCAGTAATTTCTAGTGTAATGCTGCTAGCGGGTAAACCATAGTCATTCACTATTTGTTGCGCTAAAGAAACAAATTCCTCATCGCGCAATTGAACCGGAGATACGTTGATTGACATACTAAGATTTGTAGCGATTGTGCTATTGCTTCGCCATTGCTTGAGTTGAGCCACTGCTTGTTCAAACACCCAGCGTCCCAGCTCGATAATTTGACGGGTATCTTCGGCGATTGGAATGAATTTGTCGGGTGTATAGTGCTTAGATGCATCGCTGGGCCAGCGAATGAGTGCTTCGAAACCGACAATATTTGACGAATTAAGCTCAAATATAGGTTGATAATGAAGAGTAAAACGTTCGTTTTTTAAGCACTCGTGGATGTCAGTTTGGATGGCATAGCGATGATTAAATTCAGCTTGAAATTGCGATTCATAATAACAAACCCGATTCTTACCGCTTTGTTTGGCTCGATACATTGCAATGTCAGCCGATTTCACTAAATCTTCGGCCTTCGTTGCATCCGCGGGGAAGATGGCAACGCCAATACTCATGCCGCAATATACTTCTTTATCGTCTAAAACAAAGGGTTCAGCTACCGTTTCTAAAATTCGGTCGGCGATTACGCTAACGTCGTTTATCTGAGCAATGCCGCCTAAAATAATAGCAAACTCATCGCCACCTAAGCGGGCAAAGCCCTCATTTTGACGCAGGCAACCGTTAATTCTCCCGACCATCATCACTAAGAGTGTGTCGCCGGCATCGTGGCCAAAGGTGTCATTCACATATTTGAAGTTATCTAAATCCAGGGCAAGCAATGCAATGCTGTGTTTGGTTCGCTTGTTATTTGCAATCATCACCTTAAGCGTTTCTTCAAAATGATAGCGATTGGACAAACCGGTGAGTGGGTCACGCTCAGCCATTTGCTTAACGGCAATGTAACTTTGATGCATTTTTTGCTCAATTTCAAAGCGCTTTTGAGCATGCACCATGGCTTTTTGCAGTTTTCCCTGGCTTATTTCGCCTTTGACGATAAAGTCTTGCGCGCCAGCTTCGATACAAGCAAGGGCAAGCTCTGTCTCTTCCGATGCACTTACCATGACAACCGCTGTATTGCCCAGGTCATTTCTGGCGCGCAGCTCATATAGCATTTCAATGCCGTCGGCTTTGGGCATTTTGTAATCGAGCAGAATGATATCAAAATGTGTGTGTTCTAGTTGCGCAAGCCCTTCTTTTACCGAGCTGGTTTGGGTGATATCACGGGCCTCTTTGGTGCCGCCCAGCGCATTGATAATAATTTTGCGGTCAACTAGGTCGTCGTCGACAATAAGGATTTTCATGTTAAAAGTTTACCTGCTTATACGTTATGGTGTGTTGCCCTTTTTATGGCTTATTCTTCCGGTAATGTGACGATCTGAAAATAACCGCCTAGAACGTCCACTAAGCGCTCAATACTCTCATTAGCGTCATCTTTTAAAAAGTACCCCGCCGCGTGTTTTTCATAACTTCCTCTTATATCATTTACATCTGACGATGTGGATAAGATAAATACGACGGTGGATTTATACTCCTCTCGCGAACGCAGTTCAGATAAAAATTCCAATCCGTTCATGCGCGGCATATTTAAATCGAGCAAGACAATAAAGGGCTTTTCAATAACGCCGCTTTCAATTTTTTCTAATGCATCAATGCCATCTTTCGCTCGCACAATGGTATTTATGATCTTTCGTTTTTTAAATTCATGCTGTAGCAATTTAAAATCGACGTCGTCATCGTCAACTACAAGTAATGTCGGACCAATTGGGGTCATGTGTTTTCCTTCTACTTCTGTTATTACGAGGATTAGCTTGAATGGGTAACAGGCCACCAAATGGTAAACTCACATCCTGATTCACCGTCCGAGCTTAACTTAAGTTGCCCCTGATATGATTCAACATATTTCTTCACCACCGATAGCCCCATGCCGCTGCCCTCAACTTCATCTCGAGGACGCAAAGTTTGAAACAATTTAAACACCCTGTCTTGATACTGTTTTGGAATGCCCGGCCCGTTATCCTTCACCTTAATGATGTAATAATGCTTTGTGACCGAAGCACTCACATCAATTGTAGGGCGGGCTTTATCATTGTGTTTAAAGGCATTTGAAATTAGGTTGAGCATCACGGTGTTAAAAGGGACGGTTGGCACGTGAATGATTACATCATCACAGGTAATTTCAAAGTCTCCTGGTACATCAATTAGCAGCTTCATTTCGTCCACTGATTTTTTCAAAGATAACTGTTCATACTTTTGTTGGTCGCGCCCAATTTTGGCAAAGCTCAGCAAGTCGTTTAACAAGGAATGCATGCGTTCGGCTCGGCTGACGACAAAATCCAAGTTTTCTTTTGCGTTGTCCGATATTACCTCTGCGCTCTCTTCGTGTATCCATGCTAAAAGACGGCGAATGGCATTTAATGGCGCTTTTAAATCATGAGAAGCGATGCTGGCAAAATCATCGAGTTCTTGATTGGCTTTTTGTAATTTGCGAATTAATTCTTCTTGCTTAGTAATGTCTCTGCACACACATAAAATGTAGGCGGATCCGCTTTTGTCTTCAAAGCGTTGCTTGGTCGTCGCTACAATCATATGAGAGCCATCGGGCATATGTAAATCCTCTATGGTTTCGCTTATGCCTTCGTTAAATGCAATTTTGTCGTATTTGAGAAACTTTTCTGCCTCTTGTTCGTCGTATTCCTCAATTGTGGTATAGCCAATCACGCTATCGCGCATATCTTCTGGATAGACTTGCAAAAAAGCCTCGTTCGCATAAACAATTTTAAAGTCTTTATCTTTGACAAATATCCAATCGTGATTGAGCTGAGATATCAGAATTTGTAGCTCGCTAGACTGTTCGATTTCAAAGCTTTCGCGTCGCTGAATAAAGAAGTTTTCAATATCTCTGCCAATCAGGCGAAGAATACGCTTATCTTTGCGCGAGAGCTCCTGAGTTTGAGCTTTACCGGCATCCCGCGTAAATATAAGTGCACCCAACTTTAGATTACTGAGAACCTTAATCGGTACACACACAACCTGCTCTTGAGCAGCCTCAAAGCTTTCGATGGTTGCAAAGTCGCTGTCGTGGAGTTTCTTAATGCCATTCTCATATATAAACTGAGAGTTTTCTGATTGCATTTTCGACTGACTTTCAAAACTGCCATGTATCAGCGCGACTTTTCGGTCATATTCAACCGCAATGCCGCAGCTTTTTGCCTCGAAAACTTCAATAACTAACTCGCAAATGTCTTGCAGATTCTCTTGCAAGTGGGTGGATAAGGGGAAAACTAGGCGCTCGTCTTGTTCAGTCGGTTTGCCTAAATAGGATTCTCTTTCAAAAATGGGCATGAATATCGCTTATCCTTTAGTATATGATGATGACTGTTGCCGCTTCATACAATCGATGTTACGGCAAAAGCAATAAACATACCGACCAGACTAACGTTTATTTGAATCTCAATCAATTCAGACTTGGTCATAGACGCTAGGTTTATCTGCAAGTCAAAGAGAATGCACACTCACCGTAAATATGCTGCAGCTATTCATCAAGTCCATGCCTTTCGATAAAAATTATAAATGCGCTTTATGCCCTCTTTTCACTATGATTAGGACACTGCAGAATTGCTTTTGCGAATAACATTTAGGAGACATCATGAAAGAAGCTGTTATCGTATCCACCGCGCGTACCCCCATCGGACGCGCCTACAAAGGTGCCTTTAATAATACGAAATCTCCCACTCTCACCGCCCATGCGATAAAGCATGCAGTTGATCGAAGTGGCGTCGATGGCGCTGAAATCGATGATGTCATCATTGGGTCGGTGTTAAACGCTGGCAGTGCGGGTGGCAATATTGCGCGTCTTGCAACACTTGCAGCAGGTCTGCCAAATACGGTATCTGGACAAACTATTGACCGTCAGTGCTCCTCGGGCCTTATGGCAATTGCGACTGCCGCGAAGCAGGTGATGGTAGATGGAATGAATGTGGTAGTTGCCGGTGGTCAAGACAATATCAGCGAAGTGCAGCAAAAGTATTTTGAGTGGGCAAGCACTAGCATGGATGAAAATGTCACCGCTCATGAAAAGCATGCCTATATGCCCATGCTGTTTACCGCAGAACATGTTGCTAAAACATATAATATTAGTCGTGACGCACAAGATGAATATGCCTTATCGTCTCAACAGCGCACAGCGAAAGCCCAGGCTGAGGGTAAATTCGACGACGAGATTGTGCCATTCTCTACTACCAAAGGCGTGATGAATAAAGAAACTAAGGAAGTGTCTTTTGAACAAGTGACGCTCGAAAAAGACGAGGGCAACAGACCTTCTACCGCCTTAGCGGATTTACAAAACTTGAAGCCTGTGCTGGACAATGGTGTGATTACTGCGGGTAATGCCTCTCAACTATCAGATGGCGCATCAGCTTGCGTGGTGATGGAATCGAAACTCGCCGAGCAGCGCGGTTTATCGCCTTTAGGCATCTACCGCGGCATGGCGGTGGCAGGTAATGCACCAGAAGAAATGGGAATTGGACCAATTTATGCAATCCCTAAACTGCTAAAAACACATGGTTTAAGCATCAGCGATATTGGTCTTTGGGAGCTCAATGAAGCCTTTGCATGCCAAGCGCTTTATTGTCGCGATAAACTAGGGATCGACCCAGAAATTTATAATGTTAACGGGGGCGCTATTAGTATTGGACACCCCTACGGCATGACTGGCGCAAGAACAACTGGCCATGCCCTAATAGAAGGTAAGCGACGTGGCGTCAAATATGTCGTGGTAACTATGTGCGTTGGAGGGGGAATGGGCGCCGCTGGTTTGTTCGAGATAGCTTAACATTTAATTAACTTATACACCGAGGCAGGCCTTGTCTGCCTCGTCATAAAATTCTCATAAATCATCACTTGAGCAAAGTGAGCATTTAACCTACTATTAGGTGCCTGCAAGCCAAACTCGCATATTAGGTTTTAGGCACTCGATACAGCATTTCATACACGCTGATATAACGATAATAAGACTCTCTAAACACACGAGACAGCTAACCGATGCAAAGCCTAGCAAGCGATCAAGCCTGCGCTATGGATGGCGATATTGATGATGAGATATTTAAGGAAATTACAGATCTCAGCAACGACTATATTTACATAAAAAACAGTCGTGGCGAAGTTGTCTTTGCCAACCAAGCGACACGTACCCTTCTTCAAAGCTCAATATTTGAGCGTTCTGAGCAAGTCGCATCTTTATCTGATCGCATTTGTGCTTTTTTTGAACATAAGTCCTCTAGCCCTCATAAACAACAAATTGTTGTTGAAGCGCAGCGCCATGCGCTGACCAAAGGCGAGCATAGCCGAGTTGAATCATTTCAATTGGGTGAGCACAGCGATAGGGTATTCCAGATTAACGTAAAACGTTTTGGCGCGTATCGCGATGATGCGCATTTGCTCATTGTGGCCAAAGATATCACCGAGCAAGAGCTGATTGTGCAAGACTTAAAACGCTCAAACAAAGACTTGGACAGCTTTGCCTATGTAGCAAGTCATGATTTAAAAGCGCCATTAAATGTGATTAAACGCATGGTCTCCTGGGTAATGGAGGACTGTGAAACTGTATTGCCACGCGACAGCATGGAAAACCTTGAAATTGTCATGAGCAGGGTACATCGTATGGAGCAGCTGCTTCAAGACTTGCTTTCCTACTCAAAAATTGGGCGCGAGTATCAGCATCCAAGCGAAGTCAACGTAAACGATAAGGTTGTAGAGTTGTTGTCATTGATTGACCTGCCTATGGGTTTTTCGCTGAGATGTGACGACGTATCAGTATTAGTGCCAGATGTGCCTTTTTCGGTGGTATTACTCAACTTAATCAGCAATGCCATCAAGCATAACGATTCTGGCAATGCCAAAATTCAAATAAAAGTTAAACGAAAGCAAACGTCTAACATGATTACCGTGATGGATAATGGCCCCGGCATATCTGAGGGTGATCGCGCCCGAATTTTTGATTTATTTGAGACCCTAAAACCTCGTGATGAAGTAGAGGGCTCGGGCATGGGCTTAAGCATTGTCAAACGTTTGGTAGAGCATTATGGCGGTTCGATTACCATACAAGATAACACACCAAGAGGCGCAAAATTTGTTATCAATTGGCCGCTTAACAACTTGACTCGACAGGCCGTAGCGCAGCTCTCGTGTTGAGTACAAATAGTTAGATAATCATTAGCAGTAGCGTTGAGTAGTAGCATGAATGCATTAAGAGTACCGAACATGGAAATGAGAAGACGTTTAGATGTGTTGGTAGTCGACGATGATTTTGCGGATAGGAAAATTATACGTAGAACCATTGCCGAGAATGACTATGATGTGAATGTAGTAGACGCCAGCTCAGTTGACGAGGGCTTGGCTAAACTTAAAGAGCAAAGCTTTGATGTTATTTTGCTCGATTATAAAATGCCCAACAGTAATGGCTTGCAGATGGTTGAAAACCTTCGCTCTCGCGCAGATTTAGGCAGTGTAGCGATAGTGATGATGAGTTCATCTGATAGTGACCAATTAGCGGTTGCTTGCTTAGAGGCGGGTGCTCAGGACTTTATTTTAAAATCTGATCTGCAAAAGCTGAATTTACAAAGAGCCATTGTGCATGCGCAAAAACGCTTTGAACTTGAACACAAGCTTCATCAAAACTATCTAGATGTGAAACACATTGCAGAAAAAGACCCATTAACAGGCTTATCTAATCGTCATCATTTTAATCAGTTGATGTCACTTTTGATTCAAGAAGGGGCAGATGCGCGAGTAGACGTAGCCTTAATTTTACTTGATTTGGATAACTTCAAATTCATTAATGATTCCCTCGGGCACGATGCCGGGGACAGGTTGCTAATTGAGTTTTCTACACGGGTAAAAAGCTTACTGCGTCGCCACGAAGGCTTTGCCAGGCTTGGCGGAGATGAATTTGCCATTATCCTCACGGGAATAAAAACGCCTGAACAAGTCGAGCAAGTCGCCTTGCGAATTATTCACGCCCTGCACCAGCCCATTATGATTGGCGACAATCAGCTTTCTTGCAATGCAAGTGTGGGTGCTGCGCTATATCCTCTACATGCGCAAAATAAGCAGCAGCTGGTTAAGTTTGCAGACGTGGCCATGTATGCTGCAAAGCGAGCAGGTAAAGGACTCGTGAGAGTGTATGATGAAGGTATGCATAAAAACTTTAGCCGTCAATACGACATTCAAGTCGGCTTGAAAAAGCATTTGGAAGAGGCCTCTTTCAATATGCATTTTCAGCCAGTCATTGAGTTATCAACCGGCAAGCAAATTGGATATGAAGCATTAATTCGATGGCCAGATATGACGTCCTCATTTGTGCCTGACGAATTTATTCCAATCGCGGAAAAAAATAATGATATTCATGCTATTGGGGAATGGGTAATTGACAATGCCATTCGTCAAATTGCGCTTTGGCAAAAGCACACCAAAAGCGAGAAGTTCATAGCCATTAATATTTCCCCCATTCAGCTTCAAAATGACAAAGTCACTCAGTATATTATTCAGCGCGCTGAATACTACCAAGTTAAACCCGAAAGCATCGTACTTGAAATTACAGAAACTGCCTTGTTTGAGCAGCAGCAAATGATCAAACAATCCATACAAGTGCTGGCGGATTATGGGTTTTCTATCTCTTTAGATGATTTTGGCGTGGGCTACTCCTCCATATCGCACCTAATTAATTACCCGATTGATATTGTAAAGTTAGATAAATCTTTGTTTAAAATGGATGAGAGTGAAGAAAAACGACTCGCTGTATTTGAAGCTTTAGCCAACATGCTCAAACGCTTGAACATGACCGTTGTTGCCGAAGGGATTGAGACAGAAGAGCATTTTAAACTTTGCCAAGCCTTAAATATTGACCATGGACAAGGATACTTTTTTGCAAAGCCGGCTTCCGCAGAGGACATAGAAAGCCAGCATACAGTTATTTTCTAAAATTTGAGAAGGGAAGCACATGATGAAAGCTACACGTTTAAAAACCTTAGTACTGATGACTATGTTATTGGTTTTGTGGGCCTGTCAGGACTCGTCAGAGCAAGAAGCCACCCAAGTCGTTCAAAACAATGAAGCAGGGTTTGTTGCAGTATTTGAGAAAGACTTATCTAACGCCATCGTTACAAATGAAGCTTGGCGCTACGAAGGTGACGAGCTTATTGCCGACAAAGACGAAATGCTTTGGACGCAACAAGACTATGATAACTTTGAGTTAAAGCTCGAATTTAAAACTGGCCCCGAGACCAACAGCGGCGTGATCGTATACGTGAGTGATGTAAATAGTTGGGTCCAGTACTCCGTAGAAGTGCAGATTGCCGATGATCACTCAGAAAAATGGCAAAACATGGGTAAGACATGGCAAGCGGGTGCTATTTTTGGGCACAAAGCGGCCAGTAAAAGCGTTATTAACAAGCCAGGCGAATGGAATACAATGCGCGTGATTGCCAAAGATCAAATCATTGACGTAACAATGAACGGCGAAGCGATTAACCAAATCGATTTAAGTCAGTGGACGTCGGCGCAAACTAATCCTGACGGCTCACAAATTCCAGAGTGGTTAAGCGTGCCAAAAGCGCAGCTGCCCACCGTAGGTAAAATTGGCTTTCAAGGCAAGCACGCGGGAGCCCCAATTGTGTTTAGAAACATTGAAGTTAAAGAGCTTTAGGAGAGCAATTATGCAAACAAACATTAAGCTAGTTTTTACTTTATTAATTGTTTTGAGCGCTTCCGTTCAGGCTGGAGATTCCACTAAACCCGAAGATGCGGTAAATGCCTACATCAAAGGCGTAAGCACAGGTTCTGGGAAGCATGTTATGCAGGCCTTTAGCGATACTGCGTTTATTCAATATTATAATCAAGACGCGCAATACCAACATTTTTCACGCGATGAATTTGCAAAAGTAGTCGACAACGGACAAAACTGGGATGCCAAAATTGAGATTACCAACATGCTGATTACGGGAAATGCCGCCAACGCAACCGTCAACTTTACCTGGGGCGAGAAAAGCGAGCATGGCTATGTCGACTATCTTAACCTTTTATATGACGGCGAGAATTGGCATATAACCAATAAAGTTGCTCAGTACATTGAGCGCTAAAGTAGATGCCAAGTTTCATAGAAACCAAACAAAGTGCCCTTGAATACCGAACAGTAAAGTCGTCACAAGTTGTGCTTAAAGAGCTAATGATCCCAAGTTATGAGAATTTTGGAGGGAAGGTGCATGGCGGAATTATCCTTTCTTTGATGGATAAAATCGCGTACACCGCAGCAGCGGCCTTTAGCAAACAGTACTGTGTAACAGCATCCGTAGACGGGGTGAACTTCGTCAATCCTGTAGATGTGGGTGAGCTGGTGACGCTCATGGCTTCGGTTAATTATGTGGGACGCTCGTCAATGGAGGTTGGCATCAAAGTAATCTCTGAGGATTTTAAACGCGGCGTCGATAAGCACACCAATACCTCCTATTTCACCATGGTAGCCATTGATGAGCAAAGCCGAAAACCCGTTCCAGTCCCAGGCTTAATTTTAGAAAGTGAGAAGGAAATTGAGCGTTTTATTTGGGGGAAGTTACGTAAACAGCACAAGAGTGACTATCGCACGCTATTCCATAATTCAAAAAACTCTTTGGATATCCAAAGCGAACGAGAAAAGCTAGCGAAAGAAAACTGTATGGTTAAAATGCAATAGGCTTATTCTTAACGCAATAGCCTTTGCAGTTTTTGTTGCCATTCTGGGGCAAGTCCAGGCGTTATAGCTGCATGCGCTAATTCTTCGTCAGTAAAGTGCCTTCCAGCCGGTGGTTTTGTCATAAACATAAGCGTTCTAACACTCACTGGATTAGCGTTGCGCGCGAGTAAGCTAATTTCATCATCATGATGAAGGACACCATTTTTAAGCACACGAAAATACCATCCGCATATTCCCTGTTCGAGCACGAAAGTATCGATTTTTTTCTGGCCATAGCGATGGTTTATTTTCGAGCACGGCGCTCGCGGGGAGCTGACTTGAAGCTCAACCTCGCCCATTTTATATACATCACCAATATAGACATTGCTTTCATCCATATCAGGCGCAGAAATATTTTCGCCAATGCTGCCGATTGACATCAAATAAGCGGTTTTTGGGAAGGCGTTTTGTAAAGCAATGTAACTTTTTTGCGCGTACTGATGAAGGGCCATTTGCGGTCCACCATGTAGCTTTTTATTTCCTTGCTCATCCTCTTGTGCGCCATCTTCGTTTATGCGAAGTGATTCGTGCAACTCTTTGATTATGCTACTGGGGGCCTTGCGCGGACCAAATGGCTGAGGCTTGCCTGCAAAAAGGCCTGTTATTCGCATATTGATTCCACTGAGTTTTGAAAATGAAAAACTTGACCTAATCTTAGATGGAAGTCCCTTTTGCCGCAAACATAAGATACTCTGAATAAACCTTTTGAGTTTAAGCACCGACATATTAAACAGTAATGACAAATATATACCGAAAAAAAGCTGTTACCAAGGAACTAACGTCGCATATGCAATTAGTGCAAGACAGTGAAAGTGTTCACGAGAATTCCGCTTATCAAGCTAGTAAAGATGAGGAGCTTGGGTTAGTTCGCCTAGCCCAGCAGGGCGACACGATTGCGTATCGAAAACTTTATGATTTACATGTAGCAAGAGTGTATGGACTTTGTTTTCGGTTATGCGCCGACAAGTCGCAGGCGGAAGATGCCGCACAAGAAGTCTTCATTCAGCTATGGCAAAAGATGCAGAACTTTAAGGGAGAGAGCAAGTTCTCGACTTATCTGCATGCAGTTGCAAGTAATGTGTGCATCTCATACATTCGAAAGCAGCGCTCATGGTGGCAAAAGATGTTTTCGATAGATGATTCAACGCAACAAGAATGCGCTGGCTGGGGGGATTATTGTGAAGATGAATTTGAAAAACTTGTACTGCAACTGCCCCAGCGTATGCGCCACGTTTTTATATTGTATGCTGTTGAGGGCTATCGACACGAACAGATTGCAGAAAACTTAGGTATTTCAGTGAGTACCAGCAAAGTTCAATATCATAAAGCGAAGAATTTGTTAGAGGCAGCAATAAATGAATAAGGGTGGATTGAATAAAGAGGCGGTGGATAACTCAAGCGATAAAAGCCTTAGCTCGCAAAATTTGCTAGACGAATCTATCACTCAAATGCGCATCAACTCTGAGAAATTGCCAAGTAGAGATCTTTGGCAAGGAATTGAATACGGGATCCAAGGTTTTGATAAACACGAAGTCTATCAGGAGAAGAGTGTCCATCGTGGATGGGGATTTGGTTTTCAGCGTACTGCGGTATTTGCATCGGTATTTGCCGTGATGCTTGTGGCGGGCTTGAGCTTTTACGCAGGGCATCAGTCTCAAAGTGAGTTGTTAGTCAAAAGCATGAGTGAGAATCATCAGCAGCAAAAGCAGGCACTACTGGCAAGCTTTGAAAACATGAGTCCAGCATCTAACGATTGGCAAAAACAAATGCAAGAGCTTGATGAAGCCGAAGACGCCATAAAAAAAGCGCTTGAGACATCGCCAAACAATCCCGCTTTATTGCGCATGTTAAAACAAGTATATCAGCAGCAACTTGCCCTTATTGAAAAGGCGCATGTGCCGTCTTGGCAACATATTTAGGAGTATGCAATGAATGAACACAATACACATAGTATTAAGCGCGTAGTTGGCGCAAGCGTATTGGCCCTTGTAGTTTCAATCGGCTCGATATCGCTGGCTTACGCCGGTGAAAAAGTAGATGAAGTGATGGATGCAGATCCCAATGGTATTGTGCAAATTGAGCACACCAGTGGAACGGCAGAAATTCGAGTTTGGGATAAATCTCAAGTGAGCATAAGTGGCGAGCTGGGAGATGATACCGAAGAGTTTATCTTTGAACGGAACGGTAAAACCGTTGAAATCATTATCAAAGTTGAGGAAAACCGCAGCTGGGGTAATTGGAATGCAGGTTCGATAGACGGTGACGACATTCTCATTTACGTGCCTACCAACGCTCGAGTGAATTATGATGCGGTAAATGCAAACGTGAACATTGACGGCGTACAGGGAGGCAGTTCACTGGAGTTAGTGAATGGTGACATTAGCGCCAAAAACTTAAACAACAGTATCAGTTTACAAACAGTCAATGGCGATATTGACGCGCAATCCATGCAAGGTAGTCTTGACGTAGAAACCATTAATGGTGATGTGAAGATTGGACACGTGGGTGAGCAGGGAATTAAAGTAGGTGCGGTGAACGGCAATTTGAATATCGACAGCAATGCGACAGAGATTACTGCCGAAACGGTTAACGGAGATATGGATTTCAACCTGCAAGGTGTGTCAACCGTTGAAGCAAATACAGTAAACGGCAGTTTGGAGCTTTCTATGTCATTGCTACCATCTGCGGTAGTTAATTTAAGCTCTGTTGGCGGCAGTATTGAACTTGAGCTCCCCAGCGACGTTCAAGCGCAATTTGATATTGAGGCACACGCCGGTGGCAGTATTCGCAATCGTTTAAGCGATGATGAGCCGCAAAAAGCAGAATATGGTCCACGCAGATGGCTTCGCTTTTCAGCGGGCAATCCCGATGCAAGAGTCGATATCACCACGGTTAACGGCAGGATAACTTTGAGCGAGCAATAATTAGCTGCGACAAATAAGCCGTGAAGCGGTGTTAGTAAACAAAAGTTCGGTCACTAATCAATAATAATGACCGAACGAAATACTACTATTCTTCTTCGCTCTCTAAGAATATGACCCTGCAATTGTCTTCACCATCACAAATTATAATTGGTCCAATAATTGGCCAAGCGCTGGCAGACACAGAGAAAAGACTTGCTGTCAATGCAAGTACTCCTACAATCGCGTATTTTTTAATTTTCTGCATATCTAATTCCTTAGAAGTTTAGTAAAAGCTGACTCACGTCAGCGAGTTTAACTCGGGTGATATTTATTGCCCTTGAAACCTTCATGAACTTCTCAGGTTTGCTCCGTAATTCCTTAAAAAACACCATTAAGATGCTGATTTTGTATATAAAACGACATTACGCTGGGGTTTTTACTCGACTTCAAGGCATATTGAAGCTACCTTTCGCTAAGACTTAAAGGACATAGAAAAGTTAACTACAATTTTTCCAAGCACATAACTGACATACCTGACAGGTGTATCCACCATTAGCCAGTAACGCGTTTGTCTTTTTGAGTATACTGCTTTCAATCAGACTGATTTGCGGTGCTTCCAGTGTGACGGCTTTGCTAGTTTTATGACCGAACAACAAGCGCCAAAAGGCGGCTCTTTGTCCATGTTGCGTCATGCTTAGGCGCTGCTCAGTGATAGCTGGGCGACTGATGTAACGACACAAGCGTTCTAGTTGTTCAGGCTCATCGGCATTGTTCAATGCGCCAGCTCTTGCCGCAAAAAGTATGCGAACTTCAGCAGGTTGAAGAAGAGTAATTGTTTCTTGCAGGGATTCGATTATTAATTCAACAGATTTTGTGTGCGTTAGCACAATTTATCTTCTCTTACTTGTTTTGAGTCATAATTGATTTGGCAGTTAATCATTAGTGAGTTTCAAGGAGATCGTGGTCTGCACTACGATGACCATTCTGCGCAGATACATCGTGTTGTTTTTTTGCATAGTAGTTTTGAGATGACTCCTTTTTGAGGGCTGGCTCACGGGCTCTTATTGGCCTTCAAATGTTCCTTTTTATGTACTTACCCACTAACAACCATGTTGGCCGTATGAGTCCTCATGGATTTAGATATTACAAAACAATAATACTACCATTTTCGCCGGTTTCGATTTGTTGCGCATATTTTATTGCAATATCTTTAGCAGCAGTCCCAGAGGTAGAATCTAAACCCATTGACTGCATTGTCTCTTTGACCCAGCCCGGTGACACAGCCGTAATACGGATATTTGTGTCATTCAATTCTAAAGCTGCGCTTTTGACAGCTGCTTCCACACCAGCGTTCACTGTTGAAACAATGGCACTGCCAGCAATGGGGTGTTGGGCTAAAGCGCCAGTGGTCAATACCATGCACCCACCGTCATTTAGATATCTTGCACCGTATCGAAGGAGGTTGATCTGTCCCATCAGTTTGTTTTTAAGCCCGTGAGCCCAGTCATCATCCGAGGCCTTAGACCACTCAACAAATCGAACCATACCCGCTGTGCATATAATGCCGTCAACTTTGCCGGTTTTAAGTAAAAGCGTATTAATTGAGTTGATATCGGTAATGTCAACAGGATAAGCGTTATCATTATATGAGGATTTGATCACATGGTGGTTGTGCGACAATAGCTTGACCACTTCTCCTCCGAGTAAGCCCGACGCACCTATCACTAAAATTGTTTTCATTAAGTTATTCCTAATTCCGTTGAACCTTTACATTTGACAATTGCTAATACCGCTAAAACTTAGAGCGAAAAACAGATTGGAGACTAAGCGCCTGGCGGCTCTTTGATGCATCAGGATAGCCTTCTTATTGTCGTTAAGTGTTGTTCACTTAAAGAAGTTTATTCCTTGCGAAAGTGCCCGACTAATTACATCAAAACAGGTGCTTACAAGGGTGCTAAGATTAGATTAGTCACTTTTTGACTTCCTAAACCTTGACTCAGAGTTTAAGAGTTTTAAGGCTGGTGTACTTTCAGATTATTGCGTAGATCAGTTGTTGCGCCTTCCATACTTGAATGATGTCATCCAATAGGATTTTGTGGCATGTCAAGCACCCAAATCGACAGTTTAGTTATTTCTTAATAATAAAATTCCGGGATTTGAAAGAAGTTGGACCTGATTTCAGCTCACTAGCTAAGGCTTTTCACGACTAGTAGGCCGCGATACAACGCACAGTAAGATGGGTGTAGAGAGCAGGCCAAACAAGCTTATAGCTAACACACCTCCTTACTCATATGCCAAAGCTGCTTTAACTGCATCCTTTATGTAAAGCCTTCGCAACTTGTGTCCTTGTAAAACAATGTGCTTAAAAAGTACCAATACGATGGAGATTGGGTAGGACAAATCGTGAGATTTACTCCATAATAACTGTCCGATTTTAAAAGGCATTGGCGTTACGTGGCACAAAACTCGACCAACAATATAGAAAAACTCAACATTCCGCCTCATAGCATTGAGGCGGAACAGTCTGTTCTTGGCGCTTTGATGATATCGCCAGATTCGTGGGATAAAGTTGCCGATGTGATCATGGAAAATGATTTTTACAATCGCTCTCATCGCATTATTTATGCTGCGATTATTCGTCTTATTAATGCTACTCAATCTGTTGATGCAGTGACTGTTAAAGACGAATTAAGCCTGCACAACCAGCTTGAAGACGCCGGTGGTTTCCCATACCTCATTGAACTCTCAAAAAATACGCCAAGTGCTGCCAACATTGCCGCTTACGCACACAGCATTCGTGAAAAAGCGGTAGTAAGAGAGCTCATTGGTGTTGCCCATGATATTGCTGAGGTGGGTTACAACCCTGAGGGAAGAGACAGTAAAGAGGTCTTAGACTTAGCCGAAACCCGCGTATTCGAAATTGCTGAAAAGCGCACCGCCGCTGGCGAAGGACCAGTGGATGTCAAAAGCGTATTAAAGAAAACGGTTGACCGACTCGACGAGCTTGTTAAACAAGACGCGGAAGTCACTGGCGTTTCTACTGGCTTTGACGACCTAGACAAGAAAACCAGTGGTTTGCAGCCTTCAGATCTCATTATTGTTGCTGCCCGGCCGTCGATGGGGAAATGCCTTGCTGCTGATTCTATGTTGGTTAATCCGCAAACAGGTGAATTGCAAACCATTGAAGATATGGTCGTGAAAAAACAGGCGAATGTTACTTCGCTAAGGTCTGATTTCCGTCTCAAACCGAGCAAAGCCAGCGAGTTCGTAGATGACGGTAAAAAACCAGTATTTAAAGTAACGACTGCCCTCGGGCGTAGCGTAAAGACAACGCTTACACATCCATTTTTAACGGGAGGCGGTTGGCAAGCGCTTGAAAATTTGAAAGTGGGTGAAAAAATCGCATTGCCTCGTCACCTTCCGATATTCGGATGCAAAAAAATGGCCTCGCATATCGTCAAAACCATTGCTTATTTTGTGTCCGATGGCGGCACAACCCAAAGTAGTCCTTTATTTACCAATACCAATTCAGAGATTGTCAGCGATTTTATTAAGGCAATGTCGGCTTATCGTGGCGTAAAAGTCAATTGCGTAGAGTCCGCTGGAAGAAACGAACAAAATTCCCATAAAAGAGCGCCCAGCTGCCGCGTCTCTGCCAAGACTGGTGATATAAGCCTAGCGAAGGCGATGTTTTCTGCTGCGGTAAACACGGCGATAAAAGAGCTTGGGTTAACTTCAAAGCAAATCTCACAACGTTTGGGTGTGCAAGCTTCAACGGTGAGTCAATGGCGTAATCAGGTTGCCCTGCCTTTACCTGATAGTTACGACAGTCTCACTCGTGTCTTAGGGGATGGTTTTCGGGAACAAACCAGTGAAACGTTTTGGCAAAGTGTTCAGCGTTTTAATCCAGTAACCGATACGCTTAGGCGTTTTGGCCTGTGGGGAAAATCGGCGCTAGAGAAAACACTCCCGCAAGAAATATTCTGCCTTGATAAAGACTTAATCGCACTTTGCTTGAATCGCATGTTTGCGTGTGATGGCGGTGTTTACTTTTGTTCAAACGGTCAGGTGCGAGCGAGTTACGCAACAGCGTCCATCAAGCTTGCCGAGCAAGTACAGCACTTGTTGCTGCGATTTGGTGTGCTGAGCAAACTTAGACGCAAAAATGGTTTCGATAATCCGCAATACGAAGTCGAGGTCCTGCATCGAGACAGCCTCGACATTCTCCTCAATGAAATAGGGATGATAGGCAAGCAAGATAGGGTCAAACGGGCGCAGGATTGGCTTTGCCAAAAACGACATCACTCCAATGTCGATAGCGTGCCGGATTCAGTATGCGACTATATTCTTGCTCTCAAGGGCAATCAGTCTTGGCGTAGTATTTATCAGAGGGCGAACTTGCCTCTCCCTGAAGGGTACAACCCACATTTGAAAGGCGCTAGCAAACGAAGTTTAAGCAGAAGTCGCGTCGAACACTTTGCACAGCTATTTAATGATGACTATCTAACAAATATTGCAAGCTCAGATATTTACTGGGATGCAATCGTAAGTATCGATTATCAGGGATACGAACAAGTATACGACCTGACGGTACCGAATGAACACAACTTCATTGCTCAAGATATTTGTGTGCATAACACGACCTTCGCTATGAATTTATGCGAAAACGCCATGATGATTCAGGAAAAGCCGGTGCTTGTGTTTAGCCTGGAGATGCCTGCAGAGCAGCTTATGATGAGAATGCTCGCCTCGCTGAGCCGCGTGGATCAGACCAAAATCAGAACGGCCAAATTGGACGATACGGATTGGGTGAAACTCCAGCAAACCATGCAGAGCCTTCACAAGAGGGACTGTTTATATATTGATGACAGTTCGGGCTTAACGCCCATGGACTTGCGAACAAGGGCCAGAAAATTGGCGCGTGAGAAAGGCGGTTTATCAATGATTATGGTCGATTACTTGCAGCTTATGAGAGTCCCGAGCTTAAGTGACAACCGAACATTGGAAATTGCCGAAATCTCCCGATCGCTTAAAGCCTTGGCAAAAGAGCTGGAGGTTCCTGTAGTTGCCTTGTCGCAACTCAATCGTGGTCTAGAGCAGCGCTCCGATAAGCGCCCAATCAATTCTGACCTTCGTGAATCTGGCTCAATTGAGCAAGATGCCGACTTGATAATGTTTATTTATCGCGATGAAGTCTACAATGAAAACAGTGAATACAAAGGCATTGCTGAGATTATTATCGGTAAACAGCGAAACGGCCCCATTGGCACAAGCCGCCTGACCTTTCAAGGTCAGTTCTCTCGTTTTGATAACTATGCAGGGCCTGAGTTTTCAGATAATTACTAAGACGTAATGATATTTGCAGTACAAAATGATCAATACGCCCCATAAATAACTGGTCTACAATTGCACTCTGACTCGTTTAAATAATCTATGATTTAAGTAGAGGACTATCTATGACTAAGCTTCTTCAAACCTTTATTAAACCGTGCTTAAGTGGTGCATTCACCTTTGCACTCTTGTTAAGTACTCATGTGAAAGCAAGTGATACGCCGTATGTAGAAATTTACAATTCCCTTGCGCTGGAAATTGTTGACCCGAGCGCTAGCTTCTCGGTATTAGGTCAGGGCTATTCATGGTCTGAAGGCCCTGTGTGGATAGAAGACGGCGGGTATCTTGTGTTTTCTGATGTACCTCAAAACACTTTGTATCAATACAAGCCCGGTCATGAAGTTGAGGTCTATCTGACGCCCTCTGGTGCAACAGGCCTTAGCGAAAACGATTCTAAAGAGGGCGGAAATGGTTTGCTGTTAACAAAAGACGGCAAACTACTTATTATGCAGCACGGCGACAGACGAGTGGTTACAATGGACGCAGCGCTTGATGAACCCGCTCCTAGCTTCACTGTGTTAGCCGATAACTTTAAGGGCAAACGTTTCAACAGTCCCAATGACGCTATTTTCCACAGCAATGGTGATCTTTATTTTACCGACCCGCCTTATGGCTTAAGCGACCGCGAGCGAGACAGGCAGTTAGACTTTGACGGCATCTTTAGGTTGACCTCATCAAACGAGCTTATTCTTGAGGATGACTCGGTAAAGTATCCTAACGGTATTGTATTAACCACAGATGAATCGCGAGTCATCGTGGCCGCATCCGATAGAGATGCAGCTATGTGGCATCAGTACGATGTAGCCGAAAACGGATCCCTTGAAAACAAGCGTGTGTTTTATGATGCTTCAGGGCTTGTCGGCAAAGAGGGGGAGCGCGGGCTTCCGGATGGCATGGTCGTGCACAGTGAAGGTTATATTTTTGCAACCGGGCCAGGCGGCGTTTTTGTATTTACTGAACAAGGTGACCTCTTAGCCAAAATAAGAACCGGTAAGGCAACCGCTAACGCAACGCTATCGGGTGATGAAAAAACGTTATATATGACTGCTCACGACCAATTGATGTCAATACCTTTGCGTTGAGGCCGTTAAAAAGCGCGGAGCAGGTGGGGGATTAAAGCAGCGTATAATCAGGATAGAAAAAGCGCTGTCATCAATAGATGACAGCGCATTTCAATTTACTTTGCTAGTGCTTAACGAGTAAGCTTTTCTTCTACAGTGGCTGTAATTTTACCTTCAATACGACGATTCAAGCGATGTGCTTCTTGTGTATTTTCAGTAAACTTAAGACGTGTTTCACCGTATCCAATCGTACTTAAGCGGCTTGCTGCAATGCCATATTGATCAATAAGTACCTGCTTCACAGCTTCTGCACGTCTTTCAGACAGCGCCATGTTGTACTCTTCGGTACCCACTGATGATGTGTGACCTTCGATTCTTACGCGGGTATTTGGATAAGTGCGCATAAACTCAACAAATTCAACGATCATTTCTGAATCTGGATTGTTTACCACACTGCTGTTGTTATCGAACAAAATATCAAGCTCTACAAATACTTCCGTTTCTTCAAACATGCTGCAGCCTTTGGCGTCAACACGGTCGGTGCTTGGGGTATTTGCACATTCGTCAAGTGCGTCTACAACGCCGTCGCCGTCAGAATCTTTGATTGCACAACCTTGCGCATTCACTTCAGTGCCTGCTGGTGTATTCGGACATTGGTCAACACTGTTGCGCACGCCGTCGCCGTCAGAGTCGATATTACAGCCAGTTGCATCTACTTCGGTGCCTGCAGGTGTGTTAGGGCATCGGTCCATTGCATCAAATACGCCGTCACCATCAGAATCAGGTTGCGCTTTAGGCCCAGTGTTCAGTCCAAAAACGTAGGCTAGACCTAGCTTCAAACTAAACTCGTTATAACCTTGACCGAAATCGTAATAAGTTGCGGCTTCGGTAATAACACGCCAGTTTTCAGCTGTTTTCCAATGTTTACCTACACCGAGACTTGCCATACGATAGCTGTCAGTTAATGACTGCTGACGCAATCCACTGAATACATAAGCCGCATCATCTTCAAGGAAATACATAAGATCAGCGCCAAGCATTGTGCCATCATCGGCCAAAGAAGAGCGATTGTTGTCGTCGTTATCAATCAATACGCGACCTAATTCAAAACGAAGCGCCCAAGAGGGGTCGAAGCGAAAGCCCATTTCTGCACCAAAGCCTTTTCCGTCTTCAAGACCGCCAACGGGCTCTGGCTTTTCAGAGTCTGCATTATAATACTGGGCGAAACCACCCACCCAGTTTTCGTATGGGGGCGCATCTTGAGCAATTGCTGAGGTAGCGCTACCCGCAAGGGCAAACGCAATAGCTAACGTTAATTTTTTCATGGTATTTATGTCCTTATTAAGCTTCAATTATTATTATGTATTTTAATCATATTTAACGCACACAAGAAGACTCATTGACACGTCAACGTGCACATTCCTATGCGAGTTGGAAACAGTTAGTGTGGCCTTCGCCTTTCAATTTTTATCAAAACCTTGTTAAGTATAGCTTTATTTACGCCTAAACGCAGTAATCACTTTTTTTATCTTGATTTCGATTACGCGCGACATTGCTTACAAAGGCCGTGAGCCTCAATGGTTTGCGATTGAATTTCAAAGGCATTTTCACGTGCCTGAGCCTCAAGGGTTTCTTTCACCCCCTGTGATTGTATTTCTTGCACGTCACCACAACAGTCGCATATCAAGAACTGTACAGGATGCGCACAACCAAAGTGATGACAAGCCTTGAAGGTATTGTTCGATTCAACTTTGTGCACTAATCCAAGGTCTAAAAAGAAGTCCAAAGCCCGATAAACAGTAGGTGGCTTAGCGTTGTCTTCGACATTACGAAGCTTGTCGAGTAGATCATAAGCACCAATGGATGACTCTTCCTGCAATAAGATTTCATATACTCGAGCACGCAGCGGTGTAAAGCGCACCCCGCGTTTGTCGCAGAAATCTTGGGCTTTTTTGAAAATAGATTGTTGATGCTTAGTTAGGGCGACCGACAAGTGATATGCTCCGAATGTGTTGATGAACACTTAGCGATGATTGTATCACTGCTTTGCACATGAATGAAACAACAAGCACTTTTGACAGGCATAAACGCGGTTTTGACTCTCACCGTGACCGCTTGCTGTAAACCTATGCTGGGTTGCCACGTGTTCAGTGAATTATTATGATAACAACAGCATCAACTCGATATAGGCTTAAATAAGGAGCGCGCCCACAATATGAAAGCCAGTCACATAGTGTCAACAAGCCGTCCAACGTGTCGCCATTGAAAAAAATACCGTTTATATTTTCAGACAATCGTTGGGTAGTGCCCAATAGGGAACTTGAAGGCATTCGTTTAACGAGTCTATTTGATATCTCACTTGATGATTTCTCGAGTTACGAACACGACCAAGTCATTGACCAAAGCGCCTACGGAGCGCATATCTTGTTAGATATGCAAAAAGAAGTGCTTGAGCAAGAAGACTATCAGTTATTGTCGATGCGTGAGGCGCTGGCCGTGCTTTCATTTGAAGAATTTCAACATCTGGCGAAAGCATGGCAGTATGCAATATTTCTGCGAACCCACCGATATTGCGGACAGTGCGGCGACGCTATGCAAAAAGTGCAGTGGGAAATGGCGATGCATTGCTATACATGTGGTCATCGCTCTTACCCAAGGGTATCTCCGTGCATAATTGTTTCGATTCGAAAAGACGACAAAATTTTACTTGCTCAAGGCGTGCGTCATCAAAGGGCTGGATTTTTTTCGACACTTGCAGGCTTTGTTGAAAGTGGAGAGTCTCTCGAGCAAGCGGTGCACCGAGAAGTAAAAGAAGAGGTCGGTATTGAGGTTAAAAACATTGAGTACTTTGGTAGTCAAGCGTGGCCGTTTCCACATTCAATTATGGTCGGGTATCTAGCGGACTATGCTGGTGGTGATTTAGTATTAGATAAAAAAGAAATTCTTAGTGCCGATTGGTTTGATATTGATGCTCTACCTAAAATCCCCCCTAAACTTAGTATTGCTGGCTTGTTAATAGAAGAAACCTTAAAAAGAATACAGCAGTTAGAGTAAATTTAGCGTAATATTTCGCGCCCTGAGTAAACGCTCAATTTACACTGCATTTAGACAAATTCGTGGCGTGCTGCGATAGTCCACAAATGTAAAGGCATGAACATGACCGCTCGCGGTGAAGGATAGATAACTAGTAATGACAACCTTAAAAAATGACCGATATCTTCGCGCGCTATTAAAGCAAAGTGTGGATATGACGCCCGTTTGGATGATGCGACAAGCCGGTCGCTACTTACCAGAGTACAAAGCGACGCGCGCAGAAGCTGGCGATTTTATGGCCCTTTGCACAAATCCTGAACTCGCATGTGAAGTCACACTACAGCCACTTCGCAGATTCAAACTAGACGCTGCCATCTTGTTTTCTGACATTCTTACCATACCGGATGCTATGGGTCTTGGACTATACTTTGAAACGGGTGAAGGTCCAAAATTCAAACACACCATAAGTTGTCAAGCAGACGTCAATAAATTACCCGTGCCGGACCCAGAGCTAGAGCTTGGCTACGTTATGGATGCAGTGCGAACAATACGCAAGAACCTTAAAGGTGAAGTCCCCTTAATTGGTTTTTCAGGCAGCCCGTGGACGCTTGCTACTTATATGATTGAGGGCGGTTCGAGTAAGGCCTTTACCAAAATTAAAAAAATGGCCTTTGCCGACCCTTCAGCCTTACATGCGCTTTTAGATAAATTAGCAGACTCTGTTATTATCTATTTGAACGCACAGATTGCTGCTGGCGCTCAGTCGGTAATGATTTTTGATACTTGGGGGGGAGTGCTGTGCCCGCGTGATTACAAGCTGTTTTCCCTGCAGTATATGCAAAAAATCGTAGATGGTTTAACACGCGAATATGAGGGGCAAAAAGTCCCTGTGACTCTGTTTACCAAAAATGGCGGAATGTGGCTTGAGTCCATCGCAGCGACTGGCTGTGACGCAGTTGGACTGGATTGGACTATCGATATTGCTGATGCAAAGGCGCGTGTAGGTGATAAAGTCGCGCTTCAAGGCAATATGGACCCGTCGATTTTATATGCGCCGAAGGCCAGGATTGAACAAGAAGTCTCAGATATCCTCGCCGGCTTCGGCAAAGGTGAGGGGCACGTGTTCAACTTAGGACATGGAATCCATTTAGATGTGCCGCCCGAAAATGCAGGGCATTTTGTTGATGCTGTTCATCGACTATCCAAACCTTATCACCAAGCATAATTGCAGATGAATCGTTCCAGCCTGCTAAGCGTCACGCGGCAGGCCTTTTTCAATAATCCGAACTAAGCGAGCCTGCTGTCTTGAAATATCTTCAGTCGTGCTCACGTTTTTTGTCAGAGTGCATAATTCCTCCGTTTCTCGCTCCTGAGCCTTACCTTGGCTAACATCGATAGCGCCTTTTTTTGCATATTGCGACGCCAAAGCCCAGCGGTAGTGCTCAATAAGCACATCGTCCTTTTCGTGTTTAAGTGCGGATTCCAGCGCCTCGGTATAGGTCGCACAAAAGGGCGCGTTTCCTATGGCAACACTGACATTGCGTTTGAATTTCTTAATCCCGATGCGCCTAATTGGTGAGCCTTCTAAGCGCGACAAAAAAGTGTCTTGTGACCAGTTAAACAGGCTCAACAATGAGCTTTTGTCCAATTCTTCTCTCGCTTGGAATGCACTTTCCTCACTTTGATGTGAATCTTTGTTGTACGGACATACCAGTTGGCAATCGTCGCAGCCATAAATGCGATTACCCATGGCTGAACGAAACTCCTCGGGAATCGCACCTTCATGCTCAATTGTGAGATAAGAAATACACTTACGAGCATCAACGGTGTAAGGCGCAACAATGGCTTGCGTAGGGCAGATTGACATGCATGCGTTGCAAGTGCCGCAACCTTCCTCTACGGGCTGGTCGATGGGAAGCGGTAAATTAATAAACAGCTCGCCTAGAAAGAACCAAGAGCCCGCGTCTTTATTAATAGTAAGTGAGTGCTTACCAGTCCATCCAAGACCTGCTTTTTCTGCAATTGCATGTTCAAGGACTGGAGCAGAGTCTACAAATGGGCGATAAGACAATGCGCTCCCCTGTGCATCACTTTCGGGATGAAAGCTAAATTCCAGTTCGCAATAGCGCTCAATTTTCTGCGCGAGTTGTTTTAGGCGCTTGCGCATGAGTTTGTGATAGTCTTTACCCAGCGCATAGCGGCTAACAAAAGCAGTATGCGGTTGACTGAGGGTGCGAGCGAACTTAGCCTCCCGCGGCAAATAGTTCATTCGCACGCTAATGATTCTGAGCGTGCCTGGCACAAGCTGCTCTGGTTGGAGGCGTTTGTGTGAATTGCGTTCAAAAAAGCTCATGCTACCGTGATAGCCTTTCTCCACCCAGCTGTGCAGTGCAGCTTGGTGTTGCGATAAATCAATATCTGCAATTCCGACCTGTTGAAAACCTAGCGATTTCCCCCAAGCCTTGATATTGTCTGCTAATACCTTGAAATTTATGGATTGCACTTTAGGACGCGTTTCATGCTCGAAAAAGATAATAGCCTAAGTTTAACACAGAAACTTTACCGAGCAGATCAGGTAAGGCAGTACGAAAGAGCGGCCGCAGAAAGCCTTTCAATAGAGATGTACGATTTGATGAAAAAGGCCGGGCGCGCCGTATTTGACCAAGCCGCACTGCAATTTCCCAATATTGACAACTATTTGGTGCTTGTAGGAATAGGAAACAATGCGGGAGACGGCTATATCGCGGCGGTAAATGCCGTTAAAGCCGGAAAAAATGTCACTTTATGCGCCATTGAACCCGACAGAGAAGTGCATGGAGATGTTGCTAAAGCAAAGGCTCAGTGGCTTGCAACAGGCTCTGCAGTGCAGACTTTTGACGTCTCTATGCTGAATAAAGCAGAAGTAGTCATTGATGCCTTGCTTGGTACGGGTATCAATGGCTTGGTACGAAATGAGTTTGCAGATGTAATTGAGGCGATTAATGCATCAATTCTGCCTGTCGTGAGTATTGATGTGCCAAGCGGACTGTGTGGCGATACGGGTGAAACCTTAGGTCACTGTATCCAAGCAGATGTAACAGTGACGTTTGTGGGTATAAAGTTAGGGCTCACGACTGGCGCAGGTAAACAACATTGCGGAAAATTGGTATTCGCTGACTTAGGCATAGGCAAAGCCTTTTCAGAGCTTGCCCGTAGTGACGCTACCGCCATGGATATCAAGCATTTTAAAGGTCTAGCACCACGGCCAATCAATAGCCATAAAGGCAATCATGGGCGTCTGCTTTGCATAGGCGGTAATGCGGGTATGTCAGGCGCGATAAGAATGACCTCTGAAGCAGCGCTTCGCACAGGCGTTGGCATGGTGAAGGTGTTTGCACACCAGCAGTCTATTGTTCAGATATGTGCAGGCCGCCCCGAATTGATGGTAATCAGCGGCGGATTAGAAGAAGCGTTAGATTGGGCTACCAGTATTGTTATCGGCCCAGGTTTAGGTCGAGATGACTGGGCAAAATCAGTCTTTGATACAACGATGGATTATTGCCAGCATCATCCTAAACCCGTGGTTATCGATGCTGATGCGCTCAACCTTAAAGCGGTGAATACTTCTTTTGTGGCATTGCCAGACTGTATTATCACCCCTCACTCAGGCGAGGCCTCTCGCTTGTTAAACGTGTCAATTGAAGATATTGAATCAAATCGATTTAACTACGCTCGCCAGTGTGCGCAAAGATACGATGCAACCTGTGTATTGAAAGGCGCCGGCAGCATTGTTGACAATCAACAGCACTCTTGGGTGTGTCGCCACGGCAATCCTGGTATGGCTACTGCCGGTATGGGGGATGTCCTAACAGGTATTTTGGGTGCCTTAGTCGCACAAGGTCTTAAAACGGATATGGCTTGTCAGTTTGGTGTGTCTTTACATGCTAAAGCGGGCGACATCGTGGCCGATGAATTTGGACAGCGCGGCCTGCTCGCAAGTGATTTGTTTGATACCATTCGCTCAATAGTGAATGAGTAACGAGGGCAAGGCTATAAACATGAAACCTAAGCAATTAGCGCTAACAGTCGTTTGTATACAGGAGTCTGACACCCTGAATTTAGCATCATCTGTGTCTCAAGCCTTACAGAACAGTGGGATAGCGAATTGGGTTGTGTATTTAGAAGGCGAGCTAGGAGCTGGCAAAACAACCTTCAGCCGAGGCCTGCTGCACAGCTTAGGGCATTCTGGCAGTGTGAAAAGTCCTACCTACACACTCGTTGAGCCTTACGATATTCACTCTACTCCTGTATACCATTTTGATCTGTATCGCTTGAGTCATCCCGAAGAGCTAGAATTTATGGGCATACGAGACTACTTCAACGATGAGACCCTATGTTTAGTCGAGTGGCCAGAAAAAGGCGTAGGTTTATTGCCTTTAGCTGACCTTGAAATTACTATAGCGTTAAACAGTGACGCTAGAGAGTTTTCCCTTAATGGTTGTTCTGCACGCGGGCAAAAACTCGTTGAAACGCTTAGGGCTTTAATGCAAAAGCAAAGTGAAGTTCGCATTATCGCTGGAGCAGATGAACGCTAGCGCTTGATAATGGTCTACAATACTAATAATAAAAAGTGAGTTACTCGCAGATGATTTCATTTGAGTATTTGTTAGAAACACAGTTGATGAGACAGAGCAAATGCAAGCGCTAGGGGATCTGAGTGTTAGAAGGTCATTGACTGGACGTCTGACTGCGCTTTTAACGATAATCGCATTGTTTGCTTTGTTTAGCGCTTCGCATGCGAACACCTCAGAAGCTGCAATTAAGGCGGCACGATTTGCACAAGATGAGGAAACAAGCCGATTAGTTTTCGAGTTCTCTAGCCTTCCACCGTTTACCTATTTTACGCTAAAAAATCCAGATCGGGTTGTCATTGATTTGCAGGGTGTTGACAACAATTATTCATTTTCTACATTGGATATCGATTCAAGTGTTATCAGGCGTATTCGTCAATCCACGCCTAAAACACAAAATGACACGCGTATTGTCATTGAAACGACCAAAAAGCTAAGCCCCAACTTGTTTTCGCTCGACGCATCTAATGGTTATGACGACAGACTTGTTATTGAGTTAGTCGATCCAGGTTTTGTTGGCCAAGGACAAATCGTCAATTCTGCTGCACCTAATCGTGACAAAGACATTATTGTGGTGATTGATGCTGGACACGGTGGCGTTGATCCAGGTTCGGTTGGCCCTGCGGGCACCTACGAGAAGCGCATTACCCTGAGTATTGCGAAAATGCTGGAATCAAGCATCAACAAAGAGCCTGGCATGAAAGCCGTAATGACAAGAACAGGTGACTATTACATTTCTCCAAATGACAGACCAAAGATTGC
Organism: Ningiella algicola; assembly: GCF_028401415.2. NCBI lineage: Bacteria > Pseudomonadati > Pseudomonadota > Gammaproteobacteria > Alteromonadales > Alteromonadaceae > Ningiella > Ningiella algicola. Next base: position 2,427,808 of record NZ_CP171821.2, on the reverse strand, counting down.
AGCAAAAGCGCAGGCAGATTTGCTGGTATCGATACACGCCGATGCCTTTACCACGCCGCAGCCACGAGGAGGTTCGGTTTGGGTTTTATCGAAAGGCAGAGCTGACAGTGAACTCGGACGTTTGCTTGAGCAAACAGAGCGAAGTTCAGAGCTCTTAGGCGCGGCAGCCGAGGTTATAGAAGATAGAGATACCGAGCGATACTTCGCCGAAACCATATTTAATATGTCCATGGATTTATCCCGTGCCAGTAGCTACGAAATATCTAATGTCATGATTGACGAAATGAAAGGCGTGACCAAAATGCACAAAAAAGTGCCTCAAAGCGCCAGTCTCGCCGTGTTAACCGCGCCTGAAACGCCTTCCATATTGGTTGAAGTAGGATTTATCTCTAACCCGCAAGAAGAGAAGAATTTAAACTGGCGGAAACACCGAGAACGTCTCGCTGATGCGATGTTTACTTCAATAAAAGCTTTCTTTAAAAAGACACCACCAGATGGCACCCTATGGGCGCAATGGAAACAAAATGAACCTCAGCAGCATAAGGTTGCAAGCGGTGAGTCTTTGTCTCTGTTGGCGCAGCGTTATGGTACAAGTGTGGTTAAACTGAAAAGCGAGAATAATTTATCGTCAGATATGGTGCGCATCGGACAAGTGCTAACCATTCCTAGCTCCTAAATAAATAGCCGCTATGTCAGACCTGCTTACCCGCCCATCTTCCAATATTGAAGTATTACCTTTGCAGGTAGCGAATCAGATTGCTGCGGGTGAAGTCGTTGAAAGACCGGCATCGGTGGTAAAGGAGCTGGTTGAGAACAGCATTGACGCAGGTGCAGACAACATCCTTATAGAAATCGATAAAGGTGGACATAAACGTATTTTAGTGCGTGACAACGGCAGCGGGATTGAAAAGTCGCAATTAGCGCTTGCACTCAGTCGCCACGCTACCAGTAAGTTAAAGGAGCTAGAGGACTTAGATACGATTGCTAGCATGGGCTTTAGGGGTGAGGCGCTTGCAAGTGTGAGTTCGGTAAGTCGGCTGACCTTAAGCTCTAAGCCTGAAGGGCAAGATACGGCGTGGCAAGCGCATGCTGAAGGAATGAACATGGAGGTCAGTTTAAAACCTGCTGCTCACCCAAAAGGCACCTCCATTGAAGTATTGGATTTGTTCTTTAATACGCCCGCACGGCGAAAATTCTTGCGCACGCCGAAAACAGAATTACAGCATATTGAACAGATGATTAAGCGCATCGCCCTATCACATCCACATATAAGCTTTAGTTTAAAACATAATGCTAAAACGCTATTGAAGTATTCAAACGACAGTCAACACAGCAGGTTTGCGCAGGTTTGTGGGCGAAAAGTCACGGATTTGTGCACCCCTATTAATTACCGTTTCAGCGAAATTAGCCTGACCGGTTGGTGCTCAAAAATAGGCGAAGGCTGGCAAACTACCGAGCATCAATACTTATTTGTGAACCAGAGAATGATTAAAGATAAGCTCTTGTTACATGCCGTGCGCCAAGCCTATGAGGGTATGTTGCCTGACAATCTTTCTCCAGCGTATGCGCTTTTTCTTACTGTACCGAGTCAGGATATGGATATTAATGTGCATCCAGCGAAACACGAGGTTCGCTTTCATCATGCAAGGCAAGTGCATGACCTTGTTTTTCAAGCAATTAGCAAAGCTTTAGTGGACACTCAGACAGCACAGGAGTCTACGCTTGAGTGTGGTAATAACACCGACAACGTTGGCGCATCAGAACCTCGACTTAGTTTAGATATGCGTTCTAATACCTTTAGCCAAGGGCAAGATACTGCTAATCACATAAACGAGCCCTCATCAAAAATGAGGGAAACGCGAGAGCGTCACGATTACATTCGTCCATTGAGCAGCGCGGTGAGAGCGCAGTCAGTCAGCTCGAAACCATTGTCTGGAAAGGCTTGTGGGCATAAGCGTAATAACGATATTAACCCAAGCATTGCCGGGCAAAACTACCAAAACCTTATGTCGGCGTCCGAGCGAGAGCATAATTCAGTAGCCAGTGCAGCTAATCCACAGCATTTTGTGTTAGGAAAATACCTCGTTTTACACCAAGACGGCGATCTAAGAGCGATTGCCCTAGAGAAGTTATTGGCCTTTGAATATCAGCAAAACTTGTCAAAATGCTCGGTTATACAGCCGCTTTTGATGCCCGTCTCCATTCGTTCTCAACACGCACTCAATCATGAGGTGCTGGATACGCTGGAGCAACTGGGCTGCGTTGTTTCAAATCAAAATAGCAAAATTATTCTCAAGCAAGTGCCAAGTGTCCTTCGCGAGTTGCCATGGAGTCACGTATTTGCAGCCATAGTGCACAGCGATAAATTAGTGCACAGCGATAAATTAGCGCACAGCGATAAAACAATGCCCGCTAAGCATTGCAGCGGCGACGAAAAACCAGTCGGCAATGACAGGCTGTTTATGTTTCTTGTTGAGCTTGCCAAAGCAACAATGTTAGTAGCGCCTCTTACAGGTGCGCAAACTCAGCGCTTAGTCAAAATGGCCGAAAGTAGTATACTGAACGAGACACTCGGGAGGGAAAAACTCCATGATGCTTCAATCTTAGGTGACCTTTTGCAGCAGCAGGTCATAAATATTCCTTCATCAGCCTTCGAGACATGGCTAGACGCGCTAGCATTATCATGACGGCATTTCCCCAAGTAATCTGTATCATGGGCCCCACAGCAACCGGGAAAACTGCCCTTGCGGTTGAAACGGCGAAAGCCATTAATGGTGAAGTTATCAGTGTGGATTCGGCGCTTATCTATCAAGATATGAACATCGGTACCGCAAAGCCTAGCGAAGAAGAAAAGCAAGGCATACCGCATTACCTTATCGATATTATTAGTCCACAAGAGCAGTACTCTGTGGCTGATTTTGTACATGATACAAATCAGTGCATCACCGATATACTCGGCCGCAAGCGAGTGCCGATTTTAACAGGTGGCACTATGATGTACTTCAATGCATTGCATCATGGTATTTCAAATATACCCGAAGCAGACAAATCAGTGCGTCAAAAAATTCAAATACAGATTGAGCACCTTGGCTTAAGTAAAATGCATGAGCGATTGCAAGCGGTTGATCCGCAAAGTGCGGCAAAAATTCATCCGAATGACCCGCAGCGGATCACCCGGGCGCTGGAAGTGTTTGAGAGCACTGCGAAGCCTTTGTCTTACTGGCAGGCACAAAAAACAGATGCACTTCCCTTTGATTTCGTAAACTTTTCAATTGTTCCACAGAACCGAAGTGAGCTTCACTTACGTATAGAAAAGCGATTTGAACAAATGTTAGAACAGGGCCTATTAGCCGAGGTAAAACATCTACTCAACAAATACTGTTTGGACGCAGATACGCCATCAATGAGAAGTGTGGGGTATAGGCAGGTCTTGCAGTATTTCAACGACGAATTGAGTTTTGAGCAGATGAAAGAGCGCTCAGTAATTGCAACTCGGCAACTCGCAAAACGGCAGTTAACATGGTTGAACGCTTGGTCAGATGCGCATGTTTTGTATATGAATAATCCTTCTAACTTAGAAGAGATCTTACAAAAAGTATGTGTATCTACACCTTAATATGTTGTACACTGATTGACCAGGCATAGGCTATACAATTTCAATAATAATAAGGACGTCTAATGGCTAAAGGTCAGTCTCTACAAGACCCATTCTTAAATGCGCTAAGAAAAGAGCGAATCCCAGTATCCATTTATTTAGTAAACGGCATCAAACTTCAAGGCCAGGTTGAGTCCTTTGATCAGTTCGTTGTGTTATTAAAGAATACGGTAAGCCAAATGGTGTATAAGCATGCTATCTCTACTGTCGTACCGTCTCGTGCGTTTACAATGCCGACCAACCACAGCGACGACTCTCAGGACTAATTTGGAGTTAATATTTGTTTGATCGCTTCGACGCTGGCGAAAATGCGGTTTTAGTCCACGTAGATTTTTCTGACGAGCAAAACAAAGAAGACCTGCAAGAGCTGCAACTGTTGGTTTCTTCGGCTGGCGTAAATCAATGTGCAGTTGTCACAGCCTCCCGCAATAGTCCTCAAGCAAAGTATTTTGTTGGGTCTGGCAAAGCGGAAGAAATTGCTCAGACCGTAAAATCTTTATCTGCCGACGTCGTCATTTTTAACCATGGTCTTTCCCCTTCCCAAGAACGCAACTTAGAGGCACTTGTGAAGTGTCGCGTATTGGATAGGACCAGTTTAATTTTAGACATCTTTGCTCAGCGTGCCAGAACTCATGAGGGTAAGCTGCAAGTTGAATTAGCTCAGCTTCGCCATATCTCGACCCGCCTCATTAGGGGGTGGACACACTTAGAACGTCAAAAAGGTGGAATCGGCTTACGCGGTCCGGGTGAAACCCAGCTAGAAACCGATCGTCGTCTGTTGCGTGGCCGAATCAAAGCCATTCTTAAACGCTTAGAAAAGGTGCAAAAACAGCGTGAGCAAGGCAGAAGGTCGCGAAAACGCGCTGAAATTCCTACTGTCTCTCTTGTAGGCTATACCAACGCAGGCAAGTCAACTCTGTTTAACACCGTTACAGACGCAGGCGTTTATGCGGCAGACCAACTGTTTGCAACACTTGATCCAACGCTTCGTAAGGTAGAACTTGCTGAAGTTGGGGCTGCAATATTGGCGGACACCGTCGGCTTTATTAGACATCTCCCTCATGATTTGGTAGCAGCCTTCAAAGCAACGCTTCAAGAGACTCAGGAAGCGAATTTGTTGCTTCACGTTGTTGATTATTCAGATGCTCAGTACCTTGAAAACATCGATCAAGTGAACGAAGTCCTAAATGAGATTGGCGCCGATGAGGTTCCTCAGCTTATTGTTTGCAACAAAATCGACAGACTAGAAGATATTGAGCCACGCATCGACCGCGATCAAGAAGGACGGCCATCACGCGTATGGGTATCAGCGCAAAAAGGTGAAGGCATTGATTTATTAAAAAAAGCCCTCACTGAGTGTTTAAGAAAGTCGATGGTGAATCATACCCTAAGCATACCGCCAGAAGAGGGCAAGCTACGTGGTATACTGTATGACTTAGACTGCATTGTTGAAGAGCGATATGACGGAAGCGGCAGCTGGATTGTGACGATTAACATGCTGAGCGCCGACTGGAATCGAATTGACAAAAAACTGGAATATCGATTATCTAGCTTTCTAGTGAATAACGTGAACTGTGACTAAAAGCGTACGTCAAATACACCATGTAACACTTTAATTTGCACTAGGGTAAATCTATTCGTAGTTTGAACTAGTATATTAATATGAATCTGTAATAGCGGAGTAATAGTATGGCTTGGAATGAGCCGGGTGGTAACGACAATAAAAACGACCCTTGGAAGAATCGTGGCGGCAAAGATCAAGGGCCACCCGATTTAGATGATGTATTGAAAAACCTCTTTGGTAAGTTCGGCGGAAAAAGTGGAGGCGGTGGTGGTGGCGGCTCTGGTCCTATCTTGTCGAAAAAAGGCATCACGATTGCTTTAGTGCTTGCAATTGTTATTTACGTGCTAAGCGGTTTTTACACGATTAAAGAAGCTGAACGCGGTGTCATTCTTCGCTTTGGTGAGTTTCATTCTTTGGCACAACCGGGTCTGCAGTGGAAGCTCACCTTTGTTGATAACGTTATTCCTGTAAATGTTCAGTCAATAAGAAATCAGGCATCTTCTGGCTCCATGCTTACCGAAGATGAAAATATGGTCAGCGTCGAGATGGAAGTTCAGTATCGCGTGTTTGACCCCCAGCAGTGGGTATTTGCTGTCGTAGACCCAGAGCAAAGCCTGAGTCAAGCTTTTGATAGTGCTATTCGTTATGTTGTCGGTCATTCAGAAATGGACGAGGTATTAACGGAAGGACGTGAAGTGGCTCGCCAGCGCGTGCTTGAAGAACTTCAAGGCATCGTTGGGCCGTATAACATGGGTGTTGATATCATTGACTTAAACTTCACCAATGCCAGACCGCCGGAGCAAGTTCGAGCGGCATTTGATGATGCAATTGCGGCGCAGGAGGATGAGGAGCGTTTCATTCGTGAAGCAGAGGCTTACCAGCGCGCAATAGAGCCGGAAGCGCGAGGTAGAGTCAATCGTATGAATGAGGAGGCGCAGGCCTATAAAGAGCGCTCCATTTTGGAGGCGCAAGGTGAGGTTGCTCGTTTTGAGGAGTTATTACCACAATATATCGCAGCACCTGAGGTAACTCGTCAACGTATCTACCTTGAAACTTTAGAGACCGTTTATAGCAACACCAGTAAAATTATGGTGGACACTGAGGGCGGCGGGAACATCATGTATTTGCCTCTGGATAAGATTATGGAGCAACGCGGTGGTAATCAACGTGACCCAAATAGCCTAAACTCAACAAGTTTTGAAGAGATTCGGGATCGCGTAAACAACAGTCCTAATGCAACACCGGTGTTGAACAATTCACGAAGTAACACAAGCGGTAGACAAGGGAGAAACTAGATGAAGAACTTTGCTGCTATTTTAGTTGTAGTATTTGTTATACTGGGCTTTAACTCAATCTTTGTCGTCGCTGAGGGCACACGTGCCATCGTGATTACTTTTGGTAAAGTTGGCCAAGAAGTCGATGGCTCAACGAAGGTATACTCACCAGGTATACACTTCAAAATCCCGTTTTTCGACCGAGTACAGCGTTTAGACGCGCGTATTCAGACCTTGGACGAACGAGCTGACCGATTCGTTACCATCGAAAAGGAAGATTTGATTGTTGATTCTTATGTTAAGTGGAAAATACAAGATTTCGGCCGCTATTGGTTATCAACCGGAGGCGTGAAAGAGCAAGCTGAAATTTTATTGAAGCAAAAGGTTAATAATGGCCTGCGTTCAGAATTTGGTTCGCGCACTATCCAGCAGATTGTATCGGGTGAGCGTAGCGAATTAATGGACGAGGCGATGATTCAAGCATCAACTAGTTCAGATGAGCTTGGTATTGAGATAATCGATGTGCGCGTAAAGCAAATCAACCTACCTCAGGAAATTTCAAACTCGATTTTTGAACGGATGCGCGCTGAGCGTGCTGCGGCCGCCAGAGAGTATCGTTCTGAAGGCCAAGAGCAAGCTGAAATTATTCGCGCTAACGTCGATGCAAAAGTCACTGTCATGCTAGCGGATGCGGAGCGAAACGCTAGGCAGCTTCGCGGTGAGGGCGATGCGCAAGCGGCTCAAATTTATGCGCAAACCTATTCTAAAGATCCTGAGTTCTTTAGTTTCCTTCGCAGCATGGACGCATATCGCCAAAGCTTCAACAGTAAGCAAGACGTGCTTATTGTTGAGCCTGACAGCGATTTTTTCCGCTACTTGAATAATCAAGGCGGCGTTGCGAATTAGGGGCTAAAACCCATTGTGTCGAAAGTATGTACATCTAAAAAAGCTGCCTGTAGTGGTCAGCTTTTTTTGATCGTGCTTTGGGCATGATTAGTGGCTATCAGCCTTTGATTGATACAAGGAGATGAAAGCGTCTACAGGCAACGCTTCACTAAAGATAAAACCCTGCGCTTGTGAGCAGCTATTATCAAGCAAATAGTTCATTTGTGGTGACGTTTCCACTCCCTCAGCGATAACCTGAAGTTTCAATTTAGAAGCCATTGCTAAGATAGCACTGACGATTGCTTGGTCGTCTTCGTTTAGCGCGACATCACTGATAAAGGAGCGATCAATTTTGAGTGCGTCAATCGGAAGATGTTTAAGATAGGATAATGAGCTATAGCCCGTTCCAAAGTCGTCCACCGATACACTTAAGCCCGTTTCTTTTATGGCTTGCAAAAAACCACTGACCTTTTCATAGTCGTGTACAAAGACACCTTCAGTGACTTCCAACTCTAAGGCGTCGGAGGCAATACTTGAATTAGTCATACATTCTCGAATGTAGTCGATAAGATTTGAATCATGGATCTGCTTTGGTGAGAAATTTATCGACACGGGAATGGTGATCCCTTGCGCGTTTAGCTTAGACACCAAGATACAAGCATGCTTAATGACATAACGCCCGAGTAGGTTTATCAGTCCGCTACTCTCTGCAATGGGAATAAATTCATCTGGTGATACTTGTTGCTCACCAAAGCGCCATCTTAGTAATGCCTCAGCTTTGATAATTCGACTGTCTTTTAGGTCAAAAATAGGCTGTAAGTAAAGTTCAAGTTGCCCCTGATCTAGCCCCATTTTAAGTGCATTTTCTAGCATTATTCGGCGCTGTGAGGCAACTTTCAACTCTGAGCTGTAGCTTAGAGAATCTAGTTCGTCACTGCGTTTGGCGCTAGTCAGGGCCAAATCCGCACAATTAAGTAATTCTTCTGGCGAGCTTGCGTCTGTTGGGAAACATGATATCCCTGCTTTTACTTTAAGCTCGCATCGAGTCGCATTGTTTAAGTAGAAGGGGGCAGCAACTAACTCCAACACTCTGTTTCCAAGGTCGCGCCTGCTTTTGTTGGGCGCTTCAACGAGCGATGTTTCAGCTTGCGAATCGACTTGCTCTGACTGAGGGTAAATGACCATAAATTCATTCGCTCCTACTCTTGCCATAAATACTCCCGAAGGCAGGGAGCTCTTGATGCGCGAAGAGAACTGCTTAAGAAGCTCATCGCCTTGAGTATAGCCGAAGGACTCATTAATTTTTTTAAAATTAACGATGTCGACGACCAAAAGCTGCAACTCATTATGCGCGCCAGTTTGTCGATTTAACTCCTGCCAAAAATACTGCCGATTTGGAAGACCGGTGAGTGGGTCATGCAGAACGAGTTCTTCGTTAGTCTGGGTTAGGTATTTGATTCTAGTGACATCACTTATGGTTACCACCCAATTATTAACTTCTCCGCTATTGCCCTTTATGGGCTGAATGTCGGTCTTTAGCCATTTGTGTAAAAGTGGAGGCTGATGCCAGTATAGTTCACCACTAAAGGGATGATAAGATTTGAACAATTGCTCTTTCTCAGGGAATTGACGGCTGAGCAAATCACTTAAGGTTTTAAAAATGCTGCTGGCATCCGCTGTTGGTGGCATCTCAAAAATTTGCCTAACTGCGGGATTTGTCTCTTGAACCATGAGCTGTGCATCTAAAATGATGACACCGATATCTGCCATTTGGATAGCGTCATATAAAGGCAAGCCACTTATCTCTTCAACGCCATCAATAAGCATTGATCGTAAACGTTCATTTAAATAATCGTGGCGCTCCACTATTTCATCATTTGAAATCAGTAGCTCTCTGGCGACCTGCAAAGTTTCTTGCTTTTTTTGAAAGTCTTGGTGGACGTTCTTGATTACCAGATACTGCGCGTCTTCTGTGCTTGCTGCAACTGCCTCTAAGTAAAACTGATCATCACCACGCTGCTCAGTCCAAATCCCTGACTCTACTTGTCCGATGCTGTGCATATTCCAAAAATTCACCGCATCAACTAAAAAGTCACTCAAAAACAAAGACTGACCATTCAGGTCGATAAGATGTTGGTCTTCCTTGGTATCAAAAAGCCGCGGAAACCACTGCATGTTGTTTTGGATGATTTGAAATTGTTTATCTTGCATGCGTTGCAGGATAACGCAATCCACAATACCGAGAGCTTGAATAAGAGAAGAATGCATAAAAAAGGCCTATGCCGTTACAAGTTGTGCAACACGCTCAAACATCGCATCAACCGACTCCCCAGTCTTTGCGCTACTAAGGAAGACTGAATCAAAGGCGCTTTGATGTTTTTGCATGATGTCGTCATCCCACCCGATGGATGCAGGTAAATCACTTTTGTTAATCGTCATAACCGAAGGTATATCCACATGCTGTTGTGCTAAAGCGTAGATTTCCATCACCTCAGCAACTGAGGCGAATCGAGATTGGTCTGCAACATAAATAATCGCTGATGCGCCTCTCAAGTACCGTGGATTAAAACCACAGTACTTGTCAACGCCTTCTAAGTCCCATAGCAAAAGCTGCACAGGCGTGTAAGTCGAATGCACCATTTTCTTATCGATTTTCACACCAATGGAAGTCAGGTATTTATCCGAAAAAATGCCATCAACATAGCGTTTAATTAAACTTGTTTTTCCAACACCAGAGGGACCTAATATGCAAATCTTCTTTTGCAACATATCGCTATCAATTCCTTGCAGCGTCTGAATGAATGACAGTTACGAGAGTTTTCCTCGCGTTCACTGAGCGTCCGCCAACATCGACGGGGAGTACACCTGTTAATAGTATTTCGTTTTCATCAATACCCATATCTATTAGGACTTGAGCCACCGTATCTGCTCTTGTTTTACCTAACTCGATATTATCACTTAAAACGCCTGAATTATCACTACTGCCAATAACAAGCAAATAGCTTTTCTTGCCAAGAGTATCGCCAAGCGCGCGGATAGCATTAAAGCGTTGGGCAATCATCTCAAGCTTGTTTTGCTGGCTAGCATCTACCACGCTGCTTGATATGGCAAAGTCGACTTGATATTGCGATATTTGCGACGATAGTTGCTCCAGTGCCTGCATGTTGATATCAAGTTCATCCGCCGCCTCAGCCTGCGTAATGATGACTTGTGATGTATCTATACTTCTTCCACTTGTCGTCTCAAGCGCGTTGTTTAGCACCACTAGCTGGTCATACTCTTGAGCGGATAACTGGCCGGAAAAGCTTGCGCGTTGATTATCATACGATAACGATGGCAACATGGATAAGATATAGGTCAATTTTTCGTTAAAAACGGCATTTTGCTGCGGTAAAAGTGGATAATTGAATAGATGTACCCAATCTTCTGGGACATCCGCTTCCTTTATAAAGTCAGTAATTCCATTGTTTTCAGCGTCCTTGCTACTCAAGTAGCGTAAATGGATACTGTGAATACCTTGCTTTTCAATAGAAATTGGAACGATTGACTCAATTGATGTCACTTCATTTAGTCTGCCCACCGCACTAGCAGTTTGCCAGTGCAGATACCACCAGTAAGCAATACCAAGCAATATTATAAATACAAGCGTGATTGCAAAAATCGGTGTTTCCTGTTTTTCGGGATGGTTTTTGGTACTTCCTTGCGCTTTATCTTTGAATTCCGACACCAAACAGGTTTCGAGTAATTCGGTACTGCCGGCCAAATCCTCAGTGTTGCCGTCAAAGTTTTCAAATTGAGCACTGAACTGAGAATGCAGTCTTTCCATAGCTTCTCTTAGATAAAGCTTACCTTGAGGAGAAATATTTCCATTTACTGCGGCTACCAACATTGCGCTTGGGCCTTGGATAAGTAATAAGGTTAGTTCATCGGTTTTTATTTCATCAAGTTGTTGCTCTTGATTTGTTTGGTCTTTTGAAAATGAATCGCTGACAAAATCGTTGATTGCACTGAGCATAGCCGACACAAGCACCGAGTCTTCATGATCTTCTCGTGAATGATTAACGGCATTGAGCAAGGTACCGGTGTCACGATGAATCAGCAGCACTTGTTCTATCTGATACACATAAGTTTGTGATATTACGTACTTTGCAAATGGAATGCCTGAGCGCCAAGCATTGAATCTCCACTTTAATCCTCTTATCGACAGACTGTTTTCAATAAGCTGATTCGTTTTTTCAATAAAATCTCTAAGCAACACCGTCACATATTTGCGCACGAGTCCACCCACAAGAGGAAACATGGCATTGGTGAACTCTTTTTTTTGCGAAAGCATGGCATGCTTCACAGATTTTTGTATGTGGGGTACTAAGCTAGCGCTAACACTTGCATCTAGGTGTTCTCTGTCATAAAGGGCTTGGGTGAATACCTGAGTGACATCTTGACGAAGCTTCTCTTTGCGCTGCTCGTCATGCTCGGTAAGTGCCGGTCTTACAATAATTTCTCGAAGTTTTTCAATTTGCAGCAGGGCATCATCCGGTTTTTGATGCTCGGATAACCCATGCCTTTTTGATTGAGTTTTATCCATGGCTTTTTGCTTTACAAGATTCGAAGAATCCAGCTCGCTTTGCAGACCTTTGGAAGATTGAGTCACCTTTGGATCACTCGTTGAGCGTTCACTCATTGGGCGAACTATCTATTCGTCGGCGTCTAAGTTAGTCGCAACATTAGCAAGGAGTTTTGCCAAAATTTTGCGGTCAGTCTTGCTAGTCGCCAAGTTATTGTTCATGGTGTCGAGCTTCTCACTCAACTGGGCAACCGCTTTATTAAGCGCATCTTGAATGTCATCGACTTCTTGATCTATACGTTTATGTAGCGCCTGCGAATCATCTTTACTAGCGTTGTCTGCCATCTCCAATTCGCTCGCCACAGATGCAATAGATTCAGATAAATCAGATTTGTCGCTTTGCTGCTGCTCGTCTAGCTCATTCAGTTTTTGCAAAAGGGTGCTGTGATTCTCGGCAAGTTTTTCTAGTAACTCAGAGTGGCGTTGATTCACCTGCTCCTGAAGCATATTCATTTCATCGCTTACACGTTGGTTGAGCGCGTCAATTTTATCTTCAAGTGCCTGCTTTGCTTGTCCGAAAACAATTAGCCTAAGCTGTTCTAAGTCTGAAAACGCGTCATTAGAAGCCTGTGGACTTACACTACCGCTGGATTTCTTTTCCATAGTTTCCCGCCCGTATCGTTGCAAAGTAATGCTAGCAAGTGCTCACATAGCTACTTATAGCACATATACAAAAAATATCGCTTTAACTGTCTCTATAAAGCTACACGACTGTACACAACTTAGATGCTTCAGACAATTAAATATGAAAATTCTCAGGAAGTTAGGTAGTATTTACAAGATTATAACAACAAGCGAGTTTTCTTTTGTCGTCCAGTAGCTCATCCTCGAACCCGTCTAATTCAAACCTTCCCAATGGCTCGCCGCAAAATTCAGGCTGGTTCTCTCGCTTTTTATCTGGTGTAGAGTGGCTGGGCAACTTATTACCTCATCCAATTACTCTGTTTGCTTCCTTAGCGCTTTTCATCGTCGTGCTCAGTGGCATTTTAGGATACTTCGATGTCAGCGTGGCAGATCCGCGTCCAATTGGCTCAAAGGGGCGTGAGGCCGACGGCATTATTGAAGTTATATCTCTAATGAATGCGGAAGGCTTGCAGCGCATTGTGACAGGCTTAGTGACTAATTTTACGGGGTTCGCGCCCCTTGGCACAGTGCTTGTCGCGCTGCTTGGCGTGTCGGTTGCAGAACACTCCGGTCTTTTGAGCACCGTGATGCGCTCTATGGTGATGAATGCTTCTAAGCAGGTAGTTACCGTTGTCATTGTATTTGCAGGCGTGGTGTCAAATACCGCTTCAGAGCTTGGCTATGTAGTATTAATTCCGCTCGCAGCAATGATTTTTCATTCACTTGGGCGTCACCCCTTAGCCGGGCTTGCTGCTGCATTTGCGGGTGTTTCTGCCGGTTACAGTGCTAATTTGTTATTAGGAACGGTAGACCCATTGCTCGCCGGAATTACGCAAGATGCTTCACGCATGATTGATCCCGAATATGTGGTCGGTCCGGAAGTAAATTGGTATTTCATGTTCGTCAGTACTTTTGCAGTTGCCATTATGGGGGCATTTGTTACCGAAAAAATAGTGGAGCCTCGTTTGGGTGTATACGACCCCAGCGAAGCGGCTATCGACCTTGGCAAACAGCAAATGGATGTTCCTACTTCCCAAGAGATTAAAGCGATGAAGTGGGCTGGCGTAGCATTTGTTGCCGTGTGTGCCGTGCTAGCATTAACCATCGTGCCAGAGAACGGTATTCTGCGACATCCTGAGACAGGCGAAGTAGCTGGCTCACCATTTTTAAAAGGCATTGTCGCGTTTATATTTATTACCTTTGCTATTCCTGGTTTTGTCTACGGTCGAATCGCAGGTACGATGAAAAACGACCGCGATGTGATAGATGCGATGGCAAAATCAATGAGTTCAATGGGCTTGTATATCACCCTTGTATTTTTTGCCGCTCAATTTGTTGCGTTTTTCAAATGGACGAACTTAGGCACGGTTCTAGCGGTAAAAGGCGCAGCCTTTTTACAAGCAACCGGTTTAGATGGCCCCGAGGTATTCTTACTGTTTATTTTAATGTGCGGTATTGTGAACTTGTCTCTTGGCAGCGCATCGGCGCAATGGGCGGTTACCGCGCCTATCTTTGTTCCTATGTTAATGCTGATTGGTTTTGCGCCCGAGCTTATTCAAGCGGCTTATCGAATCGGGGATTCAGTTACCAATGTAATTTCGCCAATGATGAGTTATTTTGGATTGATTCTCGCAATAGCGGCCCGCTACAAAAAAGATCTTGGGATGGGGACGCTCATTGCCACGATGTTGCCTTACACCTTAACGTTTATCGTTGGGTGGAGCATCTTGTTTTACACATGGGTATTTCTGTTTGGTCTTCCGGTTGGACCAGGTGCGGCAACGTATTACAATCCAGTACCTTAAAGCGTGTAAAAGCCTGAAAAAGTCCAAAGCTTTCAGCTGTGCGTATGGAACACTATTAAAACTCAATCATAAGACTAACAAGCAATATGAAGTATCGTTCGCAGGACGCCTTTACCCACGCACAAGTTGATAAAATAGGGATTGTTATAAGCAACTTAGGGACACCTGAAGCACCTACCAAACAGGCGCTACGTCCTTATTTAAAACAGTTCTTGTCTGACCCCCGTGTGGTGGAGGTGCCTAAAGCTATTTGGTGGTTTGTACTTAACGGCATCATTTTGAATATACGGCCGAAGCGCTCTGCACAGGCCTACAAAACAGTGTGGACCGAAGATGGTTCACCGCTATTAACGCATACCAAACATCAGGCGCAAGGCTTAGAAAAGCGCTGTCGAGAGCATTTTGGCGAAGACGTGCTTGTAGACTATGCAATGCGCTATGGTCGCCCTTCAGTCTCAGACGCAGTTGAGCGTTTGCTCGCTCAAGGTGCGCGAAAAATACTGTTGCTACCTCTTTACCCTCAATATTGTGCATCAACGACCGGGTCTACCTTTGACGCGTTGGCAGAGGACTTCACAAAGCGTCGATGGTTGCCGGATTTACGTTTTATTAGTCACTATCATGACAGAGCAGACTACATTGACTGCATTGCCAACAAAATTAAGGCGCATTGGGATGAGAACGGGCGAGCTGATAAGCTCCTGTTTTCGTATCACGGCATTCCCAAGCGGTATCTGCTCAATGGTGACCCGTATCATTGTGAGTGCCATAAAACATCGCGCCTGATAGCAGCAAAACTTGGTATTTCGGCAGATGAATATATGACTAGCTTTCAATCACGTTTTGGTCGAGAAGAATGGCTGAAGCCCTATACAGATGAAACCCTAAAAAAATTACCCAGTGAAGGGATTAAATCATTGCAAGTAGTGTGTCCTGGCTTCTCCTCTGATTGTTTGGAAACCATTGAGGAAATTGGTGAAGAAAATCGTGAATATTTTGAACAGGCCGGTGGCGAGCGTTACGAATATATTGAATGCTTAAATAGTGACGACGCACATTTGGACATGTTGTTTTGCCTTATCAAAGATAACTTGGTTGGATGGCATGTGAACGCGCAAATAAGCAACAACTTGTCTAAAGGTGAAAAAGAAGACTACCAGCAACGCAATGCACTCGCTAAGTCCTTAGGTGCGACTAAATGAGCAGGGGGAAAGTGCTACCGTCCACAAGCGTTGAGCTTGATGAGCATGGCAATATCAAAGCCCCGAAGGAACTCACTCAAGCGCAGGCGCTTGGAAATTTGCTCGATACGGCGGTACGTTTGCCCATTATCAATATTAAAGTCGGTCTAGATTTTCTTGTGGGGCTGATTCCAGTGGTGGGTGATACGATTATGTTGTTTGCGTCACTGCGCATTGTGCACTTAGCGCATAAACTGGGTATTCCAAAGCCGTTAAAAACAAAGATGCTGATTAACACTTTCATTGATTGGTTGTTAGGGTTTGTTCCCGTTTTAGGCGATATAGTCGACATATTCTTTAAAGCCAACCAGCGCAATGTGCGTATTTTAGAGCTATGGTGGGTAAGCGAAAATAAGGCTGAAATTGATAAGCTGCGAGCAAAAATGCTAAAAGAGTGGGAAGACAAGCAAAATTAGCGGCTCAAGCAACGCGATTCAAGCTTTGTACTCGTGGTTTTTTAAATCTTCAAGGCTGACAATTTCTAGTGCTTTGATATTGCAGGCGGCAAGAATGACCAGTGGTGCAGCATTCACAGCAAGGGCTTGGCGCCAACGCACTGCGCAAAGGCACCATCGGTCACCCGCTTTAAGACCGGGGAATTGATAGTGCGGGTTAGGGCTGATCAAATCATTTCCGGCGGCTTTTGAGTATTGAAGAAAGGAGTCGGTCATAATGGCACAAATGCTGTGGTTTCCGTAATCGCTATTGGGCACGTAGCAGAAGCCCTCGCGGGTAAAACCAGTATTACCGCAGCACAGTTGAAGTGCGCCGCCAAGTACGTTTTTTTCATTCGCCATGCGTGAGTTCCATCAAGTATTAGAGTGTATAGCAAGGGTATACGATGTTAGATAAAAGTAAGCTTACTAAAACGAGAGAAGATGAGCAGAATATTTCGAAAGAGGAAATTGCTAAGTTCGATAAGCTCGCTGAAAACTGGTGGGATCCAAAGGGTAAGTTTAAAACAGCACTTGAGTTCAATCGCGCTCGAACAGAGTATTTTATTGAACAAATAGCCATTCATTTTGACCGTAATCCTCATTCAATAGATTGTTTAAAAGCTTTGAGAGTCTTAGATGTTGGAAGCGGCGGTGGTCTGGTCAGTGAAGCTTTGGCAAGAGCCGGTGCAATTGTAACGGGCATTGATGCTAGCGAAACGAGCGTCCAGGTGGCAAAACGACACGCTTTGAAAAGTAACTTAGACATCGAATACAAACACATGCTCGCGGAACACATGCTAAAAGAAGCACGCCAATTTGATGTTGTGATCAATGCTGAGGTGGTGGAGCATGTCCCCATGCCCAAAGAGCTTATTTCGCAGTGTAGCCAGCTGACAAAAGAAGGTGGCTGCATTGTGCTGGCCACGCTAAATAGAACGCTGCGATCATTTATTATTGGCATAGTTGGCGCTGAATACATTATGCGATATTTGCCCATTGGCACTCACAACTGGCATATGTTCATTAAGCCGCTGGAGCTTAATAGTTGGGCCTCAATTAATCGTATGCAGCTCATAGAAGAAAAAGGCATGAAATACAATTTGTTTACTAAACAATGGAATTTAAGCAAGAGTACCGCCGTCAATTATGTGCAGATTTACCGAAAACTACCGGCTCTTACAAAGAAACAATAAGTGCGTAAGCGAAGATAAATAGCGAGGCGCAATAAGCGACGTTAAAAAACGAGTAGCAACTTTAAGATTCTAGAGACCTAATATGAAGATATATGACACAAAAACCGCTCCTACCCCTCGCCGCGTGCGTATTTTCTTAGCGGAAAAGGGCATCGATATGGAGTATGTGCAAGTTGACTTGACTGCAGGCGAGAACTTATCAAAAGAGATGCGCGCCAAAAACCCAATAGGCAAAATTCCAGTTCTGGAGCTTGATGATGGCACATGCATTGGCGAAAGTGACGCAATTTGTACTTACTTTGAAGCCTTGCAGCCAGCACCTTATCTATTTGGCGAGACAGCCCTTGAAAAAGCGCAGGTAATGATGTGGCAGCGCCAAGTCGAATTCTGCTTATTTATGCAAATAGGCATGTGCTTTCAGCATTCCACTGGCCACTTTAAAGACCGCATGACGCCGGTGCCTGAGTACGGTAAAGAAGCGGGGATAAACGCAAGCAAGTATTTACGTGTATTAGAAAAACGCCTTGCAGAGAACGCGTTTATCTCGGGAGAGCGCTTTAGTATTGCAGATATAACAGCGCTGTGTGCAATTGACTTTGCCAGGGTCGTGAAAATTAAACTTGGTGAGGAGCATGAAAATCTTCGGCGTTGGTATGCAGATATAAATAGCCGACCGTCCGCCAATGCATGAAGTAAGGACTACTTTGTGAGATTATCCCTTAAGCCATTTAAAGTAGTTGCAAACTTGTCAGAACAGGTTGCTAACGATATTTGAAATGACAAAAATCAAAAATACTGCGAGCAAGTAAGGTACTGGGGTTTGCCAAAATGACATGGTTTCTTTTTGTTGTTCGGCATTTTCTTTGCGCTTTGCACCGATTTTCGAAAAATAGAAGAATGGAATAATAGTCAGCGGCATAAATATCACATACAGGCCTTTATTATCGCCGAGAATAAATCCAGTAACCAAACTTAAAAACAATAGAGCAAAAAGATAGTGCATGCGTATAGCTCAAATATAGTCGATAAAAAGACTACGTAACAAGCTCACAATTCGCTCTTTTTTGTATTAACATCCGCTAGTCGTTTTGATGATAAACGGTGGTGCGGTTCCAGTTGAGGCTGCATACCGCAATTTGCAATTTGTAGGGTCAGGCGCTTTACTAAGTCTAGCTTCTATTCTTCCTAATAGACCTGCACAATTGCCTCCAATCCACTGCACACTATCATCCGTTACGAGCGTGCGCGCAATGCCATTGGGATGGGGACATGGATACCCGCAGCGCAGTGTAATGTTTTGACCACCCATCTCGATGATTGGGTCAGATGCACAATCTGTTTTGTCTTCGATTCGCGCCTTTACATTCACCAAGTTTGCTGCACTTAGCATGTTTGCTTCCAGCGAGTCTAAAGTTGCAATTCGTGCATCGCTGCCTAGTTCGATAAATCGAGGAGCGGCCGTGATTGCGATTATGCCAATAATGATAATCACAATGACCAGCTCTATTAATGTAAAGCCCTTTGAGTATTTATGCATGAATGTTTTTAAGATCAAACTTCGACGAATGTATTCAGTTTATCGGCCGCTGATTGAAAACCACTAGAGTGCGCTGCTGTTGCTATGAGATTCCGGCTTTATTTCACAATAAACTCGGTAAAAAGAGCACAATTGCTGGCGCATAAGTGACCACTAGCAACGCAAGCAACAAGGCGAGGATGAATGGCCAAATTTCTCGCATAAAGTCCCTCACAGGGACTTGAGTGACTGAACATGTGGTAAACATCATCGTGCCGAAGGGCGGGGTTACTCCACCAATCATGATATTGACAATTAAAATCATACCAAAATGCACGGGATCTATTCCTAACGCCACCGCAACAGGGACTAACAGGGGCGCCAGAATAATCAGTGCCGCACCCCCTTCTAAAAACATGCCGATAATGAGCAGGCAAATATTAATTACACCCAGCATCACGTACTTATCCGATGTGAAATCGAGGAGCACTTGCGTAAATGCTTGTGGAATGCGCTCCCAAGTAAGGTAGTAACCAAAGACCGATGCAGCAACAATAATCAGCACCACCGTGCCCGTTCCGTACACGGTTTCCAACAGAATCGGTTTGATGTGACTAAGGGTCAGTTCGCGATAAACGAACACACCAATCAGGATAGAGGCTAATACGGCCATCGCGCCAGCTTCCGTTGGCGTAAACAAGCCAAATCGTAAACCTAAAATAATGCCAAAAGGGAGAGAAAGCGACCAGATAGAATCAATAAGCTGTTTGCCGATTTCGCCCCGCGTCGCGCGTTTTACTCTCGAGGGTTTGTATTGACGCTTTTTAGCAATCAGCGAAACGGTGATCATAAGTGCGCCCGCCATCAGCAAACCCGGTACGTAACCGGCCACAAAAATCTCGGCAACTGACACTTGTGCAATTAGGGCATAGATAATCATTACTATCCCCGGCGGAATGACAGGCGAGATAGCAGAAGATGCGGCCGTAATAGCAGCGGAAAACGGTTTACTATAGCCCCGCTTTTCCATTTGCGGGACTAAGATTTTACTCTGCATCGCGGCATCAGCATTTGCTGAACCAGAAATACCGCCCATGAAGGTACTTAGCACTACATTGACCTGCGCCAAGCCCCCAATTAAATGCCCAGTGAGTACATCCGCCATTTGCATGAGCTTTTTGCTTATCCCAGAATAGTTCATCACCGACCCTGCCATCACAAAAAAGGGTATGGCCAACAGGGGAAAAGATGCCGCTGAACTAATGAACTTTTGCAAGACGAGGTCGGGAGGCATGCCGGCATCAAAGAAGGTGAAGTAAAAAATGGCAGAGCCTAGCAAAGCATAGGCGATGGGAATACCCAAAAAGTACAATACAAATAGCAAAACAATGGGTAAATAAATCACAAGGTATTCCTTGGTGGCGCTTTGTTTAAAAATACCAATATGTCTTGATACAAAAACTTTAGGGTGTAGACTGTAATGAGTCCGAAGGCGACAATCAACGCAGAATTAAGTGCAGCTGAGCTCACGCCAAGCACTGCCGTTGGCTTTCCCCACGCAATATGCGTGAACACTATGGACATATAGAAGATGTAAGCATTGATGGCGAGCAAAACGATGTTAACCAGAATGCGCAAGCATTTTTCCAGTGCGGGTGGCGCGCTTGCGACAATAATATCAACCCCTATGTCCATCTTATGTTTGTACGTTGCACTTGCACCAACAAACACGCACCAAACGAAACAAATGGTTGCGACTTCCTCTGCCCAAAAAATTGAATAATCAAATAGATAGCGAAGAAATACGTTTATGATCACTAGTGTAATCATGATCACTAGCAGTGCGCTGCACAGTATTTCTTCGAAGTAGTGAAGTAATGTTAAAAAAGCGCTTTGAAGTTTACTCATCGCTCGATTCGCTTGTTTGCTCGCTCGTCAATTGCGTTTGTTTTGCTCTGATTTTTTTTAGCTCAGTCTGAATTTGCTGATACATATCAATGGTGACGCCCGGTAACTTTCCATCGTATAGATCTATTGTTCTAGCTTCAAAGGCCGCTCTATCAATTTCATTAAATTGCACACCATTTTGCTCGAGCTCTTGTATCACTTGTTCATGTTTATTCTTGAGGCCTTGAATCATTTGCTGCGCTTCATATGCAAATTCATATTCAATGATGCTTTGATACTTTGGCGGAATTTTTGACCACACCTGTGTGGAGATATAGACCCCGCAGGTGCCCAAAAAGTGTTTGGTTAACGCTACATTCTTTTTGCCAGTTTCATACACTTTTGTGCCAAGATTAGTAAATTCAGAGCCTTCGAGCCCGTCTACCACGCCCTGCTGCAAGGCGCTGAAGGTTTCGCCCCATGGCAAAGGCGTTGCGCTTGCTCCCATGGCGGTCAAGGTTTCAATAAATAGCTTACTACCGGGGGTACGAAGTTTAAGCCCTTCTAAGTCTTCAGGGGTGGTGATGACTTTATCGGTGATTAAGTTTCGAAAACCAAAAATGTATTCCAATGAGAGGACTTTTATACCTTTGTCTTCGAGCTTTTTCACCCAGCCTTGCACTAGAGGCGTTTTAATAAGCTCCCTATATTCGTCGTAGTTATTGTAGAGCATAGGTCCAACAAGTGCGGTAAACTCCGGTACATAGTCACCCACATACGATGGGTCCTCGACTGAAATAAAGTAGGCTGAGCGAACTACCATTTCGACGCCGTCTTTATATGCAGCAATTTGAGCCCCAGGGTAGGTCAGTACTCTAACCGCCCCGTTAGTTTTCTCGTTGATGCGTTTAGCCACCAATTCAATGGATTGCGCTAGCTCTTCATTCACGTTAAATACGTGGCTAAGCCGCAGAGTGATTGTGAAATCGTCATCCTTTGCATTCTTTTGGCAGGCACTGGTCAGGCCAAGACATAAAATAAGAGCAGTGAATACGATACGCTTTAAATAAGTTCGCACAGATCATTAATGCTTGTTAAGGATGGGTATCAGTTAGCATAGGGTAGATATATTCACTATGCAAAATCTCCTCTTTAACAAAATGTGTACCCACTAACTAATTAGGCAAATACACCAATGTTTAGCCAGCTCATTAACATAAAGTGTTCAAGGTTTTCGTTAGTTGAGAGTTTTTTAGATAAAAATCATATGGTTAAAATAGTGGTACAAGACTTGTAATTGCCTGTGCTAAAGCAATTGAAATTTGGAATGGATAGATGAAATTTAAGTTAATCGCGGGAGTTTGTGTAGGTTGTGCGTTGATGTTGTCCTCTGGCTGCGTTATTAGTGTTGGCTCTGACTTCAATACGGCCGATGTAAAGCTTGATGAAAGGCTTGAGCTTGATGCTGAAGAGCTCACTTCGTTTGCCGTTGATACCAGCGTAGGCGATATTGATATTGTCGGTGTTGAAGGGCAAAAGCAAATAGTGGTGCTAGCTAAAATTAGAACAACGCAAGCGCGCGATTACGAGCTGGGCTTAGAAAAACGAGGGACAACAGCATTTTTGGCATCTCACCATTCTTCGCAAAATGGCTCTTGGACTGCTCACCCCTATATTGACCTTAAAGTGACGATGCCGGCAGACATGGCGCTTCAAGTGGAACAGCGCTCAGGTGATATGACAATTAAGGATATTAATCAATCGCTTAAAGTAAAAGACAGATCAGGCGACCTTCATATTCGTAACATAGGTGGTATGGTTGATATAGAGGACCGCTCAGGGGACTTAAGCATTATAGATATATCTGACTCAGCCACCATTAGAGATCGCTCAGGTGATTTACTCGTGCGAAATATCGAAGGGAATGTCGTCATCACGGACACGTCTGGCGATATAGAGATATTTAATGCACAGGGCGATGTGGAGATTAAGGATACATCGGGGGATATTGATGTACACGGTGCCCAATCGATTAATGTAATTGAAGACGGCTCAGGCGATTTAGACTACTCCAATATCGAATCGTTTATTCACCAGAGTCGATAAGCGGCGGACCTAGGAACGACCGTGCTCGCTATGCGCAACGACGCAGTTTCTTCCCTTGCGTTTTGCGGTATATAAACGCTCGTCGACTTCTCTAATTTATTCTAGCAACAGGTGTCGCACTCATAATCTTTCTATTCAATACCGTTTTGCTTGATCAAGTACCGCTTGTGCATCAGTGTTGTCTGTGGTTTGTTCTGTATTATTTTCCGTTGACATTAAAAACTCCTCTTAAACTATTAATAACCATGAAAAATAAACGCAAGCATGACGTTATAAAGAAAAATAAAAGTAGATTAAGCATAAAAATATGTAGTCCCAGAACCAGTGATCGGCCAAAGCCGCCCATCCAGAATTGGTCATCGAACAGGTACGATAAGTCTTTTAATAAAAGCGCTGGTAAAAGGAAAAGCGATATCAATGCTGCCAATAAAACGGGAAGAGCGAATCTAGTCATAAGCATGTGAGCAGAGAGACATATTGACGTGTAGCTAAGCATTATTTTTGAATATAATGAAAAAATCGAGAACACGCCTAGCATAAAAACTGAATGAAATACGCAATATGCAAAAAACACGTCAGGACTAGCCGCCGTCAAACTATTTTCAATCCTAATTAATATACTTTCGTCTCGATAGACTAAAATACAGAAAGGGAGTGGTGATATAAAACAGAAAGGGTAATACATCTGAAAAGATGCATCCAAACCAGAGCCGTGATTATTGTCTGTTAGCGTCCTGATAGGCATTAAACCGTTGCGAAAACATAGAGCTGTTTCTACAGCAAAAAGAAAAATAAAAAGATTAATTAATTGTGTAACCTTTATGTCTGTATAGAACACCAAGGAAAACAAAACCAAAAAAACGAGCGAACAAGAAATTGTAAATGTGTAAGAAGATTTCTTTTTATGAGTGTTCATTCTAATATCTACCTAGTTCCATAGAATGAGTTATCGTTTGATAAGTGAATTTTCATCTTTCCCTTATCCCCTCATCTACCGATTTGAGTATAAGAAGGATTAACTACTTCACCAATACTTCATAACGGTATCACTTGAGTGCGATTCAGTCACCAATAGATGCCTTTTGAGGTTGAATTGAGTGCGTAACGTGAAGTGGTAATCGGGTTCACCTGACTGCTGGTACAGGAAATTTTGAAAACGAATAGATGAAGGGGCGCCGAACAAGCCTTAATTTTCAGCGTGGATGTAGATTCGATAGATTAGGCTCCGGTGACCGCGCGCAGCCCAGTCGACATGTCGCTAGATCGTTTGGTTATCATCAAATGTTGTTACTGGCGGGGCGCGGAGTGGCGGTAACAGTGATGGTAACGATGCAGTAATTGGCGAGGCTATCTTATCGAGATGGTCGATGATCTTATTGATCACAAGTAGATCCGCGATGCAAGCAATGATTTTGACATTGTGTTTTGTGCAGTGCTCACACTGCGTAATATCGATATTAAAGACTCGTTTCAACCGCTGCGCCCAGCTCATGCTTCTAGTGTGATATGGTTTCTTTGAGTCCTTCGTCGAGCCTAGGACTGTTCTTGCCACGTTTTGATGCGGTCACCTCTGCGCGAACGGATGCGTTAGGTGCAAATACTCCGTAGAAGCGAACCAAATTGAGCCTTGGTGTTGGCACCAAAGCCGCGAGCTTCCCCATAAAGTATAGCGTCTCAAAAAATACATGCGTGATACCGTCATTGTATGGTGTCTTAAGCTCGTATCTGACTTTGCCTGTGGATGTAAGACTTAAGCGCTCTTCGCTCACTCCTGGTCTTGCGATGTAACGACAGAGCCGTTCCAGCTTTGTTAGCAAAAACTCGAGCTTCCAAGCTGAAGCCTGCAAGTTTTCCCCTATATTGACCTTAAAGTGACGATGCCGGCAGACATGGCGCTTCAAGTGGAACAACGCGCAGGGCGCCTTAACTTGAAGACTCTTTGTCAACACTGCTGGTTGTTAGGCAGCCTCGTTGTAAACACTATCACCTCACTAGAAGCGATAGTTAGCGCGCACGAATCCAGAGCGCCCCTGCAAACCAAAACCATCAGAGAAGTTGCCCGCATTTCCACTTGGCGCGCCTAGTGGTGCAAACGGGCCATTATTATTAAATACGTTATTTATGCCACCGGAGAGTCTTATGCGGTGCTCACCAAATCTTAGATTGTATCTTACAGTAACATTATGAATCATTTCGCTATCAAAATATAAAAAGAGTGGTTCTTCTGCCTCATTCCCAAACTCTTGAAGTGCCTCTTCGTACTCTTCCAACAGCTGATAGCTTCCAATGCTGGAACCATAAAAGTTGGTACGCCATGATAACCTCCAGTCATTATGTGACCATGCTAGGGATAATCTACCCCTGTCTTCAAATGAGCGACTGACTTGTTCACCTTTGTCGTTGTCGATGTCCAATCCATCTAGGGGTTGTCCATCTGCTGCTATGGTTGTCGCAATTTCTGATTCCCGACCGCTGGTAATCAACTCATCAATTAAACCTTGCTCAGCAAAATCGGTACGAATATCCAGTAGTTTGATGATATGAGTATGGTTATAAGAAATACTAAATTCACCGGGTATTCCCATGCTATCTAAAGAAAAGTCGTATGCGAGAGAATAATCTACACCGCTCGTTTGGCGGCTATCTAAATTAAACTCGCGATTAACTAAATTTTCTATTTGGCCATCTTCAGGGTTACGTGTGATATCAGCACACAGAGGATTAGTTTCGAAGGTAAGATTATCTCGATAGCACTCGGATAAAATGTCGGCACCACTTAAAGAAGTGATTACGTTTTCAATTTCAATGTCGTAATAATCAACTGAGAAGTTAAGACCTTTAATGGATTCGCTCTGCCATACAAGTCCAATCGTCAATGTGTCGGCTTCTTCCTCAACTAAGTCTGGATTTCCCGAATTTGGACCAGAGATGTTGCGAGATTCTTGGGTAAAAACTCCAGGCGTTTCCGATTCTGGGTCGCTAATTGCAGCTAAGATTCCTGGTTCGCTCAAACAATTGCTCGCGATAACACCATCTAAACCTGGATCACTGGCTGAGTCCAGAGTCACGCCATCGCAAATGTCGGTTACTACGTCAGCATCTCCTCTTGGGGGTGAAAATAACTCGGTTAAATCCGGTGCACGTTGCGCTCTATTTACGCTCGCTCTTATCAACACAGAATCTACCGGCTGGTACTGAATACCAAGGCCAAAACTAACCACCGTTCCAACGTTGTCGATATCATAATTGGCAATACGCAAGGACCCATCGGTGCTTAAAGAAGAAATCCCTGGAATGTCCTCAAGAAGTGGCACGTTAATTTCACCAAAGACCTCTGCCACTGCAATAGACGCAGTGTAAGCCGGTACGTGTCCTGAAGAGTGTCCACCGCGCCGGTTGAGTGGGCCCGGTTGTATATCTTGTTCATCTTTCCTGTATTCAACACCAAATGCAGCCCCAAGAGGGCCTGCGGGCAGCTCCAATAGATCTCCGGTCATGTAGGCCTGAAAATTTAGCTGTTCTATTTCAGACAGCGTGAACAAATTGGCTCTAATGAAATCTGCTGCATCATCCGTAATTGAACCTCTTCCAAAAAGATTAACAGGCACGCAACCTGCGGCCCGTGCTTCTGGGTCGGCGCACTGTATGGTGCCGTCATCAGCTACTTCTGCATCCAAGCCCAAGCGCAAATTTACAATATTGATTTCATTAAATCGCGTCTGCACCTGCTTATGCTTTCCGTAGCCTAACGAGGTCTCCCAATCCCAATCACTAAATACAAAGCCCCGTAATCCAATCCAGCCTCGCGTTGTTGTTCTATCATTGTCGCTTAGCTGTTGTCCAACCTCAACAAAGCGACGATCCCACCTTAAGTCTCTTGTCTCGTTGTCTCTAATAAATTGTGGGACAAATGGGTTGTCAAGTGCTATGCGACCAGCAGTCAGTCTCTCGTCGACCGAGCCGTCTGGGTTTATTAATAGGTGAACGTCATTATAATCGTCTCCCTCAGGCTCACGAACATTGACTTGTCTAATGTTTGAACGCAAGAAAGTGAAAAATGCTTCAGTATCTTCGGTAAGAGAGTAAGTGCCTTTTATGCCTATATTAATGCGCTCACGTGGCGACTGAAAAGTATCAGCAGACCTAAAATCAAATCCGTCCCGGTCAGTAACAAAGTTCTCTCTTAGCATATTTTGCTCATCGTACCAGTAACTGCCGTTGTCAAAGCGCCCACCATCTGGATCAGCACTTTTATTTCCGTATTCTTCGGGCGATATTTCGTTTGCTGGAATGTCTTCTCCCAGCATATTGCTAAAAAAGTTGCGGCCATTGTTGTAGTCCCAGTCGGCCTCAAGCAGCGTACGTGGTATTGCAGAAGAGCGAGACGCTTTTCGATTATCATAATCAATTGCTGCAAAAATATAGCCCTTTTTGTTATTAAAGTTAGAGCCATAACTAAACTCTATTGCTTGACTCTCGCGATCGAGGTCGTTGCTTTTTCGTGCTAATAGGTCCGCCTCAAATCCCTCTTGGCCACTTTCCGTTATAAGGTTTACTACACCGGCGATAGCATCAGAGCCATATACTGACGAACGTCCACCGGTTACTATTTCAACTGCCTGTATAAAGCTAGCTGGCATACTGCTTTGACTTACACGATTAATGTTGTTGCTCTCAGACACAGAGCGTCGTCCGTCAATAAGAGTAAGGGTTCTATTGTCACCGAAGTTTCTAAGGTTGATTGATTGTATACCGCTGCTATTGATTGATGTGCCAGAGAAGTCGTCTGTAATTCCGGGAATAATAGTTGGAATTTCTAACAAAGCATCTGATATATCGGGCGAGCCTAGTTCTTCAATCTGCTCTTTGCTAATGACTATGACCGGATTAGCCAGAGAAAACTCATACCGTTTAATTCGAGACCCCGTAACACTTATTTTTTCAACTAGCGTTTCGTCTGCACTAGAGCCTTGGTCTTGGGCTGTGGCAAAGGGGATGTTTGTGAGAAGTGCCGATACAATCGCAAGTGAAAGCGTGTTTTGTTTGAATTTTGTTAGAGGTTTAAGGTGAGCGTGCGTATTGTCTTGCATAAGAAAACGTTCCAGAAGTGTGCGAGGTAGCGATGATTCAATTAATATGTAATTTTAAAAGGCTAGACAAATCGATTTTTTCCCCTTTTAATATCTATATAATATCTACGGCCTTATTTTGAAAGGACTCTAGCGGAATGTCGCCAGATCATCATGAGAGGATTTTGCTTATAAATGAGGTGAGCATAGACCTCATTACAGGTATGGTTACTTACAAAGATAAGCAGCCAGTCCATTTACAACCTAAATTCCTAGAAGTGTTAGAACGTCTTGTTCAAGCATATCCTAATGTCGTATCTAGACAGTCGTTAATTGAAAGAGTGTGGCAAGGTAACAACTATGTTGGTGAAAAAGCTCTCACTAATGCAATTTGGCATTTGCGCAAAGCCCTCACTACAGAAAAGGGCGAATTAATCGGAACCGTGCGGAAAAACGGATATTATTTGCTCGAAAAACCACATGTCATGAAGCAACCAGCAGTTAATGGACTGAAGCTTAAATTAAGGCCAGCCTTGTTGGTGTTGAGTATGTTTGCAGCCGTTGTTGCATTGATATTTGGGCGCGATTTTTGGCATTCCAATCTAGAAGATAGCCACACCTTAGAGAATACTTTTCACGGCAAAGTTACTAAACTTTCTGGACGTGAAGCGTTTCCTGCAGTGTCGCCCAATGATGAGCTCTTAGCATATTACTGGCGACCTTTGACAAAGAATCAAGATTTATATGTGCAATCATTAGGGCGCCAAAATGCTGATCCGATACAGCTTACATTTGACGATTATCTTGAAACTCGGCCTGTATGGAGTAAAGATGGACAACGCATCTTTTTTGTACAAAAGGCATGGAATCTAAGCGCTTGTAACATTGTGGAGCTAAACATAACGACCTTAGCACAAAACACAATAGCAAGTTGCCGCGCAGATGTTAATCCAGCTTTGGCACTGTCGAATGACGGCAACACCTTGGCATATGCAGGTGCTGACGAACTTACAAAAAGCGTTGGTATTTACACGGTGGATTTGACCGAACAGCCTTATCGTATAGCGCGCTTTTCGTGCACAGATGAGTGTGAGTTTTCCGATCGTGATGCGGTATTTTCACCTGATGACAGCCAATTTCTAATGACACGGCGCACTCAGCTGCACGAAGAAGACTTGTTTTTAGTGGACCGAAAAACTAAACAAAGTAAACGTCTTACAACCGGCTTTCGAAATGTATTAGGAAAGACTTGGCATCCATACCAAAACTACGCTGTTTTTGCCGCAGAATACTCTCAATCTCGTTCCGGCTTTGTAATAAATATGGATACTTTTGAGGTGGAAGAGTTAGCTATTGATGGATTCAGCTATCCGACTTTTTCTCCATCAGGTGATACCATTTATTATCACCACCTCAATACTCGTAGTCATATTGCTGCATTAGATGCCACAGCTGAAGTTAACGCCTTACCCTTTCCCGTTTTGCAATCTGAGTTTTCATACAGTTACCCAACTGTCGATAGTCGCTCTGAGCGTATGGCTTTCATTAGTAACGAATCGGGTGAGCGAGAGCTTTGGATGAGCAAGATTGATGGTAGCGATGCCGCCCAGCTCACCAATTTGCAAAGTAACATTTTTTTCCCTAAGTGGTCTCCTTCAGGAGATCAAATTGCGTTTTTGCTACGTAAATCGGCCTCCTCAGAAACATCTATTGCTATTCTCGACGTTAGAACGAAGGCAATTGATATAATAAATGTCGATGCTTTAAGCAATTTGTTTGTCCCCAATTGGTCTTCGGACGGGACAAAAATACTCAGCTCAGCAACATTCACAGACGCAATCGGCATTCAATCAGACGGTTACTTTGCCATTAATTTGGAGACTAATCATGTTGAAAAATTAAGCCAGCACTCAAACGGTGCGATTACGATAAGCGATGATGGTGAGACAATTTGGTTTAGTGATCATACAAAGGCGCTTTATCAGGCTTCGCTTTCTTCACGAGAAGCTACGCCACAAGTTTTGTTAGCGGGAAAAACGCTGGCCAGCTCATCAAGCTGGACGAAAGTGGGAAATAGTATTTATTTTTTACAGCGCTATTCTGAGCACGAACAAATTAATAAACTCAATCTGACTGACAAAGAAGTATCTACAATAGCGAAAGCACCGCTGCGAACATTTCCTTCTGGAATGCCACTGGCTTTTGATACCAGTCGAGAACGTTTAATTCTGTCTACCGTAGACTACGCGGGTGTCGACATCGAAATGATATCACGGGCTGATTCCATTATTCAGCAGCTTCATCAGTAATAAAGTGAATTCATAAAAATCAAAGACATGTCGATAAGAGTATAAGAAGGATTAACTACTTCACCAATACTTCATAACGGTATCACTTGAGTGCGATTCTGTCACCAATCGATGCCTTTTGAGGTTGAATTGAGTGCGTAACGTGAAGTGGTAATCGGGTTCACCTGACTGCTGGTACAGGAAATTTTGAAAACGAATAGATGAAGGGGCGCCGAACAAGCCTTAATTGTCAGCGTGGATGCAGATTCGATAGATTAGGCTACGGTGACCGCGCGCAGCCCAGTCGACATGTCGCTGGATCGTTTGGTTATCATCAAATGTTGTTACTGGCGGGGCGCGGAGTGGCGGTAACAGTGATGGTAACGATGTAGTAATTGGCGAGGCTATCTTATCGAGATGGTCGATGATCTTATTGATCATAAGTAGATCCGCGATGCAAGCAATGATTTTGACATTGTGTTTTGTGCAGTGCTCACACTGCGTAGCCAAACAATCATGTCTGGACTGAAGTGATAGTGTTTTTGCAGATAGATTATTTTTTCTTCAATCGGCTTGGCAATCCTCAATTTGTGATTATCAGGACTAAATCGGGCAATGAATTTACTTTTAATAAAAAGATGAGTTTAGACGATACTACCCTTCATGTTGTTCCCTCGCTCTTCTTCGATAAGGAGGGAGAAGGTAAGGTAGGGCTGAAAGTTCCACGAGACAAGCCGCTCAAGATGCTTCTAGAAAGACTTAGATTACCAAAAAATATAATTCATAAATTCGAAGCACAGTGTGATGATAATGTAAAAGGGTGGTGCGGCTCCTTGGTTAAAGCGAACATGTCTGCTACCTAATCACTATTTCCTATCAGTGCTTTTGACTGACGACTTTGTGGTTTAAAGCAGGCTTATTTAGTTTCTATTGATTTGACGGGAGCTAACTACAAAAATTAATTCATACAAAACACAATGCGACGACAATTTTTGAAAGTTGCATGTTTAACGCGTTTAATTATAGTGCAAACAGCTTGTGGCTCCATCTTGAAACAGAACAATAGAATACGAGGCTAAACATTATTAAATGACACGTTCTCGCCATCAGCATAGATTTTAGAGAAACGAAACTCCTATTCAAAAAATGCTTGGCTAGCTGAACGTTTTTAATTGTTTTGATCTTTTAGGCATGATGAAAAATAAAAATAATAAAAAAGAGCCTAAGCACTTATGCAAATTGCTTCTTCTATCTATTTTCTTAAAGTCCCAGAACTAAAAGCGCTCGCGCAAAAAGCAGCTTTGTCACCAAAGGGTAGCAAGCAAACGCTGATAAATACTTTGCTCCATTTTATTGAGCCAAATACCAAAGAACAGACATCGAGTTCTGCAAAGACTTCGTGTTTACCAAGACTTTCGGCTGTTGCACTTTCAAAAATCAAAGTCGATTACGATCCGAACCAATACATCATCCCTGGTGTTTATAGTAATAATAAGAAATATAGAGCTTTATTTAAAAACATGATTGGCCCGCATTTTTCTTTCAAAAGCTACGGCATGGATTGGATAAAAGACAAATGGAAAAGCGGCGAATATCCAAGCTATGAAGAGTTTGCAAACTACTGGCAGCAAGAGTATGAAAGAAGAAAAACAGATGATTCATTTAGCTCTCCTGACACTTTACAGCGTGTGAACTTCTTCAGAATGATGAAAGGTAAAGGTCATACTAAAGAAGCGCTTGAGGCGTCATGGAAAGAAAAAAGAGAGCTGCATGCACGCTACGCTAAGCAATACTTGCTTGCTCAGATTGATAAGGTTTTAGCGAAAAGCGACGGGTAAATAATTTTTTAGCTGCGTAATAAGCGCACAAAGTGCAGCGCGCGTGCAAGACTTAGCTAAATTGTTTATAAATTCTAATAACGAAGTCGCGATGTTTGAAATTGGTTTTAATTAACTACGATTAAAGAAGAAAAAGGAAAAAAAAAGCCTTCAGCATGCAAAGATGTGAAGGCTCAATCAATTCTACTTCTATAATTCACCAGAATCGATAAGCGGGGGACCTAGGAACGACCTTGCTCGCTATGCGCAACGACGCAGTTTCTTCCCTTGCGCTTTGCGGTATATAAACGCTCGTCGACTTCTCTAAGCACATCTTTAGCGCTAAGTTCTTTAGTACCGTTATACGTAAAACAACCAGCACTTATTGTTACGTGCTTTGCGACCCGTGAACTCGCATGGTCTAACTGTAAGTGTTCAACCGACGAGCGCATCTCCTCTGCTAGTTTTTGAGCGCCGTGTATATCTGTATTAGGAAGCAGACATATGAATTCTTCACCGCCAAAGCGAGCGACTTCATCGGTGGGACGAGATAAACTTCGGGCAATTGTACTGGCAACAGTGCGCAGGCAATCGTCACCTTTTAAATGACCGTACTCGTCGTTATATTCTTTGAAATGATCAATATCAATCATGATTAAACTTAAGTTGCTTTGAGCGAGCTTTGCCCTGCTGTATTCAAATTCGAATTTTTCATCAAACCAACGCCGATTCGCTAGCTCTGTCAGACTATCTTTCTGAGAAATGCCGGTAAGCCAAATATTCATTTCTTCTTCGCGTTTGATACGATCCATCATTTCATTGATTTCGTGGCTCAAAATGGCTAGCTCATCCTTACCTGACATCTCTATTCTTTCTGATGTTCCTGCTTGTTTTTGGCGCAGTTGGTGCAGTAAGTTGGTAAATCGATCGACGACTAAACGCTGAGAAATAAAACGCAAGATCAAAGTGGTCACTATCACAATGGCCATTGCAACTGAAAACAAAATGAGTTTTAAGTTACTTTTAGTTTGCGCTAAGAGTGAAGTGTCAAACTCTATTTTGAGAAATGCTTTAAAGCCGACCTGCCGATAAGACTGCAAATCCACATGCTCCATGAGTATATTCGTGTCATCCGCAGGCATCATTTCACCATTAAACAGTGCACGCGCTGCTTTGTCCTCTATTCTATTACCTGGGTTGAACAGCGACCATTGATCTACGGGGCTGAGTATAAATAAATCGACCTGTTTAATTTCACGATATTTATCTACTAGCTCTTTAACATAATCACCAAACAGATAGTCAGCGAGCTGTTCATTTTTTTGGCGCGCTAGACGCTTCGCTAAATCGTAATCGCCATTGATGATAAGATCGCTTCCTTCAACGCTATAGTAGGCATATTTTTTTAAATTGCCGTCGACCGTCGATAGCGATACACGATGGGTGAAAAAAGCATTATTGTTCATTAGCTGACGTAAATTGTTTTCGTAATCTTCGCCATAGCCTGTCATATCCAGGCCCACTTCACTGCTGGACGTGCTGGCAAAAACGATCAGGTTTTTATCGATTAAATGGAGGTCCGACAGGCGATATTTATTTCGTAAACTATTTAGCAAGGCCTCGTTAATTTCATTGTTTGAGAGATTTAGCGCTTGTAATTCTTCAGCCAGCTTCGGAAGAGATTCCGCTAGCTCTTGATCCCAGCGCTTCTCAACGAGAAGCAACAATCGGTCAAACACTTCAATATCTTGGCTAATACTGCTAGCAATAGCGTGTCGCTGTGTTGCACCGCTTTGTGTTAAAAAATTATCTAAGATCCAAATGGTTACAGCATAAATAACCACTGCAGCCACTAGGCTAACGGCTGATATTAACAAATTAAGTTTTCGACGAAGAAGCATTAAGAACCACGCATAATGAATGCACGTTGCGGACAATAGCTTAAAAACGATGCATTTTGCAAAAAGATGAACGTGTTCAAACTTCAATATCCCGGAACATCATTGTTTATTTCTACTTGAGGCTCATCAAATCATGTCAATTAGAGTATCTAATACATCCGCTTCTGCAGCAGGCTTATCCCAACGAATTCGGCTAATTCTCGGAAATCGCAAGGCCACACCCGACTTGTGCCGTTTAGAGTGATGCACCGAATCAAAGGCAACTTCAAATACCAACTCTTTTTTAACCTCTTTAACCGGGCCAAATCGACCTATCGTATTTTTACGAACCCAATTGTCCAATTGCTTGAGCTCGGCGTCTGTAAACCCTGAGTACGCTTTTCCAACAGGCAGAAGCGTATCGCCCTGCCAGCACCCGAAGGTAAAATCGGAATAAAATGAGGAGCGTTTGCCATGACCTCGCTGTGCATACATTATTACCGTATCAATAATGCGAGGGTCTCGCTTCCACTTATACCACTTTCCCTTCGGCCTGCCAGATACGTATTGACTGTCTTTTCGCTTAAGCATAAGGCCTTCAATATAGCCTTGCTCAAGACTTGAGGCGCTTTCTCTGAGTTGTTCTAATTCAGCGTTTGTCGAGAATGCCAAGGGTTTTGATAGATACAAGTGGGTGTATGGTTGACCTTCGTGCCAAGCTTGAAGCGTGTTAAAACGTTCTTCTAAGCGTGATTCTCGCAAGTCTTTTTGCCCGAGTTTAAGTGCATCGTACAAAATAATGCCTGTGGGATATTCATTGATGAGTTTTTTGCTCGGCTTCTTTTTATTGAGGCGCTGCTGCAGCTCATTGAAAGAGGCAATTTGAAAATGCGACTCGATGTTGCTGAGAGCTTGGGTGACCACGTCGGCATCCGCTGGTGCAGGGGAATCTGACTTGACCTTGTCTCTAGCGTTGTTCAATGCGACAAGTTCGCCATCGAATATGCCTTGTATATCATTTGTGTTTAAGGATTCAAGAATCTCAGGGAATGAGCCACTGATATCGTCACCAGTTCTGCTGAAAAGCGCTTTGCCCGCTTGAGTAACAACAAGCTGAACTCTTATACCATCAAATTTCCACTCAGCTTGCCATTGGTTTGCAACAAGACTGGTGAGCGCACTCTCATCAAATGGATGAGACAGCATGACGGGTTGGAAGGTAACGCTGTTACTAACGTCGGGTTTGTCTGCTTTGCCTTCTAAATAATTTAGCAGCTCTAAATAGGGTGGAGACATGGCGTGCCATAGCCTTTCAACATCTTCTACGCTGATAGATTGCCCGCAATGCTGAGCATACTCCGCAAGCACTTTTTTTAAGAAGCGAACTGAAACACCAATTCGTAGTCCACGGGTACCAAGTTTCAACAAAGCCCAGCGCTGTGGTGCGTCCATACTGTTTAATAAGCGTATGAGAAATAGACGATTATCAGCACGCTTACCTTGCGAAAAGCATTCAATAATTTCATGTAGCGCGGGCAGATTCTCAAAACGCGGTGGATCATCTATTTGTGGCTGCCATAGGTGAGATACGGTTTCGCTCATCTCTCCTACGTAATCGTAGCTGAGCTCAAATAATAGTGGGTCAACGCGTTCGGTAATTAAGTCTTTAATCAACTTGCGCTTAAAAAAATCAAAGCTTAATGTTCCTGCAATGGCGGAAATTGCCCAGCCTCGGTCAGGATCGGGAGTATTGGCCAAATACTCTTTGATTAACGCCGCTTTTGCTAGGTTGCTCGATGTGAAGTAAAGTTTATCGACTAATTGCGCAAATGATTCCATGCAAACCCTCTAGCTCTCATCTTCGTCATAGCCTACGAGCGAAAGCGCCTTTGCTTTATAACCCATCTTTTGTGCCTGATGAACCAAGGCTTGTTCACGGCCATGCGTGACCCAAACTTCGCCCGGATCAACTTCTGTGATGGTTTGAATCAACTCGGGCCAGTCACAATGGTCGCTTATGATGAGCGGCAACTCGGCTCGCCTTTGCTTGGAGCGTGCGCGAATTTGCATCCAACCGGATGCCATGGCGGTGATTACGTTAGGAAGCTTTCTTGACCATCTATCGTTAAGCGCTGATGGGGGTGCGAGTACTAACTTACCTGCTAAGCTCTTTGTGTTAGCCACGTCTTTAACAGCAATGAGCTCACCCAAGTCTGCACCGTGCTCTTGGTAGAAAGCACACAGTTTTAAGAGCGCGCCATGCAGATAAATGGGTTCGTCAAAACCGAGCTCTCGTAAGGCGATAATAAGGCGCTGACATTTCCCTAGTGCATACACTCCAACTAAATGACAGCGTTGTGGGAAAAGCAACATTGAATCAATAAGTTTTTGCATCTCATCGTTGATTCGAGGATGTTTGAATACGGGTAAGCCAAAGGTTGCTTCGGTGACAAACACATCACAAGGCGTTACCTCAAAGGCTGGGCAGGTCGGATCAAAATGGCGTTTGTAATCACCTGACAACACTAATCGATGATCAGCATGGTCAATTACGGCCTGTGCGGAGCCTAAAATATGCCCGGCGGGCACAAAGTGCAGTTGTCCTTTGCCTATGGCAACTTGTTGCGCATATTCAAGCGGGCGAGGGGATACGCAAAAATCGTCGCCATAGCGAATTTTCATGATCCCTAGGGTTTCAGGCGTTGCAAACACTTCTTCATGGCCAGGTCTGGCATGGTCTGCATGCCCGTGAGTAATAATTGCACGTTTGACAGGCTGCATGGGATCGATATACGCGTCCAAGGCGCTACAGTAAAGCCCATTGTTATCTGTCTTTATCCAATGCTGAGGGTGCTTGGCCAAACTTCGTTTCCGTTTTTTATAATAACTGTGTGAGTACGCACAGCACCATACAAAGTTTTATTTAAAACTCTTAAGGGTGTTTTACTGTAAACAATTCGTGAAGTGTTTGCGTTAGAACCTTCTTCGATTATAAATCGCATGACTTTCGAGCCTATGGAGGAGGCAAGGTATGTGAAAACCGCTGTGAACCCGTCCTTGGGCGCTCAACGAAATCTTCCATGATTTCGATGTTTTCACATACCTTGCCTCCTCCATAGGCTCGAAAGTCATAGTCTGAGATTCGATTGATGACGATAGGTCCTAACACGAATAAGTAATTACAATATGAGGTTGAGCTATTTCGTCGTTAAACTATCAATCTGAAAAACGTGCTCGAGTGCCGGATTTGTTTAAACAGTGGTTTGAGCAAAAAGGCTGGCAAATTCGCAATTATCAAAAGCAGATGCTCACCGCCTTTGCAAGGGCGCAGTCGAGCCTGCTTATTGCGCCAACTGGTGCGGGAAAAACGCTTTCAGGTTTTTTGCCTGTCTTAATCGATATTTATAACGATCAACAAAAAGAAAAGCGAAGGGGGAGAAAGGCAAAGAAAACACTGCATACTTTATATATATCGCCGCTAAAGGCCTTGACTCATGATATTGAGCGCAACCTAACTCAGCCAGTTACGGATATGAAATTGAATATTGAGGTGGCAAGCAGAACGGGTGATACTACCGCTTATCAGCGTCAAAAACAGCGCAAATCTCCTCCCCACATTTTACTTACCACACCTGAGTCTTTGATGTTGATGCTCTCATACACCGATGCGCCGCAGATATTTGCTAATTTAAAGTGTGTGATTATTGACGAAGTCCATAGTTTTGCACATACAAAACGCGGTGATTTTACAGCGCTTGCGCTTGCCAGGCTCACTTACTTGTGCTCAGGTTATGTGCGCTATGGATTGTCTGCAACAGTGGCATACCCGCAGGTGCTGGCAAGTTGGTTAGGCGCAGATGGCATTCCATGCAACATTATTGAGGCAAAAACAAGAGTTAAGCCTAGAGTGAGTATTCTGAAAACGAAAGCGCGGATCCCTTTTGGTGGCTACATGGCAAAATATGCTATCAAAGATGTGTACAAGGCCATATGTGATGCGGGCACCAGTATTGTGTTTGTGAATACTCGAGCCACTGCCGAATTGATCTTTCAAGCGCTTTGGGAAGTCAATAGTTTGGTATTGCCCATTGCAATTTATCATGGCTCTTTGAGCAAAGAGCAACGTGCTAAAACGGAAAATATGATGGCGCTGGGTCAGCTTAAGGCGATTGTGGCGACTTCTGCGCTTGAATTAGGTATCGATTGGGGGGATGTGGATTTGGTCATCCAGATGGGTGCTCCGAAGGGCGTTAGTCGCTTGTTGCAGCGCATTGGCCGGTCAAATCACCGTTTAGATGAACCCTCAAAAGCGATTTTGGTGCCCGGAAATCGTTTTGAGTCACTGGAATGCTTATCAGCAATCAACGCAATAAAGAAGGGCGAGCTCGATGGTGATGCACCTATGTCTGGCGCATTGGATATTTTGCCGCAGTTTATTTTAAATTGCTTGTGTAGTGAGCCCTCAGGCATTGATACAATTTTCGCCCAAGTTACCCAAGCGCCGCCTTACAGTAGTATTGACAAAAACACCTTCGAACAGCTTTGGCGCTTTACTGAAAACGGCGGATACGCACTCGCATCTTATGAGCGATATAACCGACTGGTTGAGGTGGCGCCCGACATATACAAGCCGGCGTCTAAGCGTGTCATCATGCGCCATCGACAAAATATAGGTACGATTGTTGAAGCTGGCAGATTGAAAGTGAAGCGTTTGCGCCGCTCACATCAAGGCAAAATTATTGGTGAGGTTGAGGAATATTTTGCGCAGCAGTTGGTGAAAGGCGATACCTTTTTCTTCGCAGGTGAAGTCCTTCGTTTCGAGGGCATCAGGGATATGATGGTAGAGGCTCGACCAGGAAAAGCAAAAGAGCCAAAGGTTCCGAGCTACGTTGGTGGGCAGATGCCGCTTTCGACTTACTTAGCGGATGCGGTGCGAGCCTTGCTGAATCAGCCCGAAAACTGGAACAAATTGCCAAAGCAGGTGGTTGAGTGGCTTAACTTACAAAGGGAGTTTTCTCAACTTCCCCGCATTGATCGAGTGTTGATTGAGCAATTTCCATTTCGCAAAACCGAGTTTGTGTTGTTCTATACATTTGAGGGGCGCAAAGCCAATCAAACGCTTGGCATGCTTATTACTCGCAGAATGGAAAAGTTAGGCTTGCAGCCTTTAAGTTTTTCTATTACCGACTACGGCTTATCTATTTGCTCACTAAAAAAAGTCACGAGCGAGCATATTCCAAGACTGTTTAATCCAGATATTTTAGGAGATGAATTAGAGGACTGGATGTTAGAGGCGGCGATGTTAAAACGTTCATTTAGGCGGGTGGCCGTGGTCAGTGGCTTAATAGAGCAACAATATCATAGCACTAAAAAAACTATGCGACAGGTCACTTTCTCCACTGACTTGATATACGATACGCTTCGCGAATATGACAAAGATCACGTGCTGTTGCGCGTAACACGTGAAGATGCTGAACGTGAACTGCTGGATTTGTCGCGAACCGCTGATTTATTGATACGCTTTGACGGAGCTTTTGATTTTAAGTGCTTAGAAAAGCCCTCACCAATGTCTATTCCCATTGTGCTGGATGTGCGCAGTGAACAAGTCACTGGTGCAGGCACACAAGCCTTGCTGGAACAAGCGAATTTATATCAGGAAGCGGAAGACATGATGGACGATATTCGTGAGCTTTTAAGCCAAGCGCATTGAGTAGTAAAAGATGATTGCACAAGAACAACTCAAACAATACGTATTAGACAATACCATCATTCCCGTTAAGTTTTGTGATCACAAGTTAATTGTTGATGGGCGAGCGGTGCTTTTTTGGCCAGCTCACGATTTACTGGTGTTTTCGGATCTTCACTTTGAGAAAGGCAGTTTTCTCAGTCAGTTTGCGCATCCCCTTCCACGCTTTGATACCCGAGAAACTATCAAGCGAATGGAACATTTGATAAGCATTTATCAACCTTCAGTGGTTATTTGTTTAGGTGATAGTTTTCATGATGGCAACGCTGGCTCAAGGTTAGAAAGCGATGACATCGCTGCAATAAATGACATGGTAAGGTCAGTGACCAAGTGGATTTGGGTGCTTGGAAATCACGACCCTGATATTCCCGAAAGCCTGCTAGGAAAGCGACAGCATCACTGTATCTTTTCAGGCGTACTGTTTGTGCACGAGCCGGAAGAAATTAGCACCTTCAAAGCGATGAACGGCGAGTTCTGCGACTCACAAATTGTGGGTCATTACCACCCTAAAACAAGCTACAAGCTCAGTCATAAAAAGCTGACCGATAAGTCGTTTATTGTGGGCGAAGATTTATTGTTAATGCCTGCATTTGGCAAGTACACTGGGGGGCTTAATAGTAATAGTGAGGTTATTAAATCTCTTTTCGACGGAAAAAAAATGCAAATTTTATTGACCTACCATACAAAGCTGTTTATGTTGTAAATATCTCTATACGCAGTCGATTTTAAGTAGCAAGCGTTTGTTTTATAAATAATTTCGAGCGCCGACGCATCACAGAATCAGAGTAGATGACAAAATATCCAAGCAAAATAATAATAATATGTTCTTGGTTTTCACTCGCAATCTTCTCTTTTGCGAGCATGGCAAGTGCCAGCTCTTTGGTGTTAGATAAGACAGAGTTACACGAAGAGCATAAGTACATTTATCAGACGCTAATAGACGCGTACAAGGATATAGGCGTCGGAATAAATTTCACCGAACTCCCTTATACGAGAAGTGTTGTCAGCGCGAATTCTAAAACGATTGATGGGATTATGCTTCGCGCTGAAAATCACACGCGAGGCTACTCTGACTTAATTCGAATAAAGCTCCCATTCCCTGTCAGTAATACTATTGTTGTCATCAATAAAACCTTATGTCCGAATTGCAAGCTTTCTCAACTCTATTCCATCGCGCACGTCTCTGGTTTTAGCTTCCCGGAAACAAGCTTGAACATATCGGGTAGCCAAAATTACAAGATTGAGCTTAGCGAAAACGAAAGGCTTTGGCATTTTTTCAAGGCAGGCAGAGTCAACGCAATAGTGACTTGCGATACGTATTTGCCCGAATCTTTGCGTGATGAAAGCAAATACCGTTATGTGCAAATAGAAAGTAATCAAATGTATCACTATTTGCATAAAGACCATCAGGCCATTGCCGAATCATTAAAAACAGCGTTGCAAAGCGCAGCAAATATGAGATCTGATTCCAAAACGCGCGCAGTACTGACTTCTCCCCAATAGTTAAGCTTTTTAACTAACTCGAGCGCTGTCTCTTATCCAGAGTTCGGGTTAACTACTTTCCCCAACGATTGTTAAGTCCGTCATATGCGTCAATTCTCCGGTCTCTGAAGTAGGGCCAAATGCGCTTGATGTCTTCGGTGCGCGATAAGTCTATGTCAGCCATGAGCAGCTGCTCCTGTGTATCGCTAGCAAGAGCGAGTAGCTCTCCCTGTGGGCCGGTAATAAAGCTATGCCCCCAGAAATCGATGCCTTCGCCATTTGTATCTGGCGAGACTTCATAGCCTACGCGATTAGCGACAACAACCGGAACAGAGTTTGCCACTGCATGAGCACGCTGAATAGTTTCCCAGGCATCTTGCTGACGCTTGCGCTCTTCCATCGTGTCGTTTCGATCCCAGCCGATTGCAGTGGGATAAAACAGTATGTCGGCGCCGTTCATTGCCATAAGACGGGCGGCTTCTGGATACCACTGATCCCAACAGACCAACACGCCTAATTTACCGACGCTGGTCTCAATAGGCTGGAAGCCTAAATCACCCGGCGTGAAATAAAACTTTTCATAGAAACCTGGATCGTCGGGAATATGCATTTTGCGATACATTCCTGCCATGTCGGTCTTTTTGTCAAACACAACAGCGGTGTTGTGATAAAGACCAGATGCACGTTTTTCAAATAAGGAGCAAATCAGCACAATTTGAAGCTGCTCAGCCAACGCTCCAAAAAACGCCGTAGCCTCGCCCGGGATTGGCTCGGCCAAATCGAAATTAGAAACGTCTTCGTTTTGACAAAAATATAAAGTGGAGTGAAGTTCTTGAAGTAAAATGCACTGACAACCATCTTCAACCAGCGCCTTTATCTTTTGAGCACTTGCTTGCCAGTTTTCGTGTTTGTTGTTGCTCGTGATAGCTTGCTGCACAAGCCCAACTCTCAATACGCTACTTTGCTTTGTCGTTGTTGTCATCTAAGTATCTTCCACATAGTCAAAACGTAATCTAAACGGTATAGCTTGCGAGGCCATTAGTTGCAAGCTCAAGTATTTCCGTTTTCATCGTGTTTTCAGGAATTTGCATCGTTACACAATGAAGCGAACCATATTGCTGCACTAAGCTTGAGCAATCGATAGGGATGACTTCGTGATTAGGAAAAGCTTTTTGTAGCGTTTCAATGGCTTGTTCATCTTCTTCTTGCTGATAAATAGGAGCCAGTATGCCTTTATTGCATATAAGAAAGTTTGCGTAAGAGGCGGGCAGTCGTTCGCCACTTGCATTATGTATTTCAGGTAAAGGCAGTTCGAATATTGCAAAGCCTGGAAAAGCATTTTTGATTTCCGCTTTCAAGGCGTTCAAAGGTTTGAAATGAAGGTCCGCTGGTCGATTAAAGGCGCTTTGCATCACAATCGAACGAAGGGGTGTGAACCTTGCTAATGTGTCGATGTGGCCGTCTGTATCATCACCCTCAAGATGTCCATGCTTGAATATATGACTTTCGCGTGCTCCTAAAACAGACTCAAACAGACTGCCGTAATCATCTAAGCTTAATTGCGAATTGCGTTTAGGGTTAAGAAGACAAGACGAGGTGCTCATCAGCATTTGGTTCTGGTCAATTTCAACGGCGCCGCCCTCGAGAACGGCAGCATGGTTGATTAAATCTTGTCTGCATAGTTTGCTAAGCAGTGTATTAACCTTATTATCTTTGCTAGCATCAAATTTTTCACCCCACCCGTTGAAGTTAAAGTTAACAGGCACGTTGCCATTAGCACTTTCACAGGTAATAAAGACGTAATCACGGGTCCAAGTATCGTTGTAGTCTACTTGAACAAGCAAGACTTTGGCATTCATGCTTACCATTGACTTTACCAGCCCAAGCTCGTCTTCAGGACATAGCAATATAACAAGCGCTGAGCAATGATTAATCGCTTCAATCAGCTGCAGATAAGTCTTGCGTACTTCATCAATCCATTCTTGCCAGTCGGTTTGCATATGAGGCCAAGCTAGCACAACTGCCTCTTGCTGCGCCCATTCAGGCAACATTGTTAAGGTGCCGTGAACGGCAGGCTTATCGATGTTCATTTAGACGTCCCATTTAATGCTGGCGAAAACACGCCTTGGCTGGCCAACAAAATAACGATAGCCGCCAAATGCAAAGTCAGCGCGCTCGGCGTAGTCTTCGTCAGTGAGATTGAATACGCTAAGTTTCAAACGCACATTATCTGACAGCTCATATTC
This sequence comes from Ningiella algicola, assembly GCF_028401415.2. Lineage (NCBI taxonomy): Bacteria > Pseudomonadati > Pseudomonadota > Gammaproteobacteria > Alteromonadales > Alteromonadaceae > Ningiella > Ningiella algicola. The sequence goes on along the minus strand of NZ_CP171821.2, from coordinate 2,384,469 downwards.
TAAAGTCAGATCAAGCAATGAGTGACCTTCATACTCCGCTGTATTTTGAGGATCCAAGAAGTATTCAGAAAGGTATTGCCATGCAAGTTCCCAATAGAGCTTGTTGCCACTATCCCAGAGCAGGCGCGCGCCATAAAGCTCATCGGGTGCAGTATCGATGCGATTTCCTTTAATTGAAGTATTGGCAATGGCAAGATCGCTTTCATAGACGTGTTTTTGCCAGGTGGCGTTGGTGGAAAATCGCCAGTTTGGCGTGATTTGCCAACGATACTCTAGCTCTAATCCTCGGTGAGAAGTGTCGCCATCAGAAATAAACTGGCGGTCGGTATCTAGCACAATCACGTCTTGTTTTTGCATATCGAAATACGCTATATGCAGGCCGTGAGCGTCGGTATTGAATCGATAGCCAAGTTCAAAAGCGTCGATTCTCACCTCGTCTAAATCACTCGCCAGTTGATTGTTTTGCAGTCTGAACAATTCGGTGGCTTGAGGAGCGCGAAAACCCTGTGAATACTTAACATACGCTAAAGATGCATCATTAACAGAATACTCTAAAACAGCTTGCGGAGAAAACGAGGTAAAAGACAAAGATTGGTCACTTGGCCTTGAAAAGCGGCACACTTCAACCTCATCAGCGCAAGCGCTGCCATCACTTAATAGATTATCGTAGTCATACTCTGTGCGTTCAATACGCGTCCCGGCGATAAATGCAAGCTTGTTCCCGCGCCATTCACCCTGTACAAAGGCTGCAAAAACACTTGCATCAACATTGTAATCGTAATGTTCACCTTCAGGAATGCTGGGCGAAAAAGGCTCGTCTTGCGTTTCTCGTAAATTCGCTTGCGTAAAGTCAATATCAATTCCGCTTATCCAATCTGCGCCCAATCCATAATGGTTGTACTGTATTTTCAAACCCGCACTGCGGTGGCTGTTTTCTTCTAAGCCCTGCCAGGGTAAAAAATGCTGCAAGAACTGCATATCGTTCCATCGGATATAGGGCGTGATAGCTAAGGTTGAGTCATCTATTTGTGTGCTAAAGCTGGAATAGGCGCGTAGCGACTTTGCGTCCCTAAATGCTTCGGGATTTGGGTTAGTCTCTCTAATTTGTTCATCTGCATAGGCTTCAAAACCACGGATAAAGCCAGCCGTTTCTTGATTGAGATTTGCAATATCGACTACCGTTTTGTTGTCCCAGTTTTGACTGCCAAATCGAAAGTCTCTGCCTTGATAAATGAGGGTTGCTTTTTGTTGATCATAGCCACTGTCACTCTGAAAGCCGTTCTCTTGGGTCACATTACTTAGGAGTCTAAACGCGTGTTGGCCATTTTCGATTTGGATGTCGCCGGATAATCGAGCAAAGTCGTATGCGCCTAGCTGAAGGCCAAAAGAGGCGTTTGGATTTGTCAGTGCGCCATTTGAGTCAAATGCGTCAGGGCTAATGATATTGATTGCGCCATGCAATGCGTTGGTGCCGTACAAGGTGCTAGACGGACCTTTTAGCAGCTCAATACGCGCAGCTTGTTCACTGTTTGCATCAAACAGTTGATTGGCGTTGCAAAATCCAGGAGCGCGAAGGGATATACCGTCAAGTGCCATAAAAAAAGCGGCGCAGCTGCCCGCGCCCGTCAACACAGGAGAGCGGATAGCTGTAAGGTGTTCTTGTCCGTTCCCTCTGCTGATCCACGTACCTGAAATGCGTGACATAACTTGATTAATATGCTGCGCTTCAATAAGTGAAATCTCTTGGTTTGAAATCACGCTTAAGCTAGAAGCTACCTGTGAAAGTGCGATGGGGCGCTTAGTTGCGCTAACACTAATTACTTCAATATCTTGTTCCAGCGCACTTTCGTTTGCATGAACAACATTGCAATGGAGATATTGTGCACCGAACAACGCAAGGGTCAAAAGAAGCTTTCTCGGCAAACGAGTCATTTAAGATGCCTCCCGCCGTTAAGATGAATCGTTTGCCCAGTAATATACTGACTTTCGAGCAAGTAATTGACTGCTTTGACAGCTTCTTGCGCGCCAGGGCAGTTTTCAAGCAATGACTTCTTAAGTGCTTTTTTACGATACTCTGCACTGTCATGTTCATTAAACATAACCAGTGCTGGCGCAACACTGTTGACCTTTACTTTTGGCGCCATTAGCGCGCTAAATGACAGGGTCAAATTATGCAGTGCAGCCTTACTTGCTGCGTATGCAATATGTTTTTTGCTGCCTTTTTCCTGAACGTAATCCGTCATATGGACGATATCACCAAAGCCTTCATTAATTTGAAGAGCATCTTTAAATGCAAGGTTCATTTGATACGGAGCATTAGCATGCACTTGCATCATTTTTTGAAACAACGCGTTGTAGTCGGCGTTATCGGATTCTTGATCCCAATCTGATGCATTATGAATGATTGCTCTGAGCCCATCACCACCAATAAGCGCTTTTACTCGTTTAATACACGCTTTGACGCCTGCATCATTAGCAAAATCTGCTTGAATCATTTTCGCGCCAGCTTCACGCAAGGTCTGCACTGACGGCTTGTCGCTTCGATATGTTATAATCAGCGTTATGCCTTGCTGGAGTAAATCATTGGCAATAGCGAGGCCAAGGCGTTGAGCGCCTCCTGTGATTAAAATAGGGGTTTTCATAAACAGTGTATGTATTCCAAATGATTAAAAATAGGTAAGTATTAATAAGTACTTACTTTAAGGATAGCTATTTACGCGGAATATACATCTGTAGATCGCGCTTTTTATGCCTTAGTTGAATATGGCGCTATAATAATAGTAATCCGTTGTCATATAAACCTGCGTATATGACATCAAACTGACAACAACTGGACCGTTTATGTTAGCCAAAGAAGCGATAGTAATGCATGAAGCCACTGAGCTGGCGCTGTCCGAGCAAGCCATTCTTGTTCGTGATGCGCTTATTTCCAGCGGACTGGAAACGCCTATGGTTGAGAACAATTTGTCAAACGAAGAAAAGCGCGCCCGTATTCAGGCGTCCATGCGAGACATAATGCAGACGCTCGGTTTGGATCTGAATGACGATAGTTTGCAAGATACGCCGAATCGTATTGCTAAAATGTATGTGAATGAGGTCTTTTCGGGCTTGGATTACCGCGCATTCCCAAAAATTACACAAATTGAAAATAAGATGCGTATTGAAGAGCCCGTTCAGGTGACGAACATAAGCCTAACCAGCACGTGTGAGCACCACTTTGTAACCATTGACGGTACGGCAACGGTTTCTTACATACCGAAAGATACGGTGATAGGTTTATCAAAAATTAACCGTCTAGTTGGCTTTTTTTCGCAACGCCCTCAAGTTCAAGAACGATTAACACAGCAGGTCATGGTAGCGCTGCAAGCATTGACGGGCACTGATGACGTGGCTGTAAGCATAAGCGCAACCCATTATTGCGTTAAAGCTCGTGGAATTCGCGATACAAACTCTTACACCAAGACATCATCATTGGGTGGTGTATTTAAAACTGACGCAGAATTAAAACGAGCGTTTTCTCGATCTCAGTAGCTGACTTGCAGATTCACCTTAGCTGTTAAAAAATCCAGCGTTCACGCTGGCTTTTTTGTTTAGTCAATGAGGTGAAAAGCAGTTTGTCGCCCATTCATGTAGCTAACGTTTTCACCATCAAAAAATGCATTTTCCTCCAGCATTATTCGCACCTCTTTCCCCCACTGTGGGACAAAGGTAGCGGCATTTAGCTCGATTGAATAAGCCGTATTAGCGTGCAATGGATAATCCCCTTGAATTGGCACACCAGCTTGTGCATCCCACATTCCTAAAGTTGTGCCAGCAGCATGCCCGTGGTAGCCAAGTGGATGGGTGTAAATGGAAGGCTTTATACCCTCGGATATTGCTTGTTTTCGTGCTTGTGCCAACACCTGATTCCCAGTTTTTCCTAGCGCGAACAAGCTCGTAAATATGTCTTGCAGGCGATTGGCGTTAGCTAATGCCTGTTTTAAATACTCTGGCGCGTCTGACTCTCCTTCTTTTAACACATATGCATGCTGCTGCTGGTCAGTGTTTAGACGTAAATAAGTGATACCAAAATCCATATGCACCAGGTCACCACGCTGAATAATATTGTCCTTCTTACTTTCACTAAACGCTTGCACGTGATCAAATTTCTTAGCGTCCGCGCGCTGAATAGAGACACTTGGATGGAACCAGTTTTCAAGGCCATGTTGTTTAGATTTATCGCGTAACCACCACATTAAATCTTCGGTCGATGTGCTACCTGGAATAATAAAACCGCTGGTATAGGCTTGCTTGATAATGTCATGCCCCATTGCCACTATATGGGGATAGTATTCCATTTCAAACTTTGTTCGTGTTTCAAGCCATGCAATAGCGAGCTTTTCGCTGCTCACTACTTTGCTTTGAGTCGCCTCATCAATCGCATTAAAAAAAGCTTCATATTCAGTGGCGGTTATGCCATCTGCAAGAGCAAAATGTTCTGATTTATTGATACCAATTCGCTTTGGTGATTTTTGCTCTATTAGCTGAGCAAGGCGCTGCCATTGGTCTGGTTGTTTTTCTTTATCCCAAGCTTTTTGAAACATCGTGTCAACTTGATAACGCGCAACAGCATAGCGCTCTATCGGCTTTCCATGGCCGGGGTCAAAAAGCACTAAAATTGTGCGCCTCCTTGCTGACAACCATGTAGACGGCAACATCGTTTTTAGCACAGGGTCTTCATTATATTCGCGTGAAATAAGAATCCACATGTCAATTCCTGTGTTTCTCATTAAATTCGGTAGGGTATTTTGAAGTTTATCGTTAAGCATTTCATCAATAAGCGCAGAACGCTTGCGCATCTCGACTATTTGACTTAAAGCTTGAGAGTTTGAGCCCAATACTGGTTTTAATTCTTCAGAATTTGTTTGACCCATGGCAAAGCTTGCCGTTAGCAACAGGGCGCTGGCGTGTAGGCAAATGGAAATAATAGAAGTGACAAGACGATAACAAATTGACATGATAGGCATTCACAAAGCGTTTTTGTTTTATAAAGAGTAAACGGAGTTCTCATTGAATATCAAATGGTTTTGTATCGTTGTCGTTTTGTCTCTGGCGTTTGCAACAGGGTGTAGCTCAATCCAATTTGATGAGCGAGGGGATAATGCTTTATTACGCTCGCAAATCAAACAAAACGATTTAAATTTTGATGACAAACCAATAAGCATATTTAGTGAGCACTTACACAACGCAGGATCAGCAATACTAGCAGGTGAGCAGTCATTTTCTGATCAGAGTATTACAAAGAACCTGAGCCCGAACAGCGACATTTTTGCGCTCTCGAGGGCTCAAAAAGCTGAGTTTGACGCATATTTTTTGGATAAAAAATATGCCCATATCTCAGAGCATACCCGTTTTGCGTACTTTCTTGAATCAAGACTCGAAAGCTTTACTTATCATGGTGCCACCTACAAAGCTGGCGAGGCATTTGAAAAAATGTCCGGGAACTGCTTGTCGTTAGCAATTTTAACCACCGCGCTGGCTAATCATGCCGGACTAGAAATAGAATATCAGCGCGTCAACTCAGCTCCCGTATATTCAAAGCATGGCAACATTATGCTTTTATCTACACATGTGCGAACGCGGGTTTATGGAAAGCGCCCGCCCTTCAAGCCGAACACCATTGTTTCTCGCCCCTTTGTTACCATCGACTATTTCCCAAATCGAGGCGATGTCAGAGGGGATTACGTGAGTGCCGAGACTTTTCTGGGCATGTACTATCGCAACGTCGCCGCCCAAGCGCTGATTGATCAAGACATTCAATTAGCATATCAATACATTGCGCAAGGTCTTAGTTTAGACATCAAAGACGCAGAGTCATTGAATTTACTTGCTTTGTTGATGAAGCGTTCTGGGCTGAAACAAGAGGCGGCGGCTATTTATCAGGACATGCTTGATTATGAGCTATACTCGCTTAATGCTGTTGAAAACTACGCTAATCTGTTAAATGAGATTGGCTTTGACGATCAAGCCCATAAAATTTGGAAAAATCTACCGAAGAATATCAATGAAGACAATCCTTATCAGTGGCTACGTATTGCTCAACAGCACTATAAATTAGGCGAAATGCGCCTAGCGTTAAGATATGCGCAAAAAGCCTCTGAGAAAGCGCCTTACCTGCACGAACCTTACCACTTGATAGCAAAGGTGCATTTCGATACTCACAAGTTGGGTGCAAGTCGTAAGGCACTTGAGCAGGCCAAAACCTTATCTAAAACAAAAGAGCAAGAGAAGCGATACCTAGCGAAGCTTCACTCGCTTACAACAGAATAAGCGCACAGGGTTTACAGCGTCATGCTTTTGCTAAGCGTTTCATTCGCAAAATTTGATACTTCAACGCGTATTTCTTTAATTCCTTCAAGCTGCTCAGGCATCACTATCGCGCGGTATGGCGCTGTATCATCAGCTGCAATAAAACGTTCGCTCCCGTCGGCATTAACAAAGAAATAGGATACTTTTGCCAAATTTGTGGCATGCGGAGTTTTGAACGCAACTTCAACGGGAATAAAACTACGATCATTTTCCTCAAAGATATCTGCGATGTTTACCTGAGCAATTGAAGCAGTGGGAACGGGTGTTTTGGCTGCCAACACAATCGCTGATAGTTTTGGCATTTCAAGACTTAACACGCCTTGTTCTATTTGATGTTCAACTTTGCCTCCCAAGGTATAAACATGTTCAAACTCATTGCTATCTACAGCGAGCTTAAACTGTCTTGCTGCATTGCTAAGGTTGAAGGCAATAAGGTATTCAGTGGCCTCAGTCGTGCTTGTTGCTTCATTTTCCTCAAGGTGGATTCGTTTAAACGCAAGCATTCCCGTATCGTCATCAATACTGGCAACTTGGTGGATGCCTGTTCTCAATGCTGCGTGGTTAACTCGCACATTTGCAAGGTCTGCAAGTGTTTTGTAAAGCGGGTGCTGGGTATCAAAGTTGTCGTCTGCGGTTGTTTTGTTGGAGCCGATTAAGATGTTGTCGTTATAAACATCGACTTTTGAAGGGTCCATGTTTTCACGTGCATCGACATCACCCCCGTCACCACTAAATCCCTGTTCGTCGCCATAATACACAACGGGTACACCTCGCGAGAAGTACATCAGCGCATGCGCTAATTGACTTCTTTGTAGGTGCGAGTCGGCATCATCAGAATATCCGCCGCTTTGCAGGAAGTGGCCCACCCGGCCCGCATCATGATTGCCTAAGAAATTCAAAAGTAAGTCTTCAGATGAATCGTGGTCGCGATAGTAATCGTCATTATCAAATAGCGTGCCCAAGCGATTAATGTCTTGTCCTTGCAACACGCTGTCTTTCACATTAAAGAAAAAGCCAAAATCTAACACCGAGGGTAACTTGCCAGCTGTCGTATATTTGCTTAAACCAGCAGGATTGCCATCGTATACCTCACCAAAAATATGAAAATTTGGAATGCCGATGGATTGTGCATGTTCTGTTATCGCAGGGCCAAAGCGCTGCCAAAACTCAATATCAACATGCTTTACTGTATCAATCCTGAATCCGTCAGGCTTAAATTCAGTGATAAGATTGTTAAATATGTCAATCATTTTCTCCTGAACTTCGGGCAAGCTTGTATCTATATCATCAAGCCCGGCAAAATCACCGGTGATAACACTTTCACCTTGCCATAAGTTGTCACCTTGATTGTTATAGTACTTAGGGTCATTTAACCACTCAGGTACTTTTACGCCTTTTTCAGCGTCAGGTACAAAAGGCGTGTATGACTTGCCTGCGGCCATTTCAGCTTCGGTAATGAACTCACACGATGTTTGGTCTTCTTCTAAAAATTTACCGTTTTCATTGTGGCACTCTTCAAACTTAATTACGTCAGCGGTATGGTTGGTAATAATGTCGAAGAATACTTTAATATTTCGCTCGTGTGCTGCGTCAATAAGGCTTTTCAACTCGTCGTTGGTACCAAAGTGTGGGTCTATCTCGGTGAAGTCAACCACCCAGTAGCCATGGTGACCAAAGCCGTCTTTTTGTATCGCTTTGTTGCGTAAAATAGGTGTCATCCAAATGGATGTGATCCCCAAGTTTTGAATGTAATCGAGTTTCGCTTCGACGCCCACCATATCGCCGCCATGAAAGGCCCATTTTGAAGTAGTATCGAGACCGCCGTAAGATATGGGTGTTTCGGGGTCGCCCATGTCGTTCTCGCTCTTCCCGTTATGAAAGCGGTCGGGCATGACAAAGTAGAAAACTTCGTCGGTAATATCGCGCTCTAAATAATGGGGTAATTGTTCGCTGGCGCTAAGGGAGTTGCTGTACGAAGTGCTCGCTACTGCTTGCGCTTGCGAAGCTGCCGCCTCGGTTTTTTCTGCTTGTTGGGAATCGCTACAAGCACTTAAACCAAGGAGTACGCTGACGGACAGAGCAAGCGTACTGAATTTTATGATTGATGCAGTTGTGCGTGATTTCATAGATTGCTTTACTTGATTTTTCATATTGATTCCTAAGCGTAAGGTTTTTTGTCCGTTTGGATATGCACATTTATGTCTTAAGTGAGCTTGAGAGCTTCAGCACTCCATATTAGAGCGCTTAGCAAAAAGCCCTTATGGTACTTCGCCACCTCTACGTGCCTGTAAAATTTCGTACCATTGTTCTCGCGTAAGTTTCACTCCTAGCGCTTGATGCGCTTCTTCAATTCTGCTTGCCTTGGTACTGCCCACAACGGGTTGAATATTTTGCGGGTGGCGCATAAGCCAAGCCAAAACGATTGCAGATGAGCTCACTTTATACTCTCGTGCAATGCGGGAGATGACGCTTTGGGTATTAGCAACATGGCTATCTTGCTCAGTATTGCCTCTTGTGCCTGAATCACTGCTATATTTACCTTGCGCTAGAGCTCCCCATGCTTGAAGCTGCACACCTTGTTGCTGGCAAAATTCCAAAGTCCCCCGAGGAAAACCACAACTCGCGTTCTCATCCATATTGGTCGTCATACCTTCTTCCACAAAACCACTGTGCGCAAGACTTAGCTCGAGTTGGTTTGCAATGAGCGGCATTTCTATGTGCGTTTGTATAAGCGCCATTTGGCCTGCATGCATGTTCGATACGGCTAAGGCAGAAAACTTGTTTTGATTGTGGAGATTGTTCAGCGCTTCACACAGCGGTTCAATTTCCATTAATGGGTCGCTTCTATGCAAAAATAGTATGTCTATACCGTCAAGCCCTAGGCGCTCTAGGCTGGCATATACCGCTTTGGTGACCCAAGAGGCTGACAGGTCATAGTGATTTACTTTGACGTCCGGGCCGAGCCGAATGCCCACTTTCGACTGCACAATAAACCGATTGCGCAGCGACTTGTTTTCTCGAAATACTTGGCCTATCACCGTTTCGGCTTTACCGAAGGTGTATATGTCAGCTAAGTCGATGATGTTAATGCCTAAACTCGCGCAGGTTTCCAGAAGTTCATGAGCTTGAGTAAGATCTGCTTTGCTTATCGGATTGTTATTCCATCCTCCGCCTAAATTCATTGTGCCAAACACGAGTTGGCTAGCATCGGGATAGTGCTGGTGAATGGGTAGCTTAGACATGAACACTCCTAAAAAATGAAACATAATATTAACAAAACCAATCGATTTTAGGCCGTTGAATACGTATGCGGGATTAGCGGAGGCTACTCTAACCCAGTTTTCAGCTTTTGCGCACAGTCGATTTGGATCACAAAAATGAAAAAAAATTAAAAATGAAATAAAAATGAAGGAGATAAGGTCTACACTATTGAGGCATTTCATGCGAAGCTTAATAGAAGTCGGCACGACAACACGGAAGCTGACCAAAAGGAACACATATGTCGAACAGTTACTCAGCGATACTTGAGCAAGCCATTTTGTTGCTCGAAAACCTCAGTCGAGCCGAATATCAAAAAGTGATAAAGCCACACTTTCCCAGCAGCATTGGTGCTCACATGCGTCATGTTATTGATCATTTTGTCGCTATCCAAAGCGCCATGGCCACTCACGATGCTTCGTCGCTCTCTCATATCAATTATAATGTTCGGCACCGTCATAATGAGGTGGAACAGTCGCCAAACGCTGCGCTTGAGGAGCTGGAGCAGTTACAAAGATGGTTGAATTCTTTAAGTGACGATGATTGCAAACAAAATGTGCGAGTGACCACAGAAATTGATATCAGCCATACAAAATCTGCTAGTTGTGAGTCCACCCTTGAACGAGAGCTTATTTTTGTTAGCAGTCACGCTATCCATCACTATGCTTTAATCCGCATTATTTGCGCTATGCAAGATAAGACAGTTCCAGAATATTTTGGATACGCTCCTGCAACTATCACTCATCTTACTCAAAGCGCTTAAACAACAAGATCGCATCCCTAATAAATGATTGATGAATTGAAAAAACGCGCAGATTCTGTCTGTGAACTGTGTTCAAAAACAGAAAACCTTCAAGCGTATTTGCTTGATGGCAGCCCAGATAGCTCACTAAACAGCGCCGTGTTACTTTGCAGTATATGCCATGACCATCTTGTCAATGGTGTTGCTGCGAGCGCCGAGCACTTTGGATGTTTAAGCCAAAGCATGTGGTCACCCATCCCGGCTGTTCAGGTCCTTAGTTATCGCTTGCTAAAACAATATAGTGAACAAGCGTGGGCGCAAGATTCTCTGGATATACTATATCTTGATGATGCGCTGCTCGAGTGGGCACACAAAGCACCTTTGATGGCTCAACAAGTCACGCTAGACGCAAATGGCGCAATCCTAGAGGCTGGCGATAGTGTTACAATCATCAAAGATTTAGATGTGAAGGGCGCAAACTTTACAGCCAAACGCGGCACGCCGGTGCGTAATATTGGACTGTCAGAAAACCCGCTGCATATAGAGGGGAGAGTCAACGGTCAGCGAATTGTGATTATTGCTGCGTTTACCAAAAAAAATTAGAGATAGAAGCTTGCATAGCTTAATCGGTAAAGGCTCATATCTAATCTGACACTTTTGCTTGAACGTTCTGACCTGGCAGTCGGCTTTAGACAAATAATCGTCATTCGTATCGGTTTTGGATAGAGGGTTTGTGCTATAAGCATATCTGGGAACTTAAATTGTTGAAGTGGCGCTTTAGCGAGTATCTTGCCATTAAAGATTTTTAGGTGCTTGTTCGACATCCTTGAATGCCACTTTCCAAGAACAAAGGGTTTTGCTGGAAATACCACAACAACAAAAGTACATACGGCATCGCCTTGAAACTAAGTTGTTGTGTCAATTGGTAAAGCTTTATGACCTTGAGTCTTCTACAACCGTCGTTTGACCGTATCGCTGACCGATGTGGGGGCTGGGTCGAGTGGGGTTGCCAACATTTTAGTGATAGAGAATAAATCGCCCCCATTTGCTGGCGCTGCACTCAGCAATCGAAAAATTAAAACACACTGCATTGGTTCTGAGTAATTTTCAACTAATGCTGATATATGTTAGCCTCGAACGCTTAACTTTTTCATAAGGTTCGATAGCTATCCCCTTCATGTTTTGGAGCGCGAAATCGCATGCCTAATAATGCGACTATGATCACTGTTATCATTAGCGCTAAAAGTACAAAAAACCAATACAAAACTGCATTCCTTCCAATTGTTCCAAATTAACGGTTTATTAAACTTAATCATATTGAAACAGTAGTCAATCACAGCAAATACTGGAGTTACAAGACTAGAATGCCAAAAAGACCAGCCATTACGCCATAAACAAGCAGTATTAAAAAACTACGCTTGAGTATTTCCCCATCTCGATTATGCAAACCAAGAACCGAACTGACCGCTACAATATTATTGATGCAGACCATGTTACCCATTGTCGCGCCAACAGCTTGCAAAGCCAGTATTGCCTGAGAATCCAATGATAATTGCTTAGCAATACTGAGTTGGATGCCGGCAAATGTGAGGTTCGAAATAGTTGCTGAGCCCGAAAAGAAAGAACCCAGTGCCCCCAAGAATGGTGCAAAAAATGTCCAGTACTCTTGGCTAAACGATGACAGCGCCAAACCAATTGTCTGCACAGCAGATTTCTCCTCTCCCATCATCATCAAATTTACGAAGGCCATTGCGGCTAAAAGAGAGATAAAAGGATACTTCATTTTAGTTTTTGTATCTTCAAGCGCTAGTCCTGAAGAAGCACTGTTAAACCAAATTAGCGTCATAAACCCGATGACTACAAAGGGCAAAATAGATGGAATATACAAAAGGCTATGATTCCATGATTCTTGTGTGCCCAAAATGTTGCTTAGTGTAAAAACCAAAGAGACACTGATTGATAGTTCTCCAAGCAATGGAATGTCGAATTGAAGAGCTGGCTGGGATAATCGCAATAATTGTTGAAGCCCAAATTCTTCTATCCTACTGACAAATAGCAATACCACGGTTCCCCATAGCGGGAAGCTGGCTTTTAATAAAGCTAGGCCGCCGATTTTTGTAATCGAATCATCTTCTTCAGCATCTTTGGAATCAATACCTATCGAATATTTGGCGAGAAGAATTGTGATCACGATGCCTACAGTGCCACCTATCACGGTTGGAAACTCAATACTAAAATGACTTGCTATTACAAACGGCAAAGTGCAGGCAAATATAGAGAGCATAATAAATAGTAGGTTTCTGAACACTATACTTGCTTTTTCCACCACAAAAAGTAGGCCTAAAATCACAATGAAAGGCGCAATCGCTGCGTTGATTAATGCAGCGGATTTTGCGATCCCGGCAAGGTCGTTTTCAGAGATATTTATCACCGACATGCCAAACCATATAGGGGCGCCAACAGCACCAAATGTGACGGGGACTGTGTTAAGAATAAGACAAAAAACTGCCACTTTTACAGCAGGAAAACCAAGACTAAAGAGTATTGGTGCAGCAATTGCCGCAGGTGTTCCAAATCCGCTAATCCCTTCAATTAGGAATGAAAACGCCCAACCCACAATCATAAGCTGCGCGATAGAATGGGTGCTTACACCGTTTAGCCAAACCTTGATCTGTGCCAATGCGCCCGAATGTTCCATGCACCGAAATAGAAAAATAGCGCCCGCAATAATACTGATCGGCGTCAAAGCACTTAGTAAGCCACTGATGATTTTTGCATGCACTTCAATAGCTGGAAACTGGTAATAAAACAAAGATATTAAATATATGACTAATGCACACAGCGGAATGGCTTCTTGAGATGCCATACTGCGTTTTTTCGTCATTAAAAAAATCAGAAGTAAAATGGGAAAACTTGCAACTATCAATTGAACCATATTTATTAACTGTAAAAGTCTCGTAAACTATTGAAATCTGAACGCTTGCTCTTTAATAACGATAACAACTATCTTGTTCCCGAGCCTTATTTTGGAAACAAATAGGGTTTTGCACCTATGTTAAGTGATTACAATAACTCGCTTGGTATGCTGGAGATTATTAATGTGATTTCTTTACACTATAAATGAAATCTATTTACAGTGCGCTGACTCTCGGCACTTACGCGCCGTCAGCGCAACTGCCACCTTGATTAAGTTGCAAAAGCATCGTTCGTGAAAAAATCATTCCCGCGTTCATCTCAGTTTTATCTGCACCCAAAGTAGAATGGTAAACGCAATTTAGTGTTGTTAGCTTACTATCGATTTAGCACACAAAAAATCTTCATTAATGGATATTAATATGGGTATTCCGGCGTTTCGTATTCAGCTTTGTTCTTCCCGCTTGCCAATTGCTGCGACTATTTTGAGTTTGTTGCTGTTTCCTTTTGCTGCCATGGCAGAGGCGGCAGGTACACCTGCACTCGAACAAATACCTCAGCTCAGTGCCACCTTCTATGGATATGCCAGCATCGCCATTTTCGTTTTGGCTTATGCACTGGTTCCGCTGGAAAACAATATACATCTGCTCAAAAGCAAACCGGTTCTGTTTGCTGCCGGTATTATCTGGATCCTGGTGGCACTGGCGTTTAATGATGTAGGCGCATCAGAGCAAGCACATTACGCCATCCGCCATGCGATTATCGAATATGCAGAACTGTTTCTGTTTCTGTTAGTCGCAATGACCTATATCAACGCGCTTGAAGACCGTAATGTATTTCAGGCCTTGCGCGCCTATCTTGTCTCGCGTGGTTATTCCTTAAAGAAAGTGTTCTGGGTGACAGGCGCGCTATCTTTTACGATTTCGCCAATAGCAGATAACCTGACCACTGCATTGTTAATGGGTGCCGTAGTGATGGCCGTTGGCGGCAAAGATATCAAATTTGTATCCATTGCCTGTGTTAACGTGGTGATTGCGGCCAATGCCGGAGGCGCGTTTTCACCGTTTGGTGATATCACCACTTTAATGGTATGGCAAAAAGGTAAGGTTGAGTTTTTGCAGTTTTTGCCACTGTTTGTACCATCGCTGGTCAACTGGTTGGTGCCCGCAGTCTTGATGCATTTCGCGCTTCCTGATGGCATACCTCAGGCCACAAAGGAAAAAGCGCGCATGAAACTGGGTGCAAAAGTGATGATGGTGTTATTCCTTGCCACTATAGTCACGGCCGTAAGTTTTCACAGCTTTCTGCACCTGCCACCAGCGGCCGGTATGATGTTTGGTTTGGGTTACTTGGGCCTGTATTCGTTTTACTTAAAACGCGTCGAAGGGCGCACTGTAATGGCGGATTCCATTTTTGGAGGACGCAGTGAAGCGCATAAAAACCCGTTGAGCGTATTGCAGTCTTATGGTCAGGACATCGGTGAACATTTAAATGACCAACCCTATCCGGCGTTTATGCTCAATACCGACCACGAAGTGACTCACTGGAATGCAGCTCTGGAAGAGCTTACTGGCATCAAGGCCTCAGACATGATCGGCACAAAAAATCATTGGCAAGCGTTTTATAAAGACGAACGGCCGACTTTGGCGGATGTTATGCTCGACGATGAATCCGGTGTCGGCGTGCGCCAGCACTATGGTGGCCTGTATCGTGACAACCCGATTCAAGGTAAAGCATACGATGCCGCAAATTACTTTGAAAATATTGGTCAATCAGGTGCCTATCTTATGTTTAGCGCAGCGCCTGTGACCAATAACAATGGCGAAACTGTTGGTTCAGTAGAATTGTTTGAGGACATGACGGATGAAAGAGCCGATGTGAAAGAGTTTGACGTGATGGAACGTGTATCTCGCGCTGAATGGGATACCTTATTATTTTTTTATGGCGTAATTATGTGCGTTGCTGGGCTAAGCCAGTTTGGCTATATGGCAATGATTTCCGAACTGATGTATAGCGACCTCGGACCTATTTGGGCAAATGCGCTGGTGGGCGTGCTATCCGCAATCGTCGATAATATTCCGGTGATGTTCGCGGTACTCACTATGGATCCGGTCATGCCAGTTGAGCAATGGCAGTTGGTCACACTCACAGCCGGTGTCGGCGGCAGTATGCTGGCCATAGGTTCAGCCGCGGGTGTTGCTCTGTTAGGTACCGCACGAGGCGTATACACCTTTGCTTCTCATCTCAAATGGACACCCGCGATTGCGCTGGGTTATGCGGCCAGCATCGGTGTGCATTTGTTAATCAATGGCAGTGGCTTGTGAATTTAAGCTCACGCACGCAAGTTTGTTTGTCTGCCCAGTGCCGGTGCGTAATATTAGACTGTGATAAAATCCGCTGCATAAAGAGGGGCGAGTCAACGGTACGCGAGTTGTGATTATTGCTGCGTTTACCAAAAAGAATTAGCGATAGCAGCTTATATAGCTTAATCCGCTACTGCTGCGATAAACATACTCGCAACAAGTCCCACTGCTATTAGCATCATAAGACTCATGTTCGTGAGTATAGAAAATATCGAATCTACCAAGCTTACGTTGCTTACTAATAACACTACTGCGCTTAGCATGATAAATCCCCAAAACAGTGCCATATGTTGACGCCTGCGTTTTTCCCGCTGCTTTAGGTGTTTAAATAAGGCCAAGCTCGAAATACTGCTTGAGCAATGCTGTTCGTGCTCTTTAAACATTTTTTCTAGCGTACTTTTAACGTTCGACTCACTCATGACTGTTAGATTCCCAAGTGTTTTGTATTAAGTTCAGTCCCCGACGAACTTTCGACTTTACGGTTCCTAGCGGCATGTTCATCAAGGTGGCTATTTCTGAATGCGTGAAGCCAATTTGAATATGCATGACAATGAGCTGAGCGTCTTCATGGCGCAATAGACCAAGTGCTTTTTGTAAATCTAAAGAAGACTCAGTTGCATCGCGTTTGGTTTCACTGTTTTCATCCCCGAGATCAAGCGCCTCAGTCAGCTTATTCTCTCGTGCATGTTTTCGCTGATGCATAAGGTACTCCCTCACCGCTATTTTGCACAGCCAGCTCCGAAAGGAGCCGTTGCGATATGTGTTTAGCTTTTCCCACGCTTTTAAAAAGGTCATTTGAAGTAAATCATCTGCTAAACTCCTGTGGCGGCATAGGTTCAGAAGCACCGAATACACCAATGCTTGATATCGTATTACTAGTTGTTCGTAGGCATAATGCTCACCGGATGCAGCCCGAACGATGAGCTGAAGCTCAAGTTGAGATTCACTCATTTAGCTTCGGGTACCAAAATAACCAATAGCAAAAGTAAACCGCACTAATACCAGCAGGAAACATGGCGACTACCAGCAGTGAGCTGCGAGCATGGGGCTCTTCGAAAGGCAGCAAAACTGCGATGCCCAAAAAAATAATGGTTAATACAAAGAACTGTATTGCTTTGCGTAAATCATTCCTTTTAGGGTCTACCGACATTAAAAAACGCTGCCAAAGCTCCTCCGGTATCGATTTTCCACTCACAATTGCACTTTGCAAAGTTTGTTGCTGCATTTGGCGTCGTTTAAGAAGATGCTCGAGCAGCAGCTTGACTACTACAAAGATCATCAATAAAAAACTTAAGGGAAATAGAATATCTGTATTCATGAGTTATTGGCCTGTTTGCATCGTTAAAAACGCGAGCAATCCTTCGTGAGGTAATATGGATTCAAAGACACGCTTAATCACATGCATGCCGTTTGCGCCATTAGTAAATACCACGATTGCTTGATTCATGTCCGGGTAAATGAGGGCGAAGGTCCTTTCACCCCAATCGCCACCGCCTTGGATGTAAAAAGTTGCATCTGGATAACTGAGTTTACTCCAGCCCATAACGAAGCCTAATTCGTCAGGACAATGCTGACCTAAACGTCCAGAAGCACATAGTTTGTCAGCCATATTAAAGTCTAATTGCCACCTTGTACCTTGCGTCAATGCTTTGCCTTGTAGCACGAAGGACAAAAATTTTGAAAAGTCATCAATCGTTGTGTATAGGTCGTCTGCAGCGACATATGATGTTTGAATACTAGGTTTGCCATAGGCGCCCTTACGTCCTTTGGGATGAGCGATATGGTCGGCAAAATAGTCAGTTTGGGTGAACGATGTACTGGACATTCTGGCTGCCTCGAAAACATGCTCCTGCATCATTTGTTCAAATGGCTGCTGCCATTTATGCTCGATGGCTTTCGCTAAGTATTGATATCCTTCTCCCGAGTATCCGCTAGCACTGCCGGGCTGAAACAAGAACCTTAGGGAGTCATCAGTTTGATATCTCCAATTCGGCAATCCACTTTGATGCGCCAACAGATGTGAAATACGCAGAGAATCTAGCCACTTATGGTTTTCTATGTCAGGGTCAACCCACCACTTGCTGGGGTTAGCAGATAAAAACGAATGATCCTCGACACTCAAGCGCAAGGCCAGCTCTGCTGTCACAGGTTTGGCCAGTGAAGCGACATTGTATAGTGTGGCGTGATCCGCATGTTTACCTATAGACTGCTCGCCCTCGACGATCGCCCATAAAGGCTTACCGTCCACCACTATGGCTACCGCAGCACTGGGTGTGTCATGCTCTGTCAACCAAGCAGCTAAGTGCTCATCAATTGAAGATCTGTCGGTATTTAATTGTGGTGTTTGTGCACTTATGTTCGTGCTTATGCCCAATAATAGTAGCGTAATCACAGTGGTAAAATAGGTGTTTAATTGATTCATTGCATCGGTCTATGTAGGAAAGTGTATTTATAAGATGCAATTGGCCGCTAATTTGGATGCATGTTCGTTAAATTAATCAATAATAACGCGACCCAAGACTGTGATTTCTTTTACTGAAGGGGAGTTTTATTCTCCCTTATTGCGCAGATAGCCCTCATATCCTTCGCCCAAATACTGTTTTAATAAGCGTTTAGGAGACTTACTTAATTCAACACTAAGCAACAAACCTGGTGTGTGGTTAAAGCTGCTGTCGATACCCAAGGCATGGAATTTAGCGCCCATTTTTTGATATTGCTTGGCCAGCACCGGAATGTCTTTTCCATCATGTTCAATGGCTGCCAAAAAACCTGATAGCGCTTGTGACTTCTGCTCGAGATTGTGTAGATGATTGTTTGTGAATGCTTCAATTTCTGGGTGCATTTTAAAATGAAAACGCTCCCGCGGGAAAACGTCGTGGGTGCTTTCATGTATCAATAAGCTTTCAATCAGTCTTACGCTGCGCGGATCGTACAATTTACTTATTGAGACGGTTCCATACAAGGTTCGATACTGAGGGAATTTGCAAACAAAAGCGCCAATGCCTCGCCACAAGAGTAAGAGCCCTTGATAAGACCCCTGATATTCAGGAATAAGAAATGAGCGCCCCATCTCCAAGCAAGGAGTTTGTCTGTTCAAAAAAGACTCTTTGAAATCAAACATTTTGTGTAAGTAGAGCCCCTCAACACTGCTTTGAGCAAGTATTTTGTCCGTTTGTCCCATGCGATATGCGCCAATGATTTTGCTGGTCGCAGAATTCACAATAAAAAGGTGCGTATAGCTTGCGTCAAAATGGTCAGTGTCGATAGCCTCTCCGCTGCCTTCGTTGTGCTGCCTAAAAACCAGTTCTCTCAATCGCGCTATTTCATGGATGACCATGGGTGCTTGGTGCTTAGAAGCATAGTAAACGTCGTAACCTTTAAAGCGAGTGAGGTATTGCTCTTTAGGAAGCAATGAAATTTCTTGTTTGAGTATGTCAGCGGCCACCGGCTGTGCGAGAGGTTTTTGCCTTACTACGGTATCTGCGGGCCATTCATAGCGCCACGACGAATCTTGCGCATAACTCAAAGCGCGTGCATATGCGGCTTTGAACTCTTTTGTTCCGCTGCCTATATGTTTGCTGGAAATTGCGTTGCCTGCGTTGATGTTAATTTTGGCACCTGTCTTGTTGAGTAATTCGCGTCCTAACAACAACATGCGCATTTTATAAAATACCCGCTCTACCCTGTAAAACAGCGGACTATTCTGGCCACTAATAAAAACAGGGATGTAGGCACAATTTTCAGCGCTGATAAGCTTTCCTAGTACCTTGTTCCAAGGGTGCTCTGATATTTGGCCGTGTTCTTTGGCAAAAAATGATACTTTCCCGGCTGGAAAAATAAGTAGCGCATGCCCGTTTTTTACATGCGCGATACACTGCCGCAAACTTGGGCCATTGCGCGGATCTTTAGGTGCTAGAGGGTTGGTGAAAATAAAGTAGTCTTTGAGCTCACGAAATATCCCCAATCCTTTGTTCGCCAAAACTTTTAAATCAGGCCTCACTTGGCCAATGGCTCGCGCTAAAATTACGCCTTCAATGCCGCCAAAGGGATGGTTACTGGCAATCACAACGGGTCCGCTTTTGGGAATTTTAGCTTTAAGTTCCTCAAGGCCGCAAATGTCCAGTTCCAACAGGTCGATGAGCTTATCAGCAAAGGCCTCTTTGCTTAGTCCCTGCATTTGATGCTGTTGATACAGCCTATTCATTTTTGCAACACCTAGCAATCGGTCTAAAATCCACACATAGATGCGTGCGAGTGCACTAGGTTTCGAAACAATATTGCTGATACTGATAACGCGGGACATTTACTAAGACATAACCTCTTTTAAGCGTACTGTTTTGCGACGAAGGACGCATCTAAGGATGCAACTCATAAGCGTGCGCAAGGGTTTTCAAGACGCAGATAGATAATCAAAAGACCTTCACTTGCTTAAGTTTATTTCAAAAAGCCAAGTAAAACTATGCGTTAACGTAAGATATCAGGCTATAATCGGATGTTGTGCGCGTTGCATTTCATAAATAATCGTAAAAGCTGTGTGCGAATAAGCCTTTTCCTCCAACTAAAGCTCAATACACTGATACTCAATATGACTGACTCAATTACCATCCAAACTCCTGACGACTGGCATTTACATTTTCGCGATGGCGACATGTTACTTGAGACCGTACCCGCAACTGCACGATGTTTCAGGCGCGCTATTGCAATGCCCAATCTTGTTCCGCCTATCACCACTACTGAGTTGGCTTTACAGTATAAAGAGCGAATCTTGGCTGCCGCACCTAAAAAAAGCGATTTTGAGCCCTTAGTAACACTCTATCTTACCAATGACACAAGCCCAGAGGAGATTAGAAAGGCTAAAGCACAGGGGATAGTGGCGAGTAAGTTATATCCGGCAGGAGCAACTACCAATTCTGATGCAGCTGTGTCGGGGATTAATTCTTTGTATCCGGTGTTTGAAGCTATGCAAGAGGTGGGGATGTTGCTGCTTATTCACGGCGAAGTCACGGAGGGTGAGATTGATATTTTCGATCGGGAGCAAATGTTTATTGACCGTTACTTGCGCGACATCGTAAAGAGCTTCCCAGGTTTAAAAGTCGTGTTTGAACATATCACTACCAAAGATGCAGTCGACTTTGTACTCGAGTCCGATGCTAATGTCGCCGCTACCATCACTCCACAACATCTGCTGCTTAATCGCAATGATATGCTCGTTGGTGGCGTCCGTCCGCATAATTATTGCCTGCCTGTGCTAAAGCGCAATACTCATCAGCAGGCGCTTAGAGACGTAGTGAAAAGTGGCAGCGTTAAGTTCTTCTTAGGCACTGATTCCGCGCCTCACGAAAAACACAAAAAAGAATCAGCCTGCGGATGTGCGGGTTGTTACAGTGCTTGGAGTGCGATTGAACTCTACGCCAAAGTGTTTGATGACCTGAATGCGCTTGATAAACTAGAAGGCTTTGCCAGCCATTACGGCCCCGACTTTTATGGTTTACCGCGAAACACAGGTAGCATCACCTTAAATAAGGAAACATGGACTGTGCCAGAGCTTATCACCTTAAAATCATCCCAAAGCACCATTTTACCAGGAGAGGACAAAATTGTGCCCTTTTTTGCGGGGGAGTCACTTAAGTGGAAGCTGTCTAAAGTCAATGGTCAAACAATGTCCAGCGAATATCAGATCTCAAACTCAAAGAGCCAGTCGTAGTGTCAGGTTTTGATAAATACAATCTTAATGCCGCGCTCATCAGTGCGCTTGATAAATTAAAGTTTAGCCAACCCACTCAGACACAAAGCGCGTGTTTAGACAAAGTATTGTCCGGGGAAGATGTTGCAGTTGAGGCAAAAACGGGGAGTGGGAAAACACTCGCCTTTGGCCTTGGTATATTGAATAAACTTGCTGCTGCTGAGAACGAAACTGCTCACCCACACTCTTTGGTGTTATGCCCCACTCGTGAGCTCGCTGAACAGGTAAACTATCAACTTCAGCTTTTAGCCAGAGACATCCCGAATACTAAAATACTTGCGCTCTTTGGTGGCGTAGCGCTTGCGCCCCAGTTAGCGTCATTGCGTCACGCCCCTGCAGTCGTGGTGGGTACACCAGGTCGGGTAATGGATATTGTTTCGCAAGGGCGACTAAGCTTAGGTGGGGTGCGAACGATGGTGCTTGACGAAGCAGACCGTATGCTGGATATGGGCTTTTCCGACCAAGTGGATTGGATACTCAATGCATTGCACGATCAGCTCAGGCAAAACTCGGTAACTCAACAATCTGCTGACCGCTTGCAAACCCTGCTTTTTTCGGCCACATTCGGTGGCAAAATTGAGGCTTTGAGTAAGCGTTATCAGCATCAAGCAAGCATTATTAGGCTTGGTGACGATGCTGCAAGACTCAACATCACTCAAGTTGCATACAAGGTACCCAGTGATAAACGAGCTTACGCAGTCGCTGCAATATTAACTGAGAAGCAAAGTGAGTCTGCTATCGTGTTCTGCCAAACCAAGGTGGAAGTCGTTGAGTTGAGTGAGCAACTGAAGTTAGATGGATTTTCCGTGGTGCAGGTGCAAGGCGATATGGAGCAATTTGAGCGCAGTAATGCGGTTAATTTGTTTAGCACCAACTGTGCAAATGTGCTTGTTGCGACAGACGTAGCCTCGCGAGGGCTTGATATAGCGCAGGTTGATTTAGTCATTAACTATAGAATTTCAGACGATCTTGACATTCATACCCACCGAATAGGGCGCACGGGTCGAGCGGGAGAAAAGGGCCATGCGGTTACGCTAATTGACGATGAAGATGAAATCAAACTTATCGCTTTCAACGCGAAACTAAATGAAGACATTCCCATAAAAGGTGGTCAATCTCTTCGTTTCCACGCGAATCGCATTAAGCTACCTCAGTACGTTGGGATTCAGCTGGATGCCGGGAAGAAACAAAAAGTGAGTAAAGGCGACATTTTAGGCGCGATTACAAAACTGGCGAAAGTTCCTGCCAAAGACATCGGTAAAATCCAGGTCGGGCCACAGAAAGCCTTAGTGGCAGTCAAATTAAGAAGTGCAAAGCGTATTTTAGCGATGTTTAGGGAAGAAAAAGTAAAAGGGAAGCGTATTAGAGCGCGCAAGCTAAGCTAGGAATTATCCAGAGTTCGGGTTACTCACACGATTGTTCCAGGGCATCATCGCAACAAGTCGAGCCAGCCCGCAAAAACCGCTTATTCCAGCAATGATTAACCCAACGCTCATAAAGACAATCGCCCAAACGAAAGCATGGTTAACAAAAATACTCATTGCACTGAACAGCAAGAGCAACAGTCCGATCGCCAACTGAACCTGTCTTTGAAGCGGTAAAACCTTAGTTTTTAAGCGTACAATGTCAAGTCCATCGCTTTCCCAAGCTTCAATGCCACCCGACAAGTTAAACACTTCAATTTTGCGAGGAGTGTCTATTGTTTGCTCCATCATCGCACAAATTTTTTTACACGCTTTAGCCCCACGCACCCCTTTCTGACAGTAAACAATCACAGCGTCCTTATCCATTTTGATCGCATCAGTTGAGATGTGTGAGACAGGATGAAGTTCGCTATCGGGAATGTGGCCGCCAGCAAACTCAATCGCTTCACGCACGTCAACTAACTGCACATTCTTTGTGGCGATTAGCTCAATTGCCTCTTGAGCGTTAATGTCTTGGTAGGTCATAGTATGTTCCAAAGGGAAAAAAGCAGTATTGTAGTAAGCTTGTTATGATCGCTTGGCAAAGTTTTTATTGCAAGAAGTCCCAAACAAACGCATCCTTGAGTATTAGATCTGAAAAAATAGAAAGTCACAAGGAATCATTATGAACGCCACGATACTCGCTTTGCTTGGATACATTATTTGGATAATGATTATGCTTTTGGCCTTAGCATCCTATCGAACTGTATTTAATCAACTCCAAAAACGCACGTCTCTTGTATTTAAAGCAGACGGGTCAGATGTCGGGGCATTAGGGCAGCGGCTTACCCGCGCACATTTGAATGCGGTAGAGTGCTTTCCCTTTATTGGGGGAATAATGCTGCTTGCCTTGGCCATAAATGCAAGTGCGATTACTAATGCCTTAGCGTTTATCGTACTCGGTGCTCGTTTGGCACAGTCTATTATTCATATTTCATCTATCAGCAACGCGGCAGTGATATTGCGCTTTGTATTCTTTTTAGTGCAATTTGGAATTTGTGCATACTGGGCGGTGATGCTGCTAATTAAATTCTTGTAATGCGTGACTTTAATGGCCATGAGTGACACATATTCTGCCCTGCTCGCAGTCGCAATGCGTTGCGATACGTCGCGTTAGCGGCAAAAATACGGCTTATTCTTTCAAAAGTAATCTAATAAAGAGCACTAAATGTTTTCATTTTTCGAAGGCTTAACTAAACCCTTCCCAATAGAAGCGCCAAAACAGCCGCCGCGATCTCTGTTTGAATTTTGCAAATACTATTCTCAAGGTATGTGGTTAGTGCTACTTAGCGTTAGCTTGCTCAGTGCATTGGTTGCGATTTTAGAAGTGTCTTTATTTGGCTTTATGGGGCAGTTTGTTGATTGGTTCGCACAGCGAGACCCAGCGACCTTCTTAGATGAAGAAAAATGGACGCTTGTTTGGATGGGCGCATTGGTGCTATTGATACTCCCTGCCTTTGTCATACTCGAATCAATGATTACGCATCAGTCGATCATGGGCAACTATCCCATGCGTATTCGTTGGATGGCACATCGTTATTTACTGGGGCAGAGCCTATCTTTCTACCAAGACGAGTTTGCAGGTCGTGTGGCGACTAAGGTGATGCAAACCGCATTGTCGGTGCGCGAGACGGTCACTAAAATTCTCAACCTAGCGGTTTATGTTTGCGTTTATTTTATCTCGGTTGTGGTTTTGGTATTCGCAACTGACTGGCGACTTGCCATGCCTTTGCTCGTTTGGCTATTGATATATATCTTGATTTTGCGCTCGCTTCTTCCTCGATTAAAACGAGTATCGCAAAAACAGGCAGATGCGCGTTCGATTATGACTGGTCGCATTGTTGATAGTTATACCAACATCATGACGGTAAAGCTCTTCAGTCATCACAAGCGCGAGGAAAACTATGCCAAAGAAGGGATGGATGGTTTTTTACAGACTGTATATCCGCAAATGCGCCTGGTCACGGTTTTGCAAGCTTGCGTATGGTTTAGCAACTCTCTATTGGTTTTCAGTATTGCTGCACTGTCGGTATATCTGTGGATAAACGGAGTAGTCAGCCCGGGCGATATCGCTATCGCGGTTAGTTTAAGTTTGCGACTCAACGGTATGTCTCAATGGATCATGTGGGAAGTATCATCGCTATTTGAAAATATTGGTACGGTGCAAGATGGAATTGACAGTCTGGCCGTGCCTGCGAACATTGTTGATAAAGCGCAGGCAACCGCACTACAAGTTAGTGGCGGCGCGGTGAACTTCAACCAAGTCAACTTCGCCTATGCTGGCAAAGCTAATCAGCAAATTGACGTATTTAGA
Source organism: Ningiella algicola (assembly GCF_028401415.2). Lineage (NCBI taxonomy): Bacteria > Pseudomonadati > Pseudomonadota > Gammaproteobacteria > Alteromonadales > Alteromonadaceae > Ningiella > Ningiella algicola. The sequence goes on along the minus strand of NZ_CP171821.2, from coordinate 2,359,325 downwards.
GATTTGTCCATAGATATCAAACCGGGACAGAAAATAGGTTTGGTTGGGCGCTCTGGCGCAGGAAAGTCAACATTAGTGAACTTGCTGTTGCGCTTTTATGATATTCAGTCAGGCACTATTAGCATTGATGGACAAAAAATTGATGAGGTGACGCAAGAAAGCCTGCGTTCACAAATTAGTATGGTTACCCAAGATACTTCACTTATGCATCGCTCTGTACGCGATAACATTTTGTATGGGCGCATGGATGCAAGTGAAGAGCAAATGATTCAAGCTGCTAAACAGGCTGAGGCGCATGAGTTTATTTTATCGCTCAGCGACGCAAAAGGTCGCACAGGCTACGATGCTCATGTAGGCGAGCGCGGCGTAAAACTCTCTGGCGGCCAGCGCCAACGCATCGCAATTGCACGCGTCATGTTAAAGGATGCGCCGATATTAATTCTGGACGAGGCTACATCAGCACTGGACTCGGAAGTTGAAGCAGCCATTCAGGACTGCCTAATAAAAATTATGGAAAATAAAACGGTACTGGCGATTGCACATCGTCTTTCAACGATTGCACAACTCGATAAGCTATTGGTGTTGGATGAAGGTAAAATTGTTGAGGCAGGCTCGCACGCTGAACTTATTCAGCAAAACGGTATTTATGCCAAGCTATGGGCACACCAAACGGGGGGCTTCATTGGGGTTGAATAATGGGCTCTTGGCGCGTATTTATGCGTGGCTTTTGTAACCATCCCGAAGCTGCATATCAATTGCATTTAACACTTCAGAACGATTGATCGAACCAAGCAGCTCTCCATTATCCTCAATCACCGGGTAGACTTTAGGCTTTTCTTTGAGCATTGTCTGAGCCAACTCTAGAATTGAGTCATAGCCCTTAACCGAGAGTGCAGGTGTTTTCATCAGCTCTTTTACGCGACAAACTTGCTCTCGGTAGTAGCTGGATGTAATCATCTGACTTAAACAGTCTTGTTCAGATAAAAAACCTACAAGCTTATTATGACTGTCTACCACGGGCGCGCCCGTTTGTTTGCCCACTAGCAAGGCTTCAACTGCTTCAGCGACGGGCATGTCAACCGTTAACTTTACTGCGCGACGGTTCATATGATCTGCGACTTTCAAAGACTCCATTTGCACTCCAAAAACGTATCATCGATTCTTCTTAAATTCATAGTAGTCAGGTTTGTTGTAAAAAGCACTAGACAATCGTCGTATTTTTGTAAGACTGCTGTTTTTATTTTATGTAACGGTCTACAGGCGCTAGTTTCATCCTTATCTGGAGTAAATATGCAAAATGCTAGTGATGGTCACCAGATTGATTTTGATTTTATAAGCTCACTTGAAGGTGGCAATATTTTACAGGCTTATGTGCCTGATCCAAAAAATAGCAAAAGTGGTGTTACTTTAGCGGTGGGTTTTGATATTGGTGCTCGAAATGAGCACGATTTGCGAGAATTAGGACTTCCACCTGAATTGATAAGCCAGCTTTCACCCTATTTGGGCTTACAAGGAATGGACGCCAAGCGGTATCTGGATCAGCATCCGTTTTCAATCAGCTCTGAGCATGCCATTACCATTAATAAATCGGTAAAGGCTGCCATGATTGCGCGCGTGGTGAACGATTACAATGAAGCGTCTGAATCGAAGTTTGCTAGCTTAAGTGCTAGGTGGCAAACCGTCATTGCCTCGGTATCATTTCAATATGGCAGTTTACCCAAACGCTGTCCTAGCTTTTGGCGCTGCGTAATCAACCAAGATTGGCATGGAGCCATTGTGGAGCTGAGAGATTTTGGTGACAGATATCCTTCAAGGCGCAATAAAGAGGCAGACTATGTTGAGCATGCATGACATTAAGTTTTTGAACTTTTTAGCTTTTCCGAGCATCGCAGTCATTGCCGTTTAAATTAAGACGAATATTATGCGTATATACTTTCTAATCTTAACGAGCGCATTATCTTTGTTTGCGTGCCAGAGTCCACAAGAGCCACCCGAGAGCAAAATGTCCTCACTTACGCTAGAAAGCGGCATGCGGGTAAGTAGTTGCGCGGAATACGAGCAGGCGCGCGCTGCTTTTAGAATTAGCGAAACCCTCGCAAATCAGATTATTTCGGCTGAGTACTTAAGGTGCTCATTGTCTCTCGATTTGCAAGTAGATGAACAAAATACGAAGACGATGCGTGCCATTTTTCACCAACTGGAGCTTCGTGCTTTGCCTACTTCACTTGGGCCAAGCACAGAACGAGGCAAAAGCCTTTCACAGTCTGGATTTCAGCTTTGGTTGGAACGGTCTATGCTCACCTATAATGATGAGTTCACCGATATTCAAATCCAGTACAAAGGTAAGTTAAGAAACGGAAATCACTTGATCTGGGTTGCTGATAAAGCTACTCAAGGCAATTACGTATCGTATTTCCCCGCTATTGTCCTGTTTGATGAAGAGCAAGCGGTGGTGGGAGCGGCTCCGATTTACGCAAGCGGATTTTAGTCGCAGCTAACCTTATAAAAAGCTTGCGATTTCATCTAGAGTTTTTTTTTGTAAAGCATGTGTTGGCACCGTCGCATCCGCTGAAGGATAGCCCGTAATAATAAGCATGTAAGGGCGCTCATCGTCAGGACGCTTGCATATTTTAGACAAAAAACTCATTGGTTTAGGGGTATGAGTAAGTGTTGCAAGCCCGGCGTGATGTAAAGCGGTAATCAAAAAGCCAGTCGCTATCCCGACAGACTCATGAATGTAATAGTTTTGCTGCTTTGAAGCACTGCCATTTTGCTTTTCATCAGAACTTGATTTTTTTTGCGAAAACACAGCGATGAGCCATGGTGCCGTTTCAAGGTATGGTTTTTGTGCATCAGTACCTAAAGGTTTAAGTGCATCTAGCCACTGCTCGCCCGCTGAACCTCCGTAAAACCTTCGCTCGTGAGCTTCTGCCTGCTCTCGAACCTGACGTTTTACATCGGCCGAATGTATGGCGGCAAAATGCCAAGGCTGACGATTGGCGCCGTTCGGGGCTGTCCCGGCCGCTTTTATGCAATTTTCAATAATAGCTTTGTCAACAGCGCGCTCGCTGAACATTCTTATGCTGTGGCGTCGCTTTATGTCTTTATAAAAGTCCTCAGCTCGCCTAAGCATTTGAGCTTCTGGGTATTCAATGAAATCTGCAAGAGCTTGCTGTTCATGGTTTTGCATGTGCGTAATCTTAAAAGCATCTTTTAATGTTCAAATATACCTGAAAAAAGCAACTTGAAGCTACTTTGTGCAAAATAATCGCTTACACATTCGGTTTTAGCTTGTATCATTTGACGGTGTCAGTATAATACCGCTCCCTCCCTTATGACGCTGACGATTCCCACACGATTCACAACTTCACAAGGGTAGTGTAACTACTTTTTATCCCAAACTGGGATTAGATAGTGTTCAGAGTTAGGGGTGTAGTTCGAATTGGTAGAACAGCGGTCTCCAAAACCGATGGTTGGGGGTTCGAGTCCCTCCACCCCTGCCACTTTAGATAAATAAACAGATTGATAATATCGCCTCAATACGCGGTATTTCGCAAAGGTAACACGAATGAGTGAGAAGGCAGAAAGTTCATCTAACCCATTAGACATAATTAAATGGCTAGTGGTGTTTGCGCTATTAGGCGGTCTTGTATATGCGTATGAGTCGTATGACGAGATATCCGTTTTGTATCGAGCGCTAGTTGCCGTGGCAGTAGTCGTCATTGCCTTGGGTATTGCCGCGACTACACAAAAAGGGCAGACCTTTTTAACCTTCGCCAAAGATGCGCGATTAGAAGTGCGTAAAGTAGTATGGCCGACCCGACAAGAAGTGGTTCGTATGACTTTGATTATTTTGTTTGCTACCGCGGTCGTTGGTTTGATGTTGTACCTTATCGACATGGTGCTTGTTTTTCTCATTGGATTAGTCACGGGTATCGGAGCGTAGACGATGGCGGATAAGAAATGGTACGTTGTACAAGCATTCTCGCAATATGAGGCACGCGTTAAGAAGACGCTAGAAGAGTACATTAAGATGCACGGTATGGAAGAGTATTTCGGTGAGATACTGGTCCCTACTGAAGAAGTCGTCGAAATGCGAGCTGGACAAAAACGCAAGTCAGAGCGTAAGTTTTTTCCTGGTTACGTGTTGGTCGAAATGGAAATGAATGAAGATTCGTGGCATTTGGTTAAGAGTATCCCACGAGTGCTGGGCTTTATTGGCGGAACGTCGGATCGACCTATGCCGATCACGCAAAAAGAAGCGGATGCCATTTTAAATCGCCTTGAAGAGTCTGTAGATAAGCCTAAACCGAAGACACTCTTTGAGCCAGGCGAAGTGGTTCGTGTTACTGACGGTCCCTTTGCTGATTTCAACGGCGTAGTAGAAGAAGTAGACTACGAGAAAAGCCGCTTGAAAGTATCTGTATTAATATTCGGGCGCTCTACGCCAGTTGAGCTAGAGTTTGGTCAGGTTGAAAAGGGCTAAGGCTAAACGCATATAATCCACTGTTATTAACCCGAACTCTGGATAAGAGACAGCGCTCAGCAGCCCTAATGGCGCGGATTACTGCGTTATAAAAGTGAGCAATAGAATCACTTTTACGCCTTGTCCTCCACGCCATTAGGACTACTGAGTCTAACAATCTGAAATCTCAGCACTTTTTATATTCCTGCACTGCCTCTTATCCAGAGTTCGGGTTAATTATTGGAATCCCCGTCGTTAACTCGCCGGGGATTTTTTATGGTGCGCCAAGTATGGCGCGTAGCGCCTTAATGGTGCTGTTCTGATACGCATGGTGGCGATCAGATGACTTGGTGGTGAAAGTCCACTATTAGCCCGACAAGGGGAATAATTAGCTGAACGGCAAGGGTGTTCATCGTGAGGTGAAATCTGAAGAAAGCCGAAAGCAAAGCACTGGCCTGACGAACAGGAATCGTATATGAGGCGGTCGCAGTGGGTGAGAAGGCCATTATCTTCAAAGCCCAATACTTGTCCAGAAACTGCGGACGTAGATACGGCGGGCATAAGTGTGAAGGTCACGCGCATTACCTTGGGAGGTCTGTTTATCTGCCACTGGCTATTAATATCGAGAGGTATTGAGATGGGTAAACAGAAGTCAGCCGAGGCCATAGTAGGTTGATTGCCGTCAACTGAAGGGCTGAACATGTTAAATGGTTTGAGAGCCAAGTGCTCGATGAGGGTAGAAGGAGCAGAAACAGCTACTGAGATATAGCTGATTATCGCCAAGGGGTGCAGACAGTATCTGCAAGAGTAGGTGAATAAGGCTTCAAGCCACGCGGCGCACAAGGATTTACTCTCATGAGGAGACGATGACCTTACTCGAAAAGATACTATCAAGACCTAATATGCAAGGTGCTTATCAGCGAGTTATGCGCAATAAAGGGGCGGCAGGAGTTGACGGTATGAGTGTAGATGCGCTTAAAGCGTATCTGCAAACACGCTGGCAAGACCACAAAGCCGATTTATTGGCAGGGCGTTATTGTCCACAAGCGGTGCTTAAGGTGAGTATTCCTAAAGCAGGCGGTGGGCAACGCGAATTAGGCATCCCAACGGTGTTGGACAGATTGATTCAGCAAGCGATACATCAGGTATTAAGTCCTATATTTGAGGAGCAGTTCTCAGAGAATAGTTATGGATTTAGGCCGCATCGCGATGCAGGGCAAGCTGTTCAACAAGCGCGAGCCTATATCGAGGAAGGTTATAGATGGGTGGTCGATATCGACTTGGAGAAGTTCTTCGACAATGTTAATCACGACATATTGATGTCGAGAATAGCGCGCCATGTCAAGGATAAAGCGGTGCTTAAACTCATTCGTGCTTATCTGAGGGCAGGTGTGTCACAGAATGACAAAACCAGTCAACGGGTGATGGGGACACCTCAAGGTGGACCATTATCGCCGTTACTGTCGAACATCATATTGACCGACTTAGATAGAGAGCTTGAGCGCCGAGGGCATAAGTTCTGTCGCTATGCTGATGACTGTAATATCTACGTCAAAAGCGAGCGTGCAGGACATCGTGTATTGAAAAGCGTGACGAGTTTCTTAGAGAGCACCTTAAAATTAAAGGTGAACAAAGAGAAAAGTGATGTGGGTCGACCGTGGCAACGAAAGTTCTTGGGGTATAGTGTCTGTCATCGCAAGCAAAATGTTCGATTGCGAATAGCGCCTGCGGTGCAAATGCGTTTTAAAAAGGACGTAAAACATACACTGCGCAGTGCAAGAGGATGGTCAATTCACCGTACGGTGGAAAAGCTGAACCTGAAACTGCGAGGCTGGATAACTTACTTCCGACATATAGACGTCAAAAAGGTACTTCTTGACTTGGATGGCTGGCTTCGCCGACATCTACGCAAGATTTTATGGCGTCAATGGAAACGTGTTCACACACGCATTAAGAGACTAATCGGATTGGGTATTGATGAAGCGAGGGCGGCGACAAGCGCGACGAATGGCAGCGGACCTTGGTTCAACTCAGGGGCTTCTCACATGAATCAAGCACTACCTAAAAAGTTCTTCGACAGCCTAGGTTTAATATCATTAATGGACTATTATCATCGTCTCAAGTATTTAACATGAACCGCCGTGATACGGAACCGTACGTCCGGTGGTGTGAGAGGACGGAGAGTGTAAACTCTCCTCCTACTCAATCGCACAGCTTTGATGTCATGTTAAACCAAAGATATACCGAAGCAAGAATACCGCAGCAAGTATATAGGTAAGTAGCGAAACCTCTTTGAACTTGCCAGCGCCAACCTTTATACCCGTGTACACAATAAAGCCAATTGCGATCCCCTCGCTTATACTAAATGTCAAAGGCATTGCGATCATTGCTACGGTAGCCGTTGCCATTGATGTCATATCGTCGAAGTCTAACTGCCGAAAAGACTCCATCATGAAAATACCCACCATTACCAATGCTGGCGTAGTTGCCATCAACGGAATCACTTCCATTACGGGCGTTAAAAATAGTGACAACAAAAAACAAAGTGCAACGACGACTGCGGTAAGACCGGTTTTGCCCCCAGACGAGACGCCCGCTGCTGATTCAACATACGAGGTTACAGGTGATGTTCCAAGAGCTGCACCCACAACGCTTGCTCCTGCGTCAGCGGTCATTGCGCGACCAAATTTAGGAAGTTTACCAGTGCTATCGAGTAGTTTTGCTTTGCGCGATACGCCAATAAGTGTGCCGATAGTGTCAAACATATTGACAAAAAGAAGGGCAAAAATTAAATCCCAAGTTTGTGCAAAGTTCAGCAACGGATACATTAAATCCATTGCAAAAAAGGTATCGCCGATTGAGTGTGGTAGGCCTACGATCGCATCGGGTGTCGCGGTGAGTGGCTGTCCACTGACCATGATAAATACACCCGCAATACTTAAAAGAACCACAGAAATCAAAATGGCGCCTGTTACTCGCTTCACCACCAGAATTAAGGTGAACACAATACCAAATAAAGCGAGCATCACAGACGGCTCAGACAAATCACCTAAACTGACCAATGTGGCAGAGTTGTCAATAATCAGACCAGCATTTTTCAGTCCAATAAACGCAATAAACAAGCCGATTCCACATTGCACTCCTACTTTAAGTGCTTGGGGAATCGAATCTGCGATTTTCGTTCTAACGCCAGTAAGCGAGAGCAGTACGAATAGTACTCCGTTGTAAAATACTATGCCTAAGGCGGCATCCCAAGGAATATCACGCCCAATGCAAATGGTGAAAGCAAAAAAGGCATTTAAACCCATTCCAGGTGCTAGTGCGACGGGGTAATTCGTCATCAGTGCCATCATCAAGGTACCGAAACACGCCGCCAATGCAGTAACAGTAATTAATCCTTCAATAGGCATTCCGCCAGCTGCCAGAATATTCGGATTGACCACTAAAATGTATGACATGGCAGCAAATGTAGTGAGCCCCGCTATGCATTCATTTTTAAAGCTAGCGCCTTTTTCTTGAAGCTTAAAAAATTGCTCGGCAAATTGTCTCATGTGTTCTCATTCTTATTTTTGTTCGATAAAAAGTGTAGGGTTAACTTTTAAAGATCATTGGCAATCCTATCATGATCACCAAAGCAATCTCGTTTGAACAATTACTTTATATATTTTTACTTATCAATTTTTAAGCGAGGGGCTAAGCTACATTCTGGATTTAATGTATGCTCATCATTCTATTTTGTCTGGGTTGTGAACTATGAAACTACAATTATGCACATTAGCAATAGTATTTGCTTTTACACTTGTCCCGTTTGGCTCTGAGAGTCTTGCAGCTGAGCTCGATGAGCCATCGATGCTTGGTCCCTGGATGCTGGCAAGCGCGAAGCAAGACGGCGAAGTGAAAGCTTTGGACAACGATAAGCTTTTATATGCGCTTGATTACATTAAAAAGAATGCAGGAAGTGATGGGATTTCACAAACCCTTATTATCAAAGACGACGAAGTCGTATACGCAGGTGAAGAGGTGCACAAGGTGCACAACGTTTATTCGGTTACCAAGAGCTTCGTCAGCACTGCCCTTGGCTTATTAATTGAAGACGGTAAAACCACCCTAGATACCAAGATTTGCAGTATTGATAAGCAATATTGTGATCACTATTCCCATGTCACTCTCAAGCATCTTACTACTATGACGTCTGGCTACAACGCGGCGGGTGAAAATCGCTGGAATGAGGACAGTGAGGACTGGTCGAAGACGCCATTTTTGCAAGCATCACCCTTGTTTGTGCCCGGGAGTGCCTATGCATATTGGGATGAAGCAATGATTATTTTAGGCGCAGTATTGACCAAGATTGCTGGTGAATCTCTTTACGATTATCTAGATAGTCGTCTAATGAAACCGATGGGAGTAAATGAATGGGCGTGGTGGCATGAAAGTGATGCAATTAGTGGCTTTGATATGAACTATGCTCCCGGAGGCATAGAGCTCTCTGCAGTATCACTTGCCAAATACGGCATGCTCATGCTGAACGAAGGTCACTATCCCTATCAAAACACGATGATAGATGACAAAAGCGATGACGGTAAGCAACTGTTAAGCAAAGATTGGATCGAACAAGCCACGCGAAATCAGGTGAGCCTTCAGATTCCTGTCGCCGAGACTGATCGCAAGAGTATAGACGGGGTTGGTTACTACGGGTTCAACTGGTGGGTAAACGGGCAAAATCGTGACGGTCAATGGCAAATGCCTGATGCACCCAAAGGTATGTTTTACGCTCGTGGCTTTAATAACAATATGCTGTTTGTGATACCGCAATGGAATATGGTAGTGGTGAGAATGGGGGAAGATGATGAAAAACGCATTGATAAAGTCGCTTTTTACAATGCGTTTTTTAAGCGTTTGTCGTCGGCAATGAATCTACGACAACAACAAAAGTAACTACCTTATATCTTTAGGTTCAGCGTCAGTAGGTTTAGGTGCATTGTCTACAAAGCGTTTTACATAGGGCTCAATGGCCAATGCCCATCTACGATACTGCTCAGACTCTGGATGTAAAAAATCATTCATCACTGATTTAGGTAATACACCGTCTTCAGTTAAAAACATGTGGTTGATATTTAGCCAAAAAATCGAATTATTGTCAGCAAACTTTTGGATCTGCTTATTCACTTGTGTATTTAAAATTCTAAGTGGATCAGAGGCCGTTTCACCGCGTGGAAAAACAGCAAGCATAAGAATTTTTGTATTTGGTAAGCGTGTGACTAATTCATCTAAAATAGCACGAATGCCTAAGGCAGTTTCATCCGCTGGGTCTTGCCTGTGACCGGTATTGTTGGTGCCGATTAGTAGCACGAGAAGTTTTGGATCAATACCATCAATCGCATTATTCTGCAGCCTCCAAAGCACATGCTCTGTGCGGTCTCCACCAAATCCTAAGTTAAGCGCTTTTCGCTCGGCATAGAACGTTTGCCAGTGCTCTTTTCCTTTCGACTCCCAATTGTGAGTAATAGAATCACCTAGAAATACTAGGTCAATATCGAAATTGCGTTGTTCTAATTCTGCCAATTTTTGTTGATGGCGCGGTAACCACCAGTCAACCGCCCACTCGGCGGTATGTACCATGGGTTGTAGTGACATTGGAAGCTCTTTTGTTGGTTCATTTTCTAGATTGTTTTCTTGCTCGATTTGCTCGATTTGCTCCGATTCCTGCGAAGTGGCAAAGGTGCTAGCCATAAACAAACTATACGCAAGCGCCAGCAAGAATAATCTAATTTGAGTGTGTTTCATTGAGATCAGGCCTACAACTGAGTTGAAAAAGTATACTCGTAACTATAAACCGCAAGGCTGTAAGTTGACAGTGCTGGCTCAAAGCAAAATGTCTGTTAAGCGACAGAAGCGTTTCAGCTATCCAACAAGCGCATTGTTGAATCTCACTAAATTGATTAAAAATTAAACATAATTAATCTTAAATCCCTCTTCTGGCTTGATGGGTATTGAACACGACACTTGTCAAATGTGAACAATTAAGGATTACCTACCATGAAATCAATTATATTAAAAGCAAGCGGAATATTTTTAGCAACAGTATTGAGTTTTTCAGCATTTGCAGGTTATGGCGATGCGAAAGATAAAGCAAAAGAAATGGCTAAAAGTGAAATGGACGTGGTTGATATTGCTGCCTCAGACGAAAACTTCTCTACATTAGTTGCTGCAGTTAAGGCGGCAGGATTAGTAGAGGCCCTGAAAGCCGACGGTCCAATCACTGTATTTGTCCCCACGAACGAAGCGTTTGCTAAGTTGCCTGCTGGCACAGTCGAAAACCTGTTAAAACCTGAAAACAAAGATCAGCTAATTGAAGTGCTGACGTATCATGTTGTACCAGGGAAAGTAACCGCATCCGACGTGGTAATGGTGGATTCTGCAAACTCCTTGCAGGGCCAAGCTATCAATGTGACCGTAGATGGCGATAAAGTAATGGTAAATGATGCGACCGTTATTCAGACGGATATTGATGCTAGCAACGGTGTGATTCACGTAATCGATACAGTAATTTTACCACAGAGTTAATTTGTAAAATTAGTCGTGTAATAAAAGAAAGAGTGGTCATTTGGCCACTCTTTTCATACAGAATTTCTCATGTACTGAATACATGCTTATATCTTTTCAATTCTATAATAATTTTTGCCACTCTCTTCCGCCTTATGCATCTGCGTCAATTTGCGCGATGTCAGGATGTGATTTAATCAGTTGAATCTCGGCCATTACGTGCCTTTACCAACAAGGTCTTCGTGAAACCCTTTTCTGTGGGCTGCAGGTTGGCTGGTCAATCGATTCTGCCTCGTTCCCGTTAGGGAAACTGTCAAGTCTTCCCATATAAATATCGATGATATCTTATTTGTTTAGGGAGATTGCATGTCGATATTGATATTAACTATGACTCCCAATCTATCCGAGCTTGGCGCCAGTCGCAATGTTATTAACAGACACTGAGAGGAATGACGCCGATAAGCAATACCTCGAGACAGTATAAGCACAGCATTGATAGCGGTTTAGCAAGATTAATAGTGTCGTTAAATATTTTCATGATTATGATGTTGTGCTAATACAAGCACGCTTAAAGATGCTTGTGCACCTTGTGACCTTATCCAAAGTATATCGGCTGATCACAAAAAGGGTTAATCGAATACTGTTCAATGGGGTATGTGAGCCTTATATATAAGTATAGATACTATTACCTAATTGCAAGAAAGATAGGTATTCAACGAGTAATGACCCACCTTATAAAGTTTTATTTGTATAATACTGATTCATCGCTTGCGTCTAATTATTAAAAAGCCTATACTTTGCGCCCTTTTTTATCGATGGGAAGCCGGCGAAGTAGATATCCTCTGTGTTTACTAGGCGCTATACCCTCACTATAGAGAGCATCAAAAACATGGCAAAGAAAGTCTCTGGCTTAATTAAGCTACAGGTTGCGGCTGGTTCTGCAAACCCTTCACCGCCAGTTGGCCCAGCATTAGGTCAACACGGCGTGAACATCATGGAGTTTTGTAAAGCGTTTAACGCGAAAACTGATTCGCTTGAAAAAGGCGCTCCAGTACCTGTAATTATTACAGTTTATGAAGATCGTTCATTTACCTTCGAAACGAAAACCCCACCTGCGTCATTCTTATTGAAAAAGGCAGCAGGCATTAAGAGTGGTTCTGGTCGTCCAAATACCGAAAAAGTGGGCACAGTAACTCGCGCGCAATTAGAAGATATTGCAAAAGCGAAAGATCCAGACTTAACTGCAGCGAGCTTAGATGCAGCTGTAAACACGATTGCGGGTTCTGCTCGCAGCATGGGCTTGAAGGTAGAGGGTTAATAGCATGGCTAAGTTAAGCAAGCGCATGCGCGCAATCAATGAAAAAGTTGATGTAACTAAAGAGTATGGTTTTGATGAAGCCGTTGCGTTGTTAAAAGAATTTGCCACGGTTAAATTCGCAGAAAGTGTTGACGTTGCGGTAAATCTTGGAATTGATGCTAAGAAATCTGACCAAAATGTACGTGGTGCAACTGTACTGCCAAACGGCACCGGTAAAGATGTTCGCGTTGCTGTGTTTACGCAGGGCGCTAATGCAGACGCAGCAAAAGAAGCTGGCGCTGACGTGGTAGGCATGGACGATTTGGCTGAGCAAGTCAAAAAAGGCGAAATGAACTTTGACGTAGTTGTGGCTAGTCCTGATGCTATGCGCGTTGTTGGTCAACTTGGCCAAATTTTAGGCCCACGCGGTTTGATGCCGAATCCAAAAACCGGCACAGTGACACCCGATGTGGCTACAGCAGTTAAAAACGCAAAAGCTGGTCAAGTAAGATACCGCAACGACAAAAACGGTATCATCCACGCAAGCATCGGCAAAATCGCCTTTGAAGAGCATCAAATTAAAGAAAACCTTGAAGCATTATTAGAAGCCTTGAAAAAAGCCAAGCCTTCTTCTGCTAAAGGCACATATATTAAGAAAATTAGTTTGAGCACAACGATGGGTGCAGGCGTAACGCTTGACGCCGGTACGGTAGGTCAGGCTTAAATTTTCAACCTTCTGATGTAAAGGAAGGTCTCTGTAAGGTTATGGGTTGGAGTTATTGTGCAGTTTGCATTGACTCCCGTCCAAGACCGCAGGTGCAGGTCAGCAGGAGAGGTAAGAGAACTCCCGCATTCAATGACCCGCTTAATGATTCGCCTGCGCAGACGGTGGTATGACTCAGACTCTCTGGGAATGTACACCGTAGAGCGGTATCAATTAATTCGTTATGAAGACGTTGGTATCAATCTGTAAACCCTGACTGTTTTGTGATTCGCATGGTGCGTTGATACAAGCTGTCAGATTTTAAGAGGTGAAAGCAGTGGCACTAGGCTTAGCAGCTAAAAAAGAGATCGTAGCAGAGGTTTCCGATGTTGCATCTAACGCTCTATCCGTTGCCGTCGCTGAATACCGTGGTATGGAAGTAGGGGAACTTACTGAACTACGTGTTAAAGCCCGTGAACAAGGTGTGTACTTACGAGTTATTCGTAACACTCTTGCTAAGCGTGCTTTAGCCGAAAGTAAGTTTTCAGATCTCGATTCTGCCTTAACCGGTCCGTTAATTTACGGTTTCTCTTTAGATGCACCTGGCGGTGCAGCGCGTTTGTTTAAAGACTACGCAAAGAGCAATGAAAAATTAAAAGTGACTGCGTTATCTATTGGTAGCGGTTTATTGGGTCCAGACAAATTGGACGCAGTGGCATCATTACCGACCAGAGACGAGGCATTAGCGAAACTACTTGCTACATTCAAAGCACCGGTTGGCAAATTCGTTCAAACAATCAACGAAGTACCTTCCAAATTTGTGCGGTTATTGGCGGCAGTTAAAGACACCAAGTAATTGGGGTCTTTGGAACTTAAATTTTTAACATTATACCCAGGAGTTTAGAGAAATGGCTCTAACAAAAGACGATATTTTAAACGCAATTGCTGAAATGCCAGTTATGGAATTGGTTGAGTTGATTGAAGCTGCTGAAGAAAAATTCGGCGTTGAAGCAACTGCAGCTGTAGCTGTTGCAGCTGGTCCTGCTGCAGGTGGCGGTGAAGCTGCTGCAGAGCAGACAGAATTCGACGTAGTGTTGACTTCTTTCGGCGGTAACAAGGTTGCTGTAATCAAAGCTGTACGTGGCGCGACTGGTCTTGGCTTGAAAGAAGCTAAAGAAGTGGTAGAGTCTGCACCAAAAGCAATCAAAGAAGGCGTTGCAAAAGAAGAAGCAGAAGAACTGAAGAAGCAGCTTGAAGAAGCTGGTGCTGAAGTTGAAATTAAATAATTAAATTAATTATTTAATTGGCCTTATTTAGGCTTAGGCTGATGGTTTTTAACCATCAGCCTTTTTGCGCTATATCAATTATAAAATTTCTACCCTTTATTTATAATTGTGAAATAGAGCGGGAATGTGCATAAGTTTTTGATTTCCTTAACGCAATATCGGCAGTTATGGTTTATTCTTAAGCGCAATCCTGTAAAAGGGTGTTGGAAGTTTGTTACACAAATTGCAGTAGTGTAGCTACTTGGGTCTAAAATCAGTCGGCTGAGGAACCCATGGTTTACTCTTATAGTGAAAAGAAACGTATCCGTAAGGATTTTGGCAAGCGCCCTCAGGTATTGGAAATTCCATACCTTCTATCAATACAACTAGATTCATTTAAAAAATTTATTGAGCTAGACCCAGAAGGCCAGTATGGCTTGGAATCTGCGTTTCGCTCTGTTTTTCCCATCAAAAGCTATTCTGGTAACTCAGAGCTCCAGTACGTCTCATATCGTTTAGGTGAGCCCGTATTTGATGTGAAAGAATGTCAAATCCGAGGCGTTACCTACTCCGCACCATTGCGTGTGAAGTTGCGACTCGTATTGTTTGATAAAGAAGCTGCCCCAGGCACTGTAAAAGATATCAAAGAACAAGAAGTCTACATGGGTGAAATCCCCTTGATGACCGAAAACGGTACTTTTGTTATCAATGGTACTGAACGTGTTATCGTTTCACAGCTTCATCGTTCTCCTGGTGTTTTCTTTGACCATGATAAAGGCAAAACCCATAGCTCTGGTAAGGTGCTTTATAACGCTCGCGTTATCCCATACCGTGGTTCATGGTTAGACTTTGAATTCGATCCAAAAGATAATCTTTTTGTTCGTATAGACCGTCGTAGAAAGCTTCCCGCGACAATCATTTTGCGTGCATTGGAAATGGGTACAGAAGAAATCCTTGACCTGTTCTTTGATAAAGTATCTGTTCGCGTTGGTGAAGAGCATTTCATGATGGACGTGGTTGCAGATCGCCTTCGCGGTGAAACTGCCCAATTCGATATCCTTGATGCTAAGGGTAAAGTGATTGTTGAAGAAGGCCGCAGAATATCTGCTCGCCATACCCGCGCACTTGAAAAAGCGAAAGTAAAAGAGCTTCCGGTTCCGGCTGAGTATTTGCTTGGCAAAGTCATTGCGTCAAACTACATCAATGAAGAAACGGGTGAAGTCGTTGCTAATGCAAATGACGAAATCACACTGGAAATTCTTGAGGCATTAAAAGAAGCGGGCATAAAAGAATTCCACACGCTTTATATTAATGAGCTTGACCACGGTTCGTATATCTCTGACACCGTGCGTGTTGACCCTACAAGCAATCGTTTAGAAGCGCTTGTTGAAATTTATCGCATGATGCGTCCTGGTGAGCCACCGACAAAAGACGCAGCAGAGAACTTGTTCGATAATTTGTTCTTCTCAGAAGACCGTTACGACTTATCTGCTGTTGGGCGTATGAAGTTCAACCGTCGTTTAGGTCGTGATGAATCAACTGGTGCGGGTACGCTTGATAAAGACGATATCGTAGCCGTAATGCAGCAGTTAATTACCATCCGCGATGGTAAAGACGAAGTAGACGACATCGATCATTTGGGTAACCGCCGCATTCGCTCTGTGGGCGAAATGGCAGAAAACCAATTCCGCGTAGGTCTTGTGCGAGTTGAGCGCGCAGTGAAAGAGCGTTTGAGCCTTGGTGATCTAGATGCAGTAATGCCGCAAGATCTTATTAACGCTAAGCCAATTTCAGCAGCTGTGAAAGAGTTCTTTGGTTCAAGCCAACTGTCTCAGTTTATGGATCAAAACAATCCCTTATCAGAAGTCACGCACAAGCGTCGTATTTCTGCATTAGGCCCGGGTGGTTTGACACGTGAACGTGCTGGTTTTGAAGTACGTGATGTACATCCAACTCACTACGGCCGCGTATGTCCTATTGAAACGCCTGAAGGACCAAACATTGGTTTGATTAACTCTTTGGCAAGTTTCGCGCGCACTAATGACTTTGGTTTCTTGGAAACACCTTATCGTAAAATTGTTGACGGTGTCGTGACTGACGACATTGAATACTTATCTGCGATTGAAGAAGGTCAATATGCGATTGCTCAGGCAAACGTATTGCTTGATAAGAACAACGGCTTAGTAGAAGACTTGATTCCATGTCGTCTGCGCGGTGAAACGACTCTAGTTCAGCGCGAAGACATTACATACATGGACGTGTCTCCACAGCAAATCGTTTCTATCGCTGCGAGCATCATCCCATTCCTAGAGCACGATGATGCAAACCGAGCACTTATGGGCTCGAACATGCAACGTCAAGCCGTTCCTACCTTACGCGCGGACAAGCCGCTAGTGGGTACGGGCATGGAGAAAACGGTTGCCGTTGACTCTGGTGTAACGGTAGTTGCCAAGCGTGGCGGTACAGTTGATTTTGTTGATGCAAGCCGAATTGTGGTTAAAGTTAATGAAAGTGAAATGACGCCAGGTGAAGCAGGGATCGATATTTATAACCTGACTAAATATACACGTTCTAACCAAAACACCTGTATTAACCAGCGCCCTACTTGTAATGTAGGCGAGCCGGTTGTTGCTGGCGATGTACTGGCCGACGGTCCATCGACAGATTTAGGTGAGTTGGCGCTAGGGCAAAATATGCGTATCGCATTTATGCCTTGGAACGGTTACAACTTTGAGGATTCAATCCTTATTTCAGAGCGCGTTGCGCAAGAAGATCGTTTCACTACCATCCATATTCAAGAGCTAAGCTGTATCGCTCGTGACACTAAACTTGGGCCAGAAGAGATAAGCTCTGATATTCCAAATGTGGGTGAGTCTGCGCTTGGTAAACTCGATGAATCAGGTGTTGTGTATATTGGCGCAGAAGTAAAAGGCGGCGATATTCTAGTGGGTAAAGTGACGCCTAAAGGTGAGACTCAGCTTACGCCAGAAGAAAAACTGCTAAGAGCCATTTTTGGTGAAAAAGCGTCTGATGTTAAAGATACCTCCTTGCGCGTACCAAATAGCGTAACGGGCACCGTTATTGACGTTCAGGTATTTACTCGTGACGGCGTTGAAAAAGACAAGCGCGCAGTAGAGATTGAGGAAATGCAGTTACGTCAAGTCAAAAAAGACTTGGGTGATGAATTCAACATCTTAGCTGACGGTATCTTTGCACGAGCACAAAACTTATTGCTTAAATCGGGTATAGATCAAGCTAAGCTTGACAGCATGCCTCGTGAAAAGTGGTTTGATATTGCGCTTAAATCAGATGATGCACAAACTGAGCTTGATCAAGCGGCTGAGCAACACAGCGAGATTAAAGCGGACTTTGATAAGAAGTTTGAAGCCAAGCGTCGCAAAATCACTCAAGGTGATGACTTAGCGCCGGGTGTCTTAAAGATTGTGAAAGTCTACTTAGCGGTTAAACGCAGCATTCAGCCAGGTGATAAAATGGCTGGGCGTCACGGTAACAAAGGTGTTATTTCAACTATTCAACCTGTTGAAGATATGCCTTATGACTCTGACGGCACGCCGGTTGATATCGTACTCAACCCGCTTGGTGTACCTTCGCGAATGAACATTGGTCAAATCCTAGAAACGCATTTAGGAATGGCTGCCCACGGACTTGGTGTGAAAATTGACCGTATGGTCAAAGAGCAGCAAGAAGTGGCTAAACTTCGTGATTTCTTGAAAGAGGTGTACACCTCGGGTGAGTCGCATCAAGAAGTAGATATCGATAGCTTTAGTGATGATGAAATCAAGCGTCTAGCGGAGAATCTTCGCAAAGGTGTTCCAATTGCCACACCAGTATTTGATGGTGCGCGAGAGGAAGAAATCAAACAATTGCTGAAACTGGCAGACATTCCAGAGTCTGGTCAAATTACCCTGTTTGACGGTCGAACTGGCCGTGCATTCGAGCGTCCAGTAACGGTTGGTTACATGTACATGCTCAAACTCAACCACTTAGTGGATGATAAGATGCACGCACGTTCAACTGGCTCATACAGCTTGGTTACTCAGCAACCACTAGGTGGTAAAGCACAGTTTGGTGGTCAGCGCTTCGGTGAGATGGAAGTGTGGGCACTAGAAGCATACGGTGCTGCTTACACCTTGCAAGAAATGCTTACTGTTAAGTCAGACGATGTGAACGGCCGTACCAAGATGTATAAAAACATCGTAGATGGCGACCATAGAATGGAGCCTGGCATGCCAGAATCCTTCAACGTATTGTTGAAAGAAATCCGTTCCTTGGGCATCAACATCGAGCTGGAAGAGCAATAAGCGGCTTTTGAGCGAAAGAGCAACAAGACAGGACGACCCAGTGCGCAGTGAAAACTACCACTGGGTCATGAAAAAAACTCCGTTGGGAGAGAAATGTGAAAGACTTATTAAAGTTTATTAAACAACAAAACAAGGTCGAAGAGTTTGATAATATCAAAATCGGCCTTGCATCACCGGACATGATCCGCTCGTGGTCATTCGGTGAAGTGAAAAAACCGGAAACCATCAACTACCGTACCTTTAAGCCTGAGCGTGATGGCCTATTTTGTGCGCGTATCTTCGGCCCGGTAAAAGACTACGAATGTTTGTGTGGTAAGTACAAGCGCCTTAAGCATCGCGGTGTTATTTGTGAGAAATGTGGCGTTGAAGTGACCTTAACGAAAGTGCGTCGTGAGCGCATGGGTCACATTGAACTTGCCAGCCCAGTTGCGCATATCTGGTTCCTAAAATCACTTCCCTCTCGTATTGGCTTAATGCTAGATATGACGCTTCGTGATATTGAGCGCGTGCTTTATTTTGAAAGCTACGTGGTGACAGAGCCTGGCATGACCGACCTAATTGCCGGTCAGCTTCTCAATGAAGAAGAGTATTTAGATTCTTTAGAAGAGCATGGCGACGATTTTGAAGCGAAAATGGGCGCAGAAGCCGTTTTCGAACTGCTAAAAGAACTAGATGTTGATTCTGACGTTGCCGCGATGCGTGAAGAGTTACCAAGCGTAACCTCTGAAACCAAGCGTAAGAAAATTACCAAGCGTTTGAAATTGCTAGAATCTTTCCAGCAGTCTGGCAACAAGCCAGAGTGGATGATTTTGACTGTTCTGCCGGTACTTCCACCAGAGCTGCGTCCTTTAGTACCGCTTGATGGCGGTCGATTTGCGACCTCAGATTTGAACGATTTGTATCGCCGAGTGATTAACCGAAACAACCGTCTTAAGCGTTTATTAGATCTCGCAGCGCCTGACATTATTGTGCGCAACGAAAAACGTATGTTACAAGAAGCGGTAGATGCTTTGCTAGACAATGGCCGTCGCGGCAGAGCCATCACTGGCTCTAACAAGCGTCCGCTTAAATCACTTGCTGATATGATTAAAGGCAAGCAAGGGCGTTTCCGTCAAAACCTGCTTGGTAAGCGTGTTGATTACTCCGGTCGTTCGGTTATTACCGTTGGTCCTACCCTGCGTTTACATCAGTGCGGCCTGCCTAAGAAAATGGCATTGGAATTATTCAAGCCTTTCATTTACGGGAAACTTGAAGGTCGTGGTTTAGCCACTACTATCAAAGCCGCTAAGAAATTAGTAGAGCGCGAAGCACCGGAAGTATGGGACGTGCTTGACGAAGTTATCCGTGAACACCCGGTATTACTTAACCGTGCACCCACGCTTCACCGTTTAGGTATTCAAGCATTTGAACCGACCTTGATTGAAGGTAAAGCGATACAGTTGCACCCATTAGTATGTGCGGCTTACAACGCCGACTTCGATGGTGACCAAATGGCGGTACACGTACCGTTGACCATTGAAGCTCAGCTTGAAGCCCGTGCGCTGATGATGTCTACCAACAACATCTTATCGCCTGCAAACGGTGAGCCTATTATTGTACCTTCACAGGACGTTGTTTTAGGTTTGTATTACTTGACTCGTGACCGCGTAAACGGCAAAGGCGAGGGCATGGTTTTCACTAGCCCGAATGAAGCTGAAAAAGCTTATCGCACCGACACGGCTGAGTTGCATGCGCGCGTTAAAGTACGTATCACGCAATATGAAGTGAACGAGGACGGCGAAAAAGTTGAAAAGACTTCATTGATTGACACTACTGTCGGTCGCGCCATTTTCTCTCTTACTTTGCCCGAAGGTTTGAACTTCGAGTTAATCAACCAAGCCATGGGCAAAAAGCAGATTTCTAAGCTTCTTAATGAGTGCTATCGAACCCTAGGTTTGAAAGACACCGTGATTGCGGCTGACCAAATCATGTATACCGGATTCCATTACGCAATGATTGCGGGTGCTTCGGTAGGCATCGACGACATGGTTATCCCAGAAGCGAAAAAAGAAATCATCGATGCTGCCGAAGCGGAAGTGGTTGAAATACAAGAACAATTTCAATCAGGTCTTGTAACTGCGGGTGAGCGCTACAACAAAGTTATCGATATTTGGTCAACGGCCAACGATAACGTTGCAAAAGCGATGATGGATAATCTTAAAACTGAATCGGTCACTAACCGTGACGGCGAGCAAGAAGACCAACCTTCATTTAACTCTGTGTATATGATGGCCGATTCTGGCGCTCGTGGTAGCCCAGCTCAGATTCGTCAGCTAGCGGGCATGCGTGGTTTGATGGCAAAACCAGATGGTTCTATCATTGAAACGCCAATTACCGCTAACTTCCGTGAAGGTTTGAACGTACTTCAGTACTTCATCTCGACTCACGGCGCGCGTAAAGGTTTGGCCGATACGGCACTTAAAACGGCTAACTCAGGTTACTTAACACGTCGTCTGGTTGACGTTGCCCAAGATTTGGTTATCACCAATGATGATTGCGGTACCTTTGAAGGCGTGAAAATGACGCCTCTAATCGAAGGTGGTGACGTGGTTGAGCCGCTTCGTGAGCGTGTACTAGGCCGTGTTGTGGCAGAAGATGTCATTAAACCCGGAACGAAAGACGAAGTACTTGTTGAGCGAAATGTGATGCTCGACGAGCAACTGGTTGACATGCTGGAAGCGAACTCTGTTGACGTAGTTATGGTGCGTTCTGTCATTACTTGTGACAACGACCACGGCGTATGCGCTAAGTGTTACGGACGTGATCTGGCACGCGGTCATATGGTTGGTTCGGGTGAGTCTGTAGGTGTTATTGCTGCGCAGTCTATCGGTGAGCCGGGCACACAGCTTACCATGCGTACTTTCCACATCGGTGGTGCAGCATCTCGAGCTTCAGCAGAAAACAGCGTACAGGTGAAAACTGGCGGTACGTTGAAGCTGCATAATGCTAAATACGTGCGCAATTCTGATGGCAAATTAGTTATCGTTTCTCGTTCAACTGAGCTAACGGTGATTGATGAGCAAGGTCGCGAGAAAGAACGTTATAAAGTGCCATATGGTGCAACCTTATCTGTTGATAATGAAGCGTCTATTGGTGCTGGTGACATCGTGGCTACTTGGGACCCGCATAGTCACCCAATTGTGACTGAGCGTGCTTCTAAGATTACCTTTGCGGACGTTGACGACACCAACACTGAAATGCAACAAGATGAGCTAACGGGCTTAACGCGTATTGTTGTTAAAGATCTGTCTAAGGCAAATGCAAAAGAGCCTAAACTAATTCTTGAAGGTGAAAACGGCGCTCTACAGGAAATTCGTTTACCTAGCTTTACGACTATCGAAGCCACTGACGGTAAGATGGCTGTTGAAGGTGATGTACTGGCGCGTATTCCGCAAGAGAGTTCGAAGACGCGTGATATTACCGGTGGTCTTCCACGTGTTGCTGACTTGTTCGAAGCGCGTAAGCCTAAAGAGCCCGCTATTTTGGCAGAAATCTCAGGTACGATTGGTTTTGGTAAAGAAACCAAAGGTAAGAAGCGTCTTACAATTACGCCGAAAGACAACGAAGCAGCGCGCTTGGTTGACCTAAACGCTAATGGCGCTTACGAAGAGATGATTCCTAAGTGGCGTCAACTTAACGTGTTTGAAGGTGAGAGCGTAGAGAAAGGTGAAGTTGTTTCTGACGGACCTGAATCTCCGCATGACATCTTGCGTCTTCGCGGTGTAAGTGCAGTGTCAAACTACATCGTAAACGAAGTACAAGAAGTTTACCGTTTGCAAGGCGTTAAGATTAACGATAAGCACATTGAAGTGGTTATTCGCCAGATGCTACGTAAGTGTATCATTCTGAATGCGGGTGACAGCATGTTCTTAGAAGGTGAGCAGGTAGAAGTGTCTGCAGTGAAAATTGCAAACCGCGACCTTGAGAAGCAAGGTAAGATCCCAGCAACTTACGAAATACAGTTGCTTGGTATTACTAAAGCCTCACTGTCTACTGAGTCCTTCATCTCCGCAGCATCTTTCCAAGAGACAACACGTGTCTTGACAGAAGCCGCAGTACAAGGAAAAGAAGATGACTTACGTGGTCTGAAAGAGAACGTAATTGTAGGTCGTTTGATTCCTGCAGGAACGGGCTTTGCTTATCACCAACAGCGTGCCGAGCGTAAGAACCTTGCTCTGCACCAAGAACTTTCAGTATCTGCTGATGAAGCGCAAGCACAGCTTGCTGAAGCGTTGAATGCTGATAGTGATGATGCTGAATAATCGATAAGCTTCATTAAGTCGTTTTGAACGCCGAGCATACGCTCGGCGTTTTTGTTTCTGGGATAGCGCAAGGAGTCGTGCCCAAACAAAGTCGCTCTTCGCCGTCCATGGGCGCTTGACCAAAGCCTTCCATGGCTTTGGACACTTTGTTTGGGCACGACTCCTTGCGCTATCCCAGAAACAAAACAGGTAGGTGTGATTACATGTAGTAAAGGTTTTATATCGTGATGTAGAAAGTTGATTCTAGTTAACTTTCATGAGCGTAGCACTCGTTGTATAATTCCCAAATCAACTGATTTAAGTCAAGTAATAGAAAGGATTCAAACATGACTATCAATCCAGCCGCAGCGGCTATAAGACAACGCAATACCCTGAAGGATGAGAGTAAGACACTCGTAATGGTCGCGTGGGGCTTACTTTTAGCAGGATGGGTGCTCATGCCCTTTGCTCCTATTGCAGCGATCATTATTGCCGTAATTGCCAGTGGCGACACGGATGACGCAGCAGCGCGGTCGCATTATTCAAAACTCAAATCTACCTTCTGGTTTTCTTGCCTTTGGGGCGTTGTTTGTTTTTTATTTGTGTTAATTGCAATGGCTGCTGTCTCTACGATTCCTTTGGGGCTATTTTTGCTCTTGCCCATGAGTATTCTACTAGGTTTGTTTTGCACCTATCGCAGCATTAAAGGCATCATTCGCGCGAGCGAAAACAAAGCGTATTTCTAAGCGAGCTAAGCGCATACGTGCAAACCTTTTAATGTAATGGGATTACTAAACTTCTCAATGCATAGTAGTTGCGAGTTATTAGAGAGTAGTTGTAGTGTAGGTTTTTGTAATTTGTATTAACTTTCCATATGCAACTAAACGTATTTTTAGCCACCTTTTTAATCGTTGATGTTTTGCTTGGGTCTACCGGAGTTGCTTCTGCCGGAAGTGCGCATAGCGCTACTGCATTATCAATCCCAAAGTTAACAAACCCAAAGTTAAGCGCTGATAGTCATCCCAATATTTTGTTCATATTGACTGACGATCAGCGCCATAGTGCGGTTGGTTATGCGGAAAGAGAGCCTGTGATCACACCTAACCTTGATGACTTGAGTCAACGCGGCGTGAGTTTCAGCAATGCCCACATTATGGGTGCAATGAGCGCTGCGGTGTGTGCACCCAGTCGAGCTATGCTGATGACAGGACGCAATGTGTTTGAGGTAAGCGCGCAAGGTGAGTTTATTGACCCAAGTATTGCGACCTTACCTCAAGTACTTAAAAATAATGGCTACTTCACCTTTCACACGGGAAAGTGGCACAACGACAAGGCCAGCTTTGCACGCAGTTTCTCAGGCGCAGAGCATATATTCTTCGGCGGAATGAGCGACCAATATCAAATTCCGCTTTATGATTTTGACCAAAAGGGCAACTATAGCGCTGCACCAAGCATCAACCCTGTAAAGCATTCAACCGATTTATATGCAGATGCAGTCATAGATTTTCTAGAAAACTACGATAAAGCGCAGCCGTTTTTTGCCTATGTAGCGTTTCAATCTCCACACGATCCCAAACAAGTGCCATCGGAATATTTTCAGCTGTATCAGCCAAACGAGTTTGATGATACTGCAAATTTACTTCCTCAACACCCTTTTGATAATGGTGAGCTGGATGTACGCGACGAGTGGCTGAGTCCACTTCCTAGAACACAAAGGGACGCAAAAACCCATCTTGCCGCCTATTATGCGATGATCACTCACATTGATGCGCGCATTGGCGATATGCTCAATGTCCTCAAAGCCCGAAACATGCTCGATAACACGCTCATTATATTTAGTTCAGATAATGGTTTGAGTCTTGGTCAGCACGGGCTACTTGGCAAACAATCGCTTTACGAACATAGTTTGCGCGTCCCGCTGTTGATAGCAGGGCCAAACATGCCGGTAGGCGAGACGCGTGATGAGCTGGTGTATCTCTCAGATATGTTTCCAAGCCTTCTCGATATTTTGAACATTGACGCGCCTGCTAGTGTGACACAGCCCTCTATTTATCCATTGTTGAATGGGTCAAAGCAAGTTGAAAGCACGGTGATTCATGAGTCTCCGATTTTCGCCTACAAAAACGTGCAGCGCGCGATAAAGCAAGATGATTACAAGCTCATTGAATACAACGTCAAAGGCAGCAAGCATACACAGCTATTCAATGTTAAATCGGATCCCTTGGAAAGAAACAACCTTGCTTCACTGCCAGCGCATGCAGATCGCATTAAAAAGATGCACGCTAGCCTGCAAGCTCAGTTAACAAAAGCAGGTGATGCTGCCATGCTCGACACGGATGACTGGTCAATTCCGTACATCATGCAATGGGGGGAGCAGATGCAGCGACCTGAAAAGATTGAAACCTATCATCGCCTAAAGAAAATGGCCGCTGAAGAACACCAGATGGTCATGGGTTATTATGGTCAGGACAATTAAAGCCAAATTCATAATTACGCCGCGCCTCTCTTGACATCCAAGCAATTGATCTATAACATCTCGCGACCCTAATTTTGGGATCTGTACAAAGCTTAGATAAGTCATTGTGCTTCTAGATGTTACTGAAGTTCTTCAATGCTTTATTGTTAAAGGCTCTAACAGAATTACAGCAAGATGTTGGTATTAACTTGGTATACACAACATCTTGCATCGTCACCCGAGCATTCACTAAGAATAGCATCGGGTTTTATTGTTTTATTCAGGAGCTAGTTAATGGCAACAGTTAACCAGTTAGTGCGTAAGCCTCGTAAAAAGCCGGTCGAGAAATCGAACGTTGCTGCCCTACAGGCCTGCCCACAACGTCGTGGAGTATGTACTCGCGTATATACCACCACACCAAAGAAGCCGAACTCTGCGCTACGTAAAGTATGCCGTGTTCGCTTAACCAACGGTTTCGAAGTTTCTTCGTACATCGGCGGTGAAGGTCACAACCTTCAGGAGCACAGCGTTGTGCTTATTCGCGGTGGTCGTGTTAAAGACCTACCAGGTGTTCGTTATCACACAGTTCGCGGTACATTGGACTGCGCAGGCGTTAGCGATCGTAAACAAGCCCGTTCTAAATACGGCGCTAAAAAGCCTAAGTCATAACGGTTCTCCGTTAGTAAGGCCAAACTGTTAATTTGAGTTTTGGGAAATCCCTGAATTCCACGGAGAATTAAGATGCCAAGAAGAAGAGTCGTAGGTCAACGTAAAATCCTACCTGATCCTAAGTTCGGATCAGAGCTACTTGCTAAATTTATGAACGTCGTCATGTTAGACGGTAAAAAGTCAACCGCTGAAAAAATCGTTTACGGTGCGCTTGATATTGTTGCTGAAAAAACCAGTAAGCCACACCTAGAAGTATTTGAGGAAGCGCTGGAGAACATCCGCCCTACGGTAGAGGTTAAATCTCGTCGTGTAGGTGGTTCTACTTACCAAGTTCCGGTAGAAGTTCGCCCAGTTCGTCGCAATGCACTAGGTATGCGCTGGATGGTAGAAGCGGCACGTAAACGTGGTGAAAAATCAATGGCGCAGAGACTTGCTGCTGAAATGATTGACGCTCAAGACAACAAAGGTAGTGCGGTTAAGAAACGTGAAGACGTTCACCGTATGGCAGAGGCTAACAAAGCGTTTGCTCATTACCGCTGGTAAGCTACTGACAATTTGTCGTAAGTTGTTAACAGTCTGCCTCTAAAAGGCAGACTGTTTTACGATTTAAGGCAGTAAAAACAAAGCATTGTGCATATTTTATGCAAAACGCTTTGTTTTTATTTTACGTACTAACAATTGTTGCTCAAGCACAAGCAACCAAATAACTAACAAAAACAAAAAAGGTAAGTAGATGCCACGCCAAACGCCCATACAACGCTATCGTAACATTGGAATTGTTGCGCACGTCGATGCAGGCAAAACCACCACCACAGAACGTGTTTTGTTCTACACCGGTATCTCGCACAAAATTGGCGAGGTGCACGACGGTGCGGCAACCATGGACTGGATGGAGCAAGAGCAAGAACGAGGCATTACTATCACGTCGGCTGCGACAACGTGTTTTTGGCAAGGCATGGATCAGCAATTCGAACAGCACAGAATCAATATCATTGATACTCCTGGACACGTTGACTTTACCATTGAGGTAGAGCGCTCATTACGCGTGTTGGATGGCGCTGTTGTTGTTTTTTGCGGTTCCTCAGGCGTAGAGCCTCAATCTGAAACAGTATGGCGACAGGCGAACAAATACGAAGTGCCGCGCATAGTGTTTGTGAATAAAATGGACCGAGCCGGGGCGGACTTTGAGCGCGTTGTTGAACAAATTCGTAAGCGATTGGGTGCCGTTTGTGTGCCAATTCAAATAAATGTGGGCGCTGAAGAAACCTTCACCGGTGTCATTGACTTAATCAAGATGAAGTACATCAACTGGAACGAAGCTGACAAAGGCGTTACCTTCAAATACGAAGACATCCCCGCTGACCAGATTGAACGCGCTGAGCGATATCGTACAGATATGATTGAAGCGGCTGCCGAGGCAAATGAAGAACTTATGGATAAGTACTTAGGCGGTGAAGAGCTAAGCGAGGCTGAAATTAAACAAGGCTTGCGAATTCGCACGCTGAACAATGAGATTGTACTGGCGACTTGCGGCTCAGCGTTCAAAAATAAAGGTGTACAAGCCGTTCTTGACGCAGTGGTCGAATACTTACCTTCGCCAACTGAAGTTAAAGCCATTACGGGCGTTTTAGATGATGGCAAAGATACTAAAGCCGAGCGTCACTCCGACGACGATGAGCCCTTTTCAGCACTTGCCTTTAAAATTGCCACCGACCCATTTGTGGGCACCCTAACCTTCTTTCGCTGCTATTCTGGCGTGATCAAAACGGGTGATGCCGTTTATAACCCGATTAAAGGTAAAAAAGAGCGTATTGGACGCATGGTACAAATGCACGCGAACGATAGAGCAGAGCTTAAAGAAGTACGTGCGGGGGATATCGCAGCGGCTATCGGCTTAAAAGATGTCACCACGGGTGAAACCTTGTGCGATACCAACAGCGTGATAACGCTTGAAAAAATGGATTTTCCTGATCCCGTTATTTCCATTGCAGTTGAACCAAAGAGCCAAGCCGACCAAGAGAAAATGGGGATAGCCCTGGGCAAGCTTGCGGCAGAAGACCCGTCGTTTAGAGTTAAAACTGACGAAGAGTCAGGCCAAACCATCATCTCCGGTATGGGGGAGCTTCACTTAGACATTATTGTCGATCGCATGCAGCGAGAGTTTAATGTGTCGTGCAATGTGGGTAAGCCTCAGGTGGCGTATCGTGAGACGATTCGCAAAACCGTTGAAGCCGAAGGTAAGTTCATTCGCCAATCGGGCGGTCGTGGTCAATTCGGACATGTTTGGCTTAAGCTCGAGCCTCAGCCAGAAGGCACAGGGTACGAGTTTGTCGATAAGATTGTAGGTGGCGTTGTGCCCAAAGAATTTATTCCAGCGGTAGATAAAGGCATTCAAGAGCAGCTACAAAATGGTGTAGTGGCGGGCTATCCAGTGTTGGATGTGAAGGTCACCTTATATGATGGTTCGTATCATGATGTTGACTCTTCAGAAATGGCCTTTAAAATTGCCGCTTCAATGGGATTCAAAAACGGCGCGGCTGAGGCCAATCCGGTATTGCTTGAACCAATGATGAAGGTAGAAGTTACCACCCCTGAAGATTGGATGGGAGATGTTGTTGGTGACCTCAATCGCCGCCGAGGCATGATAGAAGGAATGGAAGAGGGAGTAGCGGGCGTGAAAATTGTGCGCGCAAAAGTTCCGCTTTCAGAAATGTTTGGTTACG
Source organism: Ningiella algicola (assembly GCF_028401415.2). Lineage (NCBI taxonomy): Bacteria > Pseudomonadati > Pseudomonadota > Gammaproteobacteria > Alteromonadales > Alteromonadaceae > Ningiella > Ningiella algicola. The sequence continues at coordinate 2,330,603 of NZ_CP171821.2, read as the reverse complement.
CCACCGATTTGCGTTCACAAACGCAAGGACGTGCATCGTATTCAATGGAGTTTCATAATTACGCGGAAGCACCCAGCAATGTTACTAAAGCCATTGTTGAGTCGCGCATGTAGTTGTAAGTTAAAACTAGCATTTATGTAGAATTGGTCCGGTCTAATGTTGGAACGGGCGTTAAACTTAGGAAAGTAGAGCAATGGCAAAAGAAAAGTTTGAACGTACGAAACCGCACGTAAACGTAGGTACAATTGGCCACGTTGACCACGGTAAAACGACGTTAACCGCAGCAATTACAACTGTTTTGGCAAAAACCTATGGTGGTTCAGCTCAAGCATTCGACCAAATCGATAATGCGCCTGAAGAGCGCGAGCGTGGTATCACTATCGCAACGTCTCACGTTGAGTACGATACTCCAACTCGCCACTACGCACACGTAGATTGCCCAGGACACGCTGATTACGTTAAAAACATGATCACCGGTGCTGCTCAAATGGACGGCGCGATCCTAGTTGTAGCTGCCACTGACGGCCCCATGCCGCAAACGCGCGAGCACATCTTGCTAGGTCGTCAGGTTGGCGTACCTTACATGATTGTCTTCATGAACAAATGCGACATGGTAGACGACGAAGAGCTACTTGAGCTAGTTGAAATGGAAGTGCGTGAGCTACTTTCAGAGTATGAATTCCCAGGTGATGACTTACCGGTAATTCAAGGCTCAGCACTTAAAGCACTTGAAGGCGACGCTGAGTGGGAAAAGAAAATTGTTGAGCTAGGCGAAGCACTAGACTCATACATCCCAGAGCCAGAGCGTGACATCGACAAGCCGTTCATCCTTCCAATTGAAGATGTATTCTCAATTTCAGGTCGTGGTACAGTTGTTACCGGTCGTGTTGAGCAAGGTATTGTAAAAGTTGGCGAAGAAGTTGAGATTGTTGGTATCAAAGAAACCACAAAAACAACTTGTACGGGCGTTGAGATGTTCCGTAAGCTACTAGACGAAGGCCGTGCAGGTGAGAACGTGGGTGTACTACTACGTGGTACTAAGCGTGAAGAAGTAGAGCGTGGTCAAGTATTGGCTAAGCCTGGTTCAATCAACCCACACACTAAGTTTGAAGCTGAAGTATACGTACTAAGCAAAGACGAAGGTGGCCGTCATACACCATTTTTCAAAGGTTATCGTCCACAGTTTTACTTCCGTACAACTGACGTAACCGGTGCTGTTGAGCTGCCAGAAGGCGTAGAAATGGTGATGCCTGGCGACAACTTGAAATTTAAAGTTGAGCTAATTGCTCCTATCGCGATGGACGAAGGTTTACGCTTCGCAATCCGTGAAGGTGGCCGTACCGTAGGTGCAGGCGTTGTAGCGAAAATCCTAGACTAATCTAGTATTTCAAACCACATTGAAAAGGCCGCTCATTGAGCGGCCTTTTTGTATGGTGCGCCAAGTATGGCGCGTAGCGCCTTAATGGTGCTGTTCTGATACGCATGGTGGCGATCAGATGACTTGGTGGTGAAAGTCCACTATTAGCCCGACAAGGGGAATAATTAGCTGAACGGCAAGGGTGTTCATCGTGAGGTGAAATCTGAAGAAAGCCGAAAGCAAAGCACTGGCCTGACGAACAGGAATCGTATATGAGGCGGTCGCAGTGGGTGAGAAGGCCATTATCTTCAAAGCCCAATACTTGTCCAGAAACTGCGGACGTAGATACGGCGGGCATAAGTGTGAAGGTCACGCGCATTACCTTGGGAGGTCTGTTTATCTGCCACTGGCTATTAATATCGAGAGGTATTGAGATGGGTAAACAGAAGTCAGCCGAGGCCATAGTAGGTTGATTGCCGTCAACTGAAGGGCTGAACATGTTAAATGGTTTGAGAGCCAAGTGCTCGATGAGGGTAGAAGGAGCAGAAACAGCTACTGAGATATAGCTGATTATCGCCAAGGGGTGCAGACAGTATCTGCAAGAGTAGGTGAATAAGGCTTCAAGCCACGCGGCGCACAAGGATTTACTCTCATGAGGAGACGATGACCTTACTCGAAAAGATACTATCAAGACCTAATATGCAAGGTGCTTATCAGCGAGTTATGCGCAATAAAGGGGCGGCAGGAGTTGACGGTATGAGTGTAGATGCGCTTAAAGCGTATCTGCAAACACGCTGGCAAGACCACAAAGCCGATTTATTGGCAGGGCGTTATTGTCCACAAGCGGTGCTTAAGGTGAGTATTCCTAAAGCAGGCGGTGGGCAACGCGAATTAGGCATCCCAACGGTGTTGGACAGATTGATTCAGCAAGCGATACATCAGGTATTAAGTCCTATATTTGAGGAGCAGTTCTCAGAGAATAGTTATGGATTTAGGCCGCATCGCGATGCAGGGCAAGCTGTTCAACAAGCGCGAGCCTATATCGAGGAAGGTTATAGATGGGTGGTCGATATCGACTTGGAGAAGTTCTTCGACAATGTTAATCACGACATATTGATGTCGAGAATAGCGCGCCATGTCAAGGATAAAGCGGTGCTTAAACTCATTCGTGCTTATCTGAGGGCAGGTGTGTCACAGAATGACAAAACCAGTCAACGGGTGATGGGGACACCTCAAGGTGGACCATTATCGCCGTTACTGTCGAACATCATATTGACCGACTTAGATAGAGAGCTTGAGCGCCGAGGGCATAAGTTCTGTCGCTATGCTGATGACTGTAATATCTACGTCAAAAGCGAGCGTGCAGGACATCGTGTATTGAAAAGCGTGACGAGTTTCTTAGAGAGCACCTTAAAATTAAAGGTGAACAAAGAGAAAAGTGATGTGGGTCGACCGTGGCAACGAAAGTTCTTGGGGTATAGTGTCTGTCATCGCAAGCAAAATGTTCGATTGCGAATAGCGCCTGCGGTGCAAATGCGTTTTAAAAAGGACGTAAAACATACACTGCGCAGTGCAAGAGGATGGTCAATTCACCGTACGGTGGAAAAGCTGAACCTGAAACTGCGAGGCTGGATAACTTACTTCCGACATATAGACGTCAAAAAGGTACTTCTTGACTTGGATGGCTGGCTTCGCCGACATCTACGCAAGATTTTATGGCGTCAATGGAAACGTGTTCACACACGCATTAAGAGACTAATCGGATTGGGTATTGATGAAGCGAGGGCGGCGACAAGCGCGACGAATGGCAGAGGACCGTGGTTCAACTCAGGGGCTTCTCACATGAATCAAGCACTACCTAAAAAGTTCTTCGACAGCCTAGGTTTAATATCATTAATGGACTATTATCATCGTCTCAAGTATTTAACATGAACCGCCGTGATACGGAACCGTACGTCCGGTGGTGTGAGAGGACGGAGAGTGTAAACTCTCCTCCTACTCAATCCCAACGTTTACAATTCATTCTGTTCTCGTTATAACTCGTCTGACGTCTTGCAAAATACAGCTCCAGCCACTTTAATGTTATTGAAATTATTGGCCTTTACTAAAATCTGATTTTTATCAAGCGGCACGCTAAAAGCATGCTCGCTAAATACATAGGCCAGATATTAACAATCGTGCTTGATAGTTTTAGAAATAAGAGGTAAAACAATAACTAACGATAAATGAGAATGTGAGATACGAAAATGTCGTGTGGTATTTATTGTAAATGCTCGCTAATAAATTGTTAGCTGCCAAATTAACTAATAAGGAAATTTTATGCATATAATTTTAGGAGTCTTAGGTGTAGTCGTAACCATTTTGGTTTTACTTAATCGGTTACAGGAAGGCGGCATCGACATCGGATGGTTAAATCCATTCAGTTGGAACCGAAGACGAAAATTCAGACAACAATACGAATTGCCTCCGTCTTATTCTCTAGATTCCCCGATGGATGTCGCAGCTTTGTTTATGCTCTCAATCGCAAAAGCAGACGGAGACATAACAAAAGAACAAAAAAACGGGCTTCTGGAACTTTTCCAATCGGAATTTAAGCTATCTCCAGATCAGTCAAAAAGTCTATTGGCTTCTAGCTCTCATATCTTGGGCAATGGCGCAGACGTTAAATCTAATCCAAAGTCTGTTATCGCTAAAAGCTTTGAATCTTTTACCCCAGAACAATCAGAGTCAACCAAACAACTCTTAACAAACATTGCCAATATAGAGGGTCAACCAAGTAGCGAGCAACAAAAGCTGCTAAAGTCTATCATCGCTGTTCTACCCTCTTCGAACGAGTCCAAGTGGTAGCAGCTAACAAGGCGCTAAACTCGTTCCCTGCGGTCACTGGGACACAAACGCAGCGCGCCTTCGGCATTATAGCGCTGCATTTGTGCCCGTTAGCTTTGCGTTATACACGCTAATTGACATAGGAGGTTAAGTTGAAGGGCGCAGCGCTAGGCTTCAGTTTTTTGACATTAATAATCGTTATTATCTTTGCTTTGCTGTTAATGGGGGCAACGGTAGGCGTGATTATAGGTTTCCTTCCAACTGTAAGCTTGACGTTTGCAGCACCAGTCTTTGTTGTATTGCTCTCGTTAAATGCACTGATAGTTTATGGGCTTCGTCGACAGAAGTTATGGGCGGTGATTTTAGGGACGGTCGAGGTCATAGCATTATTATCAGCGATACTCTTAAAAATGTGGTTCGAAGGTTTCACTACTTCGCTAGTCAGTAGTATTTTATTTATGTCTCTTTTAGCGTCTCTTCTGTCAGCTTTATATCGAGATTATCGAGCAATTAAGGACTCAGAGGTAACGCATGTATAACAAATGCATTAACGCGGATTTTGCGGAAAAGCGCCGCAAAACCGGTTATGCAAAGTGTTATACGACACGGGCAATTATGTATTTTATGCTCTTCAGGGGCCCAACATTGGCGAACTGAACCAAAGCCCAGTGGAAGAGTTTGGCTTTTTATGACACGCTTTTAGCGTCTGTGGCGCACGCAGAAACGCGTTTACTGACGGACGCCACAGACGCTAAAAGTGTGGAATCAAACATCGTCGAGAGCCCGTGTGGCATCGGCTAAACAGGGAACGCTCATGGGGCAACGGAACAGCATACGAGTAACAGTTGAGGCCAGGTTCTCGTGCTCGTATAACAAACCGATCAAGTGGACGCGAGAGGCAATTGTTCATTTCTTGACTTGTGACTGCGCGCCACTTATCTAAAGTGTTAGAGTACGTCAGCCCAAGCCTTTTTTCCGGCGCTTTGCTTCATTGATTTTAATGGTTTTACAGTCGCGCACATTTTTTCAATTGAGTGCTGTCTATCAAAAACCGTTTTCAAGATAAAACAGCAGTTCTTTGAACTTCAAAATCCATCTGTTTTAAATTGTGTTTTGCACTAACAGCTGTGAAGGTCACTTAGGTGTTTCTCGTTGTTTTAAATTAAGCCCAAGCTTTTGGTGGTTTAAACGTCGCCGCCTCACTTCCACTTGCTCAAATATGCGTTTTAACTAAAAGGTTGTTTCATCTTTCTTTAATCGCAATTTGCGCGGCTAAACCTCTCAAGCGGCTTAAGCTCATCTAGTCCAAAAAGTGCGTCGTTTCCCACGCATCGCTTGTTTGTAAACTGTTCAGCAAGTATGCTCAATTCATCAGATTTAAAGGGGCGAATATGCGGTCCAGCTCTAACAAGGCGCTAAACTCGTTCCCTTCGGTCACTGGGACAAAAACACAATGCTGCTTCGCATTATCGCATTGTATTTTTGCCCGTTAGCTTAGCGTTAGCCACCCAAATCGGAGTAGGTATGGAAGTTCATTTCCTTGAAAAAAATGATGATTACGAGGCGGTTCTAAAAGCCTTGTTAAGTTTAAGAACCAGTTACGATTTAGATACGCTTTCAAATCAAATTCAAAAACAGTATGAGTATGGGTACAAAGTAGCGTATGTAAGGTCTTCAGATGGAATTCTAGCCGTTGCAGGGTTTTGTGTCGGCGAGAAGCTTGCGTGGGGTAAGCATATTTATATCGACGATTTAATTACAAATCCTAACTATCGCTCAACGGGCGTGGGAAGATTTTTCATAAATTGGTTCAAGGAATTTGCGGCTAAAAATAACTGCGAACAAATACACCTTGATTCAGGCGTGCAGCGTTTTCCCGCTCATAAATTTTATCTACGGGAAGGTTTTAACATTGCCAGTCATCATTTCTCCATCGCGGATGTAAAGGGTGGCTAACAAAGCGCTTAACTCGTTCCCTTCGGTCACTGGGACAGTAACGCAATGGCATGCTTCGCATATTTTGCCATTCCGTTACTGCCCGTTAGCTTTGCGTTAGTTGCCTGAGGATGCCATGAAGATAATTCCACTTTTGTTTTTTGCTCTCTTTTCCAACATGTGCTTTTCACAGGTGCTTGTGAAAAGTGAGCACTCAGTTAAAAAAGGAATGGCAGAATCAAATCAGTTTCCCAAAACTTGTACGGATGAGTGCTCATTTCTTTTATATCTAGATGTAGCGAAATTGCATTTTGACGAAGAGTTTGCATCAGGTGCATATATACTGGTTTTTAATACGGTTGAGGGGAAGTCTATTTCGTTTGGTGTACAAGCCAATGTCGAAACTCAAGAGGCTGAATTGGTAGTTCTTCATAATGATGAAAATACGAACCCAGAGCCGATTTTACTAGCAAAATCGGCATTAAATACTTGGGAAGGCTTTAATATCTCTTGGGAAGGTAAAAACTTGTTATTTGAAAACCTTCGTAGCGTTAAAAAAATTGGGTATAACAGTACTCCATATTCTTCACTTGAGAGCTCTGGCATTACCTATGAAACGGAATTGGACTTTGTTCCTGAAGGGTTTGGTTACATGTTTATGAGCAGCGATGTTGAGCTTTGGATTGATATTGAGTCTCAGAATTATAATGAGGAATGGCGACCAGTTGATAACGGCAACTAACAAAAATTTAGAGTCGCTTCCTAGCGGTCGCTCGGACACAATGTATTTCCTAAAACCTGCATTACGCTGCGCTCCATTGATGCAGGTTTTAGGAAATACATTGCGCCGCTCAAATCGGTGTTATACGTTGTTCTTTAAGTCGTAAACGAGGCTATTTTGAAAGTTAAGTTTTTAGTTGCCTATGATTATGATTGTGGGGGAATTTGGAGAGTGATTGATGCTGATGGAAAATCTCAGATTTTAGAGAAATACCCTGAATTAATTATAGTTGATGAAAAGCCGCATTGGATGTCTGATGAGAGGCTAGCAGATCTCACGAAAAATGCGATTAGTATCGAGAATAGTGGTGATACGTTTTTTAAATCGTTAGTTAGTCAAAGGAGTATAGACAATGATAGCTGAGACTAGATTGTTTCTTCGATTAACGTATAACAAATACATTAACCGGATGCTGGCAAGAGCGGCCATCACCGGTTATGTAAGGTGTTAGGTTTCATGATTAAAATTTTATTTTTGGTTGTTTTGAGTGCTAGTTTACTTGGCTGCGCATTCAAAATAGGCGAAAACGCAGTAATTATTAGCGGACAAATAGATAAAACTTGTACACTTCGCTTCAAACAAATTGATGCGCAAGACTATGACTTTCAAACTAGAGTGATCAACGGGAATTTTGCGATGGATTTCACTATTTCACCTGAGCCAGAAACATATAATTTAACCGTGAAATGCAAACAGCACGTCGTAGTATCAAAAGTGATAGATTTACCTGCACAGAAAAAGCTATTGAATTTAGGGGTCGTTTCAAGTGCTCAAACCTAACAAGGCACTCAAGATCGTTCGCGTTGCTCACTGGGACAATTACTCGTTGGCGCGTTCCGCATTTTCGCCAACAAGTAATTGCCCCTTAGTTTAGTGTTAGCTGCCAAATTAACTAATAAGGAAATTTTATGCATATAATTTTAGGAGTCTTAGGTGTAGTCGTAACCATTTTGGTTTTACTTAATCGGTTACAGGAAGGCGGCATCGACATCGGATGGTTAAATCCATTCAGTTGGAACCGAAGACGAAAATTCAGACAACAATACGAATTGCCTCCGTCTTATTCTCTAGATTCCCCGATGGATGTCGCAGCTTTGTTTATGCTCTCAATCGCAAAAGCAGACGGAGACATAACAAAAGAACAAAAAAACGGGCTTCTGGAACTTTTCCAATCGGAATTTAAGCTATCTCCAGATCAGTCAAAAAGTCTATTGGCTTCTAGCTCTCATATCTTGGGCAATGGCGCAGACGTTAAATCTAATCCAAAGTCTGTTATCGCTAAAAGCTTTGAATCTTTTACCCCAGAACAATCAGAGTCAACCAAACAACTCTTAACAAACATTGCCAATATAGAGGGTCAACCAAGTAGCGAGCAACAAAAGCTGCTAAAGTCTATCATCGCTGTTCTACCCTCTTCGAACGAGTCCAAGTGGTAGCAGCTAACAAGGCGCTAAACTCGTTCCCTGCGGTCACTGGGACACAAACGCAGCGCGCCTTCGGCATTATAGCGCTGCATTTGTGCCCGTTAGCTTTGCGTTATACACGCTAATTGACATAGGAGGTTAAGTTGAAGGGCGCAGCGCTAGGCTTCAGTTTTTTGACATTAATAATCGTTATTATCTTTGCTTTGCTGTTAATGGGGGCAACGGTAGGCGTGATTATAGGTTTCCTTCCAACTGTAAGCTTGACGTTTGCAGCACCAGTCTTTGTTGTATTGCTCTCGTTAAATGCACTGATAGTTTATGGGCTTCGTCGACAGAAGTTATGGGCGGTGATTTTAGGGACGGTCGAGGTCATAGCATTATTATCAGCGATACTCTTAAAAATGTGGTTCGAAGGTTTCACTACTTCGCTAGTCAGTAGTATTTTATTTATGTCTCTTTTAGCGTCTCTTCTGTCAGCTTTATATCGAGATTATCGAGCAATTAAGGACTCAGAGGTAACGCATGTATAACAAATGCATTAACGCGGATTTTGCGGAAAAGCGCCGCAAAACCGGTTATGCAAAGTGTTAGGTGCTACCGGATGTTTAATTATTATGGATTGAAATGGCCGTCTTCGAAATCGTTTATAACTAGCCCTAGACACTTGAGTCATTTGAAGGCTGTTATATTCTTTTTGGGCATGCCGTTGGTACTAAGTGCGTTCGTAATTACTGGGAGCAAAGGCTCGCGAGCGTTATCAGAAGAGGTAGGCTTGTTGATTTTAATCATGGCTGTGCTTTTTTTATTTGCTTGCTTTGCTGAGGAATACATCAAAACATCTCTCTCCGTCATTATTGTTACGTCGATATTAGGCTTTGTGTTTTCTCTAGCCTATGTGATTAGCTTGTTTGATAGTATTACAAAATCAGCGGTGGTTGTATCAATGCTTACAGCCGTTTATTTCTTACTCATTGTCGCAATGGCGCTCAGGAGTTTTAAATGCCATCAGCACCTAACAAAACACTGAAGCCAGTCGCTGTCGCTCCTTCGGACAGGTTGTATTGGTTAAAAACTGCATTTCACTCCGTTCAATTATCGCAGTTTTTAACCAATACAACCCGCCGCTTAGTTCGGTGTTAGTGCGTCAAGCAAGCTTGATGCATCTTGCAGGGTGAAAGTCCCTGTCGGGTAAGGCTTAGCCAGCCACCTGTAGCGAGTCTTGCGCGTTGTGCGGAGTTTGAGGATGGGAATTGCTTTCCAGTGTGCAGACACAATCAAATGAACAAGTAACGTGAAGCGTAGACAGCGAATTATATAGGCCATAGGGGATACGTGTCCCTGAAGTGCTGGTATCGCTTCGATAATACTTAAGATCTGACTGACAAGGCCTGTAACACAGCCGAAGTCCACGTAAAGCAACCGATATTGGTGAGGTTGTGGCGAGTCAGCGGAGTTATCAAGCCGTGGCATGTATAAAGAGATGCGTTAGGAACTTGAGAGAGCCAAAGGTGTTCCCTAAGGAAGGGGTAGGTAAACTTAGCCAAAAGCAAGGTGAGCCGATGACGCTTTGGCAGTCAGATCAGCCCATAGTAGTCTGAGCAGGGGAAAGCCTTGTACATGGCGAAGGAGCTGACAGTTATATGAGGTGTTTAGCAGACACATAGGCCGGACAAAGTAGGGCTGGAGCCACTATGACAACTACACTAAACGCCATCGCATTTAAAGCACAGACCCACCCCAAGCACAGGTTTCAGAATTTATACGGACAGCTAAATACTGATTTACTGTATCAAAGTTGGGGTCAACTCAACAAGCAGGCCAAACCAGGTATAGACGGGATCACGATGCCGGCGTATGAGGATAGCCTGCCAGAAAATATACGACGCTTAAGTTGGGCGCTTAAGCAGAAATGCTACCGAGCGAATGACATAAAGCGCGTATATATCCCCAAATCGAATGGCAAGCAAAGGCCATTAGGGTTACCTACGGTAGATGACAAGTTAGTGCAACAAAGTGTGAGCCAATTACTGCAAGGTATTTGGGAACAAGATTTTGTACGCCATAGCTATGGTTATCGACCGCATAAAAGTGCGCATCAAGCCGTGCATAGTTTGACCTTGAACTTGCAATTTAAGGGCTATGGTTATGTGGTGGAAGCAGATATGAAGGGGTTCTTTGATAATATTGACCACAACTGGCTAATGCGTATGCTCAAACAGCGCATAGACGATAAGGCATTGCTGAGCTTAATCAAACAATGGTTAAAGGCGCGGATAAAAGAGCCTCGTGGGGCGTTTAATAAGCCGACTAGTGGTAGTCCACAAGGCGGAATTATCAGTCCTGTGCTGGCGAACATTTATCTGCATTACGCATTAGACTTATGGTTTGAGAAGCGTGTAAAGCCGAGTCTGCGTGGTCGCGCCATGATGATACGCTATGCAGATGATTTTGTGTGTGCGTTTCAATATGCTCAAGACGCTGAGTACTTTTATCAGGCATTACCCACACGATTACAGAGATTTAACTTAGACGTGGCAAAAGAGAAAACGTCACTGATGCGTTTCAGTCGTTTTCATCCCAGCTGTAAACGTCAATTTGTGTTTCTGGGGTTTGCATTTTACTGGGGTAAAGATACCGGTGGTCAGCCCCGCTTAAGGCGTCGGACCGCAGCGAAGAAACAGCGGTCAACCCTTAATGAGCTGTATCGTTGGATTAAAGCCAAGCGTTCACAGAAGTTGAACATTTGGCTGCCACAACTAAAGCGCAAGCTTAGGGGGTTTAGCCACTACTTTGGACTACCCGATAACAGTCGCAGCCTAGCGAAAGTAAGCGCATTTGTATTGCATAGCCTTTACAAATGGCTCAACCGACGCAGTGGTAGACGAAGTTACAATTGGCGCAGTTTTAAAGAGATGCTAATCTATTTTCAGATTGAGCCATTACGCGTCAGGAAGCGAGTAATAGAAGTTGACTGGTATTAGGGTGATGTTTTACACGAGTGAATATATAACTGAAGAGCCGGATGCGGTAATTCCGCACGTCCGGATCTGTGTGGGGTCGACCCAGTAATGGGTCGCTCTACCACGATTACGACACGGGCAATTATGTATTTTATGCTCTTCAGGGGCCCAACATTGGCGAACTGAACCAAAGCCCAGTGGAAGAGTTTGGCTTTTTATGACACGCTTTTAGCGTCTGTGGCGCACGCAGAAACGCGTTTACTGACGGACGCCACAGACGCTAAAAGTGTGGAATCAAACATCGTCGAGAGCCCGTGTGGCATCGGCTAAACAGGGAACGCTCATGGGGCAACGGAACAGCATACGAGTAACAGTTAAGGCCAGGTCCTCGTGCTCGTATAACAAACCGATCAAGTGGACGCGAGAGGCAATTGTTCATTTCTTGACTTGTGACTGCGCGCCACTTATCTAAAGTGTTACACGTCATGAAAAGAACGATTGCAATATTGCTAACACTATTTCCATTTTTCTGCTCAGCAGAAGATAACTTCTTGCACATGATGGTGCAGGGCAAATATATACTTGTTGGTAAAGCACTAGATTCAAACGTAACCTACCACGGCAAAGTTGAGATCACAGATAATAAAGGCAAGCTAGTGGTGTTTCGTAAAATCAATGGCAGATCCACCAAAGGTACTGCGACAATTGAACCCGCACTGAATGGTGACGCAAAGGTGCTTCGTATTAGGTTCAAAGAAAGTGAAATCAAATTTGAGCAAACTTGTATGGTAGGCAGCGACCCAGACAATTACGCTAGAATCAGCTGCTATTTATATCAACCAAAAGTTCGTACTATGCAGCCGGGCTTAGAAGTTCTATTTAATGACCATACTGCAAATTAAACGTGTAACAAGGCACTCAACAAGGACAGTCACTGTTCCGGCTTTTTTGGTCGCCAGTTTACACCAAAAATTCCTCCACAGTGCCTGCCTGTTGGCGCGGCGTTAGGTTTCAGTAGTAACATGGAAGATAAATATGTATTTATTCATGGCGAAAAGTGGGCTTATTCTGATATCGAAGAAGATATCGAGTGGGCAAAGACGAATCATTGGTCACGGCAATTATGGAAATCAGAATCAGCGGTTCTAGATCATGAGCATTGTCAAATCTGTTGGTGGACATTTTATTGTACAGACAAGGAAGAGCATGGTACCGCCTTTAAAAACGAGGAAGGTAATACTTGGGTTTGCACTGAGTGTTACGAGAGGTTTATTAGCATTGAAACCTAACAAACCAATCAAGCACACTCGCTTCGCTCGCTGGGACAGTTACTCACCGGCGCTCCCGCGATTATCGCCGGTAAGCAACTGCCCCTTATTGGGGCGTTAGGTTTCAGTAGTAACATGGAAGATAAATATGTATTTATTCATGGCGAAAAGTGGGCTTATTCTGATATCGAAGAAGATATCGAGTGGGCAAAGACGAATCATTGGTCACGGCAATTATGGAAATCAGAATCAGCGGTTCTAGATCATGAGCATTGTCAAATCTGTTGGTGGACATTTTATTGTACAGACAAGGAAGAGCATGGTACCGCCTTTAAAAACGAGGAAGGTAATACTTGGGTTTGCACTGAGTGTTACGAGAGGTTTATTAGCATTGAAACCTAACAAACCAATCAAGCACACTCGCTTCGCTCGCTGGGACAGTTACTCACCGGCGCTCCCGCGATTATCGCCGGTAAGCAACTGCCCCTTATTGGGGCGTTGAGGATGTAGAATAAATGGATTTTAATTTTCAGACTGAGAAGCTGTTTAAATTATGTACAATTTTCGTGATTCTACGTAAATTTGAGATAGGTTTGACCATTGCAATATAAAAACAAACAACGTAGAGCGCGATATATTTTAGGCGTTTTATTTTTTCTACAGCCTCGTTAACTGTCAAAAGGACTTATGCAAGAATATAGACCAAATCAAATATCGCCTATGACGAGGCTTTTCAATTTTTTGTGGGTAATTTTGCTTACCGTTATTGCAATATATGCATGGATAAACGGTTCTTTGTTGATTCCTGGAAAGGGTTATTCTAATGGGATGCTACTCACGGGGGGTAGTCTTTGGTTATTTTTGGTGGCCCTAGTTTCAGCCGCTGTTAATTCAATAATCACTATCGTTGACCATTATGATAAACGGGACAATGAGAGGCGATATCGTTCTTTTTCGCTACTCTTAAATATATTGAGTTTGATATTTGTAATCGCTGCTAGTAGCTATCAGTTTGTGCAAAATCAGAAACCAGCGGTTGTAATATACAATGACAGTTAACAAAAACATAAACCGGACATTGGCAAGAGCGGCCAACGCCGGTTATGTAAAGTGTTGAGACTTTAGAATTAATCGTTTTTCACAGTAAATTTGTCGCCTAAGACCATTATTTGAGTTTCTCTTTTTGTTCCTCAAGATGTCAGCTATCAATTTGGGTTTTGGATAATTTCGTTTGTGAACAGGCTGCGGATGCGGATAGTCGCTTTTTGTGTGTGAGGTGGGCGTAATTACACGTTTGGAGATGGCTGCGACTCGACACGATCCCATGTGCATATGCGTAGAGAATGATTTAAAGCATAATGGCGGGTGAGTAGGCGGCTGCGCCTTTTTGGTCGTTGTTGTACATGGCATCAAATGAGCGAAAATCGAGATGGTGATTGACGATGTGATTCAGCGCGTATTCAAAGGTACCGAGTAAAATTTGTTGGGTGAAGTTAACAGGGATGAACTTGTCTTGGCAGGATAAATCGGGTTTGTAGTTTGGCATTAGCTGAACTCGCCGCGAATGATGATCATTAGATCATGCCTAGATCTGCACAGCAAGGTTTAATTGCGCAATATTTGCCGTTACACTGAGTCAAAATAATTTTAGAGTTGTTTGGATAAATTCTACAGTCTCGTTAGGCTCTATTGCTTGTGTCGTGTTGCGCATCACGCTACAATGCCATCATGATCAAATCGTTCAAGCACAAAGGTCTTAGACTGTTTTACGAAAAAGGTAAGACATCTGGCATTCAAACACACCATGCGAAAAAGCTTCGTATGCAGCTTGCTGCTATCAATACTGCGCATGAAATTGACGATATTAATATCCCAGGATTTTCCCTTCACAAATTGAAAGGAGAGCGAGCGGAGATATGGTCTATATCTGTAAACGGAAATTGGAGAGTAACATTTGAGTTCAAGGATGGTAATGCTTACATTCTAAATTATGAGGATTATCACTAATGAATATGCATAACCCGCCACATCCTGGCGAATTTATAGAATCTATTTATCTTGAACCTTACGGTGTTAGTTGCCGCACATTGGCAACTCATTTAGGCGTAGCCGCTTCTACTTTAAGCCGAATAGTCAAAGGCAAGAGCGCAATAAGCCCCGAAATGGCATTACGACTATCCAAAACGTTAGGACGAACACCCGAAAGTTGGTTAAGTATGCAAGATAATTATGAATTATGGCAGGCAAAGCAGAGTTTGGATTTGGGTAAAGTTCAGCGTCTAGATCTGAATGCCGCCTAACAAATCTATGAACCGGATGTTGGCAAAAGCGGCCACCACCGGTTATAGAAATTGTTGCAGCTTGAGGATTTGACATACTTTAAAAGGTATATATACTTTTAGGTATGTGGACGATATTTGAACATAAAAAACTAAATAAGCAGTTATCGAAAGCTCCAATTGAAATTCAGAAGCGGTATGAGAAATGGAAGGATATTGTTGAGTTGTCGGGCCCCTCTGGTGTAAGGCTGATTCGGGGTTTTAACGATGAAGCACTTTCAGGGAATTGGAAAGGATTTCGTTCTTCTCGCCTAAATCAACAATACCGTGTTATTTACTCTGTAGAAAATGGAGAAATGTTTGTTCAAGTCCTTGATGTAACAGCACATGATTATCGAAGGAGGTCATAATGGATGATTTTCAAAAAGCGACCAAGCGTATTTCCGTATCGAGTGGAGAGTCTGTCCGTATTCTTCGGGAGCTTCAAGAATTGAGTCAAAACGAACTAGCAAGACTCGCTAATATCCCGCAATCTACAATTTCTGCAATTGAAAATGACCGTGTCAATCTTGGCATAGAAAGAGCTAAATCTCTAGCTAGGGCTTTAAAGTGTCATCCTGCAATTCTTGTTTTCCCTGGTTGGGATGTTGAAAGTGAAAACGCTGCATAAAAAGCTTGAAGCGGATAACAATAAAGAGCAATTTTTACCGCTTAAGCTGGTGTTGAGACTGTAGAATTTATCCTTTCCCAAGCTTATTTCTTTGATTGTCGAGCGTTAAAATAGATAGTTGCTCATCTCTTAGCAAGTTTGTTCTCCGTTGTTTTATGCATTTCCCATTGTTGACAATTTCACAGCTGACAGAGAGGGTAATGTTGGGCTATAGGAGCGATGGGAAGGGCGACTGAGGTAATTTAATGGGTGCTGGGAGCCGCTACCCAAGGCTAAACCTTAGCTTTTCAATATTATGCACTAAGCAGTACATCTTCCACTGCGCGTTGACCTTGTTTTTACCGCGTAAGGTAAAGTAATTCATCTTTTCATTGATGGTAATATTAGCAAAAACAGGCTCAACGCACCCTAAGCGTTTACCGTATTGATGCCTTCCTGGTTTACTGTCTATTTTGTCCTTCATTTGCTGCATGAGCGTGATCTGACAAAACGTTTAACGGAGATTATCAGCTCATTTCATGTCGCTTGCATTCGCAAGCGTCACGCCATAATCTGATAACTCGGTAACTCGGTAACTCGGTAACTCGGTAACTCGGTAACTCGGTAACTCGGTAACTCGGTAACTCGGTAACTCGGTAACTCAGTGTTATAGCTCTAGTTAAGACCTGAGTGACGGTACTAACTTTTAGTACTACCATTATTGAATGAAGAGAAAACGTCAAAAGACTTTAGCTCTCATATTTTCAAGACCTGTCAGCGGTAATGTAAAGTGGAAAGATATCGAGCTACTATTTGTTGAGCTTGGAGCTGAGATATCCGAGGTTGAGGGTTCTTGAATTGGTGTTAGGCTTTTTGGCGACAGACGCGTCTTTCATAGACCACATCCGTCCCCTGATACAGACAAGGGTGCGGTTAGTAGCGTCAGACGTTGGTTAGAGTCAAATGGGGTGAAGCCATGAAAAATATTATGAACATAAATGGATACGACGCTGTTATCACGTACGATCCTGAAATAGAGATGTTTAGAGGTGAGTTTATTAACTTAAATGGCGGTGCTGATTTTTATGCGTCTGACATCAAGGGTTTGCATGAAGAGGGTTCAGCCTCTTTAAAAGTGTTTCTTAAAATGTGTGAGGAAGATGGTGTAGCGCCCAAGAAAACCTATTCGGGTAAATTTAATGTTCGTATAAGTCCAAAGCTACATGAGCACCTCGTTTTAAAAGCTTCTGCCACAGGTAAAAGCATAAATCAGATTGTTGTGGAATCGTTATCAAGCAACGTCGGTAGCGAGCTATAACAATAAGTTGAAGACGGATAAAAACAAGAGCTGTTTTTGCCGCATAAAACGGTGTTGAGGCTGTAGAAAACACCAATCATCAAACAGCGCTTAAAAAGTTGTACAATTTACATACAAAAAATGCGCGAGTGCGCAAATCGTGGATAATAAGTGCACTGCACTTACAAAAAATCGACACAGAGCACGGTCTAATTTTTACGTTTTGTTATTTCTACAGCCTCGTTAGCCGCACTGCATACTTAGGATAAGAACATATGAAAGAGAAAGAGCTACGTTCAATAATTAATAGGTATCGCAATCGAGTGATAGTCTTCTTCATTATCTTTTCTATTGCTATTCTTGGTATTCACATTTATTCAGATAATCACAAGGCAATCTCAATTATGGCCTACTCTAGCGGATTAATTGTTATAGCAATGGCGTTAGTTATGTCATTTTTTGAAAGAGTCATAATTGATGTTTTTAAGACTGCAAATACAAAAAGTTAACGGTTGAGTGTGTGATGCTTCCGTTAAGGATTATTATGAGATCAATAGTTTTAATAGCTCTGTTGTTTAGTTTGATTGCTTGCGCAAGTAATCAAATAGATTTTGTTTTCGATGGCAGCAACGAAGCAACAATAAAAAGAGATATCAACAATACCCTTAACACGCTACCACAACAAAAGCGGATGGAGTTCCTGATGGCTTTACTGGCGATTCAGCTATCAGATATTGATAGCGCACAAGAAATGCTAAGTGATCCGAATATGAGAACTACGAATTACGCCGTTTTAAGTAAAAAGTTAGATGGCTTAACATACTCTCAAATACTCGAACTAGCGTCGACGTCGAAGACGAAAGTAGAAATGTCCTCCAATTGATATCGTAACTATGTCGTATATCAATGACCTCCAATCATGAGAGATATTTTAAGACCTTTGCACCACAAACCCACACAAATTGCTCTGTACGCTGCTCTAGCCGCAGTGTTAATTGGCCTGATAACCTTTTCACTTAGCTGGAATTTTTTTGACTATTGGGGCGGCCCCATTTTTGGCTATAGCGTTTTGCTCTTTCCTGGCAATTTGTCTCTGGTGTATTTTTGGCATCCCATTTTCACGGAAGAAGTGGATTTATTGCCCAAGCTTGCCATGCTTTTAACTGGACAGTTTGTGCTTGTCTATCTGTTTACATTCCTTGTTGTAAAAACTGTGCGACAAGCGAAATCAAAATATGATCTTTAATATTCCTTATTAGTTCTCCCTACTTTTATATTTGTTATTGCATATTACCTGCGATACATGAAAACTAATCAGAACAATGGCATTCTGCGCAGGCTGTATAGGCCATTTGCAAGCAACATATAAAAGCAGGGAGCAGTGATGGACGTAATAGACATTAAGGCATTTGTTCCAAGTCGAGACTACGAGAGATCGTTAGCCTTTTATTCGGAAATTGGGTTTGAGTCAGAATATGTGACGGACGATTTGACTGTATTTCAAAACGGCGAGTGTTTGCTCTTCCTTCAACGGTTTTATCAAGAGGAATTGGCTCGCAATTTTATGCTTCAAATTTGTGTGTCTGATATTGATGAAGCATTCGCGTTATGTTCACGGTCTAAACACAAGACAAAAATCTCAGAGATTCAATCTGAAACATGGGGCAAAGTGTTTTATTTGTGGGGCCCAAGTGATGAGTTACTGCATGTCACTCAACTTCGCCAGCATCAGGGCTAAACAAAACACTCTTCTTGCTAATTTATGCCATATTCTGTTCGTTATTTCTGGTCGGCTTCGCTATAGTAGATTTTAGTCTTTCAAAGGGAAGTGCATTGTAATGGAGCTTAGCATGGTTATTTTTGCCTTGGTAATGTTGGGCTTCTTCAATTCAAGTTCAGCATGAGTACACAAAACAAACGAATATTAGTGTTCGGTAATTCGGGCTCTGGCAAATCTACCTTGGCTAAACAACTTGCCTCAAAACACGCACTAGCGCATATGGATTTAGATACCATTGCTTGGCTACCAGGCGAACCGCCCACGCGCCAAAGTATTGGTGACTCACACAACGCAATTTCAGAGTTTACCCTAGCTCATGACGACTGGGTGATTGAGGGTTGTTATGCCGATTTGCTGTCTCTGTTGCTTGATAAGGCCAATGAGCTAATATTTATGAATTTGCCAGTGGAGCAGTGTATTGAAAATGCAATACGCCGCCCATGGGAGCCACACAAATACGCCTCTAAACAGGCGCAAGATGCAAATTTAGAGATGCTGTGCGATTGGATAGCGCAATACCCTAATAGAGATGATGTGCTCTCGCTCAACGCCCATAAACGCTTATATAATGAATTTGAAGGCAAAAAACATGTGCTTACCTTCAACGACGCATATTCTGACTAGCAAATACTCAGTAAGGAAAAGTCTACATGGACCAAACGGGAAAGATTAACTACATCGAAATGCCTTCCACTAACTTAGCAGTCACCAAAAGCTTTTTTGCAGAGGCATTTGCTTGGAAATTTGTCGATTATGGTGAAGAGTATGTCGCGCTTCAAGATGCGGGAATTGACGGTGGCTTTTACTTGTTTGATAAGCCCGCTCTTGCTGAAAATGGCAGCGTACTAGTTGTTTTATATAGCGACTTGTTGGAACAAACGCGTGATAAAGTGAAATCTTGCGGCGCCAAAATATCGCAAGATATCTTCTCTTTCCCGGGTGGACGTCGCTTTCATTTTATTGATCCCACGGGTAATGAGTTTGCCGTGTGGTCTGATAAAGAAGGTGCTTGATGAATCAATCGTGTCATAAACAAGAAAACAAATAGAGGTATTTGTAGATTACGCTATGAATCTAGCACTAGTTAATCGTGTTATTGTAATTATCCTTATCATTGGAAGCTTAGTTGCTTCTGGCATCTTTGTTGATTCAGCACGAAAAGAAGTATTGTATCTGTGCGGCAATTTTTCCGAAGGTGTGGCGAAAGCCTCGGTTATTCGCCAGCTTAATACGGGTGACTTGTTAGACTACGAGGAGTTTGAAGTAGACACAGGCTCTAAGATTCATGTGAGCTCATTGTTTACCCTCAATATTGTTACATGCAATATCGAATTTGATAAAAACGACCTAGTAATTCAAAGCACGCGTTCACACGAGCCTTAGTGCTTGGCGCGCCACTTATCGAGCAACACTGCCATCACAATCACTGCGCCGGTGATAATGCGTTTAGCGGGTTCAGACATCCCCATTTGTGCCAGCCCACTGTCGAGAACTGCGATAATTAGCACGCCTATGAATGTACCTAGCACCGTGCCGCGTCCACCCATCAAGCTTGTGCCACCAATCACCGCTGCAGCGATGGCCGATAACTCCAGACCAATTCCTGCGTTAGGATCGCTTGAGCCTAAATAGCTTAAATTAGCAAGACCGGCTAAGCCTGCGAGCGAGGCTGATATCACAAATACAACTAACACGCGAGGGTCAGGCGTTATTCCGCTCATTAAAGCCGCCTTCTTGTTAGAGCCAATAGCGATTAATTGCCTGCCAAATACGGTGTAATTCAACATACCGTGAGCCACTATCACAACAGCGAATGCCAATAGCATCATTATCGATATACCTATGCCATCAATGGGATCTGTTAATCCCTGCACACTTGCACCCACATACATCGTTTGCGAGTCGGATATGACATAGGCTAAGCCTCTTGCTGCCTCCAGTACGCCTAGTGTGACAATAAACGACGGGAGTTTTAAATAAGACGACAAATACCCGCTGGCTGCACCTACGATGCACACTAAACTTAACCCACAGAAAATAGCGAGGGTAAACGATAAACCAGATTGAACAATCAGAATTCCGATAACAGCGCTACAAAGCGCCATTAAAGAGCCGACTGATAAATCAATTCCTCCCACTATCAACACTAGCGTCATGCCAACCGCTACAAATGTTAGCGCTGGTAATTGACTTAATATTGTTGAGAGTGTGATAAGCGAGAAGAAATTGTTAGTTTGCAAAGAGAAAAACAGCACTAAAAGTACTAGCACAATGATTAAAAAATAGTTTTTTACAAACTGCATATTAGTTGTCCGTCATCCATTGAGCTGCGTACATCATCTTTTCAAGCGAGCTCTGCGTTTTTGTGGTCGCTGAATGCAAGATTCAGTACATTTGCATTGCTGAACTGGGAGGGCATTAGCTCCCCTACAATGCGTTTTGAAGCCATTACAATAATGCGATCGCTCAATTTAAATAGTTCTTCTATTTCGCTTGAGGCCACTATACAGCTTGCCCCCTCTTCTTTTAGCGATTTCAATTTATCGTAGATAAGTGCTTTGGTATTCACGTCAACACCGCGGGTGGGCTCATCTAAGAGAAAGACGTTCGTTTGTGCAAAGAGCAATCGAGCCAATAAGATTTTTTGTTGATTGCCACCGCTTAGCTCTTCAATTGACTGTGACAGTGCATCATATTTAACTGACAGTGAATCAAAAAGCGCATTAGCGAGTCCGTTAATTTTAGACTGCGATAAATAAAATCCTTTAGTCGCGCGCTTGAGCTTTGCAATGCTCGCATTGAAGTCCAAAGATTGTTCTCCAAATATCCCCAATGCTTTTCGATCCTCAGACAACATACCGATGTTCAGCGATACCGCATGAGTACTGTTTCTTATTTTTATGCCCTTGCCCGGCTCCATAGCAACTGTTTTCAGTGTTCGATAGACGCCGCCGCTCAGGCATGGCGTGATTCCAAACAGTGCTTCTAGTAATTCTGTTCGTCCAGCGCCGGCAAGGCCTGCAACGCCAAGAATCTCCCCTTGCTTAAGCTCAATGTTTATCGCAAAGGGGAGGTTGGTAGTTGTGCATGAATCTGCGCGTAACACAACGGGTGGTTTTTCCAGCGTGGTGGTTTGTATTCGTTCACGTTTTGGATTTTGAAGAATCCCCTTAGACATCCACTTTATTAATTGCTTAACGCTGCAGTCTTTAGCACGGGCCGTTTGCACTAATGCTCCGTCCGTTAGCACAGCGACGGTGTCGCAATGGCTGAGCACATCTTCAAGGCGGTGGCTCACGTAAAGAATACTCATACCACCTTCAGCAAGACGATGCATGTGTGTATGCAAAATATCGCTTTGCTGTTGGCTGAGTGCGGCGGTTGGCTCGTCGAGAATAAGCAACTTCGCGCCTTCACTTAAGGCTTTGCAAAGCTCTAAAAGCTGCTTTTGTGCTAACGACAAACGCTCTACTTTTTCATAGGTATCACAATTGTGAAGACCGAAGTCGTCTAAGAGTTGACGGGCTTTGGCGTGCATAAGTTCGCGGTCTATGAGGCTGGCCGATTGCGGCAGTTTGCGCAAAAAGATATTTTCTGCAAGATTTAGATTTTCAATTAAACTGAGCTCTTGCAGGGCAACGGATACGCCGTTTTCCATAGCATCTGTCACATTCTTGGGCGTATAGGCAATGTTGTCGATAAGCAATACGCCGTCATCTTTTGGTAAAAGACCGCACAGAAGATTAATGAGTGTGGATTTCCCAGCACCATTTTCCCCTACTAACGCGCATATTTCACCCGGTGCAATTTTTAAATCGACACCCCTTAAAACTGGCACGTTAAAGGCCTTATGGAGATTTTCTATGGTGAGGCGAGGTTGATTGTGCTTTATCAAACCTTATCCTTAACAACGCTAGTTGAACTTGCCGGAATTAACACGGATAACTAACTTAAAGCTCTTTTGTTATCAATTCCAATGGCGTTTCAGTAAGGTCGTCAAGTGGCTCTCCCGCAAGTGCACTGAGCGCCTTTTCTATACCAAAAACTGCCAATTGACCGCCAAACTGATCTACAGTGGCTAACACGTCGCCGCTGGCAATATGCGGTGCTATTGCCTTTATATTATCAAAGCCAACAATAATGGGAGCTTGGCTCAAATTAGCCCGTTTAACAGCAGCAAGCGCACCAAGTGCCATGTTGTCATTAGCCGCAAAAATGGCTTTTGTATCGGGGTGTTGTATCAGTAAGGATGATGTGACCTGTGCAGCCTTCGTCTGTTCCCAGTCAGCACTTTGCAGGGCAACTACTTCAAGGCCCTTTTCGTTAATGGCGCGCATAAAGCCGTCCCGACGCTGGGTGGAGTTAACGGCTGATGGAATGCCTTCTAGTACAATAACCGCATCACCGCTTTGAAGTTGCTCGCTTGCTAGTTGGCCTGCCATATATGCGCCTTTCTCATTGTCAGGCCCAACAAAGGGAACAGTAACGCCAAAATCAGTCAGTGCGCTTTCGTCTAGCTTGTTATCTATATTCACAACTACTAGACCGGCTTTGAGTGCGCGCACTACGGCTGGAATAACGGCCTTAGAATCTGCGGGTGCCAGTACGATTGCATCCATGCCTGAAGCGATCATCTGGTCGATTAAGGCAACCTGCTGCGCCAGGTCGCTTTCGTTTTTTGTACCATTAACCAACAGTGAGTACTGGGCTTGGTTTTCATTCTGATGGGCTTTTGCTTGTTCAGACATATTGACAAAGAACTCATTCGCCAGTGATTTCATGACCAAACCTACTTTTGGTACATCATTGTCTGGTGCATCTGATGCGCTTGTGCTTCTGTCTGCGTCTGAGCACGCACTTAAAGCAAAAATAGTGAGGCAATACAAAACGAGAGTAAGAGTGTGTTTTAGGTGGCTAGCTGTATATTTCATTTTGCGCCTTTTTGTCCGTTTTAATATGGTGGTAACAACACTGTATACCGTCCCTATCGTTACTTAAACGCTAACAAATAATACCTTAAGGTGAAATTACTAAATTAAGTTCAAGCTTATATAAATTTATGGCGCTGCCAGCTGACTGAAATTAGTTTGAACTTGACGCAAACTCTTGCGTCAGAATTTTTAGGCGCTAAATTGAGCGCCCCTTTGTCCTTACTCGCACCGGCAACAACATGTCCGCTAACGCGGCCGAATAATAAAAATAAAGGTAGTCACGTGCAAATGTCTCAAATTTTGTTTCGCCTCTTTTTTGCGATTTTGGCGATCACTTACACGGTCGTTTTATTGGATTTCATTGATCCCAGTTATTTCAGTTTCAATTTCAACATAAGCGCTGACGTGCTAATCATGACCTTGGTAGCAAGCGTCATACTTTATTTTTATATGAGGCGGCCAAAGCTTTGAGCCCAATTGCATACACATGCTACACTTAAGCTTATTACGCTGGTGTTGCGCAAGAACATGATTGCTTGACCGCAAAAAAACACAAGCGTTAACGCTATCGCCACCCATATAACGAGAGTCGCGCTTAATGATACTGCTGTTAATTTACGTGTTTATTGCCTTGGGCTTCTCGTTCTTGTGTTCCATTGCAGAAGCGGTCATCTTAAGTGTTTCTCAGGCCTACATATCCTTGCTAGAAAAAGAGGGCAGGCCATCTGGAAAGCTTCTTTCAAGCCTTACCACCGATATTAATAAGCCGCTTGCGGCAATCCTGACCTTAAACACTATTGCTCATACCATGGGCGCTGCAGGGGCTGGGGCGCAAGCCGCTAAAGTATTCGGCGATGCTTACTTAGGTCTTATATCTGCGGTGTTAACGCTGTTGATATTGGTGTTTTCTGAAATTATTCCAAAAACCCTTGGTGCGACCTTTTGGCGACCGCTCGCTCCGGTAACCGCCTACTTTTTAAAGTATCTCATTATTGCGCTTTACCCTTTTGTAAAGATGTCGCAAAAGTTGACCAGCGGCTTCACTGAAGACAGCCCGCTAAAAGGATTAAGCAGAAGCGAATTGCTGGCTATGGCAGAGCTATCAGGTAAAGAAGGGCAGCTTGCGCAGCAAGAGGCGAATTTCTTACAAAATCTTTTAAGTTTACACGAGCTTAAAATTAAGGATGCGATGACACATCGCACGGTAGTTTTCTCATTACCGGATCATACTAAGGTGTCAGACTTTGTGTCTGAGCACCAAAATAATCCGTTTTCACGTATTCCTGTTTACGAAAACGATCATAGTGAACAAATCACAGGCTATGTCATGCGCACCGATATTTTAATTGCTGCCGCAAATGGTGAGGGTGACAAACCGCTTTCAGATTACGTTAAGTCGATGGTCACGCTGTTGGGGGATATGCCTCTTGCTGCTACATTTGACCACTTCGTCAATTCAAGGGTTCACGTTTTACTTGTGGTAGATGAATATGGCGGTCTTGAGGGAATACTGACTTTGGAAGATTTGTTAGAAAGCCTGCTTGGCGTAGAGATTGTCGATGAGCAAGACACCACCGTGAGTATGAAGCAATTGGCCAAAGTTATGTGGCGACGCCGCGAAAAACGCATAGTGAGCGAATATAACGATCAAAACACTGGCAATAGTTCTAAAAAATAGAAAGAAAAGCGCAATTTTTTGACATTTTCATTCCCAATTTTGAATGTATAGTGTGTTCATCGCTTAGCAATAAGCATTTACAAACACCCGATGAATGAGGATACGAAAATGAACACATTACTAACTTTAGCATTTAACAAAAACACGTCTATCGCTCCGCTTGCACTGCGATTAGTTGCTGGGATTATTTTTACCGCATACGGCTCACAAAAACTGTTCGCTTGGTTTGGAGGTTATGGGCTTGAGGGAACGGGACAGTTTATGTCTTCTCTTGGATTAGAGCCCGGCTACTTAATGGCATTGATGGCTGGAAGCGCAGAATTCTTTGGCGGTTTGTTATTAATTGCAGGCTTACTCACGCGTCCAACCGCATTGGTGCTCGCTATTACTATGCTGGTAGCCATTGTCACAGTGCATTTGCCAAATGGTTTGTTTATGGCTAATAACGGTTATGCATTTGCACTATCGTTAATGGCTATGTCGCTTTCTTTGTTTGTGTCAGGCGCGGGAAAATTCGCTGTAGACTCTGTTATCGCAAAAGCGCTTGCCTCAAAAACCACTACTAGCCACGCTCGCGCGAATGCCTCGGCATAGATGCATGTATTGATAAAATAGGATGGTTAAATGTAAAGGCGATTGCTCATTTTGCAGTCGCCTTTTTGCTTATGCACACATTATCTTAGTCTAGGTCAGACAGAATGTATTCCCAAGTATCCATGTGTTGCTGAAACTTCTCTTTAAGTGCCTTAGTGACTTCATCAACTTCTCGCAGGTCTGCGGGAATTTCTGAGAGTATACGCCAGTGATTTAGCGCGCTGCTGGCTGCTGCACATAACTGTGCGTAATTTGCATGGGCCTGATTTTTGAGCTTAAGTTTGGCGTCGGTTTCTTCGCACAAGGCTTCAAGGTGAGATTCACTCAAAGGCGCTAGATTTTTCGTGACTTGATAATCGCGCAACAGCTGTTGATAATCGCTGTTGTCAGGCTCAATATCATAGCCCGTTTCTTCAACTTGTTGTTGAACCGCCCTCGCATAGCCCATCGTTTCAAATGTGCTTAAATGAAGCTGCTGAAAAAGTTGCTCCCTTGCTTGTAGGCGCGGGTCAACAAATTTATTGTTGGGCATAGCTTTCGTCTTTACTCGCTAAGTTGGTGCTTTTTGATGCTTCTAATGCATCATTATATTCGAAATGCATCATATCAATATTGCGCTTTATCCCAAGTATATCCTAGGCATTCGCTTAGGTCGAAGTGGTAATAATTCGCTACGATACTAAAGTCTTATAACGCGCCACACAAATTCTATCTATCTTTAGCGCTTTTCTGAGCGCTGCCTAATACGTAAACCCCTTACAGTAACTTTTAAATGCTGAGCCCTAGCAACAGGACGCCCATAAGAACACCCATACGCTTGACCTATTTATCTATCCTCAAACAAGCGCTGCTTGCCTCCACTTTACTTGGTTTCTCGTTGGCTGTGTCAGCTTCCCCACTGGCAGATAGTAGCGAGAACATGCCGCTAAGTTTGACAAGTTCTTTGTTCGGATATGCTGCGTTAGCGATTTTCGTTATCGCGTATATTTTTGTCATTCTGGAGGAGAAAATTCACTTAAGTAAATCCAAACCAGTCTTATTGGCTGCGGGCTTAATTTGGAATCTAATTGCAATTGCCTATCAGTATAGCTCTAACATAAATGCACAGGCGAACTTGTAACTGTTGTAAACGCGTCTAAACTGGATGATATGTTTTTTCACCAGTTGTTAAGCTATCAAACATCTAGATGTCATTAGTATTATTGATGTAGAGGCTTCTGGCTTCGGCGCACAAAGCTATCCAATTGAGATTGGTGTAGTGCTTCCTAATGGTGCAAAGTTCTGCCGTTTGATTAAACCTCTTCCGCATTGGACTCACTGGGATGCCCAAGCACAATCTATCCACGGCATTAGCCCTGAGATCCTGGCCACGCATGGCGACGACCCAGTAGAGGTTTGCGTTGCTTTAAACGAATTCGCCAACGGTCAAACGCTTTATTCAGATGCCTGGGTTGTAGATTATACTTGGGTGATAAAGCTCTTTTCAGAATGCAAAGTGCATATGGCCTTTAAATTGTCCTCTATCGAGATGGTGATGACAGAGTCTCAATTTGCCATCTGGGACGATGCTAAAACAAAAGTCATTAGCGAATGTGGGCTTGTGCGACACAGAGCTAGCTCAGATGCATTTGTTATTCAGAAAACCTATCAGCAAACCTGCTCACTTATGCAACATAGCCAATAGTTATATGCCTGCAAGCGCGCAGAATGCTACACTATTATTCTTTGCATTGACATAAACGCGCGACCGTCCTCAATTATTCGAACAAAGCGCACTAAATTTCAAAAAACACATCAATTTTACAGAGATATTAATGAAAGCACTCGACATATCTGGGCTTGAGAAAACCTATGCCGGTGGTGTTCAAGCACTAAAAGGCATTGACTTAGAGGTTGGTCAAGGTGACTTTTTTGCGCTGTTAGGGCCAAACGGAGCAGGTAAATCCACCACAATCGGTATTATTTGTTCATTGGTTAACAAAAGCGCTGGGTCGGTAAAGGTATTTGGTTTTGATTCTGTGGCTCAGGAAGTAGATGCCAAAACTTGCATCGGCTTGGTGCCCCAAGAGTTTAACTTCAACCAGTTCGAAACATTACAACAAATTGTGGTCAATCAAGCTGGCTATTACGGCGTTCCAAGAAAGCTTGCCAAGCAGCGTGCCGAAAAATATTTGAAACAGTTAGATTTATGGGAGAAGCGCAATTCTTCGGCACGGGAACTCTCAGGCGGAATGAAAAGACGCTTGATGATTGCGCGAGCGCTGATGCATGAGCCAAAAATGCTGATCTTAGATGAGCCTACAGCTGGGGTTGATATCGAAGTACGCCGTTCCATGTGGAAGTTCCTCAAAGAGATAAACGAACAGGGGATAACCATCATTCTTACCACGCACTATTTGGAAGAAGCGGAAATGCTTTGTCGCAATATCGCGATCATTGACAAAGGTATCATCGTTGAAAACACCAGCATGAAGGCCTTACTCGCTACTTTAAATGTAGAGACCTTTGTTTTTGACCTTGCAAGCGGTGCTGCTTCAGTCAACATTCCCGAGTTTGAAACTAGAGCTACCGATGATCAAACACTGGAAGTTGACGTGCCCAAAGAAGTTGGTCTAAACGCAGTCTTTGAATACTTATCTGAACAAAATATGAAAGTAATGAGCATGCGTAACAAAGCGAACCGCTTGGAAGAGCTCTTCGTCCGATTAGTTGAATCTGGCAAAGCTAAACCAGAGGAGCTAAGCGCATGATGACCTCACGCAACTTTGTTGCTTTAAAAACCATTTGGATCAAAGAGTGCACACGCTTTTTGCGGATTTGGGTGCAAACGCTTGTGCCTCCAGCCATTACGATGTCTTTGTACTTTGTCATTTTCGGTAGCTTAATTGGAAAACGAATTGGCGATATGGGCGGCTTTACCTACATGGAGTTTATCGTGCCAGGCCTTATCATGATGTCGATCATTACCAGCTCTTACGCAAATGTATCGTCATCGTTTTTTAGTGCCAAGTTTCAGCGTAACATTGAAGAGCTCTTGGTGGCGCCAGTGCCAACTTGGGTGGTGATACTAGGCTTTGTTGGTGGCGGTGTTGCCAGGGCGATGCTGATTGGTGTGATTGTCATAAGCGTGTCGACTTTCTTCGTGGATTTACAAATCCATAATTTCTTGGTGATTGTCATCACGCTTATTTTGACATCCACCTTGTTTGCGACTGCGGGTTTAATTAATGGCATATATGCCAAATCGTTTGACGACATAAGCGTTATACCCACCTTTGTGCTGACTCCGCTAACGTATCTCGGAGGCGTTTTCTATTCGTTGACCTTATTGCCTGAGTTTTGGCAAATCGTCAGCAAAGCCAACCCCATTGTGTATATGGTAAATGGTTTCAGATTTGGCTTTTTAGGGGTGTCTGACGTCAATTACATGATGTCATTAGCGCTGCTAATTGGGTTTAATTTTGCGCTGTTTTTAGTAGCTTATCGCTTACTTAAAAAAGGTGTCGGGACGCGAAGCTAGGTGACACAGCAGGCCCGAGAAATTCAAAGCAATCAAGTTGCGCCTCATGATAATTTAGAGGCGCTGGTCAACAAGCATAAACACACTGCCTTTCAACGTCCTATAGCAGAGCATACGAAAGCTGCCTTTGAGCAAATGCTCGCATTCTTATCCACCTGGGACTCAGACGTAGTTATTGATGCATGCTGTGGCGTCGGACAAAGTACGCTTAAATTATGTGAAAAACATCCAAAAGCAAAAATTATTGGCATTGATAAGTCATTATCGCGTATCGAAAAACACAACCACTATCAATCTACCCATGCGTCAACTGCGCAAAGGTTTGATCAATACCTTATTGTACAAGCGGATTTAAATGACTTTTGGCGTTTATTGAGCACCTACCTACACGGCAATAAAAAGACGCTGCAATGGCGTATCACAAAGCAGTATTTGCTCTATCCAAACCCCTATCCTAAAAAATCACAAGTGGGTAAGCGCTGGCATGCGAGCCCGGTATTCCCCAACATGCTTGAGTGTTGTTCAAACATAGAGCTGCGTTCAAACTGGAAAGTATTTGTAGAAGAGTTTGTAATTGCCATGGGCATTTACGCACTCACGATGACCTGTGAGCAGATTTTACTCAACAGTCCAAATGATGCAATCACACCTTTTGAGCGCAAGTATGCGCTTTCTGGTCAGGCGCTGTGGATAGGCACGACTTTGGATGAGGGTTGAGACAAGAAGTATCCTTGGCCAAATTCTATGCCAGCGGCTTTAACGGCGTTTAGGGTTCTCTCATCCTCTATGTGTTCAGCAATTAGGCCGCATTGATGTGCATTACAATGCGCTTGAAGTGCACGGATGACTTGTGAGTAGCTCTGTGAATGACTGCCCTTTTCGTGCTCGGCGCTTTCGTCTAGTTCGCAATGATTGAACACTTCTGCTTTCACCTTGATTGCATGAACACCGCTTGCGACTAATGCATATAACTCGGTTGCAAATTTGTTTATATCTCGCGCCTGGATATCGTCAACGGTAACGTGCATATTAGGGTTGTCTTTACACATGTTTGCCACGCTCACAAGATCATGCTTTATCGAGTCAAAATGCAGCTCTATGCCGCAGAGTTTATTTGAGCTTTCTTTGCACATGTGTGTAATTGTGTTGAGCAGCTTCTTGTCTGATAAATCATTATCAAATAGGTTGACTGACCAGCTAATTTGACGTGGACCGCAGTAGGCTCTAGACATTTCCAAGATGCGAGAGGTCATATTCGCGGTGTCTTCGTGGTACTCAACGATATACAAAAACTCATTTGGCATGTAAATGTTTTGCTGCGCATCCAGCAATCTTGCAAGGCATTCGTATCGCACCACTGTGTTTTTCATTAGCGAGTAGATAGGCTGATAGTAGGGTACGACGTGCTCAACGAGATCTTGAGCGTGAAACTGAGGTGGCGAGTGCTGTGCTTGCACAATGTATCCTGATTAAATTTTGGTCTATATCTTGTTATCAGCCAAAATCTCAATGTCTTTAATTTTATTGGTAATTTTTTGCAAAAGCGCTGGCCATTGCAGGTATATCTGCGGTGGTAGTTTGGCAAACACCCCGGTTCTGGGGTAAAGTGCAAAGCTATTATTTATTTGGACTCAACTCTTGGCAAAAGCAGACGTAAGCTTAGCGCACTTGTTTCGGGTGTTCACCAAGCCTGAGCATGATGATTCTACGCTCGCAAAAATTGAAAGACACTTATCTGATAACGTGTCTGATTTTCTGTCACAGCATGTCGTCACTAAAAAGACGTCGCTTGAAGACATCGAGCAGGATTTTTCCAGCGCAAGCGTTCCAGACTCTCCCGAGTTTGTTTCAACGCATGCAGAAGACTTACTTGATAAGCTTGTTGCGCATTCGGTCAACACTTACTCGCCTACTTTTATCGGGCACATGACATCGGCTTTGCCCTATTTTCATTTGCCTCTTTCAAAGCTCATGGTGGGCTTGAATCAAAATCTAGTCAAAATTGAAACTTCAAAGGCCTTCACGCCGCTAGAGCGTCAAACCCTCGGTATGCTTCATAACCTTATCTACGAACAAGACGATGAGTTTTATGAGCGCTATTTACATAGCGCCAGTCACGCGCTCGGTGCATTTTGTTCAGGGGGAACAATTGCAAATATTACCGCGCTGTGGGTAGCACGAAACCTGCTATTGGGCGCAGATGGTGAGTTCTCAGGGGTTAGTAAAGCCGGCCTGGTAGCCGCTTACAGGCATTACAATATCGACAATCTTGGCATTATGAGCTCACGCCGTGGACATTATTCGTTAGGAAAAACTGTTGACGTGCTGGGAATTGGCCGAGACAACATGCTCAGTATAGATAGTCCGAAACAAGTACTCACGCCTGAGCAGGCACTTGCCAAAGGCAAAGAGTATCAGGCTCAGGGCAATAAATTATTAGCCATCATCGGTATTGCAGGCACAACCGAGACAGGGCATGTCGACCCACTTAGTGAGTTAGCGGATGTTGCTAAAGAGCTTGGCTGCTGGTTTCACGTTGACGCAGCTTGGGGGGGCGCAACGCTTTTCTCATCTACATATCGTCATAAGCTTGCAGGTATTGAAAAGGCTGACTCGGTTACCATTGACGCCCACAAACAAATGTATGTGCCGATGGGCGCGGGCATGACGATTTTTAAAGACCCAACAGCAAGCAGTGCAGTGCGTCATCATGCACAGTACATTTTGCGCGAGGGCTCTAAAGATTTAGGTGCTACGACCTTGGAAGGCTCTCGAAACGGAATGGCGATGATGGTGTATTCGTCTTTTCATATATTAGGTAGGCGCGGCTATGAACTGTTGATTGACCGCTCTATTGAGCAAGCGCAAAGCTTTGCGGCAATGATTGACGAACACGATAGTTTTGAACTGATGACATCGCCGATGCTCTCATTGTTAACCTATCGACTTAGGCCAAAGGTTTTGCAAGATTTAGCCTCTCTAGATTCGAGAGTTCAACATGCTATTAATCAGCAGTTAGACGAGCTAACGGTGTCTATTCAAAAGCAGCAGCGAGAGGCGGGCAAGTCGTTTGTATCCAGAACTCGCATCGAAATTGAACAATACAAAAATAAACCCGTTACTGTTTTTAGAGTGGTACTGGCTAATCCACTTACCAGCGAAGACGACCTTAAAGCGATATTAAAAGAGCAACTTGAGCTGGCAACAAGCCACGATATTTGGCAGCGTTTATCAAGCGATAGCTACGCCAAAACCGCCTGATTTCCAGCTTCAGTAGCTTCTTAGCCGTAGTTCAGGTGCATTAATCAACCTTTAACTCTTTCAACTTACGTGTAAGGGTGTTTCGTCCCCAGCCCAAACGTTTCGCAGCTTCTTGTTTGTGCCCGTGAGTATGTTTTAGGGCGCAATCAAGCAGTATGCGTTCAAAATCCATTAATGCGCTGTCTAGAATACCATTTTTACCCGCCACTAGTTGCTTGTCAGCCCAGTGCGAAAGCAACACCGTCCAATCATCTTGTTTACTCGCTTCCTCCACCTCTGCGTTTGTGGTTGAAAGCTCAGGTGGTAGATCGTTGGGCAGTATTTCCTGTCCGCTTGCCATCACAGTTAGCCATCGGCAAGTATTTTCAAGCTGTCGGACATTGCCGGGCCAAGTAAGCTCCTCAAGGCGCATTGAGGCGTCTTTTGACAGTGTTTTCATCTCCACACCAAGTTCTTGAGAGGCTTTTGCCAGAAAGTGTTTGGCCAACAATGGAATATCTTCCCGCCGCTCATTGAGCGAGGGAATGTGAATACGAATAACATTCAAACGATGATACAAATCTTCTCGGAATTTGCCTTGTGCGACACGCTGTTCCAAATTTTGGTGAGTCGCTGCAATAATTCGCACATCCACACTCACGCTCTGGTGGCCGCCAACACGATAAAACTGTCCGTCGGCCAATACTCTTAACAGTCGCGTTTGCACTTCTAGAGGCATATCGCCAATTTCATCTAAGAATAAGGTTCCGCCGTTAGCTTGCTCAAAACGACCCTGACGAGCGTTTTGTGCGCCTGTAAACGCGCCTTTTTCATGTCCAAACAGTTCAGACTCGACTAAATCACTTGGAATAGCCGCCATGTTTAAAGCAACAAAGGTTTCTTTCGCTCTAGGACTGTGTTTATGAAGCGCCTGAGCCACAAGCTCTTTACCTGTACCAGATTGTCCGTTAATGAGCACGCTGATAGAGGAGCGAGACAGCCTTCCGATTGCCCTGAACACTTCTTGCATGGCAGGCGCTTCGCCAATAATTTCCTTACTGACATTTGCTTCATCAGATTGTTTAGACGCCGTAGTTTCTTTTGCGTGCTCCAAGGCTCTTTTAATTAGCTCAATGGCTTCGTCGATATCAAAAGGTTTGGGCAAATACTCAAACGCACCGCCTTGATAGGCATTCACTGCACTGTCTAAGTCTGAGTGTGCGGTCATAATGATAAACGGCAATTCAGGATAGTGGTGTTGAACCTCTTCGAGTAAGGTCATACCGTCCATTTGCGGCATTCTTACGTCAGACATAATCACTTGCGGTGATTTGCCTGACTGAATTTGCAAAAGCAAATCTTCAGGATTATCAAAGCTCATGCAGCCAATTTGCGCGGCTTTAAGCGCTTTTTCTAATACCCATCTTATAGAGCTGTCGTCATCGACAATCCATACTGGTTCAATCATGTGTTACTGTCCTTAGTGATTAAGGGTAAATGGAGGGTAAATTCGGTATATCCGGGGTAGCTTTCAACATCAATTTTCCCATCATGATGGTCTGCAAGCGTTTGCGCGATAGATAAGCCCAAACCAGAGCCGGTGCGTTTACTTGTGACCATGGGGTAGAACAAGGTGTCTTTGATAGCATCGGGAATGCCCGGACCGTTATCAATAATGCTAACCATCGCGCACAGATTGTGCCGCTTACCTTTGATTGTGCATTGACGTTCAACACGCGTTCTGAAACCGATAATTGGCTGAGCCACTTTCGCATTTTTGAGCGCCTGATTCGCATTTCTGGCAATGTTCAATAGTGCCTGCTGGAGCATGTCAGGGTCGGCATAGATATCAGGGATGGAAGGATCGTAATCACGCTCTACATCAATGTTGTACGTGGTGTCTGCAACGATGACCGAGCGGACTTTTTCTATGATTTGATGCAAATTACACAATCGCTTTTGAGGTAAGGAATTGGGTCCTAAAAGCCTGTCAACCAAAGCTCGCAGCCTGTCCGCTTGGTCGATAATCATTTGCGTAAACTCATTGTGGGCAGGATCTGTCAATTCTTTTCCTAAAAGCTGTGCGGCGCCGCGAATGCCTCCGAGTGGGTTTTTGATTTCGTGAGCAAGGCCTCGGATAAGCTCTTTTGCAGCCATCTGCTGCGCATGCTGCTGAGTTTCTTGGGATATCTTACGTTGCTTGTCAATGGCAAGTATTTCAATGAGCAAGTGTTTGCGGCTTTCGTAGTCCAATAAGGTGACGTGCAAGTCCACAGTGACGGCGCGACCATCCTTAAAAAACAGCTGTAACTCAGATTCGCTAAATTCTTCGGCATTTTCAAGCGCGAGAATAAAGCGATTCTTATCTAAACTATTTGGCAGGAAGAAGTCATCTAACGGGCGCTCCTTCGCTTGTGTTAAACCGGTCTCAAGTAGGCCGAGCGCTGCATCGTTGATGTAACACACTTGCATATCAGCATCTACAACGATAAGCGCTGTTTTCATACTGTCGTTGAGATCGATAATATCGATTTGATTGTCTTGAGGAGACATGGTTCAGAGCCTTCGCACAATATTGGTGCATTGCATCATTCTACAGCATGCGAGTGAAAAGACTATGCAGACTTTTATTCTCTATAATAGGCTATTCGTTTTAGCTAAGTAATTGAAAAAATTATAGATTAATTTACTGATGGTCTTATCAATATGGACGCTTGATGCAAATACAGCGTTCTTTGCTCCGACGATGCAATAAGCTTGCCCGAGTTATCGATGAAGGATACCTTATATTTGTGCTCTCCTCGGTTTATGTCAGTCAACGAAAAAACGCCTGAAGTAGACCGATATTCAGTGCCTGCAAAGGTGAGTCTGTAAGTACCATTGGCAGAGGGTGTAATCTTAGCCGAGATACTTACATTACCGCTGTTATCTCGAATCGTTGCTTCTGGCTCAGGGCTCGTAATAAGTAACTGATATTTGATAGCAGGCTCGTTTTGCGGTGCACTTGTAGAGGCTTGCGGTACGGCGACAAGCGCTTGCACATTTGCGGTATTGCCCGATAGTTCTACTTCAGTTGCGCCATTGGCAGGTTTGTCTGAGAAAGTAATTGAACCATCCGCATTGACAATTTTATAGATCTTATCGTTAGCTAGGGCATAAGTGTCAACGCTAAGGCAAATCAGTGTCGCCACGAAATAAGCGCTTAGCGTAATTAAACCTGAAACAATGCGCATTGATAAACTCCTGGCCAACATTCATGTAGGCCTTATCTGAAAACAAAGGCTGTAAGCGCCGTTATGAAGCGGGTACTAATATACTATAAAATCAAATAGGTCACGAGCGCTGTGCCCGGTACTAGTCTGCAACGACAGGCTCTAAATCCGCTTTAGTGTATTATCGGCAGGAATCAAAAATCAGCAATACCAATCAGGAGCAATAAAAAAGCCCGCAGTAATGCGGGCTTAAGATTTTAGTGCGCGTTTGCTCTAGACGCTGTAGTACATATCGAACTCAACTGGGTGAGTTGTCATGTTCAATGTTTCCACTTCAGCAGATTTTAGCTCAATATAAGCATCAATCATCTCGTCGCTCATTACGCCGCCAGCAGTCAAGAATTCACGATCTGCATCGAGTGCTGCAAGCGCTTGGTCAAGTGAGCTCGCCACCTGAGGAATGCTAGCTGCTTCTTCTGCTGGAAGATCGTACAAGTCTTTATCCATAGAATCGCCAGGATGGATCTTGTTTTTGATTCCATCGATTCCTGCCATTAGCATCGCAGCAAAGGCTAAGTATGGATTAGCCGTTGGGTCAGGGAAGCGGACTTCGATTCGGCGAGCCTTATCGCTGGTGACGTAAGGAATACGAATTGAGGCGCTGCGGTTACGAGCAGAGTATGCAAGCATCACCGGCGCTTCGAATCCTGGTACTAAGCGCTTGTAGCTGTTTGTAGAAGCATTCGCAAAGGCATTGATTGCGCGTGCGTGCTTGATAATTCCGCCAATATAGAACAATGCTTCTTCAGAAAGACCCGCATATTTGTCGCCAGCAAAGATATTGGTACCGTCTTTACTAATTGATTGGTGACAGTGCATGCCTGAGCCGTTATCGCCTACAAGTGGTTTAGGCATAAACGTGGCTGATTTGCCATATGCATGAGCAACGTTGTGGATAACATACTTATAAATTTGGATTTCATCGGCTTTTTTGACCAATGAGTTGAACAAACAAGCAATTTCGTTTTGGCCTGAAGTCGCTACTTCGTGGTGATGCGCTTCAACGGTTAGACCCATCTCTTCCATGACCATACACATTGCAGCGCGCATATCATGTGCAGAGTCCACAGGTGGAACAGGGAAGTAGCCGCCTTTAACGCCTGGACGGTGAGCCATGTTGCCGCCCTCATAGTCGGAACCTGAGTTCCACTTAGCTTCTTCAGAGTCGATTGAATAGAAAGAACCTGACATGTCAGTATGGAACTTAACGTCGTCAAATAAGAAAAACTCTGGCTCTGGTCCAAATAGGACCGTGTCGCCGATACCCGTTGACTTTAAGTAGTCTTCAGCGCGTTTTGCTACTGAGCGTGGGTCGCGTGAATATCCTTGCATGGTAGAAGGTTCTAAAATGTCACAACGGATATTGATTTGAGTTTCTTCGGCGAAAGGGTCAAGCACGGCGGTTTCTGCATCGGGCATGAGTACCATGTCTGACTCATTGATGCCTTTCCAGCCGGCGATTGAAGAACCATCAAACATCTTACCTTCTTCGAAAAAGTCTTCATCTACCTGGTGGGAAGGAATAGACACGTGTTGCTCTTTTCCTTTCGTATCTGTGAAGCGTAAATCGATAAATTTCGCTTCGCTTTCCTTTATTAATTCTAGTGCCGACTCAATTGACATATAGTCCTCCAAAAAAAGTCTGTTGTGTGTATTACGATGATGGGTGTTTACAATAGCGGTATTCAGTCAGTACTGATTCAGTCACGATTCATAATAATGACGATGTTGTTTTACTATTTCCACTGAGGTCACTATAAGCCATATTCATGCCATCTGCCATCTAAATCTAAGTGTATGAAATCTATCGTTTAAACGATGTGAGATATTGTAAATATAGCCTTCAGACGCACCAAAAAAAAGCATTGATCGGCGCATTGAACTATTTTGGTGCAATGCGGTTTTTCGCTTTCCTATCATGGCCTTAGCGGTAGCATCAAATAAATTAGCACCCAGACCAATAAAACTGTACAATCCGCCCCCAATTTTGTCGCCTCCTGTGTTTTACATAAAAATATGTAGATGTACATCAGTCGGATGCGTTTTTGTTTTGAGAGTAAATAATGCCTTCTTCCATCGCTAATTTAAGAAATATCGCCATCATAGCCCACGTAGACCATGGAAAAACCACTTTGGTCGACAAATTGCTCCAGCAATCTGGCACGCTCACCAGCCGCGGTGACGCAGAAGAGCGAGTAATGGACTCAAACGATATTGAGAAAGAGCGTGGCATTACGATATTGGCAAAAAACACCGCTATCAACTGGAATGACTACCGAATCAACATTGTAGATACACCAGGGCATGCTGATTTCGGCGGAGAAGTAGAGCGCGTGATGTCCATGGCCGACTCAGTGTTGTTGCTAGTTGATGCGCAAGAGGGGCCAATGCCACAAACGCGCTTTGTCACTCAAAAAGCATTCGCTCAAGGTTTAAAGCCAATTGTTGTAATCAATAAAATCGACAAACCTGGCGCTCGTCCTGATTGGGTTATGGACCAGGTTTTCGACCTGTTCGATAATCTTGGCGCCACCGACGACCAGCTGGACTTCCAAGTTGTGTACGCATCAGCCTTAAACGGTTGGGCATCGAACGATGCTGATGTCGCTTCTGACGACATGACGCCATTGTTCAAAACCATCGTTGAGCAAGTTGCTGCGCCAGATGCAGACCCCGACGGTGCATTCCAAATGCAAATTTCTCAGCTTGACTACAACAGTTATGTTGGCGTAATTGGTGTGGGGCGTATTAAGCGCGGAACCGTGAAAGTTAACCAGCAGGTAACGGTTGCAATGGCGAACGGTGACAAGCGCAACGGAAAAATTGGTAAAGTCTTGGGTTATTTAGGGCTTGAGCGCCACGACGTAGATTCAGCTTCAGCAGGAGATATTGTTGCTATTACCGGCTTAGGCGAGTTGAAAATTTCTGACACTGTATGCGACGTGAATGCGGTTGAAGCGCTTCCTCCGTTATCGGTTGATGAGCCCACTGTAACTATGACATTTCAAGTCAACACCTCACCCTTTTCAGGCAAAGAAGGTAAGTTTGTTACCTCACGAAACATTTTAGAGCGCTTGCAAAATGAGCTTATCCACAACGTGGCACTTCGCGTTGAAGAAACCGAGGATCCTGATAAATTCAGAGTATCGGGCCGCGGTGAATTGCACCTTGGTATCTTAATCGAAAACATGCGTCGTGAAGGGTACGAGCTGGCCGTATCGCGCCCAGAAGTTATTTTAAAAGAAGAAGACGGTCAGCTACTTGAGCCCTTCGAAACACTTACCATTGATTGTGAAGAAGAGCATCAGGGCTCTTTGATGGAGCAGTTAGGTTTACGTAAAGCAGAGCTCACTAATATGTCGCCTGACGGCCGTGGTCGCATTCGTATGGACTTTATGATCCCAAGTCGCGGGCTAATTGGGTTTCAGACTGAGTTTATGACGCTCACATCAGGCTCTGGTTTGCTGTACCACACCTTTGATCACTATGGTCCGCATAAAGGTGGCAACATTGGCCAGCGAAAAAATGGTGTTCTTATTGCCAACGCTGCTGGTAAAGCGCTAACAAACGCCCTCTTTAATTTACAAGAACGTGGTCGTTTGTTTATCGGTCATGGTGTAGAAGTCTATGAAGGTATGGTGATTGGTATCCACAGCCGCGACAATGATTTAACGGTAAATGCGCTCAAAGGCAAGCAGTTAACGAATGTACGTGCGTCAGGGACAGACGAAGCGCAAACGCTTGTGCCGCCAGTCAAAATGTCGCTTGAGCAAGCACTAGAGTTTATCGATGATGACGAACTCGTAGAAGTAACGCCTCAAAGTATTCGCTTACGCAAAAAGTTATTGACCGAAAACGAACGTAAACGTGCATCGAGAAGCAAAGCAAAAGAAGCATAAAGACGTAAATTGAGCATGCCTATTTTAGGCATGCTTACCAACTAATTTCTGGCCAATAGCGCGGATTAATGCGCTTGGCAAAAAGCGTTCTGAATAATAAATGAACTTCGCTCGCGTGCCCGGAATAACGAGTGCCTTTCGTTTGGCAAGCCCGGCTATAATTTGTGCAACCGCCTCCTCAGTCTTCAAGGTGCCTGCCATATCTTTTAATGCTTTAGTGGCTGGATGAATCTTAAGCGCTTCTTTTTCCACCATCGGTGTGTCAACCGATGGGGGGCAAATTAAACTCACATCGATACCAAGTTGTCTTAACTCAAGTTGCAGCGATTTTGCCATGCCGACCACGGCAAATTTTGATGCGCTGTACGCTGAGTAACCAAACACGCCTGTTAAACCTGCCATTGAAGCAATAAGGCCGATTTGCCCTCTGGTAGTAAGATGAGGAATTACGGCAGACACGATATTTCGCGTCCCCATAATATTGACCTGCAGAATTTGCTCAAATTCGCTGTGAGAGATATGCGTAAACGGTTTAGAGATCAATATGCCCGCGCAATGAACGCATAAATCAAGCACACCAAATTTTCGCACTGCAAAATCAATTTGTTGTTTTAAGGTAGTGGGTTCACAAATGTCGACCTGCAAAAACTGGATTTTCTGCTGCATGCTGGCACGTGCGCGCAGCGCCTCTTGAAATGCATTATCCGATTGAACGTCAAGCAACAGAAGGCTGCAACCGTTTGCAATGTATTGTAAGGCAAGTTCTTTACCTAAGCCGCTGGCATAGCCTGTTATCAAAATGGATTTTGAAATATCACCCTCCAAAAAATAAAGACGAGTGGCTGTAGCGCCAGATTAAAGTGCAAGTATCATGGCTTACGTCATTCTGGATCTGTCGCTCTGCACTCGCACAAAACACCCAATGGTTATATGGTAAACCAAAATTGTATTTCATGCGGCGTTTTATACACCATATCAGTGCTTTACTTTGCTACTATGATTACTAAAGATCAACAGCCCCTAGTAACGCATGAAAATTTGCCAATAACACATTGAATACGGATACCTAACGCGCCATGAATTTCGATGCTCAACCTGACCGTTCATCAACCTATGCATACAAGTGGGAGAAGTATAAGGGCACGGATGTGCTACCTTGCTGGATTGCAGACACCGAGTTTCGTTGTGCTGAGCCAATTTTAGCGGCCCTGCACGAAAGGGTTGATCATGGCTTACTAGGATATACTCTGCCAAAACACCATAAGGGTGCAGAAGAAGCGGTTATCAGATGGTGTAAAAAACAGTATTGCTGGGACATTGATCGCGCATGGCTGGTGTGGACGCCTGGCGTGGTTCCCGCGTTTAATATGGCAAGTCAGGCTTTTTCAAAAGAAGGTGAGGGTATAATCGTACAAAGCCCAAACTATCCACCTCTGCTTGGCGCACCCAAGATTAACAATAGAAGGCAGCTGCAAGTACCAACGGTTTTAGAGGGTGGCAGATGGACAATTGACTTTGATAGTCTAGAACAACAGGCTGCTCGTTCGGACGTTTCCTTATTTATTTTGTGTAATCCAATGAATCCTGCAGGCAGCGTTCTGAGCACCGATGAGCTTGATAAAGTCGCATACATTTGCACTAAATATAATGTGGTGCTTTGCAGTGATGAAATTCACTGTGACTTGATATTAAATGGTCAAGCGCACTTGCCGGCGGGTAAACACAGTAAACTGCGTGAATCATCAATTACGCTAATGGCAGCGAGCAAAACCTTCAATGTGGCTGGATTAGGTACCTCATTTGCAATCATTCCTAATGCTAGCGTAAGAGCTAAATTTATCCGAGCTGGTGCAGGGATTGTGCCCTGGGTCACTGTTGCCGGGCTTGCTGCAACACAAGCAGCGTTTACCCAGTGTGATCATTGGTACGAAGCGCAACTAGATTATCTGCGCGCCAATCGTGACTACTTAGTGCGTGAAATCAATAAAATTGAGGGTTTGTCTTGTACTTCCCCCGATGCCACTTTTCTTTTGTGGGTAGATGCCAGTGCATTGCAGGTAAAAGACACTCAAAAGTGGTGTGAAGACAGACGAGTCGGGCCCTCGCCCGGCAGAGACTTTGGTGAACCAGATTTCTTTCGAATTAACTACGGTTGTGCTCGAGCTTACCTTGAAGAAATTGTAAAGCGCTTGTCCTCCTGACACCTAAACCGGTGGTCAAAATGCAGATAGGTGCATTTTTTGCTAGTTATTGCTAATCTTTGGACATAACAACAAAAATATGACACTAGTGATTGCGCTAAAACAATTGATTACTAAGCCTTTATTGGGGGTTTTGACTTATACGTGTTGCGCGCTATCAGCGTCGTATGCGCTTGAGCAAGCGAGCGTCAGTAAATCTCAGATCAGCATCATCATTGATGACGTGGGCGCCAAAGCGTCTGACGCGCGCGCGTTTAGACTGCCCAGTTCAGTGACATTTTCTATCCTCCCCAATACGGAATATTCCACTGATTATTCGTTTAAAGCGGCTCTGCAAAACCGCGAAGTGATGCTGCATATGCCCATGGAATCCCTTCAGCCAAAAGCATTAGGTGAGGGACCTTTGCTATCTGGTATGTATCCACAAGAGCTTAAAACTTCTTTGTTAATGGCGTTAAAAACGGTTCCACATGCAGTGGGTGTTAATAATCATATGGGCAGCAAGCTGACGCAAATGACCTTGCCCATGCGAACGGTAATGGAAACCTTGGCACAAAATAATCTGTTTTTTGTAGATAGCCGCACAACTCGCTTTACTAAAGCGGGACTAATTGCTGACGAGTTTGGTGTGAATGCTGCAACAAGACAAGTCTTTCTCGATCATGAACGAAATTCGGCATTTATTGAGGAGCAATTCGACGCACTTATACGTGCAGCCAGAAAAAACGGAAAGGCCATTGGCATTGGTCATCCCTATCAAGAAACTCTGAATTTTCTCGAGCATATGTTGCCTAAGCTTCCCCCTGATATAGAAGTCATAACGGTAAGTGAGTACTTACAAGAAACCAACAAGTTTCGCATTAATCCAATGCTGGTTCAAAACTTACCTCTGCACACTGTACACACCGATGAGTAAATCTTAATACAGTACTTCCACACCTTTAATAATTAATGTTATACTGTTTCATTATTTACGAAAGCACCTCTGCCAATAGGGTGTTTTGTTTAATTTGAAATATAGAAAACTGCGATTCGGGAGCAAAGATCTTGCAAATCAAAACCGTGACAAGCAAAAATGCTGAATTGAGTGTCGAATTAAGCGACTCTGCGCCAGACTATTCTGCTGGCGAGAGCAAACGCTTAAATAATCGCGTGCTCGATAAGCTTGGCGTTTGGATATCGGCTACCTGCGCACTGCATTGTATGCTTCTGCCTCTGCTACTACCGGTTCTTCCCTTGCTTGCGTCCACCTTCGTTGCGCAGGAGTGGTTTGAGCTTGGCATTCTTACCATCTCTATTGTTATTGGTTTTGCGGCCTTGTTTATTGGGTTTAAGCAATATCACCGACAAATTTACCCGATGTATTCATTG
Organism: Ningiella algicola; assembly: GCF_028401415.2. Lineage (NCBI taxonomy): Bacteria > Pseudomonadati > Pseudomonadota > Gammaproteobacteria > Alteromonadales > Alteromonadaceae > Ningiella > Ningiella algicola. The sequence continues at coordinate 2,287,341 of NZ_CP171821.2, read as the reverse complement.
GCCTTGGGCGGGTTAATTTATTGGAATAAACACATGTTCGGCGAGGAGTTTGAGCCACTGACTATTGCAGTGGGTGCCGCGTTCATTATTGCTGCTCATTTGATCAACCTGCGCTTATGTCGAAAGTGTAAAGACTGCTAAAAGCGAAGGCCTGTCTTAGGTCTTCTCTATGCGCTTTACGAGCGCATTTGCCCAAGCCACATCATCGCTAAATATTCCATCTACTCCATATTTGTAAAGCTTCTCAAGAAGATGCTCATCGTTGACTGTATAACACCAAACTTGCAGTCCGTGTTTATGAGCATGATTGACAAAATTTGCATCAAGCAAATGCGCATCAATGGCAGCAATATCGGTATTCAAATCGACAGCGAACTGAGCTGAGTCTATCGGCAAATGTGCAACAAGCGCAGCAAATTGGACCTCAGAGTCGAAGTTTACCTGACGCATTTCGTTTTGTAACTGTTTAAGCAAAGGGTGATTAAAAGACGACAATACAATATTACAGGGATATTGGCGCGTGGCACAAAGCAAGGTTTTGACAAAGTTCGCTGGCTCGCGAAGCGATTTGATTTCAAGATTAAGAAGCACACGGCCATCAATAACTTGCAAACATTCGTGCAAATTCATGATCTTATGAGCGCCTTGAACGCGCAAACGCTTGAACAACTCAAGGCCTGTTTCAGCTTGGCTGTCTAAGTCATGTAAAGTAAGGTCTTGACCCGTCATACGCTTGAATGAAAAGTCATGATAAATAATAAATTCATTAGCGAGCTGATGCACATCACACTCAATCGCTTTTGCGCCTTGTTCAATGGACTTTTCAAAGGCGATTTGGGTATTTTCAGGATAGTGTGCGCTTAAACCACGGTGCGCTAAGACGAGCATGCTTTAGCCTTTCGATGTTGCCGGTGGGTATTGACTGTCTCATAAATGGCTGCGCAAATCACTAACACACCGCCAACTAATGTTTGCCACGTGGGCGACTCACCTAACATGACGATTGCAAATACTACGCCGTAAAAAGGCTGCATGCAGGCGACCAATGAGAAGGTTTTAGCGCGAAGGTGTTTTAAAGCGGTAGCGACCAAGGCATGAGGTAGTGCGGTAAACACTGTACCAAGCAGCAATAGTAAAATAGCAGTTTGTATGTCAAGGGCACCTGCTGGTGTAAAAAAGTCGCTGGACACAAAAAGCACTAAACAGGGGCAGATAATCGCGATTTGATAGCCCATTGCTTTTGCGCCGCTGTAGTGGCAAAAGTATTGACGATGAAGCAAGTTTCTCATGGCATATAAAAATGCTGAAAATACGCCAATTACTACGCCCAGCGTAATGTCATTATCTAGAGATACGTCGGGCACAATCATGTAAATACCAATTAAGACCACGATGGCACTCACTAAGTCTTGCCAGACGAGTCTAATCTTTTCGAACAGTGGTTCAAGTAAAACGGTAATAACCGGAAAGGTAAATAAAGCGATAATGCCGACTGACACACTTGAGTACTGCATTGCTGCAAAGTAAGTCACCCAATGCACTGCCATAATAATACCCAGACCCATGGCAATAAAATAATCTTTGACGTGATTAAGACGCATTGACTCGCCGCTTAACTTAACAAATGCAAATAGCAACAGGCAAGCTGGCAGAGACCGACCAAATGTAATGTCTAAGGCTGATAAGGGAATAAGCTTGGAAAACAAAGCAGTGCCGCCTAAAAGCATGACGGTAAGGTGCAGGTTTAGCAGGCTCTTTTGAACATCATCCATCAACGCGAGCGTTTAAACATGTGACGCTAACAAGTGACCCAAGCGCGTTGTCATACCCGCAGACATATCTTCAAAGTCAATTTTATTAGGTTCAAAACACAGTACGATGGTTGAGCCTAATTTAAAGCGTCCCATTTCCTCACCCATCGCAAGTTTTATGTCGTCTTTTTCATGCTGCCAGTGCTGAACATACTTTCCTGCTGGCGGCGTTATGGTGCCTGCCCAAACGGTTTCGATGCTTGCAACAACCGTTGCTCCTACCAATACAATCGCCATTTTACCCACTGGCGTATCAAAAAGGGTAACTACGCGTTCGTTTCGTGCAAATAAGCCCGGTACATTTTGCGCAGTAAGCGGGTTCACCGAAAACAGTTCGCCAGGCACATGCAAAGTATCGGTGAGCTTGCCTTCTATCGGCATGTGAATGCGGTGGTAATCTTTTGGTGCTAAATAGACAGTAGCGAATTTGCCACCTTTGAACGGCGCTGCAAGCTCAGGTTTTCCGCCTAATAAAGTGGTTAAACTAAAGTCATGACCTTTTGCCTGGAAAATCCGATCGCCTGAAATTTCTCCAAATTGGCTTACCGCTCCATCCACAGGATGGCATAGTTGTTGACTAGTCGCTTGAATCGGTCGAATACCCTCTTTCAGAGGGCGGGTGAAAAAGGCATTGAAGGTTTTATAATCACTTGGGGACTCATGCAAGGCTTCTTGCATGTCTATTTTAAATGCCTTGATAAAGCTTTTAATCAAAAACTGTGTAAATGCCCCAAGCTCTTTTGAAGCGACTGCACCTAAAAATCGAGAGAGTAGATGTTTTGGCAATAGGTATTGAGCTTTAACTTTAAACCAATCAAGCACGGCTTTGCTCCGAATATATGTACTTAACCCGAATCCTTTTTAAGAAACGGCGCTCAGCACCGCTAGAATTGCGAATTACTGCGTTGCAAAAGCCAGCAATAGAATAACTATTACGTGACTTTTGCGCCTTGTCCTTCACAATTCTAGCAGCACTGAGTGTAAAAATTAATTTAAGTATGTGAAACAATCGCTTGCACCATTTCTTAAACAGGATTCAGGTTACTTAAACGCTCTTATGTTTTAACAACTAACACCCGTTGCTAATCAATATTGCGTACTTCTTAGCGGCAATTGTACATGACTGTGGGCATAATGAGATGGATTAAACGCTTATGAGACATCATCCTTTTGCATAAGCAGGACGATTTTGAGCAAGCGTTTCAATTATTTTGAGGTAACTGTGATAGCGCTGTTCACTGATCTTGCCCTCTTTTACCGCTTCGGTTATCAAACACCCTGGGTCATTTTGGTGTTTACAGTCACTAAACTTACAGCCACCTAAATAATCTCGAAACTCAATAAAACCTCGAGTAACGGTGTCTGCGTCGAGATGCCATAAGCCAAACTCACGCACGCCAGGAGAGTCTATCAGCTCGCCACCTTGAGTAAAATGCATAAGCTTTGAAGCGGTAGTGGTATGTTGACCTAAACCGGAATTTTCTGAGACATCGCCAATGGCTTCATCTGCGTCAGGTAATAATCTATTGACGATACTGGATTTACCTACGCCGCTTTGACCTACAAATACGCTGACCTTATCAAGCAATTGTTCGCTTAGCTTGTCAAAGCCCTCGTTGGTTTGACAGCTTAGAAGCAGCACTCGATAGCCAATGTCTTTATATAACTGTAGGTCTTTTTCAACACCCGCTCGTTGTTCATCGCCCAGTAGCTCAATTTTATTGATCACGATAAGAGGCGATATTTCTGCGTGTTCGCAGGCAACTAAGTAACGGTCAATGATGTGTAGCGATAAGGCCGGTAGTATTGCGCTGACAACGATTATTTGGTCGATGTTTGACGCAATGGGTTTCACCCCATCATAAAAATCGGGACGGGTTAGGGTAGATTTACGATCAAGCACAACCTCAATGATTCCTCGGTCGCGCTCCTCTTTGGATTCGCTTGCTCTAAATAATACATGATCGCCACACACCACAGAGTCAATTGTGCGCCTGATGTGACATTTGTGCAGCGAAAGGCTTGAGTCCTCAACAATCGCGTGCTTACCAAAACGGCTAATGACCCTCCCAGATTGCTGTTCACCTAAATGCCCCGTTCCCTCAGCGGCGGCGGGTTTCTCCAAATCCATGCGTTTATGACGATTACGGGCAACTTGACGCTGTTGGTTTTTTGATAGTTTTGGCTTTTTAGCCACTGCGCAATTCCAAATTATTGCTTCTGACGCGACAGATAATACTCTTTTAGGGCGTGTCTTGCATTTAGATGTTAATTGAAACTACCATTGTGGAATAAATGGAGTCGTTTTAGCGACATACAGAAAGTTTAAGCTAAACTTAATCAGCTTAAATCAAAAACACAGCATCAACACATGAAATAAGAAACGGAGCGTGAGCCACGATGGCAATGAATGCGGCATTAAATGATCAAAATTTGGTTTGGATTGACATGGAAATGACTGGCCTCGACCCTGAGACCTGTGTTGTGCTCGAAATAGCAAGCATTGTTACCGACAAGGACTTGAATATTTTGGCGCAAGGTCCTGTAATTGCGGTACACCAAAGCGATGAGGTACTCAATTCAATGGACCAGTGGTGCACCAAAACCCATGGTGAGTCAGGATTAACAGAGCGTTGCAAAGCAAGCACTTACGACGCTAAATCAGCGGCAGACGAAACACTTGCGTTTTTGCATGACTATGTGCCCAAGGGTAAATCACCGCTTTGTGGCAATTCTATAGGTCAAGACAGGCGCTTTTTAGTTAAATACATGCCCGAATTAGAGGCGTATTTTCATTACCGAAATATAGACGTGAGCACCATTAAAGAGCTCTGCGCACGGTGGCAACCTGACATTACTAAAGGCTTTGTTAAAAAGGGCATTCACTTGGCTTTGGATGATATAAAAGAGTCGATTGAAGAGCTTCAGTATTATCGTAAGCATGTGTTTAGTATTTAAGAGGCCCATCATGTTATTTCTGCGCAATCTACGTTTTTCGTGTTGTTTTTAAAGTGATCAGCAGCCTGCTAAGTGCTAACTTATTCAGAATTCGAGTTAATTAGACTGGATATAGACACAAATCCATGAAGATGCGCCATACTTGGATCAAATATGTTTATATTGTTTTAATAAGCTTAAACATAAACCTGTCGATACAAATCAATAATACACTCTTTGCTTGGCACCTTAGGATTATTATTGGGCGACCCAGACGCTAAGGCCTGTTCCGCCATTGTATCAAGCAAGTCCTTAAACGGATTTTGCTCTATGCCAAATTCAGACATGCTAGGGACTTTGAGCCTTGCGTTAAGCTGATTTAAAAATGCCATTAGTTTACTGTGGCATTCATCAATGTCATTTAATGAAGCAACTAAACCCATATGAAGTGCGCATTGAGCATATCGCTTCGCTGCGCTTTCCAATGAATATTTTGTGATAGCAGGCAATAGCATCGCATTACTCATACCGTGAGGTACATGAAAATGGACGCCCAAAGGCCTGCTCATGCCGTGCACTAGAGCAACCGAGGCGTTTGAAAAGGCAATTCCTGCAAGGCATGCCCCTAGCATCATAGCTTCTTTTGCCCGATGATTTTCAGGCTTCTCGCAAGCGGTCACTAAGTTTGGCGCAATTAATTTCATAGCTGCAACTGCTTGTTGATCACTATACAAATTTGCTTTTTTACTGACGTAAGCCTCAATCGCATGTGTGAGTGCATCAATGCCCGTATCTGCTGAGATACGAAAAGGCGCGGTTAATGATAGCTCGTAATCAACAATGGCTGCTATTGGCATAAGGCCTGGCCCCATACACAGCATCTTCTCGGATGTTTTACTGTCGCTAATGATGGTCACGCGCGTGCACTCAGACCCTGTGCCGGCAGTAGTTGGAACGGCAATGAGCGGTAGACTTTTCTGCATAACCTGATGAGGTACTTTATAGTCTCGCATTTGACCGCCATGCGAGGCTAGAAGTGAAATGGCTTTTGCACTGTCTATGGCACTGCCCCCGCCAAGCGCAATTAAACAATCGAAATCAGCGCTGGATACCATATCGACAGCAGCTTGGATAGACACTTCGTCAGGTTCAGGCATCACGTCTGAAAACACTGATAGCGAAATACCGTTGCCTTTAAGAATATCCATTACCATGTTAGCAAAGCCTAAATCGACCATGGTTTCGTCGGTAATTAAACAAGGTCGTTTACAGTTAATACTTTGCAAAATAATCGGTAGCTTTTTGATTGCGCCAGCACCAATTTCAAGAATAGAGGGTAGGTTGATTGTTGCTGACATAATGCGTCCCAGTGCAAGGGTTAGCCAATTAGGCCTATCTATATCAACACCAATAAATAATGGCAAGCTTCTGAGCAAAAGCTTTCGCAGTATCTATAAGTGTTAGCTTTCTCTTGCAGGTAACGAGCAAGGCGAGGGATGTTGCGACGTCAATAAATACAATAAACGCCAGTCTAAACTGGCGTTTATTGTTGTAAATGACTGTAATTATTGATGAACGCCTAACTAGATTTCATTTGCTCTAGTATAGGTATTCGAGTGGACACATCTAAATGTGCACTTTAGGCCTTATTCGTATTGCACCCCTGTTGCGTACATAACAGTTGTTCCGTCGTGTCTATCGTCATCTGCGGCTTGACGATACAACCCCCATCTCCAGCCGTAACGAGTGCTGCTGCTTTCAAGCTCAGGTTGAGGATGATTTTCTGCCAATACTAGCTCGCAATTTAGGTACACTTCAAATCGATACCCTGTTGAGCGCACACGAAGATTAAAGGGCTTCTGGTATACATCGTCGGCAATCTCTACCCAACCTTTGCTTCGGCGGGCAATGTTTAGACTGCCATCGGTATCAATCAAGGCTTGGATAATAAAATTACTCGCGTCGCTTGTTTTGATTTGAAATACTGCGTATCGCTGAGGTATATCCCACTCGGCAAGATAATAATTTGCGCTGAACTCTCTCCAAGAGCTTGTGCTGCCTCTCGTCCAGCGCGGTGACTGATGCGTTTCAACACGTGGACGTAAAATGCTGGAAGTTTGGTTTTGATCACCATTGTTTAGCTGAAAACGCTGTATGTTTCCATTTTCGGTATACCAATCGGTATAGTCTGAAAATTCGCTTCGCGGTGTATTTCTATCCAAAATAGTATGAAGCTTGAATCCCGAGGTCATATCAAAGCTTTCGTTACTGCATGAAGAAGGCGGTTGGGGGATATCGCCTGAGCCTCCACCACCGCCACCTACGACGCTGTCGCATGGTTGTGAACCGCACATACAGACACTTGTATCACTTTGGCTGTCTCGACAATCATTTGCAGAGCTACCGTAGATAGCCTGACACTGTTGCGTAGTATTACATTGGTCGCTGCCACCAGGACTGCCACCGCCGCCGCCGCCACCGCCGCCACCGCCAGAGCCGCCACCGCCGCCGCCACCGCCGCCACCGCCAGAGCCGCCACCGCCGCCGCCACCGCCGCCGCCACCGCCAGAGCCGCCATCACCTACTATACCGCCTCGATTAGATGGTTGATCGTTTATGCAAGCGTTACGGCTAATACACCTTTCGCCATCTTCTCGCCCCCAGCCGGTCTGTGCAATCGTGCATATGGGAACAATTTCCCTTCCGTACCAGTCACATGCTTCTTGAGCTTGAACATTAGCGAAAAACATCATGCTTGTTAAAATACCGCCAAGTATGTAAAGAAAAACCTTTGTTTTCATTGGATTAAACCCTGATTAAATTTGATGTAACCTGCTTGTTCGCAGGTTTTAATGGTTGCATTTGGCGAGATTTGATTAAAAAATATACGATTTCGCAACAAGTGAAGGGTGGGTAACGTTATCCAAGTGATCTTTTATGATTATTATCTTGTCCTAAAAGAGATATCAACACTTGGCATTAAGTGCGCGGGAATAAATGATGTTAACAACACATACTGTTTGCTAGAAACTGATGTGGATTTACTGAGAGAGTCACGATGCATTGGTCCTATATTAAATATTTTCTTGTCTTCATTTTTATTTGCGCGTGTTTTATGAGTGTTTTGGTTACGCTAAGCCAACCTGAAAGTGACTTAAATATACAAAGATATGAAAAGAGCAATGCAATAACTGACGCTCCCAATACTCGTTCTTCAATACCAGAAAAGATAAAGACTGTAGATAAGGTTTCGCCTTACGCACGAGAACAAAAACCTTTGTTAGCAAATAAACCAGATACAACTCACTTAGAAGCTCTTGATAGTATTTCTATCAACAATATTGACGACCTACGCGCTTATTTGAGCCGAGCTGATACATCCGAGCGTGACTTAGAGAGTGCAATTGACTTTATCAATAGTTCGCAAAAGGGATTTGAACTTGTCGCGCAACTTTATCTTTCAACCGACGAGGCTATTCAAAAACAACAGCTATTTGAAATGATCTACAACACTACCAATGAGGCAAAAGTTGACTTTATGGCTAAGCTAATTCGTTCCGACAAGCTAAGCCTAAGACGTGATGCGCATACTTTATTGGACTCCGCGATAGCAGATACTTTAAAGCAGGAACAGCTCACCCATATTTTAATTGAGGCTACACTCATTGAGAAAGATCCGCAGGCATTGTCTACGTTAGTTAATGTAATTGAGCTTAAACATGACCAAGTGCAGAGCAATTATGCGCGTGACTTGTTGATAGAGAGACTGGAAGAGTTAAGCTTTCATGAGCTTGAATCAGTCTCGGCAGAGGCAATTATTAAGCTTGCCGCGATTTCTCCCACTGACAAAACTCTGGATATTATGAATTCACATTTGGAATTTGGTACCCATCAACTTCAGTACGAGGCAATTAAAGGACTTCGATATTTTGATAAGCCCACAGATAAACTGATGGCTAATATTAAAATGATAATGGAAAGCGACAATCATCCGCAGCAGATTAAAGCGGCCGCCGCACAGGCTCTAGTAAGATTTGAAAATAACATGAAAAGAAATACTGTTCAGTAATCCACTGCAGAAAGTAAAGCGCTTGCTCAAGTTGGAAGAAAAAAGAAATATAGCCTCGTTAGTCAGTCATTTGAAACAAACGCATTTTTCAGATACAGCCCTAAGTAACGACTTGATTACGCCCATTAGCTTTCGCTTGATATAACAACTCATCGGCTTGCCCTAAAAGCGTCTCTAGTTTTGCATTGGATGTATGCGCGAGACCAACGCTTAGCGTACACTGAACACGTTGACTTTTTCGCTTAAATGTTCGCTCTGAAACGGCTTGTCTAAAGTCATCTAATTTTTGAAACGCGTCTTGCTGCGATACACCATGCATGAATACACAAAACTCTTCCCCACCAAATCGAGAGATACAGGCTGATTGAAAGTGCTTTTTCATCAACTTTGCGGTCTCCTTTAGCACTAAATCGCCAAAGTCATGCCCGTAGGTATCGTTAATACTCTTGAAATGGTCTAAATCGATAAGCGCCAATGACATAGAATCAGGCTTGCGCCCCATGATGTCGCCCACTTGAGCAAAAAAGTGCCTGCGGTTGCCAATGCCGGTTAGATAATCCATGTTCGCAGTCTTTTTTATCAACTCGATTTGTTCCACATACTCCACATTTTGCAATACGCGGCAAAAAAACTCTTCATGACAGTAGGGTTTACGCAAGTAGTCATTTGCGCCGCTTTTAATAAAGCTTGCAAGCAAGGCCGCCTCGTTTTTGTCGCTAGCGCCGATAATACTTAATTGTTCTTTGTCATACCGCCTGCGAACTTGAGCAACTAGGTCTACACCTGTGCTTGCAGGGATATTCTGATCGCAGATCATTAGCTTTATATGTGCATGCTTTTGCAAGGTGCTAAGCGCGTTCTCAGTTGAATTAGCCTGATAGGTTAAAAAGTTATGCCGACCCAGCAATGTACTAATTTCATTTCGGTTTTTAGTGTTGCCACCGACTACGAGCACCCCCACGTTCTTGTTTTTATCTAGGCGAGTAAGCAAACGAGACAAATAATCAAAGATCTGAGCGTTACTTTTTGGAATATAGTCAACAACGGCTTTGCTTAAAATGCGCTCTCTCACATCTTGGTCAGTTTGGCTGGTGATCACGATAACCGGTACAAAAGAGGAAATAGCAAAGTCAATTGCCTCACCATGCTCTGCGTCAGGTAAGTAGTAGTCCACTACTGCGCATAAAAACGATTCAGGTGTTGATTGGTCAAATATAATCTTGGCTTCGGTTAAGCTGGTTGCAACAACAACATCAAGGTTGGCTTTACCGATCACCCGCTTTAATACGCGAAGGCTTGAGCCGTCTTGCTCAATAAGTAGAATTTTATATCTCACTGTTTTGCATACTCTCCCTGCGACCTCAATTAAATGTGTCTCACCACATCTATGTTTATCGGCTGGCATATGCGCAAATTAAGCAGAAAAAAACAAAAAAGATGCTTGCAACCTCGCGCGATTTTTTTATAATGCGCGTCCGGTTGTGACAAACGCCCATATCCGGTTTGCGGGAATAGCTCAGTTGGTAGAGCACGACCTTGCCAAGGTCGGGGTCGCGAGTTCGAATCTCGTTTCCCGCTCCAATCTTTTTACCACCCTCATCAATACCTTTTGCAACTTATGTGTTTCATAATTGATCAATTAGTGTAAATGGCTTGTGTTCTATATCTCTAGTATAAGACAGCGGTTTGTGGCACATTATACCTCGTGTATAAGTAAACATGTGATTCAGCGTGACCCGCACTAAAAAGCCGCCATCTTTAAAAGATGTTTCAAAATTGATTGGCGTTTCCACTGCAACCATTTCAAATGCATTTAACCGTCCTGATCAGCTTTCGAAGTCATTGCGTGAGCGGATATTACTAGAGTGCCAACGCATCGGCTATTCGGGGCCAAGTATGATCGCGCGTTCACTTCGATCTGGTCAGTCTGATGTGATTGCTGTCATGCTTTCTGACTCCCTTACCTATAGTTTTTCAGACCCGATGGCAACTGACTTTATGGCCGGCATTACGGAAGTATTAGCAAAAGCCAATAAGCAACTGCTTTTATTATCCTCTACTGTCATGTCAGATGCGCAAGTGCGAGCAGAGTCATTACCTGATGGCTTTATATTTTATGGTGCGCCAGAAGGGCAGAGTTTTAATCGTGTTACACGATCGGGAAAGCCCTGCATCGTTGTCGATTTTGATGCGCCCGACGTGTCGTCTGTGAACATTGATAACTTTTCAGCATGTAAAGAATTAGCCGAGCACGCAATTCATGGCGAGCGAGATATCCCAGCTATCATGGGTATGCGATTAATTGCTGATAATCAGGTGCGCCCCATCGAAGATAAGGATCTTGACCATGACAAACAAGAAATCTCATGGCAACGACTTTTTGGCTATGTAGCGGGTGCCAAATCACGAGGTGCTGAGATTCCTGCAGATAATATTATCCACATGCCAGTCAATGTGCTTGAGCAAGCCATCGATGGTGCACGGATTCTATTAGCTCGGACACAGCGTCCAAATGTCATTTTATGCATGTCAGATATCATTGCTATAGGAGCGTGTAAGGTCGCAGATGAGTTGGGGCTGCGAGTGCCAGAAGATCTCAGGATCACAGGTTTTGATGACATAGCTGAAGCAAAGCGAAATCAACCAGCGTTAACTACTATTAGTCAGCAAGGTTATGAAAAAGGCCAGCTGGCTGCCACAATGTTGCTTGAGAATGATACTCGGCAGGTGATGATGGAAGCCAAATTGGTTGTTAGAGACTCCGCGTAATCTCGCGCTACAACGAGCATTTCCGCTCTTTCTTATTGTTCAAAAAAAACCGCTAGCAACAAAGTGGTTTCTTATCTTAATCGTTTAAGTTAATATGATGTTAAATCGTGTTTAGATAAATTTAAGTGCCTTTTAGATAGGCACTGCCTGACGTAAATCGAGGATTTTGTACATTTTTCCTCACATTACGCTGCAAAATAGGAAGTTGCTATGCAATCAAATGAGCAAAAGCCACAAAGCCATCCCAGCTTATCTTTTAAGGAAAAGTTGGGATACGGTTTGGGTGATATGGCTTCCAATTTCTACCTTGGCTTTTTCGGTTTATATCTGCTTTATTATTTTACCGACATTTACGGTCTAGCGCCTGCCGCCGTGGGACTGATGCTATTAATATCAAAGATTGTTGATGCAGTGAGTGACCCACTAATGGGTGCGGTTGCCGATCGTACACAAACTAAGATGGGCAAATATCGCCCTTATCTGTTGTGGATGGCTGTGCCTTACGGTTTGCTGGGCTTTGCAATTTTCTTCGGCCCCAATTTTTCTGATACGGGCAAACTCATTTATGCTTATGTCACTTATATCGGGGTGATGCTAGCGTTTACCGCTATCAACGTTCCCTATTCTGCGCTTTTAGCGGTCATTCACCCATCGGCAGAAGAGCGAACCAAAGCCACAACCTATCGCTTAGTATGCGCCGGCATTGGCACCCTGTTGATAGCTGCATTCGCAACTCCATTATCTAAGCTGCTCGGTGGTGGTGACGACGTACTGGGTTTTCGAATTACCATGGGTATTTTTGCTGGCCTGTCGATTGCTATTTTCTGGTTTACTTACGCGTCAACGAAAGAACGCATTAGTTTGCCAAAACATGAATCATCGGTGCTCAAAGACATGGGTGAGCTAGTAAAAAACACCTCGTGGATTATGCTAGCGGTATCGTGCATTCTTATTGTAATTGGATTGATTGCTCGATTTTCGTCCATCATCTATTACGTAAAATACTATATGCAAGACAGCGGTGAAGCCGTATTTTGGATATTTGATAGGGTCGCCATCTTCACGTCGTTTGGGATCATAGGACAAATTTTTGGAGCGATGATCGCCTCATGGTTAGCGCTTTACTTTTCCAAACATCGCATCGTCCTGTTCATGTGTGTTTTGCATGCTGTTTTGCTCATGATTGGCTATTTTGTGCCGCCCGATATGTATGCGCTAACGGTATTCTTGCACTTTATCGGCATTGGTACTTTTGGCGTGGTGATAACGCTGTTTTTCTCAATGTTTACTGATTGCGCTGAATATGGCGAGTGGAAAACGGGTAAACGAACATCTGGCTTAACGGTGTCCGCGTCAATGTTTGCTTTAAAATTTGGCTCTGCCCTCGGGGGAGCCTTGCCTGGTTTTATCCTTGCTTATGTAGGATTTGTGGCAAACGAAGTACAGACCGATGAGGCAATATTGGGCTTAAGGCTTATGGCAACGGCTGTACCTGCCATTTTATTTGCGATTGGCGGATTAATGATGCTGTTCTACACCTTAGATAAACAGACAATCGCGAATATTGAATCTGAACTTAAAGTCCGACGAGCAGGCCATGCATAGCGGTCACCTAGCTCACTTTTAGCCAAGTAAACTGATAGCTGTCTAATATCATTGTTTGCTTTAAGTCTAGTGTTGACCCACTGACTAAATCAAGCGCAATAGATTGTTCAAGCTGTGTGAAGTAATCGGAGTGAATGTGCACAGTATGTTCACTGAAGTTCACGATACATAAGCACTTTTGCACACCATTATCGCGAAGATAAGCAAAACAGTGTTCATTTGGCGCATCTAAAAAGTGCGTATTAGCGTCACCAAACACGGCATTGCTTTGGCGTATTTGGATTAGCCTTTTTAATAAGTCAGTGATTTGTGGGTTGGGTGAGCGTTCAAGCATATCATTGCTAACGTCAATCCTATGCACCCATCTGGCATCGTGCTGCTTGGCGGTATCTTGTTGATAGCCGTAATCGTTTATGAGTGCAAAGTCGTCCCCGGCGTACAGTAGCGGTAAACCACCTATGCTTAAAATGATGCTGTGAACGAGCAATATCCGCTTTTCAGCGAGTTCAACAGCAGCGCTATCATTCTCTGCTTGCGCTCTTTCAAGGCCGCATAAGGACGCAAGAGAACCACATACTCGACAGTCTCCGGTGCTCGGGTTTTCACCAAAGGGCACTCCGTTTGCAAAACTGCCAGCGAAACGCCCTGTGTAAAACTGATTTAAAAAACGCCGATGGTCTTCGCCATTAATGCCCAGCTCTTCAGCTACCTGATCATCAAAGGTCCAGCCTATATCATCATGACATCTTACGTAATTTACCCATGAGCAGTCGTTTGAGATTGTACCGGTTTTTTTCATTGAGGCTGTAATTAAGCGTGTTTTTCGTGTGGCTAAGCTATTCCAAATGAGCGCCATTAAAAGCGGATTATAAGACAGCTGACACTCTTCCTTATCGATGTATTTAACGACCTCATCTGGATGAACAATGGCTTCAGATTTAAACACAACCGCTGGCGATACAATTTGCAGACATCTATTAAAGGCTTGGATGAGTGTGTGCGCCTTTGGCTGATTCTCGCAACTAGTGCCCATTTCTTTCCAAATAAAGGCCAAGGCGTCAAGACGCAGCGCGTCGCAGCCTATATTGGCAAGGAAAAGCATTTCACCTGTAATGGCATTAAAAACGCTTGGGTTTGAGTAGTTAAGGTCCCATTGGAAATTGTTAAACGTTGTCCAAACCCATTTTTGTGTACTGGGCTCAAAGCTAAAATTTCCTCGACGAACTTGCGGAAATATCTCTCGCAAGTGATTTTCGTAACGATTGGGAATGTCTTTTGAATCAAACATCCAATAATACGCTTGATGCTCAGTACTACCGGATTTTGCTTTAAGCGCCCATTGGTGCTCATCTGAGGTGTGATTGAATACAAAATCCAATACCAGATTGATATCTTCTTTGTTGAATGCGGCTGCTAAATTTTTCAGGTCATCAATATCACCTAGACTTGGGTTAACGCTTCGATAATCTGACACCGCGTAGCCACCATCGCTATCCCCTTCTGGCGCTTTAAACAGCGGCATTAAGTGCACGTAATTGATGCCCATTGATTTAAAATATGGAATGCGTTTTTTGAGCGCTTTTAAATCTCCGCCAAATAAATCAACATAACAAGCAATGCCAAGCATACTTTCTTTTTTGTGCCAATGCGGATTGTCTATGCGTGCCATATCCTTGCTTTTAAGTGATCGAGGACGAGCGGCAAATCCCTCGAACAATACCTGAACCAGCGATTGCAGATGATAGAAGAAATCGTACTGCCAACCATAAACATCATAATAGTGCTGAAAAAGTGACGGAAAGTGCTCATCAAGGCGCTGCACAAATACGTTTTTTTGTGTCTTGCTCAAGCCACTTAAATCAAGCGATTGTAAAATGCGACTAAGCGAAAGGGCACTTTCTTTTGAAATATCCATTTGTTACTTCTCTGGTATTTTGCGCTGACAACGGGCTTGTTTTTTAGCTTTATTCATCTGTCATTAGCAAATAATTAACATTTTGATTTCGCCATCTTAATCGATTAAGATGGCGAAATCAAAGATCAACAAGCCATAACATTCCGTGGGTTGGCAGGTGTCTTGACCATGTCAAAAAGAGGTACAACATATGAGCGCTGATTCTATTGCAGCAATTGAAGCTGGCGGCACCAAATTTATTTGTGCACTTTACGATTTGCACGAGAATGAAATTGCCAAAACGCGGATAGAAACCACTACACCTGAGCAAACACTTAGCGAGGTGATACAGTTTTATGCCTCGCTGAAGGCCCAAGGGCACAACTTTAACGAACTTGGCCTAGCAAGTTTTGGCCCGCTCGATTTGGATGCTCGCTCAAGCACCTTCGGAAACATCACTAAAACGCCCAAGCCTCATTGGAGTAACGCGCCGGTAGTAAGCACTTTATCTTCAGCTTTAAAAGTGAATGTGAAAGTGGATACAGATGTAAACGCAGCTGCACTGGCAGAAACGCGATGGGGAGCAGGAAAGGGTTGCTCAGTAGTAGTGTATGTGACCATTGGCACTGGGTTTGGAGGAGGATTGGTGGTAAATGGACAAACGCTGAAAGGCCTGGTTCATCCTGAAATGGGGCATATGAGAATCAAAGTGCCGGAAGGCTTTCCAATGGATGAACCCGGTCAGTGTCCCTTTCATTGTGACTGCGTCGAAGGACTTGCCTCAGGTACCTCTATGGAGAAGATTTGGCGTCAGAGTACTATGGACATGAAACCCGACCATCCTGCCTGGGATATGCAGGCGAAGGTTGTAGGGCAGTTTTGTCATAATTTATTGATGACCGTCTCGCCACAAAAAATCATTCTTGGGGGCGGTGTTATGCAACAAAGCTTTCTGCTAAAAAAGGTGATTTATCACACCCAAAGAATGTTGAATGACTATTTATGTTTGCCAGAAGGAACTCGCATTGAAGACATAATCGTTACGCCAGGTCTCAATACAGACTCCGGTCTTCGAGGCGCGCTAGCGTTGGTGTTGCCACAGTAAATTTTTTTACAGCGCCAAACACGCCAGCATTGTCCGTATTGACCCGATTCTGCGAGCACGTTAACATAACTCAAAATATGACATCCGACCAGTTGAAGGTAACCACGGCGCAACAGGTCATTTAATTGGGATATAGAGCATGGCAAAAATAAATCCACTTAGAACATTCGCAGATAAATGCCTGACTTATCCCCACGGTCTTGCCATGTTTTTACTCACGTTTGTATTTAGATATAAAGTGAAGCTGGTGCGCACTGCCGGCGTAAAAATTCTAGATACCGATCTCAAACAGGTCACCTTTTTTCAAAAGAATCGAACTAAAGTGCAAAACCATATAGGCGGCGTACATGCTGCGGCGATGGCGCTCCTTGCCGAATCTGCAAGCGGTTTTGTAGTCGGACTCAATTTGCCCGGTGATAAGTTGCCTTTGATCAAGTCGATGAATCTTAAATATGTGAAACGCTCTGTAGGCGACATAACAGCTGTTGCACATGTCACAGATAAACAAATCCTACAAATGCAAAGCGAAGATAAGGGTGACTTAATGGTTGCGGTCAAAGTGACGGATGAGTCCGGCGATGAGCCGGTTATTTGTGAAATGAACTGGGCGTGGATTTCGAAGTAAGCGTAGGCCTTACTGCTCTTTATTTTGATTTCTCAAGAGCCACCATGGCTGATCATAATTAATCTCACTTTCTTTGAGTTCGAAGATACGCTGTTGATTAAAATACGCCCAAAACGCAGACTTGAGCTGAGTATCGATGATTAGCAGTCTTTGCGTTTCTTGAAGCTCACGCAAATACTGAGTCATTGCACCAATTGCTTCAAAAGGGTTGCCTTGTTGAAAAATCACGCTGCCGCCATATTGTTCATATCAACACTTATTATGTTTGTAGGTACGTATATTGGCATCGGCTATGGTGTTCATGTGCGGCTTCATTGCTTGTATGGTTTGCTCATCCAGCCCATCTATTCGTTCACGCAAGTTTGAGAATGTGTTCATACTTTGGTGAAAGCTTTGAATTTCTAAATCTGTGACCACCACGCTGCATCTCTCGTCGAGGTCTGCACCGATAAGCGAATACAGCCAACGCATAAACATTTGCTCACGATTGTACTCAAAATTTGCTACTAGGCCTTCAGGCGCCTCTTGTTTTTGGGCCTCAAATCTTTCTTGAAGCTGTGATTCTGTGATGCTCTGATTGAAAGCGTAGGCAAGCACGTCATCGTGCTTGGGTTCATCAGCTGCTGCAATCTTATGGACTGAAATCAGCAAGCAGAATGTGACAGCAACACATGTAGTGAACCTGCTTAGGTCTTTTTGGCTTAATAGCTGGGTCATTTTTGACGCCCTACTGGTTTGAATCGATGTACTGAGCATAGCTCAATTCTCAAAATAGCGTAAAGACGTATGCCATACAAATCCTCATTCATGACGCATTCGTGACACATTCGTTGCAGAAAATTTAAATTGTTATCATGGCTAAACAATTCTGTTGACAGTGCCGATATTCAAGAGTAAAACGAGATCTTCAAGGCATGCTCGCAGATTCGAGACGCCTGAACTTGTTGTGTGAATATGCCTAACTTTTCGGGCTAAGATGTTGTTTTTTATAGTTAATGTCAATCAACTGTGGAGCAATGTGGCGTGGCTAGTTTATCCAAAGAAGTACTACTTAATCGCGTTTTTAGCGACTCTAAAAATTACCCTTATGGTTTTTCCCGTTCAGGCGATTTTTCTATTGCGGAAAGTCGCGCCCTTAGCGAGTATGGCTGTTTAATTGCCGCGCTTGTTGATGGTGAGATAGCGCCAAGGGATGAAGAAGACTTTCACTTTTTAAATGCTGCAAAAGGCGATTGCGCGCCACAATCAGCAGCCGAAAGGGCTTGGTTAAAGTATCAAAAACGCATTAATCGGCCGAAAGCGGGAAGCATTTACGGCACTCGAAAAAATTCAGTTACAGACGATGCAGAAGGTGAAATGGCAATGGATATTGATGAAGATTTTGATTAAAGACATCACTTCGGCAGATAAACAAGCGCTAGTAGCCAGTAAGCTCTAAAAATCCAATGCCTGAATGGGTGCCCTCAAATGAGACTGCACCCTCATAATAAGGAAAAATAGAAGGATTGTAAGATTTGGCTTTTGTTGCTTCTACGATCACTTTTAGCGCCTTTGAAGGAATGTTAACTTCCCATTTTAAGGGCATGTTTCGTCCAGCCACCATTTGGTTTTGTAAAATACTTAGTTCAATGTCTTGTGGTAGTAAGCTCTGAGAATCGCCGTTGGCGTAAATGTAGGTACCGGTTTGATAAGACATGTTATTTGATTCTCCATCTGCGTTGGATAAGCGCATCTGAAAGGCCATGAGTTTGTCGCCATTGTCAAAATGCAAAGACATCCAATCCCACCCCGCCGTTTCGCTATCCACGAGAGCAGAAGACCACTCGTGATCGTACCAAGCCAGGCCCTTTACTTTCACTTCATTTGTTACTGTGCCAGAGGTTGAACTAGCATCGATTGACAGCTCTGGTTTTTCCGATTGCTCTGCAAAATGAATAGTGCCGTCTACTTGTATGAAGGGCTGGGAGTAGTAATGTGAAGCATGACGTCCTTGTGCCGATTTGATGCTGTATCCGTCTTGACCCTGCAAAATAAAAGGACCAATGCTAGATAGCTTCAAACTTACGCTAGCTTGTGGTGGAACTTGGCTAGTTTCGCCGTTTTGCGCAGGCAGGCGTGCGCCGGAATCGAGAGTAGTACTTACCAATGGTCTAATTTTAAAGTTCAGCGTTGATGGAAAAAGCGATCCGTTTTTAAGTTCACCAAGCCACTTCCAATCATCCATGGCTAATTCAATTGCGCCGGCGCTTGTTTTTTCAACAAAGGCATTGCCAAGACCAGCGGGCGCAAATCGTTCTTCAAACCAATGTTCGCTTTGAGAATGTAGAGAGGCATGCGCCATATAGATCTGACCTTGGTACCAATCATCTTGCCTGTTGCGCTGAGCAAATCGAAATAGCGTCCATTGCAATGAATATGCTTTCCCATCATCGCCTTTTAAGTTGGAGGTTAAGTACCACCACTCAATATCAAAATTAGGATGCGGTAAATGGTCAAAGGGAAAGGT
Organism: Ningiella algicola; assembly: GCF_028401415.2. Lineage (NCBI taxonomy): Bacteria > Pseudomonadati > Pseudomonadota > Gammaproteobacteria > Alteromonadales > Alteromonadaceae > Ningiella > Ningiella algicola. The sequence continues at coordinate 2,268,020 of NZ_CP171821.2, read as the reverse complement.
GATTTGATAACTTGGGTCGGCAGTTTTGCCACTTGATCGCAAGAAATTAGGATTGATTCTCTGAGGAGGTTTTTGTTTAGCGTCTAAATCTCCATTGTACGTTTCTGCTGCTACAGATATATCCGCATTGTGTTTATCGTTATCGCATGCACTTAAAAACAGGCTGAACAAGACAGTCACAATAATGACCTTGATTAGTCTAAACATCGTAAGTCCTCCACCAGCTTCTGCTTACTTGAATAAATGATAGGCAGGCTAATTATTAGCACAACAATGATGAGGCTTATTGCATAGAGCCTGGCAATATCAAGCCAGTTAATTAGCAAAGGGTAAGACCAATTGAATGCGTGATAATTGATTTGTTCAATGAGTATATAGCTTAGCAAAATGCCAAATGGCGTCGCTGCAAGCAAAGCGATAAAGCACAATACGGTGTATTGTTGCATTAGCATCATTCTTGACTGCCAAAGTGACACGCCTAGCGCTCGCAGCAGCGTCATTTGCGCACGGCTTTGATCCAAAAGAATGACAATTGTGCAAGCAAGCGAGAGTGAAGCGACCAGCAATGTAACCAAATTAAGGCCGTCGGTGATGATAAAAGTGCGGTCGAATATTTCCATTGAACCTTTAAGGATCTGTTCTGTTTCAAATAACTGTCTGGCTGTATCGACGCCCATCTCGCTTAATTGCTTGGAAAAGCTATCTATTTGAGAAGGTGTTCCAAGCAAGGCAAATATGGTGCTTGGGTCGAGCTTCGGATTAAACGACGATATTGGCAGCAACACCTGTGAGCTCGGATTTCCATAGTCATAAATAATGCCTCCAACGCTAAGGCTTTGACTGATATTCTCAGAATCAAATGACAATTCAAATCTGTCACCAAGCTGAAGTTTGTTGCGAATGGAAAACTGTTGATTAATTAGCGCATACTGCCCCGATTCAAATCCCTCCCATACGTCTGAACGCGCTGTATAAAATGCCATCGCTTGTTTGAAGGTATCGTTTACAGGGTAGCTGAATATTTGGGTGGGCTGTCCATACAAGCTAGCGCTTTTTTCGAATCGAGGGAATAGCGTGATACCGTTTTGCCGCGCTAAGTCAGGCAGTTTTGCATTTAGCTGACTATCGTCAGAATACAAATAGTGATTTGCTGCCAGACGCTGACTTAACCAGCTTTGTGTGCTGTCGCGAAAGCTATCTACCATTAAATTCATCCCCATATTGCTGGTGACAGCGATGAAAAACGCGCAGCACGCGATTTTCGTTTTTTGGGACAGCGCAAGGGCCTGAGATACGCTTAAGCGTGTCAAGGTAAATTGTGCCGGAATAAGCTTGCTACACGCGCGAAGTAGGGTAGGAAAGCCAATAATCAAGGCGCAACATCCAGCAAGAATAACGCAGGCTGCACCAATTAATAAAATATGCAGATAATTCGCTAGAGGAGTAAAATTGAATATGAAAAGCGCTATGGCGCACAGACTTACAAATAGCATGCCCAATCGTTTATTTAGTTTTTCTGATTCAGCGCTGGGTGTGGTTTGGCTCAAGCTTTTATTTAGCGCGCGAAAAGGGGCAAATAAGGCCAGCGCGATCCCGCATAGGCTAATCCCGAACACTTTAATATACAAGCTAGTGAAGCTGGTATCGCTAAACGCAAGTTGGACCTGATACAAACCTTCAACAATTGCTCTAACCGCGGGTGATGCCAGCACGGCGAGCTGCGCACCTATTACAACACCGACGGCACTGCAAATCGCGACAACAATGAAAAACTCGATGGCTTGTGAAAACAAAATGGCCGCTCGGCCCAAGCCTAATTGTCGCATCACCTTGATCATGCCAAAACGCTTAAATATGAGCAGGTTGCATGCATTCATTACGATGAATAAACAGACTGCAAACATCAGTAGCGCCATCGCAAGTAAGTTAAGATAAAAGCTATCGGTTGTGTTTGGCGTGCTTTGAAGCTGATTGACGGACACCGAATGTAGTTTTAAGTGCGCTGGTAGTGCATTTTCAATCGCTTCTATATCGCGCTGACTGAGTGCTTGTACAATCACTAGACGTTCTATGTTTTGAGAAGGTGACAGCGAAAACAATGTAGCAATATCGACAATAAGATCGTCACCTAATCCAGCAAGATCAGTCATCATTAGCGGTGGAAGTTGAGCATCTTTAAGTGATAGACGCTCACCTTCATTAATGCCAAGCTCATCTGCAAAGCGTGGATGAATGAGTACTATTTCCTCTGAGAAAACTAAGGACTGAGTACTTGGCGCTGAGTTAGCGGAAACGCTTTCACCTTGTTTAGTGGAAAAATGCACCTGATTCAAACTAGCGAGCACGTCAATGCCGATTATCTGCGCAGGTTTTTGCGTTACGCGTTTATTGCTTACGTATAAATGCGCGTTTAAGCTTGAAACCGCAATTAAGGGCGCGATACCCAGAGCACGCAGCTTAGCATACTCGTCTTTGCTGATGCCTTCGCTTTGTCTGGTTTCCAGTTGCTGCACACTGATTTCATGCCTTGCGTTCAGTAAAGCGCTGGCGCTTGATTCACTATAGCTTTGCTTTGCCCCTGCGGTAATAATGAGCACTGCACTTAAGCCCGCACATGCAATAATCAGCGATAAAATCACCATCATAAGGCTAAACCATGTGTGTTTATAACTGAGCATGAGTAAGCGAAAAACACTCGGTTCAATTAAGCGATGTTTAAGGAGAGACCTAAGCTTATTCATAGGTAAGACAAGGCATTTTTCATATTACCGTGTGCTCTGTATTCGACTTTATGGCAATTTTTTTGTTATGGATTAAGTATTGTGCGTCAGCAAGTTCAGCCACTTTTGCGCTGTGCGTAACTGCGATAAGGCTTATCCCAAGCTTTTTGCAAGAATCAAATAACAAACGACTCACCAACGCAGAGTTTTTCTCATCCAAATTACCAGTGGGTTCATCGGCAAGCACTAAAGAAGGTTTATGCGCCAGAGCCCTTGCTACGGCAACACGTTGTTGCTCACCCCCAGAAAGCTGGGTCGGCAGCTTGTTTAAGTGTTGCTCTATCCCTAGCTCTTGTGTGAGCTGAAGAACATAGGAAGAGTCGTCAATTCCGTTTAGTTTACAAGGGAGCTCAATGTTTTCCTTAACCGAAATACAGTCAATGAGATTGAATTTTTGAAATACAAAGCCAAGATGTTTGCGCCGAAATACATCGGCTTCAGACTCACTCATATTGTGGATCTCAAGGGGCTTTTTATTGTGTGTGGTCTGTTGAGCGGCATGGACATGATCTAAGTGTAAAAGGATGCTTCCTGCATCGGGAGTGTCCAGAGCGCCTATAAGATGTAATAAAGTGGATTTTCCGCAGCCCGACTCGCCCTGAATCGACATACTAGAACCCGCTTTCAATTCAAGATTCAAATCTTGCAGAACGATAGTGTTATCAAGCTCGCCTTGTCCTTGAGTCAGACAATAGCTTTTCTCCAACGATCTAACTTTGAGCACACTTGCTCCTTACGCTAAAACAATAACACGCCCTTCAACTTTTTGAGGTGAAGCGGCTGCGTGGAGATAAATCCACAGAATGATTGTTTACGTTGCAACTCAGACAAAGTTTACCCTTGATTATCAAAGGTCTGCACTGTAATCTTCGACCATTAAGAAAGGTCATATAGGCCAGTCTTTTTGCAGCAATTGCATAGTCATTGTTTCGCTATCAATACTCCAAAAATGATTTATAAAAACAATAATAGCCTAATTTTTTCATAAAAAACCCATTTTTTAGAATGTTCATCCTAAAAAATTACTATATCGGGATAGGTGTTTCACTTTTTCCAGTTTTTGTGTTTTTTCTTTTCATTTATGCAGGTATATTGCCTGCTAAATCAATCAGGCTTTTTTAGGAGGCAAATGATGAGAATGATGTCGGGTGCCGCAATGGTCGTAGAGGCCTTAAAAGATGTGGGTGTAACCCATTTGTTTGGATACCCAGGCGGCGCTGTACTTGATATTTATGATGCACTGTTTGCACAAGATTCAATAAAGCACGTGTTGGTACGTCATGAGCAGGGCGCTTCGCATATGGCCGATGGCTATGCCCGAGCGACTGGAAAGACGGGTACTGTGCTCGTGACTTCTGGCCCGGGTGCAACCAACACGCTTACCGGGATTGCGACCGCCTACATGGATTCCATTCCAATGGTGGTTTTATCAGGTCAAGTGCCTTCGATGCATATTGGTGAAGACGCTTTTCAAGAAACGGATATGGTAGGGTGTTCTAGACCTGTCGTTAAACATAGCTTTCTCGTCAAGCGTGCCGTCGATATTCCAAAAGCCATCGCGCAAGCCTACTATATTGCAAATACCGGACGACCGGGCCCAGTGGTGGTCGATTTACCAAAAGATCTTGTCAATGTTCAGGATTCACATCCTTACATATTCCCCGACGATGTAACAATGCGCTCTTATAATCCAACATTGAAAGGCCATTCAAAGCAAATTAAAAAAGCCGTTGCGAGCTTGTTAAAGGCAAGTCGGCCTGTTTTATACGTCGGTGGAGGGGCTATTGCTAGCGACGCTGATGTGGTGCTAACGCATCTGGCTGAAATGTTAAAGGCGCCTGTTACCAGTACACTAATGGGCTTGGGCGCATTTTCGAGCGTGCACAAACAGTTTATTGGCATGTTGGGCATGCACGGCACGCTTGAAGCGAATAAAGCGATGCACAATGCAGATTGTATTATTTCCCTCGGCGCACGCTTTGATGATCGGGTAACCAACAATGTCGATAAGTTCTGCCCTCATGCAGATATTATCCACGTAGATATCGATCCTGCGTCCATATCTAAGACAGTAAACGCACACATACCTGTGGTTGGCTCGGTGAAAACAGTCATTGAGCAGATTTTGGCGGTGCTTGAGGACCATGACTTATCTCAGCAAGATGAGAAGCTTGAAGACTGGTGGCAGCAAATTAATGAGTGGCGCGCGCGCAAATGTTTAGATTATGCGCAAGGTGAAGAAGTCATAAAGCCGCAGAAAGTGATAGAAGCTTTATATGAGCACACCAACGGGGAAGCGTACGTCAGTTCTGACGTTGGTCAACATCAAATGTTCGCGGCCCTCTATTATCCCTTTGCTAAGCCGCGTCGATGGATTAATTCTGGTGGCCTTGGCACTATGGGCTTTGGTTTGCCTGCTGCCATGGGCGTGCAGTTTGCACATCCTGATGCTTGTTCTGTTGTGGTAACCGGTGATGGCAGTATTCAGATGAATATTCAGGAGCTTTCTACGTGTTTACAATATGATCTTCCCATAAAAATCATCTCATTGAATAACCGGGCGTTGGGAATGGTAAGACAATGGCAAGACATGAATTATAAGGGGCGTCACTCCCATTCTTATATGGATTCGATGCCAGATTTTGTGAAACTTGCCGAGGCTTATGGTCATGTGGGTATTAAAGTCGACAAGCTTGATGAATTGGACGATGCAATGGCACGATGCTTTGCTGAAAAAAATCGTTTGGTATTTATGGATATTGCAGTGGATCAAAATGAACATGTTTATCCAATGCAAATTAAGTATGGAGCGATGGACGATATGAGATTAAGTAAGACGGAGCGAACTTAATGCGACGAATTATTTCAGTATTGATGGAAAATGCGCCGGGTTCACTATCGCGCATTATGGGTGTATTTTCACAGCGTGGGTACAATGTCGATTCCTTATGCGTAGCGCCCACAAGTGACGAGAGCTTGTCTCGCTTAACAATCATTACTCAAGCCGATAACAAGGTTATAGAGCAAATTACTAAGCAAGTGAATAAGCTTATCGATGTATTGCGTGTTGTCGATTTAACTGAGGCGGGACATGTTGAACGCGAGCTTATGCTAATAAAGGTTTCCACACGCACTGAGGGCGCTCGAGCTGAGGTGAAGCGAAACGTTGATATATTTCGTGCACGTATTCTAGACGTTACGTCTCAGCACTACACCATAGAAATTACCGGCACCAGCGACAAGCTAACGGCCTTTAGCGATGTAATGAAGCAGTGTGCCGACATAGCTGAATCAGCCAGAACGGGTGTTTGCGGTCTTTCTCGAGGTGATAGAGCGCTTCGTCCTTAGGACAACACGAGTAAACTGGTATAATCCATTGAAAAACCACTGCTACATATAATTCTATAAGACTGGTTGGAGCGATGAGAACGTGGGGATATTGTCTTTGTAGGAAAGAATGATTTCTATACTGTCGCCCGTCCATCTTATGCCCTTTTTATTCAAATATGACGTTTATCTTTTGGGTCTAGGGCACAAAGTCTCGGTAACTTATGAATAAGCTACCGAGTCATATTTGCGAGGTATGAACTATGCCTGCTTTCTGCGCGCAACAACGAAGCCAGCAACGCCAAGCAACATCATAGCAAGGGTTGAAGGAGCTGATACCGCAGTAGCAGAACCGTATGTAACGTTGTCAATGCCATATACGTCATTGACGATTCCACGAAAGATTACCGAAGTGAAAGCCGTGTCAGACGTAAACCCATAAAAAGAGGCCTGACCAGAACCAGACGCAATTGGCAGAGTAAGCACTTCGCCACCTACTACAATCTCAGTTCTTGCTATCTCATCATTCAGGCTTCTAAAGTCTGCGCCAAAGGACGAAATGGCGGTATCGAACATGAACATTAAATCGACCCCTAAGTTGCCATTTGTAAACACGCGCATATTTGCTGAACCGTTTACATCGGACTCTGCATTTGCTAATGGCGGAACATCGATAATGTTAAAATTGGTGCTCGGAGTTGATGTCATTGAAAGGCTAAAGTCGCCCACATCGAGAGTACCTGTATGGAATTGTGTATCGATGGTGAATGAATCAAAGTCCTCTATGCTAGTCGCGCCAGCCGCAGCATCAAATGCGCTCCGGTCTGTAAATGATACTAAAGCAGCATTCGCAGACGTAGCGAATAAACAAGTGATTAAGATAAGTGCTTTTTTCATAAAACTGTCCTTTCCAAAATGAGTGAGTAAGCGCAGTAAAATACTATTTCTGCATGTAGCACCTAATAGTCAATCCACGATTATTAATATGGTGCTGATGAGCAATTTTAATCAATATTCATACCATTTTGTAACACCATGTTTTTACGAGTTTTTTAAAACTAAATATTGCTTATTGTAAAGATTGCGGACACTTCCACGCAACATAGGCGCATGATTTTGCTATGGATACAATCATGCGCCCATGTTGATGTATCTCGAGCGCTTTGTGCTTGGCAATATAACTAAAACGATTAAGTCCAAATAGCGTGAATTATTTGTTAAATATATGCTCGATTCACTTGTGTTTTCTGAGCTTCTGCTAAACTTATGGTGTTATTGATAAGAATTTTAATGACCTTATCGGATACTGAAAAGTATATACGCTAGCTTAAGGTTGGCGGTTAATTTCAATAAGCTTCTTATCTTTAATGCTGATTGCGCATCAATTTTGCGCTGTATTGATATTAAGTTTGAGGTTTACATGTCTAAGGTTACAGGCACAGTTAAGTGGTTTAACCCTGAAAAGGGTTATGGGTTTTTAACACAAGATAACGGTGGAAAAGATGTTTTTGTCCATTTCCGCGCAATTGTTGCGGAAGGTTACAAAACACTGCCAGAAGGCCAACGCGTTACTTTCGAGGTTGAAGAAGGTCAAAAAGGTTTGCAAGCAGCCAACGTAGAAACGGTATAGCTAGCAATCTGTCCACTTAATACTTTGCTTAAAAAGTATTGAATAAATGGCGCGTAAATCGCGCCATTTTCATTTCGGCCACTGGGTAGTTAAACGCGTTCAAAAATTGTTGCAATACCTTGACCTAAGCCGATACACATAGTGGCAAGGCCTATCCCAACATCTTGCTCTTCCATGTTATTTATCAGCGTCGTTGAGATTCGTGCACCTGAGCAGCCTAATGGATGACCTAGCGCAATTGCACCGCCTTTCAAATTCACTTTTTCTTCATAGGTCTCAAGCCACCCTAACTGCTTGATACACGACAATGCCTGAGCCGCAAAAGCTTCGTTAAACTCGGCAAGCTCAATATCGTCCATCGATAATCCAGCTCGTTGAAGCGCTTTTTTAGTCGCAGGAACTGGACCAAAGCCCATGATTGCTGCATCGCATCCAGCTACTGCCATTGAGCGAATCTTTGCCCGCGCTTTTAACCCTAAGGCATTTGCTCTATCAGCTGACATAATAAGCATCGCCGAAGCACCGTCTGAGATGGCAGAAGAAGTCCCCGCTGTTACAGAACCATTGACAGGGTCAAACACAGGGCGTAGACCGCTTAGTGTTTCAACGGTTGTTTCGGGTCTGATAACTTCGTCATGTTGCACCTTCACCAGCACTCCGTCTGCGTCATGCCCCTCTACGCCAACGATTTCATTATCCCAACCACCATTATTCATGGCGGCTGCGGCTTTTTGATGAGAGCGAGCCGCGAATGCGTCCTGCATTTCACGGGTGATCCCATTTTGTCGTCCAAGCAATTCGGCTGTCATCCCCATGCTGCCAGACGCTTTTGCAGTATGTTTTGCAAGTCCGGGGTGAAAATCGATATTGTAGTTCATTGGAACATGTCCCATATGTTCTACGCCGCCTATCATATAAACATCACCGCGTCCCGTCATTATGCCGGAAACTGCGTCATGCAATGCTTGCATAGAAGAACCGCATAAGCGGTTTACAGTAACTGCACCGGTACTTCTAGGGATCTCAGTAAGAAGTTGTGCATTTCGGGCAACATTGAAGCCTTGCTCTTTGGTTTGTTGCACGCATCCCCAAATGATGTCTTCAATTTCTCCGGGATCTAAATTGGGATTTCGCTCAAGTAACTGTGTCATCAAGTGTGCAGATAAGGTTTCTGCACGCACGTTTCTAAATACTCCGCCTTTCGAGCGACCCATTGGGCTGCGGATACAATCGACTACTACTACATCTTTCATATTCTTTCTCCTGTTGCCTTTAAGCGAAGTATGATTTGCCAGATGCTGCCATATCGCGCACACCATCCGTTATTTGATAGATTGGACCAAGTTCAGCGTATTTGTCGGCAAGCTCTACAAACCTATCCAGGCCCATGGTCTCAATGTAACGGAAAATGCCGCCTCTAAAGGGAGGGAAGCCTAAACCATAGAGCAAGGCCATATCGGCTTCTGCGGCACTTCCTACGATCCCTTCTTCTAAGCAGCGAATAGCCTCATTTGCCATCGGGATCATCAAGCGTGCAATCACTTCGTCTTTATCAAACTCTTTGCTTGGGGCAACATGGGGCTTAAACAAATCGTAAGCGGCATCGGCCGCTGATTTAGTAGGGCGCCCGCGCTTGTCTTTGCCATAATCATAAAAACCTTTGCCATTTTTCTGGCCAAGTCTTTCATTGCTGTACAATAAGGTAACTGGATCGTTATCAATTTTTTGCATGCGCTCAGGTATACCGGCAGACATTACGCCTGATGCATGGTCTGCTGTATCCATGCCCACTACATCTAGCAAATACGCTGGGCCCATAGGCCAGCCAAATATTTTCTCCATGACTTTATCCACTTCGGTAAAGTCAGCTCCATCGAGCACGAGTCGGCTAAAACCAGCAAAGTAAGGGAATAGCACACGATTGACTAGAAATCCTGGGCAGTCGTTGACCACAATCGGCGTTTTGCCCATTTTCAGCGTGGCGGCTACGACCGTTGCGATTGTGCTGTCTGACGTCTTTTCACCGCGTATAATTTCAACTAAGGGCATTTTATGTACAGGGTTAAAAAAGTGCATGCCACAAAAACGTTCAGGCTTAGACAAGCTTTGTGCTAATTGATTTATTGAGATGGTTGAGGTGTTAGAACAGATAATCGCGTCATCAGCAACGGTTTGTTCGGTTTCTTTAAGCACACTTGCTTTCACATTGGGGTTTTCAACCACCGCTTCAATAATAAGGTCGGCGTCTTTAATCGCGTTCATATCCAGCGTGGGTACAATATTAGTGAGCGTGCTTGCCATTTTCTTAGCATCAACTTTGCCACGCTGCATGCCTTTGTTTAAGATTTTGGACGCTTCAGCAAGTCCTAAATCTAATGCAGGTTGAGCAATGTCTTTCATTACAGTGTTTATGCCTTTGACTGCTCCCTGATAGGCGATTCCGCCACCCATTATGCCAGCCCCTAACACTGCATGTTGTTTCACCTCTTTAGTGGCGGCTTTGGCTTGTTTTTTACCTTTGCTTTTGACTAATTGGTCAGCTAAAAAGATACCGACTTGCGCTTGGCAAGCGTCGGTTTTGGCTAGTGCCACGAAGCCTTCGTTCTCAAGTTTTAGTGCACCATCCCGCCCTGAAGCAGATGCTTTTTGTACGGTTTCTACCATTTTGTGCGGAGCTGGATAATGTTTGCCAGCTTGCGCCGCAACCATTGCTTTGGCCGTAGAGAAGCTCATCATGGCTTCGTTAGTATTTAGATTGAGCGGCGACATTTTTTGCTTTCTGCGTGCTTTAAAATCAAGCTCACCGTTAATGGCGCTAAGCAACATTTTGCGAGCAGCAGAATGCAAATTTTCAGGCTCAACTACGGCATCGATTGCACCTTCATTCAGTGCTTTTTGTGCATTACGGTCGCGGCCTGTAGTCATCCATTCGAGGGCATTGTCAGAACCAATGATGCGAGGTAAACGAACTGTGCCACCAAATCCTGGCATAAGCCCAAGTTTGACTTCAGGTAAGCCAATTTTGGCGGTCGTGTCAGCCACACGTAAATCAGCTGCAAGCGCCATTTCGCAACCCCCACCCAGCGCAAAACCGTTAACGGCAGCGATGGTCGGAACGGGTAAGTCCTCAAACCGATCGAATACTTGCGAAGTTTTTGCCACCCAAGCGAGTACTTCACTCTGAGGCATAGCAAACAAAGCTGTAAATTCAGTGATGTCAGCCCCTACTATAAAAGTACTTTTTGCAGAGCGCACTAATACACCTTTAATATCTTGTGTACCCTCAATAGCTGCTGTTGCTTCGCTTAATTCTGACACGGTTTGCTTATCGAATTTATTGACCGAACCTTGCGCATCAAAAACCAGTTCAGCAATGCCATCATCCGTCATTGAGACCGATAGAGTGTTGCCCTCATAAATCATGCTTTTCTCCCGTAGGGTATTTGAGAATAATTTCTATAACTGTCGCCACACACGCGATAAAATTTACATATTGTTGCCGTTAAAAGATGCTAACGCTTGGGAACAAATATGATTTTCAACTGTTTAAACAGTATCGCTAGCGATAAAGTATGAGGATTCTACGTGAAGCTAAGCAAATGAGCTTATTTTTTTTCATGATGCGCAGTATTATTAGTAATAAAGTTCGTATCTATAGTTAGGTCGTAAAAATCAATAGGCCAGAGTAAGATTTAATTGTCCAAATGCGGAACACTGCCGATATACTTAGTATCAAAGCTCAGCAATTTTGGCATGCTTCATATGGCACGCAATTGTGGGGCAGCCTTTTCAAATAGAAGTATCACAATAGGAAATTCGTGGACTACAGCGCGACAGCTAAACAGCATAGACTCAGCCCTATACCGAAGCTAATTATTTGGCTTTGCGTCACTGTATGCCTGAGTATGACCTTTTCTATAAGCTTTGCAGCAGATGAGTCCATTAGCACCGCCAACGCCTACAGTAAGGATAGCTCTGATGATCTTTGGAAGAAAGATGAACAAGTCCTAGCCAAACAGCGGGCTGCGTTTTTGCGCGCAGAACGCGCTGTTTGGAGCATGGATTGGTCAGATTTGACCGAAGCGGTAAACGGTTTAGGCGATTACCCCCTTGTTCCTTACCTTATTGCTAAGAAGCTTCGGCATCGAATTTCTTTAAAAGATGAAGACGCGATTAGGGAGTTTTTAAAACAATATGGCAGTGCGCCTGTCGCGCGCTCACTTCGTCGTGATTGGCTGCGCTATTTAGCCAAGCGAAACAAGCGAGAATTGTATATCGAATTTTATCAGCCAACTCGAAGCGCTGAATTACAGTGTGAGTATCTGCGGTATCAATATGAAGACGGCGTGCCAAAAGACGATATATTCTTTAAGCTTCCCGAACTATGGAATATTGGTAAGTCACAACACGAAGCTTGCGATCCTTTATTCGGTGTATGGATGAAGGCTGGAAAACTGACTGAAGATTTAGTTTTACATCGAATCGAAAAGGCAGCCGACGGTGGTCAGCATAAAATCATTCCATACTTACGCACGCTCTTGCCAGACAACAAGCGCTATTTGGCAGACAGATGGCGCGAGGTAAGACGCGATCCAGCAAACGTTCGTCATCTGGTGCGCTATCCCGGTAAGTTCCCCGGTATAGAGGCGCAAATATTGAGTTATGGTTTGTCTCGGCTTATCTGGCGAGATGAGGAACTTGCGCTCAAAATATACTCTAGAGCACAGCAAAAAATCGCCTTTTCTGACAAACAGCGAGCGAGAATCATTCACCGTTTTGCAATTGCATTAGCTATAGATGCTCATCCTGAGGCCGAACGGTGGTTAATTGAGGCGTCAGAGCTTGAGCCAGAGTCGGAAACTATGCGGTGGCACCTAGCTTACTTGCTTAAAAAACAGGATTGGCAGTCTATTGCACTACTCATTGAAAAGTCGCCAGCACAGTTGACCAACGAAAATCAGTTTCAATATTGGCTAGCCCGAGCGTATGACACGCTTGGCAGAGATGAACAAGCAAAGGTGCTGTATGAACAACTTGCTAAGGGTCGGCATTATTATGGTTTTCTTGCGAGTGCTCAATTAGGCATACCACACACCTTAAACAACGCGCCTGTTGAGGCTGACAATGAAATACTGTCAAAAATCGCCAATTTGCCCGCAACTAAGCGAGCATATGAATTGCGTCAGCTTGAGCGTTTCTATGAATCAAGACTGGAATGGGTATATGCTCAGCGCCTGCTTCCCGAGGAAGAAAAAACCCATGCCGCGGTATTAAGTTCAGCGTGGGGATGGCACGATCAGTCGATCTTCACGCTCAGCCGCGAAGGCTATTTGGATGATGTTGACAGACGCTTTCCTACCGCATTTGCTGAGATGATGACAAAAGAAGCTAAGAAAAATGACATTCGACCCGAGTGGGCCTTCGCCATTGCTCGGCGCGAAAGTTCGTTTATGACCGACGCACGCTCAAGCGCCGACGCCAGAGGCTTAATGCAAATATTGCCATCTACCGCTCGTTATATAGAAAGCCGTCGAGTGTCTGATAAAGACTTATATGAACCAAACACGAATGCACGTATCGGTAATAAGTATCTGCGTTACTTAATGAACAAAGTTGATGATAACCCCTTACTCGCGACCGCATCGTACAATGCGGGGTGGGGGAAAGTAAAAGACTGGTTGCCGAAAAATGGCGTGATGCCTGCCGATGTTTGGGTGGAAACGATTCCTTACCGAGAGACCCGAAATTACGTAAAAGCCGTGTTGGCGTATCAGCAAATCTATGAGGATAAGCTGAATCACCAGCCAACCGACACCCGCCTGTTTGCACGATTCACCGAAATGACTATGCAGTCAGATTGATATTGCATCTCTCGCCTGACATAAGCCGTGCCGCATGATAGCCTGTTAGAAAAACAGGGCATTCTTTAAGGTATATAACGATGAGCCGTGCAAAGCTGTATTCTGATCATATCTCGCAACTGCAAACGAGAACTCGTGATGCATTAGAGCGAGAGGGTATTGAGGGATTAATCATTCACTCTGGGCAATCCAAACATCAGTTTTTGGATGACAATCACTATCCATTTAAGGTCAATCCACAGTTTAAAGCCTGGTTGCCGGTGGTAGATAATCCTAACTGCTGGTTAGTTGTGGATGGCATTAGTCGCCCTAAGCTAATTTTCTATCGTCCTGAAGACTTCTGGCATTGGGTACCGGCTGAGCCCACAGATTTTTGGGCTGATCATTTTGATATTGTCATGCTCAAACAAGCTAACGCAGTTGAAAAACATCTGCCCTATGACAAGAAACGATATGCATATGTTGGCGAGTATATTGAAGTGGCAAAAGCCTTGGGCTTTGACTTAGTCAACCCGGACAGAGTCATGCACTATTTGCACTACCACCGAGCATACAAAACGGACTATGAACTAGACTGCATGCGTCAAGCAAACCGTATTGCGGTTATCGCGCATAAAGCCGCTAAAGCCGCTTTTGATGCAAAATGCAGTGAGTTTGAAATTAATCAGGCATACTTGCTTGCTGCACATCAGGGCGATAATGACCTGCCATACAATAATATCGTTGCGCTCAATGAGCATAACGCCATATTGCACTACATGCGCTTAGATACGTGCAAGCCAGAGCAACATCTGAGCTTTTTAATTGATGCTGGCGCTTCATATCATGGTTATGCAGCGGACATTACTCGCACCTACTCTAGCAAGCAAGGGGCGTTTTCTGAGCTAATTAGCCGTGTAAACCAACTGACGCTAAGCTGTGTGGACGCACTTAAACCGAGTACGAATTATGCAGATGTTCATCGCCTAGCGTATGCTGGAGTAGGGGAGATCTTACAAGATTTCGAAGTGCTGAATATGCGAGCTGAGGATGCGGTTGAGACGAAAATCGTGAGTGCCTTTTTTCCACATGGCATTGGCCACTTCTTAGGCTTACAGGTACATGATGTAGCAGGCCATGTAAACGACGATAGAGGCACGCCAAACCCGCCACCACCGGAACATCCCTTTTTACGATGCACCAGAACGGTAGAATCCCGACAGGTGTTTACGATTGAGCCTGGGGTGTATTTTATTGATTCACTGCTTGCAGATCTGCGGGCATCTGAGCATTCAAAATATGTAAATTGGAATGTGGTAGAGCGTTTTCGACCATTTGGCGGGGTGCGCATTGAAGACAATGTCATTGTGCATAAAGAGCGTAATGAGAACATGACGCGAGATCTGGGCATCTAGCGGTAAATTTACAGCAATGGCGACAGTGTATCTTTAAGCGGAGCTAAATGTGCTTCAAATGCTCTATATTGATCCACACTGCTTTTAAATATGGGCTGTCGCACTTGCTCTGAGCTTGGCGTTTTAATGACGCGTTTAGTTTTATGAAAGTCTAAGCAGGATGACTCAAACTCAAGTCCAACAAAATCGAGCATGCGCTTAATTTCACCTTCCAGATTATCTAATACATCCTCATGTTTTACCTTAAGTACAAATTCGGGCAATACTTCATCCCAATGCTGCATCATATCCACATAGTCTAAATAGTATTGGCCGATGTCTTGCAGGCTATAGCTAAAGTCTTGACCTTCAGCAAACAATTGTTTGAATCCAGAGAAGCAACATGCCATGGGTTCGCGCCTCGCATCGATGATTTTGGCATTGGGTAAAATCAGACGTATTAAGCCAATATGCATAAAGTTATTTGGCATTTTGTCTATAAAATAGGGCGCATTTTGACGGTATATACGCGTATCATCAATGTATTGCTGACCAAATCGCGAAAAATACTCGGGAGCCAGTGTTTCTAGCATTTCAGGGTATTGGTTTTTTTGCCCGCGCAAGCGTGCCGCCAGTGCCATGATGTTGTGAAGTTCCATGGTACCGTCTATTTTAGAATGAGATGCGAGTATTTGTTCAAGTAAGGTTGAGCCTGCGCGAGGAAGACCAACGATGAATATAGGATCAGGCGCGTGACAAGCCTCCTTGCTTCGCTTGATAATTTTATCGATAAACCGTTTGCTAAATACCCTTTTTTGATTGGCTACTTGCGCAGTAACGATCTCGCTATTATATCCGTTAGCATGGCGTTTAAGACGATTCCCAACATCATAATGACGAAAAGCAGAATCAAAATTCGCGCGGTCCTCATGAGCTTTACCAAGTGCAAAATGCAAATGAATCTGATCATCTTTGCTCACACTCTCTAACCTAGTCTGAGCATCGCAATACCCTTCCATCATCGCTATTTCTGCATCAGTAAAGGCATAGGTTTTGGTATTGGCTAAGCTCCAAAATGCATCTCCAAAACCTGATTGCTTATCGTAAGCTTGTTGATAGGCCTTGACTGCCTCAGCTAATTTTCCAGCTGCTTTGTAAGCGTGACCCAAGAGCAAATAAATACCGGCGGATTCGCCGCTTAAGCTAAGGGCATGATGATACAGGTCTATCGCTGCATCTATTTCACCTAGGCCCACCATTGCGCTCGCTTTTGCGCTTAAGATCCCCAAATGGTTATCGTGTTTTATTAGGAGTTGGCTGGCAATATCCTTAGCAGCTTGAAAACGTCCCATTTTACTCAGTAATTTAAGATACTCGATGCCGGCAGCGGTATTATCAGGATAGAGCTCTAGGCAACTTTCCAACAAAAACTCAGCGTCTGAATATACTTTAAGTGCAATCCCGATTTCGGCGAGCAAAAGCATGCCATCTACTTGGTGTTTATTGGTTTGCAAAAAGCGTCTGCATAATTGATCGGCTTGATGTAACTGACCTTCATACATGAGATCGCGGGCATGTAAAATTTGTTTAGGCAGGGCATTCAAATAATCGATTTGGGCTTGCGCAATGATTTCAGCTTCTGTATTCCCGCTCTGTTTATAGTGCGCTAACAGTGCGTTCCAACTGGCAAGCAGCGCAGGATTGAGTTGTGTGGCTTTATAGAAGCTTTCGGCAGCTTGCTGTGTGCGGTTTAAGTTGCGATTAAGGTACGCTAGCTCTTGGTACACGCGAGCGTGATTTGGGGCAATTTTCAGAAGGTCACGATTAATATCAATTGCTGCTTGGTTGTCTCCAGACAGACGCTTTGCCACTGCCTTTACATACAACAATTCCACCTTGTCTTTTGCATCTTCAAGCTCAGAAAGTGCGTGGCTTACGGTAGCCACTGCCTGATCAAAGCGGCCTTGGCTTAAGGCTTGTTTAGCCGATTGAAGCGCGTCTTTGGGTGTGCTTGGCTGACGGTTATTTGTGTCCATAAGGTGCATTCATCGCAATCGATTTTAATAAAAAGGCAAGCGCATCGCTTGCCTTGTTTATACTACATCAGCTTAATGCAAGATTAGAAGAAGTCATATGACAAGCGCACGCCCATTGTTCGTGGACGATTGGTAACCACTTTCGGCGTAAACTGCTGTGTATCGATATACAATATGGCACTTTCATCAAATATATTATCGATGTAAAGCTCAGCTTTCCATTCATCGTTGGTGACACCGAAGGCCACATTTGAAATGGTATAACTCTTTTGCACGTATCGCCCACCCCTAAAGGTGTTGCCATTGGAATCGGGATAGGTTACGCCGTCAAATACAGTCGCTTCGTCCTGAATTTCCAATCCAGAGCCCACTCCATAAATAAGGCGAGTGGCATCCTCGATCACGTAAGCATCCATATTCATTCCAGCAAGGCGGTCGCCCGTATAGGAAATTGAACCATTGATGTAGCCGGTTAATCCATCGGGTAGCTCATAAAAGTATTGAGCCCGTAAGTTACCGGAAAAACCAGCGGAGTATGGTAATTCAGCGCCAACAGGCAAAGCGATGCCCTCAAGCTCTGGATTTATCGAGGTCAGCTCTGTATCTAATAAGCTAAAGGCTGCGTCAATGATCAGATTATCCGTAGCAAGCCATGTTATATCTGCATCAAGCCCGGTAATTTCGGCATCACCTACGTTGTCGGTAAATACCAAAAAGCTAATATTAGTGGGGTCAAAGCGGGACGTTTGCAAATCGCTTATTTCAGAGTAAAAAGCGGTTGCGTTCACACGAAGAATACCATCTAAAAAGTCCCCTTTCATACCCAGCTCATAATTATCTAGGGTATCGGTGAGGGAATACACAGGGATGCGGAAGTTTTCAAAGGCACCCGCTTGATTGGTCGCTAAACCGCCGCCCACTCGGTTTGTCACCGGGGGTCTAAAGCCTTCAGAATAGGTGGCAAAAAGTAATACGTCGTCAGATGCTTTGTAATCCAGCGAGAACTTAAATATTGTGTCATCTACCGTGAGAACGCCATCACCGTCTAGCAAGCTAACATCTAGTTGACCGCTATCAATTGCCGATTGCACCGCCACAGGATCCAGGCCAACTGCTGCTAATTCACTTGGATCTAATGTGCCAAATGCTTGTAGGCGACGAGACACGTCAACGGTGGTAGTAGAGCCGCGGTACGAATCTTCGATTTCGTACCATCGCGCGCCCAATGTAGCAGTGAGTTTATCGGTAAGGTCGTATTCAAGTTGTCCAAACAATGCGATTTGGTCGATACCGTGAGATACATCATTTACAAAACTAATTTCAGACGAAAATGGTCCACCGTCGCTATTTATACCGTCAGTCCCTACTGTAGTTCTGGCTAAATCTGTGAAAAACCCGAGTTCGGTATTGGCAATATTAAACTGTCCAACCGTGTCGACATCTTGTGAGTCGTAAAACACACCAGCGGTAATTCGCCAGTCGTTTTCAACGTCGGTATTAATTCTGAACTCATGAGTAACGCGCGAAGTTTCAGTGGCCTCTTTATAGAATTTTGTTGGGTCTAAGCATCGTTCATCAGCTGGTGTTGCCGCTTCGTAATGATTACATACATAATATGCCGAGAACAATCCGCCATTCGTGTAGCCGGTATAGTCAATTGTTGAATTGATATCTCGGTCTAGATAGCCACCTGTATAGACGATGTCCAACTTGTTTAAGCGCCCTTCAAGTGTCCAAGTTGTGAGGCCAAATTCGTCGTCATTATCTTCAGGAATAAATCGATTGGTTGAGCTTTCGCCCTCAAGATTAGGGTCGTAGGAAAATACCCCTTCGGTCTCCAGAGACTGTTGAGTATGTTGAACTACTAAATTCCAATCTTCGTTGATAATATACGACAGACCAAATCGGGCGCCCGAATATACGGCATCATTAAAATCATCTTCAACTAAACTGTCATTCTTCGGTGAAACAACTGGGGTGTTCGACGGGTCTGACAACACGCCACCAGAGATACGGTCGATGACTACAGCACTGCCAATATAACCGCCTTCTCCTGGTACATTAAGAATGTTATCAATCCATCCGCCTTGTTTAGAGTTGTACGCTGCAACGCGCACGGCAAGGTCTTCATTCAAGGTGAAGTTAAAGAATGCCTCTACCGTAGAACTGTTCTCACCGCCTTTAGTAGCGGCAAAATCACTGTCGACGCCTGCTGAAAAGCCAGAATGATCGGGCTTGTTGGTAATGAGTCTTACAGTGCCGGACTGAGAGCTGGCGCCAAAAAGGGTACCTTGAGGCCCCGGCAACACTTCAATTCTAGACATATCCGTCGCGAAGACATCTAAATTTCTTCCCTGCATAGAAATAGGTTGCTCGTCTAAATACAGTGCCACTGAGGGTTGTAAGGCTTGAACCGACGATACGGAAATATTCGTTTGTGTGGTTGCAGCACCTCGAATATAAATTTCGTTTTGACCGGGGCCTGTCCCTTGGAAGGTCACATTAGGTAAAAATTCGACATAATCTGCAAAATCGTCGATCCCTAAGTTTTCTAGGGCCTCGCCGTTTAATGCGGTGACTGAAACAGGCACATCTTGAATTGATTCAGAACGTTTTGTTGCTGTCACTTCTATTGTTTCTATTTTTGCTTTAGCGCTTTGTGAATCTTGTGCGTAAATAGCCGTACTTGCCAATGCTGCTAATACTGCAACACTCACTTTTGATTTCATCATAAGCTGATGCATCCCCTAAGTTTGTTTGGTGAGACCTTGAGTCAATTGATAGACGCTTCACGTGTTTTTATTCTGACCCTGATCATACCAGTATCAACACAACAAGCAAATTAGCTTGAATTCAAATTATTATTCTCCTGTATTTTTGCTTTAATTTCGGTTAAAACGACTATTTATAGATATAAATTTACATTGACTTCAATATATTTGAATGCGAGCTATTAGTATTTACTTATCATCTGCGCTACCCTAGCATTCCATGCTTTCTTGTGTCATTTCTTGGCTTTTTAGGTAACTATACTTGCAGCAAAACAGTGAATTTTCTCCTTTAAATAAACGCGTATTTGTACCCGCATCGGTGCTTATTTCCGTACTACTCATGTTCGCAGTTATTAGCCCTGATGCGGCTGATTCGGTGTTTAAAAGCACCCAAGCAAGCATTGTTGATAATGGCAGTTGGTTCTACGTGCTGAGTGTCGCAATTATTTTAATCAGCGTGCTGTACCTTGGTATTTCTCGCTATGGGAAGATCGTGCTTGGCCCAGATCATTCTAAACCCGACTATAGCCTTGCCACATGGTTGTCTATGCTTTTTGCCGCAGGAATGGGTATCGGTTTGATGTTTTTTGGCGTTGCAGAACCAGTGATGCATTATTTGGCGCCACCAAGTGCAGATGCTCAATCTGTTGAGGCAGTAAGAGAAGCCATGAAAACAACCTTCTTTCATTGGGGCTTTCATGCATGGGCAATATACGCGGTCGTTGCGCTTGTTCTCGCCTACTTTGCGTTTAGACACAATTTACCGCTCACCTTGCGTTCCTCTTTATACCCACTTATCGGCGATAAAATTTATGGCTGGACAGGACACACAGTAGATACTTTTGCGGTAATAAGCACCATATTTGGCGTTGCAACATCCTTGGGTTTAGGTGCAGCACAAATTAACAGCGGACTGCATTATCTAAGTGGGGTAGAGGTTAGTTCTTTTAATCAAATACTATTGATGGGCGGCATTATTGCCATTGCTATTGTATCGGTTGTATCTGGTTTAGATAAAGGGATTCGACGCTTATCTGAAGCCAATATGATTTTAGCCATCGCACTTTTGGCCTTCGTATTGATATCAGGCCCGACGGTATTCCTTCTTAAAGCCTACCTTCAAAATACCGGCGCGTATTTATCTGATATTGTTCGCAATACCTTCAATTTATTTACGTATGAGCCCACTGACTGGATAGGCGGCTGGACAATATTTTACTGGGGATGGTGGATTGCCTGGGCGCCGTTTGTAGGGCTGTTCATTGCAAGAATATCTCGTGGTCGCACCATTCGTGAGTTTGTATTGGGTGTACTGCTGATTCCAACAGCTTTTACTTTATTGTGGATGACTGTTTTTGGAAATTCTGCTATTGAATTTATCGCCAATGGCGGTCAAAGCGGCCTGTCAGACATGGTCAATCAAGACAGCTCTGCGGCATTGTTCTTGTTCTTAGAATACTTCCCAATGACTGAAATTTTATCGGGTATTGCGATTTTGATGGTCGTGATATTTTTTGTGACCTCCTGTGACTCAGGCGCCATGGTGGTGGATATGCTTTGCTCTCATGGCAAAAATGATACGCCGGTATGGCAGAGAATATATTGGGCGCTGGGTGTGGGTGTTGTGGCGGCTATTCTTCTCGCCGCGGGCGGTTTAAATGCATTGCAAACAATGACAATTGCAGCTGCACTCCCTTTCGCTATTATTATTTTGCTAGCGCTATTGGGCTTAATCAAAGCGCTTAGGGTAGATGAATTTAAGCGTGAGTCGTTGTTAATCAATATAGCTCCCACTCATCCAGTTTCGGAGTCAAAAGCATGGCAAGCGCGTTTGCAAACGATTATTGATTTCCCAAATAAATCGGCTGTGCAAAAGTACATAAAATCCATTGTTGGTGAAGCTTTTGAAAGTGTACGGCAAGAATTTGAAAAGCTTGGGATTGAATCGAGCGTTAAAAAAGATGATGATTCTATCGCGCTCGTCGTAAAGCATGGCGAAGAACAAGACTTTGTTTATGCTGTTAAACGTCGCCGCTATCAACAGCCAGATTTCGGCTCACAAATAAATGATGACGAACAAAGCTACAGCCGAGCAGAAGTGCACTTACGAGAGGGTGGGCAAGACTATGACATTATGAGTTGGTCAAAAGAAGCCGTCATTAATGACGTAATAGACCAATATCAAAAGCATCAGCATTTCCTGCATTTGTTACGGTAGTTTTCCGTGTGAAGCGGAAGGTAAGTTTAAAGTAAGGAGTAACTGTCATGCAAAAAGATGAAGAGTTGCTTATAGCCCTTCGAAAAGTTATTCGCGCAATTGACTTACGCTCGCGTCAATTGAGTAAAGAAGCCGGCTTAACGGGTCCTCAATTAATGGTAATGCAAGATATCGGTAAGACGCCGGGTTTAATTGTGCGCGATATTGCTCAACACATTAATCTTAGTCCTGCGACCGTAACGAGCATTTTAGACAGATTGGAGAGTAAAAACTTAGTTCAGAGAGTCAGAAGTACCGAAGACAAGCGCCGAGTAAGCGTATTTTTGACCGAACTTGGGCAAGAGATGATGCTCAATGCGCCTTTACCATTGCAGGAGCACTTTATAAATCGATTCTCAAAATTGCAGGAGTGGGAGCAAAGTCAGATGGTTGCCACAATGCAACGCATAGCAAGTATGATGGACGCAGAACACATTGATGCATCGCCATTGCTTGAAGTGGGCATGCTATCAGCAGACACTGGTGAATCAGAAAATTAACTGTCTCTGTTGATAGCAATGTCGGCAAGCGCGAGCAAAGCTGATTTATGGTGACTCTCAGGTAAAATCGAAAGTGCCTCTTTCGCCTTCCAGGATTCTTGTTCTGCTAAATCTTTTGTATACTCAATTGAGCCAGTCGTATGCATTAGCGCCAAAATTTGCTCGAAGTGCGCTAGTCCGTTGGCGTTTTCAATTGCTCCTTTAATTAGCGCTGCATTCTTTTGGTCAGCATTCCACATGGCGTGAAGCAAGGGCAGTGTTGGTTTACCTTCGGCCAAATCGTCACCTGCTTGCTTGCCCATTTCATTGCTTGAGGCGGTATAGTCGAGCACGTCATCTATGAGCTGAAACGCGGTCCCGAGGTGTTTTCCATATTGCTGCATAGCGACCTCAATCTCGTTCCGCTGATCGGTAATGACGGCCGCCAGTTGCGTGGCTGCCTCAAACAGCCTCGCTGTTTTGCTGTAAATTACCTCTAGATAACTTTCTTCGGTAGTGGTGGGGTCGTTGCAGTTCATCAACTGCATCACTTCGCCCTGTGCAATCCGATTGGTCGCGTCTGATAGAATATCCATCACGCGCATGCGTTTTAGCCCTACCATCATCTGAAAGGCTCTTGAATATAAAAAATCACCCACCAGCACACTGGCCTGATTGCCAAATAATTCGTTCGCTGTCTCACGCCCTCTGCGCATGGTCGATTCGTCCACTACGTCATCATGGAGCAAAGTCGCGGTGTGAATAAATTCAATAATAGCCGCGAGCGTGTGATGCTCTTCGCTCTGAATGTTTAAGGCACGAGCACTTAAAACGGTGAGAAGCGGTCTCAAGCGCTTGCCACCGCTATTTACAATATAAAAACTTAACTGATTGATGAGCGCGACGTCTGAGCTAAGCTGGTCTTGTATAAGCCTATTGACGGCCGTCATATCGCTATCGGAAAGTTGGAGGATGCTGTCTAAATCCAATCTACACCTATAAGTTGCGGTTACTAAAAGTATTTACGCCTGTTGTGAACTTGAGTTGCTTAACTTAAGTTACTTAATGTAATGCAAGCCCTTGAATATGAGAGTATTGTGACATTTATCAAATTCTTCCGCCAGCGCCACCACCGCAGTTTAACAATAATTTAAGGTTTTAATTTTAAGCATAAAGCGTCTACCATCTATATTATTGTAAAATACGCTCAATAAACGAAAAATAATTGCATTTTGCGCCTATATAGTGCTTGTCACAGGACGAAACTTTACGTACAATTCGCGCCCTGTTTTTTGAATTGAGCGCGTATGAGCGCTTCAGCGGAGAGAATTATGTACGCGGTTTTCCAAAGTGGTGGTAAACAACACCGTGTGGCCGAAGGCCAAACCGTTCGTCTTGAAAAAATCGAAGTCGCCCCAGGTGAAGCGGTAGAGTTCGACAACATCTTGATGGTCAGCAATGGTGATGACATTAAAATTGGCACACCATACGTTAGTGGTGGCAAAGTAACAGCAGAAGTTGTGACGCATGGCCGTGGTGAAAAAATTAAAATTGTGAAGTTCCGTCGTCGTAAGCATTCTCGCTCACAGATGGGACATCGTCAGTGGTTCACAGAAGTGAAAATCACTGGTATTCAGGCATAAGTAGGAGACGAACACATGGCACATAAAAAGGCTGGTGGTAGTACTAAAAACGGTCGCGATTCAATATCTAAGCGTCTAGGCGTTAAAAGATTTGGTGGCCAATCTGTGTTAGCAGGTAACATCATTGTTCGTCAACGCGGCACTAAGTTTCACGCCGGTGACAACATGGGTATCGGTAAAGACCATACATTATTTGCATTATCTGACGGCAAGGTTCAATTTGAAACAAAAGGTCCTAAGAATCGCAAATATGTGAGCATCGTTGCTGAATAGTCCGTATTGACTGTTTGAAAGACCCCGCTTACGCGGGGTTTTTTTTCGCGGGTCTAAACGTACTTGAGAGTCCCATTCACAAAGTTGCTGTGCGCCATCCTTGGCCGCTTCGCCAAAACCGTCCATGGTTTTGGAGACTTTGTGAATGGGACTCTCAAGTACGTTTAGACCCGCGAAAAAAATGTAGGTTGATATTGGCAAATGTGCTTTTTTAAGCCTACACGCTCACAATTCTAGCGGTACTGAGCGCCGTTTCTTAAACAGGATTCAGCTTATTTAGAATGGGTAGAATTTATTCAGTGGCCTTGTGAACCCTACAGCTGCGACCCTTGAAATAGAATTTGTTATACTTAATGTCATGAAGCTGTTATGCAAAAGAGAAAATAACTAAAACAATCCAAATTCGAGTATGAAGGGAGAAGGAGGGGGCACATTTTAAAAGCATCACAGGCCAAGGACGGCCTGTGCTGAGCGGCCAGGACGGCGAAAAGCGCCTTTTAAAATGTGCCCCCTCCTTCTCCCTTCATACTCGAATTTGGAGCGAACTAAAAAAGAGTATCTCTCACTTCATAGAGTAGATGCTTGACAAGAGTGATCAGATGAAATTTGTAGATGAAGCAGAAATACGAGTAGAAGCGGGCGACGGTGGTAATGGCGTGGTTGGCTTTCGTCGTGAGAAGTACATTCCCAAAGGCGGCCCAGATGGCGGCGATGGTGGGGATGGCGGCAGCGTATTTCTTGAGGCTGACGAGAATCTTAATACGCTAATTGATTATCGCTTCGAACGCTTTCATCGTGCCCAGCGCGGACAGAATGGTCAGGGAAGCAATTGCACAGGGCGAAAAGGTGAGGATCTTATCCTTAAGGTTCCGGTGGGTACACGCGCAACAGATAAAGAAACCCTTGAAGTCCTGGGTGATTTAACTGCACACGGGCAACGATTAAAAGTCGCTCAAGGTGGTTTCCACGGTTTAGGCAATGCTCGTTTTAAAACCAGTACCAACCGAGCGCCACGACAAAAGTCCAATGGCACACCCGGCGAAATTCGCACGCTCACGCTAGAACTTATGTTATTGGCTGATGTTGGTTTGCTTGGTTTGCCCAATGCAGGTAAATCCACTTTTATCCGCTCAGTTTCTGCGGCAAAACCAAAAGTTGCAGATTATCCATTCACCACCTTAGTGCCTAATCTTGGCGTCGTTCGTCTGGACTCCCAAGCCAGTTTCGTGATTGCAGATGTTCCAGGATTGATAGAAGGCGCATCTGATGGCGCAGGATTAGGAATACAGTTTCTCAAACACCTCGAGCGCTGTCGCGTATTGCTGCACCTGGTAGATATTATGCCGGCGGATGGTTCAGACCCAGTAGAAAATGCATTAACTATCATCAATGAATTAGAAACTTATAGCCCTAAGCTTGCCTCAAAACCGCGCTGGCTGGTGTTTAACAAAGTCGACTTGATGCTTGAGGAAGATGCGCAGCAGTTATGCAGTGAGATTGCAGGTCAAATGGGTTGGGAAGAAGACTATTATCAAATCTCTGCCTTTCATAAGCTAGGCGTGAACGAGCTTTGTCAAGATATCATGCAGTACTTAGAGTCGCTTGGGCCCGAAACTGTTCTACCTCAAGAGGATGAAGAACCTGATTTTAAATGGGATACGTATCACCAAGAGACGATAGCTGCAGTCAATGCGCTAGCAGAAGACGACGAAGACGATGATGAAGACGACGACCATCCTAACGTCATCTATACAAAAGAGTAAATGCGGTCGTAATAAACACTACACTATCAATATACACCGGATAAGCTATCCTTAAATTTAAGTAATGTTGACTAAATTACATGCTTAAATGTGATCGATTAAACTTATATGTCGTTCTTACTACTGTGTTTCTTCGAATGCACCTGTAGTGCAGGGTAATCTAAATTTTATGTTCTCGCTTGCTTCTAAAACAATACTATTGATCACATGCTTTAGCACTGCAATTTTTGTGCTTACAACAAGTCCCTCTTCACATGCTCAATACCGCGGTTCTGACAGCCCAAAGCTAGTCGTTGTTGAGCCGCTAAGCTTTGAATATGAAACAAGCAATATTGAAGCGGTTGGCACCGCGCAAGCGGTACGTTCCGTAACCCTTTTTGCAGGTGAGTCAGATGAAGTCACTGAGGTAAACTTTCTTCCCGGTGATAGTGTGAAAAAAGGCGAGGTTCTAGTTGCCTTAGATACGCGCTTGCAAGACGTAGCAATAGAGCGAGCCCGGATACAGCTTGAAGATGCAAAACGCAATTTAAGCCGAGTAGAGTCAAGCCTGGCTCGAGGCGCGGTTACTGAGAGAGAATTAGATGATGCAAAAACAGTCGTTCGTCTTGCACAAGTTACCCTAAAAGAATCTCAAGAGACAAAAGAAAACAGGCTGATTCGAGCCCCTTTTGATGGCGTGGTTGGCTTAACCGATATTGAAGTGGGTGATCGCGTTACCCCTCAAACCGAGATTACGACTTTAGACGACCGACGCTCACTTTTCGTCAATTTTGTTGCCCCTGAGCTAGCGGTCTCTTACCTCATGCAAAAACCCAACGTCGAGCTACAACCTTGGACAGACCGTTCTTTAAGTTTGAGCGCTCAAATCGGCGAACTCGATTCACGCGTTAGCACAGACGATCGGACCATAAGAGCTAGAGCTTTATTAGACAATAGCGAAGATTTGTACCGTCCAGGAATGAGTTTTAGAGTATCACTCAATGTCCAAGGTGAACGATTTGTTGCTATTCCCGAAGCAGCGCTTTCGTGGGGAGCAAGTGGCGCCTATGTATGGTTGTCTGAGCAGGCGACTGCCAAGCGCGTAGATGTCCAAGTTGAGCAACGCTTGCGCGGTAGAATACTTGTTTCAGGAAAGCTACAAGATGGCGAAACCCTTATCATTGAAGGCATTCAAGGCTTGCGTAATGGACAAGCCCTCGATATTCAAAATAAAGACGCTCTTGGCACCAATGAACGCCGTTTTAGTCAGAAGCAGTCAGAAGGTGAGGTAACAAGCTAATGTTCAACAATAGCTTGTTCAAAGATGATTTACCTTCAACCTCGATTCGACGCCCAGTACTCATACTGGTCTTAAACCTGCTCATCGTAATTGCAGGTTTCGCTGCTATTTATGGATTGGAAGTGAGAGAGCTTCCAGATGTCGACAGGCCCATTATCACCGTGTCTGCTAATTACCCGGGAGCCGCACCAGAAACCGTTGACGCTGAAGTTACCAGCCGCTTAGAAGGTGCAGTGGCACGAGTCAGTTCGGTCAAAGCAATACGCGCACAATCTGAAGAGGGCAACAGCCGCATTCGCGTTGAGTTTCGACCAGGTACTAATATCGAAGATGCTGCTAATGAAACCCGCGAATCCGTTTCCCGAATCCAAAGGCGTCTGCCTGAAGAAGTAGAACAGCTTGCAATTGTTAAAGCGGATAATGACGCTCAGGCTGTGGTCAATATTGCCGTTTCAAGTGACAAATTCGACCTTGAAACCCTGACCGATATTGTCGAGACCGACTTAGCCCCTCTGTTTTTAAACATTCCCGGTGTGGCTGATGTGCGATTGGATGGAGACCGTCAAAGGGTGCTCAGAGTTAACGTCGACAATTTACGACTGACAAGCTTTCAACTCTCCATTTCTGATGTTGCCGCAGCCCTTAGCACCGCCCCATTTGATGTCCCTGCCGGGAGCATTAGAAGTTCCGATCAGCAGTTGATTGTCAGAGCTGACGCCACCTCTATTTCTGAGCAAGACGTCAGAGACATCGTTGTATCAGGTGATATCAAAGTAGGCGATGTGGCAAATGTATATTTTGGGCCAGCGGATTTGCGCAGTATCGTTCGACTCGACGGTACGCCTGTGATTGGATTGGGCGTGATTCGTCAAGCGCGATCAAACACTATTGAAATTTCTGATGAAGTCTTATTTATGCTTGAGAGCCTGCGCGAGCGATTCCCAGATTTAAATATGACGGTGACGTCTGACGACGCTGAATTTATTCGAGATTCAGTAAACGAAGTACTGCAGTCACTGGTTTTTACCATCGCGTTGGTCATCATCACCTTGCTGGTATTCATTGGCAAGTTTCGAGCTACCCTTATACCTGCGCTAGCTATCCCTGTCTCTCTGATTGGTTCTCTTGCTATCCTCTGGGCGCTTGGTTTCTCAATCAACATTCTGACCCTATTGGCACTTGTACTTGCCACCGGTCTAATTGTGGATGATGCAATTGTGGTGTCGGAAAATATTCAACGGCGCAGGGCATCAGGAATGGGTGCGCGCGCGGCAGCGGTGATAGGTACTCGTGAGGTGTTCTTTGCCGTGGTCGCGACAACTGCCGTGTTAGTCGCGGTATTTGTGCCAATTGCATTTCTTCCTTCTACTGCGGGCAGATTATTTAGAGAGTTTGGTGGCATTCTTGCCGGTAGCGTCATTATCTCCTCTTTCGTAGCGCTATCGCTAGTGCCAGCGCTCACGGCAAAGATTCCCGCTATTGATGTCCAGACGCAAAAGCGGCCTAATTTGCTCCAACGCTTTGGCCAAAGATGCTCGGATGCGTACGCACGAGCCCTACAATTTGTTCTGAAGTATTCATTGTTAGTGGTAGGTGTGTGCATCCTCATTGGGGGAGGCGCGTACGTCGTGTATCAAGATTTAGAGAATGAGCTATTGCCGGCGGAAGATAGAGGCGTTATTCGTGTGTTTGCTAGAGGCCCTGACGGAACCGGCATCAACTTTATGGATCGTCAAGCGCTCAAAACAGAAGAGTTGCTGCTTCCGAGTATAGAACAAGGTGAGATTGATTCGATTTATACCGTTGTTGGTCGGTGGGATCCAAATATTTTATTCATCACCGTTCCATTAGCTAATTGGGAAGACCGAGACCGCTCTCAACAGGAAATTATAGCTGAATTGCGACCGATGCTGTCTCAAGTTGCCGGAGCGCCGGGGCGGGCTTTTGGCGGCAACAGTTTGAATTTGCGAGGCTTTGGTGGCGGCTTTGAGATGGCGTTAACAGGCGACAACTATCTTGAGATTTATCAAGCGGCTTTAGATTTTTCGAAAGCCATTGAAGATCGCCTTCCAGAATTAGGCAGAGTAAGAATCTCCTATCAGCCAACACAGCCTCAACTTCGCGTGAATATCGATAGGCGCCGTGCAGAAGAGTTGGGTGTGGCTTTTGAGGATGTGTCTCGCACACTGCGCGCAGCGATAAACGGGGATGATATTGTTGATTTAAATGTGGGTGACCAAGCAGTGCCCATCATTCTGCAAGCGGGTGATAGAAGTAACTTTGACCCTGCGAATATTCTTAATCTATATGTCAGTTCTAACAATGGCAATTTAGTGCCTTTATCAAGCGTTGCCTTTGTGACGGAAGAGGGCATCGCGGCTGAGTTAGAGCGTCACGCTCAAAGACGTGCCATTGAGTTGGAAATGTCGCTGCCAGACGAAGTCAGTATTGAACGCGCGGTCAACGAAATTCGAAGTCTTGCCAATGAAACACTTCCCAACGGCATCGGCGTAGTGTTCCTCGGTGAGGCGCAGACTTATCAGGAAACGAATCAGCAAGTGATGCTTACATACGTTCTCGCTTTTTTAATCGTGTTGCTCGTTTTGGCTGCACAGTTTGAAAGCTTTAATAGTGCTTTTGTAGTGATGTTAACGGTACCCTTTGGAATTGCAGCTGCTATTTATGCGCTTTATTTTACCGGCACGTCAGTCAATATTTACTCTCAAATTGGTTTGGTGATGTTAATAGGATTGCTGGCGAAAAACTCTATTTTATTAGTAGAATTCGCCAATCAGATGCGCGACAAGGGCATGGAAGTCAACGAAGCGATCATCGAGGCAGGCAAGGTGCGATTGCGACCCATAATGATGACATTGGTGTCGACCATTTTAGGCGGATTGCCTCTCATACTATCAACTGGCGCTGGCGCTGAAGCGCGCAATGCTATTGGCTGGGTTGTATTTGGTGGCTTAGGACTCGCGGTGGTGTTTACTTTGTTTTTGACACCAGTGCTGTATAGTGCATTTGCTCGCTTTAGCAAGCCAAAAGCGGATGAGGCCAAGCGCCTTAATAGTGAGCTGGAAGCCGCAAGCGAGCAGATACAATAGAATGAAGGCGTCATCTTGCGTTACCATATACCCAACATTTTCACTGCGGAGTGCTGGGTATTCAAATTCAATGCCTGAGTTTCGACTCACTATCGACAATACAGCTTTATCAACTGCTACGGCTTCGAAGTGAAGTGTTTGTGGTAGAGCAGACTTGCATCTATCAAGACATTGACAATAAAGATATCAAAAGCGGTGTTCATCATTTATTAGTTTACGAGCATGATGCCTTGATTGGCTATGCCCGACTGTTGCCTGCAGGCTTGAGTTACGATACGCCAAGTATAGGAAGAATCCTTACGTCAAGCGGTGCACGTGGTAAAGGTATTGGTAAAAAAGTCATAGCCTTAGCAATACAGCATTGCGCGCAGCTGTGGCCTGAACAAGCGATTACTATCGGTGCGCAAAGCCATTTAAGAAAGTTATACCAAGGCTATGGCTTTAAGGAAGTTTCAGATTCTTATCTTGAGGACGGCATACCACACGTAGATATGTGCGCCAAAGCCTCGGATTACCATGTATTTAAGGACTATTTGTAAGGTGAAGATTTCATTAATTGCTGCGATGGCAAACAATCGAGTCATTGGTAAAGATAATCAAATGCCGTGGCATTTGCCTGCGGATCTGCGTCACTTTAAGGCGGTAACGCTTGGAAAACCGGTGATCATGGGGCGTAAAACCTATGAATCCATTGGCAAAGCCCTGCCCGGAAGGGTCAACATCGTCGTCAGCCGCCAACCTGATTACACATTAACTGACGCAGAACTCGTGAAAGACTGTGAAGCGGCGCTAGCGCTTGCCAAGCAAACTTCAGACGAGGTGATGATTATTGGTGGCGCCACGATTTATGAAGCCTTCTTACCGATGGCTAGCCATTTATATCTGACATTCATTCATCTTACGACTGACGGAGATACCCAATTCCCTGATTATGAACAAGTTGGCGCTTGGCGTGAAATCCAAAGGGAATCGCATAAAAAAGACGATAAAAACGCATACGATTATGACTTTGTAAGCCTGATACGTGATGCCTAGCTTGGCTTACATATCTAGGTTGTCGGCAGTCGTTTCTGTGTGCTTTTGAGCCTTTGATAATCCAATACTATAACTGTACCCGTAGAGCGCGCTAAACAGAATGGAGGGAGCAACGGTTAGAAATAAATTGGGCGTAGCAAACACCACATTAACTAGCGTAACCAGAACAGTTTGTATTGCTAAAGCAGGCAATGGAGCTAGCAACATCCCTGGAATGTG
Source organism: Ningiella algicola (assembly GCF_028401415.2). Classification (NCBI taxonomy): domain Bacteria; kingdom Pseudomonadati; phylum Pseudomonadota; class Gammaproteobacteria; order Alteromonadales; family Alteromonadaceae; genus Ningiella; species Ningiella algicola. Next base: position 2,236,187 of record NZ_CP171821.2, on the reverse strand, counting down.
AGCTCCCTGACAGCGTTTATTAATCGCTCTAACTGCATCTTGCATAGTGCGCTTTGTTTTGCACGGATCATCAGGTGAATCAGTGGACCATCGCGGCATAATAAAGCAAAGGCAAAACCCATTTGCTGCATACTTAGAGTGAAAATGTTCAATAAGATAGGTAAAGATAAACGTAATGAGTGCGCTGTAGCTGCCTTGAACCAGCGCAGCTTTGTATAATATCGCAGGCTGGTCAGTTACTAAACTATTCGCATAGTATGCCCAAGATGCGTAGAACACAAAGGCCACTAGCGATGAGATAATTAACCGGGCAACTTTGAACATAGCATCCTCAAATTAAGCAGCTTAACAAAAGTCAACCTGCTGCTGTAATACGATTATCGGTCTCTACACATGTTCAAAATATAAGCTAGGCTCTAATGTTCTTGCTGAAAAACTTATTGCTCACCAAAGAGAGACTCTATACTAAGACCCTCATGTTTGAGCACTTCTTTCAATTTTTTTAAGGCCTCAACTTGTATCTGACGAACTCGCTCACGCGTGAGTCCTATTTCTACGCCAACCTCTTCTAAAGTGGCCGTTTCATAGCCCAACAAACCGAAGCGTCTTGCTAATACTTCTTTTTGTTTAGCGCTTAAAACATCCAGCCAATCCACGATACTGTTGTTGATGTTGTCGTTTTGTAGTTGGTTTTCAGGCCCCGTGGCGTTTTCGTCTGCGATGAGATCAAGTAAGGCTTTATCACCCTCCCCTCCCACTGGTGTATCTACAGAGCTAATACGCTCGTTGAGCTTGAGCATGCGTTGCACACTGGTGATGGGCTCTCCAGTCGCTTCCGCGATATCTTCAGCAGTCGGTTCGTGGTCAAGCTCTTGTGCAAGTTTACGAGCAGTGCGCAAGTATAGGTTAAGTTCTTTTACAATATGAATGGGCAGTCGAATGGTGCGCGTTTGATTCATTAAGGCGCGCTCTATGGTTTGTCGTATCCACCACGTTGCGTAAGTTGAAAAGCGAAAACCTCGTTCGGGATCAAATTTTTCGACCGCACGAATCAATCCTAAATTGCCTTCTTCAATTAAATCTAGCAGCGCTAAACCCCGATTGTTGTAACGACGCGCAATTTTAACCACTAAACGAAGATTGCTCACAATCATGCGTTCTCTTGAGCTAACGCTGCCAGCAAGCGCTTCTCGGGCGAACTTCACTTCCTCTTGTGCGGTTAATAATGGGGAGAAACCAATCTCATTTAAGTATATTTGAGTTGCATCAAGCTGTTTAGCAGTAAGGTTTTCCGTCTTTTGCTCGCCAGCTTTTTCGGCCTCGAGTTTTTCTTCCAGCTCAGACTCCGTTGTGTCGAAGTCAAGGCCGTCGATATCTGTAGACGGTTTTGAACCAGAGTTGTGAGTGACCATAAAAGGCACCTCGTGTATTTTGCGTATCGGCGGCTGCAAGCACCGAATTTATCGCTTGTTGGAGCATTGCATCGGCAATACTCGGCAGCTTAATCTGTTGGCAGATAGTTGAACGGATCCTGTGACTTACCTTGTTTTCTGATCTCAAAGTGCAACATTACTTCGCTTGCACCCGTTCGACCCATCGTTGCAATCTGCTGTCCTTGTGTCACATACGATTGCTCGTCCACCAATATCCTATCGTTGTGTGCATATGCACTTAGATAGTTTTCGTCATGTTTAATAATGACGAGATTTCCATATCCTTTTAATGCGTTGCCGGCGTAAACAACTTTTCCGTCTGCCGATGCGAGAATCTTACTTCCAAGACGCCCTTTGATGTCCAAGCCTCTGTTACTACCGTCAGTCCCGACAGTTGCTACTTTGTGCTGTCCTGTGGCAGGCCAAATCCATCGAGTATTATAAGGTTTTATCGACGGAATGGATTTGGTAATTTGATTTTTTCGATGATTTTTCTCTCTACTGTCACCATACGCCTGCTGCTTTGGTGGGTCAAGCCTCTTATCGTTTGATTTTTGCTCAATTTGAGCTACATCAATGTTTTTGCTCACGATCTTTATTGCAGGCGCTTCTTTTAATTTGAGTTTTTGCCCTACCTGTATCGCATAAGGAGCTGATAAACCGTTGATTTTTGCCAAGTCACGGTAGGAATTGCCGCTATAAAATGCGATGGCGAAAAGGGTATCGCCCTCTTGAACGACATAGCTGTCGCCTGATATCTCGGTTAAGTTATTGGTGCTTGCAATTTTAGTCGATAAAGTTTCAACCGGAGCGGGACCGGTATTAGAGGAGCAAGCAGCGGTAAGCAGACCAATAAAGATGATGAGAAAGCGAGACAAAAGCGTGGTGGTGATATCAGGAAAGGTCGAGCATGTCATTTGTTAAAGCTTCCCCTCCTTTACCTCAATAAAAAGTATGCAAGGACGCCTAGTCCGACAACGGCCCATCCTAAGAATTCAATGTAGTCTTTTAGTTTTGCCTCCATGGGTGGCCCACCATATTTCATAAATGCTGCAACTAAGTAAAAACGCAAGCCTCGACCCACAGCAGATGCAATTACAAAGGGCAAAAATGGCATCGCAAGTGCGCCCGCACTGATGGTGAAAACTTTGTATGGAATGGGAGAAAATCCCGCTATAAATACAACCCACACACCGTACTGTGAAAACCAAGCTTCCGCCAATGCGAGTTTATCTGCATACCCCCACTCATTAATAATGGGCATGATGAACGAATCGAATGCAAATAGTCCTAAAAAGTAACCCAATATGCCGCCTATTACTGAGGCAACAGTTGTAACCAGGGCAAAGCGCCAGGCTTTTTGCGTTTGCGCGAGCACCATGGGTGCCAGCATGACGTCCGGAGGAATAGGGAAGAAGGTACTTTCGGCGCAGCTTAAACCGGCTAGATATTTTTCAGCGTGGCGATGCTTTGACCATTTCAGCGTCAAGTCATAAAGATAGGTAAATATCTTCAAAGCAGCGCTCCGGCAACAAGCGGTACAAAACGCACCGCTTCAATTTTTGATTGAGTGAAGCGCCCATGTTCATTGTCAATGCACGTCAACTGCTGTGTGCCTTCGCCAACTGGGACGACTAAACGGCCTTGTTCACTCAATTGCGTTGGCAATGACTCAGGCAGAGATACAGGGGCAGCGGTTACAATTATCGCATCAAAAGGGGCTTTGTTTTGCCAACCTTGCCATCCGTCACCATGTTTCATCTTTACATTGTGAAGGTCTAGCTGATTCATTCGTCTTTTGGCCTGAAACTGCAGGGCTTTGATTCGTTCTACACTAAATACGCTTTCGAAAAGTTGGGCTAAAATTGCTGTCTGATAACCTGAGCCAGTGCCAATTTCAAGGACTGTTTTTGGTGTCTGCGTCTTCTGTAGCAGAAGCTCTGTCATCCTTGCCACCACATAGGGTTGGGATATGGTTTGCCCTTGGCCAATTGGCAAAGCAGTATTTTCATATGCTTTATGTTTTAAGGCCTCGGGAACAAATCGTTCTCTTGGTGTTTTAGCAATTACCTCTAAAACCCTTTCATTTGTAATGCCTTCTTTAGCGAGGAGCTGCGCCAGTTGCATGCCTTTGCGAGTAGCATTGAGTGTCATTTTATTATTCTTTTAACCAATCATTAATTTTGTTAAGTTGCTGATGCACTGTCATGTCGGTGCTCAGGGGCGTGACCGAACAATAGTCGCTATTAACTGCAGAAAAATCTGTTCCTTCGCCCGCGTCTGCGCCCTCACCAATGCGGCCGTACCAAAATATTCGACGGCCAAACGGGTCTTTATCTTCAAACATTGTTTCTGCTTTATGTCGTTTGCCGCAGCGAGTGGCTAATATGCCTTTTACTTTGGATTTTGGAATATTGGGTACATTTACGTTTAGAATTTGTGTCGCATCTAAGGGATGAGCATCTAAGTTTTTGATCAAATCTACGGTAATGGACGCCGCAGTTTCGAAATGCAGGTTTTGTTTAGGGCTGCTTTTATCACAGCAAAGCGATATAGCAATCGCAGGGTGACCCAAATGACGACCTTCAAGAGCAGCGGCAACTGTGCCGGAGTAAATGGTATCATCACCTAAGTTTGGACCATCGTTAATGCCCGAAACGACAAGATCGGGGATATCAATAAACCCCCCGTTAATACCAAGCTGAACGCAGTCTGATGGGGTTCCATTAACTGAATAAAATCCATTGTCTGCTTTTTGAACGCGCAATGGCTGGTGCAAAGATAGTGCATTGCTCATGCCTGAGCAGTTTCTATCTGGCGCAATCACCGTTACGTCGAAATGTTCAGACAAATAGTCATACATGCACGCAATACCTGGAGCAAAAACGCCGTCATCATTGCTTAATAATATGCGCATGTTTCTCCCATGCATGTTTCTCCGGTATAACTGCTGGATAAGTTCCTAACGACATAACAGAAGTTCTCGCACAACGGATGTCGCAAAACTGCCTGAAGGCAGTACAAAGCTTATGCTTAAAGTGTTACTGTCCACCGCCCACTCAAGGTCGCTAGGATACATCAAAATACTTCGCCTTTCTTCTTTTAAACCCAATTTTGCTAAGCTTTCAAGGATTGGCATATATTCAAATAAGCTTTGATGCTCAAAATCTACAGCGCGATTGCCCGATTGCGGCTTACACTTTTTGTCTTTCGCCAGCTTTGCGTACAGTTTTTTGACGGTATCATCTCCTGTAAGCGGCGCTGTTAATAATATGTCGCGTTGAAGAAGGCGCTGTCTCAACTGATCAAAGTCCTCGTCTTTTGTCGCTAGAAAGTAGCTGTTGCTGCCAGAGAGCATCAGGGCATCGTCAAGTAAAATTGTTTGATGTAAATTTGATTTGATGCGAGCGCTGACTGCCGCGTTGAACAAAAAACTGCGAAGCGCGGAGATTGCCATGGAGCGTTTATTTCGATTCTTTATGTGTTCTCCAGCGGCAAGCCTAAAGCCTAAGTGTAAATTGCCATTAAACACCTCACCTGACGAAGTTTTCATCTGGCCAAAGCGTTGTTGACCGTAGTAGTTCGGCACGCCGTTTTCCTGAATTGCCTTAATGCGAGTATGAAATTCCTCGATGCTAAAGTTTTCCAGATTGCGAAGCTTCAAACTGAAGCGATTTCCTTGCAGCGCGCCAAGGCGGAGTTTTTTATTGTGTCGATGATGATGGATGATGGAAATATTCGGATGGGAAAAGGCGTCCCAATGGGGAGCCGAATGCTTGCCTTGATATACGCTGAAGTATTGCGCAGTGCGAGCGAATTTGTCTTTGCGACCGGCGTAACCTATGTCCCGAAGCGGAATGCCAGAGAACTTAGCTAATTGCTCCGCCACAAATGCGGTATTAGTATCGACTTTTTCGACCCACAAAAAGTGATGCTCACCTTCTCTACTCAGTTCAAAACCAAGTATCTCTTCTACCTTAAAATCTTCAGCACTTGCTTTAAGAGTACCCGCCGCTTTGGGTTTCCCGTGCAGGTATTCCCAGTTAAACTGTTCAGCCGCATGTAGCTCTGAAGTAAGGGAAGGGAGCTTAGGACTCATGTGTGACTAACACTACCGCGTCGCACGCAATACCTTCCTCTCTGCCGACAAAGCCAAGTTTTTCAGTCGTAGTGGCTTTTACGCTTATTTGATTAATGCCGATATTCAGCGCGCTTGCGATATTCGAGCGCATCGCTGTGATATGAGGTGACATTTTTGGCGCCTGTGCCGCAATCGTAATGTCGGCATTGACCAATGAATAGCCTTCCTTTGTCACTAACTTATATACTTCTTTTAGTAATTCTATAGAACTTGCATCCACATAGCTGTCGCTAGTGTCAGGGAAGTGTTTACCAATATCGCCAAGGGCGAGGGCACCGAGCAAGGCATCGCAGAGGGCATGCAAGGCAACATCGCCGTCGGAGTGCGCGATGAGGCCAGTGTCGTGCTCTATATGCTCACCACAAATTATCAACGGTGATTCTGAGCCAAATTTGTGAACATCGTAGCCGTGTCCAATCCTAATCATGTTTCCCTTGCTTTTGTTGTAAATAAAATTCTGCCAGCGCCAGGTCTTCAGGGCGCGTGACTTTTACATTACGGCTCTCGCCTTCAATAATTTGCACAAGTTCGCCAGCTTGCTCCATTGCTGAAGCTTCATCGGTTATTGTCTGACCTGACTCAAGTGAGTGGTTTAGGGCTTCAAATAGTTTCTTAGCGCTAAACGCTTGTGGCGTTTGTGCCTGGAATAGATGGCTTCTGTCAACCGTTGTGTCTATATATCGAGTGTTAGAGAGTGCGTCCTTTTGCTCGCTCTTAAATGGTTTGTTACTCGCTCGCTTAATTGTGTCAACGACAGGCAAAGCGAGGATTGCGCCGGACGCTTCACAAGAGGCGCTGTGCAATTGTATACCCGATAGCAGTCGATTGATCGCCGCTTGGGAAATACCCGGACGAGCGGCATCGTGCACCAAAGTCATGTCACTGCGAGCATTGTCTAGAATGTAGCTAAGACCATTTAATACTGACTTAGCCCGAGTATCTCCGCCAGTCACGGTCGCAATTTTAGCGTGTTTGCTAACACTTAAACTGCGAAAATAAGAATCTTCAGGCTGCAGGCATACGACAATCAATTCAATATCACTTCGATTGAGAAAAGCGCATATTGAATGCTCAATGAGCGTTTTGTTGTGTATTGTAAGGTATTGCTTTGGTGTGGCAACCTTCATTCTTGAGCCACTGCCGGCTGCCGGGATGATGACCGTGTATGTTTGTGTCAATACAGCGTGCTCTTATTTACTGACATCATTGTGCGTGGGCGTTGACCGGTTCGACTATTGATTAACATTGCTTCGCGGTAGGATTCGATAAAACGTTTCACCTTCTTTAATCAATCCAAGCTCATGGCGCGCTCGCTCCTCCATAGAATCAATGCCCAGTTCGAGGTCAGTAATATCTGCTTTTACCAGCGCGTTTCGCTGTTTGAGATTAACGTTTTGCTGCTCTAATTCTGAGATTTGCGCCTGCATGCTTTGATAGTCCGCGATACTGTTCTTGCCGAACCAAAGCCGGGCTTGAAGAGCGGCTAAAAGCGCAATTAGCGTGACAGCTATCCATTTTGTTTTCATTGTAATTATCTTATGTATTTCATCTAACTTAATAGAAATGCAAATAAGCCGTTTAATAAGTACTTGACTGATCAGTACACTTTACTAACACAGCATCTAAAATTAACACAAAAGAAGGTTCGATCAAATCAGATGTTGAATCACTCAGCTTTTATTACTAACGTATATTACTAACGTAGTTTCGATTTACTTTACTTAGCTACTGTCTTGTGTCGAGCAGAGCTATCATGAGGTTTTAACGCTCGATGTCGCAAAAAAGTAACAATCACTTGTTCTTTTCACTTTTACATGTTAACTTTCTTCGAATAGTTATAGATAGTATGTACGACTTTTCAAGGGATAGCTACTTTTCATGGACGCTTTACAACGCTGTATACGAATAAGTTTCGTATTGTTGATCACATCATTCCCCGTTTCCGCTAGCACTAACAATGTTGAATCACTTACTATTAATCTCGGCGCAGAGGTTATGCAGATAGTCGAGTCTACCAATTTCAATGAAGATGTTGGAGTGTTTGGTTTTTCGGCTTCTACCAGCGACAACAATTATATAGCGAATGTTTATTTGTACTTTTCTGGCGACGATTCGATCAGACATGTTACGTCCACTGCGACAGGAATGTCCTCTGCTCATAGGTCGTATAATTTACAACTTTCTCCATCCGGTAAATACTTATACTTTTTGTCAAGTGCGAATGACCTAACTGACGTCGATATTGACAGTCCTCAATTGTTTGTATACGACATAGAAGCCGATTTACTATCTCTTGTTGTTAATAAAAGCGGAGAACGTCTTAATGAACCTGTTGATTGGCTCCATTCATCCTTCGCAAACGACTCTGAAGAAATATTCTTTGCATCTAGTGCCACCAACGCAACTTTAGACACAACGAGTCGCTCTCGCTCTTTATTTAAGTTTAACCCAGAACTGAATGACATCTCTTTGGTTTTCCGTGATTTTGATTATCGTAATGTGAGTATATCCTCTAACAACGATACTGGTGTTGCTGAAATTACTGAGTATAGTGGATATTGCGCAAGCGATTTGTTTTTGTTTTCAATAACTAATAGCACCGTTGAACGGTTGAACCTCAAGGTTCATGATGGCGTTACGGATGATTGTGTTCGAGATGAAACTGGTATTATTTCGAATGATGGGTCAAAAGTTGCACTGACTAGTCAAAGCGATAACTCTTTCCAAATATTCGAAATAGAAAGCGAAAAAGTGGAGTTGATAGAAAAACCTGATGTACTCTCTGGCACTCGTTTAGAGCTTCGCCAGTTCGATCAGACTAGCGGTGATATCATACTGGAGTATAATTCGTATAGAGGCATCGAAAGGGGTCTATATCGATTTAACATCGTCGATAAGCATTTACAGTTTTTAGCTGTCGACAATAATAGCGAGCGACTTTCTTGGGTGGGGTTTGGCAATAATCGCGCGTTTCCTAGTTCTGGAAGCAAAAAGCTTCTTTATTTTGGGAAAAACAATACTCGCATAAGCGGTACGGTATATTTGAGCAATCCTGATAATCTAGGCATTCCCATTCCTGCAGCTCCGGTTGGTTTGTCTATTACCAACAATAGAGTGGCGTCGGTTAGGCTTGATTGGAATTCTGATTCAGATGATACTTACATCTATACGATAGCGAGGAGAGCTTCCGGAGAAACTGATTATACATTGGTTGACACCACATATAATACTCATTATGTCGACGCCAGTGAAACTTTAGAAACGAGTGAATTGTATTCATATAAGATCGGCGCATGCAATGCGGCCATAGAGTGCGGCTTCTCAACAGCAGACGGTGGACAAGTTCTAGCGCCAGAAAAAGTTGTTGGTGTTTCGACTAGTATTATTACAAATGGTGACTACATTGTCTCATGGACGCCTGTTGACGATGTGGATACTTACAAAATTTCTTATTTAAGAGATTTCGAAGAGCATGAAGAATTCGCAAGCGCTTCCCACCCCCAATTTCGTTATCGGTCTTACCAAAGTTCGAAGCCAGCTCTATTAAAAGTCAGCGCTTGCAAAAATGGTTTATGCGGGCCATTCTCAGACCCAATGGTCATCGCTCCTCGTGGACGAGACATAGTTGCGTTACGCGGTTTATCGTACTTTATCGAAAGCGGAGGCCGCTATCGTCTATCTTGGCGGCCGCAGGATTACGCAGTCTATTACGAAGTGTTTTCTTCCGATTCAACAACAGATTTAAACAATCTCATTTTTCGCAGAAAAGTTTACAAAAATGAGTTTTTCGATACGGTTGTGGACATATCGCGCCCCGTTAGATATCAAGTTCGCGCATGTTATGAAAATGATAATTGTGGCAATTTCTCAAGTTTAACGACTAGTCCTATTTTTGACGAATCGTTTCAAAATATCATTCGTCCGCAGATTTCGGTGAATGCTGCCCCAGGATTTAATTCGATTTCTCTAAACCACGGAAAGAACTATGAAGCTTATTCACTTTACCGCCGAGTTTCAAGATTTAGTGATGGAGAGCTTATTGCCTCGTTCAATGTCGGAATCGGAGAGGATTTTGAGTTTCAAGATGAAACGATCCTTCCTGATGTCGAATATTTTTATTATGTAGAAGCTTGCATCAATGATAGGTGTAAACGGTCAGCGGATGAATCAGTTCGCAGTCTAGATGATTTTCTCAGTAATATCGGACGTGTGATTAGTTTAAGTGCGACAAACGGTGATTTTTCAAACGTAGTGAAGTTAACGTGGACTATAGAAGGGATTGCCGACAAAATTAAAATATTCAGAGATGGTAAGTTTCTAGCTGCCGTCAATACTGGTTCAGGTGAATATATAGATACGGAAATTGTTCAAGGCCTCGAGCACCTATATACAATAGTTCCGCAACTAAGTACTCATGGCGAAACTTTTGATGGCAAAATGAGCAGTTCAGCAATTGGGTCTACCAATTTTATTGGCGGCAGTGCTTATGAATTAGCACCTCCGTTACCATCTACAAATCTGGAACGATTTTTTGATAAAATACTGATTACTTGGCCTCATGTTCCTGGGACGACAGAGTATTTAGTAGAAACATCGTCATTTATTGATGGGACATTTACCGAGCATTCAAATACAAGCAACAACTACCTTTTTATTCGAAATTTAGCGCCAGGAGTAGAGCTATTCTTCAGAATAAAAAGCTGCGTGAATACATATTGTGGTTATTTCAGTAGCGTATTTAGAGGGGCGTCATCTGATGTGTATACTGTTCCGGAGAACTTCTCAGACATAACTGATATTTCTACGCAGTCTGATGGGAGTATTGCGGTAGAATTTTCCACTGTATCAGACGCTACCTATTATCAAATTATCCGGAGAGAAAGCCTTTTTGATTCTTACTCTTCAGAGTTTGAAGTTCACGAAAGCCCATTCATCGATACTAACGCTTCTGATTTTCGCGACTATTATTATGCGGTAGCTGCTTGCAATGCCTCTGGTTGCTCTTCGCGAAGTACATATCAAATGATAACTACCGGAGGAAAGGAAGCGACGTACGATACCACAAACGAGTATTACATTCAGTACGTCGGCGTTGACGAAGCATCTATTGACCTTTCTGTGCAATATTCAGCGCGGGCACCTTACCCGGAAAGGTTTGAAATATATCGTTCCAGTTCCTCAAATAGCGAAAAAGAACTAATACACACAGAAAGGTTCCCAGGTGGGTCAGAATCAATTGCGATCGGAGGAGACATTGCTTCGGTAGGCGATTACCTGTGGATACAAACATGCTTCCAAGATGGCACATGTGTTATGTCGAGACATTACTCCATCATTAACGCTCCGGAACCACCAGAGATAAGTGCGCCGATACCTTCAGCACCGATTGTTTCAGGTGGGGTAGCGGCTTTTAACGTACTATCTCATTGGGTTCCTGACAATACTCACTTGAGAGTTTATTATTCAAAAACACGAGAGGGCGAAAAAGTTTACGTAGGTCGTATCACGAATAATCGAAGCAATAGTCCTCGGTTTGATGTAGATGGCTTTCCATATTCCCAAGATATTGTTTATGTATGGCAGACTCAGTGTTTCAGGGGTGAGTGTTCAGATTTTTCTTCTGCGACAGAGGTGAACATTCATCCTGATCATGCAAATTCGATCAGCATCAACAGTACCGAACTCTGGAACGGAATAGATGTATTTAATCCTAATGGACACGAATTTAAGCAGAATATAACAACTATGCAATTCATGAATTTTGCAAGTGGCGGTAAATTTACTGGTGACATTACCGTCAGTTCGACTGAGTCTTGTGAGGTTATGAGCATTGCCCTTCAATTATCGGGCATATACGAAAGTCTTCCCATTTTTAGGGTTGTTCGAGGTGGTGATTGCAATGGTTATCTAGGTTTATCCGACCGCAGTAAATTCTACGTCATCGCTGCCAACGATATTGAAGAAGCGGTGCCAATACCGGTAAACGATATCAATGAACAAACTGTAGGTTTTTCTGTTGACATAGACTCAGAATATAATGTCAAAGTGAACGTCGCAGGCAATCTAACCGAGACATATTCGTATTCAAGTTTGAAAGTGTTTCGACCAGAGTTTGCAAAGATTACCGTTGAGCCCGGTTCACGTCGAGCATCTACTATCAACAGTTTTGAATACATTGCCTCATCAGTGTTTAATGAGTCACGTCCAAACCCACCAGAAGGTTACGCTAGTGATTGGGGTAACGTCATTAATTCTTATGTGTACCATTATGAATTAGAGGGTGCAGTAATTAGGAGACGTTATTTCAAAGAGGTAAGCGACGGTGTTTGGGTACTAGAAGCAACATTGCTTACCACAAATCACAGTGAGGAATACTACCCAGAGTCGACTGGGACGTATCTAGTCGACGTATCGGTTTGTAACGAAGAATGCTCTTCTTCGATTTTCGATAGCGTGTATATTTCCCAGAACATTACTAGGCCATCTGCAATGACGTTATCACAAGTAGGTGCGACTTCTAGTGTTAGAGTGGGGTGGAGTGCAGTAACCGAAGCAACGTATTATTTAATAAGGTACGGGGACTGGAATTCATTTAAGGAAGTCTCGTCAACTGATTTAAGTGTTACTTTAGAAAATATAACAGAAACAAGCCTAGATGTATCTGTTCGTGCTTGTAACGAGAGTATTTGTAGCTCGACCAGAAGCCGGACTATTTCAATGAGCCTTGATTCCGACGGCGATGGTTTATTTGACGCAGAGGAGCGTCAGATTGGTTCGGATCCATTCATCATGGATACTGACGGTGACGGTCTTTCAGATTTTGATGAAGTGCGCACTCATCGCACGAGCGCATTAGATGCTGATACTGACAGAGACGGGATCGATGACGCTTTAGAAATAGAAGCTGGAAGGGATCCACTAGCAAACGATGGTTGTATTGGTTATATGTGCGGAAGTAAACTTAGAGGTTGGAAGTTTGCTGAGCTAGTTCAATAAAGTGGTTTAATTAATAAGTTTTACGTCAGGAAAAGAGTAGCATTATGAATATAAAAAGAAGCACAATTAGCATCGGGATACGAAGCCTCATATTAACAGGATGTTTTTTCTCTACTATTAGCGCTGCCGAAACAGCATTGGTTCGAGGTAAAGTTACCAGTGTAATGCATGTCAATGACAATAGGTTTGGGTCGTGTATGGCTCATTTGAGTACGAATCCGGCAGATTTAGGTCTGGATTGCAATAGGTGGGTTTCTTTCAGTTGCTCGGGTGATTTCAATACCAAAGACGTGGGATATCGAATGTTTGATATGGCTCAGATGTCACTTGCATTGGACAAGCCTGCTGCATTTTTTGTAACTGATGCAAAAAAACATAATGGATATTGTACAGTAAACAGAATAGATATTAGCAAGTAAGCGGTAGCCAAATTTAATGAAGGCTACATTCATCAGTTTACGTACCATCGTTATTGTTATTGGTTCCTTAGTGTGCGTTTTTGCAGTTTATTTCTGCACTCATTGGTTCTCACATGAACGAAATATGAATGATAAATTTTCTACTGTAATGCATCCTACGGCATCAACACTATCTGAAAACACTTACAGTAAAAAGCAAAAAAAGGAAATCCAAGTCGCCGATAAGATAAACGTTGAATTAAATACATATGAAAAAAGCTACGCCGTCCACCAGAGGCAGTCAGAGACTAAACACATAGGTCAAATAATAGACCTTGAAGAATATGTTGATTTCGTTAATGCTGATTCAAAATTGAAATTTGTAGAAGATATTGGAGAAGATTTGAGTCATATAAGCTTATATGATAAGCACACACTAGAAGACACACCCGATTTGCCAGTTGTTATAGGGGACGATCTGAGTCTATTATCATCTGAAAAAGTTTTACAACTTACCGATGATAGAGATCGTACTTCTTCTATAAATATCGGAGAAGACTTAAGTGACAGTGATATCTACTCTTTTCAATAGTTGTAGAATGCAATGTTTTTAAGAGCTTGGAATTAGTTTAACGGACGAAAACATACAGTTACCGTAAGATATCAACTGCATTTCGACAGGTAAAGTAGACATAGCATTTCTACAAAATTCATCACTCAAAATATCTCCGTTCTTAACCTTGCTAGCAATTGGAGTGATTTCGATATAGAGTTGCGGTCTTTGGTTTGATAGGCATGTTTTGGCTGAAAAAATCGGCTTAAGCCAAGCCTTCTTTAGTCCAATTACGAGGTACCAATGCTGCTGCACAGCAATCTCTCTACAGAATCTCTCATTCGTCAAAAAATACGTGAGTTTTACCGAATCAATGAGGGGGAGGCGGTTGATCACATTCTGCCAGAAGCAGAGGTGAGCATGCGGGCGCGCAGCAGAGCTTGGGAGCGTGCTCGGAACATGGTACTGCGAATAAGGCGTGAGAATTCTGCACACGGTGGAGTGGATGCGCTGCTAAACGAATACTCGCTTTCTACCTCTGAAGGGGTGGTACTTATGTGTTTGGCAGAGGCTCTGCTGCGGGTGCCAGATAAAGCGACGCAGGATGAGCTTATTCGTGACAAACTGTCACAAGGAAAATGGGCACCCCATCTGGGTAACAGTGATTCAGTTTTTGTGAACGCATCTGCGTGGGGTTTGATGTTCACCGGTAACATGGTGACTTATGCCGACAAACGAAAACAAGAACAACTAGGTTTGCTGAAAAAGACCCTTGGCCGACTAGGTGAGCCAGTTATTCGCCGCGCTATGAACATTGCAATGAAAGTGATGGGCAAGCAGTTTGTCATGGGCGAAACGATTGAAGATGCACTTGAGCGCGCGCAAGAAAAAGAAAAGAAAGGCTATGTCTATTCATACGACATGCTTGGCGAAGGCGCGCGCACACAAGCCGATGCCCAGCGCTACTACGATTCTTATGTTCATGCCATTAAACGAATTGGCGAAGCGGCTAACAAGCGAGGCCCAATAAAAAGCCCAGGCATTTCAGTTAAGCTCTCAGCCATTCATCCTCACTTTGATTATCTTAAACATGAAACCGTACTTGAGGAAATTGCAGACAAGCTCAAAACCTTGTGTGTAATGGCAAGAGACTATGATATCGGGCTTACGGTCGATGCAGAAGAGTCGGAGCGCTTAGAACTTTCCCTAGACATCATTGAACGCGTGTTTAGAGATAAAGACCTGCAAGGCTGGACGGGTTTTGGCATGGCGGTGCAAGCTTACCAAAAGCGCGCAATTTTTGTGATTGAGTGGATTCGTGAGCTGACCCAGGACATTGGCCGAAGCATGATGGTGCGTTTAGTGAAAGGCGCGTATTGGGACAGTGAGATCAAACACACTCAGCAATTGGGAGTGGATGGCTTTCCTGTGTTTACGCGTAAATCGTCTACAGACGTGTCATATCACGCCTGTGCTAACCGATTGCTTGCTTATCGTGACAGTATTTACCCTCAGTTTGCCACACACAATGCATATTCGGCTTCTGTGATTCTGGAACTCGCGGGCGATGACAAAAACAATTTTGAGTTTCAATGCCTGCACGGCATGGGCGATACGCTTTATGACCAAATTGTTGAACAAGATAAGATACAGTGCCGAGTTTACGCACCGGTAGGCGAGCATGAAGATTTGCTCGCATATTTGGTTCGTCGTTTGCTGGAGAACGGCGCAAATTCCTCTTTTGTGAATGCCATTGTTGATGATGAGAAAGAGGTGGAAGAGCTGCTAGGAGACCCTGTAGAACGCACCCAGCGCCTGAGTAAACGAGAAAACGAGCATATCTGCCAGCCAGTATGGTTATATGGTGATGAGCGAAACAATAGTCGAGGCGTGGATCTTTATGACATCAACCAATTAATTAATTCAAAATTCAACTTAGATAAATGGTTTTCAGGTCATGCAGAGCAAATCGCTCAAATTGACAATAAAGAGAAGTTGGTTGAGGTTGTAAACCCCGCAAATTTTGATGAAACTGTGGGCTATCATCGTTACGACCAGAAAACAGATATTCAAAATAAGATAGAGGCGGCAGATAAGGCCTTTACAAAATGGTCAAACACAGCCGTTAAAGAGCGAGCTGATATCTTGCGAGCCACCGCAGACATTCTTGAGCGTCACATGGACGAGCTGGTGGGATACTGCATAAAAGAAGCAGGAAAAGTCCCACAAGACGGCATTGATGAAGTGCGTGAGGCGGTGGATTTTTGTCGTTACTATGCAGCGCAAGCGGAATCGTTAGATTCAAATGAACGCTTGGCGCCTAGGGGCGTTATTTTATGCATCAGCCCATGGAACTTTCCGTTAGCAATTTTTCTAGGTCAAGTTGCTGCAGCTATTGTAACCGGCAATACGGTGATTGCTAAACCTGCTGAACAAACGAGTTTAATCGCGAAACGTGCTATTGCGCTTATGCATTCTATAGGCTTACCGGAGGATGTGGTTCAACTCGTTATTGCAAAAGGGCCAGATGTGGGAGATGTGGCGCTTCCAGATGAGCGAATTCAAGGCGTCATGTTTACAGGTTCAACCGCAACAGGCACACTCATATCTCGAACGCTTGCTCAGCGAGGCACAGGCCAAGTGCCGCTTATTGGGGAAACCGGCGGACAAAATTGCATGATTGTGGATTCCACCGCGTTGCCCGAGCAAGTAGTTGATGATGTGATTACGTCTGGTTTTCAAAGCGCGGGACAGCGCTGTTCGGCCTTGCGCGTGCTGTTTGTGCAAGAAGATATTGCAGACACCATCACCGAAATGCTGATAGGCGCTTTAAAAACCCTTAAGGTTGGTGACCCTCAATGGCTGTCGACAGATGTGGGCCCGGTGATCGATCAAAAAGCACTTTCCTCACTTGAGGCACATGCGAAAGCCATGGCCGCCGACAAACGAGCAAAGCTGCTTTACCAATGCGAGCTCGATACCGCGTTAAACGGCAACTTTTTTGCACCTCGTTTATATGAAATTGACGGTATAGACACCCTTGATCGGGAAGTATTCGGCCCCTGCGTTCATATTGTTCGCTTTAAAGGCAAAGAACTCGATTCCGTCATACAGCAAATCAACGGTACCGGCTATGGTTTAACCATGGGAATTCACTCTCGCATAGAAGATAGAGCGCACGAGTTAGCCAAGCTATCCAATGCGGGAAATGTGTACATAAATCGAAATATGATTGGCGCAATTGTTGGGGTGCAGCCCTTTGGTGGTAGAGGCTTGTCGGGAACTGGACCTAAAGCCGGTGGGCCAAACTATTTACCGAGATTAATGGTAGAAAAGGCCACGCCCGATGCCGAAGCTATGACTGACGAGCTTACCGATGATCAAGCGCTTATCAGTCAAAAGCAAGACTATACTGACGTTGCGCACATGATGCAAAGTGCGATGAAAGTCGCTCAAGCATGGCGTTTAACATCGTTAACTTCTAGAATCTCTTGGGTGCGACAATTGCTGGCAAAAATTGCTACAGTAGAGATTGTTGATGAACTAGCCGACGATTTAAACAAAACGTTGGCAAGTGCCCGTGCTCAGCTTATCAGTATTGAGAAGCGCTTGAAAAAACCAAAGGTGCTGCCTGGGCCAACAGGCGAATCGAACACCCTACATTTAGAGCCACGCGGTATATTAGTGACCTTTGCGGATAAAGAAGTCACCTTTGAATATTGGGTATTGTCGATTGTGACCGCGCTTGCTACTGGAAATGTCGTCATTTCAGTGGTGTCTGAACTCTTCTTTGACGAAGCGACAGCATTTAAAAACAAACTGGAAACAACAGGCGCTCCCGACAATATTTTCCAAGTAGCCAAACTGCAGCATTTACAAGCATTAATTGAGCATTCGGCCTTATCTGGCGTGGTGATTGACAGTAGTACGTCTCGCGCCGCCGCCATCGCGCTGGCCTTATCTAAGCGAGAGGGGGCGATTTTGCCCATGATTACTGCCGAATATAATGACAATATGATCCAGCGCTTGGTAAGCGAAAAGACAATCTCGATAGACACAACGGCATCTGGCGGTAATACTTCGTTAATGACTTTGGATGATGAAGACGACTAAGCCTTAAAGTTTGTCAAAAGGTATTAAATGGAAATAGAGCTCAAACTTGCAGTAGAACAGGATCCCCTGAGAGTGATTGAGGATGAGCTACTGCCTCGGCTCAAAAAAGACGCGTCAGTTAAGGTAACACGCAGCGAAAAAAACCTGTTTAACGCGTATTACGATACCCCGGATCAATTATTGGGGCAGCGTAAAATTGGCTTTCGAGTGAGAAATTCAGGCGAATCTTTTGAGCAAACCGTCAAAACACAAGGCCAAGTTATCGGCGGCTTGCATCAGCGCCCAGAGTATAATTTAGTGCTAGCCGACTCTAAGCCGGATTTGACAAAGTTTGACCGCGACATATGGGGAGAGGATTTCGACATCCAAGCTGTGAATCAGTCTCTTGAGCAGCTTTTTGAAACCAATTTTGTGCGCGTTCAGTTTGACATTGCCTTTGCAGACGGAGTAGTTGAACTTGTGTTAGATAGAGGCACGGTCAGCACCGCCGAGTCGAGCACACAAATACACGAACTTGAGCTGGAACTCAAACAAGGAGACGCACACTTACTCTTTGATTTGGCAGAGCACATTCAAGATTTGATACCGGTGCGTCTCAGCGACGTTACTAAAGCCTCTAGAGGCTATCAACTTTTAAAAAATATACCGCCAAAGGTTAAACCTCTGCCGAAATACTTAGCACTTAACAGAGATGACACAACCGAAGACGGTTTTTGTAAAGCGCTGAGCTGTGCCTTATCGCATTGGCAGTATCATCAAGCACTATATTTGCAAAATGAAGATAGCAGGGCGCTATGGGAGGTCCGAGAGAGCCTCTTATTGTTGCTTCAATGTGTATCGTTATACCTGCCAGTCCTTCAATCTGACGCCTTACTGGAACTGCATAAAAATCTTCTTGTACTGGTGCAGCAATGGTCTTGGCAAGAGGACATCAAAAGCATTCGGCAGCTACGCAGTAAAAAAGGCCCCTTTAGTAAACGAATCCCCAAAAACCCGCAGCTTATAAACTATTTACTCGGACGCCGAGAAGGTTTGTTTTTAGCCTATAGACCGCATGCGCTTCTCATGTCAGCTTTAAGTAGCAAAGTACAAATTAGCGCATCAAGACTCATGGTAGAAAAGCCTTGGCGCACGCAAATCGACGGAGCGGACATTCCTGTCTTAAAACATGCTAATGGCTGGCTGTCGCAAAGCTGGCAAACCGTTATTCAGTCACTGCCATCAAATGCTTCCATGGATGCAATTAAGTACTTATCCTTAGAAGTGTTGCTAAAACAATCGCTTATCAATGGATTCTTGTTAGCAGATCTATTTATTGATACCAGAGGCCATTTTCGCGCACCTTGGTTAGATTTAATGCAAGGGATTGAAGAGCTTAAAGCGATAGACTTTTTAAAAGATGCGCTAAAAGAGTGTGAAATTGAAGAGCTTGACGAATTCAACGAATGGCTTGCAGAGAAGTCTCAAAGTTTAATTTCAGTCATGGAGCGCTCTTTGAAAGTAGCGATGAATGCTGAAGTGTACTGGTGATAGATACAAGCTTATACGCATAGCATATCAGTGCAATGCGTTCACACTAGACATTACTTAAGGATTCTGTTTATTATAACAAAACTTGCAAACAAGGGACGGTGAATGAAGGCGCTGTATCAGCTTCCCCATTAAAAAGGCTACAGCATAATGTCAGCTCAATCTTTCGTATTTACATCCTTTTCGAAACTCGCTCGTGTGAGCCTAATTATTTTTTCAAGCCTGCTAGTCCTTAACGTGGCTTCTTTTTCTGTATTAGCACAAGATGACTTTGACGAATTTGACGCCGAACAAGTCACGGTTTTTGTTAAAAAAATTCGTGATGAAGAAAGTAACTATCTACGTGATGTCACCATTGCAACGGCGAAAGCTATCTCAAAAAGTGGAGAATTTAAAGCTAAGCCGTTTAAACGCAATTCAAAGGGCCCTGTCATTGAAGTGCAGCCCCCCGCGTTTAGTTACCAGCCACATAAAGAAGGCATGAGCGCAAAAGAAATGGCGACGGCTGGTTTGAGCTTAGTGTCTGACGTAGGTGGACTATTTGGTTTTGGTGAGGAGTCAGCCAAAGTCAATGAAATGAATGCGCGCTTAAACCAAAACAACGCCATACTGGATGCTTGGGGAGACAATGAGCAGGTCATGGTGAGTATGCAGTCTCGTGTAATGCTGATTGATGACGATACTGGTGTTGAGATAAGCCGTACCATTAAATATGAAAAAGTCTTTGACTCCAAAGAAACGTTTGTCAATCAAAAAGAAGGCATTATCCAAGATGCGATCGTTGGGGAAGTGAAAAAAGTCTTGGTTGAATACTTAGATGATTCGGGGTTTTAATGCCCTTGTTTAATTTTTTAAGCATGCGAAAACAGCTTCAATGGTCAGTTTCAAGTCTAGCGTGTCTTCTTAGCTTGCTTATGGCGCTTATGTTGGTTGGACAAGCTCAAGCGAGCACTCAGTGTAAAGCGGCCAACCCAAGTTCTGTTTCGGATGTGTTTGAATGCTTAGCTACAGCAACCATTAATCAATACAACAATGTAAACCCCTTCACCAATATTGAGAAATCACAATGCACTCAAATCA
Organism: Ningiella algicola; assembly: GCF_028401415.2. Lineage (NCBI taxonomy): Bacteria > Pseudomonadati > Pseudomonadota > Gammaproteobacteria > Alteromonadales > Alteromonadaceae > Ningiella > Ningiella algicola. The sequence goes on along the minus strand of NZ_CP171821.2, from coordinate 2,215,943 downwards.
AAATGATGTATGCAAGCGTATTGGGTGCACAGGGGGTGCCCAGAGACGATATTGCTGAAAAGCTACCCACTTGCAAAGTGCTTGCTCAGGCCGTTATCGAGTTAAACGGGGAGCCTCCAATCTGGTATGACTGCCTAGACTACGATGGCACCGTTGGACACATGACTGGTTGCTTAAATGGTATGATCAAAGCATCCAAAGGGAACCCTCAAGCATTGGGCAATTGTATGATTGCTCGCATGACCTACGAAACGATGCTGACCAGCCTTTCAGATGACACAGAGCAACCTGGTAAGCCCGAAGGATACAAAGAAATAGATTGTGATACGTATTTAGCAAGTTTGAAGTCCGTTACAGATGAAGTTGCTGACAATCCATGTTCTGGGTTCAGTCCATCTGGTATAAATGAACATGCAAAACAATGCTTGCTGTCTGAGCCTAGGCTTACCCAGTCAAACGCGCCACTGTCTTGCCAGAGCCTTCGCCAAACGTATCAAATGAAGTTAATTCAAGTTTACGGCGCTGTACCTGCCGGTTTTCGCTTGCTCGCTTGTTCGATAATGAACGACATCAAAGCTGATATCGAAAGTGCACGCGCTGTAAAATAGCCTTAGATTAAACCTTAGTAGCCCATTAATATGCCGACCAAAATGTCAATAAAAGAACAAGCAAATTGGGTCGGAATGTTTTGCGCCCTCTTTTTTGCAGTCGAATTGCTTAATTTTTTCAGCGCAAGAAGCCTGTCGTCGTTTGGTATTATTCCTAGAGACATAGCAAGTTTGTGGCATATTTTTACTGCGCCGTTCATTCACGGTAGCTTTTCTCACTTTGCGTCTAATATCATCACTTTAGCAATTTTTAGTGTATTGCTTTTTCAGTATGGTAGGCAGCGCTTCGTGCTAATTACTATTTTGCTTATTGTGATCACAGGCATACTTGTTTGGCTATTTGGCAGGCGAGCCTCTCATATAGGTGCAAGTGGACTTTTGTATGGCTATTTTGGTTACTTAGTGATTGCTGGGTTTTTAAGTAAAAGTATACGCCAGTTGCTCATTTCAATATTGGTGGGGTTCTTTTACATTTCACTTCTGTGGGGAGTTTTTCCTGTACAGGCAAGAATTTCTTGGGAGTCTCATCTTTTTGGTCTCTTATCGGGAATTATTTTGGCATATTTGTTAAGGCCTCGTTCAGCACACAACGCATATTGAGCATGCAAACACTGATGCGGAATCTGCGCTAGCTTCGTTGTCACGCAATACGATCAATTTGTTGACAAATATAAGCCGAAGTTTTGCCGCTTTTCTATAATAATCCACTTCATCTCAACACACTCCCCACTCGGCGCATTTTGCCCATCTAGCTATTAACATTCACTTAAACCCGCCTTATTCTTGTTTTTAACAAATTATTTACGTTTTTTACTCAGCCTACTTCATCCAACACCAATAACAAAGGTGTTGGTTTAATGGAGTGATATGGAGAACATATTAATGAAATCGACAAATGTGAATGCATTCAATCAAGCATGCTTGGCCGCTGTATTCGCTCTCACATTGGGTGGGTGTGGCGGTGGCGACTCTGTCAAAACCGAGACTAATTTAAATGCTGTTGACCCCACACAGCCGGTAAGTGATTGGCAGATGGTCTGGAGCGACGAGTTTGATGGCTCTGCTATTGATACGAGCAACTGGACGCATGAGATAAACTGTATTGGTGGCGGTAATAATGAGCGGCAGTGTTATACGGATGCAGAAGATAACTCATTTGTTGAAGGGGGCGTACTCAACATTGTCGCTTTGCCAGCTGAAGAGGGCGCCGTGCAGCCATACACTTCAGCCAGACTAAACACTCGTTATAAAGTCGATTTCAAATACGGTCGCATAGAAATGCGTGCAAAATTGCCGTCAGGTCAAGGTTCATGGCCAGCGTTTTGGATGCTTCCCACTGATTATGTGTACGGCGGATGGCCACGCTCTGGTGAAATTGACATTATGGAAGCGGTCAACCTAAAAGTGACCGATCCAAGAGATGGAAGCGACCAGCGAAGTATATACGGCACGATTCATTATGGACAAGAATTCCCCAATAATGACGCCTCGGGCGTTGAATTTATTTTTCCTTCTGGCAGCAATCCAGCTGACGACTTCCATACCTATGCTATTGAATGGGAAGAGGGGGAAATTCGCTGGTATGTCGATAACTTTTTGTATGCTACGCAACGTCGTTCTACCTTGCTTAGAAGCGCTGATGGGAATGTACTCGGTTTACAACATAGGGGCTGGTATTCCGAATACTTTGAACGTGACTCTGGTGAATTACAAACATTCTATGACAACTCGCCTTTTGACGAGCAGTTCCATTTAATTCTTAACCTAGCAGTGGGCGGAAACTGGCCTGAAAATGTAAACGATCTTGGCATCGATGCTAGCGCTTTCGCCAACGGTCAGTCTTTCCAAGTTGACTATGTGCGCGTATACGAATGTGCTGCCGACCCTTTTACTGGCAAAGGTTGTGAGACCATTCGTTCTGGCTACGACCAACTTATTGAGGGCGACTCAGCCATTAACGGTTTTGACAGTTCTGCACCAGCGTTGAAAACCGGCGCCGCACCAATCCCCTTAATTTCAAACCCAGGTGGCGGCGAGTCTATCGCAATATTTGAAGACAGTGTGGAAGGCGACTGGGCAATTAATGCATGCTGCGATGGTAATTCGAGCTCAGAAATTGTTACCGAAGATAACGGCAATCAGGTAGTGCAATTTGTAATCACCGGAGATGCCGCTGTGACTGGATTTGACTCCAGGGCATCAGGCAATAATTTTGATATCACGTCACTAAATGGTGCAGGTAATTTGAAATTTGATGTGAAGGTGATTGCGCAACCAAGCTCAGGAGCACCTTGGTTAGTAAAGGTAGAATCAAATGGCCAATGCTGTAGTGATTTTGCAGAAATCGCGCTTGAATCTTTACCTGAGGGTGCGCCTGTTGTGGATGAATGGAAGACGTATTCAATTCCTGTTTCTCAGTTGCTAGCGGCTGGACTTGAACCCACACAAGTAGACGCAGTGTTCGTTTTTCCTGGTTTCACAACAGGAAACGGAGCGATTGTTCAGCTTGACAATGTGATGTTTGAGTCAACATCGAGCGCCCCTCCAGCGCCCATATTCGAAGGCGGAGCGATTGAGCCTTGGGCTGTAAATGCCTGTTGCGACGGAAATGCGAGTTCCGAAATCGTCGAAGATGCAGGTGAGGACGTGGTGCAATTTACCATCACAGGTGATGCATCGGTTGTGGGTTTTGATTCAAGAGCGGCGAGCGAGACTTTGGATATCACGCCGTTTGCTGGCATTGGAAGTTTAAAATTTGATGTAAAGCTTATTCAACAGCCGACCTCCGGCGCAGATTGGTTGTTAAAAGTAGAGTCTGATGGGCAATGCTGTTCTGATTTTGCAGAAATTGCACTTAAAGACTTGTCAGAAGGCGCGCCGGTAGTGGGCGAATGGAAGTCTTATTCAGTGTCCGTCACGGATTTGCTTGCTGCAGGTTTAGCCCCGACTCAAGTGGATGCAGTATTTGTTTTTCCGGGCTTTACTACGGGTGCTGGTGCCGTGGTTCAACTTAGAAACGTAGGTTTTGAAGCCGGTGATGGCGGTGGAAACGGTGGTAATGGGGGAGACGGTGGCGATGGCGGTGATGGCGGTGACACACCTACTCCACCGAGCGTGTTCGCAATCGGCCAGGAAATAGTCACTAACGGTTCGTTTGACAGCGGCGCTGATGGCTGGACCGGCGGCATGATGATGCCCGAGGGTAGCAACAATGTTTTATTTAACGAAGTCAGCACCACGGGCGATCCATGGTCTGTTAATGCATCGCAAGTCTTGACCTTAGATCCCGCGACCAACTATGTCCTAACCTTTAAGGCTAAAGCATCTGAAGCAAGAGATATTATTGCAGGTATCGGATTAAATGCAGCACCATTCTCTAGTGATGTCGAAACGGTATCGTTAACGACTGAATGGCAAAGTTTTACCTTGGAACTAACAACGCTTGACGAAAATGGCGAAGCATTTGGTGATGCCGCAGCGCGCGTCCTATTTGATATGGGCGCACAAGTGGGTGACGTTACGCTTGACGATATTAGCTTAGTAAAATCTGCGCAACTTGTGGTAAACGGCGGATTTGATTTCGGTGTGAATCAGTGGAATGGCGGCGTAACGGTAGAGGAAGACGACAATATCGTGTTCTTTGCTGAGGTTAGCGCCGCGGGCGACCCTTGGGGCGTTAATTTGAGCCAGGTATTACGCCTGCTCCCTGAGCGAACTTACACTTTGAGCTTTAAGGCAAAGGCGTCTCAAGACAGAAACATGATTGCCGGTCTTGGTTTAAATGCAGCGCCGTTTACATCGTCGACGGTAGACGTGGCACTCACGACGCAATGGCAAACTTTTAGCTACGACATTACAACGTTTAACGAAACCGATAGCGTAGCCTTTGGTGATGACAATAGCCGGGTTCTATTTGATATGGGCGCAGAACTAGGAAATGTATTTATTGACGATGTTACCGTTGAACTTCAAGAAGGCGAATTATTAGTCAACAGTGGTTTTGATGACAGCGTAGTCGGGTGGAACAGTGGCACAGCCCCTGCAACTGCGGATAATCTCCTTACAGAAGGTGATAATACTTATTATCAGGTAAATGTTGATGTTGCAGGCGACCCATGGAGTGTTAATTTAAGCCAAGTAGTCAGCTTGAAACCAGCTACTCAATACATCTTAAGCTTCGATGCCGCAGGCACTGATGGTAGAACGGCTATTGTTGGTCTCGGATTAAATGCTGCCCCCTTTAGTAGCAATACAAGCACAGTCACATTAGGTGCAGATTGGCAAAGCTATACAATGCTCATTACCACTACCACCACAACAGACCTCCCTCCGGTAGACTTTGGTGACGATAACAGTCGTGTTTTGTTTGACGTGGGTGCTGATGTAGGTGAAGTGGCCCTTGACAACATCAGCCTAGTGCCAGCTTCAGCTTACACGCAGTTGGTGAGTAATTCTGACTTTAACAGCGGTGTGGATGGCTGGAATGGCGGTGCAACGGTAACTGAAGATGAAAATACATTTTTCCAGACAAGCGTTGAAACCGCAGGTAATCCATGGGAAGTGAATTTAAGCCAAGTACTTACGCTTATTCCTAATCAGGAGTATGTCTTGTCCTTCAAGGCTAAAGCCTCTCTAGAAAGAAGCATGATTGCAGGGCTTGGTTTAAACGCTGCCCCGTTTACAGCATCCACCGTTGACAATGTCGCGCTCACAACAGAATGGCAAACGTTCACCTATACCCTTCGCACATTTAATGAACAAGATGAGATTGCCTTTGGCGATGATAACAGCCGTGTCTTGTTTGACATGGGGGCTGAAGTGGGTGTGGTGTCAATTGATGACGTCTTACTTTTTGTAAAACAGTAACGAGTTAGCAGCGAAAATTATGGCTTGATGAAAGGGGCTAAGTCTTTTTCATCATCTGAACGTTAGCCAAAAAAATAAGTAGACTAAATATGAAACATATTCAATGTAAAAAAACATATCTCGCAACAAGCTTAGCGGCGCTGTTAGGCTCTTCATTAGCGTCACCAGTCATCGCCCAAGATGCTGCCAATGAAGCTAACGTGGAAGTTATTGCGGTTTCAGGAATCAAGGGAAGTTTATTGCGTTCGGCTGATTTGAAACGCTCCTCAGACGGCGTTGTGGACGCTATTTCAGCGGAAGAGATGGGCAAATTCCCCGATACGAACTTAGCCGAATCATTAGGTCGAATTACGGGTGTATCGGTGAGTCGTGCAAACGGCGAGGGTAGCCAGATTACAGTGCGCGGTTTTGGACCAGAGTTTAATCTGGTAACTTTAAATGGCCGCCAAATGGCCGGAACGGGTTTTACCCGCTCATTTAACTTTGAGAACTTATCGTCTGAAGGTGTAAGTGCGCTTGAGATTTATAAAACGGCAAGGGCAGACATACCAACAGGTGGTTTAGGTGCAACAGTAAATATCGTGACAGCCAAGCCCCTAGCCTCACCTGGGCAGTCATTTTCAATTATGGCAAAGGGTATCCATGACACCTCTAACGACATTCACGACGACGTGACACCAGAAATTGCGGGTATTTATAGCGACACCTTCAATGATGACCGCTTTGGTATCTCTGCAAATTTTTCTTATCAGCGTCGTGATTTCCAAAGTCAGTCAGCGCGCGTTCAAGGCTGGAAAGCCCAAACAACCGGAACGTACATTGATGAAGATGGCATAGAAACGCCATTAATTGGCTCGGCACCCTTACCCACAGATTTATTGAACGGTATTGATAACAGAGCCATGGACAGTGACGGCAACCCTCTACCCATATACAGAGCAATTAATCCCCTTACCGGGGAAACGGTTGAAACAGCGGCGCATTTTTTGCCGCAAGACTTGAATTACAGTATTCAAAATATTCAGCGTGAGCGAGTCAATGCCCAGTTAACCATGCAGTTTGCGCCAACGGACGACTTGACCTTTACCCTAGATTATACGCTCTCAAATGCAGTGAACGGCACTGAAGGCTTAGGCTGGGGGATTTGGAACGGCGATTTCGGTGGTAACGCTAATGCATTCGAGCTAGACGAAAACGGCACAGGTATTTATTACAATTCATCCGGTAATGATCAATCCTTCACGACTAATCGAGTTAGCTCAGAAGTCGATTCAGATGCATATGGCTTTAACGCAGATTATTTCTATTCTGATACGCTTTCATTTGATTTTGATATTCATCACTCAACGAGCAGTACAGATAATTCAGTAGATGAAGGTTTAGGCCACGATGGTTTAATGATTCTAGGCTCAAATGCATTTGCGAACAAAGAATACGATTTCAGAAGCGGTGCAGATGTGCCTGTTTTTAATGTCAATTGGAATAACGGTACAAATGAAGTTAATCCAAGTGAAATTGGCGCAAACCTTGGGATTTTTAGCGTATCCCCTGGTGAATCTGAGATTACTCAAGCGAGATTTTCTGGTTTATGGTTAGTCGATACTGATTTTGGCTTAACTGATGTCAAATTTGGTTTGAGTTATAACGAGCAATCTTTGACCGGCAGTTCTGCCGTTTCGCAACCGGCGGGTTATAACTTCAATACGGTCGTATTCCCAGATAGCATGTTTGAGCGTGTTGATCTCAGTGATTTCCTTAATCAGTTTGATTTTGGTGAGAGCGGAATTGCACCCGCGTATACTTACACCTATGATTTTGCTGAAGCAGTTTCAAGATCTATTGCATTTTTTGATGAAAACAACCCCGTCGGCAGTACCTTCGATATTACCAACTACAATAACACGGGCAATTCTGAAGTCAGCGAACAGACCGTTAGCGCATTCGTGACAACGAGCTGGGAGTTTGAAGTTGATGAGTATTATATTGATGTAAATTTTGGACTCAGATACGAGCAAACGGATGTAACCAGCCCCGGAGAAACGCGCTTGATTGACCGCGTAATTTGGAACGGTGGTTCAGAATGGCGAACCGAATTCCAAGGCGATATCGTCACAGTTGATTTCGTCGGAGACTATGACTTACTGCTTCCTATGCTTGATGTTCGTGTAGATATCACAGATGACTTAGTTGGTCGATTCTCGGCGGGTAAATCCGTCACCAGACCATCTCTAGGGAATATGCTTGGTGGATTAACGCGCACGGGATTTCCTTCAGTAGGCGCGAGAACAGGGGCACGCGGAAATCCGGGGCTTGTGCCTTTCGAATCCACTAACTTGGACTTGTCTTTAGAGTATTACTACGATGAGGCAAGTTATGCATCGCTTGGCTTATTTTGGAAAGATGTGGATAACTGGATAGAAAGTTCACAAATAGTAACGACCTTTGAAGGTGTGCACGATATTTTCAGAGGACAACGCTGGAATGCTGCTGAGGACGCGATTATTGCAAGAGGCGAGCAGGCAACCTCGGATGCTATTTATGCTGAGATTATCGCCAACGGCGTTGGTGTTGAGGGCAGCTCAGTCATCCCTGACCCCTCCAGCGACCCGTTGATTCAATGGACAATATCCTCACCTGAAAACTTAGGTGCGCGTAAGACCAATGGAATTGAATTAGCGGTTCAGCATGTGTTTGGTGAAACTGGATTTGGCGCAGCTGTTAACGCGACTATTGTTGATGGCGATGTGGAAATAGACCCATATTTACTCGCGCCACAAGCGGTTCTTCCTGGCCTAAGTGATTCAGCTAACTTCCAGGTGTTTTATGAAGATGACGCGCTATCGGTAAAGCTATCGGCCAACTGGCGCGACAAATATTTGGTAGGACAAGGTCAAGCCCAAGGCAGTAGTGATGTGCCGCCGCAGTTTGCTGAGGAATTCTTGCAATGGGATTTAAGCGTTAATTACTCCGTAAATGAAAACCTGACGGTATTCTTTGAAGGCGTTAACTTGAACGACGAAACAGAGCGTCTCTATGGGCGCTTCGAAGAACAGTTCTTAAGTGCTGCACAGTTTGGACCTCGCTATGCAGTAGGTTTCCGCTACACCATGGATTAAGCCTACTTAACCCGAACTCTGGATTAAAGATTGAGAGCCGGCGTAAGCCGGCTTTTAAATGCTCACACGCTAGCAAGAGGCGATCACTTGGACACTTTGCAATATCCTGTGTTTGGCTTGCATAGGCCAAACAATCAAAGTGAATCAAATAAAATTCAGATGACTGTTAATCGCGCCGTTAGTCCACCTCGTCTTGTTTGTGCTTGTGCATCATCTATAGTGGTATATGTTTGGTTTTTTATTGTGCGCGCAACCTGAGATGTCTATGAGATACACCAACACAGTTTCTGGGAAGTTTACGCATATCGAAGGCGAAACTTTCTATTGCATTACTAACGTAGATGCAATCCCAGATTTTTTTATCAGCTTAATTTCCGATCAAGATCATTGGCTGTTTACAGGCTCGCTAGGAGGAATTTCAGCAGGGCGTATTTCCCCTGAAACCGCCATTTTTCCGTACCAGTGCGTCGATAAATTACTGGATAACGCCCTCAGCACTGGCGCAAAAACACTCTTGTCTGGAAAACGCAAAGACGGCAGTGACTGGCAATGGGAGCCGTATAATACCGAACAGGATGGGCGCTTCCATCTAACACGAAATTTGTACAAAAACACATTAGGCAACAAGCTATGCTTCGAAGAAATGAATCACGATCTTGACCTGCGCTTTACCTACACCTGGCAGTTTTCAGAGGAATTTGGCCTATGTAAACGCAGCACAATTGAAAATCTAAGTGATGTTTTTCAGGAAATCACACTACTCGACGGTATTCAAAATATCTTGCCTGCCGGAACACCTAGGTACACACAAACTATCTCTAGCAATTTAGTTGATGCTTATAAATACAACGAACTTGATGAATCAAGCTCGCTCGCGCTATACAGGCTTTACTCAGCCATTACTGACAAAGCAGAGCCAGTGGAGTCGCTTAAATCAAACAGCGTATTTTCGTCCCTGTGCTCATTTTCGTCAGCGCGTGTACAGGGTGACGATTTGCCCGAGGCAGATGATATGTCTTCAGAAGTCTTGAGTGAACACGCCTTTATTCATCCTGAGTGTGTGAGGCGATTTAAAAAGGGAGAGACACCTGAAATCGCTGCCACGTGCAGAGGCGTGAGGGGGGCTTATTTTAAGCATCTTACGCTTAGTATTGCTCCGAATGAATTGGCGTCTTGGTGGATCGTGGCGAACAATGAGCAAACTCAAAGCCAAATAATTGATCTACAAAATACCTTGCAAGAGCAGCGCAACTCTATCGATAAGGCTGTTTCAAATTCAGTCCAAAAAGGAAGCGAACGACTTAAACGCATTGCTGCCAATGCAGATGGACTTCAAGTGACTGGTGAGCAAATGGTGTCGCAGCATCACTATGCAAATGTGATTTTTAATGTGCTCAGAGGTGGCGTTTTTGCTCATCATTACGATATTTCCAAAACTGACTTGATGCGCACAATTAAGCACTTTAATCAACCTTTGTATCTTGAAGTGGAAGACAGCTTGCTGAAACTGCCAAACCCGCTGTCGCTTAATGAGTTGAAGCAGTTTTTGAAAAGGCATGAGTATGACACAAATCATCAAGCCTCCTTGCTTCGCTTATGTGAAGAATATTTACCTATCACCTTCGGCCGTCGACATGGAGACCCGAGTCGGCCATGGAATCAGTTTGCCATTAAATTAAAAGACGAACGCGGCAAGCCGCTGCTGTCTTATCAGGGGAACTGGCGCGATATTTTTCAAAACTGGGAAGCACTTTGTTTTAGCTATCCTAATTTTTTAGACGGCGTTATTGCTAAATTCGTCAATGCGTCAACCATGGATGGCTACAATCCATATCGCATTACAAAAGAGGGCATAGATTGGGAAGTAGAGGATCCTGAAGACCCATGGTCTTATATTGGTTATTGGGGCGACCATCAAATCATTTACTTATTGAAACTGCTAGAGTTGTCGCGACGTTTTTCACCAGACTCTCTACAGGCAAATTTACTTAAGCCAATTTACGCTTACGCAAACGTCCCCTATCGCATAAAAGCGTATAAGGCATTATGTGACGATCCGAAGAACACCGTTATTTATGATTGGGAGCAGGCTAGCAAGATTGAAACTCAATGTAAGGAAATAGGTGCTGACGGAAAACTTGTGTTAGATGGCAAGGGCAAAGTTGTGCACGTAAACTTGTTTGAGAAGCTCATGGTGCCCTTACTGACTAAGCTCAGTAATTTAGTCCTCGGCGCGGGCATTTGGCTGAATACGCAAAGGCCTGAATGGAACGATGCAAACAATGCTTTGGTTGGCCAGGGAGTCTCCATGGTTACCTTGTATTACACCAATCGATATTTGCAGTTTCTAGAACAATTGTTAATAGATTTTGACAGGCAAGGCAGATCTAAAACTATCAATATGATGGTTCAAGTTGCCACTTGGATTGACTATTCTTTGAAGATAGTTAACCGCTATGCTGAGTTATTGACCCATAAAAAGCCAATCAGTCCCAATATCCAACGCGATTTTTTAGATGCCATGGGTAACACTGCAGAAGCGTACCGGGCATCTATTTACAAAGGTCTAGATAAAGCGGCATATAAAGCGGTTGCAACGAGTGATCTGTCCACACTTATTACAAAAGCAAAAGTGTTGGTGCAGATTAGCATTGAGAGCAACCGCGGCACCAATGGCCTTTACCAAGCTTACAACACCATCGCTATTGACGATAGGATGATTAAAGTCAGCCCGCTTTACGATATGTTAGAGGGACAAGTCGCGGTTTTAAGCGCAAAGTTGTTGTCGCCTAAACAAGCTTTGTCAGTGCTTGAAGCATTGTTCCAAAGTGATTTGTATCGGCAAGACATCAACACCTTTATGCTTTATGCAGACAGAGCGCAACAGGCGTTTTTAGATAAAAACATTGTGCGTGACCCTGAACTTGAAAACCACCCACTGTGGAGCAAAATGCTCGCCGCAGAAGACTTCCGGCTGCTCAATGTCGATGCGTCAGGTTCGCTTCGCTTCAACGCATCCTTGGTTAATGCCAATGCGCTCAAGTCTTGCTGGGGTAGTATTCAAAGTGATTATCCTGATGCGGCGGACAAGGGCGCGCTTGAGCTTTTTCTAAATGTCTATGAGCAAACTTTTCAACACGAGGCCTTTACTGGAAGAAGCACGGGCATGTTTGCCTTTGAAGGTCTCGGAAGCGTTTATTGGCATATGGTGTCAAAACTGCTTTTGGCGATTCAGGAAAATGTCTATGACGCTCAAGCGCTAGGTGATGAGTCGATAGACGCATTGATTCGCTGCTATTATCGCGTGCGCGCAGGAATAGGGTTTAACCACTCGCCCGAGGTATATGGGGCGTTTCCTTATGACCCATACTCTCATACGCCTAAGCACGCTGGTGCGCAACAGCCGGGTATGACTGGACAGGTAAAAGAGGAAGTACTCACTCGCTTGGGTGAACTTGGCTGTTGTCCTAATGAAGGGCAGCTATCATTCAATCCGTTCATGCTTCGGGCACAAGAGTTTTTAACGCAAGAGACGAATTTTGAAAGCTTAAGCGTTTGTGGAAGTTGGAATAAATATCAGCTACAAGCGGGGCAATTAGCCTTCACTTTTTGCCAGGTGCCGGTGATTTATAAGCGTTCGAAAACAGAAAAAGTGCTTTCGTGCAGCGTTAAATTAAGCGGCGGCAGTGAACAGCACTTCCCGACAGGGAGTCTTTCACCCGATTTAAGTAATGAGGTATTTTCGCGCAGTGGAAAAGTAAGCTGTATTACAGTGCGCATTCCCGACCGTATCCTGTATCAAGCGTGATCGAAGATGTGCTGTGCTTATAAGGCTCAAAAGGTTTTCGCAAAAAATAGTCACATTGTTGGTGCAATGCTGTGATAATGAACCGATATTCATCTTTCACTAAGGGCCTGTTGATGTTTTCAAGCCTGAGAGACAAACATCGTTTTTTATCAAATTACCCGCGAATGCGCACGTGGCAAGTCGCGTTTTGGGGCTTTTTATGTGTCGTGACGTTTTTTACACTCACACTTTGGTATAGCCAAGCCTCCATTATTTACATCATTCCCGTCATAGTGCAGTCTGCAATTGGTTTACTGTTTTCGCTGATTTTACAGCGCGCGATTATTTTCTTTTGGCAAATTGAGTTATTTACCAAGCTGATTCTGAATTTAGTATCCGTGTCCTTAGTGTCGTTAATTTGGACAATCGCCAGAATGTATGTATTCGAGTTGACCACTGGCGAGACACATATTTGGACAGAGTTTGGTGGTTGGTATTTCAGCAGCATCTTTATTTTTACCAGTTGGACAGCGCTTTTTTACGGCATTCAGTATTACCGGCTGCTACAAGAAAAGAACAAAGATATGCTTCACGCTGAAGCCAAAGCACAAGAAGCTCAACTTGTTAGAATGCAGGCTCAGGCAACCGCGCGCGATGCACAACTGCAGATGTTGCGATATCAGCTAAACCCCCATTTCTTGTGTAATACGCTTAACGCGATTAATGCCTTAATCGATATGGAAGAAAATGAGAAGGCGCAAATGATGACGGTTAATTTAAGCCAGTTTTTGCGCTTTTCACTTGATAATATTCCAGAGGGGAAAACGAGCCTGAAGAAGGAAATTGAAACATTGAGTCTGTATTTAAAAATCGAGAAAACACGATTTGAAGACAGGCTGCAACTAGACTTCGATATTCAAAGGGAGGCTGAGAATGCACTCGTGCCCAGCCTTTTATTGCAGCCGATAATTGAAAACTCTATGAAACACGCCATCGCAAAATGTGAAAAGGGTGGCACCATCCGCGTGCAAGCTTCGGTTGTTGACAATTATCTACATTTGTCCGTCAGTGATAGCGGTAATGGACAAGAGAATATTGATGCCGCAGGCGATCAAGCGTTCCACAAAGGTGTTGGTTTAGAAAACACAGAGCAACGTCTCAAGATATTATATACAGACAAATTTACGCTGGATGTCGGGCCCTCCTCTTTCGGTGGCTGTAAGACGATGATCAGTATTCCGCTGGAGCTCAGTATGTCCGAGCAAAAAAGCAAATCAGAGAAGGACATTGTATAGCATGCAACTGCGCGCAATTATTGTTGATGATGAACCTCTTGCGTTAAGCATTCTGCGCTCAAAACTGATTAAAAATGGACAGGTAGACATTATCGCAGCGTGCAAAAACGGGCGAGAAGCGACTGAAGCTGCTCTTGAAATGGCGCCTGATGTCATGTTCATGGACATTCAAATGCCAGGCATCGACGGCTTAAGTGTTGTTAAGCGTTTGCAAAATGACGCGGTGCCTCTGATTATTTTTACCACCGCATTTGACCAATATGCGATTGACGCTTTTGACTTATACGCGGTTGATTATATTTTAAAACCTATCGATCAAGAACGCATTGACCGTTCCATCGCTCGCGCTAAAGAAAGACTCAGCGACCAAAGCCACTCCTCCAACAAATCAGGCATAGTGGGAGCGATAGGCGAAATCAGAAAGCATCACGGTCGCGAAGATGCGGTACCAGATACCATCTGGGGTTCACAAGTTGCTCAGCGCAAAATAGTGATTAAAGAGCGCGACGAAATCGTATTGCTAGAACAAGCTGACATTTCGTGGATGGATGCCGCTGGGGACTATGTGTGCATCCATGCTAATAATGAGACTTACATCAAGCGAAGCACCCTTAAAGAGCTTTTGAGCCAGCTCGACCCTGAGCATTTTAAACGCGTTCATCGCTCAACGGTGGTCAATCTCAAATATGTTGAAAAAGTCATCCCCCACACTAAGGGAGAATATTTTCTGGTCTTGCACGCGGATCAAAAATTAAAAGTCAGTCGCAATTACAGAGATGTCATAAAGCGCTTCCTCGAACAAGGGGCTTAAACGAGGCTCCACAGGCTTCAATCTACTTTCTCGATTAAACGCATCGTTTCTTTTCATTTTAAATCTTCTCGAAACATCTATATCTTTACTACCAACGTAAGGAATCACGTTACTGACAACAAACTAACTAATTAGAGGAAAATTGAACATGTCGATAATAAACCAGATGATCCCAGACTTTTCTGTTGAAGCGTTTCACGATGGTGAATTCAAAACGATTACCAGTGATGATGTGAAAGGAAAATGGTCAATCTTCTTGTTTTATCCTGCAGATTTCACTTTTGTATGCCCAACTGAATTAGAAGACATGGCGAAAATCCATGACGAGCTTCTTAGTCTAGGCGTAGAAGTATATTCGGTATCTACTGATTCTCACTTTGTACACAAAGCTTGGCACGATGCGTCTGACGCAATCAGCAATATCAAATACCCAATGCTTGCAGATCCAACCTTTAAGTTGGCGCGCGGATTTGACGTAATGATTGAAGAAGCGGGTCAAGCGCTTCGCGGTACCTTCTTAGCCAACCCAGACGGTGTTGTTAAAGTGGCTGAGATTCATGATTTAGGCATAGGCCGAAGTGCAAAAGATATGTTGCGCAAAGTGAAAGCGGCTCAGTATGTTGCAAATAACGACGGTGAAGTATGCCCTGCTGCATGGGAAGAAGGCCAGGCTACACTTACGCCAAGTCTTGACTTAGTAGGTAAAATCTAAGCCCTATTTTATTCAATTTTATGCTCGCAGGCGTGCCTGCGAGCTATATTGGGGCTAAATGATTGTCGCCTCGTGTTGATTAAGCCTTCGCAAGCGTTGTCAACAGCAAGACAATAATCCTTTAATTCCGATGCCATTAAATCGACGTAAGCACCCGCTAATAAGCGAGCTTACTCTGCAGGCTCGTGTCGAAATTATTATCTTATGCCTACACAGAGCATTAATAAAAGTCAGTTTGCAATTGAGCGAAAAGTGCAAACATATAGGAGCAAGTTATGTTAACTCAAGACATTTTATCTGCCTTAAAAGGCTATTTTAAAGATTTAAGTAAGAATATTACCTTTGTGCTTCAAAACGGTGAGCACAGCAAGCGAGCAGAACTTCACGATATGCTCAGTCAAATTGCGAGCTTGTCAGACAAGCTCGAACTAGAAGAGCGAGACATGGGTTTGCGTTCTGGAGTGAGTTTTTTAGTGGAAGCGAATGGTGAAGACACCGGAATTCGTTTTTCAGGCGTGCCCGGCGGCCATGAATTTAACTCTCTAATACTGGCTATTTTGCACGCTGCTGGCAGTACCTTGAAGCTGGATGACAGCATTCAAAGTATGGTTAAAAAGGTGGGTAATAAGCTAGATTTTCAAGTGTATGTTAGTCTTAGTTGCCACGCATGCCCGGACGTCGTTCAAGCAATGAATCAATTTGCTTTGTTAAATGACAACATTAGCACCGAGATGATCGACGGTGGCGTTTATCCTGAGCTTATCGAAGAAAACAACATTCAAGGGGTACCTACGGTTTACTTAAACGGAGAGGTATTTGCCAGCGGTAAAGTTGAAATTGCAAACATTATCGAAAAGTTAGGCGATGTAGCGCCAGAAATCTTGCAATCTAGCTCGGATGCACCTGCTTTGCCAATGCAAGACATCACCGTAATCGGTGGTGGTCCGGCAGGGGTTTCTGCGGCGATATATGCTGCTCGAAAAGGGTTAAAAGTCACGATGGTGGCTGACCGCTTTGGAGGTCAAGTCAAAGACACTATGGGCATTGAAAATCTCATCTCTGTTTCATCTACCACGGGTCCAAAACTAACGGGTTCGTTGATGGATCATTTGAAAGACTATGAACTGACATTGAAAGAGCATATTCGAGTAGAGAAAATTGAAAAAGGCGCAGTGAAAAAGCTGCACTTAAGTTCAGGAGAAATCGTCGAAACGCGCACCATTATAGTGGCAACAGGCGCCAATTGGAGAAAGCTCAATGTGCCCGGCGAGGATGAAAACATAGGCAATGGCGTTGCTTACTGCCCACATTGCGACGGCCCTTTTTACAAAGGAAAAGATGTTGCAGTCATTGGCGGTGGTAACAGCGGGGTAGAGGCAGCGCTTGATTTAGCAGGCATTGTCAATTCGGTAACCGTGTATGAATTTTTGCCTGAGTTAAAAGCAGATCAAGTATTAATTGATCAGCTCAATAAACGTGAAAATGTTGAGGTTGTTCTGAATGCGGCAACTAAGCAAATTCTGGCTGAAAATGGCAAAGTCAGTGCCATCGAATACACCGATCGTGAAACGGATGAAGTGAAGCAACAAAATCTGCACGGTATCTTTGTGCAAATTGGTTTAGTGCCAAATTCTCAAGTGGTCAAAGACGTGGTAGATACAACACAATATGGTGAAATCATTATTAATGAGAAGGGATTAACGAGCGAAGAGGGGATATTCGCGTGTGGTGATGTGACTACTGTGCCATATAAGCAAATTGTGGTGGCCATGGGTGAAGGTTCAAAAGCAGCGCTTGCGGCCTTTGATTACCTGATTATGAACCCGATTGAGCAAAGCGAATCGGCGGAAGAAGCTGCATAAGATTAGGGCGTATTGATCTTTGCTATGCACAGGCTACTATAGGCTTATTGTCTGTCGATTAGTTTTCAGCTAAGGTTGAATAAAAACGTGCCGATGGGCGCGTTTTCTTTTTGCTGTTAGGAATCGGCTCGTTTTTCTCGCCTTATCAAAAGTGTAATATGAGTCACATATTTCCATTCGGGGTCGCTACATTTTTTCATGAGTCGATTGCTACTATTTTGTGTGTTACTGACTATCTTGTGCGCGTGTTCACATACCGAGTACCTAGACATCGGAGAGTCACCCCAAGCTAATATCGCGCCTGACGCGCGAGTGGTCATTGTGCAAAGTTCGGGTTTGTTTGACGGCGTTTCAAGCGAAGAGCTCGCTCTTTTGTGCGCCGATATGCCAGAGACAGCTTACTCGCAATTTGCTGCAAAACTATTGTGTTATCAAAGCTTGCTTTCGCAACCCTCTTCTGCATTATTTGCAGGAGGTGAACAAGCCATCAGCGAGTTCAATCGCTTGATAAGCTTAGCGATGATTGCTTACCAAACGCTACCTGCTGAAGAACTTGCCTTTGGCGATATCCGCATCAATTTATTAAACAACCATTTTGGTTATGAAACGTTTTTTTTAGTTGAGCAAATGCGCTCTATCGACCCAAGATTACCCATTAACATAAGCGGCGAAATGGGTGTGCCGGTGGTGGCATATCGCAAGAACTTTGGCGTTACCGCAGATAAGCACTATCCACAAGAAGGGCTATTTCACCCGGCTAGCATTAGTTTGGAGCGTGTGGAGTTTGCTGACGAGGCCATTGAAATAGACTTAAGGCTCGTACATACCAACAAAGAATACATTCGTCTCGAACAAGAAGAGTACGCCGTTCGATTTAGTCCGAATGCCGCTTATTTAGTGCTAGTGGAGAACGCAACCTTAGATGATTTAAGGTTTCAAGGCTTTATCAATCCTCAAAAAGTAGATGAACGAATGGGAATATTTGCTATTAACCCCATTGACCGAAATAAAACACCTATTCTGATGATACACGGTTTAAACTCTGACCCTCTTGTGTGGCGATACATCACCCATTCTCTCTTAACGACCCCTGAACTTAACGAACGTTATCAGATATTGCATGCATTTTACGCTAGCGGCACGCCGCCCTTCTACAATGCGATGCGACTTCGCCGCGAATTAAATCATTTTATTGACTACTACAATGTCCCTACTGACGAACAAAGTCTGGTCGTAATTGGCCACAGTATGGGGGGGATTATTGGCAATACCCTAGTGTCTGATTCCCAGTACGCTCTTTGGGACGCCGCATTTACCGTTAGACCAGAGCACATTAACAGCGAACTTAAGTCTCAAATTGAAGAAGTCTTTGTGTTTCAACCAATGTTTGACTATAACCAGATATTCTTTATTGATACGCCGCATCGAGGCAGCGATACTGCGCAATCATTTATTGGATTTGTCAGCTCGTCGCTGGTGACGTTACCGCAAAACGTGGTGTCTCTTTTTTCCGGTTTTGTGAAAGAGGTCGGCATAGATAAACTCACCGCAAGAATGCTACCCTTTTTAGGCGCGCGCACTGCGACCAGTATAGAAGTGCTTCGCCCCGACCATCCGCTAACTGACGCGCTCTCTGATTTGCCCATTAACGGGGATGCATTTTCGATTATTGGCTCAAACGGAGAGCTGGCGTGCGAATCGGAATTTCAGTGTATGAATATCACTGATGGCGTAGTCGAATATACAAGTGCTTTGCATCCGCAAAGTAGAGGTAGGTTAATTGTGCCTTCGCGGCACAACTCATATCAACATGAAAAGACCATTTCATTTATCGTCGATATCTTGCGCCCTACTCAAATATCGGGTTTCCAATCAGACGCTAGTTTGACAAATAATCCTTAGGCAATTCGTCTATTTGCGCCACGCCCGATTCAATAGCTGCCTTGGCGACCGCCGTTGCAATGCGTTTGCATAATCGTGGATCCATTGGCTTAGGAATAATATAGTCGCGTCCAAAGCTCAACGATTTAATATTGCTTGCTTTCAATACTTCTTCAGGCACTTCTTCTTTTGACACGCTGCGCAAAGCTTCAACCGCAGCCACCTTCATCTCGTCATTAATTGATGTTGCTCGCACATCTAGCGCTCCTCTGAATATAAAAGGGAAGCACAAAACATTGTTGACTTGGTTTGGGTAGTCGGAGCGGCCGGTTGCAATAATGAGATCATCCCTTACCGCGTTAGCAAGTTCAGGTTTGATTTCGGGATCAGGATTGGAACAAGCAAATACAATTGGATTTTCGGCCATCAATTCCAGCGTTTCAGGGGGTAATAAGTCGGGTCCTGATACACCGAGAAATACATCTGCTCCCTTCATTACATCTTCTAGTGAGCGTTTGTCGGTGTTGTTGGCAAATAGCGCTTTGTATTTGGTCAACGATTCTCGCCGCGTATGGATAACGCCTTGACGATCCAGCATGTAAATTCGCTCTCGCTGAGCACCGCACTTAATTAAAAGTTCCATACAGGCTACGGCTGCGGCACCCGCACCCATGCACACGATGCGCACGTCCTCTATGTTTTTTCCTTGAATTTCCAATGCGTTTAGCATGCCCGCCGCCGTCACGATCGCAGTGCCGTGCTGGTCATCGTGAAAAATGGGTATTTTACAGCGCTTGATAAGCTCTTGTTCAATTTCAAAACATTCTGGCGCTTTAATATCTTCAAGATTGATGCCGCCAAATGTATCAGCGATGTTTGCTACCGTTGAGATAAACTCTTCCGTAGTTCGGTGTTTGACTTCAATATCAATGGAGTCAAGACCCGCGAAGCGTTTGAACAATAGTGCTTTCCCTTCCATCACCGGTTTAGAAGCTAATGGGCCTAAGTTACCGAGCCCAAGGATTGCAGTGCCATTAGAGATCACGGCGACCATATTGCCTTTTGCTGTATATTGATAAGCAGCGTTTGGATCTGCGGCTATTTCTTTGACCGGTTCGGCCACGCCGGGACTATACGCCAGCGCAAGGTCGGTCACATTTTCAGCAGGAGTAGAGAGTTCAACGCTAATTTTCCCAGGAGTGGGAAGAGCATGGTAATCGAGCGCTTTTTGACGAAAGTCGGACATGGCGACATCCTTTATCTAATGGCAATTTGCATTCTTTGCATATTTGGCTCAGGACTGGGAGCGTAGATACGAAAACAATATCGTTGCATCCATCTGTGCGCAAACAAGCGCACATCAGCAAACCATGCTAGCAAAACATCGTGTAGCAACGATAACACAAATGCTTGCAGATAAAATCCTTATCGATGGAGTGAATTGATTTGCATAGTAGTGGTAAGACCATGTTTTCGCTCGCGTAATTTCGCGTTATTCATCATCACTATGGTGAAGATTGATTTCAATTACCCGCTTTCAAGCTTCGCGATTCTTGCTAAACTGCTTGTGCGTATCAGCAAGACCAGGCAAGCAAAAGCATGCCCTAAACGATTGGAGTATATCAGGATGCAAAAACTGAAGGAGATTCACTTATCTGGTGAGAGTGAATTGACCGAGCAGATGCTAAAAGCAGAATATCCAATTGTTTTTCGTAATCTCGTCAGCGACTGGCCAATCGTTAAGCTTTGTGAGAACAATACAGACCCACAAAAGCGTTTGCACGCACAAGCAGAATATTTGCAGCGATTTAGCGCAGGTGCAACGGTTCCGGCGTGGGTTGCTGATAAAAAAGAAAAGGGACGTTTCTTCTACAATCAGGATATGAGTGGTTTCAATTTTGAGCAACAGCGCTTACCCTTTAATGACGTGCTCGCCTGGCTTGTGGCAAACGCCGACGACGAGGACATTGCCAGCGTATATTTAGGTTCCACCTCAGTAGACTTACTAATGCCAAACTATCGAAAGCAAAACGATATTGCCTTGTTAAACAAGGCGCCTTTGGTGAGTTTATGGATGGGAAATCGTTCTCGCGTTGCTCCGCACTATGATGCGACTGACAATGTTGCATGTGTGCTTGCAGGACGAAGAAAGTTTACACTGTTTGCGCCTGAGCAATACGACAATCTCTACGTTGGCCCCATTGAGTTTAATCCCGCAGGGCAAGCCATCAGCTTAGTCGATTTGCACGCGCCCGATTTCAAGCAATATCCAAAATTTGAGCAGGCGCTAGAAAATGCCTTTGAGGCGACACTTTTACCAGGCGATGCCATATTTATTCCTAGCATGTGGTGGCATCACGTTGAAGCATTAGATGCGTTTAATCTTTTACAAAACTATTGGTGGAGACAAGCTCCCGAGCCAGCAGCAAATCCAAACGATGCACTTGTGCATGCCATGCTGTCTATCAAGGACTTACCGCAAGCGCAAAAAGAGGTGTGGAAAGATATCTTTGATAAGCTTATTTTTAATCCGCAGCCGCAAACGCACATTCCAGATTCTGCACAGGGCTTTTTAAAACCACTTGATGAAGAGCAAGCCGCTAGGATGCGTAAGCTACTGCTTAAACGCCTTCAGTAAAAGTCGCCCATTCATGGCGAATCTTTGCTCGAGCTGGTTTGTTCAGCATCTTTTCCTTGATTGGGCATGAAGACGCCGATTCCGCACAAAGCCGCAATCGTAAATAGTCCAATCAATAAACCCATCCAAGGTTCAAACAAACTAAAGGCCATTGCGGTTATCACCATTGCGCCGCGCTCGGTAGCATCTTGTACAAGTGCTAGCGCCAGTGTCGCGCAGGCGAAAGCGGTGAGAATAAGCGTAACCGCCAAGGCAACAGGAAGCAGGGGTTCTAGCAGAGTAACAAGAGGGAGAAGAATAAACAGAATCGGGAGTCCAAATAAGTAGAAGCTGCCGATACTGTCGTATATTGAGTTGAGCTTTTCTTTTCCTTGTGCCCAACGCTTCAATAATACCACCTGAATACCCGTCCACAGTACACCTTGCGTACTGAAGAACGGTGCGGTAATGCCCATTAGAATATTGCGAATGCCAGTTGCCATATGCGCTCGACTGCTGTTGATATCTAGCTTTTCGTCGCTACGCTCTTTTTGAGCTTGCTCAATCATTTCATTTCCGGTAACCACATCGCCGAAGAATAAAATATAGGTGATTAACGCCAGCGGAAACGAGGCAACAAAGGTTGCCATTGACGGCCATCCAATCACAAAGGGTGAGGCCTTTTCCCAAAGCGATACAGTGGCAGCGCCCACATCAAGTATTTCCCAGCGAATGTTGTAATTAAATTCACCGGTAAAATAGCCCACTGTGCCCGCAATTATGAAGCCTGGAAGTAATCCCAAGCCAAGCAATTTAGCTAAACCTTGGTTGCGCAAAGCGATGGCTTGTAAGGGCTTGGAAAATGCAAACACAAGGCACACCACAACACCAAGGGTCCCAGCAATTGGGGCTGACTGAAATACATTGGCTGCGTCGCCGTCTTTGGTCACGCGCATAAAAGCGGCGATGGCGGCACCTAAAATAATTCCACCTTTAAACACATTCGGAACCACTTGAATGAGTTTCGCGCCTAATCCGCTAACACCAAGCACTATCAATATGAATGCAAAGTTGAGAGACAGCGCCGTCATCGCTTGAAATTGAGAGGCATGGTCGCCTAAGTATGCAGGCGATGTAATAAAAGCGACGACAAAGGGAATGGCAGGCGTAAGCCATCCAGGAGCATAGGGGTCACCAAAGAGCATCCATGAGAATGAAATGAGCATGCTGTGAATCATCGCCATTACTACGGCTTCTTCAAAGCTTAATCCTAACAGCGCCATAAAGTAGGGCACTAAAGCCAATCCAGTTGCGCCTGCAACAGCAAAGCCCTGCAATACATCCGTTAAGGAAAACCGCAAATGTACAAGCGGGATCCTCATGGTAAACGGACCCCATTTCAAACCCGGTTGAACTTCACCATCAATACGATCTTTTGGCATTATGATCTCTCGTTGTCGTTATTGTTGTTAGATTTACCAAAGAGCACTCGCGCATCTTAGGCTCTACAGCGTTTTATTTTCGTTAATTGTAATACGCACTGTATACAAAAAAGTCTAATATTATTAACATGTTTATAAACTAATAATCATCGAAAATGATTGTGTTTGCACAACGACTCAGGTTGCGAAACGATTGCATTCAATGACTCATATCACCCATTGAGACAAAGACTATCTATGGCTAAAGGCACCCACCAATACCAAGACGACCCAAGAAATCAAACTATCCAAATAAACATCAATGGCGAATTCTTTGTTCGCGACGAAGCCAAGATTTCGGTATTCGACAGCGGCTTTATTCTCGGCGACGGTGTATGGGAGGGAATTCGTTTGCATAAGGGAAAACTGGCCTTTATCGATATGCACATGAAACGTCTATATGATGGTGCCAAAGCACTCGATATGGACATTGGGATTGACAAACCGACGCTAGTAAATCGTATTCGTCAAACATGCGACATTAACAACATGCATGATGGTGTGCATATTCGTTTGATGGTGACACGAGGAATTAAAGCCACGCCATATCAAGATCCTAGAGTCACCATATCGCCTGCCACCATTGTAATTATCGCAGAGCATAAAAAGGCCTTAGGGCTTGCTCAGGGGGATGGGGTGCGCCTGTTCACTTCTCATGTCAGGCGCGGTTATCCAGATGTGCAAGACCCAAAGCTAAATACACACTCTAAACTCAATTGTATTTTTGCCTGCATACAAGCGGCAAAGGCTCAAGCTGATGAAGCGTTAATGCTCGACCCACACGGTTTTGTGGCAACCTGCAACTCGACTCACTTTTTTATTGTGCGCGAAAATGAAGTATGGACATCAAGCGGCGATTTTTGTTTAGACGGGATCACCAGAAGAAACGTCATCAATGTGTGCAGACAAAACGGTATTCCGGTTTTTGAAAAAAACTTCTCTTTAGCCGACGTTTATGGTGCAGATGAAGCCTTCATAACCGGCACATTTGCGGGCCTTACACCTGTCAAAGAAGTTGATGGTCGAGCTATAGGCAAGGGGACGCAGACCCAAACCAAACATTTAGAAAGTTTGTACGTTGATCTAATTGAGGCTGCACATGACTAAACGAATATGCATGTGGTCTGGGCCTCGCAATATATCAACCGCGATGATGAGGAGTTGGGAAAATCGTCAGGATTGTGAAGTGGTAGATGAGCCATTTTATGCCTATTACCTTCATCAAACCAAAAGTCCTCACCCTATGTTTGAGCAGATTCTATCGTCTCAATCCAGCGTTTACAATGAAGTGGCAAACAGACTGTGTACAGGCGATTGCACAACTGAACTTCAATATCAGAAGCATATGACCCATCACATGCTAGAAGGGTGTGATTTAAGCTGGACGAAAGCTTTACAACACTGTTTTTTGATTCGAGATCCAGCTTTTGTCGTGAATTCATACACCAATAGCCGGGGAACGTGTTCAGTTGAAGCCATTGGCATCATTCGCCAATATGAACTGTACAATCAAATCAGCGAACTCACAGGCAACGCGAATATACCTGTTGTAGATTCAGCAGATGTCCTAAGTCAGCCTCTAGAAACACTCTCAAAGTTTTGTCAGCATTTGGAAGTTGGCTTTGACCACGGCATGCTTTCATGGCCTGCGGGTGAGCGGGCAAGTGATGGCGTGTGGGCTGAGCACTGGTACAAGAGCGTGCGCGCATCTACAGGATTTAGCCCTAGCGTTAGCCAAGCATTTAGCTTAACTAAAGCACAGCAAGACATTGTTGATGAAGTGATGCCGTTTTATGCCATCTTAAAAGCAAAGGCGCTATAAGCGCCTGCTATAAATGCCGTTTAAAAAAGTTGAGTATCATGGTTTGACGATGCAGGACCGTGTTTTCCCCTTCTCGAATGCCGTGTGCGCGATTAGGATACGACATAAATTCAAACTGTTTGTTATGTCTAATAAGCTCGTTGATAAGGCGCTCACTGCCCTGATAATGCACATTATCATCGCCTGTGCCATGCATCAGCAACAAGTTGCCTTGTAAACCCTCCACAAAATTGATGGAGCTGGTGTTGAAATAGCTCTCAGGGTCTGTTTGTGGGTGTCCAGAGTAACGTTCTTGGTAAATGGTATCGTATAAGCTGATGTCTGGAACGGGGGCAATTGCTGCGCCAGCCTTATAGATGTCGCCATGTTTGAATAATAAGGTCAGCGTAGAGCTACCGCCGCCTGAATGCCCGTATACTCCCACACGTTGCTGGTCAATAAAGGGGTATTTGGCGCTTATGGCTTCAAACGCGTCTACTTGATCCATAGCGGTAATAGTGCCGATTTGCTTGTAAATGGATTTGCGCCATTCTCTTCCTTTGGGCGATCGCGTTCCGCGGTTATCCACTGAAGCAACAATAAAACCTTCTTGCGCGAGCAGCGCATGATATACATAGTTGCGTCTATCCCATTTGTCTTGAACCGTAGCCGCAGCAGGCTCTCCGTAAACATAAAAAATAATGGGATATTTTTTATGTTTGTCCAAGTTTTTTGGCATCATGATGTAAGCATCTAGCTTGGTTCCATCTCTTGCTTGTACTTCAAAAAATTCACGTTTTGGCAATTGATACTCTGCTAGTTGAGCTGTTAAATCTGCATTGGACGTTAAACGGTTTACGGTTTCATGGTTTGCCACTTTGATTGTCTGACTAATCGTGGGTGTGCTTGCGGTGCCGTATGTATGCAGCGCATTGCTTGCATCTTTAGACATTCGATACTGGTTGGTACCAGAATAGCTTTGAGGCGTAATACGCACGGGTGAGGTACTGCCGTCTAATGCGCTTTTGTATAAGTATTGTTGAGTCGGATTGTCAGGCGATGCTGTAAAATACACCTCATTGCGAGCTTCGTTGTAAGCAAGCATATTAATCATGTCAAAATCGCCAGGTGTTAAATCAACAATTTCGCTGCCGTCTTTCGATATTCTATAAAGGTGGCGCCAGCCATCCCGCTCACTGTGCCAAATAAAGTGCTGACCATCATTAATAAAATCCGCGTCGTAGTAGTATTCTATGAATGCATCGTCGGTGTCGGTAAACACGAGAGTTTTGCTATTGTCATTTACATCATACAACCAAAGTTGGTTGCGCTGTTGTGGCCTATCCACATCCTGAACAAGAAGCTCATTGCCACTTGCCCAGTTAATCCTGGGAATATAGCGTTCTCTGCTGTCTCCCTCTAGCATTAGCCATTGAGTTTGTTGATTGGTTAGCTCAACTACACCCACTTTTACGGCAGAATTAGTTTCACCCGCTTTCGGGTAAGGGAAGGTCGTCAAGGTGGGATATAAGGCGTCGGTATTGTTAATCATAGTGAAGGTTTTAACGCCCGATGTATCGAGCTGCCAATAAGCAATGCGTTCGCTGTCGGGCGACCATCTAAAGCCATCAGCGATAGACAACTCTTCCTCGTATACCCAGTCGAAGTTACCGTTAATGATGGTGTTGTTGCCGTCCGTCGTTAACTGCACGGCATTACTTGAGCCAAGGTTTTGATAATAAATATTGTTCATATACACGTAAGCGACTTTTGACGAATCCGGCGAAAACTTTGCGAACATCAATCGACTTGATGCTGGGTTTTCAGTTTCTTGTTGAATGTCCTCTTTCGTTTCGTTGGCAAGCTCATCTTCGGTTTTTTCCGCTAAGGTATCGAAGGCATCGATCACGCTTTGAGGTCCAACTTGAGTAAGTGCCTTGCTTTTTAGATTTAATAAAAAGTAATCACCGCGGCTGCGAGAGCGCCATACCTTTTTAGAATTGGTATAAATCAGCACCCATTTACCGTCGTCTGACCATGCATAATCATCAATGCGAAGTGGCTGAGTTTTGCCATTAGGAATCAACTGTTCAAAGCTGACAAGCACCTTTCTTGAGCTTCCGTCTACTTCATAAAATACAATATCGTTGCCGCGAACGCCGGGTGCGTCAGCGTCAACTTTTTCTGCATTGTCTTGCCTGGGTTCGAGTACGGTATAGCCGCTTCCATCATCCAACCACCGAAAATAAGCGCCTCGCTCAAGCTCAAACTTCTTTTCGCTATAGATTTTTTCAAGACTCAGTTTTGGTGTTTGATTTGTGTTCATTGATTTGTAAGCGCTGGCGCATGATTGAATGCATAGAAGCATGGTTAGAAAGGCTGAAAATCGTATCAGCGATTTTCGCTGAATATCATGGAGCTGTTTCATCTTATTGCGTTTATCCGTACATTGTTTCGTAATAACTGAACCAAAACGCTACAGCAAAGCTTTGCTAATAGCTATTGATTGTGTGACAAATGGGTCTACTTAGCATTAAAGCCTTGCTATAGTTAATAACCTGAATCCTGTTTAAGAAACGGCGCTCAGTACCGCTAGAATTGCGAATTACTGCGTTGCAAAAGCCCAAGTGTAACCTCGAAGTATTGAATATTATGGCACCAAACACCAACACGATTATCAATGAGCTTTCTGCGGCGCTAGGGACGCAGAACGTCGCGACCAGCCGTCGCAAGACACAGTACTATCGAAAGGGTTGGCGTTCAGGTGAAGGCGAGGCTTTGTGTGTTCTATTTCCCCAAACCTTAATGCAGTATTGGTCAGCCTTAAAGATATGTGTTGGGCATAAATGTATAATCATTATGCAAGCGGCCAACACAGGGCTCACCGAAGGCTCCACTCCAAGCGGCAATCAGTATGACCGCCCCGTTGTCATTATCAATACACTTGCCATGAATACGCTCATTTTACTGGGGCAAGGCAAACAAGTACTGAGTTTTCCGGGTACTACCTTGCACACGCTGGAGAAAACGCTTCAACCGCTTAAACGTGCGCCGCACTCGGTTATTGGTTCGTCAAGTTTGGGGGCAACTATTGTTGGGGGGGTCGCCAATAACTCAGGTGGTGCCTTAGTAAAACGTGGGCCTGCCTACACCGAGCTTGCCTTGTTTGCGCAGGTAAATGAGGATGGTGAATTGTTCTTGGTTAATCACTTAGGGATTGATTTAGGCGAAAGTCCAGAGGAAATACTGCACAACCTTGAACAAGGCAACTTTGATACTTCTTTAGCGATTCATGGTGACCTGAGTAGCCATAAAGCAAGTGCATCAGATTACATCGATAGACTAAAAGATATCGATGCAGATACGCCAAGCCGTTTTAATGCTGACCCATCGCGTTTGTACGAGGCAAGTGGTTGTGCAGGAAAGCTTGCGGTTTTTTCACTGCGGCTTGATACATTCGAAGTGCCTGAACAAACGCAAACATTTTATATCGGGACCAATAATGAAAGAGAGCTAAGCGACTTACGAAGAGAGATTTTGACACATTTTGTGCATGTGCCTGAAGTAGCTGAGTACATGCATCGCGACATGTATAGCGTATCAAAGGAGTACGGCAAAGATACTTTCTTAAGTGTAAAGCATTTAGGTACTGATGCCATGCCGCGCCTGTTTGCGATTAAAGGGCGCATAGATGCGATGCTCAATAAAGTGTCTTTTTTACCTAAGTATTTAAGTGATCGTTTCATGCAGCTTATTGCAAAGTGTTTTGTGAATCACTTGCCCCATCGCATGGAGGACTTTCACCAGCGTTTTGAGCATCACTTAATACTAAAAATGAGTGATAACGGCATTGCAGAGGCGCGAACGTTTTTACCCGAGTTTTTTGCTAAACAAGAAAATACAGGCGGTTTTTTTGAATGTGATGACGATGAAAGCTCTGCGGCATTTTTACATCGCTTTGCCGCCGCTGGCGCAGCGATACGTTATCAAACCCTGCATAGCAAGAGGGTCGGGGAAATTATGGCGCTGGACATTGCACTAAAACGAAATGAACAAGACTGGGTAGAGCGTTTACCCGAGAATATTCAATCGCAAATTGAAAAAAGTCTCTACTATGGACACTTCTTCTGCCATGTTTTTCATCAGGACTATATATTGAAGAAAGGCGCGAATCCGAGCGAAGTGAAGGCAGCTATGTTAGCCTTATTAGACGAGCGTGGTGCAAAATATCCAGCTGAACACAACGTGGGGCACCTGTATAAAGCGGACGCTCCCCTGCAGGCATTTTATCGCTCCTTAGACCCCACAAATACGTTTAACCCGGGCGTTGGTAAAATGAGCAAGCACAAACGCAATTGTGCGTGTTGTGTATAGCTTTTTCAATCTATTGATAGAGACTCTCACACTAGTGGACTAAGATTAACCGTTCTAGACTATCGCATACAAGGAACATGACTTGCTTGAGGTAATAGCGCTTAATAAAACTATTCATCGGCTCGAAATATTTAAAGATTATAACGCGTTAATTGAACATCAACGTTGTTGTATTTTTGGTGAAAACGGCCTTGGTAAAACGACATTACTTTGCATTATTGCAGGCTTAGAAAGCTATCAATCAGGTGAATTCACGCTTAGTTCAATGCCTTTAGATAAGCCCTTAGAATGCATAGCCATCGCCTCAGATGCCATCACATACCCGCCCTTTCTCAGTGCCCAAGAAGTCATTTTGCTAAATCAACGCCAGTTCACATGCAAAGCTGCTGACGCGCTCATCAAAGGCTTTTCGCTGAACGAACATCTTCATAAGCCTATTAGCGCGCTGTCTAGTGGGAACATAAAAAAAGTGCAGTTATGCTGCGCATTAATGCGAAAGGCAAAGCTATATCTGTTGGATGAACCTAGCGCATATTTAGATACGCAGAGCATTAAATTTTTGTTTGAGGCGCTGGAAAACGCAGTAGGGCAAGTCATTGTCACGTCCAATGAGCCCGAGCTTTTTGCTAAACATGGCTTTGTTACTCAGCATCTACATGGCTTAGCAAAATCAAAGTGAATATTTTTAAACTAAGGTGGCAGATTTTTAACTACGAAGTCAGGTTTGCCTTAAAGCAAATTCAGCATACAAGCCTACTGGTCATTATGTTTTTGGGAGTGGCGCTCCCGGCGCTCGTTTTCTTTTTGCTGTTAGGAATCGGCTCGTTTTTAAACGCTCAAAATAGCTCAGCAGAATCATACAGTATGGCCTTGGTGCTATTGGTGCTGCAGTCAGTCATCCTGACCTTATTTCGCCCTGCAATACTGGCATTGCGCTTTCGTAAATATGTACAAGCCCTAACTCGGTATAAACTGAAACTGTTTGTATCAGACGCGCTGTTAGGGCTGCTTTGCTGTCCATTTTTGCTGTTGCTGATGTTTGTACTTGCCTCTAGTGACTTATCTCAATTGTCTAGAGCGATGCCAGGTTTTTTGCTGGCGTCACTGATGGTGTTATTTGCTTTTATTTCTATGCTGTCAGTTAAACAAACCTTAAGCGCATTAATTGCCTTGAGCGCGTGGGCTTGGATATCACTAACATTGTTAGATGTATCTGTGAGCCTTTGGCTGTTGATGTGTCATCTAATTACCCTCTTCTGCGCAGTATGTATGGCAGTGTATCCGAAAAATGGGATGCATTTTTCAAAACCCTCAACCATGAACCTCGCGAAAGTATGGTGGCGTTTTGTGCTGTCTCATTCTCAGCATTTGCAGCTATTTTTACTTGCGATGATGCTGATACTAATTGGTGGCTATTATTGTGCAATCAACCTTGAAGATTTTAAACATCCGATAGCGTTACTGTGCTTTCAGCTTATGGCTTTGCTTAGTGCAAATATGCAACTGCTGGTTGTGAGGCAGCTGTTAGAACATCAAAAATTCTATGCGCTTATTATGCAATCGCGGCTCGATATCCTGTCGCAGTATTGTGTCGTATCGATGGTGAGTCTGATATGTATTGGCGCGCATGCACTGGTGTTCGGCGCAAGCACCTTAGCCTTTGGATATATACTTACAGTATTGTTGTGCATCTTAAGCTTGATGTATTCAAAGAAATACTTAGTGTTAACGTGGGCGGCCGCCAGCGTTTTAGTCTACTTTTTATGAGCTGAATCAATATCCGAAGTCATAAATTCTATTAGACTATCCATACTGTTATACACATCCGGAGTATGGAGGGGCGAGATGCTGGGTGCAAAAGATTTATCAGACACGACCATTATTCGAACCTTAAAAATCGTCATGAGCATTGGCATTGTGTTCATCTTGCTAGGCGTATACTTTCATATGTTTAACGAAACTATCGAAGAAATGGGCGTTACCGGCATTTTGATAAGCGCAATTTTCGTCGCGCTAGGCATGATCATGTCTTTGCCCACTAAGATGTTTCTGACTTTTGTATTAGTGAATCGCGAACAAGAATTGGCGGAAAAGGACGCTGTTCATGAAGGCCGAGCCCAGAAAGACTGAGCTGCGAAAACAAATCCTATTTTGTTGCGGTAAGTTCAATATCTGTTTGCTCGAGTAGCACCTTAAGTAATTTGTTAAATTCATCTGATTTCTCTAATTCAATGGTAGCTGCAGGTAAAGAAAATTCAGTTAGCATAGAAAAGGTATTATTTTCTTTCCTAGTAATTTTTCGTGTCAAAGAAGCAAAGGAATGCATTAAATTAAGCTCTGCCGGATAACTTTTAATTTGCCAGTTAGCCGGTAACTCAACGGTCACTTGCGATCTAACTTTTGTCCCAGCAAATTGAGTAGCATAGGTTTTATTTTTTGCTTCGTAGGAATTGACCTCTGAATTAACCCATGGCTGATAGTCAATTACTGAGATATCGTTTTTCATATCTAAATAAGGAGGGAAAATATTTTCACTTTGAATAATGATAGGAGAAGATAGTTCATCTACTCCCTCCACGTCCACTTTCGGGCTTCCCGTTTCAGAAACATAGTCCTGATACAAATCTATTAGATATGTTTCCTTCTCTTTTGGCTCCAAACCTTCAAGTTTACTTCTATAACTGCTGGCATATGCACCATGAAATGCAATGCGCTGTTGTTCTTTCTGACCGCCATCTTCGCCAATAAGTATGTATATCTCATTTTCAATACCATAAGCATGTTTCTCTAATATGCCACGTTCACCCTTAGCACCCATCATTAATGGCAATGAAGCTTTTCCCTGTATCCATTGTGATGTATATCGCCAGTCGCTCGTTGTGTCAGTAGAGTCGATGCAGTGACGTTTGTTGTTAAACATAAAGCACATATATACATGATTAAAATATTGGGCAGATGGCAGCAACAGAGCGTCGGCTGATGTTGCTCTTGTGTTCACTAAAACGGGGTAAGCATCCACGCCAATTTGCTCGAACATTTCGATTAAAAGAACGGTTTTGTCTTTACAATCTCCGTATCGCTTGTCCACTGTGCGAGATACGGAGTGCGGAATATATGCGTGACCAGCCTCTGATTCCGAAAGGTAACGAATATCGCGCGTCACAAATTCATGTATAGCTGAAATTTTTTCTTCTTCAGTCATTTCTTCGTTGACCAGCTTCGGCATCTGCTCTACCACGCTGGCGTTAGTGCTTTGCGCCACTGAGTATGCATCCAACATAGTTGTAATAAGTGCGTCCCAGTTTTCAATACTGCTTATCGCAACGTGTGCGGCAACATCCCGATAATAGTGACTATCCGAACTATCAAGTTTTGGAATATCGCTCCCGTCACATAAGATGAGGTTGTCTTGTTTAATACACGTAATTAGGTCTGCTGAACTATCAATATAGATTGGTGTGTCATCTAGTATTTCTACGCGAAGTATAAAGTCTTTTTGCTCAGAATAGGATTGTGCATAAACTAACGCAGACCAAGGCACTTCGAGTTTGCTGAGGTCAGTTTCTATAGAATAACGTAAGACCGACATGCTCCCTCTCTGCAGGCCCGTGTAATTGATAATTTTCTCTTTACCTTCAGAAAATGCATTATAAGAATCAGAATCAATGATGCGCGCATCATCTGGATTAAATTCACTTATCTCGCCCGTCTTATCCATTGAAAACGCTTGCAATGATGTAATTACCTGATTGTACCCATTAAAATAAATACTATCGTAACCATCTTCCTGAACACTAGTTTGAGATGGGTAGTACCAAATACTTGTTCTTGTCAGAATGACCTTGTCCGCGCGCACTAGGTACTCAAAGCTATTGAATAGACGAGTAACATTTGCCTCGGAAAGGCCAGATGTTTTACCTGAGTACTCCTGTGCTAAGCCAATTAACTCACCTTCGATATTATTGGCCATCGTTTTGAGCGCATAAGACGAAAGAAATAAGGTCGCTAGGAGTAAGTAGATGCGCATTTAGTTGCTCTCCGATAAAGGCATGAGGCTAGAAACCGTTGCATTGAATGAGTCCCTATTCCGTGCAAAGTTGGTCTGAGTTGGGTTGAAGTAAGCATAGGCTTCAATATATTTCTCGTCATCAATTTGTATTAACTCATACCGTTCAATAGCAGGATCGCCAACAATAGCTCCCTCACAAATTACAACCACTCTTAAGCGAAAACTATTAGTTAAAAAGGAGCGAGACTCTTTGCATGAGGCGTTTGTTAAGCTCTCAAAAGATTCGTCTATTCGCCATTGCGTTAAATCACCAATATCGCTTCGTTCGTCTTGTACAAAAATAACAATATATGCATCTGAGTTATGCCCTGAAAACTCCATTAATGCCTCCCCGTTTGAATATGTTCCTATTCTCACCTGATGCCATTGGTCATTGTCAAAGCGAAGGCTAAAGTTATGTTCATTATTTGAATACACCTGTCCGGGTTCGAACTCTTGCACAGAGCTTATTATGGCATTAAGACCAGAGTACCAAAGGACAAACGCTAAGAAAGGTGCCATTATAATACTCACGATCCATTCAAAAATTGACAGCGCGCCGTAGAGTTTAGTTTTGCCTAGCTCGCTAGTCGCCCGTATCTGATTAATACGGGGACCAATGCTAAAAAATCCCGCAATCCAAACTGCAATAAGACTTAGTTGCTGTAAGGAGCTTGCCCCTAAATACTCGACAGCTATTGTAGCAACCGAAAGGGCTAATACTGAAAAAAGCCAGCATCGCTCGCGAGCTTTCGACCAAGAGATAATCTCAAGTTTTTCTTCACATTCGCGTATCGATCGGAGAAATACTGGCAATGCGAAAAATAAGGGTATGAAAAAAATAGGAACAAACAGCCACATCCATGGCGTAAGGTCTTTTTGATTGACGCGCTTTAAATCGCGCACGCTTTGATACAACCATACGGCCAAATACAGACTGAGCGTAAAGCAAGCTAGCAGAAAATCGACAAAAACGGGTCGTGGGGATTTAACTAAAGGACTACCTGACAAATAAAAACTTCCTTTTAATACAGCTCCTAGTAGGAAGCGACTGTATTCCTACTTTCATCATTTAAGATACAGAGAGTTTGATTAACTTGCAATACGACTTTCTGAAGCGTTCATCCTGCTCTATTGACTAAAATCATATACGCAGGTACTAAATTAATAATAATAAAGACTAGCATTCTTCACATATCCGTAATCCATCGTTTGCCTACATGGTGGTATCGGCGGTCATTAACAATCTAGGCAAGGTTCTAGGTATTGTGCGTGTTTCGGTGAAAGCGGCCGCTTTCACCGAAACACGCATATTGGAAAAAATACCTTGGTATATAAATCGAATATGCAAGTTGCATAAAGTGAAAAGTTAACGAGATATGAAAAGCGTACGCTCTATTTATCGGTCTGAAAATATGAGCATAAAAGGTTTAACACGTTAACCAACATGGAAACTAATCAAATTATCGTGCTATTAAGCAAAACCTCTAGACACAAAAAAGGCGCTAATTACAAAAAAGCGCCTTTATCTTTTTGGATACTGCTTAGCACTTATTTTTTATTAAGTGCACCAAAACGTTTCTTAAACTTATCTACACGACCGCCAGTGTCAACGTTACGTTGCTTACCTGTATAGAACGGGTGGCAAGAAGAACATACGTCTAAGTTGATGTCTTTTTTCAGTGTTGAACGGATTTGTAAAACGTTGCCACATGAGCAAGTCGCTTTAATCTGGTTGTACTCAGGATGGATTCCATCTTTCATTGGGTTACCTGTTTTAATTTAGGCCGCCTCGCTATACAACCCGAAGTTGCACACCAAGCGATATTAATTTCAATGACCAACTGCTGTATGAGCACTCAGTCGTAATTTGGAGCGCGGATATTATATGAAAGTATGCTCGCGATCAAGAGATTTAAGCTGCGTCCTGGGTAAAGTTAGTCGCGCTGATGCGCAAAATAAAGTAATCTTTGCTTGTCCTCGTTAGTATAAATAACAGGTTAAAACACATGCTCGGTTGGATGTATTGGTGAACATTAGCGCGACAGCACAAAATAACATGACACCTCATCTTAAAAAGGGTGAGCGTGCTATCTTGTTTGATGGCGTATGCAAACTTTGCAACGCGTGGAGCAACTTTATTATCCAGCATGATAAGCATCGGCTGTTTCAGTTATCGAGCGTTCAGTCGCAGGAAGGTAAGGACATATTACGCCACTTCAATTACCCAACCGAAACATTTGACACAATGTTGGTGGTAAATGATAAACGAAGCTATGAAAAGAGCGATGCTTTTTTCATGGTAATGAAAACCCTTGGTTATCCCTACAAACTTGTAACCGTATTTCAAATACTTCCGCGAAGCTTGCGCGATTGGATGTACGATAGAGTCGCTTTGAACCGCTACACACTTTTTGGAAAGTATGATTATTGCTCGCTTCCGAACCCTGATCATGACAAACGATACTTAGGTACAAAATAAATAACCTGAATCCTGTTTAAGGAATGGTGCAACTGCTTGTTTCACTTGCTTAACCTTAATTTTAACACTCAGTGCTGCTAGAATTGTGAAGAACAAGGCGTAAAAGTCACGTAATAGTCATTCTATTGCTTACTTTTACAACGCAGTAATTCGCAATTCTAGCGGTACTGAGCGCCGTTTCTTAAACAGGATTTAGGTTAAATAGATGCAAACTCAGGTTTTAAGCGAGCTAAACACAACAACGCGCCTCGCGCTTGTGCTCTTGCTCCTTGATGTAATGATATTGATGCCCCATTTATTGAGCGGCGCATTCAACCCAATGAGCGTTAACGGAGCAAGTCTGGCACTGGCCTATGTAATCTACAAGACTCAGCATCGACAAGACTTAGCAAAATGACTTCGATTTCCACTGAGGCTCATACAGATACCAATACTTCAGCTATGTGCTATCTAAAAGTAGCTGTGCCAGTTCCGCTGCGTAAAAGCTTTGATTACCTTGTTCAGCCTAACGATGACCGAGATAATTATAAGCTTGTAGGTTGTCGGGTAAGCGTTCCTTTTGGCAACCGTCAGCTAATTGGAATTGTGTTGGCTGTGTCTGATGATCTTCCCCCAGAGCATCAGCTGAAGTCAGTTTCGGCAATTCTCGACAGCAAACCGATATTTAACTTTCAAATGATGAACTTAGGTAAATGGATTGCTGACTACTATTTGCACCCGATTGGGGAAGTGTTCGGCGCTATGATGCCAACCGCTTTGCGAAAAGGCGTAAAATCTGAGCGCTCAGCCCTTAAGTATTTGCAAAGAGACTTTGATGATTTATCAGCGCTTGAGACCTCTCTCAAACAATCAAAAAAACAGCTCCAACTTTGCGCTCTTCTAGCGTCACATGACTTACCGCTGCTAGAGGCAAAAAAGCAATTCTCACAAAGCGTTATTCGCGGTGTGCTTGAAAAGCAATTGGCGGTTGAAGTAGAAAAACCGTATGAGGCGCTACTGCTCTGGCAACGGCGAATTGACATTGCTCCTGCACTTCAAGCGAACGTTGAGCAAAACATTGCAATTTCTGCCATTGATCACGCTTCATCTTTCCAAAGCTTTTTGATTGAAGGCGTAACCGGCAGCGGTAAAACAGAAGTCTATCTTCAAGTCATTGAGAAAATAATCTCGCGTACCAAGCAAGTCTTGATACTGGTACCAGAAATTGGTTTAACGCCGCAAACGGTGAAACGATTTGAACAGCGATTTGGACCGATTGTTGCCGCAGTGCACTCAGGCTTGAATGATTCTGAGCGCTTACGCATATGGCAGCAAGCCAGTGATGGGGAGCTAGGGATAATTATTGGGACGCGCTCATCCGTATTTTTGCCACTACCCTCCCTTGGCATGATTATCGTTGACGAAGAACATGATGATTCCTTTAAACAGCAAGATAAATTGAAGTATCACGCGCGTGATATTGCAGTTTACCGCGCACGTCAGCTCGACATTCCGCTAGTGATGGGCAGCGCTACGCCATCGCTTGAGAGCTTACACAATGCGTTCAGTAAAAAATATCATCATTTGCAGCTTACTCAGCGCGCTGCAAATGCGAGCATGCCTGTTCAGATTTTATTAGACATAAAAGACCAAGCGCTTGAATACGGCATTGCAAAAGGCTTGCTTGAAAAAGTAGCAATGCAGCTACGATTAGGTAACCAAGTACTTATATTTGTGCATCGAAGAGGATATGCGCCTGCTATTCTCTGTCATAAATGTGGATACGTTGAAAGCTGCCAAGCATGCGACAACCCGTATACATTGCATCAAGTCACGCGTAATATTCAATGCCATCGCTGTGGCGATATTCAGCCAATTCCAAGGACGTGCAAAGCATGCTCAAGTACACAGTTTGAAACCTTTGGGTATGGCACAGAGCAAATAGAAGAAGGCCTTAAGCGCTTGTTTCCTGAGTATTCCAGCGTGCGCATTGACAGTGACTCCACGCGTGGGAAAGGGCGTTTAAGCGATTTGCTTGCTCAAATCAACAACAATGACCATCAAATTCTCATTGGCACCCAAATTTTGTCTAAAGGTCATCATTTTCCAAATGTAACCTTGGCGATTATCTTAAATGTCGATGGCTCTTTGTTTAGCGCTGACTTCAGAGCGCCTGAAAAATTGGGTCAACTTATTACTCAGCTTAGCGGTCGGGCAGGGCGAGCGAATAAAAATGGGGAAGTGTGGTTGCAAACGCATCACCCTTCTCATCCTTTGTTGCAAGACTTAGTGCAAAACGGTTTTGCAGATTATGCACGTTCGCTTTTGCTTGAGCGCAAACATGTGGGGCTCCCTCCGTACGAGCACCAAATACTGCTTCGCTGCGAAGCGGCCGATTTAAGCCACATTGAAGAGTTTTTGGGCTTCGCTCACGCAACCATAGTGCAATTTACCAAGCTTAAGCTTATCGGCCCATTGCCCTGTGCCATAGAAAAGAAACAGGCTCGCTTTCGAATGATGCTTATTGCACAAAGCGCTTCTCGCGTTTATTTACAACGGGCTATGCAAAGTGCGCTTGATGTTTTACACACACATCGCTTGGCATCCAGAGTACGATGGAGCGTTGACGTTGCACCTTCGGATTTTTCTTAAGCATTGTGATCACTTTGAGTGAAAATTCCTGATACTATTTGTCGATAGAGAAGGTTATATAGTGTTCAGTTTTTAGCGCTTCGCTCAACGAAGAACAGTATTTTTGCCCGAATAAGAAAAGAGAATTATTGACAAATGGCGCAAACCGATTACGTTTCACGCGGACAAAAGAAAAAAAAGAAAGCACCAGAGCCTGCCCCCAAACCCTGGTTACGGATCCTGATATCACTTGTGTTAGTGTGTTCATTTGTATTTGGTTTGTATTTTTTGCAAAACGCTAGAACCCACAATTCGCCTAGCAGTGAAGAGCAACCAAATGCGCTCACAGAATCTACTGATGCAAGCGAAGTAAGCAGCACAGCGACAGCCAACAGAGATGCCCAAGACATTGAAGTCGTAAAGCCTGAAACCGGTTATTTGGACAAAGACCCCCTACCTGAACTTGGCGAGGAAGAGTGGGCGTTTATTGATTCTTTACCCGCTTATTCCGTGGAAGTGGATGTACCAGAAGAGGTCGATTCCAATCGGATTTATATCATGCCCTGCGGCTCTTTTAGAGCCATGGAAAGAGCGGAAACGCTCAGAGCACAATTAGCCCTAGCGGGATTAATTGGTGAAACGGTGCAAAGCGATGGAGAAAACGGTCGGTGGTATCGAGTCGTCCTCGGCCCCTATGAAAGCAAGCGTCGAGCGGAGCGTGACCGGCATCAGGCTCGACGCGCTGATGTCAATACCTGCAAGATATACTAAAATAACCCGAACTCTGGATAAGAGACAGCGCTCAGCAGCCCTAATGGCGCGGATTACTGCGTTATAAAAGTGAGCAATAGAATCACTATTACGTCACTTTTACGCCTTGTCCTCCACGCCATTAGGACTACTGAGTCTAACAATCTGAAATCTCAGCACTTTTTAAATTCCTGCACTGCCTCTTATCCAGAGTTCGGGTTAAAATAAACCAGGTCTAGACTTTAATTTGCTCGTGTTTAGTAAATTCTGCAAACCAAAGTGACATAAACGCCGCAGTGATTTTTTGCTCTATTTCGATAGCTCTATCAGTTGGGCAGAAAATTGTGCAGCGTATTTCGGTATGCCCAATTTCACTTGTCGACACTTCAATTTGAGGCTCGGGACCAGAAATCTTCACATCCAATCGACGTTCAATAATTTGATTGTACCGAGTTGCTACATCGTAAAAGTCAGCGCATTGCTGTTTAGCGGTTTCTACGAGCGAATCAATAATTAGATAAGGATTTACGTCTTCATCGCGTGTAATGGTAAAATGATGGGTGACGTAGCGCCGAAGAAAATTCAAGTTTTTTATTGAACTAGTAATGAGTTTGTTATTGGGAATGTACAGTGTTTTACCCGTGTACTGATATCGTTTAAGGTCAACTTCTAATACTGTCGTTTTAATCCAGTCTACCGCCGCTACTTCGCCAGCATTGCCATCAACTTGAATCCAATCAGCGATTCGAAAGGGACGTGTAGACATAATGTAGAAAAAGCCAATTATGCACTGAATAAACTCTCGCGTGGCTAGCACGATCGCAACAGCGAAGGCCGCAATGGAAAGTGCAAAGTTTTGAATTTCGGTAATCCAAATGCTCAGCAGCAATACGAACAAGGTGACATTTATCAAGTTTTTAATGTTACTAATCAAGTAGCGCTTATCAACTCGCTTCTTTTTTGCACGTGTTCTTACCACAATGACCCAAAAATGCCTGAGGCTTATGAGGCACACTATTAACAGCAAACTCGAAATTAGCCGATGCGCCATGACGAGCTCTATTAGATTAATACTTTGTATATTAATCACGGTTGGGATCCTTAAGCATATTCGATGTAAAAAAACATTAAGTGAACGTAGGGTAAATGTTTAAATTGCTTTGTGCTAACGAAAATGACGCGTATCATGATAACCGGCGCCAGCAATTCACTCATTCCGCGATGCTTGCGATTTCTGTCACTTTCCCATGCATTCGATAACAGAGGCTAAAACACTATGCGAATTGCCATATTATCCAGAAACGCCAATTTGTATTCTACAAAGCGCTTAAAAGA
Source organism: Ningiella algicola (assembly GCF_028401415.2). NCBI lineage: Bacteria > Pseudomonadati > Pseudomonadota > Gammaproteobacteria > Alteromonadales > Alteromonadaceae > Ningiella > Ningiella algicola. The sequence goes on along the minus strand of NZ_CP171821.2, from coordinate 2,175,507 downwards.
AGCTGCAGTACACCGAGGTCATTCAGTCGACGTCGTTGATACGATGCATTGTTACATGGACGTTACCAGCAGTCGACCCTCAGTACGATATATGGGAAAGGCCTTACCGAAATACGACGCAGTTATCCCCAGAATAGGTGCATCAGTTACATTTTACGGCACGTCAGTTGTTCGGCAATTTGAAATGATGGGTACATTCTCCATCAACGAGTCGGTAGCTATCAGTCGCTCTCGGGACAAGCTGCGTTCATTGCAATTGCTTTCCCGAAAAGGCATTGGCATGCCGCGAACAGGATTTGCCAACCGCCCTGACAAAATCGACGATTTAATAAAAAATGTGGGTGGTGCCCCCGTTGTTATAAAGCTTCTAGAGGGAACCCAAGGGATTGGCGTTGTGCTCGCTGACACGCAAAAAGCCGCTGAGTCGATTATCGAAGCGTTTATGGGTTTGAAGGCGGATATTCTCGTTCAAGAGTTTATAAAAGAAGCTGGCGGATCTGATATCAGGTGCCTGGTCGTGGGGGGGAAAGTTATCGCCGCAATGAAGCGGCAAGCCGCTGAAGGAGAATTTCGTTCCAACCTGCATCGAGGCGGTAAAGCTACCGTTGTCCGTTTATCTCCTTTAGAGCGCAAGACGGCTGTGGATGCCGCTAAAACTATGGGATTGAATATGTGCGGCGTTGATTTGTTGCGTTCTAACAATGGCCCTGTAGTGATGGAGGTTAATTCATCTCCGGGACTTGAGGGCATCGAAAGTGCTACGGGAAAAGATGTTGCTGGCATGGTTATCGAATTTATTGAAAAAAATGCTAAGCCGAATAAAACACGAACACGAGGGAAAGGTTAATGCGCGCATTGTCGATTGCTGGAATAGAGGTTCTTCCGGGTGAGTCGAAACAGGTTGAACTTCCAATGCCCCCTTTGTACACCGATACGCATATGTCGATACCTGTATATGTTCAGCGCGGAAAAAAAGACGGCCCCACCTTGTTCGTCAGCGCTGCGATTCATGGTGATGAACTAAATGGAATAGAAATTATCGCGCGCTTAATACGCAACAAGGCGATAAAAACGCTGAAAGGCACGCTCATTGCTGTCCCAATGGTCAATGTATACGGCGTATTAAATCAAAGTCGCTACTTGCCGGATAGACGTGACTTAAATCGGAGTTTTCCTGGCAGTAAAAAGGGCTCTCTCGCGGGGCGAATAGCACATTTGTTTCTGAATGAAGTGGTCAGCAAGTGCGACTACGGCATTGACTTACACACTGGGGCTATTCATCGCAGCAACCTTCCACAAGTGAGAGCAAATCTCGATGATGAAAAGACATTGGCCATGTGTAAGGCATTCGGGCTTCCGGTCATGTTAAATTCTGATATTCGCGATGGTTCTTTGAGGCAAGCTGCAGCAGACTTGGGCGTTAAGGTTTTGTTGTACGAAGCAGGCCAAGCGCTTAGATATGATGAATTTTCTATTCGCGCAGGTCTCAAAGGGATCATCAATGTCATGCGAAATATTGGCATGTTAAATAAAAGTAGAAGTAAAAAAGGCCATGAGATTGAGCCTTTTATCGCGCGTCAAAGTGGCTGGGTACGTGCGCATGAGAGCGGGTTAGTTCATCATATTGCTCAACTTGGCGATCACGTGGAGAAAGGTGATATTCTCGCGAAAATTTCAGACCCATTTGGCCATGAATTAGGCAAGCTACTTTGCCCTGCGGAGGGAATTGTAGTTGGCAAGCAGAACATACCGCTTGCGCAAGAGGGAGAGGCCATGTATCACATTGCTTATTTTTCTGCGCCGGACACCGTTGCCGAAAACGTCGAACTATTGCAAGACAATTTAGTGTTAAACAACTTACCCATAGTCTATTAATAAGCTGCGTTGTGAGGAAGCTCTGAGTGAACAAGCTAGATTCAAAAATAATAGTAGGCGCCCTAGAGCTGTGCGATTTGCCCCTGCTTTCAATAGAAAACTTAAACGTACGTGTGGACACAGGCGCGGCAACCTCTTCTTTGCATGTAGATAACATTGATGAGTTTGTAAGAGATGAAGAGACTTGGGTTAGTTTTGATATTCACCCTGACATACACGATGTCGATGAAATTGTCAGACGAGAAGCAAGAGTAAAAGCAGTACGTAAAGTGAAAAGCTCTACCGCGACTAAAGAGCGCCGCTATTTGATTGAGACCGATATCGCATTAGCTGGTCAAGTCTGGAACATTAACCTAACGCTTACTGACCGCTCTGAAATGACTTACCTTATGCTCTTAGGCAGAGAAGCAATGTCAGGCAGGTTAATTGTCGATCCCGAGGAACGGTATTTACTTGGCACTCGATAACAAAGTCACATGATAGCCTACGACGCTCTTTCTATTGTACATGGCTCTTGAAAAACTTTGACACCCGCCCCACATCCAAATGTGAATGGCGAGAGACTATTAGCGCAAGTTAAAGGAGTAATACATACATGACCACGATTGTATCCGTACGCCGCAACAATCAAGTTGTCGTCGCGGGCGATGGCCAAGTGTCGCAAGGCAATACCGTAATGAAAGGCAATGCGCGTAAAGTTCGCCGTTTGTATCACAATAAAGTGTTAGCTGGTTTTGCGGGCAGTACCGCGGATGCCTTTGCACTTTTTGAGCGTTTTGAGAGCAAGCTCGAAATGCATCAAGGCCACTTAACTAAATCGGCTGTCGAACTTGCGAAAGACTGGCGAACCGAACGTTCTTTGAGGCGACTTGAAGCGGTGCTTGTGGTAGCGGATAAAGACGCTTCACTAATGATTATTGGTAATGGCGACGTGGTGCAAACTGACAACGACCTAGTGACGACTGGATCTGGCGGCGCTTTTGCAAATGCCTCTGCCACCGCATTACTGGAAAATACAGAGCTAAGCGCAGAGGAAATTGCGCGCAAAAGCTTGAAAATTGCAGGTGATATCTGCGTTTTCACAAACGATCATCAAACCGTAGAGAGTTTGAACTACTGAGCCATTGTAGTGGCTCAGCATGCCCTAATTTACAGCAGGATTTTATATGTCGGAAATGACGCCCAGAGAAATAGTTCACGCCCTTGATAATCATATCATTGGACAAGCAGACGCAAAACGCGCTGTGTCTATTGCCCTTCGAAACCGCTGGCGCAGAATGCAGTTGGATGAAGAATTACGTCAGGAAGTCACCCCTAAGAATATTCTCATGATTGGACCAACAGGTGTTGGTAAAACAGAAATTGCGCGACGTTTGGCGAAAATGGCAAACGCGCCATTCATCAAGGTCGAGGCCACTAAATTCACGGAAGTGGGCTATGTGGGCAAAGAGGTCGAAACCATTATCCGCGACTTAGCTGATATTGCAGTGAAAATGACAAAAGAGTCTGCCGCTCATAAAGTGAAATTTAGAGCGGAAGAAGCGGCAGAAGACAGAATCTTAGATATTTTGATCCCACCGCCCGAAAACACCTTTGGTGATAAAGAGCCAGTAGAAGATCGCGGCACCAGGCAAGCCTTCCGTAAAAAGCTGCGCGAAGGGCAATTGGACGATAAAGAAATTGAAATAGATATATCTTTACCTCAGGTAGGTGTTGAAATCATGGCGCCTCCAGGCATGGAAGAAATGACGAATCAGCTTCAAGGTATGTTTCAAAACTTATCGGGCGATAAAAAGAAAAAGAAAAAGCTCAAAATAAAAGAGGCTTTTAAGCTCTTAGTTGAAGAAGAGTCAGCAAAGCTGGTGAATCAAGAAGATTTGAAAGAGCAGGCAATTCACACCTTAGAGCAAAACGGCATCGTGTTTATTGATGAAGTGGACAAAATTTGTAAGCGCGAAGGTGTTACAGGTGGCGGCGATGTTAGCCGAGAGGGTGTTCAGCGTGACTTGCTTCCTTTGGTTGAAGGTTCAACCGTGACAACTAAGCACGGCATGGTAAAAACAGACCATATCCTGTTTATTGCATCGGGGGCATTTCAGATGTCTAAACCCTCAGATTTAATTCCTGAGTTACAGGGGCGTTTGCCAATCAGAGTTGAGCTTCAAGCCTTAAATGTGGAAGATTTCGTGCGAATCTTGACTGAGCCAAATGCTTCACTTACCGAGCAATATCGAGCACTCATGAAAACGGAAGGTGTGGATGTAGAGTTTGAAACTACAGGTATTCGAAAAATCGCTGAAGCAGCCTGGCAAGTGAATGAAAAGACCGAGAATATTGGGGCTCGACGTCTTCACACCGTTATGGAACGTCTGATGGAAGATATTTCTTTTGATGCATCAGATAAAAGCGGCGAGTCGTTCATTATTGATGCCGACTATGTGAATGATCATTTAGAGTCGCTGGTAGAAAACGAAGACTTGAGTCGCTTCATTCTGTAGATGAACCCGAAGGGCGATTGATTCAATCGCCCTGATAGCTTGCCCAAGCGTCGTGAGTTTCCCCCAAACACACTTTTATTGTGCCGGTAAAGATATCTCGCGAGGCAATACGAATTTGGTCATGAATGTATTTGGCGAGAAACTCAGTCGTCGTGAGTTGCCCTTCAAAAATTGAAAGCTCGTCCAAGTTTTGATAATTCAGCTGCGATAGCACGTTTTTTGTAATGGATTTGGCTTCACCAATATCCAATACCACATTTTGTTCAGTGAGTTGAACAGATTGAAACTCTACATCTGCAACATAGGTAGCACCGTGCATGTTTTGTGCAGGGCCGAAAAACGGGTCGGGGAGCGAATGAGCAATCATGATAGATTCTCTGATTTTTACGGTGAACATGCTGTTTGCAGCCTCATCTTGTATTGTTTAGGGATATTCAATGCACCAAATTAAGCCTTCGCTTAATTGTGCGTTACGAAGCGCCTTGAAGAATGCAGGAGCATCTGTAAGCGCTACATTAGGAGCAAATAATTGATCATATTTAGCATCCTCAAGTAGCGTCAGCGCAAGTTTCTTTCGACTTTCGTAGCTTTCATCCGCTTTGCTCTTAGGGATGCTCGATACTTGCGAGCTAATGATGTTTAAACGGTTGTAGTGAAAATGCTTGGATAGATCGAGTGTAAGTTTACCGCCTAAATGCCAGCTCAATTCGACAATCTTACTTTCTAGGCGTGTGTTGTCGATACACCACTGTAACCCTGCTTGCGTGCTACTGGTATGGTATAGCAAATCATATTTACTAGAATGCGAAGATGATGAAAATGCATCAAAGCCAAGCTCATTGGCTTTGACTCTTCGCCAAGGGTCGTTCTCAATCACGCAGACTTTGTCGTAGCCTTTGTTTTGTAGTGTCAGTGCCAGTAATGCGCCGATATTGCCGAAGCCACATACAGCGATAGTATCAGCATCATCAAGTGCGCTTTCAGAATCCCAAAGCGCATTGATGATGGTTTCCATATTGCTGATCAAGGTCATTCTGCGAGCAGGTAAATGTTTCGGAAGGGAAAAGGTAGAGGATTTATCTACATATGCGTATTGCTGATGCGGGTGAAGTACATGGACTAGATCTCCTGACGGTGTTGCACCTACCAGAGAGTAACCGTACTTAATGGGGAGTTTAAAACTGCCCTGCATGTAGGGAACCTGCATGTGCTTTTCTAGCGCAAGGGGAACCTTCCCAAGGGCGACCATTTTTTCAGTGCCGCTGGATATCATCGAAAATCGACTGCTGACTCGAAGTTTAGATGAATATTCGCTTGAACCTTGCTGAGGCATTAGCAAGGTCGTTTCATTATCAGTGTGCCATACGCTTAAGTTATCAATGTGCGTATCATGTTCGGGCAGCGTCTGGTTCATAGTTGACCGGTCACCATTATTGCATCGCCCATTTGCGTATAAATAACGTTAGTGAGCGCTTGCGCTTGGTTTACCTCCGTTATTTCAGGCAGACTCACCAGTGAGTGTCCGGAGCCAAACACAAGTGGCGCCACGTGCAGTTGTAACCAACATAATGCATTTGATCTTAAAAATGCTTGAATGGTGGTTGGTCCGCCCTCAACCAAAATCGAATGGATGTTCTCACAAGCGAGTTTAGCCAGCGCATCCGCTACGCCCCTATCTGCCTGTTTACCGCTATAGCCAAGCGTCCGTACTTGGTTTAACTTGAGCTCTGCTAGATTTATCTTTGCTACGCATTCATGCCGGCACAACAAATAGTTTCTCATTTCAGGGATGTCTGGGAGTCCATTTAGCTCATGTGATGAACTACATAAAATAATACGCGCAGGGTTTGGCCCAAAGACGTGGCGCACATTCAAACTTGGTTTTTCTGATCTTGCGGTATTCCCACCAACTAGCACACCATCCACAAGTGCTCTAATGCGATGCGCGTGCTCTAAGTTTTGCTGATTGCCAATCCACTTACTTGTACCAGATAAGGTACACACCTTTCCATCTAAGCTTTGTGCCATATGCGCTATGACAAACGGCGTGTTGCTATGATGCAAAGACGACGTAGCAAGGGGCACATATAGCTGTAGGAATGATTTTAATTGACCGTCCAATCCTTTTTTGAAATACAAAAATAGTCTGTCGCTAAACACTTCTTGTTGCTCGTAAGCGGATATTGTAATGCTCTTGCTAGCGATTAACAGTTCGAAACCGTATAGCGCTGGTTCATCATTTTGGTACTGTCTTTGCCATGTGGATTGATCAATAAAGTGGAAACCTTCGGCCGAGAATCCAATGATAAAAAACGATTCCTCATGACTTTTGCATGCCGTCTTAAGGGCAAGTATGTGCGTCCAATAGTGGTTTAAATCATTCACAGTAATTCTCTACTATCCTATTTTGCTCTGAGGGTTATCGATAAGCTGTACACCGTCAGGCAGCACTGGAAATACTAAAGCCGAATCGCGCTGGCTTGAGGGCTTGTCGCTTTTGCCGTAAGCGCTAGCACAAGCATTTGCAAAAATACTCATAAAGCCCTCGTGCCGGATATTGCCTTTATGGCCTCGTAAATTAATGCCTTTTATAAATCCGTGCTCCCTAAAACTGCTTATAAAGCGTTCGTTCTTGCTGATGACATGCACAGGCGTTTCCAATCCCATCCGTGGAATAGCAATTAACGGAGGTTGATGATCGCCAAATACCACCAGCACCATATCATCCTCTTGATGCTCAAGAGCAAATTCCATTACGCACTCAAGCTGGTAAGCAATAGATGCAATGTACTTGTCGTGATTTGAGGAGTATTTTTCCTTGGTGGTGTCACCACGGTACGCTTTTGAATTAATAACGCGCCAATCTTCGGCAATTGAAAGCGGTGAAATCCAAGGAATGTGAGAGTTCATGGTGCAATAAAACATGGAAAATGGCTTATCGCATTTTTTCTTAGCAAAATCATAAGTATGATTGATCACATACTGGTCGGGTGCACAGTATCGCTGTTTAAGCCCAAAGAAGGGGAGAATATGACCTTTAAAATCCATACTGTCCCAATCGATAATATGGTCGCTTTGAAAGCAGCGTTTTATAGAATCCCAATTGACATCTTTGTTATCAACGCCTCCCATAGGGCAGCTAAGCACATTTTCATAATCGTTTGCGTGCAGTAAGTGGAATATGGACTGGTATTCATCAAAATGGCTATGGGTATTGAACAGCGTCTCGTAGAGCTGGATGTTTTCAATTTTTGTGCCGTACATAAAGGTACAGTAACTTAACCATGAGCCACCGCTATAAATCGGTGCAGTGGAAAAATGCGAACTTACGTGAAGCTCTGCTGCGTCAAATTTATCACTATATTTACCGATAACATCCTTCAAGCCAATTGCTAACTTAGGATCTTGATAAATTCGAGCGCCATAAGATTCTATGCATAAAAAGACAAAATTAGGTTTTGAATTAAGCTGTAAGTTGCTGAACAGATTTTTTGACTGAAAGGCTTCCACGCTCTGGGTCAAAATAGGTTTATATTTTTGGCAAAACATCAGATTGCGAAAAATGTGCAAGCTGAAGGAAAACACGTTTCGCCAATGCAAATCAGCATAGCGAAAGTTTCTCCAGTGCATTAACTTAACCGGAAATGCGCGTTTGCTGTGCTTTTTCTTTTTACCCTTACTCCATTCAAACACGCCAAAACCAATCAACAAGGCTAGTGCACTAAGGGTCACTAAAGGATGAGCTGCATACTCTGAAACCAAGAAGCTATTTGCTTTGAGGATGCCATAGGCAATAGTGAGGACGATTAAAACAACAATAAAGATTAGGGCTAGCGCTCTTGCTTTAAAGACGACAATACCGGTTTTAATCAGTGAAAAGTCGCTTAAGAATGCGGGTGTTCGACTGAAAATAAAGAGCATCACCGACAAATATATGCTGTACACAACACTTATCAGCAGTACGAAAGAGGAGATGTAAACGGTAATCTCGGTTCCAGCGCCCACTAACAATAGCAGCAGCAGAATAAAGCAGTATTCGAACTGTAAGCGAAAGGGGTCTGAAAAATCGAGCTTAGTAAAGAGCAGGTCGCGCAGTGTGCGATGGCGCGCGCGCTTTTCGAAAAGAAAGCTGAATGGGTTGGCTTGCTGACGCGTATTGAGTAAGTAAAAGGGTAAAAAGCTCAACACATTGATTGTTAGCAATGCAAGCCAAAACATCTTAATCTCTCCCTCCACTATTTTTGTGCTCAACCCCTGCTTTTGAAATGACAATGGCTTGATATTTCATGCAATTTCTTGCGTACAAACTCTCTAAACTAAAGCCACCTCTAAACGCTTGCCAGCCAAGATGATTGGGGGATAAGAGTAATAGTGCAGAAAGTAATCGCCTTTTCAACCCAGCGAAAAACACAGAATACTGAGGCATATACTTGCTCAAGTCATATTCAGTAAGCGTCACTTTATGCGATAAATCGTCATGAGTCTGGTGATGGAATTTTAGATAATGTTGGCGCTGAAATACTTCGTAGAGCTGCCAATCGCGCATGTATTGTTTAACAAGTGTATCTTGTGCATTAGGCGTGAGAACATCTTCAACAATAATTAACTTGCCCTCAGGTTCAAGCATTGAAATCAGGCGAGTAATGGTATTTGCAATATCTGGGCTGTGTTTAATAGATTCCACCGCAACAATGAGCTTGAAAGGATGATCAAAGTCATCATCATAAGAGCGAGTTTCAAAGTGTAAATTTGTCAGCTGAGCGGGTTTAAGCTTGTTGGCTAAACTGACTTCGTCTTGGCTTAGACTAATACCGATTACCTTAGCCTGACTTTTCTGAGCTAATAGCGTGGCGCCCCATCCGACACCGCATCCCGCATCCAGAATGTATCCGTCTTGAGGGATATTCACTGCTTTAGCCATCCACTGGTATATGTCACAAATATGTTCATCTTCAAACTGCAAAGCTTTATGAATCGGATGTGCAGTTTGTGCGTTGCTTTTGACTTCGCTGGAAAGCAATTCGTCGTAAAGCTTAGAAACCAGATGCTCGGTCATGCTTTGGCCTTCGCAAGTTTAAATATGAATTTACCGGTACCTTCGATGGGCTTATTGTTTTTAATGATGGCCATTGGGTCCGGTCGTTTTAAGCCAAAAGATAAGAGGTATTTCTTGCGTTGTAATGGGTATTGGTCTGGAATGACATCAATCACTTCGAAGCCATTTTTTTTAAATAGCTCGGTCCATTCAATGAGGGATTTCGCACCCTGATTACCTTCAGCATTTCGCATGCCAAGCGCTTGTTTAAACCATTTCCAAATGAGCGTTTGCGAGTTTCTTACCAATATGCAATAGCGTGCATCAGCCTTACCTACGCGACGAAGCTCTTGCAAAACACTATCTTGATTGAGCATGCGTTCCAATGAGCCTAGGCAGGTGATAACACTGAAGCTATTATCGTCAAAAGGAAGTGATTCTGCATTAGCTTGCTGTACTCTCGCATGCGGCAGTCGAGCCTTGGTTTTTTCTACCGCCACACTGGAAATATCGACGCCAGTTAGTTGGCATTTATAATCATCTGCGGCTTGTAATAGACGACCCAGACCGCAGGCCACATCCAGAAGTTTGTCAGCCGGATTTATCGCTAGGAATGATAAAAACACTCGATAGGCATCCACTTTACGCAAGTAGCGCTCACCCTTGTTTTGATAAGTTTTGTCGAACCATTTGATGATTTGTTCTTGCTGACTACTTGGTGTTGGACTGGCCGTTTCTTGGCCGCTAGTGGACGATGATTTACTCACGACCAATACCTCCCTGTTTTATGCATGTAATGTTGATAGGCGTCGCCGTATTTGTGTAGCAAAAAATCCTCTTCCATTTTAATTTTTACATGCATGTACGCGATGTAATAAAACAGCCCAAGTAGCAACCAAACAGAGCCCAAACTCACAACGATACCAAAGTAAAATGTGTACATACCAAGTTGCGTTGGATTACGAGAGTTTCTAAATACCTTGGTTGTATGCAGAGTAAAGTCCTCACCATGCTGCGAATTATTTTGGCGAATTGAATAAACGCTCGATAGCGTAATGCATCTACCTAAAACGATGAAAAACACGCCCAAGCTAAATGTCATGGCATTCATCTGAATGGCAGGGTTTAGCGGGAGTTGGATCAAATCGAGCATTAGTAAAAATGGCAGAAGAAAAACAAAGTACACGCCAAGCAATGGCAAAAAAAGCAGGATTTTTAAAGGCTTGGCGAGTAAAAATATGCGTTGGTAAGATGCAGAATAGCTGTTGGTAAGTTCTTTTTTTGCCCGCCAAATCGATACATTGGAAGCAACGCTTGGGACGTGCACAAGCGCAAGCTCCAGAGCAATGCTAATGTAAGCAGCTGAAACAATAACAAGTAGGATTACATCATGGTTCATAAGTGGCACCTAACTATTTCCAGCACACTGCAGTGTATGTGTCGTTTCAAGGTTCAACAGCAAACGATGAAATTCAAGCGTCACCTCATTCCACGAGCGAAGCGCGGTATCATGTGATTGGCAAAGCTCACTGTATTTTTCTGTATCGTTAATTAATTCGCTAAGCACCTTTGCAACCTCACGACTGTCTAATGTATCCAGATAGCGAACGTGACCGCTTTGGCGGAAATAGTCCATTTCCCCGGTTTTTGCTGAAAGCATGGGTAAGCCAGAACTTACAGCTTCTAGGCTCACCATTGAAAATGGCTCAAAAGGTGACAATTGAATCAACAAGTCCGCCTTAATCATAGCCTCGTTTAGTTCGCTTTGCGTCACTGTGCCACCATATTCAATACGCCTGCGTAAACCACTTTGTTGCATTGATGTGAATATTTTTTCGGCATGCTCGGGCGAGAAGTCACAATCACCGTAAAAATCAAGCGTCCAGTCAAGATGTTTAATTTGAGACAAGGCCTCAATTAGGAGCTCGTATCCTTTATTTGGTATCAGGTTAGCGACCACCAGCAAGCGTTTTGGGGCGTTTGAATATTGAGATTTTCGCTTCCACTGGGCGGGTAATCCGGGCATAACCATCTCTAACTGGGCGTCTTTGAGCTGATATTCAGCTTGCATGTACTGAGTGCAAGCAGTGCCTGTAGTCACAAGCATGCTGCGCTGAATAAGCTGCTGCATGCTCATGCATTCGTGTGTACATTCGCAGCTTTTATCAGAATTGCTTAGCTTAGCTGATTGCGCATCCAACTGTAGTTCAGGGGGTAAATGGCACAATATGATAGGGCGGCTCAATTGAACCTCATTTGCATCAGAGCTAAGTGCTAACAATAGCGCATTTAACTCTATACTGTCGATAATCACATGCTCGCTAGCGCAAGAGTGAGCGTTTTGTCCAGCATCGGCTAAGTACGATTTTGCATCATGGTGAACAACCTCATAACCCAGCTTTGACAATCCACCAAGCACGTAGTCGTTATAGATATAGCCTCCTGACACTTTATTGTCAGATTGCATGCAAACGAAATTAATACGCTTTTGCATAACGCAAGACCTCATAAAACGATATTGAGAAAGATATACTCACAATAAGGATGCTCAGCCATAAAATGACGCTTTGGACATTCACTGGTGCGATAATTGCCGCTAAGAGTAAAACAAAGTTTATTCCCGCCAGCCATGCTGCATAGGCTTTCTTACTCTCTTTAAATGCATCTAATGCAAGCTGCCAAATCATCACTCGATAGCCATACCTCAGGATACCGGGCAACAATAACCACAGCCCAAGCGAGGTGGTAAAATAGAAATACATCCCCATTATCATCACAAAATACGCATCTACTTCCATGTCAAATACGCGTCCAAACTCCGAAGTTTGAGCGAGTCCACGGGCAACAAAACCATCAATCACATCCATCAGTACGCAAAGCGACAAGAGTACGAAGAGGCTAAGTTCGTTCATCATTGGATAAAATCCCAGCACTATGGAGCAAATCATAAATCGGATTAAAGTGAGCCAGTTAGCTAATCCTCCATAAGGCCTAAGCGTGCATAAAAACCGATGACTCCATAGAATCAGAACAACAAACATCGTCAGCGCAAAACAAATCAAGGGAACAAGACTGCCTGCGATCAAACTTGCAAATACAGCGAATGCGCTGACAAGTGCATGGTAATTAGACCAAGTCTCCAGTTTTGATTGTGGAATGCCTGTAATCAATTTAGCTAACTTTGTGATGTTTTATTCATATAACTCCAATTAGGACATTTAGTTGCATGTAGCATCAAAAAGTTACGCAATAAAACGGCCTCGACAGTCCAAGATAGCATTGCTATTCGCATATGAGTATGCAATAAATATTAAAAATAGACCAAAATTTAACCAGCCGAATATTTGACTCGCTTAACCATGTTAACTTTTACTCGAATGATGTTCTGATGAAGACGACCTATCAGAATCAAGCAGATTCTTACCTAAGGTCTCAATCACTGGGCTTTGCTCATTTTGTGTTGTTGCTTTCACTTACGCCGTTCATTTTCAACTTAAGCTTATTTAAGATTGGTCACCAAAATTTCGTCGCATCGGAATACTTAATAGATCCGCTTAGGTTTGAGGGATTGAACTATGCACAACTCAATGCAGGTGAACTCGAAAAACCCATACCACCGAAAGTGGATATAGATTCCACCCTCAGGCACACCGTATTTGTCATTTTTAATATCAGCCCTGAGCAGTTCTGCTCAAACCTTGACGCAAGAAATACCAATTTTTTCTTTCTTGTCTTTCGGCCTCCCGAACTTGTTCAACCATGCGCACAATACCGGCGCAGTTTGCAAATTTACATAGAGCAGTTGAAGCAATACAATCAAGCGATCAATGCTGAGCAATTAGATAAAAAGAAACTAGTCGCGCAAGCGAATGAATTCTTAAGTCAAGCACAAGAGAAAGCAATAAAACCGCCGGCCCAGCAAGCAACAGTCATAAGCCGTTCACAAGGCTATTTCGAGACGCTGTTTGCTCAGTTTGAATTAGATACGTCGAGTGAAGATAAGCTCACACCAGCAGGACTTGTTGTTTTGCTAACGTGGTTGTTGGCAAGCTTATTTTTGATTCCTGCTTTGTTTGTTTGCCTGCGGGAAAAGGCCTGGTTTCTTGCCATATTCGGCTTGTGCCCGCCTGCTTATAACTACCTTGTTTATTTACTGGCGCTATTCCTTGATGACCCAACATTGGGGTTTTATCAAATTGAACTTCCTCTTCTAGCGCAGCTTTCACTGCTTGTTTTTTTGCTAAGCGGAAAAGTTCGATCGCGCTCCTTTGCTGGATTTTCAATTGTGGTGTTAGCGCTTATAGCGATAACGCTTTCAGACTATGGTTCTTATGTAGCGGGTCTTTTAGGGCAAGCCTTGACCCCGGTTCGGCAAAGCGCCTATCACAGTGCATTTGTGGTGCATATTATCCCTATGCTCATGTTTATAATAGTTGCAGTCATAGGCCGTCTTTTCGTAAAAGGCGCAAGGCAAAACTGGGGTTTAATTAAGGATCTTGGATGGTCGAGAACGACTATCGCTATTGCTCGCTCAGTGTATGCGTGGATTCCCATGGGTGCACTTTGCCTTCCTTTCTTTTGGCTTACGCAACACTATATTCCAAAGACCATCACTAATAATTTACACGAACAGGGCATTATGCAGTTTGCATATTCACCTAAGCAGACGGTTTTGGATAATTCATTAGTCTCCACCGCGCACCGCGTAGATGATATAAATTTTGTTTGGCACCTTAGCATTGAAGAACAAAAAGCTAATTTAAATTCCAACAATGAAAAGTTTCAAAAAGCAGACTTTACTAGGATTGTGGCTAGGCGATTTGACCAGAGCGTCCCCAAAAGCCTAGCGTTTAAAGAAAGTCGCTCAGGTGCCCCCCTAATTGGTTGGGCAGTTGATATCGCCAATAATGAGATGAAAGATTCTATCCAGTCAGCGTACAGCAAGCTAAGAAGCGACCTAAAGAAGGGCTTGACGGATTTGGTGGATGATCAGCAAACATCGATTAAAGAGCTGGCACGGAGTAACCTTGCTAAAGCGATGCGTGAACTTGAGAAAATGCGCGTTGCAGGGCAGAAAAAAATACAACTGGCAAATGCGATTACGCAAGCCGGTATATTCAATAGCTTTGCCTTTTTATATGCCTACCATCAGCTGGCGATGCTTTTGTTTTATTATGTGTGCGTGAAAAGTCTGCTGTATGTATTTGCGCGCGTCAGTGTCAATCAAAAGACAGGTATCTCTGTTACGCTAGGCGACTGCATTAGCGAAGAGCAATCACTTACAGAAGATTTTAACAACCTTCGCCGAACAGCTTCTGATGAGCTTGACAAGCATGCGCCAAGCATTATCTCGCACGGCAGTGAAATTAAGTTTTCGGGACCGGCTGGAACGACCATTTATCTTTCTCGAAAGTTTCAGTGCCGAGGTAAAGCCCCTAAACTTCGTTTCATTCAGCCCTTTAGTGCACCTTTCGCTCGAATGTTCAATGGTGCATATGGAATGAACGAACTTAATCTTACAAATGCCGATACCGATGTAGGTTGTTCATCTACCCAAGGCATTGAGTATTTTGAGTGGGATTTGAAGGATAACGAGCGTGTGGTCTTTGATTTCAAGAATTTTGTTGGTATTAGCAAAAGCGTGTCTCTCTCTACTCTTGTAAGTCCGCGCATTTCTTCATTTTTGATTGGTAATATTATTTATTCGCAAGCCAAGGGACCGGGGAAATTATTTCTTATGGCAAAAGGACGGGCGCAGGTATGCAGTGGCGACGTGCAGGTCGGCAGTTTGCCTCCACAGCGCATGCTGGCGATGGACGTAAACACTAAACTGTTCGTTGAGAGCGAATTAGACTTACTGAATGTGTATTGCAGCGACGCTTATATTAAACCTGTCCAAGGTACCATGATCATAGATGTTGATACTCAGACAGGCTCAAAATCTGGCTTGGGAACCTTTTTACGTCATTTCATTCTGCCCGGATAGTGCTTTGCAGAAAAACAGCCGTTTAGGTTCAAAACCACATTTTCTAATATATTTTACTCACTACTAAATGATTAGTGAGCTTTCAGTTGAACCGGGTCGAAGTCGCGCGACGGCAATGCAAATGCGCCTCGCTCAACTGGATGCTGAAAAGGCTTCGGTCGTGGAGCTGCGATCAGTTCTGCCGGTTTAAGTACTGTTTCTGGCATAAAGGCTCCGATATTAGGCGATGGCATAAAGATAGCTTTGCCGCCTACCACATCAATGACTTCATGATGCGAAAGAGTTTGGGTTCTTTTTTGCAATGAATTGACATTCTTGTCCATGTTGTTTCTCCGTCTAGTAAATAACTAATTGTGATTTTAATCTTTAATCGTCGTTCGCATGATTAGTTTTGTGCTTGCGCAGATGCTAAACTTAATCGATAGCACTGAACACACTAAATACCCATATTTGCTGATGCTCAGATTCTTAAAAAGGCATCACGTCCTTGTGTAAACGCTGCTTCCGTTGCAGTGAATATATAATACGCATGAACGTGTCTTTGAATAACTGGTCAAAAGCACTGTTTTGACTGAACGCTATAATTTCGATAGGCAAAGGAGACCAAGGCATTTTTGGACGATACCCAAGTTGGCAGCAAAATTTGTTTTTTCTGGTGCTTTTTGTGTTGGGTGTCGTAAGCAAGGTATATGCAAACGTTGATGTCACTATTGTAGGCGTTCAAGATGACGAAATTGAAGAAAACATCCGTTTACTACTCCACGAGATTGAAACTCCATTGGGCAGAATCAACGAGGAAAAGTATCAACAAACGCTTGTCAACCAAGCGCTAAGAGCCGTGCATGCTTTTGCTTATTATGATGCAAATATCGAGATAGAGTCACTCACCTTTTACGAAGGCTCTGCAGATAAAGTCAGTCGCGACAAAGAGTTAAGCTTCACTGTAAATGTAGACTTAGGATCAAAAACCATTATTGATAAAGTGGTAATGGTGAATGACGTCGCAGAGATTAATCAAGACGCAATACCGTCACAAATCACAGCGCTTTTAGCTAGCGTTGAGGCCTTAAAAGGCAAGCCACTTAATCATAAAACGTACGAGACGCTTAAAAACCAGCTGAAAACCTTTTCCCTATTGTATGGTTATTTTGACTTTAGTTTTGTATTAAGCAAGCTCATTGTTCAGCCTCCCGCAATAAATGAAAGCACAGGCTCAAATGAAGACATTCACAGCAGTGCAACCGTGCATTGGATTTTTTACCTTGGACAGCGATATCGATTTGGCGAACTGAGTTTTTTAAATGAAACACGTGGACAGGAATTGGCGAAAAGCGTGCAGACTTTTGAACAAGGGGATTACTTCGAGCAAAGCCTCGTTTCCACTTATTCAATTGATATTCAAAGTACCAACTATTTTAGTAGCAGCATTGCGCGTGCCAATGCAGATTTAGCGTCGGATTACAAAGTACCCATTGAAGTTATTCTAGAACCTAAACCGAAAGATACCTTTGAATTTGGGGTGGGTGTATCCACCGATACAGGGCCTAGATTTACTGTTGACTGGTCGCGCCCATGGGTCAATTTGGATGGGCACTCTCTTGGTTCTACGCTTTATTTGTCAAGACCGCGCAGAGCGGTAGAGTTAAACTATCGGATCCCCATGGCCAATCCTTTAAACGACTTTTATAACTTTCAGGCTGGCTATCGCCAAACTGATGAGAACCAGACTGAGAGTGACACGCTAAGCTTGTCAGCTCATCGCCAGTGGGGTGCCACCCAGGAGGACGATTGGGATAAAATTGCTTTTTTGCGTTTTGAGCAAGAGTCGTTTATTCAAGGTTTGAGTGAGGAAGAAATTAGCACTCGATTGTTATTACCGGGTTTTACCTTATCTCGAACGCGCAAACAAGGGGACATTTTCGTTTCTTGGGGTGATCTGCAAAGCATCACCATTGAGGGCGGGAGCAAGTCGCTGATATCAGATATTGATTATTTTAAAATACATGCGCGGACAAAATGGGTAAGAGAATTGGGTCGTCATCGTTTTATTGCTCGAGCTGATGCAGGCGCGATTGCTACGAACGATTTTAGCCAAGTACCTTCAACGCAACGGTTTTTTGCAGGAGGTGACCAAAGCATACGCGGTTTTGGCTTAGATGAAGTGTCAGACTTTCGAGTGTTGGAGCGCGACGGTGAAGCACAAAAAGACCTTATTGGCGGCAGGTTCCTCGCAGTCGCCAGTGTTGAGTATGCATATCAAGTAGCTGATGCGTGGCGTGCGGCAGTATTTGTTGATGCGGGTAATGCAAGCGATGACCCTGTCTCAGATGCAGCAATTGGCTTTGGGATTGGCGCGCATTGGCTTAGCCCCATTGGTACGGTTCGGATTTATTTAGCAAGAGGGATTAGCGATATCCCGGATAACGAGCAAAATAACCGCATCCATCTCATCATTGGGCCGGGTTTATAGATGACTGATACTAAGACCCAATCAAGCACTTCTGTAAACCAAGCGCGCTCTACTGGGGGGAAAGTCGGTAAATACCTCGCCTGGTCGTTTTTAGGTAGCGTGGTATTTGTGTTGATTCTGATTCTGCTTGCCGGAAGCACCTTAGGATTACGATTGCTGGCTCAGACCGCGAACCAGTATGAGTTAATTAGCGTGGAGGGTGTAAGCGGGAGTATTTACTCAAAAGTCTCGCTTAAAGACATTCAAATAGACCTGAATGAGGGAGCGAAAATTGAAATTCAGGATGTTGAAGTTGATACCAAGCTGTCTTGCTTGATTGACTTCGCAGTGTGCTTAGATTCAATAGCGGCTACAGATATTAAGTTTATCCTGTATACAGATGTAGCAAGGCCTAAAGCAGCTGACGAACAAAGTGAGAAGGTATATGTGAAGCTACCGCTGCCTGTTTCGATTGAGTCTGTCGAAATAGGACGCTTCAGTATGGTGCGCAAACTGAAAGCAGATGAAGGGGATGAAGAATTCGTAGTTGAAATACTCAGTACACTGCTTGAGGGCTTCACAGCGCGTGATGAATTTACACTAAAGCGTTTAAATATTGATGAGATTGCATTATTTGACTTAACAGATGTTAATGACAATGCGGCAACTGAATATGACGGCCAGACTGACTTCTCCCTTGCAAGGATAAAAGAGGTCTTGTCGACGGCCCCTTCTGTGAAGTTGCCCGATATATTTATTCCCGTTAACGCAAATATTCAACAAGCAAAGGCAAACAACTTATGTTGGGCTCAGGCACAAAGCGCCTCAGGTGCCTCATTGCAAACACAGACCGAAACAGAATCATTCGCAAACTGTGCTCGCAACGTTCTGCTCAAAGCAGACATACGTGAGCAGTTGCTCGAATCGCATCTTAGCGCACAGCTAGATGCAGTGCTCCCTGCATATGGGGTTCAGGCACAGCGTTTAAGCCTTGATATAGAGCTTGACGTGGAACAAGACTTTGAGCACTCACTCGAAGTGCAGGTGATTAAAGACGCTGATATAGACTCAAGCGGCGCTGTTGTCGAGCCGGCACAGGCATTAGTTTTGACCGCTAATGGCAATGTAAATAGCACGGAAGTATCGGCATTAATAAACGATTCGATGAGCAGCCCAGCTGTAAATTCCCCCCCAAACTCAGTGCTTGCTCGTGTGAATATTCAGAGTCAATGGGATACCCCTCAGCTACCGCTAACCGTGAACGCTAAAGCTGATTCTTTAGCGGGGCTTACGCCCTTTTTACAAGCCCCATTTTTGACAACCTTGGCCAACATGAATGTCTCTATTGACGGGGATTGGTCAGGATATGCAGCGTCTATTGATGTAAAAGTGCTGTCTGAGGCGATGCAAAATGCGGGACTATCGACAATTACTTTCGCAGGTGAAGTATCGCCACAAGATACTCGCATTGAAATAAAAAGCTTGAGCACAAGCGGTGAACTTGGCGTCTTTGATCTCACTGGGAAAGTAGTCATGGAGCCGACACAGAACGTGCCGACACTTATGGCGATTCATTCTAAAATTAATGCACAGTTCGACAAGCTTAACGTAGGGATGTTGCCTATTTTACGCGATACCCCTGTGGATATTGCGGCGTCAGGTAAAGAGAATCATGCCCCAAGCAGTAATATTAGCGGTGATTTTACGCTCAATCATGTATTCACAGAAAAGTGGATGACAGCAGATGTTGACTGCAATGAGATACGGGGGCAAATCAAACACCTGGACTTTTCCCTTGGCTGCGAATTAGGCTTGGATGAAAGCGGTTTGCTGACCATCAGTGAATTGACCTTCTCGCAAAGTCCTGACAGCAACACATCCGATAGCCCATCACAAACCAACCAGATCAACGCGGAGGGAAGTATTGAGTTCGCCAATTCACGTATTGAAGCGTTTAATACCGAAGCCGTGCTAGAAGCAAGCGGTGATTTGAGGATAAGTGCAGATATTAAGCAGCCGCAAGTCCTTGTGCCTGATTTGAACGGTCAGTTAATGTTAAATGCTGACATTAACGGTGCGCTGAGTCGTCCAGATGTCGTCTTAGATGCCAAGCTGAACGATATTATATACTCCGGCACGTCAAGTGAAGCCCTTAGCATGAATAGTGCAATCGTTAAGCTTGCTACGCGCGCTGAAGAGAATTTTGACACCAGAGCGTCAATGGATTTAGTTAATTTGCAGCTTGCAGAGGTGCTTGTGGATTCCGCTAAGCTTAGACTTAATGGCGATTTATCAGACCATGAGCTGAGTGTGTCTATCAATAGTGAGCATGGCGCAACTCGTCAAGTCATGACGGGTGAGATGCAAGTTGAAAACAGTAAGGACTGGCAATGGATAGGACGGTGGGTACAGGGTAAGTTTGACTTTCCATTTGTATCGCTCAATCTTAAAAAAGAGGTAAAGCAAGTCGAGCGTAAGCTCGATTCTGCGCCTTCTGCTGATGGGGGGGTATTGATTCGTTTAGCGAGCGACCAGCAAAACAATCAGAGTGTTTTGTCTGCAAGTGTGGGCGATCACTGTTGGCTTAGTGAAAAAGATGACACCTTGTGCATCAGCGCGCTGAAATACGATGCCAGTCAAAAGGTGCAGGCTAATGCTAATTTTGACATGGATTTTGAGATTGCCAGCATTGCGCGTCACTTCATGCCTGATGCGGTGCTGCCGGAGACCATGATCCCTTTAGCAACGCAAGCCCAAATTGTCTTGCATGCCGATAATGGGCTAAGCGCCTCGGCAAACAATCAAATTATTGGTGGCCGAGTCGACACGCCAAATCATATGTTGGAGCTCAATGCGATTATCGCCAATATGAGTCTTGATGAGAGTGTGCTATCGAGCGTGATTTATGCCGGTACTCAGGAAACGGGCATTCTAGGCTTGCAGTCATCACTTGATTTAACGCCAGGCAAGCGCGTCCATGAGGGCAAAGTGCGCCTCAGTGGATTTGATTTGAGTTTGCTACGCCGATTTATTCCTTCGATAGAAAAAATTCAAGGTGAGGTCAATGCAGACATTGGATTTGAAGGAGAGCTGATGCGCCCTATGCTCAATGGTGAGTTAAGCGTGGATTCTGGCGAGCTGACGGTAGATGCTTACACATATGCCCTAACCGATTTTCAGCACGATATGACCTTCAGTGGC
Organism: Ningiella algicola; assembly: GCF_028401415.2. Classification (NCBI taxonomy): domain Bacteria; kingdom Pseudomonadati; phylum Pseudomonadota; class Gammaproteobacteria; order Alteromonadales; family Alteromonadaceae; genus Ningiella; species Ningiella algicola. Next base: position 2,154,463 of record NZ_CP171821.2, on the reverse strand, counting down.
GATGCAGCACAGATGACAGGTCTGTTCCAACTCGGCGACGGAGCAGCCAACTACAACGCCGAGCTAAATTTTGCCGAAGGCTTTGCCATTAAAGGTGAGCTTAAAGGTGAGGGCATGCAGTTTGCTTTTAATGATAGCGTTGCCAAGGTCTCACCAGATTTATTTTTTGACTTATCGCCTGGCGACTTAACACTTAAAGGGGTGGTTGCTATTCCTGAAGCAGAAATAAAAGTGAACGAACTGCCTGAGAGCGCTCGAACGCCTTCCAGCGATACCATTATTATTGGCGCGCCCCCACCTGAACCGGTTGTGCCCGTTGCAATGGATATCGATTTGAATGTCAAAATAGACCAGCAAGAGCGAGGATTTGTGAGCGTAGATGCGCTAGGTCTTGAGGCTACCCTAGCCGGTGATTTGCAACTTAAGGTTTCGCAAAAACGCAGTAAAGACAGTGACGAATTTCAACCTTTGCGAACCACCTTGAACGGCCAGGTGAAAGTGCTAAACGGCAGTTATGAAGCATACGGGCAAATGCTAGTGGTGCAAAGCGGCTCGGTATTTTTTAACGGCGAGCCCTCGCTTCCACAGTTCAATATACGAGCCATTCGAAACCCTTTGAATACAGAAGGTGACGTTATCGCAGGCCTACACGTAACAGGCAACCCCGTGGTACCAAGAGCTGAGCTTTTTTCAGAGCCGCCAATGTCTCAAGCACAGCAGTTGTCCTACTTAATGCAAGGACGGGATATCACCGTTGACAGAGAAAGTGGTCAATCCCAGTCTGATGCAGCATTGGTAAATGCCTTAGTGTCGTTTGGCGTAGGGCGAAGTGATAATCGCATTGGCCAATTTGGACGCGCCATTGGATTCGATTCGCTTAACTTGCAAACCGCAGGCACCGGTGAAAATTCCCAAGTGCAAATTTCGGGGCGCATCGCACAAGATATTCAAATCACCTATGGTATAGGCGTGTTTGATCAAGCTAGCGAGATTATTCTCAAATATCAGATTTTACCGCAACTGTTCATTGAGGCAAAAAGCGGTACCGACAGCGCGGTAGACTTATTCTATGAGATTTCGCGTGGGGAGTTTTTGAAGACCTTGGACTAATAGTCAAAAGGCTACAGAGCAATAAAAGGGCGTAAGCACATGGCGCTATTTTGCTTGCTCGCATGTGCTTACGCTGCATACCGTAAAATATCTAATGCCTGTCCTCGTTCATCGAAGCTTGCAACAGTGCGTCCCGATAATACCGGGCAATCAAGGCATGTCGGCTTCGTATTTCAAGCTTGCGATAAATGTTATGGCAATGGAACTTCACCGTTCGCTCACTGATGAAAAGCTCAGAGGCAATGCGTTTGTTTGGCAAACCCTCTAGAATTTTTTCAGCAATTTGGTTTTCTCGTTTTGACAGTGCTTCCCTAAATGACAGTGTTGGTTTAGATGGCAATGCTTGTTCAATTGATAATGACATGGAAACTTCCTTATTTGTCGTTTACTTGGGTAGTTAATTTGTCGCTAGGTGCGCTAATAACTCGCGCGCCGGTTGGCGACAGCTCGATGATATGTTGCGCACTTGCAATGGTTTCACTGCGGTGAGCAATCATAATTTTGGTAATGTTTAACTGTTGTAAATGCTGATTAAGCTTGCGTTCTGTTTCGATATCCAGATGCGAACTGGCTTCATCAAGTAGTAGAATCTGAGGCTGCAGATATAGGGCGCGAGCTATCAATAAGCGCTGTTTTTGACCACCGCTCAGTGCATCGCCCATATCACCAATGGTGGATTGATATTGCATGGTCATTTGCATGATATCTTCGTGTATGCATGCAATTTGCGCACACACTACTGCACGTTCAATATCTAGTTGTTCATCAAACTGGCTGATGTTTTCCAATATGCTGCCGCTTAGGAGCTGATCGTCTTGAAGCACCGCAGCAATGCCGTGGGCACTTCGATTATCAGGCGTGATTTTTTGACCACGAATAAGCACCTTTCCTTGGGATGGCGCTAGCAAACCAAGCAAGCAATTGAGTAAAGTTGATTTACCGCACCCGCTTTGTCCGGTTATGGCAAGTGACTGCCCAGCGTGTAATTGAAAGTTGATGTTTTCGAATACGTAGGCTTTGTCATCACCATAGCGATACGCCAACTTTGATACTTCAAGGTGAATATCGCTGTTACTTGATGTTTGCGAGGTACTCAGGCGCTTTTGACTGGCGACTTGGGCAACTTGAATGCTCTGGCGTGCCGCTAATTGATTCGTTGACTCAGGTGCAGTCATAACGATGTCTGAAACACGCTGCAAGTGCACGCTTAGCATCTTAAACTCAATCCACTTTTCAATCAGGCTCGCCATTGCGTCTACAAAACGAGACTTGTAGCTTACGAAGGCAAAGAGCATTCCGACACTCAGGCTTTGCTCCATCACCAAAAGCGCGGCTAGATAAATCACCACCAGGTTTTCAATGCCAAATAGGATTTTGTTAATGGTGGAAAACCCGATATTCCAATTGGCAAGCGCAATCCGTTTGTTCATGGCATGGCTGAGTTTGTTTAGCCACTTGGTGTGGGAGCTTGCTGTGGTATTCCCCAGCTTTAGCGTGCGAATGGCGCGAACGCTTTGCATGAAATAGCTTTGTTGTTCGGCGTCGGCATACAGCACTTCTTGATTTAAACGTCGAATAGGATAAAAGAGCACCCATCTGATCACCGCATAAATAGCAACGATGATTACCACCACAAGCGTAAGCTTAGGTGAGTAAGCTAGCATAACAGCAAGGGTGATGATGGCCATTAAACCATCAATGATAGCTGTCACGATGCCAGAGCTTATTAGTTCACGAATGTGCTGCACTGAGTCAAAGCGGCTGACAATGTCGCCCATATGCCGCTTAATGAAGTAGGGAACAGGTAGTGACAATAAATGCGCAAACACACTGGATGATAAGAACATGCTAAAGCGCATGGAAAAAGTCAGCATAATTCGCTCACGCAACAAGCCGGTGGCCGTATCAATGAGCAAAACTAAAGCAAAACCAATGGCCAGTGCAGTCAGAAGTGCCTCGTCTGCTTTTATTAATACTTCATCGATAACGGTTTGCATGTAAAAGGGGCTAAGCACAGCAAATAGCTGGAGAAGTAACGACAATCCCAGCAGTAAGCCTAATTGCCTTTTTATACCCACCGCGTTTTTGGCAAAGTCGCGTATGCGCAGTCCCGTTTCGGCTTTTATTCTTGTGAAGTCTTGATTTGGCGTAAGTTCTAATGCTACTCCTGTAAAACTGGTGTTGACTTCATGCATGGCAACAAAGCGTTTGCCGGTGGCAGGGTCTGCAATATAAATCCCTTTTCGAGTGACTTTTGTGAGCACAACAAAGTGGGAAAAGTCCCAATGCAAAATGGCGGGTTTTTGCAGTTTTTCCAGCTCATCTAAGGGGACTTTTAGCGCCCGAGACGACAAACCTATTCTTGCCGCTTGGTCAATAATGTTTTTTAAGTTAACGCCTTGACCGTCATTGTTTAAATCTAGTCTAAGCTGCGATAGGTTTACGCCATTGCCATGATAATTTGCAATCATGGTCAAACACGCCATGCCGCATTCGTTAGCCTCGTTTTGCATAACCAGCTTCACCGAACGCCAGGACGAAAATTTTAAGGAGGCGAGTGCTGAGCGATGGTTCAGTGAGTGGGTGATGGAGGTAAGGGCTTGACTAAACATTACAGGCTCCCTCTAATGCTATATAGCGGTGCCAATATCCATTCCAGCAATGAACGGCGAGAGAGCACGACATCGGCCTGTAATGTCATACCTTCTTTGAGTTCAACCTGCTTGCCTTTAGCCAAAATATGACTTTGTTCAAGCTGGGCTTTAACTAAGTAGGATGCTTGGTCAACAGGCACTGCGTGCATACCACTCTCATTGGGTAAAGTGATGGTGTCTGAAACGCTGTTGATAGTGGCCTTCAGTGCGCCATATTTTTGGTGAGGAAAGGCGTCAAGACGCACTCTTACCGCTTGCTCTAGCGCAACAAAACCTGCGGCGGAAGAGGGAACAGCAAGTAATACTTCAAAAACGCTCTCACTGGCAGTTAGCTTCATAAGCAAAGGAAAGCGGGAGACATCATCGCCCAGTTGGACATCTAAATTGCTCACGCGCCCTGCGCGCGGCGCTTTGATGACATAGCTTTGTTGCGCGCTATATTCAGCTAAGCGCTGAGCGACAGGGATTTCATTAATTTGGCTATTGGTATCTTGCACAAGCATTTGCTGCTCTAGATTTGCAGATTGCGCATTTAACTGCGAGATACGAATTTTGTTGTCGGCAAGCTGAAGGTCAATATTGCTTGCCTGCTGCTGGATATTCAGATGGTCTTGTTTGGCATTCTCGATAGCGTTAATGCCCAGGTGATTGCGCTTATATAGCTGTGTTAAACGATTTAACTGTGATTCGCCCAATGCTAAACGCTGAGCTAGTATCTCTCGTTGACGGCTCAATACTTGGGCGCGTTGTTCAGCGCTTGCTATCTGTTCAATCAAATGACTTTGCTGCTCAATAAGATCTTTGTGCTTATGCGCCGACGCTTGTGAGATAAGCCTTACATGTTGCTGCAGTAACGAAAGCTGATGCTCTACGTTTTGCGCCCCTAAAAGCATGTTGTTGGGTCGAGTGATGCGTAAAAGCGCCTGACCTTTTTGGACAAATTCACCGTCCTCAACCAATATTTCACTCACCATGCCCGTGCGCTCTTTTGGATGAATCGCGAGGCTGGGCGCACTTGCGCGTACGTATCCATACACAGTGGTTTTTTCAGAAAAGGAGTGTTGAGTGAGTAGCAATAGCATTCCTCCTACCCACAAAAACAAGCAAAGGGAAATTATCCAAGCCCGATTTGAGGGCAGTAACACTGCGCGCCCGTGATTCTGAGTAGATTGTGCATCCAGTGCTTCTTGTCGGTAAAGGCTTTGACTAGAGGCGGTGTTTGACTGATTCATATTGGCATCCAAGTCCACAATTTCGATGGGCTTAGATTAAAGACAGCGGTACTGTGGCTCAGCTAGTTTTGGGTCAAGTTGACCGAAATTTGAGACAGGGGATAGGTTGGTGTACTCGCTCATAGCGATGAGTCTGGCTTATGGAGCTATCAATACTATTTAAAATAAATGATTCGTAAAATTCGGTCAGTTCTCACCTAATCCTCAAATGTCCGATTGTTACGAGTGCATAGCCGCTTCTTTTTAGCACATCTATGCATTGCATTGTCTAGCTGATAATTGTATGGTGTATGCATACACCATACAATTAATAATTTGATTAGCGCTATATATTGATAATTAGTTTTAAAAGTCAGCGACTACGCAAATTGTGGATAGAGGGTGACAGTAGTTTATTGCCTTCCACATATGCCTATGAAGTAATATCTATCTTAGATTTTTTAGATGCAAGCGAGCGAATCAGTGATTTGGAACTGTTAGGTGGCTTCAAGATAGAACAGTTTGCTAGCGACTATTGGTCTGTCACCGTCACCGTTAATGGCGTTGAGCCAATTGGCAGCGTTACTTGTTTGTACAAGAGCGGTAATGCACTGGATGTAGATTTGCATGAATATGATTAGAGTTAGAATGCATGACATTAGTTAGAAATAAGAGTTTACCAGCACAGCATCCAGGAAAAGTCTTTAAAACAAAAATTCTGGATGCACATAATATCACCATTAGTGCCGCCGCTAAAAAGATGCAGGTAAACCGGCCGCACCTCAATAACTTTACTCAGGGTAAAGTATCTGTCTCAGCTGCATTTGCCATGAAGCTTGAGGTCGCCACCGGTATTAGTGCTGGTTTCTGGATGAATCTGCAAAAAACCTACGATTTACATATCAATAGAAATCTAGTGACGGAAGCAGAGCCTCTGTATGCGATTAATACAATATCTCAACACACGAAGTAACAAAGTCAGAGCGAAAAGGATATTCGAGTGCATCGAGCACTACGATGCTAGCTAAAAACGAAACACTTAGCGCTCGTTATGTGCATCCAAATAACGCAAACTCACTTTTAATTGCTCTGAATTAGTGCAAAAACCCGCGAGAAATCGTTCGGTATTTTCTTAACTTACTAAAAAGTATGGCTTTTTTAAACTGGTATTTTTTTTGCTACTGTTCTTTTAAACCAACAGCGAATAAACACTTTTTATTCAAAGTAGGGTTTAGCATTTAACGACAATTTGATTTATCGCTTTAAGCCTGCAAATCGTTTTCATGTTATGGACGGTAAGCATAGCAGTCACTTAAACCGTATAGGCAATGACGCCCGCACTGACTAGTTTAGTGCGGGTTTTTTTATGCGCGGTGTTTCACTTTAAAGGCGCAATTAGGAAGACAGATAATGACTCCATTAGCAGCAAAACACTCAACAACAGACGGCAAATTAACAAACAAAACGGCTAGCGATGTGCTTGTTATCGGTAACGGAATGGTTGGCCATCATTTTGTAGAGCAGCTTCGAGCGCTTCATCCTAATTGCAGCATTGATGTGCTAAGTGGGGAATCTCGTTTGGCATATGACAGAGTGCACTTATCTGAGTTTTTTAGCGGCAAAACGGCAGAAGATTTAGCCATGACAAGCGCTGCAAACTACGATGAATTAAATATCGGATATCACCTGAATGCGTGGGTGGAGAATATTGATCAGCACAATAAAATAGTATGCACAAAAGATGGACGCACTTTTTCGTATATAAAATTAGTGTTAGCTACCGGCTCTTACCCATTCGTCCCGCCTATTCCAGGAAATGATCAAGCGCACTGTTTGGTTTATCGCACCATAGAAGACTTACATGCAATAGAAGCCTCAGCAAAGTGCAGCAAAGTGGGTGTGGTAGTAGGTGGCGGCTTGCTGGGGCTAGAAGCCGCCAATGCATTAAAAGAATCGGGTTTACAGACCCACGTGGTCGAATTTGCGCCGCAGCTCATGGCCGTGCAGGTGGACCCTAGCGGCGGCGAGCTATTGAGGCAAAAAATTAGTGATTTAGGCGTTGAAGTACACACACAAAAGGCCACCCAAATCATTGAAAAAGGCGATACCTGTCGTTACAAAATGCAATTTGCAGATGGTTCTCACTTGGAGACAGACCTTATTCTTTTCTCAGCGGGTATCCGTCCTTCAGATTCGCTTGCAAAGGCCTTTGATATTGAAGTTGGCGAGCGCGGCGGCATTGTTGTAGACAACTATTGTCAGACCTCAGCACAGGACATCTACGCCATTGGTGAGTGTGCGCTTTGGGAACAAAAAATATTTGGCCTAGTCGCGCCCGGATACAGCATGGCTAGGACGGCTGCTGCTCATATAACCCATGGTACTAGCGACGAAACGCCTCAATTCAAAGGTGCTGATATGAGCACCAAATTGAAATTAATGGGCGTGGAAGTTGGCTCAATTGGTGATGCACACGCTCGCACTGAAGGCGCGCAAACCTATACCTACGAAAACCAGCCAGAAGGTGTATACAAAAAGATCGTGGTAGACGCAAGCAGCGAAAAACTGCTTGGTGCCGTGCTCATCGGTGACACCTCAGATTACGATACCTTATTACAGTATGCGCTCAACGGTATCGAGCTTCCTGAGTTTCCCGAAAGCCTCATACTTCCATCAAGTGGCGACAGCGCACCTGCCCTGGGTGCAGATGCACTGCCAGCAAGTGCCACAATATGTTCTTGCCACAACGTGGCAAAAGCGGATGTAGTAAGCGCCATTGAACACGGAGAAACGTCGCTTGCAGGGGTGAAAGCTTGCACCAAAGCCAGCAGCGGATGCGGTGGCTGTGCAGCCTTGCTTAAGAACGTTGTTGATAGTGAGTTAGAAAAGCGCGGTGTTGAGGTGAAAAAAGACATCTGCGAACACTTTGCATACTCGCGTCAAGAGCTCTTCCAGATTGTAAAAGTGAAGCAGATAAAGGATTTCGATAGCTTAATTGAGGAGCATGGAACTGGCCTAGGTTGCGATATATGCAAACCAGCGGTGGCCTCTATTTTAGCCTCTGTTTACAACGACTATGTGTTAGAAAAACAACATTTAAGCCTTCAAGATACTAATGACACCTACCTGGGTAACATGCAAAAAGACGGCACCTATTCGGTGGTGCCTCGCGTGGCAGGAGGCGAAATCACGCCAGACAAGCTTATCTTGCTGGGTCAGATAGCAAAGGATTACTCCTTGTATACTAAAATCACCGGCGGTCAGCGCATAGACTTATTTGGTGCTCGTGTTGAACAACTTCCCGATATCTGGAAAGCCCTTGTTGATGGTGGCTTTGAAACGGGGCATGCCTATGCAAAAGCCCTTCGTACGGTCAAGTCTTGTGTAGGTAGCACTTGGTGCCGCTATGGGGTTCAAGACTCGGTAGGTTTGGCTATTGATTTAGAAAATCGATACAAAGGACTTCGTGCGCCGCACAAAATCAAGTTTGCTGTATCTGGGTGCACACGCGAATGCGCTGAAGCGCAAAGTAAAGACATCGGCGTGATTGCCACCGAAAATGGCTGGAATTTATACATATGCGGCAACGGTGGAATGAAACCGCGTCATGGTGACTTATTTGCCACAGATCTCACTACAGACGAATTAGTTCTCTACATCGACAGATTATTAGCTTTTTATGTTAAAGATGCCGACAGACTTCAGCGAACGGCAACATGGATGGATAACTTGGAGGGCGGTCTTGAGTACTTACAAGATGTCATCATCCATGACTCTTTAGGCATTTGCCAAGCGCTTGAGGCGCACATGCAGCAAGTGGTTGATACCTATCAGTGTGAATGGAAAACAACAATTGAAAGCGAAAGCGCATTGAAGCGATTCAGGCAGTTTGTCAATAGTGACGCCACCGATAGCAATGTTCAGTTTGTAGAAGAGCGAGGACAAATACGACCAGCCACACAAGAAGAAAAATCCCAAAGGCATGGCGCTAATGATCAAAGTATCGAAATCGTTGAATTAGCTTAAGCGCATGGTTTGCACTAGAAAAAGCTGGCAGCAGCATAGACCCGTCGAAAATATTCTAATGGAGTAAAATATGTCATTACATACTCAGGCAATACACCCACATGAGACGTCCAACCCTATCTGGAGGGATATTTGCCAGATGTCTGATTTAGTTGAAAACTCCGGGGTATGTGCCTTGTTGCCGTCTTTGATAAGTACGCCGCAATCATCACGTGAAGTGCAAATCAGTGATCAGCATGCTCAAATTGCAATATTCTATTTACCAAAGACGCAGAGTGTATATGCGTTAAGCAATTGGGATCCAATTGGCAAGGCTAACGTCATGTACAGAGGCATTGTTGGCTCAATCGCCGATGAGGCAATGGTAAGCAGTCCTTTATACAAGCAGCACTTTTCTTTGTTAAGCGGTAAGTGTTTTGAAGATGAAAGTGTCGCACTGAAGACTTATTCATGTCGCTTATTCGACGGCAAGGTACAAATCTGCAATCAATATTTAGTGAGTGCTTAGTCCTCATGAGCACCGAGCAAATTGAAATCCGAGACAAGTTGATTGAAAGCACCTGCCCGTATTGTGGAGTGGGCTGTGGACTTGAGGTAAAGATAAAGTCTGACCGTTCTGATTTGTCTGAGCAATCGCTTTCGGGCAACCGTCAACATCCCGCCAACAGCGGTCGATTGTGTGTAAAAGGCAGTCATTTGCTCGAAACTACGCAGCAAGATGGGCGACTCTTAAACCCGAAAATTCATCCAAAACTTCAGGCCAAAATCACATCGCAACTTCGTGCATCCGAGCAAGAAGGATCTCCTCTTGTACCGTGCTCGTGGGACGAAGCCACCGATGTTCTAGCAAGCAGGCTAAAGCAAGCTATTAAAAAGCATGGGGCAGATTCAGTGGCTTTTTATGTGTCAGGACAGTTGCTTACCGAAGATTATTATATTGCTAATAAACTGATGAAAGGCTTTATCGGCAGCGCCAATATTGACACAAACTCTCGCCTTTGTATGTCTTCAGCTGTCGCGGCATACAAACGTGCATTTGGTGAAGATTTAGTCCCGTGCTGCTATGAGGATTTAGAACAAACTGATTTGCTGATATTAGTTGGCTCTAATGCAGCTTGGACACATCCAGTTTTATTTCAGCGTATGGAGCGTGCAAAACTCATAAATCCCGATATGAAAGTGGTTCAGATTGACCCTCGCAGAACCGCTAGCACGAGCATCGTTGATTGCCATCTTCAGCTAAAACCCGGCACCGATGCAGTGCTTTTTAATGGTTTGCTACATGCAATCGCAAAATTTAACGCCCAGGCAAAAAATAGCGCCTCAGCGCAGTGCTCAAAAGAGCCTATCCATGCCACTGATTTCATCTCAAAGTATACAAGTGGGTATGAAGACGCTGTTAAAGCGGCTCAGCAATATACACCTGAATACGTAGCGCAAACTTGTGGACTGCTGCAAGAAGAGCTTGAGGCCTTTTACGCGCTGTTTTGTGCGTCACCAAGTGCTGTGAGTTTCTATTCCATGGGTATCAATCAATCAACCACAGGCGTTGATAAAGCCAACAGCATCATTAACTGCCATTTAGCCAGCGACAAAATAGGCAAGCCGGGCTGCGGACCCTTTTCAATCACAGGTCAGCCAAACGCGATGGGCGGTCGCGAAGTGGGTGGTCTGGCGAACATGCTGGCTGCTCATATGGATATTGAAAATGAAGCGCATCGTGCATTAGTGGGTGAGTTTTGGCAAAGCGACAATGTTGCTAGTAAAGCCGGTCTGAAAGCCGTAGATTTATTCGAGGCGATGAACCAAGGGAAGATAATGTTTGTCTGGATTATGGGAACTAACCCTGTTGTTAGTATGCCCAATCGCGGCGTGATTGAATCGGCCTTAGCAAAATGCGAGACGGTTGTGGTGTCTGACGTAGTACAAAGCAATGACACGATAAAATTTGCAGATATACTATTGCCTGCAACGCCATGGTCAGAAAAAGATGGCACCGTGACCAATTCAGAGCGGTGTATAAGTCGGCAGCGCGCACTGGTAAAATCAAGTGGTCAAGCCAAACATGACTGGCAGATTATTTGTGAGCTTGCAAAAAAAATGGGTTTTGCCCACGCATTCGATTTTAAGTCTCCCGCATCCATATTCAAAGAACACGCACAGCTCTCTACGTACAAAAATAATGGTGACCGCGCATTTAATCTCTCGGGTCTGTGCGATATAGACGAAAAAGAATACGAGAGCTTGCAAGCCATACAATGGCCAGTTTTAAGCGATTCAGTATCAGGAGGCCTCACACCCTCAGTGGTTGGCACCAAGCGTTTGTTCGAAGATAAACGGTTTTATACTAAAGATGGTAAAGCGCGCTTTATTCCTATTGTGCCGCAATTGCCAGAGCAACTGAGCACGCCAGATTATCCCTTTGTGCTCAACACGGGACGTATGCGCGATCATTGGCATACAATGACACGCACCGGTAATGCATCACGTCTTCATCAGCATAGCGATCAAGCATACTGCTCCATTCATCCTGCAGACGCAGATGCTTTATCTGTGCAAAACGGTGACCTGATTGAGCTTAAATCAGCCGCGATGCTCAACGATTCAGCTGCTAAGTCGACGCGAGTAATATTACCCGCTCAGATAGATGATAGCCTTTTATCAGGTCAGTTATTTGCGCCTATTCACTGGTCAAATGAATGGGCGTCTCACGCCAGTATTGCTTGGTTATTTTCCAGTGCAAAAGACGCAATTTCCGGACAACCAGAGCTTAAGCATGCGGCTGTGAGTGTTCACAAACGTGTGTTTAAGCATCGTTTAGTGATGGCATCGTTGAAGGACGTGAGCGAAGACTTACCGAGCGATGAACAACTTTATTGGATAAAAACAAAGATGGAAAAAGGCTTTGTTTATTATCTGTTTAGCAATGATGAACAAAGTGTCTTGCTAGAAAAACTTGCTAACATATGCTTTAGCAGCAAGAGCGTAAGGTATCAGCGTTGCGCAGGTATGCTTGAAAGTGAAAGTAAGACAATAGTCACTATCAACAACGGACAACTTGAATGCCTTTTGCATGCATCCATAAGCGATGGGCGCGAGCAGAAACCACTTTCTCAGGCATGGCTGAATAGTCTATTTTCCGATAGTGAACCAACGCAACAAGATATAAGCGAAATGTTGCGCTTTGAAGTGCCTGAGTCTTTTTTGCAGGGTAAGCTCATTTGCTCTTGTTTCGAAGTGCGTGAAAACACCATAAAAACCGCGATTGCAGAGGGAGCAAACAGCATCGATAGTTTAGGCGAGCGCCTCAAATGCGGCACCAATTGTGGCTCCTGCAAAGGTGAACTGACTACCTTGCTGCAAAACACTCAGCCTGACGCCATAGAGCAGAATAAGCGCGCAATTGGAGTGAACTCGTCAAGTGTCCATCAATTCGAGCAATCCAAAGAATATTCACCTGCTTCAGCAGATGAAGTCACACAAGCAAGCATCATTGCAGTCAAACAAATTGAAGAGAGTCTGACATGAACAACTTAATTAAAATGAATAATAAGCAGCTCCCTTCAACAGACACCAAACAAGGATTTGTTTGGTTAGTTGGCGCAGGGCCTGGCGACGCCGAGCTTCTCACAATAAAAGCATACAAGGCGATTCAAGCAGCTGAAGTTGTCTTATACGACTGGCTGGTTGATGAAAGCGTATTAGCGCTGATTCCAGACAATGCGATCAAAGAGTTTGTCGGTAAACGATGCGGCAAACACAGCATGATTCAACAAGATATTTCTCAACGCATTGTATTTCACGCCGCAAAGGGACGAAAAGTGGTACGCCTAAAAGGTGGTGATCCAGCAATTTTTGCTCGTACCTATGAAGAAACACAAGCTTTGGAGCAAGCTAATATTGCATTTTCTATTGTGCCGGGCATTACCTCCGCCTCTGGTGCATCTGCCTATTCCGGGATCCCGCTTACCCAGAGAGACTGCGCGCAATCGCTGACCTTAACCACAGCAAGTCTCAAAAACCCAGAAACTGAACCTAACTGGAAAGCCTTAGTGAAAGCCAGTAAACATCAGACCCTTGTCTTTTACATGGGTTTGGGCAAAATTGACTTAATTGCACAGCGCTTAATCGCTAATGGGCTTAGCCCAGCGTTTCCAATTGCGCTCATCGATAAAGCCTGCACTCAATACCAAACGGTTATAAAAGGCACTTTGGGAAGTATCGGCGAAGACGTTGTCAATGCCGCGATTACCGGGCCTGCCATTATCATTTGCGGACAAGTGGTCAATTATCAGCAGGCGGTGAGTGAGCTTTCCAGCACTGCCTGTGGCAACTCGCTTTCCCATATTCAAATAGCTGTGTAGGAGCGCTCGTGAGCCACAATTTTTCTGATTTTATCAAGCTGGTTGGCGCAGGCAAGCGAGCAGGCAGAAGCTTATCTGAGGAAGAGGCGTATATTGCAATGAGTATGCTTTTATCTGGACAGGCAAGTGAGTTGCAAAAGGGCGCATTTTTGATGTTGCTTCGTGTGCGGGAGGAAACAGTTGAGGAATTAAGCGGTTTTGTTAGAGCCTGTAAAGAACAATTAAACTTCACTACAAAGGTGAATTCGCATTCGACAGCGCCAAATGCCTTACCGCGTCCCCATATTGATATTGGCGCTTATGCGGGTAAAAGGCGCCAGCTGCCTTGGTTTTTACTGGCGCTTGGTGTGATTCATCAGCAAGGTTTTACTATGCTTATGCATGGTGCCTCAGAGCCGCAATCGCAAAGACTTTATATAAAAGACGCCTTAAGAGAACTGGGTGTGTTAAACCATGTTCAGTCGTTCAGCCTCAAAGCGGCCAGTGACAAAGTCCAGCGCCTCGGTATCTCCTATATTGACTTGGCAGATGCTCACCCGCAGCTCAACGATATTATTCAGCTTCGCAGTGAATTAGGCTTGCGTTCTTGTGCAAATACGCTTGCGCGTTTACTTAATCCTCTTAATGCCAAATACAGTGTACAAGGGGTACATCATTGTGGCGTAGATGAAAAACATATTCAGGTCGCGTCTCAAATGAATATTGCGCACGAAAATAAGGATACAAATGTGCTTTGTTTTAGAGGTGAAGGGGGGGAGCCTGAGATCAATCCATCTAAGGATACTGAACTGCACTTTTTTAAACAGCTTGACAAATATATCGTGCAGCTTGGCGCAAGACAATCTTGGCAAATTAAGCCGAAACAGCTGAATATACAGTCACTACGGGCTGTTTGGAGCGGTGAAGCACATTCTCAGTACGCAGAACACACGATTGCAAGCACACTCAGTGCGCTGATTATGCTCCTAACTGATTGTGGTCAGGAGCAGGCTTACAAAAGCGCATCTACCTGGTGGCAAGCGCGAAATCCAGAGCAATGGTTTGGCGTAAAATGTGAGCATTCGCGTAACCAAAAACTAACGCATACAGGCGTGAGCACCGTGGAAAATCACCAAAAAGCAGCGTGCAAGAAGAATGTAAACGGCACACTTTTAGTGCGTAGTGCACAAGCTTGAAACACAAAAGGGCATTGAGAAATTTGACTATTTAGAAAAGTCCATATATTTCAATGTGTTAATAGTTGGCATTGAATCTGCAAACATATTTGCAAAGCCAAAAGTACATAGTTAAAGAACACATCAGGCAATGAAGCCCGCGTTAGACACTGAACAATTGCTCAGTATCTGCGTGGGTTTTTTTATGGTCGTTTCTGATAGTGCTCTGCACAAGGATTCACACTTAACGGTTCTAACAAGAGCCGAGTTAGATAGGAAAAAAAGATGATATATCAAAGCACAAACGTAAATCAATCCAAATTCGGCGCAAAGGCTCTGTTAGCAGCATGTTTGTGCTTAGGGCTAAGTTCATTTTCTCAGGCTCAAGAAGCGATTTATCCAGAAAAGGAAGAGCTTAAGTTTGGGTTTATCAAACTGACCGACATGGCACCGCTTGCCATTGCCTATGAAAAAGGTTATTTCGAGGATGAAGGCTTGTATGTCACTTTAGAAGCGCAAGC
This sequence comes from Ningiella algicola, assembly GCF_028401415.2. Lineage (NCBI taxonomy): Bacteria > Pseudomonadati > Pseudomonadota > Gammaproteobacteria > Alteromonadales > Alteromonadaceae > Ningiella > Ningiella algicola. Next base: position 2,139,423 of record NZ_CP171821.2, on the reverse strand, counting down.
AAATTGGAAAGTGCTATTAGATAGAGTAATAGACGGTCAGTTAGATGGCGCGCACATGCTTGCGGGGCAGCCGCTTGGCGCAACCATCGGCTACGGCACAGAAGCACACATCATTACCGCCTTTAGCATGGACTTAAATGGTAACGGCATTACCGTATCAAATGATGTTTGGGCAAAAATGAAGCCCAATATCCCCCATGAGAATGGACTTCCAGTGCACCCGATAAGCGCTTCAACCCTTCAGCCGGTCATTGATGAGCTTGCAAGTGAAGGTAAGTCTTTCAAAATGGGCATGGTGTTTCCCGTTTCTACGCACAATTATGAACTGCGCTATTGGTTAGCCGCAGGTGGCATTCATCCAGGCTACTATGCGCCAGAAAAAGGCGATACAAGCGGTCAAATCGATGCGCAAGCTCTCCTTTCTGTGACGCCACCGCCGCAAATGCCAGCGACGATGGAAGCGGGCACCATTCACGGTTACTGCGTTGGCGAGCCATGGAATCAGCAGGCTGTGTTTAAAGGGATTGGTGTGCCGGTGATCACCGACTATCAAATTTGGAAAAACAACCCTGAGAAAGTCTTCGGCGTGAGCAATGAGTGGGCTAAAGAGAATCCAAACACGCACATTTTAATGGTTAAAGCGATGATCCGCGCTGCCATGTGGCTGGATGAGAACAACAATGCAAACCGCCCTGAAGCGGTCAAAATTTTGGCTAAACCCAACTATGTTGGCGCAGATGAAGAGGTTATCGCCAACAGCATGACTGGCACATTTGAATTTGAAAAAGGAGACAAGCGGGACATCCCCGATTTCAATACCTTCTTTAGACACAACGCAACTTATCCTTACTACAGCGATGCGATTTGGTATCTCACGCAAATGCGTCGATGGGGTCAAATTAGCGAGCAAAAACCTGACCAGTGGTATATGGATACCGCGAAGAAAGTATACAAACCTGATATCTATGCTCAGGCCGCAAAACTACTAATTGCTGAAGGCAAAGCAAAGGCAGAAGACTTCCCTGATTTTGTAAGCGAAAGTGGTTACAAGCCTGCTCAAGATGAGTTTATTGATGGCATTACCTTTGATGGCACACAACCTAATGCATATTTGGCGCAGTTCCCTATCGGTTTGCAAAGCGAAGTGTCTGCTGCAGCATCATCAACCAGTGCCAGTGAAGATACTGAGTTAGCTGTCGGCGGAAACTGAACACTGCGTTACCAATACTTAGATAACGATGGAAGATAAAACCATGCTGCAAAAAGTCATACCCCACGCGAGTTTTGCCAATCTGCATTCGGTGAATGTGCTGGCAAAAGTAAATGAAAGTCTTAAAGCGCTGATACTGCCCTTTGTTGGCCTCCTATTGTTTGTGGCTTTATGGGCAGGCGCAGCAAAGTCCATCGATACCTCTTTAGGCGAATTTCCTGGCCCGGCTGCGGTATGGGAACAAGCGGGTGTGCTTTTTGATGAGCATCAGGAGAAGCAACAAAAAGCGACGGCGTTTTACGAGCGTCAAGAGGCTAGAATTGCTAAGCGCATGGCAAGTGACCCGGACTATGTGCCTAAAATAAGACCTTTCACTGGTGCACCTTCGTTTTTTGATCAAATCCTAACGAGTTTGTTCACAGTAATGTTTGGTTTTTTAGTGGCCTCCATATTTGCCGTGCCAATTGGTATCATTAGCGGTTTGAGTAAATCCACTTATGCTGCCATTAACCCGCTGATTCAACTCTTCAAACCGGTTTCGCCGTTAGCTTGGTTGCCACTGGTGACGATGGTAGTGAGCGCAGTGTATGTCAGTTCAGATCCGATGTTTTCTAAATCCTTCATTACCTCGGCAGTGACCGTGTCGCTTTGCTGTATTTGGCCGACCCTGGTGAACACATCGGTGGGTGTTTCAAATATTGATAAAGACTTAATTAACGTGAGTCGAGTGCTCCGGCTCAACCCTATTAAGCACGTGACAAAAATTGTGCTGCCTTCGTCTATTCCAATGATATTCACCGGCTTGCGCTTAAGCTTAGGTATCGGCTGGATGGTGCTTATTGCCGCAGAGATGCTTGCGCAGAATCCTGGGCTTGGCAAATTTGTGTGGGATGAGTTTCAAAACGGCAGCTCTCAGTCGCTGGCTCGCATCATGGTAGCCGTGCTAACCATTGGCATTATCGGATTTATTCTTGATCGAATAATGCTGTTGTTACAAAAGAGCGTGAGCTGGGATAAGTCAGCAACGCTTCGCTAAATACTGATAAATAACAAACGGTGCACAAAATGACACAGACAAAACACCTAGAACTTAGCCAAGTAGGTATGGAATTTCCAACGCCAAAAGGTCCATTTATTGCGCTTGAAAATGTTAATTTGAACATCGCGCAGGGCGAGTTTATATCTTTGATAGGTCATTCAGGCTGCGGGAAGTCGACGGTTTTAAATATAGTGGCAGGGCTTTATCAAGCGTCATATGGCGGCGTTATTCTCGATAATAGTGAAGTAAACGAGCCTGGACCAGAGCGCGCGGTGGTTTTTCAAAATCACTCACTTCTGCCTTGGCTGTCGGTATATAAAAACGTAGAGCTTGCCGTCAAACAAACAAAGAACGGGCGCAACAAACATGAGATAAAAGAATGGGTAGAGCACAATTTAAATCTTGTGCAAATGACTCACGCTGCTTCAAAGTTACCTTCTGAAATTTCTGGCGGAATGAAACAACGGGTAGGAATTGCGAGGGCGCTCTCTATGGAACCTAAGGTTTTGCTGATGGATGAACCCTTTGGTGCACTAGACGCCCTCACCCGTGCACACTTACAAGACTCTGTGATGGAGATTCATGCAAAGTTAGGCAACACCGTCATTATGATTACCCACGACGTTGATGAGGCGGTTTTGTTGTCAGATAGGATTGTGATGATGACAAACGGGCCTAAAGCCACCATAGGCGAGATACTCAGCATCGATTTAGATAGACCTAGAGACAGAATTAAACTTGCCGATAACCCTTTATATAATCGTTATAGGCATGATGTGCTGAGATTTCTATACGAAAAGCAGCGCAAAATTGAACCGGTTCACAGTACTCAAATATCAAGCAAAAAGCAGGCAAAACCCAATGCGGCGTAGCTGCACAGCTTAACGCGCTTAAAGAGTTCGACAAATAAACTAGATCATTGCCTTTAAACCTCAGGGTTCAGCGATTTTACGCTTGAGTCGTAGGGCACGGGTTTGCTATGCCCAAAATCGCTCAGAAGCTATGCAGTGAATGAGCAAATACAAACATGAATTAACACTCAAACACAAAATAAAATGCAACAAAGGGAACACTCATGAAAAAAACACTCTATCAACGCTACACCAGCCTACTTTTTGTTAGCAGCATGTCTTTGCTTGCCAGCACCAGTGCGAACGCTAAAACGGTTTATGAAGCAGTTAGCAGCGGTGATGTGTATGCTGACTTTTATTTACGCTACGAGGGTGTTTCACAAGACAATGCCTTGCAGGACGCTGATGCATTGACGCTCAGAACGCGGCTGGGATATGTGTCTGACAGTCTAAATGGCTGGTCCTTTCAAGTAGAGTTAGAAGATAGCCGAATTGTGGGTGGACAGGGTGACTACAGTGTTCCCCCTACCGGATACAACACGGGTATATATTCGGTCATCGCTGACCCAGAAACCACAGAATTAGACCAAGGCTTTGTTCAATATAAAAACGATGGATTCACCTTTAAAGTAGGGCGACAAGTCATTGCGCTAGATGGACATAGGCATGTGGGGCATGTTGGTTGGCGACAAGATCGTCAGACCTTCGATGCGGCAACATTTATTTATAATCCAAATGACAAACTGAAAGCGTCGTATAGTTATCTTACGCAGCGCAACCGCATTTTTGCCGAAGAAAGAGATTTAGACAGCAAAGATCATTTGCTGAATATCTCCTATCAGTCTGGCATCGGTAAATTGGTTGCCTACTCATATTTATTAGAAGTAGACAATGAAACCGACAACGCCCTTGATACATTTGGCTTCAGTATAGATGGCAAAAAAGCTATGGACAGCTTGAGCTGGCTCTACTATTTTGAATACGCAAGTCAACGTTCTGAGCTTTCTGGCAATGAATTTGATGCAGATTTTATTGATGCAAAGCTTGGCCTTGCTTACCAAGGTGTGACAGTTAAGTTAAGTTATGAGTCTTTAGGCTCAGATGATGGTCAATACGGCTTTGCTTTCCCACTGTCTACTCTGCATAAATTCAATGGTTGGGCGGATTTGTTTTTAGCCACACCAGCTGAGGGCTTAGTGGATACCAATGTGACCGTATCGACTCAAGCATTAGGCGGTAAATGGCTTGCGCGATATCACACATATGAGGCTGATGAAGCGAGTGAGACAGTGGATGATCTGGGCTCTGAAATTAACCTTCAGTACACCACAAAAATTTTCAAAGATTATGGCTTGGGTATAAAATACGCAAACTACTCGGGCGATAGCAACCGTCCAGACACAGATAAGCTTTGGATATGGCTAACGACCAAATTTTAAACCACTCTCAACTGGCGCTGAACGCCACGATAGGTATTGTGCTTGCTGGTGGGCAATCATCACGAATGTCCACCGACAAGGCCTCCTTGAAGCTTAAAAAACAAAGCATGTTGGACATATCGACAACTTGCTTAAAAAAGGCGGGTGTAGATGAGGTATACGTTAGCTCATCTTTACATGGCGGTTTGCGTGACCTCTTTCCCAATTGTGGCCCAGCGGCCGCGCTTGTCTCAAGTATCAAGCAATTGAAACTTCCGGAAGAGACTGCCATTGTTGCTCTTCCAGTGGATATGCCGCTGGTTTCAAGTCAGCTTATTCACGACTTATTAGCCGCAAGTTTGTATGAAAAACGTACGGTGCACTACACGGACCACTCGCACATATCAGAGTATATTTTTCCGTGTGTATGTAGAGTAAACAATCGTCTTATCTCCAAGCTTTCATCAACGATTGCCTCTGGAGGCAATCTGTCAATGCACGCGCTTTTAGAGGCTCATGACGCTCTAAAAATCCCTTTGGATAAAAAATTTGAAAAGATGATGAACACCAACATCAATACACCGCAGCAATGGCAGGCGTTTTTAAAAACGCACGAGGCGTAACTCGAACACTCAAGAGCCACTTTTTGGTGAAATGGATAGTATTCTCAACACTCAGAATTTCTTTTAACTCATTTATTGATAGTCTCTGTGCTTGCATCACACATTCCTCAGCAAAAGGAAACAGATAAGCAGTAAGTTTATCAGTGAGTGGAAGTCATTTTGCTTTTAGGTGAACACGTATTCTCGAAATGCATTAAAAAGTGCTCAGCTTAGCGCCAGAAATAGCGTTCACTGTAAAGCAGTGAGTGTGTGAGTTTACGTTAAATCAAGACCAATATTTTCTTCGGTAGCATATGCAATTGCGTTAGTCAGAGCAAATTGTATTATTTGCTTGTATACTCGTTGGCAAAACGAAAAGCTATCCCGACAATATAGTCATGAAGTTCAAGAGCTGTTTTGGATTTTGGTCTTTTTGCAAGCCATCCTAGAGCCAAAAGTAACCTTGCCATTATCAAGTCATCTAATAGACTCAAGTCAATGTTAGGTTTCACCTCTTCATAACCCTTTATCCACTCGAATTTGAGCGAGTTAAAGTATGGTTGCTCTAGGTGAAATGCTATTGCAATCGCTAGTTCGTTTGCATACCAGCTATACCCAGCATCATCGAAGTCTATAACCGAAATCTCATTATTGTTGATAAGTATGTTTTCAGGCATTAGATCACCATGAATAAGCCCCCACTGCTCATGGTCACGACATGCTTTTGACAAAGAACGCTCTACTTTTTTAGCGGCATACTCGAATTTCGCCATCTTACTGTTGGCAATACTGGTTAGCTGCTGATAATTTCCCCAAACAGAGTATCTTCCAAACAATGTTGTCTCATCAAGATGTGGTCGTAAAAAATTTTTAGAGGGAGTCCAAGTTGCCAAGGTTTTATGAATCCTCGCACTTAAACTTCCAACTTGAGCAAATGATTTAACAATAGATTGCTCATTGGGTGAGGAGCCGTCTATCCACTCCAGGATGTCACAATGAAGCTCATAGTGCCCTTTAATGGAAGACGTATAAAAATGCGTGCCGTCAGAGTTGGTTAAAAACTTGGGGGTATTTATCCCACCACCATCTCGAAGATATGACGTTAGTTCAACTTCACTTTTGAGCTCTTGTAAAGATCGATACTCAGGTCTATGGACTCGTAAAGCGAATGTCTTTGTTTGACACCTTAATTCGAAGACAGCGTTTTCTCTGAATTTGATTAGTGTGATCTCGGCATCTTCAAAACCAAACGCCCGAGCAGTTTTTTCTGCACTAAGTATGGAATGTTGTAACAGCAATTCGTCGTTCATCTCAATCCTTTAAACGATATTTATCGATCAATAATGCGTGTGCTTCTGTTCTAATTCTGGATTTATTTTAAAAAATAAGAGATTGTACTATTTCAACCTATTCATTTTTAGACTATATTAAACGATAAATATCGATTAGTGAAGTTGTTATGGATAAAAGTGAAATATTGCGCAAAGCTAAAAAACATCTGTCAAGTGATCGAGTAATAACATTTGGCAAAGTCGGAATTGACCTAGTTCTTGGCAAAAGAGAAATGTATAAGATTGTTGATATCGATGGAAAGGAACTATGGGACTGTCATTTAAATGGTGGTACATATAGTTTTGGCCATAGAAATTCGCAACTGCTCCAAACTCTAAAAACTAGCTTGATGCAAGCAGACGTGGGCAACCATCATTTTCCTAGTGCACCAAGGGTTGATTTAGCGGAAATGCTAAGTGAGTACTGCCCGGGGACCATGATTTATTCAGTTTTTACTCCATCAGGAGCAGAGTCTGTAGATGTTGCCATTAAATCAGCCCGTTGGGCAACGCAAAAAAGAAAAGTAGTATCAATCGACAAAGCTTACCATGGCAGAACCGGTCTTTCTGGAGCCGCTGGTGATGATTCTTCGGCCAAATTTTTTCTAAGCGATTATCCTGACGAATTTCTAACGGTGCCATTTAATGATATATCGGCAATGGAATCTTTATTGCGGAATGGTGATATAGCCTGCGTGCTGATGGAAACAATTCCTGCGACTTATGGCTTTCCAACGCCTTCTCAAAACTACTTACAAAACGTCAAAGAGTTATGCATTCGATATGGTGCTGCATACATTGCCGACGAAGTGCAAACGGGATTAGGTAGAACTGGAACTCTATGGGGTGTTGAGCACTTTAATGTCGAACCTGACATCCTGATTACTGGCAAAGCGTTATCAGCGGGGCTTTACCCTATCTCAGCATGTGTCATGTCGGAAAAATATGGAGCGTGGCAAAAAACGAATGGCTGGGGATATGTTTCAACGTTTGGCGGGGCGGAGCCTGGCTGCGCAATAGGAATTGAAGTTTTGAAACTGGCGACCAGTTCGTTACCAAATGTGAATCTTCTTGCCAAGGTTTTTGCAACCAAATTTGAATCACTGGTGCAAAAGTTTGAAGTATTGAGGGATGTGAGGCAAACCGGAGTCGTTATTGGTATTGAATGCAAAGGCGAGGGAACTGCAGTTAAGTTGATGGCAGAATTGTATCAACAAGGCATATGGGCGATTTTTGCGGGTTTCGATACTTCCGTGTTGCAATTTAAACCTGGCCTTTTGCTCACGCTAGAAGATGTCAGCGACATCATGGGTAAATTCGAAAAAGCTCTGTACAGCCTTTCAAAATCTATTCAAGAGGTGAATTAATGAGTGAACATATTAGCAAGTTAAAGGCGCAGTTTTTGTCCTTTAAACGAGCATTTAACATAAATAGATTCCCAAGTGCTGACGAGCGCATTGCTCGATTAATGAAACTTAAAAAACTAATAATCAACAATCAAGAAGAGATTATATCGTCACTTTCCAGCGATTTTGGAAACAGAGCTGATGAGGATACAAGGATAGGCGATATCCTCACCACGGTAGCAACGATTAATTACTGTATTAAACATTTAAAAAAGTGGATGCGCCGCAGCAAAAGACACACTTCAGTTCTTTTTTTTCCGTCGACTGCTTATGTTGAGTATCAACCTAAAGGTGTGGTTGGAATAATTGTTCCTTGGAACTATCCATTATTTCTTGCGTTTGGGCCCTTAGCCAATTCTATGGCTGCCGGAAATTTAAATTTGATTAAAATGTCAGAGCATACTCCAATATTCGCTTCCACCATTCAACGTTTATTGAGAGAGTCTTTCCCTAGCGATGTCGTTGCGGTTATTGATAGCTTTGAAGGGTCTGGCTCGGAATTTAGTAAGTTGCCATTCGATCATATTTTGTTTACCGGTTCAACTCGGGTTGGTCGTCACGTAATGGAGGCCGCGTCCAGAAACTTGACACCCGTAACACTAGAGCTAGGAGGCAAGTCCCCTGCAATCATAGCGCCTGACATATCCATTGATACTGCGGTAGAAAGGTTCATTTTCGGTAAAATGATAAATTGCGGGCAAACATGTGTGGCTCCAGACTATATTTTTTGCCCGAAAGGCAAAAGCCAAGAGTTAATCGATGCTATCAAAACAAGAATATCTAAGATGTATCCAGATCTTGAGGCGAGTAAAGATTTTACCAGTATCATCAATCAAACAGAGTATGAACGTTTATCTTCCTTGCTGAATGATGCCGCATCAAAAGGCGCTCAGGTTATCAAAATTGAGAATGGGCAGAGTGGACTTGGATATAAGCTGCCGCTAACCATAGTATTAGACGTCAATGATGAAATGAGAGTAATGCAAGACGAGATCTTTGGACCAATTCTTCCGATCATCGAATACTCACATATCGACGAAGCCGTGAGTTATATCAATGCGCATCATCGTCCTTTGGCGCTCTATATTTACACCTTTGATGCTAACACCGAAAGCAACATTCTCTTGAACACTCTTTCCGGAGGTGTGTGTATAAACGATGCTGCTTTTCATGTCGCCATTGATGACCTTCCATTTGGAGGAATAGGCAATTCGGGTATGGGAAATTACCACGGCGAAGAAGGGTTTAAGACATTTTCGCATTCACGCTCAGTCTTCAAGCGAGGTAAAATATCGTTTTTAAAGTACCTATTTCCTCCGTACGGCGGCCGTCTTCAAAAAATGATCTTTAAAACTTTCATACAATAACAGGAGTTAATGTGGAAAACATATTCCCTGAAAAAAATCTCGTCGAATTTTTGAGTGATGCTTTTGCTAGATTTGAGAAAAAAATCGCATTTTCTAGCTTAGGAAAAACGCTTCGCTACGCTGAGCTTGATGAACAGTCACAAAAAGTTGCAACATGGTTGTTGCGCGAAACAACATTGGACCCTGGCGATAGAATCATCATTCAACTGCCCAACCTTATTGAATATCCAGTAGTAGTCTTTGCCGCGATAAGGGCTGGTCTTATTATTGTAAACACTAATCCTCTCTATACGCCAGCAGAGATGAAACATCAATTTCAAGACTCTGACGCTAAACTGATATTTGCTCATTCGTCACTTCGAGAAAAAGTTAAGCAAGTTCTGCCAGACACTTCAATATCAAATATAGTCTGGATTGGCGATACTGATGAAGCGCATAGCTCAATGAACTCTGATAGTTGCGCTGTTACTTCGCTACAGGCGATCATAGATAGTACTCCAAGCCTCAATGAACCACTCCATGTGGAAAGAGATAGTCATGATATTGCAGTGCTACAATACACAGGAGGCACTACTGGTGTATCAAAAGGAGCGTGTCTAACAGAACGCAATTTGTTGAGCAATTGCTTTCAAACTCGCGATAGACTAGAGGGAAGCTATAAAGGTAGTGATGAAGTTTTCATATGCCCACTTCCGCTTTACCACATATATGCATTCACAGTGAATATGCTTGTGATGTTTTCGATGGGTCATCATTCAGTATTGATTCCAAATCCGAGAGATATTGACTCTATGGTTGATCAGATTAGTAAAGTGAAAGTTACTGGCTTATCAGGGCTTAACACACTGTTCGTTGGCCTATGTAACAACGCTAAGTTCAAGAATCTAGACTTTTCAGGCTTAAAGTTGACCATTTCGGGGGGAACTGCGCTTACAAGTGCCGTAAACCAGTTATGGAGAGACACTACGGGATGTTCCATTTCAGAAGGTTATGGTTTGTCAGAAACATCACCTGTGCTCTGCTTAAATCAGCCTTCAGCACCGAAGGTAGGCACCGTTGGCCCGCCAGTTATCGGGACCGATGTTGTATTAATTGACAAAGATGGTAATCCGGCAAACGAGGGTGAAATTGTCGTGAAAGGTCCACAAGTAATGAGCGGTTACTGGCGAAGGCCATCGGCTACCAAGGAAGCGTTTACACAAAACGGATACTTTAAAACAGGAGATATAGCCCGCGCGTTAGGAGACGGATCTTATAAAATAATTGACCGACTCAAGGATATGATTATTGTTTCGGGTTTTAATGTTTATCCTAATGAGGTCGAGGACGTACTAACAAGTTTTGAAGGCGTATTAGAAGCCGCCGTGATCGGTATGCCCTGTGAAAAGAGCGGGGAGAAAGTCTGTGCTTTTGTTACAACAGGTAGTCAGGTAATAACGCAAGCCGCAATAATGGAGCACTGCAAAAAGTTTTTAACAGCATATAAAGTTCCCAAAGAACTCACTTTTTTGGATGAGTTACCAAAATCAACAGTGGGTAAGATATTACGCAGGAAGTTGCGATAAGGCATTAAATATAAGAATACATAATGTCCGCAATAAATGTCGTCGAGTCACTCAGTAAAGCGCTAGCAGTTCTATTTTTTAACAACGGTTACGACTGAAGCGCTCTGTGTACTTCACGTGTCGCACAAGATAAGGTCAGAAGCTTTTTCTGCAATGGCAATTGTAGCTGCATTAGTATTCCCACTGATCAGGTTTGGCATGATCGAAGCGTCAACCACTCGTAGGCATCTTATTCCATGAACCTTAAGCTCATGATCGACAACTGACAAAGTGTCAGTTCCCATTTTACAGGTTCCAGCGGTGTGATAGACGGTTCCAAGACGATCCTTAATTGATTGAAAAAGTTCTTCGTCACCAATAATTCGCCCTCCGGGGTGAAGTTCCTCTAGGCGGTATTCATCAAAAGCAGGTTGAGATAAGATCTCTCGTACTCGTTTAAATCCACTGACAAGCGTTCTTTTGTCCTGTCCAGCTGGGTCTGAAAAGAAATTTAAGTCGATTTCCGGCGCAATGGTTGGGTCTTTTGAAGTAATTCTTACTTCTCCTCTACTTTTAGGTCTTAGTACACAAACGTGACAAGAATATCCATGCTGTCTAAGTAACCCGAAATCCCGACCATTATCGTCGTAAAGAAGCGGAAGCATGTGTAACTGTATGTCCGGCCTCTCTGCATTTGCATCGCTCTTTATGAAGGCTCCAGCCTCGACAATTGAGTTTGCGAGTTTTCCATTTTTTCCGAAAAGGTATTTGGGAATATCAGGAGCCATTTTGAGAAGCCCATTGAGTGAGGCGGAGAATCCATCACGTTTTTTGCTTTTTACTAAAACACAGGCATCTACGTGTTCTTGGAGATTTTTTCCAACACCTGGTAAGTGATTAGTTACATTTATTTCAATACGTTTCAATTCAACTTCATCACCGATTCCTGATAACATTAAAATCTGTGGAGAGTGAATTGCGCCCGCGCTTAGAACAACTTCTTTGTTTGCGAGAAGGCATTCAGTTTTGCTTTTCGTAAATATTTCAACACCAATAGCGGTGTTGTTTTCTATTAGTACTTTTTTTACTTTACAGTTTACTTTTATTGTGAGGTTCGGCCTAGAATAGATGTCTGAAAGATATGCTCGTTTGGCGTCATTTCTTACGCCATCAGAAATCGTACATTGGTAATAGCCGAAACCTTCTTGTGACTTGCCATTGAAGTCTGTATTCATTTTATAGCCTGCTTCAACGCCGGCCGCTAAGAATGCATTTGAAATTGGATACTCGATCGTTCTATCGGAAACGCCCAGGCGTCCAAGTTTTCCATGCAATTTGCCCTCTTTGTTTTCATTTCTCTCTGATTTAATAAAGTAAGGAAGAAGCTCATCATAAGACCAACCGCGGTTACCCAATCTACTCCAATCATCATAGTCTTCAGCCTGCCCTCTGATATAGAGCATAGCGTTAATTGCAGAGCTTCCGCCCAATCCTTTACCTCTAGGGACAAAAAGCGGGGTATTTTTCCGTATATCAGCTTTTGCTTTAGCATTGAAACTATAGTTGAATTTTTTTAAGAACATAAACGCTGCAAATGCCCCTGGAGTGCTTACTAGAGGGGAGTTGTTTGTTCCGCCAGCTTCAAGCAAACAAACCTTGTTTTTTGGATTTTCGCTCAATCTGTTTGCTAAAACACACCCTGCTGAACCGCCGCCGACAATAATATAATCAAATTTCATTCCTTCACTCTTCATTTAAAAAACCAGCTATAAGTTGCTTTGTTCTTGCTGGAGCTTCCAGCATCGGCATATGACCAACGTCTTCAAGTAAAATAGAGCTAAACATTGGAATTTTCTTCCATGATTGCTCGCAAGACTTATCGACAATTTCATCTTGAACACCAAAAATAAAAAGTGTTCTCGCTTTAATATCCATTAGAGAATTATCTAGAAAATCTTTCTTATCGCTATAGTCGTTGTAGATGTGCTCAAGCTCTTTTCGACGTCGAATATAGTCACGAGAAAGGCCTGACCGGATGATATGAGGAAAAAAGGGTGGCGCGTACATTACCATTTTAAAAAATGATTCAAACTCTTGATGAGTGTTTATTAGGAAGGGATTCTTGCCAATCCCTAACATTCTATCCATTTTGCTTTGTTTGGGTGAGGAAGAGATTCCAACCGGATTAACTAAAATTAGGTGGTCTATGAGCTCCGGGTAATCAATAGCCATTCTTGATGCAATAAATCCCCCCATGGAATTGCCAGCGATGGAAACGCGTGAAATTCTCAACTTCATCATTGCCAAATACAGTGTTGACGCCTGCTCATGAGAGCTATATCGAGCATTTTTATCATAGCCACTGTTTCCGTGTCCGGGTAATTCGGGAATTATTACATTGAAGTCACTTTTCATTTTTGCTGCGCATCTAAACCAAACTGAAGCTGTGGCGCTAAATCCATGAATGAGAACTATCGAAGGGCGATTTGCCCGATATTCACCAAAATAAATACCAATTTTTTTTTCATTAATACTTAAGGCTTCGTATTTAAATCCGTAAATCCAAGCCTCTGCTTTGTTTGTGGCTTTGTACAAGCATTCTCCGATTAGTGAGTAATTGAATATGCATAGAGCTAATATTGTTAAAAATGCAAAAGTAAAGCAGAGCATACCAATTATTCCAATAAGTGATGCTTGCGCTGCAGCTTTTTGCACATTCGGCGAAAAGTAAAACTGAAGCCGGGAAACATCGCTATAACTTTGCCGCTTTTACCTTTATACCAGCTGTTACAACCTCCTTGCTGCCACACCGTTGAACTCATTTCGCTGTGAATCATTTTTGTGTATTGCTCTTCCGCTTCAGAGGTGACCTCAATACTTGATGCTTTTGACGCTTCGACTGTTTTGATCGCCTTTAGAATGTACTTCATTTGCGATTCGATAATAAAAATTGCAGATGTATGTCCGATCCCAGTATTGGGGCCAGTAACAATAAATAAATTCGGGAAGTTTGGTATGCTAGTCCCCAGATATGCTCTAGGATAATCAGCCCAGAACCGATGTAATTCTCTTTTTTCCTTTCCATAAATTGGGTAAGAAATTATGCCATCAGTAGCATCATAACCTGTCGAAAAGACAATAATGTCTACATCGAGCTCTTTCCCCGCGGCGCTTAGAATCGACGATTCTCTTATTTCCGCGATACCATCAGTTTTATCATGCAGTTCTACATTCTTTTGTGCAAGAGCAGGATAAAGGGTGCTCGAAACAATAATTCTCTTACACCCTATAGTGTAGTTAGGAAGCAGTTTCGCTCTCAAAACTGGATCTTCAATTTGATTTTCCAAATGTTGTTTGCTTACTTTTCCTACCCAAAGATTGAGTATTGTTTTTGAATACTTAAACCCAATTATTCTGCTTTCTAATGCCCAGTACGTAAGCCAACGAAACAGCCTCCCGATCAGCTTGTTTGCAAGAAGCCAGCGTTGCCATTTTTTGAAAACGGTGTCTTTACGCGGTATTACCCAATGAGGAGAACGCTGGAATACATGTAATTTTTTAACTTTACTCGCTATTGCTGGTATAACTTGCGCGGCGCTTGCTCCGCTTCCAACAATAGCGACATTTTTGTTTGACAAGTCCACGTCATGTTGCCAATCATTGGTATGAAAAGAGGCTCCTTTAAAAAGCTCAGCGCCTTTGAATTTTGGTATTACTGGCGTGCTAAGAGGGCCAGTAGAATTTATCACGTAATCGGCAGTTAGTTGCTGTCCATCATTGACGGTTACCGTCCAAAGCTTTTTATCGTCATCCCACTGCATTGAGGTAACATTTTGACCGGTACGCGTTTTCGCTTTGAGATTGTATTTTTTAAAAATATGATCGGTATAACGTCTCAGCTCATCACCGTGAGCAAACATTCTGCTCCAATCATAGGGTTCGAATGAAAATGAGTACAGTATTGATTGAACATCAACAGCAGCACCGGGATAACTATTTTGGGTCCAAGTCCCACCAACGAAATCACGCCTTTCCAATATGACGAAATCGGCTATGTGATTTTGTTTAAGGTTTATCGCAGCGCATTGTCCGCCAAATCCACTACCCACTATTACAACTTTATGATGTTTCTTTTCCACTTCTCTTAAAACTCCGATTATGCAAGTGCTGCGATGACACGTTCTGATATTGTGACTACTTCTGCCTCTGTTATGATCAAAGGGGGACGCAGCTCAACAGCATGTTTGCTATG
The DNA here is from genome assembly GCF_028401415.2 of Ningiella algicola. Classification (NCBI taxonomy): domain Bacteria; kingdom Pseudomonadati; phylum Pseudomonadota; class Gammaproteobacteria; order Alteromonadales; family Alteromonadaceae; genus Ningiella; species Ningiella algicola. Next base: position 2,124,403 of record NZ_CP171821.2, on the reverse strand, counting down.
AATCGCTGGAACTGTAAGAACACCGTATTCAGCGAGTCTTTTAACGCTCTCAAAATTTGATCTTCGCGTGTCTACTATTCCGATGCATAAACCGTTTATGTTTAGATGAAACGGATGACCCGATAATGCAAGTTGAAATTGCTTAGAACGCTCTTTCACATTATTCAATAGTGACTTGCTTGAAAGCAGTGTTGTTACGGTATTTGTCACTAAACTCCCAAGTTCACTGCCGCCAAAAGTAGTCGGGTGAGGGATGAAGGTACCTTGCGCAAGCCAGTCGTATAAAGCTCTTTTAAATAATGCGAAGCTGTTTGGGAAATATCCACCGCTTGGCCACTTTCCACTTACGAGAATGTCAGGAACGAAGCCAAGGGATTGATAATGCCAAAATGTGCCTGTTGCCCCACCTCCCGTTTGAACCTCATCCAAAATAATGAGCGCATTCACATCTTTGCAATGTTGAGAGATCGCTTTCCAATACCCTGGCTTAGGCGGCGGGAATCCAAGCTGCGCAACGGTTGGCTCCGCTATTAGAGCTGCAGTTTCTTTATCAATAGCTTCCATTGCAGCATCAACATCATTGAACGGTACTCGGGTGCAATTAAAATTCTCTAGGCCATATCGTTTAATTTTTTCGTCATCACCCCCAGCAGCTAGCGTCATCACTGTATCGCCATGGTAACCACCGTCAAAACAAACGATTTTCTTTCGATTTGTATAACCAAACGCCGTTTTGATAGCACACTCATTAGCTTCCGCACCGGTAGTGGTAAAAACTACTCCTGGAAGCTTGTTGTCAGTTGTTTCTGCTAAATTTTTAGCAGCTTTAGCGCGGTGCTCAGACAGTAAAAAAAAGTTTCCAAGTTCTAAGTTTTTCAAGCCATTCAGAAGAGTTTCTAGAACAACAGGGTGTCTATGGCCCAAATTGTATGTTGTTCCTAGCCTATGGCAGTCAAAGAACCATTTTTTAGAATAATGATCTTGAACTTTGATCCCTTTTCGATCACCCCAAACGATATTTAGCCCTAGTTGGTCTAAAAAACTGAGCTGAGTGCTACTTAAATGCTGCTTATGTAAATCTTGCAAGCTGTCAAACGGAAGTGTGATTGACTCCTTTATACCGGTCTGTTTTGTGACTTCTGCTGATACCGGTAATGCTAAAGAAAGTGCGCTTAGGCTCATGACTTTAAGAAAAGCCTTTCTAGACAAACCATCAGAGTTCAAGGGTGAGGAGGGGCTCGTCGGCTTTAAAGTATTGAGCCACTGGTTTAAGTGCCGATTTAATGCAGCAGGGTTTTCCAGCATTGGCCAATGGCCTAATCCTTCTAGCTCCTGCACCGAAGCATGATCATCGATATAGTTCAAAGAGTCGTAAACGTGGGATTTGTGAGAATACTCATCTTTATTTCCCCAAAGAATACAAGTCGGTACTTTCACTTTATCAATACTCGTTTTACGAGTGAGTAAGTACTTTCTGACGAACCATGTTATTGGATTTGCTAATTCCCATATCCTTATGTAAAGAGGGTTTTTATCACTTAGGAACTTTTCAACAACATATTGTTTGTCAGTATGTTGTTTCATAGCCCAGTTAAAAAATCGACCGTTTTTATGTTTGTAAATGGCGACCGCAAACGGGAGAGCGTTAAACAATAAAAACCAATTATTTAGCAAGCCTTTAATTGATGTGGAACGAAGTATGGCGGCAGAATGCCCAATCTGAACCGCTGAATATGATTCAACCAGTTTAGGGTGTTTACTCACAAAGTCCCAAGCAACCACCGCTCCATAATCATGCGCGACTAAATGGACTTTTTTAAGATGTAATTTAGAAAAAAGAACAATTAAATCTAAACCTAGGTTGACGATAGAGTAACGTTTAATATCAATAGGTTTTGCGCTACTTCCATGTCCTATCCAGTCTATACATATCACTCGGTAGTTATGCTCTAAAAAATACTCATATTGTTCTCGCCATATCGAACAATCGTCTGGCCAACCATGAAGAAACAAAACGCATTGCTGTCCGACTTTTGAGTCGTAACCAGAGTACATCTGATTATTTAAAGAAATCTCAAATCGGTCATTTTCATATTTTTTGAAAAATTCTGTAGGTGTTTGCATATCCCGAATTACCCTTAAAAGCTATAGGATGCTCTTACACCAAAGGTTCGAGGTTCACCAAGCAACAACTGGTTATATCCAAACGACGAGAAGTCAATGTTGTAAGCATTGTATTCCTTATCAAATAGATTATTGCTGAATATTGCCACGCTCCAGTTATCATCGCTTTTAAGCATAATGTTCGCGTTCACAACAGTATAACCAGGCTGAGAGTACAAAGGATTGTTGGAGGGATCGAAAAAGACTTCGCTCTTATAATTTATATCGCCACTGATGAGAATCTCGAGTCCGCCTTGTAGAGGTAGCGTATATTCAATATTTAGAGAAGTACTCAAATCAGGGCTAAGGGCAAGGCTATTCCCTGTGAAATCGCCATCAACAAGCGCTGAGGAGGAGCGAAATTCGTCGAAATTTGAATCGATTAAACCTATTGAAGCTAAAATCTCTAAGTTATCCATGGGCTTCCAAACGGTGTCCACTTCAAGCCCTTTAATAGTAGCGACTCCAGCGTTAGTTAAAACCGTAATTGGTAAGCCTGCGCCGGTGTTAACGAAGGTAAATACTTGAATGTCTTCATAGTCATAGTAAAACGCAGCGGCGTTAAATAGGAGATTTGCGTCGTAGAACTCCTTCTTAATTCCCAACTCATAGGCAAGTAGTTTTTCTTCATCAAATGGAAATACACCATCTTCATCGAGAACAAATCCTCCATTGAAACCACCGCTTTTAAAACCAGTTGAGACACTTCCATAAATAAGGTCTGAGTCTTCAGTAGTGTATTCAAATCCAACTTTAAAAGAGACATTTTCACTATCAGCAACCAAGTCCTTTTCATACAAGCCAGCGGTAAAAGTTGGTTCAATGAAGTCTACATCGGTATTGAAGTCACGATCTTCCTTTGTGTAACGCAAGCCTAGAACTAAATTTAGGTTATCATTGACATAGTAATCACCTTGCCCGAAAAGCGCGTAAGTGTCAGTGACCTGAAGATTATCAAACTGTGCAAAAAGTATTGGTGCACCTAATGTTTCACCAGATGGATCGAAACCTCCGGGGTATGCAATAGGATCCATAGACTCGGCAATTGGCCTGAAAACTCTAAAGGCATCAACAGTTTGAAGTTGTTCAAGGTCTTCGGTTAAGTAAAATAGTCCGACGACTCCATCGAAAAATTCACCTAAATAGCTCAAGCGAAGTTCTTGACTAAACGTGTCGCTTTCAATGCCAAAATCTACAGCTAATACTTGCAAAGGTGTAACGTCGGTATCTTCTTTCTTCAAGGAACTTGCTGTTTCATATGCAGAAATCGAGGTCAACGTAAAATCATCAAGGTCGTAGTCTAATTGCAATGAATAGGTCAACACATTTTTGTCAGTAAACCCCTTGCGGTTTGTGTTGACTCCAAACCGATTTGGTTCTCCTGTGTAGCCAAATAAGTCACCACATTCGCCTCCTTGTATTGGCACAAGATCGCAAGGCTCACCGCTTATGGGGTCCAGTAACCCCTGAAAAGTATATCCAGCTGCCGGATTTCTAACGTGAGCACCTTCCGCGGTGACTAATAAGGTAAGAGAGTCTGTCACGTCGGAAACTAAATGTGCTCTCCAACCAGTAAAATCGTGTCCGCCATATTCCTTGGGAAAAGAAAGGCTTTCATATGGGCCATCAGAATCTGCCTTTACTGCAGCGAAGCGGAACGCGGTATCGTCCGTCAGTGGTGTATTAACAGCTACGTCGAACCGAGTTGTGCCAAATCGAGCATACTCAGCAAGCGCATCAAGCTCGAATTCATCAGTGGGTTTATTCGATATTACTCGAATAGCACCGCCGGTGGCGTTTCTTCCAAATAGTGTTCCTTGTGGGCCCTTTACCACCTCTACTCTGTCTACATCAAACATAAAGAGATTTTGACCTACGAAACTACTCTTGTAAACTTCATCGCTATATATAGCGATAGGACCATTGTTATTGGTGTTAAAATCGCTCGTACCTATTCCTCTTAGAAATATTGCGGGCTGATTACCTTCCCCGTTGGGTAGCGCTATTTCTAAATTTGGTACAAAATTGCTTAGATCAGATACGTCCCTTACTCCATTTGTCTGAAGCCTTTCATCTGTTACCACCCCGATTGTCGCGCCCACTTCAGAAAGCGCCTCTTGTTTCTTTTGCGCAGTCACAGTAATAGTTTCAAACGATGATACTCTTTCTTGCAACTCATTCTTGCTTTCCTGAGATTCAGGAAGTTGTTGTGCAAATAGTGCTGGTGAAATAGCGACTAATATGGCTGCACTCAAACGTGAATAGGATTTCTGGTGGCCTAAATTGTATGTCATAATATTTCTCATTAGTTGATTGCAAGTGAAGCGAGCGATGTTGAGTTTATGTAACAACCGTAGATAAGTTAAAATTAAAGTTAATCGATATATATCGAATAGTCAACTGAAAAAATACGCTGCGTGATCTTACGCTCCGTCTAATATGATGAAATGGAGTTGAACCGTTGAGAACGACTGACAAAATAGATTTAAAGCCTAAAAAGCCCCAACGAAAGAACGGGCGTTTGAAATATGAGTTACTGACAGCCGCAACTGAAGAGCTAATAAAGCGATATGGAATTGAGTCCTTGTCTATCCAGCAAATCTCTAAGGAAGCGTCAGTACCAATGGCGTCGGTTTACCATTTTTTCCCAAGCCCAGTGGCAGCGATTATTGCAGTAGCGGAAAAGCACTTATCAGCAATGACTTATGAGCTCGAAAAGCCAATTGACTTTAACGAAGTTGATACGGTGCTAGATCTGATGTGTGTATTTATTCAGCGAACGGAAAACTATTATCAAAAAAATCCAATCGCGGTTGATTTAATGCTAGGTACGGGGCAGCACGGATATATTCGTCAGTTGGACATTGAGAATAACTTAACGATGACTAAAATAATGGCTAGCCAATTTTCGTTGAAATTCCACATTCCTTTAAGCGAAGAGTTGGAATATGCCATCAACAATTGTATCGCCATTTGCGATAGCATTTGGAGTCTTGCCGTTGCAGAATGTGGCCGCATCACACCCAAGTGCACAAAACATGCAATAATTGCTGTTTCTTCATATATGGAAAGAATAACTAACCGTTTATAATCAAAAATGCAACATGGCAACGGTCGGAATATATCAATTCACGTGCTTTAAGAGGCGCAAGGCGTAACCCGAACACGCAAGAGCCACTTTTTGGTGCAATTGATTGAAGCTTCGCACCGTAACTGCGCCATCGGCCTAAAACACGGGCCTTTGTGAGTGATCATGTCCAGACGCGAGCGTTTGCTGAGCATTGGATTAAATTAAATAAATTCAGGTAGTTATAAACGTTTACTTACAATGATTTTTTAATGATAGCAAGGGTGAGCCACATTGGAACACACCTTGCTGCTTTGTCGTTAAATAAGAGGCAATTGTGAGTGGCAGTGCATGCATGATTAATGCGACTCCAAGCAATACTAAACGCTTTTTGTATGCGGCAAAACTAGCGCAACTGAAGACGCTGTCCCAGCTTTCATCCAACTGTGAGTTAGTGAAGCTGGTATGCGAGTGCATCCATCAGTGCCAAAAAGAGCGTGGCGTCAGTAATATTTACGTAGCCTCTTTCGGGCACCATTACACCATCCGACGTGAGAAGCAAACTGCTCAAAGTGATGTTGCGCTTGCGCGACTGATAGCGCTGCTTGATAAACATTACATTGAATCTCAACAAAACAGTGACAATCAACGTCTGTTGTTCAGTATAAGTCACGCCCTTTATCATATTGATCATCTGCCAAACTTACGAGATGCTATAAAGTCCCACAAAGTAGGTACGGCAAGGCTTACGGAGTCTTTTTGTACACTAATAGAGAGCCTTATCAGCATCATTTTTGAGGCTGCAGATATCTCGAACGATCCTGCGGTCACTCAATGTTTAGTGTCGCTTTTTAACTTTATACAAGGCAAGGAATATGCGGGTCAGGAGAGAGCCTGCGGTGCAATAGGTTTTGCAAAAGGCAGTTTTGACGATAAGCGATGTGCAAAACTTAAGCAACTTCAGTTAGCGCAAACGCGATGCTTTTCGACCTTTGTTGAATACAGCGACCAGCACAGACATCAACAATGGCTGCAACTCGAAAGCAGCGAAACTTCGAAAGAAGTCAATAAGCTGCGTTCCTTGATAGATGCGCTTCCAAGAGAGGAAAAGGTGGCTTCGCCTATTAGTGAAGTGTGGTATGAAATTACGACAAAACGCATCGATAAGATGCACATAATCGAAAATGATATAACAAGCGAATTGGTGACCTTAGCGCAAGCAAGCGTAAAAGATGCGGAAGCTGAATTGTCAGCGCATAAACAAGATACAGAAGTACTCGATTCATTGCATGAACACACCAGCGCGCATTCTGCTTTACTCGCCTACCCTTTAAGTGAATATGGGCTGGGCAAGTCCGATACTGCCTCATCAGCGCCCATTTCGGATCAGAGTTCATTGCATAATTTGCTGGTTCTTCAGGCGAAAAAGATTGAGCAGGTGTCTGGAGAACTTGATGCAACAAAGCAAATTTTTAATGAACATAAAATAATTAATCGTGCAAAGTTAATCCTAATTCAGCAGCTTTCTATGAGTGAGTCGCAAGCTCATCAGCGTTTGCAAAAATCTGCTATGGACAAGCAAATCAGCCTATATGAATTGGCTCTGGCCATTGTTAAATCGACTCAAGTTAGTAAGCCAATAGATTTACTCGATTAGGTCAATCGATTTTATTCTTAACACTTTTTTAACAACCTTACCTATACTTCTACATATCGCATGATTCATTTTGTTGTTGAATGAGCGCTGTTACTGAAGCCTCTATGGCTGATTACCTCTAACTTTTATCTTAACCAGATAGCGAGTATCGATATGATTATTAAAGAGCTCTTCTCAAAATCAAAACTTATGCTGCTTATCAGCATGGCGTGTATGGCATCTGCTGCTAGCGCAGAAACCGCAGAGATAAGCAAACCCCAAGGCGCAGTTGGCGTTGGTTCATTTAAAATGGGGCAGGCTAAACCCAATACTTTTTGGTGGCCTGAGCAACTCGATTTATCCGCACTTCGCGACCACGACCCGCGCTCTAACCCATATGGTGACAAGTTTAGCTACGCTGACGCTTTCAACAGCTTAGACTTAGCTGCAGTTAAACAGGACATAGACGCGCTACTTACTGAGTCACAAGACTGGTGGCCAGCTGATTTCGGCAACTACGGTCCATTTTTTATTCGTATGACCTGGCACAGTGCAGGAACATACAGAACCTTAGACGGGCGCGGCGGTGCAGGAGGTGGTCAACAACGATTTGACCCCCTTAACAGCTGGCCCGACAATGGCAATTTAGATAAAGCACGTAGATTATTGTGGCCCGTTAAACAGAAGTACGGTGAAAATTTGTCATGGTCGGATTTAATGGTGCTTGCAGGAAATGTCGCGCTTGAGAATATGGGCTTTGAAACTTATGGTTTTGCCGGAGGCAGGCCGGACGATTGGGAGCCGGATATGGTTTACTGGGGGCCAGAAGTCGAAATGCTTGCCAGCGACCGTGAAGATAAAGATGGAGAGCTACAGCGGCCACTTGGCGCAACCCACATGGGCCTAATTTACGTCAATCCTGAAGGTCCGCGTGGAAAGCCTGACCCAATTGGTTCTGCCAAAAACATTCGTGTTGCCTTTGGCCGTATGGCAATGAATGATGAAGAAACACTGGCGCTGATTGCCGGTGGTCATACTTTCGGAAAGATGCACGGCGCCCATAAACCCTCGGATTGTCTTGAGGGTGACCCAGCTTCTGCAGGTGTTGAACAGCAAGGTCTAGGCTGGAAGAATAATTGCGGCAAAGGTCACTCAGAAGATACCGTAACTAGTGGACTTGAGGGTGCGTGGACACAGTCACCTACCCGTTGGACATCACTATATTTGAGTAATTTACTGAATTTTGAGTGGGAGCAAACGCGCAGTCCCGCTGGTGCTATTCAGTGGATCCCAACGGATGAGTCTTTACACGCAATTGTGCCTGACGCGCACATTGAAGGTAAATTTAATCCACCGGTCATGACCACCGCCGACCTTGCGCTTAAGTACGACCCTGAATACCGAAAAATAGCAGAGCGCTTTCTAGCAGACCCTGAGGAGTATCGTCTTGCATTTGCTAAAGCATGGTACAAGCTTACTCACAGAGATATGGGGCCACCGCGCAATTTCTTAGGCGATGAAGTGCCTGAAGAAGTGCATATATGGCAAGATCCAATTGATATGGAAACGGCGTCAGACATTGATGAAGACGCGGCCAGTGCTCTTAAAGCAAAAATTCTGGAATCCGGTTTAAGCGTGCAATCCCTAGTGCGTGTGGCATGGGGTTCAGCTGCCAGCTATAGAGCATCTGACATGCGAGGCGGTGCCAATGGTGCACGCATTGCTCTAGCACCACAAAACGCTTGGGCAGTGAATAACCCACAGGAACTAAATAAGGTTCTTAGTGTGCTCAAAGACATTCAAGAAGACGCCAACAGTGGTTTGTTCAACAGTAGCAAAGTGTCTATGGCAGATTTGATTGTACTAGGCGGTTCGGCAGCGATTGAAAAAGCGGCGAAGGATGCCGGGTTTGAAGTTGAGGTGCCTGTTACTCTCGGCCGTGGCGATGCCAGGCAAGAGCAGACCGATGTGAATTCGTTCAGTTTACTAGAGCTACAAGCAGATGCGTTTAGGAACTATTTTGACGCGGAAAAAAGCTATAAGTCGCCGACTGAAATGCTAATTGACAGAGCGGACCAGCTAAATTTAAGCGTACCAGAAATGACAGCGCTTGTGGGCGGCATGCGAGCACTTGGCGCAAATCACGATGGCAGCGAACTTGGTGTGCTTACCGACAACCCTGGCGCTCTGTCTAATGACTTCTTTGTGAACCTTCTAGATATGTCTACAGTGTGGAGTAAAGCGGATGTGGATGGTGTATATCAAGGTGTGGATAGAAAAACGGGTATGCAAAAGTGGTATGCATCACCGGTAGACCTGATTTTTGGTTCAAACACAGAGCTGCGTGCAGTAGCAGAAGTCTATGCCTACGACACTTCAAAAGAGAAATTCGTGCAAGATTTTGTGAAGGCTTGGGTTAAAGTCATGAATAATGATTTAGCGTAAACTCTCGAAAATCCCAGTGACAAGGTCGCGTTTGCAGATAGCGCGGCCTTTTTTGTTAAGTGGCCCATGACGCTGTACTATATGAAAGAGATTGCGCAGCCTAAATGGAATGAAGTATGAAACACTCAATTATCGTTATTAGCCTTATCTTTGCTCTGTTTGGATGCTCTGACAGTGAAGTGGGCGACGTATCCCTAGGATTATTTACCACCAAAGATATTAAAATTGATGCCTTACAAGATCCTCTGATACCGGGCGTTACTTGTCATATTTCGAGTATTGAGGCGAATCTGGATTTAGCCGACCCATCTGACAGTTCGATTGCGTGTCGTCAGACTGGACCAATTACTTCAGCCATGTTTGCGGATATCGATAAATCTGCGTCTGGGGACGTGGTGTTTAAAAAGTCAAAAAGCATTTTTTTTAAGAATATGAAAGTACGCCGCATTTACGATCAAAAATCGCAAACCCTGATGTATGTGTCTTATTCAACCAAAGAAACTTCAGGAAGTTTTAAGCATAGTCTTTCAACCGTTCCTTTGTGGGGCACACAAGCGTACCAAAGTGCGTCAACTGTGATTGATTAGATTGGCTTGTCCAATTGCTGGGCGCGCTTTTGGATAGCCACACAGAGATTGATAAACGCATTTAGTTCTTCTACTGACTTGAGTTTATGTCTAAGCCTGACTTTTGTTCCGTCGGTATCTCTATAAACCACGGGTTGCTGCATTTCATTTTTACCGGATTTTGCTTGGCTTAATTCTCGAAGCGACTTGAATGTGTCGACGGCCTGTTCGTTTCCTGCGGTTGCAAAAACAGCGCCGCGTTCGTCAGATTGTTCTTGCTCAACTAATTTGCAATCGTCTATATCGATTCCCATGCCGTTTACAAACTCAAACATAAGCTTCTTAATAATGAAACCCAGTGGTCCAAGGCTACCTTGGTTGAGCACCTGAATGGTTTTTTGAGGCAATGCTGGTCCTAAAATAGCCAGTCCCTCTTCGAGTTTGCCATCTGGGCAACTAAATTCAGACCATTGTTTAATGGATGTTCCTGCTTCGCCCGTTGAGGAAGAATTAAAGTACATGCTTAGCCTCCACTGTTCAAGGGGAGACGAAATGACGGTAAGGTTTCCCACATGACCTTGAGCACCCTTATATTCATAGTCCCATTCTTGGCTCAGGGCATACTCTTCAAGTTGCTTTTGTTTAATCCGCGATTTAGACATGGCAAACAAGATAATGGCCGAGCTTGCAAGTCCCGCTACGACGAAAAAAATTATGATTTGGTGCATTTCCATGGGCGAGGCCCCTTTGCCATGCTTGGCTCACGTTCCAAACACTATGTTTTGGTAAGCACGATGTCATACCGCAATTGAGGTATGACGACATATAGTTTTAGGCGTACATTTAGCGCACATTTTAGCTTTTGAAAAACTTGCCATAAGACGCAAATTTACATTCTTAGGAACGGATATTTATGTACTTGAAACAGATTAAAATGACGGCGTTTTTGCTTTTCGCCACGCTAGGCCTTGCAGCGTGTCAGCCAAGTAATGACAGCGATGTCGACCAGGGCGTGAGTGAAATAATGAGCGCAACTCAAAGTCAAGCAGCGTCAGGTCAAAACATAAATGCTTCAGAAGCTGAGGAGGCCCTCACTCGTATGTGCGAAAAGCTTCAGCAGTGTGCATTGGCATCAATGCAATCAGAAGACTTGCCGCAAGCTATGCTAGATATGCTAGCTAAACAAACGCAAATGCAATGTCAGCACTTTATGACTATTGATGAAGATCACAGTAATGATGAAGCTTTAGCTGAAAAAGCCAAACTATGTCTCAATGATATGGCACAACTGCCCTGCGACAGACTTATGATTGGCGAAGAGCCTTCTTCTTGCCAAGCTTACAAGGGCTATCAAGGTTAAATAAGCAAAGCGCTACTTCTTGTTCACAGGTCAGCTTAAGATTAACAATGAGTGCTAGAGCATCCATTCAGGTGGATGAGTTTTACATTTTATTTGTAAACCCTCATCGCTTAACTTGATTTCTTAATCGGTTCGTCGAATACTGCTAAGGTGTATTAACGAGAACGGATATCTCAGTGCCAGAAAAACGCTTTGATGATGACAGAATTGTAGACGCTGTATATGACTCAGCACTTGCCCCACAGCGCTTTGACGCGCTTGTAAGGGCCTGGGATGATGTTTTCGTAGATTCGCAAATCGATAAGGCTGAGTTATTTCTCTCTAAGGCCAGAAATACCCTGTCTCGACATTTCGAGCGCGCGGATCAAATATTCTTGTCTACGCAAAATGTTCAACACCATAGCGTTCAAGACATCGTCGACAGCGAACCTACCTCAGCATTTATTACTGATACCAAAGGGCAAATTATCGCCAGCAATGCTTCGGCGACAGAGAATTTATGTATCAGTCATCATATGAATGTCCATTCTCTGCCTCTGGACGCTAAATCTGAGACTCAGCTCAATACCTTATTAAAGCAGATGGCAAGTAAGCGAGATGATGCTCAAACACTCGCGATAAGAGGTGTGAACCAATTTAATAATCAAGCCTTCGTGCTGGTGGCACAGCGCTTGGTGAATACCGCAAAACACGCTCAAGATAGTACTTTGATTCTGTTTAAATCATCCTTAGTGACATGGCACAGCGGCATTGAAAAAGTACTGGCGAATGCATTTGAGCTTACCAGCGCAGAAATTGAAGTCATTGAGAGTTTAAACAAAGGGCTATCACTAAAGGAGATTGCGCAACAACGTGCGCGTTCGTTGAATACTATTCGAACACAAATGAAAAGCATACTGCAAAAAACAGAAACGCAGACACAAAGTAACTTGATGCGTCATGTCACCAGTTTATTGTTAGTGGCGAATAAGCTGGAAGAAAAGCAACTTCCTATTAGCGAACCAGAATACGGATTTGCCGAGTTTCCGCTGAAAACTATCAACACTACAGATGGCAATACCATTCGATATCGAGATTATGGCAAGCCTAAAGCAAGCCCAGTGCTTTGTTTTTTCCCCGTTTTACCTAGCAAGCAACATGCTAGCTTTATTGAGCCGTTTTTAAAACGCGGACTTAGATTGATTACACTTGAAGAGCCTGAGAATCTCCCATTGTCTTTTAGGTCTAAAAAAGATGAATTTGAACATTATTTGCGTTGCTTTAATGAGCTATTAACGCATCTGAAACTAAAGAAGGTTGTCGCATTAGGGCATTGCGTTGGGGGCATATACGCAAATGAATATGCAAAGCGCTTTCCTGAGCAAGTGCGAGCGGTATATTGTGTCGATACTGGAGCACCTTTGCAAAGTCAAACACAATGGGAGCAAATGGGAAAAACCGCAAGGCGCACCTTTATGTTAGCCAAAAATTTTCCCTCCATGTTGTTAATGCCGCATCGGCTCGTGGCGCATCGATTCTTTAAGTCAAAGGATGGACAGGAGCAGGTCATTAACTATTTTTATGCAGACAATCCAGACGACGTAAAGAACATACAAGGCGATGTAAGACTGAAAGAGTGGGCATTGAACCTTTTGAGCTATTGTTTACGTGATATCAAGCGTCCTATCCGAGCATGCGAAATGTGGGTGCAGAATTGGTACCCAACGTTGGCGCAGGTATTGGAAACCATTCCTGTTTTTTTTATTCATGGCGACAAAAATCAGCAGTTCTCGATAGATGATCTGCATGAGCTTGCCGATAGACATGAGCGCTTAAGCGTAGCCCCAGCAAATGGAGCGGCACAACTTACCTTAATGACGCATACTGACTTAATCGCGCTTTTGATAGCTGAGCAATGTTATCTAGATGCATCGCAGGAGCAAGCGCTTAGTTCACAATTGTAGTGGTGCTGAGCGCCATTCCTTAAACCGGATTCAGGTTATTTATCATTTGAGTACAAGCTCCACTCGCCTATTTTTGGCTTTGCCACTATCGGAAGCATTAGCAACGACTGGCGAAACAGGACCTATCCCCACAGCCTGTAAATTAGCCACGTTTAACCCATATTGCGATTCTAGTGCGTTTATTATCGAGCGTGCACGAGCTTGTGACAGCGTTAGGTTTGTTTTGTACGCGCCGACATTGTCAGTATGACCCACAATAAAGTATTGTTGCTGTGCATTATTTTTAAGATAGTCTGCCAAAAGCCTCAGCTCATCCTTGGCGCTGTCTTTAAGCGACGATTTTCCGGTATCAAAATACAATCCGTAGAAGGCCAGTTTTCCGTCTTTCTCTATGCCTTGCTGAATATCACTCATTGATAAGTTGCCTGAACGCATACTTTGTACCTCAATTACATGAATTTCGTAGGCCACCCTCCCGCGTTCATCTTTAAGATACAAAGCAATATAGACGTCCTGATCTTCTTGACTAAGCTTAACCGCCTTGTACGCGTGAGTGCCAAACTGCATAAATTCATTAAGTAGGTCTTTACGCCTGGCCACGGTCGTCACCAAGTCTTGAGGGCCCTTGCCACACTCTTGTGCATAGCAAGAAAATAGCGTTTCAAGGGCTTTTTCTGCAAAAAGCTGCTCATAGCTTTTAAACACCTGTAACAAAGAGGGTTTGGGATTAGGAAAATATTGATAATAGATACGCGTAATCTTGCCTTCTAAGGTTAGTGTCTCACCCAGAGTTTTATTATCTACTGATGGACCTAGTGGAAGTTGGTAACGATCGAAATCGGTTACGCTATACGCGTCGATAGAAAACCCTTCGAAGCGAGTAATAATTGGGTGGTCGCTTGTGCCCGGCTTATCATCTTTTGCTATAGCCTGAGTGCTGCCAAAAAAGGCAGCGAGACAAGCCGACATTATGGTAAAAAACGCCAGATTCCTTGCGGTGGTGCGTAAACCTCTTGTCCCATAAAGTTTCATATTAATTCCTTGTTTCATTAAAAGTGTGATGCTTTGCACTAAGTTCGTCCTATCTCAATTACGATATTTTTCAAGCTCTGATAGCGCGCCACAACCAAGGTTGCCATCCGCATCAAACTGCATTTCAACGGTCTCTACGCCAAATGTGCGAATACCGCGCATCGGACTTCCAGGCGCCTGAAGAATAAGTTCAGATTCGTCATCGCTAAGGCACACCAATTCGCTTTCATTCTTTTGAGTGCAGGCAATGTTTCCGTGCCTTAAAAATAGTTTTGCGCCTGCAAATTCGGTATGCAATACACTTTGCTCAAGACGCTCGTAAATTTCCAGTGTGTCATGAAATATGTCACACACTTCTTGAGGGCCGCGCTGTTTCTTTTGTAAGTCTTTTACACCAGCAAGGCTGTCTGAACACTCAAAGCGTCCGTCTGGATAAATAAGAAACTCCTGAAAATCGGAAGTTGATATTTTAATGCCACTGACCAGTGTGCGGTCTTTCGCCATGCTGACAAGTTCGGCGCGATCCTCGCTTGTGCAGCGCAAGGTCTCGCTGTCCTCCAAAGGCTGGCATAACATGCTGCCGGCCTTTGCGAAAAGCCAGCCATTGGCGTAGTTGCCGAACATATCCGCACCGTCGCGGATATCTGCTAGTTGACTGGCATCAACCACCGCTTCACAGTTGTTTGCATGTGAGTTAGCGCTGACTAATATTGATATGGCACAGACTAATAAGATAGTAAGAATACGCATCGAATAATTCCCTTTTGATGTGAGAATTTAAAGCATATAACTCGATATATATTTGCGCATACCTCGAATGGTGTATTTCATATAAAACCGTTGGGGAGCGTGTTTACGAGGGTAAAGGCAGAATCAGCAGTGATGTGTGCAAAGATGCGTCAGCGTGAAAATCTTCTACTTAAAGTATATAAATTTGATACTTTTTGTTTTCTTTACCATTTTCTAAAATTGCGTGTATAGTTTTGGTGTACTTATTTGGCAGCGAATCGGAACGGAAGCAACAATGGCAAAACAAAACGAACTCAATTACGAGTATCAAAATAGAGAAGTAGAATTGGATGTTGCACGATCATTTCGTTTTGGTGAAGGGAAGATAAGTGGATATGTGAGCGTATTTCTTGGTGCATTGAGTCTGCTCGCCGTTTTAGCCTACCTTTTTCCTGCATACTTGACCACAATCGAACTACGTCAAGCATACGATGCAAAAGACCTCCAGCAAATTTTAAAGTACGGCATGTATTTTTCGCTCTTTTTTGGTGTGCTCACATTTGTTTTGGGAAAGTTCAAGCGCATGGGGTTTGCAGGAATACTTTTGACCTCAATTGCCTTTGCACTAGGTGGCTATAAGATACCCGTTGGCCCTGTGGAGCCGATTCGTTTGAGCCTAGGCGTGGATTGGCTGATATTGGCTTTTCTGGGTTCTGTTTTCATTTTTATGACGCTAGAGAAGCTATTTCCTAAATATAAGAACCAAGTGATTCTGCGAAAAGAGTGGGCGCTCGATCTGTTTTATTTTTGTTTTAATCACTTGGCCATTTCGGCCATTCTTATTTATGCAAACTATCACGCAAGCCATTTTGACTGGGCGCTAAATGAGCAGGTGCATGAGTTCGTTCGAGATATGCCCATTTTACTTCAAGTTGTGCTGATTATATTGCTCGCTGACTTTGTCCTTTATTGGGAACATCGATGGTTTCATGAAGTGAAGTGTTTGTGGCCCGTGCATGCAGTACATCACTCTGTTGAAAACTTAGATTGGCTAGCAGGTTCGCGTGGTCATTTTGTACAAATCTTTTCTGAACGTGCCATGGTGATGATCCCACTATATTTAATTGGGGCTGACCAAACGGCACTTGACATTTATGTTGGCTTTGCTGCGCTTCAGGCCGTCCTTATTCACTGCAATTTGAAGTTTTCATTTGGCTTTTTGCGTTATATATTTGTTACGCCACAATTTCATCATTGGCACCACAGCTCAGAAAAGCCTGCAATAGATACCAATTACTCGGCTCACACGGTGTTGTTTGACTATTTGTTTGGCACAGCGCACATGCCTGGCGATCATTGGCCAGCAGACTACGGCACCACTAAAAAGCTTCCCAGTAGTTTTGTTGGTCAAGTGCTGTATCCATTTAGACGATTAGTTAAGCGCTAAATATAAACACGCTCTAATTAGTTGTTCAGTGCCTTTTTAAGCCTGTCAGCATACTTTTGCGTCTGAGGCTGATGCTTGTTCCAGTAGTTAAGTAAATTGCTTTCAAATTGACGCGCTACTTTGCTGTCACATGCATGGGTCTGCATCAATTTAACAACACCTTGATTTATATCTCGAATACTGAGTCCGTCAGAGCTGTCGAAGAGCTGACCAGCAATCCCTGCAAGGGCCAATGAATCCATTTGTTAATACAATCTTACTTAAGTTTGCCCCATAACCGTCTCGGTAGTGATATTCAGATACGCGACAAAATTAGACGCCCAAGTATCGGCCAACTTACTAAACATAGAGTAATTCATCGCAGGGTCTGTCTCAAACAGTTGCCCTGACAAACCGCCGGCATCCCCGCGGTCTTCGAGCGTAAAAAAGGCTTTTCCATCGGTTCCTTTTACTTCTAAAAAAATGGATGCTTTTCCTACACTGCGCACGAGCATGTGTTGTTTAACAGATTGCTGTGGCCCAGTTATGTCTAAGTCTTTAAACTGCGCGCTTAATGTTAAAGCGTCTTGTTGTGGACCGTTAGAAAGTGTCCATCTGGCTGCCGTTAAGCTTTCTTCCAGATGCTCTCTTAGCATCAATGCGTAGCGCTGTTGAATTCTCTGTTGATAACGCTTGCCCGTTTCGTTTCTAAACTTGCGCAGCCACATTTTGTCGAAGCTGACAGAGACATCCTCTATGAATATCTTTTTTGAGCTGGGTAAAGCGACGCTATCGGCTACCATAAAAGAATCAAAACTATCGCTTTTAAGGGCTTTGAGCCAGTCCTCATCTTGGTTGTCAGAGGCCAAAGTAATTGAAGGAAGGAGTAAAACAAGCAAGCCAAAAATACGGTGCATTTGCTGCAATGTTGTTGGTGTAGTCCTAGGCTTGAAAAGTTGATGTATCAAATTAGCGTTCATAGCAATACCTCTTTACGTGAGGACAATAAACAGGAGCGCACAAGCTGTTCATTCAGATACATAGCCACTCAATGTCAGTAAAGTAACTAAGGTTGCGTATACTATATTGAATACGTTTGTTTCATTTAGTTCCCTAAACCGCGGCACAAACTAGACTTTCAGCGTTTTTGAACAAGGTGCAATAATCTGCATGCAGTGTGCACTTACTATGCCACTACGTTGGAATACCTTTTATTGTATTATTAACTTGAATCCTGTTTAAGAAACGGCGCTCAGCACCGCTAGAATTGCGAATTACTGCGTTGCAAAAGCCAGCAATAGAATAACTAACCTCAACTCGGGATAAGCGACAGCGCCAAGTAGCGCTAAAAACGCGAATTACTGCGTTGCAAAAGCGAGCAATAGAATGACTATTACATCACTTTTGCGCCTTGCACTTCACTTTTTTATCACTACTTGGTGATAATTTAATAAATACATATTTAAAACATGCACTTGCACTATCGCTTATCCCGAGTTGAGGTTAACTATTACGTGACTTTTGCGCCTTGTACTTCACAATGCTAGCAGCACTGAGTGTAAAAATTGATTTAAGTATGTGAAACAAGCGCTTGCACCATTTCTTAAACAGGATTCAGGTTAATTATGAGATCACAACAGGCAGTGATTTGCTATGCTTAACAGCTGTTGTGACATCGAGAACCGGCCATTTGGCTTTAAATTAACTCGAGTTCATTCAACGAGGTTGTTTTATCTTCGTTTTGTGGCAAAGACGCCAACTGTCGCTTAAGCTCTTTAGTTCTGCTCTTTAGTCGTTTCAATAGGGTTATGGGCGCTTGACTTGAATATTAAGACTTTAACAACACCGCTATTTTATCCATATCGATACCGTTATATGTGAAAAAACAGAGCTTTACTGATTTTCAAGCGCCGCTAGCACATACACCATGGGCGCATTCCAATTGATGGTCACTTCATTGGTGGAATATGAACACCAATCATCGAGATACGACCGCGCAGGTTCGTTAGACGGATAATTACAGCCGTCCTGTTGCCCAGGCTGAGCACCTCCTACAACAAAACCAGGTACTGGCGCGGCTATGCTGTCTGCAAATGACTGACGATGATGAGGATCCATCGGACTAAATGAGCCTACCCCTGTGACGTAGGAATAATCCGTTGGATTTCGACCAAGCACATAATCCACGAAGCTTTGGGCAGCATTTATGTATGCGGTGGAATCAGTATCTGCGTATTGCGCGGCATGCAAAAGCATAATGGCCTTGTTGAGACCGCTGGCATTACTTCCCCAAATCAAATCGTTCTGCGTCATGCCAACGCTATAGGCGTTATCTTGATCAGAAACAACTTGGTCGGCAAAGGCGATAACCTTCGCTTTTATGTCGTTGTATTGGCTTTGGCTTAAAAGAGATTGCCCTTGATTAAGTAAAGACAGTAGACCTAAGCTACCCACTTGTGGCCATGAGGGAGTCGTTGCAGGCACGTCTAAAGCGATAAATTCATCTAAAAAAGCCGTATCTTGTGTGAGTAAAAACAGCTCTGCCGCTGCCCATGCAAACTCGTCTGAGAAATCACTATCGCCATATTGTCCTGTGAATACATCGCTTGGTTGAATGTACGGTACATCTGGATTTGATTTTGCCCATTGCCAAGCGCTTAGCGAGGCAGCGCGCAGCTCTGCAGACATCGACTTGAGAGACTCAATGGATGAAAATATGCGGCTAGCTTGTGCGCTGACGGCGGCAAAGTTAAGTGCGGCTGATGTTCCTTTTTGAACGACATAGCGCTGAGCAGTCGCCTCATGTGGCATTAGGGCACCTTCAAAGTTTAAAGCAGTGAGTTTGTGATACACGCCGCCGTCATTTGGATCCTGCATGGTTTGCATCCATGACACATTCCATAATATTTCATCAATGATATCGGGAAGCGCGTTACCCGACTCAGGAATGTTCAAGCTGCGTGAGTCGTAAAATGCAGAAAAATTCTCATAAGCCGCCAATAAGGTGTAGGTCGATATGCCACTGTTGACAATATACTTATTATAATCACCTGCGTCATACCAGCCTTTTGGTGAGCTTATACTAAAGCCTTCTGGTCGCTCAGCAGATGCAGCAGATCTATGCACCAGCACGTTCGTATCCGGGTGAGCGCTAGGGCGTTGCCAGTCCCCTGCATAGCTTTGTTCTAGTGCAGTGCTTGCGCGATTGAAGTAGTAAGCTTTAAGCACCGCATCGTGCACGTTTTCAAATATGTCATCGCCAATTTGAAAGGGATGAGACGGACTCACGCCCTCAACTTGCACAGTATATGTGCCAGAGGTATTCAACTCGGAGAAATCGGCAATGCGCATTGGACGACCGTCCATGTTCCAAGTTGCCTCATCAGACAACACCCCTTGAAGAACTTGCTCGCCTTGATTATTCAATATGGTGAATTCAGTTGCCCCATTTTCCGGCACAATCGCAAGCTTTTGACTACTTGGGTAAAATCCAACCTGATTGACTTTGATGAGTTGGTCGGTATCGCTTATCCCGGTCTCAGGTGGTGTTACAGGAGGAGGCGTTGGAGCCGGTGGTGCAGTTGGTGGACTTGTTGAAGAGCCGCCACTTCCGCCGCATGAAAACAAGAATAATGAAGAAATAGAAAGTAATGTAGCAAAGTTGAGCTTTTCGTTGTTACGATAAATCATTTTACGAAACCGCCGTGTGAGAATTTACATAGACTATCAGTCAAGGACTACTGCCTGACTGTAAAAACAAAAAATATAATAAAGATACTTAATTAATTAATCCAATATATACAGGGACTCAATCCAAATCAATTGTATAGATTTGCAGCTTCTTAGAGCTGGAGCGAGAAAAGAGAAAGGAGCCCATGTTCCTCTACCAAGCATTCAGTTAGCTATTTTTTGACTCGACGTAATAGTCTTCAATCTTTTTTCTCGCCCAAGGTGTTTTGCGCAGAAATTTTAGGCTGGATTTAATAGAGGGGTCATGAGTGAAGCATCGAAACTTGAACCGCTCTCCTAGCGTCTCAAAGCCGTATTTATCTACCAATTCTTCTACTAGTTTTTGTAAAGTAATGCCGTGCAGCGGGTCATTGCTCATTCGTTTTTTTCACTCTTATTTTCATGCCGTCTAAGTCTTTACCGTTTAATTGCGTGATAGCGGCCTTTGCATCGCCTGCTTTTGGCATCTCAACAAAGGCGAAGCCTTTTGAATTACCCGTAGTGGCATCGAGCACTAGCTTGCATGACTGCACGGCACCGAATTCGCTAAACAAGCCATTCAGGCTTTGTTCACTAGTGCTTCTAGATAAATTACGTATGAGTATTTTCATTAATTTTAATAGCCAAAAAATTAGATGCGTGAGTTTAACGCATTTTAAGGCTTACTTGGAGTTATAAGCCTCATCGGCCAAATTCATACAGCAAAGAGCAACAGGCTTTTAAGAAGATTCGCAAACTTAGCAGATAATGCATTCCCAAAAAAAACACAGAAGAGCTGTTCAAGCATACTTCCCATCATAACGAAGTTAGAATCTCATATACACTCAATTGTTGCTATATTGCAATAATGATTTTACGAATTAAGGTATTATCAATATTTATGGAATTGTTTAAGATGCTTCGACAATTTAAAAAAGCGAAACAGGATTAACAATGAAAGTACTTATTTTAGTGACCAACCATGCAACGCTTGGTGAAACGGATCAAGCTAATGGCACGTATGCGCCTGAACTAACGCACGTGGTGGACGTCTTGAATTCAGCAAGTGTCGATTATGATATTGCATCCAAAGCAGGTGGCAAAGCACCTTTGTATGGTACTGATGCCGAAAATGATGAAGTCAACGCCAAAGTGCTCGACGACAAACAATTCATAAATCGTATTGAGAATACTATCCCCGTATCGCAAGTTAATGCTTCAGACTACAGCGCCGTCTTTTACCCAGGTGGCTTTGGATTACTTTCAGATTTGGCGCATGACGAGGACGTAGCGAGTCTTTCTGCCTCAATATATGAAAGTAGCGGCATAATTTCTGCGGTTTGTCATGGCCCCGCAGGCCTACTGCCAATTACTTTGTCCAGCGGTGAGAAGCTACTGAAGGATAAATCTGTTACTGCGTTTACTCGAGAAGAGGAAATTGACTTTGACACTATTAACGATATTCCGTTTTTGTTAGAAGAGGAGTTGGCTCGAAACGCTCAGCGCTATAGTAAAGTGCAGCCTTGGCAAGAGTTTGTAATCGTCGATGGACGCCTGATTACGGGTCAAAACCCAGCAAGTGCTCATGCAGTGGGAAAGGCGCTTGTGGAGCAACTAAAAGCGTAAGTTACGCGGATGTACCAAATTGAAGTGTTCTAAAGGCTTCCATCTAACACACCTAGGGCGGTGACTAACATCGCACCTAGGCGCATGAAATTTCCAATTGACCGTGGTGATATCCTAATTTGGCAAATCTGCTAGTAATTCATCCACCGCACGTTTGAGCTGCGGATCAATGCCTTTTGCCTTGTAAGCGGGCGGATTAAAGACTTCAATGTCTGGCACCGCAGGCACTTTCTCCATATTTTCTCCTGATTCTTTTACCCACCAGCCTCTGAAGGGCATGCGAACCAATGAACCATCCACAAGCGATTGACCACCGGTACTTATCACCGCGCCAAAAGTGGGGCGACCCACCAGCTTGCCGATGCCGTTCGCTTTGTAAGCATGTGAAAATATTTCTGCGTTGGAATAACTATTTTCATTGCTCAAAGCAATTGAAGGTTTAGTCCATGCTGAAAGGGGAAGGCGCTCAGCAAAGGGGTAGGTATCCTTAAACTCACGGTGATTTTTGTCAATATCGTCAGTTGCGCCTCTGGGGATGGTATAGGCATGTTGTTTTACGTTAAGTACTGCCATTAAATAGTCGGTTGTCCAGCCGCCGCCATTGTAACGTACGTCTATCACAATACCTTCTTTTCCGTATCCTGCCGCCATGAGTTCGCGCTCAAAGCGCTCAAAGCTACTCCAATTCATGCCGCGAATATGCAAATAACCCAATTTCCCCTTAGAGTATTCGTCGGTTAATCGTCGTCGCTGTTCGACCCAATCATCATAAAGTGCATTGCTTAAGGAATCTGTTGGCCAAATGATCACTTCTTCGCTGTTGCCATTTGCTGCTCGTTTAACGTTGAGAAGAACCGGGCTGTTTACCGCATCGCCAAGCAAGGCATAGAAGTTCTCACCAATAACGCTTTGCTGATCGACTTCGGTAATGATGTCTCCCACTGCAAGCTTACTTTCTACTCTGTCTGCTGGCGTATTTGGTACGACGCCTAAGATCTCAAAACCCGCATCAGACGCTTTGCCTTCAATGCCTAAAAGACCAGTGCGCTGTTTTTGTGTTTGCTTTTGATTCTCGCCTCTAAATAGCCCCATATGACTAGCGTTTAGCTGACCTAGCATCAAGTTAAACATATATTGGAAGTCTTCTTTGGTCGAGGCCTTTAAAGCAAGATTGCGATATTTATCACGTAAGGCATTCCAGTCTTGACCGTGGAAGTTGGGATCGTAAAAGCCTGCGCCTAAAGCGCGCCATGCTTCGTCAAATATTTGCGCGCGCTCTTGCGCGTAATCAATCTTGGCCTTCGATGTCACGTTAAGCGACTCGCTTTTGTCGTTCTTGGTCTCGACGCGCACGATTTTGCCATCTTTTACTAGTGCATAAAGGTGTTTACCGCTCTCATCAAGTTCAAGCTGTGAAGGCTCTAAGTTGCCAGAAATGAGGGTTTTCTTATCTTCGCCGTCCCATTTAATTTTGTATAAGTTTCTATCAACTTTAAAGTTTTGACGACCGGGCCCGCCAGTACTGTAATACACATGCTCCCCTTCTTTGTCGAAGAGCATTTGTGTTTCGTTACCCGCAAAGGAGGTGACTTGAGACAAACGTTTGTAGATGCCGTCGAAGTCAATGGTGATAGCTTCGAAAGGCTTTTCTTCTGATTGTTCTTTGTCATCTTTATCCTCATCGTCATCAGAGGTTTTTTTACTGGGCTCATCATCAAGCTTATCGAGTCGACGCCACTCCTCTTTTGAACGTTGCCAATCTGCTTCGCTTAACCAAGCAAACCATATATCAAAATCGCCGTTGTTCCGCATTGAAATAAACCCAAGTTTAGAACCGTCCGGACTCCATATTGGGTCACTATCGTATTTGGGGTGCATGCTTACGTTCACAGGCGCCTGGCTATTATCTGCGGCATGAATATAGACTTCTTCATTGAAGTTTAAATCGGATAAGGAATACGCCAGCCAAATGCTGTCTGGCGACCATGATGCTTTAGAAGGAATATCCCAACCGTCAAGCAAGGTGGTTACCTTCGAAAGTACCCCGTCTTCAGATATGTTGGCGGTTTTCAGAATGCCTCTGTCTTGGCGAAAAGCGATCCGCTTTGCGTCGGGAGACACGACCGGGTCGAACTCTTCTCGTGCATTGCTCGTTACGCGAATAATTTCATGTTTTAGACTCTGGAAAATGTTCTTCTCATCATTATCCGAAGAACGCAGCAAAAAGATATCATTTTGACCCTCTCGATCAGATACAAAAACGATGGTGTTGTCATTTAACCACGTGACGTCTCTATCACGCGCAGCGCCTTGTGTAAGCCGAACGCTGCGCTTGTCTTCTTTATCGTTTCGAGTGACATATATATCGCCCCTATGAACGTACACGCTCAATTTGCCGTTTGGCGATACGGCATATTCATCGACTTTATTACTAACGGTTTTGGCAACCACTGGGTCAAAGCGAAAGTCGCTTCTTACGTCGATGTTAATTACTTGTTTGTTGGTCGAATCTGGCGAGATAGAAAAGACTCTGTCTGCACTTTGATAAACAATTTTTGCACCATCAGCGCTGGCACTAAAATGATTTACGCCGAAACTGGTTTCGTTTGTAAGCGCGGTAATTGTTTGTGCTTCATTGTCTGAATCCAGCTCGGCTTTGTGCACATTGTATTTTCCGCTTCTCGCTGAGATAAAATATAGTGAGTCATTACTTACCCACTGAGGCATATAATCGTTGCCGTCGAAGGTGGTCACTTGTGTATAGCTATCATCTTCAATGTCATATACCCAAATATTTCGGTTCGCTGGCCCTCTGTAAGCTTCTCTTGATACGCGACATGTACCACGAACAAATGCGACTTTGCTACCGTCAGGAGATACCACTGCATCAAAGCCAAGGGCATCCATAAAGCGCATTTCGTTGGCTGCGCCATCACTTGCGCCACTGCTTGCACTGGGTGAATCAATGCTCAGCACCTCCCATTCGCGTTCTACTTGCGCATAGGTGCGTCTAGCGTTAAATAAAATTTGATTGTCTGGCGTAAAGCTAAGCACTCTATCGTTGCCGGAATGGTACGTTAGGCGAACGGGCGTTCCGCCACTTTCCGGCATCCAAAATATGTCATCGTTACCAAATCGGTCGCTGCTAAAGGCAAGTGATGCACTGTCATTAGACCAAACGGGTCGCGATTCGTAACCCTCATGAATAGTCAGTCTGTCTGCTCTTCCGCCGTCGCTTTCGACGGTCCAAATATCCCCTTGGTAGGTAAATGCGATTTTTGCGCCATCAGGGCTAAGCGCTGGCTGCAATACTAAAGGAGCGCTAGGGCTTTGAGTGCTGGCATTTTGAGCGAATGTCACAGACGTCAGAGTGGCAGAGGAGGCAAGAAGCGGCAGCACCACAAGGGCGCGAAAAGCGAGTGATTTCATCAAAGTACCTTTAGCTAATACAGAAATTGAGTTTTTGTTCAAAATCAATACGCGCATTTGCACAAATGGCTTTGTGCTTTGCAAAGAAAATTTCATTTTACATAAAACCAATATCACATATAATGCGTAAATACGAACGATTACTATTTACAATTATATTAACAGGGACAATATGCGCAAATTTAGAACGAGTAGTATTGCTGCCAGTCTGGTACTCGCAGGCCTTTCGTCATTTCATGTTCACTCAGCTGTAGCGCTCAGTCCGCTTGAGGATGAAAGCGTTGAACGAATCAAAATTCAAGGGCAAGCGTCTGATGCAAGCTTTCCATATAATCTTAGCATAATAGAGGAAGGCAAAATCCTTGCGGGGAAAAAGGTATCTGAAGTCAATTTAAGCGATCAACCGGTACTTGTTGAGCCAAATCTAAGGCAAGTATTTGCAACGCTGCCCGGCATATTTGTATCGGATCAAAAAATTCCCAGCATTTATAATGTCAATTATCGAGGTTTGGGCAATCCACATGAATCTGAATTTGTGGCCTTCTTTCAAGATGGGATCCCGCTTGCCTCAGATATGTTCGGATACGCCACTATCTATTATTTACCTGCTGCACAGCGTATCGAGCGCGCACAGTTTATCCGTGGCGGTGCAGGTTTGCTGTATGGCCCTCAAATAGGCCCAAGCATTAACTTTGTGACTAAGCGAGCGAGAGTAGGTGCAGAAAACTCAGCTTCCACTGAACACAGCTTCGGTAATGAAGGCTTTTACAGCACCTACAATGAGTTTGTTTATAGTTCAGGTGATGTGGGCATTATGGCAAGTATCGATCATCGTCAAGCCGATGGCCCGCGCACAAACGAGGATTACGAATTAACGGCGGGTTACGTAGGTATCGAATACGCGGGATTTAAAGACGTGGTGTTAGGCTTTGATTTAGACCTTTATCAGTCGGATTCTGGTGAGGCAGGGCGATTAAGCTCCGATGAATTCGACCAAAACAGAGATCAAACGCTCACGCCCTTCAACCGCATTGAAATTGAGCGCTACATCGCTGCTTTGCGATATGAACAACAGTTGAGTGCGGATGCGACCTTGAATGCAAAGATATGGAATAGCTATCAAGACCGTTTTTCAAGACGTTCAGCGCAGTTTACCAACCCTGCGAACGAGCCATCCACGACCAATATTGATCAGCAAGAGTTCGACACTTTTGGCGCAGATATTCGTTTTGCGACAGCCTGGGGAGTTGACCACTTGTTTACGCTTGGCACTACCTTGTATCGAGACGACAGCCCTAGAACCAGACATGTCAGTGACGATATTCGCTCCAATGCACAAGATGCGCAAGACTTGCGCTTTGACCAAGACCGAGTCATCACTTATTCCGCTATATTTATGGAAAATCTTTTTCGATTCGGTGATTGGTCTGTTTCGCCTACGCTAAGATATGAGCGAGTCAATTACGACATCAGAGAAATACAAAAGAATCCTAGCCTCAATCGGGACGCTTTGGACATTGACCAAACTCATTCAGATCTCTTGTTTGGCCTTGGCACGAGCTATCGCTTGAGCAATAACACTCAGCTGTATGCCAACATATCGGAGTCTTATCGTCCGCAAAGGTTTGACGATGTGGCAAACCCCAATGCTGAACTAGCCGGTGAAAATGGCCCCGATTTGTCAACTGCAATAAACTATGAGTTTGGCTTGCGCAGCTCCCCGGTCAGCGGGTTTAACTTTGATGTCAGTCTATTTCGCATCGACTTTGAAAATAAAATTGAGACTCAGCAGGTGAATATCAGCGACATTATCCGCGTTAATTCAGGTGATAGTCGCCATCAAGGCGTTGAATTTACGGTGGAATTTGACTTGTTTGCGAATGCCTCAGGTGAAAAAAGCCTGCGGCTGTTCGCCAATGGCTCAATTTTGGATGCAGAAATC
Source organism: Ningiella algicola (assembly GCF_028401415.2). Taxonomy (NCBI): domain Bacteria; kingdom Pseudomonadati; phylum Pseudomonadota; class Gammaproteobacteria; order Alteromonadales; family Alteromonadaceae; genus Ningiella; species Ningiella algicola. Next base: position 2,097,331 of record NZ_CP171821.2, on the reverse strand, counting down.
GTAAATAGCAATAATGCTGCTTTGGTTGGCAATGCGCCTGCTTTTGCCCCCGATCACCTTTTCCGAATGGGCCTTATCTATGACAGCGGTGAAGGCTTAAACGCTGCGCTGACAGCGACCATGGTAGACGATCAATTCTGGCAAGACTCCAATCAGCCACGAGGCGAAGGGTTTGACGAAATTGATGCACTAATTCCAGCATATGAAGTCCTTGATTTAAGCACGGAATATGAAATCAATGCATCATGGTCAGTCTATGCCGGGATTAATAACCTACTCGATGAGAATTACTACTCACGCGTTCGTAATGATGGGATAGAGCCAGCGGCAGAACGCACTTATTATGCGGGTTTCCGATTCACATTATAAGCTGTAGTTACTGACATATCTCATACTGGGCTTGATTCTTAAATACAGAATCAAGCTCAGCTTTCTTTGCCACATTTTACATTGCTTCCAGCGAATATTGCCGATTTTTTATTGCTCGCCATGTATCTTCGTCCACTTCGCCAATGTCGAAGTAAGCGGGGCCCGTTGCTTCTAATAAAATGTAATTAATGCCTTCATGTTTGACAATCTTTTCATCAGGTTTTTTGGGTAAGGCTACCGCCAGTAATGCATGCTCTGGTAATAATACGAGCTGCATTTTAGCCCCAGCGCTGTATGCACGAAGTAAGGCGGCAAGAAAGGTTGCTTTGCTGTCGCAATCACCCTGATTTTGTAAGAGCAAATCTTTGGGAGAGACAAACCCTGCACCATTGCTCGACAGACGACTTTCCATCGTGTTGTATGGAATACTTTGAAGCCAGCTAAGCGCTAGCGATATAAATGCTCGCGGGTCATCTGGATTGTCTAAATTTCGTTTTATCGCATCCACAATGGGCTCAAGCGCTTCGGCACTTTGCTTTGCGTAGCGTGCGTGATCTTGCTTGATCGCCATTGCGCCGGTTTTTGCTCGGTAGTCGGTAAAAAAATGTTCATCCAAAAAGGTTTGGCGAGCTAGCTTACTTGTTTCTTTGAGCTCAGCCATGATCTTTTCGCCATGCTCCGGTGTGCGACTTGATACACCAAACTGCACTCGTTGACCTTGCCGTTTTACCTCTACTCGCGCTAAGCGCGGGTTAACTTGTTGAGCATGTTTCAAAAGCGCAACTTGTATCTCTCGCTGCATTCTATCGTTACTGAAAGCTGCCTTTGTTTGGGGCATAGACTTAAAGCGTTCTGAATCGATTGAAAAGGATAAATTTAATACTTCATTGTTTTCTTGCCATTGGTAAGAGAAGGTCTCTAAACCGTTTTGGGCGTCATAATCAAAAACAAGCTGCTTCGCATAGGCAGATGCCAAAAGCAGCATGAAAAGCACCGTAGACTTAAATACAAAAATCGCTGATGAGCTACTGAACATAAAGTGCGCCGCCGAGAGCAAAAAACACGCTGGTGTGTGGTTTGCCGAAGATATGAGATGTTTGCATGAATAAAAGTTTACGCTTTTTAAGCGCTTGCGCCAAACCAATTCAGCTCTTGGTGCAATGTGACCACCGAGCCCACAATAATTAAGGTTGGCGGTTTAATGTTGGCTGTCATTGGCTTGTTCATGATATTGCCAAGGGTTCCTGTCACTACCTTTTGGTTGCCGCGCGTTGCGTTTTCCACTAGCGCAATCGGCGTACCCTCGGGTAGGCCATTGGCAATAAGCTTTTCACAGATAATGTTCAAGCCGGTGAGTCCCATATAAAACACGAGTGTATGCTGTTTACGCGCCAACGATTCCCAATCTAAATCAATTGTATTGTCGCGAAGATGGCCAGTGGTAAAGGTGACTGATTGTGCATGATCTCGGTGAGTTAGAGGGATGCCTGCATAGCTGGCAGCCCCACTTGCTGCGGTAATGCCTGGCACCACTTGAAATTCTATGCCCTGCTGGATGAGCGTTTGAATTTCTTCACCGCCACGCCCAAAAATAAACGGGTCTCCACCTTTTAAGCGCACAACTCGGTTACCTTCTTTCGCGAGTTTTGCTAGTAGCGCATTAATCTCTTCTTGATCAATAGTGTGTTTGCTTTTTGCTTTGCCAACATAAATCTTTTCCGCATCTCTGCGCACAAGTTCTAAGATATCTGGCGAAACAAGCCTATCGTAAACCACAACATCTGCCTTTTGCATCAATCGCAGTGCTCTAAAGGTCAGTAAGTCAGGATCACCTGGGCCAGCCCCCACTAAGTAAACTTGGCCTTTTGGCTTGTTACCCGCTTGATAAGCTTCAAGCGCAGTATCTAACTGCTGTTCGGCTAGAGCTTGATTGCCTTGTAATACATTTTCGCCAATGTCACCGTCGAGTACTTCCTCCCAAAAATAACGCCGGTCGGTTACCGATGAGAGCGCCTGTTTTACCTTAGCTCTAAACTTTTCGGAAAAATTACCCAATAGACTGATTTTGCTAGGTAAAACCGATTCAAGCTTTTGGCGAATGTATCGTAATAGCACTGGCGCAACACCGCCGCTGCTCATGGCAATAATAATGGGGCTACGATCCACAATGGAGGGCGTGATAAATTTGCAAAGCGGGGTATTATCCACCACGTTAACCAACTTTGATTGACTGTGCGCCAAGTCGTGTATGTGCTGATTTACTTGGCTATCGTCAGTCGCAACGAAAATCATCGACTTTCCTTCTAAGTCTTTATCTTCGAAGACGCGCTCGTGAATTTCAATATCATGTTGCTTCGCCAAGCTTGCCACCGTGTCGCTCACCCAGGGAGATACAATGGAAACGCTTGCTGGCGTTTTAAGAATCAATTCTAATTTACGCGCTGCCACTTCCCCTGCACCCACGATTAAACAATTGACGTGTTCAGCGTCGATAAAAACTGGGAAGTATTTCATGATGGTAAGGCTCTAGGTAAAAGGTGAATTACGTGGTGACACGATACTATACGTGATCTAGACCCTTGAATCATGCCAGAAGTCTCAACTCTGTAGGCAATTAAATAAGCAGAACTTATAACTTTCAGAAATAAAGGGTACCAATTAAAAAGCCACATAAACGGGATGTGGCTTTTTGTCGTTTTAAACGCTAAGGCTTAATCTTTCTTAGTTTTCTTTCGCTTGGGAGGTTCGTCACTCCAAGCACGAAGGTTCAATCTTTGCCCAGATACACGGGTTTTTTGAAGCGTATCGCGGGTTTCCTTAGGCATGCCCTCAGGCAAATCCACCAATGAATAATTGTCATGTATATCAATTGCACCAATGTGCTTACTGCTAATATCCGCTTCATTTGCAATTGCGCCAACAATATTACCGGGTTTAGCGCCATGTACATACCCGACTTCAATTCTAAAGCGCTGCATACCTGATTCAGGCTTGCCACGAGGGCGACTTGGCTTTTTATCTGAGCGTCCTTTTCCGCGTTCGTTTTTACTGCGATGCCCGCCGTCGCGAGGGCGCTCGCTGCGCTCTTTGAAGTTGGGTTTTGCATTAAGGTCGGGTCTGTCTTTATCGCTTAGTAATAGAGGCTCGTCACCTTGAGCAACTTTAGCAAGCGCTGCCATGACACGTTCAGGGGACGCTTCGGAGGTTTGCATAATGGATTCAACCACAGGCAGATATGCTTCAATTTTATCGTCATCCAGCGCGTCGATAACCGCTGTCTTAAATTTGTCGAGACGCGATTCGTTAAGCTGAGAAATCGACGGAATATCCATTTTTTCAATGGCTTGCTTGGTTGTTTTCTCGATGGCAAACAAAAGCCGTTTTTCACGATGCGAAATGAACAAAATAGCATCGCCTGCTCGCCCAGCTCGACCCGTCCGCCCGATTCTATGTACATAAGATTCTGTGTCGTAAGGAATGTCGTAGTTAATTACGTGACTCACACGTTCAACGTCTAGCCCTCGTGCCACTACGTCGGTGGCCACTAATACGTCTATTTTTCCCTGCTTGAGCTTTTCAACGGTTCGTTCGCGCTGGTTTTGAGGGATGTCGCCATTAAGCGCTTCAACGTCGTAGCCGCGTGCGCTTAACTTATCGCTAAGTTCGACGGTGGCCGTTTTTGTGCGCACAAAAATAATCATGCCGTCAAACTCTTCCACTTCCATGATACGCGTGAGTGCTTCGAGCTTGTGATGACCCGCAACCTGACAAAAACGTTGGCGTATCGTGCTGGCAGTGCTGACCTTTGATGCAATCTTAATATGCTCAGGGTCTTTTAAATAACGCTGGGTTATTTTTTTAATGGGAGCTGGCATGGTGGCTGAGAAAAGTGCCGTTTGACGTTGCTCAGGCGCATGCGAAAGAATGAGTTCCACATCATCAATAAAGCCCATTCGCAACATTTCGTCAGCTTCGTCTAACACTAAAAACTTTAGTTGGTCCAGTTTTAGGGTTTTGCGCTTAATATGATCAATTATGCGGCCTGGTGTGCCTACAACAACCTGCACACCACGCTTAAGTTGGCGAATTTGATTGTCGTAGGATTGCCCACCGTAAACCGGTAGTACTTTAATTTTCTTTGAAAAACTCGCATACACTTGAAAGGCTTCAGAAACCTGTATAGCGAGTTCGCGCGTGGGGGCTAATACCAATAATTGTACAAATTGCTCATCTGGGTTGATATTTGCCAGCATTGGCAAAGCAAAAGCAGCGGTTTTACCCGTTCCTGTTTGCGCTTGCCCGAGTAAATCTTTTCCATCGAGTAAGAAGGGAATGCTCTTCGCCTGTATAGGCGAGGGCTTTTCGTAACCCACTTTTTCGAGCGCTTGTAGCAATGGCTCGGGTAAATTGAGGTCTTTAAATGTAATGTCGACTGTGTCGGTCATGAATGTTCCTGAAATAAAATACGAGAATGAGGCTTAAGCAGAGAGGATACGTACGCCGAATGTGTGGCCTACTTGTCTTTGCTGAACGCGCATGTCGATGCGACTACCACAGAGTACAAAAGCGAAACGCTAGCTCATACTCATTATTCGCAAACTACTGGAAGATAGTCTGGCGCAGATATTGACAGAAAAGATCTTTAGACCGATAGAGCGTAGTATATTAGAGATTGCATCTAGATACCATTAATCTTATTGTATCGTACAGAATAAATGCGCCTAGAATATGGCGTGTGGCAAGAACATGGATTGATGAAAGGAAGATTACCGTGAAAGTAGCACGTGATAAAGCATCGCGCTTTGCGAGAAAAAACATTGGAAAGCTCATTGCAGCAGGGTTACTGGCAGCAAGTCTGAGTGCGTGCTCTGGCAAAACAGCCGACGAGCACATCCAGCAAGCACAAGTTTTCCTAGAGCAGGGTGATACCGCTGCCGCAATTGTTGAATTAAAAAGTGCAGTGCAGCAAAATCCGCGCATGGCGCAAGCGCGCTATGAGCTTGGCAAAGTATACATTGCGCAAAAAGATTTTGAGTCAGCTGAAAAAGAGCTTTCGCGCGCCTTAGAGTTAGGGCATCCACCTGGTGAAGTGATTCCATTTTTATCAGAAGCATATCAGCGCACGGGATCAAACGTTGCGCTCGCCCAACTTGAGGTCGATGAGGAAAACCTGACTTCCGTGGAGCGTCTCGAGGTGGGGTATCGGAAACTGCAGTCTTTGATTCGCCTTGAGAAAAACGGTGAAGCGCGTGTTTTGATTGATGAGTTAAGCAGCATCGATTCAAGCTCCGTGTACAAAGGTTTGATAGAAACGCACCGTGATATTTTAGATCGAGATTATGACGACGCGCTTGAAAAAGCTATTCTGTTACAAGAGCGCGCACCCTTGAATCGCGATGTGCTGGCTTTCACTGCGCGACTGCATATGCTCAATGGTCAACAAGAAGAAGCGGCAGCAATATATGAAGAGTATGTTGGCGTAGCCACTGAGGATCTAGAGTCTAAATTTGCGCTCGCTAACATGCTGGTTGAACAGGGGAAGCTTGAAAATGCTGAGGTTTACGTTGATGAACTAATGCAGGTGAGTGACACTAATCCCTTGCTTAATCAATTAAAAGGTATTATTCGCGCTGCAGATGAAGACTATGAAAATGCGCTGTCATTCAGTGAAAAAGCCATTCAATTTGGTGCCACTGACCCACGCGTTCGCCTGGTTTCTGGATTTGCAGCCTATCAATTGGGAGAGTTTGAAAAGGCGGTCATGCATCTTGGTGAAGTAGCGTCATTCTTGCCTGACGGTCATCCAGGTTTAAGAATCCTCGCGGCAAGTCAACTGCAATCTGATATGGGCACTGATGCTAGCGAAGTATTGACGCGTATTGGCGATATCGGAGCCTCAGATGCTTCTTTGTTCTCACGTGCCGGTTATGAGCTTATTCAGGAAGGTAATCTGGAGGAAGCCAAAAAAGTCATTGAGCAAGCGGAAAAAATCAGCGAGACGGCAGATGATTTAACCCGTCTAGGTATTTTGAAACTGTCTGTCAACAATGTTGAAGGCTTAATCAATCTCCAGCAGGCGGTAAATAAAGCGCCAGAATCCGTTACCGCTCGAACCACGCTGGCATCTGCTTATTTGGGTACGAATCAACTCGAACGCGCCATGAATTTGGCAAAAGATTGGCAAGCAGAATCGCCTACCGCCCCAGAAGGCTATGTTTTAGAGTCTGAGGTTTTACAAAGACAAGAGAACTTTGACGAAGCGCTAGCCGTGTTGAACAAAGCGAAGGAGTTCGCTGCAGATTCCCCCCCCATATTGGTGTCAAGCATCCGTTTACAGTTGCGACAGGGAAATACTGATGATGCCTTGGTCAATACTGAGAAGCTATTAGAGGTAGACCCATCCAATAATGTAGGATTAGCCAGCTTTTATGCAATTAAGGCAGAGCAAGGGCAAGCGGCTGAGGGCTTAGCCAGATTACAAACAGCCTTTCAAGCAGACACCAGTAATCAGGCACTTGCATTGATAACCGGGCGCGCTGCACTAGCGTCTGGTCAAATAGCGGCTTCTTTGGAGGCGCTTGAAACCATTGAGCCGGATCGCGCTGCGCCAAATCAATACTGGATGCTAAAAGGAACTGCACTGCTTCGCGCAAATCAAATGGATGCGGCAGAAAAGCATTATCAACAATGGGCAGAGTTTTTCCCAAAACAGGAAAACGCTGCACTAGGCCAGCTTTTGATCATGGATGTAAAACGTGATTATGAGAAAGGGCTTGATATTGCCATCGATTTTTTACGCGGCAAAGACAACTTGCAGGTCAAGTTCCTACAGAGCTATTTCTATATTATGACCGGTGATGCGGAAAACGCGCAGGCCACACTTGATAGCATTGAAGAGCAGTACAAACCCTTACCATTTTTGCGTGGTGTACAGGCGAGAGTCTTACTTGCTCAAGGCAGAGCTGATGAGGCAGTAGATGACGCGTTAGTGTCATACGAGCAAAATACGCGAACAGACAATCTTTTTGTTGCTGTACAGGCGCTACAATTAAGCGGGCAAGAACAGGCGTCATTTGAGCTTTTGCAAAAGCATACAGAGCAATTTCCCAGAGATGTACGCGCCAAAATGGTACTTGCTGAGCGCATGATTTCTCGGGATACGCCTTCCGCCATCGGGATGTATAAGGAGATGCTTGAGCTAACGCCAAATAATTTTGTGGTGCTTAACAACTTAGCTTATTTGCAAATGGAAGCAGGGAATTTGGAAGAAGCGGCCGGGTATGCAGAGCGAGCATTTGAAATTCAACCTGATAATATCGCGACCGCAGACACTTATGCTCAGGTGCTCGTGAGGCAAGGCAACATTGAAGAAGCCATGGAAGCTTATAACAATATCATGAGTGATGATATTGAAAACGAAGAAATCATCCTCAATTACATCGAAGTACTGCTTAAAAACGGTTCACCCGTGGCGGCTTCACGTCGTTTGGAAGAGCGCCAGTTTACGCTAGACGTTTCAAAAGAGAGAATTGAAGCACTTAAGCGCGAATATGATTTGTAAGTCTTATGCTCGATGGTGAGCGATAGGTCGCTTGCGAAACCGGCAGTAAAACGTCATAAACTCTTGGCCTGCATCATGCAGGCCATTTATTTTTTATTCCATATTTATTATTGGTACTAACTAATGTTATCTAAAATGCACGGCGCTTTAGTGCGATTGCGGCACAATAAAGCTTTCGAATTTTTTGTGATCGCGGTAATTATCATTTCGGCACTTGAGATTGGCGCTAAAACCTATGATTTATCAGAACCAGCGCTGTTAATCACACAGTATCTTGATGTTTTTATAACGCTGTTTTTCTTAATCGAAATACTCATTCGATTCATTGCTGAAGAAAACAAAAAGGACTTTTTTAAATCCGGGTGGAACATATTTGATACTTTGGTCGTTGTGATCAGCCTTATTCCGGTGAATGAATCAGAAATGGCACTGCTCGCGCGTTTGATTCGCATATTCAGAGTGCTTCGGATGATTTCAATTGTGCCTGAGCTCAGAGTGCTTATAAATTCATTGATGATAGCCTTGCCAAGACTGGGTTACGTCGTTCTACTGATGTTTATTATTTTTTACATCTATGCAGCAATAGGTTCATTCTTATTTAATGATATCAATCCAGTGCTGTGGGGCAATATTGCGATTTCTATGTTGACGTTGTTTAGGGTAATGACCTTCGAAGATTGGACTGACATCCAGTACGAGACGATGGAAGTGTACCCAATGAGCTGGATTTTCTACATGACCTTCATCTTTTTCACCGCATTCGCCTTTTTGAATATGGTGATTGGCATCGTGGTGGGCGTGATGGAGGAGGAACATCACAAAGAGCGCAGGCTTACTGAGCCATCTACTAAAGACTTGCAGGAGCAAATTGCAAGCTTGGGAGAACAGTTGACGAAGCTTCAAACTAGCATCGATAACAACAAAGTGAATGCCAATCGTTAAGTGTTGTTGCCAATAAAAAAAGGCGAGTTTTGAAAACTCGCCTTATTAGATATCACTTGCAATTATGATTGCGACGCAGGTAGTTGTGGCTTAAGCGCTCGATTCACCGCAGTCAAATCTTCCTCTGACAAAGTGCCTGCAGCGCGTTTTAATGCCACGATTGATGCGATAAACACGTAACGCGCGTCGGCTAAGTTACGTCGAGCATCAAAAAGGTTTCGTGTGCTGTCGAGCACGTCAACAATAGTACGAGTACCCACGTCAAAGCCTGCCTCAGTCGCTTGAAGTGCGCTTTCTGCGCTGATAACCGATTGTTCAAGCGCGCGAATGGTTGAAATTGACGCTCGCACATCATTGTATGAGCTGCGAACCGTTCTGACCGTTTGGCGATATGTAAGCTCTAAATTTTCGCTAGCAACTACATAACTCGCTCGAGCCTGTTCGGCGCGCGCGCCCACTGAACCACCCAAGTAGATTGGCACATTCAAGTTTAACGCGATGCTTTGGCTATCGAGTGGGCCTGGGTCATCTATAACAGGCGCATCTCCGCCATTAATGGTGGTGGTGGTATCTGAGTTTCCGATATCGTAATTACCGCGAAGACCAAGCGTGGGATAACGGCCAGCTTGGGCAATGTCGATATCTTCTTTAGCGATGTCTTTAGCGAACCGTTGAGCAAGCAGAGTTAGATTCATTTCTTCAGCTAAGCTTAGCCAATCGGTAACATTCTCTGGTTCTGGTTTGGTCGGTGCGAATTTATCTGTGTCGAGAATAAATACTTGATTATGATATTTGCCCGTAATTTCTCGAAGCTCTTCCAGGCGAAGCTCCAATTGGTTTTCAGCGCGAATTTGTCGAGCGACAGTGTTATCAAAGTTTGCTTGAGCCTCATGCACGTCTGTAATAGCGGTTAAGCCCACTTCAAAACGCTGCTTGGTTTGCTCTAATTGCCTTTCAATTGCAGCAAGCTCCGCCTTTACAAATTCTACGTTGTCTTGCTCTCGTAAAATGGCAAGGTACGCATTGACCGTACGGCTCATCAATTCTTGCAAGGTGGCGGCAAGCGTTGCATCGCTTTGCTGAGCAATTAATTCTGCTCGATTCAGTCCCACCCAATTCGCATGGTCGTAAATAGACATCGTTAAGTCTATGCCGTAAGTAAAATCATTGGATTCACGTTCACCAGAAATGGTAACGGTTTGTCCTTCGCCAACAAATTGTTCGAACTCTATATCACTGGAGGTATCCGAATAGCTCACGCTACCACTTATTTGTGGTAATAGATTTGCCCGGCTTAGGTCGACTCCTGCGTACGCTCTATCTTTCTCAGCCACTGCGCGGTTGATAAGAGGATCATTATCTTTTGCAAGCTGATAAACAGTCATCAAGTCGTCAGCAAACGCATTCACTGACAGACATAAGCCCATGGCAAGTGTTAAACATGTTTTTTTCATTGGCATGTGCCCTAATTTTTGTGTTGTTGATTTATGTTTGATAAGTGTAGTGTAGGAAAGTCACTCGTTATATCAAATGCTTGTAATAATTATTCCTTAAGTGTAACAGAATGTTATGAATAAACAGATTAAGTTTCTGTTATCTCAAATGTAGAATTGAAACGAACAAGAATATATAAGGATCTTGCCTTAATGTCTGAATTTTCGAAAAACGACGTCACTTTGATAGAAAAAGAACCGCTGTTTTCAGGTTTTTTTAAAATGTTTCGATATCACTTTAAACATAAAAAATATGACGGTAGCTACACTGATATAGTGCAAAGAGAAGTGTTTGAGCGAGGTCACGCTGTGGCAGTTTTGCCTTACGATATTCGTACTAGGGAATTTGTGCTGATAGAGCAGTTTCGCTATCCTGCCATTGAAACAAGCGATGATCCATGGATGATTGAAGTGATTGCGGGCATTATAGAGCCAGATGAACAAGAAGTTGAGGTTTGTTATCGGGAAGCGGTAGAAGAAGCGGGTGTTGAACTTTACAACATTCATAAAGCCTTAACCTACCTATCTAGTCCAGGCGGTACTACTGAACGTTTACATATATATATGGCTGAGGTTGATGCAACAACGGCACAAGGCGTGCATGGTTTAGATAACGAATCTGAAGATATAAAAGTGCTTCGGGTGAGTGAAAATCAGGCAAAACATTGGTTAGATGAAGGTAAAATCGACAATGCCGCCGCCATAATTGCTTTACAATGGTTTTTTTTGAACAAAGCTGGTTTGCTGGAACACTGGCAAAGCCAAGCTTAACAATATTAAACACAGGATTTTGGAGTTTTCGTTTGAAACGACGTTACGTCCCGCACTTACCAAGCATTCTCGCAACTTGTGAGAACAACTACGTGTGCATGTTAAAGCTCCTTCCTGACTGTGATAGCGAAGACTTAAGCTATGAGTTTAGTATATCGGACCGATTAAAATATAAAATTCAAATACTCGAATCGACCCGTTACACCAGCACATTAAACATGTCGCAAATAGATATGAGCACGCCAAAGTTTTTGCGCCCAAGCATGGTCGTGCGTCTGTATCATGACGCAAAAGTGGCAGAAGTGATGGAAACTCAACGCACTGCGCAACTTCAACCCGTGTATGAGTATCCGAATTTAAATATGCATCAGCGAAATGAAAAGTTCTTGGTGAATGTGTTCTTAGCCGAATGGCTTCATTTTTGTCTTACCCAGCGAGTCGCGTCTACCCAATCATCTTAGTCTAGGTTGAACATAAATCATCAATGCAGCATCTAATTTATCTTCATGGCTTTTTAAGCTCACCCCAGTCAGAAAAAGCACAACTCACTCTCGCATACTGTAGAAAGCATTTCCCCGCTTTGTCGGTTCATACGCCTCAGCTTTCAGGGAATATTGACAAAGCGGTGCACACGATAGAAGCACTTGTTGCTTCATTGCCATATAGGCGTGACCCGCTTCGATTTATTGGTAGTTCCATGGGAGGGTTTTTGTCTACTTATTTTGTCGACAAATATTCTGATGTGAGTGATGCAAAAGCTGTGATCGTTAATCCTGCCGTGAAGCCTTATGAATTATTGACGGATTACACAGGCGCGCATATTAACCCCTATTCTCAAGAGCGATTTTTTGTCACACCATCGAGCATTGACAAGCTTCACCAATACGATGTGCCAAGCATATCGAATCATGCGGCGTACAAAGTTCTCTTACAAACAGGCGATGAAACCCTCGATTACCGTCAAGCGCTGAAAAAATATGCGGGAGCAGATATTTGTTTAGAAGAAGGGGGGGATCATAGTTTTGTGGATTTTCAGTCACATTTGCCCAGTATTTTTCGGTGGCTGTTGACGACGCAGTGAGGCTTTTAATTCGAAAAGATGGTTAATTACTCTGGGGAGGGGGTGCTCGCGAGAAAACATCGAAATCATGGATGATTTCGCTGAGCGCCCAAGGACGGGTTCACAGCGGTTTTCTCGCGAGCACCCCCTCCCCAGAGTAATTAACCATCTTTTCGAATTAAACTTAGCTCACACAACAGCATGTCGTAACACTTATTAAGTGTATGCACAGATATGCCTTGATAGCGCGGCACTATACCGATAAAGTTAAGGCGATTAAAAACCACGAATTAAAAGCACGCAGTCCGATTCTGTTAGGTCATTTGTTAGGCCACTTGTTAGGTAATAAAAATAACTGAGAAGCGAAGCGCTATTACATGAGCAATCAATATAATTCAGATGCCATTGAAGTCCTCAATGGCCTAGAGCCGGTTAAACGACGACCGGGGATGTATACCGACACCACGCGCCCAAATCACCTAAGCCAAGAAGTTATCGACAACAGTGTGGATGAGGCGCTTGCAGGGCACGCTAGCACAATCAAAGTGATTCTGCATGAAGACCAATCCCTAGAAGTCATAGACGACGGCCGAGGCATGCCGGTGGACATTCACCCGGAAGAGAAAATGTCGGGCGTTGAGCTGATTATGACCAAACTGCACGCAGGCGGTAAGTTCTCTAATAAAAACTATGAGTTCTCGGGTGGTTTGCACGGTGTAGGTATCTCAGTAGTGAATGCCTTGTCGACGCGAGTTGAGGTGACTATTCGGCGTTCAGGGCAAGTGCATCAAATAGTATTTGCCAACGGTGATAAACTTGAAGAGCTTCAGGTAATAGACAGCTGCGGCAAGCGCAACACCGGCACGCGCGTGCATTTCTGGCCAGATCCAAGCTACTTTGACTCGTCTAAATTTTCAGTCAGCAAGCTTTTGCACGTACTAAGAGCAAAAGCCGTGCTGTGCCCAGGTTTACGCATTCGTTTCGACAACAAAATCAGTAAAGAATCTCAAGAGTGGTTTTATGAAGATGGTCTTCGAGACTATTTATATCAAGCGGTCAAGGATTACGAAACAGTGCCAGACGACTCACCATTTGTGGGCCAGTTTGCAGGCAATGGAGAAGCGGCAGATTGGGCGGTAATGTGGTTAAGCGAAGGCGGTGAAATGACCACCGAAAGCTACGTAAATCTTATTCCGACCGCGCAAGGCGGGACACACGTGAACGGTTTGCGTCAAGGCTTGCTTGATGCGATGCGAGAGTTTTGTGAATTTAGAAACTTAATCCCTCGAGGCATCAAAATCACCGCAGACGATATATGGGATCGCTGTTGCTACATATTATCAACCAAAATGCACGACCCTCAATTTGCCGGGCAAACCAAAGAACGATTGTCGTCACGTCAAGCCTCAGCTTTTGTATCTGGCGTGGTAAAAGATTCGTTTAGCCTTTGGCTGAATCAGCATACTGACCTTGCTGAAGTGTTAGCGGAAATGTGCATAAATAATGCCCAAAAACGCCTTAAAGCGAGCAAAAAAGTTGCCCGCAAAAAAGTGACGCAAGGGCCCGCTTTACCTGGCAAGCTAACGGACTGCTCAACGCAAGATAATGACCGCTCTGAACTGTTTTTGGTTGAGGGCGATTCAGCTGGCGGCTCGGCAAAACAAGCACGCGATAGAGAATTTCAAGCGATAATGCCGCTTCGTGGAAAAATCTTAAACAGCTGGGAGGTGGATTCTTCCCAAGTACTCGCATCTCAAGAAATTCATGATATATCTGTTGCGTTGGGCATTGATCCCGATTCAAGTGATTTGAGCGGACTGCGATATGGGAAAATCTGTATTTTGGCCGATGCTGATTCCGACGGCCTTCATATTGCTACCTTGCTTTGCGCCCTATTTGTAAAACACTTCAGAACGCTGGTCGACGAAGGGCATGTATATGTTGCCATGCCGCCATTATTCAGAATTGATGTGGGTAAAGAAGTCTTTTATGCCCTTGATGAATCTGAAAAACAAGGCATTTTGGATCGCATCGAAGCCGAGAAAAAACGGGGTAAAGTTAACGTTCAACGCTTCAAGGGCTTGGGCGAAATGAACCCGCTTCAACTTCGTGAAACGACAATGGACCCAAACACGCGGCGATTAGTGCAATTAACCAGTGAAGATGGCGAAAATATGCTTGAGTTGATGGATATGTTGCTCGCGAAGAAGCGCTCGCCCGACAGAAAAGCATGGCTTGAAAATAAAGGGAATTTAGCGGTTGAAGAACTTATTAACTAAGTCCGTTGACTAAGCTACTTTTGACTGTGATGTAATAGTGAAAGCACTTAAATACTTACTGTGGATTCTCCTGTGTTTACTCATACTGGTGCCAGTACTGGTCATAGACTTGTCGCCGCAGATATCAGTTGCATCAGGCGAACAGGTTAATAAAGCAGATACTGTAAATACCTTATTGCAACAGATGCGCGGAGTATTTCGTGAACGCGATGTGACACATCAAATTACAGTTACCGAAGCGCAAGCACAAAGCCTCGCAGGGTTTATCCAGCGTGCGCATACCAAAGCTCATGTAGACGCCGCATTTGACCAAGACTCAGCGCAATTTCAACTCAGTTATTATCTTGGTCATCTCTTTACAGACTTTTACCTGAATGTTGAAGTTGATTTATCATCAGGCTCGGGTATTGAGCTTAATAGAGTGAAAGTGGGCGACCTCAGTTTGCCCGGCGCCGTTGCGCTGCCGCTTATGAGTTTTGTCGTGAATCAATATACCAAAACAGATGTGGCAACGGTTGCACAGCAATGGGTAAAAAGTGTCACCATTTCAAAGGACGAACTATCAATTGACCTTGCTGAGTCTGCTCCGTTATTTGATCAACTCAAACGGATTGATACTGGGTCTGATGAGAGCACATATGCATTTAGAATGCGGGTTGGTCATTACGTTCGTATGTTGGAAGCCTTACCCTATCCGACGCAATCTAAACCGTCTTTGTCGTACTACCTTAGAGCTGCAATGATGGAAGCGCGAACACAAAGCAAAAATAGTAATCCGGCATTGGAGAATGAAGCTGCCATTCTTGCTTTGGCCATTTTTACAGGCAGCTATCGCTTTGCTCATTTGGTAGGCGACATTGGCATTTCGATAAAAGCCATGCCCACTGCACCTGAAGCTCCCACACTATCGACGCGAATGGACTTAAGCCTTCATTTTATATTTTCTGCCGCTATCAAACTATTGTCGGAGCAGGGCTTTAGCCTAGCGGTAGGTGAGTTTAAAGAATTAATGGACAGAGGGCCAAACGGCTCAGGATATAGTTTCAGGGATTTGGCGGCTGACATGGCCGGTGCGCACTTTGCCGCGCTTGCGGTTGATCCAAATCGAGCGAGGGAAGTGCAGCAAATCATAATAAACAATCAAGACGAAGCGATATTCTTCCCTAAAACAGACGGGCTTGATGAGGGACTTGATACCAAAGCCTTCGTTAGTAAATATCAGGCCGTAGACAGCCCAATTTATCAACAAACCGTGCAGCTTATTCAAAGTAGAATTGAGGCTTTGCCCATCTCGCAATAAATCGGGTTCGTGACTGCGTTATGCTAAGGTAAAGTATGCAGCACCTAAGCCCATTAAAGTAGTCTTCACAGGAAAACTATGATGAAATTTTTATTAAGCCTTTGTCTTGCGAGTGTGGTAATAGCAAGTGTTCAGGCCTCTGCCGTTTATAAGCTAAGCAAGGGAGATGACTGGATATACCTTGGCGGTACTATTCATGTTCTGTCTGAAGCTGACTTCCCGCTAGCGGCAGCCTATGAGATTGCGTTTGAGCAAGCCGACGAAGTCGTTTTTGAAACCGATTTAGCTGCGTTTGCTCGCCCAGAAACCCAAGCGAAATTGATGCCTGTGATGATGCAACCTGAGGGTCAAACCTTAAGCTCGCAATTGTCATCAGAGACACTCAAGGCACTTACCGAACACCTTAGCGAAAAGGGGCTTCCTATTGCACAAATTGACGGCTTAACGGCAACCGGTGCTATGCTCACTCTTACAATCATGGAGTTTGAGTCAAAAGGCTTTAGTAGCGAGGGGGTAGACGCCTTTTACCATACAAAAGCACTGAAAGAACAAAAATCCATTTCATGGCTAGAGAGCGTCGACACTCAAATAGCGCTTTTAGATAGTTTCGACAACGGCTCGCCAAATGAACTAATTGAATACACCTTACTAGAAATGGCCAAAAGTGACGAAGCGATAAACGCGCTTTACAGTGCATGGAAAAGCGGCGATATGAAAGCACTCGCAAGCGTTGGTTTGACTCAAATGAAAGAGGAGCACCCGCAGATTTATCGAGACCTTATGGTGGATAGGAACAATAAATGGTTGCCTCAAATAGAATTGATGTTTGGCGATGAAAACACCGAATATGTGTTAGTCGGCGCCCTACATTTAGCGGGTGAAGATGGCATTCTTAAATTGATGCAAGAAAAAGGCTACCACATAGAAAAGCTGTAGCCTTCAGTCAGTGTGCGCAGAGCCTTATTCCCTATCTTGGAAAATATCTTCTATCCGCATATTAAATAATCGAGCGGCTTTAAAAGCGAGCGATAGGCTTGGGTCGTATTTCCCTTTTTCTATCGCGATGACGGTTTGTCGCGACACATTGAGGGCTTTGGCTAAATCTGCCTGCGTCCAATCTCGCTCAGCTCTAAGTACCTTAAATCGATTCTTCATGCGTACCTGCGTGAGGTGATAAATATCATGATCAAATACGTTATTCCCATTACGAACAAAATACTAGAAGGGTTAGGTGTAAAGCTTATCAGTTTGATGGGTTCCAATAGACCGAATATTGCACCAAACACCATACTGACACCTAAAGACATCGCCATAGCTTCCAGTTGAATACGCTGTTGCAGCTCGTCCAAGCCTAAAAGATGCTGTTTATTGGCAACAATCATTTTATATCCCATCACGAGATTAGTAATCACCGTGCATACAGAAATGACTTTGTGATAATCCCAAAGCGTAGATGGACCAAACGATACAATCGCTAAGCTAAGTAGCCACAAACCCGTCCATAACGCGAGTTGTTTTGTGTTTTTTACGGTACGAGTGGATATATCAGTGTCATCAGGATGCGTATTAGTCATATCAAACTCCTCAGTTTATTAAAAGTAAAGTAAGCTTTACTTTAAGAAAAGGTAGCTTGTCATTAATAATATGTCAAGCGAACTTTACTTTTTGTACTGAAAAAACAACATATAAGCGAGTTTCGTTTATCTGATTAAGCCTGTCATTATAAATGACACTCACGAGTAAAATTGCTTACTTATTAACCTCAACTCGGGACAAGCGATAGCGCCAAGCAGCGCTAAAAACGCGAATTACTGCGTTGCAAAAGCGAGCAATAGAATAACTATTACGTCTCTTTTGCGCCTTGCACTTCACGTTTTTATCACTACTTGGTGACAATTTATTAAATACATCGTTAAAACGAACATTTGCACTATCGCTTATCCCGAGTTGAGGTTTATTAGGGAATTTGGTACATGGATTTGGTGAAGGGTTTATTAATGGTGTTTCAGTAAAAATTTGATCGGAAGTGCACATTCGATCACAGAGGGCTTACTTTGCTTTAAGCGAAGACTTAAATTGTTCAAGGGTGGTTAGTAATAGCTCTAGTTTTTTTACGATAATAGATAACACTTGTTTTTGCGAATGGTCGATAGTATTTGACGATTTAAGCTCTGTGTTTTGGGCTTGTTGATTTTGCTCTGCTATACCTGCTACGTCTCCCGCGACTTCTTCAACATAGGCTTTAAATCGTTTGCTGCGCGTTATGAAAGGAGACTCATCGCCGAAAATGGTATTAAACTTCCCTTTGCCATCTCGGCCTAGCTGGTCAAGTGCAGCATCCGCATCAATCGCTTTGCGATAAACAACCTGAAGGTTTTCATTTAAAGCGGATATAAGTTTTGTCATGCTAAAGCCTTTATCTATTATGGCACGTTCGTTCGTAGCTCAAAGGGCGCTAAGTGTGCCTTGTTTTAATAAAGGTCTCAACTTCATTAATCGTATTTTTTGCCGATAAGTAAAAGCAGGCAATTTTGCTTGCTCTTAAGCGTGTGTATAACAGACATCAAAATGATCGGTGTAGGTTATGGATACGAGAGGAAAAGACAATGGATATACAAGGTGCATCCAGCGTTGCTTACACCCTTGAGTTAAAATCTGCACAAATGGCGAACAACCAGCAGAAGCAAGAGGGTGAGGCGGTTTTGCAGCTCTTAGAAGCTGCGCAACCTATGCCTGTTGCAAGTGGAAGTGTGGGTGGCAATATAAACACCTACGCTTGAGGTGCTTGCATCAAGCTAAGGCGCTAATCCTAAATCAATCGGCGTTTTGCCGGGTTGTCCAGCTATTTCTCTAACGAGTTTGGGCACTAAAAAGCCCGGCTGACGCTTTATCAATTCAGCCATCATATCTAGCGCCTTTTGCTTGTAAACGTCGAAATGCGCAGCCCCGTCCACTTTATCTAGCATATGCAAATAGTAAGGTAGCACACCGGCAGAAAATACGGCTTCGTTCAGCGCTATTTGGGCTTGAACACTATCGTTTATCCCTTTTAGCAATACCGCTTGATTAAGTAAAGTGACACCATGAGATTTAAGCGCTAGGCATTTTTCTATGAAACTGGGTGAGACCTCGTTTGCGTGGTTAATGTGAAAAACCATGATTTTTTGTTTCTGTGAATGCCCAAACCAAGCTAAAAACGCCTCGTCAATTCTTGCCGGGATAACCACCGGAAGCCTTGTGTGAATGCGTATTCGCTTGATGTGTTCAATTGCGCCAATTTCCTTTGCAAGCCACGAAAGATGCGAATCTTTGGCCATTAATGGGTCGCCACCTGAAAAAATGACCTCGTCTAAATTCGTATCTGCACGTAAGTAGGCGATGATGTTCAACCATTTTTCTTTGTTTACGGCGTTGTCTTGATACGGAAAGTGCCTTCGAAAACAATAGCGGCAGTTTACGGCACAGCCACCTTTAACAATCAGTAGTGCGCGATTCATGTACTTATGCAACAAGCCTGCATGCTCATTGTTTTGCTCCGCCAGTGGATCAATAGAGAACCCCTCGACTTGAGCAGACTCATCTTGATGGGGGAAGACTTGCCTTAAAAGTGGATCATCCCATTCACCATGCTGCATCTGGTCGGCAAACGGGCGGGGCACACGCATGCTAAAAAGTTTGCGAGACGCAAAATGTTGAGCATAGTGTTGTGGGTCTAAGCCTAAATATTCTAAGAGAGATTCGGGTTGAGTAAATGCTCTTGCTAATTCTTTTTGCCAGTTAATCTCTACAGCAATGTTTTTTTTAGGTATCATTTGTTTAGATATCATTTGCACTTTATTAAATTTCCACAGCGTTTTTTGCAAAATTAAGGATAGTAGACATAAATGGCTAACTTCAGCACAAACGAGTTTAAAGCAGGTCTTAAGATCATGCTAGATGGTGAACCCTGTTCTATTCTAGAAAATGAGTACGTAAAGCCGGGTAAAGGTCAGGCGTTTAACCGCGTGCGCATTCGTAAACTCATCTCAGGAAAAGTACTCGAAAAAACATTTCGCTCTGGCGAGTCTGTTGAAGGTGCTGACGTCATGGACACTACGCTTGCCTACTTATACACAGACGGTGAGTTCTGGCATTTTATGAACAACGAGACCTTCGAGCAAATTGCAGCAGATGCAAAGGCGGTGGGTGATAACGCGAAATGGCTGGTTGAGAACGATGAGTGCACACTAACCTTATTCAACGGCAGCCCTATAGTAGTCACTCCGCCTAATTTCGTAGAACTTGAAATAACCGAAACGGACCCAGGCTTAAAAGGCGATACCGCTGGCACGGGCGGAAAACCAGCAACTCTCAGTACAGGCGCCGTGGTACGCGTGCCATTATTTGTCCAGCAAGGCGAAGTGATAAAAGTGGATACACGAAGCGGCGAGTACGCCTCTCGCGCTCAAAAGTAAATGCATTGGCAACCCTCTGCCAATATCCACATGCTACGCAAGCGCGCAGCCATGTTAAAGTCAGTTAGAGCATTTTTTGAGACAAGACAGGTCTTAGAGGTTGAAACGCCGATCTTAGGCCAGTTTTCTGTAACTGACCCACACATGGATGCGATGTCGAGCGTACTTTCAGAAAAAAGCGGTCAGCCTTTTTACTTGCAAACTTCACCTGAATATCACATGAAGCGACTGTTATGCGCGGGATCAGGCGACATTTTTCAATTATCAAAATGTTTCCGACAGGACGAATGTGGTTCACATCATAACCCGGAGTTTACGATGCTCGAGTGGTATCGACTCGGATATACGATGCAAAACTTGATTGATGAAGTTGATGAGTTCTTGCAATGCATCCTAAACACCAAACCCTGTATTCAGCTAAGTTATCAAGACGCATTTTATCGCGCCGTTTGTATTGACCCGCTGACAGCTTCATTCGATGATTTATGGGGCTTTCTGCTGCAAAAAGGATACGAAGATTACCTTCAGCAGTTAAGCCTAGCTTATGGCACCAACGAAAGTCATTTAGAGAAAGAGCAATTATTGCTCGACAGCATGCTGCAATTAATATTCTCTGAGTTTGTTGAGCCTAAGCTTGCTACCCTCGCAAAAGGCAACAAACCGCGCGCTCTGCAGAGCAAAGAAAACACCAAGCAAATTACCTGTGTTAGTCACTTTCCGGCAAGCCAGGCAGCACTGGCGAAGGTTGATGAGGAATCTGGGTGTGCTCTGCGCTTCGAGTTCTACTCAGGAGATGTAGAGCTTGCGAATGGCTTTGAGGAGTTAGATGATCCACACATTCAATTTTCTCGCTTTAAGAAAGACAATCAACAGCGCCTACAAATGCAAAAACCAGAAAGACAAATTGATCATCGATTTTTAGCTGCGCTGCGTTCACAGCTTCCGGCATGCAGCGGGGTTGCGCTAGGCATAGATCGACTATGTATGATAGCTACAGGGGCTACACCTATTTCGGATGTGTTGAGCTTCGATATTCAAAGGGCGTAACTGGAGCTGCAACGGACGCGTTGAGAAGCACCAATAAGACGAAATTAAGTTGTTTTAGAGTGTCGACAAATCGCAAGAACCTGCTATAACAATAATCTGTTACTAATTTGCGACATTTTTTAGTGGATAGGCTGGTGGCCTCTATTGCGAGATTATACCGCTGGTTTTGCGCTAAAGAAGACGACTAAATTGCCGATATTTCTATGCATATACGGGCAATCTTTGTAAACAACGAAATCAGCTTATGAATTGTGAAAAGTGCAAACAGTCAAAGCCGCTCCCCATAGAAATCACCATGGCGTTTCAACCCATTGTTGATTTGGACACTTTTTCCGTCTATGGCTACGAGGCGCTAGTTCGCCCAAAGGCAGGTGGATCTGCCGCACAGGTATTTGAAGCAGTGCCCAAAGAAGATATTTATTTCTTAGACCAAGCCTGCCGCGTGAAAGCGATAGAGCTTGCATCTGAACTTGGCTTAGACAGTTATCTTTCAATTAACTTTATGCCTAACGCGGTCTATGAACCCTCGCGATGTATATCAACCACTTTGCGTACGGCGAAAAAAGTCAATTTCCCTACCAATAAGATTATTTTCGAATTTACCGAGACAGAGTCGATTTATGATACAGAGCATCTAGTCAACATCATAAACGATTATCAATCCAGAGGCTTTCAAACTGCCATTGATGATTTTGGTGCCGGATATTCGGGGATCAAGTTGCTATGCGATGTACATACGGACGTTGTTAAAATTGACCGCGCATTAATTATCAATATCGATAAGGATGAGCGTCGACAGCGAATTGTTGCAGATGTAAAAACATTGCTCGAAGATAACTCAAACCGAATCGTAGTAGAGGGCGTTGAAACTTTGGAAGAGTTGAGCGTCTTGTACGGTATGGGTTTTCGCTACTTCCAAGGCTATTACTTTGCAAAGCCTGTTGTTGAAGCCTTGCCTCAAGTCGATTTTGCATCCATCAAGGCTAGCTTATTGCCCGCATTAAGCGCAGTTAGATAACCCGAACACTGCCTCTTATCCAGAGTCCGGGTTAAGTAAACACTGCGTAAATATTTGATTCTGGTTCCAATTAAGAACAGAGTCTTAGTGCTTACTTGTTGGGCGTACGCAATACCATCAAG
The DNA here is from genome assembly GCF_028401415.2 of Ningiella algicola. NCBI lineage: Bacteria > Pseudomonadati > Pseudomonadota > Gammaproteobacteria > Alteromonadales > Alteromonadaceae > Ningiella > Ningiella algicola. The sequence continues at coordinate 2,074,915 of NZ_CP171821.2, read as the reverse complement.
CGAATCTCTGTCATATCAGCAATGGCATAACGAATACCTTCTCGCCCCAGCCCAGACTCCTTAACACCGCCGTATGGCATATTATCCACTCGCCAGCTAGGTACATCCCCAATCACCACACCACCGACTTCTAGTTCGTCCCACGCCTTATGTGCTTTATAGATGTCTCGCGTAAAAATACCGGCTTGTAGACCAAACTGGCTTTGATTGACGCGCTTTAAGGCTTCATCAAAATCACTAAAGCTACTCAACACGGAAACAGGGCCAAATGCTTCTTCTGCGTTTACTTCGCTATCAGGTGCAGCGTTCTCGAGAATCGTTGCTTGCAACATAGCACCGTCGCGCTCACCGCCACATAGCAATTTCGCACCGCCTTCTACGGCGTTCTTTATCCAACCTTCAAGGCGCTCGGCTTCAGACACTGAAATCATCGGGCCGATAAAGGTATTTTCATCGCTTGGATCACCGTGAACGAGGTTTTTCACTTTTTCCACAAAAGCAGTTTTGAAATGATCATAAATGTCTTCGTGCACAATAATGCGCTGCACGCTGATGCAGCTTTGCCCTGACTGATAATAGGCACCAAAAATGATGCGCTCTACCGCATCGTCAATGTCGGCATCACTGTCGACTACGCAAGCTGCATTGCCGCCAAGCTCTAAAATAACCGGCTTCTTGCCTGCTTTGGCTTTAAGCTGCCAGCCTACATCGGGCGATCCAGTGAAACTTAATAGTTTGAAACGCTCGTCTGTGGTAAATAAATCTGCGCCATCGCGACTGCAAGGGAGGATGGAAAAAGCACCTTTCGGCAGATCCGTTTCAGCTAGAATTTCACCAATAATTAATGCACCAATTGGCGTGCGACTAGCAGGTTTCAACACAAATGCGCAGCCAGCAGCAATTGCAGGGGCGACTTTATGCGCAGCTAAATTAAGCGGGAAGTTAAACGGTGATATAAACGAGCAGGGACCAATAGGTACATGTTTATACATGCCAGTATAACCTTTCGCTCTCTCTGTAATCTCTAAATTGGTCACCTCACCGTTAATGCGCACCGATTCTTCGGCTGCGATTTTGAAAGTGTCGATTAAGCGCGTAACTTCTCCACGCGCATCCTTGATGGGTTTGCCAGCTTCTAAGCATAATGCATCGGCTAGTTCATCATAGCGAGCTTGAAAGCCATCTACGCAGTGTTGCAGAATCTGTTGACGTTTATAAGGCGGCATTTTGTTAAGTTCGCCTTGTGCCAATTCGGCCGCAGCGATTGCTTCGTCAATCACGTTTGCATCTGCAAGCGCCACTTTGGTTGCCACTTCTTGTGTGTATTTGTTGGTGACTTCTAGCTTTTCGTTGGCATAAACCGCTTTATTGGCCAAATAGTAGGGATAGGATTTTGCTAACATGAGTTCTCCTTAAAGCTTGGCACTTAATTCACGAATGGTTTTGTTGAGTGTCTCATCGTTTAAGCTGTAGTCGATAGGCACGTCAATCAAATGCACTGCCGGATCGGCCAAACAGTCTTGGATTTGTTGGCTGAGCTCATCTGCAGCACTGACGCGCCAGCCTTTACCGCCATAACTCTCAACATACTTCACAAAGTCGGGGTTTTGGTAGTCCAGGCCGTAGTTATCAAAGCCCATATTTGATTGTTTCCACTTAATCATACCGTAGGCATCGTCCCGCAGGATCAAGATAACAATATGCAATTTTAAACGCACGGCGGTTTCAATTTCCTGACTATTCATCATAAACCCGCCGTCACCACATACGGTAATCACGGCTTTTTCCGGATGCACAAGCTTGGCTGCCATCGCTGAGGGCAAACCCGCTCCCATTGTCGCTAAGGCGTTATCGAGCAGGAGGGTATTGGGAAAATACGCGGGATAGTTACGAGCAAACCAAATTTTATATACGCCATTGTCGAGCGTAACAATGCCGTCTTTAGGCATTGCACTTCTGACTTCTTTGACCAAGCGTTCGGGTAATATAGGGAAGCGGTCGTCTTTTTCAGCGGCACATCTGTGGTCGTAATATGCATGGTTAACGTCTTCAAAAAAGCCTAGTTTCCAATGATCTTGCTGGCTGATAGCTTCTTTTATTTGCCAGATACTGTTGGCTATATCGCCCACAAGTTCCAGCTGAGGAAAATAAACAGGGTCCACGGCAGCAGAATCAAAGTTGATGTGCATGACTTTTTGCCCGCCTTCTTCCATAAAAAATGGCGGCTTTTCGACAACGTCGTGACCGACATTGATAATGAGGTCAGCACGCTTTATCGCTCGGTGTACAAAATCACCGCTTGATAATGCAGTATTTCCCATGAACAAAGGATGGCTTTCATCCAAAACACCTTTGCCCATTTGGGTAGTGATAAACGGAATTCCCGTTTTTTCGACAAATTCTCCAAGCATCTTTGCTGTCAACTTACGATTAGCACCCGCACCAATCAGCAGAACTGGTGAAGTAGCCTGCTCAATCATATCTACCGCAGCATTGATTGCTTTGTATTCAGCAATCGGTCGTCGTACTTTGCTTGATGGAATAAGTGGTGCGCTTGTTGATTCAGCGGCAATGTCCTCAGGTAGTTCAATATGCGTCGCACCGGGGCGCTCTTCACTGGCCAATCTAAATGCTTCTCTGACCACCGAGGGAATGCGGTCACCGCTCACTACCTGTGCGGTATATTTGGTGATAGGTCGCATCATATCCACAACATCTATTACTTGAAAACGCCCTTGTTTACTCGTTTTAATTGGTTTTTGACCCGTAATCATTAAAATCGGCATGGCGCCAAGTTGCGCGTAAGCGGCGGGCGTGACCAAATTCGTTGCGCCCGGTCCAAGAGTAGATAAACACACGCCAACTTTACCGGTTAATCTGCCGTAAGTCGCAGCCATAAAGCCTGCGCCTTGTTCATGACGAGTAAGAATAAGCTTAATGGATGAGTTGCGAAGAGACTCTAGTAAGTCGAGGTTTTCCTCACCCGGAATGCCAAAAATATATTCAACACCTTCTGCTTCTAAGGCCTTAATCATTAAATCGGAGGCTTTCATTCAGGTTTCCTTTTGGTGGAGAGTGTTTATTAAACGCTTAGTTGTTGATTAAAATAAACGGCAAATTGAAACGAATTTGCCGTTTTGCCAGTCACATGTATACCGCATTCTTGCGTTTAGACGATATATCTTTATTTGATAGCATAGAAGCGGTCGCGGATTATTTCCACATGACCTATGATGATGCGCACTGATTTAAAGCAGATACCCGAGCCATAAACGCAACATGCGAAAGACTTATCCCAGAATGCCTAAACAAATTGCCTTTTTGACCAAGCATGGTAAAGAGTTAATTGTTGCGCCCATTCTAAAAGCATCACTGAGTCTTGAGCTAGTGCACACATTCGACTTTGACACCGATAAGCTAGGCACCTTTGACCACGAAATTAAAAGGACACTATCGGCAAAGGACACGGCACTAAAAAAGGCGCACCTTGCATGCAAACTAACAGGCCTTAGTGCGGGCCTTGGTAGTGAGGGCAGTTTTAACCAGTCAATGGGTCTTGGCGTGATGGATCAAGAAATACTAGCCTTTGTTGACTTAACCAATAATATAGAAATTATTGCTTGGCACAGTGCGGCCGTTTCACTCTCCACAAAGACCTTGCACAACGAAGGGGAGTTAGTTGAGCTTCTTCGCCAATTCCCCAATCAAGCGTGGCATATAGCGCAATCTGGGGCGGCACACGCTAAGCTCGTTGAAAAAGGCGTAGTAGGAATAAGCGCACTTAAAAGAGCATTCGAAACAAAGGCATTTCCACAATATTTGGTGCCTGATTTTAGGTCAATGCATTGCCCGGAACGACAGCGCGTGATTGCAGGCGCGACTAGAGACCTCGTCGAGCGCATCAACGCGCACTGTCCGAACTGTGGCTTCCCGGACTTTTTCTTTGAGCATGAGCAGAAAGGTTTGCCTTGCGGGATATGCGAAGCGCCCACTCAACTGGCAAAAGCGATTGCGGCAAATTGCGGTAAGTGCGGCCATAAAGAAAGCCGGGCACTTGAACAACAGAGCGCTTCATCGTTTTACTGCAGCTTTTGCAATCCTTAAGTCAAGGGATGGAAGTTGTGGCTCGCAGGAGTGCTTATGTGATTTGCAAATACTGAGTTGCGAAGTCGTCAAAGGGAATGGGTCGACAAAAGTAAAAACCCTGAAACAGCGAAAAGCCCTCATCCACTAAAAGCTCAAAATCTGCTTTGGTCTCGACCCCTTCAATAATAACGTCTGCATGGAGTGTCTTACACATGTTTAGAATCGACACGAGCAAATTTTTAGCTTGCTTGTTTTCGTGAATACTAAACATAAAGCTGCGATCTATTTTAATTGCGTCAAAACTTACTTGCCGTAAATAGCTTAAAGATGAATATCCAGTACCAAAGTCGTCCAAGGAAATACCTACGCCTAGTGCCTGAATTTCATTCAGTCTCTTGGTTGCCAATTCAGCATTATTTATAAACACAGACTCCGTTATTTCCAGCTCAAGCAAATGGCATGGCAAGGCATACTCATCGCATATGCTTTTTAGGTGCGGGATAAAAGCATTATCAAGTAGCTGCATGGGAGAGATATTGACTGAAATAGACAGGTCTTGGTTCGGTAAAATCCGCCTTGCTTCCAGCAAATAGCGGGCGCCGGCTTTAATTGCCAGTAATCCGATCTCTGAGTATAGACCATGCTGTTCGAGCATAGGAATAAACTCAGCCGGTGACACCTGACCTAACTTGCTACTGTGCCATCTTGCTAACACTTCGCCAGACACAAGCTTCTGATGTGCATCAAATTTTCCCTGTATGTAAAACTCAAAATCCTGATTGGATAAGGCCAGCTTCAATTCATTCAACATAGTGATTCTGCGCAATGCTTTGTCACCAAATTTGGGTTCGTATGTCATCCAACGTCCTTTGTTTTGACGTTTCGCTTCATACATCGCCATATCAGCGTGTCGAATAAGTGCATCAAAGTCAGTGCCGTCCTTTGGGTAAACAGCGACACCCACCGACACTGATACATTAAATCCATATCGTTTGACGTCTAACTCGGCCTGCTTAAAGCTTTGCAATATCTTGTTTGCTTGTCGTTGCCATTCGCAATCATCGGTATATTCGCATGTAACCACAAACTCGTCGCCACCCCAGCGAGCGAGCAGCGATTCATTCGCTACTGAATGACTTAAGGTTTGTCCAATACCTCGTAGCAAGGCATCGCCAGCCTCATGTCCGATACTGTCGTTAACATCTTTAAACCCATCTAGGTCTAAAAACAGCACGGCTAATTTTGTAGTCTTCGATGAGGCTATTTTTTGCGTTAATGCCTCTTGAAGTGCGCTGCGATTAAGTAAGCCCGTTAGGGCGTCATGTCGCGCCATTTTCCTTAATTGGGCTTGGGTATGCTTGCGCTCCGTTAAGTCTTTAATGCTGCACACGATGTAAACTTTCGACTGCTCCTCAATGATGAGACTATTGAATAATACTTCTACAGGAATGATATGTTTATTGTATCTAAGCTGAGCTTCAATCACTTCGATGGACTGTTCGAAGTGTTGTTTTATTTCTTCTTGTGAGAGGGAGAGCAGTTCGCTGATAGAGCACCCTTTCAGTTTCGCTCGCTGGACCTCTAGCCTCGCCCCCAGTGCTCTGTTGGCCTCTAATATCTCAAGCTGGTGATTTAAAATCAGCATGGGCTCTTGTGAGTTTGCGAATACGTGCGCCATTAGTCTGTGCGACTCTTTGGCTCTTACGAGTTGATCCACGTCTATAACCGTTCCAATGGCCCTAAGCGCATTGCCAGCGTCGTCGAACGCTACCGCCTTGCCCTGGATGCGTTGCCAGCGATAAGACTTATCCGATGCCCGTATTTTGAGCTCACAATCAATGCCATCAGCGGCTCGACTTCGTATTCCATGTACTTTGTCGCTGAACTCTTTACGGTTGTCTTGATGTATCGCCTCGAAAAACTCTGAAAATCCAATGTTAGCTTCACGCAAGATATTAGGATCATCGTCTTGGAAAAAACGACAGTAAGACGAATTGCTCTCCTTTCGCCAATCCCACACCGAACCGCCAGATGCCCATATCGCCATGTCAAGTACATCCCTTACTGACTTAGTGTCCTCATGCGCGTTGTATACTTCAGTTGTTTTTTCAATCAATAAGCGTTCGGCTTCAAGACGCGCAAGTTTTTCTCGGTAAAGGCGTTTTTCTAACAGAGTTTTTCTCGCGAGTTGCGCGTTTGTTAGTGTCATGGATTTATGCCACTTTATTTGTTTTTTTGATGCGAATCAGCACATCGAACTTGTCGTCATCTGATGGCAGCAACTCAGTCGTTATTGCTTCATCAAACATTCTGCTGGCCTCATTTAATAATCCAAGTGCAAGGTGCTCAAGTCGTCGTTCGGAATGATATAGCAAATCCATTGTGCGCTGGTTGGAAAATGCGACCTTAAATCGAGGTAAACTGGCATTTGAATAAAGTTTTTTAACTGTAACGTGAATTTCTTTATCGAGCTTTTCTAGTAAGTCGAATAAATCCCTGTAGTGCTCAAGCAAGTGGGGGTGTCCACTTGCGATATCCCGCATCAAGTGTTCGCCAAAAGCCGTTAGCAATTCGTTTAAAGGTATTTGGACTTTTCTAGAGAGTACTTTGATAATCGAAAGTAATTCAGAGAAACTATAGTACCCTACGGACGTATAGGCACCTTGAGTACTCAAATCGGCATCGTCTAGCACTTTAGCTGCAAATTCGTATGAGTATTTACTTTCTACCATGTTAACTAAACTTGTGAATACCAGACCTAGCATGTAGCCCCTTACATAGATAATTTAAGCTTTATTTATTCAAATTTATCGGTAGATAGCTCAATTACTTCAGCCGTAAAATTAAGTTTTAGCAGTACAATTTAATGTGGTCATATGTGTCTTAAACAGCGCAGGTATTTAACTTTATGGATCAGTACCAAATTGAGGCTCAGGTATCACACTGGCCTTTATCAGAATTACAGGCTCCTTTGGCACGTCCTGAAAGCGAATAAGGGGCCGATATTCTGTTTCAACTAGGGCAATCGCATCTAGCACCTCGGTACCAGATAACACGTTGCCAAACACGGTATATCCCCACTCTCTGCCAGGGTTTAAATTGTCATTGCTATCCATATTAAAAAAGAACTGGCGTGTCGCAGAATGTGGGTCATTTTGCCTAGCCATAGCGATTGAGTACCAGTCATTTTTTAAGCCATTGCCCGACTCGTTTAAAATAGGCGTATTGGTTTTTTTCTCTTTAAATTCAGGTGTATAACCACCCCCTTGCACCACATAGTCACCAATCACGCGATGAAATAGCGTGTTGTCGTATTCTCCAGTGCTCACGTACTCTAGAAAATTATTGACGGTTAAGGGTGCTCTTTTACGGTTCAGCTCAATGACTAAGTCGCCCATACTGGTTTCAAATTTTACTTGAGGGTATAGGTTGTCGGCTTGGATTTTTGAGCCGGCTTGTTTGCTTGGGTCCACTTCTAAGGCGGCGGTCGAGAGGCTAACTAAAAAGCTTAAAAGTACAATAAATAAACAATTTCGTTTGATTTTCAACATATTTTGACTCGCAAAAATTGATGCTTTCTTATGATCACCCTCAACCTGCCATATCTTTTGCAAACAAGCAAATAACTCATAACAAACAACTAAATAAGGTTTAGCTAGAATATTCGCAGTGAAATGCTGAACGCATGAAAAAAAGGCTATTTGACATAAAAATAGAAAAAACACTTGAATTAGACTTAGAATTCGACTAACACTAAATGCCTTCGACAATTATATGGATATTAATTCGGTTTTTCTGATGTTTACTCATTGAAGAATAAATCGAAGATAGTTCACTCGCAAACAAGGATAGTTGACATGTCAGCCACCTCTTTTTCGGCTTACGCTTGCAAAATCGCAGTCATAACGCTGTGTATTATTCCTCTTTTAAATCTCCACAAATTGGCCTTAGCTCAAAGCAAACCGCCTGCGACACAGTCTAAGCCTGGTGAAAAACCTGTTAGCCCCTCAAAACCACTGCCCTCACGAAATAATGCCTTGTGGGACAGTGAATAATACCTGCATCATTTCGGCGATTTTAACGGCGACAAAAAGCCAGATGTGATTTTGCAAGCCAGAGCAAATACTGATGCTCATACCTTTATGAGCAATATCAATGATGCATATATTACAAGGCGAACGGCAGCGCCGATATCCACTTTAGCCATAAATTGGCTAGTATCTGAAGCAGACGTAATCGTGGGAAATTTTGACCACGACGCATTTGACGACATTGCTATAGTGCAACGTGAAACAAACGAATTGGCGATAGCGTTCGGTGATGCCAATTATCCATTTGAACGTGTTGAATTTGTTCGTTCCTTAGTATTGCCCGTGTTCATGCACCGCGAAGCACCTATTGATATCACAGGCGACTTTAACGGAGACGGTTTGACTGATGTATTATTACAGATTAGTGGCGAAAGCCCTTATAAAGAATTTGGCGAAGATGGTTCTCGTGAAGACGGAGGGAATATTTCTAGCGAAGCGAATATCTACCAAATATATACCTTTAACGAAAAAAAGTTTAAGTTTTGAGCCAAGCCAAACTATCAGCAATCCTAAATCGATCCCTTCAAATAAACAACATCATTTCTATTTTGCAGATTTTAACGATGATGGTGCCGATGATATCTTTGCGCAAGCGATGTACAGCGGTGACAGCCATTACTTTATAACAACAGACAAGAACGGTGATTTGGATACATCGAACGCGATCGTTCTCGCTTCGAATTTTGCTGGCTACGCTTGGAACGCAACGGAACATACAACCAACTTGATAGACGTGGATTTGGATGGCATTCCCGAGCTTGTGCGCATGGCAAATTCACCTTATGTTTTCGATATAGACGGTAGAATGGTGATTGATGATCAAATTAACATGGGAGAAAGTCTCGAATGTAAGCTATTGATATATCACGTCGGAGCCGGTATTGGCAAACGAGGGTGCAGAGAGAGTGGCTCTTTTGATCGAGCGAATGCATCATTACCTGATGAAGGGCAATCTAACGAAGCACTATTCGTCGACCTATCGTCACACCCAGTTTTAGGTATTTCGGGCTCAGGAGAGACACAGGGCGGTGCACCAAGCACCATGGGACGCATAAGCTCGAGCGCAGGCCAATATCCAGAGGTTGGTGGCAGTTCCCTGATATCTTGGCCGGCGGTGGATCGCGCTATTATTTACCAGTTGCAGGAGCGTTTTGCTGGAAACAATTGGAAACTCGTGCATCATGAAGCAAGACCTTCACGGCGTCGTTATTTTTCATCCGTTGGCAATTACCGCTACAGGGCTCGGGCATGCAATATGGCGTCTGGAAGTCAGACTTGTAATGCTTGGAGTCATACATATTTGGTTTACGCCTACGGTACCCCGGGTATGCCTACTAACGTACGCCAGAATTCGTTAACTTTAGAGCTTGGTCAAACTCTAGAGCTTTCATGGACGCGAGCTAGCGGCATTATTGGTTCTGGTGGGTATTACGAATTTGAAGAGCAACGACCAGGAAATTCGTCATATTCTTATCATTCTAGAACGAGCTCGGGAAATCATATTCACCATAACATCACACCCAATAAAGGTGAGGGGCGTTACCGTTATCGGTTTAAAGCCTGCAACAAAAAAAGCTCACGGTGCAGTAATTGGAAGTTTGTAACAGTAATGATTACATCACCTGTCGTAAACTCACCCGCTACAGGCTCAGTCACTATCAGTGGAGCAACGAACGTTGGTACCCGACTTAACTCATCTAATACCATTCAAGATTCAAACGGTCTGGGTAGTTTCCAATATCAATGGTTGAGAAATGGCAATAGCATAGGCGGTGCGCGTTCGTCAAGTTATGTGCTAACAAGCGTGGACGTGGGTAAACGTTTATCGCTTCGTATAAGCTTTACCGACGGAGATGGGTTTAATGAAAGTAAAACGAGTGCGCAGACGACACTAGTGACGGATGCACCGTCGACGCTGAAAAAAAGAGTCACCTACTTACACACTGACGCGCTAGGAAGCGTCGTCTCAGAATCGCAGTAAAAGGAATTCATCATGACTAAATTCAATCAAAGTACTATTGCCCTTGTGTGCGCGTCGGTTTTTGCGATTGCTACGTGTATTTATACAAGTGACGCGGCCGCAAGCGACCATAATGGTGTCAAGAGCTCACTGCCCAATTGTAGTGTTCCTGACTTAGAGGGTTACGTTTCGGAATGCGACACTAAAGGCGTGTTAGGCAAGGCTCAAAATACTCTGGATGATGCAGAAAGTACCCTAGGAGTGGTGCTTGAGCATGTTGAACGAGCTAACGTAGAAGAGAGGCTACAACCGTTTGGTAACACCATGTTGGGTGACCAAATTGACATTAGTAGTGGCTCGGTCAGTTTTAGTTATACAGATATCAGTATTCCTGGTAATTCCTTGCTGCCGGTGGCAGTAACGCGTACACGCGGTGCGGGGTATGTCAACGAAGCCTCAGGCGCTGTTGAGCGGGCGACCCTTGATGCCACCACTTTAAATAAAACCTATTACAACAATGAGCTTGGTGACTGGCAGTTAGATATTCCGCGCATTACGTGGAAGTTTCCAGTTCCCTTATCCAATCAAGGCGTGCCGCAAGGCGCACCAGTGGAAGCGAGTGACTTTTGTCGTGGCACCACTACGTATTCGGTTGCGCCTTTTGTGGAAGGTGCCCCTACATTCAACGAATCTGTTTTGCCGCATTATTCCATTACCCCGGGGATGAACATTTCACTGCCGGGTAAGGGGCAAAGTAAATTTCTTGCGGCAAGCGCAAGCGCTCGAACAGGGTTAGCACTACCTGCGAACACACTTTACATCACTAAGGACTACTGGACAGCAAAATGTGTTAACGCCAACAATGGCGCAAAAGGTCTCATCGTAAAAACACCTGATGGTACGCAATATTTGTTCAATCGATATGTAGCAGCGCCTGCCACAGGCGTGTCTATTACTCATCATATTGACGGCATCTCTCGCGATTCTATTATTCCGCGTGTTACCTCCACCCTACTCGTCAGCCGAGTTACCGATAAGCACGGTAATTATGTGGACTAAAGATTCAAAAGTTATGCTGGGTGCTTGTAACTTAGAAGTACCTCGCCTTCTATTTTCCGTAAATCTAATGAAGAACATGTCGATACGCTCCATCGATGTTGGCTGGTTTGCATAAATTAACTCAAGAGCTTCAATTATTTTCAAGCAATCTGCATTACGATACAGAAGGCAAAAAAATAATGGAGAATCTTTAAAGTCCTCAACTATGTTTGCATAGATAGCCTTTTTCAAAAGCTGAGCTTCTTCTGCCACCAACGCCTCGATTTTTTCCATAGAAAAGGCCCAGAATCCTAGACCCATTTTTTCCAATATTGATGGTTCTAGTCTCATGATGTACTTGCGTATGAATGCCCAAATTTCGTGTCGAAAACGGTAAAATGAAGGGTGCTGAAAAATGCTCAGTAGTAATCGAAATACGGCTCTATGAATATGTTCGTCCGCACTTTTTTCTATCCGGTATCTCTTATCGCGCAGAAGTAAAAGAAGCGCTGCTAATGCATTGTAGGAGCCGATTTTTTCTACTTTGTTGATTTTGACACTGCCTGGGCAATGATCAAATCGATAGAAGTGATCTGAATAAGTCGACGGTTTTAGCACAATCCGTTTAATTTGATATGGCAGCTCATCATATAGGTCATTTATATCTTCCTGCTTTAAGTCCTGCTTAAGCGAACTCCAAAGTAAAGACTGATTTAACTCCGCTATTTCTTTTGTGGCAACATCTATTTGTCGTTTGGATAGTTTAGCTCTTGAAAAAGACAATGCATCTACTAGTTTTTCTTGTGAGGCTGTAGTAATCAATGGGATGGACTCCTCCTCAACCTGACGATGCGGCATTTTTAGGCCACAATGGTAATTGTCAGAAAACCATGTTCAATTGAGGAGAAACCCATGGGTAACATTACTAGAGTAGGTGTTGATATTGCAAAGTCTATTTTTCATGTCCACGCGGTCGATAGATTTAGTGAAGTCAAATGGAAAGGAAAATATTCTAGATCTAAATGGCTCGCAGCAATAAGTCGGAAAGTACCTCATGGTGCGGAAATAGCTATGGAAGCGTGCAGCTCCGCAAATTATTGGGGGCGTGAATTACAAAAACGAGGATATAAAGTTAAAATTATTCATGCGCAATTCGTAAAGCCCTATGTCAAGAGCAATAAGAACGATGCTGTTGACGCAGAAGCTATTTGTGAAGCAATGAGTCGTCCAAGTATGCGGTTTGTTAGCTTAAAAACTGTCAGACAACAAGATGTGCAAGCGGCGCACCGAGTACGCGATAATTTAATGGTTCAAAGAACGGGTAAGGCCAATCAAATTCGTGGCTTAGTCGGTGAGTATGGATTAGTAGCGCCGATTGGTATCAAGAAGCTGCGCCAGGCTATTCCTTTGTGGCTAGAGGATGGGGACAACGGCTTATCATCCATGTTTAGGTCAATATTAAAAGGTTTATTTGATGATCTGATTAATCTTGATGAACGGATAGACGAACTAGATAAAACTATTCAAGAAGATGTTCAACAAGACCCTGTTGCCACTAAATTATTAGAGTTGAGAGGAATAGGCGTTTTGTGCGCTAGTGCTTTATCTAGTGCAATAGGAGACGGAAAGACCTACAAAAAAGGCAGAGATTTTGCTGCATCCATAGGTCTCACGCCAAGACAACATAGTACAGGTGGCAAGCCTAAATTATTAGGCATTAGCAAAAGAGGTGATGGCTATTTACGCAAACTTTTAGTGCATGGTGCTAGGGCTGTTATTAGACACGCGCATCGTCACAATGATGCTTTGAGTCAGTGGTTAATGAAGCTTACTTCCACTAAACATGTAAACATTGTCACGGTCGCGTTGGCAAACAAAACTGCTAGAGTCGCATGGGCAATAGTTAACAATAATGATAGTTATCGCCCAGAATTAATAGCTTCAGTATAAAAATTACAATTAAAACAGTTAAGTACAACAATTTCATCCAAAGTTGCAAGAGTATAGCGTGAGATGGCAAACAGGTAAGACCGACACTTGTAAAACCCAGAGCGGACGAAGAGCCTATCCGAGCTCGTGTAAGCGTTAGGGACCAAGTGTGCGAATAGCCCATAGAGGTTCGATGCTTAATAAATAGCATCATTCAGAAACCGAATATACGTAGGCAGTTTATACCATTAGCCATTAACCGAAATACTTGCAAATGAGGAGGAGTCCATATACGTCCGCCCTTCATTGAGTATACGTCGCCACTTACCACTGTCATTTACACTCGGCTCAACAAATGAATGTATAGATGTGCCGTTCATCGCAATATCCACTGTGTCACAGAAATAATGTAAGACCACCTGATTCTGTAGGTTGATGTGCGTTTTACAATTTTGTGATGTAGCCATGATTTATATTCCAGGCTGAAGTGAGTGAAGTGACTTTAGTTAATGCCAATTCTGCTGTAACTATATGATAGTAAATGAAAACAAAAAGCGCCATTTTGACATGTTGTACTGTTTTTAACGCTTTTCACTCTGAGATATTTGATTAGACTTAGTATGCACCCGTAACTTTTGAAGAGTGCTAGGAATGACTGAAGATAATGAACAAGTAGATTCACTTGCAAGCAGCCTTGAAAAAGACCTGTTGAACGCGTTTGGCCCGTTGATATACGGCCAGCTTTTATATAAGTCTTTGGGGTATACCAGTGCGGACGCATTTCGCCAGGCTGTAAGCCGAAATTCTGTGCCCGTCGACACGTTTCCGATAGAGGGTCGACGTGGAAAGTTCGCGCTAACACGAGATGTCGCCCGATGGATTGCGACGCAAAAGATAAACAATACCGGTAAAACAAATCAGGAGGTAAAAAATGAATAGTTAAAGATTGTCATTTTTCTCTGGCGCAAAAACGACAAAAGCTCAAGGTTGCACCCTTGAGCCTCTGAAAACATATCGAATTGAACACCCGATAACCAGAGTATCGTTTATTCAGCATAGCCTGTCAAATTTCTCTACTTGATTAGAGAGACAGTGCCTGCGTGCGCCTTTATTTTTTAAAACATAAATAAAGGTTTTTAACATGTTAAACATTAAACAAATCCGCTCGGCGATTAGAGCGAAGTTTTATTTGCCCAAAATTACAATACGAGAACAAGGCCGATTGGCCGACGCCTCACATCAATCCATGATGCGGCTAAACAAGCGCTGTGATGCATTAACCATGGAGTATCCCTCAATTGAGTCGATGACTGATAGCGAATTAGTGAAGACTCTGTATCCAGCATCAGTGAAGCCTGTCAAAAACAAGCGACAACCAGATATCGAAGAAATTTTGGTCGAGTTGACAAAACCAAGAGGCAAACGAAAGTCACGCACGGTTTTATATTTAGAATATGTGGCTGAGAATCCGGAAACGGCGCTTAGTCGCACTCATTTTTTCCGCATTGTGAGACAAGCATTGAAGCGCTGCAAGCTTACTATGAAGCAGCTTCATATGGCGGGTGAAATCACCTACATCGACTATGCAGGCACCAAGATTTTCTACCTTTCAAACGGTAAAAAGGTATGGGTAAAAGTGTTTGTTGCAGTCTTAGGGGCCAGCCAGAAAATGTTTGCTTGGGCTACCTATGGTGAAAAGACGCAGCACTGGATTGAAGGAATGACAAGGATGTTCGAAGATTTTGGTGGTCCATCAGAAGTCGTTGGATTGGATAATGCAAAAGCGCTGGTCACTAAGCCCGGACTCATGGCAGTTTTGAATAAAAACATCGAGGCTTTTGCTGAGCATTATGGTGTGCTTATCGATACGTGTAGGCCGAATCATCCTCAAGATAAAGCACTGGTTGAGATGATCGTAAAGTTCATCACCCAGCGAATTTTGATCCCAATGATGCAAAACCATCGCTTCTTCAGTTTGGATGAAATCAATGAACATCTGTGTAAAGAAGTTGAGAAGTTAAATAACTTACCTTTTCAAGGCACTCAGATATCTCGCAATGATTTGTTTGTTCAAAATGAAAAAGCCGCATTGAAGCCTTTGCCAGCCGTACCTTTCAAAATGTTGGTGGCGCTGGAAAAAACGCGAGTTTTGCCTGACTACCACGTCAAATACAAAGATAATTTTTACTCTGTGCCTTATCAACTTCGCGGTGAGCAAGTAGAGGTTCGAGTTGATCAAAATTCGCTCAAAGTCATTCATGACAATCATCAAGTTGCCGAGCATAAAGTGCTCAACGGTATTAAGTTGGCCAGTACACAAGACTCTCATATGCCTGCCGAGCATCTGGCTGACAAGCATAATAATAGTCAAACACGCAACCTAGCATGGGCGAAAGTAGTAGGTGAATCGATTCATGCTTTGGTCACAGATTGGTACGGTAATACGGTTAACCCTTCCTCTCGCGCAATTGGTACACGCTGTTTAAAGCTCAAATCATTTGTCAAAAAACATGGTGAAGACATTGTTGACAAAGCCTGTCAATACGCACTGTGTCACAACATGAAAACACCCGAATATGTAGCCATGATCATCAGTGCGCAAGCGCATGAGGATGGCTTTGAGAATTTACCTGTATTTAACCCTGCTCACCAGAATGTGCGTGGTAGAGAATACTATGGGGGTCATCATGAAGCTTAATGAGAAAGTACTTGATGATTTAACGGCATTGAAGCTTGAAGGTATGTGCGAGGCATTGAAGGCCCAAATGGCCAGTGCTGATGTCGCTAATATGGACTTTTTGAGTCGACTGGATGATATGTTAGCCAAGCAATTAGAGGTTTGCCAAAACAAGAAGCTGGCGTACTTGCAAAAAGCAGCCCGACTTCGCTGGCCAAATATGACCGTTGCCGATTTGGACTATTCTTTGTTTCCGTCTTTGAAGCAGGCAAAAGTCAACGAGCTGGCATTTCTCAACTGGGTGGTGAATTGTCATCACGTCATCATTACGGGTGCGACAGGCACCGGTAAGACGACAATTGCCTGTGCGCTGGCTAACAAAGCAATTAGCGAAGGTATCCCTGTGCTGTATTTTCGGTTTAACGAGCTCATCCTTAATTTGGTAGCGGCAGATAAGCAGGAGAAGTTGACGGCACTTCGACGAAAATTGCTCAAAACACCTCTTATTGTGCTTGATGACTGGGGAATATCGCCACTTAGCTCGATTGAGCGGCACTTACTGTTTGAGTTGATTGAAAGTCGTGACAAAAAAGGCTCGATGCTTATCACCTCACAATATCCAGTGAAAAGTTGGTATGACGCTTTTCAAGACCCTACATTGGCAGACGCCACGCTCGACAGAATCGTGCATCAAACTCATGAAATCAATCTCAAAGGTGGCTCAATTCGCAAAGCCATTGGCATGCAGGAGGTGCGCCATGGACAAGACAAGTAATCCAACCTATCTAGCGGCCATTTCGCAGATAGATGTAGGCGCAACCTACATTCAGCAACTGTTTGACTATTACCACCAATGCTTTTTAAGTAGTGAGTGGGCGTGTGTTTTCATAGAGCAGGCTGCACATATTCCTGGTGACTTAAAAGAGCATTCTTTCCCTTGTTTGTGTACACGCAGTTTGATTACGAAAGTGCCAAGTCGTAGAACTCTCGTCGGCGGTGCAATTCGAGGAAGACTTCAGCAGGAAGGATTGCTACTTGGCACCGGTGGTGAGCTATTCAGAGGCTGTGTGGTGTTTCCAGAGACGGATGAAAATGGGGTGATAGTTTCTGCAATTGGCTATCGCTTTGGTAAGCGTATTCGCCGCGGTCGTCCAGCCGTCATTCAATGGCAGCGTCCTGAAGCAGACCTAATGCTTTCCAATGCTATGAACAAAATTCAGGAGGTAATTCATAAAAAAGCCAACTTCTAACCACATATGGCGGTGCGTGCACTATTACCTTAAATTGTGCCAAGCACGAGGCCAAGCCAGTGATACCCTTCGTGGCAAACACTCTGGACTTAAAAAGTTCTTTATGTGGTGTTTGACGCAAAACGTCCGCTACATTGACCAAATTACTTTGGATTTAATGGATAGCTATATGGAGTATTTAAACAGCTATCGCCAATCGCTAAAGGACGCACCTCTGTGTGTTGCACAGAAACGGAATTTGCTCACGTTTGTTAAAACCTTCGTTGAAAAGATGCATGCAAAAGGTCTTATTGATTTCAATTCACTTCAGCACATCGAATTACCTAGCAAGGGAAGATCGTTACCAAAAGCACTATTCACGCAGCAGGAAATTGAGCAAATACTGTCAATTGCATTGCAATTTGGCTTACGTGGATATCGTGATCGCGCCATCATGGAAGTATTTTACGCGACAGGTATTCGGCGCACTGAATTACAAGCGCTTGATATTGACGATGTAAACCTCAACGACCGACTGCTTAGGGTAAATCATGGTAAAGGTGGAAAAGAACGCATTGTGCCAATAAGCGCTCGAGCGTGCGAATGGATAGCGCTGTATCTCACAAAAGTTAGAGGGCAGTTTGCTAATATCGCATCGGGCGGCACATTGTTTTTAGCAAACAATGGTAAGGCGTATAAACCTGGCAAGCTCTCAGAAATGGTCGGTCGATACGTTAAGCTAAGTGGTATGAAGCGCGGTGGTGCATGTCACTTGTTTCGGCATGCTACAGCCACCATTATGCTGGATAATGGCGCAGAGCTTCGACATGTACAGGAGATGCTCGGACATGCCGACATTTCCACTACACAAATATATACGCATGTGTCTCGCATCAAACTTGGTGAGGTGTACAACAAAAGTCATCCGTCAGCTTTGAGTGATGAGCGTTTATATTAATCAGCCCTAGCAATAGTAATGCAAATGCATTACTATTGTTTCATTCGACCAATTGAGGACATTGTTATGCCACAATTACCGTTAGAAACAGAATCAACTTTAACTGAGCGTTTTCAGACGACAGTGCCTAGTGTTGTGCGTAAAGCTTTGCACTTGGGTAAAAGAGACAAGATTAAGTTTACTGTCCAAGCGGATGGGAACGTCACATTATCTCGTGCTGAGCAAAGTGAAACTGACCCAGCCCTTGATGCATTTTTGTCATTTTTAGGCCATGACATACAAAACCATCCAGAGCGAATTCAACCTCTCAGTGCTTCAATGAAAGATAGTGTCGCGTCATTGATTACTGATGTCGAGATTGACTTGGATGCACCGCTTTCAGAAGACGATGAATAACCTTGCCTGATACACTGCCTATTGTTGTTAATGGTTGGACGCTTTATGCCCATCCTTTATTCGTTGAGCAATTCGAAGTATTGACTGAAAAAGTCGAGAAGCTGAAAGCAAAAGATCCGAAAGGTTATGTGAAGAAGAATGCCACTAAACGATTGGCTGCTATTCATAAACTGGCCTTTGAAATAATCCCGCAAGACCCTACTAAGTCTGAATACCGCCAAGGTACAACTTTAGGCGACCACAATAAACACTGGTTCAGAGCAAAATTCTTTCAACAATATCGACTCTTTTTTCGCTATCATCAAGCTTCCAAAATTATTGTTTATGCGTGGGTTAACGATGAAAAAACCAAACGCGCATATGAAAGCAAAAACGACGCATATAAAGTGTTTGCTAAAATGCTGGCTTCAGGTAATCCACCTGATAGTTGGGACGCTCTTTTAAAAATGGCTTCTGCTCTAACATCAGATAAATAGTCGTCTTTGAACGTAAGCGATCAAAATAGACCGTTCTTCACCCACTCGTAAGCATAATTTAAGATCGCGTCATTGATAAATACAGGAGACCTATCAATGACCAGACGAACAAGTGAAGAATGGCAACGCCTCATCGACGAGCAAGCCGTTAGCGAGATGACAATCCAGCAGTTTTGTCAGTCGCGCAACATCAATCAATCTACGTTTTACCTGCAACGCAAAAAGCGCAGTGACAGTCACTTAGCGCAAGCGCCATCTCAGTGGTTGCCGATTGATACGAAGTCAATGGCCTTGCCAGACACGCGCCAATGGCAAATTGAGCTAACGCTACCAAACGGTGTCGTGCTGAATATGAGTACTGATGGCTGATGTTGTCCTCTACCAATGCACGCATTTGGTTGTATTTGGGCATTGCCGATATGCGCAAACAGTTTGACGGCTTGGCGGCCTTGGTGAAACACCAGATGCAACTGCCTGCGCATGCAGGCGATTGGTTTGTGTTTGTGAATCGTAAACGCACGATGATGAAGGTGCTGTATTATCATCAAGGTGGGTACTGTTTGTGGTCAAAACGACTGGAGCGCGGCACCTTTGCCAAGGTGGCGGGTAACGATGGCAAACTATCGCTCAATGCCGCGCAACTGCAGTGTTTAATAGATGGTATTTATTGGCAAAAAGGCAAACAAAACAAGCGACTTAAGTAGCTGAATTTGCTATACTTCGCGGCATGAAAAGCGCCTCAACCAGTATACAAAACAGCACGCATATTCCTATCGAAGAATATGAAAAAGTGCGTGCGCAAATGGCAGCATTACAGCAACAAGTTGACTGGTTTAAACGCCAATTGTTTGGGCGCAAATCAGAAAAACACATCATCGATAATCCTGACCAAGCCAACTTGTTTGGTCAAGCTCAGGATGAAGGTTTACCGTCTGCGCCTAAAAAAGCCGTCAAAGGCTATGCGCGTTCAGTCAAGCAAAAAGATGAAAATAACGTCAATGACACTGGTCTTCGCTTTACTGATGATGTACCGACAAAAGTGATTGATGTCCCATGTCCGGAGCTTGAAGGTGAAGATGCAGATAACTATGAGGTCATTGGCGTAAAAGAAAGCCATCGCTTGGCACAATTGCCAGGTAGCTATCAAATTCTCATTTACCGCAAAAATGTACTCAAGCACAAAGACAGTGGGGATATCCAATCGCCTAAAACACCACTTAACGTACTAGAAGGCACCTATGCCGATGTGTCCTTATTAGCAGGGCTCATGGTAGATAAAGCGGTTTATCATTTACCCCTTCATCGCCAGCATCTGCGGATGTTGCAATCGGGGGTCACGCTATCACGCGCTACCCTAATTAATTATGTTAGCCAAGGGATTGATTTACTGACCCCTATCGCCAAAGCGGTGCTTGGCAATATACTGAGTGGGGGGAACATCAGTATGGATGAAACGCCGATGAAGGCGGGTCGACAATCCTCGACTCGCCGCAGCCGCACATCAAGCCAACCATCAAAAACAATGAAGCAAACGTACTTCTGGCCGATGTATGGTGAGCAAGATGAAGTGGCCTTTACCTGGTCGTCTTCTCGCGGTAAACAACATGCAATGGAGCAACTAGCAGGCTTTAACGGCACCTTGTTAAGCGATGGTTATGCGGTATATAGCCAAGTCATTGATACGCTTAATCATCAAGGTCAAACAATTACCCATGCAGCGTGCTGGGCGCACACGCGCCGCTACTTCGAAAAAGCATTGGATTATCACCCTAAAGAGGCGCAATACGCCTTGGCTGAAATACAAAAGCTATACAAGATTGAAGCGCACATACGAAAACAGGCACTTAATGCCGAGGATACCGTGCAATATCGCCTTAAACACAGTGAGCCTATCATTACTGCATTATTCAAATGGATATACGAGCAGCGCCAGAGACCTGAATTACTGCCTAAAGACCCGTTAACCAAAGCACTTGCTTATGCCTATGAGCGCCATCATGAGTTAAAAACTTACCTCACTCATGCGCAAGTCAGCATCGATACGAACCACTTGGAGAGAGCCCTGCGCGTTATCCCTATGGGAAGAAAGAATCACTTGTTCTGTTGGAGTGAACTAGGCGCAAAACAGCTTGGCGTCTTGCATACACTCACCGTGACGTGCAAATTACACAACATCAATCCGTATCACTACTTGGTGGATGTACTGCAGCGCGTCTCACAACATCCGGCAAAAGACGTTATCGATTTAACCCCTCGGCGCTGGAAAGTCCTGTTCGCAGACAAACGCCTGCGCTCAGATATAGAAAAGTAAGCACACCATGACAAATAAAGACATCAAAACCACGATAGACATCAGCCATTTATCCATTGACCAACTATATATACTCAATCAATTTGTATGTGAGCGCATCGATGAGCTACAAAAGCAGCAAGACGAAGCCGCGATTGCCATCTTACGACCTGGTATGAAAGTGCAATTTACTCATGACGGCACGACAGTCACCGGCACGTTACTTAAGAAAAACCGAAAAACGGTGTTGATTGCCAACGACAACGCAAAAACACATCACAAAGTACCGGCAGGCATAGTCAGGCATATTAGCGCTGCACCACTAGACCTAAATCAAACGGTTGTAAAGAACGGTCTAAAATGATCGCTTACATTACAACTTCACTGCTCGCAATACAACAAACTTCCGATTGCTAGCAATAAGCTCGCAGTGACCGAATAAACGTTTTAGCTTATGGAAGTAATCTAAGTGTCGATTTGCCACTACACGCAGCTCTCCTTTGGTGGTCAGTACCTCATGTGCGTCAACAAACATCTGGCAGGCGATATCATCCAAAATCACATTTTGTTGATGAAACGGTGGATTGCAAAGCACTAAATCAGGCTCTTGCCAACGGTGTTCGTCGTTAGCTTCAACTAAACTTGAGAGGCAATGACTTACAGTGAAATCGAGCTCCTGCTCTGCGTGCGCAGCCTGATCTAAAAGCGCTGTTTGAGCGGTTAATTTCGCAGATTCCACCGCCATATATGACTCGTCAACGAAGCTGACTTTCGTATGGGGATTGGCTAAGGCAAAAGCCGTCCCTAAGACGCCATTTCCACATCCTAAGTCTATGCAGTGCGAAAAGGTTCCATTGGGCATATTTTTAAGTAGCAAACGAGCGCCTATATCTAGATGCTCTCTGCAGAACACATTTGCATGGTTGAAAAGGGTAAAGGGCAAGGTCTCATCCTTTACTTGCGTGGGAAAACTGTTCGCGTTAGCCAACGCCTGCTCTTCGCTTACCGATAGCTTCGAGAAAATAAGTCGAGACTTTTTCTTCGCCAGCGATGTTTTTGTCTCGCCGATTAATTTTTCAAATAGCTTAAGCACATTTGATGTGATCGCTTTGACCTTGGCACAGGCAATGATGCTTGTGTTTTCGTCAATCAGGGGGCGAAGCAAAATAAGCGCTTGTTCGAGCATGGACATGGAACGAGGCAGTTTTATTATGAGCAATGATAATTTTTGATCGGGTGCTTCGTTTAAACTCAAAACATTGCGTACTTTGATTTCGCCGAGTTTATTACGCTGAGCATTTGCATAAATTGCTAGCTCAGACATATGCGAATCTGTGTAAACAATGGGATGGTGCTCACTTAAGGCGCAAGCAAGCGCGCCAAAATCGTCATTCACAATGGCCATTTGACTAAAGTCAGCTGGCGCAAGCCTGTTTGCATCTAGCTCATCAGAAAGGTATTGCAAAAGGTATTCGTCGGCGCTGTCCCATGCCTGTAAGGAAGAACGTGGATGCTGGTCAGGAAATCTCATAAGCGTCAGAGCTTTTTGCGCACTGTTGAAGTATGTATTTGTGTTCAAGCGTAAGATGTGGGTATGTTGATGCGTAATAAACGAATAATAACATCATTTATGTAAAATAAACCGTATGCAAAACAGTCAATTGATGTTCGATGCCCTTGTTGGTAGTGATATGCCCATTAAACGAGAGTTTAAACGCATTGATATGGAAGATGCGGATGTCTGGTATTGCAAGTCATGGATTAAGTCACAGCAAGCGGATCGATTGCTTACTTATTTCATTGAGCATTTACAATGGCAGCAGGTTAGCATACAAATGTTTGGAAAAAGCTGTAAGGTACCAAGGTTGCAGGCATGGTATGGGGATGAGGGAAGTGACTATGCTTATTCTGGGTTATCGATGTCGCCACTGCCATGGGAATCAAAACTTAAGGAGCTCAAGAAGTACTGTGAATTAAGCTGTCAAACTCAGTTTAATTCTGTGCTCGCAAATTACTATCGAGATGGCAGTGATAGTATGGGTATGCATTCAGATAATGAACCAGAGCTTGGTGCTCAACCCGTTATCGCGTCGGTAAGCTTGGGGGAGTTGCGAAACTTTGATTTTAAACACATCAAAACAAAACAAAAACAGCGTTTGCTGCTTGAACATGGTTCGCTTCTCATCATGCGCGGCGACACCCAGCGATATTGGCATCACGGCATCAACAAAAGCAAAAAATTGCTTGGGCCGAGACTAAATTTTACCTTTAGACAAATAAAGTGAAGATATGAATACAACCGTACAAAAAGCCATTGAAACCAAGCTAAGCGAAGCGCTCTCGCCAGCCTTACTCAAGGTTGAAAACGAAAGTCACATGCATTCCGTACCGCCAAATTCTGAGACGCATTTTAAGGTGACAATCGTCAGTGAGAACTTTGATTCTCTTCGTCTAATTCAGCGGCATCGTATGGTAAACAAGGCGCTTGAGGAAGAGTTGGCCGGTCCGGTGCATGCGCTTGCTCTGCATACATTTACGCATAAAGAGTGGACAGACAAACATGGCAGTGTTCCTGAATCTCCAAACTGTTTGGGCGGGACGAATTTATAGCGTAGTGTTGAGCTGGCTTTTAAGCCCTTGCATCAGTTCTTCGAAGCTTAAAGGCTCAGAAAACAAATAACCCTGAATAAGGTCGCATTGAAGCTTCTCTAGCAAATAAAACTGCTCGAGCGTGTCAACGCCATCAGCAATGCATTGAAATTGACAGTTTTTAGCGAAGCCTATTAATGATTTAATTAACCCTTGCGCTTTGATGTAGTCATTGGAATTATCACTATC
This sequence comes from Ningiella algicola, assembly GCF_028401415.2. Taxonomy (NCBI): domain Bacteria; kingdom Pseudomonadati; phylum Pseudomonadota; class Gammaproteobacteria; order Alteromonadales; family Alteromonadaceae; genus Ningiella; species Ningiella algicola. The sequence goes on along the minus strand of NZ_CP171821.2, from coordinate 2,050,947 downwards.
TTGAGCAGTATTTAGGCCTTCAATTAGCCTTCTATCAATTTTGATTGAATCAATGGGGTACTCAATTAAATGACTTAAAATCGTATGGCTGCTGCCAAACTTATCGATTGTTAGTGTAAGCCCCGCTTGATGAAGCGCATTAAACGCAATCACAACGTTGTCGTGATCCGCCATCGTATTAATTTCTGATATTTCTATACAAAGTGAGCTCGGTGCTACTTGATATTGCTCAATTAAAGTCAGCAGATAATCGCTAAAGTGTCTATCTTGAAGTTCTGAAGCACTAACATTGATGCAAAACTTCAGTCCAAGCAAATCGAGTTCAGATGAATATTGGCTCAAATAGCGAAGCGTCTTTTTAAGGACCCAAGCATCTAATTGTTCGTGCAGTGAAAACTCTGTCGCAATGCTCGCTAACTCTTCCTCGCTGAAATCGGGCAGCCGAGGAGATGCAATTTTTCGTAGTACTTCAACTTGTGTAACTTGTTTTTTGTCGGTATCAAAAATAGGCATAAACTGTAAGGCAAGTTCATCATTGTTGATGGCATGAAGGACTTTATCGGCTGTTTTCTGACGGTTCGTTTGCTCCTTCTCAACCGACTCATCATAGGCTTTTACTTGATTCTTCCCTCGTTTTTTAGCGAAGTACATTGCTGCATCTGCCTGTCTGAAAATTTCCTTGGTGTCAGGTGTGCTCATGTACATCGATGCAACGCCCATGCTAACGTTAATTTTTATTGGATTACCATCAAGCTTAATGGGTGTAACTAATCGTTTAAGTACTGCCTCGCCCAAAGCAGTAGCATCTTCGCTGTCAACATCCACGGCAACAACAATAAATTCATCCCCCGATAGGCGAACAAGCTTCCCGCGATTGATTGCAGAATGACTCGATTTAATGCATTCATTAACACTTTTACAAAAGGCTTTGAGCAGTAAGTCACCTACGTAGTGACCGTAGGAATCATTAGTATGTTTAAAGTCATCAATATCCATGTAAAGCACAGCGAGACTGCGTTCTTGAGCGTTATGTCCTATTTTGCGTTCGAGCCAATCAACCAAGCCTCTTCTATTGAGCAGTTTTGTAAGCGGGTCAATAAATGAGGTGAGGCGCTGATTTGCGCGCTGACGGTCAACCAACAGGAAGATTACCAGCACCATAATGGTAATGATGATCCCAAGAATGTGGTTCAACTCAAGCAACTCACCGTGCAGGACCACATCCGTAATTTCAAGGCGGTAAACACTTTTGGGGCTTGGGTCTTTCCAAATGAGTTCGAAGGTTTGAACATTGGTAAGTTCAGGCTGTGCCGTATCGAACTCTACGTTATAGCGAGTTTGCCACCAGCTTTCTACTTGGAAATAGTCTAGCGGCACAACGTATGTTTCATCTTCTTGGTCTAAGTAAAACTCTACGCTATTAAATTTATGCGATGTATAGTCTTCAAGCGTTGAGTAGGAAGGATTGAAGTTTTTGAGTGACAACTTCACTTTTTGATTATCATGATCTGAACGTTTGCGTATACGAAGCTCTATGGCGGTATAGTTGCTCAAATCTACGCCAGTACCTACTTTTTCGTGCGTATGTAATGAAGCGCCGCAGAAAGGATCAGGATTTTGGTTCGGGAAAATGCAAATAACGTCCACAAGAGAATCTCTCATGGTAACGTCAGATAGCGTGCCGCCCTGATAGACTTGATGAACACCTTTTATGATGTTTGATTTGAAAGCATTTTCTCGTATTTCAAAGGCACCAAATACATAGCATAGTAACAACACTACTGAGGTGATGCACAAGGCAGAAATAAAGTGAATGTGCGTAAAACGCTTCATCAAGCTTCAGATATTAATATAAGAAATAAAGATTCTTTGTTATCGGCCATTGCGCAAAATTTTCAAGTTATAAATAACGGTGTATTAAAACGCCTCTATATGATTGTCAGCGGGTAATTAACAATCTGTTAAAAGACCTTGTTCATAATTTCTGCTACACTCGCGCCGTTTATGAAATAACCACAGAGAAAGTATGTTTAATATTATTAATGGCACCCAAGGTAACGTGAAAAATGATGTTTTATCTGGCATCACTGTAGCGTTAGCGCTTGTGCCTGAAGCCGTCGCATTTGCTTTTGTCGCGGGCGTTGAACCTATGGTGGGTTTATATGCGGCATTTATGATGGGTTTAATTACCTCTGCCATCGGCGGACGCCCGGGCATGATTTCGGGCGCGACCGGTGCCATGGCAGTTGTCATGGTGGCCTTGGTTGCTCAGCACGGTATACAGTACTTATTTGCTGCGGTCATTCTTGCGGGTATCTTGCAAGTGTTAGCGGGCGTATTCCGGCTGGGTAAATTCATCCGTCTCGTGCCGTATCCAGTCATGCTAGGCTTTGTTAATGGCCTGGCTATTGTCATTTTCCTAGCGCAATTAGGGCAGTTCAAAGTGACTGATGCAATGGGAGACTTATCGTGGATGACCGGCACAATTCTGTATTGGATGTTAGGCTTAGTGCTCCTTACAATGGCCATAATCTACTTGCTACCGAAGCTCACCACTGCTGTACCCGCTTCACTGGTAGCCATTGTCAGCGTGACCTTGTTAGTACATGGCTTAGATTTAGAAGCTCGAACGGTGATTGATTTTGTACGCGATATGGTGCCAGCAGCGCAGCGAGATACGGTTACGTTAGCGGGGGAACTGCCTTCGTTTGCCATTCCTGTGATTCCCTTTAATTTGGAAACGTTTTATATCATTTTGCCTACCGCTGTTATTTTATGCCTTGTGGGGCTAATTGAATCTCTATTAACCCTTAGTCTAATTGATGAAATGACGGATACCAGAGGGCGAGGAAACAAAGAATGTGTGGGTCAGGGAGTTGCCAACACGGTGAACGGATTCTTCGGTGGCATGGGTGGCTGTGCCATGATTGGGCAAAGCATGATTAATATTAATTCGGGCGGTCGTGGTCGCTTGTCCGGTATTACAGCAGCATTGGTGTTGTTAGCATTTATATTGTTTGCGGCGCCATTGATTGAAATGATTCCACTTGCAGCCTTGGTCGGCGTAATGTTTGTTGTGGTCATTGGTACCTTTGAGTGGGCAAGCTTTAGAATTGTGCGTGGCGTGAACAAAGAGGATGCTTTTGTTCTCTTTTTGGTCACGGGTATTACCGTGATTGCGGATTTAGCCATTGCCGTGGTTGTCGGCGTAATTGTATCTGCCTTAGTATTTGCGTGGAAACATGCGACCCATATTGTCGCGCGAACCCATGTAGATAGTGATGGTTGGAAGGTCTATGATTTGGATGGCCCTTTATTTTTTGGCTCTGTATCTCACTTTAGGGATATCTTTTCTATACAAGATGACCCAGACGATGTGGTGATTGATTTCAAAGAGTCTCGAATTTGGGATTCCTCTGGAATCGATGCCTTAGATAGCCTTGCGGATAAGTACGAAAAGCAGGGGAAAAAGTTACACATCAGACACATTAGCAAAGAGTGTCAAACCTTGTTGAAGAAGGCTGGCGCTTACGTTGAAATTAACGTGAATGAAGACCCTCGCTATCGAATTGTGTCGGATGAATTGGGTTAGAAGGAGCTAAGTAACCTGAATCCTGTTTAAGAAACGGCGCTCAGCACCGCTAGAATTGCGAATTACTGCGTTGCAAAAGCCAGCAATAGAATAACTATTACGTGACTTTTGCGCCTTGTCCTTCACAATTCTAGCAGCACTGAGTGTAAAAACTAATTTAAGTATGTGAAACAAGCGCTTGCACCATTTTTTAAACAGGATTCAGGTTAAGTACAAAAACTTGAAAATAAAAAAGCGACTCACTTGAAGTCGCTTTTTTTGTCTTAGTTAGGCCCATTAGACAGGAGATATCAATACTAGAGCATAGACCATGAGCTCCAAAGTGTTAGTCTTGTTCGCTTAACCACACGACTAAGTTCACCATATCGTCCATCGTCATACTGCGGTCACGGCTAAAGATAGCCTTGTACTTTCCATTAACGATAAACGTGGGTACGCCTGTTACATTTGCACGGTTAGCTTCAAGCTCATTTTTGTTTCGCGCTACTAAGCTGTTTATGCTAAAGCTTTTAGCAAGCTTATCAAATTCTTCCCCATCTACGCCATTGACGACAAACACTTTTCTCCAGTCATCTAAGCTTGTCACGATGGCGCGTTGCTCATGAATATAGTTAAATATAGCCGCATTGAGTGCTTCGTCTTTATCTAATGAGCGACCTATCATCATAGCTTTAGTCGCCGTGTCCTGAATATCTGGTCCGATTCCACCCATAAAATTCACATGTACCTTATCGAACGCCACGTCTTCTGCTAGCTTGTTTTCGATTTGTTTTGCAATTGGCTCAAATCGATAACACGCAGGGCACCAGAATGAGAAAAACTCTTTCACTTCGGGTTTCGCAGTGGCTTCGTCAGAAATGATTTCGTAATGCGTGCCTTCTTCCCATTGCACAACCTGAGAGCAGGCTTGCATAGGCAACAAAAGTGCGAATAAACCTAATGCAAAAAAGCCCATAATATATTTTTGCGTGTACTGCATGTAAAATTCCTCAAATAAAAGTGACAATAAGAGACGCAGAGTAATTATTAGTTCCCTAAAAAAAACTGCGTCGACTTACCTAATGCGATTTTAATCTGTGTTTGTGATAAGCGAAGGATACCGTATCACCAGTGATATACCAACTCTGCATTTATACGCCGCGATTGACCTACAAAGCCCACAACATCCTCAAAGTCTGCGTCAAATGCGTTACTTAATCGCACACCTATCTGAAGGTGCTGGCTAAAAGAATAGCGGTAGTTTGCGCTCACAAGCCAATAATTGTCTAAACTTACTATTTGAGATTCTTGTGGAAAGGGTGGGAAAAACTGGTCAAGTCGACTGCCTGTGTAATCTGCCTGCAAGTAAATACTCTGATTCGTTGCAATGTCGTAAGACAGCCAAGCAGAGCCAGTATGACGTGCTCGCCGAAGTTCGCTTTGTTGAGAAGGCGTATTATTTTCTTCGTTAGCATCCAGATATCCATAGCTAAATGACCACTTAAGTTTATCATGTGATTGCGATATGCTCAGCTCCAAACCTTCTCGCGTGCTGTCGTTTGCGGCATTCATAGCGGTAAACACACCCGTATCAAGGTCTAACACAAATCCTAGAATTTCATCTTCGAGGCTTGATTGATACCAAGACAGAGTGTAGTCCATATCTCCCAATTCGGCTTCAATCCCAATCTCAACAGAGCGAGAGGCTTCGGGGATCAGGTCAGGATTTCCAGAAAACGTACCTGGAAAAAAACCAAAGCGTTCGGTAAACGTTGGGTTTTTAATCGCCTTGGCCACGCTAGCAAATGTTTTTACATTCTCTAGCGGCTGATACACGAGCCCTAAACGAAAACTACTTGCGTCATCAAATTCTTCATTGTTGTCAAAACGAATACTCCCTGATACCGACAATGTGTGATTAAACGCATGTGTGCCATCAGCAATAAACGACAAGCTAGTGTTGCTTTGGTTTTGATTCGGGTCGCCAAAGCTTATCGGGCCTCTTTGCTCAAAATCTTCGCTAACCGATTCAACACCCGCATTGATTTGCCCGCTGGAGAGGGCAAAATTATGGTTGTACACAATTCGTTGTTTTTGACCTTGGGTTGAACCGGTGAAAGCGCCATTGCTAAAGTTGTCGTTTTCTTGCTGTGAGAATTGATAGGAAAGCGATTGTGACCATATGCTCTTTTCAGGCGTAAAATACCAGTTAAGGGCTAGGGAGATTTGTTCGCCCTTAGAATAATTGTCAGCGTCGGCAATTAGGCCAGTTTCAAAATCAGTGCTGTCAAAGTCGCTGGTGTAGTCCACCCATCTAAACTGGGATTCAATTCGATTTTGCTGACTCATCGCATATCCTAATGAGCCATAGCCTGTGGTGTTCTGATAACCGTCTTTTTCGTCGCCGCTTCTGGCAATATTTTGGCCCTCGGTGTCAAGATGGGAGAGGCTTAAGCCATAACGCAATTTATCCATATTACCCTTAATACTGCCTTGAATCTGACCTGTTTGTTTATTGCCATAGCGTGCGCTGAGTGAAGCTTTCTGGGTATCTGTATCAGAAAAGCCTGCAGTTTTAGTGGTGATGCTAATCACCCCTGCAATAGCCGCGCTTCCCCAAAGCGCACTTTGCTCGCCTTTAAGTACTTCGATAGTTTGAACGTTAGATAGCATGATATGAGAGAGATCAACCAATCCCCCTTGACCAAGGTCGTTTATCTCGACACCGTCTACCAATACCAACACGTGATTACTCTCTGAGCCTCGAAACCTGACTTCTGTTAGTGCGCCAAGTGGTCCAGATTGTGAAATGTTCATGCTAGGTACCGTGCGCAATAAATCAGTGATATTCAGGGCACCTGAGGCGTTAATTTGAGCGGAATCTATTGTGCTGATTGACCCTGCAATAAGTTTCTGTGGCGTAGGCGTGCGAGCGCCAATCACGCTTATCGTCTCAGTTGCTTGATTTGCTGCAGTATTAGCGGGTAAATTTTGAGCTTTTGAATAGGGCGCGCCCAAAGCGCCAACGGCGCTGATAGCAAGCGCAATTAGTGTTTTTTGAAAGTCCATGTTAGTCCTTGTTATTGCTCCCACCGAGCAATGTCATAGTAAAAAAATGCATTCAGCATTTGCTTAACTAGGCCGGTATCCGGGCTCACAACACGACTTATTGACCTTCCCATATTCGTATAGCAATACAGTGATCATTTCGTTCACGAACATCATTTGTAGCGCGATGTCCTTGAATATATTAAGTCGCTATTTTGTTGCTTACCGTTGCGGGGGCAGCACAGGTTTTGCACCTGTTTCCCGTTTAACTTTCAAGTTTTCAGCCTGAAAGCACCTCGTCGTACATTACTTTACGGTATTCGCATGAATAGACAAGGCGCATTAAGGTATTAGATATGCATTATTGATGTTTGAAGGGTTGACCTAGCTTTTAGCCTGAAGGAGGGCTCGTGCCTTTCCCAAAGTCGCTCTGCGTCATCCCTGAACGCTTCACCAAAACCGTCCTTGGTTTTGGAGACTTTGGGAAAGGCACGAGCCCTCCTTCAGGCTAAAAGCTAGGTCAAAAATCGACGGAGGTTTTACATCGAATGGTTGAATTACAAGCTAGCGCACGCAACAGTTTTGCTTCTAGAACCCCAACTTTAAAACCGGCTCATCAAGTGCGGCATATTGCTCTTTAAGTGCGAGGATTTGCCCTTCCCAGTATTTATCCTCTCCAAACCAAGGGAAAGCGTTTGGGAAGGCTGGGTCTTGCCAGCGAGTAGCGAGCCATGCCATGTAGTGAACCATGCGCATGGCGCGTAAGGGTTCAATTAAATGAAGCTGCTTATAGTCAAGTTCATGAAATTCTTCATAAGCACTTACCAGTATGTCGAGTTGCAATAGCTGAGTTTGTCTATCGCCGCTTAGCATCATCCATAAGTCTTGGATGGCTGGACCATTGCGGCAGTCATCGAAGTCCACAAACATTGGGCCGTCTCGCCATAAGATGTTGCCGGGGTGCACATCCCCATGCAACCTGAATCCTTCATCACAGTTTGCAATCGCATGTTGATAGCGCTCGGTCGTGCGGGCAATTAGCTGCTCGATGATGGTAAAAAATGCGGTGTCCAGATGTGCTGGAACAATCTGATATTGTTTCAGGGTTGCTAGCGGGGTGCTTAAATGGGTTTCCAAGCTCAATGGCGGACGATGTTTAAACGTGTTTGTGTGAGAGATGCGATGCATTTTGCCGAGCATTCGCCCCACTGATTCAAGTTGGTCGAAGTTATCTACTTCAAATTGTCTTCCGCCTACAGAAGGGAAGAGAGTGAAGCGGTAATCGCCGAGTTGATGTAGGGTTTGGCCATTAATGGCAAGCGGAGCGACAACGGGTATGTCGTCTTCAAGCAGCAGGCGGCTAAACTTGTGCTCTTCAAGAATTTGTTCGTTTGACCATCTCAAGGGGCGATAAAACTTTACCACATAGCGCTTTGAATCTTCAGCAAGGAACTGATAGACCCTGTTTTCGTAGCTATTTAGCGGCAACAGTCCTGATGCCACAAGGACGTCAAGGCTTTCAATGCCATCAAGAATAAGCTCAGGGGTGAGTTGGGTAAAATGAAATTCAGACACCGGTAAATATAAACGTACTTGGTTCTTCTACCTCAATGATATCACCTTCACTGTCGGTGGTGCTCACATGAAAATATATTTTTTGCGTACCGACTTCCAAATTGTAAGGGTCGCTTGCAACGCTAATAGGGAGCGTGAATACTTCACCACCTTTTACTGATACTACGTCGTCACCAATATACTGTGCGCCTTCAAGGCCTTTTACTGCAACGGTATAGCTTCGGTCTTGTTGGGACTTATTGAGAATCTTTAAGGTATAGACGTTCTCGATGAGCCCTTCGTTTGTTTCGCGATCGAGGGAGTTTCTATCTCGAATGATATCGACTTCAAGCGGAACGCGCATGACGATGTCCGTGATAAGCAGGCCAGTCATAACGCAAAGCACCACCGCATAACCCACGAGTTTGGAACGGAAAATGTGGGTTGTGCCGCCTTTAAGCTCATGTTCAGACGTAAAACTTATCAAGCCCTTTTCATAGCCCATCTTTTCCATTACGCCGTTACAAGCATCCACGCAAGCGCCGCAGTTAATGCACTCATACTGTAAGCCATTGCGTATATCGATGCCTGTCGGGCAAACCTGCACACATAAGTTGCAATCGATACAATCGCCAAGCCCTTTCTCGCGCACTTGTTCGACCGTCATTTTGCGCGAACGAGGGCCGCGCTTTTCACCGCGCTGACTATTGTATGCCACCGTGTAGGTGTCTTTATCAAACATAGCGGATTGAAAACGTGCATATGGACACATGTGAGTACACATGATTTCGCGCATATATCCAGCATTAGCATATGTACAAAAGGTAAAGAACAGTACCCAAAATGTCAGCCAAAAGCTGTTGTTGAGGGTAAAGAAGTTGATGAAAAGCTCGTCGATGGGCGTGAAATAACCCACAAAAGTAAGCGACGTAAGTAAAGCCACGCTGACCCATGAAAAGTGCTTCAATGATTTGCGAATGAATTTATCCGCGTCCATTTTACGTTGATCAAGCTTCATGCGCTTGTTGCGGGCACCTTCTATTTTTTCTTCAAACCAGATAAAAATGAAGGTCCAGGTGGTTTGTGGGCACATAAAACCACACCAAACGCGACCAGCAAAGGTCGTAATAAAAAATAGAGCAAAGGCTGAAACAATCAGGGTATAAGCTAATATAGTCAGATCCTGCGGCCACAAGGTAATAGCAAAGAAGTTAAAACGCTGCTCGGCAATATTCAAAAGAATTGCCTGCTGTCCCTCGTACTGCAACCATGGTACCACTGCAAACGCACCTAGAAAGATAAGTCCGAAAAGGCGGCGAATGTTTTCATACATGCCCTCGACCGCGCGCACGTATATGCGGCTGCGAGCCGAATAGTTTGGTTTGGTAAGCGCGTCTTTTGGTTTTGCGATTTTAACCGGCGTGACGTCTTTAATGCGGATCTTTTCGTTCATACTTTATCCCTTCAAGTGGGTAGAGTATAACAAGGGCATGGCGTGATTTGTTAACCGAGATCAATAAATCGTATCAGTGCGCTGTAAATTTTATGAAAAGAGCAGTGAAACTTATGCATGTGTAACAGCAAATTAAATGCTTTGGTATGTTCTGTAATACCCAAATTGCTTGATTTTTCCTGTAACTATGTTTTATTTACACAACTAAATAAATATCTTTTTGGAGGCTGTGGGTGGTTAAATTTGGGCGTTGGATAGTTGCGGTTCTCGCAGTAGCCCTAATTTTTTGGGTAACACAGACAGGTCCTGTTCAGAGTGCTTTGTATGGTCTCAGTAGCACTGTGTCTGGATGGGTTAATGCGGTGGTCAATGCTCCCGAGCAAAGGCAACTAAAAAACCTGCAAAATGCGTTTTTAATCAACAATATGTCACTAAAGCCACATCAAACAGATTATGTATTTGAAGTCACTAGCTCAATAGAGACGGTGAGCTCTTTCCACAACAGGTATTGTCTGCAAGACGACAAAAACCCTTATCTTTTTGGAAGCAACAAAGCCAAATTTTGTTCAGATATCGTCAGGTCGAAGATCCTCGAACCAAAGTAAATACGTTCAGCTTTAGCAACTCTTTGACGCCCCATGGCGTATTCTTTAAAGAGACAACATTATTATAACGCGATAGCTGTAGATTGTTTTTGCTCGCACACTTGTCTTCCTCAGTGAACAAGAGTGTGGCGGAACTTTTAGCTATGTATATCGTCAACATTATTGACGCACATATTATATTTTGCGTACCTTTTAAGGAAACATTATGAAAATTCGCAACAGCCTTATCATAACCTTACTCGCTAGCGGCTCAGTTTTACTTGCTTCGAGCGCACTGGCTGATGAGCCGACTGTCGTCAGTCAACAAACTGATAGACTTAACATCGACTATGTTGATGCTGAAGGCTATACCGATATTCGGCCTTCAAACCTTGGTTCGCGTAGTAAATTTCGAAATCAAGTCCTCAATACTATGACTGAATACTTCGATGAATTCGCGCAAGAATTACCTGAGGGGCAAACGCTCAAGGTGACAGTCACTGATATTGATTTAGCGGGCGACACGCGAAGCGCTAGAATTCCAATTGGTTCGCCCTTGCAGGACGTGCGCGTAATGGAAGACATTTTTTTTCCACGAATTAAGTTTAGCTATGAGCTACAAGACGCGAGTGGTTCTGTTCTGAAGTCAGAAGAGGTTTCACTTAAAGACATGGCGTATCTCGATAGGGCGGGCTTTGTGAGAACTAACCGAGACGCGTTTGCTTATGAACGTCAAATGCTTAAAGAGTGGTTTGAGCGAGACTTAATGGGTGAAAATAGCTAAAAGTAAAAAGCCAGCATTCACATTTTTATGCTGGCTCAGCGTCTTTTGCAACGCGTTTTTTGCGTATTCGGTGTACCGAATATAGATGGTGGCCTTTTCGCTTTGACTCAAATGCAGCTTTGTCGGCATAACCCACCAAAGATGTATAATTGATGTCATCAATTTTTGCTGGGTCAAACGAGACAATGCCAATAGACGTCGCTATGGACAAGGCGTATTGGTTGATTGAACGCTTGGCAGCCAGTTCGCGTTGGATTTGTTGCGCCTTGTTAATCGCGTCTGTTTCCATACTCTTTGGCATTAACAAAGCAAATTCATCCCCTCCAAGCCTTCCAAAGGTATCGCTATCTCTGATGCTTTGAATGATCGTGTCGGAAAACGCGCTTAAATAAGCGTCGCCTGTGTTGTGTCCATACTTGTCGTTAATGCCTTTAAAGTCATCCAAATCAAAATACAGCAGACTTAAAGGCTCTCCTTGGCGTTTAGCAGAGGCAATTGCCTGCTTGGTTCTGTCGCTAAACAAATGGCGATTAGTTGCACCTGTTAAGGTGTCGTAATGGGCAAGCCGCTTGAGCCTTAGATCCTTCCTGAATTCTCGCTGCAAAGTGCTTAGTAAATAACGTAATATTTCAGGTGTAATTGAACTTGTAGGAAAGGCGTCTAAGGTTAAGTCTCGATAGCCGCTCACATCAAAGCTTTCAAATGATTCTGTGAGAATAAGTATAGGACAGGGCAGTTCTTTTGCAGAATAGTGCTTGGACATTTGTCGCCTTAAAGCGGCGAACTGATCTTGAGATACAATGATAACCGACGAACTAAAGTTTGCTTCTTCAACGTCAAGCTCATATCCTCTTTCAAAACAATTGACGCTGTCGATTTGGTCTTTTAATTTTAGCGCGCTGGTCAACCATTGTTGTTCTCGACGGTTTTCATTGATCAAGAAAATTTTCATAGCGTTGCCCGTATTAGCTGATGACATAGCATTCGTGCGTCACCCTTTATGACAGTGTATAAGACGCTCAAAGCTAATGATTGTTCATCATTTTATTATTGTTGTTGATTTATATAGTACAAAAAATAGGCAGCAGGATCAAAGCCACACGATATCTAAGGGACCAGACTGTAAAAATAACGGAGCTTAATGTGCAAAATAAATTAAACACAGATCATAGACAGCCCTTTCATTGCGAGCTGGTTGATTATCACAACAAAAGCCAGACTCAGGCATTAATGGCGCTTATTAGGATGTATGCAAGAGATCCAATGGGTGGAAATGCAGAATTGTCTGATACAGTCGCTGATAAACTTATTGCTGAGATGGCCTCTCGAGATTTTCTGTTTTCTCTAGTGTTGTTCAGCCAGAACGAGGCGCTTGGATTTGCAAATTGTATTGAGAGCTTTTCAACCTTTAAAGCCAAAACCGTAGTAAACATTCACGATTTTGCTATCGTGCCCGGCCACCGAGGAAAAGGTTTGAGTCAATTCTTAATGAGTGCAATAGAGGTAGAGGCGAAAAAGCGACATGCTTGCAAACTCACGCTTGAAGTTTTGCAAGGAAACGCAGCCGCACAGACTGCGTACTTAAAAGCTGGGTTTATCGCGTATGAACTGGATCCAGAATTAGGGACTGCCTTGTTTTGGGAGAAGCCCCTCACTTGAGTCAAGCTTTCTTCAGTTCCTTGTTTGAAGCGCTGCCCCCGTTTGATTTGGCGCAAGCTGTGGGTATGGTGAGTTTCATATTGGGCATAGTGTGTTTTTATCAAAAAGACGATAGACGCCTGAAAATAAGCATGGTGCTCATGAATGTTAATCATGCTATTCATTTCGCTATGTTAAGTGCGACAACAGCTTGTGTAGGGGCTTTGCTCGCAGTTGTGCGCACCGGCATATCACTTAAAACATCATCTCGACGTGTCGCTTATGTGTTTATATTCATTACGCTCCTCTGGGGTGCTAGCTTGGCTGATGAGTGGGTAGATATGCTTCCTATACTAGGCAGCTGCATTGGCACCTACGCGCTATTCTGTTTAAAAGGCATCGCCATGAGAGTGGCTTTCTTGTTTGGTGCAATGTGCTGGCTTGCAAATAACCTCTTGATAGGCTCCATCGGGACAAGCCTATTAGAGTTCACGCTTATTGTTGTCAATATCAGCACCATTTTTCGGATTTATCGTCACAAAAAATCTCAAATTACAACTTAGCTTAAAAAGTCTAAACCACCGCATAGGGCGGCTACTTGTGCCTCATTACACTGCTCAGGCGTGGCTCGGGAGCTATCAGGATATACTTCGGTTGTCGTAACAAATTTGGCATTAGTGAAGCCTCCACATAAAAACAAGGCACGTTTGTCATACAGTATGACCCCATCAGAGACAACTTCACTACCAATCAGTTGGCCGTTTTCATCTGATGGCGCTATATGAGTGACGCTTCTCACCTTATCAATAATGGCTCGCTGAAAGTCTATATTGGAGCGACTAGTATCCCCAACGGTATAGAATCCGTCAGGTATATCCCAATTGTCGTGTGTCACCCCATCTCTTGCCGCCAAGGCTGGTCTAAATTCAGTATTGTCGGTGTCGGTCGTTTCATGAAGGTCAAAGTGTGCAAGCAGTTGTGATTGATACGGTGAAACAAAACGCATCACCGCATTTGCCTCAGGTGATGGGCCGTTCAGCCTGAAGGACCGATTGGGGTCTATCGCCAAGGGGTTCCAGCGATTAATCGTTTCGTAGCCCCATGGACTGACACAAGGCACTATAATGAAATTAAATCGTTCTTGGTATTGTTTTATTTCGTCCTGTAAGAACAAAATACAGCCCTGAACGCCACTGGTTTCATAACCGTGAACACCGCCGGTGATGAGTATCGTGGGTTTCGCTGCGCGCCAGTTTGCGCTTTTTAAGGCAAACAGAGGATATCGATTCTCATTATAGGGTGCCTGATAAGAAAGTGCGCCGTAATAATGCAAGTTTAGGTGATGACCCAATCGATACAGTTTAGCGAGCACTTCTTGCTGATAAGAGCGCTTGCACTGTTGACTGGCAAACCAACGGGCACGCTCATCTTCACCCCATGCTACACCGGCTTGTCCAATGCTATAGTGATTATTCATAGGCAAACTCATGTTCATTGATAGCTAGTAAGTCCTCTGCAGATGCGTGAATAACAGACTTGTGAAGATCCTTACGTGGCAAAATGCGCTTGATGTAAAAATCGCAGGTCTTTTGCTTGCCTTTAGCGACAAAATCGTTGTCGCAGTGTTCGGCTGCACTCGCCATATCCAACCATAATATGCCAAGAATAAGATACGCGCTGTAGTGTAAGTAGTCGGTAGCAGCTCCGGCTAAGTCATCAGCTCCTACGCCTAAGAGTGCTTTTGACACTTGCTCGTACTCATTAAGCAGTGCGGTTGCTTGTTCCTGTTTAGCAAGGTTGCTGATGTTCTCTATTCTGCTGGAGAGTAGTTCAAGTGTTTTTGCCAGCATTTGTCCGCCATCGCGAGTGAGCTTTCTACCGATGAGATCGGCAGCTTGAATGCCGTTAGTCCCTTCATAGAGTTGCGCAATTCGCGTGTCGCGCACCAACTGCTCCATACCCCATTCGCGCACATAGCCGTGACCGCCGTATATTTGTATGCCCAAATTTGTGATTTCGGTAGCAATATCGGTCATAAAGCCTTTGCAAATTGGTGTTAAAAACGCAATCACCTGTTTTGCTGAGTCTGCACGCTGGTCATTGCAGTACTTTTCAACGTCCATTTGTTGTGCATAGAGCAGGGATAGTGCACGACAGCCTTCCGTTAGAGCCTTTTGAGTGAGTAGCATTTTGCGCACGTCCGGCTGATGCAAGATGGCATCAGCTTTTGCATCTGGTTGTTTTGGGCCGCTTGGCGCGCGTGACTGTAAGCGGTCTTTTGCATAAGCCAAGGCGCCTTGAAAGGATGCCTCAGCACTGCCTAAGCCTTGCATTCCTACCTGAAAACGAGCATCGTTCATCATCGTAAACATGCAGGCAAGCCCTTGATTTGGCTCACCTACAAGATAGCCAGTTGCGCCATCGTAATTCATCACGCAGGTCGGACTGGCTTTAATCCCCATTTTCTTTTCAATGCTACCTACACCTAAGGCGTTCGCTTCGCCAGGTTCGCCGTTTGCGTCGAGTAAATACTTAGGTACCAAGAACAGGCTGATACCTTTTACACCTTTGGGGGCATCAGGCAGGCGAGCAAGCACTAGATGAATAATATTACTTGTCCAGTCATGGTCTCCACCAGTTATAAAGATCTTGTTTCCGGTGATTGAGTATGAACCATCATCTTGAGCAATAGCTTTGGTGTTGAGTAAGGCCAGGTCGGTACCTGCATGCGGTTCGGTTAAATTCATTGTGCCCGTCCACTCGCCGCTGATTAGCTTTGCTAAGTAGTTTTGCCTAAGGTCGTCGCTCGCGTGTTTATCAACCGCTAAGACGGCGCTCTCGGTAAGCATGGTGGTCAAGCGCCAGCTGAGGTTTGCTGAGTTGAGCATTTCATGGACGGGAACTGCGGCAGAGTAAGGAAGGTCTTGGCCATCAAATTCAGGGTTGCCTAGCATCGCGTTCCAACCATTAGCAATATATTCCTGATAAGCGCTAGCAAAACCTTCTGGTGTAGTCACTTTGCCACCTTCAAGTTTGCAACCTTGTTCGTCGCCTTTTCGATTCAGCGGAGCAACCACATCTTGAGCGAATTTTGCGCCTTGTTTGAGTATTTCTCCTACAAGATCCATATCCATGCCCTGAGCACCTATCGCTTGATAGTGTTCGTTTACATTTAGCCAATCCTGAAGCAAAAATTGAAAATCGGCCATCGGGGCCTGATACTGATGCATGGAAACACTCCTATTAATGACACCATAGTATGTAGAACCATAATGTTACGTGAAAAGCGCAAAATTGCTCAATCACTTGTACTTATAAATAATATTTGACTGTGCAAGTCTGTTAATTATGCGCAACAAAGGCTCTGCGCATTTGGGTAAAGCGCTCTGGGTGACGCCATTGGTCTTGTTCTATCTCAAAAGGGTCGATAAATAACAATTTGTCTACCTGCGCATCATCAGTACTCGTTTCAAGTGGCGGCGTAAACGGAGGCTCTAGGCCAGTCAGTCCCGCATTCTGTGAACAGGCATATAGATGTATTTGAACCGTGTTTTTATTTCCTTGGGGGTCAAGCTCAATTATCTTGCTTGTGTCAAGTAGTCTCCCGACCTCAACGTTAAGTCGTGTCTGTTGCCAAGTCTTGCGATGCGCCGAACACTGTGCTGACGTTTTTGCATTATTTGAAAGATTATTGGAATACGGCAGGTCATATTGTCCTGAGGAGCGTTGAATGACTAGCAATTTGCTCTGGGCCGTGATTATACAAGCAGCTCGCAGTGTTGCACCAGATGCAACTTGCATTATTGGCAGAGTTTGAGACACCGTGCGACACGCAGGTGCTGAAAGCTGTGGTCGACTGCAGGCCGATACGCTACACGCAAATATGCACATATATAACAAAATAAAGCGGTGCTTCAATCCAATTATCCTATAATACGTAAGACTGACTGCTCGATTCGTTCTATCTGCACAAAATAGCGAATCTGAGATAGGCGCAATTTTAAGGTTTAGACGCCGTTAAAATGCCTTTTGTCAGTATCGAATTCAATGGTGACAGCGTGGTGTGCCAGTAAACATTAGGGGAAGTATGTCAAAATTATTTAAATTGTCACCTTTACTGATTGGAGTAGTTGCATTAGCTGGATTTCTCATCTACATCAATTTGCCTGCTGATGACAATTCACCAGAGGGCGGATTTGGTGGGGGGCAAACGCCCGTCGTGGTGAGTAAAGCGAATAATCAGGCCTTTCCGGTGATTGTTGAAGCCTTGGGTACAGCGGTTGCCAATGAATCCGTCAATATTACTGCTCAGCAAGCTGAAACCATTGATAAAATTGCATTTGACGATGGCGACGTTGTTCAGAAGAACCAAATTCTTGTAGAGCTAAACAATCGAGCTGAGCAAGCGCGTTTAAATGAATTGGATATCAATATTAATGAGGCCAAAAGGCAACTGTCTCGGATTAAGGATCTTGCGAACCAAAGCGTTGCTTCAGAGCAGTTGCTTGATGAACAACAAGCCCGTGTTAAAGCCTTAAGCGCACAAAAAGAAGTGGCGCAAGCCGACCTTGAAGAGCTTGTGATTCGCGCACCTTTTGGCGGTCGCCTTGGCACGCGCCTCGTCAGCATTGGTTCTTTAGTTCGCCCTGGTGACCTTATTACCACCTTAGATGATTTGAGCGTAATTAAAGTCGATTTTAGTATTTCTGAGCGACACCTTGCCAGCGTCTCACCCGGTCAAACGATTTATGCCACGTCGGTGGCGTATCCTGGGGAGCAATTTACAGGTCAAATCACCAATGTAGACTCGCGCATTGATCCGGTGACGCGATCCATTGCAGTGCGCGCGCAGTTGCCTAATCCAGATTTAAAAATGCGCCCGGGCATGCTGCTACAAATTAATCTCGAAAAACGTGTGTTAGATGCGCTTGTGATCCCCGAGTCTGCGATTGTGCCGCAAGGTGATTCGCAGTTTGTATACGTAGTTGAGCCGGATGATGAAGGTAATCAAACGGCAAAGAAAACGACCGTCATACTGGGTGAACGCAAACCGGGTCTAGTGCAGATTTTAGATGGATTAAGTAAAGGTCAAGAAGTGATTACAGAGGGAACGCTACGCGTGCGTGATGGCTCCGTCGTTCGTATTCTGGAGCGTTGATTCAAACACATTTCAATAGCAAAGGTACAACAGGCCCGATATGTTAATTTCAGATTTATCCGTTAAACGACCCGTCTTTGCCAGTGTGGTGAACCTACTTTTGCTTGTGTTTGGCATAGTAGCCATTACTTTTTTGTCATTGCGTGAATATCCAGATATTGACCCCCCTATTGTGTCTGTTAGCACAAGCTACCCAGGCGCATCCGCTGAGATTGTCGAAACTAGAATTACCCAGCTTATTGAAGATAGAATCAGCGGAATTGAAGGGATTAAAAACGTATCGTCGTCTTCACGAAATGGACGCTCCAGTGTCACAATTGAGTTCAACCTAAGCCGAGATATTGATGCTGCGTCTAACGATGTGAGAGAGCGCGTTTCTCGCGTACTTAATGATTTGCCTGATCAGGCTTTTCCACCAGAGGTCGCTAAGTCTAACTCTGATGAAGACGTGATCATTTGGTATAACCTGCGAAGCGATACCTTAAACGTGATGGAGTTAACGGATTATGCTGACCGCTTCATAGTCGATCGTTTATCTATCGCAGATGGCGTTGCGCGGGTGAATTTAGGCGGCGGGCGTACCTATGCCATGAAGGTTTGGTTAGACAGAAATGCAATGGCGGCCAGGGGCATCACGGTATCTGATATTGAACAAGTCATCCGTTCAGAAAATGTAGAGTTACCGGCGGGTCGGGTAGAGTCAGAAAGTCGCGACTTTGATGTTCGAGTGGCGAGACGCTTCTTGTCCCCCGACGATTTTGCTAATTTAACGGTAGCAGCCGGCGCTGACGGATATTTAGTGAAGCTGGGTGAGGTGGCTCAGGTTGAACTTACCGCCGAAGACGATGAAACTGATTTTAGAGGCGATGGTGTCAACATGATTGGGTTGGGAATTGTGAAACAATCCAAAGCCAATACTTTAGAGGTTGCACGCTCCGCTCGTGAAGCCATCGCTCGGATTGAGCAAACGCTACCAGATAACATTTTCATTGTGCCAAGCTACGACTCATCTATCTTCATCGAAGAGTCAATTAATGAGGTGTACAACACGCTCGCTATTGCCATGATGATGGTCATTATTGTGATTTACGTCTTCTTAGGTAATGTCCGTGCCACACTTATTCCAGCGGTAACAGTGCCGGTTTCTTTAGTTGCGGCTTTTATCGTGATGTACGCGCTTGGTTTTTCCATCAATCTATTAACCCTGCTCGCGCTGGTGTTGGCTATTGGCTTAGTGGTAGATGACGCCATTGTAGTGTTAGAAAATATATACCGACGAATCGAAATGGGTGAGCCGCCCTTACTTGCATCCTTTCGTGGTGCGCGTGAGGTTGGCTTTGCCGTTATTGCGACGACCCTAGTATTGATTTCTGTTTTTGTGCCGCTGGTATTTCTGGAGGGGAATATTGGGCGTTTGTTCACGGAGTTTGCGCTGGCAATTGCAGCAGCGGTGGCATTTTCAAGTTTTACCGCTTTAACGCTCTCGCCAATGATGGCGTCAAAAATATTGAAGAAACGCACGCGAAGTTCTGGTTTTGGTCAATGGGTAGATGCGCGCTTTAAAAAGATTGAAGAAAGCTACTACCGTGGCTTAGGTATTACCATGAAACAGCCTTTAATGATGGCAATCATCATTATTATCAGCGGAGCGCTCATTTGGCAGCTTCAAAGTAAAATACCAGAAGAGTTTGTACCGCGTGAAGACAGAGGCACTTTCTTCATTCTCATGCAAGCGCAAGAGGGCGCAAGCTATGAAAGTAACGCAAAAAACCTTGAGCAAATTGAGGCTATGTTGCTTCCGTATCGAGATACCGGCGAGGTGGTTCGCGTGCTTGTTCGTACCCCTGGCTTTGGTGGGCAGGCAGGAATTGCGATAGTGGCGATGCAAGATTGGGATGAACGAGAGCGCTCTACTTTTGACTTTATGCGTGAGATCACAGGAAAACTTTCGGAGATACCAGACGTGCGGGCCTTTGCAATTATGCGCTCTTCGCTTGGAGGTAGAGGCTTAGGTCGCCCTGTGCAATTCGTATTGCAAGGTAACACTTATGAGGAGCTGGTAGAATGGCGCGACATTGTGCTCAATAAAGCACGAGAAAATCCAAACTTACTCAGACTAGATTCAGACTATAAAGAAACCTCGCCCCAGCTTTTGGTTGATATTGACAGAGATAGGGCCGCTGATCTTGGCGTGTCGATTTCAGAAATTGGTAGAACTTTAGAGACCATGTTGGGTCAACGCCGTGTATCGACGTATCTCGACCGCGGTCAAGAGTATGATGTAGTGATGGAAGGAAACGAAGAAGATTATCGCTCCCCTAACAGCATTGATAATATTTATGTGCGCTCAGATAGAACCAACCAGCTTATTCCTTTGGATAATGTCTTAAATGTTAGAGAGCAAGCCACGTCTAATACTTTAAATCGCTATAATCGAATGCGTGCGGTTACCATAAGCGCAAACTTAGCAGACGGCTATACCATTGGTGAGGCACTTAGCTATTTAGAAAATATTGTCGCGACAGAGTTACCCGAAGAAGTGTCAATTGATTACAAAGGCGAGTCTCAGCTTTACCAAGAATCGGGTTCTTCGTTTATTTTTATTTTCTTGCTAGCGTTGGCCGTAACCTATTTAGTGCTCGCTGCACAGTTTGAAAGCTGGATACATCCTTTAGTGATCATGTTTACCGTGCCTCTGGCTTTAGTAGGCGCATATATCGGTTTGTATCTATCCAATATGACAATTAACATTTATTCACAAATTGGCTTGGTCATGCTAATTGGCTTAGCGGCGAAAAATGGGATCTTAATCGTTGAATTTGCCAATCAATTGCGCGATGCAGGGATGGAGTTTGAGCTGGCAATAAAACGAGCAGCGACACAAAGACTGCGTCCTATTGTCATGACAGGCTTTACAACTGTGTTTAGTGCTTTACCGCTGGTTATGGCGTCTGGTCCTGGCGCAGAGTCGCGCATGGTCATTGGTATGGTTATTTTCTCTGGCGTGCTGTTATCGGCGTTTATGACATTGTTTATTGTGCCCACCGCTTATTCATATCTCGCGCGCGGTACCGGCTCGCCAGAAAAGCGCACTAAGAAACTAGAGACTATGGAAGAAGAAGTGCCTTATGTGAAAGGTGAGGTGGAATCAGAAGCTGCGCAATCCCTAAAATAATATTGAATGCGCACAAAGATCAACTGACCCTAAAGGTATAAGCATGAGTGAGTCTCTTTTTGCTGCGACTCGAGTTTGAGTCATGCAACTTATTGGCTTGCTTCTAAGCGAGTCTTTTTTGCATGTGCTGGAAGCGCAAACCAAAGCTCTTCTCTTTGAAGCGGTGTGCTCGCGGGTAAATATGGGTTTTCTAAGTGAAATATTTGTCGTTTATCGAGGTTCGCTTGATCAATGTAGCGCTGAAAATAGCGCTCAAATAAGCGGTCAAACGAACCGTTGGCCAAGGCACGGTTCAATCCTAGGTAAAGCTGTTGTTGCAGTTCTTTGTCTTCTTTGCGAACAAAGAAATACGTAGGTAGTGTGTAATAAATTGCAATATGCTCATCAACCTGTATGAGTGGGTCGCTTACGTGCTCTTGTTCGAACCAAGCTTCCATCACTGAGCGGGGAAACATATCAATACGCTGACGCTTTAACAACTCATACAAAGACGTATTGTTAAATGGTTCAACAATAGAAAATCCATAGGCATTGAGGATTTTAGTATCGATCCAGTCGTGACCTTGACCGAAAGTATGCTTTTTTAGCTCATCAACCGTCATTATGTCTGCAAATGAGTGCTTCGAATCTGTATTGATGAGTGCAATACGTAAACCGACTAAGCCCTTCAGAATGGGAAATCGCACAGGTTCTAATAGCGCCTCGCGTTCAATAGAGCTTTGTGCCCAGTGCACGTCGTACTCGCCGTTGCGGATATTAATCATGCTGCGACTCAGCGGCATGATAGGCACTGACACAACCTCAATTTCATAGTGATTGTCGGCATGGTCTAATGCGAGTTGCAATAGCTCATAGTAATAGTTAGCTTGTTCTTGAAACATCTGTGCGTCATTTACGCGAGGAAATTTTACGATGTTTGGTGATGCGTTTTTAGTATTGGATTGGCTTTCATTGTTTGTGGCAAAACAATATCCTGCAAATGACAATGTCCACAGAAGTAAAAGTGAAAGACAGTTACGGGAATGATTCATCATTCATACCCTTAAAATGTTCCTCTGAAATAACGAGATAATCGTATCATGATTTTGTTTGTGTCGGACAATATGCATACATATCGGCATCTCTGCCAAATAATCTAGACTTAAGTTTCCTCCTTGCAACGCACACTGCCTTAGGTACAGATTCAACTGGGTTCAGTGTTGTCCCTCAATAAAAAAGCCAGCAGACGCTGGCTTTTTTGATATCTTGTTTTACCAAAGACTACTCGTCTAAGAAGCTCTTAAGCTGCTCTGAGCGGCTTGGATGGCGCAGTTTGCGTAATGCCTTAGCTTCGATTTGACGAATACGCTCTCGCGTCACGTCAAACTGTTTGCCCACTTCTTCAAGCGTATGGTCGGTGTTCATATCGATACCGAAACGCATTCTTAGCACCTTCGCTTCTCTTGCGGTCAAACCGGCGAGAACCTCTTGAGTTGCGTCTTTTAAACTACCGCCGGTGGCAGAGTCAAGCGGCTGCGTAATAGAAACATCTTCAATGAAATCACCTAAGTGCGAATCTTCATCATCACCAATGGGTGTTTCCATAGAGATAGGCTCTTTTGCGATTTTCAGCACCTTACGTATTTTGTCTTCAGGCATTATCATGCGTTCTGACAATTCCTCAGGCGTTGGCTCTCTGCCCATTTCTTGCAGCATCTGACGCGATATACGATTGAGTTTGTTAATCGTTTCAATCATATGCACAGGAATACGAATGGTACGCGCCTGGTCGGCAATTGAGCGAGTGATTGCCTGGCGAATCCACCATGTTGCGTAGGTTGAGAACTTATAACCACGACGATATTCAAATTTATCAACCGCCTTCATCAAGCCAATGTTACCCTCTTGAATCAGGTCGAGGAACTGCAAGCCTCGGTTGGTATATTTCTTCGCGATTGAAATAACCAAACGTAAGTTCGCTTCAACCATTTCCTTTTTCGCACGGCGTGCTTTCGCTTCCCCAATCGACATGCGACGATTAATGTCTTTGATGTCGGGAATAATTAAACCTGTCTCTTTTTCAACCGCATTCATCTTGCTGACGCAGCGTTCTATCTCTTCTTTGTATTCGAGCAAGCTTGGTACGTATGCAGCGTCCGTTTTAAGCGTTGCATGTAGCCACTTGGTGGTGGTTTCATTGCCAGAAAAAAGTTTAATAAAATCCTTTTTCGGCATTTTTGCTTTTGAAACGCAAAACTTCATGACCAAACGCTCTTGAATACGCACCCTGTCCATCATGTCGCGCATGTTTCTCACCATACGGTCGAACTGCTTTGGAACAAGTCTAAATTCTTTAAAAACGTTGGATAGCTCTGCAATCTCTTTTTTCGCAGATTTGTGCGCGCGACCTTTGTCTTCGATAACCTTGCGGGCTTTATTGTATTGTTTGCGTAAATCAGAGAATTTTTCGCGGGCGAGTTCTGGGTCGACACCTGTGTCTTCCTCTTCATCCTCGTCTTCGTCATCGTCTTCGTCGTCTAACTCTTCCTCAGACAGTTCCGAGCCCACATGTGTCGCGGTCGGGGCAACATCATCTTCATTTGGGTCGACAAATCCGATAATAATATCGCTCAGGCGTATTTCTTCAGCTTCATATAAATCCCACTGATCAAGCAGATAAGTGATGGCTTCAGGATACTCAGCAACCGAGCATTGGACTTGATTGATGCCGTCTTCAATGCGTTTGGCTATTTCAATTTCGCCTTCCCGTGTGAGTAGCTCAACTGTGCCCATTTCTCGCATGTACATGCGAACAGGATCAGTCGTGCGTCCAATTTCACTTTCTACTGTCGCAAGTGCTTGCGCAGCCGCTTCAGCGACTTCTTCGTCCGTGGTGGTTTCCTGCATGAGAAGCTCGTCTGCATCAGGTGCAGATTCACTAACTTGGATACCCATGTCATTAATCATTCGAATAATATCTTCGATTTGATCCGAGTCGACAATGTCGGCAGGAAGGTGGTCATTTACCTCAGAAAAGGTTAAATAACCTTGCTCTTTGCCTTTGGCAATAAGGAGTTTTATTTGGGACTGCTTACTTTGCACAATATACCTTACACAATTATTCGGGTGTTATATCTTGGGCTGAATTTAGAATTTTCAAGCGCTGATACAGTATCTTCGCTTAGTTCTAATTTCGTCGCGGCTATCAGTCGCGGCAAAAAATAACACCAATATTCTTAAACCATGGATCGTAAGCTCACTTCCAAACAACGAGTTTGAGAGACGCTTGGCGCGTAACGTAAATGGGATGGTCATATCCATTTAGTAAACTACGCGCACGACTTGTCATACCACTTAAAAGGTAATTCGGTAGTATAGCACAAAAACTATCCGAATTTCCACTTAGTAGTACGACAATTTGAAGTCAAAGTTCAACAATGAAGATGTTATTGGGGCTTTATGTCACTGGCGTTTTTGCAGAAGCATAGTGAGTTCTTTTTGCTCAACTGCAGATAAGCCCTGCGAGAGGTTTGCTTTTGCGCTTAGTTCGTCAAGTCTAGCATCAAAATGTGATCGAAGAATCTTCTTAAAACACTCAATGTACTCCGCTGCAACATTTAGGTTCTCTTCTAATTGCATATCTAGCAATTTCGTTAAATGTACAAAGTGCGGGTGCGATCGAAACGCCTCTAGCACAGAGGCGGTATTGGCGTGGGGGTGATTGACGCAATAAGTATGCAATTCGCTCAACATCTGAATGCCCGGGATGGCACTTTGCTGCAGTGCAGATATCTGCATTTTTGGATACTCACTTGCCAGCGCCGGATTGTCAATCAGCAGCCTGAGCATGGTGCGCACTGGAGAAAGGGCAACCTTTCGGGGCGCATTGTATTCGCCTTGTTTAGGTTTTTTCAATCGATTGGCCGCTTTTATATTGCGATCGTTCTCATAAGACTGGCGGTTGCCGCAGTACTTGTTTAACTCTTCTAACATCAGCTCGCGTTGGTTTTCGCCAGAAATTTTTTCAATTAGTGGCATCGCTTGTGCCTTGAATGCTGCTTTACCCTCAATGCTACCGAGGCTATGAGATTGCATGAGTGTTTCGAAGAAAAAGCTGGAAAGCGGCACTGCGGTATCAAGTTGTGCCTCAAAAGCGTCTTTGCCGACTTGCCGTACCATGGTGTCGGGGTCCTCCCCATCAGGTAAGAATAAGAATTTCATCATTACGCCATCTTTCATATAGGCCAGGGCATTTTCCAGCGCCCGCCATGCAGCATCTCTTCCTGCTCTGTCGCCATCGTAACAACAGACAATTTCTGGACTGGTTTTGAACATGGTCTGAATATGTTCAGGCGTGGTTGCGGTGCCAAGTGCAGCTACTGCATAGGTAATACCAAATTGCGATAGGGCAACCACATCCATGTAGCCTTCAACCACGAGAATTCGCTGAATTTTTCTATTTTCTTGTCGAGCCTGATAAAGACCATATAGCTCATATGATTTATGGAAAAGTGGCGTTTCAGGTGAGTTTAAATATTTTGGCCCATCACCCTCAATAATGCGACCACCAAAAGCAACCACGCGCCCGCGTTTATCACGAATGGGAAACATCACTCTGTCGCGAAAAAAGTCGTATCGTCGATGCGTGTCATTTTCATTAATAAGTTTTAAGTTAAGTAGGCGCTTTTGCTTGCTTTCATCAGGATGATTATTGTTTTTACCGAAGGTTTCAAGGACGCCGTCCCATTTGTCTGGTGCGTAACCAATGTCCCACTTTTTGACAATATCGCCGCTTAAGCCTCTCGACTTTAAATATTCGATGACTTTTTCTGTATTTTCTGCGTGTTTGAGCTGATGCTGAAAGTATCTTGTGACATCTTCCATCAGTTTGTAATCTTGCTCACGCTCATTTTTTTGCTGGGGTGTTGAATAGGCTGATTTTCCGCCTTTTTCTCGCGGTACGACCAAACCATATTCTTTTGCAAGTTCTTCCACCGCTTCAACAAACTCAAGACGGTCATACTCCATCAAAAAGCTTAAGACATTGCCCTTTGCGCCACACCCAAAACAGTAATAAAACTGCTTCTCTTGGCTAACAGAAAATGAAGGGGTTTTTTCGTTGTGAAAAGGGCAACACGCTTGATGATTGCGTCCTGCCTTTTTTAGTTTTACCCGCGCATCGATAATATCAACGATATCTGCACGCGCGACTAAGTCGGCTATAAAGTCTTGTGGTATACGACCTGCCATAATTAAGGGTGGAAGCTTACGCTAGTTTGGTCTTAATTAGCTGGCTTACCGCTCCCATATCTGCTCGCCCTTGCAGCTTTGGCTTGAGCATCCCCATTACTTTACCCATATCTTTGATGTCGCTCGCGCCAGATTGAGCAATTGCCTCATCGACTAGCGTAGCAATCTCCTGTTGGCCGAGTGGCTGCGGTAAAAAGCGCTTGATGACTTCAATTTCAGCCTCTTCTTTGTCTGCAAGATCTTGACGATTACCGTTGAGGAACTGGGCCGCAGCTTCTTGGCGCTGCTTAACCATCTTCGTCAAGATTTGCAAAACGTCAGTGTCGTTTAATTCAATTCGTTCATCAACTTCACGCTGTTTAACGGCTGCAAGCGCCATTCGAATTGTACCTAAGCTTAATTTGTCTTTACTGCGCATTGCGTCTTTTTGCGCATCTTTCAGTTGTGCCAATAACGACATAATAAATCCTTGTTAACCCCAACTCGGAGTAAAAAGTGAAAAACAAAAAAGGCGTCTGTTAAGACGCCTTTATTCAAACCTATCGAGATAAGTGTCTAAGTATTAGTATAACTTAACTCGGCGTGCATTCTCACGCGCTAGTTTTTTCATGTGACGCTTTTTGGCAGCTGCTTTTTTGCGCTTGCGTTCCCAAGTAGGCTTTTCAAAAAACTCGCGACGACGTACTTCAGATAGTACACCCGCTTTTTCACATGAACGCTTGAATCGTCTTAATGCGATATCAAACGGTTCGTTATCACGTACTTTAACAATTGGCATTTAAATACTCACCTCAGAAATTAAATCAAACCGGACTGGTCATATCGAGCTTTACTGTTTTGCTCGCTTGCGATTGTGGCAAAACGCCTGATATGTCGCAATATTTAGCCGTCCGGGCTAAAAAATGGTGCGAAATTGTATGCTTTATATTGAACCATGTAAAGCCTGAATCTGAGATTTAAACAATAATTTGTTTGATTTGTACGATATTTTCCAATTAAATCGCAAAAACAGCCAGAAAACCTTAAAAGTACATACGGATGGCTGCCGATGCTGTAACTACCGACGTATTTCCGTTGACACTGTCAAAGTCAGTGTACTCAAGGCCCGACATCACTTTAAAATTGTGCCCATAAAAATAGTAATTAAGGCCCGCGTAGAACGCTTGGTGATTGTCGCCGAATTCAAACCCTTCAGCTACAGTGCCTCTCTCATAACGACGCGGTAAGCGAATGCCGTTGTCTTCATTTGAGCTGGTGTAAGTGTAGCGGCCAACGACCTGCAAGCGCTCAGTCAACATGTAGTGAGGCAGCAGGACGATGCCAAACAGATCGCCTCGGGCTTCGGGTAATGCTGCTGCATAAATTAAATCAGTCATCAGACCCCAGCGGCCAGAGCGCGTGGATGAGTTAAGTGACACAACGTGCCGATAGGGTTCAACTTCGTTATTGTCAGGGTCACCAGAATTATTCAGGTAATCTAATCGTATCTCGGTGGCTTTCGATATTTGCTTTGCCACATTCAATTGGACCATTGTAGCGCCATCAAGTGAGGGTAAGCGCAGGTCGTCTTCTGAACTGCCTTTGAGCACGCCACCACCAAGTGTCCAATCGCCTTCTTTATGCTCGACGTATACACCGCCTACGTTATCCATAAAGAAACGAGTGGTAAGAATCGAGCGTTCAAGGGTCAGAATTTTGTTGGATGTCATACCGTCTTCTCGCGTTAGCGGGTTGCGGCGAAGTTTACCCACTGACAGCTCGGTATTATCGCTTAAGGCATAATTTAGCGATATAAAATCGAAATTGTTGATCACGTTGTCGCCACTTTGACGATACATATTAAATTCGAATGCGAAATCTAAGCGCTCACTTAGTCTTACGCCTAAGCCTAAGCGAACGCGTCGGTTTTCCCAATCATTATCACTCGAATCATCACCGTCAGCCCAATATTGCTGCCCATGATACCGACCGCGAAGTTTTATGAAGGGTTCGTCCTTTTTATCTGGCTCACCATAAAGTTCAGCAAAGCTCCAAATATCATCAAACTGCTGGGTGAGAGGGTCGCCTTTAATCGCTTTTTCAGCGTTTGCGTAGTGACTCAAGATAAGAAGTGCGCCAAATAGAGTAATCGTGAGCGTGTTGCCGAGAGTTTTCAAAATCATAAGTTTCGTCTGTAGTGAAGTGTGTCAATATGCTGCATGTCGTGGCATCCGCATACCCGATTTTAGTTTAGAGTGACCTAAAGTCAGGTATACGAAAAAAAGCTCACTTGGTTTATTTTTTGGTTATCAGCCAAAGTGCGTGGATGATCCCCGGAATATAACCCAAAATACATAAGATGATATTGATCATAAGGTCTTTGCCAATGCCTTTGTCAATCAAAACAGCAATAAATGGTAGGAAAATAGCAATGATAATTTTGATGACTTGGCCCATATATACTCCTTACTCGTGGTTAGTTATTCTTCTTTTGCTCAAGCCTGTGAGCTTCTTATTAGCCAAGGCTCTATCATAGTGTAACTTGTAAACAGCGAATAACAATCAATAAACACGCCCTAGTAAGAATCAGATATTTTTCGTCAGCACATACATCGTATTACTTTCTGGTGTAGGAGCATGGTATGCGAAGCCCCTCAATTTGCGAAACCTGCTCGGCAAAGATTTCTCCAACGGTGAGTATATATGAAAAGTATTTTATTCAGGTGTCCAACTCAAGCTACAATACCCGACACGCGTCAAGCCTGCATGCGCTGGTCAATCGCTTATCTAAGCATGTGCGGCAGTTTGTAAACGGGGTTCTAGATATTTTGCACAGTTCCCAATCATCGAGGTATGGCTATAAATGAAGGTTCTAGGGATTGAAACATCATGTGATGAAACGGGCATCGCTATTTATGATAGTAACGATGGCTTGTTAGCACATGAACTCTACTCTCAGGTAAAACTCCATGCTGACTATGGGGGAGTTGTTCCAGAACTTGCATCGCGCGACCACGTTCGCAAAATTGTGCCGCTAGTTCAGCGCACTTTGGCAACAGCGAAACTAAGCAAGGATGATATTGACGGCATCGCGTATACTCGAGGCCCAGGACTTATCGGTGCATTGTTGGTTGGTTCATCAATGGCGCGAGCCCTTGCCTATGCTTGGGATAAGCCCTCTGTTGGCGTGCATCATATGGAAGGTCATTTGTTAGCGCCAATGCTCGATACTCCGTCACCTGATTATCCTTTTGTAGCGCTGTTGGTCTCTGGCGGCCACAGTATGTTGGTGGATGTGCTTGGCATTGGTCAGTATTCGGTGCTCGGCGAGTCGGTTGATGACGCTGCGGGTGAGGCCTTTGACAAAACTGCAAAGTTACTTGGCTTAGATTATCCGGGCGGCCCCTTACTTGCCAAACTGGCTGAAAATGGAGAAACAGGCCACTATAAATTCCCGCGCCCTATGACTGATCGCCCAGGTCTGGATTTTAGTTTCAGCGGGCTCAAAACGTTTGCTGCCAATACCATTCGGGCTTGTGACTGTGGTGAACAAACGAAAGCGAACATCGCGCTCGCTTTCGAAGAAGCAATTGTAGATACACTGCTGATAAAATGCAGAAGAGCGTTGAAGCAAACCGGACATAAAACCTTGGTGATGGCCGGAGGCGTTGCTGCAAATAGGCGTTTACGTGTAAATTTTGAAGCTGCCAGTAAGCAAGATGGGTTTGCCGTTTTTTATCCGAGTTTTGAGTACTGCACTGACAATGGTGCAATGATTGCTTACGCGGGTTGCCAGCGATTATTGGCGGGCGAGCGAACTGAACTTGGCGAAAAAGCCATGCCGCGCTGGCCGCTGGATAGCTTGAGCCCAATTTTTTGATTCTGTCGCTTTGGACTCTCGTGTTACGCACACATTGGGTCTTGCCTGCAATGACGGTGAAAAACAATGATGAGTGAACAACAAAAGCCTGTCAGTAGCGCTTCACCTATTTACGTCTTGTGTAATGCCAACCGCACAGTGGGGTACGGGCATTTTTTTCGATGTTTACATCTTGCTCGCGAACTCAAGAGGCTTAGTCCGGGGCTTATAGTGAGTTGGTTCGGAAACATTGATGAAACCCTGCTATCGCGACTTCCCCAAGTACATAAATTTGTTAACTGCCATAATGTGGATGACGCTACTCAGACGCTGCTTAATCAAAAAAGCGCTTGGGTGCTCACCGACAGCTATCACATTACAGATGCACACTTAGACACACTGTCTACAATTCATCAATTGATCTGCATTGATGATTTTGCAAACTTAGCATTTGGTCAAGCTGATGCACTCATTAATTTTACCGTATCTGCCTCAGATTATGCTTATCAAGCGAAGCATCAGTTCTTAGGTCCTCAGTATTTCATCAACGATCCAAGCTTGATTAAAGTGAGGCAAGAGAAGCTGTTACGAGCATATCATTGTAAGCGAGTTCTCATTGCCATGGGCGGGTTCGACCGATTTGCCATTGGTCATAAGATTGCGTTGGCGCTTTATCAACATTTACCCGAGGTGGATGTTGTTCTGTTGAGTCGAGACCCAAATAAGCTCGATGAAACGCTTCGCCAATACCTAAATAAGGATGTAAACGCAGACCAGCAAAGTATCCAAAGTCGGCTTGCTGATAACCCTCGCTTTTTGCATGTGGGTCACACTGACAACATGGCTGAATTGTACGCATCATGCGATTTGGTGATCTCAGGCGGCGGACTCATCAAGTACGAGAGTGCATATTGCGCCATTCCCAATATTTCGGTCGCACAAACACCAGAGCAACTTCGGGAAAGTGAGACGTTTAGCCGTCTTAATTTGTGTATCTCGTTCAATTTGGCACAGCAATGGCATAACAATTGGCATATCGAGGACACCGAAGACCAAATTAACGATTGGAACCAAGCCGCGTTTATTCGCAAACTAGCATCGATGACTTTGCTTGACGACAAGGCGAAGCGATATATTGATACTCTAAAGCGCGCAAGTGCCGAGCAATTTGCCACTCATGCTACCTGCAACTTGGCAAAGGCGTTGCTTGGTCATATAAATCGTTAAATTTCTGTCCTTTTTGCTTAATCAAAAAGCGTAAACAGTGAGAGTACAATTAACGATGAATGAAGACGTAAAACAGCACTACCAAAAACTTTACGAGACTCATGGCCGAGATCACAATGCCGTGCAGTATAGTTCGAAAGACTCACAGTTTGCTCGTTTTGAAATTTTATTAGATGTTGCTGATGAAATAAGCTCTGTAGCAGATATGGGTTGCGGGCTAGGTGATTTGTTGCCGCTCTTAAGACAAAGGCATCCGCATGCAAGCTATCAAGGTTATGACTTTGTTGATGGGTTTGTAAGCGACGCCAGTGTGCGCTTTAGCAACGATGACAATGCAAGTTTCCATCATTTTGATGTAATGAAAGACGACATCAAGCAAGGTGCTGATTACGTAGTGTTGAGCGGCATGTTAAACAATTTAATGACCGATAACGCATATTTCACTGAAGTCACTCTTAATAAAATGTGGCAGGCTGCAAATAAGGGTATCGCCTTCAACGCCTTGTCTCATTACGTTGACTATCAAGACGAAGGGCTCTATTACCAAGATCCACTGAAGCTTTTTGATTATTGCAAACGACATTTTTCCAAGTATGTTGCTTTGCGCCACGATTATGATGTTAAGGAAAACTCAATTCCTTTTGAGTTTACAATTTACGTTTATAAAAAGTGAATTGCTCAATGAGTAATAAGGACTTAAAACAGGGCGCTGACTCCTCTCAACTCGGTGCTGGCTCTTCGCAAGCTTGCACTAACTCTCTGCAGCGCTGCGCTATTATGCAACCCACCTATCTCCCCTGGGCAGGATACTTTCATTTAATTGCGAGCGTTGATGTGTTTGTCTTTTTGGATGATGTGCAGTTTGACAGGCGATCATGGCAATCGAGAAATCGTATTTTTGACGGTGGGCAGGTGAATTATTTAACCTGTCCCGTCAAAAAAGCATCACGAGACACATTAATTCGGGATATTGCGCTCAGTGACGATGGAACATGGCAGGCGCAACATATCAAAAAAATCAGCTTAAACTACGCAAAAGCCCCTTTTTTTCAAGATCTCAAATGCCTTATTGAGCTGTTGACTGAATCGCAATACGGCTCTCTTAGCGCGCTAAACCGAAGCATTATCACGCTCATTAGCGAACAGCTTGGCTTGCGCACGATATTTGAAGTGGCAAGTACGCTTAACTGTGGCGGAAAACGCAGTGAGCACCTGCTAAATATTTGTCGAAAAGTCAATGCAAGCAGTTATTTAAGTCCACAAGGCTCTAGAGAGTATCTGGCAGCCGATAATACCTTTGCCAACAGTGGCGTAGAACTTGCTTTTCAAGAGTATTCGCCACAGCCCTATGTGCAAGTGCACAGCCCATCATTTGAAAGTCATCTTTCAATTGTTGATGTACTTGCCAATATTGGCATAAACAAGACGCGCACTTATATTTTAGGTGACGCTCAAAACTAGGGTGCAACCTACACAACAAGGTAATAATCATGCGGCCTATCGCACTTTCTAAGCATACAATTGAGGCGGGAAAACGCCCTTTCGTTATCGCTGAGCTCTCTGGAAATCATAACCGTTCGCTTGAACGCGCTTTGCAATTAGTTGAGCAAGCAGCGAAAGCGGGTGCAGATGGTGTAAAACTGCAAACCTACACTGCAGATACAATGACGATTGACTGCAATCTCGCTGATTTTGTCGTATCGGGCACGGGAGAGCAGTGGCAAGACCGCACCCTCTACGATTTATACGACGAAGCGCATACCCCTTGGGATTGGCATGAGCCTATTTTCAAACGCTGCTATGAACTGGGAATGACACCCTTTAGTACGCCTTTTGATGAGAGTGCGGTGGACTTTCTGGAAGGGCTTAACATGGAGATTTATAAGGTTGCTTCGTTTGAGATGACCGATATTCCGCTTCTAAGAAAAGTCGCCGGTACGCGTAAACCAGTTATCATGTCTACCGGCATGGCCTCAGAGGATGAAATAGAACTCGCAGTACAAACGCTTCGTGAGAATGGCTGCGAACAACTCGTGCTATTGAAATGCACCAGTGCATACCCCGCTCGGTTTGAAGATGCCAATGCAAAAACCATTGAATATTTAGCTAATCGATACACGTGCTTAGCGGGCCTCTCAGATCACACCATGGGTCCTGCGGTGCCTGTTACGGCAACGGCATTGGGCGCAGTTGTGATTGAAAAACACCTCACGCTTAGTCGCGCAGAAGGCGGCGTCGACAGTCATTTTTCTATGGAGCCGCACGAGTTTCAGCAGATGGTCGCACTGGTTAAGCAAAGTCATAGCGCCCTAGGACGCGTGCAAACGAGCCCAAGTGATGCTGAACTTGCCTGTCGAAACTACCGACGCTCCATTTACATCACGCAAGATATGAAAGCAGGCGACACTCTCAGCCCTGAAAATACCCGCGTTATTCGCCCCGGCTTCGGTTTACCGCCCAGTGCCTACGACGACATCCTTGGACAGCAGGTTACACAAGACTGCGCTCGAGGCACTGCGCTAACAGATGCACTGCTAGGACCAAAAGCGTCATCTTAGTGGTGTTTAAGTAAATCAATGCACAGCCGATAAAGTAGATACTGATAAATGGATTCAACTTTGCTGAATATAAAAACAGCATCCTGAACCAATCTTTGAGACATTTAAAATGATGAATAATATCGCCATTGTAGGTGGCGGCATCGCAGGAATCTATGCCGCTATGTTAACTAAAACGCTCAAGCCCAAGGCGAATGTAGTGCTTATAGAGCAAGGCGATGTTTTGGGTGGTTTATTGGCTTCTAAAACGTTCACAAAGAGCAACGCTGACGGGGGTGAGTCTGTCTCTCTTGAGTTTGATTACGGGACTCACGTGCCGCGCATGATTGGCCACAGCGATATCGACAATTTGCTTTTTGGCGCGCTTGATAAAACACAGTGGCGATTGTTTAACGATATTAATGCAGCAAATGTCTCACTGAATAATGCATTGTACACGCGCTCCGCTGCGCCGTATATCGGTCCTGAAAATAATCCGCAGCACGAAAGTCACTTTGCACAAATGCTACAGGCTTCAAAGTTGACAGATATGTCATATCACAATTTGAAGCAGCAGTTAATCCATCAATATGGCAGCGGCTACGTGAATAGTTTTTTTGCGCCATGCTTGCAGCAAAAATTGGGCGTGGGCATTGAACAGCTAGCGCCAGATACGCATAAACTTATTGGCCTTGGTCGAATTATTGTCGATAACGCGAATCGGATGCGTGAGCTAAAAACACAGGATAAATTTGACGACATTTTGTCTTTTGCAGATCAAACAGACGGCATGTCAAATTTGAGCAACATGTACCCAGAAAATGGTCGAGGTATAGGGCTATGGGTGGAGAGTTTGACCAAGCAGCTTAAGCAACTTGGCGTGATTATTAAAACGGGTTGTCACGTCACAGAAATTTTGCGAAATGGTAAAGAGGCTAAGCATATATGGCTAAGCGACAACAGCGAATATGCAATTGACTATTTATGTTGGTGCGGCCCAGCCTTTTCGTTAATTCATGCGGCGCGCTTGAACTTTACCAGTCAATACCGCCCTCAAATTCGACAAACACGTTTATATCACTTTGCGTTTGATAAGCCTTTTACAATCGATTCTAATTATGTCGATGTAAACGACCCTCAATACAAGAGCTTTAGAGTCACACTTTATCCCAATTTAAGTGGACACAACATGCACACTCAGGGTAACGAAGGGACAAGCAAATCGCATTATAAGTGCACCGTAGAAGTGATTGAAGCGCAAAACGCAACAAATAGTCCGAGCCCCAGCGATATTGAACAAGAAATACGCGAGATGGGGCTCATTCACGCCAACAGTACATGCATATTTCAGGCGCAAGATATTGTAAAAGCTGGATTCCCGATTATGACACCAGAATTTCATAAAGAAGTAGCGCGCCAGCAAACTGCGATTTCTAGCCAGTTAAGTAATGTGAGTGCTTTAGGTAAAGCGAGCGGAAAGTCATTCTTTATGGCGCAAGTGTTGGTAGACGCCCACGAGCAATTAAGTCACTTGCTTGCTCAGCAAAACGAAAGTCAAGAGAATCTGCGCACTCGCACTGCCTAGGCGATTAACCTAGGGCGCATGTAATCTCTGACTTGTTTAATTCCTTTATGCGGCAAACGCGCTAACGGTGCCCATTCAGGAATAGTGCTGTATACAGATTTGCCGCAGCTCAAGGCGACAATCAGGCCGTAGCTTTCACATCCAAATACCCAATTGGCATTGGCAATTGACTGTTCAATGTCTTGATACTCATCAAACACAATGGGTAGTGCTTGATTGCATTTAACCCAAGCAGCGTATTTGTCTTTTGCCTCAGAGGGATGCAATCGCATACGAATCTTGTTATAGGGGTGGCGGAACTTGTATTTGATAAACCGCGCAAAATAATCAAGTGCTTGAAACTCCTCCGCTTTACCCACAGGTCCTTGCCAGTCTTCTGGTACAGGCTCAAGCACATATAAAATATCGTTCGGGGTGTTTGGGTGCATATTAGATACGCGCGCTACGGCTTGCTCCAAATAAGCATTGGGTGCGATATTTATGGGCGTTGAAGGAAAGGTTGTTTCTGCGATAGACTGCGCGTAACTATCACTCACTAGTATCTCATCAGGTAGCACCATGTGTGCATTACGAATAAAGCGTTTTTCGTAGTTTACCCAATGATCAATGAGCGCGGATGTGCGAATACCTCGCTCTTTTGCGATGCGCCTTGCATCATGCTCTAGGTCACTTGCCCATCCTGTTCCTGTCAGTACGTGGCCCGCGTCACTGATTGCGTCAGTAAGTTTGTTGCACAGCTTCGCTGCTGGAACTTTGCTCCCCCATTTTGCTAAGGCAGGGCCTTGTAAACAGTATCGATGAGCTGAAAAGCCTGCTTGCTCTTCATTGCTCATGATGATGTTCGCCGCGCCAGCATCGTGGCAGACAACCAACTGCTTTTCACCATTGGAAACGCTTACTTTGTGAAGTTCGATTGCATTCATGAGTTACCGTCAAGCTATATGATGTATTTACCATCAGCGATGCCCCCATTATTATCTGAATTGTTTCGGTCAGAATGAACAAAGAGGTGATTCACTAACAGATTGCTATAACAAGAATACAAGCAAAAAGCCCGCCACATCTAAGCTTGTAGTTGTCAGAGCGGTGTCATTTATCGTCATCTTTATTGCCTGCGTAGCGGCGCATTTCCTGCTCCGTACCTTTGAGCAGTCTGACAAGATTGCTTCTATGTTTTAAAACAATCAAGACGGACAACATAAGCACGGCGAATGTAAATTGCGGTTTGTAGAAATAGGTATAAATAGGAGCAAGGCTAACGGTCACAATTGCCGCAAATGAGGAGTAGCGGCTGAGTTTGTACACGATAATCCACGTACAAATGAGTGCCAATGCGAGATACCAACCTATGGGTAACATCGCGCCCAGCGCGGTAGCTACAGCTTTACCGCCTTGAAACTTAAAGAAAACGGGGTACATATGCCCCAAGCAAGCGGCGATGGCAATAAAACCAATCGCAAATTCGTCAATGCCAACAAGATAAGCCCCATAAGTAGGAATAGCGCCTTTTAAAATATCAAATATTAGTACGCAAGCACCGGCAAGTCTTCCTGCTATCCTGACCACATTAGTCGCGCCGGGATTAAGTGAGCCTTGAGTGCGAGGGTCAGGGTAGCCAAAGACACGACAAATGAGTACTGCGCTTGAGACTGAGCCAAGCAAATAGGCACTAATGAGAAAAAAAACTATCCATGTTGTCATGTACTTGGCCGGTGGATTCGCGCTACACTTGCCGCAAGATTACTAAAGTCTCTCATAGATTTCACGAATTCTTCTCGATGGATAAAGTTTATATACAAGGCCTTACACTCTATTCACTCATTGGTGTGTACGATTTTGAGCGTCACAAAAAACAACGCGTCATTGCTGATGTCACTCTATACAGCGATTTAAGTAAAGCCGCCAGCACTGACAATGTGCTCGACACCCTAGATTATGGCAAGGTAGCTGAGCGACTGGATGACATCGCGGCAAACGCAAGTTATCAACTGCTTGAGGCGCTCGCACATAAAATGATCAGTACGGTATTTGACGAATTTGCAGTAGACAAATTGGAACTAAGCTTGAGCAAACCCGATATTTTAGACAACGCTACCAACGTCGGGGTGACCTTTGTTCGTGAACGTGCCGCATCTTCAAAAAAGGCGCAAGCGACAAACTAATGACCACTGAAAGCCACTGTATCTTAATTAGCCTTGGATCAAACGTAGACAAAGAGCACAACACCAAACAAGGTCTTGACGCCATGCAAAAAGCATTTGGCGCCCTTGAGGTATCCAGTGTGTATGAAAGCCAAGCTGTTGGGTTTGACGGTGAAAACTTTTTTAATTTGGTAGTGAAAGCCTTTACGTCACTGTCCATTGAAGCGGTATGTACGCAATTAAAATCAATTGAAGCGAAATGTGGACGAAAACGCAGCGCCGTCAAATTTTCGCCTCGTACCTTGGATTTAGATTTACTCACCTACGATAAGGTGGTGTGTGATAAGCCCATTACCTTGCCGCGAGAAGAGATTTGTTATAACGCATTTGTACTACAGCCCATGGCGGAGCTTATTCCTAACGAGACACACCCGGTCACAGGGAAGTGTTATCAAACCATGTGGCAAGAGTATGATAAGAATAAACAGAGACTATGGCCTACCCCTTTTGCATGGAGCGCAAATTAGTTTATGACGATTTACGAAATTATTATTTTGGCAATTATTCAGGGTTTAACTGAGTTTTTGCCAATATCAAGCTCGGCCCACCTGATACTGCCTGAAGAAATTTTGGGTTGGAGCAGTCATGGCCTTGCCTTTGACGTTGCAGTGCACGTAGGAAGCCTGCTTGCGGTAATGATTTACTTTCGACACGATATTATTCGATTAATTGCTGCGTGGTTTTCGTCAGGCTTCTCGTCTCAGCAAACGGTTGATAGTCGACTGGCATGGTGGGTCATTATTGGCACTATACCAGCGGGCTTATTTGGTTTTTTAATGAAAGACTGGATAGAGCTTAATGCCCGCTCTGCTTTACTTATTGCAACAACGACTATCGTTTTTGGGCTCTTGCTTTGGTACGCAGATGCAAAAGCCACTCAGCGTAAGCAATTAGATAAAATTACGTTCAAAGATACGATTGTTATTGGCATTGCGCAGGCTATGGCGATTATCCCTGGCACATCGCGCTCAGGGGTGACCATGACCGCTGGCTTAATGTTGGGCCTTGACAGAGAGAGTGCTGCGCGTTTTTCCTTCTTGCTCTCAATGCCCATTATTCTAGCCGCAGGCCTCTTTTCTACCCTCGATTTGGTTCAAGCGGAACAAGCGGTTGAATGGTCGGCCTTGCTTTACGGAGCCGGGTTTTCGTTTGTGGCGGCTTACTTATGTATACATCTGTTTTTGAGCTGGATATCACGCATTGGTATGTTGCCTTTTGTGATATACCGTTTAATACTGGGTGGGATACTCTTAGTGTTTGTGTTTGCTTAGAGCGTGTTTATCAGCATGGCATAAAGAGCCGAAAAATAAAGAGGAAAGCGCTTATGTCTGAAACAATCTTCACAAAAATTATTAATAAAGAAATTCCTGCCGATATATTGTTTGAAGACGATAGGGTGTTAGCGTTTAAGGATATTAATCCACAAGCGCCAGTACATTTTTTAGTGATCCCAAAAAAGGCGATTGCCACAACGAACGATATCGCGCAAGAAGATGAAGCTTTGGTTGGCTACATGCATCGCATTGCAGCGAAAGTATCGGCAGATTTGGGCGTTGCAAATGATGGGTATCGCACTGTGATGAATTGCAATAAGCATGGTGGTCAAACGGTATACCATATTCACTTACATGTATTGGCAGGTAAAGCTTTGGGTTGGCCTCCATATCAATCTAAATTAAAGATTGAATAGCGCTGTAATGGTCTTCAGGTATGTGATTGATAAAGCGCTCAGCCCGCTCTAGGCAATTCGTCGTATAGCGAGTGTGGATGCAATGTAAAGGTATCGCTTTCTATACTTTTCCTTTATATTCTAAACATTCAATCACATGTTGTTGCACTACACTACAGCGTTAAAACTCAATTCCGCTTAGTGAACCAGACTCTTAAAAAGGCCGACAAATGTCTACTCAAAATGCATTACTTACCATCCTTGTTGAAAAAATAAATAACGACACTTTAGTTCTGCCTACTTTACCCGCCATTGCACTGAAAGTGCGCCGAGCGGCGGATGACCCAAATATCAACTTAAACAAAATGGCAGATGTGATTGGGCAAGACCCATCGCTAAGCGCGAGGATGATTAAAATCTCAAACTCTGCTTATTTAGGAAGAGAGATTAAGGTGACTTCCACTAATCAGGCGGTAACACGAATCGGTCTTGCACAGGTGAAAAATATTGCTACTGCACTTGCCATGGAACAGCTTTTTGTTTCCAAAAATGAGATCGTAAAAAAATACATGGCGCAAAAGTGGACGGACATCATCAATATCGTAGGCAATGCAATGGCAGTGCTAGCGGTATATCAGAAAAAGAATAACGATAAAAAGCTAAGCTTCGACACCATGACTTTGGCTGCATTGGTTGCTGACATAGGCGCGTTACCGGTACTGACTGAAGCCGAACGTCACGACAGCGTGTTTGCCAATCCCACGTTTTTAGATGTGGCGATAAACAGACTCGCCGGCCGAATTGGCGGAAGCATTATGCGTGAATGGAAGTTCAATGATGTGTTCATTGAATGCGCAGAACACTGGCGAAATCCACAGTATGTGAAGTCTGAAGTCAGCTATATTGACTTTGTCAGAGTAGGCGGCGCATTGGCTAACTTGATTGATAATCCGGATGATATTCTAACAAGTGCGGGTTCGCGAGGCGTATTCGACGATATCGACGAACTTCAAAATGCAGAGTTCCAAGACTTAAGAGATAACGCGAAAGCCTTATTTATGTAGACACTTGCACATTAGCATCCTGAACTGTTCGTTCAGGATGCTGCTCGTTGACCCCATAATAAAATGTATTAGTCTTCCTCTAGCGCGAATATGGCGCCCAAGTCCTTCACAAAAGCATCAATCTCACTTACAAACAAAGTAAAGTCTGCATCAAGGCGTGCGTGCATGTCTTCTTTACTAATGTCTTCATTTTCTTGGATGACAAGATCAGTAAACTTCAGTCGCTTAATCGACAAGTCTTCGGTGATCAAACAACTGAGCCTTTCTTTATACTGAATCGCAATTTTTTGCACCCATTTGCCAGCCTGAATATGCGCAAGAATCTCGTCGGCATCTAAATCTTGATGCTTACAACGAATAATTCCGCCGTCATCTGCGGGAGACTTAAACTCTGCCTCATCCAAAAGCTCAATACCTTCAGGCGCATCTTTGAGCAACCAACTGGTTAACACCTCTTGCTGTTGCGACTTCGCAAAAGGCACAACGGGTAGAGACCCTACACATTTACGAAGGCAAGCAAGTAGGACTTCCGCGCTACCATCGGAGCTAGCATCCACAACCATGATTTGCTCTGACAAACTAATATAGGCATTAACAAAGCCATGCTTTGCGAAGGCGCGTGGAAGCATGGTTTGAATAATGTCTTCTTTCATTTCTTTCTGTACTTTTTTGCCAACAGGCGTGCCCGTTTCTTGCTCTATTTGCGACACTTTTTCCGCCAGCTCAGCATTGACCACGCTAGAGGGAAGGATTTTTTCCTCGCGCTTTAATCGAAACCATACTGCATCCCCGGCCCAATGAAACAGCTGTGCATCATCACTGGCATCACCAGAAATCGGGGCAACAAAGCCCATACTCGATATCTCTTGAGATGAACAATGTCGAAAGGGCATGGCTTGCATCATGGATTGCAATGCATTTTGTTCAAGTTCAAACGCCTGAGTGAAGCGATACAGTTTTAGATTTTTAAACCACATTAATATAGAAACCTTGAAAAGAGGAAACGGAAAATGACGCGAGAGGCTAACAGACCACCTTGGCTTGGTCAAAGGCAAAAGTAAAAAGTGGGTTACTTGTAGAAGGTTGTAACAAATAGATGAGCTTAATTGGCAGGCGGGGCAGGTAGCTAGCGTTTGAAAGCGTCGAAGTCATGGACGACTTCGCCGAGCGCCCATGGATGGGTTTACAGCGGCTTTCAAACGCTAGCTACCTGCCCCGCCTACCAATTAAGCGGTCTCAAAATCAGCAAGCTGTAGCAAGGCTGTATCAATCCAAAATGCGAATAGCTTGACATCTTTTGCGCATTGTTTCATAAAACTGTCACAGAGCGCTCTAATAATACGGTCAATTTTTATGACACGAGTGAAAAAGATGTCACGCAAGATACTCTTAGTTGAGGATGAAGCGCCAATCAGAGATATGCTTAGCTTTGTGCTAGAGCAGGCTGGTTTTGTGGTGGATGAAGCGGAAGATTACGATGTCGGCCTTGAAAAAATTAAAGAGCCTTATCCTGACCTTATATTGCTAGATTGGATGTTGCCCGGCGGCAGTGGCGTGCAGCTTGCCAAAAAACTCAAGAGCCACGAGTTTGCGAAAGACATTCCGGTGATTATGCTTACGGCTCGCGGCGAAGAAGATGACAAAATCCGAGGCCTTGAGGCGGGTGCAGACGATTATGTCACCAAACCCTTCTCGCCCAAAGAGCTAATTGCGCGAATAAAGGCGGTTATGCGCCGCGTAACACCCACTTCAAAAGAAGAGCCTATTGAGTTCAATGGACTCGTGCTTGAGCCCGTGTCACACCGAGTAACTAGCAATGACGACCCTGTGGAGATGGGACCTACCGAGTTCAAACTTCTGCACTTTTTTATGACACACCCTGAGCGCGTTTACAGCCGGGAACTTTTGCTTGATAATGTTTGGGGCACTAATGTTTATGTGGAAGACAGAACGGTTGATGTGCACATTAGACGACTAAGAAAAGCAATTTCCAAGCACGGCCACGACAGCATGATTCAGACCGTACGCGGCTCAGGCTATCGCTTCTCGAATAAAATATAAGCATGTACTACTCCCAGTCTTGGTCAAGGACGCTACTGTACTTTACCTTGCTACTCAGCATAGCGATGATCGTGGGCGCGTACATCGATGATGTGAGTTTAGCGCTTCTGTGTTTACTTGGCGGTCTGCTTGCTTATAACTATGTGCATTTGTATCGACTGACTAAGTGGCTTTGGCAAAGCCGCACGATGTCGCCTCCGTCGGCTCCAGGAATTTGGCATCATATATACGAGGGAATTTATTTTCTCCAGCGCCGTAACCGAACCAAACGCAAAAATCTTGGTGAGTTAGTTAAGCGCTTTAGAGAAGGTTCGGAAGCTCTGCCGGACGCGGTAGTAGTGATTGATAATCAAGCCCGA
Source organism: Ningiella algicola (assembly GCF_028401415.2). Lineage (NCBI taxonomy): Bacteria > Pseudomonadati > Pseudomonadota > Gammaproteobacteria > Alteromonadales > Alteromonadaceae > Ningiella > Ningiella algicola. The sequence continues at coordinate 2,008,212 of NZ_CP171821.2, read as the reverse complement.
ATTATGTGGTGTAATCGCAATGCTCGCATTGAACTTGGTTTGCGTTGGCCAGAAGATAACGGGCGTCGAATTGACAATTTAGTGAGGCACCCTAAGTTTATTGAATTTTTGGAAAGTGATGATCACCACTATCCAGTGGAAATACCCGCGCCAACCAATCCACACAAAACATTTGAATACCGAATGATGGAATACGGTGAAGACCAATTGTTACTCATTGCGCGAGACGTGTCGCGAGTGTCGCATCTAGAAGAGATGCGCAAAGACTTTGTTGCGAATGTGTCTCACGAGCTTAAAACCCCACTTACGGTAATTAACGGCTATTTAGAGGTGCTAGCGAGCAGTACAGAAGATTCTGAGCCCATCGTCGACAAAGCTATCAATGAAATGGGAACACAGACCCGCCGCATGCAAAACTTGATAGAAGATTTGCTCGTACTCTCGCGTATTGAAGCAAGCTCAGAACGCATCTTTGAAAAAACCATCGATATGCAGGGCATGTTAAAACAAATTGAGATGGAAACTGCGGCATTAAACAAAGAAAGGCAACACGATATTCGTTTCAAAGTTGATCCTGAACTAAAAGTCTTCGGTGTTGAGACTGAAATGCGAAGTGCATGCTCGAATCTTATTTTTAATGCAATGCACTACACGCCGAATAAGGGCAAAATCGAAGTAGTTTGGAAGCGTAAGGCAAACGGTGCTTTTTTTGCAGTAAAAGACAATGGCGACGGCATTGAAGAAAAGCATCTTCGTCGCTTAACCGAACGTTTTTATCGAATCGACAAGGCGCGCTCTCGTAAAACCGGTGGATCAGGCTTAGGCTTGTCGATTGTAAAACACGTGCTGCATCATCATAACAGTGGTCTAGAGGTTGATAGTAAGGTAGGTAAAGGAAGCGAGTTTTCGTTTATGCTGCCCTCAGAACTGATTGCGGTGGATTATGAGAGTTAAATCTTTATTAATTAACCTGAATCCTGTTTAAGGAATGGTGCAAGCGCTTGTTTTACATGCTTAAATATATTTTTACACTCAGTGCTGCTAGAATTGTGAAGTACAAGGCGCAAAAGTCACGTAATAGTTATTCTATTGCTGGCTTTTGCAACGCAGTAATTCGCAATTCTAGCGGTACTGAGCGCCGTTTCTTAAACAGGATTCGGGTTAATTACTGGGCTTTGCATTGCAAAGCGTGCGGCTGCGCGAGGCGCACAAGCGGATGAATAAAGTCAGCACCATATTCGCCATATTCTCTTTAAGCTTGTTTCAAAGCCTGCTTTATAAGGTCAGCGCGCAGACACCAAATGTGCCGCCATTAGTTTTACCAACAACGGCCGCACATATCTCAAGCGATGAGCAATTTGATGATGAGTATCGCGCCACGCCAGGCGTGTACGGCAATATCACTTCAATTGGCTCAGATACTCTAGCCAACTTAGTTTCCTTGTGGGCAGAACGCTTCCAGCGTTTTTATCCGCATGTCAAATTTCAAATTCAGGCCTCAGGGTCTGCCACAGCATCACAAGCCTTGACCCAAGGCACGGCCAGTATAGGACCCATGTCTCGCGAATTAACGCCAAGCGAAATTCAAGCTTTCACACAACGATATGGATATCCGCCTACAGTGCTCATTGTAGCTATTGATGCGATGGCAATTTATGTTGAAAAAAACAACCCGCTCAGCCGTCTAAGCGTTCAGCAAGTGGATGCGATATTTTCAATGACACGATTTTGCGGTGCGCCAGCGCGAATAGACCGATGGCGTCAACTTGGCATCGACAAGTTTGGTGATAATCGAAAGATTCAAGTCTTCGGAAGAAACTCTGCTTCAGGCACCTATGACTTATTTAAAGGTTTGGCACTGTGCGATGGTGACTACGACATGGCGGTAAATGAAATGCCTAGCTCGTCGTCGGTTGTGCAGTCGGTGGCATCGAGTGTTGGCGGCATTGGCTATGCAGCACTTGGGCACGGCAACACAGAAGTAAAGGCGCTTGCCATCAGTCAAAACGACATGACATTCTATGAGCCTAACGATGACAATATTCGTAATAACAAGTACCCGTTTACGCGTTATTTATACGTAGTGGTGAACAAGCCGCCTGGCGAATCATTGCCAAATCTTGAGCGTACGTTCTTAAATTTTGTGCTTTCAGATGAAGGGCAAAAAATTGTGTCAGACAGCAACTATTATTCCGTCTCAGGCCGGCTCCTTGAGCGTCAACGCCGCGTAATTAGAAAAAATTAAAATTCAATTAAATCAATAATTTATTCATTATTAAACTTTTGTGACATTGTTCAGATGTAACAAATCTGTCACTTTCCTGCGTTAATCTCGTTCGCGTTTTGTATAACAACATTTATATATTCGGAGAACTAGAATGAAAGTGAAGGGATTGTTTAAGTCCTCGACATTGGCTGCAGCGGTTTTATTGGCTGCATGTGGTGGGGATATAAATATTTCAGAAGGTGACGTGGATAACAGCACGGTAATCAACAATCCGCCTCCTACAACTCCCCCTACTACACCTCCAACAACGCCTCCAACTACACCGACGGGACCGACCTCCGCTTTGGAGCAAGGCTTGGCGACAGACGTGTCAGCTCAATTTCCTGAAATTACGGATAAACCTGTCTACCGACTCTCCGAAAACACCACTTTTGTCGAAGATGTAAGCTTGACTAACGATGCGCACTGGGTGCTTGACGGTCGAACAGCCGTAGGTGGAGACAACGAAAACTCTGCGACGCTTTTTATTCAGGAAGGCACCACCATATTTGGTGAAGAAGGTGAAGATTTCCTGGTCGTTCGCAGAGGTTCACAAATTGAGGCGGATGGCACGTCTGCAGCACCGATTGTATTTACTTCGGTACAGGACATTACCGGTCAAGAAACGGGAATTGGCCAATGGGGCGGTTTAGTGCTGCTAGGTCGCGCACCAGCAAATTCCTGTGGTGACCAAGTGGGTGATACTACCGCAGAAGAGCTTGAAAACTGTGGTATTAGCGCAGAAGGTGACGCTGGCCAGTTCGGTGGCACTATATCAGATGATGACTCAGGTGTTTTACGATACGTTTTGGTTAAGCACGCTGGACGAACTTTAGGCAACGGTGATGAACTCAACGGAATTTCTTTTGCCGGTGTAGGTTCAGGCACTACGGTTGAATACATCCAAGTTCACCAAAATTTAGACGATGGCGTAGAATTTTTCGGTGGCACAGTTAATGTAAAATATGTCGTGCTGACAGATATTGGTGACGATAGTTTAGACTGGTCTTTTGGTTGGACGGGTCAAGCCCAATATGTCTACATACAGCAAAGCGCGGGCGACGGTGATAATGCAATTGAAGCTGATAATAGTGAGTTTGATGCCTCTGCCTTACCGCTTACCAAACCAGCCATTTCCAATGTGACGATTGTCGGTGCCGATGACACCAACGGTGTACGCCTGCGTGCTGGCACAGCGGGGAATTTAACCAACTTATTGGTTACCGGGCCAACCGGTTATGATAATTGTTTGCGCGTCAACGGCGATGAGTCTGCCGCCAATGCAGCGAATGGTGAGCTTACAATGACCGGTTCAATCATCGCTTGTGAAGACCCAGCGGACAACTTCAATGATCAAGCGATTGGCGGTGGCGATACTCAGTCGTGGTTTTTAGGTCAAGCTGGCAATCAGGTGCTCACTCAAAGTGCGCTGGGTCTGGATGCAGATGGCTACACTCCTATCAGCGGCTCGTTACTGTTGAATTCTGGCACTAACCCCCGTGATATCCGCAGCAGTTTTGATGACGCAAGATACATCGGCGCATTCGATGGTCAAATCAACTGGATGGAGGGGTGGACGGTAGGCGTTAACGGTGGCTTCCCTGCAGATGTCCAAAATGCTTTTGAACAAGGCCTTGCAAGCGATGTATCCTCTGAGTTTACGCAAATAACTGATAAGCCTGTTTATCGCTTAGATGCCGATACTACGTTTATCGAAGATGTGACCTTTACCAATGATGCACATTGGATATTATCGGGCCGAACTGCTGTTGGCGGTGATAACGAAGACAGTGCCGTGCTATTTATTGAAAATGGCACTACCGTGATTGGTGAGGAAGGCGAAGACTTTCTCGTCGCGAGGCGAGGGTCTCGTATCGAAGCACTTGGTACTGCAACATCGCCTATCACAATGACTTCAATTCAGGACGTGACAGGACAAGAAACCGGGATTGGTCAATGGGGCGGCCTAGTATTGCTTGGAAACGCGCCGGCTAATTCATGTGGTGACCAAGTGGGCGAGACTACTGCAGAGGAGTTAGCTAACTGCGGCGTAAGCGCGGAAGGAGATGCGGGTCAGTTCGGCGGTTCTAATCCAGAAGATAACTCAGGCACTCTCAATTACGTTATTGTAAAACATGCAGGCAGAACGCTAGGTAATGGCGATGAACTCAACGGTATTTCCTTTGCCGGTGTTGGTTCACAAACCAATGTTAACTACATTCAAGTTCATCAAAATCTTGACGACGGCATCGAGTTCTTTGGCGGCACGGTGAATGTTCGCCACGTGGTTCTCACAGAAATTGGTGATGATTCCTTTGATTGGTCATTCGGTTGGACGGGTAAGGCACAATTTGTGTACATCGTTCAGGGCGATTCGGATGGAGACAACGCATTTGAATCAGACAACAGTGAATTTGACGCTTCAGCAACACCGCTGACCAATCCGACTGTAGCCAATGTTACCATTCTAGGTGCAACTGATACCAACGGAGTCAGACTACGAGCAGGAACGGCAGGTAGCTTGAAAAACTTTGTTATCACCGGACCTGTGGGTTACGCAAATTGTTTGCGAATCAACGGCGATGAAGCGCAGGCAAACGCAACAGCGGGTAGTCTAAGTATCACCAACAGTATTGTGGCATGTTCACCGGACGCACAATTTGGAGACGATTTTACCCAAGGTATTTTTACCTCAGAATCAAGTAACCAAGTGTTTGACTCTAGTGACGAGCTTAACCTTGCAGCAGATGGCAGAACGCCACAAGCAAGCTCACCGTTGCTAGGTGCAGGGGCAGACTTGTCTCAAGACGATAGCTATTTTATTGCTACAGACTACATTGGCGCCTTTGACGGGCAAAACGACTGGACCGCAGGCTGGGCCTTTGGTTTAAGCGGTGGATTCCCAGATAACATTCAAAACGCATTTGAACAGGGACTTGCAACGGATGTCTCTACAAGCTTTGCATCTGTCAACGACAAACCCGTATATCAACTAAACCTAGATACAACCTTTGTGAATGACGTAACCCTTACCAATGATGCACATTGGGTCATCAGTGGCCGCACAGCAGTGGGAGGAGACAATACCGATTCAGCAGTTTTATACATTGAGGCGGGAACCACGATCATCGGGCAAGAGGGTGAAGACTTTCTCGTCGCTCGCCGAGGGTCAAAAATTGAAGCATTGGGAAGAGCTGACGCGCCTATTGTAATGACTTCTGTGCAAGATTTTACTGGGCAGGAAACCGCACAAGGACAATGGGGTGGTTTAGTACTGTTGGGTCGAGCACCTGCCAACTCATGCGGAGATCAAGTAGGTGAGACTACCGAAGTTGAGTTAAACAACTGCGGTATTAGCGCAGAAGGTGACGCAGGGCAATTTGGTGGTAATATGCCTAACGATGATTCAGGCACACTTAACTACCTTGTGGTTAAACACGCCGGTCGAACGCTGGGTAATGGCGACGAGTTAAATGGTATTTCCTTCGCAGGAGTAGGATCAGGCACCTCAGTTGACTACATTCATGTTCATCAAAACTTAGATGACGGTATCGAATTCTTTGGTGGCTCGGTGAACGTTAAACACGTTGTATTAACTGCAATTGGCGATGACTCTTTTGACTGGTCATTTGGCTGGACGGGTAAAGCGCAGTTTGTGCTGATCAAACAAGATGATTCAGGCGACAATGCTTTTGAAGCAGACAATAGTGAGTTTGACGCTGCCGCGACGCCCTTAACCAATCCTAGCATTGCAAATGTAACAGTAATTGGAGATGTGGGTGCCAATGGTGTTCGTTTGAGAGCAGGTACAGCGGGTTCTCTTTGGAACTTTGTAGTAACCGGAGCAAACGGTTATGAAAACTGTCTACGCGTAAATGGCGATGAAGCACAGGCGAATGCGAGTGCCGGCAGTTTATTCATGGCAAACTCCATTGTTGCCTGTGGTGATAATAATTTCGATAGCGACTTTAGCTCAAACTTTTTCACACAAGATGATACCAACAGAACCTTAGCCAACGATGCGCTTGGTTTAGCTGCTAATGGTTATCAACCATTAAGCGACTCCGTTTTGTTGAATGGAGGAGCGGATCCATCAGCCGTTGACAGTTTCTTTGATAGCGTGGACTACATTGGTGCAATGAACGCAAGCAATGATTGGACGCAAGGCTGGGTCACAGTAGGGCTCGACAATTAAGCAGTCGTATTAGGAATTATCATCCCGAGGAGCTTATTTTACATGGGTCTTAGTTCAATTAATGTCTTACCGCGGTCAGTATCATCAAGGTCCGCGGTATGCCAAGCGGTGCTGCTTAGTCTTATGCTAAGCACTACCTCGCTAACAAGCTTTGCACAAAGCGATGAAGATGATGCTATTGAAGAAGTAGTGACTACCGGTACTCGCTTAAAAGGCAGTGCGGCAGCGGTGTTGCAAGAGCGTCAAAATCAAGCTTTTGTTGCTGATATTTTAGGTGCAGATCAAATATCAAGAACCGGTGATTCAGATGCCGCTGGAGCGCTTCGGCGTGTGACGGGCTTAACGCTTGTCGACGGCAAATTCATTTATGTGCGCGGGCTGGGCGAGCGTTACTCCAGCACCCAACTCAATGGAATGGGCGTACCAAGTCCGGATCCTACTCGCTCGGTTGTACCTCTGGATTTATTTCCCGCTGACATCATTGAAAGTTTGAGCGTGCAAAAGTCGTTTTCACCTGATATGCCCGCGCATTTTGGGGGCGGTAACGTGAACGTGCGCACCAAAACGATACCAAACGATTTCGTTTTTAGAGTTTCAGGCAGTATTGGAAGCAACACGAATAACTCTGAAGATGGTCAGTTCTATAGTGGTGGTGGTCAAGATTGGTCAGGCAGAGATGATGGCACGCGCGGTCTTCCCGCGATCATTTACAATAATCTTGAAGAAGCCCAATCAGATGACGGTATTGAAGGTGGTGCAAACTTTCCGCTTAACCTAGTGCAGCGCCAGCAGCTCTTAAACTCAATGTACTGGGATATTGGTCCTGAGCAGAAATCATTGGACCCAGACTTTGGGATCGGCGCAACGCTTGGTAATATCTATGATATCGGCGACGAAAGTCAAATTGGCTTCTTATCGACTCTCTCCTATGACAACTCATGGAAGGTAGAAGATCAGTTTAACGGCACCAACTTAGGTACAGTCGGCTGTGCTGATTTGCCAGAAGAAGATGTAAATGACGGTAAGTGTTTTGCACAAAGTTTCGAAGGTATTGCCACCGAACAGCAGGTGAACTGGAGTGCCATGTTCAATGTGGGATATGAATACGATTCAAACAATCGAATTGAAATTACCAACGTGCTTTTGCATGACATGCGAGACAGAGTGCGCGTGCGTGATTTTGTGGATGTGAATGAGACCGTGTTTGGCGACACTGAATTCACGCGTGTTGATATGCTCTTTGAAGAGCGTCGCATGAATTCAAATCAAATTAAGGGGACGCACAATTTCCCTAAACTCGCTAATACTTACTTTGATTGGTACTATGGTACAAGTCGCGCCCGCCGCCAACAGCCTGGCAGTTTAGACTTGGTGTATCAACTTAATTTTGACAACGGCGTGTTTGAAAGCCAGCAACTTCAGGATGTATCGGCAACCGCTGTTCAGCGTGACTTCCAAACACTAAGAGATGTCTCTGATTCTGGCGGCTGGAACTTTGGCTATCCTATATTCGCATCCGGTTTGGAATTTGAATTTAAAGCTGGAGCAGACTTTTTTAGTAAAGCCCGAACGGCAGACAATTTATCCATCGATGTTCCTCATAGAGCGATTGCCGATGCGGCCACATTTGGCGATCGCATTAATGAAATATTCTCCCCTGAAAACCTGCTTAGCGCAGAGTTTTATCAAAGCGCAAGCGGCGCAGGGATCTTAGAATCAGGTGTGGCAGATGGAGATAAGTTTGCTGCAGGCACCAAAATTGATGCCTTTTACATGATGGCGGATGCCTTCATCGACAACACATGGCGCATCAGCGGCGGTGTTCGTTATGAAGACTTCAGGCAAATATCAGTGCCGTTTACGGCACATGCAAATACGTTTTCCATAGAGGGAGAAGAGATAGAGGAAATCGCCTTTCAGGAAGACGACTTTTTCCCATCACTTGCCCTAACGTATTTAATGGATGCCCAGATGCAGTTTAGGCTTAACATTAGCCAAACTGCGATTCGTCCAGACTTGCGTGATATCAGTACCACCTTTTTTATCGACCCACTCACTGAGTTTTTAGTACGTGGCTCGCCGCTGTTGCAAAGCTCAAAGTTAGACAATATCGACTTTCGCTGGGAATGGTATAAGGCAGATGGCAATAACGTATCGGTCGCGCTTTTTTATAAAGATATTGAAACCCCGATTGAGCTTGTTGAGCTTGGTACAGTAGGCGGAGCCGCGCCTAATTTGCTGACTGCTAACGGCGAATCGGGCGAGCTGTACGGGGTAGAAATGGAGTTTCTACAAGACCTAAACTTCATTAGCGATAAGCTTGCTAACTTTTACATGAGCGGAAACTTAACACTGTCTGACTCTGAAGTGACCCTTGGCGCAGTGGATGATGATGAAATTTCATTATTTGAAGAGCAGCTTCTTGATGCTTTGGATGCCACCAGTGCATCAAACATCGTAACTAACAATACTCGCCGTTTGGTGGGGCACTCTGAATGGGTAGCAAATCTGCAACTTGGTTATGATTCAGACAACGGCGAGCACACAGCTACGTTGGTGTACAACGCCTTTGGCCCACGCATTATTGTGCCAGGCACGCGTGGTAACCAAGACGCGGAAGAAGAGACCTTTCACTCCCTAGATTTGATTTACACTTATTTCCCCAACTTTAAGTCTTCGCTGAAAATCAGCGTGAAAAACATCTTAAATCAAGATAAGCAAATCACTCAAGAGGGCTTAAATCTGCTGTTTGAGGAAGAGGGTATTTCGTTTAGCCTTGGTTACTCTTGGGAGTTTTAGTGATTGAGATAATAAGCGCCTTCCATGTGTATTATCGCGTAGGTGTATAGACAAATTGATATTACAAACGCTGGTGTATCAATTTGTCTTTAAAGTCAGGATTTATCTTGCCGGTTTTTATGATGTCAGTATGAGTCTGGTGCCACTGAATGTCGCGCCACATTCCTTTGAACTGCGGACCGCAAAAGTTGCTTGTGGCAATGGCAAGCCATTGCGCGCTTTTCGAGGCTTCAATCGTCCCAATGGAGCAAAGCTCTTTTACCCAGTCCCACTCAAGCATGGGCCAGTCTTTGTAATCAACAGGCCCCCAGCATTCGGTTGTTATCAGAGGCAACTGCTTAGATTGGGCAACCTGAGCGGCATCTTGAATCATTGAGCGCAAACCGGCATCCCAATAGTCCTTTTTTTCTAAATACATGCGCCTGGCGTTCTGCGCCATGTTGTTGTAGCTATCTTCATTAAAGCGGTCATAGTTGTAGCCAATCTGTTTATAAAACTCGCCTCGATTATATTGCGCCATCCATATATGCGGGTCTGCAAAATCAACGAATGACAGGTCTTTCTCGACCACTTTCTCGTGATTTCTAAAGTCGAATGAGAAGCTCACAGGCAGACTGGGATAAGCCTCTCGAACGACCGTTATCGCATCTTGCATCCATTTCATAGATACGTCGGTATACCATACTCCCCAAGTTTGTTCTGGCGGGTCGTTGGTGAAAAACGGCGCCCATGAATCCCCCGGCCATTCGTTACATAAGTCCACACAGAATACAGTATCGAGTAATCCAGCATCTTCAATCGACTTTACGGTCTCAATCCACTGTTGTGCCATTATTTGAGGGGTTTTTATATTCATGCGCACGTTGTCGGTATCTTCTCGATACCACGTCGATATGGCTACTTTTACTTTATACTTTGCACATTTCTCAAGAAACTGATTAAGCGCAGGTTGCACTTGCACTTTCACTGCGCCTGGCGCGCCCCAATGTTGAACTGACCATACGGGTTTTAGGATCCACTCTTTTGTTGGGTTGGTAGCAATAAGGTGAGGATAGACATCAATACGAATCGCGTTATAGCCTCGCTCTACAAGCTCACTCAGTGCTCTATCCCAATCCTCATATCCAGCCCCGGGCCAGCGCCTTTCTAACCATGAGAAATCCCACATGGTAATCGCGAGCGGTTTTACAGACGGTGAGCTATGCGCTTTTGATAGGTCTTTTGTATAAGCGCTCGGTATAATGAGAGATGAACCGAACATAGCTGAGCTTTTCACAAAATCGCGTCTATCCAAAGCAGTATCCTCAATAAAAATGTGTCGTCATTATATTGTTAGCACGGAAATAGACTGTTGTGAACGGCTTTTGCAGGGCCAATGGGATTGCAAAGCATTAAGTGCGTTTGAAAATGGCGTTGTACTGACACCATCTAGTGCATTGAGCGTTATCGCGGTTGCCATAAGCGTACTTAGGCTATGCGCAAAAGGTTTTTTACGAATATGGTAGTCCACATCATAAAAAACACCGCTATCTTCTTCGGATAGCGCCACGCTTTGCAAGTTATGTAGCCAAGGATTGTTAAGCCACAGTCGCTTTGCTTTTCGCCATGTGCCATCTAACACAATTACATAGGAAAGGTCTGCACTGCTTTGACATACCTCACGCAATGATACGGCATTTTCCGATGGAAAGAGCACCAACACTTTGTCTTGATAGCGAGGGCCCAAATTATGAAGTTCGGCTATGACAGAGTCAAAATCAATCGGGAACTCACCTACTGAAATTGAGCAATTCGCTACAAGTAACTGCAGCAGACGCGCTGTGTTTTTTGCATGTTCGTTTTCTTTTGGGTCTTGAAGGATACGAACATTCATAGTCGTCGAAACGGGTGCAATCCCACTGCAAACACATGTTCGCAGTGGGTATTGGCATCTTGGACAATAAGCTCGACCCGCTTTTGGCATGTTTACATCTACATCAGAAGTTTACGCTAGTTTAGCGCAACACGCCCTAGTGAGGAGCATTAAATTGAACTAGCGTGTACTTATGTTCTGAAAAATGAAACTTCCTCTAGACACTCCGCAGATTCAACGACCTGATTATGCGCCTGATGCTTAATACTGTTCTGTGCCACCGTGTTTTCACCTGCTCTGTCTTTAATGCTCGTGACGTTGACGGTGATGTGTTCACATGTTGTTGTTTGCTCTTCGGCGCCGGTTTTCACCTGCACATTCAGCTGTGCCACTTGGTCAATGGCTTCGTTTATCTTTTCGTAGGCCTGTGCAGCAGAATCGGTTAACGATACCACATCAATAGATTTTTGATTCGACTCATCAATCACACCCACCACGTTTGATGCACCTAATTGCACCATGCTCACAATATCTGTAATGCGAGCGGTCGATTCTTGCGTGCGCTGGGCGAGCTGTCTTACTTCATCAGCGACCACTGCAAATCCCCTTCCTTGCTCGCCTGCGCGGGCAGCTTCAATGGCTGCATTGAGTGCTAATAAGTTGGTTTGTTCGGCAATGCCTTGAATGACGGAAACAATGTCGGCGATGCCTTTACTGTCCTCGTCAAGTTTGTTGACCACTTCCATTGCATCGCTTAGCTTACCCGCTAATGTTTGCATTGACGTTTTCGCTTCATTGATGATTTTAGTGCCGTTTTTAACCTGCGTTTCAGCTTCGCTACTGCTTTGCTGAGCGCTCGCGGCATTTTGTGTAATTTGAATGCTACTGGCGGTCATCTCTTCAATTGCTGCCGCCAAACCGTCGGTTTCAGTTTCTTGCGCATGGATTGACTCCTGCGATTCTGAGACAAGTTGCTCGACAGTTTTACTGGTTTGCGACAAGTTAGTCATCGCCGTTTGCACTTTGCTTATAGTGCGGCTGATGGTGCTCATTGAATCCAGTAGCTCACGGCTCAAGGTTGCTAACTCGTCATTACCGCTTACGATGACATTACTTGCAAGCTTACCTTCTTTTAGGTCTCTTACGATTGCGCTGGACGTTTGAATGGAAGAGGTAATTGCGTTTGTTAACCAAAACGCTAAGAAGCCGCTTAGTCCAAGGGCAATTACCATCGCAACGATAGAGATTGTCGCGATAGATGCACGCAAGTCATCTACAATAACTTGCTCTTCAATCAACAATTTTTCAGATAAATTAGATGTATGTTGTGCCTGTTCCAGCATCTCTTTTGCAACAAGCTGAGCTTGTTCGTTATCACTTGTCCATAAACTCACTAGTTGAGCAAAAGACGCCTCATAAGCTTTGAGCGCGTCTTCAATTTTAATCACTTTTATCTGATTTTCTTTGCCTTCGAGCAATAACTCAACTTCGCGAAGATGCTGTTTTGACAAAGCAAGCGTTGATTCAGCAATCTCGACGAACGAATCGTCCCGCAACAGCATAAAGTCAGCTTGAGCAAGTCTGGCTTGATAGAGCTCTGAATCGGCTTTGAGCAAGTTAGAAAATATCTTATCTTGCGTTTCCAATAGTTTTACGCTGCTGACTGCGCCAACCCCCATAAACAGAATGATTACACTTAAACTAGATAACGCTGCTATCAATTTGACTTTTATTTTCATTATATTTCCTTAGTTGAGAGGCAAGGTCTACCTATATTCCAACAGATATCGACAAAGCCGCATCAAAGCTTTAGCAACTTTTCTCGAACAAAATTGTGTGATTACATCGTTTTACTTTAGGTAAGAGCCTGCAGAGAACCATTACAAACAAAGCCTCTGTGAAACACCCTCATTTTCGGCCAAATATGACAGATTTATGAAGACCTTCTTGGAAGTCGGGTTTGTAATAAAACTGTCACAGATAATCCCTATCCTCGCATCTTAAATTTCGGGCAGGCGTAGTTTGCTTGTCAGTAAACTCAATTATCTTATTAGGACTTTGTATGAAGGTGCTTTATCCCCTCATTTTGGCGAGTGCAGTAATTATTAGCAGTGCCTTAGTCAATCCCGCTCTCGCGCAAGAAGACGAATATCTTAATCAAGCCAAAGATACCGCAACTGATATCAATGCCTCAGCTCAACAGTCACAGCAAACCATTGACGGCATTGCAGGGCAAATTGATGACAAGCTTCAGCAATACAAAACGCTGATAAAAGAAATTGAAGGCCTGGAGGTTTATAACGGGCAGTTAAGTAAGCAAATCAACAACCAAATTCAAGAGATGAGCGACTTAAATAGCGCCATTGACGAAGTCAGTGTGATTGAACGTCAAATTACCCCGCTAATGATCAACATGATTGCAGGGCTAGAGCAATTCGTTGCCTTAGACATTCCGTTTTTAGCGCAAGAGCGAAGCGATCGCATTGCTGACTTAAAAGCGATGATGGACAGAGCAAATGTAGCCCCTTCTGAGAAGTTCCGCCGCGTGATGGAGGCCTTTCAAGTTGAAATGGACTACGGGCGCACAATAGAAGCCTACTCAGGCATGCAAAACATTGATGGCGAGGAGCGCGAAGTTGAGTTTTTGCGTATTGGTCGCACCGCTTTGTTATATCAAACGCGTGACGCAGCACAACAAGGCGTCTACAACAAGCAAACTCGCCAGTGGGAAGCCCTTGATTCGAGCTATCGCACGCAAGTGACCAAAGGTTTACGCATTGCCAAGAAACAATTAGCACCCGATTTGTTGATGGTGCCTGTGTCAATCACAGACTAAGGGGATAAAGGATTAAAGCCATGAACAAACTTCAAATGAAAATGCATAGAACATCCTTTTTTGCGCGCGCTTGTCAGTATTTTTGTTATACCGCGAAGCCATTATTCGCGGCAGTGCTTGTGCTCAGTTGTATTAGCTTTATGTCTGGTGGCGCATTTGCTCAAGAAAACGAGCGTGCAATTGACCTAGATGCCCTGCTCAAACAGCTAGAAGAGGGTAAGTTCTCACAAAGCCAGCAAAACCAAGCCCGAGAGCAAGATTTTATTGCTCAGCGAAGCGAGCAAGACCGTATTTTGCGGGAAACCCTTGAGCGTCGCGATGCGCTTTTGCAGGAGTCGGAGCGCCTAGAGACGAACTTTGAAGAAAATGAATTCAAATTAGCGGATCTTAATGGCGCCCTAGACAATCGTTTAGGTTCCCTTAAAGAGCTTTTTGGTGTGCTTCAACAAGTAGCGGGCGACACCAAGAACAAGTTTTATAACTCGGTGATTTCGGCTCAAATTCCAGACCGATCGGACTTTTTAGATAAAATGGCTCAGTCTATGGGTTCATCCTCAAAGCTCGCCTCTATTGAAGAGATAGAACGTGTTTGGTTTGAGCTGCAACGTGAAATGACTGAATCAGGTAAGGTCACCAAATTCACCACTAACGTGGTCGAAGCGGGCGGCGAAAATGTCACCAAAGAAGTTACCCGTGTTGGCCCTTTTGCCTTAGTGGCCGATGGTAAATATCTGCAATTCAATGGCGTCACTGGCACAGTGTCTGAACTTATCAGACAGCCTGCAGATCGTTTTATGGAGTCAATTAGTGCGCTTGAAGCCTCAAATGGCGAAGTCATTCGTTTTGGTCTTGATCCGACGGGTGGTTCTATTCTTGGCTTGCTAGTACAAGCGCCGAGTTTAAAAGAGCGAGTAGAGCAGGGCGGCTTAGTGGGTTATATCATTCTCATTGTGGGCGCGGTGGGTTTGCTCCTTGCTATTGAGCGCCTAATTAGCCTTTCGGTAATTCGCGCTAAAGTGAATAAACAATTAAAATCGTCTGAATTTAAGAGTACCAATCCGCTTGGTCGCATTATGCAAGTGCGTGATAAATATCCACATGCAGACACCGAATCGTTAGAGCTGCATTTGACAGAAGCTATTTTGGGCGAAGTGCCTAAGCTAAGTCGCTTTTTAACCATCATCAAAATTATCTCGGTGGTTGCACCATTGATGGGGCTGCTTGGAACGGTAACGGGTATGATCAACACCTTTCAAGCGATTACTTTATTCGGTACTGGCGATCCTAAATTGATGGCCGGCGGTATCTCACAAGCCTTGGTGACTACCGTACTTGGCTTAGTGGTCGCTATCCCAACGACACTGCTTTACGCAATGCTTAATACTCGCAGTAAAAATATTGTGTATATTCTGCAAGAGCAAGCTTCTGGCGTAATTGCTGAGCGAGCTGAAAAAACCCAAGCTAACGCTAGTTAACAGGGTAGCCAAATGACAGAGTTTTTCGAAGCAATACGCGATTTCACGGAAACAGGCGGCCAAGTTCTTCTGGTCATCGGTTTTCTGATTTTCGCGATGTGGCTGCTAATACTCGAGCGCGTGCTGTATATTAATATTACTCACAAGCAGCTTAAAAAAGAAACCATTGCAAAATGGAAGGCGCGTAAAGATCGCAAATCGTGGTATGCCGAACAAATTCGCCAAGCCTACATATCTCGATTGTCAATCAAGCTAAACGGGACTATTCCCATTATTCAGGCGCTTGTGGCCTTGTGTCCGCTTTTAGGCTTAATGGGCACAGTTACGGGCATGATTGAAGTCTTTGATGTCATGGCAATTTCGGGTTCAGGCAATGCGCGTTCGATGGCATCGGGCGTGTCAAAAGCGACAATCCCAACTATGGCAGGCATGGTGGGTGCCTTGTCTGGGGTATTTGCGTCTGCCTACTTAACGAAAACATCCAAAGCTGAGCGCACGCATCTAGAGGATGCAATGCAGCTAAAGCGCGACATTAACACTTAAGCTTCTTATAGATGATTTAGGACAAGCTGATGAAACAACATTTTCAAAATTTAGTCGATGAAGAAGAAGCGAACATAGATATGACGCCTATGCTGGACGTCGTATTTATTATGCTGATTTTCTTTATTGTGACAGCGTCTTTCGTTAAAGAAGCTGGGATTGATGTGAATCGTCCAGACGCTGCCACTGCCGTGAGTAAAGATCGTGCCAGTATTTTGGTTGCCATTAGCGATAAAGGCGAAGTGTGGATTAACAAACGCCGCGTAGATGTGCGAGCAGTTCAGGCCAATATCGAACGTTTACACGCTGAAAACCCGCAAGGTACGGTGGTGATCCAGGCCGATAAAAAAGCCACAACAGAAGTCTTAATAAAAGTCATGGATGCATCACGTGCTGCGGGCATCATGGATGTGTCAATTGCTACGCAAGAGCCCTAAGCATGTTTAGAGTTGTTATTGCACTTGTTCTTGCCGCTGCTATCACTCTTGGACTGTTTTTTTTGATGCAGTCCTTAATTCAAAGCGGTGGAAGCGCGCTCACAGAACCGCCGCGAGGAAGCGTTCTGGATTTTGTAAGGGTGAAGCAGGAAGAGCAAGTCGAGCAAAAAGAGCGAAAGCCTAAAAAGCCGCCCAAACCTCAAGAGCCACCTCCGCAAATGGAAACACCGCAAATGGAGTCCTCCACACCAGACGGCGATGGCGGGGGAATGGATTTTAGTGCAGATGTAAGCAACGACGTTGGTTTAGAAGGCGGGCTTGCCTTAGAGTCAGGCGACGGTGAGTATGTACCGATTACTAAAGTGGCAGCGGTTTACCCTAGACGCGCCTTACAGCGCGGGATCCAAGGCTATGTCATTGTAGAATTTACCGTCACCAAGACAGGGGCAGTGCGAGATCCGATCGTGGTGGAAGCTGAGCCAGAAGGTATATTTGAACAAGCTGCATTAGATTCGGTGTTAAAATTTAAATATAAGCCGCGCGTGATAAACGGTGAACCTACCGAAGTAGCTGGTGTGCAAAACCGTGTCACTTTTAAGATTGATGGTTAGAGCTGATAAGTGAAAAACATGCATAGAATTATCGTCAATACATTATCGATAGCCTTTCTAGTGACGGGTGCAGCAATGCTTGGCGCCTCGATAACGCTAGTCGGTGCGCTACTGTCTCCCGCTGCGCATGCTCAAACTGAAGTGAAGCTTGGCGACAAAAAGACGCGACGAACACCCGCATTGCGTGCCCGAGTCTATGAGCAGCTCGCGCGAGCGCAGGCGGCAGGCGATGCAGGCAATATAGAAGAAGCGATTGAAATATTAGATATCGTAAAATCTAAACAAAGCAGTATGAATAGCTATGAACGCGCCATGATGCATAATTTTTACGGCTTTATTTATTACGGCGAAGAACGGTTTGATGAAACGATTGCAGCATTTAAACAAGCAATAGACCAATCGCCAATTCCCATTAGCTTTGAGCAAACCACGTTGTATAGTCTTGCACAACTGAGCATGATGCAGGGCGATTATGCGCAAGTTGTTGATTACCTTGAGCGATGGGAAGCCTTAAACGATGGAAAAATTCCGCCAAAAAATCGCATTCTAAAAGCCCAGGCACTGTATCAAAATAAAGATTTTGAAGGGGCAAAAAAATACATAGAGGAAGCCATCGCGAATCACGAAGCTGACGGTTTTTTGCCTGATGAAAACTGGTTAACGCTGCAGCGCGCTATATATTTCGAGCTTAAACAGCCGGAAAAAGTGAAAGACATTATTGCTAAACTGATTCGTTTGTATGACGAACCAAAGTATTGGATTCAGTTGGCGGGTATGTACGGCGAGCTTGACCGAGAAGAAGAGCAGTTGGCCACAATGGAAATAGCCTACCAACGCGGCTTTATTACGTCTGCGTCCGATACCTACAACTTAGCGCAGCTATATTACTACCATGGAGTGCCTTATAAAGGTGCTAAGCTAATGGAAGATGCTATAGCCTCTGGTTTGCTTGAGAGTAATCTTCGAAATCTCAAATTTCTCGGACAGTCTTGGCAACGCGCCAAAGAAGACAAGAAAGCCGTGCCGGTGATGCAGATGGCAGCAGAGCTGTCTGACGACGGTGAAATTGATGCTCAACTCGCGCTTTTACATTTTAACTTAGAAGAGTACGAGCAAGCCATTACATCTGCCAATACGGCGCTCGAAAAGGGTGGCTTAGACAACGCTGGCAATACGCACATGGTGCTTGGACTGGCCCTGTACAACACCCGTCAGTTTGCTTTGGCGCTCGACGAGCTTGCAAAAGCCGAATCCTTCAGCGGCAGTAGAGCCGCAGCGCGCCAGTGGACTCGGTATGTGGAGCGTGAGAAATCCGACTTTGCAGCGCGCCAAGCAATTAACGCTGGTTCATAAGTCCTAAGGTCATCAACTGTCAATTGTCATCGTAAATTGGTGACTTTTGTCACTTGTTGATTGACTTACTTTATTTGAATATACGGCTATTTGTTCTGGTCAACTAAAACCGGACACTTAGTGCTGTGCAAATTCAGATACTAAACCCAGTAGCTAAACTTAAACATTACCAGCAAAATAAACAAAAATATTATTGGCAAGGACGTCATTGCTAGAGAATCACTCTCATACCTATAAACGCCACCGACCAGAGCATACGTTGCTTTATCAATTGGTTGAGCATCATTATCCAGAATTTCTAGAGCAACTTTCGCATCAAGGAAAGTCGCTACCACAGCATGTAGAAAAAGAGTTTGAAGAATTTCTTAAGTGTGGTCGTCTTGAACATGGTTTTCTCAGTGTAGTTTGTGACGATTGCAAACACGAAAAACTGGTCGCGTTTAGCTGTAAAAAGCGTGGTTTCTGCCCTAGCTTGCGTATTTCGGTAAAAACAGTCAGTCATTTCGGGTCTATCCGATCGCTTCATAACCTTCTTTTCTCCCAGCCTTCTTTTTACCCTAAGTGATCGGATTGGTCTAGTTTTCTCATTGACTCCCCAGCGAGTTCGATGCGATGACTGTTATGCAGTAATCGGTCAAGTAGTGCGTCAGCAACGGTCGGGTTTGCTATGAGCTTATACCAGTCTGTCGCCGGTATTTGGCTAGCAATAATAGTGCTGGCGTTTTGATAACGGTCCTCCATGACATCAAGCAAGTCGTTGGCTTGTCGAGCATTTAGCTTTTCCATGCCCCAGTCATCGAGTATTAGCAGCTTTTTCTTGGCAAGTTGCGCCAGTTGTTGACGGTAACTACCATCGGCATGGCCGATGTTAAGCTCATCGAGTAACTGACCTAGTCGGTAATATTTAACGCTGTGATGCTGCTCGCATGCTTGTTGTCCAAGCGCACAGACTAAATAGGTTTTACCGCAACCGGTTGCCCCTGTGATAATGACGTTGTGCGAGTAATGCAGGTATTGCCCGCTGAGTAAGGTCGCTATTTTTTCCTTGCGCAGTCCTCGTGCTGCTCGGTAGTCTAGATGACTGGCGTGCGCATCTAAGCGCATTTTTGCCTGACGTATTAAGCGTTTGATTTTAGTATTTTGACGGCAGAGTATTTCGTGCTGTGCCAGTAAGCCAAGGCGCTCTTCGAAGCTCATATCCTCATACGTCGTCACTTGTGATTGTTGCAGCTCAAGCGCTTGGCTAAAGTGCCCAAGTCGCAGTGAGCGCAGTTGCTCTTGCAGTGCTTGTTGGTTCATGATGTTTCCTATTGATAGTAATGTTGTCCACGGATATTGTGGTGTGTGACAGGTGTGTCATCTTGCTCGGGTGCTTGATGTGCCGCTTCTTTGCGATGATTGAGTAGATTTACCACCACCGTGCGATGTGGCCGCTCAAGCAGTAAGGCTTTTTGGCAGGCGGCCTCTACGCGGGCATTGCCGTATTGCTTAGTGAGATGCAGTATGGCTAAACAGCTTTTAATCGCTTGCTCAGGGTGTTTACGGCTTTGGATATGCCACTCAACCACGCCACGAGCACCCGCGCCAATATTTTCAGCCCAACTTAATAGGCGCTCTGGACCGAAGCGCTGCTTCACATGGCTATGTGGCATATGCTCTTTAATGGTCGTAAATCCGCCGTCTTTAAACGTGCGAGCATGTTGCGCGACGAGCTGGTTGTGATGATAAATACACACGATATTGGCACTGACTTCTAGCGTGACAGTGTCGCCGACTAAACCATTAGGTACAGAGTACGCATGCTTTTCATACAGCACATGGTAGTCAGGGCCGACCTTGGCGCGTTTACTGTCGATGTATTCATAAGGGCATGCGGGTAAACTGCCCAGCGCGGGCTTATCTAGCAACTCGAACTGCTGTTTGCGTGAGCCAGGATACATGCGTTGTTGACGGTTATTTAAGTCCTCCATTAGGGTTTTGATTTTAACGTTCAAGTCTGACAAGGTGTAAAACACATAATGACGCAAGCGCATTAATACCCAACGCTCAACAATCAGCACGGCATTTTCAGCTTTGGCTTTATCTTTGGGTTTATAAGGTCTAGCGGGCATGATGGCCGTGCCATAATGCCTTGCCATTTTAGCGTAATTTTCATTCAGCGTAGGCGCGTAAGGATGAGCTTTAATCACCGCTGACTTGAGGTTGTCTGGCACCAACAGGCGCGGCACGCCGCCCATATAATTGAACGCACGCACGTGCGCCATTATCCAATCTTCTTGCTTTTGTGAGCGGCCCGCTTCGACATAGGTGTAATTGGTCGCACCTAGCGTCGCAACGAATATCTGCGCGTGATATCTGATTTCCCCCGTATCAGGGCTAACAATGGGAACTGTTGGGCCGCAGTAGTCAATAAATAACTTATCGCCGGCAATATGATGCTGGCGCATGCTGCGTTTTTGCTTTTTAAGCCACGACTGATAGTGCTCGCAGAATTGAGTGTATCCGTAAGCGGTGGCGCTATCTTCTTTACAATATTCTTGCCATAGCAGCAGCTTGGTCATATGCCGATGCTTTAGCTCAATTTTCATTTTCAGGAAGTCAGGTAGGCGTTTCTTGCGTTTAGCCGTCGCAGCAGTATAGAGATTGCCTTCAAGTTGCTGATCGCTTAGGCCATCTGGTAGTGGCCATGTTAAATCACTCGATTTAAATCGCGTGAGGACTTCACTCACGGTAGCGGGGCCAAGGCTCAGGCATTTGCCAATATCGCGATTGCTCAATCCTACCTCAAACTTCAAGCGCAGGACGTCTTTTACTTTTCTCATTTCAGTTCTCTTTCTAGGCATGGCTGCGTATTTCCTTAACACTGACGTTAAGGCATAGCTTACCAATTGATTTAACTAGAAAAAGAAGGTTGTTTCGGCATTCCGATCACTGATTTCGGAAAAGTGCTCAATTTGATCGAATAACACCGAAATCGGTGATCGTTTCAAATCGAAATCAATGATCGGATTGAAACGAAATGATGGATCGATTTCGACCGAAACATGCAAACTGGTCGCGTTTAGCTGTAAAAAGCGTGGTTTCTGCCCTAGCTGTCTGAATCACTGCATACAACGCAAATTAATGACTATATAATCCAAAGAGATTTTGATTTTGGTGCCTAAGAGCGCTACCGCAATATATAGCTTGAACACCAATGTGTTGAGGCATGACTTTCCCCACATCACAAAAAAGTTTTCAATCCCAACGATCAGCTTATTTTCTTATCTTGACTACACTTACTCCGTAATTACCTGTTGTTTTTAAATCTGTAACGCATGAAACAAGTCTTAAAGCCAGCTGTCACACAGGGTAGTCAATAGTGGTAATTTTACTTATACTCCTTTGAACGAGTAATATTGAAAGATATTAATATTTCCTAAAATTGAAGCGCTAATGAGATTTGCTTTCATTAGTGAAAATCCGGACAAATCGGGTAGAATGCAAGAATCATTAGCAAATCACTTATCAGATAAGGTTCTGCAGAAACTAGGAGCTCTAACGACTTTCATT
Organism: Ningiella algicola; assembly: GCF_028401415.2. Lineage (NCBI taxonomy): Bacteria > Pseudomonadati > Pseudomonadota > Gammaproteobacteria > Alteromonadales > Alteromonadaceae > Ningiella > Ningiella algicola. Next base: position 1,986,293 of record NZ_CP171821.2, on the reverse strand, counting down.
CCTGACAAGTTTAAAAGGTATTTGAAAGAATGTTACTTTAAAGACTTTAACCCAATAACGTTGAATAATCCAATCAGTAGACATTCAGTAGCGCATGGCGCAAATAGTATCTCGTCCTTTAACAGGAAAGCGTCAATCATTGGAATACTCGTTTTTTAGCAAGTAGCTGCCTATTTAGTGCATTCGTCAGGAAAATAGAAAACTAAATGATAATCTACGCTTGTTTTGTGTGAATTAGTTGAATTAGTCTCGCTAACCAAATATTTCTTTTTCTATTTCTTGGTATATAGTAGTTTCTTGAGTAACTAGAGGTGCCATAGTATCTCTGAGAAAGGCGCACTTATTATTACCACATTGCGTTAAACCTAAAATTCTTTTCAATTCAGTAAAAATTTGACCACTTGCAGATTTTATATCGTCGCTTGGGTTCCCCCTGCCTATACTCTCTTGAAGAGCCGATGCCTTTGCTTGTAGACATTGTTCAATAAATTCCACTTTATTTATTGCTGAGCACAATTTCACGATAATCTCATCGTCTAGTAGATAACACTCAATATGCCTTCTACCAGAAGTCTTTATACCTTTTTCCAAAAGTTCAGCGACCTCGTTATCACTTTTGTCATCTCTGTCAACAAACTTGATGATCTTTGTTGAGCTCAAAATGTTAGAGACTATTTTTACAGATTGATTTTCTAAATCTTCTATTTCAGAGCATGAGCCGAAAGAAACAAAAGTAGTTCCATGATGCTTTTCACCCAAAATCTTGCCATAAATCAATGAATCAAAATCCCGATATTTTCTTCCTTGACTAGTACCTTCGCAAAATACAATTCTCTTTGGTGATATTAGTTTCGAAAAGTCAGCAAACGCTAAATCAAAGAAGCGATCCCAAATCGCCTTGCTAATTTGAGTCGGTTGAATTACTTCAGTCAAGTCGAAGTCTCTATTGTCAAAATCTAGAAACACTACTGTTCCAGGATTTTGCTCTTCAATATCTTCAGCTTCTTTAAGCATACCTATCGAATGCGTCGAAACCCAAAGCTGAGAGTCTTGAGGTGTTAAGTCGTAAAGTTCACGCAGTACTTTGGACTGAAGTCTAGTATGCATATGTGCTTCAGGTTCATCTATACAGAAAATAGCGTCGGTGTAGAAATTAGCCTTAATAATCATATCTAAAATCAAGTCAAATACTGACTTTTCACCAGCTGATAGATTTTTGTAATGAAAGTCTTTAGAAGCACCTTTTTCAAAATAGAAACTTCCGTTGGATAGTGGGTCACCAATTGAACTTAAATTCAAGTCTTCAAATATCTTTGACAAAGAATGCTTTATCTTTCCTATGAGCTCATCTCTAAGTTGCGGAACAGTCTTGGCATCGTTCGATAAATCGTAAACGCCCGCTAAAGTCTGAGCAACAAGCCTTTGGTAATTTTCGGAAACAGTTTGGTCGTTTTGCATTAGATTTTGCAGTTTAATATGCTCAATCGGACTGTTCTGTTTATTTAGATTATTGAAGGTAAAATCGGGTTCATTTCTATAGGCAGTACGAAAATAGAATTTTCCTTTTATTTCGTCTTGATCAAGCGCTTGTTCATTGTGAAACGTTATCTGGACTTTACTTAGTGACTTCTGCCGCCATATCTGGGGGCTTGATAATTCCCCGTCATTCTTTTCCAAGTAATCCTGAACGCCTTTGTCGTTGTACCCCTTAGATTTATACCAATGATTTAATGCCTCAAAAAGTGAAGTTTTTCCACTTCCATTCGGTCCAACGAGCACTATTAGTTTTGCTGTCTCAGGTAAATCCTTCAAAGTGAGATTAGTAAAACGCTTAAATCCATTTAATTTTATTTCCCTAATTTTCATAGACTTTCCTTGGTTTGAGCAGGCATTAATATACTAGATATTTTGTAACTATATCTTAGAAAGTAATTTGAGACATTATTTGATTGCTGGTCAAACATTGACACAAGGAAGGGTGAAGTGTCATTTTAAAGTTGGCAACTTTAGCGCAAGCAAATCGGTAATTTGTGCTATTAACTCTCTCGTTATCAGCGTAGTTTTAAAGATCCATTAAATTGCGATCGGAGAGTAATTGCTCGAACATGTAATACTCAGGATTACTGCGCAAATTTTTTAGATGTTTTTCAAGAGAGCGCTGCATTATTTCAATATCTTCCGGCTTGGCAGTTTTGCCTAGTACAAATGGGACAGTAAAAACTTGAGAGGACAGGTATTCTTGATCAAACCCCCATATATCGAATCCATTATTTAACACCGTACGCAGAAGATTTTCTTCAGATTGTGACTCAAAAAACGGAAATGGTATAAACCCATACTCATTGAAAAAATTTGAATTGAATGTCTTTAAAGTCTGATTTTTACTAACTGTTCTGGTCAACTAAAACCGGACACTCTTTTCACTAAATTTTCATAGTCTACTGGCGAGTAGTCGCCGTTAGCACTGTGAAGCCGTTCTAAGTTGTAATAGCGCATATATTCAGCAATATCTTTTGTCATATGCTCTCGTGTTGGTTGGCTTATCTTAAATAGCCAATCATGTTTCAAGCTTCCGAAGAAGCGTTCAACAACGGCGTTGTCCCAACACGCACCTACATCTCCCATGCTTGAGCGTAAGCGATCAAAATAGACCGTTCTTCACCCACTCGTAAGCATAATTTAAGATCGCGTCATTGATAAATACAGGAGACCTATCAATGACCAGACGAACAAGTGAAGAATGGCAACGCCTCATCGACGAGCAAGCCGTTAGCGAGATGACAATCCAGCAGTTTTGTCAGTCGCGCAACATCAATCAATCTACGTTTTACCTGCAACGCAAAAAGCGCAGTGACAGTCACTTAGCGCAAGCGCCATCTCAGTGGTTGCCGATTGATACGAAGTCAATGGCCTTGCCAGAAACGCGCCAATGGCAAATTGAGCTAACGCTACCAAACGGTGTCGTGCTGAATATGAGTACTGATGGCTGATGTTGTCCTCTACCAATGCACGCATTTGGTTGTATTTGGGCATTGCCGATATGCGCAAACAGTTTGACGGCTTGGCGGCCTTGGTGAAACACCAGATGCAACTGCCTGCGCATGCAGGCGATTGGTTTGTGTTTGTGAATCGTAAACGCACGATGATGAAGGTGCTGTATTATCATCAAGGTGGGTACTGTTTGTGGTCAAAACGACTGGAGCGCGGCACCTTTGCCAAGGTGGCGGGTAACGATGGCAAACTATCGCTCAATGCCGCGCAACTGCAGTGTTTAATAGATGGTATTTATTGGCAAAAAGGCAAACAAAACAAGCGACTTAAGTAGCTGAATTCGCTATACTTCGCGGCATGAAAAGCGCCTCAACCAGTATACAAAACAGCACGCATATTCCTATCGAAGAATATGAAAAAGTGCGTGCGCAAATGGCAGCATTACAGCAACAAGTTGACTGGTTTAAACGCCAATTGTTTGGGCGCAAATCAGAAAAACACATCATCGATAATCCTGACCAAGCCAACTTGTTTGGTCAAGCTCAGGATGAAGGTTTACCGTCTGCGCCTAAAAAAGCCGTCAAAGGCTATGCGCGTTCAGTCAAGCAAAAAGATGAAAATAACGTCAATGACACTGGTCTTCGCTTTACTGATGATGTACCGACAAAAGTCATCGATGTACCATGTCCGGAGCTTGAAGGTGAAGATGCAGATAACTATGAGGTCATTGGCACGAAAGAAACGCAGCGCTTAGCGCAACTGCCAGGCAGCTATCAAATTCTCATTTATCGCAAAAATGTGCTCAAGCACAAAGACAGCGGACATATCCAATCGCCTAAAACACCGATTAACATACTAGAAGGCACGTATGCGGATGTATCATTGCTTGCTGGCCTAATGGTCGATAAAGCCGTGTATCATTTACCCCTTCATCGTCAGCATCTGCGGATGTTGCAATCGGGGGTCACGCTATCACGCGCTACCCTAATTAATTATGTTAGCCAAGGGATTGATTTACTGACCCCCATTGCTACCGCCGTGCTGAGTAATATCCTCACCGGGGGGAACATCAGTATGGATGAAACGCCGATGAAGGCGGGTCGACAATCCTCGACTCGCCGCAGCCGCACATCAAGCCAACCATCAAAAACAATGAAGCAAACGTACTTCTGGCCGATGTATGGTGAGCAAGATGAAGTGGCCTTTACCTGGTCGTCTTCTCGCGGTAAACAACATGCAATGGAGCAACTAGCAGGCTTTAACGGCACCTTGTTAAGCGATGGTTATGCGGTATATAGCCAAGTCATTGATACGCTTAATCATCAAGGTCAAACAATTACCCATGCAGCGTGCTGGGCGCACACGCGCCGCTACTTCGAAAAAGCATTGGATTATCACCCTAAAGAGGCGCAATACGCCTTGGCTGAAATACAAAAGCTATACAAGATTGAAGCGCACATACGAAAACAGGCACTTAATGCCGAGGATACCGTGCAATATCGCCTTAAACACAGTGAGCCTATCATTACTGCATTATTCAAATGGATATACGAGCAGCGCCAGAGACCTGAATTACTGCCTAAAGACCCGTTAACCAAAGCACTTGCTTATGCCTATGAGCGCCATCATGAGTTAAAAACTTACCTCACTCATGCGCAAGTCAGCATCGATACGAACCACTTGGAGAGAGCCCTGCGCGTTATCCCTATGGGAAGAAAGAATCACTTGTTCTGTTGGAGTGAACTAGGCGCAAAACAGCTTGGCGTCTTGCATACACTCACCGTGACGTGCAAATTACACAACATCAATCCGTATCACTACTTGGTGGATGTACTGCAGCGCGTCTCACAACATCCGGCAAAAGACGTTATCGATTTAACCCCTCGACGCTGGAAAGTCCTGTTCGCAGACAAACGCCTGCGCTCAGATATAGAAAAGTAAGCACACCATGACAAATAAAGACATCAAAACCACGATAGACATCAGCCATTTATCCATTGACCAACTATATATACTCAATCAATTTGTATGTGAGCGCATCGATACCCTGCAAAAGCAGCAAGACGAAGCCGCGATTGCCATCTTACGACCTGGTATGAAAGTGCAATTTACTCATGACGGCACGACGGTCACCGGCACGTTACTTAAGAAAAACCGAAAAACGGTGTTGATTGCCAACGACAACGCAAAAACACATCACAAAGTACCGGCAGGCATAGTCAGGCATATTAGCGCTGCACCACTAGACCTAAATCAAACGGTTGTAAAGAACGGTCTAAAATGATCGCTTACGCTTGAGCGCATATTGAAGCTGTGGAGCAAGCAGCGATACTGCTTACTTGTATATTGAGAGCCCCTGTCACTGTGAAAAACTAAACCCGCAGTTGGCTGACGAAGGTTATAGGCCTTAACCAACGCCTTGCATACCAAGTCCGTTGTCATACGCTTATCAGCGTGCCAGCCGACAATACGGCGCGAATACAAGTCCATAACGACCGCAAGATACATCCAGCCCTCTGCGGTGCGACAATAGGTCACATCACCAGCCCACACCTGATTAGGGCCTGTAGGGTTGAAATTTTGGTTTAACAAATTATCTGCCACCGCATCACTGTGTTTGCGTTTAGTGGTCACTTTGTAGGCAACTCGCTGACGCACCACAAATTGCATTTGCTGCATCAGCTTGCGTACACGATAACGACCAATATTAAAGCCTTCTTTGCGTAGTTTCTTCATCATCTCTCGACTGCCTAAGCTTTCTCTGCTGCGCTTAAATAACGTTCTCATTGTTCGACGCAGCTTGAGTTCTTCCATGGGTATTAACTTGCCAGGGCGCTTTTTCCAGTCATAATAAGCAGAGCGACTGACCTTCATGACTTTGCATAACAAAGCCGTTGTGTAGTGCTTTGACTCACCTTCAATGAAACCAAACCTTACTTCATTTCTTTTGCAAAGAAGGCCGATGAGGATTCAAGCCAACAGCGCAACACTAATTAAAATTACAAATATACTTAGCAGTAATATTGAAGCAAGCTTGAAGATATTTTTTTTATGATAAATACCAAAAGTGGCGTTCATAATTTTCCTTTGAATATTGTTTCGTTTATCAGTAACTAATAAACGAGCGACTTTGACTATTTTTCGAGTATACTTGTTAATTTTTCGTAGAAGTGTAAGCGTTTGTCTAAATTCTGTAAGAATGCTTGTCGACTATTCAATAATTTGTGCTTCCGGTTTGTTCGCATACCGGACACTTAGTGCTGTGCAAATTCAGATACTAAATCCAGTAGCTAAACTTAAACATTACCAGCAAAATAAACAAAAATATTATTGGCAAGGACGTCATTGCTAGAGAATCACTCTCGTACCTATAAACGCCACCGACCAGAGCAAACGTTGCTTTATCAATTGGTTGAGCATCATTATCCAGAGTTTCTAGAGCAACTTTCGCATCAAGGAAAGTCGCTACCACAGCATGTAGAAAAAGAGTTTGAAGAATTTCTTAAGTGTGGTCGTCTTGAACATGGTTTTCTTCGTGTAGTTTGTGACAATTGCAAACGCGAAAAACTGGTCGCGTTTAGCTGTAAAAAGCGTGGTTTCTGCCCTAGCTGTCTGAATCACTGCATACAACGCAAATTAATGACTATATAATCCAAAGAGATTTTGATTTTGGTGCCTAAGAGTGATCCCTGAAAGCCATGTATCGAGAAGCGCACAATTAATGGTATTGTCAAATACGGCTGGTCTTGGTCATGGCCTTTCGGACGAAGAGTAATCGACTCCCAGCCTCAAATTAAAATGGGTGCTTCTCCTTGGGCTCCCCAACCCAAGTTTAACGATGATTTTCCTCTCAAAATCAGCGAACTCAAAAGCCTCACACCTAACCACAAGGAATGAGGCTTTGACTCTTGCATTAGTGCTAAGCTGCTAGCCTGCTTCTACGATATGTCGCAAAGGCAATTAGACTAAACAATAGCGCCGCAGCGCTTGGTGAAGATGCATTCACATTTTGTACAGCAATGGGTTCGCCGAATATAAAATCATCAAATGCAAACCCATCCCCACTTCCACCTTCAAACACTCCGTTTTCGGATAAAAAGCGATTACCACCTGAAACTCTAACAGTTGCGACTTCAGGCGTATCAAAAATAAGTCCAGCAAACGTCAAGTCAAAATCCTGAGTGCCCAATGGATTAACTGAACCAATAATTTCTCCCGCTAGATTTAAGAATTGCATTTGTGCTGTATCTAAAAAATCGAGTCCAGAAAATATAGCCCCGAAGCCTCTAACCGTTGCTTGAGTTGTTTGGTCACTGGGATCATAAAAATTGATATCGAAGGTAGTGCCACCCACTGGGGAAAAGAGCCTTTCTTCACTAAATCGAGGAAGAAATCGGTCAAATCCAAACGCAATTGGTTGACCAGATGCCGCTGTGGAAGAAACTAAAAACCCTGTGGTATCTCCAGTGGCTTCAAATTCAATGCCTCTAGCACGCGGAGCACTGTCCCCGTTAAAGAAATCACCCGGGAAAAGGTTTGGATCAGCTAAGCCATCAGGCAATGCATCCCAGTCAATTTGGCGACGACCGTTTGGATCGCCGTTTACTGGGGAGTTTCCATTGTTTGGCCCGAGTGCGTCTCTAAACTCATCCACGGTTTCTTGTAGGTCTGCGGCTGTAAGGCCTTGCTCGTTAAATGTTGCTATAAGACCTGCATGTGAAGCGCTTGTCCACATGAATAGTAGTACTGCTCCAAGCTTTAATTTTGATGCTTTCATCGCATTATCCTTATGATATTTATCAGTGTTGCCGGCAGTAAATTTACGTACCTAACCACCCTTACGACAGACATAAAACGATAGTTGCAGTTAAAACGTATTCGCTCAAATTAAAAGAGATAGTCACAGCATCTAAGCAGAACAAGGATTTCCAGATGATTGATGTACAGCGCCTCTCCTTTGCATACGGGAAAGAAAGCAAAGAGAGTCTGCGGCCAGAGGTAGTTGACATTAGTTTTTATGACAATCAAGTCCATGACCCACAAGCCCTTTTGGCGGAACTGGGGCTGGAAGCTGGCTCAGTTGCGTTAGAGCGCCAAGCCATAAATACATGGAACAACTTGTCCACATTATCAGTCATCGAATTGCCGCGTATTTGGAAAAGGCGGGGATAATTGAGCGAGATTCAGAAAGTGCTTTTTTGGACTTACCGCTAGAAGACGAAGATGGACTATTGCACTTACAAGCAGCCTCAGTAAGTTATCGCATTGCCGTTGGAAAGAATATTGGCAAAAAGTACTTACGTTACAAACTTTGCCCGCAAAAGATGAAGATAACTATGGGCAATTAGCAAAAATAGACGGTTTTAGTTTACATGCTGGCACTTCGTGAAAGTATTTCGCCGATACTCATCAAACAGAAAAACTAGAGCGCCTTTGCAGATATATTGCAAGGCCAGCAGTCAGCGAAAAACGATTAAGCTTAACCGCCAAAGGCAATGTCAGATATGAACTCAAGACTCCCTACAAAGACGGAACCGGTAACCGGATTAAACTCACGTGTTCTTCTCGCCGCTTGACTTCATTAGTAAGCTGGCAGCCTTAGTACCACCGCTGTCAGCGCCACCGGGCATGGAGAAACTAAATAAGAATACTAGTACGGCTCTACAGCGGCACCGCACTTGCCAAGTCAGCTATTAAAACGAACCGCATGTCGGAAGATGTTGATATCAAGCTGGTACCTAATGAGGTATTTCATGATTTAACATCACGAAATGCTAGACGAAAGGCTCGCAAAGCGGTTAAGCAACATATTCAGTCATTGGTTGCAGAGAACAACACCTTTAAGACGGGAGAGCAAGCAACCGTAAAAGACGAGTACCGCTACTTCAGTTTTGATGTCCGTTATCCCCAAGCTCATTAACATCAAAGCCTAAAAATAACAGGACATTAAAACCTATAAAATGAATGACAACAAAACCTGTAAATGATATAACTCTAAAACCTAGAGATAAAAATTTTAGTCTTATAAACTTTTCGAGTAGTAGTGGGCGCGAATATGAACGACATATCACAAAAACTAGCCGATTCGCTCGAGCAATTACAAGGGTTTCAGGAATCAGGTGTTGTTGCCATTCAGTCAAAGCAACTTAGCAGAGTGCATCGAGAGCGGCTGTTGAAGCATGGGTTTATTCGCGAAGTTATCCGGGGATGGTACATACCGGCGATGCCAGATGAAAAGTCAGGCGACAGCACATCTTGGTATACCTCTTTTTGGGGCTTCTGTGCTGCCTACTTGTCTGAACGGTTCGAGAATTCCTGGTGCCTATCACCTGAGCAGTCACTTAGTCTGCATATCGGCGATAGAACGGTACCTCAGCAATTGCTCGTGCGCTCGCCCAAAGGTAATAATAAACCTACTGCCTTTCTGCACAACACCTCGATTTTTGATGTCAGGTTAAACATGCCCGCCGCAGAACACATTAAAAACCTAGAAGGGCTCAATGTTTATAGCTTAGCAGCAGCGCTTGTTCATTCTTCGGCGAACCAGTTTCAAAATGCTCCCATCCAGATGCGTACCGCTTTATCGATGGTAACAGATGCATCCGATGTATTGTCCGTTTTACTCACAGGAAATCATAGTGTGATTGCCGGCCGATTAGCGGGGGCTTTTAGAAATATTGGACGAGACCTTATTGCAGATAATATCTTAAAAGGCATGAAAGCGGCCGATTTTAAAGTGCAAGAAGAAGACCCTTTCGCAGAGAAGACGCAAGTTAACTTTGGTAGTCGTGATATGTCGCCCTATGTTAATCGCATTCGGTTCATGTGGGCGCAAATGCGTGAAAGCGTTACCTCGCATTTCCCTGAGAAAATACAGCAAAGCGTCGACATCGAAACCTATATGGCCGAAGTGGAAGACAAATACGTTACAGACGCCTACCACTCACTGTCCATTGAAGGTTATCGAGTGACTCGCGAATTGATTGAACTGGTTCGCTCTGGCAACTGGCAAGCTGAAGGTTTAGACGAGAGTAAAAAACACTTAGATGCCATGGCTGCTAGAGGCTACTGGGATGCGTTTCAGGAAGTCAAAAAAGCCGTGTTAGCAGTATTAGAAGGTAAGAACCCAGGCGACGTATTGGAACAGACGCACAGTGATTGGTATCTCGCCTTATTTGGCCCAAGTGTGGCCGCCGGAATTGTGAAACAATCGGACTTGGCCGGTTATCGCTCAGAGCCTGTTTATATTCGACAGTCTATGCATACTCCCCCTAATCGAGAAGCGGTTCGCGATATGATGCCGACACTCTTCGACTTACTCGCAGAAGAGGAGAATGCAGCAGTCAAAGTGGTACTGGGGCACTTTATGTTCGTCTATATCCACCCTTACTTTGATGGCAACGGCAGAATGGGCCGGTTCATTATGAATCTAATGATGGCCTCAGGTGGTTATCCTTGGACAATCGTACCCGTCGAACGAAAAGATGAATACATGCAAGCATTGGAAGCGGCCAGTGTTGGGCAAGACATTGTGCCGTTTACAAAGTTTCTAGCCTCGTTACTTTAGATTTCTTGGGCTCTTTAAAAGTCTGAAGTTTTCCGCTATTGAAGGATCGTAAAGCCTCATCGCATAGCCTTTCTACTGACGGGTGCAGCAGTGCTTGGCGCTTCGATAACGCTAGTCAGTGCGCTACTGTCTCCCGCTGCGCATGCTCAAACTGAAGTGAAGCTTGGCGACAAAAAGACGCGACGAACACCCGCATTGCGTGCCCGAGTCTATGAGCAGCTCGCGCGAGCGCAGGCGGCAGGCGATGCAGGCAATATAGAAGAAGCGATTGAAATATTAGATATCGTAAAATCTAAACAAAGCAGTATGAATAGCTATGAACGTGCCAAAGAAGATAAGAAAGCCGTGCCGGTCATGCAGATGGCAGCAGAGCTGTCTGACGACGGTGAAATTGATGCTCAACTCGCGCTTTTACATTTTAACTTAGAAGAGTACGAGCAAGCCATTGCATCTGCCAATACGGCGCTCGAAAAGGGTGGCTTAGACAACGCTGGCAATACGCACATGGTGCTTGGACTGGCCCTGTACAACACCCGTCAGTTTGCTTTGGCGCTCGACGAGCTTGCAAAAGCCGAATCCTTCAGCGGCAGTAGAGCCGCAGCGCGCCAGTGGACTCGGTATGTGGAGCGTGAGAAATCCGACTTTGCAGCGCGCCAAGCAATTAACGCTGATTCGTAAGTCCTAAGGTCATCAACTGTCAATTGTCATCGTAAATTGGTGACTTTTGTCACTTGTTGATTGACTTGATTTATTTGAATATACGTTCATGTATTCAGCCGATGCACTTTGTGCAGGAATGAACAATGAGCGTGCAACACACGAGTTTAAAAGCTCAGAATCTTAAAAAGTCCTATGGCGAGGTTCACGCCATTCAGGATATTTGTTTTGCTATAAATCGCGGTGGTGTGGTGGCTGTTTTAGGGCAAAACGGTGCAGGAAAAACGTCGCTAATTAAATGTGCCTTAGGCCTTGAAAAAGTCAGTTCAGGTCAACTTGTTACGATGGGGCATAAGCCCGGTAGTATGGCTGCAAAACAACAAATAGGCGTTATTTTGCAGGATACTGATTTGCCCGATACGTTAACGGTAGAGGAACAAATCGAACTTTTTGCAAGCTACTATCCCACGCCACTGTCTGTAGAAGAAACCATCAGCATCTGCGAGTTACGTGAATTTGCGCACAAGCGCTATAAGCAGCTTTCGGGTGGGCAAAAGCGCAGAGTGCAGTTTGCGCTTGCTATTGTGGGAGACCCTCAGCTTATCTTTCTTGATGAACCCACAACGGGCCTTGATATTGACGCGCGACGAAACCTATGGACCGTTATTAGAGACTTCGCCAATCGCGGTAAAACAGTAGTGCTCACAACACATTACTTAGAAGAGGCGGATAATTTAGCCGACCGCATTATCGTGCTAAATCAAGGAAATATTGTGGCCGATACCACACCCGAAAAGCTTCATCGCCAAGCAAGCGGCACGGTCATACGTTGTCAAACAAAGCTCACTCCCCCCCAACTTAATAACTTGCCTGAAGTGAGCGAAATCGGAAGACATGGACGTATGTGCGAAATACGCAGTGCGAATGCGAACGTCACACTCCTTGAGCTTTTGAAGCTTGATCCACTTCTTAAAAATCTCAGTGTGAGCGAACCAAAATTAGAAGATATTTTTAGCCAGCTTACGGGCAAGGTATCTCTGGAAACACAAAGTGGAGAAGCCGCATGAGTCGTATCTTTACTTCATTTTCCTTAGAGGCGGGTGCCGAATTATTAAAAGCCTTTCGCGCACCTGAATTCATTCTCCCCACTATCGGCATGCCGGTAGCTTTTTACGCTTTATTCGCAATTGTTTTACCAAACCCTGGGGCGGGTGGCGTTAATCAGGCAGCCTATATGTTAGCAACCTACGGCATTTTTGCGGTAATGGGGCCCGCTATATTTGGCTTTGGTATTAGCGTAGCGAACGAACGCGACAAAGGTTGGTTATCGCTAAAGCGCGCAGCGCCAAGCCGTGGTATGAATTACATTGCTGCTAAAGTATGCAGCACTATGATCTTTGCCAGTATTTCACTCGCAGTTGTCTATCTAGTCGCGGGATTTGCTGCAGGTGTGACACTGCCGACAAAAACATGGGCACTGCTACTGATGGTGCACATAGCGGCAATATTTCCCTTTATTTTGTTTGGTCTTACCATTGGTTTTTTGTGCAATGCAAATGCTGCCGTTGCCATCTCCAACATCTTCTTTTTGGCCTTTGCAGCCCTTGGGGGCTTATGGATACCCGTGATGGTATTTCCAGCTGGCCTTCAGAGCTTCGCACAATTTTTGCCCAGCTATCATTTAAGCGAAATTGCGCTTATAGCTTCGGGCGCTCCCGGTGAAAGAGAGCTGAGCTATCATCTTATGCTTATCTCAATTATTACCACCTTGTTTTTAACCATGACTATTTTCGCATGGAATAAGCAGCGAAACGCATAATATCAAGGAGTAAGAACATGATTCGCTATATCTTCCCAATATCAAGCGCGGTGGTTTTGATAAGTCTTGTACTGTTGATATTTGTGCTACCCACTGATACTCAATCAACAGATGAAGCCCTATTGAATACAAACAACACCAGCAATAGCTTTGTGCTTAAAAATGTAAAGGTCTTTCAAGATGTGGGTTTTCAGCAACTTCAGGATCTACGCGTTAACGATGGTTTTATTGTCGAGATTGGCCATAACCTGAGCGTAGACGAACAAGAACATATTATTGACGGAAATGCGCGCTATGTATTACCCGGATTAATCGACGCTCACACGCATTCCTACGGAAGCGCATTGAGCGATGCGCTGCGTTTCGGCGTGACTACCCAGTTAGATATGTTTACGGACGAAACGATGATGTTCGATGTCATCGACAATCGTAATATGATCAGTAAAACCGACAAAACTGATTTATATAGTTCAGGCATGATGGCCACAGTTGAGGGAGGACATGGCACACAATATGGCATTGCAATTGATACGATAGACAGTCTGGACGACATCCCTAGCTGGATCAGTGCGCGAAAATCAAAGGGCGCAGACTACATTAAAATCGTTTATATGCCCTACCAAAACTCTCTACCGAGTCTGGATAAGACGACTGCGACTGCGCTCATCGAAGAAGCGCAACGCCAAGATATGCTGGCCCTGGCTCATATTTCTTCTCAAGCTGCAGCGAAAGATATGATTGAAGCTGGCATTAATGGCCTCGTTCATATATTTGCAGATAGCCTCGCAGAGAAAGAGCTAGTGATAAAAGCAAAACAAAATAAGGTATTTATTATTCCTACTTTAGCGGTGATTGCTTCAGTTTCAGGGCATAACAGTTTTGCAAACGTTGAGCACAGCTCAGAGCTGAATTCACTTCTTTCTCCCATGCAGAAACAGAGTCTATTAGGTGACTTTGGTTTTTCTTCTAACGCATTTAGTCTTGAACTAGCGAAGCAAAACGTAGCCAAATTTCATGCAGGGGGAGTAAAGATTGTAGCGGGGTCTGATGCGCCTAACCCGGGTACGGCTTTTGGCATATCTCTGCATCATGAGATGCAACTGCTAAGCGAGTCCGGTTTGAGCAATGCAGAGGTGTTACAAGCGGCAACACGCGTCCCTGCCTCACTTTTTTCTATTGCAGATAAAGGCAGAATTGCAAGTGGTATGCGGGCTGACTTGGTGTTGTTGAATCAAAATCCAAACGAAAACATAAAACATTCAAACGATATTTATCAGATCTATAAAAACGGCTTTGAGGTAAGGCGTTCAATTGACGCTGAACAGACCTCTGGCAAAAGATTGAGTAATGGCATTTTGGGCGATTTTGATTCCGACGATACACCCTTCTCAATTTACGACCCTACTGTAGAAGACTTTATTTGGAGTCATTCAGATGACCGGATCGCTAACGGTCAATCTAAGGCATCTATAGAGGTGGTGTATGATGACCAGCAACAAAGTCATGTTCTAAAAGTGTCCGCGAATGTCAATGCAGGCTTCGCATTTCCATGGGCAGGTGCCGCCATAGGCGATTTTATTCCTCCAATAGTCGGTTTAGATATCTCATCGTATTCTGCCTTAGCTTTTAAAGTAAAAGGGAGCGAAGGACAATATCGAGTGATGGCCTTTAGTGCCACACAAGCAGGGGTGCCACCAACCGTCAATTTTACCGTTAGCGAGCAGTGGGAATCGGTTGAAATTTCGCTGTCAGATTTCGGTGGTTTAGATATCAGTTCGTTTTCTGGTTTTGCCATAGTTGCTGGCCCACAAGCAAATGATCACACTTTTTATATAGATAGTGTGCAAGTAAAATAGCAGCTTGTGCGGGCAGAATTACATTAACTTGCCTACAAAAACATGCTAGCGTAAGAATGTGCTAACAAAGAGCATGGATTTTTTTAAACACAGAAACAACACTCAAACGACATAAAAAGGAAGATGTCATGGAAAATGAAAACGCTTATCAAGCGCCGGAGTCTGACTTGCAAGTAGAGCAGACAGGCCAGTACCTTGCTGAATATATTGGGCCTACGTCCCGGCCATTCTCAAATCTGTTTTCTTGGATTAAAGAAGGTTTTGAGTTATTCAAAGCCTCTCCGTGGCAGTGGATCATCATATTGATCGTTGGCGCGGTAATTATGATCGGCGCACAGTTTGTGCCCATCGTTGGGTCTATTGCAGTGATGCTCACTTCCTATGTATGGCTTGGCGGCTTAATGATCGGTTGTCAGGCTATTAGGAACGGTGAAGCCCTCTCCTTGAGCCATTTGTTCGCTGGTTTTAAGCAAAAATTTGTACCACTTTTTGTATTAACGCTCATCTATATGGCGGTGTCTCTAGCGATAATGGGAGCTTTAGTAGGCTCACTTGCTTTTAGTGCGTTTACTGGACAAGAAATTGATCCTGAAATGGCGATGTCTTCAAGCTATTGGATGTCGATGCTGCTAGCCTTCGTGATTATGATCCCGCTGCTCATGGCCCTATGGTTCGCGCCAGTGCTTATAGTTAGTCAAGATATGCCAGTCATTGAAGCGATGAAAGCGAGCTTTTCGGGGGCGTTGAAAAACATCTTTTCGCTCATCGTGTTCGGACTCATAATGGCACTCTTATATGTGGTCTCTGCCCTGCCGCTTCTGCTTGGTCTTTTGGTGTTCTTCCCTACGTTCTTTGGTGCAGTATTTGCCTCATATGAAGACGTATTTACACGTGTAAAGCATGAAGAAGCGGTTTGAAATTTTTGCAGATAGCTAAGCATCTTACGGGCTAACTGTTTTTGTTGTGACAATCATTTAAGTAATGCACCAATAGCGCCTATGCATTGGTGCATTTAAAGATTTGTCTCTAACTCTGCTCAGCAGATCAGCCTGTCCGCCTTCACATTTAACGCAGTACTAAAGTCAAAACGGCAATAGTAAACGATTATTAAGCGCGTTCTCACTGTCGATAAAATGCTGACAATTTAAATATGAATGACTTTAAGACTTTAGCGTTAGATCAATGTTTTGCTTGCAAAGCCTTGGTAGTCTGTGATTATTCTCTAACAGCATTTTACGAGCATGCAGTCTTTAAAATCGCAATTTAATAACGCAGTAGATTGGGAAGGTCTGATTCAATCGGGAAACCGACTTTTTATCGGGTCAAACGCGGCTGTGCCCAATGCCCTCATTGACAGTTTAATTGATGATGCGCGAGAGATAAAAGATCTCGAATTAGTCCACATAGTTACCGTGTCGGATAATAAATGGGCTGAGCCTCAATACAAACATCGATTTAAAGTAAATACCTTCTTTATTCATGGCGATACGGTAAGGAAGGCGGTTGAAGAGGGGCGAGCCGATTACACACCGTGCTTCTTATCAGAGATTTCTGGCTTATTCAGCGATGAAACGCTACCACTAGATGCCGCACTTATTATGGTGTCTCCACCTGATGAATTAGGGTATTGTTCCTTAGGCGTTTCCGTTGATATTGTCATGTCGGCAGCGCGAAGTGCTAAACATATCATTGCGCAAATTAACCCAGACATGCCACGCACGGCTGGGCATTCATTTTTGCATATAAGTGAGTTTAGCGCGTGTATTGAGCACACTCAGCCTATTCCAGAACTTGCCACAGCCCCTCAACATGCAGACTCTCACGGCGTGACTGAACGTATCGGACAATACGTTGCTATGCTGGTTGAAGATGGCGCAACGCTTCAGCTTGGCATCGGGAAGGTGCCTGATGCTGTGACACATTACTTGCATACACACAAAAACTTAGGCGTGCACTCTGAAATGATTAGTGATGGTGTCATGGAGCTTATGCAAAGAGGCGTTATCAACAATCGTAAAAAGACCTTTCATCCGGGCAAGACGGTCACCAGTTTTTGTATAGGCTCTAAGCGCCTGTATCAGTTTATACATAACAACCCTCATGTAGAGTTTTATCCTAGCTCTTACGTAAATAAACCAGCCAATATCGCAAAAAATGACATGATGGTGTCAATTAACAGTGCCTTGGAAGTGGATTTGAGCGGGCAAGTTGTTGCGGACTCTATCGGTCATCAGTTTTATAGCGGCATCGGTGGGCAAGTTGATTTTGTATCGGGTTCATCCAAAAGTAAACGAGGAAAACCCATTATTGCCATGCCTTCTACTGCAAAAGGCGGCACTATCTCGCGCATTGTAGCCAATATGAGCCAAGGTGCTGGCGTAGTTACCTCAAGAGGCAACGTACACTATGTGGTAACCGAGTTTGGCATTGCCAGCCTCAAAGGAAAGAGCATACGTGAACGCGCGCTTGAACTTATTCGTGTTGCTCATCCTAAGTTTAGAGACGACCTGCTCAGCACCATCCGAAAGCATGTTTGGGTGCCGGACTATCAAAAACAGTCCCCGACTGATATTCCTGAGCTGGGTGATGTGCAAATAATACGCTTGCCCATTAAGGGAGAAACATTTTACTTACGCCCTTTAAATCCGTCGGATGAGCGGCGCTTGCAAGAGTTCTTTTATTCGCACACTAAAGAGACCGTTCGATTGCGTTACAACTATATTCCTCAAGGCATGACCCGTGAAAAATCCTGTGATTTGGTGAGCGTTGATCAAAGTAAAGATATTGCCCTAACCATCGTAAAGCAAGAGGGCTCAAAAGCGATTATTGAAGCAGTTGGGCGATACTATCTATATCCTGAGGAGAATATTTGTGAAGTCGCCTTTGTTACCCGTGAAAACCATCAAGGCAAGGGCATGGCAAAAATACTGCTCAAGCAGATGATTGAAATAGCGCAAGCCAGAGGGTTGACAAAAATGTTCGCCATTGTGAAATCTGAAAACAAGCCGATGATTTCTGTGTTTGAACACTATGAGTTCAAGCGCGTGTTCAATCCAGATCCGGGCGAAATAGAGCTGATTCGCCATTTAAAGGAGTCATCATGATCACCATAATTGGCAGCCCCAGCTGTGCGTTACATAATATGGACCCGGACCATCCTGAGCACCCATCGCGCATGCATGTCATTAATGACCAAATCATGTCTTCCGGTTTAGAACTGGTGGTGCGCTTTAGTGATGCAAAACCTGCGCATTTTGACCAGCTGTTAGATGCGCATGATAAAGATTTTGTTCAGAACATTTTTGATAAAGCGCCTTGTGAGCCAGAGGACCGAGTTTGGATAGATGATGACACCATCATGATGCAGCACACCTTAAATGCAGCGTTGATGGGAGCAGGCTCGGGTATCATGGCTGTAGACATGGTAGTCGCAAATGAAACACAAAGTGCGTTTTGTCTTGTGCGGCCGCCCGGTCACCATGCTGGGCATGCCAGCTCATCCGGTTTTTGTTTGTTTAACAATATCGCAATTGCTGCTTTGCACGCACTGGAGCATCGTGGTTTTGAGCGAGTCGCAATAATTGATTTTGATGTGCACCATGGCAACGGTACCGAGGATATATTTCAAGACGACGATCGAGTAATGTTTTGCTCGTCATTTCAACATCCCTTTTATCCCTTTTCAGGCGATGGCCCGACACGCTCGGGCATTATTAACGTTCCAATTCCCGCTGGGACTCAGGGTCCAAAATATCGGGAAATGGTGAATCACTGGTGGCAAGCATTAGACGAATTCGCCCCTCAGCTGATTTTTATCTCAGCCGGTTTTGATGCGCATGCAGAAGACGAACTAGGACACTTGCGTTTAGTTGAAGCTGATTACCAATGGGTAACAGAGCAAATTAAGCGCATTGCCGATAAGCATTGTGAAGGGAAAATCGTTTCCATGCTTGAGGGTGGTTATGCGCTTAGTGCACTGGGACGAAGTGTCGTGTCGCATATCAAAAGCTTATTGGGATAAGGGGTTTAGTCGGTTCTGGCCAGATAACTAAGTTTACTAACCTTGAGTGATTGCTGTAGGTTGACGTACACCGACCTTATTATGTATGACATAAAGTTTCGCACTTTTTCTCATTCATTAGCGTAAAGACATTACCAAAATTCTACATTTTGTCTGGAGTAATTAATGCAGTTCTCATCATTAGGCCGTTCGGGCTTGAATGTATCGCGCGTGTGTCTTGGCAGCATGACTTGGGGAATCCAAAATACCCAACAGGACGCTGATGAACAAATTGAGTATGCGCTTTCTCGTGGTATAAATTTTATTGATACGGCTGAGATGTATCCTATTCCACCCAATGATAAAACCTACGGAGATACAGAAAGAATCATCGGGGATTGGTTTAGTCGCAGTTCATACAAACGAGAAGACTTGGTCATCGCCTCCAAAATTGCAGGCCCATCACTTGCCTATATTCGCGGTGGGGCGTTTATCTCTGAACAAAGCATTGCGCATGCGATTGACGCCTCTCTTGAGCGTTTAAAAATGGATTATATCGATGTTTACCAGCTTCACTGGCCCAACCGCTCTACCTCTCACTTCGGGCGTCATTGGCCGAATGTAATTAAGCCGACTAAAACCAATACGACAGAAGAGGTCAAGCGCAAGCGTGGCATACTGACGGCGCTTGGCGCTGCAATTGAGTCTGGCAAAATAAAGCATTGGGCGCTTTCAGACGACACACCTTGGGGCATACACACCTACCTTCGTTTGTGTGATGAAATGAGTATCCCTCGACCGGTATCGATTCAAAACGAATTTAATCTTCTGCACCTAAAGGACTGGCCATATCTCATCGAAAGCTGCGTATTTGAAGAGGTAGCTTACCTTCCTTGGTCACCTTTAGCGGGTGGTTTGCTATCGGGTAAGTATCGCAATGGCGAGCGACCAAAAGGCAGCCGATTTACTTTTGTGCAGCGAAACGGCATGTTCAGAGACACCGAACAATCGCAAATGGCGGTTGAAGCCTATTGTGATCTTGCACAAAAGCACGACATGACACCTAGTCAACTTGCTTTAGCCTGGTGTGACCAAGTTGATGGCGTTTGTTCTACAATAATCGGCGCGACGACCATGGCGCAGCTAAAAGAAGACATAGATGCCTTCGACATTAGCTTATCCGAAGTATGTATCGACGAAATAAATGCTCTTATCAAACAATATCCTGCGGCGTTTTAACCAAGATCTCCTTTATAGCGTGTTTATTTTAATAAAACTGACACATTTTAAGTGTATCAATGCCACTGGATAATAGCGTCGGTTTTTACAGGAAATTTTATGTCTCAGCCTTTGCCTGATGCAAGCGCATTGCAAGCGTGGCCTAAGTCACTTCGATGGTCACTTTTAGTAGTACTTATCTTTGCGATGCTTACCGCAGTCAGTTTGATTGGCGGTGGATTTAAGGCCGCGACTGAAGAACATGCGCGTACCTTGTTTGAATTTGCCTCCAATCCATTTATGGGCTTAATTATCGGCATGGTTGCCACCTCGCTCATTCAGTCTTCAAGCACCGTTTCATCCATTATTGTTGCAATGGTGGCAGGTGGCCTACCCATCCATATTGCGATACCGATGATGATGGGTGCGAACATAGGCACGAGCATTACCAACACCATTGTGAGTTTAGGCCATATTGGCGATAAACAAGAGTTTCAGCGTGCATTTAATGCCGCCACCGTCCATGATTTTTTCAATATCTTTGCCGTGATGATATTTTTGCCTCTTGAGATCATGTTCGGATTGTTGGAATCGTTAAGTGCGGCGCTTGTGTCTTTATTCACGCTCTCAAGTGCTACAGATGTGGGCTTTATAAATCCGGTTAAATTAGTGACTGGTCCGCTTGTTGACGGCGTGAAGATAATGACATCAACCTTACCGCAAGTGTACGATGGCATTGCTAGGGTCACGATTGGTCTCGCCCTGATTATTCTATCTATCACATGGATGGGTAAAATAATGAAATCTTTAATGGTAGGGCGCGCGCGTCAAATTTTAGAAAAGAGTTTAGGTGGCCGGTCGGTATCAGGTATTGCATCTGGCACGGTAGTCACGGTTTTGGTTCAATCAAGCTCAACGACAACGTCTTTAATCGTGCCCTTAGTTGGCAACGGTATTGTCACTGCTCGTTCAATTTACCCTTTCACTTTAGGTGCAAATGTGGGGACGTGTATTACTGCTATTATTGCTGCTCTCTCCATTAGTGGACCAAACGCAGGTTTGGCGCTACAAATCGCTTTTGTACATTTTTGCTATAACATACTTGCAGTCGCACTTATCTATGGACTTGCATTTTTGCGCGAGTGGCCGCCTAATTTGTCGTATCAACTTTCATTGAAAGTAGCGGAACAAAAAGCCTATGGACTTGCATACATTGTCGGCGTGTTTTTTTTAATCCCCTTATCTGCCATTTTTATTATGCGTTAAAGTGTTCTTGCTCGTTGAAGCAAAAAAAAGCTGGCGTAAGCCAGCTAAAGGTTGGAAGAGGCGCGTTGATTAAAACGCGTATTTTAAAGAAACCTGAAGACGGTTCATATCGCCATCATTGCCATTGGCTAATTCACGTTTGGCAAAAGCATATTCCCCACCCACGGATATCTTTGCGGTGGGTTGATAAATCAGGTTAGCCCTGACGCTGTAGGTGGTTTCAGTGGAAGCTGCACTTAAAAGGTTGGTATCTATGTCGGCATCAAACGCAGAGTAGGTAAAATTACTGCGCATTTTCTTGTTCCACACATGTCTGTATGCAATGCTGTAGCCCATTGAATCAATTGCTTCAATTTCATTGGTATCCAAATTAACAACAGCACCGTTTGCCGCATTAAGTGCAATGTAGCGACCTAAGCCAGATCCAGTGTTAAACGCGATGCGAATATCATTGTGTTTTCCAAGCTTAATTTTACTGGTCAAACTTATCCCGTAAGCGGCTTCTGTGCTATCAATTGCTGCGCCGTCATCATAAGACAATTGGCGAGCTTGGGCTGCAACGGCAAAGTGACCCCAGTCGGCAGAATGTGTGTAGCGAACCACTGCATCAGGTAGTGGGTTGTCATCTGCGATGATCCGGCCGCCGTTTGGTCCAGGCGTGACGGTGGTTTCTGGGTTTTCCAAAGCAAACTCCCATGCACCAGATTGATAACGAACGAGGGGCTGACGGTCGAATATTGTTCCATCAGTGGTTCCGATAAAATCTAATGTCTCAGGCAGCACTCGCACATCCATGAACGTTGACCAAGTTTGTCCTACCGTCCAGTTTTTGTATTTTACAAAGGCGTGGCGAATGCGTGGTGTAAAGGAGTTGCTGATCCTATCATCACCGGCAGGTGTGACCATCATGTCAAACTCCAGTACGCCAATAATGGTGTCACCTTCTTCTGTAGGAGTGGTAGTGGTAAATCGGAAACGAGACTGACGAATATGTGAGTCAAATTGCGTACCTTCATCTACGCCGCCTACTGGTGTGAGGCTGGGCACATAAAAGTCGCGACCAATATTCTTAGTGGGCAGCGTACCATCGGAGTAATTACTCGCGATAGCGTCCGCCTTAATATAACCTGAAAATTTGACCGTCGTATCACCAATGGTCGCAGCGTGGCTAGCTGCACTTGCAAGCCCTAAACCTAGGCTTAACGCAATTGCTCCAGCAGTTTTTGTCTTTGTCATCATCATAGGTGTATCCCATTCTCGTCGTTGAGTGTTTGTCTTTTGGCTCACTTGGTAACAAGCCTGTTAAGAAATAGTTAAGTGGGATACATTTTTATGTAAATGTGGCGGCTTTAAAATTAGCGCATGGTCTATGAGACTATGGTTGTATTTTCCCAGCAAATACAGGGGATTAGTTTGAGCTAAATCAGGTTTTTGTTTTACTTGCCCTATGTTAATGGCGCGTTAATACCAAAGTAGCATTTTTGTTTTTACTAAGAGGTTTATTGTTGTTCGTGCAATTAATAAGATTCAAAACCCAATATTGGGTGAAACAGCATTTCACGGAGGCAGAACCAATGAGTGCCAAAACATATCCAGTGCCAGAGTCACTGTTACAAAATCCACACTGTAGCAACGAAGCATATCAAGCCATGTATGACGCGTCGGTTGCTGATCCAGAAGCATTTTGGCGTGACCAGCTCGGCGAGCTAGACTGGTACAAAACGCCTACGATTATTAAAAACACGAGTTTTAGTCAGTCCGATTGCGATATCAAATGGTTTGAGGATGGTGAGCTTAACGCCAGCTACAACTGCATTGACAGGCACCTAGAGAAAAACGCAAAGAAAACCGCCATTTTATGGGAAGGGGATTCTCCAGAGGATTCTGAAAAAGTGACTTACCAGCAGCTTCACTATGAAGTATGCAAGTTAGCCAATGGTTTAAAGAAGCTTGGCGTTAAAAAAGGAGATAGGGTCGCAATTTATATGCCTATGATTCCCCATGCGGCGTATGCGATGTTGGCCTGTGCTCGCATAGGCGCGGTGCATTCTGTTATCTTTGGTGGTTTTTCTCCCAATGCAATTGCCGATCGCATAAATAACAGTGATGCCAAGGTTGTGATTACCGCGGATCAAGGCCGCCGCGCAGGTCGAAGCGTGCCGCTAAAAGCGAATGTGGATGAGGCCATTGCCAATGGCGCATGCCCCTCAGTTACGGCAGTTGTGACGCATAAACTCACCGGTGGTGATATCGCATTTGATAGCAAGGTGGACGTATGGTGGCATGAGCTTATTGATGATTGCTCAGCGCAGTGCGAACCTGAGGTGATGAATGCCGAAGACCCACTATTCATTCTGTATACTTCGGGTTCAACCGGTCAACCTAAAGGAGTGGTGCACACCACGGGCGGCTACTTGCTGTATACATCAATGACCTTTAAGTATGCCTTTGATTATAAGGATGATGATGTTTATTGGTGTACCGCAGATGTAGGCTGGATCACAGGTCACAGCTACATGACCTACGGACCGCTTGCAGTAGGCGCAACCCAAGTGTTCTTCGAGGGTGTACCCACCTATCCAGATGTTCGTAGAATTGCGCAAATCGTTGAAAAGTATCAAGTAAATAGCCTCTACACCGCACCAACCGCAATCAGATCATTAATGGCGCACGGTGAAAAACCTGTCGAGGGCTGTGATTTATCCTCTTTGAGAATCTTAGGCTCTGTGGGCGAACCAATTAACCCTGAAGCTTGGGAATGGTATTACCGTGTAATTGGTCAAGGGCGTTGTCCGATTATTGATTCATGGTGGCAAACGGAAACAGGGGGCATGATGATTGCGCCTCTACCGTGTGCAACTGCGCTTAAGCCTGGGAGCGCAACGCGCCCCTTATTTGGTGTGCAACCCGCTTTATTTGATGCAGAAGGCACAGAGCTTGAAGGCGCGACAGAAGGTAACTTAGTCATAAAAGATAGCTGGCCGTCTCAAGCGCGAACAGTATACGGTGACCATAAACGCTTTATTGAGACCTATTTTAGCGCTTATCCTGATGTCTATTTTACGGGAGACGGGGCGCGACGTGACGAAGACGGGTATTACTGGATCACCGGCCGAGTGGATGATGTGCTTAATGTGTCAGGTCACAGGCTTGGCACGGCTGAAATTGAATCTGCGCTGGTTGCACATTCAGTCATAGCAGAGGCGGCAGTGGTTGGCTTCCCGCATGATATCAAAGGTCAAGGTATTTACGTTTACATCACTCCGCTTGAGGGTGTTGAGGCAAACGATGAATTAACCAAAGAAATCAGAGCGTGGGTTAGAAAAGAGTTAAGCCCCATAGCGACACCTGACTTAATTCAATGGACACGCGGTTTACCGAAAACTCGCTCTGGTAAAATTATGCGCCGTATACTGCGTAAAATTGCTGCTAATGAGTATGAGCAGCTTGGCGATACGTCGACACTAGCGGATCCATCGGTTGTTGATTCACTTATCGATGAGCGCTTGAACCGATAGTGGTTAGCTATTGGGACTGAAAAGGGGGGGCGTGCGCCTCCTTTTTTGTATGTCTGTGTTATCAAGTAAATAGGCAAACTCTAAGCACTTCCCTAATTGTAAACATATTGTTAAACTCAAAGTAATTGTATATGTTTGTATGCAATGTTAATGCACCAATCTCTTCACTTAATATAGCACTTTAAAAGGAATGGCTCATGGTGACCCTACTGATTGCGGATGATCATCCGCTTTATCGCGATGCCCTCAAAGGCGCATTAAATATGACGTCTCACGAGCTAAATATTTTAGAGTCGGCCGACTTAAATCAGACGGTTGCGGCGCTTGAGTCCAATGAGGTGGATTTGTTGCTTCTTGATTTGCATATGCCCGGAAGCAGTGATTTATTTGGTTTTTTACACATACAAAAAACCTTTTCTGACCTTCCTATTGCGGTGGTATCTGGCACTGAAGACGCAGCCCTTATTTCCAAAATCGTTGGCCTTGGTGCGATGGGTTTTATCCCCAAAACAGCCAGTGCTCATCAAATCAATGATGCAGTAACGAATATGCTTGATGGCGATGTTTGGGTGCCTGAAAAAGTTCGCCAGCAAATTCAAGATGTGGATGAGACCTTTTCTGAGTTGGCGGAAAATGTGGCTAGTTTAACGCCTTCCCAATACAAAGTGCTTTGCTACATGCGCGACGGTCTGTTAAATAAACAAATCGGATACAACCTTGATATTGCCGAGGCAACTGTAAAAGCACATGTAACGGCAATATTTCGTAAGCTTGGCATCAACAACCGCACACAAGCGGTACTGATTGCATCTGAGCTGCAGCTTGAGCCGCCCGCTAAAGAAGAGGTCTAGGCGCGTTTTTGCTTGACCTCAACATGCTTGATAAACTTCGACATACTCTGTATTAGGGTTCTTAGCTTCGCTGGCTTGAGAGGCTTAGACAAATAGTTAACCCCGTTATCGCTGCAAGCCTTCATAAGCTCGTCACCGCGCTGCGCTGTCACCAGACAGGCAGGCAAAATGGTATTGCCCTGTTGACGTATTTTTTCAATTATTTCTAAACCGTCTGGCCCGCGGCCAAGTTGGTAATCGACTAAAAGTATATGCGGCTCGAAGGACCTGGCTGTGTCCACCGCTTTTTCGTAATTCTGAGCAGTCGCAACTTCGATACCCCATTTGCTTAGCAAAGCGTCCATTGCCTCTAAATTCTCTCTTTGATCATCGATACATAAGACTTTTAGTTTACTAAAAACTGATTTGGTCGGCGGGCGAATGACTTTGGGAGCTTCAGGTGCTGGAACTTGTCCAAACTCGATTGTAAAACACGAACCATGACCTTCAACAGACTTCACTCTTACTTGACAATCAAGTTGTTTAGTAAGGCGCTTTACCACTCCCAGGCCTAGGCCGATGCCCTGTTCTTGTGTATGCTCCACTCGATAAAAGTCACTAAAAATGGCGGCTTGTTGTAGCTCTGGAATACCAATACCGGTGTCTCTTAGCTCAATTCGAACGCGCTCTTTGATCACTCTGACAGTCAGCAAGACTTTACCCGTTTGCGTATATTTGACGGCGTTTGAGGCTAAGTTCTGCACAATTCGGTAAAGATAGGTTTTGTCTGCACTGATGAAGCAGTCTTGAATTCGGCTGCGAAATGCTAGCCCCTTTTCTTTGGCCTTCATGCTCATCTCGTTAATAATGGGCGTCAGCATTTCGCGTACATTGAGCGTTTCAATAAAGGGTTTGAGCTCGCCTTGGTCAAGACGAGAAATATCTAAAATGGTGCTGATGAGGCTTTCGCTTGATACCACCGAATCGCTCAATTTTCGGATGGTTTTTTTTAAGTCTTCATCAATATCGGCTTCTTCTAATATCGTTAAGTATAGCTTTGCAGCGTTTAAGGGTTGCAGTACATCGTGACTGGCCAATGCAAGAAAACGCGTTTTACTGGCATTAGCGTCTTCAGCCTCTTTGCGCGCTCTGATTAATTTACTCTCTAGCTGATTGCGACGCTCAATTTCCAGACGAAGCTCTGCGTTAATCGAGTGAACTTCTTCGGTGCGCTTTTCTACTCGCGCAGCAAGGTCTATATTGGATTCTTTTAGTGCCTGCTGTATCTCAACATGGCCTGTAATATCGTGAAAGCTAGTAACAAAACCACCGCCGGGTAGTGGATTACCCACCATTTCAATCACGTGGCCATCGTCTCGTTGACGAGTAAATCGATGTGGCGTGCCATTTCTTAGATGCTCTAAACGTTTTTGTACCTGTAAATCGACTTCACCTGGACCGCAGTCACCTCTTAGCACGTTATGACGGATGAGTGGCTCAATAGAAGCGCCAATTTTTACCAAAGACTCGGGATAGGAGAATAAGTCAATATAACGTTTGTTCCAAGCGACCAGATTAAGGTTTTTATCGACTACGCTAATTCCTTGATCAATGTTTTCAAGAGACGTTAAAAGGGCGCTCATATTAAACTGCATAGCCTGAGTCGTGTCGTCAAAAAAGTCGACTACTTCGGTAATATCAAGCTTCTTGCCCTTTACGACACTGTCGATAAGGGCTTTGGCACTCGATGAACCGATAACGCCACCTAAGGCGCGTTCACAAAACTCGAGCAAGCGTTCGCTGGCTTTATCCTCATTTCGTAGATAGAGCTCGTTCTGTTTTTGGTATTCATCAAACAGCTGTCTACTTCGCTGCTCACCTGTGAAGCGCGCGAGCAGAGTTTCTAAGTCAGCGACTGTGACCTCAAAGGTGGTATCAGATTTTAAATTGCTATTGTAAGTAAAAGGAGAAACGAAGGCTTTTGCTTGAATTCGGTCGATGAGTCGAGGTTTGGAAATGAGTGAAAAACCCACGTAGGCAAAAATGTTTGCAAGCAAGCTTACAATGGCTCCTTGGCTTAAAATATCGTTTTGATAGCTACCAAGTTGTGGCTCCAAGAGCGGAATCACTAAAAACATCAACCAAACACTAAAGCCTGCTAGTAATCCTGCGTACACGCCGTGAGCATGCGCTCTTTGCCAGTATAAGCCTCCTACAATAGCGGGTAAGAGTTGAATGACCAATGAAAAAGCCAGCAAACCAATAGAGGCCAGCGGCGCTTGATGCGCCATTTGCTGCTGATAAGCAAATGCTAAGAGCAGGATAAAGAAAATAACGACGCGACGTATTAACTTGATTCGCCTAACCTTATCCAAGCCTTGAGTAATCCCCCTATCCATGAGTTTGGGCAAAATTACATCGTTAGTTATCATGGTACTTAGGGTTAACGTTGCGACGATGATCATGGCAGTTGCTGCCGATAGCCCGCCTATAAACACAATCATCTGCAAAAGAATTGAGTCAGAAAAAAGGGCGATCCCCATTACATATTCATCCCCAGCAATAGGACGACCATTGATTCCGTTTTCGGCAAATATTGCATTTCCAGCGGTGGCGATGAGCGGAATGGTTAAGGCTATCAGCAGTAAGTAAGCTGAAAAAAACCATCTTGCCTTGCGAATGTGTTCAAGATGTAGGTTATCTATGACGGCAATGTGAAACTGCCGAGGCAAACAGATCACAGCCGCAGCGGCGATAAGCGTTTGCGCCCAAAAATTGAAAGAACCAAAAGCTGACAAGGCCTTGGAGTCGGTATATGCGTTTAAAATGCCAGCGTCTATGTTTGTGCTTTGTGCCTGCCAATACTGATAGCCCACAAAGGCCACTAACCCTAATGCAAGTAATTTGATACACGACTCGAATGCAACTGCCAGCATCAACCCACGGCGATATTGCGTGACGTCAGTATTGCGCGTACCGAAATGCATTGCAAACAAAGCAATAAACAGGCTCGCAATAATAATAATCAGCTGACTATCTTCTTGATTTGTCGTCATTTGAAAGGTGGTGCCAATCGCCTTTAGCTGTAAAGCGATGTAGGGGATAGTCGCGAGTAAGGCAATAATGGTGACCAAAAGTGCAACCACTTGGCGCTTGCCGTATCGTGAACTAATAAAGTCTGCAATAGTGCTGATACGCTGTTTTTTGCTAACGTGTGTGAGTTTATAAATAAAGGAATTAAAAACCACATACACAATGATTGGTCCCAACAGAATGGGCAAATACATCCATTGTTCGTTGCTAGATTGCCCCACTGCTCCAAAAAAGGTCCAAGCGGTACAATAGATGCCTAAAGCGAGACAGTAGACTAAAGGATGAGATGTAAGCCAACGTGCGGTAGGAGAGTTCTTATCGCCCCATTTTGCTATCCAAAAAAGGATGAACAAATACGCTAGAGCCAGCGTGAGCCAACCGATCGACATGTAAATTCCTATACAAGCTTTTAACAAATGCCACTTTACCACAGAACAATCTACTACTAACACCTTAAGACCAAGGTCTCATTTCACCTGCTTATTAAGAAAACTAGAGTGTTTAGCAAGCTAGTAAATATAGGTTTTACAGGCGAGTTGGAAGGGGTTTGTAGCAAGGTTTAGACAAACCCCATTTTCTGAAAAATCTCTAGTTACTAATTTGTAAATAGCAACACACAAACTTCACCTAGTAGAGGACTTAAAGATGAGTTTTAAAAACGAAAACGATCAAAAAGCCTACTGGAAAGAGAATCTCTCAATCCTGTTTAAGCTTTTAGCAGTGTGGTTCGCCGTCTCTTTTGGCGCCGGCATTTTATTTGTAGAGCAACTTAATCAAATTCAATTCTTTGGATTTAAATTAGGCTTTTGGTTTGCTCAACAAGGGGCAATTTATGTATTCGTCGCGTTAATCTTCATTTACATGAAGCTTATGAACGACTTGGATAAAAAATACGGCGTACACGAGGAGTAATCATGAGCGTTCAAGTACTTACATTTTTGATCGTAGGGGCGTCTTTTCTTCTCTACATCGGTATTGCAATCTGGGCCAGAGCTGGCTCTACTACAGACTTCTACGTAGCAGGCGGCGGTGTTCCCCCTGTATTAAACGGTATGGCAACGGCAGCGGATTGGATGTCAGCCGCGTCGTTTATCTCCATGGCGGGGCTAATCTCCTTTATGGGATATGACGGTGCGGTTTATCTAATGGGCTGGACTGGCGGTTACGTGCTACTGGCGCTTTGTTTAGCACCTTACTTACGTAAGTTTGGTAAGTTCACCGTGCCAGACTTTATCGGCGATCGTTACTACTCACAAACCGCTCGCACAGTTGCGGTAATTTGTGCCATCATCGTATGCTTCACGTACGTTATCGGCCAGATGCGTGGTGTTGGCGTGGTATTCTCCCGCTTCTTGGAAGTTGACATTACTACCGGCGTAATTATCGGTATGGGTATCGTTTTCTTCTACACCGTACTTGGCGGCATGAAAGGAATTACGTATACCCAAGTTGCACAATTTTGCGTATTGATTTTCGCTTATCTTGTTCCTGCTGTGTTTATCTCAATGATGGTTACAGGTCACATTTTACCTATGACAGGTTTTGGTGCGACCTTGGCGGATGGCTCTGGTGTTCATCTACTGGATAAGCTAGATGGACTTTCCACCTCGTTAGGCTTTAATGAATACACCTCTGGTTCTAAGAGCATGATTGACGTTTTTGCTATTACCTTTGCGTTGATGGTGGGTACTGCGGGCTTACCTCACGTTATC
This sequence comes from Ningiella algicola, assembly GCF_028401415.2. Taxonomy (NCBI): domain Bacteria; kingdom Pseudomonadati; phylum Pseudomonadota; class Gammaproteobacteria; order Alteromonadales; family Alteromonadaceae; genus Ningiella; species Ningiella algicola. The sequence continues at coordinate 1,955,766 of NZ_CP171821.2, read as the reverse complement.
GTGCGATTCTTTACTGTGCCTAAGGTTGCCGATGCTCGTAAAAGTGCTGGTTGGGCATTGGCGTTTATTGCCTTGCTGTATACCACAGCGCCTGCCTTAGCTGCATTTGCGCGTGTCAATATGATTGAAACTATCAATGGTGTTGAACAAACCGGCACGCCGCTAAGTGAAACACCAGGATGGATTAAAACCTGGAAGGAAACTGGCTTAATTTCGCATGAAGATAAAAATGGCGACGGCAAAATGTTCTACTCGGGCGATGAGCGTAACGAGATGAAGATTGACCGTGACATAATGGTGCTTGCGAATCCTGAGATTGCTGGCTTACCCGCGTGGGTGATTGCGTTGGTGGCAGCCGGAGGGGTAGCGGCTGCGCTGTCGACATCCGCAGGCCTGTTGTTGGTGATATCAACCTCGGTTTCGCACGATTTGTTGAAGAAAACCTTTGCGCCTGACATTAGCGATAAGGGGGAGCTCTTAAGTGCACGAATTGCAGCAGCAGTCGCGATTTGTATTGCCGGATACTTTGGGGTGCACCCACCAGGGTATGTCGCAGCAGTGGTCGCGTTTGCCTTTGGACTAGCCGCATCAAGCTTCTTCCCAGTCATCATTATGGGTATATTCTCCAAGCGTATGAACAACAAAGGGGCAGTTTCGGGCATGATCAGCGGTATTGTATTTACTATGGCTTACATCATCTACTTTAAGTTTGTAAATCCTGAAATGAATACGCCTGAGAACTGGTTCTTTGGTATCTCTCCAGAAGGCATAGGTACGGTAGGAATGCTAGTGAATTTCGCAGTCGCCTTTGTGGTATTCAAAATGACTGATGAAGCACCAAAAGAAATTCAAGATTTAGTAGAAAGCATCCGCTTCCCCAAAGGAGCGGGCGAAGCTTCCGCTCACTAATTTCTTGAAAGGCTAACTACTAGGAACTGTTAATAAGCCCAGCGACTCGCTGGGCTTATTTTTTAATTCAGAGGATGTTTTAAGTGTTTTCAAATACAGGGGGCTTTTCTGCGCAGGAGGGCTATCACAATTTCAAAGTCGCTCTGCGTCATCCCTGACCGCCTCACCAAAGCCGTCCTTGGCTTTGGAGACTTTGAAATTGTGATAGCCCTCCTGCGCAGAAAAGCCCCCTGTATTTGAAAAGTGATGTTTTTGTGGTTGAATCAAAAGCGATGTCTACCTGATTTAGCAACAGGGTATGGAAAGGGAGAGGCACGCCCTGACAAAATCTCCAAAGCCAAGGACGGCTTTGGTGAAGCGGTCAGGACGACGCAAAGCGGTTTTGTCAGGGCGTGCCTCTCCCTTTCCATACCCTGTTGCTAAATCACCCGCAAAATCATCAATCATGCGAAGGGAAATATAATGAGTGCGACTGCACAACAAATAATCGAGTTTTTGCAGCAAGAGGGGCCTTTTGATCAGTTGGATGTTGAGGTTCAAACTGAGATTGCGAAAAACAGTCAGCTGATTTACTTGGCTGCTGAGAATCAGCAAGAGTTGATTGCTCGTCACAAAGATAGTCTTTTTGTGATTCAGAGCGGGCAGTTTGCAGTGACCGATTGTACTGGGCCAATTAAGCACTTAAGTGACGGCGATTACTTTGGCTATGCGCGCCTTATCGACAAGGTGGATTATGACATTACTGTCATTGTTGATAGCCCGGGGCTTGTGTTGTGTATTCCAAAAAATGCGTTTTTTGCCTGTATGGAAAATCCAGTATTTGCTCAATTTTTTACAGCGTCCAAAGATGAATGTTTGCAAAATACAGCTGTGGATGACTCAAATTCCATGTGGTTGCACAAGCCACTGCATGAAGTAATTAGCAAAGCGCCAATCAGCATCAGCCCGAATGAATCTATCCAATCAGCCGCAAAGCTGATGAGCGAACATCGAGTTTCCTCACTGTTGATTATGGATAATGATGCGCTCATTGGCATAGTGACTGACAAAGACCTACGTAATCGCGTAATTGCGCCGGGTCTTAGTATCGAGCTTCCCATAAAGCAAATCATGACGGAAAACCCAGCCTATTTGACCAAAAACAAGACTATTTTTGACGCAATAGGCGCGATGTCGCAATACGGCATAAATCACCTTCCTGTGCTTGACGCTGCGACCAATCTAGCGGTGGGCATGGTGAGTAATACCGACGTGTCCAAGCAACAGCGAACCAACGTGCTGTTTGTCATTAGCGACCTTTCTAAATCATCAGATTTAGACCAATTAGTTTCAAAGGCATGGCAAATTCCCCAGTATCTGGCGTCGTCTGCTAAGCGGGCCGGAGACTTTGACATAGCTGGCAAGGTTTTATCCCAAGCCACCGACATCATGACACGCAAATTGATCACCTTCTTTCAACAAGACAATGGCCATGCGCCTATGGCGTATTGCTGGTTGGTATATGGTTCCCAAGCGCGTGAGGACCAAACAATGGGTTCCGATCAAGACAATGCGCTCTTGCTCGAAAGAGATCCCAATCAAGAGGAGGCCGACTATTTTGAAGCGATGGCTGAATATGTTTGCCAAGGCTTAGGTAAATGCGGAATAAAGCTGTGCGATGGTAACATTATGGCGAGTAACCCCAAGCTACGACTGTCGCTCGATGCCGCGGTTGAAGAAGCCCAGAGGTGGGTGAAAAGTCCTACTGGGCAGGCGATTTTGGAGTTCAATATATTTTTAGATGCAAGAGCGGCCGCCGGAGATACCAGTTTATTTGATGAGCTTCAAAAAAGACGCAAGCCTCTGCTGAAACAAGCCATGTTTCTGGCTGCGCTAGCGCGAAGCAGCAATGAAACGAGTGTGCCCCTTTCTATGTTTCAAAAGTTCGTTTATGTAAAAAAAGCACAATACAAAGACAGCATTGACCTTAAAACCTCCGCAGTGGCGATTATCAATAATCTGGTTAGGCTTTATGCCTTGAGTGTGGGTATCACTGTGCCGGGAACCGTTGCAAGGCTTAAGAATCTGACAATGGAATCTGGCCTCTCGGATAAAGACCGTAAAAACCTTATCGATATTTGGCTGTTTTTGAATCGACTGCGCTGGCGTCATCAGTTGAATAATGACGTGCAAGATAATTTAGTGCGAGTCAGCGATTTGTCTTCCATTGAAAAGCATCAGCTTAAAGCAGCTTTTCAAGCCATCCACCGCTCACAACAAGCGGCTGTGCTTAAGTTTTCAGGGGGCATTGGTTAAATGCTTCACTCAGCGCTCGAATTTGCGAAAAAGGTGCTTTTGGGGCAACACCCCATTGCGGAGCAATTTAAGCATGTGCGCTACCCCGAGCTACCTTTATTGTCAGTAGATTTAGAATTGACTGATTTGGATACCTCGGTTGCCAAAGTTACGTCTATTGGCTGGGTAATGGGGAAAAATTTTGAGGTGGATTTGAGCAGTGCGCAATATAACGTGATACGAGCAAGTGGGGATTTAAAACAAAGTCCAGTTATTCATGGATTAACTGCAAAAGATATTGCAGGCGGCTGTCATATTCGAGAAATGCTAGAAGACTTAAGGGGCTATGTGCAAAGCCATGCATGGGTGTTGCACAATGCAGCACTCGATATGCGGGTGCTTGATAAACTGTGGCGCTTACTTGACCTCAAGCCATGCACTATCACCACTATCGACACTATGCTTCTTGAGGTATATGCTTGCGAGAAGACCCAAGGATTTGTGCCAAGCGGCGGTGTTACCTTAGGGAGCTCTCGAGAGCACTATGAACTAGCGTCAACACCTCTTCATAATGCTCTAGACGATGCACTAGCGACACTTACACTTTTGTTTGCGCAACTATATGCTTTGAATAAACTGGGGCATATGAATTTGATGGAACTGTCGCACACTCGTGCAATCAAATCGTATACCTTGGGCGAAGTTAAGTAAGCGTTCTTAAGGAGGCGAATATGTCCGCAAAGCTAATCTTGTTGAGCCGAATGTCTTTTCTAGTGCTCATTGTGAGTTTCGTCTCTGCTTGTTACAGCACGCATGACATTACATTCGAACAAAATGTCAAAGACGCTGAATACTTATTTAAAGATGAGGCTTTCCCAGCGTCAAAACACTACGATATAGAAACACCTGAATCGATTTTTGCCTTGAGCGACGAGGCTAAGACATTCGTTGATGCATCTTTTGATATTCACGATACTCAAGAGCAACGCATGTTCACGCTGATGCAGCGCATTCTTGATATTTCGTCCTTCGATTTACTCTATCGCGCTGACGCCAACACCCCAGCGAGCGAAACCTTCGAAAATCGCGCGGCAAACTGCTTGTCGTTAACGATAATGACCTACGCGATGGCGCGACATGCAGGACTAAACACTCGGTTTCAGCAAGTTGATATTCCGGAATTTTGGACTCGGCGTGAGGGCTATTCCTTGCTTAACGGCCATATTAATATTCGCATGTTTCCTGCTGATTATCAGCAGGCGGGTATCACCTTGTTCCGTCGCGATTATGTCGTTGATTTTGATCCACAAGACGGTCGCAATAACTTCAGAACAAGAAACGTGAGCAAAGAACGCATTGTAGCAATGTATTATAACAACATTGGGGCGGAGCTGATTCTTGATGGAGAGCTATCTAAAGCCTACGCGTATTTGCGCGCAGCGCTTTCGATAGATGCTGGCTATGAGGGTGCCTTACTCAATCTTGGTTTTGTGTATCGCCAAGTTCAAGAGTATGGTCATGCTGAAATGGCATATAAAGCTGCATTGGAGTTAGATGAAGATTACCTTACTGCATGGGAAAATCTCGCAGCCTTATACGAGGCGACGGAGCGTGTAGAACAAGCGAATGATATATATGCCAGGCTTGAGAAGGAGAGACGAAGCAATCCTTATTACCACATGATGCTGGCCGAAGTGGCACTTGATGAACAAAACTACGAAGACAGTATCGCTCATTTTAAACGCGCTATCAGTCTTGATGACGAAGTGCATCAGTTTTATTCGGGCCTTGCGCAAGTTTACCTTAATCAGGGGAATATTGACCAAACTACTCGTTATTTGACCGTAGCAAAACGCAAGGCGGGCAAAACGCAAATGTCGCAACGCTATGGTGAGAAATTGTCTATGCTGGCGAATTTGCAAACTCGGCAGTAGCTTCCATCTTGATTTTTACCCTAGCCTTAGCAGGTGGGATGCGCCATGACAAAACCGTTATGCGTCATCCATGACCGCTTCGCCAAAGCCGTCCTTGGCTTTGGAGATTTTGTCATGGCGCATCCCACCTGCTAAGGCTAGGGTAAAAATCAAAATCAAAAGACTCTAGACTTTTCCAGCGCTTAGTCGATATATTACTCATCACTTACCAAAATGCTCTTACAATCGTTTTCAAGAGCCACAAGTTGCTTAACACTCTGGAAATTTTATGGAACACAAAAATGTGAGCTCACGCTCGACTTCACAAAAAGCACTTCGAGTTAACTTGGACGAAAAAAAGTATGGCACTATCGTTGAGATAGGTGCAGGGCAAGAGGTTGCGCGCCAGTTTTTCTTGGCGGGCGCTGCCGCCGGTACCATTGCGAAAACTATGTCGGCATATGACATGAAGTTTTCAGACGCCATTTATGGTGTTCAAAATGACGGTCGCTACGTTAGTAAATCGCGCGTAAAAGCGATGATGCAACAAGAGCTCGACTTGGTGGTGGAACGGGTTAGTGAAGTACGTTCGCGCTCTTCGCGTTACTTTGCCTATGCCGCAACGGTAGCCGCTAAGAGTTTTGGACGCCAAAACGAGTGCCATGCGTGGTGCGGTATTCGCATCCAGATGTACCCAGGCGCAGAACCGTCAAATATTAAAGTACACGTGCGAATGCACGATGACAACGCAGAAGCGCAACAGCAAGCCTTGGGCGTACTGGGCGTGAACTTAATTTACGCCGCCTACTATTATTTCGAAAACCCCAAGATGATTATCGATTCCTTAACCGATAGCATCAAACCTGGAAGGATTGAAATAGACTCAATTGAGTTTATCGGTCCCTATTTTGAAGATATCGACAATCGCGCTATCAATTTGCACTTGATTCGCAGCTGGAAAACACGGGCGATTATGTTTAGGCCAGACGGCAGCATTTGTGTGCCCGCCGACATGCTTTACAAAAAGAATGTGCTGACAATTCGCGGCTCCTTTAGGCCGGTTACTAATCTAAACTTGGATATGATTGAGCAGGGCAAGAAAGCGTTTTTTGAACAACAAGGTGTTGATGAAAAAAACACGGTGGTTATTGCAGAGATATCTCTCAACGACGCAAAAGGTAACGATATTCATGCGCCTGAAGAAGATTTGGTTCAGCGCGTTCAGCTGCTCAATGCGCTTGGCTACAACGTCATGATTTCGGACTACACACGCTATTTTAAGCTGCGTGAATATTTCCGCCAATACACTAAAATGGAAATTGGCATTGTGGTGGGTATGATCAATCTTAAGCAAATTTTTGATGAAGACTCATATCGCGGTGTAGAAGGCGGGATTCTTGAAGGCTTCGGTAAACTCTTCCCAGATAATACGCGCTTGTTCATTTACCCTGAACTGAATGCTGAGGGTGAGCTTAGAGACTTCTCTCACATGAAAGTGCAGGAACACCTGAGGTTCTTGTATCGTCATTTACTTGAAAACGACTTCTTGACAGGCATCGACACCTCTAACAAGTCACTATTTAAAATATATTCAAGAGAAGTTTTAAAACAATTAAAGGCTGGCAGAGGCAAGTGGGAAAAAGACGTTCCTCAGCTGGTTGCTGAGCAAATTGTTGAGCATGGCTTTTTTGGGTTTAAAAAAAAGCGAAGGTAGGCTAATGAATGTGTATTCTAGAAGTCTTAAAGGTGCTTACACGAGCTGATATGTAGACTAATTTAGCGCGTATTTGATAATGTGAGCAATGTGCCTTAATAGGGCGTGTTCTCGTTCGCTGCCAGTTTGAATTAGTTTCTCATCAATTAACTATAAACCCTTCTCAAAGGCCTCAACGCACTCATCGAACGCTAGTTGAGCATGCTTTTTAGATAGTTCAGGCTCACTTTCTTGAATATTTCCTGAATAGCTGATTCGCCCGTCTACACTGGTGCTGAGAATATGTAGGAGCCCTAAATCGTCAGTTCGAGTGATCTTTGCAAAGTGCTTTTTAATGACTGAAAGTAAATACCCTTCGGGCAAATGCATTTCAAAAATTGGCAGTAATTTGCTGTGCGAATATTCTTGCTTTCGGACAGGCATTGTCAGTGATACAAAGTGTTCACAAGTTACATTATCGCTGTAGCGAAAAATTGTGTGGTTGTTTTCTTCAAAAAGTTGACCACTGTCATACCCCATAACGTTTACACAAAGTTTACCGAGCATCGCGAAGTTCCTCAAAAGTCATGAACGGAGACTTGTCTCTGATGCTAAACTCCTTACCGACATAATTAAGAATATGAGACAGTTTTACATAACCGATATCGCCACAGCGACCATTTTCCAACGCGCTTATTGTAGCGCGTGATATAGCCAAATCGGTGGACATTTGTTGTTGGGAAACATTTCGCTCTTTTCGCAAGCGGGTAATTTCTTTACCTAGTGATTCTAAGGTCATAACGCGCTAATTATGTCTAATATATTAGACATAATTACCTATGCAGTCACAAGTGTAAAGTATTTTATTCAATTTGCTCGTGATAATATTCTTAGTTTTGCTCTAGTATCAAACAACACCAAGCTCTCTCAAGCGTTCTCTTAAGTAGCTGTCAGCAGTATATTTGTCTGACAATACGACCGCTGGACGTGGGTGCAAGAATAATGGAAGCGATATTCTCGCTCTGCTTGTATCGGCTCCCTCAGGGTTAATCACTCTATGCGTTGTTGATGGGAAGTAGTGTCCAGAGGCCTCTTGAAGCATATCGCCTATGTTGACGATCAAATTACCAAAATCGCAGGGCACGTCTAACCACGAGCCGTCTTTCGCTTTGACTTGTAAACCAGGCTCATTTGCGGCGGGAAGTAAGGTAATTAAGTTGATATCCTCATGGGCAGCCGCGCGGATAGCATCGGGTTCCTCGTCACCTTTCAGCGGCGGGTAGTGTAATATACGCAGCAAAGTTTGCTCGCTGTCCTTGACCATGTTTGAAAGCGGTTCGCGATAGTGTTGACTGACTTCTTCAGGAGACTCAGCTTCAATCCAGTTTAAGAGTTCGCGCGCCAACTCCAAAGTGCTTTGATAATACTCGTGAATCTCTTGTTTGAGACTGTCTGGGCATTTGCCCCAAGGATAATAGTGGTAATACTCCTTAATGTCCTTTTTCTTAAAACCTTTGGCAACCTCAGAGACTGATTGCGGAAAGAAGCCATCTTGAGTGTCTTTACTATAAACAAAAGCCTCTTTGTCATCGGAATTAAAAAATGCCTCCCAATGCGCATAAATATCGCTTACACGCTCTTTTGAGATTGGATGGTTTTTTAATACGCCAAAACCCGTTTGGCGAAGTGATTCAACAAAGTCTTTTGCAGCAGTAGGGGATTGGTAGTCAACCGCTTCTAATTTCATGTTATGTCCGTTTTTCTAAATTTCTGTATTCAAATCAATGTTTTTCTATCGTCTATTTGGTTTTGCTAAGCAAGTGAAATAAACAAGCCTGCAAGCGCGGCGCTCATCAAATTGGCTAAAGTAGCAGCGAACACTGCCTTTAGGCCTAAGCGTGCGATATCGTGACGCCTATTTGGGGCAATTGCGCCAATGCCGCCCATTAAAATGGCAATGGAGCTTAAGTTTGCAAACCCGCAAAGTGCAAAGGTTACAATCGCTTGTGTTTGAGGAGATAGCTGGTCAATGTACGTGACAAAATTTGAGTAAGCGACAAACTCATTAACAACGACTTTTTGCCCAATAAAACTGCCTGCTAGCTGCGCTTCATCCCATGGCACACCAATAAGCCATGCAACGGGTTGAAAAACAAGGCCAAGCAAATATTCAATGGTCAAGCCTTCATACCCTACATAACTACCTGCGGCCCCCAAAATACCGTTTAACATGGCAATCAGCGCAATAAAAGCAAGTAGCATCGCACCCACATTAACTGCGAGTTTCATGCCTGCAGCTGCGCCACTTGCAGCTGCGTCGAGCACATTAGCATAATCGTCAGTGTCTGATTTGACATCGGTCAAGGTTTGATTGGGTGTTTCGGTTTCAGGCTCAATAAGCTTTGCCATTAATAAGCCACCGGGCGCTGCCATAAAGCTGGCGGCTAATAAGTATTTAAGCTCAACCCCTAAACCAGCATAACCGGCCATAATTGAGCCGGCGATTGAGGCCAGTCCGCCAACCATGACTGCAAACAGCTCAGAGCGTGTCATTTGAGGAATAAAAGGTTTAATAATGAGAGGCGCTTCGGTTTGCCCCACAAAAATATTGGCTGCAGCTGACATTGATTCTGGGCGACTTGTGTTTAATAGCTTACGCAAGCCACCGCCGATAATACGGATAACAAAGCTCATCACGCCTAAATGATACAAAACAGCAATGAGTGAAGAGAAGAATATGATCACTGGAAGAACATTGAAGGCAAATATAAAGCCTAAGGACATATTGCCAATTGGCCCAAAGACAAACTCAATCCCTTGACGCGAGTAATCAATAATATTGGCAACAAAACCCGTGATGCTCAGCAACACGCCAATGCCCACGTCAGAATACAAGATAAATGCGCCAATTAGCACCTGTAGAGCAAAGGCCCCGCCAACGGTGCGCCAATTGATTTTTGTTCGTGCTTTACTAATAAGAATGGCAACGCCAAGTAAAAACAATACGCCTAAAATACTGACCATCTACGTTAAATCCATCTTGTTGTTTGATAGGTAGGTACTAACCACATCCACTGCCAAGTAGTTTTCGCCGCCATGAGGAACAATGAGATCAGCGAAGGTTTTGCTTGGCTCGATGAACTTGTGGTACATCGGCTTTACTGTGGTTTCATACTGGATTGCCACCGATTCCATGCTTCTGCCACGCTCTTGAGTGTCTCTTAACATTCTGCGCATTAGGCATACATCTAACGCGGTATCTACAAACACCTTTAAGTCAAAGTGATCGAATAAGTGAATTTGCGTCAGTAGCATGATCCCTTCGATGATGATGACCGGCGCAGCCTCTACCTTTTCCACTTCTTTTAATCGAGTGTGCGTTTTATAGCAGTACGATGGGTATTCGATAGTTTTGAAGCTGCGCAAGGATTGTAGATGTTGAGAGAGTAGGTCGTGCTCAAATGCGTCTGGATGGTCGTAATTGGTTTCGCTACGTTTTTCTAAGGGGACATGATCCTGCGACTTATAATAATGGTCTTCTTGAAGCACTAGCACCGTTTGCCCGTTTTGACTGAGTTTAAGTGCAAGGTTTTGCGTGAATAAAGATTTGCCTGAGCCAGAGGCACCGGAGATAGCAATTACAATAGGCTGTTTCATGTTATTAGAAGGGCATAAATAGTTTGCGCAACTGTACAACGTGAACTAAATTCATTCAATCAAAAGCGTGATTTTGTCAATTGTTAATAAAATTAACAAAATGCGCCGAAAGCGTGCAATTTCATCCTCAATTCGGCGTATTTTCGTGACACTAATATTAAGTTTTTGAACTGTAATAAAAGTGTCATAATTGCCGAGGACAATGCGCGCGTAAGCAAAAAATACACTTCAAAATATTTATAAAAAATAGTTCAAAAAAACACATAGGGAAACAATAATGTTTGCAAAGACTAAGCTGAATAAAATTGCAGTTGCAGTCGCTTTATCTGTAGGTTTGTCGACCGCAGCAATGGCACAGGAAACATCTTCTACTATCCGCGGTACTATCCAGACTGAGTCTGGTCAAACGGTGACGGACGCGAAGATTACTGTAATTGATAACCGTACCAACTCGGTACGTGAATTCACCTCATCAAGCACTGGTTCATTTACAGTGCGCGGTTTGCGACTTGGCGGTCCTTACACCGTCATCGTTGAAGACGAGTTAGGCTCACGCACAATAGAAGGTGTATTTGCAAACCTAGGTGAGAGCACTAACCTTACAATTGATCTGATTCCAGCGAGCGACGTTGAAAGAATTACTGTCACTGGTAACGCTAGCGGCTTAATCACAGAGGCACTTGGTCCAAGCGCTAACTTTGGTTTTGATGATTTGCAATATCAGCCCTCAATTGACCGTGATATCAAAGACGTCATTCAAACCGACCCACGAATTGCGATAGATCCAACTAATTCGAATGCGATTCAGTGTGCTGGCGGCAACCCGCGAACTAACAGCCTAACGGTTGACGGTATTCAGCAAAACGACAACTTTGGTTTGAACAACAACGGTTATCCAACTGAAGGCTTACCTTTCCCATTTGACGCTATCGACCAAGTTGACGTGCAGTTAGCACCTTTTGATGTTACCTACGGTGGCTTTACTGGCTGTAATATCAATGCTGTGTTCCGTTCTGGTACCAACGATATTTTTGGTTCATTCTTTTATGACTATACCAACGATTCTTTGCAAAGTGACGAGACCTCTGACGGTAAGTTTGATGTGCCTGACTTTGACGAAAGTCGTTATGGCTTTACGATTGGTGCGCCGCTAATAAAAGATAAACTATTTATCTTTGCAGCATATGAGAAAAATGAACCTATTGAAATATTTGCTCGCGGCCCTGAAGGCTCAGGTTTTGCGCAGCCGGTTGAAGGTGTTACACAAGCACTACTTTCAGATATACGTGATATAGCGCAAAATGTTTATGGCTACCAAGTGGGCAATATTGCTAATTCAGCTGATGAAATTGACGAAAAACTACTAGTTAAGCTTGATTGGCAAATTAACGATGATCATCGTGCTGCATTGACGTATCAAGATACAGAAAGTGCTTCTGCAAGTTCCACTGGCACGTCTGCAAGTTCCTTTGCTTTTGATGACCGCTACTATGAGCGTGCAAATGACTTACAGTCAATCGCGCTATCTGTATATTCTGACTGGACAAGTGACTTCTTCACCGAGTTTCGTTTCGGTAAAGTAGAAATTGACAATGGTCAGGTGCCAGGAACTACCAATCCTAGCTTTGGCGATTTGCGAATTGAAGATGCAGTACCGGGAGTTGATATTAACTTAGGTGCTGACCAATTCCGTCAAGCAAACGTATTGGAGTACGATACAACTAACTTTAAGTTTGCGGGTACTTACTTTGCGGGCGATCACGAGATAACCGGTGGTATTGAGTATCAAGCGGTTGAGGTCTTCAACTTGTTTGTTCCTGGAAGCCAAGGTGTTTTCCGCTTTGATGGTGTCGAAAATTTCCGCAACCAGCAGGCGTTTGAGATTGAGTATGCAATTCCGGCATCACTAGATCCGAATGATGGTGCGGCTGAGTTTGAATTCCGCCAGACGACTCTTTACGTTCAAGACCGCTGGTTAGTGACTGATGACTTAACACTGACTTACGGTTTGCGCTATGACATGTGGGATGCAGATCGCGATCCGACAGCGAATGCGAACTTCCAAACACGTTATGGCTTTACCAACGCAACCGGACCTGACTTTGACTTGCTGCAACCACGCGTAGGATTTAACTACAACATCGACGAATCTACTTTCATGTACGGTGGTTTAGGTTTGTTCTCAGGAGGAAATCCAAACGTTTGGTTGTCGAACAACTACTCAAACAATGGTGTTACCATTTTAACATCTCAGTTAGAGCTCGACGAAAACACTTCTCCTGCCGTTTTGGCTGCCTTAGACGGAACAAATACACCTAACTTTGGTAACGAAGTCCCACAGCTATCTGTTGATAGCCTTGTTGGTGGAGACGGTGCTGTAAACGCGCTTGACCCTGACTTTGAAATTCCTGCAGTACTGCGTTTGAACTTGGGTGTTCAGCGTGAGTTTGGTGACGGTTATTTAGTGGGCGTAGACGTAATTCACTCTCGCGAACGCAATGCTGCCAAATCTATTGCGCTTAACACTGTTCAAGTTGGCACAGCGCCAGATGGTCGTCCATTATACAAAGACGTCGATTTACTAGACGCTGATTGTCAGGCAGATGTAACCAGCTCGGATTGCGGTGGACGTCGCGGCACCGACTACTTCCTTACAAATGCCGAAGACGATGGTGAAACCACTGTATTTTCAACTTTCTTGAACAAACGCTGGGATAACGGGTTTAACGTTAACACAGGTTATGCATACATGAATGCAGACCAGGGAAGCCCAATGAACAGCTCTACCGCGTCATCTAACTACGGTAACCTTTCGGTGATTGACTTAAATGAACCGGGTATTGCTACCAGTAACTATGAAGTTGAGCATCGCTTTACCTTAAACATTGGTTATGTGCATCAGTTCTTTGAAGATTACGACACGCGCGTCAATATGTTCTTTACTCGCCAAAAAGGTCGACCGTTCAGCTATAACTTCGATGGTGACCCAGGCTTTGGTGATGAGCGTAGTTTCGAAGATCGTAACTTGCTTTACATTCCATTGGAGAACGATCCAATCGTTCGTTATGGCGAAGGATTCGACCTGGCGGCATTCAATCAGTTTATTGCTGATGAGGGTCTAGAGGGTGCTCGAGGTTCTATCTTGCAAAGAAACTCTCAAAACAGTTCATGGTGGGGACGTGTAGATCTTCGTGTATCTCAAGAGATTCCGGGATTTATGGAAGACCACAGAGGCGAAGTGTTCTTTGTAGTAAGAAACTTGGGCAACATGCTTAATCCTGATTGGGGCAACTTACGTCAAGTTAACTTTGAGCACAACAACCCTGTGTTGGACGCGACCATTGAAGATGGCCAATACGTTTATACAAATTGGGATGGTAGACGCTCACAAGACCTTGATTTGAATGCGTCTACTTGGTCTATGCGTGTAGGTGTTCGTTACACCTTCTAGGGCAACTGAAGGCTTTCGAGCAATTGGAAGTTTACAGACTAGACTGCTTTAAATCATAAAAAACCCGACTGCAAAAGTGTCGGGTTTTTTTATGCCTAAATATTTTAGCTCAACGCTCACACTTGCATTTTTTAAAAACTACGCGCACCATTAATGTGCAACGGGATAGCGAATGGTGCAATTAAAAGCATCAACTATAAAATACGTGAACTACATAAGTCCTTAAATACCGTAAAACTATAATAAAAACATAAGGCTGTAGACGAACATTAGTTTTGCAATTGAGGGAACATTTTTTGCACCTTCTACTAACAAAATCTAAAAATTATAAATAATTACACACCTAGGAACACTTATGAAATCACTCAAACCTAAATTCGCGTTGTCAGGTCTTAGCCTGGCAATGTTGTACGCGCTAAACGCGAATGTTGCAATTGCGCAAGAAGAGCCTGCTGGACAAGACGACGAGTTAGTCGAGAAAATTCTTGTGACAGGCTCGCGTGTCGCCCAAGACTATACACTAGATGCCGCTAGTCCAGTTATTTCAATTGGCGCAGATTCTATTAAGACCTCAGGTCAAATTGATTTAGGTGCCTTACTGCGTGAGTCACCTCAACTGCAGGCATCATTACCAGGGTCATTTTCCGCCTTTAATGGTGACGCAGGAGCGCTAGGGGCAAGTCAATTAAACTTAAGAAACTTAGGTGAAGAAAGAACGTTGGTGTTGGAAAATGGACGGCGTCATGTATCTGGAATTGAGGGCTCTGGTTCTGTCGACATCAATACAATGTCTACAGCGCTCCTTCGCAATGTTGAAATCCTTACCGGTGGTGCTTCGGCGGTATATGGTGCTGACGCCGTGACTGGTGTTGTTAACTTCAACTTGCGTGATGGCGATTCGTTCGAAGGTTTAGAAGTGCGAACGCAAACCGGTGTGACTGACCGAGGTGATGCAAATGAGTTCTTTTTGTCAATTGCGAACGGCTTTGCTAGTGCAGATGGTAAAGGGGATTTAGTGTTTGCAATTGAGCATCAACAGACTAGTGCGGTATTCGCAAGGGATCGCGATTTTGCAGGTTCCGGTTTAGCCTCACGGTTGCCCACCAACCCCGAAGTTATTGCCGCATTGGGAATAGACCCGCGATTTGAGAATGCATATGTAACAGATTATCGCCTTCCTGTATCAAGCGACCGCGGTATTATTTCGCTAAGTGGCAGCGCTTTTGTGGATGTTGATTCGTCAGGTGGTTTGGCGGGTTGTGCCTTTTTAGGTAGCGCGCAAATTCCATCATGTCAGATTGTTGATGGTGCTGGCAATTTGAGGGCTTATAACCCCGGAGACATTTTTTCTAATACTTTCAACGCTAGCGGTGGTGACGGAGTGCCCGCCGATCCTGATAATGAGCTTATTTTGCCAGAAACGAAACGTACGCTATTTCAAGCAATTAGTAGCTACGACTTAGCCGAATACCTAACCTTTTTCGTCGATGCCAAATTTGTAGTAAGTGAAACTATAGAAACCAATCAGGTTAATGGGTTTAACGACGATATTCCTATCTCTTTAGATAACCCATTTATTCCAGATGAGCTTCGCGCACAAATTAGCACGCTTCAAGGGGAGGGTGTGCCTGTGAGTATTGCGGTATCGCGTGATGCATTAGATGTGAGCGCGCAGTCTAACCCTATCGCTGATCGTAAAACCTATCGTATCGTAGCGGGAATAGAAGGTTTTATCCCAGAAACTGAGTTGGAGTACGAACTCTCCTATAACTACGGTCGAACCGATTCAGATCGAACAACACGACAGCGTCTCGAAGACCGATATTTCTCGGCCATTGATGCAGTGATTGACCCCGCAACCGGAAACATTGTTTGTCGGTCAGATATCGACCCTGATACTTTGCCTCCAACGTCTCCATTTCCTGCTGCAAATGCTAACTTTGGCTTTAATACCTTTCAAGCGGGTGATGGTCAGTGTTCTCCCATCAGCATTTTCGGGAAAGACAGCATAAGTGCAGAGGGCGCTGAGTTTATTTTCAGACCTGATACTGATCAAAATGATATCAAGCAAGAAAACATCCTCGCTATACTCTCTGGCACGAGTGAAGACTTGTTTAGCCTACCTGCAGGCCCCATTGGTTTTGCACTCGGGTATGAATGGCGACGCGAAACGAGTGAATTTACGCCAGGAAATTTTCAAGCGTCAGGATTTACTTTCTCAACTCAGGACTCCGACGCGGGTCCGCTAAATGCATCTTTTGGAACCTTCGATGTATCAGAATACTTTATAGAAGCGAATATCCCAATTGTCGAAAATACCGTTTTTGCTGAGCGTATCGAGCTTAGGACTGCTTACCGATATTCTGACTACGATCCATATGGCAGTACTGATGCTTGGACCGTTGGTTTGGTATGGGAGCCAACAAGTTCTCTAACGCTACGAGGAACTATATCTGAAGCTGTCCGCGTACCGAACATCGGAGAAGCATTCTCGCCAACATTTCCAGCCACCTTGGGAGCAAGCGATGATCCATGTAATCAAAGCGAAATTGGTGCCGGCTCTGAATTTAGACAAGCTAACTGTGTCGCGCTTATTGGTAGTACCGTATCGGATGGAACCTATGAATCGACCAATTTCGTGTCAGCTCGTATCTCAGGCACCGTTGGCGGAAACCCTAACTTAGACCCTGAAGAGGCTGAAACACTTACTTTAGGCTTAGTTTATACGCCGTCTGGAGATTTTGGCGGGATGCTAGATGGTTTGGTGGTGACCTTAGACTACTACGATATTCAAATTGATAGCCTAATCGATAGCTTAACAGGCTCGCAAATTGCGCAAAATTGCGTAGATGCTCCAACAATAGATAATCAGTTTTGTGAAGCGGTGGACCGAGATGCAACTAATGGCTTTATCACCGACTTTCGTTCAGGCTTCATAAATTTAGCTGCTGTTGAGACAAGCGGAATCGATTTTAGAGTTGATTATGGCTTTAACTTAACTGAATCGGGCCGTTTAGCGCTAACTATGAATGGTACCAATTTTCTAAAAAATGATGAAACCAGAGATATATCCGCACCAGACGAAGTAACTGATGTATTAGGCGAGTTCACGCTCCCAGAATGGATCGTAAACTTTAGTGCAGACTATATAATGGAAGACTTCACCATTGGCTGGAGAGGAAGATATGAGTCTGATCAACGTTTGCCAGGTATAGAGAACTTTAATATTCAAAACAATCCAGATTTTGTCAATATTACTAACACTGGTTCAGCTTTTGTTCACGATTTCTCCGCTTCATACACATATAGCGAAGAGCTTGAAATCTATGGCGGTATCAATAATGCTTTTGATGAAGCTCCCTACTTAGCAACGCTTTCGAGACCGGCTGGTCCAAGAGGACGCTTCTTATTCTTAGGTTTAAACTACGCACTTTAATAAGCGTGCATGTCCGACTTAAAAGCCTCGCGAAAGCGGGGCTTTTTATGGTCTTCGCCAGGTTGGCGAACTCGAGAATTTAAAGGTAGTCTTGAGTAAATTAGCTAAATTAAACTGCTAAGAAACAAAGATATGTTGAATGAACGAATATCATAGTAAGCATAACATCGAACTAAGATATCGCCTCGGCCTCCCTGCATGGGCATTCAGCGGCTGGAAAAACAAATACTTCACCGATTCCCCGTCTGCGTTAGCCAGTTATGCAAGCGTATTTAATACCGTGGAAGGGAATACCACGTTTTACCAAACGCCAAGTGTTGAAAAAGTCTCCTTTTGGCAGGAGCAGTTAATGGGTAAAGACTTTAAAATTTGCTTTAAACTGCCTCAATCCATTACGCATACCCATACACCAAGCTGGGATGAGCTAAGTCACTTTCTCAATCGCATTTCGCCTTTGAATGAGTATTTAGGGCCACTGCTTTTGGTATTTCCCGCAAGAGTAGGGCCGAGCAATGTTGATTTTATTCGAAACGTGTTGACGCGCATTCCGTCTGAATTCGAGCATGTTATTGAGGTGCGACATCCTGCTTTTTTTGATGAAATTAGCAATACTGGAATGGCGTTGAATCCTATTTTGAAGGAGTTTAGCAGTCATCGAGTTGTCCTCGATAGTCGCCCCCTGTATCGAGGTGATCAGAGCCATTCCGATGTTGTGCAGGCTAAGCATGAAAAACCAAAGGTACCAGTGCAGCCAAAAGTCGTTAATGGCTTGGCATTTGTGCGTTTAGTCATGCATCCGGCATGTCCCGACAATGTTTTGTTTATTCAGCAGTGGGCGAAAATGGTTGCGCAGTATTTAGCCCATGAGGTTGAAACCTACTTCACCATTCACTGCCCCAACAATTACTATTGCCCTGAGTTCGCTTTACAATTTCACAAAGCTTTGCAGAATGCATCGGAGCATCAAATTCCGAATTTACCGGATTTTCCTGTGCCGCAGCAAAGCAATCTTCTTTAAATCGCATTTACGCAATGTACTACTACCACTAAAAAACAAAAAACCCCGCCAAAACGAGGTTTTTGAAACTTAAGTGCGCCTAAAAATAGAGACGCCCCAAATTGTATTTACTTTCTGAACTTGCGACGTCCAAATATAGCACCAAGGCTTAGCATCATAAGTGCGAAAGCGCCAGGCGCTGATACTGGATCGGGATCATCACCGATGTCAATGGTGTCAAGGCTTAGGCCCATAACATAGGCATATGCGACACTAATTGAATCACCCGCTAATAAGTCTCCCAACTCGAACGCGATACCTATACCATGATCACCCGTAGATGAATCGCCAAGGCTGCCGCCACCCAAGTAAAAACTCGGATCGATGGTCGAGCAACACGCGCCAGATAATCCGGTGTTTTGAATGAAATCAGTTTGTGCAAACAATCCAAGTGGTGCCCCACTAACTGACCCCAAAGAACCAACGAATTGATTGACTGAAATGTCTTCGGGATCTAACAAATCGCCATCAGTATTTACGTCAATACCTCTTTGATTATTCGTAACTGCGGTGCCACTTGAGCGCGAGTCTGGGTCCGGGTCAACTGCTCGAGAGAACAGAAGGCCTGTAACATCAGATAAGGCGGTGATTTGAGTCACGATACTTACGCGCTCGTCGTCATCATTAAAGAAGAAATCATGGGTGATGTCTAACACGCCATTTGTTCCAGCCCATTCGACGTGGTTATCGAACGAAGAAGTGGCAGACACGTCTGTGAGTGACGTAAATGAAAAGTCGTCACCTCCCCCTACGCTTCCGTTTGATTGACTATTAGAATTTTCTAGCAAGCCAGACCCGTCATATCTTATGCCGAACGCTTCGAATGGAATCCCGGGTGCTACATAGTCAAAATTCGGGTCGAATGTTCCTGATCCAGTGCTGTCATAAACTAAACCAGGGTCAGCACCACCATCTCCAAGCGTGCCATCTTCACTAATTTGTGTTTGCACAAAATTGCCTGACATAACAATGTTTGCCATTGCAGAGCCAGAGAATGCGAGTGCAAGTCCTACTGCTATTATCGATTTTTTCATAACTATTGTCCTTTTATAGTGTCTTTGCTCTATCGATCTCGACTCGTGTTTGCATAAGGTGTACCAAAATTTAAATCATTGAATTTTAAAGCTAAAATAAATATTTGTATTTGATAATTTACAAAATTGTAAAAAAAACCAACACTTTTGTAGGGGAATAAAAGGTGAATTGTTAAAATTTGAGTTTCGATTATTTAGGAAAGACGCGATTTAAAGTCTGTATAGTCAAACTTTTTTACAAGTTCAAACTTACCACTTTTTCTATATATGCCGATAGCGGGGTGCTGGACACCATTAAAAAACGTCGTTTTCACCATCGTATAATGCAACATATCTTCAAAAACAATACGAGCACCCGGCTTAAGAGGCGTATCAAAACTATAACGCTCAATTACGTCTCCGGCGAGACAAGAGTTACCGCCAAACCGGTAAACGAATGGCTTTTCACCATCCTCACCTGCACCCAACACTTTGGGGCGGTACGGCATTTCTAATACATCGGGCATATGCGCCGTTGCACTTATGTCTAAAATGGCAATTTGTTCGTCATTTTCAACAATATCCACAACCTCGCATACTAAATCGCCACATTGCCAGGCCACAGCGGAGCCCGGCTCAAGAATAATATGTAGGTTCGGATATTTGTTTTTAAATGCCCTAAGTACGCTTATGAGATGCTCTACATCGTAACTATCGCTGGTCATAAGGTGTCCACCACCAATGTTTAACCATTTGAGGGTATTTAGGTACTTCCCAAACTTTTCATCTATAGCGTTTAAAGTACGTTGTGCTGCGTATGAATCGCATTCACAAAGATTATGACAATGAAAGCCCTCAATACCAGAAAGATCAGCGCCATCAATATCCTTTGCCAGTATGCCTAATCGAGAACCCGGGGCACATGGGTCATATAAGGGCGTATCGGCCTCTTGGTTTTCAGGGTTTATTCTCAAGCCTGGCGACACGCCAGCAGCAAGTACTTGCTGCTTAAAAGCTAGCCATTGCGAGAGGCTGTTAAACGAAATATGGTCAACTAACGGTAACAATTGATCAATATCTTGCTGCTTGTAAGCAGGTGAGAATACATGTACATCACCCCCTAATTCTTCTCTTGCCAGTCTCGCTTCCCACACTCCACTTGATGTTGCGCCTTTTAAATACTGCTTTATCAGTGGAAATGTAGACCACATCGAAAAGCCTTTCAGCGCAAGTATAATTTCAACCTCAGCGCGCGCTTGAATCTCTGCCATCAGTTTTAAATTAGCCTCAAGTTTCGCCTCGTCGCACACATAACATGGTGACGGAATATCCTTTGAAAGCATCTTTGATTTTTCCATATTTGCGTATACTTCCTATCGCGTTAACACATCAAAGTGCTGCACTATCGTGTGAACGGACTGCTGTCGCACTCAATAACGTGCCAAGGTAGGCCATGCTGATTAAGCATCTCCATGAAAGGGTCGGGGTCAAATTGCTCCATGTTCCACACGCCGGCTTTGTGCCATGTTTTATCTAGCATCAGCTTAGCGCCAATCATGGCTGGCACGCCGGTTGTATAAGACACCGCTTGCGCGCCCACTTCTTCAAAGCACTTGGCATGCTCGCAATTGTTGTAAATGAAAATAGTCTTTTCTTTGCCGTCTTTCACCCCGGTAATGTATGTGCCGATGCAGGTCATACCGGTGTATCCGTCAGCAAGGGAGCCTGGATTAGGCAATATGGCTTTTAAAAATTCCAAGGGCACAATTTTCTGACCTTGAAAATCTATTGCTTCAATGCTGGTCATGCCAATACCTTCAAGCACTTTTAGGTGCGTTAAATAGGCATCGCCGAAGGTCATCCAAAAGCGCGCACGTTTAAGCGTCGGAAAGTGCTTGACCAAAGACTCCAGCTCTTCATGAAACATTAAATAAGACGCTCGCACGCCAATATTCTGATAGTCTAAATCTTCGCGTACGCTAAGCGGGTCGGTTTCTTTCCATTCACCGTTTTCAAAAAACCGTCCGCGCTGCGTAATTTCTCGGATGTTAATTTCGGGGTTAAAATTGGTTGCAAACGCTTGACCGTGATCGCCGCCATTGCAGTCAACAATATCAAGATAATGGATCTCATCAAAATAATGCTTAGCCGCGTAAGCGGTATAAACGTTGGTCACTCCGGGATCAAACCCACTGCCCAGCAGCGCCATGATGCCAGCTTGTTTGAACTTTTCTTGATACGCCCACTGCCACGAGTACTCAAATTTGGCCTCGTCTTTCGGCTCGTAGTTTGCAGTGTCTAAATAATCGGTTTTTGTGGCTAAACACGCATCCATAATAGGCAAATCTTGGTAGGGTAGCGCAAGGTTAACCACCAAATCTGGCTGTACCTGTATGATTAGCGCTTCCACTGCGTCTGCGTCATCAGCATCCACGGCAAAAACGGCTCGCACGCGGTCAGCGCCTACTTCGTTCTGCAGGGCTTCGCATTTAGACAGGGTGCGACTGGCAAGGTAAATCTCATCAAAAAATTCAGGGAGGCGCGCGCATTTTTTAATTGTCACTGAGGCTACGCCGCCCGCACCAATAATGAGTACTTTAGACATGATGTTTCCTTAAGGATTAAAACGTGAAGGTGATAATGCACAAAGCATAGCAAGCCATTTATACAGAACAAGTATTTAGGGCGTGTTAAGTAGTATTTTTAGTCAGAGAAGTTGCAGGTGAATGGCGAACCAAGCTTTATTTTGTCACGCTCGCTAGTATAAGGGTAGAGCGTGATAGTATTGTTACCGTTGTTATCTGTAATATTAAACACAATAGCATCGCTAAAATCATCAGCTTTGTCTTCGTCTGAGACAGTCGCAACATATACCAAAACTGACACTGCGCTTTCGGCCACCAGGCGATGTTCGCACAGGCGTTTTTCAAGCTCTTCAATCATCCCGGTATGCGCATACTGATTTGAGTCGCTAGAAAATATGGATTGAACGTCGTTGTCGATGGAAATCACGGCAAAGGGATAAACAATTGAGCAATGTCTAAGCATGATGTCGCACAAATCCAAAGCGGAATAAATAAGCGCCGCATAAGGAATGTTTTGTTTGAGTATCATGTTAGGTTTCAAAATCATGGGCCGTTGTAAATGAATGTACACTTGATATCGCACGAATCTGTAAAAGGTTCAGTCTCAATTACTCGATTTTTCCGCGGTTTCCTTGCATTCCACCGGTGTTTAAGATGATAGCGCGTTTGCCAAGAAGAGGGCTTTTTTGCATAAGTAATTGATTGAGGGCGAAAAAGCTTTTTGCATTGTAGACATGGTCTAGAGCAAATCCCTGCGATTGTTCAAACTCTATACTAAAGTTTAATATCTCTGAATTTATTTTTGCATACCCACCACAATGGAATTTGGGCTCATGAAGAATTTTCCAACTGGACTGTGTTTGGCATTCGTCCAACAGATTATTCACCATGGATTCAAGATAGCGCTCACCTTTTAAAACGGCGATGCCAATTACCTTTGCTGTAATATTACGCTGCCTTATTGCTTTGATGATGCCAGCTATGGTGCCACCGCTTGCCACCGGTAAAACAATGCTGTCAAAGGGCTGCTCAGACTGAGCCAAAACTTCGCTGACAATCTCTCCAACTCCGCTTAAAGCATCTGAGTTAGAACCGCCTTCTTCTATCATATGAGAAAGCGAGTGTGCTTTAAGCAAAGCATTAACAAAATTGATGTCTGTCCGCTTTCGGTATTCTTCGCGTGACAAAAAATGAATTCGGCAATTCCACCTATGCATATCTTCAAGGGTAGGCGTGGGCGGGCTATTGGGATGTGTTCGCACAAAAGCTGTGCAGGGGATACCGAGCGAAAAGCAGGCAAATGCAAGCGCATGTAGGTGATTGGAATATGCGCCGCCGAAACTGCCTATATGTACGCTGTTTCTAATCTCGTTGCTACCGTCACACCCGCTTGTTTGAAGAATGCGTTGAAGGTTGCCCGATAGTTTTCGCCATTTATTTCCACTGATCACTGGGTGTATTAAATCGTCTCGTTTGCAGTAAAGCGCTAATTCGTTGCCAGGCGCGCTTCTCATCTCAAGCCTTTGCAATGGGGAGGGTAGATTGATGCCTAGCGTTTTTGCCAAAGTCTTTTTAGTCACTTTTGGATGGTCGGTCGAATTGTCGGAAATATGTTATAAAGCATAGCCTTATGCCTGATAGTTTTCGAGTATCATTCGCTTTTCTTCTTCGCAGCATGAGCATTACGAATTCTTAATGATCTAAATGGCCTTTGGTGTGCGTTAATAGGGCATGTTATAGAGGAAATGTTATGCGATTTTTTATCCTTTTTTGTGGTTTAGCCAGCCTAATTTGTTCGGCTCAGGTATTTGCAAGCTCAGATTACATGCAAAATCCTAAAACGGTAGGTCAGGCCAAGCTTGAAGTTATGTTTTGGGATATTTACGAGGCTGAATTACTAGCACCTGACGGAAATTTTAGCCCACAGCAACCATTCGCTTTAGCACTAACATATCTTCGCGAGTTTGATGGTGAGAATATTGCTAGTCGAAGTATCGATGAGATGCGCAAGCAAGGCATGAAAGATGAAGTGAAGCTTGCGAAGTGGTTTGAAAAGATGCGCCAACTATTCCCAGACGTTGAAGAGGGACAAACCTTAACCGGGATTGTTGATGAAAGTCGAACCAGTCATTTTTACTTCAACAACAGCAAAATTGGCACAATCGATGATCCTGAATTTACGCAATGGTTTTTCAATATTTGGCTTTCTGAAGAGACCTCAGAGCCAAAAATGCGAGAGAAACTACTAGGTTTAGCGCAGTAATATTATTACGTTGCTTGTTATATATCGATATCAGTAAGACGTGCGCACTTCAGCTGTCATCGAAATGCCGGTGCTCCGTCCTTCCACCCAATTCATATCATCTTGCTAGGAGTATTCCATGTTGAATGAGCTATGGTTCAATAAACTACGCATGTCCGCATTATTAAATTTTACTTTGCGCAATCGCTTTTATAAATCAGTACGAAAATACGCAAAAAGTATTGTGGCCGTTGTGCTGGGCGGGAGTCTTTTTGGCTGCTCGGTGTCGATTGATGGGGAGACTTATCAAAGCCACAGTCCTGAGTTTGAGCTGGAGCAGTTTTTTGATGGAGAGGTAAAAGCGTGGGGTATTGTTCAGAATCGTTCAGGGGAGGTAGTGCAGCGATTTATAGTGGATATCAATGCCTACAAAGACGGCAATAATTTGATTTTAGACGAAACCTTTGAATATGGCTTAGGTGACGGTCCGAAAACGCGCGTATGGACACTCACGCCCAACGCAGATGGCACATACACAGGTAATGCAGGCGATATTGCAGGTCCAGCTACCGGCGTATCTCACGGCAATGCGTTCAATTTCACATACGAAATGGATTTAGAGGTGGATGGCAGCACTTATCGTGTATACTTTGACGACTGGTTTTGGGCCTTCGACCAAGACACGATGATGAATCGCTCGTACATAAAGAAATTTGGTATCGTAATGGCAGAAGTGACTATCTTTATGCAAAAACAAGGCTAAGCGCTAACCGATGCGTTATGTGCGCTCCATAGATAGTTTACAGCTTAATCCTGAGTCAGTGCTCAAGCGAGTTTTACGAAAGCTGACTTCGCCATTGTGTAAAGTCATGATGGCCGACACAAGGGCAAGACCGAGTCCGTTACCGCCGGCGGTGCGGCTTTTGTCAGCGCGATAAAAGCGCTGCGTTAGCTTATCTATCACCGCTTCGTCAACGCCTATACCGCTGTCATCAACAATAAACTCAATGCGATTGCTCGCTGAATCTTCACCTAATGTCACCATGATCTCTCCGCGCTGTGGCGTAAATTTAAGGGCATTATCAATCACATTCGCGAAGGCTTGGAATACAAGGTTTTTATCGCAATGCAAATATACGTCGCTTTGTATACTAAGCGTTAGTGAAATTGATTTATCTTCAATCATGGGCTGATAGAGGTCAATGGCGTCGTTGGCCACGTCGCTTATGTTTTCTTGCCCAAAGGCTGCGCGTTTAGCACTTGTTTCAATATCGGTTATGCGCAACAACGAGTTAAATATCGCTAAAATATTATCGCATTCACCGATAAGTGCATGTTTGTCTGGATGGTCTAATTGCTCAATGTGTGACTTCAATCGAGTCAAGGGGGTTCTCAAGTCGTGGGCAATACTGTCGGACACGTTTTGTATGTTGTTTACAGATTGTTCTATCGTGTCGAGCATATGATTGAGTGATAAGCTGAGTTTACTCAAGTCATCCCAACTGCTTTCAACGTACAGTCTATCGCTTAAGTTACCTGTGGTGATGATTTCATCGGCCGTGTCTGACATCAGATTGATACGACTTACCACATAGTAGGCAACAATAATGCTTAGAATTGAAATTATGCACACAATCACAATAAGAACATAAGAAGAGGTTTGCGCAAGGTAAAGGGCAAATTCAATATCTTGAACGCTTCTGGCCACCAGCAGAGTGTCCTTGTTGGTAAATTCAACAATCATGGCCAGTGCGGTTTCTTTCTCGGTTCTTTTTTGCTTGGTTTCCGCTTCTCGCGTGAGTTCAATTTCTATTTCTAACAAGCCGTTTTTTATGGGCACAGTGTCAGATTTTGGCCATGTGGCTAAGTTGCCGGTGATAAAGTTGTCTTCGCCGTCTTTAAGATAGTAAAGAAAATCATTGTTGAGGTTGTCTAGACGGTCATTCAGCGCATTGACCACTGCTTTTCGACCTGCCGATTTGTATAAACTTCGAAATCCACCTATATCCGCTAAAATGGCAGCTTGCGATTCACTGATTAGCAAATCGTCGCTGGCAACGGTCAACACATAAGTATTAAAGAATACGGCAACTAGCAGCAGGGCAGTAAAAATGAAACTAACGATAAAGCTAGAGCTTTTGCTATAGGCTTGAATTGCGCGCATGGGCTAACGGGCACTAATTTTGTAGCCGGCTCCGCGAATGGTTTCTATCATCGGATATGCGAAACCTTTGTCGATTTTATTACGCAATCGGCTGATGTGAACATCAATCACGTTGGTTTGTGGGTCAAAATTATATTCCCATACCTTTTCTAGCAGCATAGTGCGCGTAACGATTTTGTCTTTATTTTGCATCAAATATTCAAGCAGTTTGAATTCTTTAGACTGAAGGTCAATTTCTTTGCCGTCGCGATGTACCTTTCGGTTGATTAAATCTAGGCGCAGTTCACCTAAGCTCATTTCGGTGGTGCCCGTCTGTGAGGATTGACTTCTGCTGGCAAGAATTTCAACCCTTGCAAGCAACTCCTCAAAAGCAAAGGGTTTAGTAAGGTAATCGTCTGCGCCAGCGCGCAATCCAGTTACCTTATCATCGACTCGGTTTTTGGCGCTTAAAAATAAAGTAGGAGTATTAACTTGCGCTTTTCTAAGTTGGTTGAGCACATCTAAGCCATCAAGCTTTGGCAGCATCCTATCAAGCACGATTACATCATATGTATTGCTTTTATGACCCGCCATAGCAAGCTTAAAACCAAGCTCGCCATCTTGAGCCAGGTCGCAGGAATGCCCAGCCTGCTCCATGCCTTTTGCAATTAAGTCTGCAACGGTGGGTTCGTCTTCTACAATCAATAATTTCATAATGCGCTTATAGCTGATAAGGTTATTAATACATATTAAAGATACTGATTTTTCTAATAAAAGGAACATTAAGTGTTTGTTATCATTGTCTGTATGGCTATTGTCGTTTTCATGCCTATGTTCGCAAAAATCCCGCTGGCGGTAATGATGCAACGAGAGGGTAAGTTTGATAATCGCTATCCTCGCCAGCAGCAGAATCGCTTGGAAGGGCTAGGCGCTCGGGCAAAAGCAGCCCACGACAACTGTTTTGAAGCGATTTGTATGTTCGCACCTACTGTTTTGCTAGTGTTGGCGATGGATTCTCACACCGTTTACACCGTGCAGCTGTGCATCGCTTTTGTGCTCCTGCGCTTTGTATATTTACTTTGCTATTGGTGTGATTGGCATTTTGCACGAAGCGCGGTGTGGGTATTGGCCGTGGCAACGCTCATAGCGCACTATGTATTACTGTTGAAATGAAGACCTGTTAGCGCGAACAGCTTATGTTATATGTAGGTACAGGCAGCTAAAACCTAATGCTTTCTGGATAGGGCGTGAAATTGTGAATAAGGTGTTTAGAAGCTTTGCGCTGCGCTCCTTGCCAATATTCAGGCGTAAATAAATCGCCATGATGTTTTTGTAGCCAGTCTTTTAGCTGTTTTTTACCAACGATAAAGTGCTTAAACTGCTCTGGGAAAACATCCTCGGGGCCAACTGAGAGTGTATCGAGTGCATATGGGTCATCGGATTTTGGCAGTGCACGAAAGTTGCGTTCATTCATGAAGCAAATTTCATCATAGTCGTAAAAAATAACTCTGCCGGTTTTAGTGATACCAAAGTTTTTATGCAACATATCACCTGGGAAAATGTTCGCAAGCGCGATTTGTTTAATACAAAGCCCTAAATCCTTTATGGCATTTTCTGCTTTTTCGTCATCTTGTTCTTGTTGAAGGTAAATATTGAGCGGCGTCATTTTTCGCTCTATGTACATATGCTTGATAACAATCTCATTTTCGAGCAATTGTATCGAGTTTGCGCAGGTCTCTAGCAAATGAGCGAGCAAGCTTGGGTCAAAGCGATCCCTTGGAAACGAGAAGTTAATGTATTCGTGGGTGTCGGCCATTCTACCAACACGGTCGCTCATTTTGACCAGTTTATAGCGGTCAATCACGTGTTCACGAGTAATTTTTTTACTCTCTGCAAACTCGTCTCTAATAATTTTAAAGACCACGCCGTACGAGGGAAGGTGAAACACCGCCATTACTAAACCTTTTATGCCCGGTGCAAGCTCAAATGCGTCATTACTGTTGTCCAAATGCTGCAAAAAATTGCGATAAAACACGGTTTTACCATGTTTATAAAAGCCCAAAGAAGTGTAAAGCTCAAAGTGCTTTTTATGTGGCAACAGTTCCTGCAAAAATGCCACAAGCTCCGCCGGATGTTGCGTTTGAGCCATGAAATACGATCTTGCGAAACCAAATATCACACTCATGTGCGCACGTTCAGTGAGCAAGGCATCGGTTCGCAGCATGCCGTGATCCGTCATTTGTAGCGCAATAACAAATGGCAAGGTTTCATCAGGCATGCAAATTCGCCCAACCAGGTAAGCCGCTTTGCCGCGATAAAACACGCTCTTTAGCATTTCAACGGTATGAACCGACGCTAGCTGCTTGGTATTTAAGCGTTGTCGCAATGCTGTATCTAAGTTACTTAAGTCTAATTCAAAGTTCTCAAACTCAACATTAAATCGGTAAATCGCAAAGATGTCCTCATACATTGCTCTGACAGTGCCGGTGGTATCGAAACTGTTTACCACTTTTTCGCGGTCTTGCCCGGCTAAATAACATCGGCTTGGGAGCACAAACATTAATGCGTCATCAATGCGTTGATGACGATAAATACGTCCGATCACCGAGTTAAAGAATGTTTCTGCAAGTTCAAATTGTGGATGGCCGCTTAGTAACTTGCTGTACTGCTGCTTGCACTTATGCCAAAACTCGTCGCTCAGTTTAGCGGGGTTGATGTAGCGATATATATCACTGACAACGTCAGACAAACTATGGTGATAGGTAAGAATCCTCTCTTTAATTGCCTGTTGGGATGCTTGCCACTGACAGCTTTCAAATCGCTCCTGTGCGCCTGACGTAATGCGGCTATATCGTCGAAAAGACTTATCAAAGCCGCTTAGGATTTGATAGGCAAGTTTACTTGCCTCAAGCTGCAATTCCTTGCTTGTAGAGTGCGCCCTGCTCACATTGCTACTCGCTGCTTAAAGCCAGAGTAAGGGATGACGTACCGGCGTATTTCGAATAATTTCATAAGTTTGTGGGTCGCTCTGAAGCGTTGCAAAGAGTGAAAGATAGTTAGTATTTTGCGTATGTTTTGCATGTAGCATCAAGCTAATATGCCTAACAGGCCATTCATCCCAATATTGAATATCTTGTTGATAGGGCCAGCTCGACTTATCTGCAATAAACGGGGTAATAAATGCCATGCCCTTTGCCAAGCTTCTGGTATTGCCTTGATCGTCAGTATCAATGAATTCCCAAAGCTTATCGTTTTCAGTAGAGGCAAGCTCGGCTAGAACCATCATGGCGTCAATGACAAACAGCGAGTAAGCGTAGGGCTTTGTTCTGGCTAGTTCAGCGTCAAAGCCGCCGTTTATATTCATCATCTGTTTGATGTAAACCTTCTTAAACTGCTGTCGAATCCACTTTAGCGTTTCTTGATCATTGGCAAGTCTTGCAAAAGAGGCAGCTTGCATCGACCAAGTGATCCCGTGATTATTTGGATGATGCTTTTCTTTCAGGCCATATTCATGCGTATTGAGCCACATTAAATACTCAGAAAACCATGCCTTTAGTGCTTTGGCACATGCATCTGGCAATGCCTCGCGCGCTATCAAAACTTCTATGCTTTTGGCGACTTCGACCAAGTGAATCGTGTCGATAATTCCAATACTTCTGCCGGTATAACGTCCCTGAATTGCTTGACCATATAGTAAACTAGGGTTCATACGAGTTGAGGAATGAATGAACCATGCTTGCAGATGTTCTATTGTTTTATTTAAGTACTGCTTGTTATCGCTTATCAGGTAAGCCGAGCTTAAAGTGGCAACAATATCACTAAAACGCATGAGCAGCTTTCTGTGATCGACAAAATTGTCGGGGTTTGATTCTCCATCTCGACGTATGTAGGGGCCATCAGGGTCTTCAGGATTGGGCCACCAATAATCCCCTTCCGAAAAGAAGTCATGTTTTGTGCCCATGCTTCTTGGTGAGGTCACTGAGCTTATAGTGAGTACCTGTTCACTTAAGTAAAGATTAGCCTTGCGCATAATGCGCGCGCGCTCAAGCTCGGTGATCGCCTTAGAAAAGTCGACCGTTGCTTTAAGCTCAAAGCTTTTGTTGTCGACTTCTTTAGGCGGGGCTGCTAATGCATGTCCGAGCAATACAAAGCATAGTAATAAGCCTTTTTGAAACATGCATCTGTATTTAAGAGTCCCTTGACTTCTCATATAGCTGTGGTTCCTCACCTACTGTCGTTAGCTTTGCTCACCCAAGACCCTATACAATTTTAATTGGAAGCACAATGCCATGTGTTTTTGAGATTACTCCGTCATTATTGTTCATAGTTTTATTTTGGGGCTTTAGCTCTTTGTGCTTTGTGCCGATACCTCAACCAATGGACTTTTTAAATTATCGGTAACAAGCACATGAACATCAAAACAAAAATGCTAATTGGTGGTGGCCTTTTAGCGGCATTGCCAATTCTTATCGGGAGCTGGCTGACGGGAAGCGCAGCTATTTCGGTTGGCAAAAGCGCGCTGGAAGAGGACGCAAGAGAATC
This sequence comes from Ningiella algicola, assembly GCF_028401415.2. Lineage (NCBI taxonomy): Bacteria > Pseudomonadati > Pseudomonadota > Gammaproteobacteria > Alteromonadales > Alteromonadaceae > Ningiella > Ningiella algicola. Next base: position 1,924,851 of record NZ_CP171821.2, on the reverse strand, counting down.
GCTAATTGCTATCCGCGATATCACAGCCAGCCAAATTACTGAGTATTTTTCAACAATAGAGAATCAAACACTGTCACTGTCAGACAACCCCACAGTGATAAATGCATTGTCAGAGTTTGCTACTGCGGCAAATGATTATGCACAAGTTGATACTGTCTCAGACATCGAAAAAGACCGCAGTTTAGAAGCTTTTTATCAGGCGAATTTTCAAAACAAGTATAACCGGCTCAATAGCAACCAGAAAATCGAGGCACTCGATTTACTGCAAGACCTTGACCCTGTTACACGCGCGCTGCAATACGATTACATCAGCAACAATCAATTTCCACTAGGCGAAAAACAAAAGCTTGAGTCGCTCAGTCAGGGCGGTGAATACTCCAAATTGCATCAAGATTACCACCCATATTTCCGCTCGTTTATTGAACGATTTGGTTTTTATGACTTGTTTTTGGTCGACATTGAAAGTGCGAAAATTGTGTATTCGGTGTTTAAGGAGCTGGATTTTGCCACTTCGCTTAGAGATGGCCCATATGCCTCCTCAGGCATCGGTGAAGCCTTTAAACGTGCACTTGAAATCGAACAAGACAATACAACGGCGCTGACCGATTTTGCGCCATATCTACCCTCATATAACGCGCAAGCTTCGTTTATAAGCGCGCCGGTTTATGAACAAGGGCGCAAAATTGGTGTGCTGATTTTGCAAATGCCGATAGATAGAATCAACGCTATCATGACTTATGACGGAAATTGGAAAGATTCCGGTTTGGGCGACTCTGGCGAAACCTACCTAGTAGGGAGTGACTTCACCATGCGCAGTAACGGTCGCTTTTTAATCGAAGACAAAGAAAACTATTTGGGCATGATGTCAGACCTTGGCTACTCTCCCTCACAACTTGAAGCGCTTGATAACACCGATTCAACCATTGGATTGCAAAAAGTTAAGACTCAGGGCACCCAAGCTGCCTTTAGCGGTAAAACTGGATTTAATATTTTCTCGGATTATCGCGGTATTGATGTGCTATCGGCGTTTAAACCGCTTGAAATTAACGGATTGCAATGGGCAATTTTGAGTGAAATTGACGCACAAGAGGCTTTTCTGCCAACGGTGGCGTTGCGAGATAGTACCGTTTCACGTGCGTCAATTGTGCTCGGTGTATCGCTGGTGATTGGAATTGTGGTATCCATTTTACTGGCCGGTACGGTGGTCAAGCCAATTGCAGAGTTACGAGCAATGTTGGCAAATATGGTTGGAGGCGAGGGAGACTTGACCCAGCGCATCCAAATGAAAGAGAAAAACGAGGTGGCTGAACTAGGCGGGTGGTTCAACCGTTTCATTGAGCAACTAGATACCACGTTTTCAGATCTGATTAAGACGGCCATGCGATTAGTCCCCATGTCGAAAGAGCTTACAGTCGGTAATCAAAGAATTTCTGAAGCGTCGAACCGACAAAACCAACAGATTTCTACCATGCGTGACAGACTGCACTGGGCCAGTAAATCATCAGAAAAAGTGCAAGAAGAGTCGGCCTTGATTGAACAATCGAGTGTTGAAGGTGCTAAGACCGTTGCTTCAGGCGTCGCAACCTTTAGTACCACTGAGGCGCAAATAAATAACCTTGACCAAATTATGACTGAAGCTAGCGTATCTATCGACTCGCTTAAAAGTGAGAGTGATAATATCGTTAGTGTCATAGATGTTATTAGCAATATTGCAGATCAAACCAACTTGCTTGCACTGAATGCTGCGATTGAGGCTGCGCGAGCAGGAGAGGCTGGCCGCGGGTTCTCGGTGGTAGCAGACGAAGTGAGGCTACTGGCTTCGCGCACCCAAGAATCTACATTGCAGGTTGCAAATATGGTTGAGGCCATTCAAAACAAAACAGAACTGGTGGTCTCAACAATGGGCAAAGGCTCAGACTCAGCCAAGCAATGCCATCAAAAAATACATGAAGCAAAAGATCAACTCCATCTTATTGAATCAACGATGGGGCAAATTAACGAGCGCGTTAGCACCATTTCTAACACCGTTAACGAGCAAAGAGAAAACTTTGAAAATGTTGCGGCCGATTTCGATAAATTAGATGCATGCTTTAGTGACTCTCAGGAAGCAAGCTTGGTGGCAGTTCAAATCGGTGCTGATATGAGCAAGATGAGTTTGAAGCTGCACGATATGGTTAACAAGTTCAAACTCAGCGATGACTCATGGAGCACAGCTACGCGCTCAAAAATGCGTATTGATGAAGCGATGGTCACCGAGCTTAAGCGCAGCGTAAAAAACCACGAGGCGTCTGAAAACGTTTTATTTTAGCCAAGATTGCTTTAGAAGTGTTGACATTTAGACGTCTATACGGCAAATTGAAGCAATGAAAACAATTCTAATAACTAACGACATGATGGAAATTATGACCATTACCACCTTTTCAAAGGGCGGTCGTTAGCTTATGCTATTTTCTAGTTAACGAAAGCCCGCGAAATGCGGGCTTTTTTTTGGATTTAATTTGTGTGAATGCGTTGGCATGACTGACGTTTTACAGTTTGAATAATGTAGCGGTTGAAAGTTTAAGGAGTAGGTAAATGAAGGTCTTGAAATTTGGTGGCTCGTCGCTTGCTGATGCACAGCGCTATATGCGCGTTTTCGACATCAGCCACAGCACCCACCAAAGCGAAGGCGCAGCTGTTGTGTTATCGGCTCCTAAAGGCGTAACGAACGCATTGTCCCTTTTATGTGAGCTAGCGCAATCAGGTAAAGACTATGGCGAGCTGTTAGCAAAACTAAATATGACCTTAACCAGCATTGCCTCGGAATTAAATGACATGCTGAGCACGCTTCAATACTCCGAGCTTTCCAGCTTCATTGACGAAAAGCTCGCTGTATTGAGCCAGCAGTTAGAGGGTATAAAGCTTCTCAAAACCTGTCCTGACTCGGTTACTGCTACTATTCTAAGCACAGGTGAATATGTGAGCGTTCGCATTTTCAGCGAAATTCTCAATGCTAAAGGCGTGAAAAATATCCTTATTGATCCTGTCGATTATGTGCAAGCATCGGGCGACTATCTTGATAGCGTGGCACAGCTTGACATCAGTCGCGCAAAATTTAGCGATGTGGATACCAGCTCAAATCAAGTCTTAATTATGCCGGGCTTTGTGGCTGCAAATGAAAACGGAGAGAAAGTCACTCTTGGTCGAAATGGCAGTGACTACTCCGCTGCAATTCTGGCGGCCTGTATCAATGCCTCGTGCTGCGAAATTTGGACAGATGTGGATGGCGTCTACAATGCCGATCCTAATCAGGTCGATGAAGCGGTTTTGCTTGACAAACTTACTTACCAAGAGGCCATGGAACTTTCGTATTTTGGTGCCAAGGTATTGCACCCTAAAACCATTGGACCCATCGCACAATTTGGTATCCCTTGTTTAATTCGAAACACGCTGAATCCAGCTGCGCCGGGAACCTTAATCAGTCATGAAAAGAGTGAAAAGTGGACTAGCGTAAAAGGCATCTCGCACCTAGAAGATATTGTGATGTTTAACGTCTCAGGGCCTGGCATGAAGGGTATGGTAGGCATGGCAAGTCGGATATTCGATGTCATCTCTAAAGGGCAAATTTCAATTTCTTTAATCACTCAGTCCTCTTCTGAGTACAGCATTAGCTTTTGTGTCGCGCAAAAAGATGCCCATCGCGCCCTTGAATTGCTAGAAGACGGCTTTGCTTTAGAGTTGAACAATCAATTACTTGAGCCTATCGAAATGCGTGAAAACCTCGCGATTGTCACGCTGGTGGGAGACGGTATGCGCCATTCTAAAGGCTTGGCCGCGAAGTTTTTCAGTGCGCTTGCCCAAGCACGAGTTAATAATGTGGCCATTGCACAAGGCAGCTCTGAGCGTTCCATATCAACGGTCGTCGAAAATAGTAAAGCGAAAAAGGCGGTTAAAGTCATACATCAAAACTTTTTCACCAACTTAAAAACCATTGATGCGTTTTTTATCGGCTGTGGTTTGGTCGGTAAAGCCTTACTTGACCAAATTGCTCAGCAACAGACAACGTTGCTGTCTAAAAATATCAAGCTAACGGTATATGGCATTGCGAATAGTAAAGGATGTCTGCTGGATGCAAATGGAATTGGGGTAAATGGGCAATGGGAAGGTAAACTCGCTGCTGCAGAACAGGCCTTGTCATTGGAAATGCTTCAAGAATTTGTGGTTAAAAACAGCTTAACCAACCCTGTCATTGTTGATTGCACGAGCAGTCAGAGTATCGCAGACCTTTATTTGGACTTTATGCGTTCGGGCTTTCATGTTGTCACGCCTAATAAAAAAGCCAATACATCAGACTATTCTCGTTACTTGGCGCTGCATGAGACCGCGTTGGAAAAACACCGCCAATATTTATATGAAACGACTGTTGGCGCAGGTTTGCCTGTTATCGATAATCTGCAAAAGTTGGTTATAGCCGGTGATGAGTTGAAAAAGTTTGAGGGAATATTGTCTGGCTCATTGTCGTTTGTGTTTGGTAAGCTCGATGAAGGCTTAAGTATTTCAGAGGCCACGCGCATCGCGAAAGCAAATGGATTCACCGAGCCTGACCCTAGAGACGATTTATCAGGCATGGACGTGGCGCGCAAGCTTCTGATTATGGCAAGAGAGGCTGGGCTTGCGCTTGAACTTTCAGACATTGATATTCAGTCGGTCTTGCCCAGAGACTTTGATGCATCAGGCGATGTGGCAAGCTTTATGGAAAATTTAACAAAGCTAGACGAGCAAATACAGACCAAAGTAGATGCCGCAAAGAGCAATGGCGAAGTATTGCGCTATGTAGGCGCTATTGAAAACGGCAAATGTACCGTCAGCATACAGTCTGTTGCACTTGATCATCCCCTAGCAGCGGTGAAAGACGGAGAAAACGCGCTGGCAATTCATTCGCGTTATTATCAGCCAATTCCTTATGTGATTAGAGGTTACGGCGCGGGCGCAACCGTCACCGCGGCTGGGGTATTTGCCGATTTGCTAAGAACGACACCAACTGAGCAGGAGTATCGCTAGTGTCGTCTGCGCCCACAAAAATTACTCGCGCTTTTGCACCGGCATCCATAGGTAACGTAAGCCTTGGCTTCGATTTACTCGGGGCGGCACTTGCGCCAATAGACGGCGAGCGATTAGGCGACATTGTTGAAGTCAGCAATGCCAAGGCGTTTTCATTAAGTGTTGATGGGCGTTTTGCCGACCGTCTTCCCAAAGGGCAAGACAATAACATTGTCACACGTTGCTATGATTTCTTTCAGCAAGCGTTAATAAGTCATAATAAACCGCCGCTAAAAGTGAAAATGCATTTACATAAAGCACTCCCCATTGGCAGTGGCCTAGGGTCTAGCGCTTCTTCAATTGTGGCTGCTTTTTACGCGCTTAATCAGCATGCAGACGTAGCCTTTGACAAAGACACCTTACTGTTGATGATGGGGGAACTTGAAGGTCAAATCAGCGGCAGTATTCATTATGACAACGTGGCGCCCAGCTATTTAGGTGGAATGACGCTGATGACGGGGCAAAGCGCTCCCGTTTGTTCTAGCCTGCCGGTGTTTGATGATTGGTATTGGGTAACATGTTATTCAGGTTTGTCGGTGTCAACTGCGGCGGCTCGCAACATTCTTCCGCGCCAATACGAGCTTGGCACCACGCTAAACTTTGGGCGTCAGGTCGCGGTGTTTATTCACGCGCTTCATAGTGGTGATCGTGCGCTTGCTGCTTCAGTGATGAAGGATGTTATTGCAGAAGAGCATCGTAAAACCCTGCTGCCGAATTTTGATGCAGCCAGACGCTACAGTGAATCGCAAGGCGCATTGGCCTTTGGGATCTCTGGCTCTGGTCCGACGGTTTTTGCCCTCGTCGATACGCTTGAATGCGCACAGCAAATTAAAAAATGGTTGGACGAGCACTATATTCAAAATGAAGATGGCTTTAGCCATATCTCAAAACTAGATACACAAGGTGCTTGCGAGCTATAATAGCGGCCAAGTCACAATAGGAATTACTGAGTGGAATTACAGAATCTTAAAGACGCATCTGACACCGTGAATTTTGCGCAAGCGGTAAAAAAGGGTTTGGGTAAGCATCAAGGCCTATATTTTCCCACCGATATACAGCCCATGCGGAATATTGATGAACTGCTAAAGATGCCTTTGGTTGAAAGAAGTCAGCACATTATTCGACACTTGGTTGGCGACGAAATGGCGCCTGACTTGCTTGATTTGATGATTTCAACGGCTTTCAACTTTGAAGCGCCTTTGGTGAGTGTGAGTGACAATATTTATAGCTTGGAGCTGTTTCACGGTCCAACACTTGCTTTTAAAGATTTTGGAGGGCGCTTCATGGCGCAGTGCTTGGCCAAAATAAGCGAAGGCAAACCAGTTACTATCTTAACAGCAACGTCCGGCGACACAGGAGCAGCAGTTGCGCACGCATTCCATGGGATTGACAACATCAATGTCGTTATCTTGTTTCCAAAAGGGAAAATTAGCCCATTACAAGAAAAGCTATTTACGACATTAGGCGGCAATATTCACACCGTTGCAATCAACAGTGATTTTGACGCTTGCCAGCAGCTTGTTAAAAGTGCATTTGATGACCCGGATGTCCGTGATGGCTTGCACTTAAACTCGGCAAATTCGATAAACATTAGCCGATTGCTGGCACAAGTGTGCTATTACTTTGAAGCCGTATCGCAATTACCTGATGATAAACGCGCGCAGTCGGTATTTGCTGTACCAAGTGGCAATTTCGGAAATTTAACCGCTGGCATCATAGCAAAAACTCTAGGTCTGCCAATTAAGCGCTTCATTGCCGCGACTAACAGCAACGACACCGTGCCGCGTTATCTGAGCAGCGGTGAGTGGAACCCAAAAGCGACAATCCCTACAATATCAAATGCCATGGACGTCAGTCAGCCGAATAATTGGCCTCGCATTGAGGCACTGGTAGAGAAAGGTTATTTTGAAAAATCCTTGCTAAAGGGTGAGGCCGTTGATGAGGAATCGACCCAAGTTGCCATGAAGCAATTACAGAGCTTAGGATATATTAGCGAGCCGCATGCAGCGATTGCATACCGTGCGCTAACGCGTCAACTGGAAGATTCGGAAATTGGCATATTCTTAGGTACGGCACATCCAGCTAAATTTAGAGAGACCGTTGAGAACGTGCTCGGTCAACCTATTCATCTTCCCCAGCCTTTAGTAGATGTGGCGGGCAAAGCGTCGCTTGCCAGTGAAATTGGTGATGATTATCAATCGCTGAAAGAGTATTTGTTCGCAACGCTCACATAGCGCTGCAATATACTATGCATGCACACCAAGATAGGTTGGAATAATGACAGAACTGCCACTGTTTGATTCGCCCGAAGCAAAGCTTAAGGGCGATATTACATGGAAGCAAATGCTATCGCAGGAAAAACAGCGACCTTACTTTATTGATTTAATGGCGTTCGTGCAGCAGGAGCGCCAGTCTGGTCAGATTGTTTACCCGCCTAAAGATGAGATGTTTAATGCATTCAAGTACTGTGAAGCGAATGATGTAAAAGTAGTGATCATCGGTCAGGATCCTTATCACGGGCCGAATCAAGCGCATGGCCTATGCTTTTCTGTGAAAAAGGGAAATAAGATACCGCCATCGTTACGTAATATTTATAAAGAGCTTGTTGACGACGTTGAGGGATTTACGCCACCCGTACATGGTGAACTCACCAAATGGGCGCAGCAGGGTGTTTTGCTGCTAAATACAGTAATGACGGTAAGAGATGGTCAAGCGCATTCACACAAAAACAAAGGATGGGAGCGCTTTACTGATACCGTGATACAGGGTATAAGCGATTCATTGCACGGTGTTGTATTTTTACTTTGGGGAAGCCCAGCACAAAAAAAGGCGCAACTCATAGATACTACGCGTCACCACATACTAACAGCGGCTCATCCGTCACCATTGTCAGCTAATAGAGGATTTTTGGGCTGCAAACACTTTAGCCAAGCCAATCAGTTGCTAAGACAAAATGGTAAGCCAGTCATTGACTGGCGCATTGAGTAACTTAGCGGTTGGCTTGCTCAAGCTCCAACTCTAAGCCAACATCCATATCAATAAGCTCTTGCTTGAGGCGATATTTTTCCTTAATAGCCTCAATCTCGCGCCACTTGCGCTTTTTGGATTTAATTTTGTTAGGACGGGTTTCGTTGTCTAATACGGAAAGAATTTCGACTGAATCCATGTAGGATGCTCCTGTCAGCTATTTCGAACCAGTGGTAATTTGTTGTCCATATACAGCCTATTACCAGTCGCGAAACTGCAGATTTCTCTAATCGCGTTACTTAGTTGTATCACAAAGGCGCTCATTATCAAATAAAAATGTTACAAATGTGTTAACAAATCTAACTTGGTGATAAAAACACTTGTTTACAAGCCCCCCCAATATGGTCTCACTGAGCATGCGCTTGAGGCAAAAAGCCACAACTATGGAGCGCTTTCGCAAATGTTAACGAAGCTGCGCGAGCATGTACACAAGCTTTAAGCATTGTACTACGCCATTGAAAATCTTTACCTGTTTGGCGCTGACCTACCGAGTTATTTCTATTGTGTGGATATATTATGTTGTCTTCACAAATCGTTTTATTAACTGCGCGGTCGATTCGTCTACACCATCTAAGCTCATTTCCCCTTCAATCATGTCATATACATCGTTGCCTAGCACTTTACCAAGTTCCACACCCCACTGATCAAAGGAGTTTAAGCCCCACACGCAGCCTTGAACGAGTACTTTATGTTCGTACATGGCAATGAGTGCGCCTAGTGTTTTCGGGTCTAGCTGTTCAAATAAGAGCATGTTACTAGGATGGTTGCCTGGCATCGTTTTATGGGCTGCTAGATTGGATTTCTCGGCTTCTGGGAGTTCACTGCCCTGTAAATCGTCGAGGCATTCTTCAAAGCTCTTCCCTTGCATCAATGCCTGCGCTTGACCAAAGCAATTGGAAGCGAGCATGTTATGATGCGTCTCGTTTTGATTAGGCACCTTTAGCGGAAACATAAAATCCACTGGGATCGGCATATTGCTCTGATGAATAAGCTGATAAAAGGAATGTTGCCCATTGGTTCCTTCGCTGCCCCATATAATTGGGCCCGTGCCGTAATCGACCGTTCTGCCATCTAAGGTGGTTGATTTGCCGTTGCTTTCCATATCAAGTTGCTGGACATAGGCAGGGAAGCCACGCAGATAATGATAGTAGGGCAGTAAAGCATGCGACTGAGCGCCCATAAAGTTTCGATACCAAATCCCTAGCATAGCTAGTATGACGGGCATGTTTTTTTCAAACGGCGCTGCTTTAAAATGCTCGTCCATTTCATAGGCGCCTTGTAACAGTGCTTTAAAGTGGTCAAAGCCAATCGTCAAGCTGATTGGCAGGCCAATGGCAGACCACAGTGAATACCTGCCACCTACCCAATGCCCCATCGGGAACACATTGTCTTTTGACATGCCAAACTCGACCGCTGCCTTCACATTAGTAGAGACTGCGACGAAATGCTTAGCAATATCCGCTTGGCTAGGACCTTGTTTTAAAAACCAATCTTTGGCGCTTAAGGTGTTTTGCAGTGTTTCTTGCGTACTAAAAGACTTAGATGACATCACAAACAAGGTCGTTTCAGGGTTGGTTTGAGAAAGCACGTCTTGGATATGGCAGCCATCAACGTTTGCGACAAAATGGACTTTTAGGCCTCCGCGCCAATAAGGTTTGAGGCTTTCAGTGACAATTTTAGGGCCTAAAAATGAGCCGCCAATACCAATACTTACGACCGTATCAATCGCTTTACCCGTGTAACCAGTGTGTTCTTTGTTGTGAATACTTTGCGTAAATCGCTTCATGCGCTCAAGCGTGGCGTGCACCTCTGGCATAATGTCTTCACCGTCAAGATGTACTGGCTGGCCTGAGAAGTTGCGCAAGGCTGTGTGAAGGACTGCTCGCTGTTCAGTGGTATTAATCGCCTCACCACCGAACATATCGCTTATCTTTTGTTTGAGGCCACGCTGGTTTGCAAGATCAAACAAGGCGCTTAGTACATCTTCGGTAACGCGGTTCTTAGAGTAGTCCAACGTAATACCCACTGCGTCAAGCGTGTATTTTTTCGCACGCGACGGTTCTCGATTAAACATATCGCGCATGTGGTGTCGCTTGACTAAAGGCGCTAGTTTTTCAAGCTCAGTCCATGCAGGGGATTTTCGAAGACGTTCCATATGGTTTCCTAGTGGCTTACATTAGCTGATGATAATTTGAGTAAAGGGAGCTGTTGGCGCGCTTTAAAAGCGCGCTTTTAACAAGCTCTCTAATTTAACCTGATCTGCAGCAAAATTTCGAATCCCTTCTGCTAGTTTTTCAGTCGCCATTGGGTCTTGGTTCATGTCCCAGCGAAATGCCGCTTCAGTCAGTTTTGAATCCACAGAGCCAGTTTGTCCCTTATCAGACAGCACGGCTTTAAGCTCGCCCGGCGTATTTTCAAGTTCTTCTAAGAGTCCAGGGCTGATGGTGAGTCGGTCACAGCCAGCTAATGCGACGATTTCACCGGTGTTGCGAAAGCTTGCGCCCATGACAACGGTTTTGTAGCCATTGTCTTTGTAATAGCGGTAAATTTGACTTACAGATTTTACACCCGGGTCGTTTGCGCCCTCAAAGTCGCTATCTTCGCTATTAGCTTTGTACCAGTCCAAAATACGTCCAACGAAGGGGGAGATAAGAAATACGCCCGCCTCTGCACACGCACGCGCCTGCGCAAAGCTAAATAAGAGGGTAAGATTACAGTTAATACCTTCCTTTTCAAGCACTTCAGCGGCTTTGATGCCTTCCCATGTGGAAGCAATTTTAATGAGTATGCGCGACTTATCTACCCCAACCTCTTTGTATAAGGCAATGAGCTCGTGTGCCTTATCGATCGTCGCTTGCGTATTAAAGGATAATCTCGCGTCTACTTCTGTGGAAATTCGTCCAGGAACAACGCCTACGATTTCTTTACCAATGGCAACCGCCAAGTGATCACAAGCTGCATTTGCTTGGGCGTCAGCATCGCCAGACTGGGTCTTGCCATAGGCGATAGCTGCATCAATCAATGTATCGTACTGTGGCAGTGCAGCAGCCTTTAACAGTAGAGATGGATTGGTCGTTGCGTCTACAGGTTGATATTTTTTGATGGCGTCGATATCGCCGGTATCAGCGACAACCGTTGTCATGGAGCGAAGAGATTCTAATTGATTAGACATATTGTTCCTTTAACTAACTTGCACGATTCGTTTAGCGTTTAAGCATACCAAGTTAGCGGGGGCAATGACTAGCGACCTTGCCCGATAAAGCGATTTTTCATAAATGACAGATGAAATTTTCGTTCGCTTAAGGCTTTTAAAAGCATTTTTTCGTATAATTAGGCCACCATTACCGTCTATATTACAGTGCTTTTGGAACAATGAAGTGCTTTTACTTTGAAGGAAGTGTATTACCTTATGCTAATTCTAGTATCGCCTGCAAAAAATTTAGATTACCAATCTGACATTCCTGCCGTTAAGGCCACGCAACCGCGCTTAAGTGCACAAATCGACACCTTGGTAAAGGTGTGTAAAAAGCTCTCCCCTGCTGATTTGAGCTCGCTGATGTCAATCAGCGACAAGCTCTCCATTTTAAACGCTGAGCGATTTAACTCTTTTGAAACGCCGTTTACCGAACAAAATGCGCGGCCCGCTATTTATGCCTTTAATGGTGATGTGTATGCTGGACTCGATGCGCTCTCGCTAGGCGATGAGGCGATTGAATTTGCACAATCTCATTTACGCATTTTATCCGGCCTTTATGGCGTGCTTAGACCTTTGGACTTAATGCAGCCATATCGCCTGGAAATGGGCACGAAGCTTTTAACGCCTAAAGGCAAATCTCTCTACGAGTTTTGGGGCAGCGACATTACAGATTTGATTAAACAAGACTTGAGCACCCAAGGTGATTCAGTGATTGTAAATCTTGCTTCAAACGAATACTTCTCGTCTGTGAAAACATCTGAGCTTAAAAACAACGGCGCGACGATTATCACGCCGCACTTTAAAGATGAGAAAAATGGCAAATATAAAATCATCAGTTTTTATGCTAAAAAAGCGCGCGGCATGATGGCGCGTTACATTATTGAAAACCAGTTGAAAGATGTGTCAAAGCTGAAAAATTTTGATACGGCTGGATATCGCTTTGACGAGCAAGCAAGCACTCAAAGTGATTTTATGTTTAAACGAGCAGAACAAAAATAAGGAATACATGTGTTAACAGTATTGAGTTATCCAGGAACACGGGGCGTTAGAATTACTTGGGCGTGCGAAGAACTTGGGCTTGATTATGAATATCAATTGGTCAATTTATATAAAAACGAGCATAAGCAGCCGGAATTTCTTAAAGTAACTCCCATGGCTAAGGTACCTGCGCTGATTGACGGCGACTTAAGCCTTGCGGAGTCAGGCGCGATTGTAAGCTACCTCGCTGACAAAGCCGGTCGCTTGATTCCAAATGCGGGGACGCCAGAGCGCGGCCTTTACGAGCAAGCCATGTATTTTACACTAACTGAGCTGGAACAGCCGCTTTGGACCATAGCAAAGCATAAATTTGTCTATCCAGAGCAGCAGCGCATTGAAAAAATGCAAGCACTCGGTGCCTTGGAGTTTGAAAGTGCCCTGAAGATATTTAGTAAACTGCTAGGCGACAAGCCATTTATTCTCGGGGACGACTTTTCCGTTGCCGACGTTGTGGCAGGACATACACTGTCGTGGGCACAGGGCTTTAAACTGAGTCTTGTTCATAATAATGTAGAGAAATACGCAAAAAACGTGCTTGCAAGAGATGCACTTGCGAGGGCCAGAAAGCGCGAGGAAGATGCAAAAGAGAAACTAGACGCTTAAAAGGCTTATTCCTCTTCGTACATTTTTTGCTGGAACTGAAGCACCTCTGAGCGCTTTGAGTCAGTGATGGAGATATTAAAGCGAAGCACTTCTTTGTCATCAAACGAGACACTTGCCAGATGATAAATGGCTTCGCCTTCTTTGACAGTCTTAAACTCTAGCGTTTTGTTGGTGCCCAATAAATTGCGTGCACTGCCGCTTACGTCAACATCCAAGGCTTTTTTACTCGTGCTGTCTAGCACAGAAATATTAACCAGCGCGTTAGTAGACGAGCGAACGATACCGTTCGCTCTGGCGACTTCAGGCGTCAAAAAAGTGCTTGGAATGGCAATATAGTGCACGTCCCAGTTGCCCAGTACCTTCTTTTGCTCCGCTTGAGCCAATGGCACTAACATCAGGGTTAAGATCACCAAGCTGCTCGCAGCTGCAAAGTATTTAGCAAGATATTTCATCAGTTTCCTCGCGTTGCTTATTTTCTTTCTACCTTGATATGCGCTTATACAAATTTAGATCCCCGGCCCAAACACATCGCCCAATAGAATGCGTACAAATTGCAGTGCAATAATCGCTATCAGTACCGATAAATCTAAGCCACCCATGGGTGGAATAACGCGACGAATAGGCGCAAGCATGGGTTCGGTAAGCTGGTGCATAACAAGCTCCATAGGGTTATTCCCTTGACTAACCCAGCTTAATATCGCGCGAATAATGAGGATCCAAAACATGATATTCAAAGTTTGGCTGATAAATATGGCGATGGCAGTGATGATAATACTCAATACTGGAGGTAAACCAGCACCGAACAATAAACTTAATGTGATGATTTTAAGTCCGGCAATGACAATTCCGAAGACTAAGGTGGCGGTATCAAGGCGTCCAATTGATGGGATAAGTCGTCTTAACGGCCCTACCGCCGGCTGCGTCGCCTTTACCACAAATTGACTGAAAGGATTATAAAAGTCGGCTCTGGCAAACTGTAGCCACAGGCGTAATATTACCACCATTAGATAAAGGTTAAATATGGTGTCTACCAGAAAATATGTTGCATTCATACTGCTTGCTTTCCCCTAAAATTCTTTCGCCATTTGTTTAGCCCGCTTTACGGCTGCGCGCATTGCTTCACTGAATATGTGTGCTACATCGTGTTTTTGCAAGGTTTTTACCGCTTCGTGAGTGGTACCGCCTTTTGAGGTAACGTTTTCTCTTAAGCTTGCCAATGATACTTCTTCATTAGCCTGCATCATTTGTGCACTGCCCAGCATAGCTTGTTGCACCAGTTTACGTGCGTCGTTTTCACTGAGCCCCATATTCATCGCCTCTTGCTGCATGGCTTGCGCAACATAAAAAAAGTAAGCGGGAGAACTGCCAGCAGCAGCAATCACCGTATCAATGTCACTCTCTTTGTCAACGAGCAAGGTTTGACCCACGTGATTCATCAAAAAAGCCGCAAATTGCGCGTCATCATGGCTGACGCCATTTGCCGCATAAATTCCACTCATACCATATCCAATCGAAGAGGGCGTATTGGGCATTACTCTAACAAGGTTTTCGAACCCCCCCAACATTTGACGTAAGCGCTGGCATTCAATGCCTGCAGCAATAGAAATGACCAATTTACCTGCTAAATCGACCTTTGATAAAAAATCACTACATACCGATGCCATCAGTTGAGGTTTGACAGACAATACAATGACCTGTGAAAACGCTATTGCGTTTTCATTATGTTGACTTGTCTTTATACCAAGCTTGTTTTCAAGTTCATCAAGTTTGGGGCGGCTCGGGTTACTGGCCATAATCATATTGCTGTCATAGCCTTTTGCGACCAAGCCTTCCACAATGGCTTTGGTCATATTGCCAGCACCGATAAAAGCGATTTTTCTAAAAGTCATGTCTCTCCTTTGTCTTTGTAGGGGCTTGCGCGCGTTTGCCAAAAATATCGGTTCCTACCCGAACCATGGTACTTCCACACGCGATGGCGAGGTCTAAATCATTGCTCATTCCCATTGATAGTGTATCTAAATCGGGAAAACGTGCTTGGCAACGTTTAAATAAGTCTTGCATCTTTTCGAGGCTTTGTCGTTGCTGCATTTTGCTGTCACTTGCCTTTGGGATAGTCATAAGGCCTCTACATGTAATGCGCGATAAACCTTGAATTTGTTCAATCAAGGCTTCGACGTCTTCTTCGCTTACCCCCGCTTTTGTCTCTTCATTATCGATATTGACCTGAATGCAGATATTTAAAGGGGATTGATGCGCTGAACGCTGGTCGTTTAAGCGCTTGGCAATCTTAAATCGGTCAAGGCTGTGCATCCAATCAAAATATTCTGCAATAAATTTACTCTTGTTTGACTGCAAGGGGCCGATAAAATGCCAGACGATATCTGAAAATTCTGCAAGCTCTTGGATTTTTTTGACACCTTCTTGCACGTAGTTTTCACCGAAATCACGTTGTCCGTTTTCATACGCAAGCAATACATCAGATACGGGTTTCGTTTTACTTACCGCGAGTAAGTGAATATCGTTATGATCGCGATTACAAGCGGCGCTGGCGTCCTGAATGCGTTGATTAACTCTCATGAGATTGTCAGCGATGTTAGTGCTCATTGACGATGTATTAGCCTCGTGTGATGAAGTTACTTACATAAAGGTTAAGCGTTTCGGTGACCATCCCCTTGTAATGCATAAATACTTGATGCTTGGAGAAAACGCTTTGGATATTAACGAACTACTTGCTTTTAGCGTACAAAATGGCGCTTCCGATTTACACTTAACCGCGGGATTACCTCCAATTATACGTGTAGACGGTGAAATGCGTCGACTTAATGTCGATTCGCTTTCGCACAAAAATGTGCACAGCCTGATATACGACATTATGAACGATAAACAGCGTAAAGAGTACGAAGAAAACCTTGAAGTGGACTTTTCTTTCGAAATCCCCGAGCTATCACGTTTCAGGGTCAATGCATTTAATCAAAACCGAGGCGCGGCGGCGGTATTGCGAACCATCCCCAGCAAAGTACTGACGCTAGATGAGCTAGGTGCGCCTGATATTTTCAAGCAAATTATTAACCAGCCTACGGGCATCATCTTGGTCACAGGGGCAACGGGGTCAGGTAAAAGTACCACCTTGGCGGCAATGATAGACTATATCAACACGCACAAGCGTGAGCATATTCTGACCATTGAAGATCCCATCGAATTTGTTCACAACAATAAGCTTTGCGTGCTGAACCAGCGCGAAGTGCACCGCGATACACACAGCTTCAACAATGCTTTGCGAAGCGCCCTACGTGAAGATCCCGATGTAATACTCGTGGGTGAGCTACGTGATTTGGAAACGATTCGCCTTGCCATTTCAGCCGCTGAAACCGGGCATTTGGTATTTGGTACCTTGCACACCAACTCTGCGCCTAAAACGATTGACAGAATAATTGATGTTTTTCCTGCTGAGGAAAAGTCCATGATCCGTTCTATGCTTTCAGAGTCTTTACGTGCGGTTATCTCTCAAACCCTGTTGAAGAAAGTCGGGGGTGGCCGTGTTGCAGCCCACGAAATCATGCTGGGGATCCCCGCTATCAGAAACTTAATTCGTGAAGACAAAGTGCCGCAGATGTACTCAGTTATCCAAACAGGGCAATCGCATGGCATGCAAACCATGGATCAGTGTTTGCAAAAGCTAGTGGCACAAGGTGTAATTACGCAGCAAGACGCCGCTGCACGTTCAACTGACAAATAGCATAAGCGATAAGAGAACTCCCAATGATGACATTAGATGATTGTTTAAAAGCCATGGTAGACATGGATGCTTCTGACCTGTTTGTCACAGCAGGTATGCCAGTTAGCGTGAAAATTAACGGCAAACTAAAACCGATTTCGGATCATCGTTTGAGTCAGGAAGATGCTTTATCTTTGGTTCATCAGGCCATGAATGAAGAGCAAATTGAAGACTTCAAACATGAGAAAGAATGCAACTTTGCAGTTAGTTTGATGGATGTGGGGCGTTTTCGTTGTTCCGCATTTTGGCAACGTGATGCGGCCGGCATGGTGGTGCGTCGTATTGTCGTTGAAATTCCAAAAGCGAGTTCATTGGGGCTACCTCCAATTTTGAACGACATTATTATGTCGAAAAAGGGGCTAGTACTATTTGTTGGCGGCACCGGCACGGGTAAGTCTACGTCACTGGCAGCCTTAATTGGCCACCGTAATGAAAACTCGTATGGGCATATACTCACCATAGAAGACCCCATCGAGTTTTTGCATTCGCATCGCAATTGTATTGTGACGCAAAGGGAAGTAGGTATTGACACACTCTCGTTTGATGAAGCGCTCAAAAGTTCGCTGCGTCAGGCGCCAGATGTCATTCTCATTGGCGAGATTCGTTCCATGGAGACCATGGAATATGCGATGTCTTTTGCCGATACTGGGCATTTGTGTGTAGCAACCTTGCACGCAAATAATGCTAACCAAGCGATTGAACGTATCATGCACCTAGCGCCAAAAGACTTGCACGCGAAACTGCGATACGATTTAAGTCAAAATATTCGTGCTATTGTTGCTCAGCAGTTAGTGCCCACTATTGACGGAAAAGGCCGTGTGGCTGCTATCGAAATTTTGCTTAACTCGCCACTCATTTCTGACTTGATTCAACGCAATGAAATGGGCGCGCTAAAAGAAGCAATGATGAAGGGCCGTGAGCTAGGTATGCAAACCTTTGATATGGCGCTATATGATCTTTACAAGTTGGGCAAAATCAATGAAGAACAAGCGCTTCATCATGCCGACTCACCCAATGATTTGCGTTTGATGATTAAACTGGACAGTAAATCATTCGGCAGTCCGTTAGGTTCATTAAGCAACGTATCGATTGATTTGGATTAGAAGGCTTAATAAAGGCGATTTGATCAAATGTTTGAAATTTCGCGGTGAGCCTAAAGGATCTTATTGGGTTTATCCTTACGAGTGGATGAATGATGATAAATATTTGATGTTTTCTATCGATTAGAAATGACAAACCTAAAGAGAATTGGTGAGGTGGATAGTTTGTGAGAATTATGTCTGCGGCAGATGCAAAAAGACCTGCCAAATAGCAGGTCTTTTTAGCTTTCAGACTTATAATCTAGCTTTTGCGGCGAAATACTAAGGCTATGCAAAACGCAGCAAAAACTGAAATACCCGCTGGCGAAGATACTGCTATAGAATCATCTCTGAACACTTGCAATAAATCGAGAACGTTTGCGCTATCGCCAAAAGTTCTAAGTGAAATTCCGCCATCTAACGCCCCCAGACTTCCGACATCCTGAGTTAATGAACCTAAGAGCGTCGTGCCATCGGTATCATATACCTTTCCAACTACTTCGGACGTTCCAAGGACAACTTCTAAGCGATACCATGTATCAAAGAGTACAGAAAAAGTCGTAATGTTTAACTCTGTAAAGCCAAAATCGGGATTGTCTTGAAAGCGGTAATCTTGCGTGTTGGAAGATAATACAAAAGAGTTTGTGCCTGCGTCGGTAGCTCCAAACCCAAGGTACGATCTACCTTCGCCAGAGAATTTCGTCCAAACTGAGATAACATCACCTGCTTGCAGTGCGAAATCATTGTATATAAACCCTCGATCTGTGTTTACGCTTTGCGCTCCCTCAAACGCGTCACTGGTGAGAATGGGTTGATTTCCAACGGTCGTCCAGTCATCCAGGCTAGATTCGAAATCTTCAGAAAACACTTCAACTAATGCCGCTTGGCTGCTAAACGCAATAGAAAGGCCAAACATACCTGCTACCAAATACTTCAACATATACAGCTCCTAATATGTAATTTTGTAATGTATGAAAGTGCCTGGTAAGCAAATTTGACACCAAGTTTAGATATTAATATATATCAATAAGATAGAAGTGTTTTTTGAGTTTTGAGACTAATTGTGTAAAACTTTCTGACGCTTCACAACTTTCTAAGGCAGTCTACTTAGCTTCTGATTTTTTATGGTCATTTGAATGAGTACCCCTGTTTTTGCGGTCTATATTAAGCAAGCCGATTGGCCTTGATTCCAAAAAAAGCGTCACGAGCACTGGCAATGAAGTTAAGGACAGTATGAAACGTTTCTATAAAGACTTTAATCAATTCAAAGTAAGACAGGTGTATTCAATTCTTGAAGATGCGGGTATTCCTTGCACCATCAAGAATGAGTTTATTCAGGGGGCTAGCGGCGAAATACCCCATCATGAGGCCTTGCCTGAGGTGTGGTTATTAGATGCTGATTGGGAGCCCAAAGCAAAGGAGTTGTTGAATATCTTGGAAGAAGATACCAAAGCCTTGGATGTGCCAGATTCTCAATGGCAATGTCAAAGGTGTAACGAATCGAATGAACCGCAATTTAGAATTTGTTGGCAGTGTCAGACGGCGCGCTAGTAGTTATTAGTCTTTGTGGTTAATTTAATTAGGGTCTTTATAGAGCGCGTTTATTGCTTTCTTATTGCCTATCGACGCTGCGCAACCAGCTTTCATATATTAGACAAGCTGACACGCTATCCACCTTTTCTTTCCCAAGCTTCTTAAAGCCACCTAATTCAAACAAACGCGCTTTTGCTTCAACCGTAGTTAAGCGTTCGTCATGCAAATGCACCGCTAACTTATATTTATGCGCTAAGCGCCGGCTGAACTTTTTAGCGTTAGCCGTGATGTCTTGCTCGCTGCCGTCCATGTTAAGCGGCAAACCCACCACACATGTTTGAGCCTGCCAATCTTTGATGAGCTCCTCAATGAGATCCCAGTCCGGTATCCCATCTTGTGCACGAAGAGCCGCCAGAGGTGAGGCGGTTCCTGTGATGCTTTGACCGACGGCCACGCCAATGCTCTTCATGCCAAAATCAAAGGCGAGTGTTGTTTGGCTGCTCATGTACTCATCCAGTTTATTTACACCTAAGCATTACCGGATTGCTGAGTGAGTTGCCAAACGTCAACGCCGAGTTTGTTCACCGCTGCCTGCCATTTTTTGTGGATGGGGGTATCAAAGAGTATCTCTTGGTCTGCTTCTATCGTCAGCCAGGCATTCTCTTGAATTTCTTGTTCTAGTTGACCTGCTCCCCAACCAGCATAGCCTAAGGCTACAATAGACTTGTCGGGTCCATCCTTTTTACCTACGACTGACAAAATGTCTTTGGAGGTGGTGACCATGATCTCAGAGCTTAATTCTAGACTTGAGGTAAAACCTCCTTTTGCAGAGTGCAAAACAAAACCTCGGTCAGGATGCACGGGGCCGCCGCAAACCACGATTTTTTCTTGTAAAGACTCACTTATTTCTGCGTTTGCATCAGCGTGAGTCATCAACTCTTTAAAGCTCATTTTTGAGGGTTGATTGATAACGAGCGCCATGGCGCCATCTTTGTTGTGTTCCAGAATATAGCTCACTGAGCGCGAGAAATACTGGTCATCTAATGCAGGCATGGCAATTAAAAAGTGGTTCTGCAAACTCGTGATTTGAGGGATGTCTGCCATGGCGTATGCTTCCTATAGCCTTCTTTCGATGGCGTCAAATAGCTTGCCACAAATATTAATGGGATAAGCGGCTTCGATTTCTCGAATACACGTAGGTGAGGTGATGTTAATTTCAGTTACTTTATTTCCAATCATGTCCAACCCTACTAGTAAAATACCTCTGTCAGGCATGTCTTTAGCGATCGCTTGCGCGACTTGCATATCTTCTTCACTCACGTCCTGTGCGCGACCCGTGCCACCCGCGGCTAGATTTCCGCGTGTTTCGTCTTTTGCGGCAATTCTTGCAAGGCAGTAGGGGATTACTTCACCGTCAATTAAGAGGATTCGTTTATCGCCATCTATAATTTCAGGCATGTAACGCTGTACCATAGCATGTCGAGCGCCGTTTTCTGTGAGCACTTCTGCAACAACACCCAGATTCACACCATCTTCTTTGACCCTGAAAATGGAGGTGCCGCCCATGCCGTCTAGTGGTTTACAAATAATGTCTTTGTGCTTGGCATGAAAGGCTTTGAAATCCGATTTCTGCGTTGTTACAAGCGTGTCAGGAATAAACTGCGGGTACAAGGCAGTGAAAAGCTTTTCATTAAAATCGCGCAAGGCTTGTGGTTTATTAACGACTAATGCACCTTGATGCTCAGCGAGTTCCAATATTTGGGTCGCATATAAATACTCAGCATCAAAAGGTGGGTCTTTGCGCATTATAATGACATCAAATTTGCCAAGTTCGACGCGTTTTTCGCTAATAAGCTGATAATAATCTTCCGCTGTATCTTGCACTTCAATCTGCCGAGACACGGCATACGCAATGCCATTGTCGATGCTCATATCTTTTTGTTGAATGTAATGAAGCGCATAACCGCGGCGCTGTGCTTCGAGCATAAGCGCGAAGCTTGTGTCTTTTTTTGTATTGATTGTATCGATCGGATCCATGATCACTGCGAGGGTCTTTGATGCGGTGTCAGCGTGATGCATTAGCTTCTTTATGTTGAAAGGTCGTATCAATATTGTGGTGCTTAAGCTAGAAAATGCAAGCCCGATTCTTTACGCTTTTCAAGGCGCAAATCAGTCCTTTACACTACAAATCACCGTGAAGCGTCTGCAGTACCGCGATGCTTACGGCAGCTGCGGTTTCTGTGCGCAGAATCCTTGGCCCCATATTGACAGATGAGTATCCAATTTGTTCAGCGGTGTAGATTTCCTGCTCTGAAAAACCGCCCTCAGGGCCAACGAGCAACTGAAAGCCTTGTTCGCATCGCGCAATACCCGATAAGTATCTTTGACTACCCGGTGCAAGAATGAGCCGACGCATGGGTGTTTGTTTTGCTATAAATTGGCTAAAAGGTATTGGGTGGTGTAGTTCGGGTAGTACATTACGCTGGCACTGCTCACATGCAGAAATGATTATTTTCATCCACTGCTCATGTTTTTTTTGCCATCGCTGTTCAGATAATTTAACACTGCATCGTTCGCTGATGATGGGGCTAATTTGAGTCACTCCCAGCTCAACGGCTTTTTGGAGCGCATAATCCATTCTATCGCCTTTGGAAATGCCCTGGGCAAGATGAATCCTTAAGGGAGACTCCACATTTAAACTAATCTGTGCGTTAACAAAAGCTAAGGTTTGTTTTTTATGTATTTGAGATATTTCAGCTGGGTAGTCGGCACCATCACCATTAAACAGTACAATTGGCGCGTGCTCCTTGAGCCTCAATACATTCGAAATATAGTGTGAGGTTGCAGCTTCCAGAGTGACTTCTCTGTCTGCATTTAATATCTGTGGGGTGTAAAATCTTGAAATGCGCATTCAGCTCACTAGGATTATGGATTAGCAGTTTAAAAGTATTAGGCAAAAAAAACGGAAGCATTATTGCCTCCGTTAAAGACCGTTACAAGCCTTTGGCGTGAAAATTTGTTCTATGACAAGGTTTGCTCAGTGATTGAAGCAGCGTTAGTGTCGTTAACTTTAATGCCTCGATGATTCTTACGAGCATGCACCGTATGCTTGCCTTTTGGCTCCGTTAAGCAGTATGCAAAAAGCCCTAAAACAGATATAAAGAGCACTGCTAAAATGATGATAGATAAGTCCATCTGAGAAACTCCGAAATTCCATTGGACGAATTTTATACACCTAGCAAGTTGCCATTGCAAGTAAATGTGTTGCAAATTTGATACACATTTCGTAAGTCTGTGTATTTTTTATAAAAATAATTTGATTTTTCTTCCGCGTGCTTGTTATGTTTTATTTAGCCAATCTGCAATAGCGGTCGGAAATCGCCTATCAAAATCAAGCTTTCAGCGAATCCTAAGCGCTTAGGCTATGTTTATTATGATCCTTAAAATACATTCAATAAGGTTTCTGATAAAAAGTATATTACCAAACCACCCATACAAAGGACATGTCATCATGCCAGAATTCAGTACAGATGAAGCATCAAAATATTTAGATTTATACATCATTCCGTTTGCAATTAATTTGCTCATTGCGATTGTTATATTTGTCGTTGGTCGAATAGTCGTTAATATCATCGTTAAAATTGTCGGCAAATTATTAGCAAAAAGTAGCTATGACGAAATGCTCGTCGATTTTATTATGGGCATTGTACGATCAATACTACTGCTGTTTGTCATTATCGCCGCGCTTGACCAGTTAGGCGTTGATACAACCTCGTTAGTCGCCATATTGGGTGCAGCAGGTTTAGCTATCGGTTTGTCGTTACAAGGCTCACTACAAAACTTTGCCGCAGGTGTCATGCTACTTGTGTTCAAGCCTTTCAAATCAGGTGACTTTGTAGATGCTGGTGGCGTATCGGGCACAGTCAAGGGCATCAGTATTTTCACCACTACTATGAACACGCCAGACAATAAAGAAATTATTGTGCCAAATGGTCTTATCTATAGTGGCGCGATCACTAATTACTCAGCAAAAGAGACGCGTCGTGTGGATATGGTATTTGGTATTGGTTATGGTGACGATTTGAAAAAAGCCAAAACTATTCTGGAAGAAATGGTAGCTGCGGAAGAACGAGTACTGAAAGATCCAGCGCCTACGGTTGCAGTGTCTGAGCTTGGTGATAGCAGTGTCAACTTTGTGGTTCGTCCTTGGGTTAAGTCGGCTGACTACTGGGGCGTGATGTTTGACTTTACCGAAGCCGTTAAACTTCGTTTTGACCAAGAAGGCATTTCAATTCCCTTCCCTCAGATGGACGTTCACGTTCACAAAGAAGGCGAGTAAGTAAACCTGTCATAGGCAGCTTTTTGCTTTTGACACACATTAAAAAACCCAGCATTTGTCGCTGGGTTTTTATATTGTCTTTTCGATTGCTACGTCATATGCACGTTCAAGTACCCAGTGTGAAAGCGCTTTAACCTCGACATACGGGTTTATTTTTGACGGCGCTATACGTTTTCATTGCCGGCTCCATATTTGCCTTCAAGTTGTTAATTCGCGTTTGAGGCGCAGGGTGAGTCGAGAGTATTTCTGAAGGTCTTGCGCCATTGCTCGCCTTACTCATGTTCTGCCAGAGATTAACAGACTGTCGAGGGTCAAAGCCGGCTCTTGCCATAAGATCTAAGCCAATAATATCCGCTTCGCTTTCATGTGCGCGACTAAAGGGCAGGGCAACACCTACCTGCGCACCTAAGCCTAAGGCAGACATGATTGCGCCGCTTTGCGCGACGTTGTTTGCACGCAAGGCTTGATTCACCAGTTCTTGACTGATCCCAATTAGTGTCGAATGACTCATTCGCTCGTTACCATGTTGGGCTAATACATGCCCTATCTCATGTCCGATGACCGCCGCGACCTGGTCTTGGTTTTCTGCTACGCCTAGTAATCCGGTATACACGCCAATCTTCTTGCCAGGCAGAGCAAAAGCGTTCACTTGGTCTGAATCAAATACGACCACTTCCCACTGCTCAGGCGATGCATCCTCGTCAAGCTGGCGAATAATGTTATCGGCTATGCACTGCACAAATCGATTAGTGACTTGCGTTCTTGATATCGGAATTTCTTGCTTCATTCCCGCAAAGGCTTGCATACCGGATTGCGCTAGCTGTTGGTCTGAATATAGCAGTACTTGATTGCGACCGGTTGGAGAGGTGGCGCAGGCCGTGAGATAGATGCAGGCGACGAGCAGCACACTCATCTTTAAAAGGCGGTTATTCATAACTTAAGTTCCATTATTGACGCAAGAAGTAACGCAAAAAGGGCGCGTGCCAGTGGCTACGCGCCCCTATCAATCTTGCATTGATTATAGCTTAGCGTCTTCTCGCAATACAGCGGCTTTGTCAGTTTGTTCCCAAGGGAATTCCTCTCTGCCAAAGTGACCATATGCAGCAGTGGGCTTGTAGATTGGGCGTTCTAAATCAAGCATTTGAATGAGGCCGTATGGACGTAAATCAAAATGTTGTTTGACCAAAGCTGTTAGCGCTTCTTCACTGACTTTGCCCGTGCCGAAAGTATCCACGGCAATAGATGTTGGCTCAGCAACCCCAATTGCATACGAAATTTGGATTTCGCAGCGCTTCGCCAAACCAGCCGCGACTATATTCTTCGCCACATATCGGCCAGCGTATGCCGCACTTCTGTCGACCTTGGAAGGGTCTTTACCTGAAAACGCGCCGCCGCCGTGGCGTGCCATACCGCCGTAGGTATCAACGATAATTTTACGACCAGTCAATCCACAATCGCCCATTGGCCCACCAATCACAAAACGACCAGTAGGATTAATGTGATACTTAGTATTGGACGTTAGCCATTGCGATGGAATTACGGGTTTAATAATTTCTTCCATTACGGCTTCCCGAAGTGCTTCGATACTCACGCTGTCGCAGTGTTGGGTAGATAGCACTATTGCATCAATCGCCACGGGTTTGCCGTCTTCATATATGAAGGTTACCTGGCTTTTAGCATCTGGACGCAACCACTCTAGTTGCTTGCTTTTGCGCATTTTAGCTTGCTGTTGCACTAAGCGATGGGAGTACGTGATGGGTGCAGGCATGAGCACGTCGGTTTCATCGCTGGCATAGCCAAACATCAAGCCTTGGTCTCCCGCTCCTTGCTCTTCAGGTGAAGCGCGGTCAACGCCTTGATTGATATCTGACGATTGTTTGCCAATTGCGTTTAGTACCGCGCAAGACTCGCCATCAAAACCCATGTCGGAGTGCGTATATCCGATATCTTTTACCGTTTTTCTTGTTAGCTCTTCAATATCGACCCATGCGGTCGTATTAATTTCACCGCCAACCAATACCATGCCAGTCTTGACAAATGTTTCGCAAGCAACCCTAGCTTTCGGGTCTTCGGTTAATATTGCATCTAGCACTGCGTCTGAGATTTGATCAGCAATCTTATCTGGATGGCCTTCTGAGACAGATTCCGATGTAAATAAGCGTGAGGTCATACATGATCCTAAAACAAAAATTATTGTGATATCTGGCGTCAAATTACGCCAACTGCGGCTGACTTTGCCTGAAATCGGCAGTAAGTACCGCTAGCTAAGGGGCGATTATAGTATATTTCCATCTAGACGTCTAAAAGTCTATTTGAATTTCTATGCGATCTTTATTCACACACAAATGGATCAGCAAAACCACCAATATTCATACAAACAATGCCCGAATTTAGTTGCTTGATGCAGATGAAAAAAAACAATTCAAATATGTTAATTAATGATTGAAGTGCTTCAGGCCCTACGCCACAATGTCGAACTTAATGTGGGCCCACAATAATCGCCCAAGTCTATAAAAAGGAGAATACATGTCATCACGCCGCGAACTCGCCAATGCAATTAGAGCGCTCAGTATGGACGCTGTTCAGCAAGCTAAATCAGGTCACCCTGGCGCACCTATGGGAATGGCTGATATTGCACAAGTTCTATGGTGTGACTACTTGTCGCACAACCCAAAAGATCCGACGTGGGCTAACAGAGATCGCTTTGTATTATCTAACGGTCATGGGTCAATGCTTTTATACTCTTTGTTACACCTTACGGGCTATGAATTACCCATTGAAGAGCTAAAACAGTTCCGTCAACTGCATTCAAAAACGCCAGGGCACCCTGAGTATGGTTATGCGCCAGGCGTTGAAACAACCACTGGTCCACTTGGCCAAGGGATATCAAATGCGGTTGGCATGGCATTAGCCGAAAAAGTGCTAGCGGCTCAGTTCAACAAAGAAGGTTTCGATATTGTTGATCATTTTACCTACGCATTCATGGGTGACGGCTGCATGATGGAAGGGATTTCGCACGAGACCTGCTCGCTGGCGGGCACGCTTGGACTTGGCAAGCTCATTACCTTTTGGGATGACAACGGTATTTCGATTGATGGTGAAGTTGAGGGTTGGTTTAGCGATGATACCCCCGCGCGTTTCAAAGCCTATGGCTGGCACGTTATTGCTGATGTGGATGGCCACGATCCAGAGCAGCTTGCTGCTGCAATTGAGCAAGCCCAGCAAGAAACCGGCAAGCCAAGTTTGATTTGCTGTAAAACCACCATTGGCTTTGGTTCACCAAACAAACAAGGTAAGGAGGAATCGCACGGCGCTCCGCTTGGAGAAGATGAAATCACCTTGACCCGAGAAGCACTCGGTTGGACTCATCCTCCGTTTGAAGTGCCAGGTAACATATATTCTGCTTGGGATGCATCTGAAAAAGGACAGGCTGCGCAAGAACAATGGAATGCACTTTTTGCCAGCTATCAGCAGAGTCATCCACAATTAGCGTCTGAATTTGTTCGCCGTAAAACAAATGTACTGCCTGACAACTGGCATAAAGAGGTGTCGAAATACATTAATTCCCTACAGGACAATCCACAAAATATTGCCACCCGTAAAGCCTCACAAAATACCCTTAACGCATATGGTCCATTATTGCCGGAGCTGTTAGGTGGCTCTGCCGATTTAGCAGGTTCAAACCTCACGATATGGGACGGCTCGAAAGGCGTGAGCGCAGATGATGCAAACGGTAACTATATTTATTATGGCGTGCGCGAATTCGGTATGTCGGCAATGATGAATGGCATTACTTTGTATG
The DNA here is from genome assembly GCF_028401415.2 of Ningiella algicola. Lineage (NCBI taxonomy): Bacteria > Pseudomonadati > Pseudomonadota > Gammaproteobacteria > Alteromonadales > Alteromonadaceae > Ningiella > Ningiella algicola. The sequence continues at coordinate 1,897,380 of NZ_CP171821.2, read as the reverse complement.
GTGGTTTCAAAGCCTATGGCGCGACTTTCTTGATGTTCATGGAATATGCGCGAAACGCCGTTCGGATGGCGGCAATTATGAAACAACCCGCTATTTTTGTGTATACCCACGATTCTATTGGCCTAGGTGAAGATGGCCCTACGCACCAACCTGTTGAGCAATTAGTTGCCCTTCGAAGTACGCCTAATCTAGATAACTGGCGTCCTTGCGACCAAGTTGAGTCGGCAATTGCGTGGAAAGCGGCAATTGAACGAACTGACGGACCTACCACACTTATTTTCACTCGTCAGGGCTTACCGCAACAGTCACGCTCACCTGAGCAATTGATTGATGCAGAGCGTGGCGCATATGTGCTAGTTGATAGTGAAGATACGCCTGATATCATTCTCATTGCAACGGGTTCAGAAGTGCATCTAGCGGTCGACGCCGCTGAGCAACTCAGTGCACAGAGCAAGGCTGTACGCGTTGTATCTATGCCGTGCTGTGATTTATTTGATAGGCAGTCTGAAAGCTATAAAGAGTCTGTTTTACCTGCTGGCGTGACAAAACGTGTGGCGGTAGAAGCACTTTCAAAAGACGCTTGGTACAAGTATGTTGGATTAAACGGCGCTGTAGTTGGCATGGACACCTTTGGTGAATCAGCGCCAGCAGGCGACTTATTTAAGCATTTCAATATTACGACTCAAGCGGTTGTAGATGCCGCTTTATCTCTATAAAAAATGGCTTTATAAATCAATGGCTTTATAAAGCAAGAGGAAAAAAGCTATAATGTCTTTTTTTGTGCGCCTCTGGTTTATATTATCGGGGGGCGAACTAGGGCATTTTTGTGCGCTTAAATTGGGTTAGCTTGTAGTGCTTCGAATTGGAATAAATGGCTTTGGCCGCATTGGCAGAAGTGTTTTAAGAGCCCTGTACGAAAGTGGCTTTCGCGAGCAAGTGGAAGTGGTCGCAATAAATGAAATAGCCGAGCCAGAGGCTATGTCGCATTTGCTGCAGTTTGATAGCACTCACGGCCGGTTTCCAAATAAAATTTCGTTTACCCAAAACAAGTCAAAACAAAACAGTCTGTGCGTCGCGCGCGCCCCTCTTCGCGATGAAAATCCTGACGATAAACATGTAGATAAGATCGCGCTTTTTCACGAACAGAGGATCTGCAATATTGATTGGGCAGCTCATAGTGTTGATATCGTTTTAGAGTGTACGGGGGTATTTTCAAGCGCTGACGATGCAAACCAGCACATTATTCAAGGTGCCAAAAAGGTGCTTTTTTCGCAACCATGTGGTCAAGACATGGATAAGACCATCATCTTTGGCGTGAATGACCATGAGCTACTGCCCGAGCATAAAATCGTCTCAAACGGCTCGTGCACAACTAACTGCATTGTGCCGGTTATTCGTGTATTAGACGAAGCTTTTGGCGTGGAAAGTGGCACTATCACCACGATTCATTCCTCAATGCACGATCAACAAGTCATCGATGCATATCACCCTGATTTGAGGCGTACCAGAGCGGCGAGTCAATCCATTATCCCCGTTGATACCAAGCTTGCTCGTGGAATAGAGCGAATTTTGCCCAAGTTTGCGGGTAAATTTGAGGCGATTGCCGTGCGAGTGCCAACCATCAACGTCACAGCAATGGACTTAAGTGTTACCTTACGTGATAAAGTCAGCGTGGCTGAGGTTAACGAGGTCTTTAAGCAGGCGGCCCATACCTTTAAAACGGCAAAGATTTTTGACTATACTGATGCGCCATTGGTATCTGTCGATTTTAATCATGACCCACATTCATGTATTGTCGATGCAACGCAAACACGCGTAAGTCACAAGCAACTCGTAAAAACGTTAGTGTGGTGCGACAACGAATGGGGTTTTGCAAATCGTATGTTGGATACTGCGATAAAAATGCACATGGTGTCCTAACACATTCATTATCGTAGCCATCACTAATGCCCAAGAATTTAGCTAAGCTACAAGGAGATTTTTATGCCAATTAAGGCTATGACGGACTTAGATTTGAGCAATAAGAGAGTATTGATTCGTCAAGATCTCAATGTGCCAATCAAAGCAGGTGAAATCACGTCTGATGCTCGCCTCAGAGCGTCGATTCCAACCATTAAACAAGCTTTAAAACAAGGTGCGGCAGTACTTGTTATGTCTCATCTTGGTCGTCCGACGGAGGGTGAAAGTGCCGAAGAATTTTCGCTCGCCCCCATTGCTGAGTATTTGTCAGAGCACCTCGACGCAGAGGTCACTTTTGTAAGGGATTACCTCAGCTCTCAAGCACCTGAAGCAAAAGTGGGCGAAGTGACCTTACTTGAAAACGTGCGTTTTAATAAGGGTGAAAAATCTAACGACGAGCATCTAGCAAAACACTATGCCAAATTATGCGATGTATTTGTAATGGATGCATTTGGCACAGCACATCGCGCTCAAGCGAGCACACACGGCGTAGCAAAGTTTGCCTCGCAAGCCTGCGCTGGCCCACTTTTGGATGCAGAGCTTAAAGCACTTTCACAGGCACTGTACAATCCTAAACGCCCACTGGTAGCTATCGTTGGCGGTTCAAAAGTCTCGACCAAATTGACGGTGCTGGCATCACTTGCTGAAAAAGTCGATCAGTTGATTGTAGGTGGTGGTATTGCAAACACCTTTATTGCAGCGCAAGGTCATGCAGTGGGTAAATCATTAGTGGAAGAAAGCTTGATTGATGAAGCTAAACGCTTAACGGATTTAGCTGGCGCACAAGGCGGCGAAATTCCCATTCCCACCGATGTAGTTGTAGGGAAAGCGTTCTCGGCATCAACGCCTGCGCAAACTAAGTCAGTAGATAATATTGCTGATGATGACATGGTGTTTGATATTGGTCCGCAAACGGCGGATTACCTCGCTAATATTTTAAAAAACGCAGGTACGATTGTGTGGAATGGGCCGGTTGGCGTATTTGAATTTGATCAGTTTGGCAATGGAACCAAAGCAATTGGCGAGGCGATTGCGCAAAGTGATGCGTTTTCTATTGCAGGCGGTGGCGATACACTAGCAGCGGTGGATAAATACTCAATTGCAGATAAAATCTCCTATATTTCTACCGGAGGCGGCGCGTTCTTAGAATTTTTAGAAGGAAAAGAGCTACCTGCTGTGGCAATATTAAACCGAGACTAGCGCGTATTAGTGTTACGTGGCTCACATGCAGTAAATAATTCAAAGTTTGGGATAAAACAGAGGAAATACACATAATGACAACGCAAGCACAACAAGACATGCTGGCAAAAGTAAAATCGAAGGTTGGATTTATTGCAGCGCTTGACCAAAGCGGAGGCAGCACGCCAAAAGCCCTGAAGCTATACGGCGTTGAAGAAAACGAGTATTCCACCGACGAAGAAATGTTTACCTGCGTCCATGACATGCGCTCTCGAATTGTAACAAGCTCAGCCTTTGATGGGGAGAGAGTTTTAGGCGCCATTTTGTTTGAAAATACGCTCGATAGAGATATTGAAGGCAAATCGAGCGCGCATTATCTATGGCAAGTGAAACATGTTGTGCCGTTTTTGAAAGTGGATAAAGGCTTAGCGGACGAGGAAAACGGCGCACAAGTGATGAAGCCAATGCCTGAGCTTGATGCCTTGCTCGCAAAAGCAAATGCCCAAGATGTCTTTGGCACTAAAATGCGTTCGGTAATTAAACTTGCAAATAAGGCAGGCGTTGATGCGGTAGTTGCTCAGCAGTTTGAAATAGGAAAGCAAATTATTGCAGCGGGCCTTGTGCCAATTATCGAGCCTGAAGTCGACATTAATAGTCCTGAAAAATCAGAAGCAGAAGCCTTATTAAAAGCGTCAATTTTAAAGCATTTAGATGCCTTAAGTGATGACCAAAACGTGATGCTCAAGCTCACTATTCCTAACCAAGCCAACTTTTACAAAGAGTGCATCGATCATCCGCGCGTATTAAAAGTTGTCGCGTTATCTGGCGGATACTCAAGAGACGATGCAAATGCAAAACTAAGCCAAAACAAAGGTATGATTGCGAGCTTCTCTCGAGCGCTTACCGAAGGTTTAAATGCAAAACAATCAGATGCTGACTTTGACACAACCTTGGATGCCACTATTCAAGAGATTTATAACGCGTCAGCCACCTAGACCATTGCCTCGGCTTGAGGTTTCCGGCTTTTAGTCAAATACCTTCATCTTTAAAGTAAAAAGGGCGTAAGAAATAATTCTTACGCCCTTTTTTATATTTTCAAACTAAGGTTTATCTCCAAACCCCCCATTCGCCCGTGGTGCCAGGTTCTTCACCCCTTGTCCACCACTGAGCTGTCCAAAGTGCACCATTGTGCATGACTCGGTCGCCTTGAGTATAAACTGCGTTGATGTCCCATGCTGGAGCATCGCCTGTTGCAGTGTCACCTACGACTCTAAAGCTAAACTGAGCTTGCACTGATAAGTCAGGCAGAGAAAGCCTAAATGCAAGGTTCTCGTTTTGGCTACTGAGTAAAGACGTATCTATGACGAGTTCGTTGTGCTCATTGACCATAAGCGTAATCGCTTCGCCGTCAGTTTGCTCCCATATGGCTTCAGATACCTCGGCACCCTCAATCATCGGCGAGAGAATAACCGATTGACCGTAGGCAACTTCGTCCATAATTAAATCTGATAGAATTTTAGCATCAATACTGATGCTCACATCTGACACTTGATCAGCAGGCGTAATTGAGAACACACCGCTGGCTCTTGAATCACGCGAGTTAAAGTAATTACCATAAAGGTCGTTTCTGAAGTACATGTAGTGATTCATTTCTGCATGCCATCGGCCGATAAAAACATTTCCGTTGAAGAAGCTTTCGTAGTAACCATTTACTTCAGCCGCTAACAATCTGTCCCAATCGTTTAGGTTGTCTGCATTAATCTCAACAGAGAATGAGCTGTGCTGTTCGCCATTTTTGTTAAATACCGCGAAATTGACCGTATCACCGATGTTGACTGAGTCTAAAGCGATGTCAGACGGAATAAACTGGGTGCCTTGCACTAAGTAAGGACCAGTGGGTTCTTCAGGCTCTTCAGGTGGTTCTGGGTTTTCACCGCCGCCGTTAACTATTGAAATATCACTACAGTTATAGAAGCCTTCGCCTACTGCATCAATGCGCTGCCAGCGAACAAATAGCACTGCTTCGCCTTCACGGTCTGCGGGAATAGTAACATCCATTCTATATTTACCACTTACTACTGGAACATTGCCTTCGGTATGAATAAGCTCAAGGTCACTCCAAGCGAGTGGCTGGTTTAGATCTGCATCTTCAGTAGTCAAATAGAACTCCCAGAAAGACGGATTATGTGGTGCAGTTGCGTTAAATACATATTCAAAGGTGCCAGTGCTCAGTTCAGTACGAGTCCAGTCCGAGCGTCCAATGCCAAAGCCTTGCTTCTGGCTGTCGTTTGCATAACAAATTGTGCCATCGGGTACGGCGGCTCTTACCGTTGCTTGATTGTTGTAATCAGGGATATTGATTGAGAACTCGTTCCTTTGTACCCAAGGGTATGAGCCTGAAATAGCTTTTGCTTCTGCACAGGCTGCATTTGGAGGCGTACCACTCCATAGACCGCCTTGTTCGTAACAAACTTGTTGGCGTGCCGCCGGAAATTCGGACCAGCCATGCGCCATCGCTTGTCCTGACATTAATTGAAGACTTCCTGTCGCAAAAATAGAGAATCCGATAACTAGGGAGTTAAGTTTCATGTAAATTGCTACCTTAATAAATGCCGATCGTCATTCGGCAATAACGGCGGATTACTCTCCGCCAACGGAAGTGATAGATGCATAGCATCAGAGCTCTAAAACGACCAGAGCATCACAATGCGAGTAATTAAAAAACGTAAAAGAAGCCTTTGAATCACAGTATTAAACGGAGTACTTAATTCGACTTTCTTGTTATTGGGGGCGGTAGTCTATGGAAAAAAATACTGAAATCAAAAAAACCTCAAAATAGGTCATAAAATAAACAAAAAAGGGAAAAATAGACTAAAAAGTATACAAACAGGTAAGCAATAGATTCTTTTGTGTAAGAAATATCGTACAATTTATTTCGTTAATTCAGATTAATTAGGACGGAAAATAGATTGCAAAACGGATGGCTGGTATCGAAAATTTTACCGTGAACCACGGGCATTGAGAATGTATAAGAGAGCGTCCTCGATTGACGAGGTACTTAGACAGGATTCAGCTTACTTAAAAAAATCGGAGTGAATGGTCTTGCTTTATCAAGTCGCCGTGGCGCCTTCCTTAAAGCTTAGATTGATATTAAGCGTCTCAAGATACTTTTGCTCCTTGAGCAAGTCTGCCATTAGCAGCGAATTGTTTGCTAAATAGTCGTGTTCAAACCTGAGTTTTAACTTTGCGTCTTTCACCGTGCATGTGACTGAGGTTTCGCTCACAACTTGACGATTAATATTTAGCAATATGCTCAAACGCAGGATAACGAGCATGCGAGCAAGACAAATCTGAGAAAACTCTAACGTGGCGGGCGCATCTTCAGTTTGTATTTTCTTTCGGTGATAGCGCACCAAGTAACCCATTGCTTTTTGCTGATCTTGGTTGAAACCAGGCAAGTCTGAATTGAGCAATATATAGCTAGAGTGTTTTTGTATGCCGCGTGAGTTTACCTGAAGCCCAACCTCATGCAGCAAGGCTGACCAGCCTAACATAAAGCGATATTTGGCTGCTTCAAGTTCCCAATCGTGTTTCACTTGCCCATACAAGTTCATACAAGTATTTAACACTTTATGGGCATATTGAGTGTCGACATCGTATCGAGTTGCCAAGCTTTGAGCACTTCTCACTCGTACGCTTTGCGAGGTTTGCTTTCCTTGAAGTTCTGACAATACGCCTTCACGCAAAGCAGCTTGAGAAATGCTAACGCTACTTAAATTAAGCGATTGGAAAACCGCCAGCATAATACAGAGGCCAGGCACAAAAACGGGCTTTCGATCTTCGGTAAGCCCATCAAAATCGAGGGCTGAGGATTCACCCTTTTCAATACACCGCGCAAGCAGTAGCTGCAGATCATGTTGATTAAAAGGCTGCGCTTTGTTCTCTTCGTTCGGATGCGCCACTAATGCAATCGCTTTGGCAGTTCCGGAGCTTGCTAGGTTATGCTGCCAAGACGTTTGCCGTAAATTCGTACATGCTAATTCGAGATCTTGCTGGGCAGCCGTTATGGCTTTTTCCACGGCAGTTCGAGTGATCTTACCATCGCAAAAAAAGCGCTTTTGATAGCTCACACAACCCATTTGAACGCTTTTGCAAAGCTCAGGTTCAGCTTCTTTGCCTACAGCAAATTCCGTAGAGCCTCCGCCAATGTCAATAATTAAGCGACTGCCTTCAATATCCGTATGATTGGCAATTCCCGTATAAATAAGCCTCGCCTCTTCAGCACCTGATATTACCTCGATTGGATAAGGAAAGACTTTTCGCGCCATTCTCAAGAAGCTCTGGGTATTCTTTGCCCGCCGCAGTGTGTGAGTCGCAACAATTCGAACGGAGTGCGTAGACACACCGGCAAGGCTATCTAGCATGCTTTCGAGCGTGTCAACGCCTCGCTGCATAGCTTCTTTGGATAGGATGTTTTTATCATCCAAACCATCAGCTAAACGCACCTTGTGTTTGACCCTTTGCGTCACTTGAATAGCATCGGCGACCACCCGAGCAACCACTAAATGAAAGCTGTTAGAGCCAATATCCAAAGCGGCAATGGTTTCCGTTTGCCGCTGTTCGCTGTTGTCGAAAATTTGATATAAGTTCTGCAATTAGCTATCACTTGTTGGTGTTTGCATCAGAGTCGGCCTCTCGGTGGGATAAGTATTGATGTATTTGAATTTGGGAGCGCAGCTTTCTTCGGTTACCACGTTTAACGTATTGATTAGATTGAGATTCATCAATAACTCTTGCTTTAAGCGTGTCCTTAAACTGAAGCTCAAGCAAGTCTACTATCATTTGGCGGGCATCAGGGTCGTTCACCGGGCAGCCAACTTCAATGCGATAGTCCATGTTTCTGGTCATCCAATCGGCAGACGAGATATAAATCTTTCGGTCGCCGCCGTTTTCAAACATCATGATCCGCGGGTGCTCTAAAAAGCGATCGACAATGCTGATAATCTCAATGTTTTCACTTAAGCCCTCGACTCCCGGGATCAAAGAACACATTCCCCGAATAATGCCCCTTATTTTTACACCAGATTGCGAGGCTCGATACAAATCGTCTATTAACTCAGGATCTACTAAATTGTTAATTTTAAAAGTTATTTGTGCATGATGCCCTTCTGTGCCGCGTTGGATCTCTTGCCTGATGAGTGACTGAATTTTACTGCGGGCATTGATTGGCGATACTTGGAGTTGATTAAATCTGACTTTTCGATAGGGGTTTTGGATCATGTCGAAGACTTGAATTCCTTCAAGAGACAACTCTTCGTCGCAAGTAAACAAAGACAAATCGGTGTATATCTTAGCGGTTTTTTCATTGAAATTGCCGGTGCCAAAATGGGTGTAGTGCCGGATTTTTCCCCGTTCTTCACGGCTTACGATACAAAGTTTGCTATGAATTTTCACACTCGGATTACCTAACACCACTTTTATCCCTGCGTCAGTCATACGCTTTGACCAAGCAATATTATTCTCTTCGTCAAATCGTGCGCGCAGTTCCACCACGACAGTGACTTTTTTACCGTTATCAACAGCATCCACAAGTGAACTAATGATTCGAGATTGCGAGGCGACTCGGTAAATATTCAAGCGTATGTGTTTAACCTGTGGGTCAAATGCTGCCTGGCGCACAAATTCAGTGAAATGCAGAAAGTCGTGGTAGGGGTAATACAGCAGAATATCGCGCTCGGCAATGGCATCAAATACAGTGTCGTGCTGCACAAAGGCCTGATTGCGCAGTTTCGGTAAAGGCGAATGCTCTAAATAGGCACGCCCTACATTTGGAAAACCGATAAAGTCTTTAAAATTGCGATAATGACCTGCTGATTGAATGGTATCGATGTTTGAAATGCGCAGGCGTTTTCGAAGATCGTTAATCATCTCATTAGGCATGCCTGTATCATGAATAATCCGAACAGGCTCGGCGCTCAAACGTTGCTTCATGCTTTCTGACATTTTCTCTACGTAGCTTTCGTCAATTTCATCATTTATGGAGTACTCGGCATCGCGCGTGATTTTAAATGAGAAAGCCTCGGCCGTTTCAAATTTCACAAAGCCTTTAAAAATCTCTTCCACACAAAGCTTGATTACATCATCGAGCAGTACTATCTGCTTCTTCTTTTTTCCTTGCTCGCTTGGAAGTACCACAAAACGGCTGGTTTGATTGGTTGGGATCTCTACAACAGCATATTTGGTATTGCGCCCAGGCCGATACAATGCAACATTGAGATAAACAGAGGAATCATTCAAGCGCTGTATCAGCTGGACTTTGTTGTCTAGCAGAATGGGCGCCACATGCAAAAGGACATGATTGCGAAAGTAGTTCGTTACCCAGTCTATCTGAGCTTCATTTAACTGCGTGTAATTAAGAATATAAATGTTGTAGCGTTTAAGTTCTTTAGTGATGGTTTTATGGACGCGATCAAACTGTTTGGATAAACCTTTAACCCGGTATTGAATTTGTTGTAATAGCTCAACAAGCTCATCAGCAGTGCTTAAATCGCCTTCGTTTTGCGAAATAGTAATTAAGCGCTTAACATCGGCAACGCGAACACGATAAAACTCATCTAAATTGTTGCTATAAATCCCTAAAAACCGAATTCTTTCGATTAATGGGGTGTTGGTGTCGGCAGCTTCCTGTAATACTCGCTCATTGAACGAGAGCCAACTCAATTCTTTTGGAAAATATAAGTTTTTATTTGGCACGTTTTTCCCCGATCCTTGATTAGCTTGCGCTGAATTCGACTACTAAATCGTCGGTAATTTGCTCAATAGACTCTTTTACATCATCACTAGATAGTGACGGTGGCGCAGCAAGTTTAATTTTTGCGCTGAAGATTTGATTCCCCCAGTTGGGTGCGCTCTCACAGGTGGTTTCCATTTCTGTGATATTAATATTAAGGCTTGCCAAGCAATGACTAATGTCATTGATGATGCCCTTTCTATCATTCGCCGTTAATGTCATGACTAACTCTTGTGCATCTTGTTGACTCTCAACAGAGGCTGGCATAAGCGTAATTTGCAGGCTCGATAGGGCATGACAGGCCTGAACCAAGGCATTATGCTGTGCCGAGGGCAGCATCACTTCAACAAATCCGGCAAAATGTCCGCTTAGGTGACAAAAGCTGCTTTTCAGCCAATTCCCATCCGCTTTGTTTACACACTTGGCAATGTCTTCAACCAGTCCCGGTCTATCTTTACCTACAACAGACAATACCATCGCTTGCATATACACCACCTTTTTGTTTGATTCGACTATCATTATTGCTAACAATATTGCATGCTAATGAATCATAAATCAAAACTTCTCCTATGCAATCATCAGAGCACGCATCATCTCAACAAAGCATCTCTAAAGGCACCAGCGCAAAGCGATTAAGAATTGATGCCTTTGCGAGGCATATTGTTGTGTTGTTCGGCTTGCTCGTGCTTGCCATGTTTTTGTTGTTAATCGCCCATATTTTCGGCAATGCTATTCCCTTGCTCAATACCCCCGCATTAAGTTTAAAAACAAGTATCAGCCTGTCGGAAAATCCAGACGAACGCGCGCAATTTGCGCAAATTAAACAACTTGGCAACGATGTTGTCCGCCTCTCATTTACGCCTTGCGAAATTAGACTGGAAAGCCTCCAAACAGCAACAAACCAGCAGGGGGCAAACTCAGGCAATACTAATTCAAATGCAAATAGCACAGAACTAGCTACTTTAGCGGCCTACCATCACCCGTGCACATCAACACTTCTCCCAATAAATGATGCGCACGGATACCACAGTCACTATGCCCATCTCAGAAATGACAACTTAATCGAATTGTATAAAATTAGTCATACGGCAAGCGGTCCACAGCGTGCCCTAGTAGGGTCTTTTAATGTTTCATCTTTTATTGACGCTTTGCCTTCAGCATCAAAGGGTGACTGGCAAGTCTACAAATATCAGAATGATCTAGTGATCAGTCAAGCGCATCCAGAGCATGGAACCAGTGCGTTGTTGTGGCACAAGCTAAACTCATTGGATGAACCTTTCATTTCGCTTATCGATCGCGTCGACTATCTGCTGCCCTTAAGCAGATTTAGCCAAGCAATCGTGATTTATCAAAATCAGCCGCGCCTCGTTAACCAGCATGGCGAGACCATTCAAACTCTGGCCAAGCTTAGCACCGAAAATGGTAACATTGTTCTTTCACCCGATCAGAGAGCCCTTTATTTTCCAACTGACGCGCACATCGGCAGTGACCAGCATTTCGGAAGGGATAAACTAGCTGAAAGTACGATATCAGATACGCTTGACTTAGCTATTGATGATACGAGCATCGTAAGTGACGATTTCACTCAGGTGTGGCGAAACGCCAATATTGATGGAGCGTTTTTATTTTCACCAGCCAGCCTTTTGGAAGGCATCGGCTCGCGAAAAATCATCGATATTGTGTTTGATCGGCAAACTTTAGTGGGCATTGCTATTGATACCGACGCCAATTTAATTGTGTTCAATCGTGCCAGTTCACAAGTCCTTAATGTGCAAGCTAGCGATATCCAACTTGGCAAGCCCAATGAAAGCGAGGCCTTGTCAAAACTGCTTCACTGGCACAATCAAATGCTATACGTCAGCACAGCTGATGCCATTCACGTTTTTCAACTTGAGAATGCCGCGGGTATTACTACCTATAAAAGCTTATTTTCAGAGCTAAATTACTCCGGTTACAAAGACTCTGAATATATCTGGCAGACGAGTAACTCTGCACAGTACGCTGAACCGAAATTTTCCCTTTTCCCGCTGATTATTGGCAGCCTTAAAGCAGCCGTACTTGCGCTATTTGTTGCCATTCCACTCGCACTTGGCGCGGCGATTTATACGGCTTATTTCGCACCGAGTCGCCTCAGAAATTGGGTAAAACCAAGTATTGAAATGATCGAAGCTATTCCTTCTGTCATTATCGGTTTTGTCGCCGCAATATGGCTCGCACCCTTCGCCGAGCGGTCGCTGTTTTCTTTGCTGATGGTAATGATTAGCTTGCCCTTTGTGATTATATTGATGGCATGGATACATGGTGTGATTAAGCAAACTGACTTGTACCAAGTATTTAGACACTATTATTTGCTTGCAGTTACGCTTGTGTTTTTGCTGGTAATGGTGTCGGTTTTTCATCTAAGCTCATTTGCCCAAGCGATGCTAGCCGAAGCGCAATTGTTTGGTTTTTTGTCAGTGCTGGGAGAGCTAACCATCAGTAAAACCACAGTTGTAGTTGCGCTCGCTTTAGGTATAGCCGTTGCTCCAACGATTTATTCTTTGGTGGATGACGCTCTATTTGAAGTTCCAGAAGGCGTAAAACAGGCTTCTTTTGCGCTAGGTGCAACGCAATTACAGACCTTGAGCAAAGTCGTGTTGGTGGTCGCGCTGCCGAGCATTATATCGGCCATTATGTTGGGACTTGGAAGAGCGTTTGGTGAAACTATGATTGTGCTTATGGTGACGGGCAATACGCCGATTGCGGATTGGGATTTGTTGTCAGGCTTACGATCGTTGACTTCTAATTTGACCATCGAGTTGCAAGAGAGCCGCGTTTCAAGCGCCCATTATCATATTCTATTTTTAACGGCGGCCATCCTTTTTGCTTTTACCTTTGCCATCAACACGGTTGCTGCGCTGCTAAAGCGTCGATTACAAAATGTAGAGAACGATGCTTAAGAGCCTGCCAATCAAATTTATGCAATCTTTGGCGCAAACGGTGTCTTTGCTTTGCGTGTCTATATTGTTGATTTTTTTAAGTGCAATGGTTTTATTTATTGCACTTAAAGGCAGCGAATATTTTATTCCAAAATCCGCATATAAGGTGAGCATATCCTTTAGCGATGAAAGTCAAAGTGTCGCCTATGAAGTGAGTAGCTTAAGCGCAGCTGAATTGGCTTTGCAATATGAAAAGCGTTACAAAGAGCAGTTTCTAGCTCATCCGCAAAGTCGTCCAGTGCTTACGGTTCAACTCGCTGAACAAGTGTATCAAGTTGTTACCAAATCAGGTAAAACTCACTTTGGAGAATTCTATGCTTTGATCGGACCGCGGAAGGATGCGGGAAATGCGATTACGCAAGACACCGCGCAAAGTAGTGAGAGTCAAGGCGTATTGCCACTAAAAGAGCTAAATAATCTACTTAACACAGTAGCACTTTTACAAAACAACCTATCTCAGATTCAACAAGGAAAGCTTCAAGCGATTCATCAAAACATTGCAAATTTAGATAAAAGTGGTGTATCGGCCGACACACCAGCTAGAAGCGCCCTTATGCTTGAGTTTGAAAAGTGGCAGGGTTATGCGAATGAATTGGAAAGGCAAATCGCGCAATATGTAATCGTGTTTAAACAAGCAAATGAAGAGCTGATAACCATTTCGCTTCATCAACTCGACAGACTCACCCAACCCAATCAGCTTAGTTTTGTAGACAAGCTAAACTATTCTTTGGATAAAATCTGGCAGTTTTTGTCCGACAATCCTAAACAAGCATCGACCACCGGAGGCGTTTTTCCTGCCATTTTTGGGACGCTTTTAATGGTGATACTCATGGCGGTTGTTGTTGCACCCTTTGGCATTATTGCCGCAATTTATTTGCATGAGTATGCGCCTAACAACCGCACAACACAGTTAATTCGCATAGGCATTAGCAATATGGCTGCAGTGCCCTCAATAGTGTATGGCGTATTTGGCTTAGGTTTTTTTGTCTACTTTCTTGGAGGCTCAATTGACGCCTTGTTTTATCCACAGACCCTACCTGCGCCGACTTTTGGAACACCAGGTTTGCTGTGGGCAAGTTTAACAATGGGTTTGTTGACATTACCGGTGGTAATCGTTTCGGCAGAAGAGGGCCTGCAAAGAGTTCCTCGCGGTCTGCGTGCGGGCAGCTATGCCCTAGGGGCGACCAAATTTGAAACGATTGTACGAGTCGTTATCCCGATGGCGAGTCCAGGCATGCTGACTGGTGTTATTTTAGCGGTTGCCAGAGCAGCAGGCGAGGTGGCACCACTTATTTTGGTCGGCGCTGTGAAATTTGCGCCGAACTTACCTATAGATGGGGAATATCCTTTTGTGCATTTGGAGCGACAATTTATGCACCTTGGTGTATTTATTTACGACGGGGCGTTTCACAATCAGACGCAAACGCAATCCGCATCACTCATGTTTGCTACCTGTATGTTGCTACTGATTATTGTATTCTTGCTAAATGTATCAGCAATTATGTTTCGTCATAAGTTGCGCAACAAGTATGAGCGCTTGTAGCTTTGAGTAAAGAAAATAGGAAATTTGGAACACCTGCATGCTAAAACTTTTTGAACGCCAAATGTTGTCGGTTGATGAAATATCAAAAGCACAAACCGGTATAGATGTGCGAAATTTAAGCGTGCATTTAAACGCTAAGTTGGTCTTAAACAATATTAGTATCAGGATCCCAAAGCACAAAATAACGGCGCTTATTGGTCAAAGCGGTTGTGGAAAAACCACTCTTCTAAATAGCTTTAACCGCATGAATGAGCTCAATCGAAATTACCACTATTCTGGGGAGGTTTGGATTAATGGACGCAACATTTATCATCGTAAGGAGCGGGTGTCGAGTTTACGCACGCAAATAGGGATGGTGTTTCAGCGGCCTAATCCCTTTCCCATGAGTATTTACGAAAACGTTTGCTTTGGCCTTCGTATTCAAGGGGAAAAAAACCGCCGAAAGCTCGACGATAGTGTTGAGCGAGCGCTTAAAAACGCTGCACTGTGGGATGAGGTGAAAGATCGCCTTTTTGACTCTGCGTTATTATTATCAGGCGGTCAGCAGCAGCGTCTGATGATTGCGCGCGCCCTTGCCCTTGAGCCTGAAATACTGTTGTTAGACGAGCCAACATCTGCGCTTGATCCCTTAACTACTCTGTATATTGAAGAATTAATTAACGAGCTGAAAAAACAGTGCACGCTCGTGATCGTCACGCACAACATGCAGCAGGCCGCTCGCGTTTCCGACTATGCCGCTTTCATGCACAAAGGTGAGTTAATCGAATACTCTGACAGTGACTCACTGTTTACTATGCCAGCGAAGCAACAAACCGAAGACTATATTACCGGACGTTACGGATAGGCTTATGCGCAGACAAATACAGCTTAATACTCACATTTCTGCAAGATTTAACCAAGAATTGGAAAACTTAAAACACTCTGTGTTGACAATGGGAGGAGTGATTGAGCAGCAATTAGTGAATACGCTTGTCGCGCTGCAAGAGAAAGCACCGAGCTTGGCCGAAAGAGTCGCGCTAAACGATGCGAAAGTTGACAGCATGGAAACGCAAGTTGAACAAGAGTGCATGCGCATCATTGCAAAACGTAACCCAACGGCGGGCGATTTACGTTTGATTATGACCGTTTCGAAAACAGCAACTGACTTGGAGCGCATAGGGGATGAAATTGCACGGGTTGCGCGTTTAGTTACGCTGAATAAAATACCAGACTCTGAGCTGGTGTTTTCAGGCATGCTGGATATTGGTAATCGAAACGTATCGATGATGCGAGCCACCTTTGATGCTTTCGCTCGTCAAGACGACAAGGCAGCAATTTTGGCGCATCATCAAGACCACGATATTGATAGGGTATATAAAAAAGTGCTGGAACAGACAGCGGCTGAAATTCAGATGAGCCCTGAGAACATTAATCATTGGATGGATGTTCTTTGGGCTATCAGAGCCTTTGAACGAATTGGCGATCGCTGCAAAAATATATGTGAGTATGTGATTTACCTAACATATGGCCGAGATATGAACAGCGCATCGATGAAAAAGACAGTCAAAAAACTTCTTAAATAAGAGTTGTTTAACTATATTTTGGAGATGAATGAGATTTAATAAGCGCTGGACGGTTGCACCGCTCTGCGAATCCGTTTATATTTTTGTCCAGCTCGACATCCACAGATTTCACTACCCCAAAAAGGCAATTTCTCCCGATGGACATTATACAAAGCTATAGCCTAATACTGGTTATACTCGCGGCTACCTTCGGGTTTATCATGGCGTGGGGTATTGGTGCGAACGACGTTGCAAATGCAATGGGAACTTCCGTTGGCTCTAAAGCAATCACCTTGAAACAAGCTATTCTTATTGCAATGGTCTTTGAATTCGCAGGTGCATATTTAGCGGGCGGTGAAGTGACCTCTACAATCCGCAAAGGCATCATCGATGCTGGATATTTCCAAAGCATCCCCGAATACCTTGTCCTTGGCATGATTGCATCGCTGCTTGCAGCTGGCACATGGCTGGTAATAGCGTCTTTTTATGGTTGGCCTGTCTCTACCACGCATTCAATTATTGGAGCGATTGTTGGCTTTACTGCGGTGGGTGTAAGCACAGAGGCGGTAGAGTGGGGGAAAATACTCGGCATTGTGGGCAGTTGGGTGGTCACTCCTGCTATATCAGGCTTTGTGGCAGTGCTGATATTTTTAAGCGCGAAAAAGCTTATTCTAGATAGGGAACATCCCTTCCAAGAAGCAGTGCGTTTTGTGCCGATTTACATGGGAATGGCCGGATTTATTATGTCGCTGGTGACTATCAAAAAAGGCCTCAAGCACGTAGGTCTTGGGCTGCCGGCCACTCAAGGATACATACTGGCCATTAGCATTGGGGTTGGGGTTGCAATCATCGGTGCAATTGCTATTCGATATATCAATAATAGAAACAGTAAGAAGCTGCTGCTTATCGATTCCGGTGAAAGTAATGGCCAACTGCCAAATTTGAGCCTTGAAGAACAACAGCTAAAGGTAGAGCGCGTGTTTGCCGTGTTGATGGTGCTAACCGCATGTTGTATGGCATTTGCGCATGGTTCAAACGACGTGGCTAACGCAATTGGCCCGCTTGCTGCAGTGGTGAGCGTGGTATCAAATGATGGCGTTATTCTTGATAACTCACCCTTGGCTTGGTGGATTCTGCCCTTGGGTGGTTTTGGGATCGTCATGGGCTTAGCTCTCTTTGGAAAACGCGTAATGAAAACAATTGGTGAGGGGATTACGCACCTTACTCCCAGTCGAGGTTTTGCTGCTGAGCTAGCGGCAGCAACCACAGTGCTTATTGCATCTGGAACCGGCTTACCCATATCGACCACACAAACCCTCGTGGGCGCGGTGCTTGGTGTAGGGATGGTTCAGGGTGTTGCTGCTTTAAACGGTAAAATAGTGCGCAATATTGTTGCATCATGGGTGGTCACATTGCCTGCAGGCGCAGCATTCTCTATTATTATTTTCTTCATCTTAAAGGCGATTTTTGGGGTTTAAAGCCATGCGCTTTCCCAATCTAAAGCACCTGCATTATTTATCGGTGCTTCACAAAGAAAAGCACTTCTTAAAGGCGGCTCAAAAATGCAATGTGAGCCAGTCTACACTAAGTACCGCCATTCAAAATCTAGAAGATAACATTGGGCAGCAACTCCTTGAGCGAGAGCACAAGAGCTTCGTCTTTACTGAGTTTGGTGAGCAGCTGGTAGCACGCTCTAACACTTTACTAGCGCACGCTCAAGAGTGGGAACACTTTGCCGATAGCGCGGGAGATTGGAAAACCGGTGTCTTAAAATTGGGTGTCATTCCTACCATTGCACCGTTCATGTTTGAAAGCCTCATTAACGCAATGCATACACATTTGCCCGATGTTCAGCTTCAGCTTACCGAAGACACCACCGATAACTTGCTCGACCGTTTGGGCGATGGCGAGCTTGATTTATTGCTCCTGGCGCTGCCAATGAAAACGCCGGGATGTCAGCAACACGTTCTAGGCAAAGATCCTTTTCACTTGGTTGCGCACGAAGATAGAGCCAAGGAGCTCAAGTCATCTTTTGATATTGATGACTTACCCAGTAATAGTATTTTTTTGCTACAAAAGGAACACTGCTTAACTGAGCATGCAGTGAGTGCATGTGGATTAGCGCATAAAGCTCAGGTAAGCTCTTTAACCGCAAGCAGTTTACATACCTTAGTTGCCTTAGTTAATAGCAAAATGGGTTTTTCATTTATGCCAGAGATGGCACTGAATCAAGGCGTACTTGCCGGAACAGACGTTGTTGCATTACCTGCAGAGGACCAAGCGTTTCGCGAGATAGGGTTAGTGTGGAGAGTAGGCACTACTCGACGCCAATTGTTTGCACGGGTTTGTGAAATCGTGTCGGATGTGTTGGCGTAACGCTACAAAGCTCATGATAAGCATTCAAGGCCCGGGCTAAATGGTGAAGGCTCGTATCCTTATAAATATTGCTCAATAGCTTGCGTCAAACTAGTTTGCGTAACCGGCCCGGTATGGCTATATACTAATTGGCCATTGCCGTCGAAAAATAGCGTTACAGGAAGGCTAAACACGCCTTTGTTTGTCGCTATTTCTCCTTTGCTGTCGAGGAGTACATGCTCCAGCTTAATCCCTTCACGTTTAAAAAACTGCTCGACGCTTTGTATCGACTCGCGTTGATTTAAGGAAATGAATGCAACATCGCTATACCGTTTCTGTGCCGCTTCAAAAATAGGCATTTCGCGTCGACATGGTGGGCAGGTAGTCGCCCATAGGTTGACGACAGTGAGTCTCCCGGCGCTAATATCGCTAATCTGTGTGGGCTCACCGTTTAATTGTGCAAAAGACGTATTTGGGAGTACGGCATGTGAGCTAGCAACGGAAATAATCAAAGCAAACACAGCATAAGTGCCAATCGCCGTAAACGCGCCAGATAACAACGACTTACGATACTGCTTATGTTTTTTTGCAAGGATGCCCGTAACGACCAGACCAATAAGGATGCTGATTAAAAGCAAGACTGGCGACAGTGTAAAGGATACAAACCCAAGATTGATTGATGTCATCGTAAACTCAAATACTTCTATTAATAAAGAGCATAAACAAATTTTGTATTTCTTTTACTTCAAAATATGAATATCAGCGCACTTCTTATGTATTGAAGTATCTTTGCGCGCACTCTACTATAGAGAAACTTGCTTAATTATTCGCTCAACGCTACGTGGGAATTCCCACGCCCGTGGTGATAGACTGCGGCTATTGGCTTTTAAAGGCACAAGCACCTCAACACAGAGCGTAACAGGACACAATATGAATAACAAAATACAAGAAAACATCATATTAAGTGGTGTCGGCTTATGGACACCTGCACACACCATTACTAATGAAGAGTTAGTGTCTGCTTACAATGCTTTTGCCGACAAATTTAATTTAGAAAACAGCGCAGAAATTGAAGCTGGCAATATTGCTGCTAAGCCGCATTCAAGTGCGGAGTTTGTCGAAAAAGCTTCCGGGATAAAGAGTCGCTATATTTATGAAAAAGAGGGCGTGTTAGATGTCAATAGAATGCGCCCAGTTTTGGAAGAGCGCGCTGATGATGAATTGTCTCAGCAGGCGGAAATAGCTGTCGAAGCCGCCAAAAAAGCGCTTGAAAATGCAGGGAAAAATGCATCTGACATTGACGCGGTGATTGTTTCGTGTGCCTATACTCAGCGCTCATATCCCGCGATTGCGATTGAAGTGCAAGAAGCATTAGGAATCGACGGTTTTGGTTTCGATATGTTAGTAGCCTGTTCTGCCGCAACCTTTGGGATGCACCGAGCGTATGAAATGGTAAGCGCGGGCACAGCAAAAGCGGTATTGGTGATCAATCCAGAGTTGGTTTCCCCGCAAATAAACTACACAGACCGTGACAGTCATTTCATTTTTGGTGACGTGGCAACAGCAACCGTGATTGAGTCTAGTGATACAGCAAAAGCGGGGCACGGATTCACATTGCTCAGCACAAAGGCAGTAACCAAATACTCCAACAACATTCGTTCAAATTTTGGATATATCACTCACGCGACAGACGCAGACCCATATGGCCCCGACAAGCTTTTTCATCAGGAAGGACGCAAAGTTTTTAAAGAAGTATGCCCCATGGCCGCACAGCACATAATAGAACATCTAGCTTCCCATGACCTCACTCCACAAGACTTAACACGATGGTGGCTACATCAAGCCAATATCAATATGAATACCCTTATCAGTAAAAAGCTGCTCGGGCGCGACGCTACTCGCGAAGAGGCACCAATTGTCTTAGACACGTATGCGAATACAGCTTCGGCAGGCTCAGTTATCGCATTTGCCCTGCATCATCAAGACTTGACGCAAGGTGACTACGGCATTTTGTGTTCATTTGGGGCGGGATACTCAATTGGTAGTTTACTTGTTCAAAAAAGGTAGTGTTTCGCTGAACATGGAATTTTCAAATGTTTTTTAATCTAGGCTATGGCTTAAGTGCGCTAGCCTACGGGCTATTATTGCTGATGCTCTTTGCCGTGCGTAATGCAGGCTTAGCAAAATACCTACTGATGTTTGCTACACTGATGACCTGCCTATGGTCGCTCACGCATTTGGGATATCTGAACCTAGAATTAGGGCAAGAAAATCTTCTTAAGTATGATGGCATTAGGCAGTGGGTATGGATGCTGTTTATTGCGGCATGTCTGCGCAATCAATTTAGTGGTTTTCTGCGTTTTATTTCACGCCCTGAAACGCTTGCCATTATGGCACTGCCTACCTTAGTCATCGTCAGCGCAGTATTCGAATTTCTCCCCAGTACTTGGCAGTTTAGCTTGCATACCGTGCTTGCCCTACAGTCGCTTGTTTTGTTGGAATTGGTTTATCGGCAGGCAGACAAAGAAAAGTGGGCCTTTAAACCACTAGTGTTATATTTGGGTGCGCTTAGCTTGTTCGATTTCGTTACCTATGCAAACGCCACCATGGTTGACGAACTGAGTTGGAACTTTTTTGCCGCCCGTGGATATATTTACGTCGCCATGATGCCCTTTTTAGTGCTTGCAATTCGCCGCATCAAGCACTGGGGTATTGATATTTTTGTGTCAAGAGAAGTGGTTCTTAATAGCACGCTGTTACTCGTTGCAGGCTTTTATTTGCTCGCTATGGCGGCGCTTGGCTACGTGGTTAAATACCTAGGAGGTAGTTGGAGTTTACCGGTACAAATGGCTTTAGGCCTAGTATCGCTGGTGCTGTTGGTCAGCGTGTTTATGTCTCATCAGTTTAGAAACACGATTAAGGTATTTATCACCAAAAACTTCTATGCGAATCAGTACGATTATCGAGCGCAGTGGGTCAAGCTGACAAAGCGGCTTGCCAGCAGCGACGATGATATTGACTCAGTATACCAGACAGCCTTAGAGGGTTACCTTGAAGGAATAGGATATGCCCAGGGCTGCATTGTAAAAGTCCAAAAAACGCCTTTGGGCGAGCACAAAGCACAGATTGTGGCTGAGCTAAAAGGTGACAAAAAGATAGACAACGCAGAACTGTTATCCATGCTCGGCCCAATTTTGTCATTTTGCGAGCAACAACATTGGGTGATTGACTTTGATGAATTAAAAGCCAAGCCCGATTTATACGAGAAAATGACAAAGCGCGAAGAATACATAAAGGGCTTTGACTATCAACTAGCGGTGCCCATTTATCAGAACGAGGTGTTGTGGGGAATGGTCTTCATGAGAGCCTTAGAACATGAAAAACGCAGCCTTAATTGGGAGCTTCGAGATTACATTAGCGCGCTAACCGATCAAATTTCGCATTTTATTTTCCATGCCGAAAGCTCTTCTGCGCTTGCTGAAAATGCGCAGTTTGCTGCATTTAACCGCATGTCCGCGTTTGTTGTGCACGATTTAAAAAATGTGCTAGCGCAAATCAATCTAATTTTGTCTAACGCCCAGCAGCATAAAGACAACCCAGAGTTTATCGCCGATACCTTTGAAACGCTCGAATATACCCAAGAGCGTATGGACAAAATGCTTAAACAGCTTACCAACAAAACAAAAGAGGCTTCACCTAGCGCAGGATCAGACAAAACAAGTAACATACAGGACGTGCTGCAAAGGCTAATATCGACAAAGTGTGCGGCGCAGAAGCCGCATCCAACTTTATTATCGAGCGACCCTATTGAGATTAAAATAGATACCGATAAATTTACTAATGTGATGTATCATTTAATCCATAATGCACAACAAGCGACAAGTGAAGACGGTCGCGTAGATGTGCAGGCCCAACTCAGTAGCGAAAGTATCATCATAAGTATTAAAGACGATGGCGTTGGTATGAGTCAGCAGTTTATTCAACAGCGTCTATTTAAGCCTTTTGATACCACTAAAGGCAATGCAGGGATGGGCATTGGAGCATATGACGCTAAGCATTACATAGAAGAAATAGGCGGCTCTATTGAAGTGCACAGTGAACTCGAAAAAGGCACAGAGTTTGTTGTTCGCTTACCGATTAATCTAAAAGCACACGATTAAGCGGAACACAATTGGAAAACAAATGGAAAAAATACTCGTAGTTGATGATGATTTAGGTATTCAAAAGCAGTTAAAGTGGGCCTTGAGCTCCGTAGAAGTGGTTTTTGCTGCGGATCGAGAGTCTGCAATTACACAGTTGCGTCGCTTTGAACCTACTGTAGTAACGCTTGACTTAGGTTTGCCACCAGATCCCGCAAATGCTTCTGAAGGTTTAGCTGCATTAAAAGAAATCCTCACCTTGGCTCCTAACACCAAAGTCATCGTTGTCACTGGCAATGATGACAAAGACAACGCCTTAAAAGCGATTGGACTTGGTGCCTACGACTATTACCAAAAACCCATTGATACCGACACTATCAACTTGATCATTGAGCGGGCAATGAATCTTGCTAAGCTCGAACGTGAAAATCTGATGCTGTCGAAAGCTAACACTGCTATGGGCCGGATCATCGGTAATAGCGGTGCTATTCAAGGAGCGAGTCGAAAAGCAGAGAAAATCGCCCAAACCGACATTAGCGCGCTGCTGTTAGGTGAAAGCGGCACGGGTAAAGAGGTATTCGCTCGCAGTATTCACGAACACAGCGCTCGAAAAGACAAGGCATTCGTTGCTATAAACTGTGCGTCGATTCCTGAAAACTTACTGGAAAGTGAGCTTTTTGGTTACGAAAAAGGGGCCTTTACCGGCGCCAACAAAACCACCTTAGGAAAAATTGAAACCGCCCAAGGTGGCACGCTATTTCTAGATGAGATTGGCGATATGCCGCTGGGCCTCCAAGCTAAAATGCTGCGCTTTTTACAAGAACGCGTGATTGAGCGAGTGGGTGGGCGAAGCGAGATAGCCGTGGATGTAAGAGTCGTTTGCGCTACCCACCGAGATCTACAAAACATGGTGGCTGAGGAAACATTTCGCGAAGACTTGTATTATCGAATAGGTGAAATCAGCATTTTAATCCCGCCGCTTCGCGATCGCGATGATGATGTAGTCCTGCTTGCAAAAACGTTTTTAAATCAGTACCGAGAAGAATACTCTGCAAAAGTAAAAGGTTTCTCTGAAGATGCTGTTAAAGCGATGCTCGGGCACAGATGGCCAGGAAACATTAGAGAGTTGCAGAACAAACTTAAATCAGCTGTCGTGTTGGCAGAAGGTAGTCTGATTCAAGCGGAAGACTTAGGTTTGAATGTGGTGCAAGATAATGGTGAACATCGCGTTTTCAACTTAAGGGAGGTACGTGAAATTGCAGAGAGTAAAGCGATTAGGCAAGCGTATCATCAAGCTGAGCAAAACATTTCAAAAGCGGCAGAATTACTCGGTGTGACGCGCCCCACTTTGTACTCTCTAATAGATAAATATCGATTGGACGATTTGAAAAACCAAGCCTAGGGCGCACAGTGCCCTAAGCCGATCTTTTTGCTTATTTGATTGACTGTTGAAACAGCCACTGATCATCGCTGTAGTATTGGTCATGCACCAATAGTCTAAGCAGTCTAGATTTACAAATACCCGTTCGTTTACTTATCGTTTGAAGCTCGTTCGTGCTTTGCTCGGTGAGCGAAAAGGTGGCGTTTTTAGTTCGGCCATTATCATCAATTTCAGCTCGTGCAGCCCCTAATCCATAAGCGTAGGTATGCGCTCCTTCAATAAACGCGTCTATATCAAGAGCGCTTACGCATTCATCACTTGATGGCGTAGACTTTTTGAGATCTCGTAGGCTCATTAGCTTGTGCTCCTGCTGATACAATTAGTTCGTTGAATACTTGGCGCAGCTCATTTGCCGCTTTTCCATTTGGATCGCGCTCAATGACGGACAATCCATCTTCTTCGCTGTCGTCATAAATGTTTCTGGCGTAAGTCACCGCATCAAGTGTATGAATGCCAAAAGAGTTACACACATCTTTGGCTTCAAGAATGCGATTCGCTTGGTTCGGTAACGATGGGCACTGAGTGATAACAAAGCTTGCATGCATTTTGGGATTTACCATTCGACAGGTGCTTAGCAAATCTTCCATATGCACAACGGTTTTTAAGTCGCGACGCTTAGGTCTAAGTGGAAGCAGCGCTAGGTCAGCAACTGATAGCGAGGAACGCAAGGCCAGGTTGTCTTGGCCGCCGCAATCGATGATTACGTAGTCGTAGTGTTGCTCAAAACTGACCAACTCATTGCGAATTTTGCCATACAGCTGGACGCAATTAATGCTCGGTAGCTGTGGCTGACTATTGCGCTCTTGGATCCAGTCAGATGTCGTGCGCTGAGGGTCGCAATCTACCATCAATAAAGAGGCTTTTTGTTCTGCGACCAAATGCACGGCTAAATTTTGAGCTAAGCAGCTTTTGCCGCTACCGCCCTTTTCACCACCAACTAAAATAATCATACTCACTCCGAAGGGCGCTTTGCCCCGTTTTCTCGCTCAAGCGTTACCGTAAAGGTCGCTTTAAATATAAAATTATCGCGAGGATTTACTAATTTATGCGCTAACCTTAACAAATATTGCTAATTCAACTAGCGTATCTATTCATACCTATTAATATGTATGTATAACCGAGCTTCTCCTCTCTTTAACTGACCTTAAAAGGAAAACATGAGCATGAGCACAGAATTACAAAGCAAAGAAGGACAAAAAATTCCAGACGTAAGTTGGCAAACACGCGCGGGGGAGGAGTGGAAAACCCTACATTCAAAAGATATTTTTGATGGCAAGAAAGTGATTGTTTTTTCTTTACCGGGTGCGTTTACGCCAACGTGTTCATCCACTCACTTGCCGCGCTTTAATCAACTTGCAGGTGTTTTCAAGGCGAAAGGCGTGGATGAAATTTGCTGCGTCTCGGTCAACGATACCTTCGTAATGAATGCATGGTTAGCCGATCAAGAGGCTGAAAACATTACCGTGGTGCCGGATGGAAATGGCGAATTTACAGAAGCTATGGGCATGCTTGTTGATAAGGCTGACCTAGGTTTTGGCAAGCGCTCTTGGCGTTATTCTATGTTGGTAAACGATGGTGTCATTGAAAAAATGTTTATTGAGCCAAATGTACCCGGCGACCCATTTGAAGTCTCAGACGCGGATACCATGTTGAACTATCTCGACCCTGAAGCAGCCGCACCGCAAGAGGTATCTTTGTTCACTAAACCAGGTTGCCCCTTTTGCGCAAAAGCTAAAGCGCTACTAACGGAAAAAGGCTTTGATTATGAGGAAATTTCCTTGGGCAAAGATGCAAGTCTGGCTTCATTAAAAGCGATTACTGGTAGAGAAACTGTGCCGCAAGTATATATTGGAGGTAAGCACATAGGCGGAAGCGATGATCTAGAAGCCTACTTTGCTTAATTCTGATAAGATCTGCTCAATCCCAACAGAACGCTTTATTAGCTAAAAGGTATTCATGAGTAGATTCGCAGTATGTGTATTCATTGGGTGGCTAGTGCCTAGCGCGCTAGCCCTCCAAAGTAATACAGTCAGCGACGAGACTAATACGTCGATTGAGGCTCAAATAGAGTCAGTGATAAGCAAAAGAGCTGCGTCCTTAAATGAATTTAACGCTGCTTTTAACAGCATCTACGCCAGACAACTCTCCAGTATTCGTCCATGCACCGAGCAAACGATCATTCCTGCAATTGATGAGATTAAAGTGTGTTCAGATACCTTGCGAAATGAGGGCAATGCACCCTTTGCTTTATTTCCAAGTCAGCCTAAAGCGCTTGTCGTATTGTTTCATGGCTTAAGTGACTCTCCTTACTTTTTGCGCTCTATCGCGACACATTTGGCAAGCAAAGGCTACGCAGTAGTAGCGCCGCTTACGCCCGGACACGGCAAAAAAGAGGCTGATGCGGATATGCAAGATGAAAGCTTACAAATGCGCTGGTATGAGCATGTGGATGAGATTATGGACCTTGCTAATGCGAGCCATGAAAAAGTGTTTATTGGCGGATTTTCTACCGGCGGTGCTCTGGCAACACAATTTACCTTATCTAATTCAGAAGACGTGCAAGGCTTACTTCTGTTCTCGGGCGCGCTGCAGCTTTCAGACAGCGCCGAAACCTTGTCGAACATCTGGGGAAGTAAGGCATTGGCCGAATGGTTAGACGGTGACTATCAAACGCAAGGCCCAAACCCGTACAAATATCCCAGCGTGGCCACTTATTCAGCACTTGTGCTGATGGATGTTATTAAAGATATTCGTTTCCAACTGGACACTTTGGAGCAAACTCCACTTAAAAAACCTATTTTTGCCGCGCATTCCTTAGCCGACACCACCACTTTGTATGAAGGAGTGGAGGACTTGTTGAATAAAGTTGATGGTGATCATACGCGCTTCAAGATTGATGAAGAATTTGAAGTTTGCCATGCAGACTTGGTGGTGAGTGCGCCACAACTTATTGCTATGAACTTTGATAAGTCGCAAGTGAATCAGTCAGAGCGTTGTAAAGTGCCCCAGGCTAATCCTCTGCATCAAAACATGTTGAGCGTATTGGTGCATTTTTTAGATGAAAACGTGTGAGCGCTTGAAGCAATCACCTCACAGCCGCCTAGTTTTGGGCGGCAACACGCTCTACTTCACGCCAAACCCTAAGTACATTTTCATTTAAGATTTTCTTGATATCGTCTTCACTGTAGCCTCGCTCAAGTAAACCTTCTACTAAATTGGGAAAGCTTGAAACGTCTTTAAGGCCCGCGGGAAGAGAGTCGCCCACGCCATCATAATCAGAGCCAATACCAATATAATCGATGCCGACCAAGTCTCGCACATGGTCGATATGGTCAAGTACCATATCTAAAGTAGCGAAAGGGTAAGGATTTTGCTCGGCGTATTTTTGATTGAAGTCGCTTACCTGCTCACTGTCTTCTCCGTAAGTATCTATCAGTGACTGGCGCTGCTCGCCTAATCTATCGCGCCAAGTTCGTGCAACGGGGCTGACGAACCCGGAGCCAAAATTAATCATGATAACGCCTTCGTTTTCTGCAAGCGCCTTGATCATCTCATCACTCATGTTCCTTTCAAACCCTGGCGTAAACTGACGTAGAGATGAATGAGAAGCGATAACCGGCGCTGCGCTTATTTCCACGCTCTGATAGAAGGCAGCATCTGACACGTGTGAAATATCAACAATGATACCTAGGCGATTCATTTCCTGCACCATTTCTTTTCCAAAGGGGCTGAGTCCTTTCCACTGTCGCCTGATATCATATGAGGAATCACTAATATGGTTCGATTGCGAGTGGGCAAGGGTAATATAGCGAATGCCACGCTCATAAAATGTCTTGAGCGTGTCTAGGCTTCCTTGCACCGGCGAGCCGTTTTCCATTCCCATTGGTAATGATATTAGCCCTTTGTCAAAATTGTCCTGAACATCTTGAACGCTGTAGGCAAGGGCAAACTTATCAGGCGCTCTGCCTACAATTGCTTCAACAGA
Source organism: Ningiella algicola (assembly GCF_028401415.2). Taxonomy (NCBI): domain Bacteria; kingdom Pseudomonadati; phylum Pseudomonadota; class Gammaproteobacteria; order Alteromonadales; family Alteromonadaceae; genus Ningiella; species Ningiella algicola. Next base: position 1,869,470 of record NZ_CP171821.2, on the reverse strand, counting down.
GTCAATTAAGTCGTGAGCGAGTGCGGTAGATGCGTCTGAATTATCTAAGCTGGCAGGCACGTAGATTGACATAAAAGGAGCATCAAGGCCTCCTGCGCGTGCTCTTGGATAGTCAAAATCTCCACCTGATGTCGCTTGCGTTACGTCGACCCATGATTTCTCGACACGGTAGGGCACATCAATGTGCCCATCAACAATAATATTCTCTTGAACCAAACGTGCGGCTTTTTGTGCGTTTGATTCAGTTCCTTGCGGCACCTGATCACTGCTTGCACATCCAGTGAATACTAAACAGGCAGATATGCCAACAAGGGCACACGATTTTTTGCACAAAAATGTATAGGTTTGTAAAAGCTTGGTCATCTTGGTTCCTTGCATACAGTCGCGCTATTGCTCTAACCCGCATTCTTAAAAATAGTGATATGCAATCGGGGACTAAAAGCTAAGTATCTGAATTTCATCACTATAGCGCAATTAACTGCGATTTGTCCTTGTAAAATGCATAATTGTGCACATATCTATCTGTCATTTGGTCATGTACTGCGTGCAACAATTGCAGGACTGACGGGTGACAATTAACTTGCTTTGTCACATAATACGCGGCGCGTTAAGCCCCCATACGGACAACCACAACAGAGAAACAATTTAATGGCTATAAACTATATTCCCTTGGACAAAAATAAACACGGCAGTTTAAAAGTTAACAATCAACCCGACTTTGCATATGCCGCAACAACCCATCTTGCCGCAGCAACGATACGCGAATATGCACAGCTTTCGGGTTCAATGCCGCTCGTGTTTATTGAAGACCCAAATACCAAAAATGTGCATTCGGTAGCAATGCTAGGTCTCGAGCAAGGTAGCAATTTGTTTTATGCCGAAGATAAATGGCAAGGTCCTCATGTACCATTAAACATTCAGCGATATCCATTCGATATTCGCCCAGACGGTGACAAGCTAGGCGTTTTCATTGATGAAAATAGTGATAAAATTTCAGAAGAAGGTGTGGCGCTATTCACTGGAGAAGGTGAGGCCACGGAGTATCTTCAAAATAGACAGCAGTTCCTAGGTGAACTAGCAAATAGTGAAGTGCAAAACCAGCGTTTTATCAAAATGCTGAAGGAACTCGACTTATTTGAAGAAATTCTCATCCGTGTCAACTATAAGTCGGGTCAAGTGCGCAACGTAACAGGTATTTTATCGATTGCTGAGAAAAAGTTACTCGACCTTGATGACGATAAAGTACTCGCGATGCACAAAGCCGGGTACTTAGGGGCGGCATACTCGATGATGTTGTCTTTAGGTCAACTAAACCGTTTGGTAGAGCTTTCGAATAAGACTGATAACCCTATTCAGTCGCTGCAAATATCTCCAGCTGATAAACAGCAAGCGGAGCAAGCCCCTGCTCAAAGCTAAGCGCTATATATTTCACCGCAGGCTCGATTCAACTGAAAGCCAATTGCTCCCTCGCGATTGGCTTTTTTGTGTTGCAGGTATGCATTTTAATATGCGTTATTGTTAAGCATACCTAAACAGTATTGCCAAGCAATAGAGGCATTGATAGTGTTGCGACACGATAAATTTTTTGAGACGACTCATAGTGCGCACATGCTTACCTACGACGCCGCATAGAATACCTCGCTTTTCGGCTGTGTATTGCGCAATGTTGTTGTCAGTAGGGTTCAACACCTCTGCATTCGCGGGAGAGTCTTTCGAAATAAACGCCTTCCTGAAAAGCGTGCTAAACAATGCTCAAACTTTCGATTTGATACTACTTGAGCGCGCTGGCGAGGCACCGTTTCAGCTTGCACAAAATCCTACGCAAAACCTCTCATCTATGAATGACGCAGTCATGCGAGCCCCGCTTATGAATCGTTCTGCGCAACTGGGGTTTAGATGGGGCGTCTCGCAAACATCTGACCCGAGGCCAGAATCAGCCTACAGCGTTCTCCTTGGTTATGTCCAAGCGAATGAACTAGAGGTCAACATTGGCTTCGCAAGCCTTCACGCGGATCAACGCTTGCTTGCTGACGAATTTTACGAAGGCACATGGTACGCAGGATTCTCCGCAAAATTTTAAGCCAGATATATAGCGTCGCGAACATGCGATAGCGTCATCAAACACCTATAAAAGCTTGTGCGCCATCTGCTGCGTACTATTGAGACAATTGCTGCTGCCAAGTATAGCTGAATTGAAGCCCTATTTGTTTTTCAAGATAGAGAAAGCTTACCCTCTTGCAAGCGTAACGACCTACTGCGCCTGGTGGAAACGCCTTGATTATGGCACTGCGCGCAGTTTCTTAATTAGATGCCGCGCAGTTTTGTCTTGCTCAAAATGTCTTCTTACCAAACCCCTGTATAGGCGTACAGCCCTTTAAAACTCTGCTTAAAAAAGATGCGATTAATTCTTGTAATTGCTTGACAGGTGGGGTGAAACATACATAAACTGTCAAAAAGTGGGGAAAAGTGGCGAAAAAGGGTTTTTATCAGGTGTAACCAGCTAATAAAAAAAATAATAAGCTACTAACAAGAAAAATAGGCTAGGGGAAATGTTCCGCGGCGCTAACGCAATCAATCTTGACAGTAAAGGCAGATTAACGATACCGACGAAGTATCGACAGTCTTTAATGGATGATTGTCAGGGACAACTGGTCTGCACTATTGATATCTCTCAAAGTTGTTTGCTGCTTTACCCACTTCCCGAATGGGAAGAAATCGAACTTAAACTCCGCAAGCTCTCCTCAACCAATCCACACGAACGTCGCTTACTTCGACTCCTGCTAGGTTATGCCAGCGAAGGTGAAATGGACAAAAGCGGCCGCATACTGCTTGCACCTACCTTACGCCAGCACGCCGCACTCGAAAAGCAGATTATGCTCGTGGGTCAGTTGAATAAATTTGAAATTTGGAGCGACGCTGCTTGGGGTCAACAAATTTCTGAAGATATCGCTGTTGAGAAACAAGGTGAGTTTGAACTCACTGAGCGTCTTCAGGAATTTTCTCTATGAATGTTGCTGTATCTGCGCATACTTCCGTACTGCTCACCGAAACTATTGATGGCTTGAACATCAAAACTGATGGCATCTATATTGATGCAACGTTTGGCCGAGGCGGGCACAGCCGAGCTATTTTGCAGCGCTTGGGTGACAATGGCCGACTTATAGCCTTTGACCGCGACCCCAGTGCCATCGAATCGGCTAACAGCATGATTGCCGATAAACGCTTTAGTATTCATCACATTGCATTTGCTGAACTTGAGGATGTGGCTGCCCGATTAGGTATTGCCAATCACATTGACGGCATATTGATGGACATTGGTGTATCGTCTCCACAAATAGACGAGGCAGACCGCGGTTTCAGCTTTATGCAAGACGGTCCTCTCGATATGAGAATGGATACTAGCAAGGGGCTAAGTGCTGCTCAGTGGTTAAACAGCGCTTCCTTAGATGAGATCACCTTTGTATTGAAAGAATATGGAGAAGAAAAGTTCGGTAAACGCATTGCCCATGCGGTGCTTGAAGAACGAGAACGTAAGCCGATTACAAGCACCTTAGAATTTGCACAAATTATCGACAAAGCGGTACCCGTAAAAGACAAATATAAGCACCCCGCTACTCGCGCATTTCAGGGAGTACGAATTTTTATCAACGGGGAGCTTGAACAGCTCGAGCATGGCTTAGTCGGTGCGACTAATGTTTTGAAATCGGGCGGCAGGCTTGCGGTGATTAGTTTTCATTCTCTCGAAGATAGAATGGTCAAGCGCTTTATGCGCAAAATGAGTCAAGGCAAGTCGGTCCCTAAGCATCTGCCAGTCATGCAAAGTGAACTGGACGAAGGAAAAGTACTCAAAACTATTGGACGAGCAATTAAACCCAGCGAGCGCGAAATTGCCGCGAATGTGCGGTCTCGAAGCTCGGTATTGAGGGTGGCCGAGAAGCTATGACCAAACCAGCTGCTAACTTTAATTTGGTAAAAATACTCGCGACCGACCTCGGTCGTCATTTGTTTTTGGTCGCCTTATATTTATGTGTTATTGCCAGTGCACTTGCAGTAGTGGTTAGTACGCATAAAAACCGTCAGCTCATTATTTCTCACGAACAATTAATTCAACAAAAAGATGCGCTGGATATAGAGTGGCGTCATTTAATTATCGAGCAAACTGCGCTGACAGAGCACAATCGTATTGAGCGAATGATGCAGGAAAAACTCGACATGCGCCGTCCAACGCAAGCGGACGAAAAACTCGTTAGGGTGAAACCCTAATGACAGTCGCTGCAACCATTCAAAAACCCAGACGTAAACGCGCAAACGCTAAAACGAACAAAAAGCGTCAAGCGAAGGCCAAGGTGTCTCCTGCGTTAGTGCAGTGGCGCTTTTATGTCGTTTTGTTTTGTGTCATTACCGTGTTTGTGTGTTTAGCAGCGCGTGCGGCCTTTATACAAGTGATTCAGCCAGATCGCTTGATTGAACAAGGGGATAATCGAACGGTGCGAGTGCGAGACAACGCGAGCTATCGTGGTTTGGTTACCGACCGACACGGTCAACAGCTTGCAGTGTCAGTGCCCGCGCAGGCCATCTATGCAGACCCAAAAATCATCAATGACAAAGGCGCGCTTGATGACGTTAGGCGCTGGAAAGCCCTCGCCGATGTGCTTGAAACTGACTTAGATAGACTTGTTGACCGAGTCGATAATCCAAAACAGCGATTTGTGTATTTGCAGCGTCAAATTACGCCCGCGATGGCGCGTTTTGTCGACAAACTTGCGATCCCTGGCGTGTATTTGCGGGAAGAGTCTAAACGCTATTATCCATCGGGTGAGGTCTCAGCACACGTTATCGGCTTTACCGATGTAGATGACAAAGGCTTAGAGGGCATCGAGCGTTTGTATAATGAATACCTGACAGGTACGCCTGATAAGCGCAAAATCCGCCGAGATGGACAAGGCCGGCAAATCGAAATTATTGAACAGGAGTCTGGTAAAAAAGCACAGGACTTGACGCTGACGATTGATCAGCGCATTCAGGCCTTGGCATACCGAGAAATCAAAGAAGCCACCATGATATATCAGGCCACGTCAGCATCAGTGGTTATAGTTGATGTGCACAGTGGTGAAGTGCTGGCAATGGCAAATACCCCCTCCTACAATCCAAATAATCGAGATTCTGTTAAAAGTTTCCGAGTGCGTAATCGCGCAATCACCGATGCCTATGAGCCAGGCTCGTCGTTGAAGCCGCTGGCAGTGCTGGCTGCGCTGGAGTTCGGCACGGCTCAAAAAGATAGCATTATTGATACTAATCCGGGTTGGACGCGCATGGGCGGCAGTCGCATATCAGACTCGCGTAACCTTGGGGAAATATCGCTGACTCAAATAATCCAGAAGTCTTCAAACATGGGCACGTCTAAACTTGCTTTGTCAGTCAAAAAAGAGTTTCTGATGGACCTTTATTACAACATGGGATTGATGTCAGACACAGGCACTAGCATGATTGGCGAGTCTAACGGTATCTTTCACGAACGCCAGCGTTGGTCTAACTTCGAACTGTCAACGCTGTCGTTTGGTTATGGCATTTCGGTTACCACCGCACAACTTGCGCGAATGTACGCCACTATTGCAAATGGTGGTATGAAGATGCCGCTTAAAATTATCAAAGGTATGGATACCTTTGAGCAGCCAGAACGCGTACTAAGTGAAGAAAACGCGTATGCGGTGCTTGAAATGATGGAGACCGTCACGCAAAAAGGCGGCTCAGGCACCAAAGCGGCTGTTCCTGGATACCGCATTGCAGGTAAAACAGGCACCAGTCGAAAAGCAGTGGCAGGCGGATACGGCGAGGAATACGTCAATATTTTCGCAGGGGTTGCACCCGTATCGAATCCGCAAATTGCAGTTGTAGTGTTAATTAATGAACCTGGCGGTGATAAATATTATGCGGGCGACACCGCGGCGCCTACATTTTCATCAATTGTGTCTGGCGCATTGCATATGCTGAATATTGCCCCAGACGCGGTGAGTGCCGTTGATGCGAATTCGGCTAAACCCCGCCGGTCACAGACGGCATCCAACAACGCAAATGGGCACAACAGCAGCGATTCTGCGGCGCTTTTAACTGCTCAAGCTCATGCTAGTGAGGGACAATAGCATGGGGATGGATAAGCGAGAAGCATCTTATAATTTATCGGCGATTCGCTTTTCTCAAGAAAATTTAAGCGCTGCTTTACTGTTGTTGGTCGATCAAGCAAGGCTTGCGGGAATGTCAAAATGTGTCAAGCACGTTAATGACATTAGCCTGAACAGCAGGCAAGCCAGCAAGAGTACTGCGTTTATTGCGCTAAAGGGTGCTGTGGGCGACGGATATGACTATATCGAAGACGCACTCAAAAATGGATGTTCGCTGATTTTATGTGAAAAACCTGTCAGTAGCAGCGTGTTAAGTCAATGCATTGATAGCAAGGGCAAGCGAGTTTGTGCAGTCTTAGTGAAATCGGACTTAAAGCAACTCTTGCCTGATTTATTGCAGCAACTTTATCCGCAAAAAACTAGCCTGAGCAACAGAATTTGTGCGGTCACTGGCACTAACGGGAAAACCTCAGTTGCCTCGTTTTATGCTCAGTTAGGTCTCGCGCTTCATGAGAAAAATGCATCTTTAGGAACGTTGGGCTTAAATATATTAGCGCGCAGCGAGTCATTCTCTAATGACGAGAAACAAGATGCTCAGCATCGGCAAGACCATATTGAAGACAGTAACAATACAACGCCCGATATCATTACGCATCACAAGGTTTTAGCGCTGTTGCAGACGCATGATGTGGGCTCATATTGCCTAGAAGCGTCATCTCATGGACTAGAGCAAGGCCGCTTACAAGGCCTCAATATCAACACCGCAATTTTTACCAATTTAAGCCAGGATCATCTTGATTATCATCAATCCATGGCCGCTTACGGAGCAGCAAAAAGGCGCTTATTGAATTTTGATACTTTGCAGCATCTGATTTTGAATGCTGACGATCCACAGTCGAAAGTGTGGCAAACGCACGCTAGACCAAGTCTAAAATGCCTGTGGTACGCCACTGACAAAACGAATATTCCAGCAGATGCAGAATTTTACTGTGTGGCAAACGATATATCATGCACAAAAGATGGGCTGCAATTCACGCTCGAAAGCACTTGGGGAAGTACGCGTATTAATCTGGCTTTACTAGGCCGTTTTAATGTCGCAAATTATCTTGCGGCGCTTAGTGCGCATTTAATAGAGAGTGTACAAAAAAGCTTGCCAACCGCTAGCGACGATGGCGCGTCACACTTCGCAGCGTTGGTCAAACAGTCTCAGAGGCTTTCTGGAGTGGCAGGTCGAATGGAGCTGTTCGTCGGCGCTAAGTCTCGCGGTAACTTCATTGTGGATTACGCTCACACTCCTGACGCCCTTGCTCAGGCTTTAAAAGCCAGCCGCGCACATACTTCTGGAACATTGTTCTGCGTATTCGGTTGTGGAGGAAATCGCGATAAAGCGAAGCGCAAGCTTATGGGTGAAGTAGCTGCACAGTATTCAGACAGCATTACATTGACAGAAGACAATAACCGAGACGAGTCGGTTGAAAGCATTATCGCAGATATCAAGCAAGGTATTGATGAGCAAATGCAAATGCATAATACAAGCTTAAGTGTGCACATAGAGCACGATCGCAAAACGGCAATTGTATGGACATATGAACAAAGTACGCCCAACGACCTAATTCTATTGGCAGGCAAAGGACACGAAAATTACATCGAAAAGCAAGGTGAGCGCATTCATTACAGTGAGCGCAAATTTGCCATGTCTTTGTGCGCTAACACGCCCAAAAGCCTATCTGGAGCAATTGCATGATAGACGTGACGCTTGCTTGGATAGCAAATGCCGTAGAGGGCACACTTAACACAGACAGTGTCAAGGATATGGTGATTTCGTCCGTGTCTACCGATACTCGCACATTGCAAACCGGTGATGTATTTATCGCGCTAAAAGGGCCACATTTCAATGGCCATGATCACGTTATAAAAGCGCTAGAGCGGGGCGCTAGTGCACTGATTATCAGTGAGCTTGTTGACTGCCCCTTACCTTCGATTCAAGTTGCCGATACCCACAAAGCATTGGGTATGCTTGGAGCCGCCGTTCGTAAAGAGGTAAACCCAAAAACGATTGGCATCACCGGAAGCAGTGGCAAAACCACGGTAAAAGAGATGGTTGCCTCGGTGCTTGCGCAAAAAGGCAAAGTACTCGCAACTCACGGTAATCTGAACAATGACATTGGCGTTCCATTGACACTGCTAGCCTTGAAACGCCAGCATAAATACGCGGTAGTTGAAATGGGAGCAAATCACCAAGGCGAGATTGACTACACGACGATGCTTGTGAGGCCTGATGCAGCAACGATAGTTAATGCTGCACCTTCACATCTACAAGGGTTTGGTAGCCTGTTTGGTGTTGCTCGCGCAAAGAGCGAAATTTTTAAAGGCTTGAATGATGACGGTGTTTCGGTGCTCAACACCGACAGCCAGTTCTATGACTTTTGGCAAGGCAAAACCGATAATCAGCGTGTGGTGAGCTTTTCTCCAGACTCTGAGATAGGCGATTATCATGCGATAAATCGATTTATCAATAGTGATGGCTGTGGTGAGTTTGAGCTTGTAAGTCCGTATGGAAAAGTGGCCATTCGTTTACGGATCCCAGGCGCTCATAATATTGGTAACGCAGTGCTTTGTGCCGCGCTTTGTATGCAAGTTGGTGCGTCTCTGGAAGATGTTCAAAAAGGTCTATTTAACATGCGAGCGGTTAGTGGTCGGCTAAATGTAAGCAGTATTGGCACTAATATTAGGCTAATAGATGATACTTACAACGCAAATGTCGCGTCAGTAAAGGCCGCCATTGACTTGTTAGTGACCTACGAAGGGCCGCGTGTTTTCATCTTTGGCGACATGGGAGAGTTAGGTGACCAAAGCCTAAGCTATCACAAGCAAATTGGTGAATATGCCAAGCAAAGCGGTGTTGATGCCTTGCTCACTGTGGGCACCTTCAGCCGCAACGCCAGCGATATTTTTGCCGAAACGGGTATGCATTGTGACGATATCGATTCGTTAATGAAGCAGTTCAATGTGCTGCTAGATGCTGCAGTAAACGCAGATAAGTTGCCGCTTAATGTATTGGTAAAAGGTTCTCGAAGCGCAAAAATGGAACGCGTGGTGGATGCTATCGCCAAATTAGACAACGCTCATAAAGCGAACATCCCTGCCTCTAATACAGAGCAAGCACCTTCAAAAGACATTCCTCTACGAAAAAACGCACAGGAGTCTGACCCATGTTAATTTGGTTAGCAGAATGGCTCACTCAGTTCGAAAGTGCGTTTAACGTATTTTCGTATCTGACCTTGCGAGCAATCTTAAGTACCTTAACTGCGCTTTTGATCGCCATCTTAATTGGACCAAGAATGATTTTGTGGTTGCAGCGCATGCAAATTGGACAAACCGTAAGAGATGATGGACCACAAAGTCATTTATCAAAATCAGGCACGCCTACTATGGGAGGCGTGCTTATTCTCGCGGCTATTATAACGAGCTGTTTGCTATGGGCCGATTTAGCTAATCGCTACGTTCAAGTCACACTTTTTGTGGTGGTCAGCTATGGTATTTTAGGCTTTGTGGATGATTATCGTAAAGTCGTGCGTAAAGACCCACAAGGATTAATCGCTCGCTGGAAATACTTTTGGCAGTCTGCAATCGCCATAGCCGTTGCCTTTTTCATGTACTCAAGCGCTACTTTGCCCCAAGAGACCTCTCTTATCGTACCGTTTTTTAAAGATGTACTGCCGCAATTGGGTATCTTTTTTATGGTAGTTGCCTACTTTACCATTGTCGGCACCAGTAACGCGGTAAATTTAACGGATGGGCTTGATGGCCTTGCCATTGTGCCCACAATTTTAGTGGCCGGTGCGCTATCAATTTTTGCCTATGTGACCGGTAATGCGAACTTTTCAGACTATTTGAACATTCCTTTCATTCCACTTACCAGTGAGCTGGTGATTGTGTGTACTGCAATTGTCGGAGCGGGCTTAGGCTTTTTATGGTTTAACACTTATCCAGCACAGGTCTTCATGGGCGATGTAGGTTCGCTCTCATTGGGTGCTACGCTTGGTGTACTGGCGGTATTAGTGAGACAAGAAATTGTACTGATTATCATGGGCGGTATCTTTGTCATTGAAACCTTGTCAGTCATTTTGCAAGTTGGCAGTTTTAAAATGCGCGGTAAACGAATCTTTAGAATGGCACCCATCCATCATCACTACGAGCTTAAAGGTTGGCCTGAACCACGCGTAATTGTGCGTTTTTGGATCATATCCTTGATTTTAGTGCTGGTTGGCCTTGCCACCTTGAAGCTGAGATAGGGCAGAAATACGTGTACGCTCAAGACTTATTTTCTCACCCAAATGCCGCGCGCTTTTGCAATAAGCGAATTGCGGTTGTAGGCATGGGAGTCACAGGTCAGTCTTGTGTCAGGTTTTTGCTGGCGCTTGGGGCAAATGTATGTGCATTTGATAAAAAAGTGTTGCATCGCGACGACGTGCTCAAAAGGTCTTTGGCAGGCATTGAATTTAAAGCATCATTCAATTCAATGGCATCTAGATTTCAAGTCAAGCTTTTAGACAATTCAACAAAACTCAATTGCTTTGATTTTGTTGTGCTTAGCCCAGGGGTTAATCCTCAGCTCGATGCGATCAAGGTCGTAGTCGATCGCACAAGCACGATAAGCGACTTAGATATTTTTGCCGCATTTAATACTGCGCAATGTATTGGCATTACAGGTTCTAACGGCAAAAGCACTGTGGTAGATATGCTTTCGAAAACCTTGCAAGCCTGTGGTAAAGGTAAGGTATTGCTAGGCGGGAATTTTGGCGTTCCGGTGCTCGATTTATTGGGGCAAGATGCGAAGTATATCGTGTTAGAGCTATCTAGTTTTCAATTGGCGATTACCCGGGAGTTACCATTAAAAGTTGCCTGCATCCTTAATATTACTGAGGATCATGTTGACCGACACGGAAGTTTTGATGCATACGCATTAGCCAAGCATCGTATTTTTAATTCGGCTGAGTTTGCAGTAACGAATGTAGACGACCTCAATACCATACCAGCTCGCTCGCCCGCCATGACGCCAATTACCGTAAATTCGCGGGTCAGCAGTGCATCGCGACCCCTAAATGGCCAAGAGGCGTCTGCGTATCAGTTTTCAAGTGACAAAGAGGGTATTTATCTTAACGGTAATAAAATATTAGCGAGTGACAAAGTTCCGCTCGCGCTAGCGCATACGCTGTTGAATATGCAGTTCGTGTTAGCGATTCATCAGGCTTTAGGTGTCCCGTTGGAGCCTGCGCTAGAGGTATTTAAAGACTATACAGGCTTGCCGCATCGATTTGAGATAGTGCACCAAAAAGGCAATATCCATTACGTGAACGACTCAAAAGCAACTAATGTCGGCGCATGTGTATCTGCCATACACTGCGCGACATCATTAGGTTGGCAAGTCATATTGATTGCAGGTGGCGATGCAAAAGGTGCTGATTTGTCAGCACTAAAGGAGGTCTTCAATCAACTGCTTGTGGCCTGCTTTGTGTTGGGCAAAGATGCGGATGAGTTTGTCCAACTCTCGCCATTTGTTAAAAAAGTACAATCACTCGAACAGGCAGTTCACAGCGCGCAGAATGTTGCTAGCAAACTTGACGGCGATGTGGTTATTCTACTTTCGCCTGCATGCGCGAGCATCGACATGTTCAGCAATTATGCTGAGCGTGGTGAGCGTTTTAAAGACGCCGTGTTGAGGGAGTGCGCATGAGCCAAGCTACTGAATCCCTCGCGGCGCTATTTTCAAGCAAACACGATGGTGCTAAAAGCACTGCGACCAGCAATAAAATTCAACGACCTTATAATTTGGCATTGGTACTTATCTCCATCGCCTTGTTTTCGATTGGTTTTGTTATTGTGACTTCTGCATCCATGCCAATAGCCGAGCGTTTGCACGATAATCCCTTCTACTTTGCTCTGCGTCACGGTGTATACATTGTTGCTGCTGTAATATGTGGTCTAGTGGTTCTAAGAATTCCCATGCAGTTTTGGCGGGTCGCTAATCCTTACCTATTGTTACTTGCCATTGCCTTGTTGATTGCCGTATTGCTCGTTGGGCGAACCGTTAATGGCAGCACTCGTTGGTTGGTAGTAGGCCCTATCACTGTGCAGGCGGCGGAACCAGCTAAGTTGTTCTTTTTTTGCTACTTGGCCGGATACATGGTCCGCCGCTACCAACAAGTGACTGAAAATGTGAAGGGCTTCTTTAAGCCAATTGCGGTGCTTTTTGTGTTTGCTGTATTGCTATTGTTTCAACCAGATCTTGGTACCGTGATTGTCATGCTTGCGACCACCATGGCGCTTTTGTTTTTAGCCGGTGCCAAATTATGGCAGTTTTTTGCGGTCGCTTTTGCTGGCTTAAGCGCGGTGGTTATGTTGATTGTTGTTTCCGAATATCGTATGAAGCGGATAACGGCTTTCTTAGATCCTTGGGCAGACCCTTTTGGGACAGGATATCAGTTAACGCAGTCTTTGATGGCTTTTGGTCGTGGTTCATGGTTTGGCCAAGGGCTTGGAAATAGCGTACAGAAATTAGAATTTTTGCCAGAAGCGCACACGGATTTTATCGTTGCCATTTTGGCAGAAGAACTTGGTTTTAGCGGCGTGCTCTGTGTGCTTTTGTTGATTTTAGGTATGGTCATCATATCGCTTCGCATTGGAAGCAAAGCGCTTTCTAGCGAGCGCCCATTTGACGGCTTCTTGGCGTACAGTATAGGCGTATGGTTTAGCTTTCAAACGGCTGTCAATATCGGCGCTAGCTCGGGAATACTGCCTACCAAAGGATTAACCTTGCCGTTGGTAAGTTACGGCGGATCTTCGCTCATCATTATGACGATTGCGGTGGCAATCCTTATTCGAATTGATTTTGAAATGCGAGTAGATGGTGTCCAAGCTATTTCACGAGGACAAAAGCGAACAAAAGCAAAATCCGCAAGTAAAGCAAAAACAAGCGGTAAAAAAGAAGAAAGCTTAGGGGAAAGCCATGCCTGAGCACAGCATCGACCAATGTATAACAAGTAATTCTCCTCACATTGTCATTATGGCAGGCGGCACCGGCGGACACGTCTTTCCGGGTCTGGCTGTTGCTCAAGAGCTTAAAGATCGCGGTTGGCGGATAGACTGGTTTGGAACCGCCGATAAAATGGAGGCGCAAACCGTGCCTAAACACGGCTTTGCTATCCATTTCTTAGATATTTCAGGGCTAAGAGGCAAAGGCATTCTAAGAAAGCTCGTCACGCCTTTTCGCTTGATTAAAGCTGTACTACAGGCCAGAAAAATACTAAAAGAACTTCAACCTGACATGGTGCTAGGAATGGGAGGATATGCAAGTGGGCCGGGCGGGATAGCCGCTTATACATTGGGCATTCCTTTAATAGTGCATGAACAAAACGCGGTCTTTGGAATGACCAACCGATACCTTTCTAAACTGGCTAAGCATGTTTTGTGCGGTTTTGATGTGACTATTCATCCTGAAAAAAGTAAAGCACCCAGCAATACCATTTTTGTTGGTAACCCGCTCCGTCGTGCTTTCTTAAGTCAGCAAAACGAAAAGGGTTCAGCGATTGAACTGGAAGCAAGTGAAAGTGAGAATGCTAAATCAGCAAACATTTTGATAACGGGCGGCAGCTTGGGTGCGCAGGCGCTTAACGAAATCGTACCCAAAGCATTGATAAGGCTTAGCGATAAATATCATTTTGCAGTTATGCACCAGGCTGGTAAAACAAAAGAGTCGCCAGTTAACAAAGCCTATATACCGCTTATCGAAAAAGGCTTTGATGTCAGTGTAAGAGATTTCATAGATGATGTGCATCAAGCCTATGAGTGGGCAGATATTGTTATTTGTCGCGCTGGCGCGTTGACTGTGGCAGAAGTGGCCATATCTGGCAAGACGGCCATTTTTGTTCCGCTGCCCATTGCTGTTGATGACCATCAAACAATCAACGCATCCAATCTTTGTGCACAGGGCGCGGCAATGATTATTCCACAATCAACATTAGAAGATGAACTCCCGAATGCACTAGAGGGCTTGCTTTCGGATATTGAAGCACGTCGGCAAATGGCCGAAAAAGCCTCAAAGCTCGCAAAGGCAGACGCCAGCGTATTGGTTGCAGATTACTGCGTATCCTTGTTGCAAGGGGGTGCACATGAATTCTCCTAACAGGCCGAAAAGCAATAAAACTCAAACGGCGAAACGTGAAATACATGCCAATATTCAGGCTAGCCAACATAAAATGCGCGCGGTAGACAGGATTCATTTTGTCGGAATAGGCGGCGCCGGTATGGGCGGTATCGCCGAAGTAATGCTTAATCTGGGTTACCAAGTCAGCGGCTCAGATAAACACGCAAGCGCGATGACAGAGCGTCTTGTTTCTTTGGGCGCTGAGGTCATGTTTTCACACGATCAAAAGCATGTTGAAGGGACAGATCTTGTTGTGGTATCAAGTGCCATTGACCCAAGTAATCCAGAGCTTGTGCGTGCATCACAATTAAGAATCCCAGTCATTCGACGCGCGCAAATGCTGGCTGAATTAATGCGCTTTCGCTACGGCATCGCCATCGCCGGTACGCACGGCAAAACCACAACGACTAGCCTACTTGCCACCATTTATTCCCAAGCAGGATTGGACCCAACCTTCGTGATTGGTGGTTTGCTCAACAGCGCCGGAACAAATGCAAAATTAGGGTCTAGCAAGTATCTCATTGCAGAGGCTGATGAGTCAGATGCGTCGTTTCTTCATTTACAGCCAACGGTGTCCGTCATCACCAATATCGAAGCAGATCATCTTGAAGCTTATGAGGGCGACTTCAACAAGATGAAGCAAGCGTACTTAGAGTTTCTGCACAATCTTCCTTTTTACGGTTTGGCGGTTATGTGCGGTGACGACCAAAATATTCAAGCCTTGCTTAAACAAGTTGAGCGTAAAACCTTGAGTTATGGCTTAGCTCCACATAACGATTTTGTGATTTCAGATGTGTCTTATTCGGTTAATCAAAGTCGATTTACGGTAACTCGACCAGATGACAGCCGCTTAAGTGTATCGCTACGTTTGCCTGGCATTCACAACGTGCTTAATGCATGCGCGGCAATTGCTGTGGCATGGGATGAGGGAATAAACGATCAAGACGTTTTAGACGCATTAAGCTCATTCGATGGTATCGGTCGACGCTTTCAACATTTGGGGGATTACGCCTTTAATCTTGACGTTTCAGTTGTCGAGCGTGAAAAAGCCGGCCCAACCAACATTACTCTGATGGACGACTATGGTCATCACCCTACCGAAGTTGCGATGACCATAAAAGCGGCAAAAAACAATTGGCCTGAGCGACGATTAGTCATGGTGTATCAACCCCATCGATATTCGCGCACGCGGGATTTATATGAAGAATTTGTAGAAGCGCTATCAGAAGTTGACTGTTTACTGTTGTTAGATATTTATGCTGCAAGTGAATCACCCATCGACGGCATCGACAGTAAAGCACTATGTCGGTCGATTAGGCAACGGGGAAAAGTGGACCCTGTATATGTTGGTTCTGCACCAGATCTATTTCATATCTTAGCGGACGTTGTCAAAGAGGGTGATGTCTTATTTATGCAGGGGGCTGGCAACATCGGTCAGCTAGCGCAGCAACTTAAAACTGAGCTTGAACAAAACGCCAATGGGGACACACGAGAATGAGTCTGAGCGAACAGCAAAAACTCAACCAACAGCGCTTTGGTAAAGTGGCTGTATTGATGGGCGGCGATTCAGCAGAGCGAGAAGTCAGCCTTGCATCAGGGCATTGTGTGCTAAGCGCGCTAATTGAACAAGGCGTGGATGCGCATCCATTTGACCCCTCTGAACGGGCGATACATGAGTTGCTCAACGAGAAATTCAACCGCGCGTTTATCATTTTACATGGACGCGGCGGAGAAGACGGCGTGATCCAGGGGACTTTGCAGCAGCTAAAGATTCCCTACACGGGCTCTGGCGTCATGGGCTCGGCTTTGGCAATGGATAAAGTCTTATCCAAACTGGTGTGGTCAGCGCGGCATATTCCTACTGCGGAATACAGGGTATTAGACAAGCAGAGCTTTAATGCTAGTGAGTGTGAACACATTCTCAACGACTTGGGCGGCAGCGTTATGGTAAAACCCTCGCATGAAGGCAGCAGCATCGGGATGGCCAGAGCATCTTGCGCTGATGAGCTTGCTAGTGCTGTTCAGCAAGCCTTTGATTATGACGAAACGGTATTGGTAGAAACGTACATTGATGGTCCCGAGTACACAGTAGCGATTTTAAATGGCCAAGCGCTTCCTGCAATTCGCATGACCTCTCCTAATGGTTTTTATGATTATGATGCCAAATACAAAACCGATACCACCGAATATTTTTGTCCATCCGGTTTAAGCCTTGCGCAAGAGCAGGAGCTTGCGCGAATATCCTTAACCGCATTTGAAGCACTTTCGGGAAGAGGTTGGGGGCGTGTCGATGCAATGAAACACGCTAACGGCACTTTTTACTTGCTGGAGTCAAACACGGTACCGGGAATGACGAAAAAGTCATTAGTCCCCATGGCTGCAAAACAGGCTGGCATGAGCTTTGGAGAATTAGTCATTAAGATATTGGAGCAGAGTCTTGACCATGCAGACACTCGCTTGGGATGACAATATGTCAATAGGTGACGCCATAGAGCCTAGCGACCGCAAAAAGCCTGCCTACAAGCGCAAAAAGACAGGCTCGGGTAAGCATGCGCTTGCGACTTCTGAAAAGGCAGCTTTACCCGTCCAGTTAGAAGACGCAAATGATAAGCAAGACTATGAAAAAGTGCCAATGCCCATTGGACTTACCGTATTTTTTATTGTGCTGACTTTATTGGCATTCGGCGCTTATAAGGCGTATGAGTGGTTGCAAGATGAACAGCGTTTGCCGGTTCAAAACATTGTGTTTACGGGGCAACTGCACATGCTCGATTCAATGACACTGGAGGCACTCATTCGAGATAGACATCAAGGTAGCTTTTTTGCCATCGATGTAAATCATGTGCACAACTTAGTCGAGCAACAACCTTGGGTGTATAGCGCGTCCATTCGGAAACGGTGGCCCAGTAGCCTTTACATTCACATAGTTGAGCAAGAAGCGGTAGCAAGATGGAATGATGACCTTCTGCTAAATCAATATGCAGACAGCTTTGCAGGTAAGTTAACAACAGATGAACAAGCAGATTCGCAACTGCCTGTATTGTTCGGGCCTGGAGGCAGCGAGGGGACTGCATTGAAAGGCTACCAGCATATGAGTTCGCTATTAAAAAATAGCTCGGCAGATCACAGCATTGCGCAGCTTGTACTTAGTGAGCGCTTTGCCTGGACGGTACAGTTAAAAAGTAACATTACCCTGTATTTAGGGCGTGAAGAATATATTAAGCGATTACAACGTTTTATCGATGTTTACCCGCTTTTAAAAGAGGAAAAAAAAGCGATAAATTACGTGGATTTGCGGTATGATACAGGCTTGGCAGTTGGGTGGGGAGAAAGCGACCCAACTTCTCAAGCTGAAACCGAAAACAATATTAACAATTAAGGTGGTTATTCAGCGTGTCTAAAGCGTTAGAAAGAGATCTCATCGTTGGCTTAGATATTGGCACTAGCATGGTCAAAGCTGTGGTGGGTGAGATATTGCCTGATGGCGACATTAGCATCGTAGGTGTGGGCGAGCACAAGTCTCGCGGCATGGAAAAAGGCGGTGTGAACGATCTTAATCTTGTCGTGCAGTCAGTGCGAAGCGCAATGGAACAAATGGAGCTTATGGCCGACTGCCATGTATCCAGTGTGTTTATGTCGATTAGTGGCCGTCACGTACAGTGTCAAAACGAGACGGGCATGGTGCCGATTAATAATCAAGAAGTGACTCAAGATGACGTTGATAACGTGATTCATGCAGCACGCTCTGTGCCCATGCCAGCAGAACGCAAATTGCTCCATGTACTAGCTCAAGAATTTAACATAGATGTTCAAGAAGGGATTAAAAATCCGATTGGTATGTCGGGCGTGCGAATGACCGCCTCGGCGCATATTATTACCTGCGCTGACGACATGGCAAAAAATATGGTGAAATGCATTGAGAATTGTGATCTCATAGTGGATAAAACCATATTCAGTGCGCTTGCTTCAAGCTATGCAGTACTCACCGAAGATGAAAAAGAATTAGGCGTGTGTGTGGCTGATATTGGCGGCGGTACCGTTGATATTGTCATGTATACTGATGGTGCAATCCGTCATACTGCCGTAATTCCTTTGGGGGGGAATCAAATCACCGGAGATATCGCGAAGATATTTAGAACTCCGATGAACAACGCAGAGCAAATAAAAGTCAACTATGCCTGCGCCCTCAAAGATATGGTAAGTATGGAAGAAACGATTGAAGTGCCAAGTGTTGGCGGACGCCCATCAAGAGGAATGTCGCGTCATACCTTAGCCGAAGTGATTGAGCCGCGCTATCATGAGGTGCTCGAAATTGCCTATGAGCAAATTAAAGCCAGCGGATTAGAAGATCAAATAGCTGCCGGACTAGTGATTACCGGCGGGACTGCTAAAATGGAGGGAGCAGTAGAGTTTGCAGAAGAAGTTTTTCAAATGCCAGTAAGAGTAGGAAAACCTCATTCTGTTAAAGGCCTTGCAGAGTACGTAGACGATCCAAGCTACGCGACTGCGGTGGGGCTTTTGCAATACGGGAAGCAAGATTCAAATAATAAGAAAGCATCACCGAAGAGTGATGACGATAGCATGCTTAAACGCATACAAAGTTGGTTTAAAGGTGAGTTTTAGGGGACCTTTAAGCGCTAAATTAATAATAAGTCTGTGCGCACAGACTATTTAGGTATCGGAGAATTATCATGTTCGAACTGATGGATAACCCAAGCGACGAAGCGGTCATAAAGGTCGTAGGCGTGGGCGGTGGCGGCGGCAACGCTGTTGAATATATGGTGTCGCAAGTGATTGAAGGCGTAGACTTCATTGCTATGAACACCGACGCTCAAGCTTTAAAAAACTCAACCGCTTCAGTCAAGCTGCAAATAGGCAATGAACTCACCAAAGGCCTAGGTGCAGGTGCAGATCCAAACGTGGGTCGCGAAGCCGCACACGAAGATAGAGAAAAAATTCGTCAAACCCTTGAAGGGGCTGACATGGTCTTTATTACTGCCGGTATGGGCGGTGGTACCGGAACTGGTGCCGCGCCGGAAGTTGCAAAACTGGCAAAAGACATGGGCATCCTAACGGTTGCTGTTGTCACCAAGCCGTTCCCATTTGAAGGTAAAAAACGCGCTGAATTCGCTCAGCAAGGTATCACAGAGCTTTCAAAATATGTGGATTCCTTAATCACCATTCCAAATGAAAAACTGCTCAAAGTCATGGGCCGCGGAACGCCTTTACTACAAGCGTTCAGCGCTGCAAATGATGTTCTGCGCGGTTCCGTACAGGGTATTGCTGAGCTAATTACCCGTACTGGTTTGGTGAACGTGGATTTTGCAGACGTTAAAACGGTCATGTCAGAAATGGGTACAGCCATGATGGGCAGTGGCTCAGGTACTGGCGAAGACAGAGCAGAAGAAGCAGCGGAAGCAGCGATTGCTTGCCCACTTCTAGAAGACATTGATTTGTCTGGTGCACGCGGTATCTTAGTCAACATTACGGCGGGTATGGATTTCGCGATTGACGAGTACGAAACCATCGGTAATGCCGTCAAAGCCTTTGCATCTGAAAATGCAACGGTTGTTGTAGGGACCGTAATCGATCCAGAAATGTCTGATGAAGTGCGTGTAACAGTAGTCGCAACAGGGATAGGTGCAGAACGAAAGCCTGATATCACTTTAGTTAATGATGGTTCGCGGGTGCCTCAAAAAGCAACAGGTACGGATAACTTTAGTGGTGTAGTCGACTCAGCACAGCCGCAAAAGGCTGAAGAAGAGATGATGGCGGATGAAAAGGACTATCTCGATATTCCTGCATTTTTGCGTCGGCAAGCAGATTAACTGGTCTGAACAGTCCATCTGGCATTAAAAAGTGCTTGAAATCTGAAAATCCCTTGAAGATCAGGGGGTTTTCTGTTAATCTCTCGCGAATTTTTTTGACAAGCTTTTACAGAAGGCATATTCCATGCTTAAGCAGCGAACCATTAAGACCGCCGTTACGGAAACCGGCATAGGTTTGCACAAGGGACGAAAAGTGCGCATGACTCTGCGGCCGGCGCCGGCTAACACCGGAATTATTTTTCGCCGTATCGACTTAGAGCCAGCAGTTGACATACATGCAAATGCAAAAGACGTAGCAGATACTACGCTATGTACCTGTATAACAAATGAAAGTGGCGATTCAATTCATACCGTAGAGCATTTAGCCTCCGCATTATCTGGATTGGGTATCGACAACATTATTGTTGAGGTAGACAGTCACGAATTGCCAATTCTTGATGGAAGTGCAAGCCCGTTCATATTTTTACTTCAAAGCGCAGGCATTGAAGAACTTGATGTACCGAAGAAGTTCATAAAGGTGAACCGCACAATCCGAGTTGAAGACGGCGATAAATGGGCAGAGTTTCGTCCATATAATGGCTTTAAAGTCGATTTCGCGATTGATTTTGAGCATCCGGCGATTGCGCAAACAAGGCAGCATTGCGTACTGGATTTTTCAAAAGACTCCTATGTTGATGAAGTTAGTCGAGCCAGAACTTTCGGGTTCATGCGTGACTTAGAAATGATGAATTCAATGAATCTTGCATTGGGCGGCAGCATGGATAATGCAGTAGCACTTGATGAATTTCGAGTGCTTAATCCAGAGGGTTTGCGTTATCAAGATGAGTTCTTGAAACATAAGATTTTAGATGCCGTGGGTGATTTGTTTTTGGGCGGGCATAATCTGATTGGGGAGTTAGTTGCATACAAAACCGGTCATGGCCTTAATAATAAGCTGCTAAATGCGATTCTAGAAGCAAAAGACGCTTGGGAATATGTTGAATTTGAAAGCGAAGAAAGTATGCCCATAAAGTACATTGAGTCGGTGGCAACTTTGGGTGCAAGATTTGCCTAGATGTTAAGCTCATTTTAAAGAATTGAAAGCGTCCGAAAAAATGGGCGCTTTTTGTCGTTTAAGGTGTTTGGTTTTTAGCAGCGTTTGTAAGCATAATTTTGTGGAACAAAATCTGCATATTTAGGCATGCACGGGCATAAATAGCTTCACAAATAAGTTTGTGATGATACGCCGCGTAGATTTTTTGGCGAATGAATGTATCGCCGAGTGAGAAGAGCAATAGGATTTCTAGTCATTTAACATGAAAATCACGATTTTAGTCAAAGGAAGAAGTACTCGCATTGCCAAACGTTTCTCTATGAAGCGCTTGGTTAGTATCTGTGTGCTGCTTTCGGTAATGCTTCTGGCATCAAGCCGTCATACCGAGTCTCTTTACGAAAATCACCTTCGTGTAAACACCGTTACGACCGGACTCAAAGAGCAAGCTCGATTACTGGCACAGCTTCAAAAAGCCACTGATGAAAAAGTTGACGGTATGGTCACAATTCTCGGTGACATGCAGGCAAAACTCCATTATTTGGATACCTTGAGCGCAACTTTAGCCGAACAAAACGACCTTGTGACCGAAGATTTTGTCTTGGATGAAGATATTCAACGTGAGCTTAATGCAGACTTCCCGCTTAGGCAAAAATTAGAAACAGCATCGAAAGCGCTGGATTACAAAATTAAACAGCTAGAAGCGCTTGAGTCTATCCTCTTGGGCTTGAATGTTGAATACAATTTGAAAATAGCCGGAAGGCCAGTCGAGAAAGGCTGGCTTTCGTCGCATTATGGTATGCGTAAACACCCTCTCACTGAAAAAGTGAGTATGCATAAGGGCGTGGATTTTGCGGGCAAAGAGGGCAGCAATGTTGTTGCTACGGGCGCCGGAATAGTTGTTTGGGCGTCGAAGCGTACCGCTTATGGATACTTAGTGGAAATTGACCATGGCAACGGTTACAAGACCAGATACGGTCATAATAAAGAGATTAAGGTCAAAGTAGGTGATGTCGTTACAAAAGGGCAAACTATTGCAACAATGGGTAGTTCTGGCCGGTCTACTGGTGTGCATGTTCATTACGAAGTGCTTAAACACGGCAGGCACCTTGACCCGCTGCCATATATTTATCAATAAGACAAACGAATAAAATAAAATGCATTCATATGTTGGTTTTTTTTGTTCACACCTCATCTAGTTAGTCATGCAGGTAGTTTATTTGCTATCATAACGGCTTTTTTATAACCCATGTGTTAATCGACACATAATATCGGATCATCCCCAGCATGTTTGCAAGCATATTCAAAAAAGTATTTGGCTCTCACAATGACCGTTTACTTAAAAAACTTCGAAAATCAGTCGTAGCGATAAACGCACTCGAGGCGGACTTCGAATCGCTAAGCGATGAAGACTTGCAGGCTAAAACTCCTGAATTTAAACAACGTCTTGAAGATGGTCAATCGCTTGACTCTTTAATCGTTGAGGCCTTTGCCGTTGTTCGTGAAGCGAGTAAGCGGGTTTATGGCATGCGCCCATTTGATGTGCAGTTAAAGGGTGGTTTAGTGCTGCATCAAGGCAAAATTGCCGAAATGCGCACGGGTGAGGGTAAAACACTTACATCAACCTTACCTACATACTTGAATGCACTTACGGGTAAAGGCGTTCACGTAATTACCGTAAATGATTACCTTGCCAAGCGTGACGCCGATTGGAGTAGAGAGCTGTTTGGTTATTTAGGCTTAAGCGTGGGTTGTAATATCCCGGGGATCAGCCAAGAAGAAAAGCGAAGCGCCTATGCCGCAGACATTACTTACGGTACCAATAATGAGTTTGGTTTTGATTATTTGCGCGACAATATGGCATTTAGTCCAAACGATCGAGTGCAGCGTCCGCTTTATTTTGCCGTCATCGATGAAGTTGACTCAATTCTGATTGATGAAGCGCGAACGCCGCTGATTATATCCGGTGCGGCAGACGACAGCTCTGAGTTGTATAAAAAGATAAACACGATTATTCCCTCGCTCACAAAGCAAGAAAAGGAAGATGAAGAAGACAACCATGGCGAAGGTCATTTCACGGTTGACGAAAAGGGTAAACAAGTACATTTGACTGAAAATGGTCAGCTATTTGTTGAGGAACTTCTGCAAAAAGCAAAATTGCTCCCTGAGGGCGAATCATTATTCGCTGCCGCTAATATCCCGCTTCTTCATCATGTAAATGCGGCGTTGCGAGCGCACAAGTTATTCACTAAAGACGTTGACTACATTGTTAAAGACGGCCAAGAAATTGTCATTGTTGATGAGCACACGGGGCGAACAATGGAAGGCCGCCGTTGGTCTGAAGGCTTGCACCAGGCAGTTGAAGCTAAAGAAGGCGTTAAGATTCAAAATGAGAATCAAACCCTAGCATCAATCACCTTTCAAAATTACTTCCGCCTTTATGAAAAGCTTTCTGGTATGACCGGCACCGCGGATACAGAAGCGTTTGAATTCAACTCCATTTACGGGCTTGAAACGGTCGTGATTCCGACCAACAAACCAATGATACGCGACGACCGTGCGGATAAAATATATCTCACAGCACAAGAAAAGTACGAAGCGATTATCGAAGATATAAAATCTTGTGTTGAACGCGGTCAGCCATCTCTTGTGGGGACAGTGTCTATTGAAAACTCCGAGCTTTTATCAAGCATATTGAAAAAAGAGAAGATTAAACACAAAGTCCTTAATGCTAAGTTCCACGAGCAGGAGGCAGAGATTGTCGCCAATGCAGGCTTACCTGGTGCAGTCACCATTGCGACTAACATGGCGGGGCGCGGCACAGATATTGTGCTTGGCGGAAATCTTCAAGTAGAGCTAGATGCGCTTAAAGATGCGAATGAAGAAAAAGTCGAGAAAGTAAAAGCCAAGTGGCAAGAAAGACACGACGCAGTGCTCGAAGCCGGTGGCCTCCATATTATTGGAACAGAGCGACATGAGTCACGACGCATTGATAACCAGCTGCGTGGTCGTTCTGGTCGTCAGGGAGACCCTGGTTCATCACGTTTCTACCTGTCATTAGACGACGCCCTTATGCGTATCTTTGCTTCTGAAAAAATGGGCGCAATGATGAAGCGTCTTGGCATGGAAAAAGGCGAAGCGATTGAGCATCCCTGGGTATCCAGAGCCATTGAAAATGCCCAGCGCAAAGTCGAGGGGCGTAACTTCGATATTCGTAAACAGCTATTAGAATATGATGATGTAGCAAATGACCAACGCCGCGTGATTTACGAGCAGCGTAACGAACTACTCACCGATGGTGACATTGGAGCAACCATAGAAAACGTGCGTTCAGATGTGGTGGATACGGTTATCAGCCAGTATATTCCTCCTCAGTCTCTCGAAGAAATGTGGGATGTAGAAGGCTTAGAAGAGCGCTTGAAAGGTGACTTTAGCATCGACTTGCCACTGCGTAAAATGCTCGATGAAGACGATAAGCTATATGAAGAGAAACTTCGCGAGTTTATTCTAGAGAAAGTTGAAGCTGCTTACTCCGCAAAAGAACAAACAGTAGGCAGTGAGGTGCTTCGTCAGTTTGAAAAAGCAGTTATGCTGCAAACCTTAGATTCTCATTGGAAAGAACACTTGGCGTCAATGGACTATTTACGTCAAGGTATTCACTTGCGATCTTTTGCCCAGAAAAACCCTAAACAAGAGTATAAGCGTGAGTCTTTTGAGCTCTTCTCCGACATGCTTGATAATCTAAAAATTGAAGTGATCAGCATTCTATCTCGCGTTCAAGTGCAAGAGCAAAAAGACGTTGAGGCGGTTGAGGCGCAGCGTCGGCGCGCCGAGGCTGAAAAAGTGTTTGAGCATAAGTCGGCCTCTGCGGTAGCTGAAGCTGAAGGCGGTGAAAAAGGCCAACAAGCGGCTAAGCCTCAAACTGTTCAACGACAAGGCCCGAAAGTAGGAAGAAACGACCCGTGCCCGTGCGGTTCTGGTAAAAAATACAAGCAGTGTCACGGTAAGCTTACGTGAAACAGGTAGATGTTGCGGTTGGTGTCGTTTACAAAGCCGATGACACCGGCTGCTATTTTTTTGTTTGTAAACGACATGCCGATCAGCACCAAGGCAACAAATGGGAATTCCCTGGCGGTAAAGTTGACGCTGGCGAATCCCCAGAGCAAGCCTTAAGCAGAGAACTTAAAGAAGAAATTGATATTAAAGTGCACAGGGCCGAAGCGCTCACGCATATCGACTTTAGCTACCCTGAAAAATCTGTGAGCTTGCATGTGTATCTGGTCTCAGAATTTGACGGAACTGCGAAGGGGGCAGAAGGGCAGATTGGGAAATGGATATCAGCAGACGCGCTTTCTTCATTGAGTTTTCCTGATGCTAACGCGAAAATTTTGGTGATCCTTAGGCAGAAAGGGCTTATTCCAAGCGCTTAACGCTCATCTTATATTTTATTTTACGATGAATTATGTTCGTTCAAAGTCTTTTGTTTTCTTTTTTATCAGTTGTGATACCTTTATTTCTTACAATAATAAATTTGGCATAAGCGAATAGCTCACCTGTATACACGACTATGACCTTTATATAATTGCCATAAACTTAGCTATGTAAAAGCACTCACTCGTTAAATAACACTGAGTAGGTGACATTATGAATACTTACGCCCAACGTCAGATCTTCGAAAACGGGGCTCGGCGTCTAGTCCAAAAAATCAGCATTCCATTTCAAAAGGTCTGGATACCCTTCAGTAAACTCAGTGAAGCGAAGTCTATAGTTAATAGTTTCAACGATTACTTTTCGTGTCACGTTGCTACAACACGTGCGCAAGTAGAGCAAACCCTTGCACTTCGAAAAGAGGTGTATGTGTCAGAGCTTAATATCATCAAAGAATCTCACGAGTCCCTAGAAGAAGATAGATTTGATAATCGTTCCTACCACTGCTTTATACAGCATCGCAAAACAGGTTTGATGGTGGGTTCCGTTCGTCTAATTACCCTTGAGAGCGAACAAGACGATTTACAGCTTTCAAGTACATTTAAGGGCACTTATACCAAACAAAAACTCTCTCCTGACGCACATAGCTTCCAAAAGGTATGTGAAATCTCTCGCTTAACTGTACCCCCTATTTTCAGGCGCAAAGCCATTAAAGAGTTGGTCGAAAACGGGCGTATGGATACGCCTAAGGAATACTACGACTATCGATATCACATGATGAACAGTCATCACTTTTCTGAGATAGAGCTAAAGTGCTTTTCATTTGTTGCGATTAGCTTATATTTTTGTGCTGGGTCAATGGCTGTGCACCTAAACAAACCTAAGGTATACGTCGCAGTGAAACCTCAGCTGGCCAAAAACATGAAATACGTTGGCATCAATTTTAAAAAAATTGGGCCCATGCGCGACATACTAGGCATGCGTTCACCTTACTATGTAGATGCTTTGCAGTTTCGGCAGCGAATGTTTAAAACCTACAAGGTCTTGTTTGAGCAACAGCATGAGCAATTAAGCAAGCATATTAAGAAATTAAAGAGCTACTCTTTTTAGCACTTTTAAGAAAACTAATTTCACCCCTTTTGTCGTTTCATATCGTTTGTGTTGAAACTAAACAATAAGCGAAGCACTAGGAGAGTGATATGCAAACATTCAGCAGTCTAAACCCGATAAAAATGGTGCTCAATAATCGCAATGCATTTATTCGCATTGGCTTGAGCAGTCTAGCTGGCGCAACAACGACTTTAGGCCTTTTTGCGGGAATGCATGCGCTTATCGAGAATGACGATACGATCACTTCAGCTCCCACGCCAGTACCTATCATTACTTCGATTATGCCAGAGTTAGAAGAAACCGTACGAATCACTCAGAAAGTGCCACCACCTCCAGAGCTCAAAATGCCTCCAAAAGCACCACAGGTAGAGCCCCAAGCTCCTGATGCAGAGCCGAGATTCAAAGTGCCTGAGTTTAAGGCGCCCGTTATCTCCGGTACTTTGAATAAGGGTAAGTTGGTTGTCAATCAGCAAGCACGTCCTATGGTTCGAGTGCCACCACAATACCCAAATCATGCGGCGACTAATGGTATTGAAGGGTTTGTTACCTTACGCTTTGATGTAAATGCCAGTGGTGAGGTTGAAAACGTCAGTATTTTGGATGCGTTTCCAAAGGGAGTGTTTAACCGTGAGGCTAAAAAGGCTCTGAGAAAATGGAAATACAAAGCGCAAATAGAACAAGGCAAAGCAGTTGCCATGCGTGGATTAAGTGTTACCTTAGATTTTAAGCTCGCAGGTTAAATAACCTGTTTTACATATCAGGGAAATCGATTAATGAAGGTGTTTACATCAATTGGACTGATGGATATTAAAGAAGATTGCCCCGACAGCTTAATGGCTGAGTTTACGCTGTCGCAAACTAAACGCGTGTTTCATAAGTTATATGCGCAGCTGTCTGATGATTTATATCATTACTTGCTGTCTATGTCAGATGAGCAAACCGCGAACGACTTGGCGCAAAAAACGTGGTTGAAGGTTTATGAGCAGCCACATCGCTATCAAGCGAAAACGCAAGGTAACACGAGTATGCGATCTGGTTTTAAAAGTTGGCTGTTTGCCATTGCGAGAAATGCTTTGTTTGATGAGTTTAGGCGAGCTAAGCGCGAGTGTGAATGGCTTAGCGAAGACTGCGCGTTGTCGCCGCCTGCTGAAAATGAATTGATATCAAGCTCTGTTCATGAGGCTTTTGACAACGCGCTAATGAAATTGCCACTGCTACAAAAAGAAGCTTTCTGTCTGCAGCAAGAGGGCTTTAGTCTGGCGCAAATTTCTAGCATCACTGGGTCGCCCGCTGAGACCATAAAGACGAGACTGCGTTACGCACGAGATTTTTTAAGGGTGAGATTGGAGAGTTTCAATGAACAATGATCAAGATCCCAATAAGCAAAAATTGGAAGCTGCACTAGAGGCAGCATCTCAAGGTGATAGCCATCATCAAATTGATGACGAATTTACAAGGCTTTATCAAGCAAGGAAAGCTCGAAATAAAGCACCTAATAGCCACAAAGTACAAGTAATTGAACAGGCGAAAAACAAGCCCGGATTATTTCGTGATTTGTTGACCAGTGTAATTAACTTCGTACATGAAACTTATATTCACCAAACAAAGTTCATTGCTGGCACGGTAGCATGTGCGCTCGCCTTATTTTTGATTACTGTTCAGGGCCACTTTATACATTATTTCGGTACAGGCGCAGCGGGTGATAGCGCTTATGCACAAAGCCCTTACTCACATTATCGAACCGTTGAAATCCATGTACTTGAGGGCGAATCGGGAAATAGTGAGACAGCTCAGAGGTTCAGCTATAGTGACGCAAAACAGGCCTTTTTGTCGCGCCAAGTCTTTATGCAAAAACACCAAGAGTTGGTAAGAGTAGTGGATACAAACGATGGCTTGCAGCTTGTCAACTGCGACGATAAGTTGATTGACATTTCAACCCAAGCCTTAGCGCTTATATACGATACCGTTACTTCTGAAAAAGAGGAAAGACAACAAACAGCGCTCACACAGGGGCAATTAATGGCGATTACGTTTTCTGATGATGGATACATTCTTGGCGTTGCTAAGGTTACATCAGCGCATCAGCGCATCAGTGTAGCTAGGGCGTGTTGATCTTTGCTGTATGAATTTTGTACGCTCTGTGTGTTCATCGATCGCGGCACATGCTCGCAGGTGCAGTGTATCTGCATCAAGAGCATGTAACAAAGAGCGGTGGACACACAGAGCGTACCCTTCGGGCAGCGCTTGTGCACCATTTATACTGCATCATCACAATTTTATGTAGATGACTACACTTCAATTGCACTTCTTTGTCTAAATAGCGCACAAACTGCTGCAAAATCATACAGCAAAGATCAACACGCCCTAGCCTTGCTTAAAAAATATGAGCGCTTAGCAAAACCTGTTAAATTTCTTCTCCTTCCCCTACTATAAGTAAGTAACCTCAACTCGGGATAAGCGACAGCGCCAAGCAGCGCTAAAAACGCGAATTACTGCGTTGCAAAAGCGAGCAATAGAATCACTATTACGTCTCTTTTGCGCCTTGCACTCACGTTTTTATCACTACTTGGTGACAATTTATTAAATACATCGTTAAAACAAACATTTGCACTATCGCTTATCCCGAGTTGAGGTTAAGTATTTCATGCGACTGGCATTACTCGCCGGATGCTTACTTATTTAAAGGAAGACTAATGAGAAAAAGATTCAATTTACGTCCCGTCACCTACTTATCTCAGTTCACACTTTTCGTTTTTCTTTTCACATGTGCATTGTCTAGCCAAGCCACGCAATTGGTGCGCCAGCCAAGTTTGTCAGGCGATAAACTGACCTTTGCATATGCAAATGATATCTGGATCACATCGGTCAACGGTGGCGATGCAAAGCGCTTGACCTCATTTCAAGGAAGCGAAAGCATGCCGATGCTTTCGCCGAATGGACAATATGTTGCATTTACGGGTGAATATGCAGGCAACACTGATGTGTATTTAGTCAGCGCCGACGGTGGCCCGGTTCGGCGTTTGACTTATCACCCTGGCTCTGACGTATCGGTTGCGTGGGCCCCTGATAGTCAATCGGTGTTGTTTCGTTCTACTCGCAGCAATGCTCCTCGCGGATGGGATCGCCTTTATCAGGTTGGCATAGATGAGGCGACCCCTGAGCGTTTGCCCATGAATCGCGCATTCTCTGGTTCATTCTCTCCAGATGCTTCTAAGCTCGTTTTTCGTAGAGCTGGCTTTTGGGATAGGGGCTGGCGAAACTATCGAGGTGGCCAAAACCAAGCCCTTCGCATTATCGATTTAGACTCACTTGAAGAACAAGACCTACCTTTTGATAATGATTTTGACCTCGACCCCATATGGGACGAAGAGTACATTTACTTTTTATCCAATCGCTCACAAGTCGCTAATGTATTTCGTTACAACGCCGCTACCGCTGCTCTCGAGCAAGTGACTCACTCTACAGACTTCGATGTGATGAGTTTTGCTGTAGACAAAGGTACGCTGGTTTATGAATACATGGGTGATTTTTATCGCATGCAAGTGCCAGGTACTGCAACAAAGACGAGTCCTGAAAAAATCACCATTAACATTGACACTAACTTTTATTGGCTGCGCGAGCAGTATGTAGATGCGAGCAAAACGCTTGGGACCTTTGATATTTCTCCTAACGCAAAACGTGCGGTTTTTGCAGGGCGTGGCGACATATTCACAGTGCCCGTGGAGCATGGTTCGGTGCGCAACCTTTCCGATAGCTCTGGCACCCGTGAGGTGTCGCCAGCGTGGTCAAGCGACGGTAGCAAAATCGCCTGGTTTTCGGATGCATCGGGCGAATACCGTTTGGTAATTGCTGACCAACACGGCAAGCAAGAAAAAGAAATACAGCTCAAAGAAGAAGGCTTTTATCAGCATTTGCAGTGGTCGCCAGACGATAGCCGTGTAATGTTTACTGACAATGTTCAACAGCTTTGGATTGTGAATATTGACAACGAAAGCTCGCGGGTTATTGACCAAAACACCAATGTACATGTGATGCCGCAGCTCATGGCCAGCTGGTCGCCAGATAGCAAATGGATAGCCTACACGACCCAAAATGCCAATATGTTCAGAGAGCTTTCAATCTACTCAGTGGACGATCGCGAAATCGTCAAAGTGACTGACGGCATGGCCGAAATGCGGTATCCCGTGTGGGATGCACAGGGCGACAAATTATACTTTTTGGCAAGCACAGACTATGGCCCTAATGCTGCTTGGTTAGATATGTCGACGATTCCGTTTGAACCGACTTATCACTTATATTATATGCTGTTGAGTAAGGATGGTGAATCGCCGGTGCTTGCTCGCTCAGATGAAGAAGCGCTAGAAGAGAAAAGCGATGGGGAGGCTGGATCTGAAGAAGACTCTGACGAAGAAAAGCCTGTTGAAGTAAGCATTGATTTTGATGGTCTCTCTCAACGCGTGATGCCGCTTATGGCGCATAGCGGTCACTTTAGTCATTTAAAATCAGGTAAAGCGGGCGAACTATTTTACCTGTCATCATACTCAGATGCCGATGGTAAAACGCAAAATGATTTAATGAAATATTCGCCACATGAGCGCAAAGTAGAAAAAGTCGCGGATTCTGTTAGCCGGTATAAGCTGTCTTTCAATAAAGAGTCGGTATTGCTCAATACTGATAAAGGCTGGCATGTATTTGCCAGTAGCGCGAGTTCAGGCAAAGACGACAAGCACTTAAAAATGACCCTTCAAAAGCGAGTAAACTACGCCCAAGAATGGCAGCAAATATTCAGAGAAGCATGGCGTTTCCAGCGTGATTATTTGTATGTCGACAATTTCCATGGTGCAAACTGGGACGCGGTATATACGGCGTACCAACCTTTAGTCGCATCGGTCAGTCATCCTGCTGATTTGAGTTATTTACTCGATACCTTGGGCGCAGAAGTCTCAATAGGCCATTCCTATACTGGCTCAGGTGAACAGCCAAAAGTTGACGCTAATAAAGTTGGCTTGCTTGGCGCTGACTTTACTATCACAGATGAAGGCGTTCAACTTGCTAAAATATACACAGGCGAGAGCTACTTTCCCTCGCAAAACATGGCTGCGCCTTTGGCCAAAGTGGCACATAAAATTGCGCCCAACAGCTATTTGCTATCTGTCAATGGACAAGCTGTTGATGCGTCTAAAAATATATTCACCTATTTTGAAGGAACACTGGGTCAAGTGACGCAAATCACTATTGGCGAATCTCCTGACGATGATGAGCCGCAAACCTTCAATGTTACTCCTATTGCTAATGAGGTATCGCTTCGCCGGAACGACTGGGTAGAACGCAATCGCGCTTATGTTGATCAAGCCTCTGATGGCAAACTTGCGTATGTATGGATCCCAAATACGGCATATGATGGTTTCACTAGCTTCAATCGCTACTTTTTTGCTCAATCGCACAAACAAGGCGTGGTCTTAGACGAGCGCTTTAATCATGGTGGTTTAATTGCTGATTACCTTATTAGCGTGCTTCGCCGAGAGCTAAATGGTTTTTTTAATAACCCATTTAAACCAGATCAGCCCATGACTAGCCCCGGCGCAGGCATTTGGGGAGCCCAAGTCATGCTGATTAATGAAGTATCGGGCTCGGGTGGTGATATGCTGCCTTACATGTTCCGCTTTTACGATATGGGAAAACTAGTGGGTAAACGCACATGGGGTGGCCTAGTCGGAATTTGGGGTGTTCCACCTTTGGTAGACGGCGGTGGCATTACTGCTCCTCGCTCTGGCTTTTATGATATCGACGGACAATGGAAGGTTGAAAATGAGGGGGTTGCACCAGATATTGAAGTTGAGCAGCTCACCATTGAAACCAGCAAAGGTCGAGATCCTCAGCTCGATAGAGCAATACAAGAAGCGCTTAAAGCGCTAGAGGATTATGAAAGCCCAATTCGGCCTCAGCCAGCCGCACCCGTGAGAGTGCCGCAAGTGTAGTTGACGTAAGCCTAAAAAGACAAAGCATCAAAAAAATGACGGGCTAAAACTCGCAAATACTCGCAGTGGCGAAAGCGATGTTTAGTCCATCATAGGCTGCTTCACCGATAAAATGGGGATAGACGGTTTCGCCTTCCCATTTTATTTCTTTGCCGTCAAAAGTAGTAAAAGCGGCATCGCCCGTGGTCAGAGCGCTAAAGTCATTACCGTCAATATTTTCATGAATCATGGCTGTTCTATTGCCGTGGATGTCTTGTGGGTAGCGCACTTCTTCGATGAGTCGAAAGGCTTGTACAGGAGAAAAATTTAGCGCCTTCGCGCCTTGCTGGTTAAATTGCTCCACAAACGCCAAAATGTGCTGTGCCATTTCCACACTTTGCTCATACACCTTGGCTCTCAGTGCACCTTGTGCCTGAGCGCCGACTTCTATCATTAGCCCGCGTTTGCCAAGCGTGCAAAAATAAGGGTGTTGGTTAAAGGGTACGTGGTCTTCAACGAGAATATTCGCACTCGGCATATGGGTTTTGACATAGCGAGCCAAGTCTCTGTTGAAGGCATCGTTATCAAGTACGATTAGCGTGGGGCCCATACTGCTTGTGGTGTTGTGAATATCGATAATGAGATCTGCTTGCGCATCAGAGTCCGGCCCAAAGCTATGATATAGCCGCTGCGCCAAGGCTTGCTCAGTATTTAAGACAGCACCATCTTTTAATGCTTGTGTATTGTTTCGAAAGCGGGAAGTATCAAACTGTCGATTAAAATCTTCGTCAATGTAGCGCGTCCTCGCCTCAATTGAAGCTTCATTTACGAGCAAATATTGAATATCCACCGTTGGCGCTATATTGGCAAGCTCATTGGGTGCGCCTTGCCAGTGTTTTACCGCATATACGCCAGATAGTTCATTGCCGTGAGTCCCTCCGCATACTAAGACTGAACGAATACTCATGACTTAAAAAAGTCCTGCTCTTGCTGTGCAAGCATGGCTTCGATGTCTTCGACGTCGATGTGGCTGGGCGTTTCTGCGTCTTTGTTGCCACCTGCGGGAAGTTTATTTTCTTCATTCGCCCACTGGCCTAAATCAATTAGCTGGCATCGTTTACTGCAAAACGGACGAAAGTGTGACTCTTTGCTCCACACTACATCATTATTGCAGGTAGGGCAGTTTACGGTTGTTGGCATGTGTGTCTCTTAACTATGTGTTGGGTTGGCTAAGGTGCCGCATTCGCGTTAGGCGATATCAGCAACACGCAAGTTCAAAAATAAGGCTTTGGTCGCTGACGTTTTGAATGGCAGGCCCTAATTTGGACGCAGCTCGGGATTTAGCCTGCGTGTTTTCGTCAAGCTCCTCATTTTCCTCACTGTGTTCGGTGTCTGCAATAGCGCTGCTGGAAGTCAGCATCATAAACTTAATACCGTAGCGATACTTATTGCCGCTTAATACAGGGTAGTATGCAGACGTATTATCGCATTTAACGCGAATAAGCTCATTGTTGTCTTCAACATTACCCTGATAGAATCCATTTTTGGCCTCTTTGGCGCTGAAACGACCGCGCTCTCGTAAAAAAGACATGAGCACGCTTACGGTATCTTCCACCACTTGCAAGTGCGCACGCCATTTCCTGATGTCTGATTTCTTGATTGCTTCGTCTTGCTTCAGCCAACAAAAAAGGCTCGGCAGATCAAAACTAGTGGCGCCGCCGGGAATAGAAAAGCGTTGACGGATACTGCTCAAAAATTTTTCGTCGCGCAGACCTGCGCCCAGTTTTTTATTTTGTTTAATCTCGCGAGTTAGTCCGTGCAGGCTGTGCAGTGCTTGCTCCAGAGCACTGCCGTCAATATCCGGATGCTGCGACCAATACACGAGGTTTTTTTCTTGCGTGTCTATGTCTTTGACAAAATCACTGCGTAAATCTAAGCGTTCAATTAAGTCAATCAGATCAAACAGAACTTCAAAAAAATTGAGGTATTGGTATTCAGTGTTGGCGTATTTGACTTCGTCAAGCTGATGAAAGAGCTGCTCTAGTCGCAGATAGTTCCTCACTTTCTCGCAAAGTGGGAATTCGTAGAGTGCGACCGTCATGTTTTGCTCCTATCCATTAAGCTTTAGGTTTGATAGCTAGTGATGCTTTGCCATCTTCAAATATTGCGAGTGAAGTTTATCAACTTGTTCAACGAGGGCTAACAAATCGCTATTATTGTTGACTACATCGTCAGCAACTTCAAGTCTCTGTTGTCTGCTACATTGATTTTTGATGATGGCTTTGATGGTTTGTTCCGTTTGAGCTTGAGATTCTTTGTCTGCATTATCCCGATTTGTTGCTCTCGCTAGCTGAGTTTCTTCGTCAAGGTCTACTACTAGCACCCGATCAACCATGGGTTGAAGCTTATTTTCAATTAACAAAGGTATCGATAAAATGGCATAGGCTGAGTTGGCTTGCTGAGTCTGAGTAAGCATTTGCTCTCGAATAAGAGGGTGCAGCAATGCGTCGAGC
This sequence comes from Ningiella algicola, assembly GCF_028401415.2. Lineage (NCBI taxonomy): Bacteria > Pseudomonadati > Pseudomonadota > Gammaproteobacteria > Alteromonadales > Alteromonadaceae > Ningiella > Ningiella algicola. The sequence goes on along the minus strand of NZ_CP171821.2, from coordinate 1,834,279 downwards.
CATTTTTTGTCATCGGATGAGGCAAACACTCGATGTCGAAGGGCGCTTCGGTCTAGCTCTCCGTTCTCTTGTATCACGTCATCGCCAAAATGTGCGGCAATCTTAGCAAGCCCTTCTGAACCCTTGGCTACGACTTGCCGAGCAATCTCGTCGGCATCCACAACCGCTATGCCTTTCTCAGCAAACAGATCGGTTACCGTAGTCTTGCCTGAGCCAATCCCGCCCGTTACGCCAACAATAAAGTGACTCATTATCCGTACCTTTTCGATGATTATTGTGTTGTGCAGTATAACTGATATGGATTTTTGCGTACTTGGAGTTGGGCAGAAAGGCAAAGGAGATGGCATTGCCATCTCCGGTAACAATGAATAGAGAATTTACTGAATAGGTAAAGGCATTGGGTTGCCATTCAACTCGGCTTTACCGCCGCTTAAGCTAAATGACATGGTAAATCCGTTTTCAGTTTCGCTTAACATTCCTTGTTGCACCAGTCCGCCTAAGGTCGCTTCGCTTTGTTGTGTAAGGAGCTCATTAAACTGTGCTTCTTCCATATCCGCAATCTGTGGGTTGTTGGCAAGTTGCGCTTTTAAAACCTGTTTCGCAATAAATAGTGCGGCAGGTTTATCGACGGTCAACTGTGTATCAGAGACTGTGTGCTGCAACCAATATGCCGGGTCTTCCATTGTGTCCGGCAGGCTATTAATGCCGCTAAGTTTATTGTTAGAGACCATTGAAAAATTGCCGCCATCTACCTGTGCTTCAAGTTGAGTAATGTTAAATTCTGGTTCTGTTTGAAGCTGAACCAACAAGTGCTCTTGCATAAAGTCCTGCATTGTTTCAGCCGCGCGTTCAGGTTCCTGCAATATATCATTGTTCATTTGCTGATAAGCCCGAGCAAACGACTGCGAGAGTTTGTTAATTTGCGTATTTAATTGAATTTGCTCAATGAGCATCTCAGTTGCATCCAATCTCTCGACTTGGAAATTGGTCTGTATGTCTGCGGTATCATTCGTACTATCTAAGCTTGTAATCGCTTCAAGCATAAAGTTAGTGATATTCACTACAGAGTTGTCTATCTCGTTGTTCACCTTTAAAGAATCTAGGGTAAAGCCAATGGTTCCGTTGTAGAGTTTTCCTTCAACAATATCCATGTAGCTTGCATCGGCGTCTAATCTAAACTCCCAGTTGCCTAAGGTTGTCTCTAATACCTCACCGGCATTAACATTCATACCACCGAATTCACCGCTATAGCTCGTGCTGTCATTGCCAAAAAAACCATTGCCTTCCCACCCATTGACGGACATTGTTACTTGAGTCTCAGGATCTGTATAAGTGAACGGTAGCATTTTATCACTTATGCTTGTGCCACCACCGAAAATGCCGATCTTACCGCTGGCAAAATATAAGGGGCCATCTTCTTCAACATTTATAAGTGCGCCAAGACTATCGCCAGCGGCACTCGTAGTCCAACTTACCCAGCCAAGTCCAACACCGTTGTCAGTGAGGATTGGACCGTGTTGCGCTTTAAAATCGATATCCACCGAAAAGATTTCTGATTCTGGCTGGTCAAAAGCCTCTGGTATCACAACGCGCAGTGTTAAAATGGCGCTTGTGTTGAACCAGCTTTCAGAGCGATCGTTTATATCGATTTTGTAAACACCGCTGGAATTAAGCGCTTCTGCATAATTATCTAAAGACTGATTTAGCGAGTTACCTGCGAGTTTTGGACCGATTAATGCAATACAAAGCAATATAACCGTGACGGAAATGATTAATTTTTTCAATTTTACATCCTTGTTTAAGTGAACGTTTCGTAACGTTGCTTGATCATTGTGCGTGGGCTTGTACGCCCATCAATAAGGCCTAATGCCTAGAGAAGTGAACTAGCGTAAACAGCACTGGTTAGACCTGTTTTGTGCTATTCCCCATCATACAAAAAGTCGATTCACAATGAAAGCGAAAAACGATGTTCAACTATTTATGACCATCGTGTGACGGCGCTTTATTCATATCCACTACTCGCAATTAGCTACCCAAGCGTAGATAAATACCAATCGGCGATAGTGTCTCCATAGAGCACCGTCAAATAACCTGCAGCCGCGAGATAGGGACCAAATGGAATAGCGAGTTGAGCGTCTTTTTTCTGAATGAACATAAGCGTGATGCCAACTATGGCGCCAACAACCGATGAAAGTAAAATAACGATGGGTAGGTGTTGCCAACCTACCCACACGCCTATTGCAGCGAGCAGCTTAAAGTCACCAAAGCCCATGCCTTCTTTTCCGGTGAGTAGTTTAAAGGCCCAATAAACAGTAAACAGCGACATGTATCCTGCAATGGCGCCAAACACAGCATCTTGTAAGCCTGCTGTATTGTATATAGCGGTGACTAATAGCCCCAGCCATAACAATGACAGGGTGAGGGAATCGGGCAAAAGCATCTCGTCAATATCGATAAAGGTCATCGCAACCAGCATCCAAGTGCCCAATATGAATGCCAAAGTTATGGGAGAGAATCCAAGCTGCCATGCAGCAAGCGCGCTAAGCACAGCGGTAAGAAGTTCGATAGCTGGATAGCGAGCGGAGATAGGCGTTTTGCATGAACTGCATTTAGCTCGAAGCGCTAGCCAACTGATAACAGGAATGTTTTCCCACGCACGAATTTTGTGACCGCACTTAGGGCAAGTAGAGTCCGGTTTTACCAGATTAAAGGTGTCTGATTCGCCACCTGCACCGTGAGATTGTGCCTCTTCAGGATGTTGATAGGCTTCAATTTCAGCCTCCCACGAGCGCTTCATCATTATCGGCAGTCGATAGATGACAACATTCAAAAAGCTTCCAATCATCAAACTGATGATAAAGGTAAAGCCTATAAAATAGGCGGGCGAGTTTATTAGCAAATCAATCATGTATTGGCCTAAGTAAAGGAGCCTTTGAAAAGCGCTTTTGGTTCAGCGCTTTTTATCTTTGTTTAAAACTTTAAACAATGGCACCCATATTAAAGATTGGCAAATACATTGCAATTATAAGGCCACCAATCACCACGCCAAGCACAGACATAATCATTGGCTCGAGTAAAGCGGTAAGACCGTCAACCATGTCGTCAACCTCAGCTTCATATATGGTGGCAATTTTACCGAGCATTTCATCCACCGAACCGGATTCTTCACCGATAGCAACCATTTGCGTTACCATATCGGGGAATACAGCAGTTGCGCGCATAGCGGCATTCATTTGAATACCTGCGGCTACTTCTTTACGCATGTATAGGATAGCCTCTCGGTAAATGGCGTTTCCGGAAGCACCTGCAGCAGACCCTAATGCACCAATAAGCGGAACACCAGCTGCAAAAGTGGTTGAGAGGGTGCGAGTAAAGCGTGCAATAGAGGCTTTTTTAAGGATTTCACCAACCACTGGAACTTTAAGCGTGTAAGCATCGACGCCATCGCGCAGCTTGGGCGAATTTCGGTGCGCTCGAACAAAAAGGAATCCGGCTGCAACGATACCCGCAGCAATATACGGCCCAAAGTCTTGAACAAAGTTAGAAATTTTTAATACGAATTGAGTAAATGCGGGCAGTTCAGCTCCAAAACCAGCAAAAATATCTTCGAATTGAGGAACTACGAACACCAAGAGTATTGTTGTTACTATAAACGCAACAACCAATACAGCTATCGGATAAAACATAGCTTTCTTTATCTTTGATTTAAGCGCTTCTGCTTTTTCTTTATATAGGGCAATTCTGTCGTAAATTCCTTCGAGTGCGCCCGATTGCTCTCCTGTTTCCACCAGATCGCAATACAAATCATCAAACTGGAGAGGATATTTGCGAAGGGCGCTATTAAGTGGGTTGCCCGATTTCACGTCCGCTGTTATTTCGCCCATCATCTTCCGAACAGATGCTTTGGCGTGGCCTTGCCCAATCATTTCAAGAGATTGTATGAGCGTGACACCGGCATTGAGCATAGTGGCTATCTGTCGAGAAATAACGCATATATCTTGCGCGTCAACTTTTTTTTCTCCAAACGAAAACAGTGGCTTTGTTTGCTTTCTGACCGATTTAGCCGAAACGCCTTGACGCCGAAGCATGTTCTTTGCTTCCGAGACTGACGCCGCGCTGATTTCGCCCTTAGTTTTCTTGCCATTACGGTCAGCGCCCTGCCAAACGAATGTTTCAGCTACTTTAGCCATAGACAACCTCTTTCAACATGAATAAAAAGCCCAGTGAACTGGGCTTTTTTACTACTATATTTCTTCTTTTTACGCTCTAGCACACATCCGCTGGAACGCAAGTTTCAGTCCAAACAATAGAAGCTGGAGCTGCTGCGGTGGCTGCTGTGTAAACAGGCACTAAAGTGAACGTTGCTGTACCAGCTGCTGCGCTTCCAATTACTTCATTCGTAGATGCAATCGCTTGAATTCCCGCTGCTGTAACTGTTACACCAGGAAGGTCAGCCGTTGCTGCTTGATCCAATGGTATTCCATTGGTGCCAGGCGTTTGGCATTGTGTAATATCGTTGTTAATTTGCACACATACATTTGTAGCAGTTTTAGCCGCGCTAGCTGCTGAGACTAATTCTGAAAACTTAGCACGGTCTGTGTAAGACTGATAAGCTGGCAAAGCAATCGCAGCCAAAATACCGATGATAGCAACAACGATCATCAATTCGATTAGTGTAAAGCCCTTTTGAGCTTTGTTTGTAAAGTTTGACATGGTTATAAGTCCTCAAGTGCGTGTTAACGCGTTCATAGTTCAAAGTTAAACAAGTTAATATTGGCTGCAAAAGACGTTTAGCGGTTAACACTTGTCTCTTAAGCTCGGGGTGAAGTATAAATTCAACGCCTTGCTTGTGAAGTATGCAAACACATACTTAAGTGTTGGTTTTAACACGGAGATCTTATCATAAAGTCACCAATAAATAATTAAGTCACTGAATTAAATGGCTAAAATTAGCAATGAAACTCAATACCTAATCTATTAATAACGATAAATCCAATGCCTTTACATGCTTGGTAAGTGCACCAGATGACACAAAATCCACACCGGTTGATGCCAGTTCTAACAGTCTTTCGTCAGTAATATTGCCTGATACTTCCAATTTACACTTGCCACTTGCGAGGGCAACTGCCTCTTGGACTTGTTTGTTGTTAAAATTATCAAGCATTACTGTATCGGCGCCTGCTAAAATAGCTTGATGGAGTTCGTCGATGTTTTCTACTTCTAGTTCTATCGATGTATCCGGTTTTAATCTGCGCGCTTTGCTAATGGCCTTTTGTATGCTGCCACAGGCCTTTATATGGTTCTCTTTTATTAAAAAAGCGTCATACAAACCTATGCGATGGTTTTTACCGCCACCGCAAACTACCGCATATTTTTGAGCCTGTCTATATCTTGGTAGGGTTTTTCGGGTATCTAAAAGTGTCGTTGTAGAGTGCTGTAATAGCTTTGAATAACAATGTGTTACCGTGGCAGTACCGCTTAAAAACTGCAAAAAGTTAAGCGCTGTGCGCTCTGCGGTTAATATGGATCGTGCGTTACCCGACACCTCTACAATAATGTCATTTTCATTCAAGCTGTCGCCATCTGCTTTACGCCAGTTAAGCGTTAAGCTTTTATCTACTTGTGTAAACGCTTCCTGCGCCCACGCTGCGCCACAAAGCACGCCATGTTCTCGTGTAATAATGCGAGCGCGACAGCTTTGCTTATCGTCAATCAACTGAGCAGTAATGTCGAAATCACTGGGAGACGAGCCAAGCTCGCCCTTAGAAGCGTCGTCAAGCAAATCCTCTGTAAGCGCCGCTTGCACATCGCCTTTGATATCGCACTGATAATGATTTAAAAGGTTTTCCAAAGCGCAGTTCTCTCCCTTACCTATTTACTGGTTAAGTTATCGCGCGAAGTATATCAAAACAATGAAACTTCTCTTACGATAATTGTTACTAGGTCAACCAAGATAAACATTGAAGGTTCGTCCATAAACCATATACTTGCTTGTATTGCTTATAAATAACTAACGAGCCTATCGTGACTTTATTTACTGTACTTATTGTTATGGCGCTTGAACGCGTTACAACAAAATCGAAGCAGTTTCATATTGCAAACCTTGCCAATCATTATTTTTCTTTTATTTTGGAAACAAAATGGTTTGCCAGCTTATCTGGAATCATTGCATGTTTGCTCGTGGCCGCTTGTCCAGCTATCGCTGCGTACTTTCTGATGGACTGGCTACCCGGTATCTTGATGTTTCTGGCAAGCATATTGGTGCTTTGGATATGTTTAGGTTGTCCTGTGACCCGCAATACCTACAAACGCTACCTTCAAGCCGCTAACCGAGACGACTTCGAGGCATGTTCTTTACACAGCATGTCGTTTGGCAACGAAGGCGGCCAGCTTGACAACGTTGGCAAGCAGCTCGTGCTTGTTAACTATCGTCAGTACGCGTCAGTGCTTTTGTTCTTTATCTTAACGGGTGTACCTGGACTGATTTTCTATTCCTTAGTAAAGGAATGGGCAAGATATCAAAACGACAAGCTTAATACTGCGCTTAAAGAGCAGGGCGAATCTGAAGTTTCTTCTCAAGCGCAACCGGCTGATCAAGGTGGCGAAATTGAAAAACTTACTAATGCGCATAATGATGCGCTCAAGATTTTGTTCATTCTCGATTGGATCCCCGTTCGCATTACCACCTTTGGCTTTTTGGTCGTTGGCCATTTCACCAACGCGTTCAATGCGTGGTTTGACATTTTGCTGAACGGCTCCATGAGTTCGTATGACGCCCTAGCCAAAGTGGCTCGAGCAGCAGAAGATGTGAGGACGAACAGAGACGACAATAAAGACGTTTGTTTAAACGAACCCCTGCAACTCGTTAAACTCGTTAAGCGCAACATAGTTTTCATTTTAATAGCGCTATCAGTGGCAACAATGGTCGGAGTAGTGTCTTAGAAGTTGCGCTTACTCTTTACCTTTCATAAAAACTCCAATACAATGTTTGGTTAATTGGTATTACCATTTAGTCTTCTGTCAGCCAAAACCAAAGCTTTTAGAGTGGCTTTGGTACACATTCGCAGCGGATAACCTTTAGGTGAAACAGGTCATGATTAAGCAAGCTAAAATTTCAGACATGATCACAGAGCGTCTTGAAACGATGATTGTTGACGGTACCCTTACCGCTGGCGAAAAGCTTTTACCTGAGCGCTTGCTTGCCGAAAAATTCCAAGTTTCGCGCCCATCTCTTCGCGAAGCGATTCAAAACCTTAGCGCCAAAGGCCTAATAGAGCGTAAGCAAGGCGGCGGCACGTTTGTCACCAAAAATTTAAACAAAGCGATGACCGATCCACTGATGGATTTGGTAGCAACTCGCCCTGAGACACAATTTGATTTGCTTGAATTTCGCCATGCGCTTGAGGGGATGGCAGCATACTACGCAGCGTTAAGAGGACAAGAGTCCGATTATGAGGCTTTAAATGACGCGCTCATTAATTTGCACGCGTTGACGTCTGAACAGAATGAAGCAGGAATTGAGCAAGAAGCAAAAGCCCTAACCGAGTTTTATCTGACTATGGCAAAAGCGTCGCACAATATGGTTTTGCTGCATGTGATGAGAACCATGCAAACGATGCTAATTGATAACATTCAACGCAATTTAAGCATGCTCAGAAGTGGGGCAGATGTGGAGCAAGTGATACGGCAACAGCGCGAAGATATTGTGAGTGCCATTGTCAAAGGCGACCCAATAATGGCACGCTCAGCGAGTCATACGCATTTAGAGTTTATTGAGAAAACACTATTAGAAATTAATCAACGCGACGCTAATGTACAAAGACGCATTCGCCGCTTGGATGTGAATAGTGAAGGTAATAATTAAAGCGCTTAACTTGCGCACTATATCAGCAAGCATGAAGGTTCATCTTGCTTTTTTTGAAGATTTTTTATTGAAATACAAGAATAGGAATAAGCTATGGCTGACAATTTGTCTAATACCGCTGAGGGCACGATGAACGATGTTGACCCGCAAGAAACCCAAGAATGGTTAGACGCCCTTGAAGCAGTGCTAGAAGAAGAAGGCGTAGATCGCGCTCACTATTTGCTTGAGTCTTTAATTGAAAAAGCTCGGCGTAATGGTGCACATCTACCCTACGATGCGACCACAGCTTACATCAATACTATCCCCGCTGGCCAAGAGCCAACCATGCCGGGCGACCAAACAATAGAAACCAAAATCCGTAATGCTATTCGCTGGAATGCTCTGATGATGGTACTTCGCGGCTCTAAGAAAGATCTAGAGTTGGGTGGGCATATTTCAAGCTTCGCATCTTCTGCCATGCTTTATGATGTCGGTTTTAACCACTTTTTCCGCGCGCCAACCGAAGACAACGGAGGCGATTATTTGTTTGTACAAGGTCATGCCTCTCCCGGTATTTATTCCCGCGCTTACATCGAAGGGCGATTAAGCCATGATCAGTTGGATATGTTTCGTCAAGAAGTAGACGGTAAGGGATTATCTTCATATCCGCACCCTAAACTGATGCCTGATTTCTGGCAGTTTCCAACGGTATCCATGGGCTTGGGTCCTATGCAGGCTATTTATCTTGCACGGTTTTTAAAATACCTCACTAACCGCGGATTAAAAGACTGCTCAAACCAGCGCGTTTGGTGCTTTATGGGTGACGGTGAAGTGGATGAGCCAGAAAGCTTGGGCGCCATTGGTTTAGCCTCGCGCGAAAACCTAGACAACCTCACCTTTGTGATTAACTGTAACTTGCAGCGCTTAGATGGTCCGGTGCGTGGTAACGGTAAGATTATTCAGGAGCTAGAGGGCGTCTTTCGCGGGGCCGGTTGGGAAGTGCTGAAAGTCATTTGGGGTCGCTATTGGGATCCACTATTAGCCCGTGACGGTTCAGGTAAATTACTCGACGTGATGAACGAAACCGTGGATGGTGAATATCAAAACTATAAAGCAAAAGGCGGCAACTACACGCGCGAAAACTTCTTTGGTAAGTATCCAGAGCTAAAAGAGATGGTGTCAAATATGTCTGATGAAGACATTTGGCGTCTGAACCGTGGTGGTCACGATCCAGTGAAGGTGTATGCAGCTTACAAAAGAGCGACTGAAACCAAAGGCCGACCGCAGGTCATTCTTGCCAAAACCGTTAAAGGTTATGGCCTGGGTGATGCGGGTGAAGGTAAAAACATCGCTCACAACGTGAAGAAGATGGCTGCCGATTCTGTGAAGCAGTATCGCGATCGTTTCAACATTCCATTGTCAGATGACGATTGTGCCGACTTAAAATACTTCAAATTTGAAGAAGACAGCCCAGAGTACAAGTACCTCAAAGAAAAGCGTGAAGCCTTAAACGGTTTTATGCCGGTGCGTCGTCCGAAGTCTACTGAAGAGCTACCTGCGCCTCCGCTTAAAGCCTTTGAGGCAGTTACTAAAGGCTCTGGCGATCGTGAAATATCTACGACTATGGCATTTGTTCGGGTGCTTACGGTAATGCTTAAAGATAAGCAAATGGGTGGCCGAGTGGTGCCTATTATCCCTGATGAAGCCCGTACTTTTGGTATGGAAGGCTTGTTCCGTCAAGTGGGCATCTACTCCAACACGGGGCAAAAATATGTGCCACAAGATAAAGACCAAGTGGCGTACTATCGCGAAGATAAAAAAGGTCAAGTACTGCAAGAGGGCATAAATGAGCTTGGCGCAATGTCGTCTTTTGTGGCAGCAGGTACGTCTTACTCGCTCAACAATCTACCTATGCTCCCAGTCTACATTTACTATTCTATGTTCGGCTTCCAGCGCGTGGGCGATATGGCTTGGGCGGCAGGTGATTCGCAGTGCCGCGGCTTCTTAGTAGGTGGCACGGCAGGGCGCACAACACTAAACGGTGAAGGTTTGCAGCACCAAGATGGTCATAGCCACATTCAGGCTGGCTTGATCCCCAACTGCGTGAGCTATGACCCTACTTATGGCTTTGAAGTTGCGGTCATTGTGCAAGATGGCATTCGCCGTATGCTAGAAGATCAAGAAAACGTGTTCTTCTATTTAACGGTAATGAACGAAAACTACGTGCAGCCAGAAATGCCTAAAGGCTCCCAAGAGGGCATTCTTAAAGGCTTATACTTACTTGATAAAGTGGGCACGGCCAAATCTAAAAAGAAAGTGAAGCTATTAGGCAGTGGCACTATTTTAGTGCAGGTGAGAGAAGCGGCAACACTGCTTCACGATAAATACGGCGTTGCCTCTGAAGTGTATAGCGCCACCTCATTTAATGAGCTTGGACGAGACGGTATAGACTGCGATCGCTTTAACATGCGTAATCCAAAAGGAAAAGCGAAAACGCCTTATATTACCGATGTGCTAAACGATGGTTTTGATGGACCCACTATCGCCGCTACCGATTATATAAAAGCGTATGCCGAGCAGGTGCGACCTTTTGTACCTGGCAGCTACCGGGTGCTTGGTACAGACGGTTTTGGTCGCTCCGACAGCCGCGCCAATTTGCGTCGTCACTTTGAAGTTGATGCAAATCATGTGGCTTATGCAGCACTGTACGAATTGTATAAGCAAGGTGATTTCAGCGAGAAAGAGCTAATGGCAGCGCATAAAGAGCTGGATATTGACGCTGATAAAATTAACCCACTTTACGCATAAGGAGACTGACAATGGCGAATTTAGTTGATGTTGTAGTACCCGATGTGGGTGAAGATGAAGTTGAAGTGATTGAGCTTTGCGTGGAAGTGGGTCAAAAGCTTGAGGCAGAAGATGCATTTGTCACGGTTGAAAGCGATAAAGCCAGTATGGATATCCCGATTCCCTTCGACGGCACAGTCAAAGAAATCTCAGTGGCGGTGGGCGATAAGATTAAGCAAGGCGATGTGCTAGGTAAAGCTGAAGAAGCTGGCAGCGCGGATGACTCTGGTGACAATGCGCCTGAAAAAGAAAAAGAGCAAGACGACGATCAAGACTCCTCAGATGATTGCGATGACTCAGTTGATGACGACAAACCTTCAGCTGGTTCGCATTCTGGCGGAGGTGGTGACGGCGGGGCAGGTCCAATCCTAAACGTAACCGTCCCCGATATTGGTGATGCCGAAGACGTTGAGATTATTGAAATCTTGGTGAAAGAGGGCGATGTTGTTGAAGCTGAAGATGGCCTGATTACCCTTGAAACAGATAAAGCGACCATGGACGTGCCTGCACCACAAGCAGGTAAGGTGCTTGAACTTAAAGTGGCAGTGGGCGACAAGGTGTCTATGGGCTCTTTGGTGTTGACACTGACCACTGAAGGTGATGGCAAAGGCTCTGATGATAAACCCTCGGTTAAAGAGGATGAGGCGCCTACTCCTAAAGCTGAGTCAACTGGCACCAGTATTATTGAAGTAACCGTGCCGGATATTGGTGATGCAGAAGATGTCGATGTGATTGAAGTGCTTGTTGCCTCTGGTGACAAGGTGGAAGCGGAAGATGGCCTTATTACGCTTGAAACTGACAAAGCCACAATGGACGTGCCTGCCCCTGAAGCTGGTATTATCAAAGATTTGAAAATAAGCGTAGGCGATAAAGTATCAAAAGGGTCGTTGGTGCTAACCCTTGAAGTGGCAGGTGGCAGCACAAAAGAGACATCTGACTCGTCAAAACAAGAGGCGCCTAAGCAAGAAACACCGAAACAATCCGCTCAAAAGCCAGCCGCTCAGCAAGCAAGCGCTCAAAAAGCGCCGCCTGTGCCGCATCATCCGTCTGCGGGTGCAAAGAGCAAATCGGGTAAAGTGCATGCATCTCCATCGGTACGACGTTTGGCACGTGAGTTTGGGGTTGAGCTGACGCAAGTTCAGGGTTCAGGTCGCAAGAACCGCATCCTTAAAGAAGATGTGCAGTCGTATGTAAAATACGAGCTTTCGCGTCCCAAGGCGAGCGCTGGTGCAGTGAGTGCTCAGGGTGAAGGTGGTTTGCAGGTTATTGCTCAGCCAAAAGTCGATTTTAGCAAGTTTGGCGAGATTGAAGAGAAGCCGCTAACGCGTATTCAAAAATTATCTGGTCCTAATTTGCATCGAAATTGGGTGACTATCCCTCACGTCACGCAATTTGAAGAGGCGGACATTACCGACCTTGAAAGTTTCCGTAAGGAACAAAACGCCATCGCTGAGAAGCGCAAGCTAGGCGTTAAAATTACGCCGCTTGTGTTTATGATGAAGGCGGTTGCCGATGCGCTTAAACAATACCCCACCTTTAATACTTCCTTGTCGACAGATGGTGAGTCCTTAATTCAGAAGAAGTATTATCATATTGGTATTGCTGTTGACACGCCAAATGGCTTAGTAGTGCCGGTGGTGCGTGACGTAGATAAAAAAGGCATCATTGAAATCTCAAAGGAGCTGATGGAAATTTCAGTGAAGGCGAGAGATGGCAAGCTAAAATCTGCCGATATGCAGGGCAGTTGCTTTACTATTTCAAGCTTAGGCGGCATTGGCGGTACGGCATTTACGCCAATTGTGAACGCGCCTGATGTGGCAATATTGGGCGTAAGTAAATCTGAGATAAAACCAAAGTGGGATGGTAAAGCGTTCCAGCCTCGCTTAATGTTGCCGCTGTCCTTGTCATACGATCACCGCGTGATCGATGGCGCACTAGCAGCCAGATTTGCAGTACACCTTGGCGAATGCCTAGCGGATATTCGTCGCATTCTGTTGTAGTGCTTGTTGCATGGCTAGGGGGAGAAGAGGGGGTGTGCTATATGTAAGGCGCTGTGAACCCGTCAATGGGCGCTCGGCACGGGCGTCCTTGCCCGTGACGCTTACATATAGCACACCCCCTCTTCTCCCCCCAGCCATGCAAAAATACATGAATGTGTTTGAGCTTGTCCAGATGTGAACAAGCGAGTAAAAAATGGAAAAAAGTGGGTTGTGCGGTCTACCCCTGCGGCAATTTTAACGTACAATACGCGCAAATTAGCATCGGCTATTAAGTAAGTCGAAACAAACAGAAACAGTCAATTGAGGTCATAATGAGCGAAATTAAAACGCAATTAGTGGTACTTGGTGCAGGTCCTGGTGGATATTCAGCCGCATTTAGAGCTGCTGATTTAGGTATTGATACCGTAATTGTGGATGCAAGAGACACGCTGGGCGGCGTTTGTCTGAATGTTGGGTGTATCCCGTCAAAAGCACTCCTTCATGTTGCAAAGGTGATTCAAGAAGCCAAGCACTTATCAGCGCACGGGGTTTCATTTGGCGAGCCCACCTTTGACCTTGATAAAATCCGTGCTTATAAAGACGGTGTGGTGGGTCAGTTGACGAAGGGCTTGTCGGGCATGTCTAAGATGCGCAAAGTAAACTTTGTGCAAGGCTACGGTAAGTTTACGGGCGCAAACACCTTGGAAGTTGAAGGTAAAGACGGCAAAACGACCATTAGCTTCGAAAATGCGATTATCGCTGCGGGTTCAGAACCTGTAAACCTTCCGTTTATTCCGCACGACGACGAGCGGGTAATTGACTCTACTGGCGCTTTGGAGATGAAAGACATTCCAGAGAAAATGCTGGTGTTAGGTGGCGGTATCATTGGTCTTGAAATGGGCACAGTCTACCACGCACTTGGTTCGCAAATAGATGTGGTCGAGTTTTTAGACCAGTTAATGCCAGCAGCCGATAAAGACATTGTTAAAGTCTACATGAAGACTATCAAAAACAAATTCAACACAATGCTAGAAACCAAAGTCACGGCAGTTGATGCGAAAAAAGATGGTTTATATGTCACCTTTGAAGGGAAAAATGCGCCAGCAGAACCTGTTCGTTATGACCGCGTGTTAGTGGCAGTGGGTCGCAAGCCAAACGGTTCGCTTGTTGCCGCTGAGAAAGCAGGCGTGAATATTGATGAGCGCGGGTTTATTAATGTAGATAAGCAAATGCGAACGAATGTCAGTCACATTTTTGCGATTGGCGATTTGGTCGGGCAACCTATGCTGGCGCATAAAGCGGTTCATGAGGGGCATGTTGCAGCAGAAGTTATTTCGGGCAAAAAACACTACTTTGACCCACGATGCATTCCATCAGTAGCCTATACTGAACCAGAAGTTGCATGGGTAGGCCTGACTGAGAAAGAAGCAAAAGAGCAGGGAATTAGCTATGAAACTGCTAGCTTTCCATGGGCAGCATCTGGCAGAGCTATCGCATCGGATGCAACCGATGGTATGACTAAGCTGATTTTTGATAAAGACAGCGATCGCTTAATTGGTGGTGCATTGGTAGGTACCAATGCGGGTGAAATGCTAGGTGAAATTGGCCTGGCGATTGAAATGGGTGCGGATGCAGAAGATATTGCATTGACTATCCACGCTCACCCTACCTTAAATGAGTCCATTGGTCTGGCAGCAGAGATTTTCGAAGGTAGCATTACTGACATGCCAAACCCGAAGGCTAAGAAAAAGAAATAGTCGCTTTAGTTAACCTCAACTCGGGATAAGCGACAGCGCCAAGTAGCGCTAAAAACGTGAATTACTGCGTTGCAAAAGCGAGCAATAGAATGACTATTACGTCACTTTTGCGCCTTGCACTTCACGTTTTTATCACTACTTGGTGATAATTTAATAAATACATAGTTAAAACATGCATTTGCACTATCGCTTATCCCGAGTTGAGGTTAATTAAACTGACATGTGAGAAATGAGAACCAGCATCCCAAAGCGATGCTGGTTTTTTTTGCGTATACAAAAATCGCACACACTGAAGTCGACTTTTCTCAGGCTTGAAAACTCAAAAGATGAATAGCAAAACGTATTTTGAATACTTGCAGGTATTTCTAAGCAATGAAATGATAACTGTCCTCACATCAGTATTAGGTTGGTGTATGCGATTTAGATTTTTCAAATTGTGCTTAACAATCACATTTACCCTTTTCTTTGCCTTATTTATTCGCATTAGCGCAGCTTCTGCTGATGACGCACTATTTGATAGTGGCGACGTATACAGGGACTATGTATGGACTGTTGAATCCACTGAAGATGATGGTTTTTTGCGAGTTGGCGGGAATTATGGGTATTTAACCGACAAGAAGCTAGAGGACATTGGTTTTCATCAAAACGGTTTTATTCCCTTCGGCCATAGCCTGGACTTAGACAAAGCGGTAAGCGCAAAACTTATTGTTGAAAAACTACTTTCCCACGAAGGCACCACCGGTTTTGCCGTGCAAATTAATCAGAGCGATGTATTAGCCTTTCCAGAATCGCCCCACATTCCAGAGCCACAAACTGAATTTCCGCATTTGTTTTTGCCGTATGTTGATGTTCCGATAAGCGCCCTAAATGAAGGGGAAAACAATGCCTTCAAATTCACCGTTAACGAAGCCCACCCTTGGGACTGGCCGCAGCATCTGGTATATGGGATAACGCTTCGAGTTTATTACAATTCTGCAAAAGCCCATAGCCGTGCGACGGTTAACAGACCACCAAACAACGAGATTCAGTTGTCTACAACGCTTAGTGTGAGTAGCCAAGGTCCTGTCCACAAAGTGGACTACATTGGGAGGTTTGAGGACGTTGACTTTAATGGAAATGGTCAGCGCTACAAATGGCAGTACGCCATTCATAAGGGTAAATTAGGCAATCATATTGGTACAAGCCAAAAAGCACCGCATTCTTTTCAATGGGATAGCACGTGGCTTCCTGAACAAAGCCGAGCGATTGAAATTCTTGCCATTGTGACTGCGCCTGACGGCATCGCTTATGTGACTCCCGTCGTTGATGACTTATCATTGTCACGCAGCCACAGCATTGAAATGGCGTGGCTAAATGACGTTGAAGACCACTGGACAACCCGCAGTAAAGCCGTAGATGCGGAATTTACATTAACGGGCGATGTAGAAAAAGCAAGTGCTGCTAAAATGTATTGGGCAAGCTGGTCATCTTGTTACAGCCACGGTGTTGTTATTAACGGCTATCTTACTTACACCGGTATGGATGAACCTTGTTATACCTATGAGCAACATGAGGTCGCAATTAAACCCTCTGTTTTGATGCAAGGAAAAAACAGTTTGCATACGCCCCTTACGCCGCTTTACAAAGGGCAAATAGTGCATGGAATGGAGGTTTTATATCCGGGTATGATGATAAAAGTGAAGTACGATAAGAAACCTAGGCCTTAGCCTCTTCGTGCGCGAGACAGATGTTTCTTTGGACGAAAGTGCCGTTCAAAAAAGGCGTCTTTTACTGTGCGTTTATCTTTAAGCAGAATCACCCGCAAATACTGACCGCCTTGCCTATTAATCTTCGCATAGTGGCTGACTCGTCCGTTCTCGTGGGTCACTATACATTCAGGTGAATAGTAGGCCGTTTCGACCCATGCTCGTTCAATCCCTTGCTCATTCTGTGTAAGCTTGTTTTCAAAGTACTCGGTTGTTTGCAATCCTTTGCTTCCTGCTCAATCATCCTTGATGCTGAAAGCCTATCCAAAGTTTATCATTCATAAAACTGAACCTAGTGAGGGTTTTCGTTAAGCGCACAGAGCACTGTACAAAAAGCCATCTCTCATGTTTGAGCATGCTCAGTCTATAATGGCAAGCGATGCTGTTTGCAACGCGTGAGGTAAGATGCGCCAGTTAGAATTTTTCGACATTCCAAGTCCTTGCATTGGCGTATGCGAGTCAGGTCCCCGTGGATACTGTATTGGTTGCTTTAGAAGTCGAGAAGAGCGCACGCACTGGCATTCCATTGACGACAGCACTAAGCGTGTGATTGTGCAGGCCTGCAACAGGCGAAAACGCGCCTATCTAGGTCGGAAAAATAAAACGCAAGACAGTGATGTACACTTTAATCAGGGCTCCCTCTTTTAATTCCTTCATTTGTACTCAAGCATCCAATGCAATTTACCATCGCCATTACGTAAGAGGTATACCGAGCATTTCGTAGGTATAAATTGCTGAACGCAAGATGCACATTGAAATGGCTATACTCGCTTCAATTTCATTATTTCGAGCATGTTGATGTCTGTAGCGTCTATCGTAAAATTAGCTTCTCAATCTTTCACCTTACCTCATACCTGTGTGCGTTTACAAACCCTACTCGATGATCCCAAAAGTGATATCGACGACTTGGCGCAGGTCATGTCTTTAGATCCGTCAATGACTGCCAAAGTACTTAAACTGGCAAACAGCGCACTATTTCGCTTCCCTGCACAGGTGTCGTCTGTACCAAAGGCATTGAGTATTATAGGGGGTGAGGCAGCATACAATATCTCGATGGCAGAAACGGCAAATAACGCCTTTCGAGCGTTTGACAGCTCGCTCATCGATTTTGAAAAATTCTGGTACAAGGCGGTGCTATCGGGCTTAGTTGCTAAAGCACTGGCGCAGCAGAAGCAAGTAAGAGGTAGTGAGCGATACTTTGTGTTAGGCATTCTTCAGCATTTGAGCGAACTGATCTGCGCTGCTCATATGCCAGAAAAATACATAAACTATCTTGAGTTAAGCGACACTATTTTACCTGCACAAGCGCAAGTAGAAGTGTTTGATTTTACCTTTGCTCAATGCAGCGGTTTGATCCTTGAGAAGTGGAATTTGCCCGAAAGCCTTCACTTGCCCTTGAGCCAAGTTGATTTATCTCACTCACCTCTTCAAAGCTTTGAAGCAAGCATTTTGTACACCTCACAAATAATGGCTCACTTTGAAGACGGCAGAGGCGTGACCTCTCATCAAGGAGTGTGCAGTGAAACGCTTAAGATGATTGGATTGCAGGAATATGAATATGATATCATTATTGAATTCGCGCTTGCTGAGTCCTTAAAAATTGCTGCTAGTTTGAAGTAGCACATCATTTACGGCCGCCAAGTCGCGTTAAAACTATAATAATTAAACCATGTTGATTAGCGATCGCGTAGTCGCTTAATTTCAGTTAGTGAATGCGACACATGAAAGTACTCGTCTTATTTGTCATCTTAATACTCGCTCATGGATGTTTCGCTGACGAGCGTGAAAGTGCCTCCCAAGTCCAAGAGCTACACAAAAAGAAAGCCTCCGATTTTTTCAGAAATCCTCACAGAAAACGTAATTTAATCAAGTTGCTAACCGTAAAGCCTGAGCAGCTTTTTGCCGGTGAAGAGGAAAACTTTCCTTCGTTTGAGCTTGACGGTGAGTTTGGGTTTTTGGTGACAACGGGAAATACTAATACCAGCATGCTTAAAGCCGCGTTTGAGGCTGACCATGAGCTAGAGCACTGGAGCAATCAATATTCACTTCAAGTGTTAACGAGAAGTACGAGAGTCGACGAAGAAGATGCTGACGATATTGAAACTAATCGCCTTTTATTTTCCGCGCAAATTGATTACAAGCTTAGTACGCCTACCAACAGGCTGTTTTTATTTGCACAGTACGATGACAACCAATTTTTGCGTTTACGTGATCAGCTCACGGCCGTAATGGGCTGGAGTCAATTGGCCTTGAAAAAAGACCACACCTCTTTTCGATATAGTCTTGGACCTGGTTGGACGCGTTCGACCAGAGATGACACTGGACTGATTATCGAAGAAATGATCGTAAGGGCGACTGCAAACTATGCCTATCGCTTTCAAAATGATACTCGCTTTCGACAGTCGATTAGCGCGGAAGTAGGAGAGTTATTTACCAATGCTCGATCGCAAACCTCCATCAGCGCGAAAATTTTTGAGCGCTTCGCGATGAAACTGAGTTTTGAGATGGCCGTGGACGAAAATGTGTCGCGAAATATAGACAGATTCACCACGCAGACCAGTATTTCTATGGTCTACCAGTTTTTTTGATTGGATTGTTGCTTGAATTTGTTTACCATTGCGCCCTTTAGCTATCAGAGCGTTCTGCTCTGTTTGTGATAGCGTAAGACTTCACACACATCGTAAGATAAATCGGACTACATTTAATGGACACGCTATGAATACTAATACGCTTACACTCTTTATTGCACTTGGCTTAGCCTCAACTTCGGTAATCGCACAAGAAGAGGAGCCAAAGCCGTTTACGCTAGATGGTGAGTTTGGATTTATTGCCACTACAGGTAATACAGACACCACGTCAATCTCCTTCGGCCTGAATGCGACGCAGGAGCTTGAAAGGTGGAGCAATGTATACTTGGTTGAAGGGTTATACAGCGAAGACACTACTCGAAATGAGGCTGGTGAGGACGTGACCAATACAACGGCGCAACGTGTATTTGGCTCTGCGCAGGCTAATTACAAGTTAGAAAATCCTAATCATCGTCTGTTTGGATTTGCGTCTTATGAAGATAATCGCTTAAGCAACTTTGAATATCAGGCCACCATAGCTGCAGGTTGGAACCAATTATTATGGGAAAACGATACCTCATCTTTCGATTACAGTATTGGTCCGGGTTATACTTTTTCTGAAGACATTAACGGAGAAAGCTTAGATGGCTTTGTGGTGCGTGCGGCAGCCGACTACAACTGGAATATTTCTGAAACGTCGCAGTTTACACAAACCTTTTCGACGGAGATTGGTGATGAAAATACGCGTACCCGTTCCGAAACCGCGCTTACTGCCCAGCTTTTTGGTGGATTAGCCCTTCGCGTATCGCTTCTGCTTAATCACAATACAGAAGCATCCGAAGACCGCGACAAACTTGATACTGAAACGGCCGTTACCTTGGTTTACAGCTTCTTCTAAACGTTCATTGGCGTTTATAGTAAAGCGCTAGTGATAAGAAGTGACTTCTTTGAGTTTGTCACTTCTTATCACTAGCGCTTTTTTATCTATGCTTAGCTGGTTACCAGTGCAGCATACGGGTTTTAATCGTTCCTTCAATCTGGGTAAGATGTTCAAAGGCTTCATCGGCATTCTCGGCATCAACGTCCACTACCACATAACCAATATCTTCGTTTGTCTGTAAATACTGCGCTGCAATATTAATGCCTTTGTCGGCAAAGGCTTGGTTAATTTGCGTCATCACGCCAGGACGATTCTTGTGGATGTGCAGCAAGCGAGAACGCTCAACATGCTCAGGTAGTGAGACTTCTGGGAAGTTGACCGCTGATAGGGTGGAGCCATTGTCAGAATACTTAATTAATTTGCCCGCGACTTCAATGCCAATGTTTTGCTGAGCCTCTTGCGTAGAGCCACCTACGTGTGGCGTAAGAATGACATTATCGAATTTGCGCAGCGGTGACTCAAATTCTTCAGTATTGGATTTGGGCTCGATGGGAAACACATCAATCGCCGCGCCATTGAGTTTGCCGCTTTCCATAGCTTGACATAAGGCATCAATATCAATGACGGTTCCGCGAGCGGCATTGATTAGAATTGCGCCTTGTTTCATCTCATTTAGTTCAGCTTCACCAATCATGTTTTGGGTATGTGTGGTTTCTGGCACATGCAAACTTACAATGTCTGAGGTGTTCAACAGACGTTTGAGTGACTTGATTTGAATTGAGTTGCCAAGCACAAGCTTATCTTCAATATCGTAAAACTGCACGCGCATGCCTAAATGTTCTGCCAAAATACTTAGCTGGGTGCCAATGTGGCCGTATCCAATAATACCGAGCGTTTTGCCGCGCGCTTCGTAAGAATCAATCGCGCTTTTTTCCCATTCGCCTCGATGCGCTTTGGCGTTTTTACGCGGAATGCCGCGCAGTAACAATATGATTTGACCAAGAACAAGCTCGGCGACTGAGCGCGTATTGGAGAAGGGGGCGTTAAACACCGGTACGCCTCGCAGTAAGGTAGCTTGCAGGTCAACCTGATTGGTACCAATACAAAAACAGCCCACCGCAACGAGCTTTTTGGCGTGAGCCACCACATTTTCGCTTAACTGGGTGCGTGAGCGTATCCCCACAAAATGCGCATCTTGAATTTTATCAATGAGCTCGTTTTCAGGAAGGGAAGTTTTAAGCGCTTCTATATTGCTGTAGCCCGCATTTTGAAAAGTCTCGAGGGCGCTATTGTGTAGGCCTTCTAAAAGGAGAATTTTAATTTTATCTTTTGCGAGGGACTTTTTGTTTACGGTGGAACTCATATCGTGGAGGTGCTCGTGGTTATAGGGAGATAGTGTAAGACATCTAGACGTCTATTTTATTGGCACAGAAGATATCAAAATTCCAGCATAGAGCAAAGTATAAAATCGCGTTGGCTTATAGCAATTAAGCACAATGCCAAGCCCAATCTTATATGTGTAACTATCTTAAGTTCAGCTTAACTCTGTTAATTCGAATTTAAACGCTGGACGCCATTTTCATCGGCAACAAGCGCAACATCAGCAGCGCGTCGAGCAAATATTCCATTGGTGACTACGCCAGTAATCTGGTTAATTTCAGACTCAAGTTTACTTGGCTCAAGAATAGTTAGGTTGTGCACGTCTAAAATAACATTGCCGTTGTCGGTTATGCAGCCTTCTCGGTATACCGGGTCGCCACCGAGTTTGACGATTTCTCTGGCAACGTATGAGCGAGCCAGTGGAATGACTTCAACTGGGAGTGGATACTTACCCAGTACTGGCACTACTTTGCTATCGTCTACAATGCAAACAAAGGTTTTTGCTACTGCTGCGACAATTTTTTCTCGAGTAAGCGCAGCGCCGCCACCTTTAATCATGTGCATGTGTTCGGTAATTTCATCTGCCCCGTCCACGTAAATGTCAAAGCTGCTTACTTCATTTAAGTCGTATACATCAATACCGTGTTTTTTGAGACGCTCTGTGGAGGCGTCTGAACTTGAAACTGCGCCTTCAAAGAGTTGCTTTTTGTCTGCTAGCGCGTCAATAAAATAATTCACTGTAGAGCCTGTTCCCACGCCAACAATGCTATCAGCGTCTAGATGCTCAAGCGCATACTCAACAGCGGCATGCGCCACTGCGCGTTTTTTTTCATCTTGCGTCATCAGTATCTCGCTTATTTATAATTGTGGTTTCAGTTTGGGAGCTAGGGCACTTGAGGGAAAGAGGAGTCTCGCCTCCAGAAAGCCGCTGTGAACCCGTCCATGGGCGCTCAGCGAAATCATCCATGATTTCGATGCTTTCTGGAGGCGAGACTCCTCTTTCCCTCAAGTGCCCTAGCTCCCAAACTGAAAAAAAGTCGTTGGCGTCAGAATATTCCCAAGAGGCTCATCCCAAGCCTGCGCCGGTAGTGCAAGCGTTTTTTGTATATCATACGCCAATCCGATGATCTTCGGAGCCTTTTCGCTTGTTTTATTCAAGCCAGCTCTCTTTAGGCCAGCTAAGGTACGATCGTAAAATCCGCCGCCCATACCGAGTCGATTTCCACTTTCATCAAAGGCTACCAATGGCGTAAACAAAATATCTAATTTATTAGTAGGGCACAGCTCACTGCAGTTAAGCACCGGCTCAGAAATGCCATAGCCATTCGCCTTCATGATTGTATTTTTATCATACGCTAAGAATATCAAATGCCCACTGCAAAACGGATGAAGGACCGGCAGGTAAACCACCTTGCCTTGTGACCATAAGTATTCAATTAAGGGGCGTGTATCTAACTCGCTGTCGCTAGTCATGTAAAGTGCGATGCGTTCGCAATCATCAAACAACTCTAAGGCTTTACATCGCTCTAAAAGCGCTTGAGCAGCGCTTTGTTTCTCGCTTGAGTTTAGTGAGCGTCGTCGTTCTCGAAAGGTTTGCCTGAGCGTATTGCGAATTTGCATAATGCTGGCATTAGCTGTTACGGGCAATTCATCGCGTGATTCAGTTTCCATAGGTATCAATAAAGAGCTTAGTTAAGCGTTTATGATCAACTTTCGTTGCAACTTTAACAAGTGGCATATCAAGCCATAAATCACTCGTAGTTGTGCCCACTGGCGCAAAACTGGTTTGTCCTTGATGCAACGGGTCTGTGCCTACTCGAATATGCCCTTCGGTCATCTCAAATAAGTCGGGTTGTATCATATATGCGAGCGGAAAAGCGTCGTGGAAAAAACACACGCGTTCTGATTTACCTTGCGAGTAAAAGTCAGTATAAAACTCAGCGGCTTTTTTTACAAAGCCGCCTAGAACTGAGTTTTGACTTTCAAGACGAGTGGTAAAGTCAGGTGCAAAAGGTAAATCGTAGGTCACATCAAGCCCAAACATATTGACTGTCCATCCGGCAGAAAAGACGATATTTGCTGCATGGGCATCATTCCAGATGTTGGCTTCTGCTACTGGCGTTACATTGCCTGGCGCGAAGGCAGAGCCACCCATAATATTTACGGCTTTTATCAAACGCGGTAGTTCAGGCTCGAGTTTTAAGGCTAAAGCTAAGTTACTAAGTGGGCCAACGGCGACAAGCGTGATTTCACCCGGATGCTTTCGTGCGCTTTGCACAATAAATTCTGCAGCGCTTTGTTGCTGTATTGTGCCCTTGGGTGGTGGGTGTTTGATATTGCCAAATCCGTCGTCGCCATGAACAAAATGCGCATAGCTTGATTCGGGGCCAACGTGAGGCATACCTGCTCCTTTGAATACAGGTATATCAAGTTTGGCAAGCTCAACCAAACTCAAGGCGTTTTGCGCCGACATCTCTACTGGCACGTTGCCAAAAACCGTGGTTAATCCTAGTATTTCGAACTCAGGAGACTGAAAAGCAAAGAAAATAGCCATCGCATCGTCGATGCCGGGGTCGGTGTCCAGAATGATTTTTTGCGTCATATTCTCATAGTCTTTAAGTGTGTGCGGGTTATCCGAGTGTCATTAGGTGCTTATGTTGTGTGCCTAAACTCGGTGCTTTCGTAAAAATTCATCCACTTCATCTGCGCTTGGAACAGAAGGTGAAGCGCCATGGCGAGTGACGCATATGGCCGATGCAGCGCATGCTCTGGTGAGGGCCTGTGTGATTGCTGCATCTTGGTTTGAGAGTTCATTAGTATTATGCGCGTCTATTGTACTTTGTAACATCGCGTATTGTGCTAAAAAGAAGCCAATAAAAGTGTCACCAGCGGCTGTGGTGTCCACCGCTGTCACTGAAAATGCATCCACATGAATGACTTTCGATTGCTTGATAAAACGCACGCCTTTTTTACCCAAAGTAAAGAGCACTTCGGTTTTTTCAGACATGTCTAATAGAGCCTGCTGCGCCTCGTCAATTGACTCAGTCCCAGTCAGCTGCTTTGCTTCAATTTCGTTAACGATAAGCATGCTGACTTTTTCAAGAGGAAGGTCTTTTACCGCTTCAGTCATGGGAGCGGGATTGAATGCTACGGGAATTTTATGGGCAAATGCGGTTTCAATAATTACATCAATATCGTTGGTTTCGTTTTGAAGCAGCACCCAGTCACCTTCATTTGCATGAGAAAGCGCATTTTTGACTATCTCGTCGGTCAACAAGTGATTCGCCCCGGGGAATAAAATAATGGCGTTCTCGCCTTGTGCGTTCACTTGAATTATCGCGTGACCCGAAGGTGTATGATTTTGTTGAACCACAAACTTCATGTTCACAGAAGCATCTAACATAGGGCTAAGCATATTTGCATCGTTGCTGTGAATGCTGCCTACATGAAATGTGCTTGCACCGGCTTTGGCACATGCAATGGATTGATTTGCTCCTTTACCGCCTAATATGGCGTCGTATGCACTAGAGCCGAGCGTTTCGCCGGGCTGAACGAAGTGAGGCACATTGTATACATGGTCAATGTTGATTGAGCCAAAATTGAATATAGCCATCAAATTCCTGCTGAATAAGTCTGTTTATGTTGCTAAAAAAGGCGCCTCCCAAAATGCCGCTGTATACTTTTCGTCCGTGCGCCGAATAGGACACGGTGGAGGTATTATCGTCACCGTAGGCTTCTCGATACGAGCCGAGCTTGCACAATAGCAACAGAGGCAACCCCCTGGGTTTATAGCATCGGCCAGGAACATGCAGCATACTGGCTAACATTTCAGGAAGCATTGTTTGTGATAAATAGACTGCGTTTGACGATGTTAAGTCAAAGCCTTGTCAGACCCTTTGAGTTCACAAAACGTGCTTACGACCGTCCTTGGAAGGGTCGCAAATAGTAACGCATCCACAGTAAATATCAAACAGAACAATCAGCGTTTTTATGTATTTATGCTTAGCAAGGTGGAAAGCAACTTTTGTTTAGTGAAAGGTTTGGTTAAATGGCTATGCATACCGGCTTGTCGGCAACGCTCTAATGTCTCGTTGTATCCGTCAGCCGAAACCGCAATTATTATGGGGATTTTTTGAGACGACATGTGGCTACTGCTCGATGAGTCTTGCGCACTTAGCAATTCTGTCTGCAGGTTATCGGCTGAAACAGCCGCTTCTGACAATATATCTCTGGTCGTTTGAAAGCCGTCTTTTCCAGGCATATTAAGGTCCATAAGAATGACGTCATAATCCGCATGTTGCTTTGCTTTCTCAATTGCTTCTTCTCCACTGCTTGCCCAATGGAGGCGAGCTGCATGTTCTTTAAGCATAGATTTGGCGATTTCTAAGTTAATTTCGTTGTCATCAACAATAAGTACGTTGCCAACATAAATGTCTTTTTTGAGCGCTTGTGTTGACGCACGGTCTATTGTTTCTGGGACCTGTGTTTGAAAGGCGATTTTGCAATCAACACTCACGCGAGTGCCTTTATCTAGCTCACTTTCCATGCTAAGTGTATGCCCCAGCTCCTTGCACAGCCTTGCTACGATTTCCAGTCCTAAACCGGCTCCAACAACTTCCTTCACTTGTGCTGTTTCCCGAGAGTATGCTTCAAACGCTTTATCAACATCCTTTATTCCAGCACCAGAATCACTTACCAAGATTTTGATATGATCATTTACTCTTGATGCAGAAATGCAAACCAGACCTTTGTCCGTATATTTAATCGCGTTATTAACAAGGTTACCGATGATTTGTGTAAGCCTTATTTTATCTGTCTGCACGGCGAACTTAGATATTTCATCAGGAATTTCTAGGCGGAATGTTAACCCTTTGGACAGCGCCCGCGCTTTGTTAAGATTGCTAACATAGTTGAGCACAACGGCTAGCGGAACAGCCTCTACACTTGTATTAAGCTTGTCTTCTTGCAACGTTCCCAAGGTAAGCAAGTCGTCTAACAGCACCAATAATTGCTCACCACAGCTTGCTATGGTCTCAAGCTCATTGCTAATGCTCATGTCAGTATTTTTTAGTTTGAGCATATCCGTAATGCCAATTATGCCATGCAAAGGCGTGCGAATTTCATGCGACATTCGAGCAAAAAATCGCTCTCGTAAGGCTATCACTTCTTTCATCTTAAGTTCTGAGCTTTTGATTTTAGTGATATCGGTATGTGCGCCAAGCATTCGAATAGGATTACCATCTTTATCGCGAATTGCCATGCCTGAGCACTTTATCCAAACAGTATGGCCGAGCTTGTGGCGGTATCTAACCACCTGATCATAAGGGTAGTCTGGATCTGCGCAGTGTTTTTGGAAATTTTCTACCGCGAGGTCAAGGTCTTCCTTAAAAATGAGCTCTTGCCATTCTTCTGCTAAATGCCGCTTTTCTTTTGGGTCAAAGCCTAATGTGAGCCAAAAATTAGGGCTCATCCATTCGTATTCAGGGGCATCTAAGTCCCAGTACCATAAGCCGTCCAAGCATGACTTCTCAATGAATGAAAAGATCCGGCGGTCGTTTTCGATAAGCTCATATAGCTCTGATTCCAAGCGATGCATAGACAGCTACTTCTCTTGATTAGCGAGTTCACGATAACAATCATAGTCAAGGATTTTAGGTCTTTCTAGTTTGCTTGTGTAGGATCAGCACATTGTCCTTGTGGAGGATGCGGTGCTAACGAAACATTTGGGTCAAATATGCGTGCCCAAATGTATTGCATTTTGCTAAAGTCTGGTCGATTCGCGACTTGTTCAAAATCACCTAGCTGGATTGCATCATTTTCTTTGACGCCTACGGTAAAATTGAATACATAGCTACATTCGACGCCCATGCGAAGGTCTGACAATATCACTTTGTCTTCTTCATTTTTAATGGCATAAAAACCTTTTGTAAACCACTTTAGGCGATTGACTCCCCATTCACTTTCAATATCAGCAATAAGAGAGCTGTCGGTTTGGTATGCATCAAAGCTGATTTGCTCTGGCGTATCCAGTATCGACGCGTAGGCCTCGAAGTAGTGTTCACTTTTAGCAGCGCTCATGCTGCCAATTGCATCGGAGGCCCTTGCGCTTGGCTCAACCATAACCACCACGCGCCATAAAAAAGTCGTGAAAGGAGCAGGCGTGCTGATAAACTGCTCCGCTTGAATGCCCTTTATGGCAAGTGCCTCTTCTACTTTTTGGTCGATATAAACCTTGGCACCTAATGACCACAGCACGTAAACACTGCTTAAAATTAATCCAATAGCGTTAGCTTTTTTCACCAAGGAATAGCGCAAGCGAGGAATGAGAGCAAATACAAAGCCAATGAGGAGCGGCAAAGTATAAAGCGGATCAATAATAAACAGGTTGGATATACCAACGGGATATTCTGTAAGCGGCCAGAACAATTGAGTTCCGTATACTGTGCAGCTATCGAGTAATGCGTGGGTCGATAAACATAAAAATACGAGATAGAACCATTTCACTTCGTAGCGACTGAAGCGTCCAAATATCCTTGGCGTCTGCGTCGTATCGCCGTGTTCTGCGACATACAGCTCGGTGTTATGTCGCTTATGCAGCTTAGCCAAAAGCCATGCAAAGAATGGCGCCACCATCAGGTGAACAATAAACGAATGGCTAAAGCTCCTGTGATAAGTAAATGCTTCCACCTCACCACCGTAGGGCAGAAATACATCTAAATCCGGAAGCGTGCCAAAAGCGGCCCCCCATAATGCGGCTTTGGGGCCTAATTGTTTGCCTAATACGGCATAACCAACTGCGCCACCAAGGGCAACTTGTGTAAGGGAATCCATGGAGTTTACTTATTGATTATTTGCTTATGCTACGCACCAGCGCTTATATCAGCTCAATCTTTGTTATTTTGGTGTCTCTTTGCTAGGCTTTAAACATATAAAACGCTTACAAATTATGAGTATCTTTTTTTGTCTGAACAAGCATCTATTTACGAAAATTACGAGCAGCTATCCAATAAGCTCAATCAAGAAAACATTATTGTGGATGGCGCTGAAGTCCACGGTATCCTTTGCGGTATGTTAGCAGGCGGGATGAACGTAGACGACCATGGTTGGGTAGAAGCCCTTGCCGATGTGATTAACCAGGGCGAAGCGCTTTCTGTTGACATGCAAGATGTAATCACCGAGCTGTATAATCAAATTTGCCAGCAGTTTATTGAACCTGATTTTGCACTAAAAATGTGTTTACCAGATGATGCTTCGCCCATAAACGAACGTGGACAAGCGTTAACACATTGGGTGCAAGGCTTTTTATTGGGTTTTGGACTGCATCAAGCCGATTTGACCAAATGTTCTGAGGACGTGAAAGAGGCACTTGAAGATTTTTCGCAAATTGTGCGCATGGACGAGCAAATGTCCGAAGATGAAGAGTCAGAACAAGCACTATTCGAAGTGGTTGAATATGTCAGAATTAGCGCCATGTTATGTTTTAATGAACTTGGCAAATCGCTGCTAGACTCGAGACAACATTCATCGGTTATCCACTAAGTCCAGCTGCATGCACGCCAAGTAATGTAAGTGATCACGCACCAAACTAACGAGCTTAAATGAGCCTACAAACATCTGATTTCATCCAGCGTCGCGAAGCTTTATTAGCACAATGCGAACCCTCAAGTATTGTCATTATTCCAGCGGCGCAAGGTGTGACGCGAAGCAATGATACCGAATATAGCTTCAGGCAAGACAGTGATTTTTGGTATTTATCTGGTTTTAACGAGCCGGATGCGATGCTCGTGCTGTCCAATGTGACCATTGCGAACAAAGGGAAGTCGCAGCATAAAAATAGCAAGCCTATGGGTTCTATTATGTTCATGCAAGCTAGCGATCCACACGCTGAAATTTGGCACGGCAGACGACTGGGGCTTGACCATGCGCCTGCATCGCTTGGGGTGGATGAGGCCTTTGATATTGAAAGCGCGGATGAGCTTTTGCCCGAGTTACTGAATCAGCATAAGCACGTATATTTTTGCTTGGACAAATACCCCTACGCGGATGCCATACTGCAAGGTGCGATCAGGCAATGTAAGTCAGCGCCAAAGCAAAGCCTGGTGGCGCCGACTCATATTATTGATGTTGCGCCAATGCTTCACGCCATGCGCAGAATCAAGTCAGCCGCAGAGCTTAAGATTATGCAACAAGCCGCATCAATTTCAGCCAATGCGCACAAGCGGGCAATGCAGATCGCTAAGCCCGGCATGTATGAGTATCAGCTAGAGGCCGAAATTCACCACGAATTTGCCATGAACGGTGCTAGAAACCCCGCGTATAGCACCATAGTGGGCAGCGGCGATAATGCGTGTATTTTGCACTACACCGAAAATAGCGACATGATTAACGACGGTGATTTGGTGTTGATTGATGCCGGATGTGAATTACAAGGCTACGCTGCTGATATTACGCGCACCTTTCCCGCAAACGGTGCGTTTTCACAAGCGCAGCGTGAACTGTATAACTTAGTGCTGAACAGCCAAATGGCGGCGCTTAAACATCTTAAAGCAGGTGCGTGCATCAGTGATGGAATGACCGCTTGCGTCGAAACCATGGTAGAGGGCTTAATTGCGCTTAATATTTTGCAAGGAACAAAAGCCCAAGCCTTAGAGCAAGAAAGCTGGCGAGCGTATTTTATGCACGGATTAGGTCACTATCTTGGCCTAGATGTTCACGATGTGGGCATATACAAACAATATGACCAAGATGTGCCTCTTGAGGTGGGAGTGGTGATGACAGTAGAGCCTGGCTTGTATATCGACGCACAAGCGAATGTGCCTAAACAATATCAAGGCATAGGCATTCGAATTGAAGATGATATTGTGATCACCTCTAATGGGCATAAAGTGTTGACCGCTGGCGTGCCTAAAACCATTGACGAAATTGAAGCATTGATGAGAGAAAACCGCGATTGCAATAACAAATTACGGTCAGCTCATGCAGTGTCGTAAAAGAGCGATGTTAAATGAGTGATAGCTTTGATGTGGTAATAGCCGGTGGCGGTGTGGTTGGCTGCGCCGCCGCTTTAGCACTTCTGAAAAAAACACATTTATCGGTAGCGGTCATCGAATCTTCCCCCCCTAAACAATCTGAACTTCACCCGAGTTTCGACGCTCGGGTCATTGCCCTTGCTAAGCAATCACTTGAATATTTAAATGACTGGCAATTTGATATGTCGGGCGTTGATGCACAAAAAATCAAGAAAATTCACGTGTCAGACCGTCATCATCTTGGTCAAACCGTGTTAGATGCGCATGATCTGGGAATTGACTGCTTAGGTCAGGTGGTTCGCTTGGAACAGTTAGGGTTTTCGCTATATCAGCAAATCAATGAAATCGGAAAAAGCGCCAAGGGTCGCTTAGCGTATTTTACCCCTGAGAAAATTGTTCAGGTGAAGCGTTTAAAAACCAAAGTATCGCTGGTAACAGATAAACGAAAGTTAGACGCTAAACTCTTGGTCATTGCCGAAGGTGCAGCCTCGAATACGCGCCAACTGCTTGGTTTAGAGCAAATTTGTGAAGATTACGAACAAAGCGCGATCATTGCCAATGTGCATACGCAGCTCCCGCATGAAGGTGTTGCCTATGAGCGTTTCACCAAATATGGGCCAATTGCATTATTGCCAATGTTCGACTCTGGCGATAGCGCTTCTAAAAACGACTATGCCAGCAATAAATCACAGCGCTTAATGTCATTAGTATGGACGACAAAAACCGAATACGCACAGCGCATACAGGCGCTCACTGAAGGAGAGTTCTTATCGGAGCTATCTTCACTATTTGGTTCACGCTTGGGACGCTTCGAACAGGCAAGCCAACGCTTCACTTACCCTTTGTCATTAAAACGAGTTCCGCAGTTTGCCAGCCACAGGTGCATCTGCATTGGCAATGCGGCACAAAACTTACATCCTATCGCGGGGCAAGGCTTTAATTTGGGCGTGCGGGATATTCATCAGTTAGCGTTAATACTTTTTGATGAATCGCAGTTTGCCGCTTCCAAAGATGCGGGAAGCTTTGCGATAAGCCAAGCTTACAAACAGATGCAATCCGAAGATAAGCAGCGCACTATTAAGGCTACCGATACATTGGTACGAAGTTTTTCTAATCAATATTTACCATTAGTGGTGGGGCGTAATAAAGCCTTAGCCATCTTAAATACTTGCTCACCTTTAAAAGCGCGATTTGCCCGCTTTGCAATGGGGGAGCGCGCATGAGTCAAAAGCGAGCTCAAAAAACGCCCAACACATCATTTACCCAATGCGACATTGTGATCGTGGGGGCAGGGATTGTTGGGCAAACGCTTGCGCTTTTATTGAATCAAGCCGGTCAGGCACAAAGCAAGTCAACCAAAACGGATGAGAAGCCACCGCTTTCAATCGTGATTGTAGACTCCCAGGAAGCCTTGGATACTGCTGAAGCGGCTGAATCCCCCACATTTTCACCGCGGGTCAGCGCCATCAGTGCAGCCAGCCAGAAAGTGTTAGAGCAAGCGGGGGTGTGGGATGCAATAAAACGTAAACAGGCATACACCCAAATGCAGGTGTGGGAATCGGACGGCTTCGGTAATATTGACTTTAATGCTAAGGAAATCAAAGCGGCCTCGCTCGGATACATTATTGAAAATGACCAAATTGTGTCAGGACTTTATTCAAAGGGCCTGGAGAAGGGTATTGATTATCGTTTAGGTCAGCGAATCGAGTCCATCAATATGGATTCGACAAACACGCAGAACAGTCCATGTCAGCTGGCGCTAAGCAACGGCTCTCAGATTTCAGCAAAGCTTTTAGTTGGTGCAGACGGAGCGAACTCGTTTGTTCGCGAGAAATTAGGGTTCAGGCAAACTTTTTGGGACTATGGACATACCGCAATTGTTGCTAACTTGCATACTGAACTAAAGCATGCAGACACTGCCCGCCAGGCTTTCATGCCGAGCGGGCCGCTCGCATTTTTACCGCTGGCAGATGCTCACCAATGCTCCATTGTATGGTCGCAACAAACTGACGAAGCAAAGCGTTTGTTGGCGCTACCTGATGCAGCGTTTTGCAAAGAAATTGCAATAGGTATAGATATGCATTTGGGCCAGTGCGAGCTTTCAAGCAAACGGTTTAGCTTTGGATTACGCATGCGATACTGCAGGCAGTGGGTGGACGAATCGGCAGTATTGATTGGTGATGCTGCACATACCATTCACCCCCTTGCAGGGCAGGGAGCTAATCTTGGGATTGGTGATGCGCTTGCGCTTGCTGAGAATATTAGTGCAAGCATAGAGCAGGGTAAGTCGTTTTATGCAAAACAGCAGTTGCGCAAATACGAACGCTATCGAAAGGCCCAGGCTCAAAAAGTCATTGCAAGCATGGAAGGCTTCAAACAACTATTCGCGGGCGACCTGCCAGCGAAAAAATTCATTAGAAACCTTGGTTTAGCGGGTGCAAATAAAATAAGTGCAGTTAAACAGTTTTTTATTCAACAAGCAGAGGGTTAGTTTGATGGGAGAATGCAAAAACACCTTAGCTTTAAAGAGGTGGCGAATCGCTTCTTACGCCAGTTTGCTCTTAAGTCTCATTGCCCTCGGTGCCTGCACGCCTAACACGACCGAACCCAGCGATGATGCAACGCAACAGCCAAGCCTGCAGTATCGGTGTGACAACGGTGAAATGCTGGTCGCACAGTACATCAACGAAGCGGACAAACAGTCTGCGCTGCTTAAATATCAAAACCGCGAGTTTAATATGTATTCAGTGAGGGCAGCCTCTGGCGCATCGTACGCGACTGAACAAGGCTTGGCGCCAGAAGAGGGGCTTATGTGGCGCACCCAAAAAGACGAGGGTTTGCTAATTAAAATGATACTTGATCATACTGTGTCGGCTGAAGACTATCCGATAATCACAAGGTGCGTGGTTAACGTCAACTCGGGATAAACGACAGCGCCAAGTAGCGCGCTCTAGATACCGTTAGTTAAATCAAGTCCTACATAAATACTGCCTAAGCACGCAATACTCATTGTCCAAACGACCCAATCACGGCGAGACAGTAGTATTTGGGTGGTTAATAATGCTCCAACAGGTGCCACGAACAAGTAAGTGAAAATGAGTGTTTGAAGGAATTCTGCGAAGGCTAAACTTATCCCCGTCCAAATAGATGCGTACTGTGATATTTCCAAAATGTTTGCAGCAAAAAATAGGATGGAAAATATCAAACCCAGCTCTAGATAGAGTCGGACTTCGGCTCTTGCCTTTGCACTAAATGGCGCAAAAAACACACCATAAATGGGGCGTAAGCTCAGTACCCAAATGTTACCAGGATCGACGCTGTAATAGTAAAGCCGAAGTTTATGAACCCAGCGCGTTAACGCGGCAATTATCGGGACTTTTGCGGCTAACTTCCAACGCGCCGCCGTTAATGAGGCAAGAATAAAAATTAGCAAGATGATGGTAGGTTCGTAAGTCCCGGTAGGACCTGAAATTACGCCTAAGATAAAGCCAATCAAGGTCAATAAAAACAAGCTTCCGTAAACACGACTTTTTGAACTTCGTCGCGCTACCCATCCGGGTGGTTCATTAATAATCAAGGCTGTTTTGGATGGCAGAAACGCTAAGCTTTGTGGTGGCTCTCCGGCGTCGTTACGGGCTTTTTCCTCACGGTTATGCTCAAACACCATAGTTTTGATGTTGAACATATCTATTAGCCACCACACTAACGCTCCGCCTCCCGTTAACAGCATTGCGGTAGCACTGAGTGTTTTACCTAAATAGAATCTATGTCCACCAAATATGCCAAAAAGAAGGCCAACGATAAATGCGACAGGGACATATTTGAATTTTGGACAGTACAGCTCATCAATCACCGTTTGAGAAAAGTCGGGGTCTGGGGAGAAAGCATGCACTTTTTTTGCGACCAAAAGAAAAATCTCCGTCTTATTAGGTTATATACCATTATATCGGAGCACAAACATGAAACGAATGCACGTACATTTGCGCGTTGACGACTTAGCAGCGAATATTGCGTTTTACTCAACGCTTTTTTCAAGTAAACCAGCCTTTGAGCAAGAAGAATATGCCAAATGGATGCTCGAGGATCCTAAACATAACTTCGCGCTGTCGACCCATGGCGATATAACAAGCTTACAAATTCGATTTTGTCGATTAAGCACCCACATCAATCCTCATCACCACTTACCTGTTACCTTTAAACGCCATCAAACACGAGATATTCGTTTTGCTTGTCTTTTCGTGCGCCTTCAATGTAACAAAGTCATCATAAAATTTTCACCAAACTGACATGTCTGTGCCTCAGCATTTGGCTCTTAAAAATTAGACCAATAAACGCTGAAGGAAAACAAGAATGTTTATGAAAAAGATTTTATCACTTGCAACCATAACTTGTTTATCTGCCGGACTATCCGGTTGTTTCTTAGAGGGGGATGATGGTGAGCAGGGCGCGACAGGTCCAGCTGGAGCAGAGGGGGTCTCTGGCCCAGTTGGGGCAAATGGCCAAGATGGCGCAAACTCCCCAACATCACTGAATACGACCTTATTGGGTCGAGCAGTATTGAACCCGGATGACCCTGAGGGCGCCGCTGAAATAGTCGCCTTTCAAGCAAGTAAAGGCTGGGTGTATGCTGTTAATAGCGCTGCTGATCCAGTGGTGGTAGAAATCATGGATATCAACAACTTGGACGCAGGTGCTCTAATGATGGATGCAGAAGGCATTTACAATAACACCAATCTTACTTCAGCCATCACACTAGATGTTAATAGCACCAGTAGCTTAACTGGAGAAGCCAACAGTCTCGCTTTTGACAACAATAATGATGTACTAGCTGTCGCTGTTGCCGCAGAAGAAACGGGTACTCGCGGCGCCGTTGCGTTTTACGATGTATCTGGTGATACGCCAGTGTTTCTGAAGAATGTTGAAGTAGGCTTTTTGCCTGACAGTGTCGCCTTTACGCATGATGGCAATAAAGCAATTGTCGCAAACGAAGGTGAGCCGGCAGGAGACTACAGTATTGACCCAGAAGGCTCGATTTCAATTATTGAGCTAACTGACGGCGTACCCGCTGACTTGCATATCGAGCTCACCTTCGAAGGTTTACTGCAATCTGAGCTTGAAGCACAGGGCGCTATTTTTGCAAACCCAAATGGCCGCACCATCAATGGAGCGCCTTACACCGCATCCGTAGCGAAGGACCTTGAACCGGAGTATGTTGGGATTAGTGAAGATGATTCTCTGGCCTTTGTTTCCATACAAGAAGCTAACGCAATGGCAATTGTGAACCTTACAGATAACACATTGGCAAGCGTTATTGGTTTAGGCTTTAAACATTGGAGTAGTCTTCAGCTAGATGCTTCTGATCGCGATGGAGGTATTAATTTTAAGAACTACCCAGGACTATTTGGCATGTATCAAGTTGACACTGTGGATAGTTACACTTGGAATGGCGTTAATTTCATTGTCACGGCTAATGAAGGTGACGGAAGAGAGTATTTCTTTGATGCTGAAGATGAAGCTGCGTGCATTGCAGCGGGCGGATTGGATTTCGATGAGGATGATGGCTGTTTGGCCTTTGTTGATGAAATACGCGTTGAAGACCTAAATCTAGCATCAAATTTTGATTACCTTAATAACAACGATGATGACATCGGGCGATTGTTAGTGAGTACTTTTAAAGGTTCAAGTGACGGGTCAATCGATGGTAGCGGCACTTATAACGAGTTATACACCTACGGTGCACGTTCTTTTACTATCTGGGATACAAATGGTTTAGTTGTGTTTGATTCAGGCGATGACATGGAGCGAATCACTGCTTCCATTTACGGTGGTCTTTTCAATAATAACAATGACGAAAACGAAGGTGATACTCGCTCTGATGCGAAAGGACCAGAGCCTGAAGCCCTAGCTCTTGGACAAATTGATGGGCGCCAATATGCCTTTGTGGGCCTTGAACGTATGGGCGGAGTCATGGCCTATGACATTACCAACCCATACAATGTGGCGTTTGTAAGCTACTTTAACAACCGAGGTGTGATGGAAGGTGAGGATATTACAGGCGATCTTGCGCCTGAAGGCATGACCTTTATTCATGCAGATGAAAGCCCCACTGGAGAAGCATTATTAGTCGTTGGTAACGAAGTATCCGGTAGTGTGTCTGTATGGCAAATAGAACCGCAATAAATAGTCATCCTTGAACGTCAGGATAGGTGAATATTGCACCTATCCTGTGTTTTAATCGCGGTGAAACGTCCTCAGTCTATGCCACATCAGAACGTCCATCGCCACCATAACTCTGAGGCTAAACAACGCCCGCTAGGTTAGCGTTAAGCCTACTGTTTCGCTTGCGCCACAATTTCTCGCACGTCCTCTAGCAAGGCTTTGGCGTCATACACGATGCCGTCTTTGATGGTGTATTTCACGCCGCCTACACGAGTAGGTTCATTGTTGTCATTCAAGCGATAGTGACCGGTGCCATAGAGTACCTTGAAGTTTTGAAGTGGGTTTTGGTCGACAATTACCAAATCAGCGAGTTTGCCGATGCTGACAGAGCCAATATCATCATCCATTCCCAGCGCTTGAGCACCATTTAGTGTCGCGGCTTGCACCACTTCGAAGGGATTAAAGCCGGCTTCTTGCAACAACTCCAGCTCGCTGATGTAGCCAAAGCCATAAATTTTGTAGATATAGCCTGAATCAGAGCCGGTGGTAACGCGCCCGCCATGGTTTTTATAATCATTTAGAAATTGCATCCACAAGCGAAAATTTTCCTTCCATGCAATTTCTTCAGACGTTGTCCAATCAAACCAATAAGAACCATGCGCATAGCGACTAGGCTTAAAGAACTCCCACAGGGTAGGTAGGGTATATTGCTCATGCCAGTCAGCATTTCGCTCGCGCATGGCATCGCGGCTGGCTTGGTAAATAGTCATGGTCGGGTTAATGGTAAAATCCAGTTCAATTAACTCATCGCGCACTGCATTCCACTTCTCGCTGCCCATAGGGGCCGCTTGTTTCCACAGCTTGCCAGCTTCAGCAAAACGATCTTGCTCGTTGTTATAATTATAGGTGGCTGGATAGTCCTGAATGACTTTTTCAGTAAACATAGCTTCTGGCAAGCCATACCAGTGCTCCATGGTGGTTAATCCCAAACGCGCTGAATCAATCACGTTCATGCTCATAACGTTAAGCTGAGCATGATGCATCATAGTACCTAAGCCTTGTTCTTTCGCTTCATCCAAAGCGGCTTCCATCACTTTAGGCGTTGCCCCAAAAAACTTAATGCCTTTTGCGCCATCTTTGGCAGCCCGCTTCACCCAATCACGGGCTTGTTTAGGCGTAAATATGGGTTTATCGCGACCCATGCCAAAGCCTAGGTAGGGAACAATACGCGGTGCAACAATCTGATTCTTTTCGCTTCGCTCAACGTGGTCGAGCACCCAATCTAGGCCATTAAAACTACCGGGCTCTCGCACGGTAGTAATGCCATGAGCAAGCCACAGTTTAAATACGTATTCAGCGGGAATATTATCGGCCGAACCCCCAATATGCCCATGCATGTCCACAAAACCGGGCAATACGTAGTGACCAGACAAGTCCATTTCTTGGTCGTTTTCATTAGCGACAGGCCGCCCCTCAGGTTTAATGGCTACGCCTGGATGCCCAACGCTTACGATATTGGTGATGCGATCGTCTTCAATCACAATATCCACAGGCCCGCGCATCGGCGCGCCTTCACCGTTAATTAAATTGACGCCGCGCAAAATCAAGCGCTCATAAGGACCCTTTCCTTCATCTGACGATGCGTTTGGGGCAGGTGGGTCGGCTAAGGCAGCATTGATTGTGCTTGCAAGAAGCATATTAATGAGAATAGCGGTTTTGAACATATGGTTAAGAGTGGCTTTCAATTGAGGTTTCACCTTGTTTATTATTTTTTAGTAGCTAAGCGTGCTGTTTCAAACAGGGAACTACATTGAGAATATGTCTTTACTTGTCAGATACCCTTGTTCTTTGCCTGATTTTTCCGAAAGCCGCAGCAGCTTTAAAAGCGCATAAGTTGCTTGATCGTACTCTTGTTGATTGAGTGCTCTTTTATCATTGGAGGATTGATTCAAATGGCGTGTAATTTTTAATTTCATTTTTTATCCTTATGCTTTTGAAACTAAATTACTACACGACTGATGCTGTGTCGAGAACGGACTTTTCGACATAAAAGCGGTATTGGGCTTCAGCCTTATTTAATCCGAGCACGAATATACTCAGAGAGTGTTTTGCTCACTTGCGGGTGCTGCGTGTCTTGATTAAACAAGCAAATGTTGATTTTACCCAAAGCCGGTAATCGCTTGTCTTTTACCGACACAAGTTCAGGCGGAAGCGAACTTTTTGCCAGAGCCGTGACCCCAAGGCCTTGTTTAATTGCCGCTATCAGGCCGTATAAATCGGCATGAGTATAGGTAATTCTCCATGGCTGAGTTTGCTGTTTGAGCATGTCGATAACGCGGCTTCGGTACACGCATCCTTCTGGCGCGAGTACCAGTTGCAAGGCGCTTTTGTTGAGTTTAAGCGTTGAGTCGCCCGCCCACACTAAGTCATCTTCTATCAGCACTTCACCGCGCTCAGAGGGGATATCTTTTGATAGCGCAAGAATCAAATCAAAGTCTTTGCGCTTGCTGCTGCTGAGTAAATCCCGAGACAGCGACGAGGTGACATCAAGCGATACATCCGGATAACGCTGGGAAAACTCGCCCACAATACTGGGCAGTAAAGTAGAGGCAAATTCACTAGGAATGCCCAGTCGTAAACGGCCGCGCAGGTTTTGTTGGCCGGTGAAGGTTTTAAACACTTCGTCATTAATGCTGAGCATGATTTTGGCTTGCTCATACACATATACACCATCGGCGTTGAGTTGATAGCTTTGACCTACCTTACTAAATAGTCGCTTACCCAACTGTCTTTCGAGTTTTTTGACTTGAAGGCTAATGGCTGGCTGTGAGCGTCCTAGCGCTTCGCCTGCTTTATTGAAGCTGCCTAAGTCGACAATGCTGACAAGCGTGCGTAAATTATCCAGTGATAGTTGTTTCATGCGTATTGTGTTGTGAGTTTTCCAGTTGCCGAACGTTGATATGAGTAGCGATAGTCATAATATTTACTAATATAGATATTGTCTAACATAAAAAAGATTAATGTTTATATTTAAACTATTAATTTGTTCAGCGCGCCAGCAATTTTTATACTGCTTATCATTATTTGTTTAGCCTTCACACGCTCAGTAAAGGGTCAGTACGAACATGAACAAAACACCACTTCACGCCGCACATATAGAATCCAATGCAAAAATGGTCGACTTTTTTGGTTGGGACATGCCCATCAACTACGGCTCTCAAATTGAAGAACATCACGCTGTGCGACAAGATGCAGGCATGTTTGACGTATCGCACATGACCATTGTGGATGTAACCGGTACTCAAGCAAAAGAATACTTGCGTTACCTACTGGCTAACGACGTTGCTAAATTAGAACAAAAAGGCAAAGCACTCTACAGCGGCATGATCAACGAAGACGGCGGCGTGGTAGACGACTTAATTGTGTATCACTTCGACGCAACAAACTATCGATTAGTAGTGAACTCAGCAACCAAAGAAAAAGACCTTAATTGGCTCAACAAAGTGGCTAACGGATTCGACGTATACATTCAAGAGCGCACCGAATTTGCCATGATTGCCGTGCAGGGACCTAAGGCAAAAGAAAAGGCAGGCACCCTTTTTAGCGCAGCACAAAGTGAAGCGGTAGCGGGCATGAAACCTTTTTTCGGCGTGCAGGCAGAAGACTTGTTTATTGCCACAACTGGTTACACAGGCGAGGCAGGCTACGAAATTATGGTGCCGGTTGCACGTGCTCACGACTTTTGGAATGACTTACTCAACGCCGGGGTAAAACCCTGTGGTTTAGGCGCGCGCGACACACTTCGACTAGAAGCCGGTATGAATTTGTATGGTCAAGATATGGACGAAACCGTATCACCATTAGCCGCCAATATGGGCTGGACAATTACCTGGGAGCCAAGCGATCGAGATTTTGTGGGGCGAAGCGCGCTTGAGCAACAAAAAGCCGCAGGCACAGACAAGCTAGTTGGACTAGTATTTAAAGACAAAGGCGTACTTCGAGCCGGGCTTGCAGTTAAAACGGCAGATGGCGAAGGCAAAATTACGTCCGGAACCTTTTCACCCACGCTTGGACACAGCATTGCTATGGCAAGAGTCTCGCAGGGTGAGGGTGCTAAGCCAGGCGCGACTGCACAGGTTGAAATGCGCAAAAAATGGGTAGAAGTAGAAGTAGTTAAACCCAGTTTTGTGCGCAACGGCAAGAGCGTCTTATAGCTTAGCGTTAAACTCAAGTATGCATGCAAAAGATTCAACAGACAGCAGACAAAAAATAGGCAGGAACAAATATGAGCAATATCCCAACAGAACTACGCTATGCCAGCACTCACGAATGGGTTCGCGCGGAAGGAGACGGTGTATTTACCGTCGGCATTACTGAGCACGCGCAAGACCTTTTAGGTGATATGGTTTTTGTAGATTTACCTGATGAGGGTGAAGGTGTTACTCAAGCGGAAGACTGCGCTGTAGCCGAGTCGGTCAAAGCCGCGTCAGATATTTATGCGCCGATTACTGGCGAAGTGGTCGCTATAAATGAAGAGCTTGAAGATTCACCAGAGCTGGTTAACTCCGACCCTTATGGCGACGGATGGATGTTCAAGATTAAAGCTGAAGATCCTTCAGAAGTGGAAGGCTTGCTTGACGCCGAAGCTTATGAAAACTCTATTGACGAAGACTGAAATAGTCAAATTAGCAGCTTGGCGAGTTAGTCTTATTTAAAATGAGCATTTAAATAAGATAATACAGCGCAAGACGCAGCTGAGTACCACCGCAGTTAATTACATTTGCGTATGCGCATTACGTGCATGCCACTACGAGGTTATCTAGAATGAATGTTGCAAGCAATCCAAACATCACATTGTCATCTGCCAGCTTATCGCAATTGGAAAACCAAGATGAGTTTATTCGCCGTCATATAGGCCCGGGTAAACAAGAGATTGCCGATATGCTTAGTGAAGTGGGTGCAACATCTTTAGACGACCTAATGCAGCAAATTGTGCCTAGCGATATTCATTCTCCAGAGCCTTTAAAAGTTGGTGAAGCTCAACGCGAAGTAGACGCATTGCAAGCGCTTAAGCAAGTTGCCGCAAAAAACGTCATAAACCGCTCGTTTATTGGCATGGGTTACAGCAATACCCTAACGCCAAACGTTATTTTACGCAACGTACTTGAAAATCCAGGTTGGTACACGGCCTACACGCCTTATCAACCAGAAATTGCCCAAGGCCGCTTGCAAGCAATACTTAACTTTCAACAAGCGACGATTGATTTGACCGGCTTGCCGCTTGCGTCAGCATCTTTACTCGATGAAGCCACCGCAGCTGCAGAAGCCATGGCTTTAGCAAAGCGCGTGTCTAAAAATAAAAAAGCCAATGCGTTTTTTGTTGCAAACACCGTGCACCCGCAAACCCTTGACGTACTTAAAACCCGCGCTGATATGTTTGGCTTTGAGCTAATTGTGGGCGATGAGGCAGACGCAGCAAACGAAGATATTTTTGGTGCACTCTTACAGTACCCCAGCAGCACAGGTGAAATTGTAGATATTCGCGACACCATAAGCGCTATTCAAGCCAACAAAGGCGTAGTGGCAGTTGCCACCGATTTGCTTGCGCTTACCATGATCACCCCGCCAGGCGAACTTGGTGCAGATGTTGCGCTAGGCAGCGCACAACGATTTGGTGTGCCCATGGGCTATGGCGGCCCGCACGCAGCTTTTTTTGCCACTCGCGATGCTTACAAGCGTTCTTTACCGGGCCGAATTATAGGTGTGAGTAAAGACACGCGCGGCAAACCTGCGCTTAGAATGGCCTTGCAAACACGTGAACAACACATTCGCCGTGAAAAAGCCAATTCAAACATTTGTACTGCACAAGTACTGCTTGCGAATATGGCAAGTTTTTACGCGGTTTATCATGGCCCGCAAGGCCTGGCGGCAATTGCGCACAGAACGCATCGCTTCACCGATATTTTGGCTACTGGCCTTTCATCAAAAGGCGTTAAGCTTAAACACAGCACTTGGTTTGATACACTTACTATTGAGTGTGACGACACCTTCCAAAAAGACGCGATTGTTGAAGCGGCCCTTGCAAAAGGCATGAATTTACGAACAGATCTAGAAAACACCCTTGGCGTGTCATTAGACGAAACGACCTCACGCGCTGATGTTGCCGATTTATTCGACGTTATTTTAGGCCAAGGCCACGGCTTAGAGATAGCGGCAATAGATGCGCAGCTTATAGAAAGCCCGAGTGAGTCGATTCCTGCCGAATTAACTCGTACTTC
The DNA here is from genome assembly GCF_028401415.2 of Ningiella algicola. Lineage (NCBI taxonomy): Bacteria > Pseudomonadati > Pseudomonadota > Gammaproteobacteria > Alteromonadales > Alteromonadaceae > Ningiella > Ningiella algicola. The sequence continues at coordinate 1,791,815 of NZ_CP171821.2, read as the reverse complement.
CGAATACCTAACTCACGAAGTGTTTAACCGCTATCACAGCGAAACGGAAATGCTGCGTTATATCAAGTCACTTGAAAATAAAGACTTGGCGCTTAACCACAGCATGATCTCTTTAGGCTCCTGCACCATGAAGTTAAACGCAGTAGCCGAGATGATCCCGGTAACATGGCCTGAGTTTGGTCAACTGCACCCTTTTGCTCCACTTAATCAAGCGGTTGGCTACAAAGAAATGATTGATGAGCTAAGCGAATGGCTTATCGACATTACAGGTTATGACGCACTCTCAATGCAGCCCAACTCAGGCGCACAGGGCGAATACTCTGGATTGCTTGCTATTCAGCGCTATCATCAAAGCCGCGGCGAAGGGCACAGAAATGTGTGCTTAATCCCTCAGTCTGCTCACGGAACTAACCCCGCTTCGGCACAAATGGTGAGCCTTAAAGTGGTGGTGGTAAATTGCGACGCCAAAGGTAATGTTGATTTAGAAGACTTGCGCCAAAAAGCCGAAGAAGTAAAAGACAATTTAAGCTGCGCCATGATCACTTACCCCTCTACCCACGGCGTGTATGAAGAAACAGTAAAAGAAATTTGTGACATAGTGCATGAATTTGGCGGGCAGGTTTACATGGACGGCGCAAACATGAACGCGCAAGTAGGCGTAACATCACCTGGCCTGATTGGCTCAGATGTGTCGCACCTAAACCTACACAAAACATTCTGCATACCGCACGGTGGCGGCGGCCCGGGCATGGGACCAATCGGGGTAAAATCACACCTTGGCCCATTTTTACCCAGCCATACTTTAGTGAGCTTAAAAGCTGCAGGCACCCACGACGATCTGGGCAATAACGGCGCAGTATCGGCCGCACCCTGGGGCAGCGCCTCTATTTTGCCAATTAGCTACATGTATATCAAAATGATGGGCAGCGAAGGCCTGCGTAAAGCAACCGAAGTAGCGATGCTAAACGCCAACTACGTGGCCAAAAAGCTAGAAGGTCACTACCCCATTTTGTACAAAGGCATGAACGGACGCATAGCCCACGAGTGCATTATTGACCTACGCCCACTCAAAGAAGCCAGCGGTGTAAGCGAAATGGACGTAGCCAAACGCTTAAACGACTACGGCTTCCACGCACCTACCATGAGCTTCCCAGTAGCCGGTACGCTCATGATTGAGCCTACCGAATCAGAAGCCAAAGTAGAGCTAGACCGCTTTATTGAAGCCATGATTTGTATTCGCCAAGAAATCGAAAAAGTGCAAACAGGCGAATGGGATGCAACGGACAACCCGCTTCATAATGCACCACATACATTAGCAGATATTGTTGATTCAAAGTGGGATAGGGCGTATAGCCGAGAGCTTGCTGCATATCCTGTTGCTGCGGTTGCTAGAGATAAATTTTGGCCGACGGTGAACCGGATTGATGATGTGTTTGGGGATCGGAATTTGATTTGTTCTTGTCCGGATTTGGATAGTTATCGGGATTTTGTGGAATAGTGGTGATCAACAATTAAAATTGTGAATGCTGCAATGAAGTTTGTGAATGCAATCTAAATTGTGAATATTCTAAATTTACAAGCGAACCTTTCTAAGGTTCGCTTTTTTTATCTTTTGCTTTATTTAGCCTACCAGTCTAGACAATTGCGGGTCATTGCGAAGTAAGAGGCACCAGCGCGCAACCGACGAAAGCTCGGCACTGGGGTTAGTCATTTTTCTAATGCCATCTCGAACCGATTTCAACTTTTCTTTTGCAGCTGGATTATTTCCAGCAGCACAACGTGTTTTCGCTCTATGAAAATCCTCGATTAGCCCATCAACTTTCTGCCACACTTTACGTCGTTCCTCTGTAAGCGGCACATGCTCATTAAGTTTAAGGCGCTTTACTGTTTCCTCAACCCGCAGCTGCTCCCATGCAGACGTGCCAGGATAAGGGATCACTTTGCCTTCTTCATCAAAAGCAATGAGTGATACGTCATCATCATCGATGGGATCGAGTAAATATCGTGCCTCTGATTCTTCGCAGGGTTCAGCGTATGTCGATAACAATGAGCCATTTTGCAAAGGAAACCATCCACCTTTTTTCCGGTTACCGACATTACCGCATACACGGAAATTCATGTAATCAAACGCTAACCACCAGTAGCCATCTCGTTTTGTGCCATCGAGTTCTTTAGCTTCTTTTTTAGGGCGAAAATGCTCGACATCATAATGTGAATACAGTTCGCGTACCTCAGAGAACCAGCACTTACCGCCAGACAGCGCTAATAACCATTCTTTCAATTTACCCCAGTGAGCACTATTGGAATCAATCAGTGCATTACGTTCCTCGTGCTGACCAGCTGCTTCAAGTGCTGCCAATTCCTCAATAAGTCGATTGGATTTCGCCAGCCAGGTATCCCATTGAGCTTGCGTCCACGGCGTCCAGTTTGGAATATCGTTATCGGTTGGCTTTTTGTGTTCCAAGTCTATAAAGATCATTCGTCAGCCTCCTCTCGTAGAATTTCACTTATTATGTCATCAGCGATTCGATCTTGTTCTGCCTGCTCCTCTGGCGTTAATACTGGCTTACGGAACTTACGATGTTGAGCCATCTTACGAACAAACAAGGCGTAGTCGGGATCACGGAAATCAGCAGTGGAAAAACCAAGATCAGCCAGCTCGGTAGAGAGTCGAGTAAGTTCTGCTTCCTCCTCAAGTGTGCGCGAAGACATTACAAACAGCTCATTTCGTCGAAATAAGCGGCGCTCGGTTTCAATATCTAACGTCGATGACAAGCCAAAAAGTTCACTCTTTAATAAACCGGTTACGCCCATGCCTTGAGGGTGTTCGTCAGGAGGAACTATTATGGTGTGAGTTCCATTTTTCCGTAAAATATGAACCTGTTCGCGTTGAAGGCTGCCAAGTAAAATTGGATCATGTGTTGTAAGCAGTACCTGTGCCTCCCCATTTTCAGTTATCCCCGAGCTAATAGACATAGCTTCGTTCACATCTTCAAAAAGACGAAGTTTCCAGATTGGATTTAAGTGGGTGTCAGGTTCGTCCAAAAGAAATAAACAATGGTCTTCGCGGGTAATACGCATTAGACCGAGAACGGTGAGCATCTGTAGTTCACCTTCAGATAGTTGGGTAAAGCTGACTTTGCCACCGTCCTCGTCACGCTTTTTTACTGTTATTCGTACTTCATCGATTAAATCGCCAATGTAAGCGCCTTCAGCGTAACGGAAAAAACTGTCGGGCCCCCCGACCAGTTCTCCTAGCTCTTTCAGTTTGTCTTTGGTGGGCACATATAAATACAGCTGCTTTTGCTTTTCGCTGCGACCACGAAAATCGATTTGCTTGTTGGCTTCTTGTTCGATAGGGGCCCACGAAACTTGCCAGAGTTTGTCGAGAAATTCGCTGACGACGTTGCCACGGGCATACCAGAAGCGTGGATCGCCTTCGTTGATTTCCATTTCATCAAATTTTCTATTCCGGCGTTTTTCGCGAAGGCGATGGGGTTCTTTCAGCACAAACAGGGCTGATTCCAGTGATTCGATATGAAGGTTATTCAGTACTTTTTGAAATACCGGGTCGTCTGAAAGCAAGCAGGCAAGCAACACCAATTGGCTATGACCACCTCGGCAATAGAACAGGCGGCGTAGTCGATCATCACCAGCTTGCTTTAACTTAGCTTCCCGACGGCGTTTGGCTTCTTCTATCGCACTTATATCAGCATCTGAAGCGGTAAAATTTTCCAGCAAATGTTCTGGTAGTACTTCATCAGCAGTGATTTCTTGACGCATATTAAAGCGGCGTTGGTGCTCCTGAAATAGTTGCTCAATGCGTTCGTTTCGACCTGAATAGTAGGCAAAAACGTGTGAAGGCAATAGATCGCGGTTTCTCAATAGATAGCTTTGATTTTCTTTTTTTCCGTCAACCCAGACCGTTGCTCTAGTTTTAAGTATATTAAAATCAGCTTGAATGCGGACAATCCTATCTCTAATTTCATATTCCAATGTGTATTCAAAAGGAGGTTCAATTTCGAGGTCTATTGTTCTAAAAATATTAATTAGCGCTTCAATTAAATTTGATTTTCCGGTGCCGTTTTGACCAATTAAGGCATGACTGCGAATGCGTTTTGTCGATGCACTAAGAGCGGCGTCAGCAGGCATCCTTGATACCGTCTCTAGCTTAGTGGCAAAACTCACTTCCAAATTGCACAGGTTACGAAACTGGGGAATGGCTAAATATCGAAGCTGCATACTTAATCCTTTTAATGTTTGTCCGTTTAGCTGTCTTCTTTTTCAAGCATTGTGGCAGGCGAGGGTTCCAGTAACCAGCCGTGGACTACTTCGGTTTTTAACTGGGCGTAAAAGCTATCAATCTCGCCACCGAAACGTTGCCATAAATCTTTAGCACTCATCTCGCCGTTATGGCGGGCGAGAATGGTGGCCAGCGGGGCTTGGGCTTTGACATCGGGCGGCGTGCCTAAACGCACCGGTGCCACCAGTTCAGTTTGTGGGGCTTTCATAGGTTCCTCTTCTTGTTCGATGGCAATGCCGGTAAGAGAAGCAACGGAACTTGAAACTAAGTTCTCTGCAACGCGCTGCTTCTTCGATAGTTGCTTTTCAAAGTGATCACATACTGCAAAAAGCGCATCAATGATTGTGACTATCGCATCCTGCTCCGGTTTTGGTGGAACGGGAACTATTAGATCCTCAACACCACCAACACGCAAGTGTTTAACGGTCATCCCAATGGCCGCTTCAACCATTCGTGCTTGAAAGCCGGGGCTGCGAATCACATAAAGCAAAAAACGATTATTAAATAATTCTGGAAATAGACGGAGCAACATGGTGCGCTGACCAAGACAGACTTTTTCGTCTTCAGGAACGATCGCAGCTTCTCCCATCGGTGCTTCTCGAGTGAAAAAAATGTCTCCCGCTTTTGGTGGCATTCTCCTAGCCCAATAATCGAAAGTCTCTTCGGAAATTTTTTTGGTGTTTGTGAGGTTCATCTCCCCGTTTCGTATATCCGTTGTTCGAACCAAATGAATACCGCTTGCAACGTATGGAGCAGTCTTATTGTGACAGTCGACTACAGCTTGTGAAACCTGCAAAAAGGTCGCCCACGTCCAATGCTCTGGTAGAGTTGTCTCAGGTACATTAACCTGTTGTGTGCGCAGCTTTTTCAGCATGGTCTGCGCTTCTTTTTTTTCCTGACCTTCAACTTCCTGTGACCAAGCAACTCTTCGTTGAGCTATTGCCTCCAATAGCTCCTCACCAGTTGATTCATGCCGATGTTCGAGATTGGATAATTTCCCGGAAACGGCCAGGTCAAGTATCAGCCCTTTGAAAGCAACCAGATCGTCCGGCGTAGATAAAAGTTGGCCGAAGTTGGCTTGCAGGCGTTGCCAGCTCTCTTGCAGTTCGTGCGGGCTTTTGCTAGTCGCGACGGCTTGCAAGGTGGCATGGCGCAGTTTGTTTTGAAGGGTGCGGCGTTTTTGTTGTTGCGTTTCCAGCAGATCGCATAAGGCCATCAGCTCATCGACTTTTGCGACAATGCGGGATTGTTCTTCGGTTGGGGGTAATGGCATTGCGCATAATGCAAAGTAATCCGTAGGTAAACGCTTTTGTCCTGCGGTGCCTGTCATGCTGGCTTCGCCTTTTGCGCGAAATAATGGTGAGCGAATAAAAAGATAAATATAGGCTGGATTAACGTCTTCGCTTATGGGGCGGAAAACATGAAATTCTGTAGAGCCTGAGCCGATATTGTGCTCAAGCCCTTGTACCACTGCCGACTTTCCGTTTTCAAAACACGGGGTGATCTTAGCCAATAAGACATCGCCATTTGCGAAATGTGTGTAACCTTTTTTTATTTCTGACCACGGCCTAACCTCGCCAGCTATGGTGATTGAGTGCAATTCGGAAACTGCCGCCATTGGCACAAAAGTGGCCATAACCATTGATTCCGGATCTTCTTCGACTTGATTTCGTGGATTGATTTCTCCCAGATCGAGCAAGCGACTCCAGCGCCAGCTGGGCGGTAACTCAATTAACGGTGGTACCAATTGTGCAGATTCCAACTTTGGCGAACGCTTAAACTTTTTCTCGGCTATTAACTGTTTACGAATACGAGTTACATTTGTGAGCACGCAATCTGCGCCACCATCTTCTTCTCTCTGTTGCGTGAGCTTTCCCGTAACGGCGAATTGATAAATCAACTCCCGTAATTGAGCTATGCCCCCCGGCGAATTGGCAATATGACCAAACTCGGCCAAAAACTGATTCGCGTCCATCAGGCTTTCTCATCGTTAAAGTGGTGAGAAAGCGCGGCTGCCAGTTCACTTTTAAGCTGGTTTTCGGTTTCTTCAATTTCACCTAATAGCTTTTTGTATTTAATCAGTAGCTCGTCTGGGTCGTGGCTCTCTTCTTGGGGCTTATTGGGATTCGATTCATCAAGATTGAAAATTGGCCAATATAGGCGATCTCCTGCGGCTTGTGCGTCACGTGCTTTTATGCGCAGTCCATCACTTTCTGTTTTTAAAACTTCGATGTCATCTTCTACGCTTTGGCGCTGTCTTTTGTCGCTGACGCCTTTAATAGAATCACGCAAATCACGGATGCGATTATCCAGAGCGCTTACTTGATTATTTAAGCTTTCGGCTTTCGCCCAGTGAGGCGCTGCGTCGGCTTCGGCCTGTTTGCGTTTGTTTTTAAAATCCACCTTCCAGGCAAAGTCGTTTTCTTCGCGACTGGCGAAGTCGTTGCTCTCATCCCCCCACCATTCATTAATTGCATCAAACTCTTCTAATCGAATGGGTTTTGTTTTGGAGTAGCTCTTGTAGCCCTTCGGATAGGTATGTTCGTAAAACCAAATCGTGTCGGTGTGAAAGTATTCGCTGCCATCGTCTACTCGCGCACCTTTGGTAAAAAACAATAAATTAGTTTTGATAGTTGTATATGGGGCAAACACGCCTTTGGGCAGGCGGATAATGGTGTGCAGGTTGCAGTCTTGTAGTAGTAGTTTTTTTAGCGTGCCTTTAATGCCATCGCCAAATAAAAAACCATCGGGTAGCACAACCGCGGCGCGGCCATTTTCTTTTAATAGCTTTTTGATGATCAACGCCATAAACATATCGGCGGTTTCGCGGGTTTTCAAATCTGCTGGGTAATCGCTGCCTACACCATCGTCTTCGTAACCACCAAATGGAGGGTTGGTGATGATGCAATCGACCTTTTGATTTGCACTCCATTCGTTCCAGCCGATGCCCAGAGTGTTTTTGTGTTCGATCTGACTAGGTATATCTATTCCATGTAGCAGCATGTTAGTGGTGCACAGCAGGTGCGGCAGTTGTTTTTTCTCGATGCCACGTATTAACGACTCAATGGCTTTTTGATCCTCTGTGCCCGACTTTGACGTGCGCTGGTTGCGCAAGTGATCAATCGCGGCAGTTAAAAAGCCCCCGGTTCCGCATGCAGGATCCAACACAGTTTCACGTTTATCTAGCCGAGGGTTTACCCTATCAGCCATAAATGCAGTAATTGCGCGAGGTGTGTAAAATTCCCCAGCGTTGCCAGCACCTCGTAGATCATTTAGTAACTGTTCGTAGACGTCGCCAATTTGAGCGCGAGTTTTGAAATCGTGAAAGTTAATTGCTTCTTCTAATTTTTCAATTACAGCTAGTAATTGTGTGCCAGACTTCATGTAATTGTTTGCGTCTTCAAAGACGTTTCTGATTACTTTATGAATTGCACTTTCGTTCGCATCAATGCTCTTTAGCTTGGGGAATAGCTCATTGTTTACAAATCCAATAACTGAGGATGGCGGCATCTTATGCGACTTTTTACCCTGACCATCATCATTCATTTTTGCCCAATCTCGCCATCGAAGGCCTTCTGGAATTGGGGATTCATATTTACTATTGTCGTCTTCCCACTCCTCTTCGCGCTGGTCGAATACTTTAAGAAAAAGCATCCAAGTTAATTGGCCAAGTCGTTGAGCATCTCCATCGACACCATCATCTTTACGCATGATGTCTTGAATGCTTTTTATGGTGCTACTTAAGTTCATTTATTATTCTAATCTCATCTTTTGGGATGATTACGCAGTTAAATCATCTTTGTATAATTCGGTTTCTAATTCTTTGATAGCGTTTTGATATTGGTCTACGCCGCCAAAAATGCCTCGTCGTATTTGGGTCTTACTGCCTAATTGGTCGAAGGGCGGTAGTTCTAATACTTGTGGGTTTTCAATGTCTTGGACTCCATGTTCAGCAAACTTTTCAACCAACCCTTCAAGTACAGCCTTGGCTTGTTCGCCATACTTCCCAAACACATCACGTTTTTTAACGTTGTTTGCTCTTTCTTTGCGGGTTAAAGGCTTCTGGTTAAATGCTACGTGTGCTACCAAGTCGAATACATCTAATTCTTCGCCATTAGGGATAGCTTGTTGGAGTAATTCTAACTTGATACCTTGCTCAGCCAATTCATCGATTATGGCTTGTTTTTTATCGCTCTCGTTCCAGCGTTTTAAAAAACCACTAAGGGTACCAAAACTCTCTTTTAATGACTGTTCAATTTGGTCTTTTAGCAAGACACGATAATCTTCAGTGATGAGTTTACCATCCGCGTCAAGATACTGAGAGCGCTCTGCGGCTAGGTCAACATCCACATCATCTAAATAAAATTTCTTTTTGGGTTCACGGATCTCGGACTCATCTGCGGCTTGTGGCGGAGAAGAGTCTTCTGGGGTCGTTGAATCTTCAGGTGTACTACCTTCTTCGGTTTCTTCTGGCGGAACTACTGGATCATCTTTATCAGGTTCGTAAATAATGACCGGTTCACCATCAAAATCAGGGTCTGAAAATAGGCGGGTAGCACCCTTAAAGTCCATAATAGTGAAGTAGAGTTTGTTATAGTCTTCTCTTAATCGTGTTCCTCTGCCGATAATCTGCTTGAACTCAGTCATCGAGTTTATGTTTTGGTCAAGAACAATCAGTTTGCAGGTTTTAGCGTCAACTCCAGTCGTCAACAACTTTGAAGTAGTTGCAATGACTGGGAAAGGCTCGTCGTTATCTATGAAATATGACAGCTGCGCCTTTCCTTCATTGTCATCACCTGTAATCCTCATTACGTAACGACGATTGCTGGCAGCGGCCGGTATAAGTTTGACTAATTCTTGGCGCATTCTCTCAGCGTGATCCTGTTCGTCACAAAACACAATGGTTTTTGCCATTGGATCGGTATTTTCTAAGTATTCCCATACCTTGTTTGCGACGAAACGGGTGCGCTTTTGTAATATCAGGTTTCGGTCGAAGTCTTTAGTGTTGTATTGGCGTTGCTCCACTTCTTGGCCGTATCTATCTGTTTTTCCTTTTTCTGGTGTGTAGCCCAAGGCGTCAACGTTAGTTGCTATACGAACAACTTTGTAAGGCGCGAGAAAACCATCTTCAATCCCCTGTTTTAGTGAATACGTATAGATGGGTTCACCAAAATACTTGATATTAAATTCAGGATTTATAATTTCGCCATCAACTGGCTTTTTCTCTTTTGGAGTAGCCGTAAGACCTATATGCGTAGCACTTTCAAAATACTTAAGTATGTCATGCCAGGCAGAGTCTTCTTTTGCACTGCCGCGGTGACACTCATCAATCACAACTAAATCGAAAAAATCAGCGGGAAATTGACGGTAGATCTGTTTCCATTCTTCTTTACCGGTAACAGCTTGATAGAGTGCGAGGTATATTTCGTAATTTTTCTTTGCTTCTCGATTGGTAACTTTATGCATAACCTCGCCAAAAGGAGCAAAGTCTTGTTGCATTGTCTGGTCAACCAAAATGTTACGATCTGCCAAAAATAAGATTCGCTTCTTTGTTTTTGACTTCCATAGCCGCCAAATAATTTGAAAAGCGGTATATGTTTTACCTGTGCCGGTAGCCATAACTAGAAGTATTCTATTTTGCCCTTTAGCAATAGCTTCTACTGTTCGGTTAATCGCAACACGCTGATAGTACCTAGGTTCTTTCCCACTCCCATCACTGTAATAAGGTTGAGAAATTATTGATTCTGATGATTCTGTTGTTAAGCCCTTCCACTGTTGATAAATAGGCCAAATTGATTGTAACGATGGAAACTCATCGAGACTTAATTCTTTTTCTGTAGGTGTCGTAAGAGCTGTCCTATCGTGTAAAAGAAACCCATCTCCATTGCTACTAATTGCGAATGGAATATCGAGCATCTCCGCATAACTGAGAGCTTGTTGCATTCCGTGCCCGACAGATAGTGTATTCTTTTTGGCTTCAATTACTGCAATTGGAAGATTAGGCTTCGCATATAGAATATAGTCAGCTCTTTTAGGGCCGCCTTTTTTCTCAGGGTTTTTAACGCGAGCCGCAAGTCTACCCTTAACCATCACGCGACCATCAGTAAGTTTTACCTCTTCTCGAAATTGACTTTGTTTCCAACCCGCTTTTTCAATTGCAGGTGTTATGAATTTGGTACAAATATCTCTTTCTGATAGTGCTTTTTTATCCATGATGGAGCCTCAATCCTTTATTGGTCGAAGAATTCTTCGTCAATCTTTTTCAGACGTAATACCTGTTCATCTCGACTGCCAATATTATACCGCAACATGAGTCGAGCTAACTCTGTACCGTTAACTTCGCTACTTCTTGAATAGTTAGTATTTCGTCTGTCACTAACACAACCCTAACCCCCTTTTGTCAGACTACGTGTCGTCTAGAAAATATTTAAATTAACAGGGGGTGGTAAGTATTATGTGATGCAGTATGAGAGACATTCAGAGAAATTTAAAGAGGCGATTTTAAACAAGCTGTTTAGCCGTGATATGGTATCAATAAGTATAGATAAAATTGCGACGTTCAGTTTGTGAATAATTTCATTAAACGTGAATGAATTTAATGTTAAGCAATAAGAATAATAATAGTTAGAGTAAGTTTATGAGCTAACGGTTTTTCATCTACTTGAATCGCCTAATTTAACCTCACACGAATTTTACTGAAATCTTTGATTCGAAATAGAGTATCGTTTGATGCCTCTAGCCCCTGCTAGGCAACTAAAAAAGATGCAAAGAAGAATTGTCGAAGGTGTAGGCACTGGGTTGGACGTTCCTCTGTCAGTCTGAACCGAGAATATGGCCGAGCCAAAAGGAGCAACTCCGAAGTTTCCAGGGCCATTGAAGGAGAATTCGCCAGTTCCAAACGTGTCCCAAACGATTTCTACAAAATCTGCTCCGAAAGTGACCGTTGGCAGAAAGCTTTCGTCGTTGAAGTCGCCCGCAGGATTTAAGAAATTAGAAGTATAGCCATCAAAACTTGCGGCTAATATTGTAGTTCCTGAAATAACATCGAGACGAAAACGTGCGTATTCGTAAGTACCCGACTCTAGGCCTGTAAGCAAAATTTGCTGGTCGGTAATGTCAACACTGTAAGTGCCAGAGCAAACATCTCTTGACCAATCTGAGCTGTTCAGTTCAATCCCTGTTCCTACAGTGTCCCCTTCGATAGCAGCAGATTTGCAAATCGCAATACCATCGCTGAATCTAAAACCATTATCAGCAAACAAGTCAACGGTTGCTCCAATTAAACCTGCATGGGTGATTCCCGAGACAGAGGCAACAGCGAAAAACATTAGGCCTTTAATAAAGTTCATCGTTTTAAATACTCCTTATCTATTATAGTGTTGTGTCTAAATAATTTGCTTCGTGCAAACGAAAGCACTAATCGTACCAAACCAATAAATATCGGCACTCTAGGTACACAGTGGTATACGAGGCGAGTTAAGTGTAAAAGTATCTGACATGTCGTTCAAGTCTGTCAATATTCACGAAGGGGCACTTGAAGAGTCGGGCAACCCGTGTTGCAGAGCCAATATTTCCTTCGTGATTTACAGTTGACGTATCAGACACATTACGTCTAACTGGTTTATCTCGTTGTAAATGTTTGGAAGCTTTGTAAGCTGAACATAGAGTGATTTGAAGTGATCGAGTAAACCTGAATACTCTATTTAGTGGAAAAAACGGCGTCTAGTCATGTAAATTCTTGTGACAACCGTCATTACAATAAAACTGGCCTCTGACCAACTCGCAAAAGGCACAAAAATGGTACTCAGCGATTTCATATCTAATTTTAGCAAACTCACATCTGGTGCGGTGGGTTGCGAAAATCAAGTGTATAACCCACAAAGCTTGCTTGTGTTGCATGCAAACATAATGAAGCTTCAAAGCACAGATGGCGAGGCGCCACTGAAAGACCAAACCGATATTCTTCACGACTTATTCTTACTAAAAGCCGAAATTTCAAGAGCATCCAAAATCAGCGCCACGAGAGGGCAAGCGCACGAGCGCTTTATGCAAAATTTAGACGAAGCCGTTCAGCAAAACCTTAAGGTGAATCAAGCTGCGCATTTATTCGATGATGTCGCAAAAATACAGCAAGAATTATCTGAAAAGGATACAAACGATAAGAATAGTCGCCGCTTTAAACAGCGAATGTTAGTGCTTGTAAGTTTAATCCCGTTTTTTGGGTTGGGGCTGCATTATTTTAACGGAATGTTTTATCAAAAAATGTTCGCAGATAAAGTCCACATGGTTTTCCCGGTCAATATCTATGAAAGTGGCACCAATCAATTAAAAATTGCCCAAAGCAAGCGGGGCGAACTCTACGAGCAATATAGTCGTTACATATACGACGACTATATTGATAATGGTGTAAGTGATTTAGATAACGGCTTTACGCCTGTTTCAGGCTTACCTACTGTCTACGATTTGTCGGAAATGTCTGACTATTTAGAGGACTTTTCAACCTTAACAGAGGCTCAAGCATTTATTGCGCGCAACCCGGCAGATTTGCGTTTTTATGAAGCGACTGAGCTTGAGCGTTTACAAACAGAAATGAGTCGCATGGATCCTGCGGGCATAATGTCGCCAAAGTTTCCATTCTTCTATCAGTTGAGGCAGACCATGTTCGATGCCCCTTCGCCTAGTGTAGAAAGATTTTCTCAATTTCACTTACATAAGTTTAGAGTGTTGATTAGAAATATTCGCAATAATCATTTGGTAAATGAATTCGCTTTTGTGCTTTCCTCCCTCGATGAGCCAAGTTTTGACCCTAAGTATTTGCCAACAGAAGCAAGGATTGAACTAGAATTGCCGATAAGTTCAATAGGGCAGGATGTGCAAAACTATCTTTCGGTGAAGGTTAAAGATGCGCCTGTGAAGAATTTTATAGCAACAACGCTTGCCTTAGATGAACAAAACGTCATTGTGGACACGGCAGAAATTAAAATAGATGGTTTGTTGAGCGCAGAAGAAGACAGAAAATTAGCGTTTACCAAGCAGATCATCAACTACTCTAATGATGCTTTGTGGGGATTCGACCCGAAAATGTTTTATCAACAAAATGCCAATCAAAGCTCATTGCCAGCGCACATTAACGTAGTTGATTTGAGTGATATGACAAGCCTACACGAGATTGAATATGGATTTAAAGCTGAGCAAGCAGAATACTTTGTGAGGTGTGAAGACGGAGGAGCCGTTTATCTACTGTATTCGTCTTTAGATGCTCTTTCTCAAAACTTGGAAATTATCAACGAGCTAAAGATTGCTTATGAGTATGAATTAATTGACGGTTCGAAACGACGTGGCCAAGACTCCATCAATCCAAAGTATGCCTTCGTTCTACCTGAAGGCACTACAGGAGGTCAAGACATGGTTGTATCTTGTTTAGGGCCGCAACTGTATGACTCGCTTGTAGATAATGCAACAGGAGCCGCGGGCCCAGACGTTAGAGCCTTACCTCACAGAGCTGCTCAATTATTAATGGGCTCAGAGAACACCGTTAAATCTGATATTGTTTTAGCATCTGAAATTTTGATAAGCCCACTCGATTTGAATCGTTACACTTTGCTGCCATTTGATACACCACAAGTTTTACAAGATGGAAACTACCTGCAATTAGACGTTTGGGCGGTCAATTTAAATGATGGTATTTATCAACTCCAGCTTTTTGCAGATGGCGAACATTATGACACCGTTGATATCGAGGTTTTTATGCCACCAGTTGATCTTGACCTGACTTCAATTAACGATGTCGTGCGGCCGTAAGCAAAGCTTGCACTAAGCAGCGCTTATTGCAATTTAGTAAAAAGAGAGGTTTGAATGCGGATTTATCTAGTCGTTGGCGTTATTGCTACTTTTGTAGCAGGCTGCAATAACAATACAGCGCCCATCAATATTCCTGAGACGGCGTTTGTCGCCGGATCTTGCGAGGTTGGGGTGTATGGGGAATCTAGCGACTTCGTAGTCATTACGCGCAGAAATGAAAATGCTTATTACACCTTTAACAACGGTATAACTGGAAAAATAGATTACGAAGGACTGCTACAGTGTGGCGAGGGTGCCGTTAAAATTGAACAGTCTAAAGTATTGCGAATACAAGCGATATTAACCACAGATACTGAGTTTGATTCAGACGGTGCACTTCTTGCGGGCCAGCTTCTTGAACCAGCAGATGCAGGCCCAAATACTCCGCTGGTTGCTTTGGCCCATGGCTCGGAGGAAAGTGGATGGATTGAAGCGGTAAGTTATCCCTATCAGCTTGTTGCTAGAGGGGTTTCGGTATTCGTTTACGACAAGCGGGGTACGGGACGCTCACAAGGGCAATATTCGCAAAACTTTGTGCAACTTGCCGATGACCTGGCCGCAGCTTCACAAGAGGCAAAACGTATTGCACAAGGGCGTTTCGCTCGCTTTGGTCTCTTTGGATTTAGCCAAGGTGGATGGGTTGCACCGCTTGCGGCTGAAAAATCAGGCGCAGAATTTATCGGTATTGGCTATGGACTGGTGGTCGACATTCTTGAAGAGGATGCATCGCAGGTTGAGCTGGAATTGCGCGAAGCAGGATACGGCGACGACGTCATCACCAAAGCAAAAGAAATAACAGACGTGACCGCGCGCCTCGCCGTGTCATCGTATAAAGATGGCCTTCAAGAATTAGACACGCTTAGAGATAAATACAGACCTGAACAATGGTATCCCTTGGTTAAAGGTGGTTTTACAGGGGTGCTACTCGGGATGTCGACCGATGAGCTAAGGGATAAAGGGATCCCCATGTTCGACCGCCTAAACATTGATTGGTCGATTAAGCCCATGGATGTTTTGCGTGATGTCAATGTGCCGCAACTATGGGTGCTTGCGCAAAACGATCGCGAAGCGCCAATTGCGAAAAGCCTTGAGAGATTGCAAACGCTTAGAGGCGAAGGAAAAGACATCACAATATTTGTTTTTCCTAACACGGATCATGGCATGTGGGAGTTTGAACAAGGAAGCGACGGTCAGCGAACCTATACTCGAGTAACAGACAGCTATTATGAGCTTTTAGCGGATTGGGCAAAAGATGCGGTACAACCGCCTTATTCTATGAGTGAAGCACAATAATATGCTCATATGAAACACCATAACATTACTAGTAACCCGTACATCAATCAGTTTTTAGTAGGCATCACCACGGTTTTTGCTTGGATGCCTTCATTAATCATGACCATTTTAATGAGCGCTGCCTTATATTGATAGGCAATGGGGATGTATGAAAACTGACGATTCTTTGAATGCGTTTTCCGGTCGAAAAGTTGCACTGCATCATACGCTCGAGTAATTGGTAAATACATGCGTATATTCAAGATATCATTAAGCATGACTAGATTCATTTATTAAACCATCCTGCCGTACAGTTATGCCTACGCAACTATCCAAGTATTATTTTTCTCGACAGCTCAGCAAAACCACATTTTGGAATTAAAGAGCGTCATTTCTTCTAAATTTGAATAAAGGAATTATTATGAAAACGCTAAGGATAGATGAATTAGAAACCGTCAATGGTGGCGTTCTGCCAATTATTGTTGGGGCAGTCGCACTTGATGCGGCGCTGATTAGTCTTATGATCGCGATGTCAGCATCAGATTAATTATCGATAACGCATATACAAGGAGATATACTATGCAACAATTAAACACTCAGGAATTAGAATCAGTTAATGGCGGAGTTTTACCGCTCATTATGGCAGTCGTGGCTGCCGATGTAGGCCTTGCAGCTGCAATGTACGGCGCTGGATACTGGTAAACACGATTTGTAAAGCAAAGTCATAGGCGGCCCATTTATCGGCCGCTTATTGATTGAGGAGGCATATTGGATAAATCAACTAAGATATTGTACTGGCTACTTATCATTTTATATTTCGTTGGCTATGGCGCACTCAACATATTTTTAGTTATGACGGACGAACCAATGCGAATAGTCTTGATGTTAAACATCGTTACTGGCGCTAGCCTTTATCTAGGGTATTTGCTATGTAGGCTATTGAACAAAAATACTTAGTATCGCCTAAGTTAGAGGCTAAAAGCGGCCCTTCAATACTTTATTCAAGCACCTTCTCAGATTTCAATGCATCTATTGAATGCGAAATCGCGGAAAGCATTTTGCTTCTTGCATCTTCAATTCCAGAAACTTCCGTTTCAAGGATACTCAGCTTATTGCCATTCGCAGCCGAATATACCTCGGTCGAGATTAAAAATGCGGTAGAAATTTCATCACTGGGATCCAGAATAACATCTTCCTCAGTCACATCGATCGCAAACACATTCCAAAAGGAATCTAGCCTTGAAGCTTCGGCAACCAGTTCTTTGCGCCTCTCTTTTTCGCTTCGATTAATTTTCGCATCTAGCACGCGCACGACAATGGCGCCTTGTGATTGATAGTCACGCATTAACTGGGTGGCAGATGCACGGTCAATGCTAAGGTCTTTAGCGAGTTTGCGATGCGCGCTCACTGCATTTATGCCATTTGATTCAAGCTTTTCAACCATCATCGTTTCGAAGCTTTTAACGTTGTCTCTGTTTTTGCCTATTCCAATTACCAACACACTGCTAAGCGGTTCAAAACTTTCATCTGCCTTGTAAACTGTTTTTGTTGAGGTGTGATTTACTGCGCACGACGCGAGAAGCAGAGTTGTTAGTACAATGAGTGTTCCGGCAAAAATCCGTGATAGACCTAAAGTTTTCAGCATGAAGCTTTCCATAAAATTGTGAATATTGCGAACCCGCGAAGTATACGCAAATTGTATTGTCGCATCATCTTTATATTTCAAAACCTGTAATAAAACTGCGTTTGTGCAGACTACCCTTATAGATCGCATTCTTTAGCCGATATTGCAGCAACTTTTTTGATACACGGAGATTTATAATGGAAATGTTTAACGAATTTTGGGCACAGCTACAAAGCTTAAATGGCGTGCAAATAGGCATCATCTTATTTGCAGTAGCGGTAGTGTGGTTTTTACCCGCAATGGTTGCAGCGGTGCTAAACCCTGCGCATGCTAAATACATTCTAGTTGCCTGTGTTCCCGCAGGCTTTTCGATTATCGCTTGGTGCGGGCTCATGGTGTGGGCATGCACCGGAAAAGTCTTTGAAAAATACAAAGACAAAGTGGCTCAAACCAGCTAACTCCCTAGTACCTTCTCTAAATCAGCTATTTGGGGGAGTATAAGCGGCGACGGCAGTTCGCATTGCCAGCCTTTATGATTGGCAAGGGCATGCATTAAACGAAATCCGCTATGCTCCCGCATCAACTCAAACAATTGTGATAAAGCTTGATGTGATTCTCGGGCTTTATCATATTCTGTTTGCTTTATCGCATTCATAATTGGCACCAATAGCTCTGGCATCGTGCCAGCAAGCGTCGAAAACCAAGCCTTGCCGCCCTTTATCATCGCCTCGCAGCAATTGGCGTCCACCGCGTATCCTGCCTGCCAATTTAGCGCGCTTAGCTTGCTATGCAATGCTTCATTATTGCTTTGAGCAAAGGCTTTAATCGCGCGTATATTTGGGTGTGATGCAAGCGTTTCTAGAAGCGTAAAACTAAGGGTTTGTCCTGTGTTAACAGGGTTGTCGTATACGCATAAAGGAAGTGGGCTATGCTCTGCAATCTCTAGAAAGTAGCGTTGTAACTCATTTTCTTTGAGCGGTACATACGAGAAGGCATTGGCGATAACCCCTTGCGCACCATGGTAATTTGCAGCTTTGCATTGCCGAATAGCTTCGCCGGTGGTCGTCGCGCTAACACCTGCAATCCAGGGCGTTGAGGCTTTGCTCCAACAAGCCATCACTCGTTCACGTTCGTTTTCATCTAAGTACGCAAAACTCCCTGTGCTGCCTAGTACGCCAATGGCGTCCAAACCAGATTGGTCAAGATGCTCGCGAATTTTATCGAGAATGGGAAGGTCGACCTTACTCTCTTTAATCGGAGTAATAGGGAATCCTATAAGTCCTTTAAACACCATAGTGTATCGCTATGCCTCTATGTTTTGCTGTGTTGCTTTACTATAGCAATTTATGCTTTGCCAAGCTCATTGTTCTATCGCTAATGCATGTATTGAGGTATAGTGCGCGCGCTTTTTCATACAATACATATTTTTTGGGGAATCTCACTTGATCACCACCGCTAATGTCACTATGCAATTTGGCGCAAAACCGCTTTTTGAAAATATTTCCGCTAAATTCGGTAATGGCAATCGCTATGGTCTTATCGGCGCAAATGGCTGCGGTAAATCAACCCTCATGAAAATTATTTCGGGCGAGCTTGAGCCCACTACAGGGAATGTATCAGTTTCGCCAGGTGAACGAGTAGGCACGCTCAACCAAAACCAATTCGCCTTTGAAGAATTTACTGTTGTGGATGCCGTTATAAAAGGCGACGCTCGTCTTTGGGAAGTGAAACAAGAGCGCGACATTATTTATGGTAAGAGCGAAATGTCGGAAGACGACGGCATGCGGGTTGCCGATCTTGAAACTGAGTTTGCTGAGATGGACGGCTATACCGCAGAAACCCGCGCAATTGAACTCCTCGTTGAGGCAGGTATTGATGAGCAAAATCATTTTGGTTTGATGAGCGAACTTGCACCGGGTTTAAAATTGCGCGTGCTCATTGCGCAGGCCTTATTTTCAGAGCCGGATATTTTACTCCTCGACGAACCCACCAATAACCTCGATATTTATACCATCAAGTGGTTAGAAGATGTGCTGAATCAGCGTAAATCCACCATGATTATTATTTCGCACGACCGTCATTTCTTAAACGCTGTGTGCACCCACATGGCGGATATTGACTATGGTGAGCTTCGTATCTATCCCGGTAACTACGAAGCGTATATGGCAGCATCTAGCTTGGTGCAAGAGCAGTTGCTAAGCGAAAACGCAAAAAAAACAGAAGAGATAAAAGAACTTCAGAGTTTTGTGGCACGCTTTTCAGCGAATGCCTCAAAAGCGAAACAAGCGACTTCTCGCGCCCGTAGAATGGAAAAAATTGAGCTTGAGGAAGTGATCCCCTCGTCTCGTCAAACACCTTACATCACATACAAGCAGCATAAAAAATTACATCGCTTGGCGCTTGAAATGCATAATCTTGAGCACGGTTTTGATGGCGAAATGCTGTTCAAAGGCGGCGATATACTGCTCGATGCGGGCGCGAAGCTCGCGGTGATAGGCGAAAATGGTGCGGGTAAAACCACGTTTTTGCGATGTTTAGTCAGCGAGCTTAAAGCGAGCAGCGGCACTATGAAGTGGTCAGAAAATGCTGCAATTGGATACATAGCGCAAGATGTCAGTAATGACTTTGCAGTTTCCATGAATTTGTTTGATTGGATGTCGCAGTGGCGCACGCCTAAACATGATGACTTAGCAGTAAGGGCTATTTTAGGGAGGCTCTTATTCAGCTCAGACGATATCAATAAAGATGTCAGCGTTTGCTCAGGTGGTGAGAAAAATCGCTTGCTGTTCGGCAAGCTGATGATGCAAGAAATCAACGTTATTATAATGGATGAGCCCACCAACCATATGGATATGGAAGCGATTGAAGCACTTAATAAAGCGTTGAAGGAGTTTGACGGCACGCTTATTTTTGTGAGCCACGATAGGGAGTTTGTGAGCACGCTGGCTACTTCAATTATTGAGATTAAAGACAAAAAGCTGAATTACTTTCAAGGCAGCTATGATGAGTATGTGGGCGAGCGGCACTAATTCTCTCCACTTCGATGCACGAAAACTGGACTTAAATTGGCTCTGCGCTGCGTAATTCGTTAAGCAGCTTAGGCAGTACTTCGGAGGCCAGGCCATATCGATGCTCGGCGAATGCGTTCTTGGTTTCACTCGGGCTAATATTAACTTCAATGGTGTGCGCGCCAACCGCATTTGCTAGCTGCACAAATCCCGCGGCAGGATAAACACTGCCAGATGTCCCAACCGAGATAAACACATCGGCTTGCTCGATAAGCGCTTCAATTTCTTCCATGTAATAGGGTACTTCACCAAACCAAACAATGTCGGGGCGCAAGGAGCCTTTTTTGTCGCAGCAAGGGCATGGAATGTGTTCATCAAAATTAAAGTCAACTGAAAATGACCTATTGGTCGTGACGCATTTGGCTTTTAATAATTCTCCATGCATGTGCAAGACATTCTTACTTCCTGCTTGCTCATGAAGATTGTCAACGTTCTGAGTAATAATATGAGTGTGCCTTGGGTAATATGACTCAAACTCCGACAATGCGAAATGCGCTGCGTTTGGTTTGACCTTTCCTTCAAGCAACTGAGCACGTCGCTGATTATAAAAGCGATACACTAAAGTAGGGTTAGCAGAAAAACCTTGCGGTGTAGCCACTTCTTCCACGCTGTGGTTCTCCCACAGGCCATTACTATCGCGAAAGGTTTTAATTCCAGACTCAGCAGATATACCAGCGCCGCTAAGTACGATGATTTTATTCATCATTTTTACTAACATAATCAATAACTTAAGAGAATTCGTCAAAAAAATCGAAAATAAATGGAATTTATTTGCGATTACCGCTGTCTATTTAATCGTGATACTTAGCACTTTCGAACGCAGTAAAGTAAGAGTTAAACATTATCTTACTTTGACATTATTCTAGAGTGTTTTGTGTGTCCTTCCCTAGAGTGTGATTTTTGGGCCCCAAATTTTGGGGCCTTTTTTTATATCTATTGTTGCACGTATATTAGCCGCTTGGATGCGTAGTTTAGAAGTAACCTTCTCTCTTTTTCTTTTCCATTGAGCCGGTTTGATCTTTATCAAGCAACCTTCCTTCTCGTTCACTGGTTTTGCTCAGCATCATTTCAGTGACGATTTCTTCTCGAGACGTGGCTTTGCTAATGACTGCGCCGGTTTGCGGATAGCAGCCTAGCGTTCTAAAGCGGATCCAGCGTTTCTCCAGCGATGCTTTTTCTTTTTCAGTTAGGTAGGGCAACATACGCTCGTCGTCTAGCGCAAGTAATTGTCCGCTGTCTTCATCTACCCAGCTAATGCGTTCGTCAGCAAAGTAAAGCGGCACGATATCAATTTGCTCTTGCAGAATATAAAGCCAAATGTCGAGCTCCGTCCAATTTGAAAGCGGGAACACGCGAACTGATTCGCCTTTATCTATTTGTGTGTTGTACAGTGACCATAATTCTGGACGCTGTTGTTTTGGGTCCCACTGATGATCCGCATTTCGAACGGAAAACACTCTCTCTTTTGCTCGCGATTTTTCTTCGTCTCTTCGAGCACCACCCAGGGCAGCATCAAATTTATGAATATCTAAAGCCTGCTTTAGCGCAATCGTTTTCATGTGGTCGTTGTACTTAACTGAGCCCGACTCGATGGGGTGTATGCCTAAATCCAGCGCTTCTTGATTGATGTGAACAATAATATCCAAACCGAGTTTGTCGCGAAGCTCATCTCTGAACTCACCCATTTCGTGGAATTCCCACGTGGTATCAACATGCAATAGGGTAAAAGGGACCTTGTCAGGGTAAAAGGCTTTGCGCGCTAGATGCAGCATAACTGTAGAATCTTTACCAATGGAATAAAACATACATGGCTTTTCAAAGCTTGCAGCCACTTCTCGCATAATGTGTATGGCTTCTGCTTCCAGTTGTTTAAGATGATTCATATGAGCCATGAGTTTCCTTTATGTATAAAAGTAATTTCGAAGAAGGTTGGTATTAACGCTTGAGTAAAACACCGCAAACTATAATAAGTTTCGCCGTAGTATAAAACTCGACAAGCCTTTCGCATAGTGTAAGTTTTTCTTTAGCAAGTATTTGAACGCATGTAAGCTTTTTAAGTGCGCCTGCCTTAATACCGTATATTTTTGCCGGGCACAGATGTAATCCAGCTTTACTCTCCGTCGTATAAAAGGCGCTAGCGCTTAACGCTACATGGATGGTTGGCTAAATTGGAGAGCTAAAAATGACACCCCTCGTTCTATCGAGTTTGATGCGGCTTTGTAACCGTCTGTTGAAACCTTTGATGATTCTGATCACCGCTATTTTTATTAGCGGCTGTTCCTCCTACCGCTACGAAAGCCAGGTTGAGTTAAATCAACCCTTAATCACTGCCTCTGGCAGCACTTTGGACGGAACTGAAGTGACTATTCCAAATGACTTTGAAGGTCAGCCTGCAATTTTATTGTTCGGCTACGTGCACAAATCGCAGTTTGATATTGACCGCTGGTTAATCGGATTAGATATGACAAAAGATAGTCGGCCAGATACGGTAGCGATATACGAACTCCCCGCAATTAAAAACCCTTTTGCGGGCTGGTTTAGCAATCGAATTGACGATGCGATGAGAGAGGGGATCCCGCGTGAGATTTGGTCAGACGTCATCACCATCTATGATGATGGTGACAAAGTTCAGCGCTATACCGGTAACATATCACCTAAAAACTCGCGCGTACTATTGGTGAATAGTAAGGGCGAGGTGAGCTATTTTTACGATCGTGGGTTCTCTGTGGCCGCGCTTAATGAGTTGAATAAAAAAGTTTTATCTTTAAACGATGAACAAAGATAAACATGTTCTAGCTAAGTATAGGGATTGAAGATAATAGTCACATAGCCAGATAGCTGAATGGATTAGACGCTGTTTCGGCGATTGAAGTGTTAAATCTATAACGACAATGTAAACGTGCTGTACAGTTTTGTAATTAAACTACTTAAAATTACACTAAAAGATGAAATATTTATTAAATCTGTAATTAAATTACAAAAATAGCTTTATTTTGTGGGTTTTATGTCGATAATTGAAATCAGCACACACAATTATCTAATTAAATTACAAAATGGGAAGCACTAATATGAATACACTATCAATAAAATCAGTTTTAAAGAAAACGGCAATTAGTTCTGCGCTTGTAGCATCTGCACTTTGCTCAATTAACGCGAATGCGAATAACATCGTTCTAAAAACAGTAAACAATACTACTGAAACACAGGCGTGCTATGTTGCTGCAACACAGGGTATCGACGCTGCAAAATCATTCATTCGCGCAAATGGCGATTCGTTTGCCAGCTTCAGAGCAACAGTAAGCTGTAACGGCTTGAGCATCACCCAATTTGCGAAGAAATTTGCTGAAAAAGCAGACACCGAGGAAGTAGCGCCAACGTTCACACAGGTTAAGCTAGTCGCAATGGACAATGACGCCGCGCAAATTTGCGTTGACGCTGTTGTATTGGGAGAGAAAGAAGCTCGTGCAAAACACGGCATAAAAACTGAGACTGTTTACTGCAACCGTAAGTCGCTAAGCCGTTTTGCGCGCTCATTCTCAAACAAAGACGTGACCTTATAGAACACACTGGCTTTTATCGCCGCAACGTATCTAAAAAATACTTATCTGCCAGAATGCTAATTATTCCTAATTAGGCTTCTGGCGGATATTGTATATTCATGTGCGCCGCATAGGCCACATTAAACGCCTGTTCTTGAAACACTTTCAGGCCAGTCTCTGCAAAACTCACTGCAACTGGGTTACGCTTCAAGCTAGCTTTAAGTGTTTGAGCACTCATCAGGCTCACCTCTAATCCTTGAATAAGCTGAATTGCAGCTTCCATCTTAAATCCAAGTCCACCGCCTGAGAACTTTCCTGCTAGAGGACGTTCTTTAATAACAACCTGATCGACTTTGTAGTCGTTCATCAACTGTTTAAAACTGGTCTGAAAATAGTTAAGGTCTGAGCTGCGATTGCGTTTGCTAAACTCTACCTTTCTGGCACGGCAATCGGGAATAGTGAACAAACCCTCTTTATACTCAAGAATACTAATTACTGCTTCTGTGCCTTTAATCTCAACGCCGCAAATTCGCATGGGGCTCCTTCATCAAAATTTCATCAAATATTTATTTAGATAATACAACAAAGCAATTGAGTTTGTGTAAGCCTTAATACATTCTATTATCTATACAGCGATTTAATAACACGAACAACGAGAGTAGGTAAATGAGTCAGGATAGTTCCCGTAAGTATTCCAGTAAAATAGTGGATGGCACAGCACAAGCGCCGAGCCGCTCCATGCTGCGAGCTGTAGGCTTTGGTGATGAGGATTTTAAGAGGCCTCAAGTGGGTATTGCGTCAACCTGGAGTATGGTCACGCCTTGTAATATGCACATTAATGACTTGGCCGAAGAAGTGGGTAAGGGAGTGGATAGCGCCGGTGCAAAGAGCGTGATTTACAACACCATTACCATTTCTGATGGCATATCAATGGGAACAGAGGGTATGAAGTACTCTCTTGTATCGCGGGAAGTAATCGCCGATTCAATCGAGGCGGTTTCTGCTTGTATGGGGCATGACGGTATTATCGCCATAGGCGGCTGCGATAAAAACATGCCGGGTTGTTTAATGGGCTTAGCGCGCCTTAATCGCCCGTCCATATTTGTGTATGGCGGCACCATTTTACCGGGCGAAAATCACACTGATATTGTGTCAGTATTTGAAGCAGTAGGTGGGCACGCGACAGGGGATATTCCCATTACTGAGCTTACTAAAATTGAAAAAACAGCCATTCCTGGCCCGGGCTCGTGCGGGGGAATGTACACCGCCAATACAATGGCTTCAGCAATTGAAGCATTGGGAATGAGCTTACCGAATAGCTCTGCCCAAAATGCCGTTTCAGATAGCAAGAAACAAGACTGTATCAATGCTGGTATTGCCATTAAGCACTTGCTCGACAACGATATTAAACCTTCCGACATCATGACAAAAAAAGCATTTGAGAATGCGATTACTTTGATTATTACCTTGGGAGGTTCCACTAACGCGGTATTACATCTTATTGCAATGGCAGATGCAGTGGGCGTAGAAGTCACGCTAGATGATTTTGTCCGCATTGGTGAACGTACGCCGGTTATTTCAGATTTACGCCCTAGCGGAAAGTATTTGATGTCTGAACTTATCGAAATTGGTGGGATCCAGCCCTTAATGAAGCGCTTATTAGAGGCAGGTTTACTACATGGTGATTGCTTGACAGTCACAGGCAACACCATGGCAGAAAATTTAGCCAATGTCGCTGATTATCCGCATGGTCAAGATATTATCTTACCGCTAGATAAGCCAATTAAAAAAGACAGCCACTTAGTGATTCTTAGCGGAAACTTAGCACCCGAAGGCGCGGTATCCAAAATAACCGGGAAAGAGGGTTTGAGCTTCACCGGTACTGCGAAAGTATACGATTCAGAAGAACAAGCGTTTGAAGCCATCATTAATGGTAACGTAGTGGCAAATGATGTCGTTGTTATTCGTTATGAAGGACCAAAAGGGGGCCCGGGCATGCGTGAAATGCTCAGCCCTACTTCAGCGATTATGGGGAAAGGCTTGGGAGATGATGTTGCGCTGATTACCGACGGTAGATTTTCAGGTGGCAGCAGAGGCTTTGTTGTAGGACATGTGACGCCAGAAGCGTATGAGGGCGGTCCGATCGCGTTGGTTAAAAACGGTGACGCAATTACTATCAACGCTGAAACGCGGGAAATGACACTTGATATTTCTGATGAAGAAATGCGAGCTCGCAAACAAAGTTGGCAAAAACCTGCGCCGCGATACACCCGTGGTTTACTCGCAAAATATGCAAAAACAGTCAGTTCCGCATCAACCGGCGCGGTAACAGATAAGCCTTAAACCAGACGAGAGTAATAACATGAATATAGCCCCAAAAGCCACCCTAAGCGCCCTTGCATTGTCTTGTTTGATTACGGCAAATGTATCCGCTCAACAAGCACCAGCAAGTGTAAGCGCAAACGATTTTATCGAGCTGTTTGAAAAGCTCGGTGGCAAGCACGCAGGTTTTCGTAAAGCGCACGCAGCAGGCGTGTGCGCAAATGGCGAATTTACGCCA
Source organism: Ningiella algicola (assembly GCF_028401415.2). Classification (NCBI taxonomy): domain Bacteria; kingdom Pseudomonadati; phylum Pseudomonadota; class Gammaproteobacteria; order Alteromonadales; family Alteromonadaceae; genus Ningiella; species Ningiella algicola. Next base: position 1,765,609 of record NZ_CP171821.2, on the reverse strand, counting down.
AATGAAGACGCGAGCAAATACTCTAGCTCACTTATGTTTCAACAGTCTAGTGTGCCTGCACAAGTCAGATTTTCAGTCGGCGGACCAAATCCATTGAGCGATGAACGGGAAACGGGTGTGAGAGGTATCGGTATTTCACTTACTTTGGAAGATGGTTCTAGGCACAATATCACGGGCAACAATACGCCTTTTTTTACCGGTAAAGATCCTGAAACCTTCTTTGGCTTTTTACAAAATTTAGTCCCTGATGAAAGCGGCCGGCCTGACATGGCTGCTTTAGGTGCCTATATTGCGGCAAATCCAAGTGTACAAAATGCGGTTGCCTGGTCTCAATCAAACCCAACGCCCGCTTCTTATGCTGCTGAACGTTATTTTGGCATACACACTTTTTACATGGAAAATACCAACGGTCAGTTAACTAAATTTAAATGGACGCTTAGTCCTGATGCTGGTGAACAGAACTTAAGTGAACAAGACAAGGAAAGCTTAGGGCCTAAATACTTAGAGGAGCGATTAGTGCAAGATATCGAGCAAGGGAAGGCCACATTTACGCTCACCGCAACGCTCGGTCAAGAGGGAGACGCTGATACAGACCCGTCTGTTGCGTGGCCAGAAGATCGTGAAACGATTCAACTGGGCACATTAACACTAATTTCAGCGGGCGGCGAAGCGTGCAATCCAACTAACTTCGATCCGAATGTTTTGTCGGCAGGATTTAAAGGAAGTGATGATCCAGTGCTCAAGATGCGCACGCCCGCATATGGGATTTCTTTCGGTAAGCGCTTGAGTAATCAGTAAGCTTAAGATGACGTCTTTTTACCTTTAATAATTCGAATACATGCATATAAGCGAGATTCAAATGAAACTGTTTTTTCGGTTAAATAAAATCAAGAGTTTGACATCGGTTGTGATAATGACCTTGTTGATGATTTGTTCACAAAGCCTCGCCGCCATTCAGCAAAATGCCAATTATGTCCCAAAAGACGATGGTCAATTTACAATAGCCTTTGGGTCTTGCGCATATGAAACAGAGCCTCAGCCTATATGGAACGACATTGGAGCGAAGCAGCCAGATCTGTTTTTGTTTATTGGCGATAACCAGTATGCCGACGTGCAAACCGACAGTGAAGGAAATCGCATAAGGGGTCCAGTAACTGACCCAGCGCGCTTTAAAGAAGCCTATGACGCAGTCATCGCTAAGCCAGAGTATCAAAAAGTGCGGGCAAGTGTTCCCTTTATGGGGACATGGGACGACCACGACTATGGTTATAATGATGCGGGAAAGGAGTATCCCTTAAAGCGTGAAAGTCAGCAGGCTTTTTTAGACTTTTTTGGCTTTGACAATAACGATCCTCTGCGCGAGCAAGCGGGCATTTATCATAGTCGAATATTTGAAGACGAGGGGCGAAGCGTACAAGTCATTATGCTTGATACCCGCTACCATCGCGATGAGTTAAACATCAGACCAGGGCCTCGTCCACAGGGTTTTGGCCGATACTTACCCACCGCCGATAAGTCACGTTCCTTATTGGGAAAGGCGCAATGGGATTGGCTTGCCAAACAATTGGTTGAACCTGCCGACGTCAGAATTATCGTAAGCAGTATTCAGGTGGTGGCTTACGAGCATCGCTGGGAGAGCTGGGGTAATATGCCTCACGAACGTGACCGTCTTTACACATTAATTGCACAAACCAACGCTGAAAACGTGTTCTTCTTAAGTGGCGACAGACACTTAATGGAAATCTCACGTGATGTAGGGCAAAAGGCAGATCAGGTTCCCTATCCTATTTGGGATTTTACTTCCAGCGGCATGACCCAATCATTTAGCGAAGTTGATGAACCCAATAGCTTTCGTGTCAGTAAAGCGGTGCGCGATACTCACTATGGTTTAGTCGAAATCGATTGGGCGGAGGATTTGAAGCAAAGCGAAGTAAGCTTTACCGCATATGGTTTAGGCAACAAAGTGTTTGATTCAGCGTCGTTTAAACTTGAAGAGCTTTCGCTCTAAACCTGTCATTACGCAATCACATCAAGCTTAATCGTTACTGAGCATTCAAAAGGAATAAAAATGACGTCAATTGGAACTGTATTTTCAGATACCGCCACAAAAGTAATGCTTTGTGGCGGTGGCGAGCTTGGGAAAGAGGTTGTCATTGAGTTAAAGCGTTTGGGATGCGAAGTTATTGTGCTAGACCGCTATCAAAATGCACCAGCCATGCAAGTGGCTGATCGCTCATATTGCATTTCCATGCTGGATGAAAAGGCACTCGACGATATTGTGCTGGCCGAAAAGCCAGATTACATTGTGCCTGAAATTGAAGCGATTGCGACCAACGCCTTGCTCGCTTTGGAGCAACGCGGGTTTAACGTTGTGCCTAGTGCAAAAGCGGCGCACCTAACTATGAATCGCGAGGGTATCCGCCGCCTAGTTGCAGAAGAACTTGCCTTACCCACATCCAATTATGTATTTGCCAGTGAATGGGAAGAGTTTGAAGAGCTTGCAGCAGAAATAGGCTTCCCATGTATTGTTAAACCCATCATGAGCTCTTCAGGCAAGGGACAAAGCTTAATCAAGGGCGAGAATGACTTGGTCAGTGCTTGGCAGTATTCACAAGAGGGCGGTCGAGCAGGAACAGGCAAAGTGATTATTGAGTCGGTGATTGATTTTGACTACGAAATTACCTTGCTGACAATACGGCACCAGGGCGGTACATCATTTTGTGAGCCTATCGGGCATCGCCAAGAAGACGGCGATTATCGTGAATCATGGCAGCCTCAAAAAATGAGCGAAGCGGCGCTTGAAAAATCAAAAGAAATTGCGTCAAAAGTCACCGAAGCACTCGGTGGAATGGGCTTATTCGGTGTAGAATTGTTTGTTAAAGGCGATGAGGTGTATTTTAGCGAAGTATCTCCACGCCCACACGATACGGGTATGGTCACACTTATATCGCAGGATTTATCGGAGTTTGCGCTCCATGCACGCGCGTTTTTGGGTTTGCCGATTCCGAATATCGCTTTTCATGGTCCTTCGGCATCTTGTGCACTCTTAGTTGAAGGTCGTTCTGAACATGTCAATTTCAGCAATTTAGATACGGCACTGGCAAAACCCAACACCGACTTAAAGCTTTTTGCTAAGCCAGAGGTAAAAGGGCGCCGGCGTATGGGGGTTGGCTTAGCGCGCGCCGATTCAACAGATGATGCAGTGTCATTGGCCAAAGAAGTGGTCACTACTGTCAAAACCACATTATAAGGAAACTACTATGGAAAACCGCTTTAAAGGATTTGTATCCTGTACCAACATTGCGCGCTCAGCATGTGCGGCGCTTGTATTGAGCTTAATAACGATGAGCGCTCAAAGCCACGCGCAACAAAGCATGCTTGGCGAAGTGATGAATAAAAAAGATTCGGCATCAGAGCTACTGGAAATGGCATCAAGCCCAAGCATCACAGGTTTACTTGGGAGCTTAACCAGCACGCTTGGCGTAAGTGAGGAACAAGCGCAGGGTGGAGTGGCAAGCTTAATGAATTATGCTAAATCCAACTTATCTTCCGATGACTTTTCAGCTCTTGCTAATCAACTACCCGGCACAGAAGGCATATTAGATGCGCTTCCAGATATCGGCAATATGGCAGGAGAGTCTGGCGGATTAGGTAATCTTTTAGGGCAGGCTGCGCAGCTTAACGAGCAACTTGGTGGCACCGCCTTGCTTGCTCAGCAATTTGAATCATTAGGCTTAGATAGCAATATGATTATGGGTTTTGCGCAACAAATTCAAGCTTATTTAAGTACGCCTGAAGGTCAACATGCAAAAGATCTCCTCATGCAAAGTTTCAGTGATTTACAGGTCTAAATCGTTAACTTATTACAGTAAGTAACAAACGCCTGCGACCACCATGGTCGCGGTGCTCGCCTAAATAAATTCCCTGCCATGTACCTAAACCAAGTCGAGAATTTAAGATTGGGACATTCACACTACTGCCATACAACGACGCTTTGATATGTGCTGGCATGTCATCGCTCCCCTCAAATGTGTGTTCAAAATAGGGAGCATTTTCTGGCGCTAGTATGTTGGTATGCCTTTCCAGATCGCGCCTCACGCTCGGATCGGCATTTTCATTAATCGTAAGCGACGCTGAAGTGTGCTGAATAAATACGCTAAGTAAGCCCGATTCTGGCAGTTCTCCTATGGCATTGAGAATATTGTCTGTGATGATGTGAAATCCGCGAGCAAAAGGCGGAAGTTGAAGCGTATATTGCTTAACCATATGTCTGTGTCATCCATTTAATGAGAGTTTGTTTTGCCTCATTTAAAGCGATAATTTTTTCATCGATAGCATTCAGTTGTTCGTTCAACGCCGCCTTTAGCCTGGGGCATTTTGGCTCTGGTTTGTCTAAAAATGGAATCGCTTCCTTTATTTTAGAAAGGGGAAAGCCAGCAGATTGTGCGAATTTGATAAATTTAAGCTGTTTCAAATGTGTTTTTTGATAATGTCTATATCCATTTTTTCCGCGCGTTGGCGGCGTTATCAACCCAGTTTTTTCATAGTAACGTAGCGTATCTTTTGATACGCCACTCGCTATGGAAATTTCGCTTGCTTTCATAATAAACCTTCCTTACCAAACAAAAAACGGTTGACTATGGACTTGGCTCCATACTTTATACTCTATTCCTCGCTTTTCCAAGTCATTAGCAAAAGGGAAGGAAGTATGAAAACTCTCTCAATAGCCAGCGTTCAGTTGCGCACGCAAGACGATACTGCACTGCGAGCCATGGTTTATCAGGCATACCGGCCGAAGGCGCAAATTGTGCTCGCTGGAGCGACGGGCGTGCCACAGCGCTTTTATCAGCGCTATGCATTTGCTGCCAACAAATCAGGGTTTAATGTGTTGACCTTAGACTATCGAGGTATTGCCCAGTCAAAAGCCGGCTCGCTTAAGGGCTTAAAAATGGACTATCTTGATTGGGCGCAACAAGACTTAGCCGCTGCTGTTGATTATGCCCAGCGTTTCAATTTACCCATTTACCTCATTGGGCATTCCTACGGTGGGCATGCCGTAGGGCTTTTGCCTAATGCCCATTTAATCGAAGGTGCTTATGTATTTGGAACCGGAGCGGGCAATAGTTCATACATGCCTGTTCTTGAGCGTTACAAAGTCGCTTTTTGGTGGCGAGTCATTGCGCCCGCTATTGTTAAACGACACGGGTTTCTAGCGTGGAGCAAGCTAGGCATGGGAGAGGATTTGCCGATAGATGTGTATCGTCAGTGGAAGCACTGGTGCAGTTTCCCGCATTACTTTTTTGATGATCCAAATATGCAACACTTGCACGAACAGTTTGCAAAATTCGACAAAGAAATTGTGGCTGCCAATGCACTAGACGACAAATGGGCACAGCCTGCATCCAGAGATGCATTTTTTAAAGGCTATAAGAATGCGCGTGTTGTCCCTCGTGATATTTCGCCACAAGAGGCGGGCATGAAGTCGATTGACCATATGGGCTATTTTCAAAAGCACGCGCATTCACTTTGGCAAGATACTTTTGACTGGCTGGATGATAAGCTAAAGACCTGATCCAACAGCAATGAGAATCCATGGATGAGTCAACCGTTTTTATTACTACTTTTGATATGTTGCGTGAGTGCGTGTGCATTAAAAACGCAGGTCGAACAAACACCTAGTGAACTTAAGATTAATTCATTAGCACATAACGTGGCCTTCTCGGATGTGACCAGCTTGGCCTTTGAGCCCCCTGCACAGGTGATCTCTTATGGCGAAGATCCTAACCAGCAAATTTGGCGATATCGACCGCTAGACAATCAGGCAAAGGCAAATATCGTGTTTATACACGGCGGCTGCTGGTTATCGCAATTTGATATTGAGCATACTCAGGCATTTAGCAGCGCCTTATCCAAAGCAGGCTATCAAGTATGGAGTCTGGAATATCGCCGTGCAGGCAACGGGGGAGAATGGCCGGTGGCGATTGAAGATATTGTGCTGGCTGTACATAAAATAAAAGATGATTATCCGGACTCGTTTAGCGCGCTTCCGCTGGTGTTTATGGGTCACAGCGCGGGCGGACATTTAGCAATGCTAGCGTCTGCAAAGGTGCTACCTCAAAACGATGATCTTAATGTAAGTGACAAATGGCCTGATTCCACCGCTATTGGACTTGCGCCCATTGTTGACATAATTGGATATTCCAAAGGCGACAACGCTTGTCAATCGGCAACCCCTGTGTTTATGGGCGGCGATGCTGAGCAAAGACTTGAGCAATACCAACACGCCTCAGTACTAAACTATGACTTTGAATCAGGCTCAGCTTTTGTGCTCATAGGAGGAAAAGATACCATCGTAGATGCAAAATTTGCTCGACATCCAGATGCCACAGAAATATTCGAGTCAGAAGCCGGGCACTTTGATTGGATCCATCCGGGTACATTTGCGTTTAAACACATTCTTGATGTACTTGCCAGGTTTGAAGCAAAGCCCTGATTGAGTAATTCATCGTTCGGTTCCATTTTTAAGAGTGAAGATGCCTAAATGACAGATCTAAGTCAGCGCCTTCGAAGCGAAGCTGCAAGTCTTGACCAGCAAGACCCCTTAAAACACATTTTAAATGACTTTTTGTTGCCTGAAGATTGTATCTATCTTGATGGCAACTCATTAGGGCCCTTGCCAAAGGCGGCGAAAACGCGTGCTAAAACAGTTGTAGAACAGCAATGGGGCGATGACCTCATCAGCAGCTGGAATAAACATCAGTGGATTGATTTGCCCGCTCAAGTGGGCGCTAAAATCGCACCATTACTGGGTGCAGAAGCGTCTCAAGTTATCGCATGCGACTCTATTTCAGTGAACTTAACCAAAGTGCTGTGCGCCGCTTTGCATAAATGCGATAAATCACTCGTGCTGTCTCAATCAGATAATTTCCCAACCGACCTTTATATGGTGCAGGGCCTAAGTGATTTACTGGGCAAAAGCAAATGCGAATTAGTATGCATTGACGAGGACGAAATTCTCAGCAGCATTGATAAGTATGCTGAACAAGCCGCTGTGCTTATGCTAACTCATGTGAATTTCAGAAGCGGACGTATTTTGGACATGGCTGCGATCACAGAGGCTGCACATCGTCACGATATTTTAGTGATATGGGACTTAGCTCACAGCGCTGGTGCCCTTGAATTAGATTTGAATGGCTGTAATGTTGATTATGCGGTGGGCTGCACCTATAAGTATTTAAATGGTGGACCGGGCGCGCCCGCATTTGTGTATGCCGCAAAACGTCACTTGAACGATATTCGCCAACCTTTATCTGGCTGGATGGGCCACAAAAAACCCTTCGAGTTCACCCAAAAATACGAGGCAGGGCAGGGCGTGCGGGCATTTTTAGCAGGCACGCCGCAAATTATTTCAATGAGCGTCCTAGATGCATCGCTTGATATCTTCAATGGCTTAAGTGCACAACAAATCAGAGAAAAATCTGTGAGTTTGCTAGGTTTTTTTGAAGCATGCTTTGATGCGCTTTTTTTGCCAAACGATGGCTTTATTTGTATTACGCCAAGTGAGCCGTGTCAGCGCGGTAGCCAGTTGGCTTACTCACATCCTGATGCCTATGCGATTTGCCAGGCCTTAATTGATAAAAAGGTGATTGCAGACTTTCGTGCGCCAAATATTTTGCGGTTAGGTTTTTCACCTTTATTCTTGCGTCACCAAGACATGCTTGAGGCTGCACTTCGGCTAAAGGTAGTAATGGAAAACAAGCTATACTTGAACAGTGAATACCAAGTAAAACACGCTGTTACCTAAAGATTTAAAGAATTTATTATATGCGCCCTATTGAAGCCGCTAGCCCAAAAAAATACATTAATATTTATAAAGTTGTGAATTTAGTGCCCAGAGGCAAAGTTGCTAGCTATGGGCAAATTGCAGATTTAGCGGGTTTGCCAGGGAGGGCAAGATTGGTCGGTAAAGCCCTTGGCGGCTTGCCGCAGTACGAATCTTTGCACAACACTCTATCGTCAAGCTCTGAGAAACATCGTGAGCATCCGAGGAGCGTTAACTGGCATCGTATCGTTCGAAGTAGCGGAGAAATCGCGTTTGATAAGGCTAGCGAACACGCAAGACTGCAAACAGGCAAGCTACAAGAAGAAGGCGTGGCAGTATTTAACAATCGCGTAAAAATGAAAGACTTTCAATGGCAGCCAGATATGCATACATTGTTGCATGAGCTTTCGTACTAGTCATTCGACAGCAGCAGTTTATATAGCAGCAGTGTCCAGCACATGAGTCTGAACAACAACCACATTTTGTGATTAGGGGGAACACCTTGAAAAAGCGTTTATTTGCAAATAGAGAGATGGGGAACATGGGCGTAATGTTAAAGGAAAAGGTGACAAAGGCCTTGCTGACAAGCTCCATTGTGTTGCTTTCTTCCTTTAGTGCCTGGGCAGACTCATCAAGCGTAGAGGATGAAGACGCGCCATTAATTTTTCAAGCGCAGGACATTTTTGAGTTAGAACTTGCCAGCGATCCGCAAGTTTCACCTGATGCAGAGCACGTCGCTTACGTTAGGCGTTCCAATGATATTATGACCGATAGCGCACGCTCGAGTATTTGGATAGCGAGTACTGACGGTCAAAGTCATCGTCCTGTTTTATCTTCCAAGAGCAACTACTATTCACCGCGCTGGTCACCCGACGGGTCGCGCTTAGCCTATATTTCCAATTCAGATGGAAAGCCCCAACTTTATGTTCGCTGGATGGACAGCGGGCAAACTGCATTGATTAGCAATGTGTGGGAGTCGCCCTCATCGCTTGCATGGTCGCCTGATGGTAAACAACTCGCATTTACCATGAGTGTGTCGGTAAAAGAAAAGCCTTTATCGGTATCAATGCCAGATAAACCCAAAGAGGCAGAATGGGCTGAGCCGTTTCAATACATTACCAAAGCGCGTTATCAAGCTGATGGGCGAGGCGTTTTGGAGCCAGCATATACGCATATTTTTACTGTGCCAGCAGATGGCGGTACTGCTCGCCAAATTACTAGCGGCGCATATCATCATAGCGGTAGCCTAAGCTGGACAGCTGACAGCCAAGGTATTGTCTTCTCAGCAAATCGAAGTGACAACTGGGAGTATGAGCCTGGTGAGTCGGATATATTTATGGTGACGCTTAATGGCAGCATTACACAGATTACCGATGCACCTGGCGCTGAAAGCAGTCCCGTGGTTTCTCCCAACGGTAAATTGATTGCGTATTCTAAACGTGATGATAAAAAGCTTGCTTATCGCAACCGGTATTTGCACGTGATGGACGTGGATGGTAGCAATGATCGCAATCTGTCAGAGGATGTCGACAACAGTCTATCCAACTTTCAGTGGAAGGGTAATAGTGGCCTGTATTATCAGCAAATGGTCAGAGGCGTCACGCAAGTCGATTATGTCAGCTTGTCAGGCAAACATGAGAATGAAGTGTCTGGTTTGGGGGGTGAGTCCTTGGGGCGACCTTATACGAGCGGGGACTTTAGCGCTGTTGACGGTGTCATTGCCTTTACCAAAGGGCGTTTTGACCGACCAGCGGACATGTATATAAAAGACGGGCGCAAAGAAGTTCAGCTTACCCGGCTCAATGAGGACCTGTTTGCGCATAAGAATTTAGGCGCTATTGAAGAGATTACCTACAAGTCATCGATTGATGGCGAAGAAATTCATGGCTGGTATGTGCTGCCGCCACAGTATGATGCCTCCAAAACATATCCTTTGATTATCGAGATTCATGGCGGTCCACATTTGGCATATGGTCCACACTTTTCATCAGAAGTGCTGCGCATGGCAGCCGAGGGCTACGTCGTGTTTTTTAATAATCATCGCGGCAGTACAGGTTATGGTGAGCGCTTCGCGCTATTGTTGCAGAACAAATACTCGTCAAAGTATGATTTTGCCGATCATATGTCGGGCATAGATGCGCTAATCGAAAAAGGCGTTGCCGATCCTGATAACTTGTTTATCACCGGTGGTTCAGCTGGTGGTATTGCAACTGCCTATGCAATTGGCTTGACTGACCGATTTAAGGCTGCGGTGGTGGCAAAGCCTGTGATCAACTGGATTTCAAAAGTGCTTACAGCAGACAGCGGTTTGTATCAAATTCCCTATCAGTTCCCGGGTATGCCGTGGGATAATTTAGAGCATTACTGGGAGCGTTCGCCGCTGTCTTTAGTGGCGAATGTAAAAACACCTACAATGTTGTTGACAGGCGTCAATGACAAACGGACACCTATGTCAGAGACTGAGCAGTACTATCAAGCTTTGAAACTGTTAAAAGTAGATACGGTATTAGTGAAAGTGCCTGGAGCCTCTCACGGCATCGCGAGTAAACCGTCTAGAATGGTAGGGAAGATTGAAAATATACTCGCTTGGTTTGAAAAATATAGAGAAGCATCCGAAACTGAGGATAAACCAAGCTCAGATTAATAACCTTGTTTTAAGGGTCAAGAATGGATTAGCTACGATGAACATTAAGGATGAATGTAGACATGCATGAGGCAATCGCGGCAAATGTGAGGCAGCGGATACTGCTAGCGACGCTGGCGTATTTGCTGTTCGTCATTTATGGCAGCCTTGTGCCACTTAATTTCAATGACGTGAGTGTATCTGAAGCAATATCAATATTTGCGTCTCTTGATAAACTAGACTTCGCCATTGACCCTGACAAACGTGCCGACTGGTTCACGAACTTCTTGTTAATGGCGCCGCTCTTTTATTGCGCCATGTTGCTCAAATCAGGCGAAAAAAACGTTTTTAAGATATTCCTATATTCCGTTTTAGTGATAGCAGGCATTGGCGCGATATCCATTGCCATAGAATTTGCGCAGCTATTTATCGACAGGCGCACCACTTCGTTTAAAGACGTCTATGCGCAGGGTTTAGGGATATTACTCACCCTGTTGATTTTTGCTGTGACCAAAGCTCGCGCCCATGCCCTTTTGCTGAAAATGTCATCTGAGCAGCGCTCTGATAAGTGGCAGGTATATGGCATTGTGATCATCACTATCTTGTTTATCTACAGCTTAATGCCCTTCGATTTATCCTTAAGTTTTACCGAACTGACAAAAAAATGGGCAGATGGACGGATTTCAACAATCCCCTTTTACGAAATTACCCGCAAACCTATCAGCGGCTCCCTTAGCATCATCATCGATATATTAATTTGGGCTGCTATCACGTGGTGCTATATAAAGTCAGATCGTTTTCATCCGCAAAAAACGACGATGTTTTTAATGCTTACTGCCATTGCCATTGAGCTGGCGCAACTGCCTGTTTTAAGTCGCTTCACTGATATCACTGATGTCATAGCTGCTTTTGTTGGGATTGTAATTGCTCGGAAGTTGTTCCACTCAATTGAAAGAGGTACGTCATCATCCAATGGGTCGGCAGAACACGGTGAATCTCGTGCTCAAAGGCTTTCGTTTTACGCCATCATCGCTTATTTTGGTTTTTTCTTTGTCTTGCTAGGTTTATACACCTTTCCTATTGAGGTGGTAAATCGAGGGCAGTTTTGGGCTAGGGTGGATGGATTTTTCTCTATTCCCTTTTTGGCTTATTGGGCAGATGAACCCTTTGTCGCGATCACGCAATTGGTGCGAAAGACTGCGCTATTTATCCCTTTGGGCCTGTTAGTGCAGTTTTACAGACACAAAGCTAAGGCGAGCACACTGCATTACGTGTTTGTGTTAATGCTGACCTTCGCCGCGATAAGTGCGTTAGAGCTGACACAATTGTTGATGGCGAATAAAGTAGCATCCGTTTCCGACACCTTGTTAAACGTGTTCGGTTTTTGCTTAGGGTTAACACTCTATCGCTCTCATCAAACGCGACAACCCATGCAGCACAAAACGCGCGTTGCAGTAAATCAGATTCGCTCCGAGCAAGCACTATCATCTCGCCACGACATGAATGCGGCTGATGGTGTCAGCACTAGCATTTACTCTACAAAGAAAACACCAGAACTTCGGCGTACCCAGGCGATCAGACCTATCGTCATATCTTTCATTGGCATGACCTTGTTGCTAGCTGTCGCGCTTTGGGTTTTGCTTAGCCTCGATGCAACGCCATACAACGTCAAAGAAGTGTTTGATAAATACCCCGCACCGCTTTCTCCCTTGTTCATATCATTCTTATTTGTCAGTTTAGCTTTTGCGCCGTTGGTCGTGATAGGGCGTGCAAATCGCTTGGGACGACTTTATTCCAAAGACACACTGCTTGCTTGTGTAATAATTGGCTTATCAATAAGCATTGGCGCTCACATCGTCTTCCCGCATGAAGCTTTATGGGACGTGGTTGGCTTTCCAGTATGGAATTTTTTGCCGCATCCAGTGGAAATTATTTATCGCTTTTTTGCGCTAACTTTACCCTTTGTGTTTTTATATGTAGTCATAGCCAGTGATGTGTGTGCAGCGCGTAATTTGCCGCGCTCATTAAACTATCACCTCATACTGTATAGCGCGTGGGCTATGTTAGTTGTGCCATTTTCTTATCTGGTCGTGGTTGTGCAGGCAGGCACAGATAACCTCACCGAATTGATGAAAAACAATGGGTACAGCATAGCGTTACTTGGATTTGCATTCTACCCGCCGTGTATATTGATAAGCAGCCGTATGCTTGTAAAACTTTTCAGTGAAGAAAGAGCGTCTGCTTCCTTTGCGTCGATAGTAACGGGCGTCATATTCATTTGTGCATCAGGGCCTGTCGGACACTGGTTAATCAGCATAAGCCTTGTAGACCTCGTGTTTAAATACAACACGGTTTTTACGCCACTTCAGTTTTTATTTAGCCCTGACAGAGAAAGCCTGCTCTTAGAGCAAACAACCTTTTATATATTTTTAGGATTGCACTATTTATTGCTTATTGTGATCGCAGTTGTGTTCGCGATGCAGCATCATTTAGCACAACTTAGCGCTAGTTTTGTGCCAGTTTCCAATCATTCTAACAAATTTAAGCCTTCCACAAAGCCGCATCAAATATGACTTGAGGCGATATCCGAGAAGTTTTTTTAAAAAAAGTGAAAGTGTTCATAAGCTGCTCAGGTCTTATTAGTGACTCGGTAATCAAACGCCCAATTGGCAAAGCGAATTATCGAGATACCAACTTAACCAAAATGGAGCTACTTACATGTCTTTACCGTCAAAAAAACTCACTATCGCTACATTATTCATAGCGTTTGTGCTTACATCTTGCGGGCTAATCCCCAGTCAATCTAACTCATCACTTGAAGCGGTAAATGTAGATGAAAGCGGCGTTGCCATAAAAGGCTACGATCCGGTGGCGTATTTTACAGTGTCTGAACCCACTAAAGGTTCACAGCAATACTCAGCAAAACATAACGGTGCAACGTATTACTTTGCCAGCGAAGAGAACCAATCATTGTTTGAAAGCGCACCTGATAACTACGCACCTCAATACGGCGGATACTGTGCTTTTGGTGTTACGCAAGAAAAGAAGTATGATGTAGATCCGACTGCATGGGCAGTAGTTGACGGAAAGCTGTATCTTAATCTCAACGCTGGTGCACAACGAGTATGGGATAAAGACCGCACGGGAAATATTGAAACTGGCAATGACATTTGGTTAGATATTGAGAACAAGTCGATTGCAGAGCTGTAAGTTTTAAAAAAATGAAAAACGGGTGAAAGAAATCGATGCTTTCACCGGTTTAATTAAATAACCAAGCTAAATAAACATCATTAACTGACTATTTTATTACTTAAACAGCCCTGATAAATACGAACAAATGTTAGGTGCTAAAATTTAAACAAAGGAAATCACTATGAAAACGAATATCGCTGTTGCTGCCGCTATTGCTACTGTAATGACCATGGGTGTTGCTGACTCTGTTGAAGCAGCAAGTAAGAAAAAAGAAAAGTGCTACGGCATCTCACCAGCAGGTCAAAACGACTGTGGTAATTTAGCAGGTACACACAGCTGTGCGGGTCAGTCTACTGTAGATAACGATATTGGTGAATGGCGCCTAGTTCCAGGCGGCACATGTAAAGACCTTGGTGGCTATAGCCGTAAAGAAGCCAAAGAGATTTACGAAAAAATGCAGGCTAACAAAAACAGCTAAGTTGATGCAATCATCTTCTGCTGAAACGCAAATATTGAAGCCCGGACCATTAGTTGGTGTCGGGCTTCGTCATTTACATTACGACGATGCCTTAGCGCACGACCATTCTACTCATCCCATCGATTTTGTTGAGATCCACGCTGAGAATTTTTACGCCAAAGGAGGTATTACGCGCGAATTGCTCTACGATGTGAGAGAAAAATACGACGTCAGTGTTCATGGTACTTCACTTGGGTTGGGTTCTCAGTTACGTTTGCCAAAGGATCAGTTAACGCTTTTTTCTGACTTAGTTGAGCGCACTGACCCCTTAATGGTCTCCGAGCATCTTTGCTTTAACAGGGCCAATATAGATGGACAGATTTACCATTCTGGCGACTTGCTTCCAATTGCTTATAATCAGCTTTCTTTAAACGCAATATCTGACAATATTCAGCAGCTCCAAGACGCCATTAAACGCCCAATCCTTATTGAGAATCTGTCTGCCTACATCAAACCATCTGACATGGAAGCTCAAGCGCTTGATGAGATGCGAGAGACGGAGTTTCTGATTGCCATGTGTAAGCACGCTGGCTGCGGCTTGTTGCTAGATTTGAATAACTTAATTGTGAACGCACTCAATCAAGGCACGCAAAACGTGCTAGAGCATGTTGCAGCGCTTATCGACGAGATCCCGCCTGAACTAGTGGGCGAGATTCATTTAGCTGGATTTAGTGAGCAGCAGGTTGCCGGGTTCATCATTGATGATCATGGACAAGCAGTGTCAGAGCAGTGCTGGCAGATTTATAAGCATGCAGTAAAGCGATTTAGTTCTACGCCCACACTGGTTGAATGGGATACGAACTTGCCCACTTGGGAAGTGCTTGTACAGCAAGGCGCAAAAGCCCGACAGCTCTTAGCGCAGGCAAAACGCCCATCTTAAGTCATAAGCAAAGAGGGAACGCGCTTGAACTATCAACAAAAATTAATTAAAAACATCTTCAGTGCTAATTCGGCGAGCCATGAGCTAAACGGTGTGCAGGTCTACCACAATAACTTCATCGAAAATGGCATTCGCGCGATGTCTATTTCATTTCCGACTGTACATTTTTTATTAGATGAGGCCGATTTTAGAGGATTAGCGCGCGCTTTTTTACTCGCTCACCCTAAAGCCCAATTTGATTGGGCTGATTTTGGCGAAGAGTTTGCGCCATTTATTATGCAAACTCCCGGTATTGATAGCATGCCATATTTAACTGAAGTCGCTGAACTGGACTGGCGAATGGGCACAATAGAGCGTGAAAAAGACGTCGCCTTTGATGCTCAGTCATTCAATTTGCTTAACGAGCGCCCTCACAGCGAGCTTAAATTTACCTTAGCGCCCGGCTTTTCAATTGCCAAATTCTTATTTCCGGTCGAACTTTTCTATCACTTTGCAAATACGCCAAGCCTACATGAACAGGGAGCCGAGCGAGAAGCATTCATGCAAAAACTAAATAATTCCATAAGCGATGCAATAAATTCCGACCGTGCTCGGTCTATTATGCTGTGGCGCCCTGACTATAAAGCGAAATTGCTTAGTTTAAGTGACATTAATCAAACAGCATTTGAGCAATTAAATAGCAGAGACAGCATCGCCAGCGTACTTGAGCATTTTGAACAACAACCAGAGGCATTAGAGCCATGGTTAACAGAACAAATACAAGAAAAACGCATTTTTGGTGTGCACTCAACCCAATAAAATTGAAACACAAACAAATGGAATACTGACATGAAAAAACTCATTGAGTTGTACAATCGCACCTTCGGACTTCTAAACCATCTTGATATCCCAGCATTGCTTGCTGCGCGACTTTACGTTGCATGGGTGTTTTTCAAATCAGGTTTAACTAAGCTTAACGATTGGGAATCAACCCTTCTACTTTTTGAATACGAATATGCCGTTCCCGTATTAGACCATGTAAGCGCCGCATATTTGGCCACAGCGGGTGAGCTTATTCTTCCCGTACTATTAGCATTAGGTTTATTCACGCGAAAAGCAGCGATTGGCCTTTTCATCGTAAACTACGTAGCGGTTATTAGCTTAGAAGACATTCCAGCAGCAGCCTTATATCTTCACTACGTTTGGGGACTCATGCTCATCGCAAATATTATTTGGGGTGCAGGGAAACTCGGCGCAGATAAGTTCTTAAAAATTAAATAGGCCTCATACCGCTCTGCCAAAGAGCGGTTATTTTTCTAGCTTAAAACATCAAATGATGGTGGGGATTGACAGTTAATTAGAGGGGAAGTTTCGCGTTTGAAAACGTCGAAATCACGGACGATTTCGCCGAGCGCCCAAGGACGGGTGCACAGCGGTTTTCAAACGCGAAACTTCCCCTCTAATTAACTGTCAATCTTACTGAAACCAAACTTCTATACTTCACTTTCCAAACAATCATCACAGCAATATTCTGCAAAGACAATTATTTAAAATCAGACTACACTGCTAGCAAAGACGAATTAGGAATTTTATACGAATGAGTTTGCTAGGGTCGGTTGCTATTTTCTTAGGGGCTACGTTGATTGCGGTGCCGCTTTTTAAACGTTTGAAGCTGGGCAGTATCCTGGGTTATTTAATTGCCGGTATTATCATTGGCCCATCTGCGCTTAATTTTATTGACGACCCTTATACCATTTTGCACTTTGCTGAGCTTGGCGTAGTGCTTTTGTTGTTTGTAATAGGTCTAGAGCTTGAACCTAAAACCTTATGGAAAATGCGCAATCAAATTCTATTTAGTGGAGGAAGCCAGCTCTTTGTCAGTGCCCTGGTCATTGGCGCGATTTGTTACTTACTCTTTTCCCTCTCGCTTCCCATAAGCATTACTATCGGCCTTGCCCTCGCGTTGTCATCCACCGCCTTCGCCATACAACTTATGACCGAACAGCGAATACTGAAAACGCCACCCGGGCAGCAAGGTTTTTCGATGCTATTAATGCAAGATGTAGCCGTCATCCCAATTTTGCTCATCGTAGCATCATTTGCACCCACCCAAAGCGAAGAAGGACCTGCTTGGTATATCAGCATTCTTGCTGTATTAGCCGTACTGGTTATTGGACGCTTTTTGATCAATCCCTTTTTACGCATTGTTGCCAGATATGGCAGCTCAGAGGTAATGACTGCTGCCGCTTTATTTATTGTGTTAGTGACTGCGCTTGCAATGTCTGCTTCGGGCCTGTCAATGGGCATGGGGGCATTTGTTGCAGGCATCTTGTTAGCAGACAGCAGTTTTAAACATCAGTTAGAGACGGAGATTGAGCCATTTAAAGGTCTTTTGCTCGGGCTTTTCTTTATCGCAATTGGAATGAACTTAGATTTAGGCTTATTGATTGCTGAGCCATTATTTATTGTGGGAATGAGTATATTATTGGTGCTTATTAAAGCGCTCATTATTTTTGCAATACTCAAAGCAACAAAGCAGTCAAACACTGACTCCATGCGAGTGGCATTAATGCTTTCCCAAGGTGGTGAGTTTGCTTTTGTAGTCATGACCCTCGCAGTATCTAGCTTCGTGCTGAGCGCGGAAATTGCGGGGCAGGTGAATTTGATTGTTGGCATCTCTATGGCACTCACTTCGCCCTTAGTGATCTTGCATTCTTTATTTTTCAACACTAAAAACTGCCCTGCAGTGTACGATACGCATGCCGATAGCGATGAGCCTCAAGTCATTATCGCTGGCTTCGGACGTTTCGGGCAAATCACAGCCCGCGTGCTGTCAGCCAACAACATAGCTTTTACCGCAATGGACAAAGACGCTGAGCATATAGAATTCGTAAAGAAATTTGGCAATCGCGTGTTCTATGGTGATGCAACACGGTTAGACTTATTAAAAAAATCTGGAATTGATGAGGCGCGCGTAATACTCATTGCCATCGATAATCCAGAAGAAATTACCAAGCTGACTAAGCTCATTCTAAAAGAGTATCCCCATGTATCTCTTATTGTGCGCGCCCGCAACCGAATTCATGCCACTGAGCTGGGTAAATTAGGCGTTAAACATATCGTCAGAGAAATGTTTGACGCGGGTATTGGCGCCTGTAAAAATGTGCTGCAGGCCTATGGTTATACCCAAGGACAAAGCGAAAGCATGGTAGACATCTTTGAGCAACACGATCAGCAAATGCTGAGCAAAGTGATTGAAGAGGACATGGAGTTTGACGGTTTGGTCAAAACCGCCGCACAAGGTAGAGAGGAATTACAAACACTATTTGAAAACGATCGAAAAGAGAGTGATGCGCCTTAAGAGCGCTCACATCAAGTCGCTTCACCATCTCTTTAAGGTTCAGCGCATTACCTTGATTAAGTTCTAATACCCAATCAAAGTCCTTAACAGTCATTGGGCAATTTCATATCCAGAGTTCTCATCATGGCAAACAAATAGATGCTAAAACGAGTAGCTTAACGAAAAATGAGCCATCTGCTTATAGAAGATGGCTCATGTCATACGGCTCTCAAAAATTGATGTATCTAGTAGCTTACTCTGGCCTGCAAATACCACATACCGCCATTGAAACCAAAAGGGCTTGCCTCTGAATAGAGCTGACCGAGGCTTCCAGCGCTTGGGTTTTCATCGGGGTAGGTATCGAATAAATTATCCACACCAACGACTAACTCAAGGTGCTCCGAGTATTGATACGCCAATTCCGCATCAATTAGCACTTCAGCACTTATATCATCAACGCCGTTGCCAGTGTCATCCCAGCCTCCATAATAATTTGCTCTCAGCAAGGTACGGAATGGGCCATCAGTATGTGACCAAGAAACATTAGCTCGCGTGTTTGGGAGTAAGTCCTCAATTGCGCGCACTCGCCCGTCGCTTATGGGGTTGACTGTGCCCACATCGTCGACTTCAGTTTCATTGTAGTTAGCCGCAATCGTTAAGCGGGACTCACCGCCCATGAAATCGAAGTCTAGATTACCTACGATATCGAGGCCCTGAGTGGTCGTATCAAAACTATTAGAAAAAAACCGGAACTGAGATAGGTCATCCAATCCAATAAAGTCTTGTCGATTGACGATACCTTGCGCATCCAATATCGTTAAACCCTCCGAGACGGTAGCAAAATCAGAACCTGGCCCGCCTGCAAAATTCAATGCA
Organism: Ningiella algicola; assembly: GCF_028401415.2. Lineage (NCBI taxonomy): Bacteria > Pseudomonadati > Pseudomonadota > Gammaproteobacteria > Alteromonadales > Alteromonadaceae > Ningiella > Ningiella algicola. Next base: position 1,746,380 of record NZ_CP171821.2, on the reverse strand, counting down.
GACAGAAAATCAACATTAGCGCCCAATGCTACTCTGTCAGTTAGTTCGATGTTGTAATAGTCTATGGTCCACGAACTTCCTGCTACTTCAAAACCAATGCCGAAACTGAAATTAACCGCTTCTTCTGGCCCCAATTCAGGTCGTCCATTACCCGCGCTCGCTACAAAATCTGCCGCTAGTTGCCCGGCGACGGACGACAATGGCAGTGTACCTTGGTCTACCAAGGTGCCATTAATATTCTGCGTAGTCACGTTTGTGATGTTTGCTTGTCCAGCAGTAGGCGCATGAAATCCAGTTGAGTAGGCGCCGCGAATGCGCACTTCATCTGTAACGTGAAAGATACCAGCTATTTTATAGTCAGTCGTGCTGCCAAACTCGCTGAAGTCTTCCCCTCTAACGGCAGCTTGTAAGGTCAAACTTTCTGTTATGTCTGCCTCAAGATCGATGTAAACAGCTTGGCTGTCTTGAGACGCGGAGGTGCTATTGGGAAATCCGCCGAAACCATTAGAGCTTGAAGCAAAGCCTTGACTTGCTAACGGTCCCAGCGCAAAAGATGCTGCGTCTCCTGCAAATAAGTCAAACTCTTCTTCGCGATACTCTGCACCAAACGCAATGTTCAAATCAGAGTACAAACCAACGTCGGTAGCATAAACAAAGTTCAAATTGAAAAGGGTTTCGGTTTGCTCTTGCCCACCCGGCACAAAATCTCTGGGAGAATCAGGTCCAAGCGATGCATTAATCGTATTTCTGATGAAAAAGTCTGTTCTGTTGGAGCCCTGTTGAGCGCTGAAATCATAAAAAAGACCAGTTCCGATGTTAAGGTCGCCACGAATTCCCACGGTAATAGACATGTCCTCATTTTCGCCACCAAAACGGGGTACAAACCCACTGGGGATGGTTTCAATAAACGAGAAACAGTTAGGATCGGCAGCTACTTGGGCAAGTAAAGTAGCGTCAGGGTTAACACCGCCTTGACCACCAAGTGGAATACCCGCTATACAAGAACCACCGACGCCTAAACCATCAAGATCACCTACCAGCACTGAGGCAACGCCATTTGGGTCTTCAAAACCGGTTGCAGGATCTACTAAGGGACCACGATATACGCCGCCACGCTGTCCAGATGGGCCGCCGACAACGTTGCGATAGAAGAATCCACCCGTAACCATGCGCTCAGCGTAGTTGCCAAAGAGATAGGCTTCTACCGATTCGTTTATTTCGTACTCTGAATTAATAAACAGCTTTATATCGTCTTCAACATCGGGCTGGCCCCAATATTGAGGTACTTCACTGGTGTAGCTGTTGATAAGCTCGAAATCCGCAACGGGCGTATAGCCATTTTCAATTTGAAACGCCACATCGTCTCGCACCACTGATCGTATCGTGCCATCAACTTCACGTATTTCTGCTGTGATGTTCACAAAGCCTTCGTTACCAAGCGCGAACCCCGCGTTTGCAGAGACGACATAATTATCGCCATCACCTTCATATGTGGAACCATAGCGTGCCTGAAACTCTAGCCCTTCGGCATTATCCCGCAAAATAAAGTTAAGCACGCCAGCAATCGCATCTGAACCGTATTGAGAAGAAGCGCCATCTCGCAACACTTCAACTTGTTTTAATGCCATAGACGGAATAGCAGAAATATCTACGCCTTGTGCACCGTCTGAAATACCTCCGCCGAGAAACGAAATGATTGAACCACGGTGTCGACGTTTACCGTTGACCAAAACCAGCACGTTATCAGGCGATAAGCCACGCAGGTTAGCAGGTCGAACTATGGTCGCAGCATCACTTATCGGTTGGGTATTTATATCGAATGAGGGAACCGAGGTTCTTAGCATATCTTGAACGTCTGCAGAGGCGTTTTGGCGAAACTCTTCACCACTTATGACATCAACCGGAACGGGTGAGTCAGCGGCTGAACGGTTGGTCATACGCGTACCCGTAACAATAATGTTCTCTGGTGTCTCTTGGTCTTCAGCACCATCCTCTTCTTGAGCATTAACGTAAATGGGTGACATTGATGCGAGTGCTAAAGCACAAGCAGCATAAATCGCACTTTTTTTCGTGGTTATGGTGTTTTCATTGAGCATGTGTTTCACGGCCTTCTCCCTTATGACGAGAAATGTGGTAAATATTATTTTTGGCGAGTCGTGTTTAATATTCAAAACTAGTGCCAAGTAGAAAGACCAATAGTATCAATGGTTTAGAGTTCTATGTAATTCTAAGTATATGTTTTTGCACCGGTTTTGTGCGACACACTTCAGCACATCGCACCAATAATGACAATCAAGATAGACAGCGCTTGATTTAGGCTACAGATATCAGCTAATCACTAGGTATTTCTCAGAGTATCAAGCGCTCTAGGTAGAGCATTTACGTATTTTTGTACATCCTCAATTTTCCCCATGCTCACTCGCGACCAACTAAGGTAATCCCTGTAAACGCCCCGTATCATAACGTTCTGCGCTTTCATTTCTGCTCTAAACTTGTCTGCATTAACATCGCCAAGATTCACAAAAACAAAGCTTGTCGTTGAGGGCAGCGCAGAGAGGCCGTTGGCTTTGACTGCGCTCATTACCATTTCTCTGCCTTGTTCTATCTTCTCTTTGGAGAATGTTAGGAAAGCATTATCATCAAAGGATGCAATAGCTGCTGCAAGTCCGGCTTGGTTCATTGCGTATCCGCCCATACCAAATTTGCTAATTTTTTCAATGTTGTCGGCGCTCGATAATAAATAGCCTACTCGCATGCCTGCCAGCCCATATATTTTTGAGAAGGTGCGCCCTACCGCAATATTGTGGCCTTTATTGATCAAGTGAATCATTGAGTGCTTTTCTGGCATATCGGTTAATTCGTTGTATGCCTCGTCGACTAAAACCAAGCATTTCTTTGAAGCTTTTATGCAAAACTTTTCTAACTGAACAGGATCAAGAGCACGTCCCGTTGGATTATTGGGATTTGTGACTTGAACCATTGAAACTTCATCAGTAATGGCTTCATAAAATGCGTCCAAGTCGATAGCTAAGTCGTTTGTTTTGGGCAGGCGCAAAATATCTGCTTTTCCCTGATTGTGGGGTGCTAGTGCAGTGGTATCCCAAAATAAATCTGGTCCTAGTATTTTGCCTGTTTGAGACGCATAAAGAGCCGCAGAAGTTAGTACGCCGCTTGAACCAGAGCTAAGGGTAACGTTCTCTGGTTTCAATGAGTAGCGTTCAGCAATCATGTCAATAAGCCTTAGACCTGTTTCATAGGCATAATAGGCACCCCCTTGTTGGCTTGCTTTCATAATAGCGCTAAGTGCAGCCTTGCTTGGACCATACGGGTTTTCGTTGGCATCTAGCTTCGCAATGCCAGGCATTGGACCGTAATGCAGTGCAGAAGAATGTGCTTCTTGTCTAGCCATAGCAGGTATAGCAAGCGACGCCAAACTGACTGCAGCTGAACCAGCAAGCGCTGTTTTTATAAAATCACGTCGATCAAACTGAGTGTTAGACATTGTAGTTCTCCATTTCTATCAGAATAGGCCAGGCCAAGTAAGCTTTGTCATATGGTTTTTAAATACATCATAAGCGATACGCTTAGCAGATATATTCCAAACAGTCTTTTCAATAATCTTTCTTCAATGAGGTGTGCCAATTTGGCCCCGAGCGGCGCAGTAACTAAGCTCCCTATGCTGATGGCGAGCAGCCCTGGCAAATTGACATATCCAAATGTGCCAAAAGGTAAGCCAACGCTATTATGACCCATCAATAAAAATCCAATTGCGCCGGGCACTCCGATAATAAAACCGACACCTGCTGCGGTTGCCACGGCTTGATGAACGCTTCGGTTGCAAGTCACCATTGTGATGACGGTGATGGTTCCACCGCCTATTCCCAGCAACGCTGAGAATCCACCCAAAAAGGAAGCGAGTGAAACTTTTAGTGGGCCTGAGGGCATGCTCCAATCGGGAGAACTAAACGAAAAGAGTTTGGGGCATAAAAAAAACAACGCAAATCCCAAAACACCCACGGAGAAAATGAGAATTAATGTAGTGCTGTTAACTATGGATGCAATGAAAAGTCCTATTGTCACGCCTATAATTAACCACAAGGCCCAAGACTTCAGCACATTAAAATCCACCGCACCTTTTTTATTATGAGCCTGCACCGAACGCGCGCTTGATATAACGATAGATGCTAAAGAGGTACCTATTGCCACTTTCATTAATTGATCAGTGTCACTCGTATAAAACGGTAACACTGCCAATAGGGCGGGGACGACGACAAAACCGCCACCAATCCCAAACAGTCCCGCCATTAACCCCGCTACAGCGCCAGCGCAGCATAGGGTAATGACAAAAAGCACAATATCGATATCCATCGAGTCCCAGACATGTGTTTAGGCATCTAGCCTTCAAAAGTGAGTGTGTAAATTCAGCATGTGTGGTTAAAGAATGAGCAATAACTGTGCCCGCTGTTTAAAGTAATTGAACGATGTAAACAGGCGTTGCCAAATCTTGGGTAGGTAACTGTTTTTAGTTTAATCTACTTTGCTATTTGAGTTTTTTTGAGAGCGTAATTTAATAATGAAAACAATAGGATAAGAATCTCGCATACTTATTTTCTAAAGTTTAAGTTAAATTGCGACGGCTGGATTGTTAATGTGCTCAAGACTACGTACTTTTTTTGCTTAGCTGCAACTTGCACTACTTTGGTGGTTTGTCCCTTAGATTTTGCGCCTTTGTGATGCAGAATGTTTTTACGAATGACTTCATACAGAAAAGATCGACAGGCCTTAGCCTTTTTGATAAGTAATCTTCCCGCCTACTATTGTCATTTGATTTTCGCTTGACAGAATTTTCTCTTCTGAAGCATGTAACCAGTCAGTATCCATAATCGTAAAATCTGCCAATTTCCCCACTTCGATTGAGCCGCGGATGTTTTCTTGAAATGCGCCATAAGCGGGCCATATAGTAAACATCTTTAAGGCATCCTCGCGGCTGACTGCGCTTTCAGGATGCCAGCCTCGCCCACTTGTTCCGTCGAGGCGCTTGCGCGCAACTGCGGCGTAAAACTCAATGCGTGGATCGCCTAATTCAACGGGAGCGTCAGAACCCCCAAGTATTATTGAACCTTGCTCGATCAGCTTTTGCCATGGGTAAGCATGCTCCAAACGTTTTAAACCGAGCCTAGCAAGCGCAAAGTTTAGGTCGCCAATTCCGTGGCTTGGCTGCATTGAGGGGATAACACCCAATGTAATCATTTTCTGTTGGTCTTCAGGAGTAATAATTTGCACATGCTCAAGACGCCAGCGCGGGTCCTTAACTGCTCGCTCTTCGTATGAGACATCATTGAAGGCTGCTTCATACCAGTTGAGTAAAGAGCGGACCGCTCTATCGCCAATCACATGTGTTTGGATTTGGATGCCTTCTCGCAAAGCTTGTCGCAATATAGGGTCTAGATCGTTTTTGCTGGTTCGATTCATAAAGCCCCGATGGTTTGCATCGGCGTAGTTTTGAAGTAAAGCTGCACCACGTGATCCAAGTGTCCCGTCTATGTAGACTTTTATGCCTCGCACTTCGAACATATGATCGTCGCTTACGTAGCTGCCATGCGCAAACATCTTTTCTGACTCTTGCACATTTGCGGCGGCATAAATTCTTGTCGACATATTGCCCTGGGCTTGAATTTCTTTCATCAGCTCAATATTGACAAAAGGCATCCCCGCATCTTGCGTTGCGGTCCAGCCTTGTTTGGCGTTTATTGCCATTCCCTGTATTAGGCTATGTTTTTTATATTCTCGCGTCTTTGGAGGTATGAGCTTACGAAAGATTTCCATTGCGGTGGCAAGAACGTAGCCAGTGGCTTCACCCTTTTCGTCGCGTTCGAACTTGCCGCCTTCGGGGTCTGGCGTATTCTTGTCAATACCAGCCAGTGCAAGGGCTTTCGAATTCACCAAGGCAGAAACGCCGTCTGCGCGTGGCATAAAAAGGGGCTTATCGGCTGTGAAATGATCAACGTCCCACTTATTCAAGAAGCGCTGTTCGTCAGTCCATTCCCGCTCAATCCAGCCACGACCTTGCACCCAGTGACCAACGGGAACCTGTTGTGCGAAATCTTCGATTGCAGCTACCGTATCTTTTAAAGAGCTATATGAAAACAAGCTTAGGGTCTTTGGACGTTCACCCACACCTTCAACATGTTGGTGACTATCGCTAAAGCCCGGATAAACATAATTGCCAGCCATATCCATCAGCTCTGTGTCTTTGCAGACTGAAGATAAAAGCGCCGTATTGGAGCCTACAAAGACAATTTTATTACCTAAAACGGCCACCGCTTCTGCTTTGGGCATTCGCTCGTCAACGGTGTATACGGTGGTGTTGTAAATCGCAAAGTCCGCTTTTTGACAGCTTTGGCTTGATGCGATATTTTTATTTTCAGCACTTGTTGGGCTGCTGATAAACAAGCACAAGACAAGTAAAAAGTGAACGCGATTATACACTTTAGAGTTCTCTACCATTGATACACTTTTATTTATTTGTAGCATAAACGCTGAGTAATTTCTTTAGACAATAGCACTAGTTTTTCTGTACGCCACTCCAAACAACCTATCCATTAAACATTCTTACGAAAAGCAGTAATAAGCTTATTCCATCGAACATCTGGTTTAACTATGACCTTATGTTTTACCACTCTCAAACGTTGCCTTGATCTGATTCGCAAAGGCTATGAATTTTTCCTTAATTGTGTGTTTAAGCTTAATATTTGAACCACCCATAAGCATAAACCCTTTTATTGTAATGGTAGGCGCATTTCTGCCGCCCATTGATGGTGCTTTATTGCTAATTCCGCCCATTAAGCAAAAGGCTTTGCATACTACATTTACATTTTCAGGTACGTAAATAGTGTCACCGCCCATAATAGCGACGGAGTATATGGTCGTGTTAGGCGATGAAAATTGTGCATCGCTAAAATCTAGCGTTGCGCCACCCATAATGCTCACGCTAGTGATTTTTTTAGGCACTACCCAAGAGCCTCTTAGATCTGAACCTCCCATAACATTCACCAGTATGTCGCTTTCTTCGGCAGATTCTTCAGCATATTGTGGTGCAAATTGTTTTTCTTTTGACTCGCTGATGAAGTCATCCGGAAGGGCTTCTAAATCCTCAACTTCAGCTTTCATTGCCACGGTAGATTCGGATTCTATGACGACGTCGAGCCTGCGCTCAAACGCGTCTGCAGAGATGTATCCACGGCTGTAATTATGTACAAGTACGTCAATGACTTCTTCTTTGACTTGCTCGATAGGGCGGTCTTCTAATTTTACTGGCATGGGGTTTCCTTTCGCATTCGTCAGCGTTGTTAAATTTGCAAATTCAGCCATTTCCAGATCTTGGCATATGCTTAATAAGCACGCTATATGCCAAATAAAAAGCGTTTTAATATCAGTGTCTTAGTTGACTAAATGCAGTCATGATTTTACTAGCAAACCAAATAGTAGCAAATCTGACCATTTTTTACCGACAAGCGCGCCTTATTCAGGTTTATTGATATTCTATCTCATACGCGACGGCTCTATAGGTATCCGTGCCGCGCTTATCTCCACCCACAATGAGAGGGAGGCCTTGCTCATTTTTACCGGCGCCATATAGCAATAAGCTCTGTTTGGGCATCTCTACAATGGGATAACTTACCGTCGTTTGCGTATTCAACTCTCTTATAAACCAGCGATACTCATCGTGTTCTTTACTGCGCCCCAATCCTACCAATAAACTGTTGTTATCTGGCGAATACAGGGCAGAGATATACATATTGGTTTGCTGTGTATCGAATAAGCCTAATTCGTGTACGACGTTCCGGCCAACTTCGTTTTGCGTGATTTTGTATAAGTAGCCACCGGAGGTGACAAAGTATAATTCACCGTTCTCCATAAGGGTTTGCGAAACAATCCCATGATTGCCAAATCCATCGCCATTCCAGTAATGGTTCAGCGGATGAAAATCCGCAACGCCTAAAGACTCGTCGATTTCAACGAGTACAGCATTGATTTCTCCATCCTGTAATTTTTCTATACGCGGAACAAATATACTGCCACTTGCATCGACCAGAAAGTCACGAGAGTAATGTCCTGGCACAGAACCTACGGGTATGTTGGTACTTCGCTGGGTTTGTGTATTGTATTGATACAGTACATGTCCCCAGTGTCCAAGCGTATATACAAATTGTCCATGTGTATGGACAGTCGCCAGAGATGCATCTGAGTTGAGCACTAAATCCCAATTGGTTGATTGGGGTAACTTGCGCCACAGACGGCCACCATAGAGTGACTGCTTCTCGCGAGTCTCCGTCTTATAGTCCATGCTCACAAAATACAAATAGCCATCCTCTGCCATCGCCATATTGCCTTGGATCCTATCTTGAATAATATCGTCATCAAGATTGCCTTCACTGGCAAGTTGAGTAATGACATCTGAACGAGGAATGGTCAGGGCAGAGTCAGGAATGTATTTCAGCAAAGAGGCACTGTTATTATCTTGCTGATAAGACGAAACCGCAAAAAATAAGTTGCCGTCGACGTCTGCTGTGGCTGCCCCCCATATCATTTCACCTGTTTCATCTATGACAAGCGGGAGCTGTTTCAATAATGGCGGTTTAAAATAACTTACCGGTACTTCTGGGGGCCTTTCGTTACTCACTTGTTCGCTATTTGCATCAACGTTATCAAAGACCTCATGCTTTGAGTCCTTACATCCTATTAAGCTGGTGAGAATTAATATTAAAGCAAACGGCAAAGCTACTTTTATCTTAGTGCATTTCAATGTAAACATGCTCTAATCAGTTTGCTTAACAAAGCGCATGTCTCGCCACGCATGATTTTCGCGTTCGCTGACCGTGAACGGATGCATTGTAAATCCTTTGATGTTACGTAAAACATCGGCATCAAAATGCAAGAAGGCATCTGATGCGGCGTTTTGATTATCCCACACCACTTTGAAGCTTCGCTCTTGGAAAGGTTCAAGCGTTCCTCTAAGTGTTGTCATTCGAGAAGAGATGAAACGTACACCTTGGTCGGATTTTTTGATACTTACCGCTCCAAACCATGCATCATTATATTCACCAATGATGTCGTCTAACGACAGCGTCATCTCAAGCAGAGGTTCAGGTTCGCGTGCGCGCGCTAAGTAAGCCTCTTCTCTCTCTTTCTGATAGGATTGATATTCACGTATCCAGTCTTTGGGATCATCATCAACAAACATTTTTAATATTGTTTGCATAACTGCGCCGCGAGCGCCGTAATTTGAACCATTATTCAGCACAACCGCGCCAAGATTTAATTCGGGCAGCAAAGCAACATAGGCTTGATAGCCGGATAGTGTGCCGGTGTGCGAAACAAGCTTGTATCTACCATAGTTGGAGATTCGCCAGCCCAATCCATAGGTTCTAAAATGTGTGCCGTCCCAGTCGGTATCTGTTTCGGAGACGCCCAGGATGGTTTCACTTCGCCACATATTATCAAGTTGCGATTCAGAAAACGGCAAATTGCTTTGTGATAACAGCGCTTGAATCCATTTTGCCATATCCTGAGCGTTGCAGACCATTCCACCCGCAGCAGCTGACATCAGCGCATCTCCGTAAATTGCATTGCGAGGAATGGCGTAAATGCCACGCGCCTCATTGTGCCCATAAGGTTTAGCGCTGTTAACAACCGCAGCTTCAGGCATCTGTCCAGCGTAGCAAGCCATATCCAAAGGCTTGAACAAGCGGTCATTTATAAACTCATCGAAAGACTCATCAGTAACCGCCTCAATTAATTCGCCTGCGGTGATGTAAAGAACGTTGCTATAGGCGTAGCGCGCTCTAAATTGATTAGCAGGCGTGAAGTGCTTAAGCTTAGACACAACCTCTTTGCGAGAGAACCCACTGGGTTCCGGCCAAATCATACTATCACCCGCGCCGCTCACTAAACCGCTCTTGTGAGTCAGTAAGTCTCTGACGGTAAAATTCATCGTTGCGTAGGCATCTTGCAATCTAAATTGCGGAAGGTGATCGATGACTAAATCCTCCCACGCTAACTTCTTTTCATCGACTAAAATGGCTAGGGCGGCAGCCGTAAAGGCTTTGCTGGTTGATGCTAGTCTAAAATAGGTGCTAGGGGTAACCTTAAGCTTGTTTTCAAGATCAGCATAACCGAAGCCTTTGCTGTAAATTAATGTATTGTCATGAACGATTGCTACGCTGATTCCAGGTGTTTGAAATGCTTCTAAAGCCGATTTGGCCGCATTATCGATAGTGTCTTCACTGAAGGCCTTGGAGTAGGCTTCAATGCGTGGTGACAGCGTGAGCACTGCCAATACAGTTAGCAGGGCAAGCGGAGTAGGAAGGAGGTGCATTTTTGACATGGGGCAAACACTTCAATGGCTAGTGTTTCTAGTGTGCGGAAATTTGCATTAAACTTCAATACAAGCTGTCGCTTTTGCAGCAATCTTGAAAACTACCGTCAGCGCCCACACACAACTCAAATGCACGGTAATTTACGTCTTACAAAGCACTCGAACAGAAGTAACGTGTTCGACTTTCTTTAACTGTTCGATCACTTGATCGCTTGGCTTCTCCTCAAAATCGAGAATATTATACGCGACGTTGTTTCGGCTCTTGTTCATCATGTCTAGAACGTTAACTTGATTTTCAGCGAATATCGACAATACGTTTCCTAAAACACCCGCCACATTGTCGTTTGCAAATGTTACTCTGCATGCAGACCCATTGCGTCCCATTCTTGCTTTCGGAAAGTTTACCGAATTTACAATATTGCCGTTTTCCAAAAACTCCTTTAACTGATTTACCGCCATAATAGCGCAGTTCTCTTCAGCTTCGGCGGTACTTGCACCAATGTGAGGTAGAGCAATGACCTTGGGATGTGCAATTAGACAAGGCTCTGGAAAATCGCACACGTACTGGCGAAGTTTGCCGGCGTCAAGTGAATCAACGATAGCTTTGGGGTCGACAATGGCATCTCGCGCAAAATTCATGATAGCAGCATCGGGACGCATCAGTTTTAGCGTATCCGCGTTTATCATGTGATGAGTGGCTTCAATGGCAGGCACATGCAACGTCAAATAGTCGACTTCACTTAACAAGGCGTGCAAACTTTCCATGCGCTGCACTTCACTAGGTAGACGCCACGCGGCTTCAACGGACAAAGCAGGATCAAACCCTTTTACTTCCATATCCATACTTAATGCAACATTAGCAACCATTGAACCAATTGCACCTAAACCAACAATGCCAAGACTTTTGCCAGCAAGCTCGCTTCCGGAATAATGCTTTTTCTCTTTTTCAAGCAACTTAGACATTTCACTCGCATCATCCATCTGACCTAAGGTGTTGACAAATTCTCGACCAGCAATAATACCGCGAGAACTTAACAACATACCCGCTAATACTAATTCTTTCACAGCGTTTGCATTTGCGCCTGGTGTGTTAAAAACCACGATCCCTTTATTTGTGCAATCGTCAATGGGTACGTTATTGACGCCAGCGCCCGCACGCGCAATGGCCAGTGTTGAATCGGGCAGTACTTCGTCATGTAACTTTTGGCTTCTTAAGACAATCGCGTCGGCTTTTTCAGTACTATCACTAACTTGGTATTTGTCTTGCCCAAAGCGCGACAAGCCTTTATCAGATATTTTGTTATAAGTCTTAATTTTGAACATGTGAGTGTTTTCTCGCGGTCAGAGTATTTTTATTTTTTTACTTCGCTGTAAGCCCAATTTAACCATTGCATAAGCGCATCGACATCAGACGATTCAATTGTTGCTCCGCACCAAATTCTAATTCCTGCAGGGGCATCCCGATAAGCGCCAATATCGAACGCGGCTGATTCAGCAGCAAGTAATTTGACAATGTCTTTCACCTGCGTTTCGCTAGCTTGCATGGTTAAACAAACGCTCGTATTTGAGATGGTGTTTTTGTCTGCTGCTAAAAAGTCAATCCATGAATGCTGGTCTACAAAAGCCCGTATGACGGCTAAATTATCTTCAGAGCGTTTGATTGCGGCGCTGACGCCACCGATACTCTCTACCCATGTAAGTGCATCTACGTAATCGGCGACACAGAGCATGGATGGTGTATTTATGGTTGCACCTTTAAATATCCCTTCAATGAGTTTCCCACCTTTGGTCAAACGGAATATTTTAGGCATGGGCCACGGTGGAGTGTATGACTCGAGTCGTTCAACTGCCCTTGGGCTCAGAATAATGACGCCGTGCGCGCCTTCGCCACCTAGCACTTTTTGCCAACTGTAAGTCACTACATCTAGTTTTTCCCACGGCATATCCATTGCGAACACAGCAGACGTCGCATCGCATATCGTCAGTCCTTCGCGAGTGCTGGGGATCCAGTCGCCATCAGGTACTTTAACACCAGACGTGGTGCCATTGTAGGTAAATACGAGGTCATGGCTAAAATCCACGCTGGTCAGGTCGGGCAATAGTCCATAGTCAGCTTCAAGCACCTTTGCATCTAATTTTAATTGCTTAAGTGCATCGCTTACCCACCCGCCGCCAAATGACTCCCAAGCAGCCACTGTTACTGGACGTGACCCTAGCAAAGACCACATTGCCATCTCGACAGCACCAGTGTCAGAACCTGGCACTATGCCGACTTTATATCCTCGTGGAAGACCCAATACTTCTGCTGTTTTTGTGCAAGCTAAACCCAGCATTGATTTCCCGACGTCAGAACGATGTGAACGACCGAGTACGCTCAAATCTAAATTGTTAACATCATAGCCAGGCCTTTTACTGCAAGGACCCGAGGAAAAATTGGGATTATTTGGTAAGACTTGAGGTTTGTTCATAGAGAGACTGCTTGTGCTAAGAAAACTAAAATTAATGAATAATGATGACAGTTTTTGCCGATAACGCATAGATTGAATACATTTATCCTATGCAATTGTTGACTATCCGGAGTAACGTAGCCGTGTCTGTTGCCCTTGCGCGCTCTTATAAGGCCTTCTTCGGCGACATTAGTCGAGTGCCCGCCACTAGCAAGAATGCGCCAATATACATAATAACGCCATATACTGCCCCAGCGATTGCATATTCTGGAACTTGTATAAACGTCGCTGCTATTAGGATGGCTAGGGTTGCGTTTTGCGTACCAACTTCAATGCCAAGCGTTAATCCGTCTTTGCGTGACAAGCCACCTAATTTTGCAAGAGCGATACCTAAAAATGTCGCGCCAATATTAAGAGAAAATGCGATGATAAAGACGCTTGGAAAAGAGTCGAGCAACATCTCTCGCTCTTGATAGCTTATAATGGCAATCAACAACAGCATGAAAACCGTTGAAAGGGTTCTAAATTTGGGTTCAGCACGCCTTGCCATTTTTGAAAATCTACTTCTTACCAACATTCCTAAAGCAATGGGAACAAGTGAAATCACCAAAAGGCTCAATGATGTGTTCAGCAGTGAAAAGTCAGTTGCAGTTCCTTGTTCAAAATAACCAATACTGGCTTTTATAATAAAAGGTGTACTGATTACGCATATTACTGTGGTTAATGCGGTGAGCGTGACCGAAAGCGCAAGGTTAGCACGAGCGATATGACTGATAAGGTTAGAGGTCGTCCCCCCAGGGCATGCGGCGAGGATCATTAAGCCAATGGCAATGGCAGGCTCTGCAAACAAAACACCGAGTGTAAATGCAAAGCCGGGAAGGACTATCATCTGCCCGATTAAGCCAATTATTGCGGCTTTGGGTATCTTAAGCAGGCGCGAAAAATCACTTTTTTCTAAGCTTAAGCCCATCCCAAACATGATAAGCGCAAGGACAGCTGGTAGCGCGACTTGCGTGAATATACTGGCTTCCAATTTACGCGCTAGCTCATTTTCTTAAGCCACGAAAGTGGTGCAATTCTTAACACTAATTGCAGCACAGACCAAGGCCAGCTCGGCACATAACTATTTGCGCCTTCTTTTTCAATCGCCTTTACGATGGCCTTACATCCGGTTTCTGTGTCGACCATAAACGGAACCTTATCGACTTTTTCGTTTATCTCGCTGCGAATAAAACCTGGATGAATAGTTGAAACCACAATGGGGGTATTGTGTAAGTCAATGCGCAAACCTTCACTTAAAGAGCTCAAAGCTGCCTTTGTTGCAGCGTATACATTTAATGCGCGACGAAAACCTCGCACTGCACTAATGGAAGAAATGGTGACTAGATGCCCTTGGTTTTGCTCGCGAAAAATGCCCACTGCTGCCTCGCATTGAGCAATGGCTGATACAAAGTTAGTAATAGCTGTTTCTTTATTGGCTTTAAAATATCCGGTGCCCAGTGAAGCGCCTTTGCCCATGCCAGCATTTACAATGACACGGTCTAAGCTGTCGAGCGCTTGTCGAAATTCTTCGAAAACGGTAAATACGGCATCATGATCGTTAACGTCGAGAGACTTTATTAGCACACGTATGTCGGGATTTAAGTTCAGTAATTCCTTTTGCAATTCCTCCAGGCGCTCGACACGCCTGGCACAAAGAGCAAGATTGTGTCCCTTTTTGGCAAACTCTATGGCCATACCTTTTCCAAGACCAGAGCTTGCTCCTGTAATGAGAATGTTTTTTCGCACGCTCTGATCCTTATCGTTTAATAATTTTTTTGCAGCGGTACAAAAGATAGTGTACGAATACCCATAAGTTCTTATAGGCTGGGTTTCGAGTTTGTTTGTGATGGTAGCGATAATAGATTTGCTGAACGATCGCAGCCAGTCTGAAAAGTCCATAAACTTCATAAAAGTCGAAGTCTTTCGCTTCGATGTTCTGCTTTTCGCAATAATAGTTGATCACTTCTTGCCGCGTCATCATCCCCGGCAGGTGAGTCGGCTGACGCCGTGTATTCTGCGCAAGGAAGTCGTCATCCGCCTGCACCCAGTATGCGATGCTATTGCCTAAATCCATTAAAGGGTCGCCCAGCGTTGCAAGCTCCCAATCAAGCACGCCGATGATTTCTGTCGGCTCGCTTGCGCTTAAAACGAGGTTGTCAAAGCGGTAGTCATTGTGCGTAATGCAAATCGTTTCTTTCGCGGGTAAGTTATCTTCTAACCACCTCATCACTTTTTTTGCTGAGGGCACATTCCAGGTTTTAGCTTTTGTATAGCGAGATATCCATCCTGTTATTTGACGCGTTGTATAACCTTCACCTTTACCGATATGGTCAAGACCAGCCGCTTTATAATCAACATTATGCAAATTGCACAACTCATCTAAGGCTACAGTACATAGCTTATGTGCTTGCTGCGGGGAAATGTTTAAGCCTTTGGGAAAATGCTTACGCGGAATAATGCCATTGAGCTTTTCCATGACATAGAATTCGGCACCAATAATGCTGTCGTCATCCGTATATCCTAGCATTTGGGGTACTTTGTCAAAAACGGGTTTAAGCGAATCTTGAAGGCGATATTCGCGCCCCATATCGTGAGCCCCTTTTGCCTTGGTTCCGGCAGGTGGACGTCGCAGAATCAATGACTGCTGTGCAAACTCAAGGCAATAGGTCCAATTCGAGGCACCCCCTGAATATTGCGTAATCTTGACATCGCCGCTGTAGTCACTTTTTGATGCATCAGGATTGCTTGTGTCATTTAAATTTGTTTGCAACCATTCTTTAAGTGGCTCGATGGGTAACTCTTCTCCGGGCCTAACTTTTCCTGCTGTATCTAACACTGCTTTTGTCATGAGCCTACCGATACTTTTTAAGTTCTAGTCGAGACACCATCGCCATGTGCACCTCGTCAGGACCGTCTGCTAGTCTTAATGATCGAGCACCAGCAGCGAGTCTTGCCAATACAAAGTCGTTGCACATTCCTGCGCCGCCGTGCATTTGAATCGCCATATCTACTACCTCTTGCAGCATATTGGGCACCACGACCTTAATTGCGGAAATATCTACCATTGCGTTTTTCACGCCTAGGTTATCAATTTTCCACGCTGCTTGCATGGTCAGTAAACGCGCTTGCTCGATGGCCATGCGCGCTTTAGCAATGCGCTCCTTGTTTCCGCCAATATCAATGATGGGGCGACCAAATGCAACTCGCTCGCACCCGCGTTTAATAGCAAGCTCCAACGCTTTCTCAGCCATGCCAATAGCTCTCATACAATGATGGATGCGGCCTGGGCCAAGTCTCCCTTGCGCGATGGCAAAGCCTTTGCCCATTCCGACTAACAAGTTTTCCTTCGGTACGCGAACATTAATTAGTTCCATTTCGCCATGCCCGAATGGTGCGTCATAATCGCCATACGCTGTTAGCATCCGTTTGACGGTTAATCCTGGCGTGTCTAGTGGCACAATTACCATACTATGCTGATTATGTTTGTCATTTTCAGGGTTCGACAAGCCCATAAAAATCATGACTTTTGCATTAGGATGCCCTAAACCGGTGGACCACCACTTTTTGCCGTTCAGTACGAGCTCGTCACCCTCTTCTTTGATGCTTGCTTGCATGTTTGTAGCGTCCGATGAGGCCACGTCAGGCTCAGTCATACCAAATACGGAACGTATCTCACCATTTAATAGTGGCTGCAACCATGTTGCTTGTTGCTGCTCGTTACCAAAATGATAAAGCACTTCCATGTTACCCGTATCAGGTGCATTACAATTGAATATTTCTGGGGCGAAGAGTATTCGTCCCATCTGCTCAGCTAGCGGCGCATACTCGGTGCAGCTTAGACCTTGACCTAGACTTTCATCGGGCAAAAATAAGTTCCAAAGCCCTGCTTCTTTGGCTTGTTGTTTCAGACCTTCTATTGGACTTAGAACTTTCCAGTTTAGCCAGTCTCCGCTTGGATTTATGTGCTCGTTTTCAGCGTAAGTTTTATCTTCGATTGGCTCAATGTTTTGGCGAATAAACGCTTTCAGGCGAGTTAGATAATCTTGAGTTTTTTCATTGTAGGAAAAGTCCATGGTCACTCCAAACCTTGCAACAGTTACGAGGCGAATTATTCAATTTTATGCCTTTATACTAGTTGATACATGCAAAATCATTAAATTGCTTTTCTGATACTGGGATCATCAATTGAAATGATGTTTGTAAGGCTAAGTATCAAAGCTTAAGTAAGGCTTTGCATCACAGCTTGGAAAATTGCGGGAGTTAAAAAAAGGGGCCAAACAACGGCCCCTTGGTACTAGTCAATCTTGTCTAGATTTTTCTGCGAAGAAAAACCCCTGCGAGTGTAAGAGACAAGATTGAAAAGACGGCAGGTGCAGCGACATGTGCGTCCACGCTAAAAACGAGAGTGAATGTATGCGACTGACCTGAGTTAGACTAAGCATAAACTGTGCCTATTAAAATAATTAATATAAACAGTAAGTTAGCTGCTAAGTGATAATGGCTTGTAAAAAATATCGACGTTTATGGTTAATCGTTAACAATGCAAGTATTGCCTAAAAGTTCATTTATTAAAGCCGGTGACTTCGCTAAAATGTTTTCGACACATAGATACATATTTGTCATTTCCGCCAATTTCAATCTGCTGTCCCTGTGCGATTGCTTCCCCTTTTTCGTCAAGCCTTGCAACAAAGTTAGCTTTTCGCCCGCAGTGACAAATTGTCTTTAGTTCGGAGAGCTTATCAGCCCAGGCAAGTAGATATTGACTACCCTCAAAGGTTTCTCCGCGAAAGTCTGTTCGTAAGCCATAAGCAAGAACAGGTACGTTTAACTCATCTACGATACGCAGGCAGTTTTTTACTTGTCCTCTGCTTAAAAACTGAGCTTCGTCTATGAATATGCAGCCCAAGGGAGTCTGCCCATGCAACACGCTTGCAGTCTCAAACAAATCAGTGTCAGTAGCAAATAAATGAGCAGGTTCAGATAAGCCTATTCTTGATGCGATCTTTCCTTCGCCAAATCGGGTGTCGAACGCAGCTGTAAATAGCGCAACCTGCATGCCTCTTTCTTTGTAGTTGTAAGCAGATTGCAAAAGCGAAGTTGATTTTCCAGCATTCATCGCTGAATAATAAAAGTAGAGCTGAGCCATTATTGAAACGTGTTTCCTTAAGTGTGCACTTAACGCAATGAAGGATATCATAACTAAGGGTGACGGTGATTACCCATGTATCAGCCAAATTGGTATTCAAGGTGCGACGAAACAGACACCCGCGTACCGAGCATTAAAAAAGGCGCTGGTAATAGCGCCTTTTTCTGATATGCAATTTTTATGCAGCGTCAGCTTGCTTATCTTCCGAGCGGTCTAAGTCATTGACGTCGACCATATCGAAAGTAAATTCATCAACGCGTACCGCCAATTTGCGCTTTTCGTTGTAGTCCAACAAGGTCGCTTTATCGCTATCGCTGAGCTCATTTAGTTCATGAAGCTTATTCACCACGTTTTCAAACGAAACGAAGGGGATGACGGGATGCTTTTTAAGCGCTTTGTGGACTTTTGATAACAATGGCATTGCTGCGTGCTTCGCTTTGAATGCTTGTTCATTTATATCATTGCCATCGCCTGGGATGGTTTTGACCAAATGCGTTAAGTCCGCTTTGATATCAGAATCTTGAAGAGCGGCTGTTGACAGTTCTCTAATCAAGTCGTCGCTGATCCCACGTACAGATGAGCTATATGTATTGGTTAGCGTGCGCATTAAGTAGCGAGTCGGTGCGTTGGGGAAGTTATTCACAAAGTCCACAATAGCTTTCTCGCCTTGTTGCAGCGACCATTCCATAGCGTACTTAAAGAACGGAAGTGCTTCTTGTCGATTCTGTACACGTTGCTCGTAAAAACGCACGGTTGCCATAGCTGCGTATACATAGCTGATGACATCGCCTAAACGAGCAGACAGTAGCTCAGCTTTTTTCAAGTCTCCACCGAGCACTAGCAATGAGAAATCTGCCAATGGCGCCAATTTAGACGATAACGCGTTAAGACGCTTCTCGTAAGGACGCACTTCAAGCAAACTTGATTCAGCGCTTCGCATGAAGGGCAGGTAACTATTCACAGTGCTTCGCAGCGCATTTTTTACGCTAAACCTAACCGTTTTCCCTAGTACTTTGTTAAATTCTGCATCTGCGACTGAGTCATCGCTGTGGATCAGGTCTACCATTTCTTTCAGATGAGGGTGGCAGCGCATCGCACCTTGACCAAATATCATTAGATTACGGGTAAGAATGTTTGCACCTTCAACCGTGATCGCAATTGGCAATGCAGAGTAACCATTCGCAAGTGTATTTTGTGGGCCGCGTTGAATCGCTTTTCCTGCTTGCACATCCATTGCAGAGTTCATCACGTCGCGACCGAGCTCGGTCATGTGATACTTTGCTATAGCGGTTACTACGGAGGGTTTTAAGCCTTCGCCTAAACCTTCGGTGGTCAGCACGCGCATCGCCTCTAACAGAAACGTTTTACCCGCGATGTCGGCAAGTTTATCTTGAATGCCCTCAAAGCGACCAATTGGAACGCCAAACTGCTCGCGCACAAATGAGTATTCTGCGGTTGATTTGAACGCTGAGTGCGCGGTCGCTACGCCCATAGCGGGCAATGAAATACCGCGACCAGCCCCTAAGCAGCTCACGAGCATTTGCCAGCCTTTGCCAATATTGTCTTGGCCGCCAATGATAAAGTCCATAGGAATGAAAACGTTTTCGCCGCGTGTAGTACCGTTGTAAAAACGCATGCCCATCGGGTCGTGGCGATTGCCTAGTTCCACACCAGGGTGAGACTTCGGCAACAATGCGCAGGTAATGCCTAGCTCTAATTCACTTCCCAATAACTGCTCAGGGTCGAACACTTTAAATGCAAGACCTAATACTGTCGCAATTGGTGCTAAGGTAATGTAGCGCTTATCCCATGATACACTCAAGCCCAATACTTCTTTGCCTTCCCACATGCCTTTGGTAACAATGGCTGCGTCAGGAATAGAACCCGCGTCTGAGCCAGCTTCAGGACTTGTTAATGCAAAACAAGGAATGTCTTGACCAACAGCAAGGCGCGGAAGCCAATAGTTTTGCTGTGATTCGGTGCCATAATGCATGAGAAGTTCGCCGGGACCCAAGCTGTTGGGCACCATAACCGTTACTGCAATCGCACCGCTTTTTGCTGCGATGGTGGCAACAATGGTCGAGTTGGCATAAGGGCTAAATTCCAAGCCACCAAATTTCTTTGGAATAATCATGGAAAAGAATTTTTCTTTGCCTAAAAAATCGAGAATATTATCGGGAATATGCTTACTGTTGGTCAGCTCAAAATCGTCTATCATTTCTAATAGCGTTTG
Organism: Ningiella algicola; assembly: GCF_028401415.2. Classification (NCBI taxonomy): domain Bacteria; kingdom Pseudomonadati; phylum Pseudomonadota; class Gammaproteobacteria; order Alteromonadales; family Alteromonadaceae; genus Ningiella; species Ningiella algicola. Next base: position 1,726,134 of record NZ_CP171821.2, on the reverse strand, counting down.
CACAGGTCCGTCTAGAAAGGCTTGTTCATCTGCACTTAATTTGGCCTTTGGAAGCTGTCTTAAAGCTTGCATATCCGGTTTACCCTGATATATCGATGATTCAATCCATACGTCACCCGCGTCTAGCGCTTCCTGTTCGGTGACTGAAATTGGAGGTAACACTTTTTTAAGATTCGTACGTAGGCTCATAATTAACTTATCCGCTCATCTGACCAGTTGATAATTGTTATGAAAACACAAAACAATTGAAAGGTCAAAGTTTCCACTGAATAAAAATTGTACGACGGACTTTACACCCAAATTTCGTGCAATGGGTATTTCAATATATACTTAAGCGAATTGCGTCGTAGTTAAGTCTGCACACTGGCAACTATTTTGCATAAAGAACGAATGGGTACAAAAGGGTACGCAAGTGCGCATAAAGCAGAATTTATCGTCGCTGCTTTATGGATTCACGATACTCCTGCCAATGCGCCCGTGTATGAAATGAATAGTATGAATACCAAAGCCAAGCTTGATTCTGCGATAACAAGCGAGAGTCTGAGAGCCTTACTTGCTTCATATAATTGATGCTGTTTCAGGTTTTACCAAGGCGGCAAAGCAAAACCGAAATGAGGAAATTATGCCTTTATTACAATGTATTCCCCTTGCTAAGACTGCCATTAAGTGCAGTCTCGCGCCAAATTCACATTTATCTTTTTTTGATAAGGCTAGCGCCCATTTAGCAACACTTGTGAGTGTGGCCGTTTTAACGTTTGCACCTGCAGCCTTTGCTGACGATGCGGCACGTGGTCTCGAAATAGCGACAGAAGTTAAAAATAGAGACAGAGGTTGGGTCGATACTAGCGCCGATATGGAAATGATCTTGCGAAGCCCTGATGGCCGAGAGTCGGTGCGTCAAATAAGAGTAAAAACGCTCGAAGTTGATGATGATGGTGACAAATCATTGACTATTTTCGATGCACCTCGCGACGTCGAGGGCACAGCATTTTTGAGTTTTTCTCACATAGAAGGTCCAGACGATCAGTGGATTTATCTACCTGCGGTCAAACGTGTGAAGCGAATTGCCACACGCAACAAGTCAGGTCCATTCATGGGGAGTGAGTTTGCCTTTGAAGATATGGTGTCGTTTGAGGTCGAAAAATTTACCTTTAAGTATCTGCGAGACGAACAGCTTGACGGTCGCGACATGTATGTTGTGGAACAAGTGCCGGTAGATGAATTCTCAGGCTACTCGAAGCAAATTGTCTGGGTAGACAAAGAGCACTATCGTTTAGAACAAACCGAGTTTTATGATAGAAAAGGCGCGTTGTTAAAAGTGCTTAGTTTGGACGATTACCAGCAGTATGAAGGTCAATACTGGAGAGCCTTGCGCGCCGATATGGACAATATGCAAACCGGAAAGAGCACGACACTACTAACAAGTGACCTTCGATTCAAAGAAGGCCTCGACACGAAAGATTTTGACAAAAACGCGCTAAGACGCGCCAAATAATCTATGCTTTACGCCGGATTAGGCGTCAAAGCATATTTACGAGTCTTCGAATAGTAAGACCCTTAGTAAATCATAGGAAATAATATGAAAACTGCTCGTCTTTCAGCCATGCTTACTTTGATAATGGCTAGCGCAGCCTCAATTGGCTCAGCGCATGCGGAAGTATCAGGGAATTTATCGCTACAGCAACGAGTCTTTTTAGAAGAACCCGCTTACGTTAATCAAACCAATAGTCAGTTATCGGGCGCTGTATTAGCCTCGTATGAAAGTTCAGTGGGAGATAATGGGTTTTTTACATTTACCGGCTTTGGCCGAGTCGATCAACGAGATGATGAGCGAACCCATGCTGATATTCGCGAGGCAATGTACGCGCATTATTTTGATAAATGGGAAATTAGAGCGGGCATTGGCAAAGTGTTTTGGGGGCAAACTGAGTCCTTGCATTTAGTTGATATTATCAATCAAACCGACTTTGTTGAAGAAATCGACCAAGAAGACAAGCTGGGTCAGCCTATGATTGATATTCGTTACCTCTTAGATAGCGGAAGCATAAACTTTTACCTACTGCCCTATTTTCGCGAGCGAAGCTTTGCCGGTCAGGATGGAAGGTTACGAGGGATTTTACCCATTGACGTTGATAACGCCCTTTATGAATCAGAAGATGAAGAAACGAATATTGATTACGCAATCAGATGGCAACAGAGTTTCGGCAGCTTAGAGTTTGGCTTGTCCTATTTTGATGGCACAAATCGCTTGCCAGAAATCGTATTTGTCGAAGCTGAGAATGGCGCGATAAGTCTAGCGCCAAGATACAACTTACTTCAGCAAGGCAGCATTGATGCCGCGTATATCACAGGTTCGTGGATTCTTAAGCTAGAAGCACTGCAAGGAAAAACCCTTGACGAAAGCTTTTATGCGCACGTAGCTGGTTTTGAATATACTTGGGTGGATTTTTACGGCAGCGGATATGATGTTGGCTTTTTAATGGAGCATCAGTTTGATGAGCGCGAAAACGATCCGCTGATATTTGGTCAGAACGATTTAATGCTTGGCTCGCGAATCCAGATTAACGATTTTTATGGCTCCGAAGTGTTGCTCGCATTTGTTCAAGATTTGGATGAATCTAGCAGTTATTCTGCGTTTGTAGAGGCGTCTACACGCCTAAATCAAGACTGGCGGGTAGAGCTAAATGCTTATTTTTTCTCAAGTGACGAGCCCAGCGATCCGACGTTTGCCATTAGACGAGATGATCATGTAAGTTTGCAAATTGAATATTTCTTCTAAACGAAGCTATGCTTTATCTAGAGCGATTTATCGAGCCAAGTAATATATCAACTGAATTAGAATAAAATAAAGAGTAAATGTATGAAGTTTTGTTTCACAAAGGTCATTGTTATTAGTGTTTGTAGCTTATTGGTCACATTTTCTGTTCAGGCGGAGCGTTCCCTTTATGGCATTGTTGCAGGCGGATATGTCCAAAACGAAGTAGAGAACTATGAGTTAGATAAAGCCAGTTATAAACTTGGGATTGGCTATGAAATATCGCCTCAATGGTATATTGAAGGGGGCTTCCAATCCTTAGGCGAAGAAAACGCAAGTGACGCACTCCCAGGCATTGATTCCGATATTGCGGAGTTCTCTGGTTTGTATCTATCTGCGCTTGGTAAAGCACGTGGTCAATTTGGCGAGCTTTTTTACAGGGTGGGTGCAATGCGTGTAGATGCCAATATACAAAGCGTTGATAACCTTGATTGCGGTGAGGCGCTTTGTCGTTTTGACGAGAGCCTGATGGCTGGGGTAATCGGCGCCGGTTTTGACTTCTACGTTCATCATACAACCATGATGCGCTTTGAAGTAGAATATATTAGAGGCGAAAAAGATTACTCTGCTAGCGCGTTTTATTTAGGCTTGCGAGTGAACTTTTAAACGAGGTTGAGAAGGTTAAGAGGTCGCGATGAAAAACGAGTTAGATAGCAAGTTACTTTTACGTGTCTATGAAAAAGTAAAGCAGCATGGTGAAAGAAAGGATGATGCTCACGTGTTAGAGGGTATCAAAGCGTATACTGATTTCGATGGCTACACCCTCTATGTTGAAGATGCATTAGTAAAATTGAGTTTTGGTTTTCATAATCAATATCACTTTGACTATGAGTCATCAAGTCATCTTGAAGCCTTTGAGAAAAAACTCAAATACATCGACAGTAATTTTTAATCTACCCGAGGCAAGCATCGGCTGACCTCAAGCATGCCCCATATTGCTCGTATCTCACTTAGTGTTACACTAATGCAACCATTTTTCACGCAAGTAATCATTACCATTGGCAAAACAGTCTGTAACTGCTCCGAAATTTGAAGCTCGTTTTTTACTCCCTCATTTTTGGCATGTCTGGTTTGGTGCTGCGTTATTATATCTATCAACTTGGCTGCCGTTCTCAATCATAAAGCAACTCGGCAAAGGTGTTGGTCGCCTAATTGCTCGTATTGCGCCTAAAAGGGCGGCCATTGCCAAGCGCAATATTGCACTTACTTTCCCTCACTGGAGTGAGGCGCGCATCGAGCAGGTGTATCGACAGAATATTGAGCGCACCGGGGTAGCCTTATTCGAGACCGCTATGGGGTGGTGGTGGCCAGACTGGCGAGTGAAAAAACACTTTGAAATAGAGGGCTTTGAACACATAGAGTCCGTTTTAAAAAGTGGTAGAGGTGTATTTGGTCTTGCCTTGCACAACGTCAACTTAGAGTTTGCTTGCAGGGGCATCGGTTTTTCTCATCCAAGTATCGCTTTTTATCGAAAGCATAATAATCCCCTTATGGACTACTTTCAGTATCACGGGCGCAATCGTTCAAATAAATACATGATCCATAAACGTAATGCGCGTGCCTTGATTGAAGCGCTTAACGATGGTGAGCTTTGTTTGTATTTGCCTGATCAAGACTACGGTGGAGCGCAGAGTGCGTTTGTGCCATTTGGCGGGGTTGAGCAAACTGCCACCACAACCGCTACCTTAATGTTTGCTCAACGTAGCGATGCTGTTCCTATTTTACTGACGTCTCAATACACCAATAATGGCTATAAACTAAAATGCTGTCCAGCAATCGACTATTTGGTCGATAACAACAAAGAGCGTGCATTAACACAACTCAACCACGACATATTAGCCTTGGTTGAGCAGCAACCTGAAAGCTACTTGTGGATGCACAAAAGATTCAAAACGCGGCCAGCGGATGCGCCGCAATCACTGTATGAGTAGTTATGGGGTTTTGGGTAAAACGCTTACTCTTTATGACAATGGTCATAGTGGGTGCAGTGTTGGTGATCGTCTACATGCCAGTCGAGCAGCAGCTTGATGCACAAGGCAATGTAATCGAAAAAAAGTCGATACAAACGAATATGGCTAAATTCTACGAAGAGTTTAGCTTAGTGTCGCCTGATGAAATTAAACAAAAACACGGTGACTATGTGATTCCCCTTGATATGTCAGATGAGTCACTTATTGAGCAAATCAGAGAGTTATCACCCTCACAGCTCCCTCGCGTTAGCGACTTTGATCCCCAAGGAAGCTTCAAGAGTCGCGCTTTTGCGCAAGACAGCACTTTGATGACTAATGCGTCATCCTATGTCACAGAGGAAGGTATGTTTTTACTGTGGCATCTCAATCAAGACTTTATTGTACGTCATCGCTTTGTTTCTCAAAATACAGTTACAGGCATGCTGGGTGAGCTCGCAGGTGCAATCGATTCCAACTTTCCAAGCGATGTCGAGCTATACTACTGCGAAGACAAACGCGTGTTAGTCATTACTGACCAGCAAGATCAGGTTTTGCTCAATCAGTGCCGTCAAATAGACCGCTCTTGATTGAGTTGAGGTTATTTAAGGGCTTATTGAGGCATCAATACCTGTTTATATAGTGCTTTAACGCTACTGAGCACCTCTTCCATTTTCTTTGATGGTTCGGCTAGACTGCGCTCAGATAGCTGCATTCGGTGCCCTAGATGGCGAAGCCACAGATAGTGCATTTGTAAATTGTTTGCAGTTTGGGCGTCTATAACACGGTGCTTCGCTGCATGGTCAATGATTCTAAGATTGTCAGAATACTCGTGAAGTGATGGATAATTGTGGCTATGTTGAAGCACCCAGTATTGGACAATAAACTCAATATCGACAATGCCACCATTGCTTTGCTTAATATCAATTAATCCGCCTTTGGATTTGTCCAGATGATTGCGCATTTTTTGTCTCATTTGCACAATGTCTTTGCGTAAAGACTCACTTTCCCGTCGCTGGCTTAATACCTCACTGCGGATAGTGTTAAAGGCGGCACTGATATCAGTAGAAGCAATAATGAGTCTTGATCTCACAAGCGCCTGATGCTCCCATGTCCATGCCTCTTTCATTTGGTATTGCGCAAAACTACTAATATGAGAAATCAAGAGTCCGGAATTACCAGAGGGACGTAACCTGAGATCAATCTCATACAGCACGCCTTGATAGGTGCGGGTCGTGCAGTAATGTGTAATTAGCTGTACCAATTTGACATAAAACTGCTGGTGGCTAATAGATTTTCGCTCGCCGCTGTCATCTGTTTGACCCGACGAATTTAAATCATACAAACAGACAATATCTAAATCTGAACCATAACTGAGCTCTATCCCTCCGAATTTGCCATAAGCAACAATGGCAAAGCCCTTGTCCTCCATCGTTTTGTCAGTCGGGAAACCATGTTTGTTGGTCAGCTGTCTCCATGCTTGATTGAGTACTTCTTCTAACAACACTTCTGCCAGAATCGTAAGGCGATCGCTTACTTGATTGACGGCTAGCGTTCCAGATATATCAGATGCCGCGACTCTTAACTGATAAGCATGTTTAAACTGGCGAAGCGCTTCCATGATGACTTCTTGATCGTTTGGGTCGATGCGAAGCAGCGACTGTCTTAAGTCTGAGCTGCACTGCTGTTTAAACTGCACTAAATTCAGAGAATCTGACTCAAGATAAATTGGATACAAAAGCTCATCTAAAAGGATGGGGTGTTTTGCAATTTGGCTGGCAACCCACGCGCTCTTTCGACAAAGATTGTTCAGACGCCCTCTAACATCGGGGTTTTCTAGCAGTAAATCCATATAAGTAACGCGACCGCTTATTGCGCTGAGGATGTCAAATAAGCCTTGAATCGACAAAAGGTGGCGATTCGGATGAATGTCCTGAATTAGTTCGCCAATGAGTTTTGGCATCAGTCGATTCACCGAGCGCATACCTCGCTCCGTGATTGAGCGCTTTTTAAGTTTTTGTTTGTAATCGCTTAGGGCGGCAAACAAGGCTTCACTAAACTGCGCTATGGCATTTTGTTGCACACGGTTTTTGTTGGGAAATACCGAAAAAACAAGCTCTGCGAACTCATCATCAGAAAGTTCTAGTTCCCAAAGGTCTTCAAGCGACTCGCCTACGCTTTGATCTGCGTCAGTGGAGTGTGTATCGGTTTTGCTCGGTGTATTAGCATCTTCGATAAGTCCATTAAACTCTTTATGAACGCCCTGCATGACTTGTGCAATTCTTGCTTTGCACTTTTCGTATTGGTCTAGTTGCATCAAGTAACACAGCCGGGTTTGATTAGTATCATCTTCGGGAAGCGTTTGGGTTTGTGCATCATTGAATATTTGAAGGTAATGCTCAGTTTGTCTGAGAAATATGTAATGCTTGCTCATCGTCTCGACTACACCTGAGCAGAGCAACTTGCTTTTACTGAGCATGCGCAGTGATTCCATGGTTCCTAATACCTGCAAATCCGGCATGCGACCGGCATGAATAAGTTGAAAAGACTGACTGAAAAACTCGATTTCTCGAATGCCGCCCTCGCCCAATTTGAGGTTATTGGCGAGTCTGCGTCGGCGTACTTCTTTTTGAATAGAGCGCTTCATTTCTCGAATTGAATCAAGGGTTGTGAAATCAATATATTTGCGGTACACGAAAGGTTTGATGAGTTTCTTTAGCTCTTCGCAATGCGCTAGAAATCGGGTTTTTACTAAGTCGTTATGTGAGGCAATGTCGTCATAAACGTTGACGATACGCATTTTCTGCATGGCAAAACGTTCCCAGGCGCGGCCTTGCTCTTGATAATAGCTTTCAAATGCGGCGAAAGACATCACCAGCGGACCAGATTCACCTAAAGGTCGAAGCCTCATATCAACTCTGTAGCATCGGCCGTGTTCTGTTACCGAATCCAAGGCTTTAATCAGCTTCTGAGCGAGTTTGGTAAAAAAGCTCTGGTATTCAATTTCCTTGCGCGATCCGGCAATAACACCCGCTTTAGGATAAGCAAAAATAAGATCAATGTCGGATGAAAAGTTAAGTTCATGACCACCGAGTTTGCCCATCGCCAATATTTGCATGTCTTGTTGACATGGTTCATTTGTGTAGCGGCTCAGCAATTGCGCATGAAGCCATTGGTAGGCTTGTGAAATAATAAAGTCCGCAAGCAGCGACACTTGTTTCATAGATGTCGAAATGTCGTGAACATCGAGCAGGTTTAAGCAAGCAAGCCTTGCCATTTGCGTATGACGAAATATCCGTAGCGCATTAAAAAAGTCGAGTTCCTCAGTACTCACTGCATGTATATTGTGTGCGTTTTTACGGTGCTTGAGTATGGTGTTAAATTGTTCAATAGAATCACTCGCGTTCATGCATGTCGACAAGGGCTTCGCGTAAATGTCAAATAGTAGCGAGTGCATGATACTTGGGTATTGCTGGCACGTGCGACAAACAAAATCACTCAAGGGCAACAAATTAGATAAGAAGGTATGATATCCCTTGATATCCATTTGCTTATCACAATTTTTGATAAGCGTATCTATGGCATCATTGCTTTTTTCTGTTAGTAGTTTTGTTAGATTAGCTTCTATGAGATGGCACCGCGCTGTTTCTTTTTTCTTATCATAGTATTAAACACATCGTAGAGGAACGAGAAAAATATGAGTCAACTGATGCACCTTCAGCCTTTGTCAGGAGAGCTGGCGATTTATCTAGCGATTGATATGTCAATTGTGATTGCGCTTCTCGTTATTCTGCGTGTTTTATCAGGGGTATATTCAAACACTAACGTAGCTCAGGAGCTAGGGGAGCGAGATAACTTTGCATTTGGTATAAGCATAGCAGGGCGCATGCTGTCATTAATGATCGTATTATCAGCGGTAGTCGGGCGTCATGTTGGACTTGGTTATGAGCAAGCCGCAGTGGGTATTTTGGTTTTTGGCGCAATGGGAATTGTACTCGTTAAATTGGGACGGTATGCGCACGATAAAGTCGTGCTTAACCGTCTGGACAAAGAGGCGTTTATTGCTGATAAGAACGTGTCAGTTGCGATAGTGGATGCCGCCAGTGCTGTTGCTTGTGCGATCATTGCGAAAAGTATCATCGATTGGGCGCAAGGCACTGACTTAAATGCCTTCATCGCAGTATTTTCGGGCGTTTTGGTGGTCATGACGGTGCTGTTGTTTGCAACCAGACTCTATGAGTATCGCTACGCTGAAGAAAATCAGGACAACTCCTTTCAAAAAGCACTTCGTATGGGGCAATTAGCACTTGCCATTCAGCACAGCGGCAACTTAATCGGCATTGCGATAGCCGTGTCTGCCGCTAGCCAACTACTAGAATACCAAGCTCAGGCTTACGTCAGTAATGTTACCGGATGGCTGATTGTAGCGCTTGTACTGGCTAGTGCTTTGATGCTAACTACCTCCATATCAAAGCGCTTGGTGTTGTTTGGCATTAATTGGAAAACAGAAGTTTGTTTACAGCACAATGTTGGCATTGCCAGTATAGAGGCCGCATTGGCAATTGGTATTGCGCTATTGATCAGTCAAATTCTTTAAAACAATCTTGCTCGAACAACAATTGTGTTGGTAGGGAAGAGATATTTTCTGCTGAATTAATGCGAGTTTTTTTTCGCGCGTTTGCTTTTTGAGCCAAATTTCTGCTCTCAGTGCTTCTGTATGGTTGGGCAATATAGCGACAAATTCAAGCTGTAAGGGCATTTTGCCCCGCAGTGCTTTTGCGGTTTTTGACGATTGCGCACAGTGCTCTTTAAACCGCCTTTCTACGTCTTTACTAATGCCTGTATAAAGCGAGCCATTTCCTGCTTTAATGAGATATAAAAACCAAGGCGATACTGCTTTTTTAACCACCACTGTTATACTTGCACTCAACACTTTCTTGATGGTGGCATAGTAGCAAGTCATGGCGCAAATTCCAGATTTTACACAAAGTAAGATTCTCATTGTTGGCGATATAATGCTTGATCGATATTGGTCGGGCGCAACAGCCCGCATATCGCCGGAAGCACCCGTTCCAGTTGTGAACGTGAACGATATAGAGGATCGTCCCGGAGGTGCCGCCAATGTGGCAGTAAACGCAGCAGCGCTTGGTGCAAAGGTGTCACTGTTAGGTCTGGTGGGGCGTGATGAAACAAGTAATATCCTGCGCACTCAGCTAGAAGCCAGAAATGTCGACATCGATTTTATTACTTTGCCAGAGTTTGACACCATCACTAAGTTGCGCGTAATGAGTCGCAATCAGCAGTTGTTACGATTAGATTTTGAGAAATCATTTGTCAGAGCTGATAAAACTGCGTTGCTTGAAAAGTATAAGTCGAAGCTGTCACACGTGAATGTAGTGGTGTTGTCAGATTACAATAAGGGGTGTTTGTCAGAGGTTGAGGCGCTGATAGCGCTGGCCAAAGAGGCGGATGTTCCAGTCATAATTGACCCCAAAGGTAGTGACTTCAGTAAATATGCGGGCGCTTCAGTCATAACGCCGAATATGAGTGAATTTACTCAGGCCTTTGCCAAGCAAACTTCATCACAAATAATGAGTGAAGATGAGCTTCACCAATTAGCGAGTGACAGTTGTGCTCAGCTGAACTTGGAAAATATTTTGCTGACACGTTCTGAACAAGGAATGTCGCTGTTCAGTGCGCTGGGTAAAGCGCATCATCTTCCCGCGTTAGCAAAAGAAGTGTTTGATGTAACTGGGGCGGGGGATACGGTGGTATCGACACTCGCATGTGCCGTTGGCGCAAACACCAGCATGGAGCATGCTTGCCAACTGGCCAATCACGCTGCTGGCGTTGTTGTGGCCAAGCTTGGTACATCAACGGCTACGACGACCGAACTTGCGCTTGCAATAAACTCACACAAATCTATGGACGGTGGGCAAATGAGTGAGGCTCAGCTTCTGGTAGCACTAGAAGAGTCGCGCAATCGTGCAGAGCGGATCGTGTTTACCAATGGGTGTTTTGATATTTTGCATGCAGGCCATGTCAGTTATTTGAACGAAGCTGCGGCGCTCGGCGACAGGCTGATTGTTGGCGTAAATTCAGATAGTTCAGTGAAAGCCTTAAAAGGCGAAGGGCGGCCAGTGAATAATGCTGCAAGGCGCATGGCAGTGCTGGCAGGCTTGTCTGCTGTCGACTGGGTTGTCGAATTTTCTGAGGAAACACCGCAGCGCCTAATTCAGGCAGTCTTACCCGATGTATTGGTGAAAGGGGGGGACTACGCGGAGGCGGAAATCGTAGGTTCAGCAGAGGTAAAGGCAAACGGTGGTCAAGTGAAGGTCTTAACTTTTGAGGATGGCGTATCAACTACAGGCATCATTTCTCAGATCCTGGAAAACGACAATCGTTAAGCAAGGGTCAACACAACCTTAACAATAGTGTATAGTATCGCGCCGAAAGGACATGTATTGGTAGAGCGTGAATGCGCTTATCCCTCATATAATGGAAATATACAACGGACAATATTATGTATGAAAGCTATTACGGCCTGAATTCAAAGCCTTTTCAACTTACGCCAGACCCAGAGTTTTTTTTCGCCAGTAAGTTGCACAAGCGCGCGATGTCATATTTGCAATACGGCTTGTCTCAAGCTGAAGGTTTCATTGTGATCACGGGTGACATCGGCACTGGCAAAACCACGATTGCAAATAGCTTACTAGACCAGATAGAAGAAGATATCTACGCCGCGCAAATCGTGACGCCTAAGCTTTCTCCTGACGAATTGATTAAAATGGTGGCGTCAAAGTTTAATCTTCCGGTGGAATCACGCAGCAAATCTGATTTGTTAGAAAGCATCCAAACTTTTTTACAGCAGTTGCATAGCAATGGTAAGCGCGCTTTGTTGTTGGTGGATGAAGCGCAAAACCTGCCTTTAGAGACGATTGAAGAGCTTCGAATGCTGTCGAACTTCCAATTACAAGGGAAGCCTTTGCTTCAGAGCTTTTTGTTGGGGCAAGCGGAATTGCAGCCAATATTGCGGGCACCGAACATGGAGCAGTTTAGACAGCGTATTGTTGCCTCATGTCACTTAACGCCTTTGAGTCGCGATGAGATGCAAGAATACGTTGAACATCGCCTTCACCATGCAGGTTGTGATAAAGAAAGTCTTATCCGTGATGAGGCTTATGATGCGATTTATCAATTCACCACGGGTGTTCCACGCAAGGTGAATACCTTGATGGATAGAATATTGTTATTTGGCTTTCTTGAAGAGCTGGAGCTGTTTTCTGCGGAAGCGGTTATGCAAGTGATTGATGAAGTTAAAGCGGAAATGTTTGTGCCGCCAAAAGAAGAACAAGGATTCGGCCTGGAAAGTGAAAGTGCTGGCTCTGAACACGCTTCACAAACTGACCATAAATCTGACCAAGCTAAGGCGCGACCCGAAACAGAGTTTTTAACGCCAAATGGCAATAAAATCCAAGAAGCTGCCTACTATAAAGAGATGCTGGGTGAGCTTGTTGATGCACTAGACGATGCAATTAAACATAAAATTAAATTGACGCAGTACATCGACAAGATGCTTAAACAGAAGTATCAGGCTTACGTTCGCTTAAAGAAAGAAGACTAATTAAACAGGTTTCAGCTTAATTGACTTCTTACGTGAGTTTAACCACCTAGCGATTATTATCGAACTCATACTGGATATTTGCCGATATTCTATTGTCGGTGAGGGGACCTGAGATGCCCTGAATGCCGCCAATCGGATCGATTGCATCGCCGCTTCTATCCAGATACTGATAGCCAACATTGACTGAGAATCGCCGACTTATTTGGCGCTTGATGTCAATCCCGACTTGCTGGATGATGGAAGTTGTGGCTTCACCTTGAAGCTCACGTTCGATATCCGTGTATGCTGCGTTCATATTCAAAATTGTGCGAGGCGTTAATTCAATGGATAAACGAACACTACCGCCAAAGGTGTCTACTTCGCGTTGAGCATCCAGTTCGTCATTGTCGCTGCGAGTTATTGTAGCGACGAGCGTAGAACGTCTTAAATCAAAGGTGCTTTGCGCAGAAAGCGATTTTCTAAGTACCACTTGGTCATTTAATTCAAAACTAGGAAGCGTTGCTGGAAGCAGGACGTCGCCAGGCGCAAGCTCTTCATCTCCAGGTTCGGGCAAACGACAATTTGCTAAATCAGCAATGCCGTTGCTGCACACTAATAAGCCATCTTGCTCTCTCAGTAAAAGTTGTGAATTTGTTGTCACTTGCTCAGAGTAAGAAATACTTGATCGCCAATTTCGCAATGTGTGAGATAGTGAGAATCTGCCCGCATCCCCAAAAAATCTGCGCGAGTAACTGCCTTGAAGCTGTGTTCTTGAAGAAAAGGCCCAACGCATATCTAAGCTTATAAAGGTGTCGTCATCGTCCTCCTCGTCACCCGCTCCACCCTCGGTTCTTGAAGAGTTTAAACCAATCTCAATAAAACGATTGTTTGAAGGTTGCCAAGCGATGCCAACGCCATATGAATAGAATTCCCGCAAAGAGTCAAATTGCCCTACGAGGTCGTCATTCGTGATTTCGTTGTTCTCATAATAGCCAAGCAATCTTACACTTACGTCATTGCTTACATACGAGCCTACGCGCACGTTAGCCAATTCACTGTTAAAATCTTGCTGAAGGCCTGTATTGTTAAAATTATCACGTTCAAATTTACGTGCATTTAGGCTGATATCAAACAAGAATGGGCGCAAATCAATTCCGCTTTCAACACTTATCGCGCCATCAATATTGGTATTGTTGATATTAAAGGCATTGTTTGGTGTTAATTCTGGCTCTTCTGGCTCATCTGCTTTTATCCTGCTGAGTGACAGAGAACTTCTTACGCCAATAATGTTTCCAGTCGGACGATTGAATGAAAGCGTAGCTTGGTTGGTGTTGATCTTTCTTAAGTCTTGCGCATTGAGCAAAAAATCATCGACTAAAAATGAATTCGCAAATAAGGAGCGATATGTTTGCGAGCCGCGAACCCGCAGATCTAAGAGGTTATCAACTAAGTCAACTCGCCCGCCGTAACTTAAATCAACGTAGTTGTTAGTAAAGCTTTCTTCGTCAAGTGAGCGGCGCACATGGTTATGTGTAGCGCGAAGAAACATATCCATATGGCGAGCATTGTAGCCTGCATACAAAAAGGGCTGAATGATCACATTGTCGGAATCTAGCTCAGTATCATTATCAATATCGTCAATGGTCTGAACAACGTACTCAACACTCACACCCGTTTTTAAATCGAGCTCACCTGCATTGCTCGCAAACACACATAGTAAGCATGCAGTCAATGCGCTGATTTTGGCAAATCTATGTTTCGAAACACATTTACTTATGTCTTTAATGGATGCAGTCCGTGCTAGTGTCATTCTCTATGCTCGCTCTCGGTCGCCACCGTAGTAGCTATATCCGTAATAACCACCGGTTTCAGACGAGGCGATTGATTTATTTACTACGAAACCAATTGCCATGTCGGGGTTCAGCCGCTCAACGCTTTGCTGAATATCTTGTAATTTAGTTCGGCCTTCCTCCACAACGATAACGGCTTGACCGGCAAAGCTTGCGAGCACCGCCGATTCATTGATGCCAATCAAAGGAGGAGTATCGATAATCACGACGCGGTCAGAGTAACGAGTTGAAAACTCATTGACCGTTTCATTCATTATTCCACTGGCTAATAATTCGGTTGAAAGATGGTGCGAACTTCCGGCAGGTATGATTCTAAGCTTTGGCACATTTGTTCTATATAAGACATCACTAATGTCTTCAGTTTCGCCCAGCAGATAATCCATCAACCCTTTCTTTTCCGGGACCGCCAATGTTCTTAACACATTCGGTTTGAGTACGTCAGCGTCTACTAGTAAAACAGTCTTATCTTGTTCCGCAGCAATACTCAAAGCTAGATTTACCGCAGTAAATGTTTTTCCTTCAGAGGGGCGGGCGCTGCTCACCATAATAATGTTGCTATTTGGTAGCGTTTTAGACAAGGGACCAAACGCATTCTGTATTAGCTTACGTTTAATCTCACGATATTCTTCGTTTATCTGGCGTCTCGCATTAGTTAAGGTGACAAACCCCAGTTCTTCAAGTCGTTGAAGATCAACCGTCATTAACTTATCTGGGTCATCATTTATTTGAGGTGCGGCTAAGGTTCGAGACCTTGTTATCTCGTCATTTGTACTTGACTCATTAGGTGTTTCGCCCGTCTGCACCTTGTTAACAGCAGCTGCTTTTTCTAAGGATGTTTCCTGAGTGCTATCGACTGCTGCTTGCTCCAAAGCGCTTGAATCCTTCGAATTTTCAGCTTTTTTCGCCGCTTCTGCCTCTTTTTGTCTTTGTAGCGCTTTCTCTATTGTACTTTTCATTACATCACCCTGCTAAGTACATTGATGTTTAGAATGTCAGCAACTACCAGCACGCAAAACATAAAGAATATTGCGCTTGAAGATGCAATAAACACAAGCATTCTCAAACGATTGCGTTTCTTGATTTGGTCGATTTGTAAATGGGTGACCGCGCCTAAAATTGGGAAACCCGTCATTGTCGTTAGCTGCGGACCTCGCACCAGTACAGGGGTTATTTGGCTGAGCAAAAATGCAATCGCGATACCTGCGCCAAAGCCAAGCAACAAAATGCCTGTGTAATAGAAAAAGCGATTTGGTCCTGTCGGTGCAGGCGGCACTAAGGGCGGCTGAATAATGCGAAACTGAAGATCTTCAGATGAAACTTCTGCGCGTTTGGTGATGTCAGCTGCTTCTTTTCTCGCCAGTAATTCCTCATATTTTTGCTTTATGATGTCGTAATTCCGATTTCTTGACATTCCTTCAGCTTCAATTTGCGGAACTAGATCTATTTTGTTTTGTAAGTCACTTATTTTGGCAACAAAATCGGCTTCCCTTACGCGCAAAGACGCAACTTGCCCCTCTAGTTTGCTTATTTCGAGAGTAATCTCTTGATTCAACGGATTAAGTGGAGCATCACTTGGGGTATCGTTGCTCAAAAACGCTTGTATTTCTTTTTCTCGAGCATCTTGTAATGAGGCAAGCAAGGTCGCTGTTTCGACAACATCAGGGTGCTTTTCAGTAAATCTGAGTTTGAGCTCATCTAACTTTGCTTCCAGACCAACTATTCTTGAGTCGTAGCGCGTTGTGATAACCGGAGCAGAATCACCGTCTCTGACTGAAAAGCTATCAGAAGAAGGACGCTGATTTGTGAGTCGGCTCTTCAAAGTATTTGCTCGCTGTTGAGCTTCTCTAATGGCTAAGCGAGTTTGAGACAATTGTTCGTTTATACTTTGAAGATTGCTGTGGAAGCTTCCTTGCATCGGCAATATGTCAGCGTGTTCTCGCTGAAAATCGGCTCGTTGCTGCTCGGCTTCTGTTAGTCGCGATTCATATTCTGCAATTTGTTCATCCAAAAAACGCGATGCCGTGTCAGAATCTCTTCTATTATTACCAAGTGAGCCTTCAACAAATATGTCCAAGGTTTCTTGAACAACAGTTCGTGCAATTTGAGGTCTTTCTGCGGTATAAGAAATAGTAAAAATATTATCGCGGCCGGTGGAGCGCAGTCTAATTGAGCTTGTTAGCTCAGCGATTAGTTCCTCGTACTCTGCATCTGTCGTGACCGTTATGTCCAAGTCAGATTCGCGCGCAATTTCCTCGACATTTGATCGACTAAGCAGCGTTTTAGCCATCATCTGAACTTCTTGCTCTGGGTTGGTATATATTGATATACCGACAAGCAATGGCGCGAGCATAGAGCGAGTGTCTACAAAAACCTGCGCTTCAGAACGATAAACGTCAGGCAAACTGGCGACGTATACAAATCCTATTGGGCAAATCAACCAAGAACATATGATAAGATATCGTTTTCGTATCCATATGCCTCTAACATAATCCAACAGAAGTTGGATTGTTTGTTGTAAATCTTGCATGTAGTTCTAAGTCCTTTCTAAAACCAAGCTTCCGGAATTATCACCACGTCACCGGGCAAGATATCAACATTCTTAGTAATATCGCCTTCTCTTATCAAGTCATCAATGGCGATATTGTAAGTGGTTTGCTGTCCTTGAACCACTCGTACTAACTTGGCACTGTTCCCATTCGCGAATTCGGTCAAACCGCCCACTTGAATCATCAGATCTAACAATGTCATATGTTGGGTGTAGTTAACCGCTCTTGGATTAGTTGCTTCACCAATTACTCTAACTTGCTCACTGAATGGACCAACAAAGCCATTTACCGATACCGTTACACGGGGATTATTAATATATGTCGACAATTGTTCTTCAAGTTGGCGCGCCAGCATGGTTGGTGTTCGGCCCGCTACTTCAACATCTTCAACGAGCGATGTAGTGACTTTTCCATCAGGTCTGACGATAAAGCTACCGGAGATTTCCGGGTTACGCCAAACAAAAATAGAAAGCTGATCACCGGGACCAATCAAATATTGGTAATCATTCACGTCGTTGGTAAGTGAAGCTCTTGATGTTGCGCTTGGAAGGTCACTGTGCGAAGCACAACCGCTTAAGATGGCAGAGACAATCACTGTTCCCAGCATGAGTAAGAAATGACGCGAGTATTTCATGGAATTTTCCTTAATGTTTGTACTCTGAATATACGCTATCGTGTTCTGTGAACATTATAAGTTTATCGCGTGAAGTATGCACCAAAATACCGATGATTTCACTACTTATCCTCACTAGCCTATTCGCTGATAACAGCATGTATTAAATCAATACGTTGATTGAGGCTCTTTAGTTGCTCTATAATGCCCGCCTTGTTAATGTAAAGCGGTCCATCGTTTCGTGCAACTTTTAATTCAGCCTTACCATTTTTAAAGGACTATAGAAATATATGGCATCGTCTTCGCAGTCTAAAAGTCGCCGATCGTATAAACTTGTATTATGCGAAGCTGCAATCATCGGGTATGTGGCATATTTCGCGGCACTGGGTCTGAAGTGGCTAGATATCATTTATTCAGCCAATAACGCAGTTATTTTATTTAACGTCTCTGTGTTCACCTTCTCAATTGTTTTAGTCAACCTGTCGGTCGGATTGTACGAAGCACGATTGCGTGAGCCTTTTCGTGGCATCA
Source organism: Ningiella algicola (assembly GCF_028401415.2). Classification (NCBI taxonomy): domain Bacteria; kingdom Pseudomonadati; phylum Pseudomonadota; class Gammaproteobacteria; order Alteromonadales; family Alteromonadaceae; genus Ningiella; species Ningiella algicola. Next base: position 1,708,230 of record NZ_CP171821.2, on the reverse strand, counting down.
TCAGGCGTGTTTTTGTTAGTGTCATATTAAGCTTCTTCGTTGTAGCAATTGTTTCAAACGTCATTGTTTCACAATTCGCCCCCCATCCTTTATATGCGCCAACTGCGGTGCCGCTTATTATTTTAGCGCTGGTTATTTTTCGCTACTTTATTCACAGCACCGACGCTTTTTATTCCAAACCTAGGTTGCTCGTTTTGGGCACTGGTGTTAGAGCATCCGTCATTGAAAAAAGGATGCGACGCGATGTTGACAGGGCTAACTTTGATTTGGTTGGGTTTGTTAAAATTGCCGGCGACGATAGTCACGAAGGCATTCAAAATGAAAACATCATCGAGTTGAATGTTGCAGAAGACTTATCGAATTACATCTTGGAAAATGATATAGCTGAAGTATTGGTTGCTTGCGACCAGCGTCGCGGGACGCTTCCGGTAAAACAATTATTCGAAACTCGTCTTCGCGGTGTGAAAGTCACCGACATTCTCGATTTTATGGAGCGCGAAACGGGGCAAATCGTAGTGGATTTGATGTATCCGAGTTGGGTAATTTATTCAAATGGCTTTCAATCTCAAAACTATTTTAGAGAGCTCGCAGATTTTTGGATAAATGTCACTTTAGCCGCTGTTTTATTGTTCCTCACTTGGCCCATAATGTTAATCACAGCCCTTATCATATACCTTGACGACGGCAGAAGAACGGGCGTTTCAGTGCTTTACCGTCAGCAGCGTGTAGGAAAAGATGGGCGCCTGTTTGATATCCTTAAGTTTCGCAGCATGCGGCCCGACGCTGAGAAAGATGGCGCTAAGTGGGCTTCTAAGGATGATAATCGCGTCACAGCAATTGGTGCCTTTATTCGCAAATACAGAATCGATGAGCTGCCGCAGCTGATCAATGTAGTTAGAGGGGATATGTCCTTTATTGGACCGCGTCCAGAGCGTCCAGAGTTTGTTGAAAAACTCATTAAAGAAGTGCCCTACTACGAACAAAGACACAACGTTAAGCCTGGTTTAGCTGGTTGGGCACAATTGAATTATCCATACGGCGCTAGCGTGAAGGATTCTCTCGAAAAGCTAAAATTCGACTTATATTACGTTAAGCATCAAAGCTTGCTTTTAGATTTGTTGATTCTGGTGCGAACCGTTGAAATTATTTTGTTTGGGAAGGGAAGATAGTCTTGAGTGACGCAACGCGCTATCCGCTTCGTGACGGCAGTCGCGTTCATGCCATGACGGTTGATGTGGAAGATTATTTCCATGTATCGGCATTTGAATCAGTTATTTCACCAAATGATTGGGGCGATATTTCGCCCAGAGTCGGTGACAACACTCATCGCCTTATCGATTTATTTAATGAAAAAGGCGTGAAAGCCACCTTCTTCACCTTAGGCTGGGTCGCAAAATACTGCCCAGACGTGATTAAACGCATTACAGATGAGGGCCATGAACTGGCAAGTCATGGTACTAACCATCGCCGTAATACGACGATGAGCGAGAAAGAAGTGCGTGCTGATATACTTGAAAGTAAGGATATTTTGGAACAGGTCTCCGGACAGGCGGTGCTTGGCTATCGAGCACCTAGCTTTTCTATCAACAAGAGCAATCAGTGGGTATTCGATATCTTGGTGGACTTAGGCTTTACGTATTCATCGAGCACTTACCCTATTGAACACGATTTATATGGCGTTCCGGACTGGCCGCGCTTTCCACACTGGCGAGACGAAGGGATATTAGAGATTCCTGTGCCGACGCTTCGCGATGCTAATAAGAATAAGGGAATCGGCGGTGGCGGTTATTTTAGGCTAATGCCTTACTGGATTTCTAAACGCAGAATTGAAGCGTATATCGCCAAGCACGAACATCCATATAACTTTTATTTTCACCCCTGGGAGATAGATGTGCATCAGCCTAGAGTGAAAGATGCGCCGTTTAAATCAAAGTTGCGACATTACATAAACCTTCACGCAATGGAAAAAAAACTTACAAAACTGTTAGATGACTATCAATGGTCGAGCATGAATGAGGTTTATTCTAGTTTGCTACATGATACCAACACAGAGTCTCGCTAAATGATGAACCCGCTCGCGCTCAACTCTCGCTTTTACGGTGTGGCATTGATAACAGCATTGCTGTTTTTAACTTTAGTTTTTGAGCCATTCTACAATGCCATTCTGATTTGGTTGACCAATGATATTTATAACCACTGTGCTTTGGTTTTGCCTGCTTCGGCGTATCTAATATGGGAAAAACGAAAGCAAATTGACTTATCGACAGTCAAACCCTCTTGGCTAGCGTTTATCGCGCTGGTGTTGCAGCTTATTCTTTATACGCTCGGCACCGCTTCTGACATACAGCTTTTTCAACATGCTGCTTTATTTGCCATGATCCCAACATTCATATGGTTATTTCTAGGTGACCGTATCGCGTGGCAACTTCAGTTCCCATTGGCTTTTATGCTTTTTGCTATACCGGTGGGTGAAGAATTGATTCCCTTTCTTCAAGAAATCACAGCAGATATGTCGGTCGAGATGCTAGCGGCTTCGGGTGTGCCTCTATTTCGTTCTGGCTTGTTCATCGAAATTCCTGGTGGAAAATTTTTAGTCGCAGAAGCTTGTTCAGGGGTTAGCTTTTTGATTGCGTCAATTGTGGTCGGAAATCTGTATGGCTACATGAATTTGAACACTTGGCGTTACCGTATTTTGTTTGTCGTAATATCGGTTTTGCTTCCTATTTTAGCTAATGCGGTTCGCGTTTATGGCATCATTATGATTGCACATAAAACTAACATGGAGCATGCCGTTGGCGCTGATCATCTGATTTACGGTTGGTTTTTCTTTGCGTTTGTCCTTATTTGCTTACTTGTGATTGGTGAGGTAGTTAAACGTTTTGATAACAAACATACTTCAAGCGAAGCTCAATCAAACGCAGTGGATGCGCCTAAATTACTTAACCCTAGAGTTCGGTTTACTCCCTTATTCAGTATTTTGCTTATTCTTGTACTTGCCTTGTATCAAGATTCTCGCATGCAGTCTTTTACGGTGATTTCATCTTCTAATGCTCAGCTTACTCTTGGTTTTAGTAAGCTTCCTTCTAGCCCAGGTGAGGCGTACGATGAAGACATGGGGAATAGCCTCATTAGGTGGCAGCCTGTGTTCCCGGATGCGATGACAGCAAGCCTTAATTATTATGAAAGTGCTGGTAGAACGCTGCAAATTTTTTCCGCACTGTACAGCCCAGAGAAAGGCGAGGTCGTCAGTTCACTTAACAGGCTCTACCAACAAGAGCGTTGGACTTTAGTTGAGCGTGAGGTCTTAGATGTTGATGGTGTATCAATCACCAAGGAACTTGTTGCCGGTCCTTCCGGCCAACAGAAACTGATTTATTATTGGTATGTAGTGAATGCTGACGTACTTAGAACAGCGAAAGATGTTAAGTTGATTCAAGCCATTCAGCGCCTTGGAGGCAGTAATCCTTATTCCGGTCTTGTTGCTGTTGGCGTAGATATTGAAAACACACAGCAAATTGCCCAAATGAGTGCTTCAATAATGAATGAGTTGTCACAGGTGGTGTCTCGGTCTCAACAGGTCTTTTCCGGTGGCTAGCAACATTTTGCGTATTGGGGCATGGCTAGTATTAGCCTTATGTGTTGCGCTTTTACTCATCAGTCTCTACGGATTAACGCAAACGATGCGCCCTGAGCGTTTTGAGGCGCATGAATTGCGCTTTGGTGAGATGGACATACGCCTAAGCAAACAAGACTATTTCAACCAAGTGAAGCGCCAGCCAAATGAAAGCGATTTAGCGTACAGTCAACGCTTAACCAAAGTCATCGCCGATGGCACCGCCCACATTCACTGGGAAGACTATGAGCCATCAAAGTTTAATCAATTAGTGCCCGTTTGGGAAAATTGGATCCTGTATTTGATGGGAGTCATCACGCCTATACCTGAGTATCAACGTTATCACTTTGCTGACCCGTACAAGAGCATGGAGCGGGGTATTGGCTTATGCGGTGAAGTATCTATGGTGCTAGAGCAGTTGTTAGAAGAGCAAGGCATACCTGCCAACATTATTACGTTTCATGGTCATGTTGTTGTTAGCGCTAAAGCGGATGGAAGAGATATAGTATTGGATCCTGATTTTGGCGTGGTTTTACCTTACCCAGTCAGCCAACTTGAAGATAATATTACCAGTGTCAATCAACGATATTTGGCTTCAGGTTACACGCAGCGAGATGCTGAATTTTTTAAAGGCGCCTATAACGATAAGTTCACGGTTTGGGAAAGTGCGAGTCATTTTATTACCAAAAAATATTATTTTGAAAAAGTGTCTTATTTCGCTATGTGGCTTTTCCCGTTGTTCGGCAGTTTGATTTGTGTCCTCATACTTCGCCGCTTACATACGATTCAGCTTAGTTGATCATGCTCTGCAGATACTTGTAATCGCCTTTCATCTTTTCATTATTCGATTCATCGACATATATCATGCCATCCAGCTCGCTAGTTTTATCGACTAAATTAGCCGTCTCAAAATGTGGATCTGCCGCCTTAATTGCTTCGGCTAAAATTTGCGTAGCAACGAAGCAATTGTGAGACTTTTCGACGTAAGCGCGAGGAGAAAACTCAGCGTGATGACTCATCACGTGCCTTATCGTGTTTGGAAGTGCTTTCTCGCCAGAATAAAGACCTGTTTGTTCATTAATATACGGGTAGCGCATACCAAAGTTAAATCCTTCGCGAATAATACAAGGCGTGTCACAGAACATGCCCTCAATAATGGCTCGGTTGAGCCCTTCGAATCGGGACCAAATGATATTCACTTTGGCGCGTCCCACTAGCTCTGAAACCTTTTCGCTTGGTATCCATTCATGGAACGTGAGTAAATCATCTACGCCTTTTTCTCTGGCGAGCTGTTTGATATCGTCCATTGTCATGTCATTAGGGTAACCTACTAATGTTACCTTCAAATCCATGCCTTCGGATTTAAGCGAAGAGAGAGCCTCAAAGAATCGGTCGTGACGCTTAAATTTGGCCCATGCGGCAATCATAATGATATCAATATCGCGCTTTTCGAAAGGCAGCGCGTGATTAAACTTTTGCGGGTCGATAAACCAGTTGGCGCTGAGTTTCACCGGTACTATGTTGCTATTTAAATCTTGCAAAAGCTGGTAATCGCGGTCCTCATAAGCCATAACAAAGACAGGGCAGGTGAGTTTGCTAAAACTGAGTATTGATGGGTCAGACAAACCATTCCAGCTTGGCTCGAGCACAATGTGATAACGTGCAGCGACCGATTCATGGTCAAAGAGTTTTAGGAAAATCTGAAAGTAATAACTATAGGCAATAACAAGTACACCTTTACTCTCTGAGGTATAAGGCGCAATCACAGTAATCACTCCGTCGAGCATGTTTTCAGGATGGTCGATAAACTGTCGATATCGTTCTATGTTGTCAATATTACCAATGAAGGTCTCAAACACCTCGTCTTTCAGTTGTCCATTAGCGCTGTAAAACGAGCCTTTAATATGCTTAAGTACAAGCGAATACGTACCAGGCCAAGACAATCGAAAGACACTCGACAGCGCATCAGCATATGCTTTTGTATCGCCACGTTTCGCCATAGACAAATAAGCCCATATGAAGGGCCAAAATACAAACTTGATACCATTAGCGTCATAGCGTACGGCTTCGATGATTCTTTGTTTATAGCTTTGTAGGTTTTTCAATGACGTCTCTAGCTCGCGATGGTAAACTCTTTAATCATCAGTATTTTACACACATACGGTGTGCCTTTCACCCATCTTAGCAGTTTTATAAAGGACAAGTGGATTTGAAGAAACAACTTATCTTATACGGCGCCTACGACCGTTACAATTACGGTGATAATTTGATGCCACTGGTATTCGCTCGTTATATAGAGCTGCATTGTCCAGCGCTAACAAACGAATTTGATATCGTATACGCCTCGATAAGCCAGTCTGACCTTTCACAATACGCAAGTCCAAAAACTGAGCCTATTGAGAAAGTGTTGAAAACTGCTCCATCAGGCTCCGCCATCATCGTGATTGGTGGAGAAGTGCTTTGTGCCTCCAATCTTGCTTTACTTATGCACATGCAAAACAACAAGCTGTTTCATTTGTTAATGCGAGCAGGAAGAAAACTATTACGTCGCTACTTAGCAGTTTTGGCCTCTCCTTTTTATGGCACAAAATGGGAATTTCCATATATTCCTGATATGCAGTATTTGCCACAGGGAGTTTCACTTGTTTTTAATACTGTCGGTGGCGAAATATCTGGTTTGTCTGGAGCCAAAAAAGTCCAAGTGCTTGACAGCTTAAACAAGGCTGCATATTTGTCTGTGCGTGATAAACGCACCGAAGCAAATGTGTCAAAAGAGATATCCAATCTACATTTGTATCCCGATTCCGTATTCTTAATTTCAGACGTGATTGACGATGACTTTCTTAAAGACAAAGTGCGAGACACTCTCATAAATACCTGCTCATGCGCATTTCTTTGTTATCAGGCATCGCCTTACAAGGTAAAAGAAACACCAGAACAAACTGCCAGCGCGCTGAAACAGATAGCAGACGCCAGACACGAAAAGGTCTTTTTATTACCTATAGGCTACGCTTCAGGGCACGATGATGCAGACTATTTGAAAGCGGTTGGTGACGCTTTTGATGGTGAAGTCTTATTTGCTAATGACTTAAATGTATGGGAAATCATGTACGTAATAAAGCATTCAAAACTCTTTGTCGGTACGAGTTTGCACGGTGTTATTACGGCAATGGCTTTTAACCATCCTCATTTTGGCCTCAATCCAGACATTACTAAAGTGGATAGTTTTCTTAAAGACTGGAGTATTGCTCCGTTTAACAAGGCAATGCGTCTTGAGGAAATTGTAGCGCTTGCAAAGCAGGACTTATCGGCTTATACGCCTGCGTTGCATGACAATAGCGAGCGATTGGCAAACCTGGTTAAAGACAATAACCAGAATATTATAGATGCGATTATGTAAATCTCATTTAGACCGCGGTGCCTGAATATTACAAGGTAATTTGGTAAGGCCATACAGCAAAGTAACAAGCGCCCTAGTAACGCTTGGTGAGGGTTCGGTAATAGTGTCCAAACACTGATTTTAGAAAACGCCCTTGCTCTATCAACTGGTCTAAAATCGAAGGTGCGACAGGCTTCATCTCTTTGGTCAAAGCAAACTCTTCCAGCATGGCTGAGTTCATTGTTCTTGCCCCGCGTCCGATCGTGGTTTTGGAAAGATTTTCACCATTATTGACCACCCAGCATGCGAGAGGCTCATAAATTTGCACCAGTGGACGTTTCTTTGATTTAAAGAAATGATTAGGATGACGGTGATCGCCCAGCATCTCTTTCATTACATAATTGTCGCAGGCTTCCAAAAATTCAGCTTGAGTGTTGAGGGCCATAAACGCTTTTTTACTTACTCCAAGCATCGATATTACGTCATTAATATTATAAATCAGGCTACTCCCACAATAATGGTTAAACCCATATTTTTTTTGCAAACGCTGGTTGTTAAAGTCAAGCAAATAGCCTGCGTTGAGTCGTGCCCCGGAAGCGCCATCTGGTAAACTTGAGAGAATAAAACTGGCTAGATTCTTTGAAACTAAATCATCTGCATCTAACATCATCAAATAGCTAAATTTTGTGCGTCGAAGCCCTTCTTGAAACGCGACTAAGCGCTTGACACTCTTATCCATTAACATTTCGTGACGCGTCTTAGGAATAGAGCAATCAATCGTTTTGAAGATCACGCGCTCATCATCTATATCAAAATCCGGTTTCTCGCTACATGCTACCACCAACAAAAATTCAGCGTTTTGCTGCTGACACACGGAGCGAATGGTTCGCTTGAGCAATGTACAAACGTGAACATAGTTATTACTGGTTTTGGGGTGGCGCACAACGATGGTAAATAACAGCATGAACTACTTCCGTTTAATTATTTTTGCGAGCTTTTTAACCGCGCGAATCACAAATACATGTATTTGGTTAATTGCGTTTCTAGTGTTCGACAACCAAACGCTGCCGGGTTTAGGGCGAAACGTTGATGCGGAGTCTGCATATAAATAAGATTTAGCCACGGAATCAATCTCTACCATGTGTCGATTAGCTTTTGCAAACTCAGTCACTTTGGCAAAGTAATCGGCTGAGCACAAGCTTTCAATATCACTTGAGTCGGGAACTTCAAAGCCAATCTGGTGAAAGTACTCAGAAGAATAGGAGGTACTAGGGCATGCGAATGGTATCGCATTAAATATATATTTTTGGGCTTTTGTGGGGGGTTTAAAGTTATGTCCGTATTTATCCAGTTTAGTATCAATTGCGCCAACGCAGCTTTGCAGTTGTTTTGCTTGCTCCTGTTCGCTCCATTGCGTGAGTCTATGTCCACTTAGCAGCAACGATGCTTCATTTTCCCACTCTTCAGAGTAATCGATACCTGCTTCATCTAGCTCTTGCTGGATTTGATGTCGGTAGAATTCATATTTTTCTAAGTCCGTTAGGATGCAAAAACCATTTTCAGCGAGCTTAGGAAGTTTCGCAAGATACATGATCAAACTGGGAACGTATTCCAGATGTCCAATCCAAAGGACTTGACCAGATGTTTGCTCGACTGAACGATTTGATTCATATTTTAGATGATGATTTACAAAGAACAGGCGAGCATCTTCCACATTAAATATGGGTTGGGTGCGAGTATTGTGCACGCAGAAGGCATCAAAGTATTTAAAATGCTCTCGATACATAATCTCACGCCAAGGATGGTCAAATATATCCACTGGAAAATAAATAAGCTTGCTGCCGCGCGCCTTTTGCTTCTGTAGCCAGCTTACGCTTGGCATCACTTTAATGACATAAACGACGTCAACATCCAATAGCGATTCATAATGTTTAAACAATTCCACGTTTATGTTTTGTGTTTGCATGTATTGTGCAACGTCACGCCCCACCCACTCAGTAGAGGGTAAGCCTACCATTGGTCCAATTGCATAACGTTTAGCTGACATCATGTTCTTCCTGTACAGAGGCAAGGCTGACAGCACTTAATAGAGGTTTGAGGGCAGCCTCCCAGGAATATTCGTTTACGATCCTTTCGTTTGCGCACTTTCCTAGCGTCTGTCGTCGCGCATCATCTTGAGACAGTTGAATAAGCGCACTGGAAAAGTCATCAATTGAATCTGCAATAATCACATCCTTATCGGTTTCGTGAAATATCCCTTCAATACCCAGCTTAGTGCTTACCACAGCCAAGCCGCATGACATCGCCTGGAGCACTTTATTTTGAACACCTCTAGCAGTTTGAAACGGAGCAACGAAAATATGTGCTCTATCAAAATAGGGCATAATGTCGTCCACAAAACCTGTCACTTCAATCCCGTCCAATTTTTCTAAACGCTGTATGCTCGGAACCGGGTTCATTCCTGCAATAGTAAAGCGAGCGTTCGGCACAGCATCTTTCACTCTAGCCCAGCAGTTATCTACAAACCAGTGCACGCTTTCTACATTTGGCTTGTAATCCATGACGCCGACAAATACGAGTTCAATAATATGGTTTGCCTTGTTTGGACAATGCGCAAATTCAGATACGTCTACCCCATTGCCCAATACACCTATATTGGAATGTTTGTCAGCTAAGGTGTCTTTTGTTTGCGATTCTAATATCCGTTTCTCCTCCTGCGCGATCACGAAACATCTAGCTAGGTATGCGACACTTTTGTCTTCAAGTTCGCTAATCAGTTTGGCTTCGCGAGAGTAAACATAGCGCATAAGCACGTTCGCATTTTTTGCATATTGTCGCCACTTGTCCGAATCGACGTCCATAAAATCGCTCATGCAAATAGCTTTTTGATGAAGTTTGAGCTGAAAAATATAGCTATTTAATGAGGAGGCGCATGTATACACGATGTCAAAGTCTTCAACATGCCGAAGCAAGAACGCTGACAAATCCTTTGCATAAAAATTAGCGCTACTGATTGATTCATTTTTAAACAACGCGCGTGCAATTCGCAAAATTTTATGGGGCAGTTTGAAAGTGTGTACTGCTATGCTGAGCCGCTTAGCTAATGCTAAAACGTGTTCCTTATCTTGTTCGCTTTCTATAGGGGCAGCAACCGTGACGCTATGGCCATGATTTACTAATGCTTCTATTTGATAGAAGGTCCGCAGCTTTTCACCTTTGTTTGGTGGAAAGGGTACGCGATGTGATACTACGAGAATATTTGCCAAGGTTTACGGTTTCCTCGGTGCTGGATGATGCTTCACGAGTTGCATTATTTTTTAGCAGCCTCAATACTTCGACGGGTGGATATACTCGCTTTCGTAACACCTTGCTTAGGTTGCACATTTTCCATGTCAGCGTTTTTCTCCGCAGCCTCTGCCTTTAAGTAAAACAAATTATAAGCAATTGAGCAGTATAGAATACACCAATACAACATCTCACCGCGTAAGCGATTAAGGAAGGTCATCGTCACAATAAAGCCTAAGAAGGCACACTGAATTGCAATTACTTTATAATATTGAGGCAGCTTGTTTTGCTCTTTCAAACGTTTTGCAGCCCGTCTTGACGTAATTAAGCTGTAATACACAACCCCGATGAGCATTAGTAAGCCAAGGTAGCCAATTTCAGTGAGCGCTTCAAACCATGTGCTGTGTACTGCTCTGTTTCGACTGGCGCCAGTGGCGACAGACTCAGGGACATACACGGGGGAGTAAAAAATAAAGGCACTTGATCCTTTGCCAAAGGGATGATCTTTTGCCATATCCCAAGCGCCGGCCCAAAACTTAAATCGTGTAGCGCCAGTCTCTGTTGTGGTTTGCTCCATATTTTGAGACTGCGTAAGCATGGTTGTCATTCTTTGCCAAAAGGCACTATCAGTCACAGATACAGCGCCAATAAGGCCAAAAATGGTGAGGAACACAACGCTCATCCGCTGATTTTTCTTGCGCATTTTCGAGAAGTATAAATAGTACAAAAAACCTGATACCGATACCGCTACGCCCAAAAATGCACCGCGGCTACCAAGCTGTACAAGCGCATTTGCCATAAATGCACCTAAAATTGTCAGAATGACCCGATTTAGAAACTTAGGATTGACCCAGAAATAATACAAGCAAAGGACAAGTGCAGGTGCAATTGCTGCGGCGACGCCATTCGCATCGGGCGAATCTACCATGCCAGCGCCTTGGAACCGTCCAGAACTGGTTCTACCAAATTGACTGACGTAATACCCCAAGTATCCGGCAAATACCATGTAGCCCCAGAGAATGTAGTCTAGTTCACGTTCCGTTCTCACTAATTTATAAACAACTGTGACGAGAATGGCCACCGTCACCAGATAGTCGAGCGCCATGATCTGTCGGTCAGGAAAGACGGCACTTGGTGTCACAAGGGCGTAAAGCAACACCATGATATATAAAAACCAAAATTGAGGGACTTTGTGGATTTTATTTTCTTTGAGACTGCTCCATTTATAAGCGCAGATAATCAGCAGCGTCAATACAATGTAAAATGAGAATCGAATATCCGGAATGTGCGTTCCCCACCATTTCGTGGCAGGATTAAAAAAGTAGTAGGCTTGGTAAAGCACAAAAATAAAAATCGCACTGATGCGTATCGAATTAACGATGCATACTAAAAATGAAAAATAGAAAAATAGAAAAATAATGCGCTTATCATTTAAATCATGTGCCTTTAGAGATTCAATTCGTCCATGTTTTCTAGTTTTGTCGTCCTGACAGCGCTCGGTATATTTCACCAAATGCAATATTCATCTGAGAAGCAGAAAACTTTTTTCTAAATAGTTGAATAGCTTTTTTACCCATACCTTCTCTTATATCCTCATTAACGGCGAGTTTCCCTATCGCATTAGCGAGTTTCTTGCTGTCACCGCTGGGGATTACTATACCATTGTAATCATGCTCAATCACTTCGGGGTTTCCGCCCACATCAGTCACAATGCATGGCTTCGCATCTCTCATTGCTTCTAAGAGGGTCATTGATGTGCCTTCGCTAAACGAAGTAAGTAAGAAAACGTCCATCGCATGCAAGTAGTCAAATGGTGCACTTATGTAGCCAGTCATTGTGACATGCCCGTCTAAGTTTAATGCTTCAATTTTTTGCTCGATTGTTTGTCGATGCTCGCCATCGCCCACCAGTAAAAAGTGAGCCTTCACCCCCGTTTGCAGCGCTAGATGCAGCCCCTCAAGCATCATTAAATGATTCTTAATTGGGTCGAAACGGGCAATGGTGCCAAGAATAAGCGTGTCTGAGTCAATATTCAGACTGTTGCGAATATTGCATTTAAGTTCAGGATTTTGTTCACTTATTCCATTATAAATGACTTGAGTATAAGGCAGTGGAATGTACTCGAATTCTTGCAGGGCATTGGCAGTGGCTTTTGATATAGCTGTTATCTTAGCGGTGAAGAAGCGCAAAATAGGATTGATAAATCGACGCTTAGGAGAGCGTATATCAGGATAAAAACGCCCATGCTCAGTAAAAATGATCTTTGTATGTAACCCTAAGCAGGCTATTGTGCCGTAAAACCAAGGAGTATATTGATGACAATGCAGTACATCGATTTCGTTTTGCTTCACAAACTGGCGAATCATCTTAATTGCTTGAAGGTCAAATCCCGGTTGCCGGGAGTACTCTCCTACCGTTAAACCATCTTGCTTTAATGCTATACCCCAAGGACCTAATGGCGTCTCAAGACAAAAAAGGCTCATATCAAATTCGGCGTTATCGCTGCCTTCAATGATATTTTTAATCACCATTTCGGCGCCGCCTATGCGCATGTCGTAAGTGAGGTGGCAAACTTTTATCATGCTGAAACTTCGCCTTTTTGCGCATAAGAGTCGTGTTGGTCGTTAAGCATATAACGCTGCCACCACAACTCGAACATCAACATCGACCAAAGCAGATTAGAATGATCGGCTTGGTTGCTTTGATGTTGCTGCCATAGGCGTTCAATTTCAGCTTGCTTAAAAAATTGTGTTAGCCCTTTTGGAGTGTTGACAAGATAGCGTTCAGCAAGGCCTTTTAGCTCCGCTCGAAACCAAGAAGCAAGCGGCACTGAAAAGCCCATTTTTTTTCGATAAAGAATGTCATCGGGTAGTAAGTGTTTAAAAGCCTCTTTTAATAGATACTTTTTTTCACCGTCTTTAAACTTTAATTCAGATGGCATGGTGGCAGCGAATTCAATCATCTCTTTGTCTAACAGCGGTGCTCGCACTTCCAACGAGTTTGCCATACTCATTCTATCCACCTTGACCAAAATACCTCCAGGCAAATAGGTTTTCATATCGGTGTACAGTATTCTGGATAGATGATCTTTGCCTTTCGCACTTTCATAGGCACGCAGCGTATTTTCACTTGGGTGATAAGCGCCAAGCGCATCTGCAAACTCAGGTTTGACTAAGTTTTGCCACTGGTGATCTTTGATTTGTGAGTTAGTGAGATAAAAGCCCATAGCAGGGGAGACGCTTAAGCTACTGAAAAGTGAATGTGCTTTACGTAGAACCCTGTTTTCAAATCGACTGAATATCTTTGTTAGGCTTGGGAATACATGCGTGCGCATCCATAAAGGAAACTTTTCACGTAGCCGGTTCTCAATATCATCTGTGTTATATTTTTGGTAGCCTGCAAATACTTCGTCCCCGCCATCCCCAGCAATCGCAACTGTCACGGCTTGTCGTGCAAGTTCGGATACATAGAAGGTCGGCACTAATGAAGGGTCTGCAAAGGGCTCATCAAAAAAGGCCACAATGTCTTCTAATGTATCGCTGACATTTTGACTCACCATAAATTCATGGTGATCAGTGTTGTATTGATTTGCGACGCTTTGCGCAAACTCGGCTTCATTGAACTTGTCGTCGTCAAAAGCGATGGTGCAAGTGGTAACGCGATCTTTCTCGTTCTTTCGGTTTGTATCAGAGCTATGCTGCTGATTTTGCATCTCTTTTGCCATCATCGCGACGACGCCGCTAGAATCTACACCGCCACTTAAAAACGCACCAAGTGGAACATCACTTAACATCCGCCGTTTGGTGCATGCCTGCGCCAAGTCTTGCAACTGGGTTTTGAATTCAGCTTCAGATTGATTGCTTTGTGCAGAGAAGTCCACATCCCAGTATTGTTCAATACTGATTTCGCCCGCTTTATAAAGCAGAAAGTGGCCTGGTCGAAGTTTATGTATGTGTTTGAATATGCTTTTGGGATCCGGGATATACTGATAGGCAAAGAAATCATATACCGCATCTGAACGGATCTCTTTTGGCACATCGGGTAAACAGAGCAAGGATTTAATTTCAGATGCAAAGGCAAAGCGGTTTTCATACGACAAAAAATAAAGAGGCTTTTTACCGATTCGGTCGCGCGCTATAAATAGCGACTGGGCTTGTTTATCCCATAGCGCAAAAGCAAACATGCCATTGAGTTTTTCTAGGCATTTTATGCCCATTTTCTGATACAAATGAAGAATAACTTCGGTATCCGTGCTGGACACAAATGAGCTTCCTTGCGCCTCTAATTCGGTTCGAAGTTCTGGGAAGTTATAAATTTCACCGTTGAAAACGATCACGCATTGCTCATCTTGAGAGAACATCGGCTGATTGCCTGATTCCGACAAGTCCAAGATGCTTAAACGACGATGACAAAGCCCAATATGCTCATCAAGGTATTCGCCATTAGCATCAGGACCTCGATGCCGAATGGCATTACCCATTGCAAGCAAATGTTCTTTACTTAAATTTGGGTATTCATGGGTTGAGAAACCAGCAATGCCGCACATGTTTTCCTTCCTATAGACTAATGTGTTTGCGTAAGTGTGGACCAATCGTATTGGATACCGCCAAAGGTAGACGCTTCCAGATTCTCTCAACAATGATTCTGCCTTTTCCTTTCGTGTCATTGCTGGCTTGTAGCTTATTGCCGCTTGAATATGATACCCACTCTAGCGCCTGCGCTTTGCAGCCCCATTGCTTTTTGAAGTTAAAGGTACCTTCACCCACAGTTGAACGCCCAAAATCAAAATTACTAGCACCGATTTTAACCGCTTCACTTAAGACTGACCAATACAACAGCATATTGGGAGCCAAGCGATTATATTCAGCTAAAGTTGATGCCCAAGGAATCACTGCGCGCTGGCCACAGGCCAATACTAAAGCAGCACCTACCGCTTTTCCCTCAAAGCGTACAAGTGAAATAAACGCCCTATCTTTATAAGCTTCAAGTACTTCTTCATACCATGCAAACGAATGAACAGGAGAGCCTAAATTGCGCATATTACTTGAGATAATGTTATAAAATTCTTCACGTTCATTGCTGCCTTGAGGATAGTGAGACACCTCTGCAACTAAGCCATTTTTTTCAGCTTTTCTAATTTGGCTGCGAAGTTTTGATTTAAATTGCGCCATAAGCCCGTCTGATGAATCTGGAAGCGAGAGCATCATTCGCACTTTTTTGCCAGGGAGGGTGTCTTGCACCTCAACTAAGCTACGTGACGATGAGCGTAGCTCAATGTTACTGATGCGAGATGCCTTTGCAAAATCTAAAGCATGCTCAGTCAAACATATGCTAATTTCCTCAGAGTCTGCAACTGGGCCGCCAACATCGCAATAGGGAAGGGCACACAGTAGTTTTTGTAAATTCAGCGACCGCATTTCCACGAGCGGCAGAATACCAACGGTGCTGCCGTCTCTTTGTGCAATAAAGTAATGGCAAATGTATCCATATGCCGCTTCAACCGCCTGACCCCATGCAAAAAGATGGTAAGCAGTCGCATGATCGCTTTGCATCGCATATGCATCCCACTCAGGGGCACGGTTTTGATCAATTTTGTGAACGGTAATATTCGGCATTGCCTTAATTCGCCGTGTTTAGCGCAAGCAGACGCTCAAAGAGCCCGAGATATTCCGTTGCCATTCGCTTTGCAGAGTACTGCTGCGTGACATGTTTTGATGCATTTTCAGCCAATTTCGAGGCAGTGTCCTTATCGTCAAGAAGTGTTGTCCAATATTTAGTTAAACTGGATTTATCATGTAACTCGGCTAACAGACCTGTTTGATTATGCGTAATTAGCTGATCAATACCAGCGATGTTATATGCGGCAACCGGAATGCCCATTGCGCATGCTTCCATTAAGCATCTTGGAATACCTTCTAAAGTCGAGGTCATCACGAAGAGGTCGAAGCTGCGCAGATAGTCGAGGCGGTCATCTCGGTAACCTAAGAAATGAATGTTGCTTTTGCTTGTCAATGTGTTCGAATATTGCTCCAAGCTCGCGCGCTCGTCTCCATCGCCCAATAGAATGAGTTCTACATCGCTGCGAGAACTGGCGATTGCTTCAAATATATCCAAGATATCGATGATGTTTTTGCGGCTGATCATTTGACCAATGAATCCAATGCGCAGTTTTTCGCTAGCGATTTTAGCAGGCGCATGTTTCACTTTTTCTACTTCACTTAAATCGACGCCATTTTGAATGTATTCAAGCTTTGGTGCTTTGATCCCATATTTTTTAACGTCTTTCATCAATTGCGGAGAAAGGGGAACCACTTTGTCTGCAAAACGCATTGATTGGCATCCTAAATAAATAAACGCTCTTAGTTTAAAATCCTCGGCGTTTTCGAATCCATGCGGGGTGACCACGACAGGGATCTTTGCCCGTTTTGCCGCCAATATTCCTAGTATGTCTGACTTGTAGCCGTGGGTATGAATGATATCGATTTTTTTGCGTTTGATAATATCAGCCAGTTTCCCTACCACAGAAAAGTCGAATTTATGAGACATCGGTACTTCGAAGGTATCGCCACCGTCGCGCTTAAATTCTTTTACCAACTCTAAGTCTTTTGAGTTTTCTTCAAGGGTAACGGCTAAGGAATGCTTTGCATCGTTTGCTGGCGTGTTTCTACAAAGTGCCAAAATCCAGCGTTCAGCACCATAGAAGCCTGTGGAACAGATAAATTGTAATATATGCGGTTTAGTCATGTATCGGCGTTCATTTGTTGGTGTTGTCTGCGAAGTAAATGGGCTTTGTAAGTTTAACCTGTCGAAAACCTTAGGTTCTCGAACGCAACGCGCCACGAATTGTGCCTATTGTACGCGCTGGGAAATACAATAGATAGAATGCAAAAATATACCTAAGGCTAGGGTTTCCATAAGTGATTCTTCGCAAACGTATGCCATATGCCAACAAAATGCTGAAAAACACAAGCAAACATACAATAGCTAAATCGATTAGGCCAAACACAGAGCACACTATGGCTAAGATAAACGACAGGCAGAATGCGGGTGGCACGATAAAACTTGGCCACTCACTGATGGGAATCTTCCTTCCTTTCAAGGAGTCAATATTTGATAAACCTCTCCAGACTTCCTTTTTGGCCATTGGCCAAAGCTTCTTGTCTTCACCCAAATGAATATAGTCTGCAACAGATGAGTAATAAAGGTGTCCAAGCGCGGCGACGCGCTGAGTAAAGACATAGTCTTCGCAAGTCTCTAAGGACTCGGGAAAACCTCCCGATTGGTTAAAAGTATGTCTGCTCAGCAACAAATTACGACCGGGTAGAAACTCAACATTGCAGTTTATGTGAGCATTACTTAATGCTGTTCTTAGCATTTCTAAGGGACTGGGTCTCTCGCTTGCTTTTTGAACTGCACTAACGAGCCTAAAATCATCATGCTGCTCTAAAAGTGTGAGCATAGCGTTTACCCAATTCGGTGATAAATAAATGTCAGCATCTAGAAATGCAAGGTATTCGCCGCTTGACTGCTGAACACCAAAGTTACGCTGAAATGAGATGGTTTTATCTAGCGGCGCTTGAAAAACCCTAATACTTAACGGTGAACCCTCTCTATTTTCCGCTTCCTCATTATTTGTTTCAGGCTTTATCGTATCGGGCGCAAGAGAGGGGTTCTTAGTAACAATGATAACCTCAAGTTGAGTCAGATCGCAGGATTGCCTGCTAATTGACAGTAGCGTATCGGCTAACAGTTCTTCGCGTCCCATATGCGGAATAATAAAGCTGACTTTTTTACTCACGGTTGGCCTACCCATTTTCGAAGTTTAGGTATTCTGCGCGCGATACTTCGGCGTTCATTCTTCAATGAATAGTTCCTGATAAATCTAGCGATACGTTTAATTAAGCTGCGTTTTAAAGCACCTTCGTCATAGCGTGTGTCATCAAGGATAATGTTAAACTCTTTAGGCTTTCGATTTGCTAGTTGCACGCCACCATAACTTTGCATCATCAGTACTAATAATCGCGTGTACTCACTTTCGTCACTGTTTTCTAGGCGTTCTACTATTTGCCTATGTAAGGCTTGCGATTTTTCGCGATATTCTCGAGCCTTGTTCTCATTTACAAACCAGCTTCCAATACCGAGCAGCTGTACTTTGCGAATATCTTGAGCCGTCCATGTGTCGTTCGCATACTCAAGTTTATCCGCTTGATCTAAATATAGTTTTTCGTGCTGTAGAATATAATCAATATAGTGAAGAAAGGTCGAAAGGATCGTTTGCGCTGCGGGACGCGATAGCTTCATTGCGCCCAAGATATAGAGATATTTTGCGACAGCCTGAAGAAAAACAGTATAAAACCAAGTCCCTTCAATATCGTCAAATCGGCCGTCGCTTAGTTTATCGTCACTATCAATGGTGCAAACTATCACCCTTTCAGCTTCGCTCAAATAATGCTCGTCGAGCGATACGTCGTAAGCATCTAATAAAACATTGAGATAATTTCCAGTGCCTCTGTCAAGCGGATATTGATTGGTAATTGAATTTCGCGTTGTGCCAGTCCCAGTGCCTAGCAATAGCTTATTTTTGAACGGTACTTTCACATATTGGGCGTTTTTTAACTGCAGTAGCTTTCCTAACAAACTTCCATCACTCTCATAGATGTTAGCCATCCATTGCGCCATGTTTAACACGGTTTCTTTTGCTCGTCTGTCAGCTGTTAAAAAATATGACAGTGCTAATCCGCTTGGGTAGCAGTGATGAGGGCCTGGGCCGCCGCTGCCAGCATGGTTTGAGTAAACGCCGCTGGCTTGATATTTAGAATAGGTTCGATGAGTTGCCGTGCAGGCCTGCACGTAA
This sequence comes from Ningiella algicola, assembly GCF_028401415.2. Lineage (NCBI taxonomy): Bacteria > Pseudomonadati > Pseudomonadota > Gammaproteobacteria > Alteromonadales > Alteromonadaceae > Ningiella > Ningiella algicola. The sequence continues at coordinate 1,689,099 of NZ_CP171821.2, read as the reverse complement.
TGGTCGGTATGCCAGAAAAGCCCATTGTTGTAGTCAGGCTTGTCAAGCTCAGTGCGGTAAATATCAATGTTTAAGGTATGGTCGAGCAAATCATCTGCAAGTGACTTCCATGATATTTCTCCTGACAGCATAAACTGCTTGTAAAAGCTGTATAAAGGGTCATATTGATTATTGTAGTGCGATATAAAGGGTAGTTTCCCGTCAAATTTATGTGCCTCATGGTCGGCATAAATATCGCCATAATTACGCCAGCCAAATTCATCTAATGCCTCGCGCTTGGCAAAAAAGTTTGATTCTCCATCTAAGCCTTTGTTGATCATATTTTGAAGGTCGTCTTGCAATAAATATTGATCGAACCAAGGTAGCACTTTGGCGTCGCAAAAGTGCTCGGTATTTAATTTGACTGGCGGCACCTTAGCGCTAAGTTCACTATTGCCAATACCTAAAAGCAAACGATGAGATTTTGTCTCTCCTGCTTGAAGCTCTAGGATAGTGCCTGTTTGCATGTACTGAAGGTTGGCAGAAGTAGCTTTATTGCTTGCTTGAATTAGGTCTAACGCGCTGGGAAACTTTTCCCAGAAGTGAACAGGCAATATGATAAGACTATTGTTTTCTGCTTGTTCGCTTCCTCCAAACTTAAGTGCGGGTGATGCCCTACCACAATCGTAAGACCTTTTTTCAGCCTTATCCGTGATGGTCAGTGCAGCACTTGGGTCTTCAAGCCTAACTTTATTATCAGCTTCAACGTGATTGGCGCAGTTCCAGTTCTCGCCGCCGCTGCTGTGCTGCGTAAGATGAGCACTTTCAAAACCTGAATACGCTTTATCATCCAATATCAGTGTTTGATGCTCAACACCTTCAATTCTGCCATCAATTGATAAATGCTTTAATTGAATGCTGTTTAAGTCCCCTAAATCCCATTTTCCGCTATGCTCATGCACAGCAAGTGGGTTGTGTATAGAAAAATGAAGGTCAACAACGTTCTCTTTCGTCCAAATCGTGACTTCAGCCTTCAAATTGATTCGTTTTGTCATTGTTCCTGACGAGCCGGCATTGTCATTACTGTCGCTCGAACTAGGAATCAGCACATAATGCGCGTATTGCTCTATTTTATGACAATTTGCAGCATTTTGGTTTTGGTGATTGGCTATGGATGTATTTACCGATTCAAGTTGCCAATTTGCAGCATTTACTTCGGTCTGAGGCGCATTATTATCGCCATCGATATCGCCATCGTTTTGTGCCAAAAGACTCAAGATGTCAGCATGAACATCCGACAAAGCTAAACAAAAATTTGAATGGATGGGTTTATCGGCCAAAGAACGAAAGCTAAGGCTCATAAAGCGATGTTTGGCTATGTTCAGCTCGCCGTAAGCGAGTGAGATATCAACACCGTCTTTTGATTCTATCAGTGACTGATTGCTAGTTTGCGACGAAATCTCTGTCTGAACAAGGAAGTAATCACCGCACAAAGCGCCAGGTGACAAGCTAATCTCCACCGAAACCCATCGAATGGTGCCATTGGGCCAAAAGCCTACAGCTTCAATGTTAGCGCTGATTCGATTTTGCTGTGCATCTACAACGGCTAATTGAGTATCGACGCTAAGCTTTTGGGACTGCGGTACAGGGAAGCCGAAATTAAACGAATGCCATTTAGTGATGTCAGCAGGTAGGGAGAAGATGCAAAGAGAAAATGTTTTCAAATCAGCAATATGACCATGTCGAGCGTGCTTTGCAGTATACCCAGAGACTTGACTATTTTCCATTCAAGAGTCTCGTCATCGCAGCACTTTTATTGATGACTTTTGCGTGAATAACATAAGTAAGCACATACACTACCGTCATTATAAGCAAAAAGGCGGGAATAGGGGGTAATGACAGACCTGACTCAATCAACAGAACCACTAGCGCAACAACGAAAAAGTGATGTAAAAGATAGATTGTATAGGATGCGTTTGAGAGCTTGCTTAAAATTACATTGTTTTGCACCACTAGCCTGCTAAAGACGCTCCAAATAAACAAGCACAATACAAGAATTCTCAGCGCCTCAAGATAGCTCACCACCACTTTTTCTATGTTGTTGTTATCGAAAGGGTGAAAATATAGCACGGCACTGGTCACCAGCAATGCAGTTAACCAAAGGTAAGTCTGTTTTTCGATAATCGACAATAGATCTTTAAAGGAAAATATCCAAGCGCCAACAAAGAAAAATATTGAATAGTAGACTAGATAATATGGCATCCCGACAATAAAGAACGTTTCATAGATAGGAAGGCCAGCTTGGCCAATAGCTAATACCAGAGTATTGAGCATGGGGAGAGCAAGCATTCCCAGTATTAGACAGAGACTTTTGTTGTGACGATATATGCTAAGCCTCGCTAAAGCGTCTTTGAACAAGGCATGGGTCAGCCAAGCTGCTGGCAACAGAAAACAGCAATAAATAAACAAATTGATCAGAAACCACAGATGGGATATTGAAAAATGTCCTTGCCAATGTGACAGGATATTTTCAAGGTCAAAGCCTTCGTAGCTTTGGCTGAAATAAGTAAGCACCAGCGCTTGAAGCATGTTAAAGGTGAATAATACCACAACGCATGGAAGTAAAAGCCTCAGCACCCTATTTCTAAGATATTGGGCACTGGACATGCGTTCGATTAGCATTAAGCTGAAAAAACCGGCAATCATAAAGAATAGCGGCATTCTAAAGCTATGAATGCTTGCATTAAGGTAATCTAAAAAGAGTGACGAATTGGAATAGCTTACTAACCAGTATTTTGATTGAGTGAATGGCGCAGCCGAATGCAACACCACGCCAAGGAGCATCAAGATAGCGCGCAAGCTATCTAGGTAATATAAGCGACTGTTCAAGCGCTTCACCTGTGCACATCCTATTAACCCAAGACGACAGCAATTTGTACCCTGCGTGGTTAAGGTGAATGCCATCCCCGACATAAAAGTGGCTAGATGCAATTTTATCTAAAGGTACTAGTTTGACCTTTTCTGATTCAGCATAGCTTTCGACCAACCAGCGATTAAAACTATCAAACTCTGCATGGCTTTTGGCTCGACTAGGTGAATACTTCACTAATAATACATACACCTGCGAAACGCTCGACGCTAACAAGTCGTTAATGAGGGCGCTGGTGTTGTCGCGCAGAGTGTCTGTGTCCACGCTTTGATACAGGTCGTTTTCGCCTACATACACCACAACGCGCTTAGGACTTTGAGGGCTCAAGCTAAGATATTGCTTTGCATGCGACACCATGCCATTTTCAAAACCGCGTTTTGCAGCAGGCAGACAACGCGGCATTTGCTGCGTGGGCCACCGGGCAATAGTTGAGCTTCCCACGAGCAGGGTTGATTGCCCTTGTGTTGATTGATAATCATCCAGAAGATAGCGAAGCAATAGGCGGTTGTTTCGCTCGCTGAGCCACAACGAAGCAAGAGCAAAGCCTATGCACGCTAATATGAGTACGATATAGCGTTTTTTACTCATGCTCTAGTCCGACTCAGGTGCATCAAAGCTCAAACTTTGATGGTTTTTTATGCGATTTTTAAGCTTGCGCAAACTAGACTCTAATTTAAGCGCAACAGTAGGCCGCTGAAATGAAACGCGATAAAACTGGTCGTGGCAAGTAGACAAGCTATCTTTATACTTTTCTCCACCCCCCATAAAATCGTAGCTTTGCATACCATTGTCGAGGTACTCTTGAATACACAGTGCGTGCCCGACTAAACCCGGTTTGGCTTTGTTATCGCTTTCGTATTGCAATGCGCTCAGATAAAAATAAACGCGTTGTTGGTAAATAAAGTTGTAGAAATACGCTATTGCATCTTCATTTACACTGACCTGTATAACATCCACATTCCCACTTTCAAAACTTTCACGGATGATGAGTTTGTGAAAATTGACGAAATGCGGGTTAGCAAAGCCACTTTCTTGATAACCCTCGCCCCACCGCTCAATGTGCAGCGGTGCTATTTTATCAAACATAGCCAAGGCGTCATTCACAGTGCTAGCATGCTTTATGCGCAGGTCGCCGCGTTTTTTATAAAAGTTGATACTTCGCCTTATCTGAGAGCGAGAGTTTTTAGAAAGTGACGCTAAGTAATCGTTCTGTGAGTGTCGAAGCGCGCTTAAGTCTAAATGGTGTGCGCGAGTTTTCCATGTCACGTATGGCTGTAGACCTAAGACTTTTTGCCATTTCATTACAGTGGCAGAATCGCTTACACCTAGGGCAAACTCATTCCAATTTAGCTCATTGTGTATCGCGTTTAACATTGTGCTGAGAGTGTCATCTCGAAAGCTGTCGTGAACAAGGAAATCGTTGTACTCAATCCATTGTTGGTCATAGTTACCGATACCCGCTTCATTCAGTAAAATTTGTTTAATAGAAAAAAAACGGTTTCGCCGAAATGATTTTTCACATAAAAACCCCAAGCCAAGCGTTTGCTCACCTTTAAAAGCTCTTATAAGAATAGGCGATATAGGAAAGGTTTTAAGCCACGCCGATATCCAATGCCAAGATAAGAAAAAGCGATGGGTCGAGACTTGCTCCAGCGTTTGCCATTGCCTTGCGAGTATATCAAGGTTGAATTCCCGTTGAATTTCAACCTTGATAGTCTGATTGCTCACCGATTTAATTTTTGGTGTTCTCGGGGTGGTGCACTAAAAAGCTACCAATGGCTAAATAATCAAGCTTCCCTTGCAAGAAAGCGCGCACCGCATCTTCCACCGAGCATACAATAGGCTCTTCATGCATATTGAAACTTGTGTTAATTAAACTTGGGATACCGCTTATTTTGTGATATTCGGACAAAATGTCGTAATACCCTTCGTTTACCTCACGTCTTATCAACTGCGGACGAGCAGTGCCATCAATGTGCACAGCAGCCGGACAGTCTTGCTTCATTTTGTCAGTGCAATCGAAGGTAATTGTCATAAATTCAGCTGCATGTTCTGCGCCTTTAACATTCAAATAACACTCATCTGCGTGCTCAAACAAAGTGACTGGCGCGAAGGGCATAAACTCAGTTCGTCCTAAGCGTTTGTTTAACCATTGGTTTACTTCCGGCTCCCGGCCATGGTACATAATTGAGCGATTGCCCAAGGCTCTGGGGCCATATTCCATGCGGCCGCTGTATCGAGCCACTACATTGCCATTATGAATAAGTTGCGCCACCTTAGCTGCGTAGTCTTCGGGTTGCGTGTACGCAAGACCTTCTTTTTCTAAGGTTTGCTTTATTTCGTCGTCGCTATAGTCAGGGCCATAGTATGCGTTAGATATTGTTGGCTCTACGCCTTTACTACTTAAATAGAGCGCCGCGCCGGTCCCACACCCACCGTCACCCATATTTGGATATACAAATATATGGTTTACGCCATCAACTTCAAAAATACGCTGGTTGAGTTTAACGTTTGCAGTAACACCGCCGGATAACACCACCGTGTCAATCCCGGTTTTTTGAACCCAATAGCTCACAAACTCACTTGCCACGAGCTCAAGTGTTTTTTGATAGGCTGCAGCAACGTCAATCTTCGGAAACTCAGAAGCTAATAAGCGTGATAAATATATGTTGTTTGCTTGGTATATTTTAAAATCGCCGTCTTTTTGCTCGATTCGGCTCATCAGCAGGGGAGTTAGAATGTCGGGGTCACCGTAGCTCGCTAAACCGACAATCTTACCTTCGTGACGGGAAGGCTTAAAACCAAGACTTGAAGTCACGTGCTCGTACATAGTGCCTAATGAACTTGGATATTCAATTCCATGCAAGCGCTTAATTTTTCCGTTTTTAGCAAGGCTAACAGAGCCCGCGAGGCCGGTACCGTAGCCATCTAAAGTGATACAGAGCGCTTCATCATATCCACTGCAAAGATACGCATTGGCTGCATGAGACAGGTGATGGTCGATTCTAACCAGCTTATCTTCTAAACCTAATTTCTTCAGACCATCTAGTAACTGTTTTTGATAAGCGAAATGACCTTCTTCTGCCACCTCAGCCCAGGATTGTGAACCATCAATAGCGGCTTTTTTGGAGAGCGAATCGCTCTTTGATGTCATGTTATAGTAAGTCTTGTGTAAGATGCTTTTATCCATTTTCTCATTAGGATTATCTAGGCCATGGATAGCTTCTTTGCGGTTAGGAACTCGCTTTTTAGCATCTTTAATGGCGCTTGCCACGTCTGGCGCATCAAAAGCATTAATGAAATCGCGCTCATTTTTCAGATTCTTAGTGAATATTTCTTTTTCTTTTTCTGCATCTAAGAACGCGTAGGCAACCCTATCGATATCGGATACCGACAATCCGGTGTAGTCGAGCGCCTTTTCAATAGCAAAATGTGGAAATCCATCTTGCTGCTTGTTACGCGAAAAGCGTTCTTCACCAGCCGCAAATAGTACCTTGCCATCCTTGACAATTGAAACTGTGGCGTCTTTGTCTAATGGGGATATTCCCAAAACAATCATTTTACATCTCCGTCATCTTGTATATTTGTGCCGGCGTGCTTGCACGTCCGTTCATGTCATTAAAAAAGAAATCAAAAAAGCGCTTAAATGCGTCTAAATATCGCGCTTGGTCTGCATCGCTTTGTACATATTCGGTAAATCCCGGCACAACGGTTGGACTATGGAAGCTCCAGGTGAATACTCGCTGTCCTTTATTATATAGGTGTTTCGCAAGCCGAATATGTTCATCTGAAGTATATCCCTCAGGCGATAGAATCAACCTATCTAATAAATTTAACCTTGAGAGTATACCCGGCACTTTCAGTGCCTCTAAACGTTTAGCTGCATCGAAAGCTTGCGGTGCCATGCTGGCCAGCGCGCCAGTAAATGCGCCTGTAATGGGGATACCCAATATATTGCTATCGGGAAATTGAAAAATATCTGAAGTGCAGTGAGAGTAATCGGGCCCACCATCGGCGCTATGATTTACAGGCGGGCAAAAAGACAAGTCGACATTAAAGCCTAGCGCTTTAATTGTATTGAGCGTATTTGTGCCAAAGCCGTAGCGACCCGCCTTGTAACTAGTAGGTTTACGCCCGAAACTGGTTTCAATTTGATTCACAAGCGATTGCAATTTATCAAACTCAATCTCTTTGTCGAGATTTCCAGGGTACATATTGGAAACGGAGAGCGTTTCTGTCATTGGAGGGGTTACCCAGGGGTGTAGATGGGCGCCAATTTCACATTGTTGTTTATCCGCATAGGCACGCAGTATTTCGATTGAATCTCGTTGAGATGCAATCGGGTAATCGATAACGTAACAGGGAGAGAGTCCAAAATCAGTACAGATATTATGCGTGAGGTCTAAACTGTGCATATGTGAAACGCTTGTTTCATTGCGATTGGGAGGTGCGCTCCAGTCAAACTCCTCTTCGGTGTCAACAACGACGATAAGCAAAGGGCGATCGTCTTCAAGCTTCAATTTGACGCTGTCTGCCTGCTGCATTGTCTGCATCTGTTGTGAACTCCCTGTACCAGAATAAAAGAGGATGATAATCTAATCGACGGCGGTGAATAAATCAACAAAATACGCTTATTCCACGGGAGTAATTGCTGATATGCTCTATGCTCGAACTGTGGGGGATCAGCGCGCAAACAAACGAGCGATTAGCCCGAGAATTACCTATATCAAAACGCATAAGTCAATAGGCTGTAAATCGACAATGAAAAGCATAATAAAAAAAGTAGTCTATTTCATTTCACTCATCATAGTACTGCCAGCAATCCTTACATTTTTTCTCCTTCGTATATTTGATGAAGATGGAGCGCTGAGTGCGCATAGTCAATTTTTGAGTGTGTTGCCGGGTAAAATAGGGTGTTACTTGCGAAGCGCTTTTTACTCAATAGCGTTAGCGCGATTCGATAGCACTGTAGTTTTGAGTTTTGCTACTTTGCTTTCGCATATGGATACGGATATTGAACAAGGCGTATATATTGGCCCACAAAGCAATATCGGGAAATGTAAAATTGGAAAAGATACGCTCATCGGAAGCGGCGTTCATATATTAAGTGGCAAACAACAGCATAACTTTGAGGACTTGACTAAACCCATTAGAGAACAAGGAGGTGTGTTTGAAAAAATTCAAATTGGCACCAACTGTTGGATTGGTAATAACGCAGTGGTGATGTCAAATGTGGGTGAAAACAGCATTATTGCTGCAGGTTCGGTGGTGGTGAATGAGGTTCCCGCTCAATCCATTGTTGCTGGTAATCCGGCAAAGGTGATAAAAACGAGAACCTAAGTAAAGGCATATATGACCGGGGCTACATCTTCTGTTTGACCATCTCCAAGGTGTTTTTGACTTCTGCGTTATCAGGACTTTGTTCACTTGCGCGAGTCGCGTAATCAAGCGCACTTTGTGTATCACCAATCTCGAGTAATTGCAGCGCAACGTTATTTAGTGCGATCAGATTAGTGGCGTCTATTTCAAGAACCGATTCATATAAACTGATGGACTTTCTTCCGCTTTCCAGTGTTGCTTGGAACAACAAAGTATTGAGGTTTGTTTCTTGAGTGCTGTTGAATTGCCCAAGAATATTCCGCGCCCGTTCGTTCTGTCCAACACTGACTAAATACTGAGCGTAGTCGATGACCGTGGAAACATTAGGATACTCTCGATAAGCTCGATCGTACCATGTGCCAGCATCGGTGAGATTACCAGAATTAAATGCGGCTTGGGCTTTTAATCGAAAATAGGTTTCAGAGTCGTCTTCGAAGGTACCCAGCATGGAATAGGCGTCTGTCGCCTGTTGGAGATCCAGTAAAAGAGCCACTTTTCTAAGCCTGATATCTTTGTTAACTGGAAAGGAAGGCAAGTACTTGTTGATAACTTCTAACTCGTCAGCTTTCGCGTCCAATGTTTGATAAGTGCTTAGCACATATTGAAGCTCTTGATACGAGACCAAATCAAGCGTTTTAGTATTATCAATTGCCTGCTTAGCGGACGACAAGTCATTTGATTCAATATAGCTTTGTGCGACGGTATACCAATAAAGGATGCTTTTGGGCGTATCATCAGACAATTGCGTAATTGCTTCTATAGCTTTATCCATTTCATTATGCATGGCATAGTAAAAATTCATGAATATGCTATCGGACTCGCTGGTAGATGGGTTTCGATATCGTCCGCTAATAAAATCTTCATCACGCTCACCGCGGGTGTTCTCAACAAACACATACTGTTGAAGCAACACGATATTATAAGGAAATTCTGTTAATGCTCGACGAACTGTATTAGTTGCAGCTTGCACGTTTGACAAGCCAAGGTATGCAGAAGTGGCTAATTGGTACGCTGCGGCATTTGTTAAGGCTTCAGGCTTTTCTTCAAACAGCGCTAAGGTTTTGTCAAACTCTCCTTGAGCGTTATATATCTCGCCTAAAAAGGCGTAATTAGTGAGTTCGTCGGGCGACTTTTCGATAAGCGCGTTGGCTAAGTCAAGTGCCTGGGGGAAACGCTTATTCTCCACTAAATCTCCGATAAGAAAGCTCTTTGCAACGAACAGTCTCTCTGGCGAAAAAGTTGCAGAGTCATCACTGCGTAAATATTGCTGTATAAAATTCTGACTAGACGAGACAATTTCTGGAAATGCAGCTTCAGGATTACCTTGAAGTTGATACACGCTCGCTTCAAGCTGTACTGCTGGGTCGGCTATTGCTTTATCCTTGAGCGTTGAAGCCAGTCTTTGAATGCCTTCTGTGTTGCCGGTTTCTCTCATGCCATCTATCAACGATGCCATATTGCTAATATTAATTCTCGAAACGACAGATGCTTTATCGATTTGAGACAGAACTGCCTCTTCATCTCCTACTTTGGCGCGAGAATAAACGAGCATATTATGATAATTTGTATTTTGAGTGACGCCTTGAAGGCCTCTTTCAAGATAATCTATCGCTTGCTCATAGTTATCAAGGGCGAAATTAAGTTCAGCTGCGATAAGCAAATTTCTGCGTGTTTCGTAACCTCCTACAATTGCCTTTTCGATATGGAGCTTAGCTGTTTCAAAGTCTTGTCGTTCAATCAAGACAAGACCTTTTAATTGGTTCACAACGGGTTGTTCAGGGTAGCGCGCTAGCAATTGATTGATAGCTCTTTCTGCTTCGTCCCACCGCTCTGCCCAAACAAGCGTTGTTGCTTTTGAGAGCCTTGGTTTTGGTGATTGGGGCCTTAAATCTATGAGCTGTTCGAAGAGCGCAAGCGCATGATCAAAGTTCATTTCTGCCAGTGCAAAATTGGCAGCCACTTCTAGGAACAGCCAATTGTCGGCGTAATTTGGATTGTTTTGCTGGAAATCTTCCAGTGCAACTAAGAATTCGCTAGTATCGCGCGTTGCCTCATACATGCTCACAGATTGAGCAAAAAGTTGTTGAAAGCTAAGGTTTGTCTGGTCTATCGAAGATAAGGTTTTAATAATATCATCAAACGCAGTGGTGTCTTGTTGAACTCTTGCTTTAACCAAAGCATAGACAATGTCCGCATTGGTAATATTGCTGTCTCGATGACTAGCTTCGTAGTACTCGATTAGAGGCTCTCTCTCATCGAGCATATAACGAGCTTCCATCTGAAGCTCAAAGGCTTCGGCGTCTAGCGCAGAGTTGATTCTATCGTATTGATAAATGGCGTTTTGGTATTCACCCTGCAGTACCAGAGATTTTGCAAGTAGTATCCTTGCCGGATCGGATGTTTTATCACTAGCAAGATACTTTTTTAATATAATTTCTGCGACATCGTGTCTATTTTCTGAAATCGCGGTGCTTGCTTCTTCAATTGCTTGTTCTTCGCTTAGCTGCTGAGAGCAGGCACTCATAAAGACTGCGAAACATAAAATTCCGAATGTTTTTAAACTATTAGACATTTATTCACTCCGTGTAAGAGCGAATAAGATAATCGATAAGCAAAAAAAAAGCGACCGATAAGGTCGCTTTTCGAATAAAACGGTAGTTTATTTTTTGCTGCGTGCTCTAAAGCCTATGCCAGCAAGTGCTAGACCAAGCAACGCAACTACTGATGGTGAAGAAACAAACTCTACGCTAGCTTCACCACTGAAACGCTGAACAACACCTTCAAGTGAGAAGTCAACTTGCGAAAAGAAGTCCTCTAAGTCGCCGTCAGAAATTAGTAGCTGGTAAAATGGGTTTGGTGCAACAAAGAAGTTGAGACCGTCAGCAGATAGCGTGATGTTGTTCCCATCAAGGCCGAACCCACCTGCGTTCAAGTTACCAACAGAACCGCCGCCTGCTATCGTACCAGTGAACAACTCAATGTCGTCATCGAGTTCAGCAGCCGAAAGGTTAGCCATACCGATACCTGCTAGCGCGCTAGGAACGAATGTGTTGGTGTCGGTCTCTACGTCTAGTACCATGTTAAAATCGCCCGTCCAATTACCAGTCGTGATGCTTGTCGGTAACGAGTTGTCTGTAACTTGACCGCTGATGTTAATCATCGAATACAAACCGTAGTCAGTTGTCAAACCCGTGTTATTAGGGAAGGTTTGAAACGAAGTGTAAGACAAAAGAATTGTCGCTTCAAACAAACCAGCCGCTGCGTCAGTTACCACGATAACCTCTTGGTAATTACCGCTCATGATGTTCGCGGTAAACGTTGTGCTTGTTCCGCCGTCTGTGTAACCAAGTGAGTTATCTATCGTAAACGGTAGACCCGCTGCAGAAGAAGCTGCTGACATCGTCAAAAATGCCCCTGCAAGTGCAACTTTTTTAAATGTGTTAAGCATTATACTTTCCTTATTGTGTATTTAGCTAATTGCTTGGAAACGATTAAGCATATGGCGTGCCACTTAAGCAAGTTATTGAAATGTATAAAAAAATATAAATTTTTAATTACTTGCTGTACTAAGTTGTAAAAAAAACAGACACTTTTTTAAGGCAATTAATCATTTATAGTGAGGAAAGAGCCATACTTCTTTGCAATTTAGATACGGGCGTCATTCAAGTCACCTGTATGTAAAACTCTTAAGTACGCTGAGCGCCGCTTATTCTATAACAGCTTAAGATTACGACACCGTTTTTTTCGCGATAAGGTATTTCAGTCGCTGAATTGGTCCACCGTTTCCAAAAGGGCAGTAAGAAGTCACAAACTTGTCTCGATACGCATCGAATTGGAGAACTCTCGGTGCAGTTACTACCTTTCCGCGCTTCAAGATTAGTTTAAAAACATTACTCACTAGTAAACCTGAACACAGTTTGATTGCCATGGGCGTTGAGGGGCCGCGCTGTTCTTTAAAGTTTGCTGCGCTTGCATCTGCCAGGTATTTCGTGTGTAACAATGCAGGTGACAAACCTATCAACAGCTTAATAAACGACTCTTCATCCGATTTACTCTCACTAAATCGGTAATATTCGTCGAAGCCCATCGAATCCTTTGTGAAGCAAACTAAGGAAACGCCTAAACCTAAAGGCGCCGCCAAAAGGTTTGGAATACCTCTATCTTGAGCGGCTTGGTAGACGAGTTTTCTGGCTGATAGTGCAAAAAAATCGATGCCGTCTACGTAGACATCCACACCTTCAAAGAAAGCATTAATGTTCTCTTCGTTTAGGCCTGTGGGAAACTCTTTAATGTTAGCGTTTGGATTGATATCCCTGATCATGTCCGCCATCGTGGAGCATTTGTGTTTACCGACTGTTGACATAAATGCACCGGCCTGACGATTGAAATTGTGAATTTCAAATTCGTCGAAATCGGATAAATGGAAGTTTTCGAAGCCCATTCTCGCAAGAGTAAGCGCATGTTCTCCTCCAGCGCCACCAAGCCCGCCAATGGCGATCTTCGATTGTCTTATGACAGACTGTTCTTGTCTGGTTATCCAGCCTATGTTGCGGGAAAAGGCATTTTCGTATTCAAACATAATTTTCGTACTTTCGTTAACGTTGCATGTGCTTTGTATCGGCACAATACAACAAGAATTAACATCAGTTACTGAAAAATGCTATAAAAAAATACTGCGCAAACGTCCCTGTTAGTATTATAAAGTACAGATATACGGCGCTGAGCTTTTAATCGATTGTCCGTAAAAATTGATTGAGCATGCACTCAAAAGATGGTTTAAGGTTATCCAGAAAATGTTCAAAGTCAATGTAGTATGGCACACGTCGCCCAACATACTCAAATTCTTCGCCAATCTGTGTCATGGTTAGTCCAACGACTTGCATACTTTTTCCTAGTCGTGGGTCAGCCATAAAGTATATGTGTTTCTTGCCGCGATTCTTAAACATGGCTGTACATGCCATATACAAACCAACTGCAATGAATGGAAAACACCTGATGTCATTCTCATCGTAGAGCTCTACATTGATTCCAGTATTTGCAGCGCAATCTGCTAAGTCTAACTTTCTGCGTCTAAACACTTTTGGAATAAGGATTCTTGAAACTTCAGCGACTTCATTTCGATTAAACCTACTTGGAAGTACACTCTTATTATCAATAAATTGTAATCCTTGTTTTTCGATTGGGAGAATTTGATTTTCGTTTTCAGGCATTATCAAACGAACGCTGCCAGCGTAATCGCCCGAACGGTTGTGCTGAATTAAACACTGTTCTGCATAGTCGTCGTAATGATCTCTCTCGAGTCGTGTGTCGTTACCTTCGAAAATTTTGATTTCTTCGCAAAAAACTTCGTGCCGAATGCGATATGCGCTTTCAAGCTCGGCTTTAGATTCAGCCTTCACAGCATTAAAATGCTTGGTAAAGTGCTGAAGAACCCATTGAGCTTCTTTTTGAACCTGTTGCTCGTGCAACCGCCTGCGCTCTAGTCGGCGCGCAGACGCATCCGTTTTTTGCTTTTTTTGTGACCCTAGTTTTGAAGTAATATCCGTATCACGTGGTAAAAAACTTGGTTTTTCTACACTTTTCGTGTTTTGTACTAACATGGCAATTTCTCCAGTCATCGAACACAACCTTACTGCGATTCCAAGGCAAGCTGTGTATTAAATGATCTTTAAAGGTATAAATTTGAAACGGAAAGTGCATGTTACGAGTGTGGACCGCTATAATGTCGCAGAATTGCAACACAAAAGACTTCGCATTTCCCACAGATGTTAGCGTGAACATCATGAAAGTAAAGCACTTTTTTTTATCAAATTTTCCTTCCCGCGTTATGAATAGCGTTTACTTCAGCGACATTTTTTAGCTTGTCCGTCCATAAATATTCACTTAAATCATAAGTTTGATTGCATAAATTAAGCCATAAAAGCGCGTACAAAAGCGTTCAAAAGGTATTAAAGTAAATACCTAATAAGTGTGTGGGATACCTTTCGCTGTTTGCTATTTTCATTAAAGCGGCGGGCGTGAGCATATAAAGTTGCAATACGCAACTATTTTTACAAGTGCGCGTATGTGATGTACATACCTAACTAGCTCGTAAATGAGGTCAACAATTTTACATCATATTTTAATTTTAATGTCACTAGCAGTTAAACAAGTGGCTATTATCGTTTAACCTAAACCATAACAGTAATTTCAGTAATGACTGAGGTAACAATTGTAAGTCAGTCAGAAACTATTAAATAATCAGGCGTTGCAATAACATGTATCTTCAAACAATTAGCTTCTTTCCTATTAAACAATTCTCAGTAAGCTCAAGCTTGGCGTTGATTATTTTCTTATCTTGTTCAAAAGCTGTTGCCTCTACGTCTATGGTTGAATTGATAAATGAGATAACGCCATCCGTTGTTGGAATTGGAATTTTCACTCCACTGGAAGCAAAAAACCCTCAGTTACTCGGAACAGGATTCGTAACAGGAAATGGGTCCTATATTGTCACCAACTATCACGTCGTTGCGAGAGAGTTAAGACTCGATATTGTGCAAAATTATGTGGCAATGGCGGGAGAGGGGCAGCGAATGAAGGTGCTAAAATTGGAGTTACTCGCGATAGACCCGGTCCACGATTTGGCGATATTGTCCATGTCTGAAAAATTACCAGCCTTAAAGCTGGCAGAACGCAATTTAAAACCCGCAGGAACGGATGTGTTTTTTACGGGATTCCCAATCGGCGCTGTGTTGGGCTTATACCCTGCAACCCACAGAGGAATGATTGCGGCCGTCGCGCCAGACATCAATCCGGCACGGAACGCAAATCAACTCACAATCGATATGTTAAAACGCCTCAACAAGCCTTTCATGATTTATCAGTTGGACGCCACGGCTTACCCGGGAAACAGCGGTAGTCCCGTATTTGAAGTGCAAAGCGGGGAAGTTATTGCGATTATAAATAAAGTGTTTGTGCAGGCCGGTAAGGAAGCTGCATTAACCAATCCAAGTGGTATTAGTTATGCTATTCCTGTTGCACAATTAAAAGCGTTAGCGCAGAAGAATGATATTGAGTTATAATTGTCAGGAAATTTATCACCTCCTATGGGGTGCTTAACGAATTTCCATTTAAATCAATAGTTTGGGTTTTGGTGTAATAATTGCATGTTGTCCCAGTAATAGAAGAACACGGTGGTACTAATGGAACAAGATAACTCAAAAGATCAAATAAATGCGAAAGCGACGATTGCTGAGTCGAAAAATGGACGACGAAAATTTTTACGAAGTGCGACTGCCGGTGCGCTGATTGCCTCGATTCCAGCTAAGTCGGTCTGGGCAACAGGTGGACTCACAAATTCAATCGTTGCATCTGGCCACGGCTCAGATATGGCCGGAAATCAATCTCTTCATCTTCAAGGTCCAGATTATTGGGCGCATGCTTTGGAAAGGCATGAAAAGTTAATGAGGTTCAAGGATATATTCGGACGGGGTGCATACAACGTCAGCCGCGAAAAAAGAAACAAAGTTACGGTTGGTGAAATTCTAACTCGCAACGAAGATGGTATTTACGAATTTGGCGGTGAAAACGAAATAAACGTTTATCTCCTCAGCACGTACTTTAACGCTTTGCATCATGGTCGTTCAGGAGTTGTTTTCCCAGTCGTCTACACTGGCGGAATAGCAAATGCAAGAGCTTCGTTTAGTAATCCCGCAGAATTTGCCACGCGCTTAAGAGACCTCTCAAGGAATAGAAGAGGTCAACTTGCACG
Source organism: Ningiella algicola (assembly GCF_028401415.2). Lineage (NCBI taxonomy): Bacteria > Pseudomonadati > Pseudomonadota > Gammaproteobacteria > Alteromonadales > Alteromonadaceae > Ningiella > Ningiella algicola. The sequence continues at coordinate 1,673,062 of NZ_CP171821.2, read as the reverse complement.
GGAGTTAAAAGAGCTACACAATACCGGACAAGTTAGTCGGTTAATGATGTAATCGCGTTGGTGAAGACGCAATATATATTGGTTAAGGGGATGCTTTCGCATCCCTTTTCTGATCAAAGCGGCGTTGCATTTTACAATCCATTCTCAACAGACGTGGTCTCTATCGGCATGAATCATGAAACCATATCCGAAGTATTTCAGTGTGTCCGAGAAGACAACCCAAGCGCGCAAGCTGTTATTGAAGAATTATTGGCGAAGGGTTTTATTTGTTTAAAAGACGACGGCATCGAATAATTGAAATCCAAGACCTTTCAACTCGACTTATCTCCCTTTAGATTCCAGATAATCACTGATATCGATTTAGTACTCGATAACGCGAAACGAATATACCAGCAAAAGTTCATAGATGGCGATTTATCTTGCCACTATATTGATTATCAGCTGTCTGTTATGAAAAGTGGTGGTGTCAGAAGTTTTTACAAACCTCAGGCGCGCTTTTTTTGTGATACACGAGAGCCTTTTAAGCCACTAAATCATAATCAGGGCTTTGCTATGCTCGAATGGGGTATGAATTGGACTGTAGCCGCGCATGAATTACAACACGTTATCATTCACAGTGCAGTATTGGAAAAAAATGGCAAGGCAATTATCTTTCCTGCGCCACCGGGCTCAGGTAAAAGTACGCTAACTGCATACTTAGCCAACAACGGTTGGCGATTGTTGTCTGATGAAATGGCGCTGATTATTCCCTTTAGCGATATAGTCGTCCCTTTTGTGAGGCCGATTTGTCTGAAGAATCAATCGATAGATATAGCAAAAACATGGTTTCCAAGTGGGGTGTTCTCATCTGTTGCTAAGGATACGCATAAAGGCGATGTTATTCACTTAGCACCAAAGCCTGAGCACTTCGAGCAAGCAGGTATACAGGCTAAGATAGTTGGCGTGGTGTTCCCAAGGTTTCAAGCAGGTACAGCGCTTGAAATATATCAACTAGATATGATGGAGGCCTTTACCAAGCTTGCAGAAAATGCATTTAATTTTACTGCAATTGGAAAAGACGGGTTCGATACAGTGACTCAGTTAATAGAGGAAATTGCAAAATTTGAAATTTGTTACAGTCAATTAGATGAAGTCGTCGATTTTTTGCTAGAAGAGATTATTTAAGATGCCTGAGCAAATACCGCTGACCAAAGAAGATATTATAGCGCTGTTTAAAGTGCCGGAAGCATTTTTGGACTTAGACAACGTTCGCTTGTCACATGCGTTAATTGTATTTCGTCAGCAGAAGCTTTTGGCGCGCATCGCATATCGACTTGAAAAAACCGGTGTATTGTCGCGCTTAGATGAACGCTCACAGCGCCATCTAAAAAACGCTAAACAAATTGCGACTCGACAGAACGAACAAATTAAGTTTGAAGCATCGGAATTAACAGATACTTTGACACAGCTATGTGAGTATTTTGTGTTCTTAAAAGGCGCAGCTTACTCGCTCTGTGGTTCAGAGGTGGGCAGCGGCCGTATATTCAGTGATATTGACGTATTAGTGCCAAAGCGAGATATTCAAAAGTGCGAACAAAGACTGAGTATTCAGGGGTGGGTTGGACAGCCATTAAATGACTATGATGATCGATATTATCGCAAATGGGCGCACGAGATCCCACCTATGCAGCACTCAAAGCGAGGCACGATTATTGACATTCATCACAATATCATTCCTCTCATTTCTAAAGCCAAAGTGAATGTCGATGCACTTTTGAAGTATAAGGTTGAATTGCCAGATGGCAATGCAGTATTAAGTGAGCCAGCTCAATTTGTGCACGCTTCTATCCATCTTTTTCGTAATGAGGATTATAAAGGAAGCTTTCGTGACCTAACGGATTTATACCTCATGTGTGAACACAAAAGCGATGAATTTTATTTTGCTTGTCTAGATATTGCAGAGCGAATTGGACTGATTGAAGAAGTTTTATTTGGGTTTAGATACACCGATAGACACTTAGGTCTAAACTTGCCCGACAAAATCATTCAAAGCATATCTGCTTTACCAAAATGGCGGATGTTATACAATGACTTCGTTTTTGATAGTGTACTTTTACCGCAGCACAATCTGATTCCAAATTCGGACACGCCTTTTAGACATACGCTTGCAATGCTTCGAGGGCATGTTCTGAAAATGCCGCTTCATATTCTCATTTATCATTTAAGCGTGAAGAGTATTCGGGGTATCCTAGAGCTTATCTTTGGCGAGCATATTTTTACGCCCAAAGACACCAATCCACCTTTTCAAGCCAATCAACAGGGAAACGATAAGTGAAAATACTGGTGACCGGCGCCGCTGGATTTATCGGCGCGCACACTGTAAAAGCGTTATTGAGGGACAACATAGACATTGTTGGCATAGATAATATTAACGATTATTACGATGTCTCACTTAAACATGCACGTCTTGATTGGATAAATGAAAGTGAAAACGCAGGTTTGTTTCGCTTTATCAAAATGGATATTGCAGACCGTGAATCGATGGAAGCATTGTTTAAAGACCATGCGTTTGACCGAGTTATTCACTTGGCAGCGCAGGCTGGGGTGCGCTATTCAATTGAAAATCCTCATGCCTATATTGACGCTAACATAATTGGCTTTATGAATATTCTAGAGGGTTGTAGGCATCACAACATTGACCATTTAGTGTATGCATCGAGTTCATCTGTATATGGCGCCAATGAGTCAATGCCATTTTCAGTGACGAATAATGTTGATCATCCCGTATCACTTTATGCAGCGAGTAAAAAAGCGAATGAGTTGATGGCTCACACTTATAGCAACCTATATGGTCTGCCCACAACTGGTTTGCGATTCTTTACGGTTTACGGTCCTTGGGGAAGGCCCGATATGGCGCCATTTAAGTTTACCAAAGCGATAAGCGAAGAGACGCCAATAGATGTATATAACTACGGCAATCACCAGCGTGACTTTACATATATCGATGATATTGTCACTGGCGTGATCCAAGCTACCATGCATATCGCTACCGCAGATCCTACGTGGGATGGCAAAGCGCCCAACCCAAGCACGAGTAAAGTTCCATGGCGGATATACAACATCGGCGCTCAAACGCCTGTGCATTTGCTCAGCTTCATCGAAACTATCGAAAAAGCACTTGGAAAAACGGCTAAAAAAAACATGCTGCCGATGCAGCCGGGCGATGTTGAAGCGACCTATGCAGATGTTGCATCTTTGAGCAAGGATGTAGGCTATAAAGCCACTACTAATTTAGAAGTGGGTATTTCAGCTTTCGTAGATTGGTATCAGGCCTATTATCAACAAGAGACTTCAAAATAGACGCAAAGCAAATATCTGGCCTTAAGACGGGCCTAACTTAGCTGTAAATCAACGAACTCTCTGTACACATCGTTATTATCGTAAAGTTGCTGATGCGTACCGCTGGCAATACATTGACCTTTCTCAAGCACAATGATTTTGTCTGCATTGAGCACCGTTGACAAGCGATGCGCGATGATAAGCGTAGTGGTACTTTGCATTAAACCATCTATTGCTTGTTTAACCAGTCTCTCGCTGCTCGCATCTAAGGCACTTGTCGCCTCGTCGAGCAGCAAAATAGGGCGTTTTGCTAAAATCGCACGCGCAATGGCAATTCGTTGCTTTTGCCCGCCTGAGAGTTTAACACCTCGTTCACCTAAATTAGTTTCGTATGCTTTTGGAAGTGCTTGAATAAACGCGTCCGCGTGGGCCAGTTGTGCCGCATGTTCGACGTCCTTATGACTTACATTAGCATCAGCAAAAGCGATGTTTTCGCGCACCGAGCTGGCGAAAATTACCGGATATTGTGATACCAAAGCAAAGTGTTTGCGCAAATCTGATACCGCAAACGCATTATGCGCCTGCCCGTTTATCAGTATCTTGCCAGCATTTATTTCGTAAAAACGCATCAATAAATCAAACAGCGTGGATTTACCTGCACCGCTGTGCCCAACAATCGCTACTTTTTCACCTCGTCTGACTTTGAAGCTTAGGTCTTTAATTATCAGGGCATCATCGTAGGCAAACTGAATGTCATTTAGTTCTATGACGGGCGTATTGTCTGAGAGCGTTTTGCTTCCATTTAGTTGGGGCTTAGTAATTACGCTTGTGTCTGATATGTCTGATGTTTGAGCCATTAAATCGAGTATCCGTTCGGAGGCGCCCGCCGCTTTTTGCAGCTCACCAATGACTTCGCTTATGGTCGCAATCGCGCCTCCCGCGAGCACCGCATAAAACACAAACGCGACGAGCTGACCTTCTGTAATGCTGCCCTCGATGACGGCAATCGTCCCTAAGTATCCGACAATGAAGATTGCGCTCAAGCTAATCACCATGACGCTTGCTATCAAGAGGGCCCGATAGTGGATGCGCTTTGAAGCAGTGCTCATAACAGCATCGATTTTATCTGCAAAATTAAGCGTTGAGCGCGACTCATGATTGAAGGCCTGAACGGTTTGGATCTCATGTAAAGATTCATCCACAATGCCGCCAATGTCTGCAACCTTATCTTGACTCTGTTTAGAATAATTGCGAACTTTTGCACCTAACAAGCGGATAGGAACAAGGATAAAGGGTACAGAAACAAATACGAACAGAGTAAGCTTTAAGCTTGTAAAGGCCATCAACACAAGGGCACCGACAAACATGACGGTAGACCGCAGCGCCATCGACACTCCCGTACCTACAATACTTTGGAGTAGGGTGGTATCTGCAGTAAATCGAGAAATAATTTCGCCGGTGCGTTCGCGTGCGTAAAACCCTGGAGAGAGCGTGATCAGATGATTAAACAGTGATTTTCGTATATCCGCAGATACGCGTTCTCCCAGCCATACCATTAAGTAAAAGCGAACATAAGTCGCAATACTGCCAATCACGATCACCGAAAGAACGACCCACAAAGCTTGTGTTAGCAAGGCTTGGTTTTGTGCAACGAAGCCTTGGTCGACGACATAACGAATGCCTTGACCAAGCAATAACCATGTTAAAGAACTAATGCCCAAAGCACCTAGGGCACCGATTACCTGCCACTTATAATGAATGAGATGAGAGAATAACCATTTAACAATATGTGCGCTTGAATACTTATTTTTGATAGCTGTGCCTGTTAAGGTAAGTTCGTCGCTGCCTTGACGGTTTAAATATGGGCTACTTGTATGTTTTCCAATCTATATCAGTAGAAAGTAGCAATTCACGCAAAGATAATGCTCTTGGAATTGCCCGACCTTTAGGCGTCCATCTGTGTCCTGAGCATGCAGCGATCAGTATTGCTTTGGTAGGTTTGAGCAGCAAGTAACGGGTTTGCTTAGGCACAATCTCAAAGTACTCACCACTTTTTGAAAACCAACCAAACTTATTTAGGTGAAGGCGATCGGATGCCATCATATCAATGCTGTCTAACTCAATATGCTCCTCACCCAGATGTTCCACGTATACCGCTACGACAGCGCCGTAGCGAGCGTTTTCTATGTACCACTTGATGGTTTTATCGGTATCTTGTGTATTGATAGGGCACTTTGCAGCTTGCTTTGCCTGCCAACTGCCATTGTGAACGTCAACGTCTATGGGAGAGTCGCCGCTGAGTAAATGCATAGCGGCGTTTCTAACATGGTAGCTCAAACCTTTAATTTTGCGCTTGAGCAAAGCTGGGTCACTAATATTGCTATTAGCGAGCAGTTGTAGCTCGCGTTCATACAAGGCATTGCTTAATTCGGCAAAATTAGGGTATTTGGCCGTTAAGTGAAAGATATCGGTTTGATCTTGAATATCCAATGCCCCGTTCATTTCGCTGAGCTTTATTGACCTTTTATCTCTGCGCGGCCTTTGTAGCTTGCCCCTTCGCCTAGTTCAGCTTCAATTCGAAGCAACTGATTATACTTTGCAACGCGATCAGAACGACAAAGCGATCCAGTCTTAATCTGACCTGCTGCGGTACCCACGGCTAAATCAGCAATGGTCGCGTCTTCTGTTTCGCCGCTGCGGTGAGAAATAACCGCTGTAAACCCAGCTTCTTTTGCCATTCTAATAGCATTAAGCGTTTCAGTGAGAGAGCCAATCTGATTAAACTTGATCAAAATGGAGTTGCCTACGCCGTTATCAATACCGCGTTTAAGGATTTTTGTATTGGTTACAAACAAATCGTCACCCACAAGCTGCGCTTTAGCTCCCAAAATTTTGGTTAAATATGCCCAACCATCCCAATCAGATTCATCTAATCCATCTTCAATTGAAACGATAGGATACTGAGCAGTCAAATCAGCCAAGTAGTCGCTAAAACCTTCAGAATCGAAAGACTTAGATTCCCCGCTGAGCACGTATTTTCCATCTTTATAGAACTCAGACGCCGCACAATCCAAAGCGAGTGTAATGTCTTCATTCATTTTATAACCTGCGTTTTCAACCGCCTCTACAATAACCGAAAGTGCTTCTGCATTTGATGTTAAGTTGGGAGCAAATCCACCCTCATCACCCACCGCCGTGTTTAATCCTTTAGCAGATAATACTTTTTTCAGTGCGTGAAATATTTCAGCGCCCATGCGTAGCGCTTCTTTGAAGCTTTTAGCACCGACGGGCTGCACCATAAACTCTTGAATATCGACGTTGTTGTCGGCGTGTTCGCCACCATTAATGATATTCATCATTGGCACTGGCATGGAGTATTCTCCAGGCGTGCCATTTAGCTGTGCGATATGAGCGTAAAGCGGAATGCCTGCTGAGATCGCTTGTGCTTTTGCCACCGCAAGCGATACGGCCAATATGGCATTTGCACCCAAGTTTTCTTTGTTTTCAGTACCATCTAAATCAATCATCAGCTGGTCAATAGCCGCTTGATCTTGAGCTTCTTGGCCGATTAAGGTGCTGGCAATCTTGTCATTAATAGCACTAACGGCTTTTTCGACGCCTTTGCCTAAATAACGGTTTTTGTCTCCATCACGAAGCTCTAATGCCTCACGCGAGCCGGTTGATGCTCCGGATGGGGCGGCGGCTCTGCCCATTGCACCGCAGCTTAAATACACATCGGCTTCTACCGTTGGGTTTCCGCGTGAGTCCAATATTTCTCGTCCAACTATTCGGCTAATTGTGGCCATTGTTTCTCCTATGATGGTTATGCTTTAGTGCTTCGTGAAGCTCTATTATTCTAATGTGATTTAGTGATTTTTATCTTTGTAAGTCGCTGCTGCTGCGACAAAACCAGTAAATAAAGGGTGTCCGTCTCGTGGCGTTGAGTTAAATTCTGGGTGAAATTGCCCAGCAATAAACCACGGATGATCTTCCAACTCGATCACTTCAACAAGCTGTTTATCGGTTGACAAACCGCTTACGCTTAAGCCGGCCTCAACCACTTTGTCGCGCAAATTATTGTTTACTTCATAACGATGTCGGTGACGCTCGTATATTTCAACATCACCGTAAAGTTGCTCAACTTTACTGCCTTTGCTTAAATGACAAAGCTGACTCCCCAAGCGCATAGTACCACCAAGGTCGGTTGAAACATCTCGGATCTCTTTGCTGCCTGCCGCATCAAGCCATTCTGTAATCAAACCTACCACGGGAAAGGGGGTATCGGGGTCAAACTCCGTACTATTGGCGTTCTCCATTCCTGCAACATTGCGGGCAAACTCGATGTAAGCAATCTGCATACCCAAACATATGCCTAAAAATGGCACATCGTTTTCGCGTGCGTATTTCGCTGCCGCTATTTTCCCCTCTATACCACGTTCGCCAAACCCGCCTGGGACGAGTATAGCGTCTAGTTCATGAAGAATATGTGGCCCTTTGCTTTCGATGTCTTGAGAATCAACATAATGGATATTCACCGTTTTTCGATTTTTAAGGCCAGCATGCTTCAGTGCTTCGTTAACAGACTTGTAGGCATCTGGGAGTTCTACGTATTTACCTACCATGCCAATGTTTACTTCACCAGTTGGATTTGACTCAGCGTATAACACTTGTTCCCATTCAGTCAGATCTGCTTCAGGACAGTCAAAACCGAATCGTTTTACGACAAGCTCATCCATGCCTTGAGCTTTGAGAGCCGCAGGTATGCGATAAATGCTGTCGGCGTCGCGAAGCGAAATAACTGCTTTTTCATTAACATTGGTGAAAAGGGCTATTTTAGCGCGCTCATTGTTAGGTAGTGCACATTCAGAGCGGCAAACAAGAATATCAGGTTGAATACCAACTGAACGTAACTCTTTTACTGAGTGCTGTGTTGGTTTTGTTTTTACTTCGCCTGAAGCAGCAAGAAATGGGACCAAGGTAAGATGCATATACATTGCGTGCTCTCGTCCAATCTCAGTTCCCAGTTGACGAATAGCTTCAATAAAGGGTTGTGATTCAATGTCACCCACCGTGCCGCCAATTTCAACGATTGCGACATCATTGCCCTCGGCGCCCGCAACAATTCTGCGCTTTATCTCATTGGTGATGTGAGGAATGACCTGAATTGTTGCGCCAAGGTAGTCGCCTCGTCGCTCACGTTTAAGCACCTCTTCGTAGACTCTACCGGTCGTGAAATTGTTTCTCTGCGTCATTCTTGTGCGAATAAAACGTTCATAGTGACCGAGGTCTAAATCGGTTTCCGCACCATCATCGGTAACGAACACTTCTCCATGTTGAATAGGGCTCATTGTGCCCGGATCAACGTTGATATAGGGGTCCAGCTTTAGCATGGTTACTTTGAGCCCGCGCGCTTCTAAAATCGCGGCTAATGATGCAGCGGCAATACCTTTACCAAGAGATGAGACCACCCCACCGGTGACGAAAATATAATTAGTCATGTTTAACCTAGCGCAAAAAGTCGTAAGCACAGCAGGCTGTGCGGTAAAAGAGTCGCTAGCCTCCAAAGCACAAATATTCGCATGCGCCCAGAAAGAGGGCGTAAATACATTGGCAATTTTGACTAGATTAGATGAATAGAAAGCTCACCTTTGCTGGAGCCATAGTATACCTAGAGAAGTACTTCAGAGTAAAACACTAACGTGTTTTTATTTGCTTAAACTCGCAGCCTCGATTTAAGACTCGCTTGCGCGTTTAAGCTCGCGTCGCCACTCATATAATAGCGTTTGTGCTTCACGAGGCGAAAGTTCGTCCAAATCAACTTGCATGAGCTTTTGTTCTAACCAGTGCGGGGTGTCAAGGAGCATATCGATTTGTACTTGCTCGTGCTTTGTATTCTGATGTTGATTAAGCATGTTTTCGCTTTTTGTATTGTTGTCAGCCAAAGTCTCCGCGCTCGATTTCTTATTGCTAGCTTGTTTTTCCAATGCCCGAAGCTTTCGCTTGGCATCATTGAGTACGGCGTTTGGTACCCCCGCCAGTTTAGCAACTTGCAAGCCATAGCTCTTGCTGGCCGCACCCTGTTGTACCTGATGCATAAACTTTATATCGTCATCATGTTCAATTGCGTTTAGGTGAACATTGTGAATCTGCGCATATTTTTGTGCAAGCTGCGTTAATTCAAAGTAATGCGTCGCAAATAAGGTGTAGCAACCGATATTGTTGGCAAGGTATTGTGCACATGCCCAAGCAAGAGACAGTCCATCGTATGTTGATGTCCCCCTGCCAATTTCATCCATTAATACTAAGGAGTGAGCACTGGCATTATTCAAAATATTGGCTGTTTCTGACATCTCAACCATAAAGGTTGAGCGGCCAGAGGCTAAATCATCCGCTGCGCCAATGCGCGTAAATACACGATCTATCTGACCAATTTTGGCTTCTCGGGCAGGAACAAAGCTCCCAACATACGCAAGCACAACAATCAGTGCTGTTTGTCGCATGTAGGTGGATTTTCCTCCCATATTAGGACCGGTTATCATGAGCATTTTAGCGTCCGGCGACATAAATATCGGATTGGGAATAAAGGGGGTGCTCATAACATCTTCAACCACCAGATGTCGACCGTCATTAAAAGCCAATATGTCTTCATTACAGAGTGATGGGGAGTGTAAATCGAGCTCAGTCGCGCGTTCCGCAAAATTCGTCAGCACGTCAAGTTGAGCTATCGCAGCGGCACTCTCGATAAGCGCGTTTAAGCTTGGCATAATCTCGTCAAACAAGGCTTCGAACAGTCTCTTTTCCAAGGCTAGAGCGCGACTTTGACTAGTGAGCACTTTGTCTTCATGTGCTTTGAGCTCATCAATGATGTAGCGTTCGTTGTTTTTCAATGTTTGTCGTCGGATGTAATTCGCAGGTACTAAATCACTTTGTGCACGACTAACTTCAATAAAAAAGCCATGAACTTTGTTGTAATTGACTTTTAAGGTCGAAATACCGGTTCGCTCTCGTTCTCGCATTTCTAGGTCGTCTAAAAACGAAGTTGCTCCTTGCGCAAGCGCTCGTAACTCATCAAGCTCTGCATTGAAATTGGGTGCGATGACGCCGCCATCTCTCAACACCACAGGTGGGTTCTCTATAATGGCTCGATTTAGGAGGTCGCAAATTTGAGGAAACTCTGAAATAAGGGCTCGGCACTCACCGATTACTTTATCTGCGCTCGGCATTGCTTCGGTGAGCGCATCAAGTTCACCATGTAGTCTTGGCCATTGATTTAAGGCCTGACTTAGTCGGCTGAAGTCTCTAGGACGTGCGCTTCGAAGGGCTACTCGAGCAAGAATGCGTTCAATATCGCCAATCTCTTTTAATATATTGGATAAGCTTTCGTAGCCATGTGCATGCAAGGCATTAATAATGAGATGCCGACGCTTAATTTCATCCAGATTTCGAGTAGGTTGATGCAAATAACGCTGTAACAGGCGAGAGCCCATTGTGGTGGCTGTTCTGTCTATCACTGACATCAAGGTATTTTCAGCACCACCTGCTAAATTTCTTGTGAGTTCAAGGTTTCGCTGTGTTGCAGCATCCATGTACAAGATGTCTTGTTGATTATCGTGTTTTATAGTTTGAATGTGCGCAAGTTGAGTACGTTGTGTTTCTTGTACATATTGCAGAACACAACCGGCAGACCCTAGCGCAAGCATATCCGAATCGATACCGAAACCGTCTAAATTTAGCGTAGAAAACTGTGCGTTTAGCTTACTCAAAGACGTTTGGGTATCAAATTCCCAAGCAGGGCGCCGGCGTTTACCCTTAAATCGTTCAATCAGGTGGGGATATGCAAAGTCCTCGTTATATAATAGTTCGGCAACTTGAATTCTCTCCAATGCTGCTAAAAAGGCGTCTTCACCAATGCAGTCAAGCACGTGAAAACGTGCGCTGGCCAAGTCGATGTAGGAAATACCAAACACGCCTTTGTGCTCTTGTACTGCTGCCAATACAGAATCGCGTTTATCATCTAATAAGGCTTCATCCGTGAGGGTGCCTGGGGTAACTACACGCAACACCTTCCGTTCAACAGGACCTTTGCTGGTGGCCGGGTCGCCAATTTGTTCACAAATAGCAACGGATTCGCCCATTTTTACGAGCTTGGCGAGGTAGTTTTCCGCAGCATGATACGGAACGCCCGCCATTGGAATGGGTTCACCGCCAGATTTACCGCGAGCGGTAAGCGATATGTTGAGCAAATTCGCTGCTTTTTTTGCATCGTCGAAAAAAAGCTCGTAAAAATCGCCCATTCGGTAAAACAATAGAATGTCGGGATGTTCGGCTTTGATCTTAAGGTATTGCGCCATCATTGGCGTATGCTTTTGCTTGTCTTTTACTTCGGGCATTGTTTAGTAAACTTTCTGCTTGTTTAGTGGGTAGAAATCGAGACACATTTCGCGTTACAGGGTACGCTAAAGTTTCAGCAAAATATATGAATTTGAGTAGGCAATAGTGTCAGAATATGCGGTCAATAAAAAATATGCTTTAGCGCGCGCGCTCGGTAACGCTTTGCTAGCAAAAAACGCAACGGTATGCACGGTTGAGTCGTGTACTGGTGGTGGTATAGCCTTCGCCATTACTGATGTCGCCGGCTCTTCGGCTTGGATAAATCAGTCTTGGGTAACCTATTCCAATCATGCCAAACATGATTTAGTTGGCGTGAATATGCAAACGCTCGAGCAGCATGGCGCAGTATCAGAAGAAGTCGTTCGTGAAATGGCTGAAGGCGGAAGAAAAGCTGCGCATGCTGATTACAGTGTGGCCGTAAGCGGAATTGCAGGTCCAAGTGGAGGTAGCGCTGATAAGCCTGTGGGCTTAGTGCATTTTGCAATTGCAAGCGAAGAATCGGTGATTCATTTTAAGCGCATTTTTTCGGGCAACAGGCAAGAAATCAGGGATAAAGCGATCATACACGCGCTTGAAAAACTGAACGCTTGTCTAGTTTAAAGCATCTGTAATGTTTGAAATACTGACTGTGCGCCTTATCGAAGACCAGACTGTAATAGTCTTAGGAGAGAAAGGCGAATTTATGTGGAGCGGCGAATGAATTGTCTGTCTTTTTCAGTATTAATAATGAACAAAGACAAACACGACCCATTGTAATAGTAGTAGATTCAATAACTTAGTAATAATTATAAAATAAGTGTTGAAACTGTATAACTGTACAGTATACTTCCGATATAAATGATTGCATCTGTAAGTAAATACAGGTGTTAAATTGATAAGCCTTTAGCGCTATTGTAGGCGCAGGCAATCGAGTATATCAGGCAAATTGACACACCGAATAAAAGATACTGGCGCTATGTTTTACGAGTACATGATAGCGCTTCAAACCAAAAGGATAGATACCGTGAGCGATAACAAAAACCAAGCCCTAGCAGCAGCACTAGGTCAAATTGAAAAGCAGTTTGGCAAGGGCGCGATAATGCGTTTGGGTGATAATCAAGCTATGGACATCGAAGCGATTTCAACGGGTTCATTGAGCATCGATATTGCTTTAGGCATAGGTGGCTTGCCTTGCGGGCGAGTAGTGGAAATCTACGGTCCGGAATCATCCGGTAAAACTACCCTGACCTTACAGGTGATTGCAGAGGCGCAAAAGAAAGGGAAAACCTGCGCTTTTGTTGATGCTGAACATGCCTTAGACCCTATTTATGCCGAAAAATTGGGTGTAAATATTCAGGATTTATTAGTCTCTCAGCCTGATACGGGTGAGCAAGCGCTAGAAATTTGCGACATGCTGGTGCGCTCTAACGCGGTGGATGTGGTGATAGTTGACTCCGTTGCAGCGCTTACGCCAAGAGCCGAAATTGAAGGTGATATGGGGGACTCTCACGTTGGCCTTCAGGCACGTTTAATGTCGCAAGCGCTTCGTAAGTTAACAGCTAATATTAAACGCTCCAACACACTGTGCATTTTCATTAATCAGATACGAATGAAAATTGGTGTGATGTTTGGTTCTCCAGAAACTACCACCGGTGGTAATGCCTTGAAATTTTATTCCTCAGTGCGTTTGGATATTCGCCGCATTGGCGCAATCAAAGATGGCGACGAAGTCGTTGGCAATGAGACTCGTGTAAAAGTCGTAAAAAACAAAGTGGCTCCGCCCTTCAAGCAGGCAGAGTTTCAAATTATGTACGGTGCTGGTATCTGCAAAGAAGCTGAACTCATTGATTTGGGCGTAAAGCAAAAGTTTGTTGAAAAAGCCGGTGCATGGTATAGCTACAGCGGCAATCGCATCGGCCAAGGTAAGGCTAACGTGGTTAAATATTTAAAAGAAAACCCAGAAATCGCTAACGAGATTGAAAGCAGAATTCGCGCTGAGTTGCTGCTGAAAAAATCAGACACTCCTAAAGAGGCGGTTGAAGAAGTAGTAAAATAGCGAGCGCTTAACACTTATTCATTGAAGTCGACTTTTTGATGAATATTGTTCCAGTTCTTCGGGAATTTGCCCTCTAGTATGTAGGAGAAAGCAATCAGCTCGGCGATGACGGTATATAGTGCAGGCGGTATTTCTTGGCCTAAATCAAGTTGGGTAAGGGCATCGCTTAAATGCTCGTCCTGATGAATGAAAATGCCGTGGTGCTCTGCTAATTTGAGTATTTCATCTGCTACTGAACCACTTCCTTTGGCCGTAATTTTAGGTGAGGTGCTTGCCGCCTCACCTGAATTTTGTTGGTATGAGAGCGCGACTGCTTTGTTTTGCTTACTCCTATGTTTATCTCTATGCATATGCGTGCATCACATTTAAATTAGTTTTGATGATAGATTCGTCAATTTTCCCAAGGTCGCATTTTTGTGATTTGACCGAAATTCCGGCTGCATTAAGCTTTGAATGAAGGTTTGGCAAAAGTCCAATAACCTTGTCTTTGAGTTCGGAGTTTGAGGTGTACAGGTGCAAGTCCAATTCCTTCGAGCTCTGACTTGCATCCGAAGGTGGTGGAATTTTTAGACTAATTTTTGCAAGCAAGGTGCCGAGCGATCCAACGTCCATGCGCATATCCAGCTTCCAAATGTCTGACTGTTCGATGTGATCTTTGTGACTCTCACCTTGCTGTTCACGCTGAATTTTGAACTCAATATCTTTCCCATTTTTATTCATAAGGTTGGGTAGCGCATAGTAATAGGTATCTTGTCCTTGAAGTGAAGCATCAGCACTTCTCAGTTTATAGCTATTATGATTGCTGAGCAGTTTACCAATTTCACCAATTAAACTTGCGCGAGGATCCGCCTGCATAATGTCTGTAGTCAGTCTTGTGGCGCGCGTTCGCAAGTTTTGAGACGGCATATCCGCTTGTGTATTGGGCTTAATAAAGCTTGTAAGCAGATTCGATAGTCCCGCCGTATTATTAGCTTGGGGGCTCGGCGTTGACGTGATTCTGTTTTGGGCGGCACTCAGATTGGCTACAAGGCTTAAACGCAAAACGCTTACCAAGCCTTCTATAAAACTATTGCTCTTTGGAAAACTAGTGCCTGAGTGATTAACAATTTGAGTAACCGCAGGTGCGCTCATGATGCTTTGCAGAAGTTCGGCTAGTTCAAGTTTGTTTTGCCCACTATTTACAGCTGCAGTTGGTTCAGCTTTCAGTGCTCGCATTGCATGCAACAGTTCAGATAAGTTTTGCTTCGTATCACTACTGCCATTCTTATCAATGCTTTCCAGTACGGTTTTAATTTGACTAAATGCACTTCCACCTGATTCTGTATGTGCCATCGTATGATTGAGTGCTGCGCTTAGTTTGGGCGGCAGTTGCAATATCTGCTGAGGTGTAAGCGTATTTTTTAAACTCTGTAATAAGCTATCTCGCTGAGCAGAATTTGTCAGCTTTAAGTCGTTCGGATTCAATCTTCCAGATTCAAGGCCGGTCGGGATCTTGTTCGTGGGAATTTCAGTTTTTGAAGTCTTAAGCGATGATTCATTTTTTGTCTTGCCATCTGAAAGATAGCTGGCATCTATTGTTACAGAAATTGGTTTAGCGACCGCAAGGACACTCAGGCCAGTATTTTTAGCGATACCGATATTTGCTGCCTGATGACTGACCAGCAAACGACCCTGCAGTAGATTGCTTAGGTCTTTGCCAGAGGTGTTTGAAACGCCTAATAATAGGGTTTTCGGTAATGCGTCAATGTTCTTTTTATCAAGTGGTAATGCAATTAAGTTATCAGCTGTGCCGCTTTGATTTGCAGACCTTTGCGACGCAGAAGTTAACTGTTGTGATAATGGGGAAGCAGGAACTCTTGGTAGAAGCACTAAAGCCTGCAACAGACTAATGCCCTTTGCATTGATTATGGGGTTTGCCTTATTGATGTGAGCGATACCAAGTTTATCTAAGCTCAACGCTGGACTTTTCTGAGCCTCTTGAAAAGAGACAGTCTTAATAATCCCAGAATTCGTATTGTTGTTGGATAGCGTATCCGGTCCAAGACTTTGTTTTTGCTTCGACAGGGCATTACCTAAAGACAGCTCTATGCGAACTTTAGTGCCAATTCCCACCGAATTAGCTATTTTTGCTTGCAAGGGGACAATGAGCTTGCTTAGTGGTTTCAAGGTGCGCAGTTGCTCAGTAGACAAACCAGAATCACCAGTGGGTAAATGTAAAGCAGCAATAGCTTGCACCAAACCGGAGTTGTGCTGACCTGCAATCGCTACAATTTTTCCAGCCAAAGGAATTGAAATATTAGGCAAACCGCTTTGCATCGAGGTTTGTACAATCAATTTTGAAAGCGCTTTAGCACTTGCATCATCGTTTTTCATAGATGATTGCGCAATGATATTCAGCGGCGCTTTGCTGATTACGCTCGATGATACATCCGGCCATGAATTGGCAAGTGTGCGCGACAGTTTCGCAGGCAAAGGGTTTTGGTCGGATGCTTGTATTACTCGAAATGTAATAGACGCTTTAGATGTGTTAACCAGTAGAAGTGTATCGCCTGTTTTGGGAATATAGTTGTTTGCAAGGTTTGTGCTTTGTTTCGATGTTTGATCTGTAAAGGCTTCACTGCTGATTGAGAAGCGCTGCTTGCTAACGCTATCTTGAATTACGATGCGATTGGATGCGCTGGACACCACAGAGAAGCTCACCCCAGCTTCCTTAGTAGCCTGAGTTGACCCTGCCATGGTGCTTAATAGAGCATTTTGTGAAGCAGTATGCTGCGGCAAGGAGCCATAAGAAGATGCTCCATGTGATGCGGCAGCAAGCGCTTTGATCGCGGCAATCGCTTGATTAGTCATATCTTAATATCGGCAAAATACATGCTTACTAAAGTATATTGACCTAAGCTATTGAACCCAAATAATAAACAGGTATTTCCGATCGATCATATAAGTGCTTTATGAGCAACGCGCCCTAGGTTAATCCTTTGTTTTCATGTATTATTTCGTTTTTATGGGTGTCTTCATTTTCGGCGCCGGCGCACTTTAATTTGTAAGGCTAATCTGCATTTGAACGTTTTATCTGCAACTGGACTCACTTGCGAAAAGCAAGACCGCATTTTGTTTGAAGATCTTAGTCTTCACATTAATGCTGGAGATCTCGTTTTATTGCGCGGAGAAAATGGAGCAGGAAAAACGAGTCTTTTGCGGATTTTAGTTGGTTTGAGTGAAGCGCAGTCTGGAAACGTCGTGATATGCGGGCATGATGTTCATCGTGATCTAAATCAAGCCAGCCTGCATTTCATCTATTTTGGTCATAAACTCGGGGTCAGCGGTTTGCTAAATCCCATCGAAAATATCGCGTTTTGGTGCCAGCAACACGGCCTTAAGCTTCGCCATGATGAAATCCTTTTGGTTTTAGAAACCTTAGGCTTGGAGGGCCTGGAAACACTTGCGGTGAAGTATCTGTCGCAGGGACAGCAACGTAAAGTTGCTCTCGCAAAATTATGGATAACGCAAAGTGGTGATTCCTCTCTTTATCAGCCAAAATTATGGGTCTTAGATGAGCCTTTTACAGCGCTTGATGTCTCTATGGTAGCTATGGTTGAGGCAAAGATACTCAATTTTCTACAAAGCGGTGGATGTGTGATTATGACCTCACATCAAGCCGTGAACCTTGCATATGAGCAAAGGGAGTTTAGCTTGGAGTATCGCTGGTAGTGGCAATGATACTGGTATCATTTTTTAAACGAGATATCGCGCTTGCTTATCGTCAGCGTGCAGAGTTAATGCAGCCACTGATGTTTTTTGTGATGGTCATTACATTATTTCCACTTGCTATCGGCCCCTCGCCTGAAATATTGCAGCGTGTGAGTGGCGCCGTAATTTGGGTGGCGGCGATACTTTCATTACTGCTTGGAATGGAACGCATGTTTCGAGACGATTTTAACGATGGAACGCTTGAGCAGTATACCTTGTCATCAACATCGTTATATTTAATTGTTTTGGTCAAGGTGCTTTGTCACTGGCTCATTCATATCGTCCCCTTGCTGGTTTTATCACCTCTTTTGGCACTGTTTTTAAACATGACCTTTGACATGTACATAGCGCTTCTGGCAACGCTTGTTGTGGGAACGCCTGTAATCTCTCTAGTTGGCGCGATTGGCGTTGCGCTTACTGTAGGTTTGCAGCGAAGTGGTGTGCTGGTGGCTCTGCTGCTTATTCCACTGTTTATTCCGTTGCTTATTTTTGCCACCTCAGCGGTGGATTCAGCATCTTTACAATTACCTTATGGCTTCCAACTTGGTATTATGCTCGCACTAGCTTTGGGCTCGCTTGCATGTGCGCCAGCGGCCATCGCCTATTCTTTAAAAGTGAGTCAAAATTAATGTGGAAGTGGATTAACTCATACGCTAAACCGGACAAAGCTTACTTGCTGTGTAATCAGCTGTTTCCCTGGTTTGCAATGCTTGGTCTTGTGGGCTTAAGCCTTGGCACAGTATGGGGATTAGCATTTGCTCCCACAGATTATCAACAGTTTGATGTTTACCGCATCATTTACATACATGTTCCAAGTGCAACCCAGTCGATGACGGCATATATAGCCATGGCAGTAGCAGCATTTGTCGGTGTTGTCTGGCAATGGAGAACGGCTTTCTCAGTGATGATAGCGATTGCGCCTGTGGGTGCAGTTATCACCTTTATCTCCTTATTTACCGGCGCAGTGTGGGGTAAACCAACCTGGGGTACATGGTGGATTTGGGATGCGCGTCTTACGTCTCAGCTCATTTTACTGTTTTTGTATTTAGGCGTTATTGCACTCTACGTTTCGTTTGAGGATAAACAACAAGGTTCGAAAGCCGCTGCAATTATGGCAATGGTTGGCGTTATAAACATCCCCATCATTAAATATTCTGTAGAGTGGTGGAACACGCTTCATCAACCCGCCAGCATTAGTAAAATTGACAAACCTTCCATGCCCGCAGATATGGCAATACCTTTGGTAGTATGCATTGTTGGGATGATTGGTTTCATTGGCGCAACTGTGCTCATACGGTTGCGCGCTGAGTTAATAAAGCGCGACGCGCATCGCCCATGGGTCAGTGAAATGTTAAGCAATAGTGAACATCCTTTGCGCCGCATACAAGGCAGAACTATTGCTACAATGCTTGGTCTGACTTTGGGAGCATTTGGGCTGTATTTTATGTATCAGTCAGGGTTTAAGTTTGAGGGAAGCGAGGACTTTTTAAGTATGGGCAACCGAGCGTTGTTCGTATGGTTGTCTTTTGGAGTAAGTATATTGGCCATGACAATATTGTATTTGCAAAGTCACTGGCTTAGCAAAGCGGTCGAGACTTACGTCAAGCAACAGCAAGACAGAGCGAAACGAATTATCGAAGCACGCGAAAAGAGAAAACAAAAAACAAGAACGGGTGCTGTGCTTCCCACTAATAATCCACTATAGAAAAAGATGAAGGCGCAATATAATCCATGAACTCAAGACGTAAACAAAGGCTTTTTGCAGTCTCAAGTGTGTTGATTCTCCTATCAGCTGCTATTGGCGTGATGTTGTATACACTCAACGACAGCATCGACGTATTCTATACTCCCAGTGAAATCCACAATGGAAAGGATAAAACCGGAGTGATGCCACAACTTGGCCAACGTATTCGAATTGGTGGCTTGGTAGTACCAGGCTCAGTTAAACGCGACAATGATACTTTAGCCGTTAGCTTCGATTTAATGGATGTAGGTCCAACTGTAACGGTTCGATACAGCGGGATCTTGCCGGATTTGTTTAGAGAAGGACAGGGCATTGTTGCTACAGGAACCTTAGAAACAGGGACCTTGATTGTGGCGCATGAAGTCCTTGCAAAACATGACGAAGAATATATGCCTCCTGAGCTTGCTGAAAAGCTTGGCGTTCATCACAAAAAGCCTGATGATGGTGCGTATCAATGATACCTGAGTTAGGAAATGTGACGCTTGTTATTGCGCTGGTGCTCTCTATCCTCCTCGCGGTGTATCCTTTGTGGGGAGCGCAAACCAATAATCAAACCTTGATGCAAATGGCAAGGCCGCTTGCATGGGGGCTCTTTGCATTCACGCTCATTGCGTACGTTTGTCTAACTTACGCTTTTGTGACAGACGATTTTAGCGTGAATTACGTGGCTCAAAACTCAAACAGTAAACTGCCTATTTATTATAAAATTACGGCAGTATGGGGTGGGCATGAAGGCTCGTTTTTATTATGGGTGCTGATTTTTGCAGTTTGGACGGTGGCTGTAGCCGCATTTTCAAAGGGTATTCCGCAAGCGATGGTGGCGCGAGTACTGTCGGTGCTTGGTATGGTGAGTATTTCCTTCTACTTGTTTATGTTGTTGACATCAAATCCTTTCGACAGCATGTTGCCTTTCTTTCCAGTAGATGGACGCGACCTCAATCCACTGCTTCAAGACTTTGGCATGATTATCCACCCTCCCATGTTGTACATGGGTTATGTGGGTTTTTCAGTTGCATTTGCATTCGCGATAGCGGCGCTTATTGGCGGACAGCTTGACTCAACCTGGGCGCGTTGGTCCAGACCCTGGACAATTGCTGCATGGTCTTTTTTGACCTTAGGCATTGCGTTAGGCAGTTGGTGGGCCTATTACGAGCTTGGTTGGGGGGGCTGGTGGTTTTGGGATCCGGTCGAAAACGCGTCCTTTATGCCATGGTTAGTGGGCACAGCCCTAATGCATTCACTTGCAGTGACTGAAAAACGCAAGGTGTTTAAGTCTTGGACGGTATTACTTGCAATTTCGGCATTTTCATTAAGCTTACTAGGTACATTTTTAGTGCGCTCTGGCGTACTAGTGTCAGTCCATTCATTTGCCAGCGACCCCTCTAGAGGTTTATTCATCTTAGGCCTGCTGGTGGTGGTAATTGGAGGCTCGCTGTTGCTTTACGCAATCAGGGCTTCTCAGCTAAAAAGTGTGGGTCGTTATGATATGTTCTCGCGCGAAATGATGCTGATGGGCAACAACGTGTTGCTGGTTGCGGCCACTATTGTGGTGCTGCTTGGTACCTTGTTTCCGCTAGTCCACAAAGAAATCGGTTTAGGCACAATTAGCATCGGCGCACCATTCTTTAATCAAATGTTCACGCTTTTGATAGTGCCTTTTGTGTTATTCATGGCGATTGGTCCCTTATCACGCTGGAAGCGTCAGGCACCAATCGCGCTGAGAAACCAACTCATATTTGCCTTCATTCTTGCAGTAAGTGCGGGGCTCTTAGTCAATGCTACTTACAGCGAGCGAACTTATATGGGCTTGTTAGGGCTTGTTATGAGCTTTTGGATATTGCTTGGAACGGCATTAGAGGTTCGCCAGCGAGTCGTTTCGCAAACTCGTGAAGAGTCACTAATTATCTCCTTGCGCAAGTTGACACGCAGTCATTGGGGCATGATTTTAGGACATGTTGGATTTGCCGTAACCCTCATTGGCATCACCTTGGTTAGCAATTATGAACTGGAGCGCGACCTGCGTATGGAACCTGGACAGGTGGTGAGTATTGCTGACTACGATGTGGAATTTACGGGTGTGGTTGCAGTAGAGGGTCCGAATTACTTATCGGATAAAGGCATTTTTGATGTGTATAAAAATGGCGAAAAAGTGTCTCACTTAGAACCGGAAAAGCGATTTTATACCGTGCAGCGCATGGGCATGACGGAAGCCGGTATTCACACCACATTCACTCGAGATCTCTTTGTCGCCTTGGGAGAGCCCCTCGAGAACGACGCGTGGGCCGTGCGCCTATACTATAAACCGTTTGTTGTATGGATTTGGGGTGGTGCAGTGATAATGTGCATTGGTGGTGCATTTTCGATTGCTGACAAACGTTATCGTATTAAAAAAATTGCTAAAGTTAAGTCTGTATTTAAGGCGAAAGCGTCGAACACAGGGGATGGGACGCAAGGTCTTGAACCAATACACACCAAAACCCATGGCGAAGCTAGTGAGGCACGTACATGAATCGTTTAGCGTGGTTTCTTATTCCCTTTTTTCTATTCTTGGGTCTTTGTTTCTTTTTGTTTAAAGGGTTATTTTCCGATCCAATGCAGCGAGAGTCTGAAGTTTTGTCTGAAGCCTTTCCCGAGTTTTCGCTACCTGATTTGATGGATGAAAGTGTGATTTACGACAACCAGATATTTCAAGGTAAAATAACGGTCATAAACGTTTGGGGGGTATGGTGCGTAACGTGTGCAATTGAGTTGCCCTATTTAACACAATTGCGTAATGACGGCGTTCGTTTTGTGGGTTTGTACTATGATCAAGACTTAGATCCTGATTTTGGCAGCAAAACGATTAATCGAGTACGCACTGAGGTAAACGAAACGCTATCGCGCTACGGTAATCCCTATCAATTTAACATTTTTGACGTATACAGAAACACAGCGCTTGACCTCGGGGTAACTGGGGCTCCCGAGACATTTTTGGTCGACCAGCAAGGTATTATTCGCGTGCATCATTTAGGTGACGTGAACGAGAGGGTGTGGCGAAATAAATTTGCGCCTATCTATGATGCATTGATGCAAGAAAGCGAGCAAAGCGCGGTGGACCTAAGCAAAATTGATGTTGGAGTCGAGCATGCGCCGTAGCGGTTTTCAAAGGTATAATGGCTTGCAACGGCATGGCGGTTTACAAAAACGATTACGATCTTTTGCGAGCTTTTTTTTGAATCAAAACGCTCAGCGCATTTGTACCTTGTGGGCATTAGCATGGCTTGGGTTGTTTATGAGCGCGAACGCGCAAGAAATTGACCAAGGTTTAAATTCTAAAGACGATTTTGGGCAAGTCAGTTCTGCGCAAGTTTCTGAAAGACAATATGCGGAAAATTATGTATTTTCAGACCCAAATGATAGAAAAACCTTCCTCAAGCTGACGGCTGAACTTCGTTGTCCGAAGTGTCAAAATCAGAATATTGCAGATTCAGATGCACCTATTGCGCATGATATGCGTCGCAAGGTATATGAATTGATGCAGGAAGGTAAAGGTGAATCTGAGGTGGTGGGCTGGATGAAGCAGCGTTATGGAGATTTCGTGCATTATCAGCCTCCGCTCAATGCAGTGACATTGTGGTTATGGTTAACGCCAGTGCTATTTGCCTTGATTATGCTCATGGTATTTATCAAACGTCGTAAAGCAGTTGACGAAATCGACATTGAGTCTCGTTTGGCTAAAGCGGAAGCATTGTTAGAAGAACGGGAAGGTTAGTGACTAGTTTTTATATATTATCGGCTTTACTGGTAGTCGTAGCATCGCTGTTTGTTGTGTTACCTGCCTTGAGAAAAGCCAAGAAACATCGTTTAGAAGTCAGTAATGCGAATGTGGTTAAACAGCGAATGGCCGAATTGGAACAAGAGCTCGAAGAGGGTTTGATATCTGAAAAGGATAAACATTCCGCTGTCAAAGAACTCAAGCTGGCCTTGGTTGACGAAAGTGAAATCAGCGAAGCAAACGATGCCAAGTATAGCCCAGTAGATTCAGTAAGCTGGCGCTTAATTGCAGGATTGTCATTACCAGGCTTGCTTATTGGCGCTTGGGTTTACTTTGACGCTAATCAGCTTGCAGGTTTGCAAGAGTATACATTCGCCCAATCACAAGCTGCGGAATTAACTCAACGTATAATTGGCGGCGCTGCTGCACAAGGTCCACCAAGCGCTACTGCGCAAATTACGCCTAACGATTATGCAAAATTTGCCTTGGTGATCCGAAAGCGTTTACGCGAAACGCCTCAAGACACTGAAGGCTGGCGATTGCTGGGACAAGTTCAAATGGCAATCGGTCGAATGGAAGAGTCCATTGCGGCGTTTGAAAAGGCGCTCGATTTAGAACCTAGTAATACTGAAATTCGGGAAAAGTATGCTCAAGCGCTCATGGCAACAGGGACTGAGGAGTCTCTGGAAAATGCCAGCCGACAGGTCAATTACCTAGTCAGTATCGCGCCAGAAAATCGAGACTATCGATTACTACTGACGGTGGTGGCTAGTCAACTGGGTGATTTGGACACAGCATTGCAGAACTTTGACATCATTAAGAGTCAGTTGTCTCCCTCAAGCACGTTTTATCAGTCCTTGGTTGGTCAATTAATTAGTATGGGGGCTCCGGAGTCTTTGTTTGAGCTTGATAATACCCAAACAGCAAGTCCTAGAATGCTGGCAAGTGGTCAGCCTATTGACCGTCAGGATCAGCTCAATGATGTGCAAAAAGGCACATCAATTGATGTATCGATTGATATAGCCCCTGAGTTAGTCAATCGTCTACCTGATTCCGGTTTTTTGATTGTTTTTGCGCAAAACGCAGATACTGATTCAAAGCTTCCTTTAGCAGTAAGACGCATGGCCATCCCGAGCTTCCCCTATGAATTACGTTTGTCTCTTGAAGACGCTATGATGCCGCAGATGAATTTAGACAATGCATCGGCTGTGGTTCTCACCGCGCGGATTTCAAAAGACGCTGATGTTGCAATTACGCCGGGTGAGTTGCAAGGTGAGATTATGCGACTAGAGTTAATCAAGGGCAACTCGGTAGCAAAAAAGCTATTGATTGATGCTCAGCTCTAATTAATATCAAATGATAAGGACAATCGAAGTGCAAAGAATAAAACGCTGCGTGATTTTAGGTGTTGTATGCGCCATTGTGAGCTTAAGCGGCTGCACTGCAAATCATCGACAGGCAATTGAACAAGCAAAAATTAATCAAGCTAAAGAAGACTTGGAAAACGTATCAGATCCGCTTGAGCCAATCAATCGTCTTATGTGGGATTTTAACCGTGATGTGCTTGATAAGTTTATTCTTAAACCGGTTGCCCAAGGTTATGTATACATTACGCCGCAGCCAGTCCGCACAGGTCTGCTAAATGCCGCGACGAATATTGAAGAGCCGGCAAACAGCATCAACAATTTACTGCAGGGCAAACCTGAGGACTCATTTGCAAGTTTCAGCCGATTTTTAATTAATTCTACGGTCGGGATCTTAGGGATTTTTGACGTTGCCAGTAAAATGGGCATTGAACAACAAGAAGAGGAATTTGCGCAAGTATTAGGGGCTCATGGAATAGATTCCGGGCCTTATTTAATGTTGCCGTTTTTTGGCCCAAGAGATACGCGCGGTTTCGTGGGTAATGTGGTGGATCGTTTTAATTATACCGCCATACCATATGGCTCGTTGGCTACCGATTACTCTATCGGCAAGCCATCCGCCTGGTAGACCAAAAAAGTATACTGAGCCAGTATAAAGGCCATAGATTGCGCCGGCTGCTGCGACGGTGAGCCCGAGTCCGCCCTCCTGCAGTGATGCCGTCATAAATAAAACAAGCAGGGCGCGCATACCGTAGTAGCTCATACGTTCCCACATCTCAGTCACAGATACCGTTACCAATCCCATTGGATGACCGAAAAAGCGGCGGTCTTTTGCTCTATCAATTTGCATCACATTCCCTTTTATTATTGTTATCACGACAGTGCGTTTATGCAAAATCATTATGCTCTCAATGATAAGTCGCTTGCAAGTTAAATGCAGAACTAGGACAATAGATGCACTAGCATAATGCGTGTGCATCAAATTAGTGAACACCGTATGTTTTTTGCGACACATTGTCGACTTTTTCAAACTAAAAATATATATTAATCATAGCATTAGTGGCTCCGGCCGTATTGGAACGCTAATTGCTGGTAACTTTAACAAGTACAAAGCAAGTGAGTAGGGATTGTCTCACGCCGTGCGAGTTTGGTGCTTAGACACCTAAAACTCACAATAATAAAAATGAAAACGCAAACCGCGGATAGAGTTGCGCAAAAGGATAATGATAGTTAATGACATATACTGAATATGTGCCCATCATAATTGCTGCTTTTATCACATCAGTTCTTCTCGTGATTATGACACCTGTGGCCCACTTCCTCGGGCTTGTCGATGTGCCCGATTATCGAAAACAGCACCGTGAAACGGTTCCTCTGACAGGCGGACTTGCTATGTTTGTTGGTGTTGTGTTTGGTAGTTTAGCGGCGGATGTCGTGTTTAAGAATAATCCAATGTTTCTCACTGCTGCTGCAATGATAGTGTTGCTTGGTATGTTAGACGACCGTTTTGACTTAAGTGCGAAGGGACGCCTTTTTTGTCAATTTATTGTGGCCGCTATTATGGTGTGGATAGCGGACAACTATATTTACAACCTAGGCGCCATTTTAGGATTTGGAATAGGAGATGTGCATCTTCCCATTTTGGGTTACATGTTCACGATGGTATGCGTAGTTGGCGTAATCAATGCATTTAACATGATAGATGGAATTGACGGCCTAGCAGGTGGGATGAGTCTTATTGTGCTCCTTTGCGTCGTTTTTTTACTGTTAAATGCGGGCGCGACCAATAGTCTAATCGCGCCGCTAACCATTATCGCTGTGCTTGTCCCATTCCTAGCATTTAACCTAAGTATTAAAGGATTTAAGAGTAATAAGATCTTCATGGGCGATGCAGGAAGTATGTTTATCGGCCTGGCGATTGTTTGGTTACTCGTTGAGCATACCAATAGCGTTGACGCTTCAATCAGACCCATCACCGCAGTCTGGTTGATTGGTCTGCCGTTAATGGACATGGCCGCGATCATGTATCGACGTGCTCGTAAAGGTCAATCAATGTTAAAGGCTGATCGCCAGCACCTTCACAATATTTTTATGCGTGCTGGATTAAGTCCCTTCAAATCACTAATTGGTTTGTTGTTTTTAGGTTCTTTATTCGCAATTGTTGGTATCTTGTCAGAAGTGTATCAAGTCAGTGAGTCTTTGATGTTTTATTCTTTCTTGGTGTTGCAAGTCATATATACCGCTATTATCATGCACATATGGAAAATCTTGCGATTTGTTAGGCGCTTGGGGTTGTTATAAGCTTGAGACTGTATTTTGTAATTCCAGTCGCTTTGGTTGCAACATTTTTGCAGTCTTGTGCCGGTCAATTAGAACGAGGCTTTATACAGAGCGCTGAGCTAACGACGAGCGACTACACTTTTGCTAGCACTGTTTCGGAAAATGGTGAGCAATTTAATGTTGTGTCTACTTATTTTTCTGCACTTGGACAGCAATGTGCTGTGGCACTTCCGGTCAAACTCAAGGCATCCAGCCAACAAGCAGCGTTCACTGAGCATAAAGCGAGCAGTCGTTTTTGTTATGACAGTCAAAGTCAATCTCTAGTGCGACTAAAATCCCTTATTGAGGATTGATCATGGTACTTTCTTTTTGGTCAAACAATGTTTCTTTAGCGCTTATATCAATGCTATTTTTTTGCGGCAACACTTTCGCTCAAACTCAAGCGCAAGTTGAAGAGGCAAGACAAGCCGCCGAAGAACAAGAAGCATCCTCAGTTCCGCTTGAAAATTTCATTAAAAACGAAACCACGATCAGTAATCCATTATTTATGGCTGATGATGGGATTTTCCAAGAAATTCTTCCCTTTGGTGCAAACCTGTTTGATAGCGGTCCGCTGGTTCGCCAGCGAAATGCCATAAATCCTCAGTATTTGATTGCTCCGGGCGACAAAATATCTGTTCAGTTGTGGGGGGCGGTAACCTCCGCAAGCGTTTTGATTGTAGATAATCAAGGCAACATATTTATTCCCAATGTTGGTCCAGTCAATGTCATGGGGGCTCAGGCTAGCGATGTTAATCAAATCGTTACGGATAAAATCAAGCAAATATACACCGACAATGTCAATATTTACGTGAATCTGCTCGCATCTACGCCGGTAGGGGTTTTCGTGACAGGCAATGTGGAACGTCCAGGCCAATATGCAGGGTCTGCCTCTGACACGCTGTTATTTTATTTGCAGCAAGCCGGCGGTATTTTGCATGAGCGAGGCAGTTTTAGAAGCATCAAGGTGATCCGAGACAGTCAAATCCTACAGTCGGTGGATTTGTATGAATTTTTAAATGAAGGTCGCTTACCTTCGCATGCTTTCAAAGATGGTGACGTTATTTTGGTAGATGCCTTGGGACCTCGAATCATAGCCGAAGGTATTGAGGCTGAAGGTAAAAGCTACGAGCTGATGCAAAGCTTTGTATCGGGTAATGAAGTGATTGAACTTGTACGACCCCACATAGAAGTGACTCATGTATCGGTAACGGGTGTTAGAGACAATAAGCCCATAGCCCGCTACTTTACTTTAGAGCAATTTAGGGAATTCACTGTTCGGGATGGGGATAACTTGTTTTTTAATGATGACTTAAGAGCGCAGGAAATCAGTGTAAAAATCTCCGGTAGTTTTTTGGGGCCGTCTATTTATGCGGTTGACAGCGAAACAAGATTGCATGACCTACTAGCAACTATTGAAGTTGAGCCCGACCAAGCTAATATTGGTTCAGTCTATATTCTCCGCGAGTCAGTTAAACAGGAACAACAAAAGTTACTTGACGACTCCCTTGCAAGACTTGAAAGAAACATATTCACAGCGCCTGCTTCATCAGACGGTGAAGCGCGCTTACGAGCACAAGAAGCTGAGCTCGTCTCA
Organism: Ningiella algicola; assembly: GCF_028401415.2. Taxonomy (NCBI): domain Bacteria; kingdom Pseudomonadati; phylum Pseudomonadota; class Gammaproteobacteria; order Alteromonadales; family Alteromonadaceae; genus Ningiella; species Ningiella algicola. The sequence goes on along the minus strand of NZ_CP171821.2, from coordinate 1,644,790 downwards.
CAGTTTATAGCTCGCGCAAAAGAAATTGAGCCTTTAGGAAAGGTGGTAGTGTCGCCAAATGGTCAAGTAGCAAATGTGCGATTGGAGCAAGGCGACGAAATCGTTATTCCTCAATTTAGTGACCTCATCAACATTGCGGGTGAAGTCATGCTGCCGCAAGCGCTAGTATTTGACGATGCTAGAAGTATCCATGAATACGTCAATTTGGCCGGTGGTTTTACTGACAGAGCCAACACTGAAACCTATTTAATAGTGCATGCCAATGGCGCGACGACCTTAGTCGACGATGGTAACGCTTGGTTTGGTGGCGGTGGCAAAAACATGCTTAAGCCTGGCGATCAAGTACTCATTTTGCCAAAAGTCGACAACAAATTGATGCAAACGATAAAAGATGTGACACAAATCATCTTCCAAATAGCAGTGGCGGCTAATGTGGCTACAAGAGACTAAATATGAGTTCAGTTGCACGCCGAACGCACTGGCAAATCTGGAAGGATGTTATCTTCTCATTGATGTTGCGTCAGGTGAGAACCGCATTTAGTGATAAACTTGGCTTAAGTTGGGCGGTTATTCAACCAGCCGCATTTATTTTTATTTTGTCCTTTATGCGTGGTCGTTTGGATGGTGGCGAGACCTACACCATTCCTACCTTTGTATTTATGGCCTATGGTTTATTGATGATTCAGCTGTGGATGCAGGTGTTTCAATCGGGAACGTCGGCTATTCGTCAAAGCAAACCCCTTTTTGCTTTTCGTCAAGTACAACCCATTAGTCCAGTTATTGCAATTGGCCTTTTTGAAGCAGTGATAAAAGTATTTGTGATTTTTTGCCTGCTGTTAATCATGTACTTCATGGACATGGATATAAGACTTGATGAACCTCTAAGCATTATTTTAAATTTCGTCTTGATTGCCGTGTTTGCTCTATCATTAGGCTTACTATTTGGCATGATTGGGCTATTTATTCCAGAAGTGAGTAAGGTTATCAGCCTTTTAACTAGGCCGATGTTTTTTATATCAGGTGTGTTTTTCTCACTAAGAGACTTCCCGCCAGAGCTTTGGTGGTTGTTAGACTGGAATCCAATTTTGCACGCCATCGAGATAAGCAGGGGTTCCGCATATTCGTCTTACGGTGAGCTTGGCGTAAGCCAAATCTATGTTGTTGAGGTCACGGTTATTACGGTGTTCTTATCGTTAATTTTTTACCGAGCAACATGGAAACGAGGGCTTAGTCAATGATAAGCCTGCAAAATGTCACCAAGTTCTATCCAAGCGACCTCGGCAAGCAATATGTTTTCCAAGACTTATCCTTTACGATTCCAAGCGGCCACAATATTGCGCTACTTGGAAAAAATGGAGCGGGAAAATCAACGCTATTTAGGCTGCTTGCCAAGAGCGAATATCCTGACAAAGGGAAAATTAGAACTGACAAACATTTATCATGGCCAGTTGCGCTTGCAACAGGTATTCACCCGCAAATGACTGGACGAGAAAATGCGAGAACCATCGCGCGAATCAATGGCGTTTATGATGTTAAAGAGTACGAGGAGCGCGTTATTGACTTTGCCGAGCTTGGGATAAAGTATGACTTACCCGTGAATACCTATTCTAGCGGCATGCGTTCGAGACTCGCCTTTGCCTGCACAATTGCAATCGACTTTGATGTTTATCTTATCGATGAAGTGACGTCGGTAGGAGACAGTCAATTTAAACGTAAAGCACAAAGAGCGCTTTATGACAGAGCGCAAGATTCAAATGTAATTATGATTAGTCATCAAACGTCTGAACTTAAGCTGTTCTGTGATAGTGCGATTTTGCTAGAAAACGGTAAACTACAGTTCTTCGACGATGTAGATGAAGCCATAGAAAGGTATGAGGGACTGTGAGTATTTCTGACAAGGCACAAAAAGAAAAAGAAAAAAAGGACATACAGCAGGCTTACATCCGTTCGCTGGAACCCGGTCAGTTCGACGACACTGCGTTTCTAAAATCGGAGGTGGAGAGATTATTAAAAACCGACCCCGTTATTGTCGAACGCCTTTTTGTGCGCTTGGGCGCGCTAAATAGAGACAACCAACAAGAGTTAAATAGCATACGTGGGCTTCGCCTTAAATGGGAATTAGAGAACACGGCACCGACAAACCTTATACAGAAATCGAAGAAAGAACACGACCAAACAACTGACTCTAATCCGGCAATGGAAGGTAATGACCAGCCTCGCAAACTTCATTTAACTGCACAACAGAAAAGATGGCTGGAATCGGTAAAGCGAAACGCCTTTGTTAGTTTTGTCATTGCTCCCGTCGTTTTATTTGCGATATATTTGATCGTATTAGCCAGCCCACGTTATGAAAGTCAAGCCCAGCTACTTGTTCAACAAAGCAAACAAGCTCCTTCGTTTGAGCCGAGTCTAGCCCTGTTGTCCGGCATCGCAGGAGGCGCCGAGCGTAACGACGTTGAGTTAGTAAAGGCTTATATTAATTCGTCAGATATGTTGATTTATCTAGAGCAATCACTTGAATTCACTGAACATTACATGAATGACGAATATGACTATTTTAGTCGGCTAGAAAGTGATGCAACCTTGGATGATCGAGTCTCGTATTTTCAGGATCATGTGGAGGTTAGCATCGATCCAACTTCAACGATTCTGACTATCAACGTTCAAGCATTTACGCCTGATTTTGCTCAACAGCTAAACATGGCAATTACCAATCGAGCAGAGTGGTTCATAAATGAAATTGGTCAGAATTTGGCGAAGGCACAGGTTGCATTTATGGAGTCTGAACACGCCAGAGTAGAGCAGCGTTTTCAAGATGCGCAAACGCGTCTATTGAGTTTTCAACGAGAATACAACCTGCTTGACCCTGAAGCGGAAGGTATGGCTTTGCAGCAAATAACATTCGCGCTTGAATCAGAAATTGCATCAAAATCCGCTCAATTAAATGCGCTCAAAAGCAGCATGAGTGAACAAGCCCCGTTGGTCGTAAAAGTGCAAGAAGAACTGACGAGTCTGCGTCGGCAGCTCATTTCGGAGCGAGATAGATTAACCAATGCAGGAAACGGTAGTCCAGACTCTGCTCACAACAACGCAGACCTTGGTGTTAATGACATAGTTGCTAAATTTAGTGACTACAAAATCGACTTAGAGTTTGCGCTTCAAGCCTACACCGCGTCTAAAGTCATTCTTGAGACCACCCGGGTAGAAGCTTACCAGCAGCTTAAATATTTGGTGATGGTAGAAACACCCACTTTACCGGAAGATTCAAAATATCCTCGAGTGCTGTATAATCTCGCGCTACTTTTCGTGTGCTTGGTCATTGTGTTTGGTATAGCGAAGCTGATTATTGCTACCGCAGATGAGTTAAAGTAGACATAAACTTAAATAAGAGTGATACAACATGACCAAAAAACGTAAAGGGATTATTCTCGCAGGAGGCTCTGGTACGCGCCTTCACCCTTTGACGCAGGTAGTCAGTAAACAGTTAATGCCCGTTTACGACAAGCCGATGATTTACTACCCACTGTCAACTTTAATGTTAGCTGACATAAGCGATATTTTGATTATTTCGACGCCTGAAGAACTTCCTCGGTTTAGTGCTTTACTTGGTGACGGTAGTAAATGGGGCATTAGTTTAAGTTACGCAGAGCAGCCCTCGCCAGATGGGCTTGCGCAAGCATTTCTCATTGGCGAAAAGTTCATAGGAAACGATGCTTGCACGCTGATTTTGGGGGATAATCTTTTTTACGGGCATGAACTGCAAGACTCATTGGTTAATACCAGCAAGCAGGAAGAGGGTGCCACTGTGTTTGGCTATCACGTGGTTGATCCTGAGCGCTACGGTGTCGTAGATTTTGACGAGCAATGGCGAGCATTATCGATTGAAGAAAAGCCTATCCAACCTAAGTCCAATTACGCGGTTACCGGCCTGTATTTCTATGACAATCAAGTTGTAGACTACGCGAAGGCGGTGAAACCTTCAGGCCGTGGGGAGCTTGAAATTACTGACCTGAACAATCTATATCTTGAGCAAAACACGCTAAAAGTGGAGCTACTAGGGCGAGGCTCTGCGTGGCTTGATACCGGTACTATTGATAGTTTACTTGATGCATCTAACTTCATAGCTAACATAGAAAAACGTCAGGGCTTAAAAATATGCTGTCCTGAAGAAATTGCATATCGTAAAGGGTATATCGATGCAGAGGCACTGTCTAAACAAGCGCAATTGCTTTTTAAAAGTGGTTACGGCAAATATCTAGCAAAAATTTTAGACGAAAAGATTAAATAGACAAGGACGTATTATCAAATGAAGCTAGTAGAAACTGCGATACCCGACGTAAAACTCATTGAACCCAAGGTATTTGGCGACCAGCGTGGATTTTTTATGGAAACCTTTCGCACAGATTGGTTTAAACAGCACTGTGCTAATGTAGATTTTGTACAAGATAATCACAGTAAGTCGAGCCATGGCATCTTAAGAGGTTTACATTATCAGCTTGAGCATACGCAAGGGAAACTCGTCAGAGTGACGGCAGGAAAGGTGTTCGATGTAGCAGTCGATATGCGTAAATCCAGTAATACTTTCGGGCAATGGGTCGGATACGAGCTTTCCGCTGAAAATGCGAGACAACTCTGGGTGCCCGCGGGTTTTGCACATGGTTTTTATGTTATGAGTGAGAGTGCTGAATTTGTGTATAAGTGCACCGATTACTACCACCCTCAGTCGGAAGTATCCTTAGCCTACGATGATACGAGCTTGAATATCACGTGGCCATTCTCTTCTGCCAGTAATAATGCTAATCAATTCGCAAAGCCAAGCACGTCGGACAAAGACGCCAGTGGTTTTTCTTTCAACGAAGCGCCCACCTTTGAGTAAGCATAAATGATTCTGGTAATTGGTAAAAAAGGGCAGTTAGCGCATTCGCTTGCTTCGCTCGACACGGAAATTGTTTGCTTGGGACGTGATGATATTGACATTATGTCGTATGAGAACATTTTAGAATCATTGTCACAGTATTCATTGAGTGCGCTTATTAACGCCTCTGCCTACACTGCCGTAGATAAAGCCGAAAGCGATTATGACAATGCGCATGCGATTAATGCTATGGCAGTCGCAAATTTAGCCAAAGCAGCGAAAGAAGTGGGCGCGCACTTTGTGCACGTCTCTACCGATTATGTGTTTTCCGGTGATAAGGGCAGCCCTTACTTGCCCAATGATCAAATAAATCCCATTAACGCATATGGCAAAAGCAAAGCAGAGGGCGAGCAATTCATTCAATCTGAATTTGCGACGAACAGCTGCATCCTTCGCACAAGCTGGGTGTACTCGGCAACGGGTAATAACTTTGTTAAAACAATGCTGATGCTTATGGCATCTAAGCCCGCGCTTACTGTAGTGGATGATCAAATTGGTTCTCCTACTTGTGCCGATACTTTAGCCATGGCATGTGTAATGGCAGCGAATAGCAAGCTTACTGGTATTCATCACTGCACCGACGAAGGTGTCGCAAGTTGGTATGATTTTGCAAAAGCGATTCAAACTATGGCAATGGAACAGGGTTTGCTCGAAAAGGCAGTACCTATCAATCCAGTTGACTCTAGTGCATTTAAAACATTGGCGACGCGACCGGCATATAGTGTGATGAGCAAACTGTCGTTAAAAGAATCACTACCAAAGCTAGAGCTTCCTTATTGGCAGGACGCTCTCTCCGCGGTTTTGAAGCAGATTAAACAACAATCATAATGGATCAGGTATGAAGAGCATTTTAGTAACAGGTGGCGCGGGTTTTATTGGCGCAAATTTTGTGCATTATTGGTGCGACAAATATCCAGATGATCGCGTTGTGGTGCTCGATGCACTGACTTATGCGGGTAATCTCTCTAGTTTAGATTCATTAAAACCTCATGCAAATTTCTATTTTGTAAAAGGTGACATTAATGATACCGATTTGGTCCTTTCTTTGATACGCCAGCACTACACCGATACTATTGTGCATTTTGCCGCTGAATCGCATGTAGACCGGTCAATTACTGGCCCAGATGCCTTTATTGAAACGAATATCCTAGGCACCTACTCTTTGCTCAAAGCGGCGAAGCAAATATGGATTGATGAGCCGAAACAAGCGGGTAAGGAGCCCTTGGCGCACCGTTTTCACCATGTCAGCACGGACGAAGTATATGGCACCCTGGAAATAAACGACCCTGCATTTACAGAAGAAACGGCCTACGCGCCAAACTCACCGTACTCTGCTAGTAAGGCAGCAAGCGACCATTTGGTTCGTGCCTATCACCACACTTACGGCTTGGAGGTAACCACGAGCAACTGTTCTAATAATTATGGGCCTTATCATTTCCCTGAAAAGCTGATTCCTTTAGTGATCACTAATATCCTTCACGACAAAGCGCTTCCAATATATGGAGATGGTCAGCAAATCAGGGATTGGCTATATGTGGAAGATCATGCTCGCGGTATCGATCGGGTAATCGAAAATGGCGTGGTTGGTGAGAACTACAATATTGGCGGGCACAATGAATGGGCAAATATCGATATCGTTAATTTGGTTTGTAAGTTGGTAAATGAAGCATTTCAGCGTGACGCTGAGTTAAGCAATCGTTTTCCTCTTGCTTCACACGCAGCTCAAAACAATGCGCAAGCCTTAATAAGTTATGTTACTGACAGACCAGGTCATGATCGTCGCTATGCCATCGATGCAACAAAATCTTCAAGTCAACTCCATTACAGACCAGTTGAGTCGTTTGAAACCGGAATCGAAAAAACGATAAACTGGTACTTAAGTAATGAGCAGTGGTGGCGCCCTTTGCTATAGCTTATAAATGTCGTATTCGTTATCACTTTTATGGCGGCAGGAGGTGGCAGCACACCCGGATAAAAACTACTTATCGCGATAATTTTGAAGAACGAAGATCAAACACTATGCTATGATCACGGAAGTAATGATTTTATACAAGCAAAGCGCAGCCTACACTTATGGACAGTAAACTTATCACTCTTGAGGATTTTGGATATCAGTTTCTAGGTCCAATGTGTACGCAGTACTTTTACGCTTTACGTGAGATGATTAAAGACTGTGAAACCAACCATGAGCCCCCACCGTTTTTAGTATTTCTTGCCCGGGAAGGATATTTTTTTAAGCAGGCATTTGATGCCCTAGTTCAGCAAGACTTAATGCCAAACATTGAACGCGTCTATTTGAGAGTTTCAAGAACCTTTTTGTTTCGCATTTGCATTGGGGATGAACGAACGTGGGATATAAGCTTAGGGCATAAGTATAAAGGAACGCTTGAGTCTTTGTTAACGCATCGATTTGGTTTTTCTGGAAATCAAGCACGTCAACTTTTTGATCATACCTTGCTAGAGGAAGAGGTGGTTTTACCGAGCGATATCGAAAAGATTAAACATTATTTTCAAGATAATTTGAAAGCACTTAATGCGTTAACGCTTCAAAGCATGACGGATTATACGAATTATCTTCGCGAACTTGGTCTCAATAAATCTCAAACTGCTATGAAACCATTTATGATTGACTTGGGATATTCAGGGACGATACAAAAATTACTTACCATACTGCTCGGTCGTGATACTCGTGCACTTTATTTCATGACAACTGATGCCAAAGTGTACGATTATAACGGAGCCAAAGCGCAAATGGATTTTGTGTTCAAAAATCAAGTTAACATGGGCGATGGATACGCTTTATTGGATAAGTCCCTATTTTTGGAGTCATTGCTGACATCACCAAATGGTCAATTTCTTGATATTTACGCACGTCATCATGCACTTGGCTTGAGCGGAAAATATCAGTTTGTATATGGCAGAGAGTCTTATGCGCAAACCCACTTTCTTGAGCTCGCTTCGGTTCATAAAGGCGCAATAGAGGCTGTAGTGCACAATATCAAAAACGGCATTGAATATACTTCTGACGAGATAGAGTGTTTATTTCAAGCATATACTGAACATCGGCACATGATGCCTGCGTGCACTCACCCATTGTTTGACGTTGATGATGCTATATCGGGGAATGGAAATGTCAATCCGCTGCACTTGTTTAGGTTGTAAGAACAAATTATGAAGAAACCCTCTCGCTTTGGACTATTTAAAAAAAGACAACGCTCAGCTTCCGAAGGTAAAGGCACACTAAATCAGGCAACTGAAAACGAAGATGTTGATAGATTGGCCAAGATTGGCTCCGATCCCTTAGAGGCGACGGTGATCACCCCCTATCTTAAAAATTATGTTAAGCACTTTAAGTTGGCAATCGCAGAGGCATTATTTGACCCTGAGTATTATCAAGAGCGCTACGGACGCTTTGAATCAGATTTAGCAGCATTTGCCGACTATATTGACAAATCATCGTTTGCCAACATTAATCCAAGTGCTGCTTTTGATTCTGAGTCGTACTTGCGACGAAATCTCGATGTGTATCACAGCCAAACGTCACCCTTAATGCATTACTTGCACCATGGTAAGGACGATAATCGTACTATTAATAATGAGATTGTGAGATGGCGGCCAAAAGATGTGCTTTTGGCGAAGGAAACGCAAACTTGGCAAGAGCAAAGAATTGCCTTGGTTTTCCATATTTTTTATGAGGATGCGATTGAGAAATTAATTGTCTCCACTCGCCTAATGCCAATTTCAGTCGACGTGTTCATTACTGCGGCAAGTGAGGAGATTGCAAAAAAGGCTGAAATAGCGTTTGAAAGCGTTGAGCAGTGCAATAAGCTAAGGGTGGTATCTGTACCTAACAGGGGACGCAATTTCGGACCGTTTTTAGTTGAGTTTTCAGATGAACTGCTCGAATACGATCTATTTTGTCATATTCACTCAAAAAAATCGTTATACTCAGGGCGGGAGCAAACTCAGTGGTTTGACTACCTGCATCAATACCTCATGAAAGATACCCATACAATATCATGTCTACTGCGTTTGTTCGACGAACATCAAGACTTGGGCATGTACTATCCTACATCATTTTGGATGATGCCAAGCTGGGTCAACCATTGGACATGTAATAAGGTGCACGCTGCTCCTTTTGTAGAGAGTTTTGGTCTAGACATTGACAGTGATTTTGTAAACTATCCTGTAGGTGGTATGTTTTGGGCAAGGCCAAAAGCACTTGCCCCTTTGCTTGAAGCAAGCTATCAGTATGAAGACTTTCCAGAGGAACCTTTGCCAAACGATGGTTCTTACTTGCATGCGCTTGAACGTATTCTGGGTGTTTTAACGGAAAAACAGGGGTTTAAGCAGTTTTTTTATTACCCACCTGAGTCAAAGTTTACATGCGACAAGACTTACATTTACATCAATTACATGAAATCACCCGGACAGTTTTTAAGTGAGATTAGTAACTTTGAAATTGTTTCGTTTGACGTGTTTGATACCTTAATCACTAGACAATATGTCGCGCCTGATCACGCCAAATATCTTTTAGGGGAATACTTAACTCAGCTAGATGTAGTTGCAAGCCCTGAGGTATTTGTTGGACTAAGGAACGATACAGAGACCGATATTCGCATCTCACGAAACCATGTAGGTGATGTGAAACTCTGTGAAGTGTATGACGCTTTGGCACAACAATTAGGTTGCGATATTGAACAAGCGAGAGAGTGGGAAGAGTTAGAATTTCAATACGATTTACATTCAATGAATGGCAAGACGGACATAATACAAATTGTCAATCGCTTATCTGATATGCAAAGAGAAATATGGTTGGTGACGGATACGTACTATAGCGAAGAGCAAATATCCACGATATTACGTCACTGCGGCTTGGCGGTCAGCTTTCGTCTATTTGTTTCATCAGAACTTGGGCTTAGAAAAGATAATACATCCATGTGGAAAGAGATTCGTCGTTTAGTTGATGAGAGTGGGAAGTCATTTATTCATATTGGTGATAACGTTCGGTCGGATGCGCAGTTATGTGGCGACTTTGGTCTTGTTAACATGCATATTTTGCATCCAAAAGATAAATGGTTGGCCGCTGGGTTAGGGCCAAATGCAGTGACACAAGGAGAAAATGTGAAGCGTGAGAATATGAAGTGGGGTGCGCTGATGAGTAAGTTTGGTCGATATCCTTTCTTTGGAAATTGAGATGAAATATCTATATTTACACGTAGGGCCACATAAAACCGGCACGACTGCCATTCAAAAATTCATGCTGGATAATCAATCTGTCATATTTAAAAAGGGAATTCTATACCCCAAAAGGTATATGCGGATATTTGGACAGCACTTATTCAGAGATAAATTATCTCAGCGCACTCTTGATGAAGAGGACATTGCCTTTTTCAAAGATAGTGAATGTGACTTCGTTATATCCAGCGAAGACTTAATTTCCTTAAACAAATCAGACTTCACCTATCTAAAACAAAGTTTGCCATTTTTGCAGGTGCGCGTTATTTACTCTTGGAGGCGCGCAAGCTTCAAGCTTTATTCTATTTGGCAAGAGGTAATTAAACATGGTGGAACGCAAGATTTTTTCGCGTATTATCATGAGCATTTAGCAAGACCGGCTATGAGTCAAATGCTATCTCCAGATTTGAAGCTCTCTATGTTCGCGACTGTGTTCGGTAAAGAAAACATTATTGTCATCGACTATGACGCAAGTGCCAAACATAAACGTTTGCTCGAAGATTTTCTCACTGCTATTTGTCTTGATTCAAGCGATTCAGAGCTAGTATCTGCATTAAATAGCCAAACTGTTCAAAGCAACGTTCGCAACCAAAGCATGAGTGTAGAGGACGTAGAAACGGTTAGAGCACTTAATTATATCTTGAGCGACAAAGCCTCAGACGGCACTGTGCGCTCATTTTATCAACAGCATATCAAAGCTCTATCGCAAGAAGACTTGTTGTATGTTCATAATCGCATCAAAGAGTATATTAGTCCTGAGCGGGTTGGTAACTATGCAGTAGATGTTCGCGCTGAAAAAATAATGGTACAACAGTACAGTGAGCAGCTCATAAATTATGAGCCTAACACCAAAAATCAAGAGGCAGCGTTTCCAGCGACTGATTGGTTATTGGATTTTGAGGTTCATGCTTGTTTAGAGCGCCTAGCTCACCAACTTTCTGAGTACATATCGGTACCTGATAAACAACACGAAGTGTAGTATAGCCATGCTCAGAATGTTTATGAGGGTCGTGCAGTTAATCGTAAAACTCATGCCCCAAAACTTTCGCCACCGTTTACGTACAAACATGTCGCTTTCGGCACTCTATACTGCGTGGCTTTGCAGAGTTAAACTGCATCCTAGTGTTAATCCAAAGATAGCTAATACACATCAATTTGTTGCTAAAGGAGATAGCCTTTACCAAGCTTGTCAAAAACATCATTATTCCCTCTTAGAAATGGCTAAAGCAGAAAAAGCTCACAAACGCCATGTTAGCGCTGTTGTCATCTTGTTTGATAGTTCAAGAAGCGACGATGAGCTTGAGAATTCCATTAACAGTGTTACTCAGGCAGAGGAATCTGTCGAACATATAATTGTGTTGTGCTTTAGTGCAGGTGAAAAGAAAAAGCTGGGGCGGATCAACCGTCGCTATAAACAAGTCAAAATCATTGATCGTAATGATGTTCGCAGCCGAAGACTGCCTGCAGGATTTTCGGCGCTATTGGAGCAAGATGCTCAGGCCGTTTTTGTGATTTGTCACGGTGACCTGCTTCATCCTCTAGCGTTGATAGCATTAAATAGAGCTACGCTAACGGCAGATATGGCCTATACAGATGTCGATAGGATTGATGATGGCCAACGCTATGATCCCGCTTTTATGCCCGATTGGAATCCGGACTTGTTGCTTTCAACTGCTTACATTAATCGTGCGGTTTTGTTGCTCAATCCAATGCTGCAATTAAATGAACTAATTAACTGCAATAATTCAGTTTCTGAATACATCAAAAGTACATACTTGAATAACATATACTGCGACATTGACCATATTCCCTTCATATTGGTACACGTATCGTCAGAATCCACTCCGAGACTGGCCCCTATTGATACCAGCATCATGTTTGAAAATGAACATAAACCCTTAGTAAGTCTCATAATTCCTACTTATAACGGGGTTAAAATATTAAAAGACTGTGTTGACTCAATAATAAAGAAAACAACTTACGCCAATTATGAAATTTGTATTGTAAATAACAATTCAGACGATCCAGAGACGCTTGAGTACTTGTCAGAGATTGCATTACATACGAAGGTGGAAGTGCTGGATTTTCCATATCCTTTTAACTATTCCGCTATCAATAATTTTGCTGTTAAACGCGTAAGCGGAGAAATTATTGGGCTAATAAATAATGATATTGAAGTTATCACCCCTAATTGGCTTCAAAAAATGGTTAATCACGTTTGTAGGGAAGATGTCGGCTGTGTAGGCGCCAAACTTCTATATTCCAACGATCTTGTTCAGCATGCAGGAGTCGTCATGGGCTATGGTGGAGGAGCAGGTCACGCACACAAGTATTTACCATGTCATCGCAGCGGTTATATGCAACGGGCAGTAGCGACTCAGAATTTCAGTGCAGTCACAGCAGCCTGTTTGCTAGTGACACGCGCAGACTATGATGCAGTAGGTGGATTAAACGAGACCGACTTAACGGTCGCGTTCAATGATGTCGATTTTTGCCTAAGTATATGCGGGCTCGGAAAGCGCAATGTATGGGTTGCAGAGGCTCTGCTTTATCATCATGAGTCTATATCTAGGGGACACGAAGATACCGTCGAAAAGCAAAAACGCTTTCAAGCGGAAGTGACGTACCTGCAAACTAAGTGGGATGCATATATAAAACATGATCCAGCCTACAATCCAAACCTAACCTTACAGTATGAAAATTTCTCAATTGACGAGAATTTAAAGCCAATTTCACTTTAATAATGCTATAGTTTTCATAATTTAACTTGGCGTCTTTTTTGGCCTGTATGCCTTAGTTTGGAGATTTTTTGCCAAAGTCTTTTTATTTCACAGAAGCGGTTTCAATAGACTACAATTTCGAGAGTGTGGTCGCGATGGCAACCTTTGCTGATGACAATCCATTGTGGCTTGCTGATGCCATCGACAGTGTGCTACAGCAGGATTATTCTGATTTTGTTTTTGTCATTGTGGTAGATGGACCAGTAGATCAAGATATATCGGCGATTGTTGAATATGCCGCGAAGCGTGATCCGCGAATCGTATTGGCCAAATCTGATGCCAACGTGGGTTTAAGTCGATGTATGAATTTCGTGATGGACTGGTGCTTGCCCTATCATCCCAAATACTTTTTTCGTATGGACGCAGATGACGTATCCATGCCACATCGATTTGCGACGCAAGTAGATTATTTTAAATCCCACGAAGATATCGACATACTTGGAAGCGCGCTGGTTGAAATAAACGAGTTGGGAGAAAAAGTAGGCTTTAGAACCTTGCCAGCGTCGCATAAAAAAATAAAAAAGATGCTCACGCGCAGATGCTCCATAAATCATCCCACCGTTGCAATGCGCTACTCAGTAATAGAAAAGGGCTACCGCTTCCAAGAGCAATTGCGCAATACGCAAGATTATTTTTTCTGGATAGAGCTGATTGCTGACGGCATAAAGTTTCACAATCTGCAGGAGCCGCTGTTGAAATTCAGACGGGTGAATGACTTTTATAAGCGGCGTGGTTTAGGCAAATCGGTGAATGAATTTAAAGCTCGAATTTTTGCTATGAAATCATTAAAACGAATGCGGATTCGATACGTGGTTTATGCTTGTGGTGTGCTTTGTGTTCGCTGTATGCCTGCACCCTTGGTAAAACTTGCCTACAAGTTTGACCGATATGTGCTCAATCGTTAGTGTCCAGAGCGTTGAATGAACGTTGCAGCAATTGTTGTTCTCTTTAATCCAAGCGAAGCGATTTCAAAACCACTCTTAGAATGCTTAGCGCATCAGTGTGCTCCTCTGGTTATCGTAGATAACTCTCCACGCAAAGATGACTGGCTACTGAGTTTTATTGACAGTCAATCAGCCCAAGATTTTAAATATATACACTTTGCCGAAAATGTCGGAGTCGCGGTTGCTCAAAACGCGGGTTTGAAGTATTTGCTTGAAAGAGGATGTGAATGGGCTTGTTTATTTGACCAAGACTCTGCGGTTGCTCCAAACTACGGTCGCATGATGTGGGAGAGCTTCCAATCAATAAAACAAGAAGAGGCATCTATCATTGCCATCGGTCCACAGATCATTTGCCGCTATACCGAAAAAAAAGTCAAGCCGCTTCTGCAACGACCAATCAGAGACCACGTGGATGTTACTGTAGTGAGTCAAATTATTTCTTCTGGTATGTTTTTATCTTTGACTTGCCTGCCTGAAGTTGGATTGAAAGATGAACGCTTATTTATCGATGGGGTTGATCACGAGTGGTGTTGGAGAGCAGCCTTAAAAGGCTTTCACGTTGGGATCGCGAAGCAAATTCATATGCAGCATTATTTGGGTGACGGTCGAAAACGCATTTTTGGGATCCCCTATAAGCAAACCTCGGAACGCCGCCTGTATTATCAGTTTCGAAACATTATTCTGCTTTCAAAACGAGACTATGTGCCGCGATATTGGAAGTTGAGAAATTTAAGCGCAATTGCTCCTCGTTTTTTAATCAATGCTCTGCTGGAAACATCTGGAAAAGCAAGATGCCGTTTTATGCTTCGTGGTTTAAAGGATGGCCTCAAAGGTGTCGCAGGTCCATTGCGGTGATACCAAGCATATCGAAGTGTATCCAAACTCGTTTTCGGTATTTCTCGTCTAAGTTGGCTGTGGTATATTCAGGCTCACTCAAAATATCAAGATCGCGTCTCGGCGCGTTTGAAAATAGAACATTCGGCACACAAAAGGAAGCGTAAATGAAGGTAACAGTATTTGGAATTGGCTACGTAGGACTGGTGCAGGCCGCCGTTTTAGCGGAAGTCGGGCATGACGTAGTATGTGTTGATGTAGACCAAAACAAAGTCGATGATTTAAAAAAGGGCATTATTCCAATTTATGAGCCTGGATTGACGCCACTTGTCCAGTCTAATCACGAAGCGGGCCGAGTGACTTTTACCACTGATGCGGAAAAAGGTATCACGCACGGTGACCTTATTTTTATTGCCGTGGGTACTCCTCCAGATGAAGACGGCTCTGCAGACCTAAAATATGTCCTTGCCGTTGCAAAAACGATTGCGACGCACATGCAGGCACACAAGATTATTATTAATAAGTCTACGGTTCCGGTAGGCACTGCCGACAAAGTCAGCGCGAGAGTGTCCGAAGTTTTAGCAGATTTGAATAAAGAGGTTTCCTTTGATGTCGTCTCAAATCCTGAGTTTTTGAAAGAAGGGGCAGCGGTAAGCGATTGTATGCGACCAGATCGCATTATACTTGGCACCCAGAGTGAGCTGTCTGAAAAGAAGCTTAAGGAGCTGTACGCGCCTTTTAACCGCAATCACGATAAAATAATTGTGATGGACGTACGTAGTGCAGAGTTAACCAAGTATGCTGCTAATTGTATGTTGGCGACCAAAATCAGCTTTATGAATGAAATTGCCAATTTAGCTGAGCGTTTTGGTGCAGACGTAGAGAACGTCCGTAAGGGCATCGGCAGCGATTCGCGTATTGGTTATCAATTTATTTACCCTGGATGCGGTTACGGCGGCTCGTGTTTCCCCAAAGATGTGCAAGCGCTCGTTCGTAGTGCAACGGCAGTGGGTTATCAAGCAAAAGTGCTAGAAGCAGTTGAGGCGGTGAACTATCGTCAAAAAGAGAAATTATTCGACTACATCATGAAGCATTACAACGGTAATGTAACTGGGAAAACCATTGCACTGTGGGGGCTTTCTTTTAAACCCAATACTGATGATATGCGTGAGGCCTCAAGTCGTGTATTGATGGAAAAACTGTGGGAGCAGGGTGCAAGCGTGCAGGCCTTTGATCCCGAGGCGATGGAAGAGACTCAGCGTATTTATGGTACGCGTTCAGATTTAACCTTGATGGGAACAAAAGAAGCGGCTTTATCTGGTGCAGACTGCTTAGTAATCTGTACTGAATGGCAAGCATTTAGAGCGCCCGATTTCGACCTTATAAAGTCCGAGATAAATGATACAGTGCTATTTGACGGGCGAAACTTATTTGAGCCCGCGCTGATGTCGGAATACGGTTTGCATTATTATGGTATTGGCCGTGGAAAATCCGTGAAGGAAGCCAGTTAAACAAAATAATAAGGACGAGAAGTACAATATGAGTCAAGTTAAAAAAGCTGTTATACCCGTCGCCGGGCTTGGAACACGCATGTTACCTGCTACTAAAGCGATTCCAAAAGAAATGCTGCCTGTGGTAGATAAACCACTCATCCAGTACGTGGTAAATGAATGTGTAAAAGCGGGGCTAAAAGAAATTATATTAGTGACGCACGCCAGTAAAAACAGTATTGAAAACCATTTTGATACCTCTTTTGAATTAGAGGCCACATTAGAAAAGCGTGTAAAACGACAGTTGTTGGAAGCGGTACAGCAAATTTGTCCGAAGGATGTGACCATAATGCATGTTCGCCAAGGCGTAGCAAGCGGACTGGGTCACGCCGTATTATGTGCCTTACCCTTAGTTGGCGACAATCCTTTCGCGGTTGTTCTGCCTGACGTAATCATTGATGATGTCACAAGCGACCCTAAAAAAGACAACTTAGCCGACATGGTTGCTAAGTTTAATACCAGCAGAGTGAGTCAAGTTATGGTAGAACAGGTGCCAGAAGAAGACGTGCCTAAGTTTGGTATCGTTGATTTGGAGGGGCGTAAATTGAAGCAGGGTGAGTCCGGCAAAATGCACAAGATGGTCGAGAAACCATCGTTAGAAGATGCACCCTCCGATTTAGCCGTAGTGGGTCGGTACGTATTGTCTGAAAAAATATGGGACCTGCTTGCCAAGACGCCCCCGGGAGCCGGTGGCGAAGTGCAGCTAACTGACGCTATCGATGCCTTAATGGAACATGAACAAGTCGACGCCTATTACATGAAAGGTAATAGTCATGATTGCGGCAGTAAGCTTGGATACATGAAAGCGAATATTGAGTATGCTTTGCGTCATCCAGAGCTTGGCGAGGAGTTTACTCAATTCTTGAAGGATTTAATGGCGAATTAATTTGCCTTGGATTCTCCGCCATAGTGAGTGAAAAAGGCCAGTCAAGATGAAGTGACTGGCCTTTTTCATGTTCCTGACACAGTGTGTCTAGATAGTCACTTTAGTCGCAAGTCTCTCAACCATGCGTTTACCAATGCCTTTCACATTGCCTAACTCTTCGACAGATTGAAATTCACCGTTTAGTTCACGGTAACTGACAATGGCCTCGGCTTTTTTCTGTCCGATGCCGGGTAGACTAGTGAGCGCGCTGCTGTCCGCTTTATTAATATTAACCAGTGTAAAAGCAGGGCCACCATTCGTTGAGCTGCTATCACTTTGAGACGAAGCAGCATGCGCTGGAATGCTGAGCAAAGACGCACAAGCTAGGCATGTGACAAGTAATGTTTTTAGTTTCATAGGTTTCTCCTTAAATAAAATCCATGTGCAATTAGCACAGTGTTCACTCCCACTTGACGCCGCAGTGCGCTCTTTATTGGGAGTGGATATTCTAGGATGAGATTGCATTAAGTTGCTACTTGTCTATCGGTATGGTTTTTAAACTGCCAACCATCTTCAGTCAATTTACCTGAATCCCGTTTCTTAAACAGGATTCAGGTTAAAGAAGATTCAGGTAAAATAAAAAAGAGCGCACAGTGCGCTCTTTTAAAAACTATTTGTCCAAAGTTCAGCTTATTAGGCGTTTAAGCTTACAGGCGCTCCAGTATGGCTTGAGTAAAGTCAGTCGTGCCAGATTCCCCGCCAAGATCACGCGTGGTTCTATCACCAGACTCAATGACATCTTTCAAAGCACTGCGAATTTTATCCGCCTTATCAGCCATGTCTAAGTATTCAAGCATTTGAATTGACGCAAGGATCACTGAAGTTGGGTTTGCTAGATTCTTACCAGCGATATCGGGTGCAGAGCCATGCACCGCCTCAAAAATAGCGCAATCTTTGCCGATATTCGCACCCGGTGCCATGCCTAAACCACCCACCAAACCTGCGCATAAATCTGACAAAATATCGCCAAATAAATTGGTTGTGACGATGACATCAAACTGATGAGGATTCATAACCAGTTGCATACAGCAGTTATCAACAATCATCTCAGTTGATTCAATGTCAGGATATCGTTCGCCCACTTCTCTTGCGACTTTTAAAAATAGACCTGAGGTAGATTTTAAAATGTTCGCTTTGTGCACAGCTGTGACTTTTTTACGATTTTCTCTGCGAGCTAGCTCATAGGCAAATACGACAATCTTTTCTGCACCTTCTCGCGTTATTTTGCTTAAGGCTTCAGCCTCTTGACCGTCGTCAGAGGTTACCTGTCCGAGGCCAGAGTACATACCCTGTGTGTTCTCGCGCACGGTGATGATATCTATGTCTTCGTAACGTGCTTTAGTACCTTTAAAGGACAGTACTGGACGCAGGTTAGCGTAAAGTTCAAATTGTTTGCGCAGGCTCACATTAATAGAAGTAAAGCCTTCCCCAACCGGAGTTGTAAGTGGACCTTTCAGCGCCACTTTGTTTTTTGCGATAAGAGCCTTTGTTTCATCAGGCAATAACTCACCATGATTTTCAAGTGCCATTAAACCGGCATCTGCATAATCATAAGAAAAGTTGCAGCCCGCTTTATCTAAGATCTGGATAGCGGAATCAATAATATCAGGGCCAATGCCATCTCCGCGAATCACTGTAATTGCTTGTTGTGTCATGCTCGTTCCTAATGAAATATAGCTAGGCGGCGCATTCTACATGACAAGTCTCGGCCTTTCATGTGCTTTTTCGCCTTTTGCTAAAGATCAACTGTTTGCCTAAAGCTTAAGCTCATAACACGGATGATACTCACTGCCCGGTAGCTTCATTCTTCCTTGCTGCACAAATGACGTTAGAAGTGCATCCATGCTTTTCATAAGTTTTTGGTCACCACTGAGTTGAAAGGGGCCGTGCGCCTGTATTTGCTGAATTCCTTCTGCTTTCACATTGCCCGCCACAATCCCTGAAAAACACTTTCTTAAATTCGCAGCAAGCGCACCCGGCGCCTGATCAAGGTAAAGGTTCAGACTTGCCATGCTTTGATGAGTTGGCTCGAAGGGTCGTTGAAAGTCCTCAGGAATATGCAAACGCCAATTGAAGTTAATAGAATCTCCCGTATCTTGGCGATACTGATGCAGTTTTTCTTTAGTTGCATTAAGCTCACTAGCCACGGTAGCTGCGTCCCCTGTAATAATCTGATACTTACTTTGCGCTTGCTCCCCTAGGGTAAGTCCTATGAATGTGTCAAGCGCTTCGAAGTATTCCTTTCGGTTCTCTGGACCTGTTAATAAAAGCGGTATGTATTGGTCGTGGTTTTTTTCGTGTAACAATAAACCTAAGAGATATAGCAATTCTTCCGCCGTGCCCACGCCACCAGGAAAAATAACAATACCGTGAGAGGCGCGAACAAACGCTTCTAAGCGCTTTTCGATATCCGGCATGATAATGAGTTCATTTACGATTGCGTTAGGCGGTTCAGCCGCAATAATCGAGGGTTCTGAAATGCCCACATAGCGCCCAGTTTTTGTGCGTTGTTTCGCATGTCCAATTGCGGCGCCTTTCATTGGTCCTTTCATCGCACCTGGGCCGCAGCCTGTACAGATATTAAAGCCGCGCAAACCAAGTTCATACCCAACTGCTTTAGTGTATTTATACTCATCATGCTTAATGGAATGACCGCCCCAGCATACAATCATGTTTGCAGGCTCAACCGAGCTCAATGCATCTGCGTGGCGTAGCATGTCAAACACCATATGGGTAATAAACGGACCCTCTTGGGCGTCTGATTGACGCCTTCCTTCGCCACTGTACTGTTGATGTTTACTGCTCATATAGAGCATGTCGCGAAGCACTGCGAATAGATGCTCATGCACGCCTGCAATCAGTGTTCCGTCAACAAACGCCACTTCTGGCGGATTAATAAGCTCCATTTTTACACCGCGCTCACGCCTTACAAGGCGTACGTCAAAATCAGCAAACTGTTCAAACAAGGCCTCGGAATCGTCCTGCTCTACGCCGCTGTTAAGCACCGCTAAACAACAATTTCTGAACATTTTATAGTGATCAGCAGATGTGGATGTCTCTAACTGTTCCACTTCTAGTTGTGATAGCTGACTCATCCATCCCACAGGACTTAGCTGGTAGCTTTTACTCATGTATGGCATCCTTTATTTTTGTTTGATTGCGCCCGTTTTGTTTCGCTTCATAAAGTAGCGCGTCAGCCTGCTCAAAGGCTTTTTCGATACTGCTATATTCAAGCATGTCAGTGAGCCCAATTGACACGGTGACGCTAACCCGTTGGCCTTTGAACATGAATGGCAGTTGCGATATTTTTTCGCGCATGGCTTCGAGTCTT
Source organism: Ningiella algicola (assembly GCF_028401415.2). Classification (NCBI taxonomy): domain Bacteria; kingdom Pseudomonadati; phylum Pseudomonadota; class Gammaproteobacteria; order Alteromonadales; family Alteromonadaceae; genus Ningiella; species Ningiella algicola. The sequence continues at coordinate 1,624,273 of NZ_CP171821.2, read as the reverse complement.
TCAAAGCAATCTGTGAGGCTAGATTTAGGCATCAAAGCTACAAACTCTTCGCCTCCCCAGCGCGCGACGAAGTCATCGTCATTGAGATTCTTTTTAATCTGAGTAGCAATGATCTGGAGCGTTTTGTCGCCTACTGAATGCCCGTATTTATCGTTGATTTGTTTAAAGTGGTCGATGTCAAGAATCGCCATACAAAGCTCGTTTTGTGACTGTTTGCTTTGTTTGTAAGTCGCTTCAACTTTTTCTTCATAGGCCATGCGATTTGGCAGTTTGGTCAGCGTGTCGGTCATCGCCTGAATGCGCTGATCCAGTAATTTCTGCTTGTAGTTTTGCGCTTTGTCTTCTAATTCGCTAAGTCTTTTTTGCATCGATTCAAGTAAGACAATGAGCTTTTCTTGTTCAGCCCGCTCATCCGCCTCTGATGCCTTTAGCGAGCTTTGCATTTTTGTTAAATGCGTTTGCGCTTCGCGTTTTAAATCTTCAATGCGCTGACTATCGGACAAGGTCGCTTCAATCGCATCAATTTGTTTACGCATTGTTTTATTTTGTGCGCTTCTTTGCTGCATTCGGTTTTTTGATTTTGCAATCGTGGTTTTAATGCCCACATTGATTTTGCTTAAGCTTTTATGAATATCATTTATCAGCTTGTTCGCCGTGCTTGCTTCTTTAATCACGTCTCGCATCACAAAACGAATCATCACAAGACAGCACTCAAGCAATTCTCGATGCGCTAGACCCGACTGCAGCTTTTCCCGAAGTTCGGCGATGGTTTTATTCTCTGATTCACTGGCATGGTATGGGGAAATAAGCTCTTGCAGTTCCTGGATAATTTCTTGGTGGAGCTTTTCTTGATCCTTTGAATCTTGCTGTGAGCGCGTTACCACATTATTTGAAAGCGCTTGCTTGAAAAGACTAAGCGCTTTTTCAAACTGCGCGATAGGAGAGGTCACGTTGCTACTTTCTGGTGCGAGACTTTGAATAAAGTGTTTAATTTGAGATTTTGTGTCTGCGTCAACTGCATCAAGGTCGTTTATTTTCCTCAGTGAGTCTTGCAGTTGAGATAGAGTAGCAAGATTATGTTGTCGCATGTACTTGCTTTGTTTCTTCATTTCACTATTAATTGTTGCCGACAATTCCGCCGCTCGCTCATAATCTGGTTTGCCGGCGAGTAACGTTTTGATCGATTTAAGTTCTTTATCTATGGCTGGGTTTGCGCCGTTGAAAAAATCGACCATGCTATTTATAAAAATAGCCAACTTATCAAGGTGTTGACGAGCAATCATTAGTTGTTGTTTTGGCGTAGCTGAACTCATTTACGTTTGTCTCGCAAGGAAAGAAGTCGGTTAAAGTCTATAATTCTATTGACGTGCTAGCCTTATATCGGCATATGGCGCTTCAAAATTACTTCTAAATGGATTTATATCTAATCCGCCCCGTCTTGTGTATCTAGCGTAAACAGTTAATGACTTGGGTTGGCAATGGTGAAGGATATCGGAAAATATGCGTTCCACACACTGCTCGTGAAATTCGTTGTGCTGTCTAAATGAAATGAGATACTTCAAAAGCGCAGTATGATCAATTTGTGGCCCTATATATTTAACTAACACGCTGCCCCAATCCGGCTGATTAGTAATTAGGCAGTTTGATTTTAGCAAATGACTGACCAATGTCTCGCTAACATCTTGCTCTTTGATATGAGACGTGGATTGTGGACTTTCGCTTGCACGCAATATGGAAGGAGATATTTCATAGTCTTCCATGCTTATGTCGAGGGTATCTAAAAGTGTACCGTCAAGCGTGCCCATCTGAATGTTGCTGAACTTATCAAACGGAATGAGTTCAACACGTACGGGGTCGCCAGCGCACTGACTCAAGTCATTCGATAGTCGTTTTTTCACCTCATCAATCGACGACAAACGGGTTTGATTAAAACTATTCAGGTATAGCTTGAACGATTTTGATTCTATCAAGAAGGGTGATTGGATTGGCACGTAACATCGCATAATTGCAATCTGTGGTTTGCCTTTAAGGTTTAGCCAAGAAAGCTCGTATCCGTTCCAGATATCAATACCGTCAAAGGGCAAGGTCTTTGGAAGATTGATATTGTCTCGGCTAAGCGAACGCTTCACGCCCTGCAATAGCTCAGGAGCGTAATGTTCTTTATATTCGACCGTCTTTCCTAAAGATAAATTTTCCATACTGAGGTTGCTTTTATTACCATGTTATGTGTTGAACTGACTATAGATAATACGCATATGTCTTTGCATCAGTCCAACTGCGTTTCACTTTATGGACAAATGATGGTGCAAATGCCAGCGCGTGCTAAGCTAAAGCGTATTTTTTACTTGGTCGTTATGACGCGAACCCATACTCTACTGAGCTGAGCAAACACATGAATGACTTAAGCGCGACTTTTACGCAGTTTGTAATGGACTACATCGAGCAATCCACGAGTGAAAACAAAGGTTTGATAACAGAATATGATTCGCAGTGGCTTTCTCCATGTTTACAAAACCTGTCTACAGGGCAAAACAACGGAGATGAAGTGAATTGGTTGCCGCACAAACGCAATGACAGCGCCAATTTAAACAATATCGCGGATGCACTGGAGATGGATATACCCCAAAGCCTTAGCGACTATTTCTGTACATACTACAGTTTGGACTTTAATGCCGAACATCCAAGAGGCAAGATTGCTTTGCTTCAAGCTTTCAATCAAGCAGATTTTGAGCGTTTACAAAAAAACCTTATCGCACATGTGCTCATGAAGCGACGATTGAAACAAACAGAAACCCTGTTTTTCGCAGTCACCGATGAAGACGACTTTATTATTTCAGTGGAGCCGAACAGCGAAAATGTAGTGCTTGAGCAGGTTGGTAAGCCTAAGCTCGAAATTATTAGTGACAACCTAGTGACATTTATTGGCGAGTTAAAGCCGCTACCTCAGCTTGTAATGCTTTAACTGTCGCCTGCAATGCTTTAACTTGTGATTCTAGCCTTTCTACTTTGAGACTTAAGCTAGCTTCACCTTTGTCAGCGATGTTTTCTGCTTCGTCTGTGACACGCCTATTTTTTTCGCGCTCCAAGTTCTCGTTTGCGTCAACAGCTCCCCCTTTGTGAGCAGAGGCTTGCCACGCGCGCAAGCCTGAAATAATGCTTGGTAATGGCAGAGGTTCAAGCAGTCTCGACTTAATCAGCGCCGTGGTGGGTGTTAAGCCTTTTGAATATAGGGCTTGGCAAATTTGTATAATCGTCTCGGATGCGCTTTGGGACATGGTTTACAAAATTAAATATCCTCACAATAATAACGATCATAGTAGCTTAAAAGAGTGGCTAATTTCCCTAATAAATAGCCTGTTTCTTCATTTAATTGCAACACGATATTTGGCACACCAACGAAATTTTGTGTAACTAACTGTATTATATAGGATTTGTTTCTTTGGCACGGCATGTGTAAGTGAGTTCCTAAGCCTGTAGTGCCGTAGAGTTTGACTATTAGCTTGATTCCCTAGGCAGACATCGCATTTGAAAGCCGCTGTGAACCCGTCCTTGGGCGCTCAGCGAAATCGTCCATGATTTCGATGCTTTCAAATGCGATGTCTGCCTAGGGAATCAAGCTAATAGTCACAAGCGGATTCAGGTTAATAAGCCCTAATACGGCCAAAACAGCTCTATAAAACTAACAAAACTCTGGGAGAGTAAAATGAATAAAACGAAAAATTTCGCGATGTCAGCTATCGTGATCGCTACTGCTTTTTCACTAAGCGCATGTGTCATTTCGATTGATGATGATGGCTTTGATTCGGACTTCGCAGGCCACCATTATTCAAGTTGGCAAAAAGAGCAAAAGGCGAATCGTGAACATGTGTCTAACCTTAGCCTAGGTGCATCCAAGCAAAGTATCACTGATAAAATGGGACCCGCAGCGTTTAACGAAGCATTAAAGCAAGGCGATAAAGAATATCAATTACTCTGGTATAGAACGCAGCATCGGGAAAACGATGGTATCACCACTAAAGATGAATGCACGCCGCTTGTATTTATGAACAATGAGCTGATTGGCTGGGGTGAAACCGCGCTTAGCCACCTCTAAGTAACATTATAGTTAGCTCCTTTGGAGCAAACTATACAAAAAAGCTATTACGTCCTCGGGAATCATGGCGCGCAGTAATTTTTTGTAAAAAAGATGTTACAAAATTTACTGCGTACATTACACTTAAGACTTATCGCTATGTTCACAGCGACTTGACTTAAGTTTTGGAGATATCGCATGACCGTATCAGCTTACAAACCGGATTTGGCAGCCGTCACACCTGCATATCTTGGTGCAGATGATTTAAAAGTAGCTGCGTCAATATTATATAACGCTTACTTTGACGATCCGCTTTTTGTTGATATTTTCCAAGCTGAGCGAGAGGGTTACGAAGCAAGACTGCGAAGCGCTATCCGAGAGGAAATCAATACGTTTTGGGAGTCTGAACAACCCCTAATTGGATTGTATGATGACGGTCGCTTGTTAGCGGTTTCTTGTATGATAGGCCCCGATGCTTCTTTTGGTGCAGGTCGTTTTTGGCACTGGCGACTAAAGATGCTTTTGACTGCTGGGTACCTGGGCACTAAACAAATGATCGCAAAAGAAGAAAAGGTCAGAGATAAAATCCCTGCTCAAAACTACTACATGCTCTCCCTCATAGGCGTGCATCCGGATCATCAAGATATTGGCCTGGGGCATGTTCTAATGAGCGCAATGTTATCTTTACTAGATGAAGATATGCAATCTGAAGGGATTGGTGTATTAGTCACACTGCCGAAGTGTTTATCCTTTTTTAAAGACGCGCAATTCAAGCATGTGGACGATATTGAAGTGGGTAATATCACTGGTAAAGTGATGTTTCGACCGACATCGGTTTAAATTTCATACAGTGAAGCTCAACAGCACCTTAGATGCTTTAGAAATGAGCTTCTTATTTGTCATAGCACTACGTAAGATATCTCCTACCTGTTCGTCGGTATTCGTGCTTTTGTTAGTCCACCAATTGCTTATGCCTTAGAATAAAAATTAACAAAATCATAATCTTAATTCTTTTCTTCCCATCAGCACGTATGTCTTACATCGATTTATATTAAATTTATTTTACTTTTCGTAATCTGTCTTCGATATGATTATCACGTCTTCAGGGAAAGCAAGAAGCGACGAAGACAAGAGTTTCAGGATGTAAACTCACATGGACGAAACAGATGCAGGATGTGTCGCGAGCGGAAAGGGAAAACGCTGGTAAAGGAAAGGAAAAGGGATCGGCATATGGATATGTTGCCTGCTTAGGAAGAGTGGGATGAAAATGGAAAGGGGTGTAAAGGATTTTATCGGGATGATGTTTTAGCAATGGAACGCCGAGAAGGATGCTCAAAATTTCACAGAAAAGCAGGCTTATGGCCTGCTTTTTTGTGCCTGTCTATTATCCAGAGCCCAGGTTAATTAGCGTCGGGGGCTAGGCGGTAAACGGGTAATTCAACTTTCATTACTTTACGTCCATGTGTGGTGATACTGCCAGTGTAATTGGTTTCACCATCGCTGCTGAATTCTAATTGGTAGATAATATGCCAGTCAGGCTTACCTCTTTTTACGCTCATACGCGTTTTAACCCTAGCGAGTGAAATATATTGCAATCCTTCCTTCTGGCAATAGCGCTGTGCGAAGCTTATCGTTGATTCAGCAATTCCTCGCAATCTCCAAAACTGCAGACCGATCATTAACAGACATAAAAGAATAATCAGACTATACATATCCATATTGTTACGCCTTAATTGTGAGCGTTTTTTGGAGCTGACTCAGCTTCAGAAAGAAGATGCGTCACGGCAAGTTGCAGTGCGTCTTTGCCAAGAGGCTGGCGTATCATCGCAAGCAAAAACGTACGAAGCGAAGGCAACCTGACTAAATCAGCGAATACACCTTTGAATAATGCGTAGCTCGAGTCTGCATTTGCGAGTTGCTCCAAATAGCTTGCTAAAAGCGAATCTGCCAAATCATCAGTCTTTCCATTGGGAATCAGTCGCTGCCAATGACGTCCAGCGATAACAATTAGCGTTTCGGTATCTAAGTTCTTTTCTAAAATGAGCGCTTCGATGTGCTTGTCAACCGTAACGGTATTGGTGCTCGCTAGTGCGCGCAGAACCATTGGTGCAAGTGAGGTTTCACACCTTGTATGATATGCAAGCAAGCTGTCGCTGACCCTCGGGGGAAGCGGTATCCCTTCGAATGTACTGCATAAACAAATGGCCACGGGTGTGGGCAAAATGTCAAAATTTTGCGCTAAAGCATTCGCAATCTCTGGCGCGTTTATGTTGACAGCCAAGTCGGACATATCTTGTACCGACAGGTCATTCCAAGACTGCACGCTTGGCGCACTTATATAATGCTTTGCTTTGGAGAATCCCTCCCTTTCAGGCAGTTTCAACTGTTTCCGAATACTCGCGTTGCAATCCGCTAGCTGCTGCTGACTTGGCGCAAAAACGAAAGGGTTCTCTGGAAGCTGGGCTTGCTTTTCATCTGCACGCTGCATATCTTGACCAAGTGCCTCCACAACAATGTGCAAGAATTGATCGCGGGCGGCTTGCATGATTAGACCTCGCTCATCAATGGGTAACTTAATAAACCAGATATAGTGCTCTTGCTCATTATTTTTATTGCGGATTTGTTTATTCCAAAAGACTATACATAACCAAGCGTGAGCCTGTCGCGGAGTCGGAAAGGGCTCATTATTTAATTCGTAATCGAAGAACTCTTGATTGCTAACTAATCTGCGAGCTCGGCTAATGTCATAGATAATATATTCGGTGCCAGCCTGCATTAAAAACTCGCTTAATGTGCCAAAGGATTTTGTCGTGCTCATGAATGGGATGCGATCCTAGTTGTTGATGTGTGATGTGAGCAGAAACTTGAACACATAAGCGCTAACATTGCTGATTGCTTTTCGTGTAGACTCATCTTGTATTCTATCAATTGTGGCAAACATGTATATATTCAATGTCTACTCAACATGATTTACACATCGTTTTTCAGGATGAGCACATTGTGGTTGTCCACAAGCCTTCTGGATTGTTAGTTCACCGCAGTTTAATAGACAAGCGTGAAACCCAATTTTTGGTGCAGCAATTGCGTGATCAAATTGGATGCTATGTTTACTCTGTTCATCGTTTAGATAAACCCACATCAGGCCTTATCGTTTTTGCTTTATCTTCGGCAGTAGCTAAGCTATTAAGTTTTGCATTTGAACAAGGGGAAGTCAGTAAATGTTATCACGCTATCGTTCGTGGATATCTGCATGATGCACAGGTACTGGACTATCCTTTGGTAGAAGACTTGGACAAAATGACAGACAAGCTCAGTAAAGCTAATCCAGCGAAACAAGCCATCACCAGTATAAAGCCGGTGGAACATTTTGAATTGCCCTTTCCTGTATCTCGTTATAAGACCAGTCGTTTTACATGGGTTGAGCTCAAACCACGCACAGGTCGAAAGCATCAGCTTCGAAGACATATGGCGCATCTTCGACATCCAATTATCGGTGACACTACTCATGGTGATGGTAGGCAAAACCGCTACGCGAGAGAACATTTAAGTTTGAACCGTCTTGCGCTTGTTGCAACGAGTCTAAGCTTTAAACATCCGCTAAGCCATGAGCCTTTGACCTTATCTACTGAATTAGATGAGGATGTTAAGCAGGCACTATTCATATTAAACGCACGCAATATTAGCGCGGGTTAAGGCTTGAATTAATCGAAAAAAGCCAAACATCCGTAAGCACACCTCAAAGTGTCATACAAATTGAAAATGGTAGACAAATAGAAATCGTTAAAGGAAGTTAAGATGCGCAGTGTCAGTATTTTTGCAGGTTCAGTTTACGGTAATGCCCAACACGTTGCCGAAGAGGTTCAAACTATGCTTGAGGCCGAGGGCGCCTCATGTGAGGTGTTTACTGACCCATCTGTCGATGATTTTAAAGAGGCCGAATCGGTGCTTGTGATCACCTCAACCACTGGACAAGGCGACATTCCACCTAACTTGGAATTTTTCCACTCAGAGCTTCGCGATACTTTTCCTCTGATGGACGGAAAACCCTTTGCAGTGGTCGCGTTGGGCGATAGCAGCTACGGCGACTCTTATTGTGGGGGAGGCAGGCAATTTTTCGAGCTGCTTAATGAGCTTCAAGGAAAGTCAGTCAGTGAGTTATTTGAAGTTGATGCAATGGAAACGCTTGCCCCAGAAGAAGAGGTTGTGCCTTGGGTTAAAACACAGCTCTCTGAACTTACCGAGTAAGGCAAGTTACGTTTAGACGATCCAGCGTTGAGGAGGTTTATCCTGCCTGATTTACGGACCGTCTAAACGGTTTGGCAAAGGCTTGTTTAAGTGAGCCGGGTATCGTACATTTTTTGAAATGAACAGCGTCTACCATAACGTAAGTTACTTTCATCTCAGCAAGTTTTTCGATACCGCCATCGCGCTGTCTTTTAAAGCATTGAATCCCAAAAGTAAAAGATGTATTGCCCACGTGACACGTAGATACCTTCAACAGAAGCACATCATCAAATTTTGCTGAGCCTTTCCAATCGATGTGATAACTCACCACCTGAGTTTCAAAGCCTTGCTTAGTTAACTTCGCATAATCACCAATCAAAGCGCGCATGTATTCGGTGCCGGCCAAATCAGCATACTCACCGTATCGTGAATTAAAGACGACACCTTGCGCATCGCATTCGGCATATCTAACGCGAATGGCAAGGCTTAGTTCATTTTGCTCAATTAAATTAACTATTCTGCGCCTCTCAATAAGGCATTTATGCCCACTTTAGCGCGTGTTTTGGCGTCCACTTTTTTCACGATAATTGCAGCATAAAGGCTGTATTTTCCATCTTTACTGGGTAGGTTACCGGGGACCACTACAGCGCCCGCGGGCACTCGTCCATAATGTACTTCGCCTGTCTCGCGGTCGTAAATGCGAGTCGATTGCCCTATGTATACCCCCATAGAGATTACCGCACCTTCCTCAACAATCACGCCTTCCACTATTTCAGAGCGTGCGCCAATAAAGCAGTTATCTTCAATGATGGTTGGACTCGCTTGGAGTGGCTCAAGTACCCCACCAATCCCAACGCCGCCAGACAAATGGACATTCTTGCCAATTTGCGCACACGAACCAACCGTTGCCCAAGTATCCACCATCGTGCCGCTGTCTACATACGCGCCAATGTTGACATAAGAGGGCATAAGCACAACGCTGCTACCGATATATGTGCCAGTACGCACGGTCGCAGGTGGCACGACTCGCATGCCTTCTTTAGCAAAACGCTGGGCATCATAATCGCAGAACTTTAATGGGACTTTGTCATAAAAAGTAGATTCTGCGCCGGGCATTACTTGATTATCATTAAGTTTAAAGAATAAGAGCACGGCCTTTTTCAACCATTCGTTCACCTGCCAATTACCGTTTATTTTTTGTGCAACGCGTGCTTCTCCGGTATTTAAAAGGGCGATGGTTTCAGTCACTGCATTTTTTAAGTCGTCAGTGGCAGTTTGTGCGGTAAAGGTATCTCGCGTATCAAAGGCATGTTCAATTATTGGCGCTAGTTCTTGAGCTGTTCTAGTCATATTGCTGTGTTCACTTCCGGTTGGTCGAGTTTAATGATAAGTTGTTTTTTCAATAACACCTGTTGTGCTTGCGTTAATGCTAAGCCATCTTCATTGCAGACAATAAAGACATCTTCCGCGCGCTCGCCGATGGTCGCGATTTTTGCCATCTTTAAGGTGATGTTTAAGTCAACGAACAAATGTCCGATGCGAGCCAATAAACCTGGTGCGTCTAAGGCTTCTAGCTCAACGAGGGTGCTGTTTTCTTGGCTGGAGTAAAAGCGCACTTTAGTGGGGACATCAAGCTGTTTCATTTGCCGAGACATACGGCGCTGATTCTTATGTGATCTTCCAGGCTTCACTAGCTGTTGATGGACTGCTTTTGCAAGAGAACTGGCTCGACTTTCTGATTGGATACTCTCAGCGTTTTGGTCGAGTATAATCATACTGTCAAACACGTATCCGTCATCGGTGACGACAATTTGTGCGTCATGAATTGAGCAGTTACGGCTGTCAATAACCGACGCAATTTGTGCAAACAATGCGGGGCGGTCGTGGCAATAAATAACTAACTCCGTTCCCGCTTTCGTCGTTAAATTACTGGCGGCGACAATAATATCGTCTTTATCTAGTCGTTTGGCTTTTACAATCGTTTCTGTATGCCACGCAATCTGCCGCGGTTTGAAGCGAGAAAAATAGTCGTTTTTCATCTGCTGCCAAAATACGCTTGCATCTTCCTCGGTAATACCAGACTGAGCTAATCTCTCTAAGGCATGTTGTTTGTGCTCGCTAACTCGTTCAAGATAGGTGTTTTTGCATTCCAATCCATTGTCAAGCGCTTGTTGCGTCAACAGATAGAGCTCTCTCAGTAAAGATGCTTTCCAATCATTCCATAAATTATCGTTGGTTGCTCGAATATCAGCTAATGTCAGGCAGTAAAGCAAATCTAGATGTTTATGGCTTTTGACTTCAGTCGCAAATTCTTTTACTACATCAGGATCATATATGTCGCGTCGTTGCGCGACGACCGACATCAGTAAATGCTGTTCCACAAGCCATGCAATCAACTCAGTATCTTTACTACGGATGTTGTGACTTTTGCAAAACTCACGCACATCGATTGCGCCCAGCTTTGAGTGATCGCCGTTTCGCCCTTTGGCAATATCGTGAAAGATAGCCGCAATAAACAGAATTTGAGGATCGTCCATATTTTTTACAATACGCGTACAGCGTGGAAATTTACTCGGATCTTTGTAGTAGCGGCGGACATGCTTAACTAAGCGATGGGTGTGTTCGTCTACTGTGTAAGCATGAAATAAATCGAACTGCATCATGCCAACAATCTTATCCCACTGCGGCAGATATGACTGCAAGATGCCGTAACGATGCATCACATCCCATGCTAAATCGAAAAAGGCGGGGTCAGATATAAGCTCAATAAATTTGCTTCTGCATTTATCTATTGTGCAGTGATATGCGCTTTGAAAGTGACGTCTGGCATTTCTCAGTTGACGAATACAGTCGCCGTCTAGGCCTTGTATCTCGGGGTTGTCTTTTATCACGGAAAGAAAGGATAAAATTGCTAGCGGAGTATTGAAGACTTCTTCGTGTCTTGCGCCAATTAAACCGTCTTTCACGTAAAAGTCTTTATCAATAATAATTTCTTTGCTTTTGCTAATACCCAAAATATCTTGCTGGAATCGTTGCAAAAGCATGCTATTGAGCTCGCTCACCCGGCGCACAATTCTAAACATGTGCTTCATCATTTTTTCAACTGCGGATTTGCCTTCACCGAAGCCCAATAACTCAGCGACTTCCGGTTGATAGTCAAACAGCAAGCGATTTTCGCTTCGCTTGGCAACTAAATGAAGCGCAAATCTGATTTGCCACAGGTTCGAGCGACACTCAATTAATTCGGCGTGTTCTAATTCCGTAAAATATCCATGACCAATCAGCGTCATGCCGTCGTATTCGCAAAAGTGCTTTTTGGCAACCCAGCCAATGTTCTGGATATCACGCAAACAACCAGGGTTTTCTTTAACGTTTGGTTCTAGGTTGTATGATGTGTCGTTAAATTTGCGATGCCGCTGATTTTGTTCTTCTCGTTTAGCGAGGAAGAAAGCTTTGCTTGACCACACTTTCTGCGTATTGATTTTATTCATTAAGGCGTCAAAAGTTGTTTCGCAGCCCACAAGCCGACGAGCCTCGACTAAGTTGGTGGCAATGCTTACGTCAGCCTTTGCTTGGTTGACGGTTTCTTTAATGGTTCTAACAGACTGTCCAATTTCTAGCTTAATATCCCATAGAAATGTAATGAACTGCGAAAGTGTATCTTGAACACCTTTACCTAAGCTGTACTTGCTAAGAATTAGCAAATCAATATCAGAGTATGGTTGAAGTTGCCCACGACCATAGCCACCTACAGCACACAATGCTAAGTTTGCGTGTGAGTGCAGGTCAAGCGACTCCCATGCATGGCATAAAAGGGCATCAGTAAAATCACTTCTAGCAACGACTAGCTCGTCCACATGCACTGATTTAAAGTTCTCATTAAGCCATGTGTAACTCTCTTGAACACAGGCTTTGTATGCAGACAGGTCGTTTATATTTTCTATTTCCCTTACCTTCGCGATTAGGCCTTCGATACTCATACTGCGTTCATTCCTGTTAAACACTTGTAGCTTTATGTATTTTGGTTAGTCGTGACTTATCAATAATGGCAGCTGCGAGCGCTGCGCTATGTTAGTTTCAGCTATGTTTAGCCAATCACTCGAGGTATTTTCTCTTCGTCGCGCAAGGTTAGTACTTCGACACCGGTTTTGGTCACTAGTAGTGTGTGCTCCCACTGCGCGCTTAGGCTTCTGTCTTTGGTAACAACCGTCCACTGATCCGGCAATATTTTGGAATAGCGTTTGCCTGCATTGACCATTGGCTCAATCGTAAAACACATGCCTTCTTGCAACACTTCCCCTGTATTCGGGCGTCCGTAATGCACCACCTGCGGATCTTCGTGGAATACTGCGCCAATGCCGTGGCCACAATATTCTCTCACAATCGAATAATTATGTTTTTCTGCGTGTGTTTGGATGACATGCCCAATATCACCCAGTCTCGCACCTGGCTTAACAAGCTCAATCCCTTTATATAAGCACTCTTGGGTCACGCGAATCAAACGCTCTGCCAGTATGCTCGGTTTTCCGACAACAAACATTTTAGAGGTGTCGCCATGATAACCGTCTTTAATTACCGTAACGTCGATATTAAGCGTATCTCCGTCTTTTAGCTTTTTATCAGCAGGGATCCCATGACAAATGACGTGATTCACTGATGTGCAAATCGATTTAGGAAAGGGCGGATTGCCGTAATTTAGGGGGGCAGGCGTTGCCTCCTGTTCGTTGATGATGTAGTCGTGACAAATTTTATCCAACTCTTCAGTTGTCACGCCTTTTTTAACGTGTTCACCAATCATCATTAATACGTCAGAGGCAAGTTTGCCGGCAATACGCATCTTCTCAATTTCGTCAGGGGTTTTAATGGTAATACTCAAGATTCTGTCTCTAACTAGCAGGTTCATTATTCCGAGCAAGATTGTATCACAGTCGCGTAAAAATGAATCAAGATTGATATTCCTGCTCGTTCCAACATGCTCTGCAATGATATAAGCGATGATTTTCTTGCTATCGCGGGGTACAAATGATATAAAGCGCGCCTGAAAATTTTGGACAGACTCCGCTTTTGTGTTTTCTGGCTATATACTTTCAGAATTAACGAGGTCATTTGACCTAAATTACACACACATATCGACACTGATTTCGGGGTGTTCGGTGGGTGAGGTGTAAAGCTCTAAGTTTCTAGAAGGAAGCTACAGCAATATAAAAAGCGCTTGAGCCGTCCATGGCCGCTCATCGCAGGCGTCCCTGCCTGCTATGTTTTTATATTGCTGTAGCTTCCTTCTAGAAACTTAGAGCTTTACAGCTTGCTCGTTGAATCGAAAGAAGGGATATGTGGAGGCCTAACCCCTACAATAGGATTAATTATCATGGCAAACGTATCAATGCGTGACATGCTCCAAGCGGGTGTGCATTTTGGACACCAAACTCGCTACTGGAACCCGAAAATGGCACAGTTCATTTTTGGCGCAAGAAACAAGGTTCACATCATCAACCTTGAGCAAACTGTTCCTCTATTCAACGACGCACTCTCTTTTTTAAGCGGTGTAGCGCATAAAAAAGGCAAAGTTCTTTTTGTTGGCACCAAGCGTGCGGCAGGCGAAGCAATCAAAGAAGCGGCACAAAAGTGCGGTCAGTACTACGTTAACAAACGCTGGTTGGGCGGAATGTTGACTAACTGGAAAACGGTTCGTCAGTCTATCAATCGTCTTAAAGATTTAGAATCTCAAGCGGCAGACGGTACATTTGAAAAGCTTACTAAAAAAGAAGTGCTTTTACTCCAGCGCGAAATGACCAAGCTTGAAAACAGTCTTGGCGGAATCAAAGACATGGGCGGTTTGCCTGATGTAATCTTTGTTATCGATGCTGATCACGAACATATCGCTATCACCGAAGCACGTAATCTAGGTATTCCTGTGGTTGCTGTTGTTGATACAAACTCTAATCCAGATGGTGTCGATTACATCATTCCTGGAAACGATGATGCAATCCGTGCAATCCAGCTTTATACCAATGCGGCAGCTGACGCTGTTATTAGCGGTAAAAATGGTGACGCTGCGGCAGCCGCTTCTGACGAGTTTGTTGTCGAAGGCGAGTAGCGTTCCTGTTGGCAATAATGTCGACGAAAACAAATCTACAATAAAGGAGGCGAAAGTCTCCTTTTTACACATAAATTTTTGAGGATAAAGAAAATGGCAGTGACTGCAGCACTGGTAAAAGAATTACGTGAGCGCACTGGCGCAGGCATGTTAGATTGCAAAAAAGCACTTGTTGAAACAGACGGTGACATCGAGCAAGCAATTGAGAATATGCGTAAGTCTGGTCAGGCAAAAGCAGCTAAAAAAGCAGGTCGAATTGCAGCTGACGGCGTAATTTTGACAAAAGTAGATGGCAATAAAGCGACAATGCTTGAGCTTAACTGTGAAACCGATTTTGTTGCTCGTGATGAAGGTTTCTTGGCATTTGGCAACAAAGTCTTAGGCGTTGCCGCTGAAAATAACATCAATGATATTGATGCGTTAAACGCGGCAGAAGTTGATGGTGTTAGCATCGCAACAACCCGCGATACGCTTGTTACAAAGATTGGCGAAAACATTTCTCCACGTCGCGTAATAAATGTTGAAGGTGACAACCTGGGTGCTTATGTTCACGGCGGTCGTATTGGTGTCATTGCGATTCTTAATGGCGGTGACGAAGCGCTTGCCAAAGACGTTGCAATGCACGTAGCAGCGTCTAGCCCTCAATTTGTCAAGCCAGAAGATGTGCCGGCGGAAGTAGTAGAAAAAGAGAAAGCCATTCAAATCGATATCGCAATGCAGTCTGGTAAGCCAGCGGAAATTGCTGAGAAAATGGTGGCTGGTCGCATGAAGAAATTCACTGGTGAGATCAGCTTAACAGGTCAGCCTTTTGTAAAAGACCCAAGCCAAAACGTTGGTCAACTGTTGAAAAGTAAAGACGCTGACGTGATAAACTTTGTGCGTTTTGAAGTAGGCGAAGGTATCGAGAAAAAGTCTGAAGATTTTGCTGCAGAAGTAGCAGCACAAATGGAAGCGGCGAAGAAATAATTCGTTTTCTCGCTTTTTCATTTAGCGATGTTCCTATACACTATAAAGCACTCAGAAATGGGTGCTTTTTTTATGCAGGTGATATTGATTGAGGTGCGCTGGAGCCTATATTCAGGGAGGGGCATTTTCAAAACCGCTTTGCGCCGTCCATGGCCGCTCTGCCAAAACCATCCTTGGTTTTGGAAGTTTTGAAAATGCCCCTCCCTGAATATAGGCTCCAGCGCACCTCAATCAATATCAAAGACTCACTAAAAAGGACAGTGTAATATATGAGCGTTTCTCCTAAGCCAGCCTATCGCCGAATTTTACTCAAACTTTCTGGCGAAGCATTGATGGGCGATGAAAACTTCGGTATCGACGCTAAAGTGTTAGATCGAATGGCACAAGAGATTAAAGAACTCGTCGAACTAGGTATTGAAGTGGGCCTCGTTATTGGCGGCGGGAATTTGTTTCGCGGTGAGGGCTTAGCAAAAGCGGGAATGAATCGCGTTGTGGGTGACCATATGGGGATGCTTGCAACGGTGATGAATGGCCTCGCAATGAGAGATGCCCTTCACAGAGCCTATGTGAATGCACGATTGATGTCGGCTATTCCCTTAAACGGTGTCTGCGATTCATATAACTGGACTGATGCGATTAGTTTACTGAAATCGGGTAAAGTTGTTATTTTTGCAGCAGGTACAGGCAACCCATTCTTTACTACAGACTCCGCAGCGTGTTTACGCGGAATCGAAATTGAAGCGGATGCGGTCTTTAAAGCGACCAAGGTTGACGGCGTGTTCAGTGCAGATCCGGTTAAAAATCCTGACGCTAAATTGCTCTCACAAATTACATATCAAGAAGTCTTGGAAAAAGAGCTTAAAGTAATGGATTTGTCCGCGTTTACCTTAGCAAGAGACCATAATATGCCGATTCGTGTGTTCAATATGAATAAACCCGGTTGTTTAAAATCGGTGGTATTAGGCGACAACGACGGCACCCTTATTTGTCATCCAGAAAAAATAGAAGAATAAGAGACTAGTATGATTGATGAAATTGAATTAGACGCTCAAGAGCGTATGGAAAAAAGCATTTCTGCATTGAAGTCCCAGCTGAGCAAAATTAGAACGGGTCGCGCACATCCCTCTTTACTCGATAGCATTATGGTGCCTTATTACGGTGCTGATACGCCGCTAAAACAAGTAGCTAATGTGATTGCAGAGGATAGCCGCACTTTAGCATTATCCGTTTTTGATAAAAGTGCGATTCAAGCGGTTGAAAAGGCAATTATGCAGTCGGATTTAGGCCTGAATCCAATGAGTGCGGGTACGACTATTCGTATTCCTATGCCACCACTTACCGAAGAAAGGCGCAAAGACTTAATCAAGGTCGTTCGGGCTGAAGCTGAGCAGGGCAGGGTTGCAGTAAGAAATATCCGTCGAGATGCAAACAGCGATATCAAAGAGTTATTGAAAGAGAAAGAAATCAGTGAGGATGAAGCTCACGCAGGTGAAGAAAACATTCAAAGCTTGACCAACGATTTTATTAAAATCATTGACGGTGTCCTTGCGGACAAAGAAAAAGAGCTGATGGAAGTTTAGTTTGTTTAAAAAGCAAGCAAGTGAGTCATCAGGTATAAAGTCTCTAGCAGATGGCTTAAAGATCCCACGTCATGTTGCCATCATTATGGATGGTAACGGCAGGTGGGCTCAGCAACGAAATAAGCGCCGCACTGCTGGCCATAAAGCCGGTGTCGAAGCGGTAAGAGAAGCGGTCAGTTATGCGCGTAAAAAGGGCATTCAGGCGCTTACGCTTTTCGCGTTTTCGAGTGAAAATTGGCAACGACCTAAAGACGAAATTAGTGTGCTGATGGATCTCTTTAGCTTCGTGCTAAAAAGCGAAGTTAAAAAGCTGAATAAAAACGACATTCGATTAAAGGTGATTGGAGATATCAGCGCTTTTGACGAAAAATTGCGAGAGAAAATCCGGGCTGCCGAAGCACTTACCAAGAGTAACCAATCTCTAATATTAAATATTGCTGCAAACTACGGCGGTAGATGGGATATCATAAATGCGGCGAAAAGCTTGTTCCAGAAAGTCAGTAGCAATGAATGCTCAATTGACGACATTGACGAAGCGAGCTTTTCTCAACACATTTCTACGCATGGCTTAGCAGATTTAGACTTACTTATACGCACCGGTGGCGATCATCGAATCAGTAATTTTTTACTATGGCAGTGCGCGTATGCTGAATTCTATTTTACGGATACTCTGTGGCCGGATTTCAAGGAAGACTTGTTTGCCAAAGCAGTAGAAGATTTCTCACTGCGTCAACGCAGATTTGGTCTCACCGGTGAACAAATTATGACGCAAGATATCGAGCCCAAAGCATGCTAAAGCAACGCGTCATCACAGCCCTCATTCTGGCGCCATTGGCCTTATTTGCCATATTATTCTTGCCCATAGAGGGTTTCAAGCTTGTTGTTGCAGGCGTAATTTGCCTAGGGGCATATGAATGGGCAAACATGTCGGGGATCACCGTTAGAATATTCAAAGGCTGGTTTATGGTCTTTATTGGATTTCTATGTGCGATATTGGTTATTTCAGTTGATGCTGAGGAGATATGGCAGCAGGGAGAGTTACATCCTCTTTTCGCGTTTTGTTTATGGATGGCGGCGCTTTGGTGGACAGCCTCTCTATTTATGATTTTGGCTTATCCAAAATACAGCAGTTTTTGGAAAGACAGTATTGGAATAAGAGCTGCATTTGGCGTGCTAACGCTTATCCCAACTTGGGTTGCTATCGTCAGTTTACGAACCAGCCTATATGAGGTAGACCCTTTTTATGGCGCATCTTTGTTGTTTTATGTGCTTGGCATTGTATGGGCGGCAGATATCGGCGCATTTTTTGTTGGGGTTAAGTTCGGCAAACATAAGCTTAGACCTAATGTCTCGCCGGGGAAAAGCGTAGAAGGCCTAATTGGCGGTATTGCAGCATCTTTTGCCATCATCGCCTTTGCTGCAATGCATTATCAATTTGAGCCATCTAGAATTGGCATCCACGTGGTAATCGGTGCAATTACTGTAGCGGTCTCTGCCTTGGGCGATTTAAACGAATCCATGGTGAAGCGCTGCGCCGGAATTAAAGATAGTGGTAAACTCTTACCTGGTCACGGTGGTGTCATGGATAGAATCGACAGCTTAACTGCGGCCTTCCCCGTGTTTGCCTTTTGCTACATGCTATGGATGGCTTAGTTTGGAAAATGTATCTATTTTGGGAGCAACGGGCTCCATAGGCACGAGCACGCTGGATGTGATCTCACTACATCCTGAGCGATTTAAGGTCTTTGCAGTGTCTGGATTCTCTCAACTTGAAAGACTGCGCGAAATCGCGCTCCAATTCTCTCCTCGTTATATCGTTGTTGCTAACGAAAGTGATGCCGCAGGCCTTAAATCTAAGCTGCCAAGCGTTTTGCCGTGTGAAATACTATTTGGTAAACAAGCACTAGTAGATATCGCGAAAGATAGTGAGGTGGATACGGTCATGTCAGCCATAGTGGGCGCGGCAGGCCTGTTGCCGACCTTAGCGGCGGTGAGAGCATCAAAAAAAGTGCTGCTTGCCAATAAAGAGTCATTAGTGATGTCGGGCGAACTCTTTATGCGAGCGGTATCTGAGCACAAGGCGACCCTAATTCCAATTGACAGTGAACATAATGCTATTTTTCAGTGTCTACCTGAAAACTATCGGTATGCGGATGCACAAGGTAGCGGCATCAGTCATCTATTGCTGACTGCATCTGGTGGACCATTTAGGGAGCTCATGCCTCAGGCTCTGGAGGATGTGACGCCCGAGCAAGCATGTGCTCATCCAAATTGGGATATGGGCAGAAAGATTTCCGTAGATTCTGCATCGATGATGAACAAAGGGCTAGAATTTATTGAAGCCAAATGGCTGTTTGGCCTAGACGAAACAAGGATAAAAGTGCTTATTCATCCACAGAGTACGATACATTCGATGGTGCAATACAAGGATGGCTCCGTGATTGCACAAATGGGCAACCCTGATATGCGAACCCCGATTGCACACGCTTTGTCATATCCAACAAGAATTGAGTCTGGCGTGGCTCCTTTAGACTTTTTTGAGCAACAGGATTTTAGCTTTCAAGCGCCTGAGCAAGCGCGCTTCCCTAATCTTTTTCTTGCAATGGAAGCGAGTCGTCTCGGGCAAAGCGCAACTACTGCGTTAAATGCCGCGAATGAAAGCGCTGTTGCCGCGTTTTTGCGCAAGCAAATTAAATTTACGGATATATTTAGCGTCAATCAGCATGTTGTTGAAAGCTGCAATCATGAAAGTCTCAACAGCATCGATGATATTCTCGAGCACGACAGTCAGTGTCGTGAACAAGCCCTTCAGTACATTTCAACTTTGAGGCACTAATGGAGATAGTTCGTAATATATTTTTCTTTGTGATTGCGCTTAGCATTTTGGTAGCGGTGCATGAGTGGGGGCATTATTATGTTGCTAAACTCTGCAAAGTCAAAGTGCTGCGTTTCTCTATCGGTTTCGGTAAACCGCTCTACAAACGCATAACCTCAAGTGGAATGGAGTTTGTCATTGCCGCAATTCCCTTAGGCGGCTACGTGCGCATGCTTGACGGACGAGTTGATGAAGTAAGACCCGAAGAGGAGTCAGTTGCCTTTAACTTCCAACCCGTTTGGCAACGCATTGCTATTGTGGCCGCAGGGCCCATAGTCAACTTTATTTTCGCTATTTTTGCCCTTGCTGCTATTGGCATGATAGGCCAACAGTTCGCCAAACCTATTATTGGCGAGATTATCGAGCAAAGTTATGCCGCTAGCTCAGGTTTGTCAGTAGGTGATCAAGTGCTTGCCATTGGTGATCATGAAACGTCTAATTGGCGCGATGTGACCATTGAGCTGTCTACCTATAGTGGTGAAGATGTCATTCCCATAACAGTAAAAACTGATCGTGGTTTTACTCAAACGCTCAACATTGATATTGCTGGCTGGAAAATTGATCCAGAGCAATCTGATTTATTTACAGCGCTAGGCTTTCAGCCTTACCGGCCCGAACCAACTAAAACGATAGGCTTTATCCAAGCCGACAGCCCCGCGCAGCTAGGTGGCCTGCAAATAAATGATACCTTCGAAAAAATAGATGGAACAAACGTAGAAAATTGGAGCCAAACCGTTCAACTTATCGAGCAACTAGCAGATGAGCGTGTGATTCTTGAAGTGCTTAGGAACGATGAGCTTGTTGAACTAGAAGTGACAATTGGCTCTAGGGAAGACCAGCCGGAAGCTGGTTTTCTCGGCATTAATCCTATTCAGGAGCCTTGGCCGCAAGAGTAC
Organism: Ningiella algicola; assembly: GCF_028401415.2. Taxonomy (NCBI): domain Bacteria; kingdom Pseudomonadati; phylum Pseudomonadota; class Gammaproteobacteria; order Alteromonadales; family Alteromonadaceae; genus Ningiella; species Ningiella algicola. The sequence continues at coordinate 1,603,563 of NZ_CP171821.2, read as the reverse complement.
GTGCAAGAAGTGCAACTGGGCTTTTTTGCCGCGCTTGTTGAAGGCACTAAACAAACTTGGCGCTTAATGGGAGTCACTCTCGAAATGTTGGGGAAATTGTTAACCGGCGATGTGTCAGTTAAGAATTTAAGTGGGCCGATATCAATTGCACAAGGTGCAGGCGTTAGTGCTAGTTTTGGTATCGTAGCGTTTTTAAGTTTTTTGGCGCTTATTAGTGTGAATCTTGGTATCATTAATCTTTTGCCGTTGCCCATCTTGGATGGCGGCCATTTGTTATATTTTACCATCGAATGGATTACTGGAAAGCCGGTGTCAGAGGCAATTCAGGAAATAGGATTTAAGGTTGGTGGAGTGTTGTTATTTATGGTGATGGCGACTGCCATTATTAACGACATTTTACGAAACATATAATCATAATAATGTCTGGCATATGTTCTTGGAATTTAGATAGTCAATGAAGTGTAAATTACTCGTTTTAGCTGCCTTGTTGGCCTTCTCAACAGCTTCTTTCTCTCAAACCGCTTACGATTTTGTCGTTGAAGATATTCGCGTTGAAGGTCTTCAGCGTGTGGCACTTGGTGCTGCCCTCACCTATTTGCCGGTTCAGCGCGGCGATACCATGAATCGATTTAGGGTCACTCAACTCATTCGCTCCTTGTATTCATCAACTCACTTTGAAAAAGTGGAAATTTATCGCGATGGAAACGTGCTAGTCGTTGAGGTTGCGGAGCGACCTACAATCAGTAATATCGTATTTGATGGTAACGACGATATCAAAGACGAACAATTACAAGAGAGCCTCGAAAACTCAAATATTCGGGTAGGCGAGCCATTGGATCGCACCGTGATCACGTCGATTGAGAACGGACTAAAAGATTTCTTCTATTCTATCGGCAAATACAATGCTGATGTGTCTGCAATAATCACGCCCCTGCCCAGAAATCGGGTCGACTTGAAGTTAAGCTTTGAAGAGGGCGATGCTGCCAAGATTCAACAAATTAATATTGTCGGCAATACTTTGTTTGAAGATAGCGAATTGTTTAAGCAGATGGAGCTTAAATTTGATGCGCCATGGTGGGATTTTTTATCAGAGACACGGTATCAGGCACAAACACTATCGGGTGATATGGAAACCATCACCAGCTTCTACAAAGATCGCGGATATTTGCAATTTAATATCGACTCTACTCAAGTATCGATGACGCCTGAGAAAGACGGCATTTACGTGACCTTGAATGTCACCGAAGGCGAGCAATATGACATCTCTGAAGTTGAGTTAGTTGGTGATCTGCTAGGCTTCGAAAACTTTCTGGCACAGGTAATTCCTCTAGAGTCAGGTGATTTATACAACCAAGCCGAAGTAACGTACACGGAAGATTTTATCTCGCGTTACTTAGGTCGTTTCGGATATGCCTATCCCACCGTAACGACTATTCCTGAAATTAACGAAGATGATAAAACAGTTAAGCTGACATTGTCTGTTGACCCCGGCAAACGTATTTATGTAAGACGCATAAACTTTACTGGCAATACCATTACATCTGATGATGTCTTGCGTCAGAATGTGGTTCAAATGGAAGGCACATGGTTGTCTGAACCTTTACTTGAAACCTCAAAGGCCCAACTTTCGCGTTTAACGTATTTGGAAAACGTAGAATACGAGACGGTTCGCGTGCCGGGTATCGACGATAAAGTGGATGTTGAGTTTTCATTAGGGGAGCTAGCGGCTGGCTCATTTAACGCGGGGGTGGGTTATGGAGATTTAACCAAACTTAGCCTGCAGGCCGGTATTCAGCAAGATAATTTCCTTGGCACAGGCAAGCGTGTGGGCGTGAACATTTCTACCGTTTCTTACCAGCAACAGGCTCAAATTACCTATCTTGACCCATTCTTCACCATTGATGGCATAAGCTTAGGTGGAAGTATTGCCTACAGTGAGTTCGACGGCGGTGACTTCGGTGTTATTCAATACAACAGTAAGCGCTTCTCGGTTGGTGGTAATTTGGGTTATCCGATAAATGAGGTCAACAGAATCAGCTTCGGATTAACGTATTCGAGCGTTGAATTAAGTGATGACAATACCAACTTTGAGCAAACTCGTCGTTTTTATAATCAGTTTGCAGAACGAACCGATCCAGATGCGCCGATTAACTACGATAGCTTTTTGGCATCGGTAACTTGGAGCAGAAACACACTTAATCGCGGCTTATTCCCCACTGATGGCTCGTCGCAACGAGCGTCTTTAAGCGTGACTACGCCCAATTCAGACGTTAATTATTTTAAATTTGTCGGTGATGGGAAATGGTATTTCCCTCTTACGCGTAATCAAAGATGGTCGGTATTGGCTCGCATGCGCTTCGGCTACGGCAATGGCTATGGCGATATTAACGGTATTGACCAAATTTTGCCATTTAATGAGAACTTTACCGCAGGTGGGGCAGACACCCTTCGTGGTTTTGAAAACAATACGGTTGGCCCAAGAGGGGTAGTTAGAATTCCAAGTACACTGACCACATCTCCAACCGGTGTTCCGATCATTCGAGACCCCAGTCAAGATAGCATCGTGTTGTCGCAACGGAGCCTCGGCGGTAATGCGATGTTGCTTGGTGGAGTCGAGTTAATTGTACCTACGCCGTTTTTAGAAGAAGAATTTGATAATTCTGTTCGATCGAGCATTTTCTTGGACGTAGGTAACGTTTGGGACACTGAATTTAATTTTGACGCTTACAAAGACTTGACTTTACAACAACAAAATAATGATACACAACCTCAAGCGCTCGCCGACTATAGCGACTGGAAGCAATATCGAAGTTCAGCAGGTATTTCAGTGCAGTGGATATCGCCAATGGGGCCTATGGTATTCAGTTTTTCTAGAGCGATTCAAGAGCGAGATGGTGATGACGCTAGATTCTTTACCTTCAACATTGGACAAACCTTCTAGACAAGGTAAAATCAGCCTTACTGAGAGTTACACACATCCACACAATTCGAAGTTTGCAAAAACGCCAATTGCATAGGCGTACTTTTGACAAGAATCGTGTGTAAAGATAAGAAAATGCAAAGGAGTTTACATTGAAAAGTTTAAATAAAGCGCTAACAGTTGCGGCTATCTTCGGTCTGGCGATGTTGTCAAATGCAGCAAACGCGGAACAAAAGATTGGGGTGATTGATGTACAGTTGGTGCTGCAGTCGTTACCGCAGGTACAGGTTATAGAGCAACAGATTAACGCCGAATTTCAAGAGGAAATTCAAGAAGTCACGGCTATGCGTGAAGAAGGAAACTTCTTGGTCGAAAAACTACAGCGTGAAGCGGCTACCATGAGCGAAGAACAGCAAGCAGAGCTGCAAGGGCAAATTGCAAGTTTAGGCCAGCAAATGCAGCAAAAAGGGCAGCCTCTTCAGCAAAACATGCAGCGCCGCACGCAGGAAGAACGCAACAAATTGCTCGGCTTAATAAAACAAGCGATTGACGGTATTGCTGCTTCTGAAAACTACGATATGGTCATTAACGCCCAGTCTGTGCCTTTTGCAAAAGACGAGTTTGATATTTCTCAGCAAGTCTTGGATCAGGTCAGTAAAGCCAACTAATCCATTCCAAATCAGACCAACATATGTTTGGTCTGATTTGTTTTACCTCCCGCTAACAGTATTGTAGTTGCTTCATCGCCCAAAGGGACACTCAGCCGAACATATTAGGAGACTGGCTTGGCAAATTCGCTCAACACTATCGAAATTAACGAAATTATGTCTTTGCTTCCGCATCGATACCCTTTCTTGCTAATTGATCGCGTTACAGATTATGAGTTGGGTAAATCGATACAGGCATACAAAAACGTTACCATTAATGAGCCGTTTTTCACTGGCCATTTTCCCCAACAACCGATTTTTCCTGGAGTGATGATTCTTGAAGCTATGGCTCAAGCTGCAGGTGTTTTAGGTTTTAAGACGATGGGAAACAATGATCAACTCTATTTGTATGCTGGCATCGATAAGGCTCGATTTAAATATCCTGTGGTGCCAGGCGACAGGCTTGACATCAATATTACCTTTCTTAAAGAAAAACGTGGAATTTGGAAGTTCCAAGGCATCGCTAAAGTGGGTGACAAAGATGTCTGTAACGCTGAATTTATGTGTGCAATAAGAGACCTTTAATCCAAACGAGAGCGTTTATATGATCCATCCCTCTTCAGTAGTATCACCAAGCGCTAAAATTGGATCTGATGTGAAAATTGGTCCATTCTGCTGGATTGGAGATGATGTCACCCTTGATGATGGGTGCGAGTTGAAAAGCCACGTTGTGATCAAAGGGCCGTCTCTCATCGGCAAACGCAATACCTTTTTCCAGTTTTGCTCAATCGGTGAAGACTGCCAGGACAAAAAATATGCAGGTGAGACAACCCATCTACAAATCGGCGATGATAATGTCTTTCGAGAATCGTGCTCAATTCATAGAGGCACGACGCAGGATGAAAGCTTAACCAAAATTGGAAGCCGAAATCTTCTTATGGTAAACACGCATTTAGCGCATGACTGCATGGTGGGCGATGACAACATTTTCGCTAATAACGCAACCGTTGCAGGGCATGTTCATATTGGTGATTTTGTTATATTAGGGGGCATGACCGCAGTACACCAGTTTGTCCATGTAGGTTCTCACGCGTTCACTGGAGGCGGTTCCGTGCTTCTTCGAGACTTACCTCCCTATGTTATGTTCAGCGGTATTAAGCATGTGCCTCAAGGTATTAATTCGGAAGGCCTGAAGCGGCGTGGGTTTACAAGCGAAATGATAAATAACATCAAACGTGCGTACAAAGTTATTTATCGCAACGGTAATACCTTCGAAGAAGCCAGAGATAAAATCCAAGAAATGGCAGCAGGTGCACGAGAAATCGAAGTGGTGTCCGAGTTTCTAAATGCTGCCAACCGCGGTTTGGCTAGATAACTATTTTGATGTTCCGATAAGATGTCACTCAACAGGCGACTGAAAATTGGAATAGTTGCGGGCGAGGCATCAGGCGATGTCTTGGGTGCTGGCTTGATAAAATCGTTAAAACAACTTCACCCGAACTGTGACGTTGTTGGTGTCGGTGGTGATCATCTGCTTGAGCAAGGTGTGAAATCTTTAATTGATATCAATGAGTTATCGGTAATGGGCCTCGTAGAGGTGCTTAAACACCTTCCGCGCTTGTTGGCCATCCGCAAACAGATTTTGGCTTATTTTCTTGCTAATCCCCCTGATGTGTTTGTTGGTGTCGATGCACCAGATTTTAATCTTCCTTTAGCCAAAATACTTAAAGCGAAAGGTATTAAGACAGTCCATTACGTCAGTCCTACGGTTTGGGCGTGGCGTGAGAGTCGCATTCATAAAATTGCAAAAGCCACGAATCTGGTGCTAGGCATCTTCCCATTTGAACAAGCGATTTATGAACAATATCAAGTGCCTTACCAATACGTGGGTCATACATTAGCAGATGAGATTGCCTTAGATGTAGATCAGGATGCGGCTCGGCAAAGCTTTGATCTGAGTCCGCAAGAGCATGTGCTTGCGATACTGCCTGGTTCGCGAAGAAAAGAAATTAGCGTCATGTTGCCTGTCTTTTTGCAAACCGCGAGTCTTTATCAAGGTCACAAATCACCTTTGAAGGTGATTATACCCGCTGCTAACAGGGCACGATATGAGCAAATTGAACAAATATTGGATGAGTTAAAGCCTGACTTTTCAGTTGTCCTGACGCGTGAACCGGCACGACAAGTCATGATTGCCGCAAACGGAGTCTTATTGACATCTGGCACGGCATCGTTGGAGGCCATGCTTTGCAAAAGGCCGATGGTGGTAGCGTACAAAATGTCTGCACTCACATACAAAATTATGCAGCGACTCTATAAACCAAAGTATTTTTCCTTACCGAACATCATGGCGAATTACGCCCTAGTGCCAGAACTTTTGCAAGAAGAGGTCAATGCCGCCAACTTATGCCAACATTTGTTATCACAAGTAGAAGGCAATCAGGATGTGCTCTTACAAGCCTATAAAGAGCAACATTTGCGTCTAAAACAAGACGCGGATTCCCAAGCAGCACAAGCAGTCCTTGCGCTGATTAACAATGAGCCAACAAAGCAATGACGACAGACACGGTCCCAGTACTGAACGCATCAGAAATTCCGTCATCACAAACAAGCGCGTTAATTGCAGGTGTGGATGAAGTGGGTCGCGGGCCTTTAGTTGGGGATGTGGTTACCGCAGCGGTTATTCTTGATCCTAAACATCCTATTGAAGGCTTACGGGACTCAAAAAAGCTTAGTGAAAAAAAACGCAACACCCTAAATATTGAAATCCGCCAGCATGCCCTTGCATGGTCAATTGGGCGCGCAAGCCCAGAAGAGATAGACCGAATCAATATTCTCCAAGCAACCATGCTTGCGATGACAAGAGCTGTGGATGGACTTAGCATTGAGCCTGATTCGGTATTGGTAGATGGGAATCGCTGTCCAAAGTGGCGCTACGTATCTGAGGCCATCGTTAAGGGGGACGATTTGTATCCACAAATTGCGGCGGCCTCAATTATCGCAAAGGTGACCCGAGACCAGGATATGCAAGCGCTCCACATAAAACACCCTGAATATGGCTTTGATAAACACAAAGGCTATCCAACCGCATTGCATTTGGCGGCACTTGAGCGTTTTGGTCCGCTGACATATTATCGGAAAAGTTTTAAGCCAGTTCAACGCGCGTTATTCAATAAGGAGCATCAATAGTGAGCACGCAATTTGTGCATTTAAATGTACATAGTGATTACTCGATGATAGATGGCTTGAACAAGGTCAATCCTATTTTGGATGCGGCTGTTGAGCAAAACATGCCCGCCATTGCCATCTCCGACCAAATGAACTTGTGCGGCCTGATAAAGTTTTATTCAAGCGCATTTGCAAAAGGCGTTAAGCCTATCATTGCATGTGATATTAATGTGCAAAGTGACTTTATCGACGGTGAAATCGTACAAATGACTTTGCTAGCGGCAAACTTGCACGGCTACAAAAACATTACGAATTTAATCTCTAAAGCGTATTTACAGGGGCATATTCAGTATCAAGTTGTAGTGCAGCAAAAGTGGTTAGCTGAATTTTCAGATGGTGTAATTTTGCTATGTGGGGGATTGCAGGGCGACTTGGGTCAAATGTTAGCGCAACAGAAACGTGACAATGCGAAAGATATCGCCCAGTTTTATCTAAACCACTTTCAAGACCGCTTTTATATCGAAGTTTGTAGAGTCGGCCATCCAAACGAAAATGTACATATCCAAGAGGCCGTGGAGCTTGCCTCAGAGCTTGGTATTGGGCTGGTTGCAACGAATAAAGTCAGGTTTTTAACAGCTCAAGACTACGAGGCTCACGAAGTACGAGTGTGCATCAGCGATGGTTATACGCTGGACGATAATCGGCGTCCAAAAAAATACACACAGCAGCAATTTATGCGAAGCCCCGAGCAGATGCAGGAGCTGTTTGAAGATATTCCAGAGGCGCTTGCCAACAGCGTGGAAATTGCAAAGCGCTGCAATGTAGAGCTCACCCTTGGTGAGTATTTTTTGCCGAAATTCCCAACTGGCGATATGACGACAGAAGATTTTCTTGTAAAGGTATCGCAAGAGGGACTAGAGCGCCGCTTAGCAAAACTTTTTGTTGATGAGAAGACACGCCAGGAAAAACGACCTGAATATGATGAGCGACTTGCGATTGAGCTTGAGGTCATAAACCAAATGGGCTTTCCTGGTTACTTCCTAATTGTGATGGAGTTTATTCAGTGGAGCAAAGATAACAATATTCCTGTGGGACCCGGTCGGGGCTCTGGCGCAGGCTCGTTAGTTGCTTATGCACTGGATATTACTGATTTAGACCCACTCGAGTTTGACCTTCTTTTCGAGCGTTTTTTGAATCCTGAACGGGTGTCCATGCCCGACTTTGATATCGATTTTTGTATGGACAGGCGTGATGAAGTGATTGATCACGTTGCCCAAATGTACGGTCGTGATGCGGTTTCGCAAATTATCACGTTTGGTACGATGGCGGCAAAGGCCGTTATCAGGGATGTAGGTCGGGTGCTTGGACACCCCTATGGTTTTGTGGATAGGATTTCAAAGCTGATCCCCGCAGATCCTGGTATGACGCTGAAGAAAGCCTTTGATGTTGAGCCACGCCTCCAGCAGGCTTACGATTCAGATGAAGAAGTCAAAGAGCTTATCGACATGGCACGCATTTTAGAAGGCGTCACACGTAATGCCGGTAAACACGCCGGTGGTGTGGTGATTTCTCCTACGACTATCACGGATTTTGCGCCCTTATACTGCGATGATGTGGGAGCAAATCCCGTTACGCAGTTTGACAAAAACGACGTTGAAACCGCAGGTTTAGTTAAGTTTGACTTTTTAGGTCTAAGAACGCTCACCATTATTCAGTGGGCAATCGACATGATCAAAGACGTGCGCGGCGAGCACATTGATATTACACAAATACCGTTAATTGATCCTCCGTCGTTTAAATCCTTGCAACGCGCTGAAACCACCGCCGTGTTTCAACTAGAATCCCGCGGCATGAAAGACTTGATCAAGCGTCTTCAGCCCGATAGTTTCGAAGATATTATTGCGCTTGTAGCGCTATTTCGCCCTGGCCCATTGCAATCTGGCATGGTTGATAACTTCATAGACAGAAAACATGGCAGGGAGGAAATCTCTTATCCCGATGCGACTTATCAGCACGAGTGTTTAAAAGAAATTCTTGAGCCAACGTACGGTATTATTCTGTATCAAGAGCAAGTTATGCAGATTGCGCAAGTGATGTCTGGGTATTCGCTGGGTGGCGCAGACTTATTGCGTCGAGCCATGGGTAAGAAAAAGCCAGAAGAGATGGAGAAACAGCGCGCTAGCTTCGAGAAAGGCGCAGCAGATAACAATATAGACCCAACACTTGCCATCAAGATTTTTGACTTAGTAGAAAAATTCGCTGGATATGGCTTTAACAAATCTCACTCAGCTGCATATGCGCTTGTATCGTATCAAACACTATGGTTAAAAGTGCATTATCCTGCGGAATTTATGGCCGCAGTGCTATCAGCTGATATGGACAACACGGATAAAATTGTCACCTTGGTCGATGAATGTAATCGCATGGGATTGACTATACTACCGCCTGATTTAAATGCCGGCCAATACAAATTCACGGTTAATAAACAAGGTCAAATTGTTTACGGAATTGGTGCAATAAAGGGTGTGGGAGAGGGGCCAGTAGAAGCCATTATTCAAGCTCGCAGTGATGAAGGTAAGTTTGAGGACTTATTTGATTTTTGCGAAAAAGTCGATCTTAAGAAAATTAACAAGCGGGTATTAGAAAAACTGGTGCTCTCTGGCGCGATGGACAATTTAGGACCGCACCGTGCGTCGCTTATGGCATCAATAAAAGACGCATTAGATACAGCATTGCAAAACGCTCGTGCAGCCGCGGCTGGACAAGGAGATTTGTTTGGTTTGGAGGCGCCAGCAGAAGCAGAGCCTCATCATGCTTTCAAGCATGTGCCGAAATGGTCTGAAAAGGTTTGGCTGGATGGCGAAAAGGAAACACTAGGTCTATATTTGACTGGGCATCCAATTAACCAGTATGTGAATGAAATAAAAAACTACTGTGATTCTCGCTTAAGCGATTTGCGCCCCACCAGCAAAGACAACTATGTTAGCACTCTAGGTCTAGTATTAGGCGTACGAGTAATGACTAATAAAAAAGGCAGGCGCTGGGCGCTCGTGACCCTAGATGATAAGTCTGCGCGCATGGATATTCGACTTTATCCAGAAGTTTACGAACGCTATGAAGACATTTTGCTTGCTGATAATTTATTGTGGATAAAAGGACAGGTCAGCTTTGATGAGTACAGCGGCGGCAATACAATGAACGCCGTTGAAGTAATGACGCTTATGCAGGTGAGAAGCAAAAACGCCAAACAGCTGCGTCTTCGCATGAACACCATCGACTGCGGCGTATCGTCTGTCGCTAGAATTCAGGCTATACTGCAACAGTATAGAGGTGGAACGTGCCCATTGCATATTCAGTTAGAACATCAAGACGCAAGCGCGGTAGTAGCGGCAAGTGCAGCATGGTTCGTGCAGCCTGAAGATGAACTGATTAGTAACTTAAGTCACGAATTGGGCAAAGATAATGTAGACTTGGTGTTCTAAATGTCTGGGCTACTGTATTACAGTGCTTGCACCATTCCTTAAACAGGATTCAGCTTAAATAACAAAAACGGGATAAAAAATGGGTTCACACTTTCTGGATTTCGAACAGCCAATCGCCGAGTTAGAAGCAAAAATTGAAGAATTGCGCTTGGTCAATCAAGGTGGTGAGTTCGATGTGGGCATTGAAGAAGAGATTTCTCGCCTGAAAGAAAAAAGCGGTGAGCTCACAAGAAAAATATTTTCCGGTTTAGGGGCGTGGCAAATCTCTCAAGTTGCTCGCCATCCTATGCGCCCATACACTCAAGACTACATTGAACATATGTTAAGCGATTTTGATGAGCTTGCTGGCGATAGAGCGTATGCAGACGACAAAGCTGTTGTTGGCGGCTTGGCGCGTCTTGACGATACGCCTGTGATGGTAATAGGCCATCAGAAAGGTCGCGATACTCATGAAAAAATCAAACGCAACTTTGGTATGCCAAAACCAGAAGGTTATCGTAAAGCACTTCGACTAATGAAAATGGCAGAACGGTTTTCATTGCCAATTTTGACATTTATTGATACCCCCGGTGCATATCCTGGCGTAGGTGCTGAGGAGCGCGGACAAAGTGAAGCGATTGCGATGAATTTGAAAGTCATGGCAGAGCTGACCGTGCCAATTATTTGTACAGTCATTGGAGAGGGTGGCTCGGGTGGTGCTTTGGCTATTGGCGTAGGTGATAGAGTCAATATGTTACAGTACTCTACCTATTCAGTGATTTCGCCAGAGGGCTGCGCTTCTATTTTATGGAAAAGTGCTGAAAAAGCACCGGTGGCTGCAGAAGCAATGGGCGTTACCGCGCCGCAAATTAAAGAGCTCGATTTGATTAATACCATTGTGGATGAGCCGCTTGGAGGTGCGCATAGAGATCACAAAGCGATGGCGGCGAATCTTAAAGCGACCTTGAAGCAACAGCTTTCTCAACTCAGCAGTCTTTCAAAAGAGACCTTATTGCAAGAGCGCTATGAACGCTTGATGTCCTTTGGATATTGTTAAGTAACCTGAATCCTGTTTAAGAAACGGCGCTCAGTACCGCTAGAATTGCGAATTACTGCGTTGCAAAAGCCAGCAATAGAATAACTATTACGTGATTTTTGCGCCTTGTACTTCACAATTCTAGCAGCACTAAGTGTAAAAATTAATTAAAGTATGTAAAACAAGTGCTTGCACCATTCCTAAAACAGGATTCAGGTTAAAGACTAAATTGAGGTCTCAGACACATGACTGCTCGGGTATTAGAAAAGGCATTACTTGATGCGGTCGAAGATGTTGTTTTACCCAGTAAAAAGGTATGTATCGCATATAGCGGCGGGCTTGATTCGAGCGTGCTGCTTTTTTTATGTGCTAAGCTAAAATCGACACATCCTCATATCCACTTTCACGCGATTCATGTGAATCACAATTTGAGTGTAAATGCGCACGATTGGCAAGCGTTTTGTGCGCAGCAAGCTCAGATGCACAATATGAGATTTTCTGCTGTGCAAGTCGATTTGACTGATGGTCAAGCAAAGAATATGAAAGGAAATCTTGAAGAGCGCGCAAGACTTGCACGATACGATGCGCTCTACCATAGAGCAGGCTTGAATAATAAAATTCTGCTGGGACATCATAAAAGCGATCAGGCGGAGACCTTGTTATTGCAGCTGTTTCGCGGCGCCGGGCCAGAAGGCTTAAGTGCAATGCCTAAGCGCTTTGCCTCGAACAGGGGCAATGAGTTTTGTCGCCCTTTTCTGCACTTTTCAAGACAAGCGCTTGAGCAATTTGCTCGGCAAAACGACCTATCTTGGATAGAGGATGAGTCGAATCAAGATGAGCGCTTTACGCGTAATTATGTACGAGCAAAGCTATTACCCATGCTTGCACAAAGATGGCCGAAAGTTGAGGATACACTTAGCCGAAGCGCTGAGCACTGTGCAAGTTATGTGCGTGTCGCTCAAGAATACGTGGCTAAACTTGCACTACACGCTATTCATTACAAAAATGATGACTGTCTATTATCACTTGATATACTCAAACAGCAAAGTGTTGATACGCAAGCCCTTTTGCTCAGACATTGGTTAAAAACTGCCTTTGAACACCGCATGCATTTATCTAAACAGACTCATAGTCAATCGCAGGCCTTAGATACTTTTGTCATGCCGAGTACCGCAGTATTAGAACAAATTTTATTATCAGTGAGTGCAAAGCAGGACGCGATGCCGCTTTGTCGCTTTGGCGCATATTGTGTAAGACGATATGCATCCTACCTCTATTTTGAACAGTATTGCGCTTCACAAGGTTCGAATGAGTTATCAAATAATGTACTTTCCGCTTTTGAAATTCGCTATTTTCCATTTGAACATCCTAAATACCCGTTTGTGCTCAATTATATAAACAATGATGGGACACATTCCGACGGCTCAAATAAGCAAGGCCCTCTGCCTTTAGATCTGAAAGACGCGAAACGTATTGCGTTGTACGAATCCATTGAAAAATCGCCGCTAAGAGTGGAATACGGCGGACTCAGCAGAAAATGCCGACTTCACCCAAAGCGCGGCAGTAAGTCTCTAAAGACTTGGCTTCAAGAGGCGCATATACCGCCATGGAGAAGGCAATCTATTCCTATTTTGATGCAATCGGAGCGCATACTGGCGCTGGGCGACAAAGTTGTAATAGGTGAACAAGCTGCACGAGATAGCACTCAACAAGGCATAAAAAAACCCACTAAAGCCTATTTGGCAATAGTGGGCAAAGGACATAGCAGTCATTTGGGAGAGGACTGTTAAGTAAAACCGGTTAAGCTGCCTTGAAGAGGTTTTTGCCTGCTTCTTTTGCTTGATATAGTGCGACATCAGCACGTTCGAAGATACTGTCTATTGTGTCAGTTTCTACAAAAGAGGTGGCCCCGATGCTGCTAGATACGCCGTGCTCTTTGAATAAGGGATGTTTAGCAATTGCATTGCTGATGCGTCTGGCGACCATTTCATTGGCTTTCGCATTGCTGTCAATTAAAATGCAGCAAAACTCATCGCCGCCAAATCTAAAGGCATGGTCAGAGTCGCGCAGGGACTCTCGCAAAACATCAGCAAACGCGATAAGCACTTGGTCGCCCTCTTGGTGACCAAAACGATCGTTAACCGACTTGAAATTGTCCAAATCGAATACTAATAAACCAAAGGATTCGTGGTTTCGCTTACTGATGCTAATGAGCTTGCTCATATTTTCGGTAAAACTTGTGCGGTTGCATAGGCCGGTCAAAATATCTTTTGTTGCCAATTGACTAATTCGGTAGTACTCCAAAGCATGACGCAGGCCCATTGCAAAAATACCATGGAGCTCCGATAACAGTTTGCGCTGAACGGGCGATAATACTTTGGCGAATGAATATGCTAACTGCGCATGCTGTGGGGTACCGAAAGGGTGACCGTAATAGATGGATATTTTCATGATGCGTGAACGAGATTTGCTTTTTCCCGTTCGCAATGTCTTGTCTGCAAAGCTTAGCTTTAAAGACGTGCAAGGTAACTTATCGCTTAATATTTCGAAATAATCATTGATAAGTTCTTCCAAATCAATAGACGCGAGCATGGTGCGCATAACATTGGCAGACTCTGCCATGGTGAGTACTGTCATATCCGCCTCAGTATTATAAATTGGATTACTCACTTGCGATTCTTGGGTCATTAGACTGATATCCATTGCTTGCTCCACATATATCGTTGTTGTTGCTTGTAGCGTCATTTTACTGACATGGCATGGTAAAAATTGACGTTATCGATTACTCTTAAACAAAGATTGATTGAGTTCGGCACAACAATCTTGCTACTAGCGGCGGCCTATACTGTGCTTGCTGCCGCAGTATTAGCTAATTATGTTTCTTTGCCTTGCTACATTATTTATCAGTGTTAGCAAAGTCTGTGCCCACTTTTTTAGATTGGGAGTAAATGTGGACCAGATATTTCTTAGCATTATTTTATTAATGCTCATAGCCGCATTTTTGGTTTGGCAGTTCAAAGCCCTTAATCTTCCTCCGATTTTGGCTTATCTCTGTGCAGGCTTAATTACCGGTCCCCAGCTATTAAATTTGTTCCCCGATACTCATCAGATGCATTTGGCAGGTGAGGTCGGCATCGTATTTCTGTTATTTACCTTAGGGCTAGAGTTTTCACTTGCGCGTTTAATTGCTATGCGACGATTAGTATTTGGTGTGGGTGCTGGGCAGATGTTCTTCACTACGGCGATTTTTGCCGCCATTGCTATTGCCCTGGGGCAATCTATTACCACTGCCATTATTGTAGGTGCGATGCTAGCGCTTTCATCCACGGCAATTGTGATTAAGACCATTGATGATCAAGGTAGACTAAACACCAAACGCTCGCAGCTGGCAGTCAGCATTTTATTATTCCAAGACATTGCTGTAGTCCCCTTGTTAATCGCCATCCCCCTGTTAGCAAGTGCCGAAGAGCAAAGCATTGCAACCGCTTTATTATTTGCTTTTTTAAAAGGTGTAGTGGTGGTCGTTGCACTGCTGTCTTTTGGTAAATGGATGCTACCAAGAGTATTTAACGAAATAGCTAAAACGCGTACCGACGAGCTTTTTGTTCTGTGTACACTGGTGATTGCATTGCTTGCTGCAGGAACCACCTATGCGTTTGGTTTATCGATGGCATTAGGCGCTTTTTTGGCTGGCATGATGTTAAGTGAGTCGCAATATCGTCATCAGCTTGAGGCCGACATTCGCCCGTTTAGGGATATATTAATGGGTTTGTTTTTTATTACCGTTGGCATGCAGTTAGATCTTGAAGTCCTGATGACGCAGTTCCACTGGGTGCTAGTCGCTCTGGTGGTATTACTGAGCGTCAAGGTAGCAATGGTGCGCTTGGCTGCCCTAGTTTGTCAAAGTGACGCAGAAGACGCCTGGGCGGCGGGCATAAAGTTATCGCAAATGGGTGAATTTACCTTTGTATTGGCCGCGCTTGCGCTTGAGAATCGCGTGATTGATGAGTCTTTATCATCCATGATTATTTGCGTGGGTGTGATTAGTATGGCCTTAACGCCATGGTTGATTGGTAAAAGTGGCGTGATAGCAAGTAAGCTAACTAACAAGCGAGAACCTGAACGTTCCCCAGAGTTTATAGAGAACCCTGATTCATCCAATGACAGCGAGTCCCAATCTCAAGTGCTTATTCTAGGATTTGGTCGTGTCGGACAATCGATTTCGAAAATGATGAAGCTGGAAGGTTTGGGATACTTCGTTGTGGACATCGATCCCATTCGTATTCAAGAAAGTCGAGCTGCGGGAGAGCCTATTTTTTATGGAGATGCTACACAAAAATCTATTTTGCTCAGTGCTCATATCAAAAGCACAAAGCTTGTCATCATCACCTTTGATCATCATGAGAAGGCCTTAAAAGTCACCAAAATCATTCGCGCCATCAATCCTGAAATCAAAGTGATAGTGCGCACTCGAAAAGACTATAAAATGGACGACTTATATGAAGCCGGAGCGCTGCAAGTTGTGCCAGAAGTGCAAGAAGGGAGCTTGATGTTGATTTCGCAGGTTTTACACTACGCGGGTGTGCCTATGTCGCGAATTTTAAAGCGCATTCGCAACGAACGGAAAAAAGGCTACGTGCACATGCACGGATTTTTCCCAGGCGAAACCACCGAAATTAGTTACGACACTAAAGACAAACTAGAATTTATGCACGCCGTTGCGCTCACTGAATCTGCTCACGCGGTAAACAAAAGCATTGATGAATTGGGCATCACAAAGCGCCGCATTAAAGTCGCAGCACTTCGAAGAGAGGGCAAAGAAATTGAAGAGCCAGATGCATCCACTGTGCTCATGTCAGGGGACGTTATTGTAATATCGGGAAAGCCTAGGCGAGTCGAAAGAATCGAAAAGTTTTTATTAGATGGCGGGTAGAACCACCCAGCATTGCGTATAAACACAATGGCATACGGTGTTTAGTCTTTAAGATTCTCAAACTCTCGGTTAAGCGAATACTTTTCATCAGTCACGATTTTTTCCAAAGTCTCAATACGTGCTTTCATATCGGCGAGTTGTTGCTCAACACTTTGCTCATGTTTCGCAAATTGTTCTTCGGCATACTTGGTATTAGGTGACTTTTTGACAGCTATTATTATGCTAACGATCATACCTGCGACGATTGCTACAATGATAATGGCGGTTAAATTCATATGTGTTCTCCATGTCGTTAGCTTAAAGCTTAAAGCTTAAATCAGAAATCAACTTGCTGCTATATGCCATAGGTAACAACGCTACTGTGATACATTTACTGGCTAACTTTGCCGAGTAAAAAGTGGCTGCGTATCGTCTGGCAATATGCGTTGATAAGATGATAGCAAGAGATTTGCCAAAGCGTAAGTTAATGTTTTCATTGATAAATTTTTATTACAAAATAGACAGTCATGTTTATTTTGGTGAATTTGGCTAATATATAGCGTGTTTCTTACCGTAATATTCATACAGCTTAGATAAATCCGACGAGTAGCTAAGGGCAACTGAGTGTCTGCAACTGATATAGATATACACATGATGGAGCTTGCACTGGCGCAAGCAAAGCAAGCAGGTGAACTTGGTGAGGTGCCTGTAGGTGCAGTGTTAAGCATCAATGATAAGCTTGTAGCAAGTGGACGAAATCAGTCTATCTCTCTGATTGATCCCTCGGCTCACGCGGAAATGCAAGTCATTCGCAAGGCTGCACAGATTATCGGTAACTACCGCCTGATAAATGCGACTTTGTATGTCACACTCGAGCCTTGCTCTATGTGCGCAGGTTTGCTTGTACATAGCCGTATAAATCGCCTCGTTTTTGGTGCTAAGGATCCAAAAGCAGGGGCATGTGGAAGCATCTCAAATATTATCAACGACAGCAGGTTAAATCATCAGATTGAAATGACATCGGGTGTTTTGGAGCGTGAATGTTCTGCGTTGTTAACTGATTTTTTTAAAATTCGCAGAGAGCAAAAAAAGAAGCTAAAACAGCGCAGGACCAATTTGGAATAGTGCTAGCAATATTGACATATATGCATGGCTTACTTGAGGGGGCAGCTTGCTAGCATGCCTCCCGATAGTCTTGCTCAAGCTCAAACATGGCGAACTGTTTTCGTCTTAATAATACCCGTTGGTGGATTTTTTTTAGCATCATACGACGCTTGGTGTTGCTTCTAATAGTTCTCTGTCTTCTCATGGTTTTCCATTTTTTCATGTTCACCTCACATGCTGAGCGAATGCACAGCGATAACGATGAATCTTCAATTGTTAATTGCCTTGTTCGGTAATTGCTTAATAGTCAAATCACCGACCATTGTAATTATTTACCTTCTTTAAGTATGCTCTCGTAACTATCGTGCAAATCTCTTGCAGATCGTTCACGAAGTGGTAGCAAGTAATGCGCCATTTCGCTATGGCTAATCTTATATCATACTGTATATGACACTATGATGTTGTTTTTGTTTCATTTTTACGACCAGTGAATGACGAAAGATCGCAGAATAGCCAAAGCGATTGCGTAATCTCATGTTTTACATGTCATGCTAAGTTGACGGGGGGCTATCTACTGCTCAGTCACTTTTGCAGTCTGGGCAGTGTTTGGCTTAGGTAGCTCTTGCGTATCTGTCGTTTGCTGTTCTGGAGGGCTAAAGAGCTTTGGTAGATTTTCTTGCTCTTCTATCCAAACAAGCGAGTCGTAATATCGACGAATGTTTTCGACATAATTCACGGCTTCGTCACCACGTGCGTAGCCAAATCGCGTATGCTGGTAATACCGTTTCTGCCTTAGCAAAGGCAAATGTTTTTTTACATCAATCCATAAATCAGGATTATAACCTTGTGCTTCGGTGATGCGTCTAGCATCTTCTAAATGCCCAAGCCCTACATTGTACGCTGCCATGGCTATCCAAGTTCGGTCAGGCTCCTGAATACGCGCTGGAATTCGGCGTAGCAGACTTGCCAGATAGCGTGCACCGCCACTAATACTTTGCTGTGGATCTGTTCGGTCTGTAACGTCCATATCTTTTGCCGTTGCATTCGTCAGCATCATCATTCCACGCACCCCCGTGGGGGAGGTTGCTTCAGGATCCCAGTGGCTCTCTTGATAGGCAATAGCGGCAATTAAGCGCCAGTCTATATCGCCGGCGTAGTTTTCAAACAGTTCACGATATTGAGGAAGACGATTCTCGACCGCCCTCATAAATGCGCGCGTATCAACGAAATCGAATTGCCTGACATGCCCAAAATACTTGTCTTCAAGTACAGCAAGCTGACCGCTTTGCTGCATAACGCCAAAATATTCGAGTAAAGCTGCACGCAATGAATCATCAGTTTGTTTGTTCATTAACCATGCAATTTGAAGTGTATCTGTTACCGAAAAACCGATCCCTAAATTTGGAAAACGACGGCGTGCAACCGCCAAGATGTTTGAGTCGGATATGGTATAGTCCAGCTCATCGTTGGAGACCATCTCAAGTAATTCTTCTATGTCTTTTTCTTGTGTTTCATTCCACTGAATATTATTTTGATCGGCAATAGCGTCTTCTAACGGTTCACGATACAAATCGTTCGCGATAATGGTTAAATCTCCTTCTAACTGCTCAATGTTGCGAGGTCTATTTTCTCCTTTCTTGTAGACCAGTTCAAAATTTAAACTTTGATATGCAGGCCCAAACTTATACTTCTCTTTGCGTGGCTGCGTCATTGCGATATTTGCGGCCACCAAGTCGATGCGCTGATTGTCAAGTTGCGCAAGCACCTCACTGAAATCGTAATATGGGTAGACTTCTAGCTTCACGCCTAAATAGTCTGCAAAACCACTCGCCAGCTCATATTCAAAGCCCTCTGTTGCAGTCGCACCATAGTAGTAGGTCGTGCGGCCATAGATTGAACCGACCTTTAATACACCCTCATCCAAAATGCGGCCGAGCATACTCTCTTGCACATAGGGGGTACAGCTGCTTAGCAGGCTAGCAAGTAGCACCCAGCTAAGGTACTTCCACCTAAAAGAGAACTTGCGGCAATCGCTTACGTTAATAGATTTCATGTCTCTCATTGTGAACAATTGCAAAAGCTTTAGCCAGCAAAAGTTTTTGCAAGTTATATCCAACAAAACGCCGAATAAATTGCCTTTTTGCCGCGTTAATGGCTTATCAAAAGGGCTTGATTCCACTATACTTTACCTATAAAAAAACGCGCATATAAAAGCGCAATTGAAAATGCCCGCCTTCACTATTTGGATTCAAATATGCTCACTTTGTTCGGTTCTCATGCTTTATCTTCATTTAAGCAGGAAAAATTGCTTGCTCAATGCAAATCCCAAGGCCTCCAGCTTAACGGCATTGAAGCTCGGTATGTGCATTTTGTTGACACACAGTCCGAGCTTACGCCGCCAGAACTGGAAACCCTAAAAAAGCTATTGACCTACGGACCCAAAGACGTGTCGGTAGATGAGATGCAATACGATTTTGTGGTTGTACCCAGACCTGGCACTATTTCACCGTGGTCAAGCAAAGCCAGTGATATTGTCCACAATTGTAATTTAGATAAAGTTATTCGCATCGAGCGTGGCATCGCTTTTCAGGCAATCAAGACAAGCGGAACACCCGCCAATAAGCAAGATGAACTCGCTTTACTAAGTGCTTTGGTTCACGACCGAATGACCGAGACAGTGATTGCTCATATTGAACTTGGCAAAGATTTATTTGTAGCCCATAAACCAAGCTCCTTTCAACAGGTGGACGTGCTAGGGAAGGGTCGAGTAGCGCTTGAAGCGGCTGACTCTGCTTTGGGTCTTGCGTTGGCAAGCGATGAGATTGATTACTTGCTTGAGAGCTTTGAACGCTTAGGCCGTAACCCTAACGACATTGAGTTATATATGTTTGCTCAGGCAAATTCAGAGCACTGTCGGCATAAAATATTTAATGCCGATTGGACGATAGATGGTGAAGTGCAGCCGAAATCATTATTCAAAATGATCAAAAACACCTTTGAAGAAACACCTGATTATGTGTATTCAGCATACAAGGATAACGCGGCGGTCATGCAAGGATGGGAAGCTGGCCGGTTTTATAGTGATTTTGATTCTCATCGCTACGACTATCACCATCAGCCTATCGATATATTGATGAAGGTGGAAACCCACAATCACCCTACAGCGATTTCTCCCTTTCCTGGGGCAGCCACAGGGTCTGGCGGTGAGATACGGGATGAAGGCGCAACAGGGCGTGGCTCAAAACCTAAAGCAGGCTTAGTGGGCTTTAGTGTTTCTAATTTAAACCTCCCAGACTTGCCTCAGGCGTGGGAACAGCCCTATGGCAAACCAGAGCGCATAGTCGATGCTTTGGAGATTATGACGCAAGGGCCATTAGGCGGTGCGGCGTTTAATAACGAGTTTGGTCGGCCGAATATATTGGGTTACTTTCGTAGCTATGAGCAAAAGGTAAACAGCTTCAACGGCGAGGAAGTACGCGGTTATCATAAACCTATCATGCTTGCCGGTGGATTAGGAAATATTAAACGGGAGCATATTGAAAAGGGTGAAATCACCGTTGGTGCCCAATTAATTGCTTTGGGCGGGCCTGCGATGAACATCGGCTTGGGCGGTGGCGCTGCATCATCAGTGACATCTGGCCAAAGTAACGCAGATTTGGATTTTGCCTCAGTACAGCGAGAAAATCCTGAAATGGAAAGGCGTTGCCAAGAAGTGATTGACCGCTGTTGGCAGCTCGGTGAAAACAACCCCATCCAATTTATTCATGACGTGGGAGCGGGTGGTTTATCTAATGCTTTTCCTGAGCTTGTAAACGACGGTGGGCGCGGCGGAATATTTGAAATACGTGACATTAATTGCGATGAGCCGGGAATGACCCCCTTAGAAATATGGTGTAACGAATCTCAAGAGCGCTATGTACTTTCAGTTGCCCCTGACAACATGGATTTATTTCGCCAAATTTGTCAGCGAGAGCGTGCGCCATTTTCAGTTGTCGGTGAGGCAACAGAATCCTTGCACTTGACCTTAAGCGATCGTTTGTTTGGAAACAAACCCATTGATATGCCCCTTGATGTGCTCTTAGGTAAAGCGCCTAAAATGCACAGAGATGTCAGTTCAGCAAGCGCTTCAGGCGATAATTTTGATACACAACGAGCGAATGAGCTGGATACTGCTGAAGCGCTAGACCGTTTATTGCAGTTACCTACCATTGCGGAAAAAACCTTTCTTATCACAATAGGCGACAGAAGCGTCACGGGCATGGTCGCGCGGGATCAAATGGTGGGTCCTTGGCAGGTGCCTGTTGCAGATGTTGCTGTGACAACTAGCGCTTTCGATTCCTATCAAGGAGAAGCGATTGCAATGGGCGAACGAACGCCTGTCGCGCTAATCAACCATGCGGCGTCTGCTCGCTTAGCGGTTGCTGAAACGCTTACTAACATTGCGTCGTCTAATATCGGTGATATAAAACGCATAAAGCTATCTGCAAACTGGATGGCTGCAGCTGGGCATCCGGGAGAGGATGCAGGTTTGTATGAAGCGGTAAAAGCGGTAGGGGAAGAGCTTTGTCCGGCACTAGGTCTTGCAATTCCAGTCGGTAAAGATTCAATGTCTATGAAGACGGCCTGGCAAGAGAGCAGCTCCTCTTCTGAGCCTGTCAACAAATCAGTCACTGCACCATTATCACTGGTAATTACTGGCTTTGCTGCCGTAAAAGACGTGCGTAAAACGCTCACCCCTGAACTGAATATGAACTCAGAGTCTCCATCAAAGCTTTATTTGATTGATTTGGCGCGAGGAAAGCAGCGTTTAGGCGGATCGTGTTTAGCGCAAGTATACAATGCGCTGGGCAACGAAGCGCCAGATGTGGACAGCGCGAAAGATTTACTTGGCCTGTTCAACGCGATTCAGTCTTTGAATCAACAGGGACTTATCGACGCGTATCACGACCGTAGCGATGGTGGCTTGCTTGTGACACTTTTGGAAATGGCTTTTGCTTCAAAAGCTGGATTAGATGTTGATTTATGCGAACTCAAAGGCGGCGTGAATCCCTGCTTATTTAACGAAGAAATAGGCGCGGTAATTCAAGTAAGTGACGAAAACCTCGAGTCGGTCAAAACCACCTTGCATAAATATGGCCTACAGGATGCGTTTTTCTGTGTAGCAACCATCAACAGTAGCGATCAAGTCCTTGTCAGAGACAGTGACCACATCATACTTCAGAAGAGCCGCACGCAATTGCGCGCGACATGGGCGAGTACCACCTTGGCTATGCAAAGTTTGAGAGACAATCCTGAATGCGCGAAACAGGAGCATGAATCGAAGCAAGATGCTTCAGATCCTGGCTTGCATAGCCACTTGTCATTTGATCTCAACGATGATATCGCTGCCCCATACATTGCCAAAAATATCGCCAGCGGCGCGCGACCCAAAGTGGCTATTTTACGAGAGCAGGGTGTTAATTCGCATGTAGAGATGGCTGCGGCGTTTCATCGTGCAGGCTTCGATGCCATTGATGTGCATATGAGCGATTTGATTGAAGGTCGCAAAGTGTTGAGCGAAGTCAATGGTTTGGCGGTATGTGGTGGATTTAGTTATGGTGACGTCCTCGGTGCCGGGGAAGGATGGGCAAAGTCTGTGCTTTATCGCGATAGCTTGAGAGAGCAGTTTGTAAACTTTTTTGCGCGCAAGTCTACCTTCTCACTTGGCGTCTGCAATGGCTGCCAAATGCTGTCAAACTTGAAAACCCTGATCCCCGGTGCAGAGCATTGGCCCCATTTCGTCAATAATCGTTCAGAGCGATTCGAGGCGAGAGTGGCAATGGTAGAAGTGCTTGAATCACCGTCAGTCATGCTCGCAGGTATGCAAGGTTCAAGAATGCCAATTGCGGTATCGCACGGGGAAGGACGAGCCGAGTTTATGCAGAGCGAGCAATTAGAGAGCTTGCAACAAAAAGCACAAGTTTCCCTTCGCTATGTTGATAATTACGGCGAAGTCACAGAGAAGTATCCTGCAAACCCTAACGGCTCACCAGCGGGTATAACCGGTTTAACATCTTTAGATGGCAGAGCTACAATTATGATGCCTCACCCAGAACGCGTATTTAGAGCAGTCAGTAATTCATGGAGACCTAAAGAGTGGCAGGAAGACAGTCCATGGATGCGTATGTTTAGAAATGCGAGAAAGTACATAGCTTGATCCGTCGCCAGAATATAGCATCGGACTCGTCACTGCGCAGAATACAGTAGGGGCTTCCCTCAAAAAAAGTCGCTCTTCGCCATCCATGGGCGCTTGACCAAAGCCATCCTTGGCTTTGGACACTTTTTTGAGGGAAGCCCCTACTGTATTCTACGCAGTGACGAGTCCTTGTACCCCGGCTGATTTTAACAAAAGGTAAATCAACATGGCAGTTCACTGGTTCCCTGGACACATGCACAAAGCGCTTAAAGAGATAAAACAAGCGCTGAATCAGGTGGATGTGCTTATTGAAGTACTTGATGCACGCATCCCATATTCGAGTGAGAACCCAGAAATTGCCAAGATGCGAGGCGATATACCTTGTATTAAAATCCTTAACAAATCTGATTTAGCTGATCCTGAAATAACCGCTTGGTGGCAGACACATTTAGAGACAGACGCTGGTGTTAAGACCATCACAACGTCAACGGATAAGATCCCAAAAAGCAAACAGCTCATTGAGCTTATTCGCAAAAGCTGCCCACAAAAGGAAGCGTCGATTAAAACGATTAATGCCATGATTATGGGCATTCCAAATGTTGGAAAGTCCACACTCATCAATATCTTGGCTGACCGCGTCATCGCTAAAACAGGCAACGAACCTGCCGTTACTAAAGCTCAACAGCGCATCAATTTAGGCAGCGGAATAGTCCTATACGACACGCCTGGCGTACTTTGGCCTAAACTTGAAAATCCAAACACGGGCTATCGTCTTGCGGCTTCAGGAGCAGTTAAAGATACGGCAATGGAATATGATGACGTCGGTTTTTTCACTGCGGACTATTTGATAAAAGCCTACCCTGAGCTACTCAGGACTCGCTTTAAACTCGACACAATCCCAGATACCGAGCTTGAGTTTTTGGAACTTGCAGCAGTCAAACGAGGCGCTGTGATGGCTGGTGGACGTGTCAATTTGCACAAGATATGTGAAGTGCTTATCAATGAATTACGCTTAGGTAAACTGGGCAGAATAACGCTTGAAACGCCCAATATGCTTGAAAAAGAAAAGCAAGAAATGGCAAAAGTTGAAGCTGAAAAAGTGCTTAAAAAGGCCATGCGTAAACAGAAGTTCAAAGATGGGTCGCTTACTCCCGATAAGAAAGACCGTAAAGAAAAGCGCGAAGATAAGCGCGCTGCTCAAAGCCGCCGTATGAAAAAACGTTGACTTTAGACACCGGATATCAAGCTTATTTTACGCCGAGTGTTGGAGGATAACCTTCAATTAGCAATGATTTATGCTTGGCCACAACTGTTTTGTATTCAATGTCGCCTACGACATTTATTGTTTCGAGAGGGTCTTTAGTATGATCGTAAAGCTCTTGTGCAAGCAACTCCCCTGTTATTCTGTGTAGCCAAGCCACATAACGATAGTTGGCTGTGCGGATGCTATAGCCCATTACAGGCTGTTTTTTATAAGTCCGATGAAACTGCTGAAAAGCGGCATTCTTGAAATTGGAACGTTCTCCAATAACCACGGACTTAAAGCTTTTACCGGCGAAACTGTCTGGCACTTCCATACCAAGTACATCGAGAATAGTTGGAAATATATCTATGGTTTCAACAATAGCTTCATTGGTTTGCCCAACAGTTTGCCCAGGCATTTTTATCCAAAGCGGTACGCGTGTGTCAATTTCGTAGTTTGTATGTTTGTTAAAGCGACCGTATTCGCCCACTTTAAATCCATGATCTCCCCATATTACGACCATCGTATTGTCTGAAAGCCCTGTTTCTTCGAGCTCTTGCAATAAATTGCCAATTAATGTGTCGATATAGGAAATGCAGGCATAGTAGCCGTGCTTTAAGTTAAGAGTATCTTGTTCGCTAAAGGCCTTCTTACCTTTAGGCATGTATGGATAAACTCGCAGTTCGCCAGAGTTGTTTAGGGCGTAGGGCGGCGAGTTTTTTGGTGGTGTAGAAACCACTGGTAGTGCAATACGGTCACTATCATATTTATCCCAGTGTGCCTTGGGGCAGGCAAATGGTAAATGAGGTTTTTTATAGCCCATCATCATTAGAAAGGGCGTCTTTTCTTTTGCCAAACGGTTGAGTTCTAGCATTGCAAATCGCGTGTTTTGTCCATCTGGGTAGGCATCATCGCCTACATCAGCTGCCTCGTATGCAACGGCACGTTTTGTATTCGGATGTGTTTCATCCCACGCCAGCATATCTAAATAAGCATTTGCCGATAGCAACCCCCGAGTTAACTCATTGCCTTTGTTGTCCCACTGAGTGGACCAACCCTGGGATGAGTCATCAGGAGCATGATATATTTTACCAATTCCCACAGTTTCATAGCCTTCATGTTTAAAATAACCATTTAGCGTAAGCTTGCTTGGGATTGAATCTTCAACTCGTCTGGTTTTTGGATTACTGTAATAAATTTGAAGAGTATCAGGGCGTTGACTACTCATTAAGCTTGCACGTGATGGAGAGCAAGTCGCCATTTGCACATATGCTCGATTAAATTGTACTGATTTACTAGCAATCTCATCTAAATTGGGTGTAACAGCAAGCTTATCGCCATAACTGCCAGTACTCGGGCGCATATCATCAATTGCGATGAATAGAACATTGGTCTTGTTATCGCTATCATTCGCTACTGCATTTGTCTGAAGGCTTAAGCAAAGCGCAAACAGACATACTACTGCGTAGATTGCCGTTCCGCGAAACAATGTCCATGATAGTAACAAGCTGTTCAATTTCAGTCCTCACGTAAATCTCTTTCTAGCGGCAGTGTTCATAATTGACCATATTTGTTCAAAAGTAAAAACTAATAAGTCAGTGGAGTGGATGAATACTCAATGCTTTTATGTGAAGCATTTGGATGCGCTTATATTCAGTGGCAATAATCGTCTTTTAAAGAGGCTCCGTTACACCTACGATGCTTCATGAATTAAATAACGAATGTGTTTCTGACAATAGTGTCAATTGGCGCGAATGTGAAGAACATTACGGCGCTTAGTGCATATTAGTATTTTATGTATGCAAGAGCATTTTTCTCCGCCAATATGTAATGTCGGGAATGCGGTTATTGCGGTTTGAGTAATAAATAGCGACCAACGGTCAAACGGAGCATTAGTTACAGGACTGACACGCACTGGACGCTACTCTATACTTGAAGAAAATACTGACATAAGGCTTTACTAGCGAAAAGCCGGTTTATTCAAATTTGTGTACATGTTGTAGGGGAGTTTGAGGTAAAATAGCATCTCGTTCCAAGTTAATAATCGTTTTTTAAAAAGGCTCATTCCTCTCAAGACACTCCATGCGAAAAAGAACTCTTCTAGTGCCACTGTCCATCCTGCTTGTGTTTGTCACGACTTCATTGGCGCATTCAATTTATGTTTTATACAGCAAAAAAGAAATTTCGGTAGATCCTAAATTGCGAGAGATATCGGGCATTGAATTTGATAAATACAATCGTCTGTGGGCAATCAACGATGGTGGTGATAAGCCCAAACTCTATAGAATCAATTCTGATGGTGAAATCGAAAAAGAAATTCTTGTGAGTAACGCTAAAAACATAGACTGGGAGGATATGACACAAAACAAATTTGGTCACTTTTTCTTAGGCGATTTTGGCAATAATGACAATAATCGCAAGTGGCTTACTATTTACAAAATCGAAAATCCAATCGACATAAAGACTGACACCACGGAAGCTGAGATTATAAAGTTTACTTATCCTGAGCTCGGTGATGCGCCTGTCAAAGCCAATGAACGAAACTACGATCTAGAAGCCTTTATAGCCCATGGTCGTCATTTGTATTTGTTCACTAAGAACCGAACTGAGCCTTTTGACGGCGTTACTAACTTATACAAAGTGGGCGATCACGCCGCAAATTTTGATGCAGAGCTTATTGGCTCATTTAAAACGTGCACCACCATTAAAACCTTGTGCTGGATAACGTCAGCGGCATTAAGTCCTGATCACAAAAAACTCGTCCTGCTAGATTCGACCAGCCTTTGGCTGTTTGAAGATTTTAAAGGTGATAACTTTTTTTCGGGTAGTGTTTATCGAATTCAGTTGGGAATTGTTACGCAGAAAGAAGCGGTGACGTTTTACGACCAGAACACCGTTGTTTTTACGGATGAAGAGTTTAAAGGAATAGGGGGCAATGCATACTTCATCAACTTAGAAGAGGCGGATAAGGAATTGATTAGAAACTCAGTGCAAGCTGCTGATGATTAAAGACTGATCAATTACAAGTAGATATTATGGTAATGGACAGACGAATAAATTTATGCATTTACATTTACTAAGACTAACTCTTTGCAATTAATCAGTAACGCTTAAACAGAGAAGCGTTACTGATTCTTCGGTTTATTAATTGCGACCTTTCTATTTTTTTAGGCGTCTATACATGCCAAAGCCAAGCAAAGAAGCCCCAAGCAGGCCAATCGACGCTGGCGCAGATACTTCAGCGGGTATTGGCGAGGTTGCCGCCAGTCCAAATTGTGCACCCGATAATATACCACTATCTAGCTGAAACACGGTCTCGAGCAATCCGCTAGCACCGTCTAAAAACGTAAGCGCGATTTGAGGGTTGTTAAGATCGGTAATCGCTGCAGCATCTAGGCCCGCAAAGTTGAGGCTAAACAAATCCACCATTCCACCGCCGTTTACATCGCCAGATAAAATAGCGTTGTTTGTGTCAATTAAGAAATCGCTCAATATTACCGTTACATCATCACTTTCATCAGCGGTGCCCAAGTCTCCTGTTAGGCTAATACTTGCCCCAACGTGTTCTATGGTTCCTCCCAAGGTAGTGAAATCAAGCTCACCGCCTGTAACACCAAATCCAAGGGTTAAGGGGTCTGTAGATACTAACTCACCACCTAACAGGCCAGGTGTTATACCAAGCGCAGAAAGAGGCGCGGTTACCTCAACATTGGTTTGTCCGCCAACGAGAAGCGCTGCAGATGCGGGCGCATGAATTAAACAAGCGAAGCTTGCTACTGCACCGATAATTAGTCTTTTCATGGTTATATATCCTTATTCTCTTGTTATTCAATAATCAATTGCCTGATGACTGCCTAATTCCGAACGAAACGTGAACGAAAATAGTTTAAAAAATAAACATTAAATGTTGTTCATCTAATTATCCAGAGTTCGGGTTAATTAACATCGATAACAAGTAAATCAGGTACAAAGAATATTGTTGCTTCTGTCGGTTGGGTTTTGAATGACTTCAATATCGCTTTTGATGTTGCTCACGATTTATGAGCTTTTGGTTTGGATGCTTTTTCAACAGTACGTAGGTCGCGCCTAATCCGCCGTGCTGTTTCAATGCAGTATGAAAGGCAATCACCATGTTCATCTCACGCAGCCATTGGTTAACGTAACTTTTCATGAAAGCTGGAAAGGGCTTGCTGTTAATGCCAATGCCATGGTCAATTAAAATGCAGCGTATACCGCGCTCATGGCACTCAGATAGCGTCGTATAAATGCTTAAGCGAGCATCGTCAAAACTCAAATGCTTCAATACTAAACGAGAATCAATGTCATACTTTCCAAGGCGCAGGTTTTTGTATACTCCTTCCTGAATGCCGTCCTGTTTATGCGAGATGAAATCGTGAGGGTCGACAGGTTTAACGTACTCAACGCTTAGGCCGTTATCGTCCAGCGCGACCTGTTTTTCCAGTGCTTCTCGTTTGAGTTTTTGCGCGAGTGTTTCACCCGCAGGCGTTTTTAAATTTGCACGATTTTGTTGATTTAGGGGCTTCACATCCTGCATTTCTTCAAAGAATGATAAATCGTTCTGGTCATTCATTACTCGCCCTCGTTTTCATACTGACTAAATGTAAATCCTAATCGATTTTAAGCCTTTTAAAACGCTCATAGTTTCAGCTCAGACCAGTTTGTTAAGGCCAATAAAAACAACTGCTCATCCTTTGTACCTCATTTAAAACAGATCGGTTCTAGATGTATCTTCGCTTAGCAAGCTGCAACTTTCGCAAAGGCGTCGGCGTAAGCTTGGGTGTTGACGATGCTATCCATCACTTTAAGCCTTGTCACTTACACCAAGGGAATACACATGAAAACTCACAAGCGTTTGCTGATCGCACTCTTTGCAGCACTTATTTTGGCAGGCTGCAACGCTGGCGATGGTGAAGGGCTCGATAATAATGGCCAGCCCATTGACCCCAACCAGCCAGAAACACCAGTTGATCCGCCAGTCGAACCACCCCCAGAACAACCTGGTCAACCTACCCCACCAGATGATGGCAGCATTAGACCTACATTGGCTTCGATTCAAGAAAAGGTATTTACGCCAATATGCGTTCAGTGCCATGCAGGCGGTAACGCGCCGCTAGGCCTAGGTTTGGATGACCTTGAAACTTCGCAAAGCAATCTCATTGATATTGACTCCGCGACTAATCCTACATTTAAGCGGGTGTTGCCTGGGGATGCAGACAATAGCTTTTTGTACTTGAAGATATCGGGAGCGCCGATTGCAGGGAATCAGATGCCTTTGGGGCTTGCTCCTTTAGATCAGGAAACTCAAGACACGATAAAACAGTGGATCAACGACGGTGCGCCGATTGATGCAACGCAGGTCACGGCAGCAGTGAAGATTGATAGAACGGTTGCCAAGCAAATAACGGCGCGCATTTCATTTAGCCAAGCGATACAGAAATCGTCTTTTGATGTTGCTAGCGCGCTGTTAGTAAACCCTCTTAATGGGGCAACCGTGGTGTCAAACACCACATTCTCATGGCTGGATGAGAAAACACTCAATGTGCAATTTAGCGGACTCGAAAATATGCCCTCTGCACTTAATCTAATACTCAATCAACCTTCCCTGTCTTCTATTACTAGCGAAAGCGGTTATGTACTAGACGGTGACATGGATGGTTACCAAGGAGGGGCGCTGGTCCATGAAATATCTCTATAGTTTACTCATCACTCTTACAAGCACTCTACTATTGCTCTGTGCTACAAGTGCAAAGGCTGAACCCTATCTAGCCGTAAAAACCGGTGCAAAATGCAGTGCTTGTCACATCAATCCACTTGGCGGTGGGCAACGAACAAAATTTGGCAATATGTACGGACATGTTCAACTGCCTGCCAGTATGTCGAATATGACCAATGCCGATATTGGAAAGCTGACTGATTACTTAAGCGTGGGCGGAAATTTCCGTTATAACGCACAGGCTTCCCGTGATGATGCTGACGCCACTTCGTCTACCTTTAGGGTTGATTCGGCTCAGGTTTATGTAGCGATTCAGCCGAAAGACTCAAAGTTTTCTTTTTACATTGATCAACAGATTGCCCCTGGTGCCGCGGTTAATCGTGAAGCCTTTGTTATGTATAAGTTCTCGGGTAATCATTACGTCAAGGCTGGGAAAATGTATGTTCCGTACGGATGGCGACTTGAAGATGATACATCCTTTGTACGTCAGGTGACGGGTTTTAACTTCGACAGCAGCGATAATGGCGTTGAGTTAGGTTTGGAATATGATAAAACCATCGTCAACTTTTTCGTAACAAACGGTACCAGTTCGGTGGCCAATAATGATGACAACTTTTTGTACGGCGCCAAGATAGAGCAGCTCTTTGATGGCTTCAGGGTAGGTTCCACCGTGGTGCTAAACAGTGCGGATAGGAATGAGCAACGTTATTTCAATGTCTATGGCGGTTGGGCATGGAAGAAGTTTGCCTTTCTTGCCGAAGCGAACGTGATTCAAACCTCTCAGGATGAAGGGCCAGATGTAGAAGAGTTTGTGAGTCTCATCGAAGCAAATTATGAGGTAATAAAAGGGCTTAATCTCAAACTGACCGGGGAATACTATGACCCTGATCGTGACATATCAAGCAATCAAGAAACGCGATATTCAGTCGTAGTGGAGTATGCGCCCATTTCAAACCTGCAGTTGCGAGGCGGAATCAGAACGTCGGAAGGTATTCCCCAACAGCCCAGTCGCACGAATGACTTTGTGTTTTTGCAGACCCACGTATATTTTTAAAACGCTGTATAGCTAAGTGCGGTCTATGAACTCGCGTACTGCCTCTACAAATTCGGTAGACGCGGGTTCATTGCCAATAAGAAGGTGGTTATCACTTTCTACGCTTACAAACTCAGCGTTTGGAATAGAGGCGGCGATGTCACGACCTGATTTAATCGGAATTCGAGTGTCTCCATTGGAGTGAATGACCAGCGTGGGCACGTTGACATGAGCGAGACGATGCCTTACGTCAATATCACCAAAAGCAGATTGAAAACGCGCAGCGTTTTCGGGTGAGGTAGTTTGGCGCTGAAATTCATTAAACCAGTTTAATTCATCAATGCTTCCGCTTGGCATAAATGTCGATGAGAAAATTTGACGATAGGCAGGATTGTCTTGTCCCCATCCGCTTTTTGTCAGGGTCATTACCGCTTCGCGCTCCTTAATTTGCTCAGCCGTGGAATTAATTCGCCATCCTGCTGCATAGCCTCCAAACAAAATCAGATGCGATACACGTTGGGGGTGACGCACAGCATACTCAATGGATACAGCCGCGCCTTGCGAAATACCAAGGAGTGGAAATGTATCTAATTCAAGTGCATCTACAAGCGTTTCTAAGTCTTTAACGAAGGCCTCAAACGAAATATCTTTCACTTCCCAATCTGATAATCCATTACCGCGTTCATCATAGCGAATAAACAAATGGTCTTGTGCAAGTTGCTTAAAAAGGGGGCTCCAGATGGGTGCATCCCAGTCTAATTCAAGATGACTCAACCAATTCGCCGCTTTTACAAGGGGCGCGCCTTCGCCAACGGTCGCGTACGCAATTCTTACCTTATCGCTGGTTTCGCAGAATTGTATTTTTTGACGCTTTAATAGTTGGTTAGCAGCATGTTTTTCATGAGCTTCCTTGTCTTTACCGCTTTGTTGTCGTAGCGCTTCTTCACGAGCAGCTTTGTTTTTCCCTTCGAGCCTTTGGATGACTTCAGTATGAAGCTTTTCGACACTGATTCGCTCTGATGTTAGCCAGTTTTGATAAGTCTCATGGTTGGGTAAATCTAGCCCCTCCAGCAAAGGGTCATTTAAGGCTTGCAGGATATCGGTGAGCTGCTGCCTTGACAGGTCATTTTGACATAGCGCTTCGATACTTCGTATATCGATTTGGATATCGCTGGTGGCTAACTCTATGCGTTCACGATCGGCCAGTACGCGGGTTTGCTCATTGTCGTTGACGATGTTGCGCAATTTACTAAGGGACCATCTAAGCGCCCCTCTTGGATCATCGGGTATATCCCAAAACATTTCGCACAAACGGTCGCGACGGTGTGGGCGTGCCGTTAGCAATAAATAAACGAGCAAAGCCCGTGTTTTTTTTGATTGTGGTAGTGGTACTTCACGTCCGTCGCGCGTGACGCTTAAGGTTCCCAGCGTGTTTATTTCGAGCATTTAAAGAGTCAACAGTACGACAATGTATGTATTTTCCACGATTTAGCGACAAATTACCACGATTGCTCAAACGTTTTCTACAACGAAGCACAGATATCTTTTATACACGCAAACGCGTGCTTTTTTATCCAGCATTTAAAAAACCGCATTTTTTTAAACTAACTTCAAACTATGGTGCATCGAGAAATGGACAATCATGATGGCGAGCTCAAAGACCTACTAAAAGCCTGCGGTACTTCAAGTGGAAAAACCTTCGAACGCTTATATCAAAAATCATCTCCTTTTTTAAAACATTACGCGCTTAATATCCTTCGATGTGAGGCGCTAACTGAAGAAGTATTGCAAGACAGCTTTATCCAAATTTGGAAAAGTGCCGACCAATACTGCGCGAAAAAAGGGAAGCCGCTTACATGGATGTGCACCATCGTGCGCAACAAGGCCATCGATAAAATTAGAATGGAGAAAAAGCACCTCTGGTTTAACAATGCAGATAAACGATTGAGTGAACAAGAGTGCTCGAGCAAGCTAGCGCTACCCGCTCAAAAAGACGAACAAACTCGTTCAACGCGCGATATCAAACGTCAGCTTGAATGCTTATCTGAAAAAGAAAAAACGGCAATAAACCTGACTTACTTTTACGATTACTCTAGAAAAGACCTAGCCAAGGCAACTGGCAGCAATATCAACACAGTTAAATCTTGGATCTCTCGCGGTATTAAGCACTTGCGAGAATTTGACGAGATGGCAGCGTAACCATTTTCGACGCAATAAAACGAATAGGGCGATCAATCGCCCTATTTCATTTTGTTTTTAATGGCTCCAATGGTACATGTGTGCCTTTACATGTATTTCCATTTCCGTTGCATGAGGCATAAACAGTTTATTGTCATCCTCAAAGAAAAACGGTTTACGGGTATCGTCCGAGCCTACTTCATTCATGGTGGCAGCTTCATAGACGCGACCGTTAAGCACAGTATAGGTCACGTATTCACTGCGTGACATATCGGCAAGTGCATCTCCCTCAATTACCACAATATCGGCTAGTTTTCCTGGCTCCAACGTGCCTAAGTCATTAAACATGCCTAGGCCTTTAGCACCATCATAGGTACCTGCTCTGAATACTTCCCAAGGTGTGAAACCCCCTTGATGCAGCATACGCATTTCCCAATGAATAGAGAGTCCCTCACGTTGACCATGTGGTCCAAGCAATACGCGCACGCCATTGTCACGCAGGTGTTTCGCATATTCAGCCACCTCGATATGATTATAATAACCGTCCGGCGCTTTGGGGCGTCTTATGGCTCTGCGATCAAGCAGGGTTGATGGCGTGTAGCGAAGAAGGCGCGGGTTTTTCCATACTTCGTCACGATCATAAAAGTATTCTTCACCCATCATACCGCCGTAGGCAACGGTCATGGTTGGGTTGTAGGCCATATCTGATGCACTCCAAAGTTGCGTTAAATCGTCGTAACCGCGGGCGATGGGTAGGGCATGTTCAAGCGTGGTGTGGCCATCTACCAGCATAGTGACGTTTTGTTGATATTTACCGCCGCCCTCAGGCATCACCATCATTTCAAGTTCACGCGCCGCAGATAAGACCTGCTGTCGTTGGTCCCGTCTTGGCTGATTATAGCTTTTAACAGAAATCGCACCGGCGTCTTTCATGCGTTTGACGTGAAACAAAGCGTCATCGCGATTATTTACAATAGCTTTAAAGCCAAGTGCTTCAGCGCCGTACAAAATAGTGCCGGTAGAATAAATGCGCGGCGATATCAGTTTACCTGCGCGCTGCATGTCAGCGGCTGCGAAAACTTCAGTGGTGTCGTTTGACGGGTCATGAATCGTGGTAACCCCAAACGCTACATTCGAGAACTGATGCCAGTTTTGCTGCGGTATAATCTCATTTCGACCGTGAGAACCGTGAGCATGACCGTCAATTAAGCCAGGTAATACAGTATGTCCGCTAACGTCAATTACCTGCGCATCCTCTGGAATCGTCACTTCATCCCTTGTGCCTACTGCGGTGATGCGCTTGCCCTCAAAAACTACAACACCATCTTCAATCACTTCTTGCTGATTGTCGGCATCTCGCATAGTGACTACTTTGCCGCCAACTAGGGCTTTAATGCCATCAGGAGAATCGCTCGGATGCGCAAAGCTTAAATCAATCCCCTCTTGCTCAGGTTCTGGTAGCTCGTCTGGTGAATCTGCTAGATAAGCTAAAGCTTGATTTATATCGCGTGAATAAAAACGCGATCCGTGGAACCAGCCTACTTGTGTGCTATCTCCACTCCAAGTGAGATACTCACCGGCGCGTGCACTAAGCTTGGTTACGGGTAAAGATGTCATTTTAGGACCCAAAGTGCGCTTTTTACCATTGTCTGCAAATGGTGCAAGATAGGTATCAAATTGATGCACAAAGGCAACATACTTGCCGTCGGGCGAAATGCGATACTCACTGACTTTATCAGCGCCATATAGGTGCGTGCGTTTATCATTGCCCTGCAAGTTCACACTAACCAATTGCGTTTCTGGGTAGGGTTTACCAGAGACCGGTTCAGTATAGAACACCCGTTTGCTAGCGTAAGACCCATCGCTTAAATGACTTTCTGCGAAATGCGGGCGGACACCAGAGTCACTGATTTTGCGGGTAATTTCGTCATCAATGTGGGTAACATAAATGCCCGGATTGAGCGAGTATGACGGGTCGAGTAAAAATCCGCCGGTAAATTTCCGATACGTCACCCATTCATCGTCCGTGGAAAAGCTAGGCTCTATGTAGTGCCCTGGTTCTTGGCTAATGACTTTGCTTCTGCCTCCGCGTGCTGACATAACGCGCACTGCACCAAGTTCTGTGTCGCTCCATGTGGTGTATACAATGCTTTTACCATCATGTGAATAACGCGGATAGTATTCGTCGTGATCGTTTTGTCGAGTGAGTCGTTTAACATCACCGCTTTTTATGTCATGTAAGTACAATTTGCCTAAGGCTTGGAACAATATCGACTTACCATCGGGAGATGCTTGTGACCAGCGAATCATTTTCACATCAAATTCATCTGGCGACACGTCCACATTAAAACGCACCACATCAGCAATGTTTAGTGTTGCATTGACGGTAATGGGGATAATTTCGCTGTCGGTGCTTTCAATATTGAGTTTATGAATTTTTCCGCTCGCCCAATACACAATCGACTCACTATCGGGTGTCCAGTCATAATAAGAATAATAACCCTCACTTCCGAAACCTTCCTGCATATCGCGCTCAAGTTCTCGAGTGAGCATAGTTTCTTTGCCTGAGTTTAAGTCTTTGATAAATAGTGCAGTGTCATTTTTGACTCGACGAATAAAGGCAACATATTTGCCATCTGGAGACGGTGTAGGTACAACCGAACCGCCAGTACCGCTGATAAAACGAATTTCATCTCCAGTGCTTCTATCATATCGCGTGACAGCAAAAATACCTTCTAGCGCATCGCGATTGTAAAGGAAACCCGTTCCCGGAACGGTGTTTTGAGTGAAGTAAATATAGCGACCGTCATGGGAAAAGGCAGGGTCTGCGATATTGTTTTGTTCCGCTTTTCCACCCACGCGCTCTTTGATTGCCATACCGCTGCCACCACTTTTATGGTACAGCCAGATTTCACCTGCCGGGATACTTCTGCGCGACATAATGCCTTTCATGGCGACAATGTATTCACCATCTGGACTCCATTTGGGCGAGTGAATAAGGTTGGCTTTCTCGGTGCTAACTTGAGTTAGGTTTTCGCCGTTAATGTCCATGGTCCAAATATTCGACAAACCACCTCTATCTGATATAAAGGCAATGTGTTTTCCGTCAGGCGAAATAGTCGGATGTAAATTCCATGCAATATCTTGCGTTAAGGGGGTGGCTTCGCCGCCTTCAATGTCTACCTTGTAGATATCGCCGAGCATATCAAACACCATATAGCTTCCGTCTGGCGAAACATCTAAGCTCGACCATGTGGTTTCATCGGTGGAAATACTGACTGATTTAGTCGGGTAGGGTGGTGCAAGAACGTCCCATTCTTCTGTTTTTTCTTCCTTGCTTTCGTGATCATCTGCACTCACGCTTGCACTGATACTCAGCAGCGCAATGAGCGCCACGAGCGAGGTAAACCAAGCTAATTTATTCATTCAAATACCTGTCGTTATTATTGGTAGAGCCGATTGGCTTTAGCTATTCACAAACTAGTATACGTAGCGCAGAGAAAAAAGCACTCTTGATATCTTTCGCAAGTTTACCTATTGTCAGGCGTATTATGATGCAGCTAGCGCTGCATCAGTTTGTTCAGCTTGTGTTGTGCTTTTGCAGCTTCAGTTATATCGCTAATTTCAATCATTTCACACTCGTCACGGATCATTTCTGAAATCAGGCTTGGATACTGGCGGCAATCATCGGGGCGGTGTTCATAGATGCTGCAGCTGTATTTTGGGGCAGAGCTGGAGGTAGTGGACTCGCATCGCAAAAACGGACATAACCTGAGACGCTTTTTGCTATGGGGGTCAAACCAAATTTCATCGCCTCTCACGTATTCGAAGATATCAGGATTAAATAATTCCCAAAGGTTAATTTCATCTTGGGTGACTGATATACCGCCATCGCCGTATTTGATGCAGCACTTGCCGCATTGATTACAATCTTTCACGTAGTTGACTGCACTGTTTGTCTTGAGAGTTTTTTAAACGCAAGATGATGAATAATAATAATGACCTTATAATCGCTTGAGGGCATATGCTATCAGATAAAGATAAGATCAACTAAATTACGCAAGCGTTTTAAAAAGCATTTTAGATGAATAAACAGTTAAACTTTTTCGAGGACTTATCCAGTACGGAGCAGGATAATCATGCGCAGCTAGTTCACCAGTATCTTGAGCTGACGAATGTTGTTATGCCGCGCCTGGCCAAAAGACAAGAGAACAACTGGCCGGTGAAACATAACCACTGCTTTGCGCGCATTGTGTTGGATAATGTTTGCCAAGACCTATGGTATGCGCATATCAAAGCCCCAGCTTATCTGCATTTAAGCACTGAACAAGCTGAGGCAGCAGTACGAATATGTAAAGAAATTATTGAAGGTAAGGCAGATATACATGCACTCAATACGCGCTCTCTGGCTTATAGAGCTAAGGCCTCTGCACCACGCCAATGAGCATGAACACCATCATGGTGATGACGGCCATGATAGTGAGCACGAGCATCATCGTCACGAAAAATAAGCCTTACATAAAGTAAGCGTTAAAAATTCACGACAATATTGACCGATGCATTCCTGCCCGGTGACGAGAACCGACCCAGGTTCTCGCTTTCCGTTCGCCCCCGCACTTCTGAGGCGAGATAATACTCTTTATCAAACAGGTTAAATATGCCGCCGTTTATTCGGATATTTGGGGAAAGCTCATAGTGCCCTAACAAGTCAAATAATGTGTAGCTTGGTGCAACGAAAAAAGCGGGTGCGTCAGCCGTATTTTCGACAATATTCGCCTCTTCACTGTGCGTCGCAGCTAACTCGATACGCCATGGCGCATCAAGTGCACCGTAGCTAATGCCCAGTACACTTTGTGCAGGCAGGATAGAGTCAAGTTCAGCACCGGTCGCCTTATCTTCACTTTTTTGCTTGGAATAGCTTACGCGAAACATCCAGTTTGCCATCGACTCAAAACTCTCACCAACAAACCAAGTTGCGCTGGCGTCAACACCCCTAATTTCCACCTCATCAATATTGCGAGCTTGAAACTCCAGCAAACCCGTGGCTGGATTAAAGCCGTTCAAAGCCAAAGATTCAATGAAGTTATCATAGTCATTGATGTACGCGCTGATAGAAAAATCAAAAGCATCGGTTGATACTCTCAACCCGAGTTCATTACTCACAACGATTTCAGGCAAAAGGTCGGGGTTTGCAAGCGATGTATACCCACCTGCAAAATTCGTAAACCCCACGTTCACGTCATCCATAGGCGGTATCCTGAAGCCTTCAGCAAATTGATACCAAAGAGATAAGTCCTCGTTAAAGCGATAGATTGCCCCCAGTTTTACAGAAAACTCACTGTCGTCAAACGGCGCAATTTCAACGCCCGGATTAGAAGTTTCGAACAATGCATCTTGTTCTGGTGTGAGTTCAAATTTGTCGTAACGAATCCCTGGACTGAGCGTTAGCGCTCCATTGAAAAGCGTTATTTCGTCTTGAATAAACAATGAATACTCGTTTAGTTGTGAAGGGGGGAAGTCTCTGGCAGGGAATATAGTAAATTCTGGAATGTTTTGATTGCTCAAAGCGTCAATACTTTGCCCTTCTCGCAATGCTTCAGAGTCGGTTTGCTCTAGGCTTAAACCGTAAATAAGATAATGTTCGAGCAATGCTGTGGAAAATTGGTGATCCATCTGCAGTTGTAAGCCTGCTATTTGTTGTTCAAAGTGACTGTCCCTCGAACGATTGACCAAGCCGGTATTAGGCTCACTTGCAAGATTTTGCCTTTGTGTCAGCGAAATTTGATCTGTCTCACTTTGTTGATAAAAGGCGAGTAATGACAGGCGTTTAAAGTGGCTGTCGGCATCATTCGTAAAGGTGTACTCTGCTGACAAACGCTGACGCTTCTGCTGGTCCATACCCACACTTTCTAATATAGCAGTGCCTCTGACTACATTGCCGACCTCTGAGAGTATGGACGTGTCTGCGTCTTGTTCAAGCGCGTCGAGAGTCAGTTCTAAACGATGATGTAAATTGGGTTGATAGATGAGTTTTGTTAAAAGCGTTTGGCCGTCAATACTCTGTGGGTCGGTCGATTTGCGGTCAGAGCCGGTTAGCTCATCAGAAAAAAATGACTCGACTTCGTCGCTTCGTCGTATGCTTGTATTAAATAGCCATTGCCATTTTTCGTCTTCGTCCAGCACGCCTGCAAGCATTACATTGCCTAAGTAATCATTGGCTTGACTAGCAAAGCCCGCCTTCACTCTTGAAGCAAAGCGATCGCCATCTTCTAAAAGGTCGATAGGGTCTTTGCTGGTAAATGCAACCACTCCTCCAATCGCATCGCTGCCATACAAGGTTGAGGCAGGTCCTCTCACAATGTCCACTGAGGCAATCAAATCAATGTCAACAAAATCACGACGGGAAGATAGCGCAGGACCAAAAGAAAACTCATCGGCAATGGGCACCCTGTCTAACAAAATAAGCACTCTGTCGCCGTTTACACCTCTTATATTAAATCCCGCCAGACCAAAACGACCGTTGCCTTCAACAGCAATACCCGGTTCGTAGCGCAGTAAATCCCGAATATCGTTGGCGGCTATCGCATCTATTTGCTCCGCTTGAATGCGGGTGACACTAGATGCTATCTCGTTTATTTGTCGCGAGGTTTTGGTGCCGCTTACGGTGATCGTCTCTATGGTGCTTGGCACAGGGGTGCTGATAGGGCTTATGGCCTCTGCCGTATGCGCGCCATTAGAAAATAAGGCTAGGGCAGAATAAACCCAAAGCTGGCTGACCCCCCGCAACCGTTTTGTGCAATATTTTTTGAGATAAGGCGATACAGAATTGATGTGAGAATACATAAACTTTTTCTTCATGCTTGATTTATTCATCGTATGTCCATTAGAATGAGGGTAATGCTAATGAGATCGATTCGTATTTGCAACAAGTTTATGTTTAAGTCGCATGATACGCAATCAGTCCACATTCAAGTGAGCTGAAACCGCTAGTAAGAAGCAACGCTTGCGTGAACTACCAATTCATAACAAGGCATAACGATATGTATTCAAGACTGATGAATTTCATTACTTTTTCTGTGGCTTTTGCACTGCAGTGCATCACTACAATGGCTAATAGTGCTTTCGCTAACGACACTCCAATATTGGTAAATGCTTTTAACTCAAATGACAATGTAAGAATTATTAGCGCCGGTGGCAGTATGACAGAGCTTTTATTTGCAATGGGAATGCAAAATTCTATTGTGGCCGTAGATACAAGCAGTAGCTTTCCAAAAGAAGTGCAAGATTTACCTAAAGTAGGTTATTACCGCCAACTTGGCACCGAGGGATTGTTAAGTCTTAAACCAACACATCTATTTGCAGCGAAAGGGGTAGGCCCGCGAGCGGTCGTTGATCAACTAAGAGCGATGGGCGTAGAGGTGGCTATTTTTGAGCAGAATCGAAGTGTAGAAGGTCTTACTCATTTGATTAGCGAGCTGGGTCACTACCTCAACAAAACTAAAGAAGCAGAAGCGCTGGTTAACAAATTAGCACGAGATATTGCCGCTTTACCGCAACTCGAAGCAAACATACGACTGGCATTTTTGATGTCGGTGAACGAACGAGGCATTACTGCAGCAGGGAGCAATACCGTCCCTAATCTCTTGCTAGAGCTGCTTGGACTTGAAAACCCTTTTATTAGTCTTGACGGTTTTAAACCTGTGTCAAGCGAAGCGTTGATTGCAAGCGCCACACAACAA
Organism: Ningiella algicola; assembly: GCF_028401415.2. Taxonomy (NCBI): domain Bacteria; kingdom Pseudomonadati; phylum Pseudomonadota; class Gammaproteobacteria; order Alteromonadales; family Alteromonadaceae; genus Ningiella; species Ningiella algicola. Next base: position 1,562,213 of record NZ_CP171821.2, on the reverse strand, counting down.
GTATTTATGCCTGCCCACCAAACTCGAGGCCTGAGTCCACAAGAGCTGTGCGAGCTTCCCGCTTTAGCTAACTGGGCTCAGTTACAAGGGTGTAATGTCCACATTGTCGATTCGCTACTTTACTTAGGTTTGACGCCGCGGCTAGCAGATGCAGCGAGCGACATGGCAACCAAGGCGCAATTGCCATTAAGCAGGACTCACAATGCTAGCAGTTCATTGTCAGTTGCCACAACTGCCCAACCTTAATCCACTTATTAAACTTACAAAACTGACTTCAAATTATGCTTCAGGCCTCATTAAACGCCAAAAACAGAGAAAATATAGCTGAGCTTGTGAAATTAAAGCGAGCGCAGCATTTGCGATACATGGCAGCGCTTGTGGTTGCGCTGCCTATTGTCATTATTTGGTCGCTAAATAGCGGTGTGCTCGATATCAATTTAGCAGACTACTTAATACCAAACTTTACGAGTGACGGCGCAGATCACACAAGTTTTAATCAGGCGATCCTGTGGGAGATACGCCTGCCGCGAATTGTCATGACACTGGTGACTGGGGCGGGCTTGGCTTTATGTGGTGTGGTGCTACAAGCTTTATGCCGAAATCCGCTTGCAGATCCGGGGTTAATCGGCGTGTCGTCCGGCGCTGCGCTCTTTGCTGCCATGGGTTTTTACATGGCCAGTGTTGCCGCTTTACCGGCATGGTTACCCGACTTTATGTTGCAAGGGTTTATTTCAATGATGGCCGCTGTAGGGGCCTCACTTGCTTTAATCCTGCTCCTAAAAATAGCTTCATCTCATGCAGGTATTAATACCTTAATGCTGATACTAGCAGGCGTCGCCATAAACGCAGGTGCGGTTACCTTGTTAGGCTTTGTCAATTACCTTGCAGACGATGAAACCTTGCGCCAAATTACCTTTTGGACGCTGGGAAGTTATGCGGGCATTAATCTTCAAAAAGCCGTATTCGCATTGGTGGTGATTAGCGCTGCATATACGCTTTTTTATCGAAAAAGCCACGCAATGATGCTTATAAGCGCTAGCGAAAAACAAGCGCGTTATCAAGGTATAAACGTCCACAAAACAAAACGGCATTTGCTTTTGGTGGTCGCCTTGGTGGTTGCGGTGTCTGTTTGTTTTACAGGTATCGTCGGGTTCGTGGGTTTGGTGGTGCCGCATTTATGTCGTATGGCTATTAGCTCACACTTAAGGATACTGCTTCCCAGCAGTGCACTTGTTGGGGCAATGCTGGTTACTCTGGCAGATACCTTTGCCCGCACAGTGCTTGCCCCAGCCGAATTACCCATCGGGTTGCTCACCTCGCTCATTGGTGTGCCGTTTTTCTTGTATCTCATTGTCCGTGAAAAAAGGAGACTCTCTTTTGTTTGAGTGCCGCCACCTTCGCTTAGCTATTCGTCACAAGCGTCTGCTAAATGACATCTGCGTCAGCTTTGCTAGCAAGAAAATTACGGCGATTATTGGCGCAAACGGAGCAGGTAAATCTACCCTATTAAAGGCCTTGTTGGGTGAATATGCCGAGCTTTCAGGTGAAGTTAAATTTTCCGATAATCCGCTTGCGAGTTTTTCTCTTAAAAGCTTAGCAAAAACGCGTGCCTACGTCTCTCAGCACAATCAACCGTCGTTTAGCTTAGCGGTGTTTGAATACTTGCTGCTACCCCGAGAACTCTATGAAGAGTCAGCTCAAGACTCTCAAGCTATTGTGCAGATGGCTGCAGAACTGTTTGGCATTAAAGGTCTGTTAAGCCAAGACATCATGGCCCTTTCCGGTGGCGAGGCGCAGTTGGTAGAGTTTACGCGGGCTTATTTACAGCTTTACGATGGACACCGCTCCCAAAGCCTGCAAGGAAAATGCTTATTGCTAGATGAGCCAGCCAGCGCTTTAGACGTTAAACAAACCAGTCATCTGTATCGATATTTGCTGCAAATTTGTCAGCAAGGAGCAACGGTTATTCTCGTGGACCACGACATTAACGCAATGGCCGAAATTGCACACGATATTTTACTCATCAAGCAAGGCTATATCGTCGCTTTTGGGGCCAAAGATACGGTATTTACTCAAGCAAATTTGAACACCTGCTTTGATGTAAATGGCAGCTTCGCCGATTTGCATACAGCGCGTCAATCCCTCAGTCAGTCTATTTATCATGTCCCTATTTCCAACTAATTACATCCATAAACAGGAACGCATATGAGCAATAAACAACAACATATTCTTGATGCCAGACTTTTGCTTCGCCAAGAGCACAGCGGCGTGCTTGCAACAAACAGCCTATCGGTAAAAGGCTTTCCATTTGGTTCCGTTGTCCCTTTTTTAATGACCGAAGACGGTGACTTGGTGCTTTACGCGTCAGACATTGCGCAGCACTCTCGCAACATGAAGGCCGACGCAAAAGTCAGCCTTTGCGTTTATGATCACGCTAAGGACGACAGCCAGGCCAGTGCGCGCGTAACGGTTCTTGCGCACGCGCAGGCAGATGTTGTCAGTGAATCTCTTAAGAAACTCTATTTTAGCTTATTCGAGCAGGCAAAAAGCTATGTAAAAGCGCATGATTTTAGGTTTTATTTACTTAAAACCGAGCGAGTAAGATACATTGGCGGCTTTGGCGAGATATACTGGTTTAGTCGTAACGACTGGACTGCTAGGCTCGCTAAATTAAGCGAGCAGAGTGAAGGGGTTATTTCGCATATGCATGAGGACCATGGTGATGCACTAGCTGAAATTGTCACTGCGTTTACGCAGCATCGAGCTCAAGAAAATGAGGTAGAAATGCTAAGTTGCTTTGCAGAGGGGTTTCATGTCAGGTACAAAGGGCAAGTGCTTTACATAAGCTATAAACAGGCGGTAAATGCGCAATACGATGTGCGCAAAGCCATGGTGGATTTGACTAAAACTGCCAGAATCTCGCTCGCGATGACTTGAACAAGGCTAATAATCTGCAGCGCGGTAACCTGCGCTGCATCAATCAATCCAGTTGCACTATCGTTGCAGGCCTGCTAGCAGTAGCGTTCAGCTACTAATCACACACTTGCCCAGAGCATGAAGGCGTCTATGACGCATTTCACAGTTCGCTAAGGCTCAGGGAAAAGTAAGTATGGATGCTAAATTCAGGTTTGATATAGTGACAATTAGTATCAAACCACTTTGTCATTTCGCCTGAATGCAGAGCGAGTATGTGGTGAGCAGGTTAAATAGTGCGCATCAAAAAGCGAATCTATTTAGGCTCGTGAACCGTTTTGATAATTACAAATGTTTGGCTAAAACTCAGCTAACTTAGATGAAAGGTCGCATTATGCAATTACCGCACACTCCCGCACTTATCTTGGATGTTGCAAAAACAGCAAAAAACATCCAAACCGCAAGTTCTCGTGCAAAAGCGCTTGGAGTGCAACTTCGCCCCCATTTAAAAACGTGCAAGTCTGTGCCAGTGGCAAGACTGGCACTTGGTGCGAACTGGGACGGCGTTGCGGTATCAACAATTAATGAAGCAAAGCTCTTCTTCGAAGCCGGTATCAAGAACATTCGATATACGCCGCCTTTTGCGGCGGATAAATTGGGTCTGGTCGCGCCGTTAATACGCAACGGTTTGCATTTTGGGGTTTTGCTTGATCACATCAAATCCTTGAAGCTCCTATCAGAGCAAAGCGAAAGCTTGCAAGTCCCGGTGAAGGTATGTATTGAAATAGACTGTGACCAAAATCGAGGCGGCGTCATACCTTTAAGTGAGGAATTTTGGGCGATTTTTGACGATATTCAACAATCTGATTATTTGGAGTTTGACGGTATTTACAGCTATGCAGGTAAGACTTATTCGTTAGCCGATAAAAATGCACGAATGGCCTTAATTGAACATCATCGCTTGGTGTTACTTAAAACAAAAAACGCCATTGAGTCAAAAGGAGTCTATCGCTTTAATGTCGGCATGGGTTCATCGCCCGCGCTCCATGACGCTGCAAGTTTAGCGGGACTAACCGAGATATGCTGCGGCGTAAACATGTTTCAAGATCTGGCACAGGTGGGTGTAAATGCAGCCGATGTTGATGATATTTCTGTCAGCGTTTTAGCAAGCGTCGTTCAACATAAACAAGACAATGGACGCATATATATTGATGCCGGTGGATTAGCGCTCTCCCAGGATCGCAGTACCGCTGAGCAAGAAAAAGATTATGGATATGGCTTAGTTTGTAACGAAAAAGGCGAGCCCTTACTAGACGCCACGGTGATTGTGCAATCGGTCAGTCAAGAGCACGGATTAGTGATGCGTATAGATGGCTCACCCATGCCGCCCGATATACTAGCGGTGGGAAGCAAAGTGCGAGTATTACCCAATCATGTCTGTATGACGGTGTCTCACTACGACGAATATCACTTGCTAAATCAGCAAGGAATAACGAACGATAAGACCTGGCAAAGAACAAACGGCTGGCAGTGATAGTGGCATGCGTCCCTATCATTCGCTGTCAAGCTGAAATTAGTGAACAGTCATGCCCATCATTGCGGCACTTTTATTGCCGTTAGAGATGCCATGTGCAAGAAGCGATGCGCCCAACATATCTTTTCTTGCCTCAAGTAAGGCATTCGAGCAATGCCGAATAAAAGCCGCTTTGTTAGCATGAGTGCGGGACCGCGCTTCTTCCTCATCTAGCTTCCATCGAATCCGATTGAGCACAGAGCAGGCCTTGATTGGCCGCCCTATGCCTTGGTAAATAGCAGACAGCATGATGGTCAACGACGTGAGTTTACTTACCAACTGCGGAGAGGATTGTTCTTGGTCAAACAGAATTTCCGCACTTTCAAAAGCCGAGCCAACATAATCTTTTGCGTCTTGATAATCACCTTCTTTCATTAAGTTTTGTCCAAGGTCAATCATCTTTTGCAATTGCTTAAATGCAAGTAAGGGATTGCGAGACACCCAGTGGGCATGGCAGCTTGAAAGATATGAATAGATTTTCATGAATACTCCAAAAAGGCAGTTATATTTAATCTGTAATGCGAATGATTATCATTGACATTAGATGCATTATCGACTCAGGTCAATCATATTTTTGAGAGAACCCATTTCACACTTTCAAGAAACGAGCGATCAATCGTGATGGCATGCTTGAACAATATGATGACAACACTTATTCTTTTGGCTGGGTTTCTAAGCTTAAGCATGTATGTTGACAAGTGATCAGGTGGCGCAGTTTCAATCACACGGTTATGTGTGCTTTGAGGAGTTATTCAGTCTTAAGCAAATGGATCTGTTAAAACAAGCGGCCAATCGCATTGTCGATAATTTTGACCCTGCGTCCAGCCAGTCGATATTTTCTACCAAAAATGCAGATACCAATCGTGATGATTACTTTCTCACCTCAGGTGATAAAGTGCGCTGCTTTTTTGAAGAGGAAGCGTTCAATGACGACGGGGCACTGGGGCAGGATAAGCACCTCAGTATCAATAAAATTGGACATGCTTTGCATCAGCATGTCATGGAGTTTATTGCGTTTTCGCAACGACAAGAAATATCCAGTATTGCCAAAAATGTGGGGGTAATCGAGCCTGAAATTCGCCAGTCCATGTATATATTCAAGCAGCCAAAAATAGGCGGCGAAATACGTTGGCATCAAGATGCGACTTACTTTTTCACGCAGCCGCAATCGGTCATCACCTTCTGGTTAGCCGTGGAGGATGCAAATCTGACAAATGGCTGCTTACAAGTACACAAACACGGCGCTAACTTTCCACTAAAAGAACAGTTTACACGATACCCTGATGACTCAACTGAACTTGTGTCTTTATCAGATATTTCGTGGCCTGCCGACGATGCTGCAAAAGCACTCGAAGTATCCGCCGGTTCCTTAGTGGTATTTAATGGTGTACTGCCGCATTTCAGTGAAGCAAATCGTTCCAATAAATCCCGCCACGCCTTTACGCTTCATGTCACTTCTGCCAGAAGCGAGTATGCGCCCGAGAATTGGCTGCAAGCGGCACCTTTGCCAATTTCATAAGAATAGTAGCTAGTCTCTTAAGCATGAAAAACTCTTGTTTATACAAATCATGAGTTTGCGCTTGCCATAATATATCATTACACTATGGATGTTATATTATAACCCGCAAGGATGAAGTGTGTCAGACGTCACGCAAACGCAATACATGATTGAGTCAAAATCTCTCAGCGTCAAAATTAACGGCGCAACCATTCTAATAGACTTAAATTTTCAAGTAGCGAAAGGTGAAATATACGCCTTGCTTGGAGGAAATGGCGCGGGCAAATCTACTACGCTCAAGACCTTTTTAGGATTTAACAAACCTGCAAGCGGTAAAGCAATAATTGATGCTCATGAAGTTGGCGAAGCCATTGACGTCATCAGACGAAAAACGGCTTACCTACCAGAGAATGCGAGCTTGTATCCACACTTAAGCGCACGAGAAAACGTGGCGTATTTTTTGTCTCTTGCTGGTATTGAAAAGTCAAAAAAGGATATGGAACAAGCCTTTGAGAGAGTTGCCTTGCAAAAGAGCGCTTGGGACCGTCATTTAAATACTTACTCAAAAGGGATGCGCCAAAAAACAGCGATTGCGTTAGCCCTCCTAAGAGAGGCTCCAATATTTTTGCTTGATGAGCCAACATCCGGGTTAGATCCTGTTGCTATTGATGAGTTCAATCAACTTGTGCGAGAGCTTGCTGCATCTGGCGCCAGTATATTGATGGTAACGCACGATGTTTATGGGGCCTGCCAAGTCGCTAATCGTATCGGTTTACTGAGAAATGGTGAATTGGTTGGTGAGTTTGAAGCGCCCCAAAATGGAAAGATTGACACTGAGCAAGTCCATGCCGCGTTTGCCCAGAGGGCTCAACTAGCATGATTGCCAGTGCAAGTAACAATCACTCCCGTTTGCCTCATATGTGGAGCGTAGCAAAAGATGAATGGCGATATTGGTATCGTTCAAAAGTAGCGCTTGTCGTATTGATAATTGGCGTGGTGCTTAGCTTATCGTCCGTAGTGGTCACGGCGGTGAACATGCATGAGCTCAGCCATGAACGACAAAGTATGCAGAAGACATCTGAAGATGTGTTTATGGAACAGCCAGACAGACATCCACATCGAATGGTCCACTATGGACATTATGCGTTTAGAACCCCTTCACCTCTGAGTATGCTTGACCCAGGCGTCGATGCTTACACGGGCAACTCTATTTATTTAGAGGGACATCGTCAAAACAGTGCAATGTTCGCTGAACAAAAACAGAGCACAGGCTTAACAAAATTAGGCAGTTTATCGCCAGCTTTTGTGCTTCAGGTTTTAGCGCCCTTGCTTCTGATTCTAATTGGCTACAGCTCGATTAGTCGAGAGCGAGAATCGCAGACGCTTTCATTTTTGTCGGCTCAAGGCACATCCATCTTCACGCTAATTTTGGGTAAAGGATTAGCTTTGCTGTCTGTTGTTGGGCTCATTATGCTGCCTTTGCTCTTATCTGGCGTGTTCGCGATTTTTCAAGGCGAAGCAGCGAGTGTAGTGGTTTTCTTTTTAGTCTCCTACAGCCTGTATTTATTTGTGTGGGCGCTCTTGGTTTTACTATGCTCAACTGCGCTTTCAAAAAACAGCGAAAGCTTTACCGCATTGAGCTTTATGTGGATTTTGCTGTGTATTGCGATGCCGCGAATCGCAAGCACGACCGCGTCTGTATCCGCACCAGCACCAGGAAAGCTAGAGACAGATTTTGCCGTCATTGCCGAGTTACGCAAACTTGGCGACGGGCACAATGCAAACGACCCAGCATTTACACAGCTTCGGCAGTCGTTATTAGCACAATACGATGTTGAAACGGTAGAAGAGTTGCCCATTAACTTCAGAGGCGCCGTGGCAAGTGCGTCTGAGGCGGAATTAACAAAAGTGCTTAATCGATTTGCAGAGCAGCGCATGACCCAAGAGTTGGCGCAAACGCAGATTGCGCGCCTATTTGGGTGGTTATCTCCGCAAATTGCTATTCGCTCGCTTTCAATGATAAGTGCAGGCACCAGCATAGAAACACATCATCGCTTCATAAGAGAAACCGAAGACCTGCGTTTTAATTTTGTTCAGTCCCTGAATCAAGCGCACAAAGAGCAGCTTAGTTACATTGACGATATCAACCGGAATAACGGTGACGAGGCATGGCAGCGTGCGCGTGTGAGCTCAGCTAACTGGAAGGTCGTGGATGATTTTACATTCACTATCGATGATGCAAGCACTCGCTTATTTAAAAGCGTCAGTGCATTGGGGCAATTGCTTGTATGGATAGTGGCGCTAATATTGTTAATTCGCGCCGCAGGGGGGCATTCAGTATGATCTTCTCGCTCGTTCGAGAATGGCGTTTCATGCTTCGCCAGCGCTATGTAGTGGTTCTGCTATTGTGCAGTTTATTGGTATCTTTATTCTCCGTCATCACCGGATTAAGTGAGATTGACACCCAACGCCAGACCATAGAGCGCCTTAAACTTGCCGATCAAATTGACCGGGCAGAGGCACAAGCTAAGTATGATGATCCAGGATCATTGGCCTATTACAGTTTTCATCTTACCTATTCAGAACCCTCTAACTTAGCGTTTGCTGCACTAGGTGAGCGAGACGTTTATCCATGGAAGCACCGCATAAAAATGCTAGCGCTAGAAGGACAAATTTACGAAAGTGACGCACAAAACGCTGAACTTGCTCAATCGGGAAAAATCGATTTTACATTTGTGATAAGTGCGCTTTCTCCACTTATTCTGATTTTATTATTCCATGATTTAATAGCATCCGAGCGCTCAAGCGGCAGACACGATTTACTCATCACTACGACCAAGTCTTTTTATTCCCTGTGGGGCGCGAGAACCAGCGTGCGTTTTATCGCTGTGTCTATGTGCTTTCTTATTCCCTTCTATGTGGGGGCCATTATTAGCGATGCCGCGTTTGGCGACATACTCGCTGTCACGCTGTGGTGTATCTTATATTTTGCCTTTTGGACCGCCTTAAGCTTATACCTTGGTAAAAAGTCCAACAGCGCCCCCAAAATTGCGTCAGGCCTAATCGGATTGTGGGTGCTATTAACCTTTGTCCTCCCCGTTTTAGGTGACTTAGCGATAAAGCAATCCGTTCATGGGCCGCAAGGTGGCGACATATTGCTACTTCAGCGTGAAACCGTAAACGACGCATGGGACTTGCCGGTCCAGACCACAATGGATGCTTTTTTTGCCAGCCACCCGCAATACGAAGAGTATGTGGTAGATGAGCAGGCCTTCGATTGGATGTGGTACTACGCCTTTCAGCAAGTTGGTGACCAGGTTGCATTGCCGCTTGCCAAAGAATACGCAGACGTGACCTTACTTAAACATCGCCTGGCGGGCTACGTTTCTCTAGTTTCACCGCCGCTATTAATCCAGAGAAAGATGAGCAATCTTGCTGACACAGACGTGCTGGCTGCACAAGCCTACGAACAGCAAATTCGTGCGTTTCATGCCTCGCTTCGCATGTTTTATTACCCATGGCTTACCGATAAAGACGCTTACGACAAATCATATTTAAATGACTTGCCGCGCTTTGAACAAACAAAACAAAGCGGCTCCAATTAAACACTAAATACTTATAAAAAGGTTCAATACCATGTTACACAAAAAGGGATGTATACCCACCTATTTGGCCGCACTTATCGGCGCTTCTTTTGCATTTCCCGCGCTTTCAAATCCGGTTCAAGGCCTTGAAGCTGGCGCAGAAGATGTGGAACGGGTCGAAGTCATTGGTGCACGTCAAGCGTATCGTGGCAACTTTTCGACGCTTGAAACGCCTCAGTCAGAGCTGGTGATTAGCTCTGATGTGTTAATCGATGCGGGCGCATTTGACTTATCGCAAGCGCTCGATCTTTCAAGTTCTGTTGCCCGTCAAAATAACTTCGGTGGCTTGTGGAACAGCTTTGCGGTTCGCGGTTTTGTGGGAGATGAAAACTTGCCGAGCAACTATTTGGTAAATGGCTTTAACGCCGGACGCGGTTTTGGTGGAGCGCGTGATTTATCGGGTATTGAATCAGTTGAGGTATTAAAAGGCCCCCGAGCAGCAATTTTCGGTCGGGGTGAGCCCGGCGGCACAATTAATTTGGTAACCAAACGCCCAACTTTTGATAAAGAAGGAAACATCCGTGTACTAGCGGGTAGCTTTGATACTTACCGTGTTGATTTAGACTACACAACGCCAATATCCGATGATATAGCGGTCCGCTTCGTTGGTTACTATGAGGATGCCGAGAGTTTCAGAGATACTATAGAAACCAAACGTCGAGCGATGAGTCCGTCAATAGCGTGGCAAATTGATGATAAAAGCCAGTTAGTCTATGAACTTGAGTATAGTCGCCAAGAAGTGCCCTTTGACAGAGGCGTTATTGCTATTGACGGCGTTCTCGGATTAATTCCAGAAAGTCGTTTTTTAGGAGAGCCCGGTGAGGGACCTATGGAAGCAGATGTATTAGGCCATCAACTTGAGTATCAGCACGACTTTAATGACAACTGGAGCGCGCTAGTGGGGGTCAATTATCGTGACACGTCCTTAGAAGGTTCGGCAACTGAAACGGGCTTTGGTGATGTGATAGACGGTGAAATTAATCGCTTTAGACGAACACGCGACTATGATGCCACGTATCAAGTGTTTCGTGCAGAGCTAACCGGGGAATTTGAGCTTGCGGGTTTAGCACATCGTCTCATTGTTGGGATAGATTCGGATGAATTCGAAAACGACCAAGTGTTTTTGCGGGTGCGCGGTGATCAATTTATCAACGTATTTAACCCTGTATACGGCGCATACCCGCTTCCCACACCTGGCCCGAACACTGACCGTGTGGAAACCCAAGAATCGCTAGGTGTATTCATTCAAGATCAAATCAGCATTACTGACAAACTCGATATTCGTATTGGTGCTAGGTTTGATGACTATGAGCAAGAACTTATTAACCGACGCTCAGACACCACAGCTACCCAAACAGAAAGCCGTGTAAGCCCTCAGTTTGGCATTGTGTATCAAACAACAGATACCTTGTCGCTTTATGCTGCATATGGCGAAAATTTCCGTCCCTTATCGGGTAACGACGCTGACGGAAACGGATTTGAACCCAACCAATCAAGCTCTATGGAAGCGGGTATCAAATTCACGTTAAACGATGGAAATCTGACAGGTACCGTTGCTCTTTTCAGGGTGGAGCAAGAAAACCTGCTGGTGGTTGATGACCCTACCGCCTTTACCAGCGCGGCAATTGGCGAAGCTGAAAGCCAAGGTATAGAGATTGACCTAAACGGAGAAATTGGCGACGGATTAATGCTATGGGCTTCGTACTCTTACGTAGATGCGCAAACTGAAAACGCTTTTTTCGATGCCAACTTTGGTTTTACCGTAGAAGCTGGGAGCCCATTACTCAACATTCCTGAGCATCAGTTAAGCCTGCAGCTAGTTAAAGAGAGCGAACTGTCAGGCAGACCTTTCGAGTATGGCGGAGGCGTCGTTTATGTAGGCGATAGAAATGGTTTCTTCGGTACCGATTTTGAGCTGCCAAGTTATACATTGGCTCGCGCATTCGTCAACTACGAGATAAGTGAGTCATTATCTGTGCGAGGCGAACTAGAAAACTTGTTTGATGAGACTTACTACTTAAACTCATTTGCAGATGTATGGGTGCAGCCGGGCGCCCCGCGCAACTTTAGGGTGTCTGCAACTTATCGTTTCTAAATGCTTCAAGTATTCGCAATTCTTATCGTAAGTAAGCTTATACCCATTAAGAGGTATAAGCTTACCCCTTAGTCATTATTCACATACGCGGATAAACCGAATACTCTAGAGCTTGGTATTTTTCTAAGGCTTTCTCAAATGATTTCAATGTTCAGTGATTTGCTAGAAATGGCGAATGAGCAACCCGACCCGCAGCGCTTGTTGTTTTTATTTGCGTCTGCCGAGGCGACAAAAAAAAGTGCAAAACGCGATGACAAAAAAGGCACCATATCACCTGTTATGGTGGTCGATAAACTACCGGAAGAGGTCCCAAGTTTCGGCGCACTCAGTAAAGAAGCTGACAGCATCAATAAACACTGGGACTTTGTGTTTATTGCTAGTTTAAGTGGTGACAATAAAACCCCACCAAGCAGTGACGACGCCGAGCCTTACCTCAATAGAATGACTGAAGACGTTAGCACTGGGCAAAATATTCGTCGTTATGTGGTATTCGACCGACAAGAAAATCCAATCGAGTTATTGGCGAGTTAAGCTTTATCACGTCGGTTATCCAAACACATTCCACTCAGCATTTCGTTATTGCTGCAATTATTGCAGCAGAGCTAGATAAGGCGAAGGTCGTGGCTAAAGAGATTTCTTTGGCATCTAACAATGCAGCCGTACTTGCTGTTAGAGCAGGAAGCGATGCAGCTGGTTTTGGGGCGCTAGCAGAGTTTTTGGACCAACTGGCGCGCAAAACTATCCACGCTTCAGATGCGATAAACAAACAAGCGATGGTCATTAGTAAACTGACATCGACAGTCGTCAAAACCCAAACTGCGCAACAACACTTCGAACGGGCCTTTGACAAAGGTGAGGGTGCTGAATACCTCGACAGTTTGCAAACAAAATATTCTGATATCAAAAACGAAGTCACTAACGAGACAGAGCATATCGAGAGCCTTGTTCGTCACTTAGTCAGGGAGCTTGAGGATTTAAAACAAGAGCTTGAAGTAGGCAAAGTGTTGGCATCAATGTCACTTGTTGAAGCCTCGCAAGCAGATAAAGCGTATACAAATCAACTTAGCGATAATGCAAACAATATATCAAGCGCCATTAATCGCATTGAATCAAATGTAGGGCGCGCGCTTAAGCTAATTGCGACAGGCCGATCACGCGGAGCGAAAATCTAAGATGCAAAGTAAAACAATTTATTCTAAGCACAATCACGAATGGATTGTGTTTGGTCGTGACCCAGACAAACCCAATAGTGTTATAGATACCAATCAATACATGATTAAAACGCAAAACCATGGATTCTTGATGGATCCAGGTGGTATCGAGCTATTTGCGCCAATGTTGGCAAGTGTGGTGCGAGAGGTCCCGATTGAAAACATTACGCAAGTGTTTGCGTCGCATCAAGACCCAGACATTATTTCTTCATTAGGATTGTGGGATAAAGCTCTTACCAATGCGACTTTACACTCACCGCAGATTTGGGAAGGGTTTTTACGCCACTTTGGAATGGATAAAATGGCATTTAATGGTATTCCTGATAGCGGTGGAAGGTTGCAGCTTGATCATATTGAAGTCGAGTTTATTCCTGCTCATTACTTGCATTCTTCTGGTAATTTTAATGTTTATGACGCCCAAGCTAAAATCTTAATGAGCGGAGACGTTGGCGCGGCCATAGAGGGGCACGATGCACCCATGGAAGTCGAGGACTTTGACGCTCATATCCCCTTAATGGAAGGTTTTCATAAATGCTGGATGCCTTCAAATCGCGCAAAAAATGACTGGGTTGAGCGCATCAGTAAACTGGAAATCGATATGATGTGTCCTCAACATGGCCGTATCTTCACCGGTGACAACATCAAACGCTTTTTAGACTGGTTTGCGCAGCTTGAAGTGGGAACAGCAGTACAGTCAGGCTAGGCATGGGCTAAACTCAAGTGTTGGCCGAAAACAAAACGACCACAATAATCAACATTAATATCCAAAACGCAGACATCATCTGCCAAAACATCAGTCCTTTGTTGCTTTCTATAACCGGGTCGTCTTTTAAAAACTTTGGGTTAGGATGGGTAAGGTCGCGGACAAAGTCATCTAAAAGGTGATAGCGATTGTCCAGTTTTAAGCTCACGCCTTTCTCAAGCGCTCGGTCAAACCAAAGCGGTACAACCGGGTTGTAATTACTGGCTGGGATGTAGCGCAGTTTATCGAAGTCATCCATTGCTTCGCACTTTTCGATTTTCTCCCCATAGGGAAGCTGTCCAGTAAACAGCTCATAGCTAATGGTCGCGAGCGCATATATATCTCCCTGCACGCCGGTGTTTCGGCCATGCAAATAATAAGGATCGGAATAGGTAGCGGTGCCAAGCGCGCCCGTATGTTCAATAGGCGTAAAAATTTCTGCAATACCTGCCACAAACACCGAACCAAAATCGATCACCTTTACATGCCGTTTATCATCAATCATGATGTTGGCTGGTTTTAAATCCTGATGGATTGTTTCTGCCTCATGTAATGCGCTTAACGCTTTCGCGATTTGTTTGACAATATCAATCGCGTTTTTGGGCGAGGGAAGTGGATTTTGCAGCATCCATTTGTCGAGCGATATACCCGGCACTCTTTCCATCAAATAGTAAAGAAATGTCCGTTCTCGATTTTGTGTGATAATTTTGACCGTATGAGGACTTTTAATGCGTTTTCCAATCCACTCCTCTTGAATGAAACGATCGATGTAATGCACGTCGTCTTGGTAGTTAATTGAGGGAGTTTTCATGATGAGCGTATTATCACTTTCGCTATCTTTAACCAAATAGACTTGGCTGCGAGTGCTGGCAAATAGTTCTTCAATAATTTCGTAGCCATCAACCTTCATCCCAGGTGCTAAATCGGGAGGAAAGGGAAGGCGAGTTAGCTTTGAATTGAAGTCGTCTCTGCTTTCATGGGGTAAAGAGACGATATTAGCCAATACGCAACTTATGTTGTCGTCACTGCCTTTGTTTGCCGCTAAGTCACCAAGCCTTTGGCAGATAGTGTCAAGCGATTGAGCTGAGTTTGATTCGGCATCTTGCTGCTGTGATGCTTCACAGGGCTGTGTGCCTGAAATGACTTGAAGTATTTCATCTTCACTCAAAAAGTCATGCACGCCATCGGTGGTTAACAATAGCTGATCGCTCTCATTAAGGACAAGTTTGCCAAAGTCGATTTGTAGTACGTTATCCATGCCTACTGCGCGTGACAGAATATTTTTGCCCCCACCAATATTTACGGTATGGTCTCGGGTAATTTTCTTCATCACCTTTTTACCCTTGTCATCTTTGCAAATGTGATAGAGACGTGAGTCACCTGCGTGGAAAAAATATGCGGTGCAGGATTTCACGATTACACCAATAAAAGTGCAAAGAAAGCCCTTTTCCTGAGAACTGAATTCGTGACTTTTTTTGAAGAGGTTTAAATTAATTGACGACAGCGTTTTTTGACCCGCTTGTTTGACTGACCACGTGTCAGGTGTAGTGAAGTATTCTTCTATGAATTTGCTTACTGCGTATTCACTTGCCTGTTTACCAGCCTCTGCGCTGCTCACGCCATCGGCAATAGCAAGCGCTACACCTTTATTAACGAGCGCATGTTCATGCTCTGGTTGGTGCGCGCCAGCCGCATCTTCGTTTATGGTCTTGATACCCGCGATGGAGTATTGACCAATGACTAGATTTAGCGCGCGCGATGTTGAACCGTCATATGCCATTAAAATTATCTCGTCTAAAGTCGTATAGGCAAAGCGCTGAAAACACGATAAAACTGAACGCTTCGTTAATACAACTAGAATCTCTTAGATATCATGACATGCTTTGCTTCTCGGGTTTAGCACTAATGCAAGCTTTAGAGTCACAGAAAGAAGCATGTAAATGACCCTACACTATTTGTGGGTATACCGATGCTCATCTCTATAGCCTGAAAAACAGGGAGCATATACCACCTTGTGGGTACTAATTATCGCCCTCTTTGGTCAAGGTGACTAGTTGGGGATATGGCGAAGATAAATACAAGGCTTTATATTGCAAATATGAGCCAAAAAATAAGACACAACATTGGATAACGCGATTAAACAGCGCAAGTCAACCATCGCACTGGTCATGGCAACCATCATATTTGCTGTGAATTTCTCAGTGTGGACGCTGTATTCAGTGATTGGTATCGAATTAAAGTCCAGCCTGAATCTTTCCAGTACCGAGTTTGGCTTGTTGCTCTCAGCTCCCATATTAACTGGCGCAATATTGAGACTGCCAGTTGGAGTGCTTTGCGAGCTTTATTCAACAAAAGCTTTGTTAATTTGGCAGATGCTTATTTTACTGCCTGCGCTCTATTTTTTACCTAATGTTGAAAGCTACTTAGCTTATGTGCTAGTTGGTCTTATTCTCGGTATTTCAGGCGTCTCCTTCACCATCGGCATTCGCTACATCAGCGACTGGTTCGATTCCAGCGAGCAGGGTACGGCGATGGGTGTATTTGGGGCAGGAAATGCGGGTGCGGCATTAAGCCTTATACTCGTACCTTACATCAGGGATATTTGGGGGCTAGACTACATTGGCTTATTTTACAGTGTAATGGTCTTGTGCGCCTGCATATTATTTGCAGTCATTGCGCCTAAAACGCCTCTATATTTGAGCGCTAAAACCCCGAAAAACATAAGTTTCTATTTAAAACCACTTAAGCACCCAAAGGTATGGCGTTTTGGCTTATATTACTATTTTGTGTTTGGCAGCTTTTTGGCGCTCATATTATGGCTACCGCAGTATTACGTTAATGCCTATAAACTCAGCTTCAATCAAGCGATGATTCTCACGCTTTTATTCGTCATTAGTTCTAGTATGGCGAGAGCAGCAGGAGGTTGGTTTGCTGATAAGTTTGGTGCTCGAAATATCAATTGGGGGGTGTTTTGGATTTGTATCGTATGTTTATTTTTCTTAAGCTACCCGCCCACCACTATGACTATCCACGGCGTTGAAAAGGATGTTGAACTAAACATCGAGCTCAACGTGTGGCTATTTACCTTGTTACTACTCATTATTGGGCTGGCTCAGGGGTTTGGCCGAGCTAGTGTATTTAAACTCATTAATGACTACTACCCCCAACAAATGGGTAGCGTCGGCGGTATGGTTGCCATGCTTGGGGCGCTTGGCGGATGTACTCTCCCTGTTTTATTTGGCGCCGCCGTTGATGTGGTAGGCGTTCACAGTGCTTGTTTTATGTTGCTCTATGGGGTGCTTGCGGTTTGCATGCTGCTGATGCATTTTGCGATTAAACGTGAGCGTTACAATCAGCGAGTAATAAATGCCCAGCAACACAATTTCTTGGAAATGGATTAGCCGCTTATGTCTTCCATCAACATCACTGAAAAAGACTTGGCCCTCACGCCTCTGCTGCGCTTAGGGTTTCGACCGTTTTTCTTATTAGGAAGCTTGTTTGCCTTGTTAGGGATGCTTGTTTGGCTGTTGGCTTTGCAGGGGCTAGCAGCGCCTAGTCCACTTAACGGCATGCTTTGGTGGCACAGTCACGAAATGCTATTTGGCTTTGTCGCGGCCATTATTTCAGGTTTTTTACTTACTGCGGTACAAACTTGGACAGGGCAACCCAGTATTAAGGGAATGAAGCTGCTTTTTTTAGTCTTAGTTTGGTTGTTAGCCCGGGTGCTTATCTTTGTCAATTTCGATATTTCAGTGTTTATCGTTATGACGATTGATGTGTTGTTTTTGCCATTAACCGCCTTTTTCTTGGCGCAACCACTTATAAAAATTAAGCAGTATCGCAACATGGTGTTTATTCCTGTGCTGAGCTTAATGACAATAGCGAACATTTTGACCTACTTGCCTATGCTTGATGCATCACCTGCCTTTTCAAGCGAGCTCTCAAACAAAGGGTTTTATGCAATGGTATTTCTGAGCACGCTATTGGTTGCGCTGCTTGGGGGGAGAGTAGTCCCTATGTTTACCGCAAATGGCACCGGTACAACAAAAGTGCTTCCTCTCAAATGGCTTGAAATATCCGCTATGTTGAGTCTAGTGGCGGTAGTCATTGGAATTGTCTTTTTCTTCCAGTCAGACTCATTATTGCTTGGTGTGCTTTGCTTGCTAAGTGCTTGCCTGCATTTAGTGCGAAATTTACGCTGGCGACCTTGGGTGAGTTTTAAAGTGCCGTTGGTATGGGTACTGCACGCTGCGATGTTGTTTATACCCATTGGCTTATTCATGATAAGCAGTCATTTTTTATTTCAGTGGATGAGCTTTAGCGCGGCCTTGCATGGCTTAACCGTAGGCGTGATCGGCGGTATGATTATTGCGATGATGTCAAGAGTATCGCTTGGCCACACAGGTCGAAAGCTTAATCCTCATGCGCTGATGACGCTTGCTTTTATTGCAATTATTGTTGCCGCTTTTATTCGCAGCCCGTTAATGGGGGTTGCACAAACTAGCGCGCCGCATATGACGAGTCAGCTGTGGTTAATATCTGGCATTTTATGGTGTTTAAGCTTTGCCTGTTTCGCATGGGTCTATTTTCCAATTCTTAGCAAGCCCCGAGCCGATGGCCGACCCGGTTAGTGCACGTAATTTGCACTTTTTGTGCTCCCGTAGGCGGGCTACATGGACCAAGCCATTCATAGACAAGACTAATTTTCACAAATAATTCACAAAAAGTGGCGTTTTGTTTACAAATGAGACACATTGATGCATCGCCGCAGGTTTTTGTTCTATCAATCCAAATTGCGGCTTCATTAAAAGGAATATGCATTGAGCACTGCAAATGAACCCGCCACGGTCGCAGCACAAACAGAACCTTCCATCGCTTACCGTCGGTATGTACTTTTAATATTAACCTTAGTCTACGCATTTAACTTTATTGACCGCCAAATCATAGGTATCCTGTCTCCGTTTATAAAGGCAGATTTAGGTTTGGATGACGCCCAATTGGGTTGGTTAAAAGGCTTTGCGTTTGCGCTTTTGTACACGGTGGTCGGCATTCCTATTGCGTGGCTTGCGGACCGATATAGTCGCGTGAATATTGTCGCTATATCCTTGACCGTATGGAGTGGTTTTACTGCTATATCTGGTTTTGCACAAAACTTTACGCAATTGGCAATCGCAAGGGTGGCGGTTGGTATCGGTGAGGCGGGCGGTAGTCCGCCGAGTCATTCAATGATATCGGATCTTTATAAACCTACTGAACGCGCAAAAGCGCTTGCGATTTATTCCCTTGGGATCCCCTTTGGAATAATGGCAGCATACTTTGCTGCAGCCTTCTTTTTACAAGGCGGTGCCGCGGATTGGCGTACGGTTATGATTGCAGTAGGTGTCCCGGGCGTATTGCTAGCAATTGTGATGAAGCTCACAATCAAAGAACCTACTCGCACGCTAGCACCGAGCGGCTCAACTCAAAGCATGAAGCTAAAAGACGCTGTTAAAACGCTACTGAAAATCCCTACATGGTGGGGGATGTGCTTAGGTATCTCGTTTGGTTCTTTCGGCAGTTACGCTATCTCAACATGGATCATCGACTTTTACGTGCGCGTTCACAGCGATGTAAGCATACAAACACTGCTTATTGTCTTTGGTATTATAAACGGCACCGCATATGCGGTGGGTGTATGGTTAGGGGGCGTGATTGCCGACAAATGGGGCAAGAAAGATCGCCGCGCCTACGCACTCATGCCCACCTACGCGATGATAATCGGCGTACCCTGCTTCTTACTTGCATTATACGTTGCCGATCCTTGGGTTTCTGTTGCTTTGTTAGCGATACTACTATTCACCAGTGGAATGTACTTAGGACCCTGTTTTGCTATTGCGCAAACGCTTGCGCCCGTTAATGCGCGCGCCATGTCTACGGCGCTGTTCTTTTTCGTACTCAATATCATTGCGCTAGGTGGAGGTCCCACTTTGGTAGGCATCATCAGCCAAATGTACACCGAATCGATGGGCTCTGCTGAAGCCTTGCGCTTCTCTCTCACCTTGCTCGGTGTGCCTTACTTGCTGTCAATATTGACCTTCTTCTGGTCTAGCACACAGATTAAACGAGATTGGGAGCAAGCGGAGCTTCGTCAGTCGAAGGCTTAAAATTAGCCGAAGCAAAGCTTAGGGAGGTTTAATTGTACGCTTCCCTGAGTTTTTGTTTAAATATTTTACCGCTGTCTTGTCTGGGTAAACTGTCGTGAATATCAAGCTTTTGAGGATATTTGAAGCGGGCTATTTTACCCTGTAAAAACGTGTGAAGTGCTTCCAGTGAAAGTGATTGATTCGGTTTTAGGCAAACAGCCGCCACAAGCTTTTCTCCGAATTCGGTATCGGGTATGCCAAACACTGCGCAGTCAAGCACTTGCGGCATCTGCAAAATAAGGGCTTCAATTTCTGCGGGAAAGATATTCGCGCCACCAGATATCACCATATCTTTTTGCCGATCATTGATAAAGAGATACCCGTCAGCGTCCACATAGCCAACATCACCCAATGTGGTATGGCCTTTATAGCGCAGGCTGCTGACATCTCCTTGGGTGTATGTGAAGTCTCCAAACATAGGTAGGTACACGTATATTAATCCAGACTCTCCAACTGGAAGTTCCTGATGATTTTCATCTAGGATCATGATTGAGCCACCTGTAAGAATAGTGCCAACTGAGCCGGGCTTTTTAATCGATTCTTGCGAGGATATCAGTGTCATAAACCCAATTTCGCTTGCCCCGTAAGATTCAAAAAATATTGGACCAAACCAGTCAATCATTGATGCTTTCACATCTGCAGGCCATGGCGAACCAGATGAAATAGCATATTTTAATGATGAAACATCGTATTTTGCTTTCACGTCATCGGGGAGTTTCAGCAGTCTTATCATCATGGTCGGCACAATGTAAACATGCGTAATCTTGTAGCGTTCTATATCGGCTAAAAAATGCTGTGCCTCGAATTTGGGCTCAATGTATATATCGACGTTTCTGGCAGCCACACAACAAAGTGACAGGGCATTGGGGGCACTGTGATAAAGCGGTGCACAAATATAGTAGCGATCCCCTTCATTCAACTGCAACAGGCTCTTTGCAAGCTGCTCATACACTGCATACAAATCAGGTTTATCTTTGTTTATTTCTCGGCGAATTCCTTTTGGACGGCCCGTACTGCCCGAGGTATACGAAAACATGCCTTTAAACGACTTGGGTTGACATGCAATGGGCAAGGCTTCTTGCATTTCCAGCGACAAATTGACTGCGCGTGCGTTGTTAATCGACTTGCCGCTAGCAACACTTTTATAAAGGTTTGCAATATTGTTTGGCGTTTCTTTTACAATAATGTGTATGCTTTGAGGAAGTGCGTCTTGTACCTCATGCAGTAAATCACTGTGCGCTAACAAAATTGTTGAACCTGAGTCTAGCAAAACATGACGAAGTTCTTGAGCGGTTGAATGCCAATTAAGCGGCACAAAACTAAGCTCTAAATATCGGCAAGCTTCAATAGCCTCGAATATTGCAATGTCGTTTCGAAGCAACAAAGCAATGCTTTCGCCTGATTTAACCCCACTTTTCTCAAACACCGATGCCATTTTTCGACTGTTGATAGAGAACTCTTGAAAACTTGTTTTGTGTTGGTTGAAGTAGATATTCGCCAAGGTCGCTTCTCCTAGATAGCAGCAAATCAAGCACTGATGATGTATCTCATTAGCTATTTATTCATGCGGGTTGGCACATGTAGGGCAAGTCTTAAGCGCATTAACTCTAACGCTATCCCACTGAGATTGCGCAGCATCAAAAATTTGCAAGCAATTAATGGGCGCTTGTCCAAATTGGGTTAAAATTTTAATGGCTTCATTTGCTTGGCTTGCGCCAATAATGCCGACCACGGGTGACATCACGCCTGACTCAACGCAAGATAAATTCTGCTCACCAAAATAGTGACTAACGCAGCGATAACAGGCGCTATTTAATGTAGGTATCACACAAAAAATTTGCCCTTCCATGCGGATGGCTGCACCCGAAACCAGTGGGGTGTTGTTTCGATAACATAGGTCGTTAAGGGTATTTCTGCTCTGTAGGTTATCCGTGCAGTCCACAACAAGGTTATGAGTATCCACAAGGGGTTCAAGCTCAGTTTCCGATAGACGTTTATCGATGCCTACGAGCTCAGTGTAGTGGTTAATTTGGCTAAGGGTAGCGAGCGCAGAATCAACTTTTTTCGCACCAATATCGTCCTCAAAATGTAGGACTTGACGCTGCAAGTTAGTGTTTTCCACCGTGTCGTCATCGACCAGCGTTAACTTACCTATACCCGCGGCAACTAAGTATTGTGCGGCTGCGCAGCCAAGGCCTCCGGCTCCAATCATCAAAACAGAGCTGTTAATAAGAAGCTCCTGCTTTTCTAAATCAAATCCTGATAGGAGGATTTGGCGACTGTAGCGCATGGCCTCAGCCGTAGAGAGCGTTTTGGTCGTCATTTTATTAACCTAAACTGGATTGGGTGTTATTACACAAGGTAAAGTGTTAGCTTTAAACATGCGTTAAATCACATATTTCCTAAGTTGTGTAAGTTGGACTGTAGTATCCATAAAGCGCTTTAACAAGAATATACCAAGGTTAGAAAAATTGTCCTATCTGATTATCAAACATTTTCACTTGAGTCTGGCTATTGTCAGTATTTCGTTCTTTTGTGTACGCTTTGCTTGGTCACTATCGCAAAGCCCACTGTTACATCAAGCCTGGGTTAAAGTGACACCGCATATAGTGGACACACTGCTATTAAGCTGCGGCGTTTACTTAATGTTTCAAGCTCAGCTATGGCCAACATCTCAACCATGGTTGGCAACCAAGCTTTTTGCCTTAGTGGTGTACATCCTTCTAGGTAGCTTTGCTATAAAGCACGGAAAAACGAGAAGGATTAAGTTGCTTTGCGGTGTCTTTGCGCTATTAACCTTCGTTTTTATGGTCAATGTAGCCATTTCACGGACCCCACTGTTGTTCCTCTAGCGTTCAATCTACTCACACGCTACATCGTCCCTCTCTCAAAAGTGGTATCGCCACTTACCTATATCGTAATGAACGGAGTAAGTGTGGGTATCTTATTGAAATATATCATATATTTATCTCTATGAGTGTATACTGCAGGCAGTTAATTACAGTAGGAAATTGATAATGAAAACATATCTAGCGTTACTTATCAGTGCAGCCCTTGGCGCAAGCGTATTGCTCCCATCAGAGGCGATTGCCCAAACAGCTGTGTTGAAGGATGTGCAAAGTGCCATTACCGATGGCGAGACAAAGGTTAAAATGCGCTATCGTTACGAGCGTGTTGACCAAGACAATATCGACAAAACTGCAAATGCATCCACACTCTTATCTCGCTTGAGCTTTAAAAGTGCCGAGGTAAAGGGTTTTTACGGCGTGTTTGAAGTCGATAATATCAGTGCAATTGGCAATGAAAACTACAACAGCACGGTAAATGGCAACACTCAGTATCCGGTGGTGGCTGATCCTACCTTAACAGAAGTTAACCAAGCCTACCTTGGCTATAAAACGGGTAATTTGGATTTGTCATTCGGGCGTCAGCGTATTAACCACAATGATCAGCGCTTTGTTGGCGGCGTGGCATGGCGTCAAAATGAACAAACTTATGACGCTTACAGAGTGCAGTACGCCGGCGATAACAAACTCAATGTAGATTATAGCTATGTGTACAATGTAAATCGTATTTTTGGACCCGACAGTCAAAATGCTGATCTACAAGGCAATATCCATTTGCTCAACGTCAACTATCCAATCAACGAAGACCACAAGTTGACTGGATTTGCGTATGAGCTAGATTTTGATACGGCCGTTGGTATCTCAACCCGAACCCTTGGTATGAGCTACGATGCCAATATTTCCAATGTAAAAGTACATGCATCTTATGCGACCCAATCCGATACCGGAGATAACCCTACTGACTTCTCAGCTCAATACTTGGCACTAGAGGCGGGTGTGAAAATCTCAGCAGTCACGCTAGGGCTTGGTTATGAGTCGCTGGGCAGTGATAACGGTATAGGTTTCTCAACACCTTTTGCGACCTTACATAAGTTTAATGGCTTTGCCGATAAGTTTTTAAATACCCCCGGGGTTGGCCTTAATGATGTTTATTTTAAGGCTTCAGGTAAGGTCGGGAAATTGGGTCTTTTGGCGGTTTGGCACGAGTTTGATTCAGATATTGGCTCCATTGATTTTGGTAGCGAGCTGAATTTAAACGCGACGTATCCGCTTGCTGATAAAGTTGGACTGTTAGTTCGCTATGCAAACTTTAGCTCAGATGAGTTTGCCGTTGATACAAACAAATTATGGGCAATGCTTACGTTTAGCTTCTAATCGCGTGCTTGATATACGCTTTTAAACATAATGGCCCGATACACAATATTGAACATCGGGCTTTTTTACGAACGTTCTTAAATGTTAACTACTCCCTATTGAGTATCCCTTCAGCCCAATTACATATTCACAGAAAATCATCCACACTAACTGTTACTTATTAGAAAACTCCGAGCTTAGCTTTCTAAGGCCTTTGTTCAAAAGATGGATTCAATGCTACGAAGTCTAAGCCGCTGACGCCATTCATGGTTAGCTGCATAAGCTAATGAATGGTTAACAGCCAGGTGAACAGAGGAAACTCGCTCGCCTCCCGACAGGTAGCCTCAAAAGTGGGCAAGCCTAATCAATTGGAAAGGTGTTTAAGTGGAACTACAAGATACATTTGGCAGAAAATTTAAATATCTGCGGCTTTCAATTACCGAGTTATGTAATTTTAAGTGCAACTACTGTCTACCTGAAGGCAATGCTTGTGATACGCCAACATCGGGCATGAGCTTAAAAGAAATTAATACTTTGGTGCGGGCGTTTGCGCGTATGGGCACAACTAAAATACGCGTCACGGGTGGCGAGCCAGCTTTGAGGCGAGACTTGACAGACATTATTCAAATCTGCAAAAACACCGTCGGAATTGAAACGGTGGCTCTAACCACCAATGCTTTTCGTTTGAATAAAGATGCGCAAGCATACAAAAACGCAGGTCTTGACGCACTAAATGTCAGTGCAGATAGCCTCGACCCAAGGATGTTTGCGGCAATCACCGGAAAAAACAAGCTGGAAGATATTTTGGAAGGGGTAGATGCGGCGATACAAGCAGGCATAAAAACAGTCAAGTTTAATACCGTTATGCTCAAACAATTTAATTATAAGGAGCTATCAAGCTTCTTTAATTACTTAAAAGAACACCCTGTAACCTGGCGCTTTATAGAGCTTATGCAGACAGGCGATAATCAGCAGTTTTTTGCCCAAAATCATGTAGCGGGCGAAAGCATAAAGTCGCAGCTCTTAGAGCAAGGCTGGGAACGCATTATTAGAAGCAAAGACGCAGGGCCTGCACAAGAGTTTTCACACTCACAGTATCAAGGCAACATTGGTTTAATCATGCCTTACAGCAAGGATTTTTGCACTACTTGCAATCGTTTGCGCGTGTCTTCCCAAGGTAAACTACATTTGTGCTTGTTTGCGGAAGAAGGACAAAGCATTTTGCCTTATCTTCAAGATGAAGATGTTGACGCCACAGTTGAGGCTATATGCGCACACGTGCAAACAAAAGAAGAAACGCACTCTTTGCACCAAGGGTTTACTGGTGCAACTAAACAGCTGGCGATGTTAGGAGGCTAGAGCAAATGTTAAATCGAAAGGTGATTGGAGTAGTGCTGGCCGGGGGGCGTTCGTCAAGAATGGGAAGGGATAAGGCGCTTCTCAACCTTGAGAATCAGTCGATGCTTGAACGCACGGTCAATACTTTAAAAGGTAGTGATGTTGATAAAGTGGTCATCAGCAGGAATGATGGGGCGCCGCAGCATCTAGCCGACATATTGCCGGGCAAAGGACCTTTGTCGGGCATTCATAGCATGGCGCATCGTTTTATCAGGCATAATTTGTTGGTTGTGCCGGTAGACTTACCTTTTGTGAAAAGCGCTGACCTTCAGCAACTTATTGACTCTGGCACAGACAAGCGCTGTAACGCACGGTTTAAACAGCATAACCTGCCGTATTTTATTCATAACACGCCTGATTTTCGATACACACTAGAGTATACCTTGCGCTGCACTCAGTGTTATTCCGTTGAGCGTTTGAGTTCGCATTTTGGCTTGTTGGAGCTTAGTTTCTCTAGCAATACCACATTATTTAACACGAATACGCCTGAGCAATGGCGCTTTGCTGCGCAGCACTTTGATAATGATCTTGAGCGCAAGCAAAACTTAACAAGCATAGAGGGAGCTTAAATGGGGCACGCGAATAAACAGTTTGTTTCACTAAATATTGCTGTATTGACGGTTTCTGATACGCGAGACAGAGCCAGCGACACGTCAGGAGAGTATTTGGCCTTAAGCGCAAGCGACGACGGTCATAAGATATTAAGGCGAGACATTGTCATTGACGATATTTACTTAATTCGTTCAAAAGTCTCTGATTACATAGCAGACTCTCAGATTCAGGCTATATTAATTACAGGGGGAACAGGATTTACTCACCGAGATTCGACGCCCGAAGCGGTGTCGGTGTTGTTTGACAAAGAGGTTGAAGGTTTTGGCGAATTGTTTAGGCAGATTAGCTACACCGAGATTGGTACTTCTACTATTCAATCAAGAGCCTTAGCAGGCTTGGCAAACAATACGGTGATATTTTGTATGCCAGGGTCAACAGGGGCATGCAAAACTGCATATAATGGAATAATAAAAGCACAGTTAGATGGGGCTCAAGGCCCTTGTAATTTTATACCACATTTAAAAGTTGCTGATGCTCAAGCCTGCGAAAGTCGCGGCTAATGAGGTTTAATTGCAAGCGTGGAGGGAGAGAATGCTTAAAGTAAAGTTGTTTGCAAACTTGCGAGAACAATTAAATTGCGCCTCGATGAATGTTGAGTATTCGGGCGAAAGTAACGTTTCAGACCTTATTCATGGGCTACTTAATCGAGACGCAAGCTGGAATAGGCTCACAGAACAAGATGTGCTGGTGGCGGTTAATCAAACGCTTTGTTCAAAAGATGCAAAAATCAACGATGGCGATGAGGTTGCGTTCTTTCCTCCCGTCACGGGTGGCTAACATGATTTCCGTTCAAGAGGAAGACTTCGATCACTGTAATGAATACCAAGCCTTAAGAGATAACGCCGACAGCGATGGTGCGGTGGTTACCTTTACGGGTTTAGTCAGAGACTTTAATCTTGAAAGCTCCGTCTCCAGCATCGTCATTGAGCATTACCCCGGCATGACGGAAAAATCCTTGCTGACGATTTGCTCCGAAGCGAAAAAACGCTGGCAACTCGGACATATTCGATTAATTCACCGAGTCGGCTTGATAGCATCGTCTGAACAGATTGTGTTCGTTGGCGTGACCTCAAAGCATCGAAAGAATGCCTTCGCAGCATGCGAATTTATTATGGATTACCTAAAGACCAGCGCGCCACTTTGGAAACAGGAAGGCACACCACAGGGCTTGAAATGGGTCGATTCTAAAGCCTCAGACAACGAGGCAATCGAAAAATGGGGCTTGGCAAATTGAGCTCTGGTCAACTAAAACTGGACATCTCTTTATATTTTACTGGCGAGTAGTCACCGTTAGCTCTGTGAAGCCTTACTGAGTTGTAATAGCGCCTCTTGTTCACGAATATACGCCACCACATCGTCATTTCTCACACGCTGATAAATTTCTTCCACGCTAACCGTGCAATCTATAGAATCAAAATATATCTTTTCGCCTAAAAAATAGTGAGTGGAGCGCCAGTCGTCGTTTTTACGGTATACGGTAAGGTCTGCTACGTCTTGCTCAATCAGCACATATTCTTGCAGGCTGGGTAGGCTTAAATAATCGATGAGTTTGGTTTTTTCGTCCATTTTACGTGTGGATGGCGATACCACGTCCACAATTATGACCGGAGTCTGCGTATAGTAGGGTTCTGATTCGTCAAAATGGCAATCCACTAGCACGTCTGGGTAATAGAAGTTATTGTTAATTCGCACTTTCATATCGGAGCCAAAAGGTTCGTAAGGTGAGCCTTCTAATTGATTACCAAAGCGACGGGTAAGGTTTTGACAGATCCGCTCATGGTTAGCACTCGCACCTGCCATGGCATAAACTTCACCATTTATAAACTCATGCTTAATGCTGCTTTTACGTTCACCACGAAGATAATCCTCTGGACTTAGGCCTTTTTTTTGACTTATAGAACGCATTGTCATGCCTCAATAACTTGGTGAGTTAATAGAACACATTTGCTACATTCACTTCTATATTAAGTCAAATCGCGTTTAACTAAAACTACCTCTTAGTTTTGAAGTGTGTCGCAACGCTTTTGCCTAAGCCCTCGATTCAAGAGCTGCGTCTGAATATGACCTGATGTCGATGCCGAGTTATAACAGCCAATTTTTTATTGCAGGCGACATGCATATATACAAAGTAAAGCACAATGAGCAAGGTGGAGCTTGTTTTACACCGTGTACTTCACTCCCAGATAACTTGAAATAGACAGGCACTCTTCCACTATCAATGGCACTTAGTGCACTTAATTGTTTTGAGTGCTATCTTGCGCCGCGAGTCTGTTCAATGACAGGACGTCGATTAAACCATTACAATCATAAAGGAAGTAACTATGACTGAATCAAACCTATATCAAACACCCGATGCTGACATGCTCAGCGCAAACACTGAAGTTTGCGAAAGGGTGCATGTGTTTTCGCGGTCACAATGAATTAGTCGCATTCGCTACCTTGCTTATTCGAGCGGCGTTTATCTTTTGTTCGCGATCATCGCAGGACTAATTTTCGGTTTTGGCGGCGTTACAAGCAGCGAAGTTGATTCAGGAATTTCAATGAGTCAGGTGATGATATTCATTGTGTATCTTTTCATGCTGATTGGCTTCGTGTTTGTTGGGATTCGTCGTTTACATGACATTGATAAGTCTGCATGGTACTACCTAATAATGTTTATTCCATTGGTTAACATCATTTTTGGCTTATACATACTCTTTGCAAGGGGCACGCAAGGTAGCAATAACTATGGTCCTCAGCCACTACCCAATCATATCGGCTTATGGATTGCTGGCTTAATTTTACCGATAGTGTTTGTTATCGGCGTGTTAGCCGCAATTGCGCTGCCTGCCTACCAAGCTTATGAGGAAAAAGTAGAGCAAGGTCTTTATCAATAAGACTAAAAAATACCCGCCTGAAAGGATGTGAAACACTTTCAACATAGCATGGCCTATGTGCTGCGCCACTTAAGTGAATCGAAGAAAGTCGTAAGCCGCGCTGTAGCGGCTTTTTTGTGACAAAACTTAGCATTCTTCTAGAACGAAGATGCCCTACGCTTGATGTACATAGAAAGCCAGAGTGTCGTCATGTATGTGACGAAAACCACTTTTCTGAATTAAAAATATATAAATATTTCAATTTTATGACAGTTTTGTTACACTAGCTCAGTCATGCGAAATTGGGTACAAAAATTGCTTCAGGTTTTTATAAAAACGGCAGTTTAACTACATGACATACCGGAAAGGGGTATCAGCTATGAATTTAAAGAAATTATTCAAAAGACGTCATCCATATGCACCTGTCGCATATTTGGGACGCAAAACGGTAGAGCGTTCGTTAAACGCAGACATTTTAAAGCTCAAAGAACTTGATAGGGAGTTAGCTGGCGATAATAAAAAAGGCGCTTCATTGTAGGTAAAATATAAAAGTCGGTTAGGCGAAATAAAGCGGCGTTCCCTGTATGCATGCGTCTTGCGCAAAAGTATCGATTTTGTGTCCATTTTGGTTTGCATCGAGTGTTTACTTGCCACCATCCATATCACTTAGCTTGAGCGCTGGGTCTAGTCCAAATAAAAATTAACACACATATTATTGCTAGTGCTACCGACGCTCGTACCCAGTTGTTCTTAATCATGAACAACAGCGGATAAGTCACCATTGTGATCATTAGGACGCTTGAAAGCCATTTGATGTGAAGCTTTATGACACCATGATCATTCCAATCTCTGATAGACGGCCCAAATATGCGATGATTGAGTAGCATGTTATGGAAGCGCTCAGAGCTTCTTGAAAAGCAGAATGCGGCAAGGAGCAGGAAAGGGGTGGTAGGCACAAGTGGGAGCAAAACACCTACGATTCCTAAAATTACAAATAACCATCCACATACGAACAATATAATTCGTTTGGTATGGGCGATCATTTTGGTGGCGTCCCTAGGCTATCGCAAGAAATGATTATGTGATGCCAGCTTGAAACGGCATTATCGTGACTTGCTCGTCTGCCTTCACATCGCCGCGTTCGTTTTCAAGCACCGCATAACAGTTGCTATCACTAAAACACGACAACACACCAGAACTTTGCGAGCCTGCCTGTTTCACTTTCAGCTTCCCGTTATCATCAACGTAGTAAAATGCGCGCTGGTAGTCAGTGCGTCCGGGTCGCTTTCTAAAAGCACCTGCTGCCTGGGCCACTAAGCTTGTGTCAGAGGCGTCACCGCAGCCTGCCATCATGTCTAACGCAGGTGCAGCAATTTGATCAAAGGTCACCGCAGAGGATACAGGATTACCGGGTAGGCCAAAAAATATACTCTTGTTTAAACGTCCGAAGGCTAGAGGTTTCCCAGGTTTAATGGCGAGTTTCCAAAAATCTACACTGCCATATTCTTCTAGAATTTCACGAGTATAATCTGCTTCACCTACCGATACTCCTCCGCTGGTGACGACGCAGTCTGCATGTGCATCTGCGCTTTCAAAAGCTGCTTTTATCAATGTTTTGCTGTCGGCAATGATGCCCATGTCAATAACATGTACACCTCTTCGTTTGAGCATAGCGACGAGCATTGGGCGATTGGAATCAAAAATTCTGTCGTCTCTTGCAGCTTCTCCTGGTTTTAGCAATTCATCACCCGTTGAAAATACTGCCACTTTCAGCCTTCGATACACGGGGACATCATTGATACCTAAAGATGCAAGTAAGCCGATATCGATGGGAGTGATTCGTCTGCCCTTTTTCAGTACCACGCTATCTTTTGCAATGTCGTCGCCGCAGGGGCGGATTGCGCTGCCTTGCTTTACCGATTCTATGAAGGTTATTTTATCGCCTTCAGCACGAGTGTTTTCTTGCATTACCACCGTGTCTGCGCCACTCGGTATTTGAGCGCCGGTCATAATGCGAACACATTCACCTTGCTCCAATGCCTTTTTAAATGGATTGCCCGCAAAGCTTTTTCCGGTCTGAGTCAGCACTTTGATATTTGCCAAATCAGAAAAGCGCAGCGCATACCCGTCCATCGCAGAATTGTCGTATGCAGGTACATTTATTGGCGAGATAATGTCTTCACAAAGAACGCGATCCAATGCTTCGTTCAGCTCACATCGCTGTGAAGGCTCATTTATTAAGAGTGACTGACTGCTTGCCACAATGCTCTGGATGATTTTTCTGGCATCTTCAATGGGCATTAGACCCGGCGCGTCGCATGGATTCGGCATTACTTTAAGCTCCGTTTTGATGGTTAACCATCCATACCGCAGCCTCAACGCGAGAGCGCAAATTTAGCTTTTTAAGAAAATGCTTTACATGCACTTTTACTGTGCCATCAGATATATTTAGTTCCCTCGCGATAAGCTTGTTGCTCATACCTTTTGCAATCAGCTTGAGTATTTCCAACTCGCGGCTCGTTAAGCTTGCCAAGGCTCTACTACCAGCGCGTTCTGGCTTTCTCAGCGCGGTGGCAAGTATTTCCGTTAGCTTGGAGCTCATTACCATTTTACCTAACGCTGCCTCGCGAAGCTTTTCGATAATCTCTTCAGGATCCATATCTTTGAGCAAGTAGCCATCTGCACCCAAGCGCACGGCCTCAACAACGTCTTCATCGTTGTCCGACACCGTAAGCATGATAATACGCGCGTCAACGCCTTTGTCGCGCATGTTCTTTAAGGTCTCAAGACCATCCATACCCTGCATGTTTAAGTCAAGCGTTATCAAATCTGGCTCTAACTCAAGGGCTAAATCGATACCTTGTGCACCAGAGCTTGCTTCTCCAACTACTTTCAAATCGTCTTCAAGTTCAATAAGTTGGTTCAGACCTTTTCTAAGTAAGGGATGATCATCAACCATCATTATGGTGGCAGGTTGGTCTTGAAACATGACTAGCTCCATGGTCTTGTGAGTATTGAGTGCGAATTGCCTCGTTGTTCACCTCACTATACACCACTTAACGGGTGAGCCAAACAGGCGCATAAGATTACTTGGAGGTAAATTGAGCTACCTCTAAAGGAGTAGCTAAGTCTGTATTGCGTACGCCTTTATTTACAACGTATGTAATCGAGTTTGCAGGTAAAGTGAGTATGCAAGGCACTCAAATGTAAGCAGTTTTTTGTGCCTACTTTAATCTGATTTATACCCACTGATGCGGATTGTTAGCCTTTTGTTTATCAACCATAGTGTAAATAGAAACGACACATTTGATTAACTGGAGAAGTAACATGTCTGACCTACATAAGTGGGATCCAGAAGACCAAGAATTCTGGGATAGAGAGGGTAAAAAAATAGCGAATCGCAATCTATGGATTTCGATTCCAAGCTTGCTTTGTGGCTTTGCAGTGTGGCTCTATTGGGGCATTATCACGGTTCAGATGCTCAATTTAGGCTTTGCATTTGAAAAAGCAGAGCTGTTCACTCTGATGGCCATAGCTGGCTTAACCGGCGCCACTTTGCGCATTCCCAGTAGCTTTTTTATTCGGCTGTGCGGCGGCCGAAACACAATATTCTTTACCACTTCTTTATTGATGCTACCAGCAATTGGCACAGGCTTCGCTTTGCAGAATCCCGATACGCCATTATGGCAATTCCAAGTTCTGGCGCTTTTATCAGGTTTTGGTGGCGGCAACTTTGCATCCTCAATGTCTAATATCAGTTTTTTCTTCCCGAAAAAGCAGCAGGGCTTAGCCTTGGGTTTAAACGCGGGTTTAGGTAATTTTGGGGTGACGACGATGCAAATTGTCGTGCCATTATTTATGACCTTCGCGGCATTTGGCGCACTTAGCGGCGACCCAATGGCTTTGGTCAACTCGTCTGGCACTCTAATTGGAAAAATCCCAGCTGGAACTGAAAGTTATATTTCAAATGCAGGTTTTGTGTGGCTACTTCTGTTAGTACCTCTAGCGATATTCTCTTGGTTTGGCATGAACAACATTCGTACGCCGGATGTTTCTCCCAACATAGGTAACCCGCTAACTTCCTTTGCCTTGATTACCGTTATGTTGCTAATTGGGCTCGTTGTTGCAGCATTTGGCTTGTGGTTAATGCTACCACAATCGGCCAATGGCTCAGGTTTTGGCGTGCCAAAAGAAGTCGTGCTTGTGTTAGTTGTGGCGGCGACCGTGTTTGCGCTCAAACTATTGCCGGGGGCAATTGGCAGCAGTCTTACCCGTCAATACCAAATCTTTAATAACAAGCACACGTGGGTCATGAGTATCATATACACCATGACCTTTGGTTCATTCATTGGTTTTGCGGCATGTTTCCCTCTCGCGATAAAAGTCATTTTTGGTTATAGCCACGTAATGGTCGACGGTGTAATGACCCATGATACTATCAATGTGAATGGGCCAAGTGCGCTCATGTACGCTTGGATGGGGCCTTTTATTGGTGCTTTAATTCGCCCTGTTGGTGGCTGGGTATCAGATAAGCTCGGCGGCGCGTTTGTGACGCAGATATGCTCTTTTGTGATGATAGGCTCAGCACTTGGCGTTGCATATTATATGAAGCAGGCTTATCAATCGCCCACACCAGAAGAATTCTTCATTCCGTTTTTCGCTCTGTTCTTACTTTTGTTTGCTGCTACAGGCATTGGCAATGGCTCAACTTTTAGAACGATCGCTATGGTATTTCCTAAGGAGCAAGCTGGTCCTGTTCTGGGATGGACATCTGCAGTTGCTGCCTATGGCGCATTTTACATTCCTAAAGTGTTGGGTGAGCAAATAAAAGCCACTACACCAGAGGTAGCATTAATAGGCTTTGCCGTGTTCTATGCAATATGCGTAATCATCAATTATTGGTTCTACCTACGAAAAGATGGGGAGTTTTATAACCCGTAAATACATGAACACAGATTCCGTGTGGCAATTGGGGTACAAGAGATAGTGCCCCTTTTGTCATATTGGCGACGCCGAGAGGCTTAAATGCTCGTTGTTTGCATGCGCTTTCTCGCTACCAAATGAAAGCCTATTAAACAGGATTCAGGTTATTAAGCACTTTGTGCTTTTAATTCATCATGTTTCGCATACTCAGGCGTGAAACTAAATCGAACTTCCGTTCCACCTTTTGGCATGGGCTTTATGCTCAATACACCTTGAAGGCTTCGTGCACGCTCTTGCATGATAGCCAGTCCATAATGATTAAGTTTGTTTGGATCGTCGGGGATTCCCACGCCGTTGTCCTTAATCGAAACCGTGACTTCAGATAGCTGGTTGCTGCTAATGGTGATCCAAATCATTGACCCTTTGGAGTGATAGAATGCATTTTGTGTGGCCTCTCGTGCAAGCTGTAGTAAGTGAATTTCTTCTTGTGGGGAGAAGGGAATGCTACTGACTTGATAATTTAGCGTAAACTCAAACGCTTCTGAACGCGTTTTTAGCTGACTGATGGTTTGTTCCAAAGCTGCTTTAATGCCCTGACCATCCAGTTTTAGCCTGAAGGTGGTTAAGAGCTCTCTAAGCTCGCTATAGGCCGCTCCAAGTCCGCCTTTTAGCTCAGCAATTACCTCCTCAATTTGCGCCTGAGCGTTCTCTTTGCTTTGCAGTTTTTGTAAGCGTGTGACTTGTATTTTTAAGTATGAAAGAGCTTGGGCGAGTGAATCGTGAAGCTCTCGGGCAATAACGGTACGCTCATTCATTAAGGCCATTCGCCTGCCTTGCTCATGTTTATGTTTCATACTGAGGCCATTTGCAATCTGCTCAGCGACAGACTCAAAAAGCTGATGCTGCCAGTCTGTCAACTGCGTGTTTTGTTGGGGGGCTACCGATAAAACACCGTAGTTTTCTTCTCCTTGAGTTAATTGATAACGTATTTTGCTGCCATTATCGGGGAACACAATGTCATGCTCTGTGCAGTCGCCGCACTCATGCTTAATACACTTTTCGGGCAGGTCTTTTGTTGTGCTGACTAAGTGCTCATATGGAGAGTCGCCTTGGGCAGTCATAATGCACAGGTCGAGGTCGTGGATACCGGTCACGTTTGCCAGTTGTTTCAATAGTGGCTCAAAATTGACCGCAGCAGGGTCAATCGTATTTAGCTTGTTCGACACTTCATATAACAAGTTCAAGGATTCGTTTGTGCGGGAGAGTTTTTGAGTTTTGCGCTTAACTTGACCCTCCAATTGCGCCTGCGAGCGATAGATTGAATCGCACATTTTATTCATGGTTTTAGCCAAAATTGCAAGCTCGCCTTTTCCGCTTTCATCGGCACGAACGGTAAAGTCCCCGTGGCCGATTTGCTTGGCAACCGCGGTTAATTTCGATAAGGGCTTTTCGATATGTCGGTTGACAATAAGCATAGCGAAGGCAATCAGCATCAGCGTGCTAAACAGCGACACACTCTGTATTAGACGGATGGTTGCAATATTTCCCTCTGCATGATTCTGATACTCTGAAACCAGCAAATCAATATTGTCAACAAAGGTGGCTATAGCAGCAGTTAATTGCTGCGAATCAATCTCTTCTTGCATCAGCAGGGGCTTTATTTCACCAAACCATATTTGAGTTATTTCAGCCAAGTAAGCCTGAGACGTGCTTGTGCCGATTAAGGCTTGCTTGTTAATTAACACGCCTGTTGTGAGGGTTTCGTCCATGGTTTGAATTAGCGCTGCATATTCTTGTTTTTGCTGCTCGCTCTTATTCGCTAACTGTGTGAAATGCGCCAGGCGATAGCTTTGCATTCTAAGTGAGCCTGCCACGTTAATTGACGCAGCGTCGGTTTGAGCGCCATCACTAATAAATACAGAGCTAAACATACTGATGACGGCTAAAAAACTCACCGAAAACATCAGCAACGCAATTTTAAAAACAGTGGAGTGGACGAAGTCTCGAATCATGGCAAGCACCTGCACGTTATATCTTTGACTTAAAGGTGATACCTACAAAGACTAATTGCTGTTGCCTCGGGCAACAAAAAAGCTAACACCTAGTCTATACACCTTTAAAACAAAGGAAAAGCCTTAAATATCCGCATACCTATTTGGAGGTATACGCACTTTTTTGTCGACTTTTTGCCCTATTGTATCCCTTCAGTTTCTAGCATTTAATCCAGACATAGCTTGAATTCGCGGCCATTTTCATTTTCAAAAATTGTTGCGTTCACTTTACTTAAGGAGTCTGGCGTGAGTCACTTTTTAGACAGATTGCAGTTTTTTAAACGCAAAGAAGAATCGTTTTCCGATGACCATGGGGTTACCACCGAAGAAAACAGAGATTGGGAAGATGGCTATCGCCGTCGCTGGCAACACGACAAAATTGTGCGCTCAACCCATGGGGTAAACTGCACAGGCTCTTGTAGCTGGAAGATATACGTTAAAGACGGTTTAGTGACATGGGAAACCCAACAAACGGATTATCCGCGCACGCGCCCAGATTTACCTAATCATGAGCCAAGAGGATGCCCACGTGGCGCGAGCTATTCTTGGTACATTTATAGCGCGAACCGTCTAAAGCACCCTAAAATTCGCAAGCGTCTGGTCAAGCTTTGGCGTGCAGCCAAGCTCCAACATAAAGACCCAGTAGATGCCTGGGCATCTATTGTTGAAGACCCAGCAAAAGCGAAGGAATACAAGCAGCAGCGTGGACTTGGTGGCTTTGTGCGCGCAAATTGGACTGAGGCGAATGAGATTATTGCCGCCTCAAATGTTTACACCGCTAAAAAGTACGGGCCTGACCGCATCACAGGCTTTTCACCCATTCCAGCAATGTCAATGGTGTCTTATGCTGCAGGTGCCCGTTACTTATCGCTTATAGGTGGCAACTGTTTAAGCTTTTACGATTGGTATTGTGATTTACCGCCAGCTTCACCGCAAATTTGGGGGGAGCAAACCGATGTGCCCGAATCGGCCGACTGGTACAACTCAAACTACATTATTTGTTGGGGCTCAAACGTTCCGCAAACCCGGACGCCAGACGCGCACTTTTTAACAGAAGTGCGTTATAAAGGCACAAAAGTCATCGGCATCACGCCAGACTATTCTGAAGTTGCCAAGCTTACTGACCAATGGTTAGCGCCTAAACAAGGCACCGACGCAGCCTTGGCCATGGCATTTGGCCATGTCATCTTAAAAGAATTTCATGTTGAAAAACCCTCCGCGTATTTTGCAGATTATGTAAAACGCTACACTGACTTCCCAGTGTTGGTCATGCTTGAAAAAGCAGAAGACGGCAGCCTGCATCAAGGTCGTTTTTTACGCGCCTCCGATTTAGACAGCAACTTAGGCCAAGACAATAACCCTGAGTGGAAAACGATTTCTATAAACGATAGCGACGGCGAGCTCGTTTCTCCAACGGGTTCAGTGGGCTATCGCTGGGGCGAAAAAGGCAAATGGAATATTACCCAAACCGACGGTAAATCTGGCGATGAGCTTGATTTACGTGTGAGCTTAAAAGGCTCGCACGATGAGCTGGTAAGTGTAGGCTTCCCATACTTTGGGGGGGCTGAGCATGAATTTGGTTATTTCCAAAACACCGAGCACGACGACATAATTGCACGCAAAATACCGGCGAAAAAACTCACTCTAGCGGATGGCAGCGAAGCTTATGTTGCAACCGTGTTTGATTTAACTCTTGCCAACTATGGCGTAGACAACGGCTACGACGACCCTAACGTAGCGAGCTCATACGATGATGACATTCCTTACACGCCAGCTTGGCAGGAACAAATCACCGGTGTAGCGCGAGCAGACGTGATTAAAATTGCACGTGAATTCGCTGAAAACGCAGATAAAACTCGCGGTCGCAGCATGGTGATTGTCGGTGCTGGTATGAATCACTGGTATCACATGGACATGAACTACCGTGGCCTAATCAACATGCTGATGATGTGTGGCTGTGTAGGTCAAAGTGGCGGCGGTTGGGCGCACTATGTAGGTCAAGAAAAACTGCGCCCACAAACCGGCTGGCAGCCCTTGGCATTCGGATTAGATTGGCAGCGTCCACCGCGTCATATGAACGGAACGTCTTTCTTCTACAACCACTCAAGTCAGTGGCGCTATGAAAAACTAGAGATGACTGAAGTAGTCTCGCCTTTGGCAGACAAAAGTAAATGGTCGGGATCTATCATTGACTTCAACACCCGTGCCGAGCGCATGGGGTGGTTACCGTCGGCGCCGCAGTTGGGTATGAATCCTCTGCAGCTATGCAAAGACGCAGAGGCCGCAGGTAAATCACCGCAAGACTATGCGGTAGAGCAGCTTAAGTCGGGTGATTTAAACTTTGCCTGTATGGAGCCTGAAAATCCACAAAACTTTCCACGCAACATGTTTATTTGGCGTTCCAACTTATTAGGTTCATCGGGTAAAGGGCATGAATATATGCTTCGTCACCTGCTTGGTACAAAGCATGGCTTGATGGGTAAAGACTTAGGTGAGGAGGGCGGTAAAATGCCCGAAGACGTTAAATGGGAAGATAATGCAGCCGAAGGCAAAGTGGATTTATTAGTCACTCTGGACTTTAGAATGTCAACTACCTGCTTATATTCAGACATCGTCCTTCCTACTGCAACTTGGTACGAAAAAGACGACTTAAATACCTCAGACATGCATCCCTTTATTCACCCTTTGAGTGCTGCAGTTGATCCGGTGTGGGAATCACGTTCTGACTGGGAAATTTTCAAAGGTATCGCTAAGAAGTTTTCAGAACTCACTGAAGGCCATTTGGGTGTTGAAAAAGACCTTGTTACCTTGCCAATATTACACGACACGCCTGCAGAAATTGCGCAACCGTTTGGTGTAAAAGCATGGTGGAAAGGAGAGTGCGATCTCGTTCCGGGCAAAACCGCTCCAAACATGGTGGTGGTAGAGCGCGATTATCCGAATACCTACAAACGCTTTTCGTCCATTGGGCCGTTGCTTGAGAAGTTAGGTAACGGCGGTAAAGGCATCAATTGGAATACTGAAAAAGAAGTTGAGTTTTTAGGTGAATTGAATAGAACTCACTTAGAAGAGGGCGTTAGTAAAGGGCGTCCTAAGCTTGAAACCGCAATTGATGCAGCTGAAATGATTTTATCACTTGCCCCTGAAACTAACGGTCAGGTAGCGGTGAAAGCATGGCAAGCACTGGGCGAATTTACCGGTCTTGATCACACTCATTTGGCCTTACCGAAGCAAGAAGAAAAAATCCGCTTCAGAGATGTGCAAGCGCAGCCGCGTAAAATTATTAGCTCGCCTACATGGTCGGGTTTGGAAGATGAGCATGTATCTTACAACGCAGGCTATACCAACGTGCATGAGTATATCCCTTGGAGAACGGTGACAGGGCGTCAGCAGTTCTATCAAGACCACGAATGGATGCGCGACTTCGGTGAAACCATGTGTTTGTACAAGCCTCCTATTAACCTTAAAACCGTTAAGCCCATTATGAACAGTGACCCCAATGGGAACACCGAAATTGCGCTTAACTTTTTAACGCCACACCAAAAATGGGGCATACACAGCACCTATTCTGACAACTTGCTCATGTTGACGCTTTCTCGTGGTGGCCCGATTGTATGGATGTCTGAGGTAGATGCCGAGCGTGCAGGCATTGTTGATAATGATTGGATTGAAGTTTTTAACATCAACGGGGCAATTGCAGCGCGAGCCGTGGTATCGCAGCGAGTGCCTGAAGGGGTAAGCATGATGTATCACGCCCAAGAGCGCATCGTTAACGTGCCTGGCTCTGAAATGACTAAAACGCGTGGCGGTATTCACAACTCAGTTACTCGAGCGGTAATGAAACCTACACACATGATTGGCGGCTATGCCCAGCAATCATATGGCTTTAACTACTATGGCACAGTGGGCTGTAACCGAGACGAATTTGTCATTGTACGCAAAATGGCAAAAGTTGATTGGTTAGACGACGACAGTGTTGACCAAACTAACGAAGAGTTTTGCAGCGAATTGCCTAACTCTGGCGCAACAAACAGCAAGGCGGAGGACTAATCATGAAAGTCAGAGCGCAAATAGGCATGGTGCTAAACCTAGACAAATGCATTGGTTGTCACACTTGTTCAGTGACGTGTAAAAACGTGTGGACCTCACGTGAAGGCGTTGAATACGCTTGGTTTAACAACGTTGAGACTAAGCCCGGCATTGGCTACCCAAAAGAATGGGAAAACCAAGAAAAGTGGAATGGTGGCTGGAAGCGTCATGACAACGGCAAACTCACGCCTAAACAGGGCGGCAAACTGCGCATATTAGCCAATATTTTTGCTAACCCAGATTTACCCGGGATTGATGATTACTACGAACCTTATGATTTTGATTATCAGCACTTGCACAAGGCAGGTGAAAGTAAGCATCAGCCCGTTGCACGCCCACGCTCGCTGATAAGCGGTCAGCGTATGGAAAAAATTGAATGGGGACCCAACTGGGAAGAAATTCTCGGAACAGAGTTTTCAAAACGCCGCGCCGATACGAACTTTAACCAGATTCAAGCCGACATGTACGGCGAATTTGAAAAAACCTTTATGATGTATTTGCCGCGTTTGTGCGAGCACTGCATTAATCCAGCGTGTGTGGCATCTTGCCCATCTGGCGCAATCTACAAACGTGAAGAAGACGGCATTGTCTTGATTGACCAAGACAAGTGTCGCGGCTGGAGAATGTGTGTTAGTGGCTGCCCCTACAAAAAAATCTATTACAACTGGAAGACGGGTAAATCTGAAAAATGTATTTTCTGCTACCCCAGAATTGAAGCCGGTCAACCTACTATATGTTCTGAAACCTGCGTAGGTAGAATTCGCTACTTAGGTGTCATGCTTTATGACGCAGATAGAGTGCAAGAGGCTGCATCGGTTGCTAACGACAAAGACTTGTATCAAGCCCAGTGTGATATCTTTTTAGACCCCTTTGACGAAGCGGTACAAGAAGCAGCTCGCAAAGAAGGTATTCCAGATGCATGGCTTAAATCCGCGCAAGAATCGCCAGTTTACAAGATGGCAATGGATTGGAAAGTGGCGCTGCCGCTGCATCCGGAGTACAGAACACTTCCTATGGTGTGGTACGTGCCGCCATTAAGCCCAATCCAAACTGCGGTTGAAGCGAACAAGGTTCCAATGAAGGGGGTATTCCCTGATTTGAAGTCTTTGAGAATTCCTATGAAATACTTAGCTAATATGCTCACCGCAGGCGATGAAGCGCCGGTTGAAACTGCCCTTGAGCGCATGATGGCAATGCGCATATTCAAGCGTTCTCAGCAGGTAGATGGCGAAGAAAACTTAGCAGCGCTTGAGCAAGCCGGTTTAAGCGTGGCTCAAGTGGAAGAGATGTATCGATACATGGCGCTAGCCAACTACGAAGACCGTTTTGTTATTCCTACCAGCCATAAAGCCTATGCTGAAGATGCCTACGATATGAAATCAGGCTGTGGTTTTAGCTTTGGTAATGGCTGTAGCGGTGGCGACAGCGGCAATGACTTATTTGGTGGTAAGAAGCAAACTGTTCGTCAGGTCATTCCAGTGGAGGTACAAGACTAATGAAAATTTTAAGCCTACTTTCAAGACTTATCGACTATCCCAGTGAAGCGCTTTATGAGCACGGACAGGATGTACTTGATTACATTCATGCCAGCGATGATTTAAGCGAGCAAGACAAAAACGCACTTGTGAGTTTTGTGTCTGAGCGCTTCGCCAATAGCTTGCTCGACTGGCAGTCAGAATACGATGGTTTGTTTGAGCGAGGCCGTTTTTTATCCTTGCTGATTTACGAACACATTCATGGCGAGTCGCGCTACCGCGGTCAAGCCATGGTGGATTTAATGAAGCAGTATAAAGCCGCCGGGCTGGACATAGGTGTGCGCGAGCTGCCTGACTACATTCCTCTCTTTTTAGAGTTTGTTAGCACGCAGGGGAATGAAAACGCTAAGGGTTGGCTGCAGGACATTGCGCATGTACTGGCACTGCTCACCGTTCGTCTAGAAAAACGAGATTGTAATTACAGTGCAATATTTCAAACCTTGGTGAACTTAAGTGAGGCCGATATTGATTTAGACGCCCTACGCGAACAAGTCAAAGACGAAAAGCGTGACGACACCAAAAAAGCGCTAGACAAAGTCTGGGAAGAAGAAGCCGTTACCTTTGGCGGCGATGCAATAAACGGCGGATGCCCGAGCAATACGTCTAAACCATCTGAGTCTCAGCGTCGCGACCAAGATGTGCCGATTCAATTTATTGACGCGGCAAACAAGCTAAATGAACAAAGCGTAAGGAGCTAGTCATGGATTTCATCGATACATTATTTTTTGGCATATATCCCTATGTGGCTAGTGGCATATTCTTTTTAGGCAGTTTGCTGCGATACGATCGAGAACAATACAGTTGGAAAACCGGTTCTAGTCAAATGCTAAGCTCTAAGAACTTTAGAATTGCCAACATCTTTTTCCACGTTGGCATTATCGCCATTCTTGGTGGTCACTTTGCTGGACTCGTACTGCCATGGGAAATTTGGCACGCACTGGGCATCACCATGCCCGTTAAACAAATCATCGCGATGGGCGTAGGCGGATTTTTTGGTGTGATTTGTTTCATTGGTATGACTATGTTAGTCAAACGAAGACTGTTTGACCCACGCATCAAAGCCAATAGCAGCTTAATGGACACGGGGATCTTAGTGCTCATTTACCTTCAACTTATTGTTGGTATGCTAACAATATTTGTCTCTACGGGACACATGGATGGCGCAGTGATGTACAACCTAATGAGCTGGTCACGCTACTTACTCACATTCCGCCCGGAACAGGCTGTTGAATATATCTCTGATGTGCACTGGATTTATAAAATGCACGTTACCCTGGGCATTACGCTATTTGTATTGTTTCCGTTCAGCCGCCTTGTCCATATCTGGAGCGTGCCGGTGCAGTATGTGCGCAGAAGCTACCAAATTGTTCGCAAACGCGCCTAGGCTGTCATAACAATTATATGGTCGCTCATGTGGGAGCAGGGATGCTCCAAACTTTTCATCGGATGAGAACGATGCGTGAGCCAATATTGACCTACTTCAATTAAGAGAAGCGAAGGAATTATCATGTCATTAACTAATACGCCTGACATCATGGTCAACGGCACAACTATACCCGCGGCTGCTATTGATACCGAAGTACAATATCACCCTGCTGAGTCAAGACGACAAGCCATTGTTGAGGCTGCACAGTCTTTGATTATTGCAGAGCTTATTGCACAAAAAGCTAAAGAAAAAGGTTTAACCGATAGTGTTGACCGTGAACGCCTTGAAAAAGAGCCTGAGCTTATTGACGCACTGTTTGCACAGGAGGTGTATGTGCCCACTGCCACTGATGACGAGTGCGTTCGCTATTTTGAGGCTAATCCAGAGCAGTTTCGATCATCTCCTTTGGTGGAAACGAGGCATATTCTGCTTGCGGCCGACCCAAAAGACTTAGAGCATAGAGCCGAGATGCTAACGATTGCAGAGCAGCTAATTTCGCAGATCAAATCGAAAGAAATTGGTTTTAGCCAAGCAGCAAAACAATATTCAGTATGTCCGTCAAAAGAGCAGGGCGGTAGCTTAGGGCAGCTGTCTTCTGGTCAAACAGTAAGCGAGTTTGAACGTCAAGTATTTGCTGCCGATTTAGGTTTGATGGAAGTGCCGGTGGAGTCTCGTTTTGGCTACCACATTGTTGATGTGGTCAGAAAAATAGAGGGCAAAGCGCTCACCTACGACTTAGTTGAGGACAAAATTCAAAAGTATTTAAATGATAAAGTCCATCGAAAGGCGATTTCTCAGTATCTGCATCGCCTCGTTAGCGAAGCGGATATCAAAGGCTTTGAGTTTGATATTGATGCGTCTATGCTGATGCAGTGAATGTGCAAACCGGCGGCTATGCTAATTGCATAGCCATTGTTGGACTTCTGTTCAGGCCTTGTAAATACTATTTGCTAGATTTAGTCCGAAAGAGCATACAAACGAAAATAGAAGATATCACCAAAGGTATGGTATTGGGTGCACTCACATCTGAGGTGGCGGGGTCTTCTAGTAGAGAAATATTGAAATCGAAAATGCTTGTCAACGCCCCTCCTGTAAGCAATGAATTGTCTTCCGGATTCGTTGCATCACCCAATACAAAGCTGAAAGTGGTTCTTGCGCTTATTAAATCATTCAAAAGGGCATCAAAAAAGCGATCTGGACTGAGTGCATCGTCCAAATTATCGTACAAATTGCTATAAAATCCATCAATGCTCATATTTCTTACGTATAGTGACTCAGTTACCATAAAACGTGAGTCTTCATCAAAAGAATTACCCATTGAGAATGAAAATACGCTGGTAATTGTTGGACTTC
The DNA here is from genome assembly GCF_028401415.2 of Ningiella algicola. NCBI lineage: Bacteria > Pseudomonadati > Pseudomonadota > Gammaproteobacteria > Alteromonadales > Alteromonadaceae > Ningiella > Ningiella algicola. The sequence continues at coordinate 1,517,914 of NZ_CP171821.2, read as the reverse complement.
CCACCAGGCTTCCGTCGTAAGTTTGCAGTCCATGGCGAAAAGCGCTGGTGGAGTCAGCTTTATTGAAAAACGTGGGCGCCTTAACGCCATCTACAAACGTGCTCGACTCATGTGCAATGTTTATAAAGCTTGGGTCACCAGACGCCCAAGACGGCGTGTAATAGTCGTCTAAATCAAAGGTAGACTCAAACGACCAACTAAAGTTTCTTAGTTCATCGCTACAGCAAAATTCAACAGAGTCATCAATTCGAAGGTCAAGGGGGTTTACTGTGCCGGAAGTGCTTACTTTTACGACTGAAGCAGATACGCTTGAAGCAAGCAGAGAAAGAAGACAGATCATAAGCGATCTTTTCATGGTTATTCCTTTAGTTACGACGTTTTGTTTTTACAGATTGAAGCAGTCCATGCAATAATTAAACCCAGCATAAGCCATTGTAAAATAATAAAAAAATAAAGGTATCGCGTAGGCTTGTAAGTTTTTCTGACACCTACCCCACTACTACAGAGCAATGATGGGAAGTTTAATACTCTGCTTACTTCACGCGATGCAATGCGCAAATTTTATTACCGCTAGGGTCGCGCAAATAAGCCAAGTATAGTGTGCCGTTAGGCCCTTCACGCTCACCTGGAGGATCCTCACACGCAACACCACCGTTGGCCAAACCTGCTTTGTGCCACGCATCGGCTAAATCAGGTGATGCAGCTAAAAATCCAAAGGTGGAGCCATTGCCGTGAGAGGCGGGCTGGCCGTCAAGAGGAATGCTTAAACCAAGCACGCCTGAATCAGTAAAGTAAAAGCATCGTCCTTTGGCGTCAATCACGCCTGGTTTGTGTCCTAATACACCAAGAATGGCGTCGTAAAATTGTTTCGCTTGGGGAATATCGTTTGCACCTAACATGATGTGGCTAAACATAAGGAATGGTCCTAGGTTTGGGGTATGAACTAATTATCACAGCCCTTGCTGAGATTGACTACATTATTATTAAAACGAAGTGTTACGACACACAAGTAAAAAATAATGATAGTCATGTATTGGTAAAGCGGCGCAAAAACAGCACTGAAATCAATCTAAGCCACTGGTTCGCTTCTACAAGCTCAAAATCACCCGTCATCAAGCACTACCTACTAATAGGTAACTCCCCAGAGCATTGTGATTAGTGCGATACGCGTATTGATCTAGGTCAATCTAAAGCGCCAAGATGAGTAGATAATTGGTCGATAGAAAATAACTTTCGTGGAGACACTCATGACCAGTGACACCTTTAACATTTTCAGATTCAGCGGGAAGATGAAAATTCTCCATCTATCTTGGATGGCGTTTTTCATTAGTTTTTTGGTATGGTTTAACTTTGCACCGCTACTTTTGGCGGTAAAAGAAACGCTTGGTTTAACTAACGATCAAATCAAGACACTTCTTATCCTTAACGTAGCGCTTACCATTCCCGCCCGCGTGATAATCGGGATGCTTACCGATAAATATGGTCCAAGGCTAGTGTATTCTGCACTGCTTGCGATATGTTCAATCCCTTGTTTTATGTTTGCTTTTGCAGATAGCTTTTTGCAGGCGGCTATTGCTCGATTTCTCTTAGGCTTTATTGGCGCTGGCTTTGTTGTGGGTATTCGCATGGTGTCAGAATGGTTCCCGCACAGTGAGTTGGGTACCGCTGAAGGTATTTATGGCGGCTGGGGTAACTTTGGTTCCGCCGCTGCAGCCTTTACGCTTCCTACGATAGCTGTGCTTTTTGGCGGTGAAGATGGATGGCGTTATGCCATTGGTATCACCGGTGTTATTAGCTTGGTATTCGCCTTTATCTACTACGCAAATGTGACAAATACACCTAAAGGTTCCACCTACTTCAAGCCTAAAAATTTAGGCGCAATGGAAGTCACCTCTGTGCGCGATTTCTATCTGTTACTCATCATGAAACTTCCGATGTACGCCGCTATAGCCTTACTCGCTTGGAAACTTTCTCCAGCCGGCGTCGATATGCTAAGCAGCACCGCGGTGACATCAGTCTATGTGGGTTTAGGGCTACTCTATGTGCTTGAAGTTTATAAAGTGTATCAAGTGAACAAGGAAATTTTCAGCAAAGAAGTGCCAGAGCTTCATCGTTACAACTTTAAACAGGTAGCGGTTCTGGATATTTTGTATTTCACTAACTTTGGTTCCGAGCTTGCGGTTGTTTCAATGTTGCCATTGTTCTTTGCGGAAACCTTCAATTTAGACCCAGTACTTGCAGGCCTGTTGGCAGGTGCTTATGCTTTCATGAACTTAATGTCTCGTCCCGCTGGCGGATGGATTTCTGATAAGTTTGGTCGTAAATCTACGCTTATGATCCTCACCGCAGGCCTAGCAATCGGTTACTTCCTCATGGGCATGGTCGACGGTCAATGGCCTCTATGGTTAGCAGTTGCTATTGTAATGGGATGTTCTTTCTTCGTTCAATCTGGAGAAGGTGCGGTGTTTGCCGTTGTGCCGCTGATTAAACGCAGAATGACCGGTCAAATCGCCGGTATGACTGGCGCGTTTGGTAATGTGGGTGCCGTCACGTTCCTAACCGTTCTTTCTTTTGTTGACTACAGCACCTTCTTTTACGTCATCGCTGCAACTGCGCTAGTGGGTTTGTTTACACTGATATTTATGGATGAGCCTCGCGGCAAAATTGCAGAAGTGGCTGAAGATGGAAGTGTTCATATGATTGATGTCAGTTAAGGCTGCGTCGTTAATTGTTCGCTAGTTCAACATTGAGGCTAGCGCGAAACATACACTTTGCAAAAAGACGAGGCTATGTCTACAAATCCGTTTTCAGCCAATTGGACCGCAAAGGGTCATACCCTTTGTTTAGGCCATTGGGAAATTAGCTATCACTCGCTTCCGCTTTGTTTACCTTCAAACGCGAAAGAGATGCACATGGATACTTACGGGATCTTCAGTTGGTTGTTTCCAGATGACGAAGACTGCGCGGAAGGCCTCCCTCTAGAGCAGTGGATAGAGGCAAAATCAGATTGGTTGTTTGATGTGTTTGATCAGCATCAAATCCCAATCGATGAAAAGCATATATCGTGGTTTTACGAAGCGGTAAGTAAACAAGATTGGCGCTGTGGAAGCTGCGGCGGCTGTTTATAAGCGAGACTAAAAGGTAACAAAAAACGCGTCCTTGAAAAGGGATACAACAAAAAAGGTGATGCAATGATTAAGGAAAATACGTGTACGGAAAAAAATCGTGTGGTTGATGTGTTAAGTAACGCAATTTTAGCCGATATTGCAACAAAAGAAGTCATTACCGCGTATGAAGGTTGGTCAATTAAAACCCTATCAAAGTTTTTCTACGACGGCGAAATATCTGGCGCGCCGGTAGTCTCTGCCGATAATGAGTTAGTGGGTGTTGTGACCAAGTCAGATGTGATTTGTTTTGAAAGTAAGTCCTTAGATTTTGAGGCGGTGCAAGACATTATCGATAAATACATTGGACCGTTCACAGACAATCGACAAGCGATGGTTGATCAGATTCGAGACCGCGCCTCAGAGTACTGCTGTGTGCACGCGATTATGACACCACGGGTGCATGCCCTGGACGTCAGCGCATCTTTACTTGAAGCTGTGACACTTATCAAAGCACACAATATCCATCGATTGTTTGTAACTGATCAGGATGAGTTAAGCAGTGTTGTTACAGCTGAGGATATTTTGAGCTTTTTGTTGAGTAGTGAGTGAAGCGCTGATAAAGGCACGATTAGGTATCTAGCAGATAAAGCGTAGCGACAGCTCCTTACGCCTTCAAAAAGCACATTAGTTTTTCTTTGCAAATGTCCTGTTGTTTGCGCCAAGCGATGTAAGGCAAAGGAATAATAGCCACGCCTGCGCGATTAAAAATACCATAGGTAGAAAAACAGGAGTAAGCCTCAAACTTTCCTGGGAAACCAATTAAATCAATAGCGACGACCTTTTCACTGTATGAACAAATGATGTCTACCTGCTGTCCTAAAATGGCGTTATCAATCCATACAGTTGCGCCGTTTTCTTCTAAAAATAACTTTACTTCACCCGCAAATTCACAGGCTTCATCAATATATGCGTTTACCTGAGTAGTCTTGTGCTCAAAGCTCAAGTATTGATGCAACAAGTTGTCTGGCTTTAAGCTTTCATAGTCTATCGAATAGAATACTTTTTGCGCTTGTTTTGAGCGAGTGACTAGCACATTGAACATATCTTCTTTATTTAGGTACGTCGCTGCTCTTGATGACACGTTATCAATGCAAAAAGAGATAAATACTATGTCTCGCTCTTCACCCTGAAACCCGAATGGTGTTGAGATTTTCATTCTGAAATCGAGAACTTGTTGAGGTGTAAAGTGGCGATTAATCGCGTTTTCTATGTATTGAGCTTGTTCTCTATATGGTGACATAACCCCAATACTGGGTTTAGTCGCCAATGTAGCAGACTTCTGTATAACACGCTCAATCTCTGTAATGACCGCATCTTTTTCAATTTTGTTTTTCCCAGTGCTTGAACGCTTGCCCGGTAGCTTTACAAGATGCAAAGCCATTGTGTCCGAAACATTTGGGCGTGCCTGCATCACAATTAGCTTTGAATCGTAGAACTGGGAGTTGCTGAATGAGATGAGCTCTGGCTTGCTCCTAAAATGTTCATCCAACATACACACTGCGCTTTGTGTTGATATTGCGTCTGACACAATATCCAGCAATGACTGGTCTCGATAACTCATTGTATTTTGTGAAGCGAAGTCACCAAAACTTTTCCTTCTTATCAATTCCTGTTTGTTTTTTGACAAAAACGAAAGGTGCCGCAGCTGTTTACCATCTCCCACAATGCACGCTCGCTTAGCGCGCTGCAGAGCGGGTAGTCCACTAGCCATATCGCACTGGGTTGCCTCATCCATAATCACTAAGTCAAAGAGTTCATGCGAAAAGGGCAAAACACGGTTTAATTCATCGGTGCTCAATAGCCATATTGGGAATGCTTTTAATACCTTGTCAAAATCCGTTGCGGCGAAGCGTTCATCAGCGGTTTTTGAATTGCGTGCTCTCAATCCACTTTGAAATTGAACCAATGCTTTTCGATAATCAACTAACACCTGCTGTAAAGTGTTAGTACGAAATGCGTTGATATATTTGGCGGACTGCTGTTCGAGATTTTTTTGCGTCGTTTTAATATCATCTTTTATGTCCCATAGTTTCAGCAAACCATAAAATTTTAGATACGCAGATGCGATACATTTTTTATACCAAGGGTTTGAGTCGTGCGAGTGTTTGAGAGACCAAAGCAATTTTCTATATTGCTTTTGAAAGGATCTTAAGTTCATATGGGAGCGCATTAAGTTGTTTTGAAGATCAGAAACCTTATCGTGAGTGTTGACTCCCTCATTCAACAGTGCGGATAGATACGATTTAAGCGACTTAATAAAGCCTTGTTCATTGGCGCATACATAACCCGTATCCAGTCCAAATTCGCTTTTCAGCAAATGTCCAATAACGTCCGTCGCTTGCGCCGATTTAGTAACAATAATGACGGATTCGCCTTGCAACATTCTATCAATGGCAATTGCTGCTATCGTATAGCTTTTCCCAGTGCCGGGAGGACCAGATATCAGGCTGAGGGTATGGTTAGCCGCGTTAAAAAGTGCTGATGTTTGTGCAGTGCTTAAAATGGAAGGAAGCAATTCAGGTCGAGAAATCGAGGCTCTTGTATCAGGGGCTTTGTCGGTAAACAAACTCTGAATTGGTCTAGATAGCGCCTGACTATCCAATAAAGACTTAAGCTCATGAAGAATACCTCGTGAGCCTTTTGTGCGGTCGGCAAGCACTAAACAAGAAGCAGTACTGATAGCTAGCGTTTTATCATTAGTGTGATTTTCACATTCTCGAAAACTTGGCCAGCGCACTAACTCCTCTGTTCTTGAGACAAGCGTATTAGCACTCAACCAGTCATCTATTTTGCTGATAATTCCTTGCGAAACAGGCCAAGTCACAGATGGAAAGGCTTCGATAATAGACGCGTCTACGTCTGGCCTCAACAACTGCCTCAATAAAACTGAATTGAGTCGTAAATCGTGCGTATCAATACTGAAATAAAGATCATCGCCATCCATTATCTGTGCAGGAAAGTAAAAAATGGGGGAATGAATATTCCTCGTTTTTGTAAGGCCAGGCTGGTCCGTCAATTGACCTTTAACCATTAAACAACCATAAATCAGCATGCGCTCTTTACGATAGATATCGACTTGCTCTCGCATATTGTCTATATGGGGGCTGACAACAATTCGTTGCTGCAATTCGCCGCTGGCAAGAAGTTCTTCATCCTTGAGCAATATGCGTCGTTCTGAGGCTAATTTGTCAATATTGCTGAGGGAAAGATAATATGAATCTTCTCGATAGCAGTTACGAGCGAAGTCGATATATTTCAAGCACACTTCAAGATGGTTGAGATGGTTCAAATCGCAAAAAAGCCTCTTGTCATTGTTATCCTAGTTGATGCTATCTGAGTCATTTAGACCAACGACGTTGTAAATCAAGCGTAGTATTTACGTTTTGCACGTTTAATACTATACCTAAATACAGCGTCACTAAAATATGGAAAAAGGTATCATATGGATAAATTTTTACTTCAACGAGCAAAACATCTTGGCTGAATTTAACTCATCTCCTTCTGAGCAAAGCGTTGACACGAAATATAGCTTAAGTCGCGCAAACCAACTTCTCCAAGAAGTCTTTGGATATGACGCATTCCGCTCGTCGCAAGCAGATATCATCAGCAGTGTTTTGGCCTTTGAAAACACGCTCGCGATTATGCCAACAGGTGGGGGTAAGTCTCTTTGCTACCAAATACCTGCATTGATGTTTGATGGGCTTACTATTGTCATCTCGCCGCTAATTTCACTCATGCAGGATCAAGTTCGGCAATTGGATGAGTTAAACGTTCCCGCTTGCTTTTTAAACAGTACTTTAAGCCCACAAGAATACAATCATAATGTTAAGGGAATTAAAAGCGGACAAACAAAACTTGTCTTTTTGGCGCCTGAAACCGCCTTGCAAGCCGCCATACTCGATATATTGCAGAGCGTGCAGGTCTCTTGCATAGCCATCGATGAAGCGCATTGTATATCAGAATGGGGGCATGAGTTTCGACCAGAGTATCGTCAGCTTCACACCCTCGTTGAGCGCTTTGATGGTGCAGTTTGTGTGGCGCTTACCGCTACGGCTACACCTCGAGTTAGAGAAGATATTAAACGCCAGCTCAACATTGCAAGTAACAGTGAGTTTATTGCCAGTTTCGACAGGCCGAATCTTTATCTTGCCGTGAGTGAAAAAGAATCACCCTACCAGCAAGCCAAAGCGTTTATAGACAAGCACCCTCAGCAGTCGGGCATTATTTATTGCCAGTCGCGCTCGGGAGTAGATGAACTTGCCCAGCGTTTACAAGACGATGGCTACTCAGCGCTCGCTTATCATGCGGGTTTAAATCACCAAAAGCGCAGTGATTACCAAGAGCAATTCGTGCGCGACGATGTGCAAATTATCGTCGCAACTATCGCCTTCGGTATGGGCATCAATAAACCCGATGTACGTTATGTTTTGCATTACGATTTACCTAAAAATATTGAGAGCTACTATCAACAAATTGGTCGGGCAGGGCGAGACGGTCTAGATGCGGATTGCTTGCTCCTCTTTGGCTACGGCGACATTGGCAAAAATCGCTTTTTTATTGAGCAGATGCAAAACGAACAAGAAAAGCGCTTGGCAACCATGCACCTAAATCAAATGCTTGCCCTTGCAGAAACGGAAAGTTGCCGGCGCACGCCCTTGCTTAAATATTTTGGTGAGCACGATGCGGTAAATGAGTGCAGTAAATGTGACAACTGCTTAAACGAAGACAAGCAGCAAGAAGATTTAAGCGTGGCAGCCCAGAAATTTTTGTCATGTGTATATCGTACAGGACAGATATTTGGGGCAGGCCACATCGTCGACGTGCTGCGCGGTTCAAATGCGGAAAAGGTACTCAGCAACCGCCACAATTTGTTATCCACCTACGGCATCGGAAATGAATACAGCAAAAAACAGTGGATGGCGCTGGGCAGGCAGCTTATTCAGAAAGGGTATTTGCTGCAAGACACACAATATGGTGGTCTAAAACTAGCCCCTTCTGCCCAAGATGTTTTGAAGGGGCGTGTAGCATTTATGGCGCGCCTGCAAAAGCCTGAATCACGCACATCTAGAACACCTGTTTCCAAGCCTGAAATGCCAGTTGGCGATCAAGATTTAGTGATGCAGCTTAAAGTCCTTCGTAAGCGTTTGGCGGATGAAGCCAATGTGCCGCCCTACGCCATATTTTCAGATAGGTCACTGCAAGAAATGGCATATTACTTTCCGCATAGCGAGCCAAGCTTGTTGCAAATTCATGGGGTGGGGCAAAGTAAAGCGCAAAAATATGCCGACATTTTCATACCGATTATTGCCCAATATTGCGAAGACAATAACTTAAAGGAAGTCGAGAACCATAAGAGTGCTTCAGTCAAACCAAGCAAGGCAAGTAAAGCCAATGATAAACCGCAATTAGGCAATAAAACGCGCGAGATAGCTCAACAGTTTGTTAGCGGCAAGTCTATCGCAGAACTTGTTCAGGCGCATAAAGTGAAAGAAGGCACCATTTTCACTCACCTCTACAAGTATGTACAACAGGGTGAAAGCCTAAATTCGACAACACAGATTTTGTCAGAGATGGCGCTGGACGATGTAACGCTCGCAACAGGCCTAGCAGCATTTAAAGAGCACGGCACTGAGCGATTAAAACCCGTGTTTGAAGCACTCGGTGAAAGGGTGTCGTATGAGCGGCTGAATTTGTTGCGTGTGTATTTTCTGCATCTTGAGAATAGTCGTAACAAGCGGGCCGAAGCTTAGGCAGAGGGCTTCGACTAATCCGCCCAAGCTTTTTAGCAATTATGTCGTATGAGGGATGCTTACCGTGGCGTTTTGCGATAAGCAATTAGCCCTAAACACAACAAGCTAAATACAACCAATGATGGCGCATTGGCTTGCGTTATTGGTTCGCTTATATTGATGGTAAATCTAGGAAACGTTGTGTTAATTGTTTCAAGCACCTCTTGTGTGGTAAAAAAGCTGCTTGGGTCACCTAGAGAAAATGTCCAAGAGCCAACGTCAGTTGCAATGAAATCGAATCGACCAATCGTAAAAAAATCGTCCGCATTATTGGTAACTTGCGACGCAAAGCGCATATCGTCTGTGGTGGTAGGTGAGAATGTGAGTTCAACATCTCTAACGGTAAGGTCACTATCCGGCGGGCCTGGGACAAACACTTCTTGGTTAGAAATTAAGTCAAAGAAACCGATTCCTTCGGGCAGTATTTCGGAACCTGTGCTACTTATAATATCTTGGTCGAAAGCAAAAAAGAAAGAGGCGCTTTCAAGCAAGTTAGCTGAATCCCGCTCTTGGACAATCTCTTCATATGTAACAAAAACAGAAAAGGTGTCGCCTACATGCAAATCAGTATCTGAGGCGAAAAAGTTTATAACGCTGGCATGTGAGTTTGCCGCACAAAAAATGAAACTAAACGCTATTGCGAGTTTATAAAGCCCCATTCGGCTTAAATAATTTGAAGATTGATTCATGGTATACAGTCCGTTGATTTAGTATTGTAAACGTTTGCGAGCATTCCTGTTGAAGCTGCGAGAGATGTGGCATTTACCTCGCCTTAAATGAAGACCGTTGCGAGTACTTCCGTATGCAATCACTCAGTAGATGATTCCAGTTAATCGTCGATTTGTAAATAGATGAGTGTCTAATTTTTATTCTAAGGGCGGCTGTTTTTTAAACGGAGGTGTAAACGCTTCTTGCGATATATTAGCGTTTGATTACCAATGAATTCGTGCATTGCATCATTGGCTTAAAGATGACTTTGCTGTATCAAGTTCTTCCTAATTGTTGTCAACTTGCCAAACTCAGGGCTCATCAGAATCGGACTCACCTGTCGCTTGCTCGATAAACGCATGGTAACTCTTTATTGTTCGTTCACAAAAGTGGGGCTTTATCTCGGTTGATGCATCGCCATATTCATAAACGCCACCCAAAATATATTGCCCCGTTTGTTTTTTATTAGATACGCGGGTAAAGAGGTAATCAGGTCTTTCACCCCACATAAGAATATAATCATTACTTAATTCAGAGCGTATATCTTGATTGTCAAAAATACACAAGTCTCCTCGGATAGGCTCCACGCTAGTATCTGGTACCAACCATTTTGCACCCAATCCCGTAGCATTAAACACAACTGAACCCGCTTCTAGGGTTTTTGTATAATCACCCAAGCTCTGTATTTCCATTTGAGTAATTAAAACACCCGCGTTGTTTAGTTCTTTCATGAGCTTGGGCATATAGATGCTTGTATCAATAAAATATGTGGAGGCTTGATATCCGCTTATTTTGAATCCACTGATCGGTAATGTTCGGTGCCATTTAATCGGTGTTTGCTCAAAAGGCAAAAAGAAAGGAATTTCAGACACCACTGCGTCATTGGTCGGGACGAATACGTCTACGGGCCTGATGCCCCATGAATCATCTGGCATAAGATTAATGAAATAATTGAGCGAATCGTTTTGGACTTGAAAAAGCAATTGTGAGCGGGTTTCACTCTCAGCCTCGAGAGTATATGGGTTCCAGAGGGCGGCCGCTACGCCAGACACATTTTTAGGATAATAGTCTTTACTGACTATTTCGACTTTGTAACCTTCTTTTGCAAGCATATAGGCAATGGTTGCACCGTTTATACCTGCACCAATTACCACAATTTTAGGCGCAGAAACCAGCTTATTCTTTGCTAATTGAATAGATGTAATCGCAGTTCCGGGCGAAAGCGTTACACCGTAGCCACCATGACCATAGTTATGCACCACCGTCTGCCCATTTATTTGCTCTAGCTCCAACCTAAAGCTATTTTTCCGTCCGGGGCGAGAACCTACTATATGTTGATAGTAGTCTGAATCGTTTATGATTACCTCAGCACTTGGTATAGCAGCCCTTAAGGTCTCATTTGCTTGTACTTCATTCATGGTGAGTACCAAGAAAAACAAAAAACACTTTTTCATATCGCTACCTTTTACGAGGCTAGACATCTGGAACGTAGCAAGGTGCACCAGGTAAGGGCGTCCAAGGCTGGTTTTTGAGGCGGGTTGTTGTATAAAACTCGCCGCTTGTATCTTTGTAACCATTCCTAAAATAGGCGTAAAGTGGCTTAGCTGAGCCAACCTCATTCGGGTAGGCGTAGAAAGCGATTTCCATATTGGTCCAGTTCTCAATATTTTTCTCGACCGACAACTTGTAGAAAGAACTACCTCCCCCATCGGCGCCTTGCTTTTGCTGGTAAACTGGTACGGTATCGGCGACTTGGCTTTTAAACGCCCAGAATCGTTTACCTGCCGCACTGAAACCCGTTTGGGGTTGCGGATTTTGAGAAAAATACCACGGCCAGCCTTTTGGTCTACCTTCAGAATCACAGGTGCGTTTGAAACCATAAATAGGCACTAAATTTGGATCTGGCGCGGGGTATGGGCTGCCTGCCAACGCCTTCTCGATGGCCTCGTCAACAGCCTTCTTGCGCGCGGAGTTCTCAATTAATTCACTGATTCTAACGATCCCGTTATCGGGGCAGTCGACAAACATCAGGTGGTCTTTGACACTATCAGCCCATTTAGACAACATCCCCGGAGTCTTGATAGCATCAGCCTTCGCAGGATCGCCCCCTATTACTCGCAGGCGCCCTGAAGATTTGGTGTCTAGCTCAGTATATTTCTCGCGTTTGGAAGCGTCCGCCTCCATTTGACCTGAACTCGTCACCGCTTCAAAGCTAGCTTTAGCGGCCCCTCTGATCTCAGTTCCGTTTACCATTTCTGTGCTATCAATAGTGCAGGGATACGAACACCGCCCACCTAAAATAATCTGGTAAAGAACGTGTGTCCCATAGTCGCGGACTAAATCGGCTGGCGCATATTCATCATCGTCGAAATGCTTCTGCACCTCATCCAACATGTAGCGCCTTAGATCGTGAGCGGTAAAATTGAACTGCAGCATCCACTGGTAGATTTGTCTGTTATAGCATTGATAGTGCGTTGAAATCTTTGAGCTACTGTTCTTATCTAACGCCGCTGAAATCTCACCCTTGAAGGAGCCGTAGTTTCCGCTGAGCTTGAATCGCGCGGATAGCTCTGAGTGAAATTCATTCATTGTACTCGTTTCTATCATCTCCGACATACCAGAGGCCGCATCACGTAGCTCAACTCGTTCAGATATGATGAGATCGCCAACCCCACTCGCCACGTTCTCGCCTAAATCAATGATCTGAGCGCGCACCCCTTTAGGCGAACAAAATTCCGAAGTAGCATCAAAGCCTGCACCGATCGTGCGCATCCCAGGAAACAATTTGCTATCCAATTGATCTTCGAGCTTCGTTTTCAAAAACTTTCTATATGCAGGCATTCAGTCTATCCCCAAGAGCAATCGTCTCACTAAGCTTAGTCTCAGAACTTGCAAATGCAAAAAGGTATTGTGAGGACTCAAGGGCCCGAGATTATTTTATCTATATATTAGTTCTCAATAACTTCGAGGAATGCGCAGTAAAGGTGCTATCTATGACTTCGTCAGGGGGTTGTTGCGTATCCCATATATATCGCTTACTCTTGTTTTACCTAAGCTTGGATCGCACATTGTGCACTGACGCCATGAAAAAAATAAGAAATGAAAACGCACTTTTGAAAAAAGCAATAGAAGTTGCTCAGCGTTACGCTCAGGGTAGGGGCTATAAATCCTTTTCGCCCACAGATTCCTCAAAACAAAAGATTGAAAGCCTTTATCGATTGTTAGTGCATGATAAACTCATTGTGCCTTTGCCGGAAGACAAAGAAGACTTAGCCAATTTAAAGCACCGATTAGTGGTATGGATAAGCAAGCAACTCCCGCCTGATCACGAACTCTTGAAGTAGACGAAAAAATGGACTTTCTTTACGACTTTCTACTGCGTTTGCTGTCGCAGTTTCAGTCTCCTACGCTCGGTTTTTTAGTGGGCGGCATGCTTATCGCGGCATTAGGAAGTCGATTAAGCATCCCGGATGCGATTTATAAATTTATTGTGTTCATGCTGCTCATGAAAATTGGCATCAAAGGCGGTATGGAAATTCGTGATGCGAATTTGGCTGAAATGCTGCTACCGGCTTTTTTTGCAATGGTCACTGGCATCGTCATTGTTCTTTTAGGGGTGTTCATATTCTCGCTCATTCCCAGTGTCAAAAAAGAAGATGGCTACGCGACTGCTGGCTTATTCGGTGCAGTTAGCGCCTCTACTTTTGCTGCGGTAATGGTGGTCATGGAAGAGGAGTCCATTGCTTATGAAGCGTGGGTGCCAGCCTTGTATCCCTTCATGGACATACCCGCACTGGTGCTTGCAATTGTGCTTGCCAATATATACATGAAAAAACGCAGCGCCGAAGATGGCAGCCAACAAAGCGACCAGAGCGATGTGGATGTGTGGGGCATTATCAAAGAAAGCCTTCAAGGTTCAGCCTTGTCTGCATTACTTTTAGGCTTAGCATTGGGTTTGCTGACCACGCCCGACAGAGTATTCGACAGCTTTTATGAGCCGCTGTTTCGGGGTTTTTTATCTATACTTATGCATATTATGGGAATGGAGGCCTATGCGCGCATCAATGAGTTAAGAAGGGTGGCGCATTGGTACGCTGTATATGCCTTTTTAGGCCCTATTGTGCATGGGCTTATTGCCTTTGGCTTAGGCTACATTGCCCATCATATAGTCGACTTTAGCCCCGGCGGAGTGGTGTTACTAGCGGTGATGGCCGCTTCTAGCTCGGATATTTCAGGGCCGCCAACCTTAAGAAGCGGTATTCCATGGGCAAATCCGTCAGCGTACATTGGCGCATCAACCAGTGTGGGCACTCCAGTGGCAATTGCCATATGCATTCCGCTTTTCATCGTACTGGCACAAATGGTTTTTTAACACGCTTAACAGAAAAAGAGACGAGCAAAATGACGCTTCATATCGCAGAAAAAGTCGTAATCGTTACTGAAAAAATTATCGCTAAAGGCGTGTGCAAAATTATTGATGATTGCGGCGCGACTGGCTACACCATTATTCCCGCTGGTGGCAAGGGGAGTCGGAATATTCGCTCCACGACTGAACGCGCATCGGTGGTGGATGATTTTGCTAATATTCAAATTGAGATAATCGTAAATAATACGCAAATGGCAGAAGCGATTATGGATAAGGTGCGCGACAAATATTTTAAGAACTATTCTGGGATTACGTATCTTGAGGACATTAAAATACTGAGACCTGAGAAGTTTTGATGCCCAGCTGCTCGTAATACAAACGTATGCACTGTCGTTTATCCAAGGCTGGGAATAGTCTGCAAAAATAGTGAAATTGCTAGCTGGATACGCAAGGTAACCAGCATTCTGCCACGCATCCTTTGGCATCTTGACGGTTAAGCAAGGTGAGAAAGCCGCCATGTGCTTCTGCAATTTGTCTACATAAGAATAGGCCAATGCCGTTACCGTTTTCTTTTGTGGTGAAAAAAGGGACAAATAAATTGTCGCTCGTGGGCAAGCCTGCCCCGCAGTCTTTTATGCGCATCCTCACTCCTTGTTCGAATGCTGTCCATTCAATGTTAACAGGGCTCGTGATTGATGATGCCTCCACTGCATTTTTTAAAAGATTAATGAGCATTTGTTCCAGTTGGTCTCGGTCTGCTTCAATCTGAAGTGTTTGTGTTTTTGAATAGTCAAAAGTGCCTTTAAGCAAGGTGCACACACTGTCAATCAACTTTGCTATATCAAACTGTTCTTTATGGGGGCGAGGCAGCTTTCCAAGCTGGGCGTAAGATTGAGCAAAACGAGATAAACTTTGACTACGCTCATTGATCACACCGAGCGATTTTTCACAGTACCTTAACCATTTTTCGTCTTTTTCGTCCTGAAGTTTATTGGACAAGTTATCACTTACTGAAATAATCGATGCAAGTGAATTATTGAGTTCATGGCCCAATACGCGAATTAATCGCTGCCACGCATGTCGCTCTTCCTCCCGCAGTGCTTTTGATAAATCGTTGACGAGCACCAAAGTGAACCGTTGACCATCCTGAATGAAGAAGTTTTTCTTTAGTTCCCAGCGCCCCCCTCTGTTTGGAAACCACCGGTCAAATACTTGGCCTGAGTCAAGCTTCATCGCATCATGCAACATAAGCTGTTTTGTGCTTAATCCCAATAGATCTGCTTTGCTTTTGTCGTAGAGGTGAGCGGCAGCCTGATTGATATTGCTAAGCTTTTCGTGGCGATCAAACACAAAGACAGGGATATCAAATTCCCCTAAAAGTTTTTCAAGAATAATTCCAGACTCAACCGTCTCAATCTGATTTTTTTGGAGAGCCTTAGCAAGCTCGTCAATTTCCCGGTATACCTGAGTCCATGCGTCATCGCCAGTTGGTGGATTAAGGCGTAAGGCATATTCTCTCATTTTTAAGCTTTCGAGTACGTTGGCTAAACTAAAAAAGTGCGACTCGAGAACTTTACGAACATGGGATACAACAAATATGCACAGCAGTATCATTAGTGGAACGATAGTGAGAACGCTTAAAAGCGAGAAGTCTGCTACCCACAGGATCAGGCATAAACTTGCGATAAAGACTAGGCTGAGTCCTGCTAGCCAGACGAACACGGTTTTTTCTGGCGATCTGTTAGTTTTAATGTTTGATGCTTTTCGATTTTGCATGCAGGCAATACATTACAGTGAAATTGATGAATAATAATACTTATTCGAGATTGCCATATTTTTCCAGTCGACGATAGAGGGCGGCTCGCGAAATGCCCAGTTGATCTGCGGCCTCCGAAACATTGCCGTTGTGCTTTTGCAAGGCACTTTGAATTAAGCTTTGTTCTGCCTGCTCCAAGGTCATATTATCCAAGGTTAGCGGTAACGCTGCAGTCGCAATACCTAAGTCCTGCGCCATAATCTGTGTACCCATGGCCATTAGCACTGAACGTTCAATACAGTGTGACAGTTCCCTTACGTTGCCAGGCCAATGATACTTTCTAATTGCTTTGAGCGCCTCATCGCTGAATTTGAGACCTGTTCGCCTATATTTTTTAAGTTGTGCACGTAAAAACTGTTCTGCGAGGGGTAAAAGGTCTTCCGGTCTTTTCCTCAACGGCGGTATGTCAATCACAATGGTGTTCAATCGATAGAGCAAATCCTGCCGAAACCTACCTGATTCAATTTCTTGTTCAAAATTCACGTTGCTGGCAGAGATTATTCTGACATCTGCTCGTACGGTTTTTGAGGAGCCCAGGGATTCAAATTCACCTGATTCGAGCACCCTCAACAATTTTGCTTGAAGTGGCAAAGGAATGTTGGCAATTTCGTCCAAGAACAAGGTGCCGCCTTCGGCCATTTCAAAACGGCCAATACGCGTTGATTTTGCGTCGGTAAACGCCCCTTTTTGATGACCGAACAACTCGCTTTCAAACAGCGTGTCGGCCAGCGCGCCCATATTAACGCTGACAAATGATTTGTCTTTTCGATTGCTAGAGTTATGGATAAGGCCGGCTATCAAACTTTTACCGACACCACTCTCACCCGTTAATAGTATGTTTGCATCTGTCGCGGCGGTTCTTTCTATAAGCTTTATCACGTTTTGCATAGTGATAGAAAGGGCAACAAAATCGCTGGTTTCATTGTCTTGTCTATTTAGTTGTAGCCACTTTTGATTGATTTTTTGCTCATTTGCTAGCTTGCATTGATTGCTGATCAGTGACAGCAAGCGCAGGTTATTCCATGGCTTTTCGACGAAGTCATTGGCGCCGAGTTTCATTGCTTTGACACTTAATTCAATGTTTGCCCATGCGGTCATTACCAAGATTGGAAGCTTGCTATCCATTTCCCGAAGCTTTTCAATCAGCGCCAGCCCCTCTTGCCCGGATGTGGTATCTGTTGCATAGTTCATGTCCATCAATATCAAACTAATATTGTGTTTGCGCACTTTATCCAATATTTGCGGTGGAGAACTTGCCTGTATAAGTGAGTAGCCTTCTGGTTCAAGCAAAAGTTCAAGCGAGTCTCGAATATGCTTTTGGTCGTCGGCTACTAATATGGTGCTATTGAGCATGGTTTTACCATTTTATTATTGTCTTTCTTAAACAGGATTCAGGTTAAATATAATTAAGAGCGTAAATTTAATCGTACTGCAATGCGATTTGTGGATGTACTCGCGTCGCTTTGCGAGTAGGTAGCCATGTAGCAATAAACCCAACTATTATCAGTATAAGTGGGATTGATGCAAAAGTAACAAAATCCCACGGTTTTGCGCCGTAGAGCGAACTTGCGAGCAAGCGACCACCAATAAGTGCACAAATGAGACCGGCGATAGCACCTACTGCAACAGGTTTAATTGTATCCAAGATAATCCACTTTCTTATCTGCGATGCATTTGCGCCAATTGCCATGCGAATGCCAATTTCATTGATTCGTTGACTCACCATGTTATCGCTAATGCCATAAACACCAATGCTTGCCAGACATAAGGCCAGTGCGGCAAAAATCCCCATGATGTTGAGCATTATGCGCTCAGACACAATGGAATCTTTGGTAAGTGCTTCGAGGGACTCTAGTAGAATCATGGGAGCAGTAGTTTCTAGCTCGATAGCGCTTTGTAGCATCATATTCTTAATTTGATTGAAGTCTTTGGACTGCGTTTTTACTAAAAAGCTCATACCGGGATAGTGTAATTGCGTGACCGGTAAGAAAAACTCGTTTTGTACTTGCGCTCTGAGCCCACGATGCTTGACATTGCCTACTACGCCGACAATAAGTTTTCTTCCACCCATCCAATCAGGTACCGTTAAGGTTTTGCCGACCGCTGACTCGTTTGGCCAGGCTTCTTTGGCAAGACGCTCATTAATCACAACAACGGGTGCACTGTCAGGCGTGTCTCTCATATCGAATTCACGTCCCTCTATAATATCAACTTCTAAGAGCTCAAAATAATCAGGCGTTATCGTTCTTACTGCTGCCTTGGGTTCTTCACCTCTCGGTACGGCAGGCGCTTGGGGATATGAATAACTCACTGGAAAATCAATACCCGTTCGTCCCATTGGCATTGTGGAAGTGGCTGCAACCGATATTACCGAGGGAATATTTTTAAGCTCTTCAACTAGTCTCAACCAGTAAGCTGGGCGTGTCGGTTTTGGCTCATAATTGTCAGCTAGCCATACATGTCCTGTCACAATGCCTTCACTGTTAAACCCAGTGTCTTGTTGCGAAAGTAAGGTGTAGCTCTTTAGTAGCAATCCAGTGAATATTAACAAAACAACGGCAATAGCCACTTCTCCTGACACTAAAAAACGGCGTACTTGCTGGCTTTGTTTATCTGAAGTGGCTTTGCGCCCTGCTTGCTTAATTGCTTCGGCAAGCTTTTTAGGGTTGGCTATGCTATACCCAGGAATGATAGACGTTGCTATGGTGGCTAAAGTTATCAGGATAACAACGGCAATCAGCGCGTTGGCATCAAGACCAACTTCGTAAGAGCGTGGCAAACGCGAACCCATCATCGCTTGTATACCCTCTATTGCCCAAGCGGCAAGCAAAAGTCCAAGCGCCCCGCCAATAAAGCACAACAGACTGCTCTCGCTGAGCAGCTGCCTTAACAATCGGGTGCGTGTTGCACCCACAGATACCCTAACTGCAAGTTCTTGAGTGCGGTTACTAAACTGCGCAAAACTTAGGTTTACAACATTAAGTACGGCAATTAAAAACACTGCGATTACCGAGGCTAACAACAGATAAAGTGCAGGGCGGCTGTCTTTAACCAATTCATCTAAAACCGACACATAATCGATTTCAAATACGCTTTGTGAGTCTTCGGAGGTGTTATCAACAATTCGCTGCCACGCACCAGATTGGCGCTTTGCCTGGTCAATTGTGATTCCGCTTTCAAGTCTTCCTGCAAGGTTTACAGGCCTTTCTAGCTTATCAATTGGCATCCAAAACGCCGCGCTAGCATATCCCAGCGTAGAAAACCCCTTTGGCATCACGCCGATGATAGAAAACTCTTGTTTGTTCAGCCGAATCGTTTTGCTGAGCACGTTCTCAACGCCTTTTAGTTCGCCTTGCCAAACATCGTAGCTAATGAGAACACTTTGCTGATTGATATCATTTTTGCTGTACCATCGCCCAAGTAAAGGTTGAACCCCTATAGTTTGCATAAAGTTGTTACTGGTTAGCATTAGCGTTAAGGGCTTTTGTTGCTCGGCAATTTCAAGCGTAGCTTGGTCATAAGCATAAAATACTAACTGTCTCAGTTGGGAAGGTGAGGCTTTCAATCGCTCATAGAAGTCGATTGAGAATGAGCGATTCACCGCGCCAGTCTTTTTGTTTACGGTTTGCACCAGCACTAATTCGTTTGAATTAGGGAAGGGTAATGGCTGTAACAAAACATTGTTAACCAAGGTATACATAGCAGTTGTGGCGCCAATGCCAATGCTCAGTGTTAATAGTGCAATAAAGGTATAAAGAGGTTTCGACCGGAGGTTTCTCAGTCCAAACTTCATGTCTGAAATAAAGGTTTCCATACTGCTCTCCTTAGATATGTTGCGTTTATGAGAGTGCGGCGTTTGCCATCGGATGAGGAGACAGTTGTTCGTCTACTAGTTTTCCATCAAAAAGTTGAACAACACGATTGGCTATGTCTGAATATCGATTGTCATGAGTTACCATGCAGATTGTCGTGCCTTGTTCGTTGAGTTCTTTGAGTAGTTGAATCACCGCTTCACCGTTTTTAGAGTCTAAGTTTCCGGTTGGCTCGTCGGCCAACAGCAAGCTTGGATCGTTGACGAGCGCGCGAGCAACTGCAACGCGCTGCTGTTGCCCCCCTGAGAGCTGACTGGGAAAATGTCGTTCACGATGACTCATGCCTACTTTTTCAAGTGCAGTGGAGGCTTTAGTGCGCCGCTGCGTTTTAGATAAGCCTTTGTGATATTGCAAAGGCAGTTCAACATTTTCGAACACTGATAAATCGCCAATCAAATTGAAGGCTTGAAAAACAAAGCCAATTGATTCACAACGTAGTTTTGCTCGTTGATCGAGGTTTAAGCTTTCGGTCGCTTTTCCATTAATTAAGTATTGTCCGGTTGTTGGCACGTCTAATAGTCCCAACATTGAGAGTAGCGTCGACTTACCACAGCCCGATGGCCCGGAAATTGATAGAAACTCACCTTCGTTAATGTCAAACTGAATGTTCGACAGCGCGTGGGTTTCTATTTCGCCCGTGCGATACACTTTGCTCACGTTTTCCAAGCTGATAATTGGGCTAGATTGATTCATGACTCTCTCCAAACGTCTTCTCTACTGAATTATTTTGATTTGACTATGCTGCTGGTATTCACCCATATCTGATACAACAACCTGATCGCCACGCTTAAGACCAGATAGCACCTGTATACTGGAAACAGATGCCTTGCCCAAATGAATATTTTCTAAGCTTGCATACTGTTCAGATGCATCCAGCTTAAACAGCTGTACGTCCGACTGCGCGCTCGCACCATTTGGCCGGTCGATGTATAGGGCATCACTGATTTGTTCCACCACAATAGTGCCTATCACGCTAAGATCAGGGCGAGCGCCACTGGGCAGCTGCTCGATTAGCTCAACATCAATTTGCACATTGCCATTAATGACTCTGGGGTCGATTCTTGCCACCTTGCCTGCAACGATGCCGTTTCGGGTATCCACTGATACTGGTAAACCCAGCTGTAAGTCCTGTACTAAATTCTCCTGCACTTGAAGCTCGGCCAAAAGTGAATCGGGTCTCGCTATTCTGGCAATATTGCTGCCTATTTCCACGCGCTGTCCAACGTCAACGGAAATTTGTTGAAGCACGCCAGCAATATCTGCCGTAATGGTTAAGGCTTCAATTTGTTCTTCAAAATGCTCCAGCATATTGCTGAACTTTCTGACTTGTGCTTGTTCTGCTGCTAATTTTGCACTGGTTAGCTGAGTTCTGTGTTGCTGTGTTTCGAGGCGGATATCCAGAATGGCTTGGCTTTGTTTGGTGTTGAGCTCCGTTTTTGCAAACTCTAAATCCGAAATAATATGCTGTTTCGCTAAAGGCTTTTCAGCCTGCTCTTTAAGTTGAGCGGCTTGGAGATCCATTTTTGCTTGGGTAATTAACAGCTTTTGCTCAAGACTTTGCTCTTGAAGCTGCGCTTTTAGCGCAAGTAAATTCGCTTGTGCAGCATCCAACTCCCAGCGCGCGCGCTGCAATTCTCCGATGAGGAGTGGATTAGACAATTGCGCAATGACGGTGCCCTGGGTTACGACTGCGCCAGGCTTTACCAGCACTCGCTCAACGCGACCTGCTGTATTTGCCGCAATCCATCGTATTTCAGAAGGCGCTAACACCCCAACACCTCGAACCTGACGCGTGAAATTGCCATGCTGAACTTCGCTAATCCACAGCTCAGATTCATCAATACTCGGTAAGGCTGGCTGAAGTTGGGTAAATGCGGCGATAAGGGCAATTAGAAGCATACAGAAAGCACCTGCTCGCAGCACACGTCTTTTATTGATAGAGGATTTTTTGTCATCAATTGGTATGTCCATGACTGTTCCTTAACTCAGATTTCACATCCGTGTAGGATTGCTACTACAAAGCGCTTGTGTTTATTCGGACATAGCGAGGATTATGCCAATTACTTTTAAATTATAAGTAATTGATAATTATGGATAATATTTTTGAGATTGGAAATCTTGTTTAGAAAAACTGTTCGATTCCGAAAATTACATTTTCGAAAACGGACAAAACAAACATGCGCTAGTCTGTGATGCGACATAATAAATTTGCTGAGTTTGAAGATACACAAGCGATAGGTTTTTCAATGAGTGAGTTGAGAGCATCTATTGGTTTTCTATATAAATTGATTCCCAAGCACGCCGTTGTGCTGCCTGCTTAGGTCTCCGCTGAAATTGATGACAACAGCCTATAACAAAGGGGAACCGCCAAACTTAATTCCCCATATCGAATGTATTTAGCTGCGCTTATGTGAATGAGCGAACAAAGGTTTTCAAATCGTCGTCTTGGCAGCCATCGAAGAAACACGCTTGAAAATGCGCAGAGCCTACAGCTTGCTTAACAAGCTCTGGATCCAGGGCTTTCAAGCCGTCTAGAAACGGCTTGCTCGTAGCAAGTTTTACATTGGTTAAAATACCTGCATTGCTTACTTGAGACTCTCTGCGCTCGGGTGGATAGCCTAAGCCTGTTTCGCCGGTAAATGCTTTTTCAAAGACATAGCGTAGGTTTAATTCCGCTCCCCATCCGAATCCTTTTGCAAAGGGAAGGGCAAGTGCGTTGCCATTATTGATTTGTGCAAATAAATAAGCATCAGCAGGGTCGATACAATAACCGCAGGCCACGCCAGGGTATGCATTTAATGACATAAGCGCACCTTGTCCTGTTCCACAACCCGCCACTACGAAATCAACCGCTTTGCTGTTTAGCAGCAGGGCAGAAATAATGCCAAGGTGGATATAAGTAAGGCGATGGTCATTGTCGTCCTTCATGCCAACATTGAACACTTCGTGCCCTTGTTCGCTTGCTACGCTGTTTAGTTGATCAAACACGATACTATTTTTACCGGCTTGGCTAAATTCCATCATCAAAGCTATTTTCATTTGGTCTCCCATGTGAGTCATAAAGGCAGTGGCCTAAATCATTTTGCCAAAGGACCTATTAGGTTAGTGTTAAGATATCGATTAAGTATTTAGGACTAGTAAACATACCATTTACTGCCATCCTTGAACAGTCAAATTCGCTCATTATTCTTCATTCACTGCGACTGAATGACCTGTTCGTTAAAGTATGGTCATCATCGCCTGAGGACTTAGTATTACTAGCATCCTTTTTTGTTTATTAGCGCGTATTAAGATAAACCCATTCAGACGGAGTTCCCAATGATGTTCGATACGATTAATAGATTCAATAAGTCCTCACGAGTAATAATAATTAGCACCGTTTGCCTTGCAGCGGTGTTTTCCAGTGCACCAGTATATGCGCAAACTAAAAGTGCATGCCTTTCAGGTAGTTCAAACTTGCTGGTGAATGGCAGCTTTGAAGAAAGTGCCAATTCCAGATATAACAACGCCTTTGATATGATTAGCGATTTAGGACGGGAAAACTCTGGCGTGTATTTCTTAGATGCTCACCCTCAAATTGATTTTCCAGCTTGGTTTACAACAGGAGGCATTTCACTTCAGCAGGGTGGCATTTCAAAAGGTGGTGAGATTGAGGTAGGCCAATCTGGGTTTTTAGGGATAAACGCTTATCACGGTAGAGTGTTTGTAGAAATGGATGGCAACCACCACGAGCAGATCGTCATGGTTGAACCAAATAAGACCTTTGAATGGGAATTGGCGCATCGCGGACGGCAAGGCGTGGACACCATCGCGTTTTCAGTCAAGTATGATGATGGTTTTAAAGAAATTGCACAAGTATCGACCGGGAAGTCAGGTTGGCAGGTACACCGTGGAAGTTTTTCTCCACCAAAAAATGAAACCAAGCTGCATGTGCGGATCACACCATTAGTGGCGTCCAACGGCGATATTGATTCTTCTAATTTCTTGGACGATGTTAAGCTTTGCTATAAAAAATAGTATTGCATTGTAAGCGTGATTGAATTTGATTTAAATTGCTTGACTATGTTTGTTTAGTCGTTAATATGGCGTTACAAATGTAAAATTACATGAATAAGACCCGTGGGAAAAAGATTCGATGTCTGACAAAAAAGAGCAGTACAAACACGTTGATTATCACTGGGATGATGAGTACGCAGAAAAGCTTAGCGAAGTTGAGAGTTTAGTCTATCGGTCTAATATTTTAGGCGCAGACCAACGCATCACCAATACAGGCGGGGGCAACACATCTGCGAAAATAATGGAAACGGATCCTCTTACCGGTGAACAAGTGCAAGTGCTATGGGTAAAAGGCTCCGGCGGTGATTTACGTACAGCAAAGTTAGAAAACTTCTCTTCGCTCTACCAAGATAAATTAACTGCGCTTGATAACACTTATCAACTTCGCGATGATAAGGGCTATAAGTCGCCTGGCGAAGATGCAATGATTGGCATGTACAAACACTGTAACTTTTGCCTAAACCCTCGTGCATCGTCAATTGATACCCCCCTGCATTCAATGATCGCTGACAAGCACGTTGACCACTTGCATCCTAATGCGGTGATTTCTATCGCTTCCTGTAAAGACCAAGAAGCACTGACCGAGAAGGTCTGGGGCGGTAAAATGGCATATGTGCCGTGGATGCGCCCAGGTTGGGAGGCAGCGCTAGTGTGTGAGCAAGCTTACGCTGAGAAACCTGATAGTGTGGGTATTTTACTCGGCCAACACGGTCATACCAATTGGGAATCTGAGAGTAAGAGCTGTTATGAAACCTCGTTATGGGTAATTGAAACTGCGGCGCGATATATAGAAGAGCATGACAAAGGCGAACAAACCTTTGGTGGCGCTAAAGTCGAGAGTTTAGCAGAGGCTGCGCGCACAGAACTGTTAACCAGGTTTTTACCGGTGGCCAGAGGAATCATCTCAAACAAAGTTAAATTTATTGCCACCGTGCAAACAGATGAAGCCGCGCTAAGATTCGTTAATAGTGTTGACGCTCCTCGTTTGGCTAAATTAGGGACGTCTTGCCCGGATCATTTCTTGCGCACGAAAATCCAACCACTGTATGTTGATTTTGATCCAAAAAACGACGATTTTGATGCCTTAATCGACAAGCTAAATGTGGGTATCGAAAATTATAGGGTCGAATATCAAGCCTATTATGAGGCCTGTAAGCGGGACGATTCGCCAGCCATGCGCGACCCAAGTCCGACCGTTATTCTTATCCCTGGTGTTGGCATTATTGGTTGGGGTAAAAACAAATCTGAATCGCGGGTAACCACAGAATTTTACAACTGTGCCATAGAAGTGATGCGCGGTGCAGAAGCAATAAGCGACTATACGGCATTACCTCAACAAGAAGCCTTTGATATTGAGTATTGGGCATTAGAGGAAGCCAAATTACAGCGAATGCCCAAAGAAGCCCCGCTTGCTCGCGACGTGGTGGTGGTGATTGGCGCGGGTGACGGTATCGGTAAAGAAACTGCGCTAAGAGTTGCGAAAGAGGGCGCTCATGTAGTCTGTGCCGATTTGCGCCATGAAGCCGCACAAAAAACGGCAGATGAGCTCACTTCGATTTACGGTCAGGGCATTGGTGTAGCGGGTTCTGGTATTTCTGGTTGCGGCCCGGCTATTGCGCAATCGGTTGATATTACCAATCGAGAAAGCGTTAAAGCGATGTTTGACGAGGTTATCTTAGCTTACGGTGGCATTGATAAAGTCATCGTTACTGCCGGCGTATTTCTTGCGCCTGGTCAGTCTGGCATGAGCGACGACCAACAGTTTGATGTGAGTTTTGCAGTGAATGTAAAAGGTGGATACATCGTAGGAACCGAGGCAAATAAAATTTGGCAAGCGCAAAAGTTACATGGCGCGATGGTATTAACAACCAGCGTCAACGCCGCCGTTTCCAAAAAGGGCTCACTTGCCTATGACACCTCAAAAGCCGCCGCTAATCATTTAGTGCGTGAGTTAGCTATCGAACTTGCTCCGCTGGTTAACGTTAATGGCTTAGCACCGGCGACCGTAGTCAAAGGCAGCACAATGTTCCCGCGAGATCGCGTCATAGCATCCTTAACAAAATATCGTGTTGAGCACTCAAGCGACGAGTCAGATGATGATTTACGTGACAAGCTAGCGATGTTTTACGCCCAGCGAACCTTAACAAAGCAGCCAATTACACCAGCTGATCAGGCTGAAGCAGCTTACTTATTAGTGTCGGGGCAGTTAAGCAAAACCACTGGGCAAATTATAAGTGTTGATGGCGGTTTGCATGAAGCGTTTTTGCGCTAGTAGTCTCATCGAAAGCCTGTATATACGCTAAATCAACACACCGAATTAGGAACATAAGAATGACTCAACAACGTATCGACAAAGCGTTTATTGCAGAGCAAAACGCTAGCATCGAAGCTCACGTAAAAGAAGATTATGAAGCACTGGGCAATAAACTGGCGCGAGAAAACATCAATATCGAGGCGGTGCTGGCAAAAGCAGAGGCTTTTCAGATTGCTGTGCCGTCTTGGGGAACCGGAACTGGCGGGACGCGTTTCGCGCGATTTCCTGGCGAGGGTGAACCACGTAATATTTTCGAAAAGCTCGAAGACAGTGCTGTAATCAATGATTTATCGCAAGCGACGGAGCGTGTCTCACCGCATTTCCCATGGGATAAAGTCGACGACTTTTCTGAGCTAAAAGAAGCATCGGACGCGCTTGACCTAAAGTGGGATTCTATCAATTCAAATACCTTTCAAGATCAGGCCGGACAGGAGCATAGCTTCAAATACGGTAGCTTAAGCAATACCAGTAAAGCGAGCCGAGATTTAGCGATTTCGCACAATTTAGATTGCATTCAATGGGGGCAAGTCTTAGGGTCGAAAACGCTGACGGTTTGGGTAGGTGACGGCTCTAATCATCCAGGTCAGCAGCACTTCCAGCATGCCTTTGAGCGCTATCTAGAAAGTATGAAAGAAATCTACGCAGGCTTGCCAAGCGACTGGGAACTGCACATTGAACACAAAATGTTCGAGCCCGCATTTTACTCTACCATTATTCAAGACTGGGGAAGCAATATTTTGGCCGCTATGGAGTTAGGGCCCCAAGCGAAGTCTCTGGTGGATTTAGGGCATCATGCTCCCAATGTGAATATCGAGATGATTGTGTCTCGTCTTATTCAGTTTAAAAAATTGGGAGGCTTCCACTTTAATGACTCCAAATATGGTGATGATGATTTAGATAGCGGCAGTTTGCATCCGTATCAGCAGTTTCTAATATTTAATGAGTTGGTAGATGCAGAATATCGCAAACAAGACGCCTTTAATCCCAACTACATGCTCGACCAATCCCATAACGTGACAGACCCAATTGAAAGCTTGATGAATTCAGCCGCAAGCGTTCAGCGTTCGTACGTGTCCGCATTGTTGGTGAATCGTGAAAAACTCACTCAATATCAAACAGATAACGATGCCATTATGGCAAGTAACACGCTCAAACATGCCTTTACTATCGATGTATCACCCATACTTCAAAAGGCACGCTTGCGCAAAGGTGGGGCAATAGACCCCATTGCTTGTTATCGTGCGTCAGGTTACCGCAAGTCAGTTGCCAAAGTTCGTCCTAACAGCGGCGGCAGTGGCTCAGGTATCGTATAGGGCTTGAATCCAAGCATTTAAGAACGAATGACATAACAACAATAACAACAAAATGCTTTGTGCATTGAGAGTTCGGAGAACAAGATGTCTACAGCACAAGAATTTGAAACTCAAGCCGTTTCGCCACAAATGTTGCAAGGACCCAAACCTTTTGCCGCAAGCTACGCAGGTGAGCACGTTGCGGGCACCGAGTTTGTAATTGGTGCGTTGTTTGTTTCATGGGGCGTGGGCGCGGGAGACATCCTCTTAGGCTTGTTATTTGGTAATTTATTAGCGGTACTGACATGGGGCTTAATCACCGCCCCAATTGCGACGGATACTCGCTTAACCCTTTATGCGTATTTGGAAAAAATCGCAGGTCCGGGCACCATAAAACTCTACAGTGTGGTCAATGGCGCGCTGTTTTGCGTGCTGGCGGGTGCGATGATCACGGTATCTGCGTCAGCGGTTAGGGTGCTTTTTGGTATTGAGGATCAAATTGGTTATTTCCCTTCTGACTATCGCTTTGTATTGGTGGTTTTGGGTGTTGGCGCTGTGGTCGTTTATATGGCCGTAAAAGGCTTTAAGAAATTAGCTGCCTTCGCTGAGGTGTGCGCGCCGTGGATGATTCTGATGTTCGTTGTAGGCGCCTTGGTCATGTTGCCGACCACGGTAGCGGTTACCTCAGGCGTCGACAGTATCGGTAGTTTTGGTGACTTTCTTAAAGTGGCTAGTGAATCAATATGGAAAGATACTGATGGTGAAATTGGGATTTGGCATGTCGCCGCTTTCGCTTGGGTAGCCAATTTGGCCATGCACGGCAGCCTTGGAGACATGACTTTATTGCGCTTCGCAAAAAATCCGAATTACGGTTATTTCTCGGCGCTCGGCATGTTCATAGGGCACTACATGGCTTGGATTTGTGCAGGCATTATGGGCGCAGGAGCTGCAATTCTATTGGGCACGACCATTACCGCCATTGACCCCGGTTCTGTTGCCTTTACCGCCTTAGGCGCATCGGGCATTTTAGCGGTCATTATTGCCGGTTGGACAACGTCAAATCCGACCATTTATCGCGCAGGTCTTGCTTTTAGCTCTCTGAATCATACTTGGGGACGCACTAGAGTTACCACCGTTGTAGGAATAATAACGACCATTATCGCATGTTCGCCATTTGTGTTTTCTGGATTACTCGGATTTGTCGGCTACATGGGGCTGTTGTTAGCTCCAGTAGGCGCCATTATTGTGACCGAGCATTGGATTTTCTCAAAAATAGGGCTCACGCGTTACTGGTCATCCTATAAAGGCAACACGACTAACCTAGCAGCCGTTATTACTTGGATAGTATCAATGGTAGTAGGTGTTGCTGTGGAACAGACCGGATTACTGCATTTGTTCTTTATCCTCATTCCCCTTTGGATTTTCTCTACGGTTTTATATATCGTTCTCGCCTCAGCAATGGGCGCGAAAGAGGCGTATCCTGAAGCTGAGGCAGCCGAGGCAGCGGAGTCTAAAAGGCAAGCTGCAGAGCGAGAGTACTTGCAAACTGCTGCGCCTGCTCAAGCGAGAAAAATTACAACGCCCATGACGGCAACTATCGCTAAATATGTATCTTGGGGAGCCTTGCTCTATTGCGCATATATGGGCGTGTCTGCTTATATGACTCAGGATGTCCAGACAATCACTACCTGGCTAATTGTCCCTACCTTGGTTTACTTTATCACGGCCACATATGCTCACATTGCTTCACTCGATAAGGCTAATCCAGAGGCCTGAGCGAATGCTAACAAAGGACTGAACATAGAATGTACGATGGCTAAATTATGATTAACGAACGCCAAGTTTATACGCTCATCATCGATATTGGCAAAACGCACGTGAAACTGCATGTGCTTGATGCAAATTTCAAGTCTGTGCATGCGAATCAAATGCCAAATACGGTCAATCATCAGACCGCTTATCCAAGCGCCAACATCGATGGCATTTGGCACTGGTTGTGTGAGTCGATAAAAGCATTCACCCCCTCATTTTTGATTACGCACATTACCATCACCACCCACGGGGCAAGTGCCGCGCTCATTGATAGAGATTCATCTGAAGAGAATGGATTGGTCTTGCCTGTTCTGGATTACGAATATGGCGCAACGCATGCGCAAAGCGAAGGGTATGAACAAATTCGACCGCCATTTAATGAGTCATTTTCTCCAAGTCTACCGGCTGGACTTAACCTTGGGCGGCAGCTTTTCTGGCTCAAGCAGAAATTCCCAAAGAAGTTTAGTCAAGCAAGCCATATACTCATGTACCCTCAGTATTGGGCGTGGCGCTTCACCGGCACGCTTGTCTCTGAAGTCACGTCTTTTGGTTGCCATACTGACTTATGGTCGGTAAAAAATAATAGTTTCTCAAGCCTCGTTGATGCGCTGGATTGCCGTGATCTAGTTCCTCCCATGAAACCGGCTTGGTTTAACTGTGGTGTGATACACGAGCATTTACGCAGCTCATTAGGATTAGATGAAGATTGTCAATTTTTCAGCGGCATTCACGATAGTAATGCAAGCTTTTTGAGATATCGCTTGGCCAAAGGAGCGTCCCCGTTTACCGTCATCTCAACGGGCACATGGACTATCTTAATGGCATCTCAGACACCCTTAGAGAAGCTCGATGCATCTCGCGATATGTTGGCGAACGTAGACGCTTTAGGTGAGCCCATTGCTTGCGCGAGATTTATGGGGGGGCGCGAATTTGAAAGTATTTGCGAGCAAGCCGGCTCGTGGCTAGGTGAACAGTTTGACGAGTGCGATCTTAAAGCAATTATCCATAATCAAGTGTTTGCTTTACCCGACTTTAGCGAGGGCTCGGGTCCCTTCGGTGGGCGCCAGCCACAATTTATTGGGCATGTTGACAAGGTAAGTGGAAGTGCACTTGCTACGCTTTATTGTGCCTTAATGATTGATTATCAACTTAGCAGCTTACAAGCACGAGGTGATGTCATTATTGAGGGAGCGTTCTTAAAGAATCCGCTTTTGTGCGCAGTGCTGAATCAACTTAGGAGTGATCAGGATGTGTCATTATCGCTTGATGCAACCGGTACGGTGTTAGGTGCAGCCTATCTTAGTCATTGGCAAACGATAGACGCAAACATTGAATTAAAAAAAGCAGAGTGCACGCAGCTAGATGGTCTATCTGTCTATAGAGATAAATGGCTATCTCTTTTGAGCTAAGACCTTCGTTATTTGGTCATCTGTGATAACTAGATCTAAACTTCACCTACTCGTCCAGCGCTTCAACCACGATAACTTCAATACCATTGTCTTTGAAAAAGCGAAGTTGCTCTGGCGAAGCTTTTGAGTCAGTTATTAAAATGTCGACTTCCGATAAAGGACAGAATACAAAATTACTGCGTTCACCAATTTTCGAGCTGTCTGCCAAAATAACGAGCTTCTCAGCCTGCTTGCGCAATTTCTGCTCTGAGCGAATTAACAGCGGATCAGACTCCATTACACCAAACTTGCCTATGCCAGGCGTGCCCATAAACATCATACTGCCATAGTAGTATTCAGTACAGTCGTTGTCATAGGAGCTTAATATGATGCCTTGCTCACGATAAATTTCTCCACCAGGCAGGGTGACTTGATTGTCGCTATTTTCCGTGAGGTAGTTGGCAAGCACAAATGAATTCGTCAGTATGTTTACATCGAGCTCGGGCAGAAACTCGCCCATCATGTATGTCGAACTGCCGCCATTAATTATAATGGATTCGCTATCGGAGCATAACTCAACAGCTCTTTTTGCAATGCGCTTTTTGGTTTCAGAGCGCTTGGTCTTGTCTACCATAAATGCCGAACTGGCAATATGTTTTTTCTTCGGCATACTGTTGATTGATTCTGCACCGCCTCGAATCTTTGTGATTTCGTTGCGTTTTGCCATCTTCGTAATATCGCGGCGTATGGTCGCTTCAGAGGTGTTAAGTTTTTCGGTTAAACTGCGTACGCTCGCAAACTGCTGTTGATCGAGAATATCTTTTATCAATTGTTGCCTATGTTTCTCTAACATTGGTAAACCTTTCTCCGCAATATCACTGTTAGTTATATTTTGTTCCATAGTTTAGTCGGCAACTTTAGTTATGTATAGACAAAATATATCTTAGCTTAATTTGATTTAAAGTGGTAATTAATGACTATAAATGCATAAGAATTTATGAAATAGAACCATTTACCAATCATTTACAATCATAATGTGGCGGGTTACACTCGTGTACCAAAGAGCGCTTGGCTACTCGGCTTGTGCTGAGAGCTAAGTAAATCTAATCTAGGCAATAGTGTTGCAAAATTGTTAAGTGGATGGTGAAATGCAAGCTTATTTGAATGAAAAGTTTGGACTTAAAAACAAGGTCGCTATTGTGACTGGAGCAAGTCGCGGTTTAGGTCAGGCCATGGCGATTGCCTTGGGCGAGGCGGGTGCGACAGTTGTGGTAGTAGGGTCAAGAGTTGGTAATCTGTCACAGACACTAGAAATCTTAAAGTCAAAAAATATTCCGTCCATGGCGCTAGGTTGCGACCAGTCCGACGGACAGCAAATTACTCAGGTAATTGACGATACGTTATCAGCCTACGGGAAAATCGATATTCTGGTGAACAATGCAGGCACCATCAAGCGAAGTCCTGCGCATGAATTTTCCGACGATGATTGGAATGAAGTAATAAATGTTAATTTAAATGGGGTGTTTAAGTTTTGTCGCCAAGTAGGCAAGCACATGTTGGAGCAAGGCTCGGGTAAAATTATTAATATTGCCTCCTTACTCAGTTTTTCGGGTGGCATTACCGTCCCTGCCTATGCAGCTAGTAAAGGCGGCGTAGCGCAGCTTACTAAAGCCTTAGCGAATGAATGGGCCAGTGCAGGCGTTCAAGTTAACGCTATCGCCCCTGGTTATTTTGAAACGGATAACACCTACAACCTAAGGCAAGATGAAGAAAGAAACGCCAGCATTACTGCCCGAATTCCTTGTGGTAAATGGGGTAAACCTGAAGACTTGGCGGGTGCGGTTGTTTTCTTATCTAGCCAAGCATCTAATTATATGAATGGCCATATTATGCTTGTTGACGGCGGATGGATGTCTCGCTAAGTAAAAAAGGAAATCAGTACGCGTGAGCATAGATATTAACCAGTCATATGATGTCATTGTTGTAGGATCGGGTATAACCGGTGGTTTAGCGGCCAAAGAGTTTTGTGAAAAGGGCTTTAAGACGCTGGTGATTGAGCGCGGTAGGCACATCGAACATCGGGGGCCTGAGTACAAGGACATGCAAGCACCATGGGAGCTTGAAAACCGAAGCTTAGGCACTGAATCATACGATGAGCAAGGCCGTTATCAGTTATTCAAAGAAAAATTTGGTAGTTATAAGTCTGATTTTATGCACTTTTTCGTCGACGAAAAAGAGCACCCATACTCCTTCCCAGATGATAAACCTTTTATGTGGACGCGAGGATATCAATTAGGCGGGCGTTCGATCACGTGGGCACGGCAAGTGTATCGGTGGAGCCGGGCAGATTTTGAAGCGAATTCAAAAGATGGGCATGGGGTCGCATGGCCTATTGGTTATGACGATTTAGCGCCATGGTATGAGCACGTGGAGCGCTTCATAGGTGTATCGGGTAATGATGATGGGCTTGATAGTGTGCCCGATAGTGTTTGTCAAAAAGCCTGGGAAATGAGCTGCGCAGAAAGATTTGTCGCAAACAACATTGCGAAAAAATATAGCGACCGACGCTTGATAATGGCCCGTGTTGCAAACCTCACTGAACCCACCGACGAACAACGCAAGCTTGGTAGGGGGCAATGTCAGGCGCGCAATTACTGTAAGCGCGGGTGCACATTTGGCGCTTATTATAGTTCGTTATCTGCGAGCCTCCCTGCAGCAGAACTTACTGGAAATTTGACCGTGGTAACTGACGCGATTGCATCTCATGTCGATTATGACGAGCTCAGCAACAAAGCGTCCGGCGTCACTGTGATTGATGCGCATACAAAGAAGAAAAAGCGCTACCGAGCAAGGGTGGTATTTCTGTGTGCTTCGGCCTTAGGCTCTGTTCAGGTTTTACTAAACTCAAAATCGAAGACATTTCCCAGCGGCATTGCCAATTCTAGCGGCGCAGTGGGGCGTTATATCATGGATCATTTTACGGGCGTGCGAGCCTTTGCAAAGGTGCCGGGTATGCTCGATAAATATACCTTTGGCCGGCGCCCCATCGGGACATATATCCCTAACTTTCGCTTTGAAAAAACAGATGATGTTGACTTTGTTCGCGGTTACGGCCTTCAAACATATGCTACTAATAGAAGCAATACGGGGACAACTGCGAAGCAAATAGGCATTGGCAAGGAGGCAAAAGCCCAAGCAAGGCAAGTAAGTGACTGGCGTTTTAGCGCCTTTATGTATGGAGAAGTGCTACCGTACTATGACAATCAAGCGACTTTACAGCCGAGCAAAACTGATAACTGGGGCATGCCGCTTCTGCATATTGATGCCAAAGTGGGTGAAAACGAACGAAAGATGACAGAACAAGCCGCTGTAGATGTCAAAGAAATTTTGGAAGCCGGTGGTTGTACCGATATTCAAGTCAATAAAGTCAGTCAAGATACACATATCACCATCGGCGCACGCACGCACGAAATGGGTGGTGCATGCATGGGAAAAGACGCAAACACATCGGTCTTAAATGGATGGGCACAGAGTCACGACGTGCCTAATTTGTTCGTTACCGACGGCGCGGCCATGTCCTCCTCTGCGTCACAAAATCCGTCACTGACCTATATGGCCATTACTGCACGCGCCGCAGACTATGCGGCTAAACTAATGAATAAGGGAGTGCTTTAATGGATAGGCGAAAATTTGTTTCTGCCTCTTTGCTTTTTGGCGCGGGCGTAGGTCTTGCAGCTTGCACTGGCTCACAGACAGCTGCAACGGCACCCGCGCGTAGCGAAATTGTGAGCTTGCAAGAACGCCAAAGATGGCTGAAATCCTTTGCGTGCAATATAGAGCAGTGGTTTCGCCCAATGCCATTCTTAGACAGAATAGGGGCTGCGAAAGCGCTTGGGTTTTCTGCCATCGAAATGTGGAATCCGAATCAGCCCAAAAATGGCAAAACGCCGTTAGCGATTTACCAGAAGGCAAGAGAACTGGATATGAGGGTGACGAGTTACTCGCCCAGCCCTCCAAATTTCGCTGATCCAGCAAACGAGCAAGCATTCTGGGTATGGCTTGATATTGCCATTGAATCAGGTAAAACGCTCAGAATAACGAATTTCAATGTGACCGGTCATAAGCTGATAGAAGGGCTTAGCCTCGAACAAATGATCGAAAACTACACAAACATGCTCGCGCAGGCT
Organism: Ningiella algicola; assembly: GCF_028401415.2. NCBI lineage: Bacteria > Pseudomonadati > Pseudomonadota > Gammaproteobacteria > Alteromonadales > Alteromonadaceae > Ningiella > Ningiella algicola. The sequence continues at coordinate 1,483,147 of NZ_CP171821.2, read as the reverse complement.
GCACCGAAACTTGAGGCGGCCAATATGGTGGCCACCATTGAACCGTATAACCCCTTTACGCACAAAGGCCATTTTATATATGGCAATGAGCCCGCCTTATCGATTTGCCGAAAGATTGATTCTCCCAGCGTGAAACTCAATTGGGACTTTTTTCATATGCAGCGCACTAATGGAAATTTGATTACCAACCTAGAAAATGGTTTTGACCAAGTCGCCTATATTCAATTGGCAGACTCTCCTGATAGAAATCAGCCTGGAACAGGAGAGGTGGCATATGGTCGCGTGCTCACTCGACTTAGAGAATTAGGTTACAGTGGATATATCGGCGCTGAGTTTTTTCCGCATAATCAAAATGCACCTCGCGCAGCTTCTGACCTCGCTCGCTTAGCAAAGAGCATTAATTTGGCCGACCCTAGCATCTAAAGACTGCATCTACATAGAATTTAGAACCTCAACACTCATCGATTATTGATACATATAAACAAAATGCAGAGGTCTTTTCGATCACAAAGTACTAAGCACTATTCGAGATAAATAGTCATTTACAATCAAAATATTTCAATTTAAGTCTTTTTGTGTTGTCGTAATTCATGTAAACTTCATGTTAACAGTATGCACTTGCTATTCAACTAGTCGACGTAGTTTGAAAAAAAGCGAGACAAAACGATCAAGGCAAAAGCGTCAAAATGTGCATTGAAACAAGAAATCTGATGGTGAGGACAGATATGAAAATACAGCGTTTTAAAGGAGTAAGGGTATTGCTTTTGGCAATGCTGACTTGGTCGTGTTCTTCCGTAGTCGCCGCAGACAAACCCAACATTCTGTTTATCCTCACTGATGATCTAGGTTTTAATCAGGTAGGCGCTTACGGCAACACACCCATCAAAACGCCTAATTTGGATGAAATGGCGAACAATGGGATCCGCTTTGACCAAGCTTATTCAGGTAACACCGTTTGTTCGCCATCTCGGGTCTCGTTATTCACTGGGCGTGATGGCCGATTTATGGCAAACAACTCCAATACGGTTCAGCTAGAAGAGATTGATATTACGCTAGCACATGTGCTTAAGCACGCCAGCTATGACACTGCATTGTTTGGTAAGTATTCCATTGGCTCAAAAATGGGCGTGACTGACCCATTAGCAATGGGCTTTGATACTTGGTACGGGATGTACTCTATTTTGGAAGGCCATCGGCAGTATCCTCACATACTTTGGAGAGACGGTGTAAAGGAAAGAATTGAGGCCAATGAAGGCGGTAAAAAGGGTGCTTATGCGCCTGAGTTATTCACCAATGAAACTATCGACTATATAAAACAAGAGCGCGACAATCCTTTCTTCATCATGCTGGCTTATACCATACCCCACGCTGACTTGGCTGTTCCTGAACGATTCAGCGACCAATACGATTTTGAAGAGACCCCCTATCTGGGCATGCAAAACGGTGAACCTACCGACAAATATGCCTGGTATTACCCGGACCCAGTCGATAAGCCTAACGCGGTAATGGCGGGTATGGTAAGCGCTTTAGATGAGTATGTAGGACAAATCATCCAAGCTTTAGAGGAACAAGGCGAGCTAGATAACACCATCATTGTGTTCACATCTGATAACGGACCGCACGACGAGGGTGGGGCTGATCCTGTATTTTTTAAAGCATCTCATCCTTACAAAGGTCAAAAGCGAGACCTTTATGATGGCGGCATTCATGTTCCAATGATTGTGCAATGGCCAGACAAAATAAAACAAGGTCGAGTGGATAATACGCCTTGGGCATTTCACGATGTGTTGCCCACTGTTGCAGATATTGCTGGGGTAAATTTAGACCTTGTGCCAAGGGTGCGTACCAATGGTGTTTCTATTAAAGGGCTGCTAAACGACACACCTGTGCAGATGGATGAACGCACTTTGTATTGGGAGTTCTCAAAGCAAGTGGGCGACCCTAATTCAGGCATTATCGGAGATACCTATCAAGCCGCAAGGCGCGGTGAGTTTAAAGCTGTGCGATATGGTTTCGATGCACCACTTGAGCTGTACAACATTAGCGAAGACCCAGGTGAATCCAATAATTTGGTAGAAATGCATACATCGATTGCTGAAGAGTTTTTGGAACTGTTTGAGAAATACAAAAATTAGGGTATGGGCGCGCGGGATATTTAATTCATAACACTATTGAAGAGTCTAGCGTTTGCGCTACCCAAAACATGGCGAATAAAATGAAAAATAGGTCTTTCTGCTTTAAGGTTAAGGTATCCAAGGTAGCTCATCTTCTTTCTACTGTGGCTTTACTGGTCTTTTTCATGGTCTTAAGCGGCTGCGCAAAGCAAATAAGCGCCAATGCACGAACGCCTGATGCGGCGATGGAATATGCCGAATATTTTGTAGACAACGGCACGGGAAATCCCCTTGCTGTTGTACAGTACCCAGCGGGCGAGTATCACAAGGGTGTGACCTATGTATCTTATCAAGGGCCTTTTGAAGACCCTTATGTAGCTGCGTTCAACCACCAAACGCAAGAGTGGCAGGGACCATTTAGAGCAGGCACCAGTGAACTCGGACGCCGAGAAGGCCGAACTAAATTTGATAACCATGGTAAACCAACTTTATTAATTGATGATGAGGGCTACATCCATATCTTTTATGGCGGGCATGGCGGCGATAAGCATCATGGTAAAAATCCTCTTGGTAACGTTCATCACGGTGCCAATAAAAACTCAATTTCCAAGCGCCCTTTAGATATCACTGAGTGGGAAGAGGTCGACAACATCTCAGTGTTCGGCACATACAACCAAGCGATTAAAATGGACAACGGTGACATCTATTTATTTTATCGTCATGGTGCCCACCGCAGCGACTGGGTGTATCAAAAATCGACAGACAATGGTCGCAGCTATAGTGAGCCCGTCTCGTTTTTAAAACACAAACGCCGCAGCGATATTCGCGCTATGGATAGCTGGTATGCGTGGGCTAGTAAGGGCAATGGTGACGATATCATCGTCGGCTTTGACTACCACGTGTGTTGGGATGGCGGCGCGGGTGTCAATGGTAGAGGTCACACGACCGAGCGACATGATGCCCACTTCATGATGTTTAATACCAAAACAGGTGTCTGGCGAAATATAAAAGGTGAGTCACTAAACATGCCCTTAACGCGGGAAGAGGCTGAACAAAAAACACTGGCCTTAGATACCGGCGATTTATGGACCTTTAACGGCACTGTGAAGTTAGACGACAGCGGTTCTCCTCATATTGCAATGAATTATGGGAAAGATTTAGGCCAGAAAACCGGCGGTCCTAAGCTTACTCATCACATCAGATGGGATGGCGAAAAATGGTCAGATGGCGTGAAAGTAAACAGTCAAACCTTTGGCGATTCGCGCGGCGATTTTATTGTCAGCTCGCCCGACAATATTCAGTATTACCTCTCTGAAGAAGACGGTAGTGATGGGCTCGTATCAATATGGAGTAGCGATAATGGCGGCCAATCTTTTTTAAAAACAAAAGAATTGCTTAGACGGCCAAATGCGACCTTTGCAATCACCGCCCTTATAAAAAACGCACATCCAGATGCTAGAGTGATTGTTGGTGAACGATCAACAAGCACGCCGCATCGAAAAATCTATTTATTAGGCGATGCTGGTCCAGTGGGTCGACCATTGAGTGATGCAACCTTAGAGAAAGACGCGTCGGTATTTAAAAAATTACAATGATTTAACGAATGATTTCGCAACCTTAACAACGGGATTTAAGATGAATAAAAAGACGGTTTCGATCGCCATTGCGATAAGTGTAATACTGGGTGCCTGTAGCGATCAGAAAGAAGAGCAAAGTCTAGTTTCTGTGGATGCTGTAACACCTGCGTCAGAGCAAGTTGAAAGTACAGAGACTGACTTAACGAGCGCCAAAGCAATTAGAGAATCAGCCTATGACATTGCTTCAAGAAGTGGTGCTTGGCAGATTGAACAGCTCGGAAACTTAAGGTATATCCCTGAGTCACATCGCCTGAAGTCTGAAAATGCCAAGTTCTGGATCCAAGCGGCTTTTTATATTGGCTTAACAAAGTGGCTTGAGACGGCAGAGAACGAAGCCTTTATGGCGCACCTCCAAAAGATGGCGATGGAGGAGGAATACGGACTTTTAACGGAACGCCCATACCATGCTGACGACCATACCATTGGCCAAACCTATTTATGGTTAACTGAACAGACAGGAAATCAAGAAGCTTACGCGCCTACTCAGGAACATTTTGACTGGATTTTGGCGAACAAACCGGACGTGGGATTAGAAATGCTCGATAGTACGTCCAGTGGTTCTGGCAAAGTCCATCAAGAGGGAAACTGTCAATTGCGATGGTGCTGGGCCGACGCTTTATTTATGGCGCCGCGCACTTGGTTAAAGTTGTCCAATATAACGGGCGACCCTAAATATTTTGAATATGCTGATAGCGAGTTTTGGGCGGCATCTGATTATCTCTTTTCTGAAGAATATGGCCTGTTTTTCCGCGATAGCCGCTATTTTGAAATGAAAAGCGACAACGGAGAGCCGGTATTTTGGGGACGTGGAAATGGTTGGGTCTTTGCAGCTATCCCACTCATTATTGATGACTTACCCGAAGACCATCCTTCAAGAGACCGCTATATTGAACTGTATAAAAAGAACGCGGCAGCCTTACTAAAGTTACAAACTCCAGAGGGCTACTGGCCGGCCTCCTTAAGAGATCCGAATAAAGTAAAAACGCCAGAAGTAAGCGGCACGGGCTTTATTACCTACGGTCTGGCTTGGGGCGTCAATAATGGATACTTAACCGACCCAGAGTCTAAAGAAATTGTTGAGAAAGGGTGGGCTGCTATAACTCGCGCTGTCGAACCAAACGGCCGAGTAAATTGGGTGCAGCATGTAGGCAAATCACCTGATCCAGTGAAAAAGACTGACTCACAGTTATACGGCGTTGGTGCAGTGTTATTAGCCGCGTCTGAAATGGCTAAATGGCAGTAGTGTTAGCTTTCTGTTCTAAAGAGTAATGTCTTTTACTCTTTAGAACATGCCATACAGCAACGAAGCGCCATACAAGATACCTATATGAAAATGTTCATCGCCCTAACGATTGCTATCGTGCTTATTGCAAGCCTGTCATCGTGTGCGCAACAGAGTGTGTTTAATGTAACGACATCGACAGAAAATGAAGCGATAAACACACAAAAAATAAAGGTGCTGATTGTTGATGGCCAAAATAATCATGCGGTATGGCCAAAAGCAACGGTGATGATGAAAACGTATTTAGAAGAGAGCGGCTTGTTTGATGTTGACGTTTATCGCACCAAGCTCATTTGGCGGGGCGAATCAGAGCTGCATTACCTTAAGATGTACAATACGCCAGAACATCAATTAGTCGAGGAGCCTGCTACAGACGCGACCTTTGCTCCGCCTTTTGTGCGATACGACGTTGTGGTGTCTAACTTTGGATATCGTGCCGCAGACTGGCCTCAGCAGACGCAAAGTGCATTTGAAAGTTATATCCAAAATGGCGGTGCGCTGGTGTCGGTGCATGCAGCCAATAACAGCTTTGCGCAGTGGACACAGTACAACCAAATGACGGGGCTTGGTGGTTGGGGTGGACGAGATGAGCGTTGGGGGCCCTATGTGTATTTTAGCGACGATGGGAAGCTAATTAGAGATACATCCAAAGGCGCTGCAGGGGCGCACGGAACCAAACATGAATTTCAAATTACTCAGCGCAACGAACATCCGATTTTACAAGGTTTTCCAAAGGTGTGGATGCACACCAAAGATGAGTGCTATGGCAATTTGCGCGGGCCTGCTGACAATATGATGATATTGGCCTCAGCACTTTGCCCAAAAGCAGAAAAAGGTACGGGAAAACATGAGCCTATTTTGATGGTGCTCAATTATGGCAAGGGCAGAGTGTTCCATACCACACTTGGGCATCAGCAAGAATCATATGAGAGCGTTGGTTTTATCACCACTTTCCTTCGCGGTACTGAGTGGGCAGCAACTGGCAGGGTCACGCAAGCTGTGCCCTATGATTTTCCGAGCGAAACACGCTCATCTAGCCGCCCATTTTTAAATTGAATAATACGACAAGTTATCGACTCAAGGGATAGTGCATGAATAATACAAATTGCAAAGCATGGTTTAAGAAGCCCTTAGACATAGTCTACTGTGCGCCATACGTATTCATGGCAGCATGGCTATTGTCGGGATGTGCTAGCTCCAATTTACATGAAACGTCAGAGCAACAAGAGAGAAGTGTTGAATCGCTCAGCGGTGAAAGCAAGCAAGAAAAGCTGCTGAATATCGTAATGATTTTGTCAGATGATCATGCCTGGAATGATTACAGTTTTATGGGGCATGATATTGTGCAAACGCCAGCTTTGGATCAACTGGCATCACAGGGCGTGACTTTCACTCGTGGTTATATACCCACCTCCTTGTGTCGCCCTTCACTGGCAACCATTATTACTGGGCTTTATGCGCATCAGCACGGCATTACAGGTAATGATCCATCGCGCAATTTGCCTGGCGGAAAAACAGGCGAGCAATATCAGGCGCAGCGCGCTGAAATCATCGCGAAAATTGATTCAGTGGATACGCTCCCTTCCATGCTTAAAGCCAAAGGTTATCGCTCATTGCAAACCGGAAAGTGGTGGGAAGGAAATTATAGCCGTGGCGGATTTGATCAAGGTATGACAAGCGGTTTTCCGCAAAAAGGTGGGCGCCATGGCGATGATGGTTTAAAGATTGGCAGGGAAGGATTGGATGAAATCACAACATTTATTGATGAAACCATCATCAATGACCAGCCCTTTTTTGTTTGGTATGCGCCATATCTTCCTCATAGTCCGCACAATCCACCCGAGCGTTTACTGAAAAAATACGACAATAGAGGATTACCGCTGCCCATTGCGAAATATTACGCAATGGTCGAGTGGTTTGACGAAACAAACGGGCAGCTAATCGACTTTCTCGAAAGCCGCAAGCTGCGCGATAATACTTTAATTGTGTATATTGCGGATAACGGTTGGATCACCAATCCTGAACAGACCAATCGTTTTTTACCTCGCTCCAAGCAAAGCCCTGACGATTCCGGCGTGAGAACACCCATTATGTTTTCTTTGCCTAATCAATTAGCGCCTCAAATGCGCCCCGAATTGGTCAGCAGCATCGACATCGTACCTACTATTTTGGGCGCGGTCGGGCTTGATGTGCCAAGTGAACTGCCAGGACTAAACCTCTTTGAAAATATGCAACAAGCGCTTCCAATTGAACGAGAGGCGATTTATGGAGAAGGCTTCGCACATGATATGGACGACCTTAATGATCCTGAATCAACGCTCATGTACCGATGGGTGATAGAAGGGGATTGGAAGCTGATATTAAGCTACGACGGTAAAAATATCAGTTATCAAAAATACCATGAAGATGTATTGGGTGCGCCACGCTTATTTAACTTACGAAATGATGAATACGAGACCAAAAATTTGGCAGAAAAACGTCCTGATTTAGTTGACCGTTTGTCTGCCAAATTGAATGAATGGTATCCGCTTAAAACTCGAAGGGTGTTAACGGATTAGTCCGAAGACACTCACCGATAACTATGATACAAAATCATCCCGATGTGGGTTAAAAGTATCTAACAAACGACTATCCTCTTCTAGTGCGACTACCCCGTGTGGTGTCCCTTTGCCGGCTAAAAAGGCGTCGCCGGCTTTAATTGTGCGTGTTTCACCATCTAAATCGACTTCAAACGAGCCTTGTAAGCAAATCGCTATTTGGTCATGAATGTCGTGGCTATGTACAGTGCCAACTGCACCCTTGTCAAAGCTGACACATACCGCCATCAAACCATCAGTATAGGGAAGTATTTTACGTTTTATACCGAGTTCAACGGTTTCCCACTGGGTGTTTTCATTAATAAAAAATTCTGCTTGCTTCATGTTGTATTATTCCGTGTTTATATATTCTATTTGAGATGGGCGTTGCTGTTTCGCTAATTTTGCGCTAATTCAAGCATCTGAACACCGGCTAATAAAAATGCACCCGCACCGTAGAGCTGCGTCTCATCTTCGGAGACTTTATCTGGCGCAAAACCAATTTGCTGAACAGAGCCGAGCATACCATCGTCGCGCTGCGCGTTAACCAGTGCCTGCCAACCTTTATTGATGATAGGTAGATAAGCATCATCATCAAGCAAACCATTATTGACGCCCCAAGCAAGTCCAGCGACAAAAAATGCCGTGCCGCTGCTCTCATCCACACTATAGATATCGCCAGCGGCAAGTGATACGGGCCAATAACCATCATCTGCTTGTTTTTGCGCTAGGCTTGTGGCCATTTTCTTAAAGATACCGGCATAGTAGGCATAGCGTGGGTCGTCTTTTTCCAGTGTGTCGAGTATTTTGGTTAATCCGGCAAAGACCCAACCGTTTCCGCGACTCCAATATATTTTTTTTCCATTGGCTTCTCTGCGATCAAAAAAACGACTATCCCTCACGTATAAGTTGTCATTACTATCAAAGAGGTAGTCGGTGACTGCCTGAAATTCTTTGTGGGCATATACAGCATATTTATCATCTCCGGTAATGCGAGTAAGATGAAACCAAACGGGTGGCGACATAAAAAGCGCATCTGACCAGCACCATCTTTTTTGGCAGTCGTGTTCGTAATCTTGATCTCGATATTTTCCGACAGGGCCGAAGTCGAGTGACATGTCCGGCTGATTCGCAAGTATTTTGTCAAATACGGCGATGGTGGGCGCGATTTGCGTTTGCTGTTTGTCTTTATCATACATATGCAGATAATACTGGGCGATAACATGATCATCAGCGTGAAAATCACGCGGCCCTAGTTGCCATTGTTGCTCCTCACCATGATTACGCAAATAATCAAAATAGGCCTGATTATCTGTCGCCAATGCCCATCTGGATAAACCTAAAAAGAATGTTCCCTGAACCCATCCTCGTGGCTCTTCAGTGCGATGTACAAGAGAGGGTACATAAGACGCAAAGTCTGTCATATGTGCCAGCTGCCATTTTGCAGCGGCGTCAATGGCATCAATGATCGCTTGCGCTTGAGGCAAAGACTGCGCAGTTTTAACTTCGCCAGTTGATGAGCTACCTACGTTTGTGACAGTTGTATTGTCAGTGCACGCTGTTGCAACTGTAAGGGCGCTGCATAATGCAAATAACTTAATGATCTTCATAATGGCCTTTATCAATTCGAATGGATTGCATTGGATGAAAATTGCGTCAGAAGTGAAATAGCAAAGCATGCAATAACTAACACTCAGTCCTTCCATCGCGTACTTCACTCATAACGAATCAAGATACGGCATAACTATACGGAGGTAGTTTGATAAATCAATAAATGTTGAACAAATTGCTTGCCGATTCGTTTGATTTTGCACCTATCTCAGTGCAGCGAGGGGGCAAATGCTTAGCGCTCCAGCGTTCATGTTCTCTAATGCAAGCGCTATATAGCATGTTGTAATAATGTAAATTACAACTTGAAAAAACATCAAATATAGTCATAATCAGTCAGTTAGAATCGTCTGTACGCGATTTACGCAAGAGGCTAGCGAGGAACCAATGACAAACACATGTTTAAAAATTGCCGTGATTGGTCTTGGTAATATCGCTAAGCAGCACATTGAAAACATTATTAGTGCACAGGTACAAGGCGTCGAACTAGTTGCAGTATGTTCGAGAACGCGGAGCGAGCTTAGTGAAGAATACGGCCTAGCGCATTATCAGGATTATAAGTCTTTAATCGATTCAAAACTCGCAGACGCGGTAATTATCGCTACACCTACCATGACGCATTTTGAGATAGCAAAGTATGCACTTCAGAACAACATTCATGTGATGCTAGAAAAGCCCATTGGCCTGTCTTCCTTTGAAGGCGAACAGTTGATCACTTATCAAAAAAAGGATACCAAGTTTGCCTTAATGCTGAACCAGCGCACTGCCCCAGTCTTTACGAAAATGAAAAGCATTGTAGAAAGCGGAATCCTAGGCAATATTCAGCGCACTCATTGGACGATGACCAACTGGTTTAGACCTGAAATTTATTTCCAGGTGAGCGATTGGCGTGCCACGTGGAGAGGCGAGGGCGGAGGCTTGCTAGTGAATCAAGCCATCCATAATTTGGACGTGTTTCAGTGGATTTGTGGTCTACCTATACAAATACGCGGATTCTGTGAGTTCGGGAAGTATCACGATATAGAAGTTGAAGATGAAGTAACGGCGTATTTGAAATATCAAAACGGTGCAACAGGGATATTCGTTGCCTCGACAGGCGAGGCACCCGGCGTAAATCGCCTTGAGATTGCAGGGGATAAAGGCGCGCTTATTTTTAACGCTGGAAAGCTTACGTTAGTTGAGAATATGCAAAGTACAGCTGCATTCAACAAGCAAACCAATGATATGTTTGGTATGCCTGACTCACGCTCAAAACCTGTGCTGATAGATGAGGATGTAAATCAACACGCCCTTGTTATGAACAATTTCATCAATGCCATTTTGCACGAGGAAGCTCTAATCGCACCTGCCTCAGCCGGTCTTGCGTCTTTGGATATGGCCAATGCGATGCTTTTATCTACTTGGAAGAATTTGCCAGTTAACTTGCCCTTGAACCGTCACGATTATCAGCAGCATCTAGATACAAAAATACAAAGTTCATCCTTAAGAGCGAAATCGTCTAGACAGGCAAATGTCGACATGTCGGCTTCATATCGATGATACATCTGGTGCTATTAACAGAGAGCGTTTGCATATGACACACAGTGCAAAGTCAGATGCTTTGGCGCTTGCTTCGCTTAGCAACAAGCCTTGGTTTTCTCGCATACCGACCTACCTGCGTTTAAGCGGGCCCGGCTGGTTGCAAGGGGCAATGACCCTTGGCGGCGGTAGTGCAGTCACCTCCTTAACCATTGGTGCCTTGTTTGGCTATGAGTTTCTTTGGGTGCAGCCGGTGGCAATGCTTATTGGATGCGTGATGCTGTTTGTTTTGTCATATCAAACGCTGCACACGCAAGCCTCACCCTTTGAGTCTATGAAAAAACACCTCAACAGACCTATCGCATATGCATGGGCGACTGCGGCTTTTGCTTCAAGTATTATCTGGGGTTTTGCGCACTACCCGCTCAGTGCAGCCATGTTAGAAGAAATTATCTTGGTTTCTTCAGGCCTTTCGGTAGATCAGGAAAACACGGGATGGCGCAACGCCTATTTGATGTTACTGGCTATTGCAGTATGGGCTTTGTGCGCATTTACTGCATGGAGTTATGGTAAACGTACTGCCAGCAATGAGAATGAAGCAAGCACGAGAGTCAATACTATCGCTATTTTTGAAACGGGCATCAAGCTCTTAAGCGGCCTTGTGATACTGGCATTTTTATGGGTCGTACTAAGCGCAAGCTTCAATGGACAAATTGACTGGTCTGCGGTTCTGGCCGGTTATATCCCTTCATCGCTTCCCAGTGATTCTCAAGGCGTTACGGTATTGATGGCTGCACTAGGCAGCGCAGTAGGCATTAATATGACATTTATCTATGGCTTTACTTTGCTCCACAAAAGGTGGACAGCTGAACATGTCACGCTCTCTCGCTATGACATCGGAATTGGCTTGGTACTGCCTTACATTTTAGTGACAAGCCTGATATCTATTGCGGCAGCAGGCGCATTTTATGATGGCGGCGTGGATATTCAAGGTAAGCTGAGTCCCACGCAAGCAGGGAAGATGTTTATGTCAACAGGTCTTGATGAGGTGACTAGCCGCCTGATATTTGCGTTTGGGATCCTTGGAATGGCCGTGGGTTCGCTGGTGATGCACATGCTATGCTGTGGTTCTGCTGCGGCGGCAATGTTTAAATGGGAAGAGGGTGGTTATAAATACAAACTTGCCCTGCTTGCACCTACTCCAGCTGTTTTAGGGGTGTTTTACTGGGCGTCGATGGGGCCATATGTGGTGCTGCCTACTGCCGCAATTTGTGGCTTTTTACTGCCGCTGGCCTACATAGGCTGGGCGCTGTTGCACAATCGGCCTGACTATTTAGGTAAAGCTATGCCTACCGGCACCAATAGGCTTTTATTTAACCTTGCAATGGGCATTTGTATTGTTACTGTATTGGCAAGTGTGACCTACTCGGTGTGGATAAATGTTTCGTAAGGAATTGAGAATAGCCAGTGCAAAAACCCAATATTAAAGACGGAGCAAATTACGCACCAAAAGCGAGTAATGCAAAGCAAAAAAGCGTTGTGGCACCAAACACGTTTCATTTCTCCGTAGCGTTTTTGGATCACGGGCACATCAATGGTCAAACCAATGGCTTGCTGCAGGCTGGCGCGACCTTGAAATATGTTTATGATAGCAGCCCTCAGCGTATTGCTGCATTTTGCAAGATGTTTCCTCAAGCAATCGTCGCGTCAAGCTTCAAGCAAATTTTAGAAGATGAAGTTACGCAGTTAGTCGCTTCTGCAGCGATTCCTAATCTGCGCGCTGACATTGGCAAACAAGTGCTACTGTCGGGAAAAGACTATTTCACTGACAAATCGCCCTTCACGTCATTAGAACAACTCGCGCAAATTAAGCAGACTGTAAACGAAACCGGCGGTATTTATAGTGTGTATTATGCTGAACGTTTGCACAATGATGCTGCCAACAAAGCGGGTGAACTGATTAAATCTGGCGCGATTGGCAAGGTGCTGCAGGTTATTTGTTTGGCACCGCATCGCTTATCTAAACAATCGCGCCCAGACTGGTTTTTTGATAAGACCCGCTATGGTGGGATAATTACGGATATAGGCTCTCATCAGGTTGAGCAGTTCTTGTGTTATGCCAACGTGCATGACGCTAGCATTAATTTTGCTCGTGTAAGCAATCTCAATAATCCTGACAAGCCCGGCTTGGAAGATTTTGGCGAAGTATCGATGACAGCAGACAACGGCGCGTCGTTCTATGCGCGTGTTGACTGGTTTACACCAAAAGGACAGCAAACTTGGGGAGATGGCCGCACCTTCATCATGGGCACAAAAGGCTCAATAGAGTGTCGCAAGTACAACGATGTGGCCCGTCAAGCACCCGCTTCAAAATTATTCTTAAGCGATGAAAAAGGAGAACATGAAATAGACTGTTTAGGGCAGTCCAGTTTTCCATTTTTCGGCAATTTAATTTTAGACTGCATAAACAGAACTGAAACCGCGATGACACAAAAACACGCATTTAAAGCCGCTGAACTGAGCATGAAAGCGCAAGCCTTTGCGGATAATCGCTAGCTTCAAACTTATTTGGCTATTCAATTTAGACTTTCACCTACGAAAGGATAGAAGGAGTAGAAAGAATCAAAAGAGGTGAATATGTTGAATCGACAAAAAAGACTTCTAACTCTCGCAAAATCTGCAGTATTGCTTCTTGGTATGGTGGCAATAAGCGCTTGCGAGCATTCACAGTCGGAATCTAAACTAGCAGAAATACGCAAAGCGCCGATTCAATTAAAGGTGGGAGAGGGCTTTAAAAATCCATTAGGGTACTATGAAGTACAGCCTCGATTTTCGTGGCAAATGGCAACTAGCGCTCAGTCGAATGCGCAAAGTGCTTATCAACTTCAAGTGGCCAGCAGTGTCGAATTGCTAAGCAGTCAACCCGACTTATGGGATCCGCAAAAAGTCCTTTCACAGAAGACTTCATGGATAAGATATCAAGGTGAGCCACTGCAATCTAGACAAGATATCGTATGGCGAGTCCGCTTATGGGGCGATGATGACCAAGTATCTCAATGGAGTGAGCCTCAAAGTATTGAGTTAGGTTTGCTACAAAACGATGATTGGCAAGCGAAATGGATTGGTCATCCTGACACTTTATTGAGCAATGAACCGAGTCAAGAAACGCTTGCCACGCCGCAATATTTGCGCAGAAGCTTTATGGTTGATGGTGAAGTCGTCAAAGCACGTCTATACGTCAGTGCAAAAGGGCTCTTTTCGCCATATATAAATGGCGAGAAAGTGTCGAATGAAGATGTGATGACACCCGGCTGGACACCTTACGCAAAGCGCATCGAGTCTTTAACCTATGACCTTACGCAGCGTCTTGTGCAAGGCGAAAATGTGATTGGCTCTAGTATCGCCGGCGGGTGGTATGCCATGCGTATGTATAATTTTTTTGATAGAGAACACAGAGTACCAGCGCGCTTATTGGCTCAGTTAGAGATTACTTATGCAGACGGACGCGTCGAAAAGGTATTGTCGGACGAATCTTGGCAAGCAAGCCTGGAAGGCCCAATTCGCTTCGCGAGTATTTACGATGGTGAAAAATACGAGCAAGCTAGAGAAATGCCTGGATGGTCAGGGACTGGATTTGACGCCAGCAATTGGTTACCTGCTATTGCTCAGAGTCTTGAGGATGAAATTGCAATTACGCCTAAGCGCCATGCGCCTATTCGCGTGACTGAGCTTATGCCAGTAAGCGAGATTGTCAGCGCACAAGACGGGAAAGTGATATTCGACTTTGGCCAGAATATGGTTGGGGTGCCTAAGCTAAACTTGCCTGTTGTTGCCGGTCAAGAAGTGACGGTTCGTTTTGCAGAAGCACTTAATAAAGGCGAGTTTTATACCGACAATTACCGCAGTGCGAAATCCACCAATTACTATCTGCCAGACACGACAGGTATTATCGAGTATCAGCCTACCTTTACCTATCACGGTTATCGATATATCGAAATCACAGGCTACGATGCCAGCGTATCGCCAAGCAAAGAGTGGGCAACCGCGGTGATACAACATTCTGATATTAGCGTGCACGCCAGCTTTAATAGCTCTCACGAAAAGCTTAATAAACTGACTCAAAACATTATTTGGGGTATGAGAAGTAACTTTTTCGATATTCCGCTTGATTGCCCACAGCGCGATGAAAGACTGGGTTGGACAGGAGATGCACAGGTATTTGTAACACCTTCCATGTATATGGCAGATGTGTACGGGTTTTGGTCGGCTTGGCTGCAAAGTGCACGAGAAGAGCAGGGCGAAGATGGGAAAATACCGGTTTACATTCCTTTTGTGGAGTGGATTAACTTCGCCTCATCAGGCTGGGGCGACGCGGTTACTATTATTCCGTGGGAGCTTTACGTATTAACCGGCGATAAAACTATCCTCGCTGACAATTATCAGATGATGAAAGGCTGGTTGAACTTTCACGAAAGTAAAAGCGTAAGCTTCATTTCCAATATGAATACTTTTGGAGACTGGCTGCAACCTTACCCATCAAATCTTGAGGATGGAGAAAATGGCAATCGTGGGAACACTGACTTTAGCTTAATCGGCACCGCTTATTTTGCGCGCTCAGTAGAATTGACCTTGAATGCTGCACAAGCACTCAACAAGCAGGACGATATCGCTTCGCTCACGCGCTTGCATGCCGATATTAAACAAGCATTTTTGCAAAAGTTTTTCGACGATGAACTCAATCTTATTGAGGCTATTCCAACGCAAACTACTTACTTACTCGGCTTGGCCTACGACTTGTTTCCAAAGGATAAACGTGAGATTGCAGTAGCGAAACTTATAGCTTTAATTGAAGAGGCTGATTCTCATTTGCGCACAGGGTTTTTAGGCACGCCGCTTCTTACTCAAGTGCTACAAGAAGCAGGGCGTAGCGACATCGTATACGACTTATTATTCAAAGAAAGCTATCCATCATGGTTTTACTCCATCAACAATGGCGCGACGACCACCTGGGAGCGCTGGAATAGCTATTCAATTGAGGATGGGTTTAACCCGCAAGGAATGAATTCGCTTAACCATTACGCATACGGGACGGTGTCTCGCTGGTTCTACGAAGGTATTTTAGGCATTACGCCTGCTGAGCCCGGATTTAAGCGCATTCGCATCGAGCCTCAGTTTGGTGAGCAGCTTAATTACGCGGAAGGGGGATATCGTACAATCAACGGCGAGGTGAACGTGCGTTGGCAATTGCTTGATAAGAACTTAATTCTCGACGTCAGCGTGCCAAAAAATACTCGCGCAGATATTGTGTTGCCTGATGTAGATAAATCAAGTTTATTATTAGATGGTAAACAGGTGAATGGCGATAGGATGATAGGCTTGGCGCCAGGCGACTATCAAATTAAAGGGGTAATCCTTTGAGCGTCATCAGGCTGAGCAATATCCGGATTGCTTAGCCTTCAACACGCCCTAATACCTTGTTAACCTGCTCGTCTGTTGAAACGGTCATGATCATTTTGTTGTCCTCTTTTTTTATTATTACATCGAACGGAACACTGGGTTTGAATAAACCTGAATTGAAATACTCATTTTAAGCGCTGTTAGTTCTCATCCGCCGCTGATTAAAACAAAAATCCGTAAAGGTACTAAAACCACGCTCCCCTAGCCTCAAGCATACAAGTTGTTAATGAGTTTTTAAATAAATGTTTACATCAAATGAGTGCTTATGATAACTTTAGATTGAATTTGACTACATATCAATCATATTAAGTCATTTGGTTTATCTGAATGCAAAAACGAAAAACAAGAAAAAATTATCGGTTCTGCACACTCAAGCGGATAAGACACAATTAATCACACGGAGTTTTTATGGCTACCACGCAAAAAAATAGTCAATTTAGACATTATGGTATCCCTGCTGCAACCGCAGCTTTGCTTTTAACAATTAGCTCGCCTACTTTGCTCGCGCAAGAAGTAAACAACGCAGTAGAAGAGAATAAAGAGACAGAAGTAATTGAAGTTACTGGCGTAAGAAGCTCGCTAGAAAATGCCTTGAACGTTAAGCGTGCTGCGGCTTCCATTGTTGACGCAATTTCTGCCAACGATATTGACGCACTGCCTGCATTGGATTTGGGTGAAGCCTTGCAAGCCATTCCGGGTGTTCAATTGAACAATGACCAAGAGGGTCGCCAAAGCTCAATTAGCTTGCGCGGTCTAGGGGGTGGGTTCGTAAAAACGACGGCTTTTGGTCAATCATTTTCCACGCCATCTGCTGCAAGCAATTTAAATGCGGTGGGTTCGCCCAATCCCTTTGCTGCGTTTGAGCCCAGTGTTTTTGATGGTGTAACGGTTATCAAGAGCCCGACCGCTGATTTACAAGAAGGCGGCGTCGCCGGTATTGTTGATAAACAGTTGCAACAAGCCTTATCAAAGCGTGACGGTAACTTCAATGTGTCTATTGGCGGAAGATATGAAGAGCTGACCGGAGAAACTGACCCTAACTTCAGGGTGGCTGGTGTTAAGCATCTTATCGAAGACAAATTAGCCGTTGCTTTTAAGCTGGCTGCATCAGGGCAAACTTTCAGACGTGATACTTTTGACATTATTGATTATGTAACTGTTGACGATGACGGCGATGATGTGAGAGCAACCAATATTGCCGAATATAGAGAGCGCTGGGGAATTCCAGATAACGCTCAAGTAAGAGCACCCATACGAGGCAGGAACGTAAGTGAATTCAGCGATGGAAGCCGCGTATCTTTTACCGGCAACATTGAATATCGGGCCACTGATGATTTAAAACTCGGTGCCCATGTGCTGTTTTCCCAGCGGGACCTTGATGATGGTACCAAAGAGACGACCTCATTTAGTCCTGGCTTTAACAGAAACCGCCGTGACCGAGACAATTTTGATGGTCGAGTGACGCTTGATTTAGATTCAGCCCCCTTTGCTTATGATCTTTTATCCGATGAGCCGGGTGCAGGTCAAGTTTTTGGTGTTTCCAGTTATGATTTTGTAAACGGTACATTGCAAAACGAAAATCGAAAAACCACTTTCGAAGAGAAATCCCAAGGCATTATTCTTTATGCAGACTACGTAAAAGATGACTGGGCGTTTGACAGCAAAATTACGCATTCAGAAGCTGAAAACAATTTTGAAAATGTAGGCATAGGCTTTAATCACAATCAAGATTGGCGATCGACTTTTAACTTTACAGATGAAAATGGGCGTCGAAACAACATTGATAGTGTGCCCACTGGATTTAACGGAAGCATTAATTCCGGGCAGGGTAATCTCGACGATATTGTTGTTCAGGGCGGTTTTGATACGCCGTATGTGTACGACAATCTAGCATGGTCGGTACCAACCTTAGTTTCATCAGTCATTAGTTCGGTGACCGATGCAAATCAGGGGAGACGCCTTCAGTTATCATTGAATGGTCGAGTGCGCGATTTAACCAGAGATTTGAGCAGCGCAGAGTTTAATGGGCAGCGCTATATTGATTTTGGTCTTGGCCAAGCACTGCGTTTTGATGCACTGAAGTTCGGTGTCCGTTTTTCACGAGAGAGTCTTGATAGCGTTGACCAGCGTCAAGGTCCTGCAGGCATTAACGTGAGAAATATCTCCAATAGCTTGCGAACAACTGATGTATTATCAGCGACTCAAAATGATTACTTCAATGGTAATGTCCCAGGTACATTTGACAATACAAATGGTTGGGTAACCTTTAACAACGAAGCTACCATAGCGGCCTTGCAGGATGGTATGGTTGTAAATGCAGAAGATCTCGTTATTGGGTCTGGCGCCATTTCCGCTGTTCCAGATTTATTGCAAAGAAACAGAACCGGCTTTTGGGATACTTTGAATCGTAACTCAGGTTTACCCACTAATATTGGCTTCAACTTTGATGCTAAGCAAGACGTTACGGCGGTGTATTTAGCGAGCGACTTTTCTGGCGAGCTGGGTCCTGTGCTCTATACAGGTAATATTGGTTTAAGGCATGTGCAGACCGATAACACCTTTACTGGATTTGAAACACAAGTAGATAGCAGAGGTCGAAACGGCGTTGCAGTGCTTACTGACTTTGAAGATGATTACAGCCACACCTTGCCAATGATGAACATCACCTTTGAATTGACTGAAGACATCCTGTTAAGAGCTGCTTATTACGAGGGCATTGTAAGGCCCAACCTACTCGCTCAGCGTCCAACAGCGAATGTTCGTGGTGGTGCGCAAAGTGCTACGGTCACCTTGCCTACAGCGACCGTTAAGCCGTATGAGGCAACAAACTATGATCTTTCGCTAGAGTGGTATAACCGTGAAGGTAGTGCGATATCTTTAGGACTTTTCCGCAAAGACATCACGAATCTCTTTGACCAGTTAGATGGTTTTTGCCCTGAAAACAGCTCGAACGCTATTGTGGATGGCTTAGTCGGTCCGGTTGAGCGAGTAGAGGACGAGCAAGGCCTCTTAACTGGCTGTCGACAGCTGACCCCAACTATTGACGATGACGGAAACGAAATTTTCCGTGATGTGGTCATTAACGCTCCCATCAATATTGATGATGAAATTACCGTTGAAGGCTTCGAATTAGCGGTTCAGCAGAAATTAGATTTTCTACCTTATCCCTGGAATGGCTTTGGTGGCGTATTCAACTACACCAAACTTGAGCAAAAAGGCAGCGAAGTTCAGTTAGCCCGTGTATCTCCAGAGTCTTATAACATTATTGGGTACTGGGAAAATGACGGCGTTAGCCTACGTCTGTCTTACAACTGGCGAGATGATCAGGTCTTACGTGGCGCAAACTCCTTCTTAGGCACAAACGCTAGAACGCGTGTTGCGCAAGGTAGGCTAGACTTTGTAGGTTCGTACGCAATCAACAGCAAAACAAAAGTATTTCTGCGCGCCTTTAACTTAACGGATGAAGTGGGAGAGGAATTCTTAGGGACGGATGATAGAGCGGTAAGTAGGATCACCTACACTGGCCGCATCTATCAAGTGGCACTGAACTACCGCTTCTAAGCATAATGATACTTTGAGCAGGTTGACCCTTAAATCTTAAAAGCTTCAATGCCAGCCTCTTAATAAACGCCTGACTCTTTGTCAGGCGTTCTTTTTTGTGGTGCGCCAAGTATGGCGCGTAGCGCCTTAATGGTGCTGTTCTGATACGCATGGTGGCGATCAGATGACTTGGTGGTGAAAGTCCACTATTAGCCCGACAAGGGGAATAATTAGCTGAACGGCAAGGGTGTTCATCGTGAGGTGAAATCTGAAGAAAGCCGAAAGCAAAGCACTGGCCTGACGAACAGGAATCGTATATGAGGCGGTCGCAGTGGGTGAGAAGGCCATTATCTTCAAAGCCCAATACTTGTCCAGAAACTGCGGACGTAGATACGGCGGGCATAAGTGTGAAGGTCACGCGCATTACCTTGGGAGGTCTGTTTATCTGCCACTGGCTATTAATATCGAGAGGTATTGAGATGGGTAAACAGAAGTCAGCCGAGGCCATAGTAGGTTGATTGCCGTCAACTGAAGGGCTGAACATGTTAAATGGTTTGAGAGCCAAGTGCTCGATGAGGGTAGAAGGAGCAGAAACAGCTACTGAGATATAGCTGATTATCGCCAAGGGGTGCAGACAGTATCTGCAAGAGTAGGTGAATAAGGCTTCAAGCCACGCGGCGCACAAGGATTTACTCTCATGAGGAGACGATGACCTTACTCGAAAAGATACTATCAAGACCTAATATGCAAGGTGCTTATCAGCGAGTTATGCGCAATAAAGGGGCGGCAGGAGTTGACGGTATGAGTGTAGATGCGCTTAAAGCGTATCTGCAAACACGCTGGCAAGACCACAAAGCCGATTTATTGGCAGGGCGTTATTGTCCACAAGCGGTGCTTAAGGTGAGTATTCCTAAAGCAGGCGGTGGGCAACGCGAATTAGGCATCCCAACGGTGTTGGACAGATTGATTCAGCAAGCGATACATCAGGTATTAAGTCCTATATTTGAGGAGCAGTTCTCAGAGAATAGTTATGGATTTAGGCCGCATCGCGATGCAGGGCAAGCTGTTCAACAAGCGCGAGCCTATATCGAGGAAGGTTATAGATGGGTGGTCGATATCGACTTGGAGAAGTTCTTCGACAATGTTAATCACGACATATTGATGTCGAGAATAGCGCGCCATGTCAAGGATAAAGCGGTGCTTAAACTCATTCGTGCTTATCTGAGGGCAGGTGTGTCACAGAATGACAAAACCAGTCAACGGGTGATGGGGACACCTCAAGGTGGACCATTATCGCCGTTACTGTCGAACATCATATTGACCGACTTAGATAGAGAGCTTGAGCGCCGAGGGCATAAGTTCTGTCGCTATGCTGATGACTGTAATATCTACGTCAAAAGCGAGCGTGCAGGACATCGTGTATTGAAAAGCGTGACGAGTTTCTTAGAGAGCACCTTAAAATTAAAGGTGAACAAAGAGAAAAGTGATGTGGGTCGACCGTGGCAACGAAAGTTCTTGGGGTATAGTGTCTGTCATCGCAAGCAAAATGTTCGATTGCGAATAGCGCCTGCGGTGCAAATGCGTTTTAAAAAGGACGTAAAACATACACTGCGCAGTGCAAGAGGATGGTCAATTCACCGTACGGTGGAAAAACTGAACCTGAAACTGCGAGGCTGGATAACTTACTTCCGACATATAGACGTCAAAAAGGTACTTCTTGACTTGGATGGCTGGCTTCGCCGACATCTACGCAAGATTTTATGGCGTCAATGGAAACGTGTTCACACACGCATTAAGAGACTAATCGGATTGGGTATTGATGAAGCGAGGGCGGCGACAAGCGCGACGAATGGCAGAGGACCTTGGTTCAACTCAGGGGCTTCTCACATGAATCAAGCACTACCTAAAAAGTTCTTCGACAGCCTAGGTTTAATATCATTAATGGACTATTATCATCGTCTCAAGTATTTAACATGAACCGCCGTGATACGGAACGTACGTCCGGTGGTGTGAGAGGACGGAGAGTGTAAACTCTCCTCCTACTCAATCCTTAACCGCCTTCCACTTCAGCTTCATAGTCGGTCACGAATATTGTGCCGGTGGTGATTTTACGCAGTAATTCTTGCCACTGCGAAACATCCCAATTCGCTATTTGAGCGCGTCTTATGGCTGTTTCCAGGTTCTCGACCGCGAGTTTGATATTTCTATGGGAGCCGCTTTTGTATTTAAGCGCATTTAAGTAATAGTATTCAGGGCTTTTGGGAGTAACTTCATCCAAAACGTCCAAGTACTCTATAGCCAAGTCATAGTTAGCAAGCGTTTCATCTTCCGTGGTAAATAATATTTCTGCAGCACGTATTCTTGCGAGCGTATTACCTTTGGCCATAGCTGACTCAAACCAGTACAGCGCCTTTGTTTCATCATTTGTTACCCATGGGCTTGATTGAAGTATCTTCGCAAGTCTATATTCGGCGCGCATGAGTCCGTATTTGCTTGCCTCTGATATCCAGTATACAGCTTGGTCAATCTCTCTTTGCTCTCTATATAGTTTAAAGCCATATTCGTACATAGCAGGGGAGTGTCCAAGTTTAGAAAGGCTCAAGAGGATATTTTCAGCTTCATTTTCCGTTTGATTTACCCAAGGAAAGTTGAGCATTAACATCGCAAGATGGAAACGGTTATTTATGTCATCACTCTGCCTGAATTTCCGATGGTTTTTGATGACTTGTTCATATAGCCCTTCGTTCTTCTGATGTAAGGTAAACTTGTTAAACGCGGCTGCGCCAAGATAGCTTCGACTCGCAAAATGCGTCGGAGCGTCATTAAATGCTGGCACAGGTAGGCCAAACTGCTTGAATTGCTCTACTAAGGGTTGGTAATAACCGAATTTTTGCACTTCACTGTAATACCGAATTGAGCCATCTGGTTCTATGTCGTGATCAATAATCAAAAAGGGTGTTTTGGGTGTTGATACGACAAGACCAAGCGAGTCGTCTACAAACTCATCGCTGCCGTCAGACCCAAAGGTGCCTACGCCGCTCATTTCAGGTGGGAGAAAATCTTCTATCTCAATATCTTCAGGATAAAATGCAGTTTCAAGGCTTGGTTCGCCGTCAAACGTTAATTGGGTGTTGAGTGCATTTGCATTTACGACAGGAAAGTACTTTTCATTGATACGGACTTGTCCATGCGTCTCTAAATGCTCATCAAGCAAGCGCTTAACGGATGCTTTGCTCTCATGTGGCAGTGATTCTAAAATTGTATTGATGACTGACTCGGAATTATGAAACTTTTGTTCAGCCGCCAGATAAAAATATAGCATCGAATTAATCGGGTCTTTTTCAGTGCCTAAGCCTTTATGATAAATATTCGCGAGTTGATAATAGGCATGAGGGTTGCCCAATTCAGCCGCGGCTAGGTAGCCTTGTTTAGCTGCATCATACTCTCCCTCGTTGAACTGTCTGTCGGCCGTGAATATGTCGGCTGAGGTTGGCGTCGACATAATAAGTGTACAGAGCAATGCGGTAGACGCAAGGATCAAGGGGCTCATCTTCATTCAATTGCTCCATCAGGTTGAGTATTCATAGCCTTAGCTTAAGTCTACTTGTTTAAACACAATATTTGCGCGCTTAGTGTGTAAAAGTTTTGTAAAGACAAACATACAAATACGGCCGATATTTCACTAAATAAACTAAAGTTGCATCTTATTCTCGATGTAATAATGACCTAAATTGACTGAAAAGTATTGCGTTTGTCTTTAAACGGTATTTTACTATGTAAATTCTATTCAAGCTGATCGCTGTTTTTGTCGGGCGTTCAATTTACTGACATAGCAAATCATGTTCATGACGCAGAGGATCTACTCAAGATATGCGAACCTACTCACGTTTACTAGCCTACCTTACCTTAGTGACTTTACTCAGCCTTAGCGCACTGACGAGGGCGCATAACAAGCCCGAGGCAAAGCCAAATATTTTATGGTTGGTAGTGGAGGACATGAGCCCGATACTTCCCGCCTACGGTGACCATACTGTCAAGACTCCTGCTATTACGCAGCTCGCTAAAGAAGGCGTAAGGTACACAAATGTATATTCAACGTCTGGCGTATGCGCGCCAAGCCGGGCAGCCTTAGCGCTTGGCATGTACCCTTCGGCGATTGGGGCTAATCATATGCGCACGTCCTCTTACACTGAGGTAACGGGATTACCCAAATACGAGGCCGTTCCGCCCCCAGAAGCCAAGATGCTCAGTCAACTGATGCGCAAGCATGGCTATTATACTACCAACAACTTTAAGACCGATTACCAATTTAACGCGCCTAGAGCTGCATGGGATGAAAGTGGGCCTTATGCCCATTGGCGAAACCGTCCAGAGGGTTCGCCGTTTTTCGCTGTAGTGAATTTCACTACCACCCATGAGTCAGGTTTATTTGAGCCCTATGGGATAAGAATGATTGAATTCAGGCACTATTTTTCAGACGATCGAGCAAGAATAAAGGTCTTGCCCCAGCATCACGCGGTAAAGACCTCAACTGCTGACACGCCTGTTCACCTAAACAAAGACACTCAATTTGACATACCGCCTTACTTACCGGATACAGAACTTGTCCGAGAGGATATGTGGAAAATGTACAATAATCTTGTGGAAACTGACAAGCAAATATCGGCAGTTCTAGAGCAGTTAAAGGAGGATGGATTGTACGAGGATACAATCATCGTATTCTATGCCGATCACGGTGGCCCTTTGCCACGTCAAAAACGCCTCATTTACGACAGCGGATTAAAAGTGCCTCTGATTGTCCGCTTTCCTGATGGGAAATATGCCGGCACGAGCGACGACCAACTTATTAGTTTTATCGATTTTCCACCATCAACACTTGCACTAAGCGGTCATGCGGCTCCCGACCACATGCATGGTTATAACTTCCTCGATGAGTTTACAGGCAAGCACGACGGTGAGCGAGATTTCATTCATGCAGCTGCGGACCGTTTCGATGGTTTTACTGACAGCATACGGGCGGTCAAAAATAAGCGCTTCAAATACATTCGTAATTACCGTCCTCAGCAGGCCTATTATCTACCGGTAGAATATCGTGAAAAAATACCGACTATGCGAGAACTCTTGCGTTTGCGAGATGAGGGAAAGTTGACTCAAGCACAAGCCCAGTGGTTTAGGGCAACAAAGCCTGAGGAAGAGCTATTTGATACGATTGAAGATCCACATGAGCTAAATAATCTTGCAGATAACCCAAAATACGCACAAGTGCTTAGCACTTTGAGAGAAGAAAACATCCGGTGGTTGAATGACATTGGAGACCAAGCAAATTTGGAAGAACAAGTCCTTATTGATCAGTTGTGGAAGGGCGAAAAAACTAAACCACAAACCGAAGCACCTGTAGTAGCCTTCAAAGCTGGTCGTCTGACCATCTCAAGCCAAACCAATGGCGCAACAATATCCGTAAAACGTGTCAGTAAAACCGAAGAAAGTGTGTCATGGCGCCTATATCAAGCGCCATTCGAGGCTCAAGCGGGACAAACCTTCCAAATCGTTGCGCATCGTCTTGGTTACGACGAAAGCCCTGTGCTCACCTATACCGTCAATTAAGAAAAACAATCCAGAAAATGAATATATATGATTGTTAATGAGTGAAAAAGATGTTAAATTTTCGTTTCAAAGTCAAGTTAGTATATTGATACAGTGTGTTTGACTTTGTTGTGCCTAGTTAGCCTCTTTATTTGTGTGTGAATAAAGAGGCTTTTTTATGCGCAATTCTTTGTGCAAACTTATTGGCTCATAGCACTTATCACCTCAGAGCGCTTGTCTGCTCTTTCAAGACTTCATCCATAATACTTTTCATGCCTGCCAACGAAGCTTGAACTGATTGCAAAGGACTCAATCCTTCAGGATACTCTTCTTGCTCTATGATTATCCATTGCGTGCCACCGTAATTAACATTAGCCTGAACCATAGCGCGCCAATGATAGTTGTCCTCGCCAATGATCACTTTTGTTCCTTGAGGCACAGTGCTTGGCCTACCTTTATAGGTTCTGACCTTGTAATGTGTGCTAAGCGTCCTTTTTGGGTAGCGTTTAACAAAATCGATGGCGTCCATATTTGTGAAATTGACCCATCCTACATCCAATTGCAAAGCAAAATCGGATGGTGTTTGTTTCGCTATGTAATCCCAAAATGTTGCGCCTTTAAATGTTTCGAACTCTTGGGAGTGATTATGGTAACCCAGCCTAAGACCATGTTGCTTTGCTTGCTCATGCGCACTTGCTAATTCAGCAATAAGCGCGTCTATTTGACTGGGGTCATTGGCGCGATTGTCAAATGGGACGATGACCAGGCCTGCGCCAAGTTGTTTTAAAAATACAAAGTTGCGCTCCCCCACTTTTCCCTGTAATTGACTCAGCGGCATATGCGCGCCGCTGACTTGCAAATTCAGCGAGTCCAAAAAGCTTTTGAGGCCTTGTGGATCATCTTTGTAAGGTCCATATCGGCCAGCAAATTCAACCCCTGTAAACCCCATCTTTGCTAATTCAGTCAAGGTGGCTTCAAAATCATCGCTGACAGCATCTCTGACGGAATGCAGTTGCACTCCTAACTTGGGCATAGAAGCAGTCTCTAATGCATCGTTTGCGCACGCATCATGGCTTAGCGTAAATATAAGAGCTAAAGCGATAAAAAAACAACGAATCATGGCAGTTCTTCCGTATCCTGAGTTAATATGATTGTATATGACATCTTGGCTAGTGTCTTATCTAAGAAATAAAAGTGAGCCTTTTCTACTTAACGGACCGGTTAATTGCGTTTTGGTTAATATTTTTTTCAATACAAAGAGATTAACAGGTACTTTGACTTGCTTTACTTGATGATAAGTGCTCAACTTTAATCATGTTTACTCATTGTGGATATGAGCATAGCCTGCTCTGCCACCTATTTCACGAAGCATGAGTGCCCAAGATATAGCGGAAGATACTTTATGACAGATCGCTTCGACGTAATTGTGGTTGGCTCAGGCATTACCGGCGGTTGGGCTGCAAAAGAATTTTGTGAAAAAGGCTTTAAAACGCTTGTCATTGAGCGCGGTCGCAAGGTTGAGCATAGAGGGGAAGAGTATACCGACATGCAAGCGCCTTGGGATATTCAAAATCGAAACCTGTTACCAGAGAGCTTTGCCGAAGAAGATCGCTATACCAATATTAGCGGCAAAGGGTTTTTTAAGGGCGCGACGCAGCAGTTTTTTAGCGATGATAGCGAACATCCTATATCTTACCCTGAAGATCGCCCGGTTAAGTGGGTGCGCAGTTACCAACTAGGCGGGCGATCGCTAACATGGGGTAGGCAGTCTTTGCGCTGGGGGCCGAAAGATTTTGAGGCAAACGCAAAAGATGGCTATGGTATCGCTTGGCCTATTGGATACAAGGATTTAGCGCCCTGGTACGATTATGTTGAGTCATTTGTGGGTATCTCAGCCAATAAAGACGGACTAGATGTGCTGCCAGACGGGGTCTTTCAAAAACCTTGGGAAATGAGTTGTGCGGAAACCTTCATCTCTAATAATTTAAAAAAAGCTTACAAAGACCGCCACCTCATTATTGGCAGAGCAGCGAACATTACAGAGCCCACTGCGGAGCAAAGAAAACTTGGACGTGGACAATGTCAAGCGCGCGCGTATTGTCAGCGCGGCTGTAGTTTTGGTGCGTACTTTAGTTCTCTCTCGGCCACCTTACCCGCTGCTGAGAGAACCGGCAACTTGACGACGCTTACTGACGCAATTGTAAGCTCAGTAAACTTCGATGAGAAAACTCAGCGCGCTTCAGGTGTGACCATTATAGATGCACATACCAAGGAAAAACGGACTTATTATGCCCGCGTAGTGTTTTTATGCGCATCTACTTTCGGCTCAGTCCAGATATTGCTCAATTCCAAGTCAAAAGCATTTCCAAACGGTATTGCCAATTCAAGTGGCGCGGTAGGGCATTACATCATGGATCATTTTACCGGCGTAAGAAGCAACGCACTCGTGCCGGGGTTTGAAGATAAGTTGGCCTTTGGGCGAAGACCCATTGCGACTTACATCCCTAATTACCGCCATGAAAAAACACAAGACGTAGACTTTATTAGAGGCTATGGCTACCAAGCGACGGCTCAGCAGCGACGCACCACAGGCACTAATGCGCGCGAAGCCGGCATTGGCAAAAGTGTGAAAGAAAATAGCCGCGTTCCTTCAGTGTGGCGCTTTATTACCATCATGTTTGGTGAAATGCTGCCTTATTACGAAAACACCGCAACTTTGCACCCAGACAAAAAAGACCAATGGGGTATTCCACTTTTGCATATTGATGCTGAAATTAAGGAAAATGAGCGTAAGATGATCAAGCAAGCTGCGCTTGACGTCAAAGAGATGCTTGAGGTGGCAGGTTGTCACGATATTAAGATTCAGCAGGTAGCAGATGACGAGCATATTCAAATTGGCGATCGTATTCATGAAATGGGCGGTGCTTGTATGGGAGACGACCCCACAAAAGCAGTGCTTAATAAGTGGTCTCAAAGTCATGACGTTGAAAATTTATTTGTGACCGACGGAGCATGTATGTCGTCGTGTGCGACTCAAAATCCGTCGTTGACGTACATGGCGATTACTGCAAGAGCAGCAGACTACGCATCAAAACTGATGAAAAAGGGTCTGCTGTAGCATGAGCATTCTATGTCAAATTCAGAAATACTTTGTATAAGGACAAACTCAATGTTAGAGCATAAAATAACTCGACGCGTTTTTTTAGGCACTAGTGTGTATGTTGTATCGGCACCATTGCTAGCCAGTTTGCCTGCCACTCAAAGCAGCAACGCATTACAAAAGGTAACTGAGCCTGGCCAGTTTTTTAACGCACATGAGTTAACGGTGCTCGCGGATATTGCTGAAATCATGATACCGAAAACCGACACTCCTGGCGCCACCGAAGCACATGTTATTCCAGTGCTAGATGCATTAATGCTGACTTGGGCGGGTAAAGAGACTAAGGCGCAGTATCGCGCTATTGTAAGACAAGTTGAGCAGCTCTCGCTAAATACATTTAAATCAGCCTATGTGGAAAGCACATTTCAAGATAGGGAAGCCTTGATTACTCAATTGGATGAAAGAGCGTTTGAGAATACATCCTCAGAAATTTCAGCTAATTACCGAAAGCTCAAAGAAATGATTTTTCATATTTACTACACCTCGAAAGAAGCAAATCCTGATTACATGCTAATACCGGGCGCCTATAAAGGATGTTTGAGCAAGGAGGAGTATGAGGCAATGGTAGATGAGCGCCTCGGGCGAATGCCCAGTGCAGAGGTTTTTACCTCAGATGTAGGCTAAAGAGCTTGCAGCAATTAGAATATGGCTGTTCAATGATGTGCTTAGGAGATATCTTCAAAGAACAATTACCAAAAAATCACATTTGATTGTTATTGAGCGTTTATGTGCTATTATGACGATTAGGGTAACGATCCACGTTTTGAAGTTAAACGAAAGATATTAAGGTGACCATATTAGCTTACGTATTTTCCAATTGTCTTTCGTTTTTTTGATCAGCAGTTGGATGAGCGTCGCCATTTCTTCAGAAGAAAAAAGCGCTCAATCTAAACCGCAAATACCCCCCAATGTCCTTATGATCGTAGTCGACGACTTAGGCTGGGCGGATGTGGGTTATAATCAAACCACGACCTTATTCGAAACCCCCAATATTGATGAATTAGCTAAGCAAAGTTTACGTTTTGATAACGCTTATGCGGGAGCGGCAAATTGTGCGCCTAGTCGCGCTGTTCTTTTGTCCGGTCAGTACGGACCACGTCACGGTATTTACACAGTGTCACCCTCTGCTAGAGGCAACGCGCAAACTCGAAAGTTAATACCCATAACCAATAAAAGAGGGCTTGAACCAGAGGTAGTGACCTTAGCCGAGTCGTTGAAAGAGGCCGGATATACGACTGGTAACTTTGGTAAATGGCACTTAGGTGCAGATCCAGATACTCAAGGGTTTGATAAAAACGTTGCCGGTAGCGGCAATGGTATGACGTTTCATTATTATAGCCCCTACAAGCTTCCAAATATAGAGGATGGTCCAGAGGGTGAATACCTGACTCGCCGACTTACTTCTGAGGTAATTAATTGGGTTAAATCAGCAAAGGGTAAACCATTTTTTGCCTATGTCCCTTACTACAGCGTGCACACTCCGTTTCAAGCCGACGCAGATATTGTGGAAAAGTATTTAGGCAAGGGTATTACTGACAAGAAACAAGCAACCTACGCTGCAATGGTAGAACACATGGACAACAATGTTGGCCGCATTTTAGATATGTTGCAAACTCAAGACTTGGCCGACAACACCATTGTCATATTCACCTCGGACAATGGTGGCTATAAGATGTCTTCCTTCCCTTCGCCCCTTCGAGCGGGAAAGGGATCATATTATGAAGGTGGATTGCGCGTTCCTTTATTAATCAGTTGGCCTGATAAAATATTAGCCGGCTCGAATGCTACACCGGTCATCAATGCAGACTTTTACCCCACCTTATTGAGCATATCGAATCAGCCTCAATCTAAACTTCTATTAGATGGTGAAGATTTAAGCGGTTTATTGCTCAATCAGGAAGCACTCAAATCAAGAGACTTATTTTGGCATTTTCCAGTATATTTACAGGCTCGCAACAGCAAAACAGATCAGGCCCAGGATCCACTATTTCGAACACGACCGGGCAGCGCAATGCGAAGTGGCAACTGGAAGTTAATTCATTACTTCGAAAACAACGAGTACGAGTTATATGACCTTTCTGTAGATGTAGCCGAAAGCAATAACCTAGCGCTTAAACAGCCTTCAAAACTAAATGAATTAAAAGTGAAACTTGATGATTGGCGAACACAAACAGGCGCGCCCATTCCTACACAATTAAACCCTGAATATAGAGAGGAGATTAATCAAGCACTAATGCGTGAGGCCTTATTAGAAATTAAGTAGTCAGTAATGCTTACTTCCAAACCCTTATCAATCATAATATGTAACCTGAATTCTGTTTAAGGAATGGTGCAAGCGCTTGTTTTTACATACTTAAATTAATTTTTACACTCAGTGCTGCTAGAATTGTGAAGGACAAGGCGCAACAGTCACGTAATAGTTATTCTATTGCTGGCTTTTGCAACGCAGTAATTCGCAATTCTAGCGGTACTGAGCGCCGTTTCTTAAACAGGATTCAGGTTATGTAAGCCTTTCTCAAAGCTTATTCGCTCTAATTTGTTTATCCGCATAATCCACCGCGCGCGCCGATAAGGCCATATAGGTTAAACTCGGATTCTGCGTTCCAGCGCTTGTCATACACGCACCATCTGTCACAAAGACATTCGGCACATCGTGCATTTGATTCCACTGATTTAATACGCTTGTGCTGGGATCATGCCCCATTCTTGCCGTGCCCATTTCGTGAATGCATGCACCAATTGCGGTCACATTATTGCGACCTTTGATATCTGTGCAGCCCGCAGCCTCTAGCATTTCAATCGCGCACTGCACGCCGTGCTCACGCATTTTAATTTCATTTTCGCGAAGTTTGGCGTCAAAGGTAATGATGGGCATACCGTGTTGATCGCGTTTATCGAAATTCAGATACATGCGATTATCATGATAGGGAAGAATCTCCCCAAAGCACTCCATATTGATGCGCCATTTGCCAGGTTTGAATATTTCGTCTTTGAGCTTTGCGCCTACCAAACCCGCTGGTGCATTTGGGCCGCGACTGGCGCCCCCTTGATAGCTAAAGTTACGTAGATAGTCTTTTTGTCGAGTTTCTTCGTCAATGTTAGTAAAAGGAGGAATAAAAAAGCCTTTTGGTTTGCGGCCTTTGTAATAGTCGTCTTCAAAGCCTGCCAGTGTACCCGAAGCGCCCATACCATAATGATGATCCATTAAATTATGGCCTAACTCACCACTGCTATTACCCAAACCATTTGGAAAAGTATCTGAGCGACTGTTAAGCAGTATGGCTGCGGTGCCTACTGTGCTGGCATTGCAAAAAATGACCCGCGCTTCATACACACTTACTTCACCGGTATTAGCATCTTTAACTTTGACGCCGCTAGCACGTTTTTTCGCGGCATCGTAAATCACTTCCATCACAATCGCATCAGACTTGAGGCTAAGATTCCCCGTTTCGCGAGCCACGGGTAAAGACGCGGATTGGGTGCTAAAGTAAGCGCCAAAAGGACAGCCTCGCTTACAGCGGTTGCGATTCATACATTGACCGCGTGTGCCTTTGTGCACCTGTGGATTGTATTCGCTTAAATTTGCGATACGACAAGGTGTCACCACGCGTTCAGGATATTTTTCGTTCACCGCTTCACGCATCTTCTGTTCAACGCAGTTAAGTGGAAACGGTGCGATAAATTTACCGTCAGGCGCTTGTTTCAAACCTTCTGCTTGCCCTGCAATACCAACAAAGGTTTCAACGTAATCATACCAAGGCGAAATATCGGCGTAACGAATAGGCCAGTCAATGGCAATCCCTTCTTTTTTATTTGCTTCAAAGTCGATGTCGCTCCAGCGCGGACAATGGCGCCCCCACATAACGGAGCGTCCACCAACAAGATGTCCTCTAATCCAATCAAAGCGTTCATCTTCATCGTAGGGGTATTCGTCATCTTTATTGACAAAATGCTTAACATCCTCGTTTACCCACCAATGTAGCCGGTTTTGTTTATAGTAGTGTTTTTCAATTTCTTCTAGACTCACTTTGCCTTGATTAGGAAGGTCCCATTTGTCTAAATGGGCGGTAGGGTAATCTCCATGCTCTACCATACGACCGCGTTCAATCATCAGCGTTTTATAGCCTTTGAGGCATAGCTCCATTGCACTGTAGCCGCCTGAAATCCCAGAGCCAATAACAATGGCATCAAATTTTTTCGTCATATTGTGCTCACCCATCACTCTGCCCATGCCTTACCGCCTAACTCTTTCACACTAATACAGGGGATGTATTGCACGGGAATCGGAAGGTAGTTAAGGTGATTCTCTGCTATTTGTTCAGTTGTTAAATAGTATGAAATGGTCTGTTGTTTAATGTCTATGTAGGCGCTATATACCTCGTCGCGCTTTTCTTCACTGCGAGCTTCTATAGCCTGAATAATGCTTAGTTGTGTGCTTGAATCTGAATCCGCAAAGTTTTGCTTGTTCAGGTAGCCTTCAAGCTGCGCAAACTTTTTTAAGAAGGCGTTCCGGTAATCCGGCTTAAATACGCGCGTAAACATATTGTCAAAGATCCAGTGGGTGTTTACATCAGAGGCTGAAGGTGTATCTGTCCTTGGTAAAATCACATCCATGATTTGCCTAAGCTGCTCAAAGCTATCCGGTGAAAAAAACGCAGGGGCCTCTCGCGTCTCACTGCCCAGCAAAATACGACCACTAGTGTTTTTGACAGAGGCGTATAGCATGGAACTGCTTAAAGGAGCTAAGATGGCAGCGCCGGTAACGCTTGCTGCTAGCTTCAGTATATCTCGTCTTTGCATAGTTTTGCCTTTTGGCGCGCTTTAGTCTCTAGTATTAACAAAGGATTCGCGCTGTCTCACTTCGTCGCTTCTTTGCTGCTCATATTGTTGAATATAATCGTCTACTCGGCGACTCAACATACTTACAATACGTTGATGCTCAGGTGAGTCAATCAAGTTGGTTTTTTCTTTCGGATCGTTTTGTAAATCGTAAAGCTGTTGGTAGTCATTTTTATAAAAGTCGACATATTTCCAGCGCTCTGTTCTAAGGCCTACTGTGGGCGGGATAGACACGCGTTTTGGTTGATACATATGTTCAAAGAAAAACTCCTCTCGCCACGTCAGATCATTTTTATCGTCGAGCAAGGGGACTAAACTTCTTCCCTGATAGGAAGAGGGGGCTTGTACACCTACCAAATCAACTATGGTTGAGGCAATATCGATATTAAGTGCCATTTCTTGCACTTCTTTGCCGTGCGACTGTTGTTTGCGCGGGTCATAAATGATTAGCGGTACGCGAAGGCTCTCTTCCCACCCAAACCATTTTCCTGCAAGCTGTCGCTCGTTTACATTATAACCATTGTCGCTCATGTAAATGACCACGGTATTGTCGGCAACACCGGTCTGCTCCAATTTCTCATAAATCATGCCCACGGCTTTGTCGACGGCGCTAATGGCTCGGTAGTAGCGCTTAACCATTTTCTGATACATTTGTTCATTCGCATAGCGGTATTCCCACCGCACACGCCCAATGGAGCTTTTTAAGAATTCTGGTAGGGCTTCAAAGCTTGCATCATCTGACAATTTCGCTGCCGGTATCGAGACATTCTGATACATGGATTCAAACTCTTCTGGGTAGTGGTATTGGTCAATTTTATCTTTGTCGTGAGCGTGGGGGTCCCAAAAATTTACCGCCATCACCCAGGGTTTGCCTGAGCCACTGGACTGTTCAATAAAGTCATTGGCTAACTCAGCAATATAGTAGCTTTGAGGAAGCACTTTTCCTTCATAGCTTTGCGTTTTTGATTGCAGGAGTGGCTTAAAATAGTCGAAGCGTTCGTTATTATCGCCAGAGATACCAATTTCGTACTTGCCAACAAACGAAGTTTGATAACCGCCTTGCTTAACAATGTTAGGATACATATTAGCAGACTCTATCTTCCCAGCTTTTGGCTGGCGGAAGGTAAAGTCATGAGTTCGTTCGGTTAAGCCGCTTAAGATACTTACTCGACTGGATGCGCAAATGGGTGTGGTAACAAACGCGTTTTTAAACACGGTTCCCTTGTTAGCAAGCTGATCCAAGTTTGGCGTTTGGATAATTGGGTGATATTTGCCAATGAGGTCATAGCGGTGATCATCAGATAAGATAAACAGGACGTTGACTGGTTTATCAGTCTCTTGCGGCGCAACGCTGCTTTGCTCTTTTTTCGCGCTGCACGACGTTGACATCAGTACGATGAGCAATGCAGCAATATTCACTCTATGGTGGTGTAGTAGCTCTGATGTCATAAGCATTCCCGTTATTTTAATGTTAATGAAGCTAGTGTTGCTCTGAGCCTAACACTAGCGCTCGCCATTGAGCGCCATAAACGCGTTTATTGGCTTCATCATTATTCGTTTCCAAATGATGCGCAGATTTGTCTACTACAGTCTTTGACGCCACCGTAATCACGTCGCCTTCTGTTAGCGCTATCGCATCGATGAAGAAATAGTGCTCCTTGGGTTCTTCTTCACTTGCTGCGACAGCAAATCTTCCTAGCTCTTCGTTATTCACTAAGACTTTGTAGTCTGACGTGGTATTTACGCTAGACACGGCAACTAGAGTAAGCGAGCGCATGCCCGCATCTCTTCGCTCAAGCCGCACTTGCGAGTAGGCATATTGGTTTTGGTGCTTGGTTATACTTGCGTCAATGGCAAGCGTTTTGGCCTGCTCAAGCGGATACACGGGCACGGCTTCTGACGCTTCGTCATCATCACTTAATATCGTAAAGTCTGTTGTGGCGAAGAAAATACGCGTGTACTGTTTAATTTCATGCAGCATGGTTTTTTCAAGTAGGGCGGGGCGGGTCGCCAGCGTTGGATGAGGATGTATGCCCGTCGGTATGTAGTTTTTGTCAGTAGTCAGCAGTAGCTGGTCGAGCTCAAAGCCATCCTCGCGCATCGATAACATAATGTTATGTACGCCAGGCTGATCTATCTCAAGGGTGATGGTATGAGGCGTTCCGCAGTGATTATCTTTTAAGCGCTGTGCAGAGGACCATGTCCACTGATGTTTGCCCTTGCATAATTGCAGGCGCTGGGCGCTTTGTGGCCAGGTGCCATTTAGACCAATGTGCACACCATTGTCTTCGGTGCCTGTGCTAAAGGCTCGCGCCCAGACGTAGTAAGTGCCTGTGGTTTCAAAGTAGACGGGATACGATAAAATAGCCATGTGCCCTGCGATATTGCTGAAGTTTTCGCCGCGGATTAAGCTTTCAAAATGGTTTGTGCGTGTATCGGGAAGGATCTCGATGTATTGTCCGCCGCTTGCACCTAAAGCATGATTCAAATCACTGTCAGCATAATTATGAGCGGGTGTATCTTCTGAGAATACTAACCAGCGACGTTTTTCATCAACATGTTGACTTGCAAAATGCTCAGCTTCAATCACCACTAAGCCATTTTGCTCGTGATAATTGACAGGCGCTGCCGCCTGACTGAAAAAAGGAGCATATAGCATCAAGCCTATGGTGGTAAAGACTGATTTACTTGCTAAGCCAGTCCAAAAGCAAGTGCT
Source organism: Ningiella algicola (assembly GCF_028401415.2). Taxonomy (NCBI): domain Bacteria; kingdom Pseudomonadati; phylum Pseudomonadota; class Gammaproteobacteria; order Alteromonadales; family Alteromonadaceae; genus Ningiella; species Ningiella algicola. The sequence continues at coordinate 1,447,117 of NZ_CP171821.2, read as the reverse complement.
GATGCGCGTCATGTTATTGCTCCCACTTCGTCATCTCCGATGCAGCAAGCAAGACTGCGCCCACGCCATACAGCTGAGTATCTTCTTTGCTGACAGGGTCTGGCGATTTGCCCACCTGCTGCACATAATTCACGCGTCCATTCTCTTGCACCGCTTGTTCAATCGCGCGCCAGCCGCTTAAGGCAGACTGTGCGTATTTGGCGTCTTTGAGAATGCCCTTGTTTACACCCCATGCTAAACCAAAGGTGATAAACGCGGTTCCGCTGACTTCAGGTGTTTTTACTTTTTCGGGATCTAATAATGAAGCGGGCCAATAGCCGTTGTCATTTTGAATGCCTTGCAAGCCAGCTGCGTGTTTCTTATACAGTTCGATGTATCTGTTGCGAGAGGGGTGGTTTTGCGGTAAATCATCAATAATCAGTGGCAAGGCAGCAAATACCCAGCCATTACCACGACTCCAAAACACGGGTTTGCCATTGTCACTGACGGAGTCAAAGTAACGGCTGTCTCGATAAAACAATCCGTATTCTTCGGAAAATAAGTAATCGACAGTTGCCCAAAATTCCGTGTCTGCAAATTCGAAATAGCGCGGGTCCCCGGTTACAATCGAAAGCTTGAGCCAAGTGCGTGGTGCCATAAACAGCGCATCTGACCAGCACCATCTGTCTTGGCATGGACTTTCATAACCCCATACTTTTGGTGTTGCCTCCTCCATCTCAAGACCAACCTTTGAAGGGGTAGCCAAAATTCGGTCAAACTCCTTTTTTACCGGAAGGTAAGGTGCACTCTGATTGGTTTGTTGGGCTAACCATAAATAGGTTTGGCCAATGGCATGGTCATCTGCATGTCTATCTCGTCGGCTTCTTAGGCTATACTCATGCACTTTTGATACAGTATTTATATGATCAAGTAACAAAGCATCGTTCACGGTTTCGGTCCAGCGGCTAAGGCCGATGTAAAACGTGGCTTGGATCCAGTTTCTGAACTCTGCCGTGCCCTTTCGGTATCGAGGGGCAAGGTAGTCAAAGTTGTCTAAATGCTCAAGTTGCCACTTTGCTACGCGCTCACCAATATCCATTGCTGAAGCTTGCACCTCACTCTGTGAGCCAGACAATTGCGTGCTTGTATGCATCTTGCTGTTGCAGGCAAAAAGTAAGGCAAGCGAGAGTCCCGCGGCACTGAAGATTTTCGTTATCTCGTTCATCTGAATTCTTTACCTATAAAATCGCGCATTTAATCAGTATTGTCATGTTATCTGGCGTCAATATTGTATATTTTTTGTTAAACAAATATACATCATATTGAATCATAAGTAATCAAAATGTGTCAAAATATCTTCATGATTAACAACTATTCTGGTACTGTAATGCGTAATCAATAGCAAACTCATCATTATTATGAAAACGAAAAATCTAATACAGCTAGCTCGCGTCTTTTCCATTTCATGTGTTTGCGCGGTGTTACTTGCTTGTTCCTCTGCATCTACTGATTCGTCTGTTGAAAGTAGAAAAACGCAGGCGTCGAATTTACTCGTTGAGGGAAATTCTGAGCCTCCAAACATCCATAGCAAAACACCACGCTTATCGTGGCATGCCAATGTGATTTCGCAATCGGCGTATCAAATTCAAGTCGCGACCAGCGAGGCTTTACTCAAAAGCAATAAGCCAGATTTATGGGATAGCGGCAAAGTAGCTGAGCGCCGTTCAATCAATATTGCTTATAAAGGAAAACCACCGGCTTCGAGCGATGTGGCATTTTGGCGAGTCAAAGTTTGGCAAGATGGCGAGTCACAAGCCCAGGCTTGGAGTGATATTGATTCATGGCAGATGGGCTTGCTTGAACAATCTGATTGGCAAGCAAACTGGATCCAAGCGGCTCAGCCTTATATCGCTGACACTTCAGCGCCTGTTAATGATTGGATGCGCTTTGCTGCCGACATTCACCCAAATAGCAATTCCCAATTAACGCAGCAAAAGCGCGATTTACAAACCCGTGTTTTGGAGCAGTTAAAAGTACAACCGGGCGCTACTTTATTTCGCTATAGCTTTGCCATTGATGGCGATAAAAAGCTAGTCGACGCGCGCCTTCACAGCACGGCAGCAGGCTACTATGAGATTTTCCTTAACGGCGACAAGGTTGACGATAGATTGATGGATCCGGGTCAGACAGATTACGACAAACGCATTTTGTACAATACCGATACCGTTACGAATATGCTACAGCAGGGAAACAACACAATTGCTGTTCATCTTGGTAGCGGTTGGTACAGCGAAGAAATTGCCTTTAGCCGCTGGAGTAATCCTGATGCAAGTCCAAAAGATCGGCCATCCCGCTCATTAGCGTATGGGCAGCCTAAATTTATTGCACAGTTAGAGCTCGAATTCGACGACGGTAGCCGTCAAATCGTAAGCTCGAATGAGGATTGGCTAAGCCATGCATCGCCAATATTAAAAGAGGGCCTGTTTTCAGGAGAGCTTTATGATGCACGTGCTGAGGTAACTCACTGGCATAGTAAGCTTGACGATGCGAACCTGGGCGATTGGCGCGCGGTTGAAGTGCTAGAGCAGTGGCCAACACAGCGCCTGGAACCTCAGTTACTAGAGCCGATTAAAGCGATAAAGAAATTAGTGCCGGTCGAGCTGCTAAATCCCGAGCCGCAGGTTTGGGTGCTCGACTTTGGTCAAAACTTTACGGGTGTACCAACAATTGATTTCACCAAGTTACCCTTAACAAATGGACAGAGTGTGCATCTTCGCTATGCAGAATGGATAGATAAGGCGGGTAATATTAGTCAAAAGAGCGGGGGAGGAGCACCCTTGCTCAAACAAGTAGATACCTATATTGCCAAAGGTGATGAGGTCATGCGTGATAATCCTACTTGGACTCCTATATTTACTTGGCACGGCTTCAGATATCTAGAAATACGCGGTTTAACAAAAGCACCAGCGCTTGATGCTATTACCGCACATTTAGTCAGAAGCGCGGTTGAAACTGCAGGCAAGTTTGAAAGCTCAGACGACCTACTCAATCGTATCCATCATATGGCGTTATGGGGCTACGAGAGTAACCTAATGGCGGTGCCGATGGATTGTCCTATTCGGGAGCGAGCAGGGTGGACGGGTGACGCACACGCGGCGATGATCACCGGTAACTACAATTATAATATGGACAACTTTTGGCATAAATACTTGGGTGATTTCAAAACCGCCACATTTGTTGCTCCGGCGGTGGTGCCAGGCAAACGAACCCACGGTGGAAACTTCGATTGGGCAGCCGCAGAGGTGATGATCGCATGGGAGCATTATCGCCACCATGGTGACGTGCAGCTCTTTGAAAACCAATATGAAAGCATGCAGGAATACATGAGTGCAGGTGAAGAAAACCTTGAGAACTCACTTATTCGCAAAGGCTACGGCGACTGGTGCGACCCTGTAAAAACGCCCGGTACACCGCGCGTAAACGGGCGGTGCAGCCCTCAGCATACCACGTCAACCTTTACCAGCTCGATACTGTTTGCCCACTCAGCAAACCTAATGGCAAAAATATCTCGCATCATCAATAAACCAGAACAAGCCGAGTATTATGCTGCGCTGTTTAATCAAATACGGTCGCAAATTAATACTGAGCTATTTGACGCCCAGAACGCAAGCTACAATAGCCAAACCGCAAATGCCATGGCGATAATGTTCGACGTCGCACCTGACGATAAGCGTGCGCTTGTTGCCAAGTCAATCAATGATGACGTCCTCCAACAATGGGATGGTCACGCATCAGTAGGGGCGCTCGGGCAAAGCTATTTGTACACAGCCTTAAGTGACTACGGCTATGAAGATACGGCGTTTAACATTTTCAAAGCCGAAGGTTATCCAGGCTACCGCTACTTATTTGAAGAACTTAACGCAACAACCTTATGGGAGCGCAAGGGATATTACGACCCCAAAAAAGACCCAGATGGCACAAATGCACCGACTTTCTCGCTTAATCATCCTTTTCATGCAGGCTATGATGGTTGGTTTTATGAGGGCCTAGGCGGCATTCGCCCATTGCCTGATAGTGTTGGTTTCCAAGACTTCGCGCTCAAGCCTCAATTTGTGAGCGGCTTGGATGAAGTGACGGTGTCTTACACGACCGGATATGGAGAAATTAAAAGTCGCTGGACGCGCAGTGGGGAAGAAGTGACGTGGTATTTTACCGTGCCAAACAATACTACAGCATTGGTTACACTGCCTAGTGGTTCTTCTTTATACACGGCGGGTGACTACACTGTCGTTATTAGCGATAAATCTGAATAAGGGTTAAATAACCTGAATCCTGTTTAAGAAACGGCGCTCAGCACCGCTAGAATTGTGAATTACTGCGTTGCAAAAGCCAGCAATAGAATAACTATTACGTGACTTTTGCGCCTTGTCCTTCACAATTCTAGCAGCACTGAGTGTAAAAATTAATTTGAGGATGTAAAACAAGCGCTTGCACCATTCCTTAAACAGGATTCAGGTTAAATAGACGTTTTTCATAAGAGCGAAGATATCAATATAACTTTTTTGCGGTCGCTCATAATAAAAAAGCCGGGCTTTTAGTGCCCGGCTACGAATGAAGTATATGGGATTAGGGGGCACAGCGTCTTCTAGTGCACATTCGCCCAAGCATCACAGGGTCTCTTTGGTCAATCACTCCATTGTTATTAAAATCAAACCTCAAGTCTGTAATTTCGCCTCGGCTAACAGCCACTGAAAAGCTTTTAATATCCAGCGAATCAATATCGCCATCTCGGTCTAAATCCCCGATAGCGATAACCGTTGTCATCATTGTAGCTTCGCTCGTTTTACCATTACTGTCAGTCACTACCACTTTAAAATCGTGAGTGCCGGGGGCTAAACCTATTAGTTCCGAAGCGTATGGCTCAAGGCCCCATGTAAATGGGGCTTCGTACACTTCGCGAACGAAAACTTCGTTAGTGTATAAACGGGCACTGACCACTTCTACCGAATCGGTCGAGGTTTGAATATCCACTGATACCGAAAAGGCCTCGTAGCCTTCGGTGAGTTCCACATCAAATTCATTAAAATTCACTGTGGGCGCTGGTAAGGGCTCTACAATTAAGGTCATAAAGGCTTCACCTTCCAGGCCAGCGCTGTCTCTTGCAAGGGCTCTAAAGGTGTGTGTGCCGACGCCTAAGGGGTTTGGGTTCGGTTCGTGTCTGTCTAACCAGCCCATCGCGCCAAATTCGTAGGGTGCGAAAGAATGTCCGAAATTCCAGACTGGACGTGTGTCGACTCTCACAAGCTCACCGTTTCGATATAGAGTCACAGATTCTATCGTTCTTCCGGGTACAGGAGATTCTGCTGGTAATGTAATAGAAAGTTTTTCGTAGCCTTCAAACACAGTCACGACTTCATTTGGAAAGGACACAATAGGTGGCTCAGGCAAGCCGTTAACTGTAAGAATCATTGTCGCTTCGCCTTGTTGTCCCTCGCTATCGGTGGCAACGGCGGTAAATATGTGTTCACCTGCGCCCAATGGGTTCGGATTAGGTTCATGTTCCGGTAACCATCCCATTGCGCCCGTTTCGTGCGGTTTAAATTTATGTCCGAAATTAAAGGGGATGGAGGTATCGGTTCGTACGGCTTCGCCGTTAATCGTTAAAGTCACTGACTCGATAGTGCGCTCAGGGTCTGGCGATTCTGCAGATATTGTAAAACCGAGCCGCTCGTAACCTAAATCAACCGTCAGCGCTTCATTAGGAAAACTGACAATCGGAGCCTCTGATTCAACAATAAGCGTCATTGTGGCCACGCCTTCATCTCCTTCGCTGTCGGTTGCAATGGCTCTGAAGGTATGTGTTCCTGGCGGCAAACCAAGCAGTTCATTGGGCTTATTGCGATGGCCCCATACAAATGGCGTTGCAGAGTCTGTGCGAATAAATCGGTCATTCACATAAAGCGCCACTTGCGCAATGCTGCGCCCTGCAACGGGACTACTTGCAAGTACCGTGAATGAAAGCGCATCGTAACCTTCTTGTTTTCTAATGACTGCCTCTGGAAAGCTCACAATGGGCGCATTTGCCTCTCCTTCTATGTCTAAATCAATAATCTGAAGATATAAGGGCAGCTTGGTGTCTATTCCGCTTGCCTTGCGCTCCATCAAGTAGTAGTAGACCTTTCCATCGCTTATGTAGACAGTGCCATGGTCAAATGTAATGTCGTTACTTGCAGTGTAAACTCGAACGAAATCATTGGTTCCGCCCAGCGCTTTCTCTACATACGGGACACCTGATTCCAATCCAATGATATAAACGTTATCACCTGCTGTATATACCGCTTGTGCACCAGCAAAATCCGTTGAAATAATAAAGTCATTTGCGCCAGCAGGTTTATATGAATGGATATTGACTTCTTCGAAATCTGGGCGGCTTCTGTCAGTGGAGCGCAGTTGACTCACGATGTGAATATCACCTTTAGCCGTCACCGTCCAATCAAAGCCACCGACTATATGCACAGAATTTGGCTCGTCGTGAGAAATATAATCACCTGGCTCGAAGACTTTAATTTCGTCTGAATCGACCAAAGGCCAGGTCATGTCTTCGCCTCTGTGATTTTTCCACTGGCCAAACCCTTCTGGGTGATCCGAATAGGCGTAATACACGCCATTTTGATAGAGATACTTGTCGTTATTATCGCTGGAGCGCTGCTGAAAACCCACTCGAAGTTTGCCGTTCACATACTTCATATTTCCATATAGTCCCCAGTTGTAGTCATTACCTCTGGATTGTTGGTTATTGTGATTAAATTTGGTGAAAGTAGACCACTTTGCGTTGGCTGCATCGTAACGATTAAACACATATGCTCCGTTGTTATTTCCGCCCAAGCGCATGTAAAGTAAAAGCGTGCCGTCGTCGGTCTCGAAAAACTTCGGATAGGTGAGGCGCGCAAAATTAGCTCTATCTGCCAAATCGCCCGTCATAGTAAGGTGTTTATAATCGTCCTCACCTTGATTGATTGAGCTGGTGTCCTTTACAAATTTATCGAGGGTAAACTCGTTATCCGAGACATCGGCGGCCCCAACTACGCTGTATGAATACCGAAAAAAGTCATCCTTAAACTTACCGCCGTGATTATTATTGTCATAAGCATGCATATCGAACACCATATGAATAGTGCCATTAATGGGGCTTACCGCCAGGCCAATGGTATTGTGCGACTCTCCAATATTGGGGTCGCCTCTAAAGCCGGTGTGTTGGTGTGGAAATTCAACACTTGCTATCGTGCCTGTCTGTGTGTTGTAGCGAGATAGCATCATATGGCGGTCCTGTTTTCCACCACGATACCATGTCATAAACACGTAATGCTTGTAGGTTTTGACGGCATCACCATGAGCAGAGATATTACGGCCAAAGAAAAAGTCGTAAACCTCCGCGTCAGTGCTCGCAGTGTCTAAATTGCCAAAATTTAGGTCTTTACCGTTAAAATGTAAGCCATCATCGGTAACTTTTACTTGCGTTTCCAGGGTAACTTGCGCGTCGGCGAAGCTGGCAGAGGCTAACATCGCGCCTATACAAAACCCTTTACTAAGCTTTTGAATACAGCTCAACAGAGTTGGTTTAATTGTGGTCATTGTTTACGCCTTCAGTTGTTGCAGGATTGTTATTAAATTGTAATTTGATTGATTGTGACACATTATGAATTAAAATGAAATATAATGATCTAAAGAGGGGTGGTTGAGATGGGGTTATAACCCACTGAAATATAAGTTATTTATTCTATTTCTAATTTCGGAACAAACAATGGCGAAAATTTCTATCACAGTATTTGGCAAAATGATGTGTGAAGTGACCAGTATCGTCCTGATTGATTATGAGGGTTATTGATGATTTGACAGGCTCCAACTCCGCAGTATATATACAAATTTGCTGTGCCTAATTAACAAACTAAAGCACGGGCACTGGTATTTCATTATGAGGATGCCTGTATTATCGGTGCATCAAGTCAGCGCAGACTTAGTTAACCTCAACTCGGGATAAGCGATAGTGCAAATGTTTGTTTTATCGCTGCTTGGCGCTGTCGCTTATCCCGAGTTGAGGTTAGTTAGCTAATGACTGCAAAAGCATATCTTGAATATCTGAGGGCGTGGCAAAATTGTTGCCCCCTTCATTAGCGCCAGTTATCCACCAATAGATCATGCCGGCGTCTGAACAATCAAACTTATTCGTTTGAAAAGGCACTACGCCGTCTTGCTCAGCGTAAGCAAGCATTTCCCACATAAAGCGATAGCCCTTATTTTTGTGATTTTTTGCCCAGTCCCATTTACTTATGGGTGTTTGCAGTGAAACATTCTGGTCACCAATTTGATGCTCAGTCACACCAAAATCCAAAATTTGCTGCCATGTAAAGTAGTCTCCACTATCATCATTTGCAGGATGATGTGAGACTACATGCACATACTGGATCCGTTCAGAATTTGCTGTTTCAAGCGCATATCCAATTAAATCAGGCTCTCCGGCTTCAATAATCCAAAGTGGATCTGACTCACTGGACGCATTAATCGCATCCACCAAATCGCTTATTGCAGCATCTTGGTTTACGCGACAGTTGTAATAATTGCGAAGATTATTAAACGGGCCAAATAGCTCGACACTTCTCCCGCTTAATTCGTGTAAGACCTTTTGTCTGCGAGCCTCATTTTCAGCATCTATTTGGCGACCCTTATTTCGAAAGGGATCTAAATCACAGGAGTGAGATAAGTGCACTAGTCGGTCGGCCAGCCCAGACTGCTTTAGCAAGCCCATCATTACTGGCGTTGCGCCAATGTCATCCGGGTCGGGCGAGTTACCGTCTATGACAATCGCTAAACGACCGCTTGGGGGCTTTATGGCATCTAACTGAACGTCACTGACATAGCGTTCCCAGAATGCATGCACAGACGCGGCATTTTGTCCAAGGCCAAGGATCCACCACAATTCAACGGTATCAGAAAAATCAACACCGCCTCCAGGCATCACAGAATATTTGGCGTCAAAATTATTGTATTCAACAATATCTACTGCTTTTTGCCATAGCGTGCGAGCGTGTTCTTTTGTATTTTCTGTCGACGTTGCCGCGCGCAGCCAACGCTTGTCTTTATCTTTGTACATAGGCGTTAATGGGCCGCGCCGGTCTTTCCGAATATAGACTTTTTTAGCTTTGTTGCCATCGGTAATGGCTTGATAGGTCGTGTATTGCTTCACAAACGCAAGGGCATCTGGCGTGGTTTGTTTTTCATTCCATGTGCTGTGTTGAACCACAACCACATTGTTTTTAATTACCGATTTATGTATTCCTGAATCAAGTAAAGCTTGTACCCAATCCCGGGTGAAATCGGATTGGCCTGCCTCTTGAACCCAGACTGTACCTCCTTGTGCCAACACGGCTCTTACTCTGTCGTGCACTAGCGTCAGAGCTTTTTGCCAGTTCTTTTTGGCGTCAGCCCAATTAAAGTCTTCGCGGCCAAAGGTCATTTCCATCAGCTCTCTGGCGTCAATGTACTTACCGCCCTGACGACCCGTTGTACCCGCTACTGCCAAATAATTTACACCTTCCATATCTGGATGCACGAGCATTGAGCCAAGCGCTGCGACTGCATGAACATCGTCTGCGTCGGGTTGAAAATCAAACTGCGAGACTACAAAGTCTTTATGTTTACTAAAGTTAGCCTTACGGTTTGTCGCCTCAACAGACGGCGAAAAAGATAAAGATTGCCATCTACCTCGCGCCCAGGCTGTTCCATCATTTTCCGGAATTTCGCCATTGGTGTGCGCGTTTGACTCAATCGCAATCAGGTCACCGTCTGAGACACTTATTCCCAACCAGGTATGGTTCTGTGCAGTCAAGTCACGTTCGTCTCCTTCACCAATATATGAACTGCGATAAGTCCCGACAATTTCATTATTCACCCAAAGACGATACAAGGGTTCGCCGTCTTCTTCGGTCATCACAGCAATGGTGACATCATACTTTGCGCTTGGCCCTTCAAATGCTGTTATTGCGCGCGCAAATAAGCCTCGATATTCGAGTCGTCTGGCATCAATTCCAAGAGCATCGTTACGTTTATCAATGTAATACGGGACATCACCTACATTTATGTCTGCAAAATCTTCAGTGGCATAAAGCACAATTGGCAACCCTGAAGTAATTTGGTCGTTTTCAGGCGCTAAGGAGTGAGCGCAAGACGTTGTGATCATAGCCATAAGGGCGATTAAGCAAAGAGGGATGTTGAGCCTTTTCATGATGATTTGTGCCTACTCCATATGAAAAACAGTTTCAATCTGAGTGGTAACGGGCTGATTGTCGGGATGGGTTTCCATGATGTCAGCCATAAACGCCCACCATTTTTGCACGATAGGCTGCATGGGTAGCAGCTCCATTGAATGATCGGATGTGCGACGCAATACAGCAAAGAGTTTGTTTGATTCGCTTTCAAAATAAATGGAATAATCTGAAATGCCCGCTGCTTTAAGTTCGTCTTTCAGCTCTGGCCATATTTCGTCATGACGTTTCTTATACTCAGCTTGATGACCCGGTAGCAGGGTCATCACAAATGCGACTTTTTCCATGGTATCTTCCATTGGTATTTGAACCTTCGTGGCGATGGTATCGCCTAGATCACGCTAGAGGCGATCTAAGTAGTCTTGCCACTGTTCGTTGCTTGTGATTTCACCCGCACCTTCCCATGCAAACCCAGCTTTATATGACAGCTTTCCTTGGTCATCGCTAGAGGTAAACATCCAAATATGGCTTTCATCTTTGACTTCACTGGCTATGTGCTCAATACCTTCCACACGCTGAGGGTCAAGTAATGCACCGGTGCCTACACCGTAGTCATGAATGACTTCCCACGTTGAAATACGTCCCGTTTCTTCGTTAAAAAACACCTCTGCTTTTTCATCATGGGTTGCTACACCAATTGCAATAGGTAATGAAGCGGGTTCGCCGTCTAATGTAAATATCGAGTCGACCTGGAACAATTGCGTGCCCAACGGAAGCGATACCGTTTTCATCTCTTTCACAATGCCAAGCGGTGTATACCATTCATATTGGAGAGTAAAAGACACCTTGTCGCCGCCGCTTTCATTCACTTGATAGCTTTTAAAGCTATGCGCTGCATAGGCTTTGTCGTCTATCCAAATAGCGGTGGCCCCCACGCCACGACTAATACCCGTGTGGTAGGGGTCGTATCCCTCGCCATGGTCTTCATGATATGAAATGCCGTTTAAATGCCCCTCGTACCACTTGTCAATAATGGAGTAATCCACCTTTTTAAACCAAGCATCTACGCCACTTGAATGGCCTTTGAGTGGCGCGGCAGGCCCGTAAACTCGAAAAGCGACTTTATCGTTTTCCCACGCAAAATCGTCATTTCGTTCGGGTACAAAACGTCCATAGGCCATCACTTTTGGTGCGTTGCTTTGTGCAGTTTGTGCTGTATCTGACGGTTCCATTGATGTTGCTTGTGCGTTCGACGTGTTGCTGTCACTACAGCCCGTGAAAAAGAGACTAGATGCAGCAAACAATAATGCGGTTTTTAATGAAGTCTTCTGTGATATTGCAGCGAAACGATGTGTCATATCTTCTTCCCAAAATTTCAAATTATCTATATGAGTGACTGATTAATTGGCCATAAATCGGCCTTAGCGATTGCAGGACAATGTAATTCATTACGGTCTAACAAGTATGCATGACCCAACTTTCTCAGACATTGGTTAACTTGTCTTGTTCAGACAATAGACCATTGTTGATTCTCCAAGCAAGCCTGTATTCAGAATTTTGTCGCTTTGGAGAGAGTTGTTTGGTGATGAATATCATCGACTTAAATTAAATATCTTTATAAATAGCATTTCCGCTGTACACAATTGATTGATATTGCACTATGATGAGCGTTAATGCAAATTTCATGTTAGTGATTTGTTAAACGCTTATTGTGAAGTTTAGTTATTTTTAATTGGAGCGTTCGAGATGAACAGACGTCATTTTATGCTTGGCACCGCGGGGCTTGCCGCATCGCTTACTGCCTGCAATGCGGATTGGCTGACCAGACTGCAAAAGACGCATCCGAATATACTAATGCTCATAGTCGATGATCTTAACGATTGGGTAGGTCCATTAGGGGGCCATCCAAATACCAAAACTCCCAATATTGACCGACTCGCAGAACAAGGAACGGTGTTCGCAAACGCCCATGCTCCTGCGCCACTTTGCGGGCCATCTCGCGCGAGCGTGATGACTGGGCTTTCACCTGCAAGCACAGGGATTTATGGCCATGTTCGCGATAACGATATTAAAACGGCCAACCTTAAAGCGTCTCAGTCTACCTTCATAAGTGAGTATTTTAAACGGCATGGCTATTACACTGCAGCGGTGGGCAAAGTGTTCCATCAAGGGGTAGCCGATGGTAGTTTTGATGATTTTGGCGGCAGAGAGGCCGGATTTGGTCCATACCCTGAAAAACGAATGAAGTGGCACGACAAACGAACCAATACTGATTGGGGCGCATTCCCCGAAGCCGACGAGCAAATGCCCGACTATGAGTCAGCGCAGTGGCTTGCCCAGCAGCTTAGCACTGATCACGAAAAACCGTTTTTTATGGCCGGTGGGTTTTTAAGGCCCCATGTACCCTGGTATGTGCCTAAAAAATGGTTTGATATGCATCCATTGGAAGGCGTAACGCTTCCGCCATTTTTACAAAATGATTTAGACGACGTACCTGATATTGCAAAGGCCATAAGTGAACATCCGATGATGCCAACAACAGAATGGGCCATCGAAAACGATGAGTGGAAAAATATGGTTCAAGCTTATTTAGCCAGCGTGTCTTTTGTTGATTCATGCATTGGAATAGTGCTTGATGCACTTGAGAATGGGCAGTATGCAGACAACACAGCAGTGGTGCTGTGGGGCGATCATGGGTATTCACTCGGTGAAAAAAGTAAGTTCGCAAAAATGACGCTTTGGGAACGAGCCACACGCACGCCCCTGATCATTAAATCGCCAAAAAACAGCAGAACAGCAAAGACAATGCAAGTAACAAATCAAGCGGTGAGTTTACTAGACCTTTATCCGACCTTAGTCAAAATGGCGGACTTACCTGAAAACCCGCAAAATGAGGGAAGGGACATTAGCCCCTTATTAATTCAGCCAAACCTATCTTGGGATCATGCTCCAGTCACGACTTATGGGCCGAACAACCATGCCGTCAAAACCCAGCGATATCGATATATCCAATATGCGGATGGGAGCGAGGAGCTATACGATCATTTGCAAGATGCAGATGAGTGGCACAATTTAGCGTCTAATCCTGCGCATGATGCAATTAAAGCATCTTTACGCAAGCACTTGCCTCAACAAAACGCGCAGTGGTCAAGTGTTTCAAACTATGAAGGTAACCCTTATTTCAAGCAACTAAGCGAACAAGCTCAACATGCATTGTAAAGGAGCACGATCAAACATGATTATAGCGATTCAAACCATGCTTAATAGCCCATTGAAGCGACGCGCTGCTTCTCATAAATGGATTTTAGTCTTCACTTTCGCATGTGTGTTAAGTGTTTCAAGCGCGACAACAAGCGTTAGCGCAAATACGAGAAACGACGCAAAAGCAGAAATTCGCTCTCTTGCGATGGATCATGCCTGGTCAGGACATCGAATTAAGCCGTTTCTATTGACCAGAGGCGAACACCAATTTGTTGCATACTTTGACAGCAATCGTCAGATGACCGTTGCACATAGAAAGCTGGGAAAAGTATGGGACTATTTTAAAGTTGATAGCTGGTTGGGATGGGACAGTCATAATTATGTGACGATGGAGTTAGACAGCAATGGATACCTGCATGTAACTGGCAACATGCACGCAAATCCTATTGAATATTTTAGGATGTCTGAACCCTACAACGTGCGGTCTTTAAAACGTATAGAAGTGATGGTGGATAGAGAGCTGGAGCGCCGTGTGACTTATCCTATTTTCATGTTGAATCAAGCGGGAGAACTGTTGCTAAAATATCGCGATGGCGGAAGTGGAAACGGTAGCGAAATTTACAATATATACGATGTTGACAGTAAAACGTGGTCGCGCCTGCACAGTAATCAATTCTTAGACGGTGAGGGCAAAATGAGCGCTTACTTTGAAGGTCCAATTTATGGGCCAGACGGCAACTTCCATCTAATTTGGGTATGGCGCAATACTCCCGATGCCTCTACCAACCATAGTCTATCTTACGCCCGAAGCCCTGATTTAGTAAGCTGGGAAGATTCTAACGGTCAAGCCATTGAATTACCGCTTACCTTGGATAAAACAGAAGTGGTTGATCCTGTTCCGCCCAAAGGCGGGATGATTAATAACAACGTGAAAATAGGCTTCGACCAAAAAAAGCGGCAAGTTATTTCCTATCATAAGTATGATGAAAATGGCAATACGCAAATGTTCGTTGCGCGTAAAGAAGGAAGCGAGTGGCGTAGCGTGCAAATAAGCGATTGGAAAGACTTTAGGTGGGACTTTGGCGGTGGTGGTTCCTTAGGGCGCTTCCCCATTCAACCCTTCGCACCTGAAGTTATAGACGAAGGCACCATCGGTGTATTAGTCAGGCGTGACGACAACATAATTCGCTTTTTGTTGGATGCAAACAGCCTAGAGACATTAGACACAGAGAGTGCGTATCTGTACCCGCCTGAGATTGAATCCATCGCTGGCGAATCAAACCGCAACATATTTGCCTCAACTGAATTAGAGCTTGAGCTGAGCGTATTTAAAGGCCGTGGCGATAAAGGGCCAAAGGGCGAAGATTATTACCTTTCATGGTATGGTCAGCCAGGCAATCGAGATAGGGCGCATGTATATATTTCAGACCCAAGCGTGTTACTTCTGCATGAGGTTTTGCATGAAATTAGCCAATAAAATAAGGGCAAGTAGTAAATGATCATCTCATCATCAACCGACTATAGAGCAGCTGCAAAAGCTAAACTACCGCCGTTTCTTTTTCATTATATTGATGGGGGCTCGTACAACGAAAATACGCTTCGCAATAATGTGTCAGATTTGCAGGACATTGCCCTCAAGCAAAAAGTGCTGCGGAATATGTCAGATCTTGACTTGAGCCTTGATATTTTTGGCGAGCATTTATCGTTGCCTATCGCCTTATCACCTGTTGGATTGACCGGTATGTATGCAAAAAGGGGAGAGGTGCAGGCGGCTAAAGCAGCGGCTGATAAAGGCATTCCCTTTACCATGTCAACGGTGTCTATATGCCCGATTGAAGAAGTCGCCCCGGCTATTGAGCGTCCCATGTGGTTTCAGCTTTACGTGTTAAAAGACAGAGGCTTTATGAAAAATGTGTTGCAACGCGCGAAGGCAGCGGGCGTTACGACATTGGTTTTTACTGTAGATATGCCCACGCCCGGTGCGCGCTACCGCGATATGCACTCAGGCATGAGTGGCAAACACGCCGAAATTCGAAGAGTACTTCAGGCCATGCTGCATCCATCTTGGGCGATAGATGTTGGCTTAATGGGCAAACCACACGATCTTGGAAATATCTCAACTTATCGCGGTATGAAGACTGCGCTGGGGGACTACATTGGTTGGCTAGGGGACAATTTTGACCCATCCATCTCATGGCAAGATCTAGAGTGGATAAGGGACTATTGGGATGGCGCGTTAGTGATCAAAGGAATTTTAGATGTAGATGATGCCAAAGACGCGGTCAGCTTCGGTGCCGACGGTATTGTTGTATCCAACCACGGCGGCAGGCAGCTCGATGGCGCAATGTCCTCAGCAAAAGCACTTCCCATTATTGCAGATGCGGTAAAAGGCGAGCTAAAACTTTTCGTCGATTCAGGCATAAGAAACGGTTTGGATGTAGTGCGTATGCTAGCACTAGGCGCAGACTGCACCATGCTCGGTCGCTCGTATATCTATGCGTTAGCGGCGCAAGGCGAGGGCGGGGTCGCCAACTTGCTAAATTTGTATGAGCAGGAGATTCGGGTCGCAATGACATTAACAGGGGCAAAATCAATCAGTGAATTAGGTCGTCATTCACTTGCATCTTAGCCTTTAAAGTTGCGGTGTTTTGTTTTAATGGCATAACTATTTTGTATGGTTATGCCTATTGGTGTTGTTTTCAAGCTCAACAAGATTTGGTGCACTTAAAAAAGCGTGATCTGCTTTCCTAAGAGCAGAACAACAATCCCCAAAAACACCATGGTTGAAGCAATAATACGCTTTATTCCGTAGCGCTCATTAAGAAACAGCCAAGCAATAATTGCTGCAAAGACAACGCTACTTTCTCTTAAGGCTGCAACCGTTGCAATAGGAATGGTCGACATTGCCCACAATGCAACCGCAAAACCGCCGGTGGCTAGTAGTCCGCTTAACATATCCCATTTCACTTTACTGAAGGTAATGTCTTGCCACATTTGTTGGTGTCCATATCGAATTGTGGCAATGATAATAAAGCCAAGCCCCGATAGGGTTTCTAGCCACGCCGCATATGTAAGAAAGTGCGAAGCTTGTCTAACTCCCATGCCACTTGCAAGCGTGTAGCCTGCAATACAACATGCCGTGATGCCAGCAAAAAATAGGGCGTGTTTATCACTACTCGTTAATCGCCCCGCGAGTAAAATAATACCTAAGCAGATGATAATAATGCCTAGAATCTCATACCGACCTAGATGATCAGTTCCCCATAACCAACCCGCAATTAATATGATGACAGGTGCCACCCCTCTGGATAGAGGATACACCTGCGAAAAATCCCCATGCTGATAGGCTGAGATTAAGCTAAAAAAATATATAATATGTACGGCACACGCTATCAATAGATACGGCCAAGCTTGTATTTCTAAAGGAGGTAAATACGCAATTAAGCAGACTCCTAGAACTACCCCAACAAGCCGATTAAATGATAAAGACACGACACGGCTAGTGCTGTGTTTTAACAGTCCATTCCAGCTTGCGTGCAGAAGTGCTGCAAACAGCACCAACAGGTATTC
The DNA here is from genome assembly GCF_028401415.2 of Ningiella algicola. Taxonomy (NCBI): domain Bacteria; kingdom Pseudomonadati; phylum Pseudomonadota; class Gammaproteobacteria; order Alteromonadales; family Alteromonadaceae; genus Ningiella; species Ningiella algicola. The sequence continues at coordinate 1,430,108 of NZ_CP171821.2, read as the reverse complement.
CAATTCACGTCCTTATAGACCTAGAGTTACTAAAAGTTTATCAGGTTCTGATTCAAGGTGCTGAGATAGCGCAGTTAAAGCGGAGCTTTGACTATCTAAAAAACTAGATGACTTAGCGCGACGCATAGTTTCTCAATTGGGCGTAGTAGTATATTTTTCAAAAAATAGCGGGGTCCCACTGAATTTTGCCCTGCATGCTATTCAGATATGTGTTCGATAGTCTATTTCGAGTTCAGCAACTCAGAAACTTCGTCAGCAGCATTTATTGCTGATGAGATAGCGCAATGAACATATCCCCAATCAAACCCATTTGTATATGCATCACCAGCGAAAAAAACCGTCCTTTTCACGGGATAAGACATAAGTTTAACAAGAAGTGGATTCGCAAAGTCTGAAACGTATACTCCTTGGGCGTGTACTTCTTGTGACCAATCCTTTAGTTCGTATGAAAGAAAATACTTCGTTGCCTTTTGGTCGAAGAGCACATCAAGCTGCAGAAGCAGCTTTGCGATTAAGCTATCGGGTTCTGCTGTTGAATATTGGTCGACCACTTCTTCGCTACCTGCGCAGATGAATCCTAGTACATGATCTTGCGCAGTTTGTTCGTGAGCCGCGTCGTAAAATACTGCATATCCATCAATTGTCCTGATGTCTTTGTTCTCAATAAACTTTGGATAAAAACAATTGGAAAACTTCATGAAGACCTTTATTCCTTTCCAGTATTTCAATCGAGCCAAGGCTGCTCGCTTGTAATAAGGAAGCTCAGGTTTAAAAGTGAGTATGCGTTGTTGCAGAATTGAGATTGGCGCTGTGATAATCACTGTATCAGCATTAAACACTCCCTTGGTAGTCTCAAGCTTTACGTCCTCGTTAGTATAGTCGACTGACGTTACACTAGTTTCGTAATAGATACACTTGTTTATAGCCGGTAGGACATGCTCCTCAAATACCGACATCCAGCATGCATTTCGGAATGTTTTGTCTTTGTAGCTTCCTAAAATGTATTCCTGCGTTCGTTCTCTTGAGTAAGTTAAATATTTAGTATTAGATTTATAAGGATATGCGCATGGCAATGCACCTAGGTCTAGGCCCAACTCAATAAAGAACTTCTGCAAGTCAGCTTGTTCGCCGCTAAACCATTGTGCACCTAAAGAGATTGGGAAGTCTGCTAGTTGGTCATTCTTCTCCATTCTGCCACCTGCCTTTGATGTTCCTTCGAGCAACAGTACCTCGTAACCCTTTTTTTGCAATTGATATGCGCAAATCATACCCGCTGCACCTGCACCAACAATAGCAACAGTTTTTTGACCAGCATCATTTAATGATGTTCTTAAATCCGTCGTTTCGGATTTCCATTGACTCGTCGCAAAGGGTGATAATGCGTGTTTTACTGCCTCGCTGGTTAAGCTGCATCTGCATAATTTGGTGCTTAATCCCTTAAGTGATTTTATAAATATGAGTAAACTCGAGGCGCTAAGGCTGTAGAATAAGAAAAGAGTCATTAGTGCAGCGTGAGATAGGCTATGACCCGCTGAGAAATCACCATTAGAAGCTGGTGTAATGACTCTGTAAAATCCTGCACACACGAGTACGGTAATAGTGAGAATGGAAAGCCCGAGTGCCACACCCTGCTCAATATCATAGTGCTTTAGCGCTGGCTGTATGTCTTGGTATTCATTTTCTAACAGAAGCCATTGTTTCAAAAATAGCTCACATATATTTATACGACAGCAAATGGTTCCAAAAATAATGATCAGAACAAAATCAAACGCAACAGACATAGGAAGGTATGACTCAAATGTTGGCAGCATTCCCATTGATTGTTTTGCTTGTAGTAACAGAGGGAGACTGAAGAAAGCCACTAGCCAATTAATGATTCTATTAATGAAAAGATATTCTATGGCAATGTAAGCAAATGGAAGCGATGCAAGCACATAAAACATGCTTGGCTCTATATTGAGTTCAAAGACAAGAACAATGGCACACAGGGGGTACAAAATCGAAATACTAGCATCGATATATGGCTTGTTTAGCTTGGCGTTGCTCATGATGATATTTAAATAATGGGTTCTATTACGCTACCGCGCTTTGGTGAAATGTCTTTTACTTCTTTACCATCAAGATAATAGCTCTCAAACTTGATTGGTAGACCTTTCCCGCGCGACTCGCCTGAAAGTGTCGAACTGTCTTGCAGATGCATTCGAATCTGTGGAAATGGTGTTGAGCCGCTATTACCACAAGCGCCAATTAAACTGCCTTTCTTCACTTTATACCCTAGCTTCAGCGTGACACTATTTTGCTGAAGGTGTGAAATTACGGAAAATTCCGAATTGCCATGATCGATGACTACAAAGTTACCATGAGCTAAATTTGAATCTGGATTTTTCTGGCCTGGTTCATTGTCTTTCAAGTCCGTTCTTAACCCAACTATCGTGCCATCTTGCGGCGCGAAAATGCTTCTGCCCCAGCAATAGTAATCACTATTTCTTCGGCCCGAGTCAATAAAGTGCCTACCATCAACTATCTTCACAAAATTTAGCCCAAAGGCTGTTGACTTATCCTGAACGTTAGCATTAGAAAGATGACTATTTGAGCCCCACCATGTCAAGTATTCGCCTTCGAATGGAAAGTCCCATGTGTTTTGTGGAGCGTATGTTTGATCACCTAGAATTGATGCTATGGATGTCTCTCGAAAGTCCAAAGAAAGTAGTTTGTCTCCATTCTTATTGGTAAATGACATATGGAGCGCAAGTCTGTTTTGACCTGTCTGCTTTTGGGCTTTCCCTGATATGTCGTAATAGTTGACTTGATCAAGTTTAAAAAATTCAGATTGATCAACATTGAAGCGGCCACCGTGTTCGCTTATCACTCCTTGTTGGAACGCTCGAAAATTGTCTTTAGAACCATGATAGCGCCGCAGTTGCTCAGACATCCGATCCCAAACGTAATCAGTGTTCCCATTAAAGAACTGCGATGTCACCTTTGTACTGTCGATAATGGTATCGACCTCACGCAATTCCTCGCTGTCATTGCAGCCCCAAAGGATGAAAGTACATACAAATAACCAAAGATATCTCATACTAATTCTCCATAATTTAGTATGAGTAGTTTGCCTACTAAAGCGCACAATTACTGTGCTTAAATATAGGGAAAACTGTTAAAAAATGTAAAGCCTCAGACGGGTATTATGGTGATAGATCTCCTACTTCTTAAAAATTATGCGCAAGGCATGGCATTGTTTTAACGAATGAATAGAGTGACCTAAGCTTCGTATTTTATGCGATGGTTTTCATTAGAAATCTGTTCATACGTGTATCTTGTTTAAATTTGCTTGACTTGGGATAGCCCTCTGAGCGCGATATGTCTAAGGTGCTGAGGTTTGCTGCGGTAGACCAAATGGTCTCGAAAGCATATTCCTTTAACTTCAAACATACTTGTGTGTCGGCTAACACCTTTTTTGTCGTTTCAATGTCAAATGACTGTTGATTCTTTAAAAGTTCTTTTAAACGGCATGATCTTTGAGCCGACAGTGACCAATCTAACTGACTACGTTGCATCGCCCGCATTGGTCTTGATTTAAAGTGGTTGGTTATATGAAGGCTGTTTTCTTGAGACTTTAGCTTTATGACATTGCTAGTTTGAGGGGAAGACTCCACAATGCATATGTCGCCGTGTTTATCAGCAATTAAGAAATTGTTTGCGCTTGATACATGCGCATCATTAATTATTTCGATTGCCTGGATGACGTTTTCAGCATATTCCAAAACGCGCCTTACAATAAAATGAAAACTTACACCTGGCCGTTTGGTTTGTGTGTCGACATATGACATCCCGATTGCAAGGCCTTTTTCATTGATACCATCACATCTACCAATAAATACGTCTGACTGAGAGATATGAATGAAGGTGTTTTTCGCAGCCGTTAAGCTGCTCTCTGAGTACTTTTTGAACGCTTTTGGCATATCATAATTTCTTCCAAAGAAGACGCCGTTATCTGTTACTTTTGCAAAGACACTACAGCGACCTTGAAAATCTTGTGCGATCAAGCTCAATAGGAAGGATAACACGCGATTGGGATGAATCTTCAACGCTTCTGAAAAGCTTGATATCTCATCGATGACTTCGGGGTAAAAGTCAGAAAGATATGAGATGCTCGCCTTTCCAAATTGCTCGAGGTCATCATTTAGCACCGGTAGTTCAAAATCCTTAACCTTTTGCGAAATAAGTTGTCCATATTTTGCGCCAATATCTTCGTAGCGACCATAAAATCTTGGATGATACATATTCTCTGTCTCCTTGTGCGCTAATGCACTGCAATTGCATACAATTACAATTAGTCATTGCAGTGTTCAAATGTATTAATGCGAATGATTGCTACGGAAGCGATCTGAGAAAACTCATGACCACAGCTTGTGTATAGTGCGTTGCCATGCAATAGTATTGTTTAGGCGAGCCAGCCATTTTGAGATATTTGGATATAAGTGTTCGGGAAATCCAGTGGCATTAAAATAGGTTGTCATAGCAGCAACAGAAAAATCCGCAATCGTCAAAGTATCACCACATAGCCACTTATTCTCGAATGAGTTTTCTAAATAGCATAGTTGTCTTAGAACTCGTTCATCATCCCAGTTTGTAGTTTGGTTCGCACTTTCAAGTTCAAAAACGTAAGAGCCTACTTGTTTAGCCATGATATCAGATAGAATAGGTTGCCACTGGCCTGACTCCCAAAAGAGCCATTTATCGATTATCGCTTGTTTCCAAACATCACTGCTGTATAGCTTGAAATTTGCAAATTTTTGACAAAGGAACTTAACAATAGCGTTAGATTCCGTCAGCGTATACACATCATATTGCATCGATGGAATTTGCCCTAATGCGTTTATGCTCCCATACGATGCACTAGCGCCCTCACCTTTGTACACATCAACTTCTATGTGTTCATATTTAAGTTCTAGGTATTGGCAAACAGCCTCAACTTTTCTGAAATTAGCCGAAAGGCTAGACCCATAAATCGTTAATCCGTTATACACAAGTATTCTCCAGACGGTCTATCTGAAAATAGTATAACTGTGTTCACATAGTGGTATTGTAAGTCTTTGTAAGATAATGGATAGATCTTGTAATATTGGGTTAAAGTCTTGCTTTGGAGTGCTTTTTTAAGTTACATCTCACTAAAAATTTCGGTAGAGAGCTCGAATGATGCTCCACTTGGTAACTCTTCTTTTTCATCTGACTTGAGAAGTTGTATGTCAAAGTCATGCCACTCACAAACGCGTTTGACAATAGCAAGTCCAAGGCCATAGTTTGAACCATTTCGTTTGCGACTTGTGTCCAGTCGCACGAATGCGTCAAATACTCTATGGCGGTCAGCGTCGGCAATTCCAGCGCCATCGTCCGAGATAATGCAGCTGATACTGCCTTGGGAACGTATCCTAAGTGTCACTTCGACTTTTGTTTCAGAATAGTCTAAGGCATTCGATATTAGATTCGCGATAGCACGATACATCCACACTTTATCGATTTTAACGCTAATAGTTTTAGAATCGAGAACTAGATATAAATGCTTGTTGCGCCTTTTGGCTAAGGTTGTCATATCATTGACAATTGTGGATAAGAAATCCGCGAAATTCGTATTCTCGAACTGTAGCTCTAAACTATATCTTTCCATTTTTGCGAACTCTAAAAATGCCGCAAGCATATTTTCCATATTCGTCAAGTCGTTGTTCATACGATGTAAATAATTGTTCTTCTTCTGGACATCGTCTTCCTCAAGGCTGGCATGTAAACCAAATCTAAAGCATGCAAGTGGTGTTCGTATATCATGAGATAAAGCACTCGCAAGGAGCTTGTTTTCCTCTAGCAAGTGTTCAACCTGCGAAGCCATTTTATTAAACCTATTTTCAAGCTCTTTAATGTATGAATATTTCGAGACTTTAATACGCGACGACAGGTCGCCCGCGCCAAACTTTTGAGCAACGTCGGTAAGTGCAGATAGTCTCTTGATAAGTGGTAGAGTCCACAGCATCATCACTAACCCCAAGCCAACATAAAAGGATATGGTTAACAATAAGTCTCTTCTGCGAGGACTTTCTGCAGGTCGTGCGGTGGGTATTCGTAAGACTAGATTTGGATGGTTGGCAATGGACTTCAATATAAAAGTTTCGTTTTCCGTTTCAAGCGCCAACCCTTCCGCGCTAGAAAGCTTCAGAAGCAAGTCTTTAGAAAGAGCGTATTCACTGGCTTGTTCTAATTTAACTGATAGTCCATAGTCTTCATTTATCGACTGGGCAACACTGTATAAATCTGCCACAGGCGTCCTCGATAGGCGATTTGCTATTCCTGAGACTAGCCGAGAGCTGATAAATGAAGACTCCGCACTGTGCGCTGTTAATACATCATCTGAAAACGCATCGAGCAATGAGCTAAATATAAAAAGCGTGAAAATAGCGGTTACGACGATGTTTAAAGTCAACATTCGATACATAATAGAACCTAGTTGTCCCAGGCGTCAGATACGAATAGGTAGCCTTTTCCCCAAATTGTCTTAATGCGCTCATAATGCTTATTGTCATCATTCAATAGTTTGCGAAGTGACGACACCATTACGTCGAAGCGTCGGTCTTGGCCATCATACTCTCTAGACTTAAGAACCTGAAACACTTCCTCACGACTTACAACCTGCCCAGAATTAGATGCTAACAACCATAAAAAGTCGAATAAGCTCGTCGATACCGGTACCTCAGTGTCGTCAAGGGTAACGCGTTTTGATGATTTATCGATTGTAAGTTTTCCGAAGTTAAGAACATCTTTACTAATCGTTTTTTCCATTTCACGGTCGCGTAAAACGGCTTTAATTCTTGCTAGTAAAGCTCGTGGTCGCACTGGCTTTGTAACATAATCATTTGCGCCAACTTCTAAACCGACTACCTCATCTAGCTCGTCTACTTTTGCTGTCAACATGATGATAGGAATGTTGCTAAATTCTCTCACTCTTTTGCATACTTCAATGCCATTAAGTCCGGGCAGCATCAAATCAAGCAATATGAGGTTATAGTGTTCTTTGCGCATTGCATTAACAACTAAGTCACCGCGTTCAACATGGACTACGCCGAAACCTTCATTTCTGAGAAATTCCATAATCCATGAAGCAAGGGCAATATCGTCTTCCACTAAAAGTAAATTAGAATAATAAGCCATACTTAAGTCTCCGTTACACAGTGTTAAAAAACGCGCCAGCGACGCTTATGACGTTCTCTCTCGTGAACCCAATTCACACTTAATTGTTTTTCAGTAAGCCTTATATTTGAATCGCTATCTCTCAAATAAAAATAAGCCGATTGTGGGTGAATAAACTCAAATTTTAGCTCTGCCTTGCTCTGGGATTTCCAGCACCGAATGGGATCGTCTATGTAGTCAACAAACAAACACACGTTTTTGGGTGTAGGTGTACTCCACGAGATATTCACATCTGCATAGCAGTCTCTGCCTTTAGACAGGGTTACACATTTAAGCGGGGTAACCGCCAGGTACGTGAATGGCTTATCGGCTCTGTTGGCTGCGTTTGCGTCAAAAACTACCGCACAAATTAACGGTATCAGCAGCGCGAAAATATTCCTTTTACCAAACATAAACCACACTAACATCGAGCGATGTCCTTGAGGCACTTTCATAAAGAGGGCTTCGGTGAAACGCCGATGAAAACTGGCTGCGCGTTAAGTTGACTCTAAACAGGAAATCCTCACTTATAGGATACTGTGCAGCCGCTTCAAGCATAACGCGGTAGCCACTGTCAGCCTCGTATTGAACACGCGAGGCGGTTTGCTCCTCTTCAGAAACCCCAGCGTAGTAATTGATGACGTTACTTGAAAAAAGAGTTAACCCTGCTCCAAGCTGTAAGTCCCAATTGCGTACTTGGTACCTCTTGGAATAATAAGCATCGATTAGTGAACCTTCATGGGTATTCAACGCTACTCCACTGGCAATATCGACCCACCAAGCGCTATTATCATTGAAGAAAGCAAAACGGAATCCTTGACTAAAATCATCCTTCCGGGTTTCTATACCGTCAAGTTCATTGCTTGGCGGTTCTCTATATACGTTTCCGATATTTTCGGACAGGCCATAGATATAGGTTTGTCCCAACAACACATCAAACTGAAAAGACTCGCTACTGTAGGCTCTGTAACCAAGCGTGCCAGCGGTAGCGCTCCTACGAAATTGATTGTCACTTTCTATAAAGAAGTTCCCGACGTAAAAATCTAAACCAATGCCAAGTCCAACAAAATCCTCTGGTTGGCTTTGTTGTGGTCCAACATATTGTCCATCAAGCAGGGTAAAGTTTAGGTTGAAGTAAAGAGTCCAATCAATTTCTAATTCCGATTCGTTTGCATACGAACCGCAAGTGCTCAGTAGTAAGACTGCTAATACACATAAAGAGTGGCCAATGCGGCTAGTAATTGCCATGTACTATGGGGATCCGGTCGTTAATGAATCGGTATTAAAGTGTTCTCTATTTTACACAGCCCTGATGATATAAGTGTATAAAAACTGTAAGACCTCTATCATTTTTTAGACACTTTACGGACAGTCTTTACGCCAAAATGCCCATATTCTGCGCCTCACAATATTAGTAAGGACAGACTTATGATAATCGACCAAAGCAATTATTTATGTTTAGGCGGGCTTATTTTTGGTGTTATGGCGGTCTCTATCAATGCGCATGGCAAAAGCGAAGGCATGCCCAATGGAGCTGGTGAGATAGAAGTTATTTCGATAGAAATGAAACGGTCAAACGTTAGATCTGAGCCGACAGAGCATACTAAAAAGCTTCTTAAGATAGCAGGAATTGACGGAGATCCGCTTGCCGCTGTATTTTCACTGCCAGGTGTGATTTTTGCTGGCGGTGATTTTGGAGGCGAACCAGCGGTGAGAGGCTCTTCGCCAGACGATAACGTATTTTTTATAGACGGTATACCTGTAGACTACATATTTCATTTGTTTGGCGATAGCATTTTTAATGAGCATTTGCTGCAAGATTTTCGATTTAATGCGGCTGGGTTCGATGCCTCGTATGGAGGGGGCACCGGCGGTGTATTTGATGTGTATCTTCGAGACCCAAAGTCTCAGTCAATTCGAACGCGATTTGATTTAAGTTTTTTGAAAACCGGGCTTCTTGTTGAGGGAAGCGTCAATGAAGACCAACAGTTTTATGCCAGTTATCGGCATTCTCTCGTTCAATTTTTTCTACCTGAGGGTGATGAGGATGATGGCATTACCATCTTGCGGGCACCGCAAAGCGATGACTATCAAAGTAAATATCAGTGGAATATTAATACACGCCATCAGTTAACATTTGCAGCTCATGGAGCGAGCGATCGTGGAGCAGCGAATATTTCCTCAGCATCAGAAGAGGGGCGTATAAACCCTGATAATATAGGAGATGCTGCGGTTTCAAGCTCGTTTGCAACCCAAGGTATCGAGCATGAATACTTTGGTGACGATATCTATTTGAGAAGTATATTAAGTCACACGTCAACAGACAATGAGGACACCTTTGGAGATAACCAGTTCGTGTCATTACACGATGAAGAAACTAACCTTCGGATACTATTGGACTGGCAACGCTCTTCTAAAAATCGAATTTCGTTTGGTCTCGATGTGCTTCACAATGACATTGACTATGCATTCGATTTTTTTAATTACAATTGTACTGATACAACAGCCGATTGCTTAGGTAATCGGGGTGAGCGCGTCCAAGCGAGCGACAGTCTTACTTTTACAACGATTGGTTTTTACGCAATAGATCGCTTTGTCTTGACTGATTTTCTTGATGTAGAGTTTGGCGCGCGTATTGAGCACGACAACTTTACCGAAGAAACCTATTTTCATCCTCGTTTGGCGTTAACATGGGATATATCTGAACGTCTAAGCGCGTTTTCTAGATTTGGTCAATATTCACAGTTTCCAAATATTGAGCAAGTCATTCCTGAAATTGGAAATAGACACCTAAATCCTTATTTGGCGAGCCATATAGTGGGTGGATTCTCCTATGACTGGAAAGAGGATTGGGATGTTACATTAGAGCTCTACTCAAAAGATTTAAGCGAGCTTGGACGTGCCAATAACGACGAAAGTCTTTCCACAGTAAACGCAAATTTTACAAATGATATTTCAGGTGCGGCTTACGGTGCAGAATTACTTGTTAACAAACATTTAACTAACAACTGGTATGGCTGGTTTTCACTCGGCTACTCTAAAAGTGATCGAACTGACGAACTTACTCAGGAAACAAGCGATTATGTATTGGACACGCCTTGGATTGTTAATATGGTTTTACAGTATCAATACACAGACAGCTGGGATTTTGGTCTTCGCTTAAGCGCTAGAGATGGCGCTAGATATACACCAATTTTGGGCCTACGAGAGAATCCAAATCATGAAAATAGCTTTTTACCCATCTATGGACCATTAAACAGCAGAAACCTTCCCAATTATTTTCGTTTAGACGTAGAGGCTGCGTATACATTCACCGCTTTCTCAAACGAAGCTATCTTCACAATGGCACTTATAAACGCGACCAATAACGAGAACGTTATTGGCTATTTTTATGCGCCCGATGGCACTGAGAGCTTAAGCAACACACCAATCGAATCTGAGGATGGTATTGGTATATTTCCATCAATTGGGATCACTCTTAATTTTTAAAGAAATTCCTGCTTGATTGTTCAGGTGAGATTACATTTTCTTACGTTTCTTATAGAAAAGGTAACAGATTAGTTGCTGACTTATCTCTAAGCTGAACATTGATACTTTCGCTGAATTTACCATAAACACTATTGCATAAATGAGGAATGACTGTGCTTGTCAAACTAAAACGTGTCAAATTATTGTGGGCTTGTGCATTGGCGCTTACATTGTCTTACTGTGCAAGCGCTAAAGTAATTGATAATCGATACATTGTCGTTCTGAAGTCGAGCCCCTCTGCAAGCGAGAGCTCTGTGCTCAAGCACTCGAGCATCAGTTTGGCCGAGGAACAAAATAGAATGATTGAAACCTTGAAAGGTCGCAATAGCTCAATTGAGGTGCATCGGCAATTCAAGACCTTAATTAACGCAATTGATGTGACAGCTGATGAAAGTGGGCTAGATCTAATAAAGTCTTTGTCTCAAGTGGAGCGGGTCTATCCCGTTCGGCTGCGCTATTCACATCTTGACCAAAGCCATACTGTCACAAAAACGGCAGAAGCATGGCAATTACTAGGTGGCGTGAGCGAAGCTGGGAGAGGAGTAAAGATTGCAATTATTGACTCTGGCATCCGTCCAGAAAACCCTATGTTTTCTGATGATGGATTTGAAGCGCCAGATCTAAGTTCGAACGAATGGCTTTCGCAAAATCCTGACTACTGTCGTTCGCCTGATGGAGACGCGAACTTTTGTAATAACAAAATTATTATTGCCCGTTATTCTATGCCAACCGACGATATTTTTTATTCAGAAGAGGATTTAACGCCGCTAGATACTAACGGACATGGTAGCCATGTTGCTGGAATTGCAGCAGGAAACCCAGTTCGAGTCGAATTTGACAGCGTTGAGGTCGATATTGCAGGAGTAGCACCTGGCGCTCAGCTGATGGTTTATAAAGCGCTTTTTAACAGTGGAGGGTTGCTCATTGGTTCAGATTCAATGTTATTGGAGGCACTTGAGAATGCGGTAAACGATGGTGCCGACATAATTAACAACTCGTGGGGCGCGATTCAGGATGGCTCACCAGAAGATAGTGTATTTAGTGATGTATTTCGACGTGCAGAGGAATTAGGCGTGGTCATGGTGAGTTCCGCTGGCAATACCGGAGCCGTTACAGCCGCAATAAACTGCCCAGGGTGCATTGAATCGGGGATTACGGTTGCCAACAGTATGCATGGGCGGGTGTTTGCACATCAGATTACCATTGGTGAAGAGAGGTTTGCGGCAACAACCGGCCAAAATATCCTTTCATTCGAAGATAAATCTTTGGACCTTATTTCGCTAGATTCCCTGAGTGACGAGGCAATAGATGTTTGCGCCTCTTTACCCAATATGAGTCTGGTTGGTAAAGCGCCGTTAATTCGTTACTCAAATCAGTGTTTATTGGAAACAATAGTAGCGAATACGATGAATGCAGGGGCAGAAGCCTTATTATTATATCAGGACACGCTATCCGATTTTGATTTGGTTCGCCCTTTCAATCAATTTGAAAATGAATTCGATATACCTTTGTTTGGACTTTTCTTCAACGATGCGCAAAAGTTAAAAGAAATGGTGTCAGATGGAGAGCGACAGATCACAATTAGCGGTGTTCGAGTCCCCCTTGTCAATAAAGAACTCAATAACATTTTGTATCCAGGAAGCTCTACTGGCCCCAACAGTAATCCCAATGTATTAAAACCCGATATTATAGCGCCCGGAACAGACATTCTATCGGCCTCAGCCCCACAACCCGATGTAGTATTTCCTTTCGCTAGTGCTATAGCTGAGACCGCTCCTGTGTTTGCGCTCAAAACTGGCACCAGTATGTCAACGCCTATGATTTCTGGGGCCGCAGCTCTTATACGGCAACAAAATTATGGTTGGTCTGCAAAGTGGATAAAATCTGCGCTAACGTCAACAGCAAACGATTCGGTTCAAAAGCTACAAGGAAATACATCACCTTTTGAGGTTGGCGCAGGAATGCTCGACATTCCTGCTGCTCTGGGCACCAAAGTGGTTTTTGAATCGAATTCTCATGCTCATGGTTCATGTGTTGGGCAATGTCGATTTGATAATCGGATTACAAACGTTAGTGCAGCGCCCGTTAATGTCTACGTTGACGCAGTTTTCTCTGACGTAAATGCTGAATATTCAATTGATATTGCTTCAGCTCAGTTGACTGAACGTGGAACAATTGGTGATTCACAAAGCTTTTCGATGACAGTCAACACCTCAAACGTTCCTCCTGGTACTTGGGTGTACGGAGACATTAGGATTAGTACGGATGGAGATCATACAAACACCATTCCTATCGCAATATATGCTAACGACAACAGCGATACGCGAGCTTTGAGTTCCAGTGTAACGCATATTGATACAGAAAAGCTTAAGGCAACCACGCGCGTTTCCAATATCGACTTTACGCGAAGTCCCTCGTTAAGAATAGGCTTGTCAGGCAATGCAAGCTTTATTGAGGGCAGCGTTGAAGCTGTTGTGACCAACGGCAAAACGACGCGAGTAGGAATTAGTGAAGAAGGGAATCTAAGGTGGTCAGGTAACTTACTCGAGGGTGAAATGACATTGTTTGAATCACCGAGTCTGGACATCGGTTCACTAGCAGAACGAGGTGCACTGCCGATCGCTTGTGATAATGGGTGTTTTAATTTTTCGACCACCATTGATTTCCCATTTGTCTATCATGGTGAAAGCTATTCAGGGCTCACTGTTTCTAGTAATGGATTCATTATTGCCGGCAAACGAGACCTTGGGCCATTCGATGCGAATCAAGGCCTTAAACTGCCTAGCGCAGACAATATTAATAATGTCATTGCACCATTATGGTCAGATTTTGATCTCTTAGATCCCAACGACCCCTCTGACTCAGGCTCAGGTTCAATATACGTTCAGGAAATATCCTTAGACGGCATTCAATACTTAGTAGTTGAGTGGAATGAGCTTGCGCCTACCGGCTTCTTTGAAGAAGAGATGAATACCTATACTTTTCAGGTAATTATTAAAAAGAACAGTCATGAGCTATGGTTTAGATACGTTGACATCCCAAGCTCTTTAAATGCTCTCATAGGTGCTGAAAATAGCGATGCAACTCTTGGTACCACATATTTTAACGGCATCGAAGGTACTCCTTTACCTGTGCCAATTTCAGACATTCCCTTTTCCCTTGCCCTTGACGTAAGTCCAGCAGGAGTATTAGACCTTAACTATGAAATTGAGTTTCCATCGAGTTTAGTTGTGACGAAACCAGATAGCGTCAGTACTTTGGAGGACGTGCCAGTTGAGTTTGATGTGCTTTCAAATGATATGGGTAATTTTGACCTTATTATCGAGGCTGACCTAGCCGCACAAGAATCTATTCTATCGGCTCAACGCTTGGTGAAACTGCCAAGTACTGGCATAGACGCTTCATCTCTCAGCGTATCTAAACAACCGTCAAATGGCACTGCTTCAGTCTTCGATGGTTGGATTCGATATGTACCAAATCAAGATTTTTTCGGATTAGATTCACTGAGCTATTCGGTCGCAGGTAATGGGGATACTCGCGTTGAACAGAAAGTGAATATAAGCGTTGTGCCTATAAACGATGCACCAACTTTGCAAAACATCGCATCTCAAACCGTGCAATCAGGCGAAAGCGTGATCATAGGCCTTAAAGGTATCGATGTTGACGATGATGCCTTGACATGGGACTGGTCTCAGGTTGACGGGCCGCGTATCCGCTCTTTTCAGGAAAACATAGGGTGGGATACTTTTCAGTTGGAGGTAGTGACCCCCTATGTTAGTCAAAGCACAGAATTAGTTTTCTCGATTACTACGTCTGATGGTATCGAAGTAAGTTTGCCGGTGCTCGCAAGGGTGAGAGTGATGCCGAGTGAGCAACAGCAGACTTCCTCTGGTGGTAGCATCACTATTTATACCCTTGGCGCCCTGCTAATGCTAGTTTGGAGACGCCGAATCCATTAGTTTCTTTTAAGCAAAGAATCAAACTTCCTTATTACTTGATTACTGAAATAACATTGCTTGCTTAGGGGACCTGCATGCATAAACAATATTGTCTTTTAGTGTGCTTCATATTACTCCTTATTGGATGTGGGTCAAACGAAGACCTAGAGCCCACATCTATATCAATTGATTTTTCAGATGCCACTCACGGTTTTAAATCAATATTTTCTGAATATTATCCTAGTCGCCCAGCTGTAAGCAACGAAGCGATTTATCAACTAAGTGCCCGTCATCAACCTTTACCCAGTCCATTTCAAGAGGAATCTGGCTGGTACTTGAAAGGTATGAACTTTTCTGAAGACTTATTCATGTCAATAAAACGTTATTCAAGCGGTTGGGAACCAGAGACTCATTATGATGTATCGCTGTCGGTGACAATCTTGTCAAACGTTGGCTCAAATTGCAGTGGAAATGACACTGATATCGCTCCAGGAGAAGAGATATACGTAAAGCTCGGTGTGAGTAGCGAAGAGCCAATCAATGTCGTCTCCGATACATACGAAGACGCAATCTATCGCACTAATATTGACAAAGGAGACTACACCGAATCAGGAGTGAATGCCGACGTTGTCGGTAATATCGCCAATGGAAGGGATTGTCAGTTGCCAGCCACTTATCAACTAAAAACACTGAGTATGAAAAATTCTATCAACGTGAAAAGCGATGAAAATGGTGGATTTTGGTTAACAGTAGGAAGTGATTCCATATATCCCGGCTTCACTGAATATTACATCATGTCTGTTGATATGACAGTAAATGGTACTTTGATTGAATATAACTTTGCTGAAAACGATGCATCATTCTCACCGCTATTTTCAGATTATCCCCCTAGTACCGAGGCGTATAATGGCGAAAAAGAATTCCAGCTTAAAGCTAGCCATACACAATTGCCCTCGCCAATTGAGGCGAATCGAGGTTGGTTGCTTTCGGGCTCAAACCATTCAAGAGATCTCTTCATGGGAGTTACCGGTTACGTTCAGGGTTTTAAACCAAATACCAGTGTAAACGTGCTTATTGATTCAACTTTTTTATCGAGGACGCCAGAGAACTGTAACGACCATGACTTTACTCCCGGGGAGCAAGTATATGTTAAGCATGCAGCAAGCGCGCACGAGCCGCAAAATGGCGTAGTTGCTTATTTGGATTACCAGATTTATGAGTTATCGATTGATATAGGCAAATTAGAACAAAATGGTGTGGATTCCGTTACGGCGGGAAATCTAGCCACTACTGCAGCATGCAGTCGTTCGCCCGAATGGACCGAGCTCAGGCGTAACTCTCTACAAGCGCTTGAGCTAAAAACCGATAACAATGGAGGCATCTGGTTGACAGTAGGAGTAGACTCGATGTCGCTCGGTGTATCCGAGGTGTATGTCAAAGATCTAGTAGTAAGGGAAATCCAATAACGATTATTAAATTCGCGACAGATTACAATTACTTAGACCTATTCAATTGATAACGATTTCACAACAAACAATTACATTTTTAGCCATTGAAAAATTCTAGTATTTCTATCTCATTCATGGAGGTTAATTATGTATAAAAAATGTTTGGTCGCTGGTTTTATTAGCGTGTTAATTGGTGGGTGCGGTTCGAGTAACGACGCAGAATCGCCCCAGGTCGCAATCGATTTCTCTGAATCTAACAATAACTTCAAAGCAGTCTTTTCAGACTACTATCCAAGCCGAGAAGCCCAGAATAACGAGGAGTTTTATCAACTAGCCGCGAGGCACGAGAGACTTCCTAGTCCTTACGATACCCAGTCTGGTTGGTATCTTGCGTCAATGAATCGTTCTGATGATATATTTATGTCAATAAAGGGCTACTCGACGGGGTGGGAACCAGAAACGCATTACGAGGTAATGCTGTCGGTCACAATTGTCAGTAACGTGAGCTCAGATTGTGTTGGAATTGGTGGTGCGCCAGGTGAAGCCTTGTTCATGAAGATTGGAGCGAGTACTGAAGAACCACAGAATATCATTTTGGGTGAAAATAATTCCGCCATGTATCGCCCCAATATTGATAAAGGTAATCAGATTCAGTCAGGAGTAAACGCAAAAACTGTGGGCGATATCGCCAATGGAATAGATTGCGGTTTACCTGTTAGCTATAAAGAAAAAACCATGTCTTTATCAGAGCCGCTGGACGTAAAAACAGATGAAAACGGAGGTTTTTGGTTAATTGCGGGTACTGACTCGGGCTTTGAAGGCTTCACCGAGTATTTCATTAAGTCAATAAAGCTACAGGTTGATGATACTGTTCAAGAGTTTGACTTCAATGAAGGTGCACTTAATTTCTCACCCTTTTTCTCTGACTATCCGCCAAGCTCTGATGCAGTTGACAATGAGAAAGAATTTGAACTTGTGTCAAGCCATAAAACGCTGCCGGTTCCTTTTCAAGATGATCAAGGCTGGTATTTATCTGGCGTTAATAAGTCAAAAGATTTATTTATGGGTGTAACTGGCTATGTGAAGGGACTGACTGCTAACAAAACAATGCAAATTTCGATTGTTAGCACAGTATTGTCAAATACTCCGTCTAATTGCAACAACTCGGATGTGGCTGATGGTAAAGACGTCTTCATTAAGCATGGTGCAACGGCGTTTGAACCAACCAACAGTGTTATTGAAGACAGTGATTTTTTTATTTACGAATTATCCATTGACAAGGGCAAACACGGTGATGCAGGGGATGAAGCGTTTGTGGCTGGTACGCTTGGAACCAGTGGCACATGCGACGATTCCTCCGCATGGCAGGAGATGGAGTTTGATGTAGGAAAAAGCATTGAAGTGACGACAGACGAAAATGGAGGTTTTTGGCTGACTGTTGGCGCAGATTCCATTTCACCACACGAAACTAGCTTCTACATCACAAACCTTAAAGTTCAAGAAAAGAACTGATCGCACATTTGTAAGGACAACCTGAAATTAACAACAACCGTGTTGGAACTTTTGCGACAGCCTGCGACAAGTTCCAACACTTTTTAATTCCTTTTTACAAACACTCACAAAGCCTAAACCCTTATTAACAACATGGTCCCTGATTTCGCTTCACTATTATGCAGAATATTATAAAGGGAGAAACACATGACTTATCAGGGTAAAACCTACATCACCTTCTTAGTTGCTGCATTAATGATTGTTACGCTGACCGCTTGCAATGATTCTGCTGATGACTTTTTAGTCTTAAAAAATAGCACGGAGATACGCTGGACAGCTTATGGTATCCCTCACATTCGTGCTAATAATTACATAGATTTAGGCGAAGGTTTGGGATATGTAATGGCAAAGGATAGAGCATGTAACATTCTAGAGGGCGTTATCACATCCGCGTCACAACGGGCTAGAGTCTTTGGTGCTGGTTCAGAAGATGCGAACATTAATAGTGATTTCGCACATTTACATCTAAATACGTATTCCAGAGCCACAGAAAGTTTCGACAGCCTTCCACAGCGTATACAAGACATGATGGAAGGTTACGCAAAAGGCTTTAATTTTGGATTGTCTAAACACGATATTAAATCACAAGGTTGCGAGCATTTTTCGAAACCGATAACGCCAATTGACGTGTATGCACTAAATATATCCATAAGCTATTGGGGATTTATCGGTGACTTTATCAATAAGATAGGTACTGCTGATGGAGTTGTAACTACGACTGAGGCGGCAACACGACGCAACAGTTCTACGCAAACACGTAAAAGCCTTGGTAGTAACGGTTGGGCGCTTGGGCGGGATATGGCGGAACGTGGTAAGAGTTTATTGTTATCCAACACACATTTGCCTCACACGTTACAATTTCAGTGGTACGAAGCACACTTAACTATTCCATCAGAGCTAAATGTTTATGGAGGGTTTTTACCGGGCTTTGTTACTCCTGTTATCGGCTTCAATGAGCGGTTTGCATGGACACACACTTGGTCAGATGCTATTGCAGGCAGTTTTTATGTTTTGACGATTCCTAGCGAAGACGAAGCCGTCCTTAGTTATGAGTATGAAGGCCAACTCCGCTCTTTGCAGCGCTCGAACTACCAAATACAAGTCAAACAAGCAGACGGTAGCTTGGCTTCATTGAGCCGCACACTATTTAAAAGTCATTATGGGCCCATTGTCGAATTCAGAGATAATAAAACTGCGATTGCCGCAAAGGACGCACCAAGTATTGCTGCAAACATAGCAGAATACTGGTTTTCACTCGCTCAAGCCGAAAGCGTTGAACAGGCTGTAAGTCTGAATGAAAAAGGTTTTCGAACTGGCAGTCAAAATATCTTGATGGTGGACGACGATGGCCACACTTTTTATGCTGATATGTCTACTGTTCCACAATTTAGTGACGAAGCATGGTCGAGCATTTATACCGATCCTGCTCGCTTTAATGATGACGCGTTCGGCTTTGTTTTAGATGGTTCAGATGACATATTTGAATGGGCGAGTATGATTCCATTTGAAGGTACTCCTAAACGTTATTCGACAAGTTACGTGCAAAATGCAAATGATTCTGCTTGGTTGGCGAATCTAGATGAACCTATTGAAAGCTATTCTCTTCAGTATGGCGAGGTTGGTCATGAGCAAAGTGCACGAACTAGACACAGTCTAGCTTTATTAGAGACGCTAAAGGCAAAGAGAAATGGCGTAAATTTAGATGATTTAGCGTCCGCAATGAACGACTATTCTTTATTCCTTGCGAATGACGTAAAAGAAAATCTTGTGCGACGATGCCGAGCTTATCCTTCAGTGAATTTGTTAAATAATGCTATAGACATTTCACAAGCATGTGACGTTCTCGACAATTGGGATGGTAAAGCTTCCATAGATAGTAAGGGGACTCACATATTTCGTGAGTACGCAATGAATGCCTTGGTGGGACGCCTTAGATTTGGCTGCGACGGAAATTGTTGGAAAGTACCGTTTGATCCAAGCGATCCTGTCACGACTCCATCAGGCTTACCCGAAGTCACTGATTCGCAAACCGATTTGCATCTTTTGGCATTAGCACAGGCAGTGATGGCCATAGAATCAGCGAATCTTGAACTAGAAGCGACTTTAGGTTCAATTCAAACTCTATCAAAAGGACGCGAATCTATACCTATTGCGGGCGGGTACGGAAACATCACCGGGAGCTTTAGTACCGTCTCGGGATCCGGCCCCTCGGAATTTTCATTTACAGGCCTTAGTCCTCGAGGCTATGAGGTGAAAGGTGGAGACGGATTTATTCTGTTACTCGAGTTTACAGAAATAGGTGTCCGTGCAAAGAGTCGAATGCTTTACAGTCAATCAAATGCGACAAGCTCAGAGCACTTTTTTGATCAAGCCAAACTAGTTAATGATTCAGAATTTAAAACGGTGCTATTTACTGAATCTGAAATAAAAAGCAACGACAAAGTCCAATTAGAGGTAATAAAAATACCTTAAACCTAATACTTGCAGGCGACTCCCATTCATTTATCTGACGACCCTCCGGTTTATATGGCTGGAGAGTTGCTGCAATCCAACGCGAAGCACCGTCTGCTAGAATATGCAATGATTCAGGGAGTATTAGAAAGTAAGCGATCATTTTAGACCGTTCTTTACAACCGTTTGATTTAGGTCTAGTGGTGCAGCGCTAATATGCCTGACTATGCCTGCCGGTACTTTGTGATGTGTTTTTGCGTTGTCGTTGGCAATCAACACCGTTTTTCGGTTTTTCTTAAGTAACGTGCCGGTGACCGTCGTGCCGTCATGAGTAAATTGCACTTTCATACCAGGTCGTAAGATGGCAATCGCGGCTTCGTCTAGCTGCTTTTGTAGCTCATCGATGCGCTTACATACAAATTGATTGAGTATATATAGTTGGTCAATGGATAAATGGCTGATGTCTATCGTGGTTTTGATGTCTTTATTTGTCATGGTGTGCTTACTTTTCTATATCTGAGCGCAGGCGTTTGTCTGCGAACAGGACTTTCCAGCGTCGAGGGGTTAAATCGATAACGTCTTTTGCCGGATGTTGTGAGACGCGCTGCAGTACATCCACCAAGTAGTGATACGGATTGATGTTGTGTAATTTGCACGTCACGGTGAGTGTATGCAAGACGCCAAGCTGTTTTGCGCCTAGTTCACTCCAACAGAACAAGTGATTCTTTCTTCCCATAGGGATAACGCGCAGGGCTCTCTCCAAGTAGTTCGTATCGATGCTGACTTGCGCATGAGTGAGGTAAGTTTTTAACTCATGATGGCGCTCATAGGCATAAGCAAGTGCTTTGGTTAACGGGTCTTTAGGCAGTAATTCAGGTCTCTGGCGCTGCTCGTATATCCATTTGAATAATGCAGTAATGATAGGCTCACTGTGTTTAAGGCGATATTGCACGGTATCCTCGGCATTAAGTGCCTGTTTTCGTATGTGCGCTTCAATCTTGTATAGCTTTTGTATTTCAGCCAAGGCGTATTGCGCCTCTTTAGGGTGATAATCCAATGCTTTTTCGAAGTAGCGGCGCGTGTGCGCCCAGCACGCTGCATGGGTAATTGTTTGACCTTGATGATTAAGCGTATCAATGACTTGGCTATATACCGCATAACCATCGCTTAACAAGGTGCCGTTAAAGCCTGCTAGTTGCTCCATTGCATGTTGTTTACCGCGAGAAGACGACCAGGTAAAGGCCACTTCATCTTGCTCACCATACATCGGCCAGAAGTACGTTTGCTTCATTGTTTTTGATGGTTGGCTTGATGTGCGGCTGCGGCGAGTCGAGGATTGTCGACCCGCCTTCATCGGCGTTTCATCCATACTGATGTTCCCCCCGGTGAGGATATTACTCAGCACCGCTTTGGCAATGGGGGTCAGTAAATCAATCCCTTGGCTAACATAATTAATTAGGGTAGCGCGTGATAGCGTGACCCCCGATTGCAACATCCGCAGATGCTGACGATGAAGGGGTAAATGATACACGGCTTTATCGACCATTAGGCCAGCAAGCAATGATACATCCGCATACGTGCCTTCTAGTATGTTAATCGGTGTTTTAGGCGATTGGATATCCCCACTGTCTTTGTGCTTGAGTACATTTTTGCGGTAAATGAGAATTTGATAGCTACCTGGCAATTGTGCCAAGCGATGGCTTTCTTTTACGCCAATGACCTCATAGTTATCTGCATCTTCACCTTCAAGCTCCGGACATGGTACATCAATCACTTTTGTCGGTACATCATCAGTAAAGCGAAGACCAGTGTCATTGACGTTATTTTCATCTTTTTGCTTGACTGAACGCGCATAGCCTTTGACGGCTTTTTTAGGCGCAGACGGTAAACCTTCATCCTGAGCTTGACCAAACAAGTTGGCTTGGTCAGGATTATCGATGATGTGTTTTTCTGATTTGCGCCCAAACAATTGGCGTTTAAACCAGTCAACTTGTTGCTGTAATGCTGCCATTTGCGCACGCACTTTTTCATATTCTTCGATAGGAATATGCGTGCTGTTTTGTATACTGGTTGAGGCGCTTTTCATGCCGCGAAGTATAGCAAATTCAGCTACTTAAGTCGCTTGTTTTGTTTGCCTTTTTGCCAATAAATACCATCTATTAAACACTGCAGTTGCGCGGCATTGAGCGATAGTTTGCCATCGTTACCCGCCACCTTGGCAAAGGTGCCGCGCTCCAGTCGTTTTGACCACAAACAGTACCCACCTTGATGATAATACAGCACCTTCATCATCGTGCGTTTACGATTCACAAACACAAACCAATCGCCTGCATGCGCAGGCAGTTGCATCTGGTGTTTCACCAAGGCCGCCAAGCCGTCAAACTGTTTGCGCATATCGGCAATGCCCAAATACAACCAAATGCGTGCATTGGTAGAGGACAACATCAGCCATCAGTACTCATATTCAGCACGACACCGTTTGGTAGCGTTAGCTCAATTTGCCATTGGCGCGTGTCTGGCAAGGCCATTGACTTCGTATCAATCGGCAACCACTGAGATGGCGCTTGCGCTAAGTGACTGTCACTGCGCTTTTTGCGTTGCAGGTAAAACGTAGATTGATTGATGTTGCGCGACTGACAAAACTGCTGGATTGTCATCTCGCTAACGGCTTGCTCGTCGATGAGGCGTTGCCATTCTTCACTTGTTCGTCTGGTCATTGATAGGTCTCCTGTATTTATCAATGACGCGATCTTAAATTATGCTTACGAGTGGGTGAAGAACGGTCTATTTTGATCGCTTACATTAGAAAGACAATAAACTTGGCATGTTTCCTTCTTAGCAACTGAAGTCCGATCACCCCGCCAAGCGAGTTGCTCACAAAGTGCACTTCAGTTTGGTTAAGATTGTGTAGGACTAGTTCAATATCGGAAGCTAACACTTGGAGTGTAAATGCTTGATTAGCTATTTTTACGGGCCTATCGGATTCTCCTTGTCCACGCAAGTCCATGGTAACGACATAGAACCCTTTGCTTGCAAAGCAAGTCGCATCTTCAGCAAAACCCTGCTGGGTTGCACCAAGGCCAGGACACATAAAAATGGTGTTGTCGTTCGGATTTCCGAAAGCGTAACAAACGAGATTTAAGCCATCTTCAACAAGCGTACTGATACGGTTGTTCATGACTTACGGCCTCTGTTTGCTTGGGCTCTATCTCGCACTTTGAGTCCTTATCCAAAACGTTTGGAAATGTTTGGGGGCGGGATGGAGTTGAAAGAGCGATTGAAATATTGCGTAATTCGGTAAAAACAATTACTCATTTGGTTTCAATCCGGCCGAATTTGGCGGAACGGGCAAAATGCTCGTCACGCGTTACTCGCTCACAGATAGAACTCGCCGTTTAAATTCATTGTTTAGATAACTCTCTTCCAGAGAGGAGTGCCAAAGATTTTTTGTTTGTCCCTCCGATAATGCAATCTCTCCAATTCTACCGGGGTTAAACTTAAGTGGGGACGAGATCTCAAACTCTGATATGTCATCTTCATAGGCATCTTCAATTGTTATAATCTTCCAATTATTTTGACGCAGTCGTTGAATTAGGTCGTCGATATAGAGCGCGGAGATGTCAGTCTCATGCAGGAGTAAAACATGTTTTGGAGACCTACCGAGATGCTTTATTGCTAATTGATCGTAATATTCCACAGCCTCCATAATGATATCAACGTAATAATTTTTCATTGCATTATCGTTCAAGACTATGCCCTGTTCAGCAGCATTCTGGAACTGGTTTTCAATATACCAATCATAGTTGTTTATGGTTATATAAGCGTTAAGCATTTTGTTTGTTTTTAAAAACTGCCTTACACCGTTACGCTTTTCCAATTCGCCGCCTTCGCGAAGATAAGGAAATCGAAACCAATTTTTATAGGTAGGGTATTGTCCCAGTAGCTTTGAAGCCAGCTTAATCTCCGCAATAAAAGCGTCTTCAGATGTTTTATTTATATCTGGATGTGAGTGAGTATGATTTGCAATAATATGCCCAGCATCGCTGTATGTCTTTAGCCGGTTTTGCCCTTCTGCATCCAAGCGCTGGCTAACAGAAAAGAAAGCAACTTGCTCGACGTTGTTTCGTTCAAGGGCAGCGACCAGCATACTCGCGCGCTCTGAGCCAGACAATACTCCGTTTGCTTGTCGAGGCGAATCGTCAAATGTTAACGCTATTTGCTTAGCTCTCAGTTCGCCTATTTCGCTTATAAGTAGCACGCATAGTATAGCGGTTATCCACAGTCTCATTTTTACATTCCTTCATGTTGCAATGCATTTTATTTATCAAGTTAGCTAAAAATTTTTTGTGGGTATCTGATGCATATGAACACAAGACCTCCAATAAAATGATAATGCGCTCTACTTGTTAAAAGTACGGACTAATTGTTCGTTAATTGTAAGCGTTTGTAAGGCAATCCTCTAATGATCGGAAGTATCGTAGCCCTAGCAAGTAGTGCTTTAATTGCAAACAGGGCCCCAAAATTAGAGCGATTACAAATTTTACACACTCTTTTACATAAATTATGTGCTTTCGCACGTAAACTGATTGGCCGTTTCAAATTATAGTGCGCCTAAGTGAGATTTCGGTCTAGCGCTATAACTAAATCAAGAGAGCCATATCAATGATGAATAAACCGTTTATAAATCTGGTTCATGTTGTACTTTTTTTAGTCTTAACTACACCTGCTATCGCTTCAGTGGCGAGTGAAAATATCGCCTTGAATAAGCCTGCGAGAGATTCTCAAGGAGTTTTGCTAAACATTACTGATGGTGACTTATCTAACCGTGGTAGGTGGGTTCCAAGAAGCTTTAATCGGCCTGCCGATGCAGAAATAGACTTACAAGGTAGTTATACCTTAACCAGCGTTCAATTTTCCGTTGGTCTTTTGACAGATAGCGAAAATAAGTACGTTCCTGATGAAATTTTTCTGCAGTACCACAATGGTGCATGCTGGGTAGATATTGAGAATGCACATCTCATTTTAGATGACAAAAGTCCGCAAACGCTAAGTATTGATATTTCCACACAGATTGTTGCGAACCGACTAAGGTATAGAGTGCTTGACGCTGCAAAACCTGTCACCAGAGAAGTTCAAATCATTGGATATGAGAGCGATGCCCCTGTAACAACTTCGAATGATTGTTTTGAAGGTGCAAATGTCGTTGTTAGAACACCTTATTACGACTATGCACGATACCTTCCAATGGACTATAGCGAAGATCCTAGCAGATCATACCCTTTGATTGTGTCAATGCATGGGAGAGGGGGAAATACCTTAAACCAAAACCACACTCAGGTTCTTCCACTTAATGGACCGTTTCAGCTTGAGGGATTTCATCGGCAATTGCTTAACATGGACGGCCAATATGAGGCAATTGTGGTATCACCAAATTGTAAATCGATTTACCAAAATCGAAGGGGAAGCTGCTGGTTCCAAGTCAACACAATTAATCAATTGGTTGGTCAACTAATGAGTGAGCTTAAGGTGGATCCCGAAAGGGTGTTTCTAACCGGTCTCAGCGCAGGCGCTCAGACCGCTATTAAAGCAAGTGTTAGCCAACCTGATGTATATGCTGGAATGGCTCCAATCGCGATAACAGCGGTGAATGAAACTCACCTTCCAGGTAGTATTTGCCAATATACTAATACAAATGTAAGAGCATACGCTGGAGAGCTCGACCCATCTCATGGGCCTGCTTCTTGGTATCAACTCATTAACCAAATATCTCAAAAATGCAGCTCACAATCGCTAGAACGATTTGTATTCGAAGTGATACCGGGTGGTCGTCATAATGGGTCAACTTGGAATACAGCCTACGCCAATCATGATCTTCAACAATGGTTTCTAGAGACCCAGCATCCTCGGAATTCAGATAATGATAGCCTTAAAGTGGATGCAGGAGACGATTTCAAAGTTAACTTAGACGATGGCCATTTTGAATTAAACGCGAGTGTCATTGGCAACAGTTCGTTGACGTATTCGATTCAATGGGAATTGCTCACTAGCCCTAATACTATCACGATACAAAATAGTGATTCATTAAACCCGGACATTATAGGAGCAATCGAAGGTGAATATAGTTTTCGCGTTAGTCTCACCGATCAATACGAACGCACTGATTCTGATGTGGTATCGGTAACCGTTTTTGCGCCAGCAATTAATACTCCGCCTGTGATCACAATGCCCAGCGAACTAGTGATATCTAGTCCTGATACGGAAGTTAGTTTTAATCTGCTTGTCCAAGATGAAGACTATGAAACTTCAATTAACTGGGTTCAATTATCTGGGCCGTCAGTCGCGCTCGTTGATACCCTCGACTCGCAACTTATTTCAATATCAAATTTAGTCGTGGGTACCTACGCTCTTCAAGTTTCAGCAACCGACAGTGAGAATTTAGTGAGTCAGGCAACTCTCTCAATCATTGTACTACCTGCATCCAATGGTCAAATTACAAATATTGTTATTGGTAAGCCAATATCCGCCACTTCCGAGCAGAATTTGCGCAATATTGGGGTCTTTAGAGCAGAGCACGCGATTGATGGTCGGATTGGTCCACGAGATCCGTTGTGGGCGCCGGGAAGAGTAAGTGGAGATCGCTACATTGAAATCGACTTGTTGGACCGACACAGTCTTGTCAGTGCTAAGGTTTTTTCTGGCTTCAATGGACGCAACGCCATAAAGAATTTTCATATCGAATCGTTTGTTGATGGAAACTGGCGCAAAATCGATGGGGCAAGTTTTTCGAATGGAGGTTCATTTCAGACGGAAGTAAATCTTGTGTTCAGCCCAAATGTCTATGGTTCGAAGCTCAGATTTGTTTGCAAAGATCCAAGAATTGAAAACTGTAGGTTGCGCGAACTAGAAGTGTATGGTCAAGCGCACAGTTTCGAATAAAAGAACTAGAACAAACGACACAGGATCTTTATCAGAAGGGACGCAAGATGATACATATAATTTTTGGGCCGGTTGGTGCAGGTAAAACAACACTGGCCAGCTCTCTTTGCGCAAAGTATAAAGCCATTAACGTATCAGGCGACATGATGTTTAAACATCTTTATATTCATGACTTTTATCAGGAGGTAGATATGTCGTGGATTGTTGAACGTATCGACAGAATAAACACTTGCGCGCTTGAGCTAGCAATTAGTGCGTTTAACTCAGGTACTTCTGTCATATTAGATTTAGGATTAGCGCTTACAAGACAACGGGCAGTTGTGCACCAGTCACTAATTGAATTGAATATACCGTATCAGTTTTATTATATTTATTGCTCCGCCGAGGATAGAAAGCAACGAGTTATTCAACGGAATCTTTCATTAACGAAGAATGAATTTTTCGTTGATACTCACGCTTTTGAACAGGCTGATTTGCATTTTGAGGTGCCAAGTGCACAAGAGCTGAATACTCTGCAGGCGGCGGTTCGTTTCAATGAATATGGTCAGAAAATATAGCTGTTGAATTACCGAAAGTGTTGGGAGCGTCAACCAATGAAAGTCTCTTTACTAACGAAATGGTTTGCGGTGTTCATTCAAACTATCGTTGCCTTTACATGCAATAGCCATACGGAAGGTGATTTATCTGAGGAGCAATGGATTGAAAAAGCAATTTCTATAATAATAGAGGATAACGACATTCCCGCAATATCAGTCGGGATCGTCAAAAATAGCGAGTTACAACTGCTTGTTAGTAGAGGTTACCTGTCGAGAGACTCATCCTCTGAAGTCAATGGAAACACCAATTTCCAAATTGGGTCTTTGACAAAAACATTTACTGGGATTTTGGCAAAGGTCTTTATTGCTGAAGGCCGTTTAAAGCTCACCGACAGTATCTCAACATACCTTCCTCATTCCCTATCGCCGTCAGCTCGAGCGAAGCTTAGGCCTATTACTGTAGGAGACATCGTTTTTCACCAATCGGGATTACCCAGAGATTCGATTATTGCCCATCGTTTCGGCAATGAGCCAATGTTATGTTGTTACGATGAGCAAGACTTATTGAATGACTTAGAGATACTAGAGCTGATGTATAAGCCCGGTTTAAAAGCTGAGTACTCCAACTTAGGGTACTCGGTGCTGGGCTACATTATGCAAAGGCTTTCTGGCAAAGAATTTGAATCGTTGTTGAATCAATATATCTTTAAGCCTTTTGAGATGAAAAATAGCACTACTGAACTCACCGATATACAACAAAAGCAAGCTGCTATCCCGTATCGAAAGGAAAATCGAAAATACAAAACACGCCCTTTCGAAATGGGTTTTTTGAAGCCCTCTGGCGGAGTATTTTCGAATGTCAACGACCTTAGCAAACTGATGATTCTGCAAATGAATGCAGCAAGACAAGAAATTAAACAAGCAGATTCAAATCATTTATGGTCGACTGAGTTTACGCGTTCATTTTCGAAAAAATGGGAGTATGGATTTGGAGCTTTCAAATCAGATTCTGGTCGAATAATGCATGGAGGTGACTTAGATGGATTCGCAAGCGCATATTCCTATTATCCAGAGCAAGATTTTGGTCTTATTATTTTGACCTCTTCTGGAGGGCGATGGTTATGGCAATTAGAGAATCTTTTGCTACAGAAGTTAATGGGACAAAAAGTATCGCTACCTGAGTTTACCCAATCTATAACGATTTCAAAGGACAAATTGGCAGCTTACACTGGGAGGATAGATATAGACGGAAAAATTATCAATATCGTACAACGTCAGAACTCACTGGAGGCCTTTTTTTCTGATTCTCTTGTACCATATGAACTTACCTTTTTGTCGTCCTCGAAAGCTTACTCCAAAACCTATGGATTTGTTTTTCATTATACGTTTGATGAAAATGGCGTTCCTTTAGATATCAGATTTGAAGCACCTTAAAGTATGCTAATCTGCCAAGGCTTGCTTATCGTTCTCACACCGTAAACTGTCGTTGTCAAGCAAAATCGACCAATCCAGTGAAGCTACTTTTCTCTCATTCTTGAGACTAATTCATATTGACTTGAGCTTTTACAGTCCTAGTAAGAATGTAGCCTTATCGGGTTGTAAAAAACAGTGATGCAATCCAACATTTGTTGCTGCGCCTCATGGCGAGTTTGATACTGTCAGAGGGCTTGCCTATTTTTGCGTGCGCTGTATTTGGATGCCGGCTTACTGTGAAATACAACAAGCCTAGGTTTTCCAAGCATCTCTCAGGCCCAGTTTACAGCTTGTGCCGTCAGTTCTTTATCTGCCTGAGGTGACACAAATTTATTACTAAACCATTGAGATTGAGAAGTCTGTTGATGTAACTTCAACTGAGATACAACAAACAAAGTGCCCTTTAACTATTTGTTTTAGTCTTGTTGAGGTTTCTGTAAGTGCGTAGGCTAACGGATGTATAGCCTACTCGCCGTTTAATGTGCATGTAGTTTTATTGTCTATTGTGTCAGCGACGTTTCTTTTCGTTTCGCATTGCAGCTCATCCACGTATTCTCAATCGCTCGAAGATAATGTGTGTAAACGAACATCCACTTTCAGTATATGGGGAGCTAAACGATGCTTCTCACCCCTGCAAATACGCCATTATCCGCAAGAATTTAGAATCTTACTCGTTCTGTTAAATCTATTCTTTTAATGAAAGCAACATTTTCAAAGTTTAAATGAAAGGATAATTGATATGACAAACACAGCCTTACCAAAATCAGAACTTACTCCCGACAACTGTGCCTTTTTGATGATCGATCATCAAGTCGGACTATTGCAATTTTTATCGTCGATTGACCCAATGCAGTTAAAGAATAACATTTTAGGTCATGCCAAGACAGCGAAGGCATTTAATATCCCAGTTATCATGGGCACGAGCTGGCCGCAAGGACCAAATGGGCCAACAATGCCTGAATTAACTGCCTTATTTCCAGATGTAGACGTTATCGATAGACCCTTTGTTAATTTCTGGAATGATGAAGTATCACGAAAAGCAGTCGAGAAAACAGGCAAAAAGAAGTTGGTCATCTCTGGACTTGCAACGGAGGTCTGCGCAGCCTTTCCGGCAATATCAGCGTTGCGAGAGGGCTATGAGGTATATGTTGTAATCGATGCCTGTGCAGACTTTAATCCACTCGTCACACAAGTTACTACTCAGCGTCTCGCGGCAGCGGGAGCTATTGTTACGACTTGGGTCGCGGTGCTTGCGGAACTTGCTTCCAACACGCAAGAAAACGGAACTCATATTGGCATACTTCTCAGCGACCACGTTGGACAATATTATGCCGCGATGAATAATTTCTTGGGATCAGCGGCAAATGCAAAGGATGTTAGCCAAGGATTGGGACTAACGGGCAAGCCTCCGATTCCAGCGGTAGGTATTTAAGTATCTAGCTTAGTTGGAGCAAAATCGGCTCATTCAGCTCTTTTGTGCAAGTGCAATGCATGAAAGAGCTGATTGCTAAACAAATGATATTTCAAGCACGACGCAATTCGCGTTCTCAACCTATCCTCCACCCATATTCATCAGAGCATGATAGGTTCATTCAATATATAAAGGAGCAGGACTCATGTTAGATAGCAATCTTAAAAATGATGGACAATGCCCATTTATGCATGGTGGGAACACACAAGTTGGTGGAAATAGCACTAAAAACATCGACTGGTGGCCGAATCAATTAAATCTGAAGATACTGCATCAAAATGATACTAAGGCAAATCCTCTAGGCAGCGAATTTGACTATAAACGCGCTTTTTCGAACATAGACTTGCCGCAGGTAAAGTGTGATATAGCAGCTTTACTAACAGATTCAAAGACCTGGTGGCCAGCAGACTATGGGCACTACGGCCCGTTCATGATCAGAATGGCATGGCATGCCGCGGGTACCTATCGTGAGGGCGATGGAAGAGGGGGATCAGGCACCGGCAATCAGCGCTTTGCGCCTCTCAATAGTTGGCCCGACAACGGTAATCTGGATAAAGCACGACGTTTGCTTTGGCCTGTAAAACAAAAATATGGGAGTAAATTATCTTGGGCTGACCTGTTCGTGTTAGCCGGCAACGTAGCGTTGGATTCGATGGGTTTAAAGACATTTGGTTTTGGCGGCGGTCGAGAAGATATTTGGGAGCCTGAAGAAGATATCTATTGGGGGACTGAAAAATCATGGCTAGCTAATCACAGATATTCAGGTGAGCGAGACCTAGAGCAACCACTTGCTGCCGTTCAAATGGGCCTAATATACGTGAATCCTGAGGGTCCAGATGGCAATCCAGACCCCGCTGCTTCAGCTCATGATATTCGTGAAACTTTTGCTCGAATGGCAATGAATGACTACGAAACAGTTGCACTAACAGCAGGCGGTCATACCTTTGGCAAGGCGCATGGTGCAGCACCTGATTCTAATCATGGTCCAGAGCCTGAGGCTGCGCCGATTGAACAAATGGGATTGGGTTGGAAGAGCCGCTTCAACAGCGGTGTTGGCCGCGATACCATTACCAGTGGTATCGAAGGCGCATGGACACCCACACCAACATCATGGGATATGAGCTACTTTAATATGTTGCTAGGTTACGATTGGGAGCTAAGCAAAAGTCCTGCAGGTGCACATCAATGGAAAGCGGTTGGCTTGGCGCTTGAACATCACGCGCCTGATGCAGAAACCGCTGACATCAAAGTCGATATTATGATGACGACAGCGGATATTGCCATGAAAGTTGACCCCAAATATCGAAAAATATCAGAGCATTTCCATAAAAACCCAGACGAATTTGCCGATGCTTTTGCACGAGCATGGTTTAAGCTAACCCACCGTGATATGGGGCCGAAATCGCGTTATCTTGGAGACGATGTGCCAATCGAAGATTTAATTTGGCAAGATCCATTACCTGAGAGAAGCTACGAGCTAATTAACGATACTGACATTGCTCAATTAAAAGAACATTTAGCTGATTCAGGCCTCTCTATCTATGAAATGGTCTACACCGCTTGGGCGTCAGCAAGCACTTTTAGAGGCTCAGATAATAGGGGAGGGGCGAATGGCGCTCGTATTCGATTATCGCCTCAAAAGGATTGGGAAGTTAACCAGCCCGAACAATTAGCGATGGTGCTGGCCGTGCTAGAAGACATTCAATCCTCATTCAATGACGCTAGCGGTGACGAAAAACAAGTTTCAATGGCTGATCTTATTGTATTGGCAGGCGCGGTTGGCATTGAACAAGCTGCGAAGAAATCGGGAGCCATTATTCAGGTGCCATTTGTGCCAGGACGAGTAGATACGAGCGACGACTTAACCGATGCGGATTCGTTTTCTGTGCTAGAACCCATTGCGGATGGTTTTAGAAATTACCAAAAGAGACAATATGCGGTCAGTACCGAAGAGCTACTAATCGATAAAGCGCAATTACTAGGCCTTACTGCGCCAGAGATGACAGTGCTTGTGGGGGGTATGAGAGCGATGGGCATAAACTACAATTCATCCTCACTTGGTGCATTTAACGCATCCGAGAGCGCTTTGAACAATGACTATTTTATTCACTTGCTCGACATGAATATTGAATGGACTCCCGCAAATAATAATGATGCGCATTATTTTATAGGTACAAAGCATGGACATGAAAAACGCTATCAGGCATCAAGAGCTGATTTAGTATTTGGTGCGAATTCACAATTAAGAGCCATTGCAGAGGTTTATGCGCAAAACGATTCTAAAAACAAGTTTTTAGAAGATTTTGTAGTTGCATGGAATAAGGTAATGAATGCGGATAGGTTTGATGTTTAGTTAAACTTTAAAGATGCTTAGCCGATGGCAATCATTACAAATAAAGATGATTTTGTATTATATGATTTTTTAGTCTTATGATTTGGTCGATGGCGACATAAATAAATTACAAGGCCATTGAGATTGAGAAGTCTGTTGATGTAACTTCAACTGAGATACAACAAACAAAGTGCCCTATGTAATGGTAAGCTAAGACCGAACACGCTTTGATACAAAATATGATTTATGACTAGCACGATTTTGCAGTGGACAACGATTGTTATTGAGTTTATTGGCTTACTATTAATCACGCTTGAACTTTACTTTAAACCGCTCTCTCAAGAACTCCGCGCCATATTCGATAACACGAAGCCCAAAGTCATTGCTAAACCAATAAGGTGGATTGGCGGATATATTATCTTGTGGGTTTTAGCGGTTTTAGTGCTCTCAATGTGGGAGCAATCAATGGGTTTCACTGCCAACATCATCTTTTCAGTTTTCATAACATTAGTGCTTTTGTTGATAGCGATTAGCAAGTCGTTAATTCGACTTGGTGTAATGATAGGTAAAGGAAATTCAGTAGGTGGCGTTGGTTTGGTATTGGCGCTCATAGGGCTATCACTTGAAATTGGTCAAATGATTTGAGTATTAGATAATAGGCGCAAGGTCTGTTCGCTTCATAGAATAAGTAATCGTTCGTCAATCGCACGATCCTCAACGATGACCTCAAATCTTTGCTAACAGCCGAAGTTTCACTACAAGAAGTTAGAAATACCAATTTGCATGTTTCGGTCGAAATCCGCTCCACAGTAAGCAATTGTGGTGATATGTTTAATATGCCAGATAAAGCGCTAATTTCGCAGATTAACATGTTAATGATTTCGGAATTTGACGGGGCAATTATATCCAAAAGAACTGACTATGCGGCATACGATGAGGCATGGGCGTTAGTAGATGCCAGGGCAAATGTACCGTCAAATTTTTTCTTCCACAAAGAATGCATAGATAATAAGGGTGAGTGACTTCAGCATGCGCATACCCCGCAAGTTGCAAGCTTGACGTCAGTATAAATAAATGATGTGTCTATAACTCTTTCGAAACACTCTAAAGAGCTTTGACTATATTCTTATTCGTCTGATATTTGAATCGCAACTGATTTACTAGACGTTTCCTAGCTAGATAAACTAGCTAAAGGTAGGAGTAGTTACAATCGCTCAAAAATTGGCCGGCCCTGCGAGACTCGAACTCACATTTGCAGCTTAGGAGGCAGCCGTTCTATCCGGTTGAACTAAGGGCCGATATACGCCTTATATTTTGCGACATAATCAAAACACAAACAACCACCCACGTTCCAATTTAACGCATTCTCTCTAAATATTTACTCATAAGGTTCACATATCCTTCCATCTACGATACCGTGCGCTTGTTAATTAGTTGTAATCAGCTCCTCTTAGCAGGCAAAGCAAAGATAGGTCTTCAAGTGCAAGCTCAGCAAATTCAAAATATTGTCATTCTTGGCGGTGGAACAGCCGGTTGGATGACTGCCGCGGCCCTTACTAAAATTGTTGATGTACAAAAGTGCTCAGTTACCCTCATTGAGTCGGACGATATCGGAACAGTTGGGGTAGGAGAGGCAACGCTTCCTCATTTACGGTTTTTCAATCAAAAGTTAGGTATTGATGAGCGCGAATTTATGCGCGCTACCGAGTCTACTTTTAAGCTTGGCATCGAGTTTGTGAACTGGGGGCAACTAGGCAGCAAGTATATGCATGCCTTTGGCGAGTATGGTGAAAAGTCGCACGGCGTTGAGTTTCATCATTTGTGGCTTAAGGCTTTTCAAAAGGGAGACGCAAAACCTCTCAGTGATTATTCTCTGGCGGTTAATGCTGCTAAACAGCAAAAGTTTCAATTTCCCGACCCCAATCCAGACTCTGTTCTGTCGAAGTATTCTTATGCCTATCATGTCGATGCCGCTCTATACGCTAAGTTTCTTCGCAGTCTTTCTGAAAAGCGCGGTATTAAGCGCAAGGAAGGGAAGGTACAAGAGGTAGTGCAATGCTCAGAGACAGGCTTCATCAATGAGCTGGTATTACATAGTGGTGAGCGTATTAGCGGTGATTTGTTCATTGACTGCTCTGGATTTAGGGGCTTATTAATTGAGCAAAGCTTGAAAACTGGCTATCAAGACTGGTCCCATTACTTACCTTGCGACAGCGCTCAGGCAGTGCCGTGCGAGCGCGTTGAGCCGCTTTTGCCATACACGCGCTCGACTGCGCACAGCGCAGGCTGGCAATGGCGGATCCCTTTGCAGCATCGCACAGGCAATGGGCATGTCTATAGCAGCAAGTTTATGCCAGACGATGTAGCGCGCGATATTTTGCTTGCAAATATAGACGGCAAAGCGCTGCGTGACCCAATTCAGCTTCGTTTTACTACGGGTAAACGTAACAAGTTTTGGAATAAGAACTGCATTGCAATAGGTTTATCCGGCGGATTTTTGGAGCCTTTGGAATCCACCAGTATCTATTTAATCCAAGATGCCATTACCCATTTGATGCAGCTTTTTCCTGACAAAAACTGTGACACGAACTTAGCCGATGAGTTTAACCGTGTAATGGATGCCGAGTTTTATCATATTCGCGATTTTTTGATTGCGCACTACCATGTGACTCAGCGCAGTGACTCGCCTTTTTGGGAATACCTTCGCAACATGGACATCCCAGACACACTGCAGCATAAGCTCGACATGTATCAGTCTCGCGGTCATATCATCAAATATGCCAGCGGTGAATTTTTAGACCCCAGTTGGCTGGCAGTGTTAACCGGGCAAGGTTTAACGCCAGAGCATTTTCACCCGACCATTGCCAATATGCCGCAAGAGCATGTGTCTAGCTTAATGCATGAGCATCTGTCTCGCGTACAAGAGGGCGTTGCATCTATGAACGCTAATGACCTAACGCTGCAACAATATTTAAGTGATGACGGCGCAAGATTAAATCGCTCATACGCCTCTTCCAGTTTGTACGGAAATTAACATGGCCAATCCAATTAAACGAATTGTAGTGCTGGGCAATACACCAGCGGCCTGGCTAAGTGCCGTGTTTTTGCGAAAACGACTTCAAATTGAAGTGATATTAGTCGCACCGCCTATTGATAATCAGCGTATGGAGATGTCGGTGGCAGAGTCCTATACGCCTGATGCATTGAGGCTGCATCAACTTAGTGGGCTTGATGAAAAGCATTGGTTGCTGCCAAGTGGAGGAAGTTTTCAGACAGCGGTAAGACTTTTGGGTAAAAACTACCTAGGGCGAGATGTTGACACCATGATGCCTTACTCGCCTATCGGTGCAAATTTTGATGGTCATGCCTTTCATCATTATGCGATGAAAGCGGGTATAGATGACTTTGAATCGTATTCTTTGGCGGCGAGTATGGCCCGTTCTGACAAGTTTGTGCATCCGGTAGACGATCCGCAGTCCATATTATCTAGTTTCGACTATGCGATTTCATTTAATGTCGTAAGCTACACCAGCCTTATGGTGAAATATGCACAGCATCTTGGCGTGCAAATTCTGAATGTGCCCAGCCTTGATGTTCACATTAAAAACAATGAGGTCGAAGGTGTAGGTTTGCTAGCCGAGGCCTCGCGGAATATCGCCAGTGGCGAGGCGAAAACGGTCACAACTTTACTCAAAGCCGATATATATATTGATGCCAGTGACGAACTCAGCGCTCATTCACAATTGTGCGAGGCCGTTCAGTCCTTGGGTGTAGCAAGCAAGCCCAGCAAAGCAGACTTGGATATGCGCTTGCTAGCTATGTCGAGCCAAGCCTTTCCACCTAATGCCTACAAAACACTGTCAGTAAGCGATTATGGAATTTTCTCCTCACAGGTTCTGCCCCGTGGCATTTGTTACCAAGTTCATTTTGACAGCGCTCACACCTCAAGCGAGGCGGCAAGAGCCGGACTGCTGAAACGCTTAGGTATGACTGAGTCACAGCTTCAAATTCAAGAAACCAAGCTCGATAAAGTTTGCCAATCTGATTACTGGTTAGCTAACTGCATTGCTTTGGGGCAGGGGATTGGCAACAGTGCCTCAGTTGTATTTTCAGACATGGAGCAAAGCTTGCGCGATGTAAATCGTTTTATAGATTTAGCGCCCGCCACGGATGCCTTTGACGTCAATCGAGTTGAATATAATCGAGTGACATTGGCCCAAAAAAGTGCAGTGGCAGACTATCAAAGCTGCCTGCAGTCAGTATTCAATCAAAATAAGGAACCCGTCGAATCCGTTGAAAGCAGGTCGAGTTCTCTTGCGCATCAAATGCGCTTGTTTGCTCAAAGAGGGCATGTGCTGCATTACGAAAACGATCCTATCCCTGAGCATTTGTGGACGAATCTCATGCTATGCTCTGGCTTCTTACCACAGTCGTACCAGCCTCTGATTGATATGCATGACGTGAGCGCTACCTATGCGAGCATTATGCATTTGAAAGCAATGGTTGGTGACACGATTCAATCGCTACCGCCGATTGCGCGCTATATTAATTCAATTACAAAAACGCCTGAGGTTTAAAGTAGTGCCAGTAGTCTCATCGCCATAAAGTCGTCTAGTTGTAAATGGTTTGTTACTGTCGAGCGGGTTATCACCAGCAATAAGTCGAAAATACCATCAAATTCATAAACATCTCTCACGCCCATAAGCTTGCATCGCTTGAAAAAAGTCATGCTTATGTTTTTTTCAAAAGGGATTTTTTCACTATTGCCAGTAATTGAGCCTGATCATCTGAAAACATAGATATTAAACCGATATATTTTTCGATTTCATTGGTGATGCAGATTTGATGAAAAAACATTCAGAATTTTTATAAATTCAGTTTTTATATGGCTTGGAGGGCTTATTTTGCAAATTGTCAGCACTTAAACAAAGGAAAACAGAAAATTCAAAATTAGTTTTTATAAAAATTACTATTCGATATATGAAATTTTGTTATTTAAAGTCTTTGAATTATGAATTTTCACTGTATGTGCCGATTAAAAGCCTAAAAAGTTGCATAGCTAGCCTAATTTGTTACATCAGCTTGTTACGTTCGAAATTATGCTACTTACATCTTGTTTACAAATATTAACGTTTCGTTTAGTTTGACGATGACGCTGTATTTTTCGGCTTTAAGTGAACGATAGATTCGAACACTGAAAATAACGAAATGGTATCAAGAGCTTTACGTCGTTGACTGCTTTTAAATATGTAGGCTTCTATTAGTAAGAGCGGTTGACGCAGCGAGATACGACATAATTCGAAAAACGGGAGCCATTAATGTTTAGGCACACAACGGTTAGGCACACAACTATGCAAACACACTCGCAAAAAAGACGATTTCAAAAAAGTCTAATAGCACTCGCGGTAACCGGCATTTCAACGGGCGCATATGCTCAAGAAGAGCCAGTACAAGAACCTCAAACCGAAGAGGAAATGGCTGAAGTCATTGAGGTACGCGGCCAACGCGGCAACCTCATGCGCGCATCCGACATGAAGCGCGAAGCAGGCACCTTTTTAGACGCTATTGACGCATCAGACATATCTGCACTTCCAGATACCAGTATATTAGAAGCGCTTCAACGTGTTCCAGGCGTTGCCATCGAGCGCTTTGCTGCTCGAAACGACCCTGACCACTTCAGTACAGAAGGTACTGGTATTGTTATTCGTGGCTTGAGTCAAACCCGAAGTGAGTTTAACGGCCGAAGTAGCTTTAGTGCTAACAGTGGTCGTGGACTCAGCTTTGCAGACGTACCACCAGAGCTAGTGGGTAGCGTGCTGGTATATAAAAACCAAATGGCTGAGCTTATCGAAGGTGGTATTTCAGGTACTATCGACTTGCGTACTCGTAAAGCGTTTGACAGTCCTGATCGCGTTTTCGCATTCAACGCTGAATATGTATATGGCGACCTTCGTGAAGAGGGCGCACCGCAGTTTTCATTCTTGTTCAGCGACAGAATGCAGACAGACAACGGCGAGTGGGGCTTCCTAGTTAACTACACCAAGGCGGAAGTTAAATTCCAGTCTGATGGTATACAAACCGGCGTTAACTGGGATGACCGTTCCGACCCTGATGCCGCCGAAGGACAAAATGCCGGCAACCCGCTGTGGGTGTTAGGTAATATTCAAGATGCTAACGGTAACGATGTTATTGGTGCCGATGGTAATCCAATACCGCAACGTGTGCTGCGCGGTGTTGGTGCAAGACGCAAGCAAGACGATCGCGACCGTGAAGGGGGCTCGGCTTCAATCCAATGGCGTTCACCTGATGAAAATACCTTGGTGACAGCTGAATACATCCGTTCTGACTCTTCGCTAGAGTGGACTGAAAATTCAATTGAAATTCAACGAAACGAAAATGGCGTGCTTATCCCAGTTGAAGGCACAGACATCGTTTATGATGAAAATGGATATATGACCGAAGGCTTGCTTACTGCAGCAGGTCCAGCATATCGTTCAAATGTTCCTGGCGATGACCCATTTTTCCGTTTGCAAAACACCCAAAATTGGGGTGACTCAAACAATCCAGACTTCTGGCCTAGGTATGGTTCATTAGTGGAGTCAACCACACGTTTTAGAAGAGACACCAACTTAGTTGAAGACTTTTCTCTTAACGTTAAACACGAAATCGATGACACTTGGTTCTTAGAGTTTGATGCTCAGCGCATTGAAGCGGAAGCAAGCGTTATTGACCACACTTTGTTTTATGGTCAAAACGCGGTTATGTATTACAAGGCGAACGGCGACGATGTGGCCGATATCGGCTTCTATGATCCACAGTACTCAACTGACCCAGGTTTTGAAAGTCAGTTAGGTGTTGATAGCCCTAATAACGCTTGGTGGCGCGCAGGTATGCCTCACTCTCAAGATAATGACGGCGAAGAAACGGCATTTATGTTTGATGCCAAACGCGTATTTGAGAGTGGCTTTATTGAGTCAATCAAAACCGGCGTTCGTTACTCTAAGCGCGATCAGACAACTCGTGAGTCTGCCTATCACTGGAAACATTTACATGCTGCATGGCATGACGGTGGTCCAGCGTTTTTGAATCGCGACCTTCCAACAGCACAAGCATTGGCAGATTTTGTCACAGTTGCTGATTTTAGTGATATGCAGGGCGGTGCGATTGTTCAAGGTTCTCAGTTTATGGTGCCTACCATAGACATTGCGAAGAACTATGGTGATCCAGCATTCTCGAATCTTCTTAAGGAAATGGCTGCTGCAGTAGGATCTGACGGCTATACGCTGCTAAATGAGCGTGTCGACAACGATGGTAACCCTACGGTTGACGGCAGTAACTATTTGAGAGAAGAAATTAACACCATCTCTGAAACAAACACCGCGTTTTATTTACAAGCAAACTATGCGTTTGAAGTAGGTGATGTATTAGTTGATGGTAACTTTGGTGTGCGCTATGTTGACGTGGATACTGAAACCGACGGTTTCGTCATCTATCCTGACTACACAGAAGAGCGTGCTATTTTGGAAGGTGGCCCAGACTACGATCCGAATGACTACGCATTCTTGTTCTTACCAGAGGCAGACAGAGCATTTGGTACAGGTAGCGCAGTGCCGCTTACCTTCACTGATAATTACACCAATCTCTTACCTAGTTTCAATATGCGAATTGAGTTAGCGGATGATATGTTCGTGCGACTTGCTGCTGCTGAAGCTATTGCATATCCAAACTTGGGTCAAAAACGTGGCTTCTTAAGAATTGGAGCAGACGAGATATTCATTACTCGCGAAGTCGCGCTTGATGAAAATGGCAGTCCCATACTGGATGAGGATGGCTCGCCTGTTCAGAATGTCACAGACGCTCAAATTCAGTTCTACCGAGCTAATGGTGGTAATCCAGCCATTCAGCCCATGGAATCCATCAACTACGATGCATCATTTGAGTGGTATTTCGATGAAGGCGCGAACTTCATTGTGTCTTTGTTCTACAAAGACTTGAAGAACTTCTTCTTATCTGGTGACCGTGGTGATGTTATTCAAAACCCAACAACGGGTGCTGAAGAGCCAGTGGTAATCAGTGGCCCAACTAACGGTCAAGAAGGCTCAATGAAAGGTTATGAGCTTGCTTATCAGCAATTCTTTGGAATGCTGCCGGCACCATTTGACGGTCTTGGTGTGCAAGCTAACTATACCTACTTAAGTTCTGATGGTATTCCTAATCCAAATCTAGATGGCGATGGAAGTATCCTTGATGATGCTCGTGATGGTTTGCCGCTCGAGCAACTATCAGAAGATACGGTTAACTTGGTATTGCTTTACGAGAAGAATGCACTTCATGCTCGTTTAGCATATAACTGGCGTTCTGACTTTTTGTTAACAGCACGCGATGTTATCACCAGAAAGCCAATCTTTAACGAAGCAACAGGTCAATTAGATGGCTCTATCTTCTATGACGTGACCGACAATATTTCGGTAGGTGTTCAAGGGGTGAACTTAACCAACGAAACCATCCGAACTACAATGTTGCAAGGTGATGAGCGTTTGAATCGCTCATGGTTTGAGAATGACAGACGTTTCTCGTTAATTGTACGAGGAACCTTCTAAGTAAACATAGGTACACAAACAAGGTTGTATGTTGATAACGACCTGTTGCAAATTGCAGCAGGTCGTTAGACACTGTCTGACAGGGTAGTTTTAAGAAGTAATATCACATGCAAGATGACAAACGAATTAGAAAAGTAGTCATTCTGGGCGGCGGCAGCGCCGGTTGGATGACAGCAGCTTTACTATCAAAACAGCTCACCACCCAATTTTGTGACATCACCCTAATTGAGTCAGAAGAAATTGGAACGGTTTCCGTTGGTGAAGCAACCATTCCCCAAATTATTCAATTTAATGCGGTGCTAGGCATCGATGAAAACGAATTTATTAAAAAAACCAACGCCACCTTTAAGCTTGGGATCCAGTTTAAAAACTGGGGCAAAATTGGTGATGATTATATTCACCCCTTTGGCCAACCGGGCACAGCGGTTGGACCGCTTCCGTTTTATCAATATTGGCTGAAAATGCGTCAGCTTGGTTTTGACCAAGATTACGAAGACTATTCCATTGAGGCGCTTGCGGCGCGTGATGGACGCTTTATGCGTCCGGCTCGCATTGAAAATTCTCCGCTAAGTTCCATTGCATATGCTTATCACTTTGACGCAACTTTGTATGCGCAGTATTTACGAGAATTTTCTTGTGAAAAAGGTGTGGTTCGCATTGAAGGTAAAGTCGATACAATCAAACAACGCGAAAGCGATGGCTTTATCGAGAAACTTAAACTGGCAAATGGTCAAGAAGTAGAGGGTGACTTGTTTATTGACTGCTCAGGCTTTAAAGGACTGTTGATAGATAAAACACTTGGCGCAGAATATGTTGATTGGCGTCATTGGTTGCCTTGCGATAGCGCGGTGGTTGCGCCATGTGCAATCAAAAATGGCGTCAATCCCAATACAACTTCCACAGCTCATACCGCGGGCTGGCAGTGGCGCATTCCATTGCAAAATAGAGTAGGCAATGGCTGCGTATACTCCAGTCAATTTATGAGCCGCGATTCAGCTGTTAATAACTTACTTTCTACAATTGAGAGTGAACCGCTCGCCGAGCCGCGAGACCTCAAGTGGATCACCGGCTATCGAAAAACGCCGTGGGTTAAAAACGTCATTGCCGTTGGCTTATCGGCTGGTTTCGTTGAGCCGCTAGAGTCTACGGGTTTACATACCATTCAAAATGCAATTTCCAAACTGATGATCATGTTCCCAACGAAAGACTTTGTTCAGTCTGATATTGATGCATATAACAGAGTGTCTGAATTAGAGTTTGCTCGCTTGCGAGATTTCATTATTCTGCACTACAAGGCAACTCAGCGCGATGACAGCGAGTT
Source organism: Ningiella algicola (assembly GCF_028401415.2). Classification (NCBI taxonomy): domain Bacteria; kingdom Pseudomonadati; phylum Pseudomonadota; class Gammaproteobacteria; order Alteromonadales; family Alteromonadaceae; genus Ningiella; species Ningiella algicola. The sequence continues at coordinate 1,387,308 of NZ_CP171821.2, read as the reverse complement.
TTGGCGCTACTGCAAAGATATGGATGTGCCTGACACTCTCAAAGAGAAATTTGAGTTGTATCAGGAGAATGGACGCTTTTGGCGTCAAGACAGTGAGCTATTTGGTGAGGCCTCGTGGATTGCAGTATTTGCAGGACAAAATGTTTTCCCGAAAGCACCGCACCCGCTGGTCGACATTTTATCGGACGAAAAACTAAAGGACGAAATGGGGCACATCCAACAAGTGCTAAGCAACTCCGTGATGCGTATCCCCAAACACTTTGACTACATAGATAAGTACTGTGTTAACCCTCAGCTCAAACAAACAGGATAGTGTTGATAGCAACAGGTAAAGCACGAGCAAACTTGTCGTAATTGATTTAATAGAGAGCTCTAAAATGAACATAAATTATCAACGCTCCTTATTCGCAAAACGAAAATGCAGTTCCTTACTGTTACTGATTTCTATGGTGCTCTCATTTACTGCCTATGCGCAAGATCGCAATAAGGAAGTAGATGTCGCTTACGGTAAACTTCTTACGTATCTGCCAGAAAACGCTCAACTCATCCATGTCCCTTACGCAGATAAGCTTGAGTATTACGGTTCCAATATTGTGAGTGAGAGGTTCGAGGATGAAGATGTCACTGGCGGCAAGCTTTTACGCTTAAACGTGCTGAAAGCCAGTAAAAATCCATGGGATGATGCGGTCACAGCAGGCGTTGGCGGCGAAATCAAAAAAGGCGATACGGTTTACATGATGTTTTGGGGGCGAATTGCGCCTGATGATCCAAAAAACGACCAAGTTTCTTTACCAGACGCGGGCTTGCAAAAAGGCGCACCACCTTACAACAAGCTTATGTCTGATAATATTATACTCACCAGAGGCTGGCAAACCTTTGCTATGGCCGGTGTGGCTGACCAAGACTATGGCGCTTATGGCACGCAAATTAGCTTTCCCGTCTCCACTGGTGCGCACATTATCGATTTTGGGCCCGTGTTTATCTTTAACTTAGGGAAAGATATTGACATAAAGAGCTTACCCTTTATGAATTAACGTGTAATAACTATGGGCTGAGACGTGCGAACAAACTGCGACTTTCTCAAAGAGCTGCAGTGCTTATCGTCTAGCCACATAGTCATTTGTTTGAACATCTCCTAAAAGGCCGTTATCCGCAGCTTCTACTGTTGCAGTATTATTAAACACCTGGCGAACAATCAGTGTACGCGGATTGATAACGAACTGATGATACTGTTGACCAAAGGTATCCGCTATCTGCTTAACATTAAACAAGCTTAGCTCATCACCTGCTTGTACCTTATGGCTTTGTCCGAGGTTGATTTGAGCCTGTGTATTTGACACTGCCAGTATTCTTCCCATTGTGGGTTCACATAGAGCCGATTCTTCTAACTCAGCAACGGCTTGGCGCAATGTTGTAAGGGCATTCTGTCCGTACTGACTTTGCCAGAATTCACTTGAACCCACGTCAATTGACTGGGTGCTATAAAAATCCCAAGTGCTGATACTGCGATAAGTTTTTTTAGCCACTGTTTTACCCGTCGCACCATTTATCATAGTCAGCGTGATATCAAATGCTCTTGTATACTGAGGGCCTTTATAGAATTCGAAAGCAGAGCCTGCAGCTTTTTTGACAGATACATCGTCGATACTTGCTGTCAGTACATATTGAGTGCTGCTCTTATTTGCCAAAAATACTGCTTCTTGGGGAGCGTCTGACTTGTGCCAGTCAAACACATATGGCTCAATGTGGGAAACTTCGAGCGAGGTGCTAAATCGGTTCATGATTGATTGAAGCTTTAACGCGACTTCTTTGCCAAGATGATGGATTTGACCATAAGCAGCCTGAGCTTCATATCGTAATGGAAAATAAGTGGTAGAGATCTTTTTGACATAGTCAGCAGCACTGCATTGCGCGTCTTGCGCAAAGATGTCCGCTCTAATTGAGACTGTCACAAAACCGTCGTGGTAGACCTCATCTACTAGTTCTACAGATGAGACCTCGCCACTTGCGCGTATTTCAAGCTTTTCATCGAGCAATAAGCCATTTGCGATTTGTTGCACGCTAGTCACCGAAGCGCCTGCAAACAAAAGTGCTTGGCGAATCGCTTCTTGTGTCGCTTCAGCTCTCGCTTGTTCTTTGTCTCCATTAACAATAATGGCTTGTCCACTTGCGCTAAACCAAGCGGCAAAACTTGGCATGCTTGCGCTTAACAGCAGAACAAAAGTGATAAAAAAGGGCTTGAACATTGCACGCTCCTGGCAAAATAAATACAGCGATATACATACGCTATTCAAGCTCTATGCCAATAGGGTCTGCACTTCCAAGCTAATTTTGCATTAATTAATGCACACACCTTGTGTACTGGCATATGCTTTGCTTCATCCTGATCAAATCAGGTACATAAATGTGTGCGGCGCTTTGTTGCGTCGGTCAAAATGAGGAAACAGCGTTGATTAAATCACTGCCTAATTCATCACCTATGCGAAATTCCATGCTTAATGAAACTAACAAGCGTGCTGAAAACGCAAGTGGCAAAGCTAAGCTAGCCAGAGCGCTATTACTAGCGTGCACCTTCTCTATTAGTGCCTGCTCTTCATTAGTATCGAAGCATGTTGAGTGGGAAACCGTTGCTCCGCAGCAATATCCAGTCTTAAATGCGGTAGGTTATGCGCCTATTGCTGCCCAGCTAGGCTTAAATGATACAAGCAAACGATTACAGGCAATGAAAGCGTCAAAATTAGATGCGTACCGGGAGTTGGCAGAGCAGGTTTATGGGCAGCGTATTGATGGCGATCAGTCCGTTGCAAATCTTATCCTCACTGATACTCAGTTACAAGCCTCAGTAGAAGGCGTAATACGAGGTGCTCGAGTGTTGAAAAGCTATCCTGTAGGAGAGGACACTTATGCTACCGAATTAGAGCTTGATATGGCGCTTGTGTACGACCTTTATTTAAGTACAGCAAAGCCTAAGCGCATAAAAGACGTGACATACTATTAGCGCAGTAAATTAATGCTTATCAGGCACAAAAAAACGCACTTTCTAGTGCGTTTTTAGTGGGTGCAAATCCAAAGTGAGATAATTCTTAAATGACCTTATGCCGAAATACGCTTGCCTAGTAAATCCGCATTTGCCTTGCCAGCACGGTCGTAGGTAATAGACTCTTTTGCTCTAAGTTCCATCATCATATTTCGTAGGTGAACTAAACGAAGCTGCCCATGTTCAACCGACTTTGCGTTGATTTCAGTCAGGTATTTACACTCGTTTAGCACTTTCTTGCAATCTTCTAGCAACGCGGAACAAGCGTGAGGAACGTCTGACTTTTCAGCCACTCTTGCATACATTATTTCCACGGCTTGATCTTGCGACTCTATACTCGCTAGCAACTCAGATTTATCTTGCAACAGCTGCATTAGTTTCTCAGGCTCGCGTGAGCTGATTAAGTGTAACTCTTGCTCCAGAACTGCTTTTAATTCACATAGCAATTCCAGCTGCTTGGAAATTGCATTTTCAAGACTGCTAGCCATGGTAACTCCTAAGCCTTAACGCCTAAAATTTGCGATTCTAGTACCGCAATTTTGTTTGCGAGTACTTCAGGGTTGACGCGGTATTCGCCATCGGCAATTGCTTTTTTAAGCTTGTCCACTTTTTCCTGATTTACGGGCGCTTCGCTACCTTTTTTCTGTACGTTAGCAAGCTGCTGTGCAGACTGCGTTAGCGAAACAGAATCTTGACGAGCAGGCGCCGCATTTTGAGAAGCGGAAGCATTGCTTGCAGCGTTTGAAGACTGCGCTTGTGTTTGCTGTTGCGCGAGTTTAGACGGATCTAACTGCGGCTTGTTTGTGTTGTTAATATTGTTAATTGACATAGTATTGCACCACCATTTATTACCTCTACATCTCTTGTATCGGCTGCACTTGTCTAATCTTTAGTGCTATATGCGACATTTTTTTGTCGCCAAATACAATTATAGCAATTTATTGACAAGCTGCCGTTTAAAAAGTGCTATATGTATACTGAGCACTCAAACAAGCTCTGCTAAGTTTGTTTTACGCTTTTTGTCCAAATACCCTCGTTATCTGGGCCTTGCGACGCTTCGGCGTGTATAGAATGTATCGTAGCGTTTAGCCTGAGGTTTAATTCACAAGCTGTACGTAGTTATGCTGTTAAATACGCTTTTACTTAAATCACACGCTACATGAGCCTATTTGCAACCATCGTGCCAAGCGACACATCTTGCTTCCCTTGACGATACATCGCCCTTCTCACCTGAACCGTTTTATATATTTATGGTAACCCGGTCAGTGCTGGCAACGGTCGCAACTATTCGTTTATCGGACGATATATTACGAACTGCAATCGTATCGCCTAATGTGCCATCTTGCTCTGCGATTCCGTATACCTGAATACTTAAGCCGCCTGCGATAGCGCTGATGGTGACGCGATCCCCCTTGCATACAAAGCATAGCATTGATGCATTAATCACTGTGCCCGGTCGGACTCTGCGTTTCAAACGAGCGCCGCTAATTTCTTCTACTGAGCGAAATGCGCTACCTCGCAAACTGTTTTTACTCACATCAGCCAGAGCAATATTTTGCGATGTTAATAGTGCGCCAGGACTAAGAGTATCGGCACTCACCACCACTTTCTGAATAGTCACGACACTCGCATTTACGAACGTAAACCAATTAAGGTGCGGACAAGACACTTTTACTGAGATATTACTGAGTCGTGGATCGTAGTTTGGACTTTCAAATTCAAACGCTTGCGCACATTTAGGCACAGTAATTCTAGCGTCAAGCTGACGAACACTCACCTGAGTGTCAGCATCTGCGTCATTAATGAGGGTATTCAGAACATAGTCTTTCGTTTGTTCTTGTATAAGCTCGTGAAGATTGGGTTGTGCAACGCCACAAAAACTTACCAAAAATAAAGTAAAGACAATGCTCATTCTTGTCGATACAGAGATATCTTTTATGAAGTGCATGGTAGTCATCCTTTGGTGGCATGTTGATTTCAATCGCATTGTGGAAAACAAATCAAACAATGCGACAAGCTAATATAGCGAATTCAGCAAGGTTCGTGCCACGCAAGAAACAGACTTCTCGCAGTGCCTTTATGAACAAAGCAACTGCACAAATGCTTAGGGGGAATTAATGTCAGGTATTTTAGATTCAGTAAATCAGCGGACGCAGCTTGTCGGCCAAAATCGGTTAGAGCTGCTGCTGTTTAGACTCAATTCGAAGCAGCGCTTTGGCATCAATGTATTTAAAGTGCGTGAGGTGCTTCAATGCCCGCCGCTCACCTCTATCCCAAAGCTAAATTCATTAGTACGAGGTGTCGCCCACATTCGCGGAAAGACTCTCTCAGTTATTGATTTATCTATGGCAACGGGCGGTTCTCGAATAGAAGATTTGACGACAGCCTTTATCATCATTGCGGAATATAATCGCTCAGTACAGGGCTTTCTGGTTGGTTCAGTTGAACGCATTATCAACACCAACTGGGACGCCATAATGCCGCCGCCTACCGGAACAGGAAAAGCCAGTTATTTGACGGCAGTTACAGAAGTTGACGATGAGCTTATTGAAATACTGGATGTAGAAAAAATATTAAATGAAATTTCGCCGCTGTCGACCGAGGTCTCTAACGACATTGCAGATAACGTAGATGTATCAAAGAGCGATGGTAAAATTATCTTCATCGCGGATGATTCCTCTGTTGCTCGCAATCAGGTTAAAAAAGCGCTCAATACGCTAGGCCTTGAAATTGAATCGGCCAAAAACGGAGCCGAGGCGCTAAAACGTCTTAAGGAGCTAGCGGCTGAAACCGGTGATGTGACGGATAAAGTCGGAATTATTGTGTCGGATATAGAAATGCCTGAAATGGATGGTTATACGCTCACAGCCGAAATTAAGAACACACCAGAGCTTTCCAGACTGCATGTTGTTTTGCACACATCTTTAAGCGGCGTATTCAATCAAGCCATGGTAACAAAGGTTGGCGCAGATGATTTTATTGCCAAATTTCATCCAGATGAGCTTGCCTCTTCGGTACAAAAGTGGCTTCAGACTGACCTAAAAGGCAAACTTTGAGTGACAAAGCCAAGACCGTCACAGAGTAAAACTTTACTTTCTGCGGCGCAATACGACAAGTTCGCTCGATTTTTAGAGGCTCGACTTGGTATTACTTTAGGTGTGAATAAGCAATACTTAGTATCGAGCCGCTTATCTAAAGTCATGCGAGATTTTTCGTATGAGGATATCAATATCTTCATTGATCAAGTCGTATCCCAACAAAATCCTAATGTTAGCACTGGCGCGCTAGAAGCGATGACAACCAATGAAACCTTTTGGTTTAGAGACGAGTACCCCTATCAAATTCTTGCAAAACATTTGCTGCCAAACTTAGCTTCGCAAAAGAACAAGTTACGTATATGGAGCAGTGCATGTTCATTTGGACAGGAGCCATACTCAATCGCAATGGTGATTGCAGAATTCCAAAGGCAGTATCCCACAGCCTTTGCCAATGGGGTTGAAATTGTCGCAAGTGACGTATCTCAGCAAGTGTTGGATTTTGCAAAGCAAGGTGAGTATGACGAGCTTGCAATCAATCGTGGCCTACCCACACAAATGCTACAACGATACTTTGAAAGTGGAGTAAGCAATAAGGCATGTATTAGCGCTGCTATTCGCAGCCGCGTGACTTTCAAAAAACTTAACTTGCTCGACAGCATTGCACATCTTGGAAGCTTCGATATTGTTTTTTGCAGAAATGTACTGATTTACTTTGAGGCAGAACGCAAGGCAAACATACTGCAAAAAATTTCCGCTTTACTTCATAATGAGGGTGCGCTTCTATTGGGTGCTTCTGAGTCCATCAATGGCGCAGAACAGCATTTAAGGCTTAAAAAATGTGAGCAAGGCCTATATTATTCAAAGGCTTAGCGTCAGCTAACTGTATTCCCCCCGTTTTAAAAAACTCTAAATTTCTTCTTTTTTATCTCCTTGGCATAGCACTTGCTCTGTTTTTGACATGACAGTCATTTAAGCAATTAGGTATACGTTATGGCCATTAACTTAGACCGCTTAGCAGGATTTCACCACAACGCACTGAAAGTGCGATCTGACAAAATGGAAATCATTGCTGGGAATTTAGCGAACGCTAATACACCGGGTTACAAAGCCCGCGATATAAATTTTCAAGATGCGATGAAGCAAGCCATGGGCACTTCGGGTTTAAATAGCACAGCATCTACTAGTAATAAATTGTCGGTGGCAAGTTCAGGCATGGTGACGACAAACAGTAAACATATGACAGGCGGCGGCGCTCCACGTTTTGATGTGGACTACAGAGTGCCACTTCAACCAGACACAGGCGACGGAAATACCGTTGACGTGCAGCAAGAGCGAAACGCCTTTCTAGAAAACGGTATGCGATACCAAGCGAGCTTAATGTTACTTAACGGCAAGTTCAGCGGCATGAAAAAAGCACTAAGTAGCGGAGGACAATAATGAGTTTATTTAATGTAATGAATATTGCCACAACTGGCATGTCGGCAGAAGGTGTCCGCCTCAATACAACCGCAAGTAATATCGCCAACGCGAACAGTGTGAGCAGCAGTTATGAAGATACTTATCGCGCACGGCACCCGGTATTTGCCGCGGCGCTTGATCAAGCCTCGGCAGACCAAACCAAGGGTGTTGGCGTGCAGGTAAAAGGCATTGTTGAAAGCGATAAACCTTTGCAAATTGAGTATGCACCCGGCAATCCGATGGCAGATGAGAATGGCTATATCTACAAATCGAATGTAAACATCGTTCAGGAGATGGCAGATATGATGTCAGCATCTAAAGCATACGAAACAAACGTGCAGGTGGCCGATACCACCAAACAAATTTTCCGTCGTGTATTGCAGCTTGGTCAAGGTCAGTAATCACTTAGGGTATTAACACTTACGACAATCATTTAATCAGCGTCGTATAGAGGAATATTTTCATGAATGTATTAGAGCAGCAAGGCCTTAATCGAGACTTGTATTGGAACACGGAGCCCGAAGTTCCCATTGCCGATGGCACTGAGCAAACGCTTAAGCAAGAAGACTTTTTTGCTTTGCTTACTGAGCAGTTGGCCAATCAGGATCCAACTAAGCCTGTTGATAATGATCAAATGGTTGCGCAAATGACATCATTTAGTACTGCAGAAGGCATCACTCAATTGAACGAGCAGTTTACTAGCTTTGCCGCATCAATGACTTCGAACCAGGCGCTGCAAGCCTCGGGGTTAATTGGCCAAGAAGTATTGGTGACGGGTAACGTGGGTTATAAAGATGCAGAGGGCACTGGCTTCAGCGGTGTCATTATTAACGAAAATACATCCCAAGACACGCAAATCAGCATTTATAACGGTGCGGGTGAAGTGGTTCGCACTATGGATGTGGGTACGCAAGCAGCAGGCAATATCGAATTTAACTGGGACGGTACTGACCAAAACGGCAATCCATTGCCACCTGGCAATTATGCAGTTCAGGTGCAAGGAAACGTATTTGGAGAAGCTCAAGCGCTTCCTACCGCCATCAATAGACACGTTGACAGCGTTAGCTTAACCAACGCGGGTCAAGGTGTAGTGCTTAATTTAGACGGTGACGTTAGCATCAAGCTAGACGACGTCATTCAAATCGGTAATTCATAGGAGAACATACATGTCTTTTAATATAGCTTTAAGCGGCGTTTCTGCGTCACAAAAAGACCTAGATACCACGGCGAACAACATCGCCAACGTCAACACCGTCGGCTTTAAAGAGTCGCGTGCAGAGTTTGGTGACGTGTATGCGGCTTCATTACTTGCTTCTGGTAAAACAAAAGTAGGTGACGGTGCATTAACACAAGAAGTTTCTCAGCAGTTTTCTCAAGGTAGCTTAAGCTTTACTAACAATGCGCTAGATTTGGCTATCACCGGCAACGGATTCTTTGCAACAATTCCTGAAATTACATCACGCGACTTCTCGTTTACACGAGCAGGGCAGTTTAAGCTTGATAATAATAACTTTGTAGTTAACTCAAATGGTGACAATCTTTTGGGCTTTCCGGTCAATCCTGATGGAACCTCTGCTTCGGTAGCGTTGAGTACGACTGTGCCAGTTCGCATCCCTGACTCATCTGGTTCACCACAAAGCACATCAGAAGTTGATGTACGGTTTAACTTACCCGCCGGTGACCAAACAAAGAATCCAGCACAGTTTGACCCAAGTGACCCCTTGACCTACAACGCGGCTACGTCGGTCACAGTGTATGATTCATTGGGCGATAGCCATGTAATGACCTATTACTTCTTGAAAGACAACGATCCTGCTGCGGTAAATGAATGGTATGTCGCAGCGGCAGTCGATGACCAATTGGTTGATATCACTAATTCTGACGGCACTGACTCAGACCCCGCTACTGCAGTGAACTCTGTTGGCACGGATTCTGGTTTTGCAGTATCGGCTGCAAAATTGCAATTTAGCGAGGGTGGTGATTTTATTGGCATTGAATCTGCCGACGGAAACCCGCAGTTAGACTTAAAAATTGTGACCGAAGCGCTGGGTGGCGATATACTTTCAAATGGTTCAGATGCAACCCAACAAATTGCAATTGACTTTAACTTAGACCCCGTTGGCGCCAATCCAAATGAGCCTACTCAGTTCGCATCTGCGTTTGAAGTAACCTCACTTGAGCAAAATGGTTTACCCGTTGGGCGACTAACCGGCATTGACATTGGCCCTGACGGCCTAGTCAGAGCAACCTTTTCAAACGGTACCTCAGAACCCATTGTGCGTGTGGCGCTAGTTCGCTTTGCAAATGAACAGGGCTTAACGCAGCAATCGGGTACTCAGTGGAAAGAGAGTATATTGTCGGGCGAAGCACTTGCCGGTGAAGCCACCACAGGTACTTTTGGTGACATTAATTCGTCAGCGCTTGAACAAGCCAACGTAAATTTGACGACTGAACTTATCGATATGATTATTGCTCAGCGTAACTTTCAGGCAAACTCACGAGCGCTTGAAGTGAATAACCAGTTGAATCAGACTATTTTGAATATTCGATAGTCGGCAGTTAAAAACTAACTAACCCGAACTCTGGATAAGAGGCAGTGCAGGAATATAAAAAGTGCTGAGATTTCAGATTGTTAGACTCAGTAGTCCTAATGGCGTGGAGGACAAGGCATAAAAGTGACGTAATAGTGATTCTATTGCTCACTTTTATAACGCAGTAATCCGCGCCATTAGGGCTGCTGAGCGCTGTCTCTTATCCAGAGTTCGGGTTAACTAAACACCTACCTTATATCGTAAAAACACCCAAAGCGGATAGAGAGCAACTCTCTTTTATCCGCTTTGGCATTTTCCTTGCTTACTCCCTTATAAGATTTCTATAAACGTCAAATTTGACCGTTTACATACAGCATTCGTTTTGCATGCTACATGAGTGAATTAAGGAAGTATTGATGGACAAGTTACTCTACATCGCCGCTAGCGGCGCCAATCAAGACTTACTGGCTACTGGCGTGAGAGCCAACAACCTGGCTAATGCCCAAACGAATGGCTTTAAAGCCCAGCTTGAGCAAGCGCGTGCCATGCCAGCATACGGCGAGGGTTTGCCGTCCCGTATTTTTAGTATGACTGAGAGTCCAAGCAATAATTACGATAGCGGCGCGATGATCACAACCGACCGTCCATTGGATGTTGCTATTCAAGGTGAAGGTTGGTTTAGCGTACAAACGCCAGAAGGTGGTGAAGCCTTCACGCGAAATGGTAATTTCACGATGACCGCGGAGGGTGCTCTCCAAGACGCTAAAGGCAATTTAGTACTCGGAGAAAACGGTCCGGTTTTCCTGCCTATACCCATTCAAAACGTGACCATTGCAGGTGATGGAACCATCACCACTCAGCTTCAAGGTGCGCCACAAAATGCCATTGAAGAAGTGGGGCGCTTAAAGCTTGTCAATCCAGAATTAAATGATGTTAAACGAAGAGAAGACGGCCTTTTTGAGCTTAAAAATGGCGGCTTTGCTCAGCAAGATAACACCGTGGGCGTTCGTTCCGGCATGTTGGAAGGCTCCAATGTCAATGCAGTCGATGAAATGGTGCAGATGATAAGTTTGCAGCGTCACTACGAAATGCAGGTCAAGCTTATGAGTAAGGCCGACGAATTGTCCATGCGCGGCAACATGATGATGCGCATATTTTAATTAGTGCTTAATTTTTCAAGAGGTACACACTATGCATCCAGCTCTTTGGATAAGTAAAACAGGCCTAGATGCCGCACAAACAGATGTTGCGGTTGTTTCAAATAACTTGGCAAATGCGAGCACCGTAGGATTTAAAAAAGACCGCGCAGTTTTCGAAGATTTACTGTATCAGAACATTAATCAACCTGGCGGTCGAAGCTCAGCAGATACCGAGTTACCCTCCGGTTTGATGTTGGGTGCGGGTTCCAAAGTGGTTGCCACTCAGAAAACGCATACTCAAGGTAACTTGCTAACGACTGAAAATGCCTTAGATATGTCGATTCAAGGCAGAGGATTTTTTGAGATTCAAATGCCTGATGGCAGTCTTTCGTATACGCGAAACGGTCAGTTTACCTTAAACGATCAGGGGCAAATGGTGACACCCGGAGCGGGTTTTGTGCTTCAGCCAGTGATTACCCTACCACCAGATGCGCAACAAGTCACAATATCTCAAGACGGTGAAGTGTCCGCTCAGCTGCGCGGACAAGCTGAGCCTCAGGTGTTGGGACAGATTAACATTGCCGATTTTATTAACCCGGCTGGCCTCCAGCCTCTAGGCCAAAATCTGTATGCCGAAACGGCCGTATCTGGTGCGCCTGTGCAAGGCGTTCCCGGTTTGCAAGGTTTAGGGACGCTTGCCCAAGGTACGCTTGAAACTTCCAATGTGAATGTAACAGAAGAGCTGGTTAACTTAATTGAGTCTCAGCGCTTGTACGAGATGAACTCAAAAGTGATTTCATCGGTTGACCAAATGCTTGGTCAAGTTATTCAACAGCTTTAAGAGGCTTAAGATGATTATTCGTCTCATTCCAATATTGTTAATACTGGCCAGCGTCAGTGCGTGCAAATCAACTGTGCAAGAAACGGTAAGCGCAAACGACCCATTTTATGCGCCGCCGGTCCCCGTACAAAAACGCGATGAAATTGTCCATGACGGCAGTTTGTTCACCGCATCACTCGCCAATAGCTTGTACAGCGATGTCACAGCGCGTCGCGTGGGTGATATTATTACCGTAACGCTAAGAGAAAATACCGCAGCAACCAAAAGTGCAAACACGCAAACTTCGCGCGAGTCGAATGTAGACTTGCAACCGATGTTGGGGCTTGGTGGTAATGCAATTCGTATCGGCAATGAGGCGATTCAACTGGGGGTTGATTCGAGCAATGATTTTGCGGGAGACGCGCAGGCTCGCCAGAGTAATTCTTTACAAGGCAACATTTCGGTAACCGTGTTAGACGTTTTGCCAAATAATAATTTAGTTATCCGCGGCGAAAAGTGGCTCACCTTGAATAATGGTGACGAATATATTCGTTTGACTGGCGTTGTGCGTCCGGCGGATATTTCACCTGAAAACGAAATCGAATCGACAAAAATCGCCAACGCTCGCATTCAATATAGCGGCACCGGCAGTTTTGCCCGCGCTCAAGAAAAGGGCTGGCTCACGCAGTTCTTCTCTTCCACATGGTGGCCGCTCTAATGAAAATGCTTACTTACTTATTTATCACGTGCTTAGCGCTTGTCAGCTCAGCGCCTGCATTTTCCGGCCAGCGCATCAAAGATTTAGCTAGCATACAAGGCGTAAGAGCGAACCAGTTGGTGGGTTATGGCTTAGTCGTTGGTTTACCGGGTACAGGTGAGCAGAGTCCATTTACAGAGCAGTCTTTTCGTACCATGTTGACCAACTTTGGCATCAGCTTAGACTCGAATACGCGTCCAATGATCAGAAATGTAGCTGCGGTCGCTGTGCATGCAGAACTTCCAGCATTTACAAAGCCAGGTCAACGAATTGATGTCACTGTATCGTCAATGGGTGAAGCAGAAAGTTTACACGGCGGGACCTTACTACAGACATTCTTGAAGGGTTTAGACGGTGAGGTTTACGCAGTGGCTCAAGGCTCACTTGTTGTCTCAGGTTTCGGTGTGCAAGGTAATGACGGTTCTCGCATTGTCAGCAACACACCTACCGTAGGTACCATCGCCAATGGTGCCTTAGTGGAGAGAGAGGTGCCAAGCGGTTTGATGCAAAACGACTTTTTGACACTCAATCTGCACAGTCCCGATTTTAGTACCGCTCAAGCTATGGCAGATGAAATCAACAATCGATTAGGTGCTGACCCGAGCATGGGATATGCGATTGCATCCCCCATGGATGCAGCTTCAGTCAAGGTGCAAGCCCCGCGAGATGTTGCTCAACGAGTCGGTTTTTTAGCGACTATTGAAAACTTTGAATTTGAACCGGCTGCTGCACCTGCGCGCATTGTCGTAAATAGCCGTACGGGCACAATCGTAATCGGACAAGATGTGCGTTTAATGCCCGCTGCCATTACCCACGGTGGATTAACCGTCACTATTTCAGAAGACCCTCTCGTGGCACAGCCCAATGCATTTGGTGGCGGTGAAACAGCGATTGTGCCTCAGTCTATTATTGATGTAGAGCTGGACGATAGCCGCATGTTCAAGTTCGACCCAGGCGTAACGCTTGACCAGCTAGTTCGAGCGGTAAATGAAATTGGTGCAGCGCCTGGTGACTTGATGGCGATATTAGAAGCTTTGCGGCAGGCCGGTGCCTTGCAGGGCGAACTAATCGTTATTTAGTGACAGCAAAGAAAGGGTGTAGATCGTGAATATGGATTTATCAGCAAACATGAAGTCAAAACTCGAGATGTCGCGCTCTGTGCACGACCTCCAAGGTTTGGATTCTCTTCGTGCTGCCGCTAAATCTGGTGATGATGCTGCTTTAGAAGAGGCCGCGAAACAGTTTGAAGCTATTTTTGTGCAAATGCTGCTAAAGTCGATGCGTAAAGCGCAAGAATCTCTCGCGGATAAAGACAGCCCATTTAATTCTGACCAGGTAAAGTTTTATCGGGATATGCATGATCAGCAAATTGCGACCGATTTGTCGACCAATGGAAGTATTGGTCTAGCGGATGTGATTGTTCAGCAAATGAGTGTAAACAATGGCGTGATGCCCGCGAGCGCTGTACGAAATGATGCCGAACTCTCTATTCTCAATCGCAACGCGATGTTACGCTCAATGATACAGTCACAGGCTTCTCAGCAGAGCCAAGTAAGCAATTCAGATGTCGATTCGAGTTCTTCAGTGCAGATGCCGACAAAAAAGGCGGCTTTTGATTCCCCTAAAGCGTTTGTTGAGTCTCTATACCCTCAAGCACAGGCAGCAGCAGAACGCTTAGGTATTTCACCTAAAGCGCTTATTGCTCAGGCCGCAGTCGAAACAGGTTGGGGCAAATTTATGATCCACGAGGGTGATGGCAACAATGCACACAACCTTTTCGGAATCAAAGCAGATAAGCGCTGGGACGGCAACAAAACCGCGATAGACACATTAGAGTTCGAAAATAATTTGCCGCAAAAACAACAGGCGGTATTTAGAGCCTATAATAATTTTTCTGAGTCACTGCACGATTATGTGGATTTTGTGCGCTCTAACCCGCGATATGAACAAGCCCTATCAAAAACCGATGAACCGAAAGACTATTTTCGAGAGCTTCAGCGGGCTGGTTATGCAACTGACCCCAACTACGCTGACAAAATTATGTCAGTTTACAATAGTCCGACCATGCGAGAGTTATTGCCGTGATGCAAGGGTTTAATCAAACATCCCAAGTGAGTGGAAAACCGATATGATCAGAAATGCCGATTTGTTTACCCTTTCTAAAACGGGAATAAACGCCAGCAACAGGTTACTAAACACCACAAGTAACAATATCGCAAACGTCAATAGCGAAGGCTATATACGAGAGCGAACAGAGTTCACTAGCCGCCTGAATGGCGGGGTAGATTTTGGTTTTACCGATCGGGTGTTTGACGTGTTTGCACAAAATCAATTACGCCGTGATACCTCATTGGTAGGTGAATCCCAAGCATTTTATGACCGTGTAAAGGGTCTAGATCAGGTGCTCGCTAGCGAGGCAAATAGCATAGCGGGTGCCATGACGAGTTTTTTCTCGGCCATTCAAACTGCTGCTGACGACCCCACGTCTATGCCTGCTCGAGATGCCATAATGGGGCAAGCTCAGGGAATGATGAATCGCATTACGCAACTTGGCGATTTTATGAAAGCTAAGGAAGAAGAGGCGGAACTTCAAATTCAGCAATCGGTAGATAGAGCGAATTCACTCATCCAACAAATTGGTGACTTAAACGAAGCTGTGCAGGTTGCGGTGGGGTCGTCTGTTGTCGATACGCCAACCAAACTTTTAAATCAGCGCGATCAAGCTATATTGGAGCTTTCGCGTATCGTCGAAGTAGAAATTCGTAACAGTCCAAACGGCGACCAAGGGCTGACAGTTAACTTAAAGACCGGAGAGTCTTTGGTAATGGCGGACGGAAGTTTCAACGTTTTTGCGGTTGGCGGCGAGCCTGACTTTACTAATCGTCAGTTGACCCTTAGAACGGATTTTCGGTCGCCCACCAAAGGCGATGCGACAATCAATGTACTTGAAGAAAATTTAGGTGGTGGGCTGGGCGGTTTGTTCCAATATCGTGAGCAAGTCCTAGAACCAGCCCAACGCGATTTGGGCAAGCTGACTATTGCTCTTGCAGATGCGGTGAATACGCAAAATCGGCGAGGCATGGACATCGATCAACAGATTGGTGGTGACATCTTCAACATTCCAAGTTTTAGCGCAATAAACTATCCGCAAAATAGCGACTTGTCGCTGCATGTAGCCGGACGAATATCTTCAGGCGCAGGTGATGAAGTCACTAACAATGACTTTGATATTACGATTTTGACGGCACCTTCTGGCAGTCCCGCTACCTTTGATATTGAAGTTGCCACAGTAAAAAGCGATGGACGACCACAACTTGATGCAAGCGGCGACCCGATTACTCAAGTGCAAACGGTGCGGGCAGGGCGCGGTGTATTCAACGCAACGATAGGTGGTATCCAACTAGAGTTCGCGAGCGGCGCAGCCTACAGTGTAGGAGATAAATTTTTAATTCAACCTACGCGTTTCGCAGCAGCGAACCTAAGCATGGCAACCACGCGAGCGGAAGATTGGGCATTTGCAAAACCCATTCGCGTAGACAGCGGTGGACAAAACTTAGGTGACGCAACTCTGGTCGCGACCCTCTCTACGAATACGAACGTTGACGTGGGCTTCGTTGGCTCAGGTGGCTCCGCATTTGATGGAGCAGGGGGCTTGCACACACTCGCTGCATCCCCGTCCCCACTTTTTGGCGCGCCGGTTTCGGTAAGATTTACCGCTCCTGATAGTTACGAGGTTTTAGACAATAGTGTTCCGGCAAATATCATAACGACCGTGAGCGGCGTGACGGACTTAAATGACTTACTTAGTAAAGCAAAAGGTGGAGGAAGTCCTCCATGGCCTGCAGAGTTTGCCGCCTTAAGTGACTACCCAGGATACGATTTTTCTCTTCAAGGAGAGCCCAAACCGGGCGATACCTTTACCGTTAGTTTTAATACCGATGGTATAAATGATAACCGCAACGCCCTTGAGTTTGCTAATTTACAGCAACAAGATTCAGTGCGCCAGGGCAATGCAAGTAATACAAACAAAACGACATTTAACGAAGCTTATTCTTCACTAGTTGGGTTTGTTGGTTCGGCGACAGCGAATGCCAGCGTGAGTCTTGAAGCAGCGAAGGTAATGGAAGTGCAATCCTCTGAATGGTTCGAATCAACCGCTGGCGTGAGTTTAGATGAAGAAGCGGCAAATTTAATTCAGTTTCAACAGTCATATGCAGCGGCTGCGCAAATTCTTACTTCTGCACGAGAAATGTTTGACACAATATTGGCAGTAACTCGGTAGATGAATTATTGCCATTTATTTATTAGCGTACTCAGAAAACTAGACTATTGGGAAGTAGTATGAGAGTGACCACCAATTTAATATTCGACCAAAATCTTCGTGCTATCAACACAAGTCAAGGTGAACTGTCTGATTTACAAAGTCAGTTAGCAAGTGGCAAAAGAATACTGAAACCTTCGGATGACCCGGTTGGTGCTGCGCAAGTTGTTCGCTTAACCGAAGAATTAAACAAAAATGAGCAGTATCAACGCAACATAAGCATGGCAACCAGCAACCTAGAGTTGCAGGAAACATCACTGCGCAGCATAACTGATGCGATGAATCGAGCGAGAGTGTTAACGATACAATCAGGCAACGGGATTTTTTCGCAAGACGACCGAAAGGCCATTGCGTCTGAGATTGAGCAGTTGCGTAATCAAGTCGTCGACTTAATGAATACCCAAAATGCCACCGGAGATTTCATTTTTGCCGGTTATCAGTCTGAAAAGCAGGCCTTTGAGTTTAATCCAGCCAATGATGACAACCCGGTTCGTTTTATGGGAGACGATGGTACCAATCGAGTACAAATTTCTGACAGCGTTAGCATTCAAACGACAAGCTCCGGCAAATCATTGTTTGAGGATGTTAACGCTCGACTTAACTTTTCAGTCGTCGCGGTGCCCGGTGTCGCCCTAAATAAAGCAGAAATTGAGGATCAGCGCAGTTTTGATGATTTTCATCAAGATAACTTTGATCCCCTTAATCCAAGTAATAATCTTTATGATTTGAGGATCACGGCCTTAGATGAAATCACCGTGACCCATGTAGCGACAGGCGCAGATATCGACACTATTGCTTTTTCATCGGGCGAAAACATCCGTTTTAATGGTATCGAGCTTAACATTATCGGCACACTTGGCGGTTCGGTGCGCTTGGACTTGAATCGTCCTGAAAAAAACAATATGGCAGAAACCCTTCACAAGATGGCGCAAGCCCTCAACGATGAGACACTGAGTGATGGAGAGTTTGCCTCTATCATCGAAGATACAATAGTTGGCATTGATAATGGCTTGAGCAAAATGTCTCGGGAGAGCTCTTCTATTGGCGCGCGTTTGAACATTGCTCAGTCCGTAAATAGCGCCTTGCTAGACAGTGAGGTAACGGTAAGCCAAACGCGTTCCGCAATCCAAGATGTGGATTATGCGCAAGCATCTTCAGATTTTGCGCGTCAAGAAACAGCATTGGAAGCAGCCTTTGCAAGTTTTCCTCGTATCGCAAATCTATCTTTGTTCAATTACATTTAAGTCAAAAGCTGAAGCGCCCAAAACGTCACTAATTGGGCGTCTCACAAAACTATTTAAGATTTTTTTCCTCCTTAAATAATGGTTTCTAAACACAGATAAAGCCCATTCCTAAAGTGCTCCAAACAAAGTTCATTTTTTAAAAGCGGCAAAAGTTTGCCGCTTTTGTCATTTTTTAATCAAATTTGGTTAAAGAGATCTTCTACATCGTCGATACAAACTTCGAGAGAGCCAGTACACGTACTTTTTCATTGATGAAAAGTAATGTTCTGCCATTTGTAACAGAATACCGGAATTGGTCCGGCTGCCAGCAAGCGCTGGACTGAGAGTAGTAGGAGAGACTTATGTCTATGTTCGTCAATACTAACGTTTCAAGCTTAAACGCCCAACGTCAGTTATTTAATACATCTAATTCACTAAATACGTCATTTGAACGTTTATCATCTGGTATGCGAATTAACCGAGCAGCAGACGATGCAGCTGGTCTTCAAATTACAGATCGCATGACCACTCAAATCAATGGTTTGAATCAAGCTGTGCGTAATGCAAATGATGCGATTTCACTATCGCAAACTGCAGAAGGCGCGTTGTCTGAAACAACAAACGCACTTCAGCGTATTCGTCAGCTAGCCGTCCAATCGCAAAACGGTATTAATTCAGATGAAGACCGCATTGCACTTCAAAAGGAAGTATCGGCGCTTAAATTTGAAATTTCACGCATTGCATCAGACACCCAATTTAATGGTGTTGATTTGCTATCAGGTGGTTTTTCAGCAGCGTTTTTGGTAGGTGCAAACGCCAATCAAAATATTTCGGTTAACTTATCACGCGCAGGAGGCTTTGGTGCCTCTAGTCTAATTGGTGCCTTAAGTATTTCAACGGTTGCAGGTGCTTCTGTTGCACTTTCAGCGATTGATGGTGCTATTTCGGCCATCGGTGGTACACGCGCAGACTTAGGTGCACTGACTAACCGTTTCCAGTCAACTATTCGTAATCTATCGAACGTTGCAGAGAACATGTCAAATGCCCGCTCACAAATCCGTGATACTGACTTTGCACAAGAAACAGCTAATTTAACTCAGCAGCAGATTCTACAGCAGGCGAGCACAACGATTTTGTCTCAGGCAAATCAGCGTCCGCAGTCAGCGCTTCAGCTTCTCGGTTAATCGCTTCAAGTTATAATCAAAAAAGCGGCAGTTATTTGCCGCTTTTTTAGTTTTAGTGGCAAATTTCTTTAAAGAGTTTTTTTACACGGTCGATACAGTATTTGAGAGAGCCAGTACATGAACTTTTCTATTGATGAAAAGTAATGTTCTGCCATTTGTAACAGAATACCGGAATTGGTCCGGCTGCCAGCAAGCGCTGGACTGAGAGTAGTAGGAGACACCCATGTCTATGTTCGTCAATACTAACGTTTCAAGCTTAAACGCCCAACGTCAGTTATTTAATACATCTAATTCACTAAATACGTCATTTGAACGTTTATCATCTGGTATGCGAATTAACCGAGCAGCAGACGATGCAGCTGGTCTTCAAATTACAGATCGCATGACCACTCAAATCAATGGTTTGAATCAAGCTGTGCGTAATGCAAATGATGCGATTTCACTATCGCAAACTGCAGAAGGCGCGTTGTCTGAAACAACAAACGCACTTCAGCGTATTCGTCAGCTAGCCGTCCAATCGCAAAACGGTATTAATTCAGATGAAGACCGCATTGCACTTCAAAAGGAAGTATCGGCGCTTAAATTTGAAATTTCACGCATTGCATCAGACACCCAATTTAATGGTGTTGATTTGCTATCAGGTGGTTTTTCAGCAGCGTTTTTGGTAGGTGCAAACGCCAATCAAAATATTTCGGTTAACTTATCACGCGCAGGAGGCTTTGGTGCCTCTAGTCTAATTGGTGCCTTAAGTATTTCAACGGTTGCAGGTGCTTCTGTTGCACTTTCAGCGATTGATGGTGCTATTTCGGCCATCGGTGGTACACGCGCAGACTTAGGTGCACTGACTAACCGTTTCCAGTCAACTATTCGTAATCTATCGAACGTTGCAGAGAACATGTCAAATGCCCGCTCACAAATCCGTGATACTGACTTTGCACAAGAAACAGCTAATTTAACTCAGCAGCAGATTCTACAGCAGGCGAGCACAACGATTTTGTCTCAGGCAAATCAGCGTCCGCAGTCAGCGCTTCAGCTTCTAGGATAATCACCTAGAAGCTAGAAACCCTCTGTTTGGGGAATGAAGCCAGGAGGTAGTAGCTTGTTTTCACCAGCCAAACAGCAAAAGAGTCTGCCAACTCTCTAAATAAGGCATTTGGCCAGGTCTTGCCTGGCCAAATATTTCCTATCAAAAACATGCGCTTAACCAGTGCTTGCCATCTATTTAGAAAATATTCTAAAGGTTTTCCCCTGCCTGTCCGATACCTTATTTGAGCAAGGCAAATACACAATAATAATAACGATTAATTAGACCTTGCAACAACGCTCATATGCTAATAATAAGAAAAACCAAACGACTAAATTGTGTGTTGTGAAGGATGCGATTGCTGAAACAAGCAAGATTTCAAAGGAAGTTGAAGAATATACGCTGAACTGCCAACTGACAGGTTTGACGCCAGGAGGTAGTGAGAGGTATGAGGTCTGGAACATCTTACCTGTCAGTCAGCAAAGAGCTTTCGCTCTGTTACAGCATATATGCACCAGTAACTGTAGTGAACAGCTAATGGAACGAATCAGTCCATGATTCACATTTTAACAAGCACTATATGTGCCAATAACTTAAAACGCCTTAATAAATATAATAAAAAGGCTCTATTATTTAAATCGTTAGGAGATTGTTATGTCTTTATTTGTCAATACTAATGTTTCATCACTAAGCGCCCGTCGTTTTCTTAATGAAACCAACACCAATTTAAGTACGGCTTTTGAACGCCTTTCATCCGGTATGCGGATTAACAGTGCAAAAGACGACGCAGCGGGTCTACAGATTTCTGACCGCATGACCTCGCAAATTCAAGGCTTAGATCAAGCCGTTAGAAATGCAAACGACGGAATTTCGTTATCACAAACTATTGAAGGTGCGATGACAGAAATTACGAGTTCCTTGCAACGAATTAGAACACTAGCCATACAATCCCAAAACGGAATCAATAGTGTGGAAGATAGGGCGGCGCTTCAAAAAGAAGTGTCGGCATTAAAATCAGAAATTAGCAGAATCGCGCAAACCACTCAGTTTGGGGGCGTAAATGTGCTTCAAGGCGGATTTTCGTCAAGGTTCTTGGTTGGTGCTAATGCGGGTCAGACCATCAGTGTAAACGTATCGCGTGCTGACGGCTTTGGTACATCAGGATTATTCGGTGCAAGCGCAGCTGCGCTTTCAGTCGCTACGCCAGGTGCGGCATCTACAGCGCTTGCCGCAATTGATGATGCGATTCAAGTCGTCAATTCAAAGCGTGCTGACTTAGGTGCAATACAAAACCGTTTTCAGTCGACGATTAGAAACCTTGGCAACATCTCAGAAAATGTCTCTGCGGCTAGAAGTCGTATTCAAGACACCGATTTTGCCGCTGAAACCGCTAACTTAACAAAACTGCAGATTATTCAGCAGGCGAGCACTACAATTTTGTCGCAGGCGAATCAGCGTCCGCAAGCGGCATTATCGCTTCTTCAAGGTTAAGCGAGCAAGAGAATAAACAAGGATTGACGATAACAAGGGATGTTAAAAAAGAAAATGTTCGAATGAACAATGTATGTAAGAGGTAAAAAGTCGACTAACAAGACTGAGAGTGTAGGATAGGTTGAGAGGCCAGTACTTACGTTCTACCATCCTGCCAGTCGACGGAAAAGTTTGCTCCAACTCCTAACGTGAGCAAGTTGGCCGAGCCGCCCCATGGCTCGGCCTTTTTTCTTTTGGTGATGTTTATCTTTAATAAGGCTATGCGTCAAATTGTCGTCAAGTCTTTGTCGCTCAATCGCACAACCCGCTAGAGTCCTATTTATATATTGCCTTTCATGGCGCCTACATAAAGATACAAACATCGCTTCAACATTTGTGAAAAATACTAAGCACATTATGTGCCAGAATCGGAATTTTGGTCTAAGAATGCTTTATAAGATTGGAGAAAAACTTATCAAGCCTTAGGGCATTGAGCTTAGCTTCCTGCGTCTTAGCAGCATTGTATTCGCCTAGTGCGTAGCCATGCTAGGTTTTGTAGGTGGTGAGCATGATTGTTTCGCGAATTCTTTATACCCACTGTTAAACACATCTCTGTGTTCACAATAAAAAAGAAAACCTTATTTAATAAAAAATATAACAAAAACAATCACTAAAATATTTTTCAAATTTTTTTAAGAATTTTTCTAAAGATTGTGATGTTCAGGCCGATACCCTTAGTTGAGCGGCAATACATCCAAAATATTTAAGTTTGTATTGTCGATATGAGGTTTTTGGTACTGGCGTAGTGACCCAGTATCAAAATTAAAAAGAAAAGTAGCCAGCGAACGCCATGTAAAACGTTCACGCAACGCTGGTTTATGGAGGTAGTATGTCAGTATTTGTTAATACAAATGTGTCTGCACTTAATGCGCAGCGTCAATTATTCGATTCTTCGAATGCACTCAACAAGTCTTTTGAAAGGCTTTCTTCTGGTCAACGCATTAATCGTGCTTCGGACGATGCTGCAGGCCTTCAAATCAGTGATCGTATGACCTCACAGATTCAAGGTTTGAATCAAGCGGTTCGTAACGCAAGCGACGGTATTTCACTTGCACAAACAGCTGAGGGCGCGTTGGCAGAAACAACCAATGGCTTACAGCGAATGCGACAGCTGGCAATTCAAGCACAAAATGGTATTAACTCAGATGCAGATCGCGAAGCCTTAAACAAGGAAGTGTCTGCAATTATATTAGAGCTATCGCGAATTGGGTCTGATACTCAGTTCAACGGTAATGATATTCTAGCAGGTGCGTTTTCAGCGGTATTCTTAGTGGGTAGTCAGGCCGGTCAAAACATCTCAGTGAATTTATCCAGAGCAGGTGGTTTTGGTGCCTCAGGATTGGGTGTTGGCGGTATTTCAATTTCAACCGTCGCCGGTGCCTCCACAGCGCTATCGACAATTGACGGCGCTATAAGTGCCTTGGGTGGACAACGAGCAGACTTAGGTGCATTAAGTAATCGTTTCGAATCAACCATTCGCAACATTTCAAATGTGTCCGAAAATATATCAGCCGCTCGCAGTCAGATTAAAGACGCTGACTTTGCAAAAGAAACCGCAGATTTAACCAAAAACCAAATATTACAGCAGGCTTCGCTATCCATATTATCGCAAGCCTCACAGCGGCCTCAGTCAGCGCTTGCGCTGCTAGGCTAAATGCTTTCTAAGTTGCGTTGAACGGGCGGTTCACCAGCTACTCTAGGTGCAACCGCTCCTCCCTTTTTGGGAGTGTATCGCAGTTTACAAAGCAAGCAAGATTGGTAAGTAAATACGTAGGAGACGATTATGGATAATGTAAGTTCGCAAATTGGTCAAAATATTGCTAGGGAACAAGCAAGTGTAATTAACGAAAAGACCTTTCAGAGTAATAACGTGGTGGGTATGCAAACGGGTGCAAGTCAATTCACCAAAAGCGATAACCCAGTCGTTGCTCAACAGGTACGAAACCTTGACAAAAGCTTGACGCAGTTGCCAGAACAACAGCGTCAAAGCGATGAAAAAAAGCTTAAGAATTCCGACTCTTCTGCCGATACATCTACGAGAGAGGAAAATTTCGACTTATCGAGCACCATACAAAGCGCGGGTGAGTTTCTACAAGCTAGAGGGACAGCAATCTCTTTCAGTGTAGATGAAGCGACTGAACGTCAAGTTGTTACGATTAAAGATGCGGCAAACGGTGATGTGATCCGGCAAATACCTTCCGAGGAAGTGCTGAGCTTTGCCCAACGTATGCAAGAATTGTCGTCTGATGTTGGTAAATCCGTAGGAGTGCTAATAGACAGACAAGCCTAGTAAGGTGAATAGCTAGGCGTTTAATTTATGAGGTAAATCATGAGTATTCAATCATTGGGAGTAGGCTCCGGTTTAGACTTAGAGAGTCTTGTCCGCCAGCTCATTTCGGCAGAACGTACGCCTAAAGAAAATAGATTGGATGCTCGTGAAGATATTCTTGAAGAAGAAATTTCTGCTGTTGGTAAAGTGAAATCCAAACTATCTGAGTTTGAAGATGCTGTTAAGGCGCTTCAAGACGCAGATAATTTAAGCGGTAGAGATCCACAAATAGACAACCCTTCACAAAGTAATGAGCCATTTACGGCAAGCCCCGGCAATTCTGCTGTTACGGGTGAGTATAAAATCGCAATAGAGCAAATGGCTCGCGGTTCTCGCGTAGAAACTGCCGATGCTATTGACGGTGGGTTTGCTTCAGCTGACGATGCAGTTTTAACGGCAGGCAGTGCAAATTTAACCTTTAGAATTGGCGATGATGGCGAGGAGTTTACGCTGACAGTGGCTGCCGGTACTACGCTTGAAGAACTGCGCGCCCAAATCAATGACGACGAAAACAATTTTGGCGTGAGCGCTAATATTATTAACACCGGCACCGCAGACGGTGGAGCAAAACTCGTATTTACATCAGACGTGACTGGTGATGGCAACGACCTACAAATTATCAATGACGATAATGTCGCTGAGCTAAATCGCGTAAGTACGACTGATTCATCAGAGTCTGCCACCTTCCTTACTCCGGTGCTTAATGCTCAAAATGCCATTGCAAACATAGACGGCATCCAAGTGCAAAGCGAAACTAACCGCTTTGAAAACACCATTCAAAATGTGCGTTTTGATGCTAGAGAGTTATCTGACAGAGACGCTGATGGAAACGCTATCGCATCCACCCTAACAATTGGGTTTGATACTGAAGGCGTTAAAGAAAACATTGATACCTTCATCGAAAAATATAACGAATTGATGGACGAATTCGATGAATTGACGCGATATGGCGCGACCGAGGAAGACGAAGACGGTGCGCTTGCTGGTGATTCTATGGTGCGAGGTATTCAAGCAGGACTATCAAACATTTTAGGTAGTAGCATATCTGACTCTGTTCTGGGTAGCCTATTTACCATTGGTGTTGAGCTAACGGCCGAGGGTCGATTAGAAATAGGCGCGAGCGACTTTGGTCTAGGCTCAGGCTCATCACGATTGAATGATGCACTTGCCGATAACTTTGACGAAGTATCGGAACTGTTTTCGGGAGAGAACGGTATCGCTACTGCCTTACTCGCCTTTACCGAAGAATATACACAGAGCTCAGGCCTACTCAAATCGCGTGAAGACGTAATCAAGGATCAACAGGGCAACTTAGAAACCGAACGAGAACAATTTGAGCTGCGTATGGAGGGCTATGAAGCAACGCTTAGAGCCAGATACTTAAGCCTTGATTCCACCGTAGCTAGTTTGCAATCGACCGGCAATGCTTTGTTTGCAGCATTAGGAAATATTTAGATGACACGTAAAGCAATTAACGCGTACCAAAAGGGCACACTAAAACAAGATATCGCCAATGCTGATCCTCACAAACTTACGCTAATGCTAATGCAAGGTGCATTGGACAAGCTTGCATATGCGAAAGGTTGTATTGAGCGAAACGACTTAAAAGGTCGAGCCGAACACTTATCAAAAGCTACCGCAATCTTTATTAACTTGCGTGATACGCTTGATTTAAATATTGGCGGTGAGTTTGCCGAGAATTTATATTCACTCTACGATTATTTTCTATCGCAGTTAGCGGGCATTTCAGCGGAAAATGGCGTAGACATTATCAACGAAGTGTTGCAATTGTTTTTGCCAATTAAAGATGCATGGGCGCAAATCCCAGAAACCGCAAAACGAGAAGCGTATGCGCAAGCTAGCGCGTAAGTGCAGCTTTTTCATTGAAAATCAGTGTATTAAGCTTGATTAAGCTGACGCACCACCATACCCCTAAAGCCTTATCTTCCATAAATGAAGAGATTGAGTGCTGCCTGGCAAATGCAGGCGGCGATCTAAACGCTGACCCGATAAACGACTCACACTTAAAGATATTGATTGACCAACGCGAAAAACTGGTCAACTTATTGCTTAAAGAGCTAGCAGAACCCGAAGTTAAGCATTTCGCAAAGGCGGAGCTTACTGTAAATGACGCCTTGCTTGCACTTGTTTCGAGTATTCGAGATGAAGCAAAAGCGACGCTCACGGGAATTACTAAATCTTCTAAAGCGATTAAACAATATCAAAAAGTGTGACCATGCATAATGACATTAGACTTCACTTAGCAAAAAACGAAAAAAAGCAGTCACAAAGCGAAGCTAAAATTGCACAGAAGGTGCAACAGACATTTGATGCTAACGTAAAGGCATTCAAGCAATTCATCCCCAACATCGCCGCAGAAATAGCGAAGTCGCAATCGCTTGACTGCAGTATTATGGTGGATCAAAACGGCGACATTAACATTGTCGATGTGAAGACGGGGATCACCTTCTATCACTTTGACGTAGATACCGAAATTGATAAACAGGTCGAAAACCTTGGCTTGCATAGCGCACTGGTCAATTGGCCCAAAACGGGTACTCAGAACACCGAAATAAATGGCATCGACGTCAAAATGGATGCTATTGACGGGTTCGACAGATTTAAATCATATGCTGAATCATCAGACACACTAATACAGCATTCTCTGCCCATTGATAGTTTAGTTGTGTTTGGCATAGGCAAAGGTCGACATCTGTTGCCGCTAATTAAACAAACCAGCGCTCAATACATTGTCCTTTACGAGCCAAGTTGGGATTTGTTTTTCTGTTCATTGTACTGCTGTGATTGGCGAGAAATACTGCATTATGCACAGCAAAATCAAGCCCGCCTTTTTATACAGTTCGATAAAAATGCTAGATATCTTTATCAAGACTTACGTGAGCTGAGCGCGGCGTTCAGCTTAAATAAAATCCTATTTTATAAGCATTATAATGAGCCAAGCTTTGATGCGATCATGCTTGCCCTGCGCTTGGGGAATACAAATGTACTCAACTATGAATGCGTGCCTGATGAAAATGTTGCCTTCAACGAGTGGGTAGGGCACTGGACAAGTTCACTTAAGCCCTCCAAGTGGTCTTGTGTACAAAGTGCATCTTCAGACAATTCAAGCACACTTACTAATTGCAAACAAACTTACAAAAAGAACCTTAAGGCCTTCCATAAGTATTTCCCAGATTTAGCCAAGCAATTCTCAGAGTATCAAAGCAAAATTTGGCATCCAGTCGTCCATGTAGAGTCGGGGCAGATTAATTTATTCAATCAACACACTTGCACCTTTATCTCAATTGAAGAAGCGAAGCGCGCCGGGCGAACGTTGGCTCGTCATTTCAAACGCTATCCAAACCAAGATAGCATTGTGTTTGGCTACGACTCCGACAAACAAAAACACTATCTGCACAATATATTTATTCGCCGAACGGCAACATTACTTGGAGCGCAGCAATACGAAAAGGGTAAATTACCCCAAAAGGTGAGCTCGCTTATTTTGTTTGGAGTGGAAACTGGATATGCCCTAGAGGCGCTTTATGAAAAACATCAGATTACTAACGCCTTCATTTGCGAGCCTAATCCTGACTTTTTCTTTGCTTCTATGTACGCCGTTGATTGGGCAAAAATCATTAAGCGCGTAGATAAACAAAAAGGTCGAATATATCTTAATGTGGGTGAAGCCGGCTCGCAGCTATTTTCTGATATCAACAATCAATTTATGCAGATTGGGCCGCATTTACTGGCAGAAAGCTATTTCTTTCAGTCTTATTACAATGCGCCATTGTCGAGAGTGGTTCAAGATGTGCGCGACCAGCTAAGAATTACCTTTACGCTATGCGAAAACATTGATCACGTGTTGTATGGAATCAATCATACAAAGCATGCCTTAGCGCAAAAAATCCCTGCCATGCTGTCGCACGCTCCCCAGAGAATTCCGCAAGCCACCCGGGAACTGCCGCTTTTCATCGTGGGCAATGGTCCATCACTGGACAACAATATAGCGTTGGTAAAAGAGTATCGTGAACAAATATTGGTGGTCAGCTGCGGAACGGCGCTCCAGGCGCTTTACAACTATGGCATTACGCCAGACTTTCATGCAGAAGTAGAACAATGCAGAGCAACCTTTGATTGGGCCTCACGCATTAATGACGCTGAGTATCTAAAGCAAATTACGCTGGTAAGCGTCAATGGTATTCACCCAGACACTTGCGGAATTTATAAAGACACGCTGTTTGCATTTAAATCGGGCGAATCATCCACCGCGTCTGCGCTGTCGATTTTTGGTCGCGATAAATTCGCTACCTTAAAGCGCGCATTTCCTACGGTTACCAATCTTGCTGTGAATTTCTTTTTGGAGCTGGGCTTCAATAATCTTTATTTATTGGGAGTGGATCTGGGTTTTGTCGATTACAAAAAACACCATAGCAGTCAGTCAGGCTATTTTGAAAATGGTCAGCAGATTTACGACTACGAAGAAAACTTAGCGAAAAGCTTGCCGGTTAAAGGCAACTTTAGAGAGACCGTATACACCAAAGCGGAGTTTAATATTTCTCGCCTGACGATGGAGCAATCACTGAGTACGGTCAATGTCGATTGTTACAATTTGTCAGACGGCGTCTACATTGAAGGCACCAGTCCGCTAAATGATGAACAAGTGCTGATATTGAACGATGCAATCGACAAAAAGCAGTGTATGTATGATATACGAGAAGCGTTTGCCGTATTAGATATTGATGTAAACGCAAGCTATGAGAAGGCCTTCAGCCGAGGGCGCATGAATAAGCAATTTGAAAAGCTCAGCCGCATCACTTCAAAAACACTCAACGATAAAGAAGATGTGAGAGACATCATTGAAAAGTGTCGAGCGTTTCTAACAAAGAACATGCAAAAGGGTAAATCACTCTTCGGCTTTTATATGTTTGGTTCTTTGAACAACTTATGCGCCACCTTAAATAAGACTTTAATGGCGCAAAGTGACGAACAAGTGCTAAAACACGCTGCATTGATACTTGCTTATTGGAACCGATTGGCCGAAGACACGAAGTCGATGGTGAATTTGCCGGGCGACCTGTTCGATAATGCTGCTTCGTTTTGTGAAAAACGGGAAGCCAATTTGTTAGCAGATCGCAAGATTACCTTTCAAGTATTTAACGACGATATACAGGCGTATTTAAGCGAAGACTTCCCTGAGCAGTTTGTGTTGTGCAATGCAAATGAACGCATCAGCGAAGATTCAATTCGCATCGTTAGCCGCGAAAGTGATATTAAGCCACTGATGCTTTCTCTGGACAGAATAACGCCATTAAATACCTTGATAGTAGCCACAAGCGCAAGCCTGTTTAAGCAGCTTGAAAGGCATTTTACCGATGACGATACTGGTAGTATGCCATCACATCTAAGTTTGGCCTACTTGCCGATTTTCGTCGACACTAATGATGCGATAATCAGCAAAATAGAGCAGGGAAGCGCGCCATTAATCGCTAGAAAAGAGGCAATCGCCTTTATTGCTGCACGCTTAAATGACGTACCGACATTTTCATACATACTCCATCGAGCCAAATTTTTCGATTTTGGCTTGAATCGTGCTTATGCTAAGCAAACAGATGAATATGACAGCGATGCCGTTGATTATTTGGCGGACAGTTTTACAGATATTTTGTCGAAGCAACCTGCTTATTCATTTAAAAAGTATATCGCTTTTACCAAAGATCTTAAGCCTGTTCCTTCTATGTTAGACGGTTTCAAAAACCGAGGCCTGTTTATCAACAGAGCGTTACAGCCATACGAACTGCTTGGAGAATGGTATAAGCAAGCAGATGCAACTGCGATTATGAATCAAGTGATGCATCACTCAGCTTAAGCTCAGTCAGTTAAAGGAGCACGTAAACAGTGTTTGATAACAAAAGTATTTTGATCACCGGCGGCACCGGATCTTTCGGTAAACGTTTTATTCAGCACTTGTTAGATAATTATAAGCCCAAGCGCTTAATTGTATTCTCACGCGACGAACTTAAGCAGTTCGAGATGCAGCAAGTCTTTAATCAAGACTGCATGCGTTATTTTATTGGCGACGTGCGTGACAAAGAGCGCTTGGTAACCGCCACCAAAGATGTCGACTTAGTTGTTCATGCAGCTGCACTGAAACAAGTGCCAGCAGCGGAATACAATCCAAATGAGTGTATCAAGACTAACATCAATGGCGCACAAAACGTGATTGATGCCTGTATTGTGAACGGCATCGACAAAGTGATTGCCTTATCTACCGACAAAGCTGCAAACCCAGTTAACTTATATGGCGCAACTAAGCTAGCCTCTGACAAACTATTTGTGGCGGCGAATAATATCGCAGGTGCCAATGGCCCGCTCTTTTCAGTCGTTCGTTACGGCAACGTGGTAGGCTCTCGCGGTTCAGTGGTTCCTTTTTATCGGGAGCTGTTAAAACAAGGCAGAGAAAAGCTACCTGTGACGCATGATGGCATGACGCGTTTTTGGATTACCCTGGATGAAGGGGTGGCCTTTGTGGTCAAAAACTTCTCGCGTATGCAAGGCGGTGAAATATATGTCCCTAAAATTCCTTCTATCCGTATTCTAGACTTAGTGGAGGCAATGAGCGGCAAGCGTGAATATGAAACCATTGGCATTCGTCCGGGTGAAAAGCTTCATGAAGTAATGGTGCCAGAAGAAATGGCACATCATAGCGTCGAATTTGATGATCACTACGTGATCACGCCCGCCATAAAGTTTACCGGCCTTGACGTAAACTATGCGCATAATAAACTGCTTGAAAAGGGTAAAGTGTGCACTGAGTCATTTGAATATCACTCAGGCACCAATCCACACTTTTTAAGCGTTGAAGAACTTATCGCTTTAGATAAACAAACGCTGTAGTCAGCAAAAAATAACATATGAGTACGAATATGAAATCAGCGCCTATTCCTTATGGTAAGCATCAAATAGTTGCCAGCGATGTAGATGCCGTAATCGACGTACTTGAAAATCATTTTCTGACGCAAGGCAGTAAAGTACCAGAGTTTGAGCAAGCGCTGTGCGACTATACTGGCGGTGAGTATTGTACTGCGGTCAACAGTGGCACTTCAGGTTTGCATGTTGCTTGTTTGGCTTTGGGCGTAGGCGCAGGTGACTATGTTTGGACAGCGCCAAATTCTTTTGCCGCCTCTGCCAATTGCGCCCTGTATTGCGGCGCGTCGGTTGACTTTGTCGATATTAATCCAGATACACGTAACCTTTGTCCCATCGCATTAGAATCCAAATTACTCAAGGCGCAACAGGAAAATAAGTTGCCCAAAGCCATTGTGGTGGTGCATTTCGCAGGCGAAAGTTGCGATATGCAAACCATATCAGCGCTATGTAAACCCTTAAATGTTGCCATTATTGAAGATGCAGCGCATGCACTAGGCGCCGACTACAATAATAAAAAGATCGGGGCTTGCGAATTTTCAGACTTAGCCGTATTGAGTTTTCACCCGGTTAAGTCAATAACCACCGCTGAAGGCGGGGCAATTCTGACGAACAACAAAAAATTACATGATGCCTGTGTGTTGTATGCAAAGCATGGGATCACACGTGACCTTGAAAAAATGCAGGGTGAAATAGATGGCCCGTGGCATTATCAGCAACTTGCGCTTGGCTATAATTACCGCTTGAGTGATTTACAGGCCGCCCTTGGTATTGCGCAGCTTAAGCGTATCGATGATTTTGTGGCCAAACGAAGACGCCTTGCTAAACGCTATTTTGAAGGACTAAAAGACTTGTCGCTCAAACTGCCTCGCTTTGACAGCTTAGAGCAAAGTTCATGGCATTTGTTTATGGTTGAGCTTACTGAGCATGATCGTAAAATGGTGTTCGATAAGCTGCATGAGGCGGATATTTTGGTCAATGTGCACTATATTCCTATCGTCAATCATCCTTATTATCAAGATTTAGGGTTTTTGCCTGAGGATTACCCGAACGCGCTACATTTTTACCAAAATGCGATTACATTGCCCTTATACGTTGATTTAAGCGACCAGCAACAAGACCTCGTCATTAAGACACTCACCGAGATTCTGCAGTGAAATTTGCGCTGATCCCCGCACGAGGCGGAAGCAAGCGCATTCCCAATAAAAATATTAAGGTTTTTAATGGCAAGCCCATCATCGCTTATTCGATTGAAACGGCGATAAATAGCGGCCTGTTTGATGAAGTGATTGTCTCTACCGATTCTAAAGTGATAGCTGATATTTCCAAGCAGTACGGCGCCTCGGTGCCGTTTATGCGACCTGCTGATATATCAGATGATCATGCCAGCACAATGGATGTCATTTTACATGCGATTGAGTATATGCAGCTTCACTATCAAAGTGTGACTCACTGTTGCTGCATTTATGCCACTGCGCCATTTTTAACAAGCGATGTGGTCAAACAGGCTTATGATACGTTAAATCTAGCTCAGACTCAGCACGATGATAGTACTGATGCGCCAAAACCCTGTTTCGCGTTTACTGTTTGCGAGTATTTGTTTCCGGTACAGCGAGCCTTAACATATCAGCAGGGCAAGCTTGCGCCGATGTATCCTGAACATCGCAATACTCGCTCCCAAGATTTAGTGCCCGCTTATCATGATGCTGGTCAGTTCTACTGGGGCACGATAGAAGGCTTTAAGTCGCAAAAACCGGTATTTTCAGAATATTCTCTCCCTATCATTCAGCCTCACTATCTTGTTCAAGATATTGATACTTTAGATGATTGGCGAAGAGCTGAGTTGATGCACCAAGGCTTAAAAAAGTCATAAGTTAACTATTTATTTTCTTGTGTTTTCTGTAATTATTACAAGAAAACTCAACTCGGAATAGTTACATGCCCATACCCTTAGCCTCAAAAGAACACGATTTAGGCGGCCTCACCGTTAAACGAGTATTGCCGCACATGCAAAAGAAAATGATTGGCCCTTTCATATTTTTCGACCACATGGGGCCAAGCGATTTTGATGCAGGACAGGGAATTAACGTACGACCGCACCCGCACATCGGGCTTTCCACTCTGACCTATTTATTCTCTGGCAGCATATTGCACAGAGACTCCTTGGGTAACCATCTTGAGATATTTCCGGGAGATGTGAACTGGATGACAGCGGGTAAAGGCATTGTTCATTCTGAGAGAGAAACCTTTGAGGTCAGAGCCAATCCCCATTTTATTGATGGTTTACAGTGTTGGGTTGCCTTGCCCGAAAACTTATGCGAGCTAGAACCGAGCTTTCAGCATGTAAAAAAACAAAACCTACCAACCTTAACTCACGAGGGCGTGATGATGCGCTTGGTGGTGGGTGAGGCCTACGGCATGAGTGCGCCGGTCAAAACGTATTCGCCGATGTTTTATCTCGACATTGCCGCTTGTGCTGACAGCGAAATTACTGTGCCCAATCTTGAGCAAGAGACGGCAGTTTATATTATTTCTGGTGAGATTGAGCTTGGCGGGCAGCACTTTGGTAAAGGTGATTTTGTGCTTTTTGAACAGGGAGATGAAGGCTTCACATTCACGCAAGCTGGACGAGTGGTGATGTTAGGTGGAGAGCGCTTTGAGCAAGTACCGCATATTACATGGAACTTTGTTGCGTATTCCAAAGAGCGCATCAATCAGGCAATCGAAGATTGGCGTGCTGGTAAATTCCCTTCTGTGCCGGATGACAACAAAGAGTTTATTCCCTATTAGTGCTCGTATTGCCTGCTTAATCATTGAAAGTCGGGCGAATTTCTATTTATGGGTGTCAATAATGGCGGGATTTCGGTACTATCCGAAGCATAATTATGAGATCAGTGGAATAAAGTTGCGGTTATGAGTGAAATATTGGTCATAAGCGATAATCAGGCTCGCATCGAACATTTTAAAATTATTCTCAGCTTCTTAGCTGAAGACGGGCATTATTCTGGCTATTCCGATTGCTTAAAAGTGATTGGCAAAGGCGATAATTGGTCGTCGGTACTGATTGACGGCGAAATGCCTGAAGTGGCCGAAGACGTGATAGAAAAATATCCTGAAACGCCATTTATCAATATCGGTTTTCAACTGAGCGGCGAGCGCAGTTTTAAAAATTTGATGGGGTCACTGTTTGAGCCTATCACCTATGCAAATCTTAACGAATTATTGAAAAAGAGCACTGACTACTACACTGCCAATCGTCCTCTGGACACGCTCGTATCTGGTAAAACTAAATTATTTAGAAGCTTGGTTGGCAATAGCCGCGGGATCACCGAAGTTCGTGATTTGATTGAGCAAGTGGCGCCTGTGGAAGCGAATGTGCTGGTGCTTGGTGAATCAGGAACCGGCAAAGAGGTTATCGCGCGAAATATTCACTATATGTCAAAGCGCCAAAAGGGGCCTTTTGTTCCCGTAAACTGTGGTGCCATTCCCGGAGAGCTGCTTGAGAGCGAACTTTTTGGTCATGAAAAGGGCGCATTTACCGGCGCCATCAGTTCCCGCAAAGGACGTTTCGAAATGGCCGAAAGTGGCACACTGTTTCTCGATGAAATAGGCGATATGCCGCTACAAATGCAGGTAAAGCTACTGCGCGTACTCCAAGAGCGAATTTTCGAGCGTGTTGGCGGAACGAAAACCCTTAAATGTGATGTCAGAATTATCGCCGCGACACATAGAAATCTTGAAGGGATGATTGCCGACGGTAAATTTAGAGAAGATTTGTTTTATCGCTTAAATGTCTTTCCAATTGAGTCTCCTGGGCTTAGAGAGCGAGCTCAAGATATCCCCTTGCTGTTGCAAGAACTTGCCTCTCGTCTTGAAGGAAGCAAACAAGATAGCGTGCGTTTTACTGAAAGTGCAATGCGCTCATTGATGGCTCACTCTTGGCCGGGCAACGTGCGCGAATTATCAAACCTAGTTGAACGCTTGTCTATTTTACATCCCAAGCAGGTGATTGATGTAGAGCATCTTCCGCATAAGTATCAGTATGAAGATGACGGCACACAAGCGGTTCATGCCGAAGCCGGTCAGGATGAAAATGCCGAACGAGACGCTATTAACGCCATGTTTAAGTACGCTCAAGCCAATCCTGTTAGTACAGATACCCATCTACCTACAGCGTCAGATACCACGCTACCAAGCGATGGCGTTAATTTAAAAGAGTACTTATCTGACCTGGAAATTAGTCTCATTCGTCAGGCTTTGGAAAAACAAGATTGGGTAGTTGCCCGCGCCGCCGATCAATTAGGAATGCGCCGCACAACGCTTGTTGAAAAAATGCGCAAATATGAAATCAGTCGAGATAAAGAAACAAACTAATCCAAAGTCTGGGTGAATAAGAGAACTACTGAAAAAGGCCAACGTACTGTTGGCATTAGCGAGTCGTAATCTCGCTAGCTGGCTACCACAACTTTGTTTTTGCCGGATGTCTTTGCCTCAAACATGGCTTTGTTCGCTCTGTCGACCATAAAATCGAGCGTGTCAGAAAGCTGCCGAGAGCTATAGACACCAAAACTTCCAGTGACAAGCAGTCCACTCTCACTGGACGCTTCATCAGATGCAGCCAATGATGAGCGCAGCGATTCGGCAAGCTCTGCGGTTGCCGATTCATTTTGCTCAGACATGATGACAACGAATTCTTCGCTTCCCCATCGTACGACTAAATCTTTACTTCCAACGGCCTTTAGAAAAGAATCTGCGGCATGGGCAATCACTTCATTTACCGTTTCACTGCCATATTTCTCGCGTATTTCATTTAAGTTATCCAAGCCGCAAAGAATCACTGACATTTGATGATGGCGCCTGCGAACTCGGTTAAAAAACGTTCGTCCATACTCGCGATTGGCTAAATTAGTTAGCTCATCGATGTTGGCGCGGCTATTTCTGCTATCAAGAAAGCGGTCGGTAATGTGATGAACCACCTTAAAAACGATTAGTAGAACAAGAAAGCTGAGGGCAACATAAAGTGTATAAGAACGATTAACATCCTCTTGGCGAGCATCAAGTGGTGTCATGACGTAGAGATTCCAATTTAAACTCTCTAGCTTAAGCTGTGACACCAATAAACCGCCTTGTGCACCGCGCACAATGATGCTTGGCTCTGAGACTTCTTTGGTTTCCTCTAAGAATTCGGGAAACCATTCAACATCATTGATGTTTTTAATGCCAATGCGCGCATCTGCGCCATCTGCTTGCGTGGGAGAGTATTGTGCAAGCGATGAAAGCACAATTTCTTCTCGGTTGTTCACAAACAGAAATTCATGGCCATATTCTTGTCGAAAGGTATCAAAGGAGTCGAGAAAGTCATTGAGAGACTTACCTAAACCAGCGAAGCCCAAAAATTTCCCTTCATCATTATACTGCCTCACGTCAATATACAGATGCGGATCTTCTCGATTACCAAGAACCGCTTGAACCTCAGAGTCAAACTCATCGCGAAGGGCAAAATACCAAATGACTTCGCCCTCAATTAAATCGAAGGTGCGCCCACTGGAATTGAATTGCTTTTTTGATACTTCGTGCGCGAGATAAAACTCATGACCAAACTCGTTTTCTAAGTCCTTGAGTAGCGGCATTAAGCTGCTTTCGTCTGGCTGCTCTGCAAGGAAATAGCTAGAATAGTAGCCTAGGTCGGCAATCGTTTTAGCGGTATGCAGTGGACGAATGAGTTCCCTTTCCACCAAGGCAAAAACAGGAGAAATAGATTGCTGATGCCGTTGGCTTTGTTCTGCTGCCAAATCTTTGATAGCAAAAAAGCCGGACACGGCAATCATCAAAACGAAGATTGATGCGAAAACAGCCCCTGCATGATTGTGAACGTAATCTTGCAAGTAGCCCTGCGTTTTTTTCATATTAAATCCGTTTATATTGATTCTTTTTCATCGGCGACTATTTAGACGTATATAGCGTTAAAAAACAAGTCGATTTTTCCCTCAGATATAAATGTGATAAGGCGCGCGCGTGTAAAAATTTTGTGGATTGACGCGTAGCTTTGCTAGGTTTTTAAACGGTGTCAAAAGACAAAAATTTGACAGCGTCAAAAAACAAAAATTCAGTAAGCTATTGATATTAGTAAATAAAAATTTGGCACGTGCCGTGCATTAAAGCTTCTATCTAGTAGTAAATGCACAGAATTTCTAAGCTTATGGCAACACTTTCTTTCAGCGCTGATCCACACTTTGACGCAAGTAATGCAAACGGTTGCAAAAACGGCCGCGTTGTAGAATATACAATGGTACCGTCCGTGCGTCAGGTATATGCGCAAAGAACTTCTTTAGAAAATGCATGCCAAGCCAGTGATGTGCAAGCGCTTAATCCAGAACGTTTCTCAAATTTAGTGTCGGTTATGCCTGCTGGCGTTGTGGTTATTGATCACACAGGAAAGGTCACTTTGGCTAACCAACAGGCGACCAGTTTACTGGGCGAGCCACTTGAAGGTGAACTCTGGCGTGACGTAATAAGTCGTGCGTTTAGCCCGCGGTCTGATGATGGGCATGAAGTATCAATGCGCAATGGCAAGCGCGTTAAAATCGACATCTCGCCATTGGTTGAGGAAAAAGGGCAGTTAATCGTTATTACCGATTTGACTCAAACGCGCGAGCTTCAGAGCAGAGTAGGTCATATGCAGCGATTATCGTCGCTGGGTAAAATGGTTGCGTCGCTGGCACATCAGGTTCGTACGCCGCTTTCTTCAGCTCTATTATACGCAGAAAATATTAAGAGTATACAAGCGACAGACGCAACCACTTCACGTTTTAGCGAAAAGCTAATTATGCGTTTGAAAGACTTAGAGTCGCAAGTCAATGACATGCTGTTGTTTGCCAAAAGTGGCGACACTCAAATCGTTACATCGGTGAGCGCGAATCATATCGCGAATGTCGCCAAGCAAAACGTAGAAGCGCAATTTACGCAAGCCAAGGTTCAGCTCGACATAAACCTGAGTGAGAACGATGCAGCGCTTATTTGTAATTTGAGTGCACTGTCTGGCGCGATCAGCAACTTACTGAGCAATGCTTTACAGGCCATCACAACGTCTGTCGATCACGTCGACACTAACAACAATGAGGCGCAGCCTCAGCACCCATTGAGCGAATATCGTGTTTCACTGCATGTTGAAGCTATGGAGTTTGAGGGGCGTGAGTTTATCAGTTTCGTTGTCAGCGACAATGGGCCAGGCCTTGATGAAGCTGAAATTAATCGGATTTTCGAGCCATTTTTTACAACCAAGTCCCAAGGCACTGGTTTGGGCTTGGCAGTTGTTAACACTGTCGCAAAGTCTCATAAGGGCTTTGTTTCTTGCAAGAACATAACAGCAAATGAATCTACCCAGTCGGGCGCACAGTTCACTATAAACGTGCCAATTGCACCAAATATCAGTGGGTATCGAAAAGTGGGTGATGCTGCCAACGAAGACCAAGCAAACACACAATCTGACCAATACAATCAAGGAGTCAGCGCATGAGCAAAACTAAAGTACTAATAGTAGAAGACGATCACGGATTAAGAGAGGCTCTGGTCGATACTTTATTGTTAGGTGGTTACCAAGTAACGCCTGTCGAAAGCGCGGAGTCTGCGATGGTGAAACTGTCGCAAAATGAATTTGATTTAATTGTCAGTGATATTCAAATGCAGGGTATGGACGGTTTGTCTCTGCTTAAAAGCGTAAAAAACAAATACCCGAAACTGCCAATGATTTTGATGACCGCATACGCGAACATCAATGATGCCATACAGGCAATGCGCGACGGCGCGACCGACTATCTTTCAAAACCCTTTGCACCACAAGTATTGCTGAATTTAGTAGGGCGCTATGCACCTGCTCAGCGCGTGGAGTCAACTAACCCGATTGTAGCCGATCAGAGCAGTATCGATATGCTTGCATTGGCAAGAAAGGTCGCTAAATCAGATGCCACGGTTATGGTGCTTGGCCCCAGTGGTTCGGGTAAAGAGGTTATATCACGATATATCCATGACCAATCAAAGCGTAACGAATGTCCATTTGTGGCTATCAACTGTGCGGCGATTCCAGAAAATATGCTTGAAGCCACTTTGTTTGGCTACGAAAAAGGCGCATTCACGGGCGCAATACAAGCGTGCCCGGGTAAGTTCGAACAGGCGCAAGAAGGTACGCTACTGTTAGATGAAATCACAGAGATGGATTTGGCGCTTCAGGCCAAGTTGTTGCGGGTGTTGCAGGAGCGTGAAGTTGAGCGCTTGGGCGGCCGCAAAACCATATCATTAAATGTGCGGGTAATTGCTACTAGTAACCGAGACCTTAAAGAGGCGGTCGCACAAGGTAAATTCAGAGAAGATTTATACTATCGTTTGAATGTATTCCCAATTACGTGGTTGCCACTTGCTCAGCGTAAAGGCGATATTATTCCTCTGGCGAACCATTTAATTGTGCGCCATAGCCAATCTCAAAACATTGAGATTGGTGAATTAACCGCTGCTGCCCAACACAAACTCTTAAACCACACTTGGCCTGGAAACGTGCGCGAGCTTGAAAATGTGGTTCAGCGGGCTTTGATATTGGCTGAAGAGGGGCAAATTGATGCTTCCGATTTATTGATTGAGCCAGCCAGCCCAATGATGGAATCTAGCGCACCGCAATTTTTTGCTCAAGTTGATGCACAAGAGTCCGATAACAAATTATTGGGGTCGGAACTTAAATTCCAGGAACATCAAATCATCTTGGATGCGCTGCAAGCCTACAATGGTAAGCGCAAAGATGTTGCTGAGAAGTTAGGCATCAGCCCCAGAACCCTTCGTTATAAGCTCGCGAAAATGCGCGAGTCGGGAATTGAAGTCCCTAATTAACACTTCAAAGCGCTAAAAGTTTGTAAGCAATGATATGGATGTCTCCCTATTGCCGCCTCCCCCAAGAGGCGGCTTTTTTTGCTTTATGAGGGTTGGCTCTTCGAAATGGGGTTTCCGCAGGGGGCTGGTTATTAATAGTCGCTGGCCCGTCCGTGGGCGCTTGGCATTGCACGTCCGTGTGCAATGACACTATTAATAACCAGCCCCCTGCGGAAACCCCATCTCGAAGAGCCAAAACAAGCGCCGGGCTGTTGGTTTGAGTCCGTCTTTGGGCGCTTAGCATTGCACGTCCGTGTGCAATGACACTATTAATAACCAGCTCTCTGCGGAAATCCCATCTCGAAGAGCCAAAACAAGCGCCGGCGTTTTGTATTTAACTTTACTATCAGTTCCGAAAAACACGTGTTTAAACGAGATCTTCTTATACACTAGTTACTCACTTAGGAGATAGTTAGATGACAACACAATTTACCAAGTTTCAAAGCCTACATAACAAACAAGAGCCACTGCTACTTAACAACATATGGGATGCCGCTAGCGCTGCCATAGTGCAAGCAAATGGCGCGAAAGCGCTTGCAACAAGCAGTGCGTCTTTAGCTTGGTCATTGGGTTACGCCGACGGTGCAGCCTTGCCAACATCACAATTAATTGATGCCATTGAACGTATACAGCGAGTTGCGACAATTCCGCTAACCGTAGATATTGAAAACGGCTATTCCGACTTGCCGGATGAAGTTGCCGATTTATGTGAGCGTTTGTGCGCTTTGGGTGTGGTAGGCATTAATATAGAAGATGGAATGGATGCGCCCGAATTGCTAGCACAAAAGATCATGGCAATGCGTGAGCGCGTGGGAGCGCAATTTTATATCAACGCACGAACCGATGTCTATCTGCGTCAGCTAGTCGATGATGCTGAGTGTTTTGATCAAACCCTTGTTCGAATGAAACGCTACATAAAGGCGGGGGCGAGTGGCATTTTTATCCCGGGTTTAAGCGATATCACTGCTGCAAAGCAATTTTCCGATGCTGTAGAAGTGCCAATAAACCTAATGGTAGAAAGTATTTCTTCCGCTTATTTTGATCACGCAAATAGTGGTGCGTCTCGCTATAGCGCTGGGCCGAATCCTTTTCTTGCGGCGTACACTGTATTGCAATCTCAAACGCCAGAGCAAGCTGAAAACAAGCGATTGAACTTTGAAAATATGAATCGCTTATTCAAAGATGGAACCTATAGCATTTTGCCTAAAGAGAATGTTCAAGGGAGGAGCCCCACCTTCAAATAGCATCATTGCACACGGACGTGCAATGCTGAGCGCCCA
Source organism: Ningiella algicola (assembly GCF_028401415.2). Taxonomy (NCBI): domain Bacteria; kingdom Pseudomonadati; phylum Pseudomonadota; class Gammaproteobacteria; order Alteromonadales; family Alteromonadaceae; genus Ningiella; species Ningiella algicola. Next base: position 1,345,797 of record NZ_CP171821.2, on the reverse strand, counting down.
AGGACGGGCCAGCGGCTATTTGAAGGTGGGGCTCCTCCCTTGAACATTCTCTTTAGGCAACCCTTGCCCAACAATTGCGAACGCCCCACAATGCTGAGCGCCCAAGGACGGGCCAGCAGCTATTTGAAGGTGGGTCTCCTCCCTTGAACATCCTCTTTAGGCAACCCTTGCCCAACTACCGAATTAGCCGAATACCCAAATGACGAGGCAAGTGCAAACCCTTGCCGTTCATTTTGACCATAAATTGCCGCTTTCTCTCAAAATGGCATTTCGATTGCATATGCCCTCGTATCGATTGCAGTTTTAGCAAAAAAATGACGCTTAAGGTAGTTCAAATGGATGTAAAAGCAAACTCACTTTATCAAGAAATGCAGGCCATGGCAGCGCAGGCTAGTGCGGTGCCAAATGCGCCAATGCAGCGTCTTGAAGTTAATCCATCGGGTTCTGAATTCTCAGATATGTTGAGCCAAGCAATTAACAACGTCAATGGCATGCAAAAAGAGTCGCGCACCATGCAGCAACGATTTGAGATGGGTGACCCCGATTTAAGCCTCGTTGACGTAATGGTGGCAAAAGAGAAGTCAGGTATTGCTTTTGAAGCGACTGTTCAGGTCAGAAATAAGCTGCTTGAAGCGTATAAAACCATTATGAACATGCCGGTATAGAGGTAGTAAGACGTGGCTGAATCAACAAGTACCGAACTGGCAATTTCTGACGACATAAGTGAACGTGAAGTTGCTGATGCTCGCAAAAACCCCATTGTCGAGAGTTTAAGTAACGCAGAAACTATCCGTCAAATGACGATGATTGTGACCTTGGTCATTTGTGTTGCTATCGCAATATTCATTTTTTTATGGTCAAAAGAGCCAACCTATCGACCCCTGGCACAAATGCCAGCGCAAGAGATGATAGAAACCCTTGACTATCTTGATCAGCAGCAAGTGCAATACAAAATTGAAGGTACAACCATTTATGTGGTCGACAGCCAGTTTAAAGATGTGCGCTTAGGTATGGTGCGAGAAGGCATTTCCACACAAGAGTCTGGTGGTGCCGATATCATTATGCAAGACATGGGGTTTGGTGTTAGTCAACGCGTTGAGCTAGAACGTCTAAAACACGCACGCGAACAGATGATTGCGCGCACCATCGAAGACATTAATGCCGTAAGCAAAGCGCGAGTGTTATTGGCGCTTCCAAAAGAAAACGTATTTGCCCGTAAAGAAAAGCAAGCCAGCGCGACAGTGGTGGTAACCGCGCTTCGTGGTTCAGTGTTATCGGGTGAAGAAGTTGACTCGATTGTGGATATTGTTGCATCTGCAGTGCAAGGCATGGAGCCTAGCCGCGTGACGGTAACTGACAGCAACGGGCGACTGCTTAATTCTGGCTCACAAGATTCGATGAGTTCACGTGCCCGCAAAGAATACGAGCTTGAGAAAAAGCGCGAAGAAGAGTACTTACAGAAAATTGATTCTATTTTGATTCCTGTGCTTGGCCTGGGTAACTATACTGCTCAGGCAGATGTCAGCATGGATTTTACTGCCGTTGAACAAACTCAACGTCGCTACAACCCAGATTTACCCGCTGTGCGCAGTGAAATGATTTCTGAACAAAATACAGTGGGCGCAATTATTGCTGGTATTCCAGGCGCGCTCACCAATCAGCCACCGCTTGATTCCAATATTCCAGAAGACGCTATGGGCGGCAATGGTGGTGACCAGACCGTTCCTGGTAACCGAACAAAAGAAGAAACACGCAACTACGAATTAGATACCACCATTAGCCACACTAAACAGCAAACGGGCGTAATCAGACGGTTAAGCGTATCTGTTGCCGTTGATCATATTGCTTCTACCGGAGCCGACGGACAGACAGTATCAACGCCAATGTCTCAGCAAGAGTTGTTAAACATTCGACGTTTGCTGCAAGGTGGCATTGGGTTTGACGTCACTCGCGGTGATTCACTTGAAGTGGTCAGTATCCCATTTAATCGCATTGATATGGGTGAGGTAAAAGAGGAAGCATTTTGGCAAGAAGACTTCTTCATGCCCATCTTAAAGCTCGTTATGGGCGCGATTGTTATCATTGTGCTAATAATGGCCGTTGTCAGACCGATGCTTAAGCGCCTCATCTTCCCAGAAGCGGATATGAGCGCAGTAGTGAGTGACGACGATATCGAACTTGACCTTGGTGACGAAACTATGGACATGTTGAGCGATGAATTTGATGAAGCCAAAGTAGGTTTTGCAGCAGACGGTTCGCTCACGCTACCGAACTTAAACAAAGATGAAGATGTGCTTAAGGTCGTGCGTGCCCTAGTTGCCAATGAACCCGAATTATCCGCGCAGGTCGTACGCGGCTGGTTATTAGAAGACGAATAGAAACACCGAATTAGAGAGAATCATGGCAGAAAATACAGCACTACAAACACAAGAAGAAGCGCCAAGCTATGATATTGGCAAGCTTGATGGCATTGAAAAAGCGTCTATCTTGTTATTGAGTTTGTCTGAAGACGACGCCGCGCAGATATTAAAGTTTATGCAGCCCAAGCAGGTTCAAGCTCTTGGCGCCGCGATGGCCGCGATGGATGATATGACGCAGTCAAAAATCAATGCAGTGCATAAGCACTTTATTGAAGAAATTCAAAACTACTCAACCATTGGATTTAAGAGCGAAGACTTTGTTCGCCGCACGCTGACTACGGCCTTAGGCGAAGATAAGGCAGCGCATTTACTTGACCAAATTCTTGCCGGTGCAGGCGCAAAAGGCCTCGAGTCGCTCAAGTGGATGGATTCGAAGCAAGTGGCAAACATTATTCGCAATGAACACCCTCAGATTCAAACCATCGTTATGTCGTATTTAGAGCCTGAGCAGTCTGCAGAAATTATGGCGCAATTCCCAGAAAAAGTTCGTTTAGACTTATTAATGCGTGTTGCCAACCTCGAAGAAGTACAACCGGCGGCGCTGCAAGAACTTAACGAAATTATGGAGAAACAGTTTGCGGGTCAAGCGGGTGCGCAAGCTGCGAAGATGGGCGGATTGAAATCTGCCGCTAATATCATGAACTACCTCGATACCAACATCGAAGCTCAGTTAATGGATGCCATCCGTGAGCAAGATGAAGAAATGTCTCAGCAAATTCAGGACTTGATGTTTGTATTCGACAATCTGATTGACGTTGACGATAGAGGTATTCAAGCAATTCTGCGTGAAGTGCAGCAAGAGTCACTTATGAAAGCGATTAAAGGCGCAGACGACGAGCTGAAAGAAAAAATTACGGGCAACATGTCAAAACGTGCTGCGGAAATGCTGCTTGATGACATGGAAGCAATGGGGCCGGTGCGGTTAAGCGAAGTTGAAACTGCACAGAAAGAGATCCTCTCAATAGCACGTCGCTTAGCCGACGCCGGTGAAGTCGTCCTAGGTGGCGGCGGTAGCGAAGAGTTTGTATAAGCATGAGTGAGCAAAACAGCACAACAGCTGATGCTAAACTTTGGGATTTGCCGCCTGTTGAAAGCGCACAGAGTAAAGGTGCTAAAGCGTTAAAGCGCACAACGGCGTTTAATAAGCCTTTTACGCAGTGGAAATACGAAGCGCCAGAGGTAGAGGAAGAAATTAAACCCCTGACTGCCGAAGATATCGAAGCAATTCGAAGCGCTGCGTTTGAGGAAGGTTTCGAAAGCGGCAAGCAAGAAGGATTTGAAAAAGGTCAAGAAGAAGGCCTTGAGCTTGGCAAAAAAGAGGGCTTTGAACAAGGGCAAAGCGAAGGATTTGAAGCCGGTAAAGCGCAGGCAGATGAAGCCGCAAAAGTTCAAATTGACGCGTTAGCATCAATCGTTGCCCAGCTACAACAGCCTCTAAAGCAAGTGAATGATGAAGTTAAACAAGAGCTTGTGATGTTGACAAAAGCGCTGGCAAGCGCAGTCTTGAAGGTAGAGCTTAGTCAGTCTAGCGACAGTCTTATGCAAATCATCAGTGAAAGTATTACGGCACTTCCGATTCAGGAGGCGCAGTATCAAATCATGCTGCACCCAGAAGATGTATTGCTTATTAATGAACGTCTTGCTAGCGACGAGGCAAACGAAAAAAATAATTGGCGTTTAGTGCCATGTGAAGAACAAGGGCGGGGCGGTTGCAAAGTACTTAGCCAAAATAATGCAGTAGATATGTCGATAGCAAAACGCTGCGAGGCGATATTTGATCAAATGTTGCAAGAGCAAGGATTGAGCGATGACCCTCGCGCTAGTTGAGCACCTGCAGTCAATTAGACGCTCTGTATCTGAGTCAACGCCTGTTGCATCGGGTAAACTCGTTCGCGGTGTGGGTTTAACCCTTGAAGCGGTAGGTTGTCAAATCCCAATAGGCGGGCGGTGCCGAGTCAAAACGGTGAGCGGAAAAGTAGAAGCTGAAGTTGTTGGCTTTGCCAATGACATTACCTTCTTAATGCCCGTAGAGTCCATCAGAGGGATTGTGCCTGGTTCCTTGGTAGAGCCCATTTCTCACGATGCTGGTTTAGGTGTTGGAGAGGCTTTATTGGGTCGCGTTATCGATGGTAACGGTGAGCCAATTGATGGCAAAGGGCCTATTCAGTTTGAAAAGCGAGCCTCTACGCAACCTTCACCAATCAACCCTCTACAACGTAAACCAGTGTCAGAGCCGTTGGATGTTGGGGTAAGAGCAATTAATTCAATGCTTACGGTTGGCAAAGGTCAGCGCATGGGGTTATTCGCTGGTAGCGGTGTTGGTAAAAGCGTATTGATGGGCATGATGACGCGCGGCACCAATGCTGATGTGGTGGTGGTGGGGCTAATTGGCGAAAGAGGCCGAGAAGTCAAAGAATTTATCGATGATATTCTTAGTGAAGAAGATAGGCAAAAAGCCGTAGTTGTTGCCGCTCCCGCAGACACCTCCCCGCTAATGCGCCTAAAAGGAAGCGAAACCGCTATAACCGTGGCTGAGTACTTTCGTGACCAAGGTAAAAACGTGTTATTGCTAATGGATTCTTTGACACGCTACGCCATGGCGCAGCGTGAAATTGCCCTTGCCGTAGGAGAGCCGCCAGCAACGAAAGGTTATCCGCCCTCAGTGTTTGCAAAACTGCCCGCATTAGTTGAGCGCGCAGGAAATGGCAGTCAATATCAAGGTTCTATTACCGCATTTTATACGGTGTTAACTGAAGGTGATGATTTGCAAGACCCAATTGCAGATTCTGCCCGTGCCATTCTCGATGGGCATATCGTTTTGTCGCGCGCACTGGCAGAATCCGGTCACTATCCTGCAATTGATATTGAAGCGTCCATTTCGCGCGTAATGCCACAAGTTGTCAGCGCTGAGCATGAACAAAATGCCAGAAGTATTAAACGTGTGTATTCCGCATACCAGCAAAATAAAGACCTAATTAACTTAGGCGCTTACGCAAAAGGCAGTGATGCCACTATCGATTTATCGATTGCCGCCGCGCCTGCCATAAATGCCTTTTTGCAACAAAGCACCAAACAAATTGTGAGTTTTGAACAAGGAGGTGAAGCCTTGCAAACACTTGGTAAAGGCTTAAATGCAGCCTCACAAGGTCAGAGTCAATAAAACAGATGGCGAGTGTAAAACAACTTCAGCTAGTTTTGGGAATTGAAAAAGATAAAGAAGACAAGTTGCAAAGCGATTTTCAAGCAGCCAAGCAGCATCTTTTTGAGCATCAACAAAAACTCACCGCACTTGAGCAGTATCGTTTGGATTACTTAAACGTGATTAAACAAAAAGCCAGCGAAGGCCTGGGTGCTACAGCGCTTATACAGCATCAAAGCTTCGTCGGTAAACTCGATAAAGCCTGCGAGCAACAGGTAAACATGATTAATCAAGCAACGCTGGTCGTGGATCAGCGCAAACGCTTGTACTTCGAACAACAAGCTAAATCACAAGCCATTTCTAAACTCATCGACAAACGCAGCCAACAACAATCGATTATTGAGGCTAAGCAAGAGCAAAAACTATTCGATGAGCTGTCGGGCCTAGCGCATTTAAAACAAAGCCTGTCTAAGTTAACCTGAATCCTGTTTAAGAAACGGCGCTCAGCACCGCTAGAATTGCGAATTACTGCGTTGCAAAAGCCAGCAATAGAATAACTATTACGTGACTTTTGCGCCTTGTCTTTCACAATTCTAGCAGCACTGAGTGTAAAAATTAATTTAAGTATGTGAAACAAGCGCTTGCACCATTTCTTAAACAGGATTCAGGTTAAGTTATAAGCCCGCTTGTCCCCAAGGTTTACATTCGCGTGTAATTAAATTGGTACGCCAATTGCAAAATCCTCTTTATGCTTCACTGTTAAATTAAAAAAGATCAATATTTACAGTGGTTTATAAATTATAAAGACTAGGACAATATTGTTATGATGCAACAATTTGCCACTCCATCATCAAAATCTGCCGTAAGCAGTTTGCCGTTTGACATGGTCAAGCCTGCTGTATCAGAACACAGCGGTCAGAGCGCCCAAGCAGCAAATGGATATGAGGACCGTCGAAGTGCATTCGAGCGCGCGATTGCTGACGCAGAGAATGGTGCTTTTGCGCAATCAAGCGCTGCGCGTCCTAGTATGAGAGAAGGTAGCAAAGAGGATTCAGGTCGATTTCGTAGTGATGACAATATTGCCTACACGCAACCTGTTGAGCACGGCAATCAAGAAAACGACAAGGGAGTTGATAGTAAAAGTGCAACAGATGATCACTCTAAAGATTTAATGCGAACTGCCACTTATAATGAGCCTGTAAGTGAGGCTGCATTAAATGAGGCAACAACTGAAGCATCGAATGGAAAAAGCTCATCTAGCGCCGACCTAAATGCTGCCGCCGAGACAGATGGCGAACAGGTTCTGTCTGATGCGCAAATTTTGGAGCAGACGATTGAACGAGATTCCCCTTTGGAGGAGGCCAATATTGATAATTTTCCCGCTACCCCAGAGGAGCAAGCTTTCAAGCGAACTAGCGCTCACTCAGACGAAGTTGAATTTCTAGCAGAGCAAGCTAACAAGGTGCTTAACCAAGACGACTTTTTTTCTGATGTAAAAGCGCTGAATGAACAATCCAATGAAATTTCCGAAGGCGTGAGCGAAGATGAGCAAGGCTTTAGCCCAATTAGCATTCATTCAGACACCGTTGAATTGCTTGCTAAACACGCTAACAAAGAGTTCAACTACGTCGACTTTGTTTCTGATGTAAAAGCGCTGAATGAACAATCCAGTGAAATTTCCGAAGGCGTGAGCGAAGATGAGCAAGCTAAAGACTTAATTAGCATTAGTTTGACAGAAGACGAACTTCAGATAATTCTGGATGCGCAGAAAGCGGGCGTTAGTCTTTATGATATTTTTGCCCAAGATGAGCTTGCTCAGGAGCAGCTAGACAAACTAACTGCAGCCATTACAAAAATGTTAAACCAGTTTCACGAACAAAATACTAAAGCAGGTGAAACAGATAACAATAATGCGCTTTCTGAGGAAAGCCTAGCGCTGGATAAAGCACTACTTGAGAACATGTTGCACAGCTCAAATCCGACTGACGATTCAGAACAAGCATTGAATGCTTCAATAGAGCAGGCAGCGGCAAAAGACTTGGAACATATAGGAAAGACGCTGGATGCACAAAATCAGCAAATACTGAGTGAGTCTGAAGCTAAGGCCTCAAGCGACTTAAACAATGGTAAATCACTACAGGCGCAAGATGTTCAATTAAATGATATTGCGCAAAGAGGCGAAACCGCAATTTCTGATGAGGTTCTTGATGTTGCGCAGACACGACAAACAGATGAAGAGGCTCTGAGCAATTCTGCTAACGCACAAAGTAGCGGAAAAATGCCAGTAGACGCTCAAATAAACGTGAAGGCGCCTAACGAACAAGACATGCTCAAGCAGCTTGCATTGTTGGACGAGCGCTCACAAACAAATACGATTGAAAACATTAAGTCTCGGGTTGAAAAGTTTGCGGCCGATTTAGGAGCGCAGCAAAAAGGCAGTGAGTTTGTTGCTGCCATGCAATCTGGGCTAAAAGAATTCAAAGAACAACTGCAAAGCGGCCGTGAACCCGGTATTGATTTAAAGTCACTGGTTTCTGACGCACTTGCGCAAGCTAATGTCGAAATTCCACCGCAACAGACCAGTAAAGTTGACAGTGCGCTAGCCCAGTTTAGCAATATCCTGGGACTGGCAAACTCTGTTTCTCAGTCTGTACAAAGCCAGCAAAACCAGATGTTTACGCTAAACGAAGTCAGCTTGATAAAAGAATCTGCCTCATTGAACACAGAAGGTACGAAACTTGCTCAGGCCACAGTAAACAATTTGGATAAAGCGGTAAATATCTTTAAACCAGATGGGCAGCAGCAACTAGCTGAAAAAGTGAGATGGATGGTCAATGGTCGCAATCCTGCGGCAGAGATTCGACTTGACCCACCTGAGCTAGGAGCAATGCAGATACGCGTTAATCTAAATGGTGATGCAGCATCCGTGAATTTTAGCGTGCAATCGATGCAGGCAAAAGAAGCCTTAGATCAAGCGCTTCCAAAATTGCGCGAAATGCTCCAGGAACAAGGTATTGAACTTGGACAATCATCTGTTCAGCAAGACAGCAATGGTGGTTCACAAGCGAATGATGAAGGTGAACTAGCCAGAGATGGCTCTTCTGGTAGTCGAGCTTCTGAAACAAGTTCAGAGCAAGCTATGGAAGATGCTACAGGCTCCGTCATTGAGCAAAGAGTTGCTGGTAGCGCCTTGGGTGGCATTGACTACTTTGTGTAAGTACAAATTGAGAACATAGGAAAAAACATGGCAGAGGCAGATTTAGAAGCGCCAGCGGGTGAAAAGAAAAAGAGCAAAATGATGTTAATCATCATCGCTGTAGTCGTGCTCTTGGCAGGCTCTGCAGGTGCATATTTTTTCCTATTCTCATCTGATGCATCAGATGAGGTGAGTGTACAAGATGGCGCTGCATCAGAGTCAGAAATGGCGACCAACACAGGTGGGGCAGTGTATGTTGGTATGCCACGGCCGTTTCAATTTAATGCGCCTGGCACAACTCGCGAGCGAATTGTTCAAATTGACGTGCAGTTGATGGTACGCGGCAGTGAAAACGAAGAGCGTGCAAAGCGTCATATTCCAATGATTGAGGGAACCTTGCTTCGCGTATTTAGTGCGTCAAATGCAGATGACTTAGTGACTGAAGGTGGCAAAGCGGAATTAAGAAGCAAATCCACTGCGCAGGTAAGACAAGTTATGAATGATCTCGAACAAAATCCGGTGATTGAAGAAGTATTGTTTACCGGTTTTGTGATTCAGTAGCAGAATTTGCAATATATCCAATGAATAGAGAAGCCAAGTGAGCGATTTATTATCACAAGACGAAATTGACGCGCTACTCCATGGTGTAGACGACGTTGAAGAAGAGCAAGTCGATGAAATTGAAAACGACGGCTCGGCGCTGGAATACGATTTTTCGTCTCAAGACCGAATTGTACGCGGTCGAATGCCAACCTTGGAAATAGTCAACGAACGATTTGCAAGGCATATGCGCATAAGCTTATTTAACATGATGCGTCGCAGTGCAGAAGTGTCGATTAATGGCATTCAAATGATCAAGTTTGGTGAGTATATCCACACCCTTTTTGTGCCAACCAGTCTTAACATGGTTAGATTTAGACCGTTAAAAGGCACCGGTCTTATTACTATGGAAGCCCGCTTAGTGTTTATCATGGTGGATAATTTCTTTGGCGGAGACGGTCGCTACCATGCGAAAATTGAGGGTAGAGAATTTACCCCCACCGAACGTCGCATTATTCAAATGCTGCTTAAACTGATCTTTGAGGATTATAAAGAAGCGTGGGCGCCAGTGATGGACGTGTCGTTTGAGTATTTAGATTCGGAAGTCAACCCAGCAATGGCGAACATTGTATCGCCAACGGAAGTGGTGGTTATCAGCTCATTTCATATCGAGCTTGACGGCGGCGGCGGTGATTTCCACGTGTCGCTACCTTACTCTATGCTTGAACCGATACGAGATACCTTGGACGCGGGTGTACAAACTGACAAAGAAGATACCGACTTCAGATGGAGTAAAGCACTGCGCGACGAGATTATGGACGTTGAGGTAGATTTAAGCACGCATTTCTTAGATGTAGAAGTGACCTTAGAACAGCTAATGAATTACGAAGAAGGCGATATTATTCCGATTCATATGCCAGAAACGGTAACCGTTTCGATTGAAGATTTGCCTTCATTTAGAGCCAAAATGGGTCGTTCTCGTGATGCTCTAGCCCTGCAAATAACCAGCAAGATACCGCGACCGGTTTCGGTGAAAACAGAGCTTAACTCCTTCACCAAAGGCGGTAAGAAGATTGACAGTGATTCAGAGTTACAAGTGCTCGAAGAGGACTTAGACAAAATTTTAGTGAGGAAGTAAAAATGAGCGATGAAAACGATGATTTGGACGCATGGGGCGAAGCAATGGCCGAGCAGGCTCAGGCTGAAGCAGGCGAGAGCGATGCAAATGTTGACGCCGACGCCCTACTTGATGAAGTGCAAACGGCTGAGCTTGATGAGTTAAGTGAAAGCGATCCAGTCAGTGCGACTGATCAGAAAAAGCTCGATACAATTTTAGATATTCCGGTCACTATATCGATGGAAGTCGGCCGAACCAATATTAGTATTCGAAATTTATTACAGTTAAATCAAGGGTCTGTAGTTGAGTTGGACCGAGTTGCCGGAGAGCCATTAGATGTTTTAGTAAATGGCACGTTGATTGCTCATGGGGAGGTAGTGGTCATCAACGATAAATTTGGGATTCGGTTAACGGATGTTATTAGTCAAGTCGAGAGAATCAAAAAGCTTAAATAGAAAAGTATTTAAAAACTCATTAAGAACAGGGGCTTACGCCCTGTTCTTAAGCCTCATCTGGCTACCGGTACAGGCTCAAGAAACTTCCAGCAACAGCGCCGGCGAGTTCGGCGGTATGTCATCCTTCATATCCATTTTCCTATCTCTTCTATTAGTGATCGCCATTATTTTTGCGCTTGCTTACATCATGCGTCGATTTAATGTCACTCAAGCTGGAAACGGTCAAATGAAAGTCGTTGCGAGCATGATGGCGGGCGCAAAAGAAAAAATCATGGTGATAGAGGTGGGTGATGAGCAGCACTTGCTCGGTATAACCGCGCACAACATCAATCATCTATCCACACTGAGCACGCCTCTTGAAACCAATACCAAAGCACCGATGCTCGATGGCAAAGCTGGGTTTCAACAAAAGCTAGTGCAGGCCATGGCGCAATCCATAACGGGCGGCTCATCTAAAAATAAAGAGAAGGCACAAAAAGGAGCCAGCCATGATGAATAAATACGCATGGGTGCTCAAGCTCCTCATTTTACTTGTAATGCTTTTAGGATTTAGTTCCGATGTACTAGCACAGCAGGGCATTTCTGCGGTAACGGTCACCACAAATGATGACGGTTCACAAGAATACTCAATGACCTTGCAGGCGCTGTTTATCATGACCGCGCTCAGCCTTATTCCTGCTTTTGTTATGATGATGACATCCTTCACAAGAATTATTATTGTGCTGTCGATATTGCGTCAAGCCATTGGTTTGCAGCAGTCCCCATCCAATCAAATACTCATCGGCGTTAGTTTGTTCTTATCCATGTTTATTATGGCGCCCGTGTTTGAAAAAATGAATGAAACTGCGCTTCAGCCCTATTTAAACGAAGAGATGACATCCCTTGAGGCCTTTGAAGCCGCAAAAGAACCTATGCGTCAATTTATGCTAAGCCAAACTCGCATGACCGACTTAGAAACCTTTGTACGCATAGGGGGTTATGAGGGACAGTTTGATTCACCCGAGCAAGTACCGATGACCGTTTTGATTCCCGCTTTTGTCACCAGTGAATTAAAAACCGCCTTTCAAATCGGGTTCATGCTCTTTATTCCGTTTTTAATATTAGATTTGGTCGTTGCGTCTATTTTGATGGCCATGGGTATGATGATGTTATCCCCCATGATTGTGTCCTTACCTTTCAAGCTGATGTTGTTTGTATTAGTGGATGGTTGGAATTTGATTTTTGGCACACTGGCGACGAGCTTTGGGATGGGAGTTTGACATGAGTCCAGAAGCCTTCGTCGAAATCATGCGCAACGCTATGCTAATAATTGTGGTTATCACCAGCGCCATTATCATGCCGGGATTATTAGTCGGGCTTGTGGTAGCGGTATTTCAAGCTGCTACCTCCATCAATGAACAAACTATGAGTTTTTTACCACGCTTGGTCGTTACCTTGCTCGCCCTTGCATGGTTGGGCAATTGGATGGTGGCGAAAATGATGGATTTTACTAATGAGCTAGTGCTCAGCATTCCGTCCGTGGTGGGCTAAGCGATATATGGATTTGCTCAGCAGTACCATCATTGATGCGATCGGCGATTACATGCTGGCGTTTATGCGTATTTCTGGCTTATTCATCTCTATGGTGGGCATTAGCGCCCGAACTATCCCCACTCCCGTGCGCAATTTGTTAGCTATTTTACTTACCTTAATGATTGTACCCATGCTACCCCCTGTTCCCATCGACAATATTATGTCTTTAGGTACGTTCATTGAGATAGCTAAGCAATTAATTGTTGGGCTTGCGATTGGATTTATCTCCATGATGGTGATTAATACTTTTGTGTTAGCGGGTCAAATAATCGCGATGCAGACGGGTTTGGGATTTGCGTCAATTGTCGATCCGATAAATGGTATTAACGTTCCTGCCGTCGGTCAGTTTTATCTGATACTCGCAACCTTGATTTTTTGGACGGTCGATGGTCATCTATTAATGATCAATATGATTGTGATTAGTTTTGATGCTTTTCCCATTGACGGCCCATGGTGGACAGGTGAGCAATTTAAGCAGATTGCACACTGGGCGGGTTGGATGTTTGTATCTGCGGTGACAATTTCCTTAGCCCCGATTGTATCGCTGCTTATCGTAAACCTGGCCTTTGGGGTTATGACCAAAGCTGCTCCTCAACTTAATATTTTCAGCTTGGGTTTTGCCATTGCACAAATTATGGGCCTAGTCGTTATCTGGATCACGCTGTCGAACCAGGTATATCACTTCAACCTTCAATGGGGCCGTGCACAAGAGTTTATGTGCAAGCTTCTATTGACCTGCTAAAGGGGGCGTTTGAAACAGCATGGCTGAAAATGAATCCGCTCAGGAAAAAACAGAAGAACCCACACCCAAAAAACTCGAGGATGCCCGCAAGAAAGGGCAGGTTGCGCGCAGCAAAGAATTATCGACTGCGTTCGTCTTGCTTGCCAGCGCGGTTGCCTTAATCGCGGTGGGCTCTCAAATTGCCAGCGCCATGTATACCATCACCAAACGCGCGTTTACGCTCTCCAGAGACGAAACTTATGACCTTGATCACATGTTCCAAATTTTGGATATGTCTGTCATGGAAAGCGCAGGTCCACTGCTTATTTTTATGATCATCTCGTTGATTGGCGGTGTGTATGGCAGCATTGCAATGGGGGGGTATAACTTCTCTTGGGAAGCGGCTGGTCCTAAAGCAAGCAAAATGTCGCCACTAAAAGGTTTCAAGCGAATGTTCGGCACTGAAGCCTTGGTTGAATTGTTAAAAGGTATTGCCAAAGTATTAGTGGTGATTTTCATGGCCTATTTGGCACTCGTGATCTTCAAAGATGAAGCACTGCATTTAGACATTGAGCTATATCCGCTTAATCTCTTTCATGCAATCGATATGATTGAATGGGCGTTTTTACTGCTTTGCGCGGCAATGATACCGATTGCGCTAATTGATGTCCCTTATCAGAATCATAAGCACAACGAAGAAATGAAAATGACCTTGCAGGAAGTCAAAGACGAGCGCAAAAATGCAGAGGGTGACCCTCTCGTAAAAGGCCGCGTTCGTAAACTGCAATATCAAGCGTCGGCGAATCGCATGATGCAAGAGGTGCCAAAAGCCGATGTCATTGTTACCAACCCAACCCATTACTCAATAGCGATTCAATATGAGCAAGATGGCACTCGCGCACCTGTTGTGGTCGCGAAAGGTTTAGATGAGCTGGCAATGCACATTCGTAAAATTGCCAACGCTCACGACGTTCCCATTGTTGAGTCGCCAGCACTTGCGCGTGCGATTTACTATTCGACCGAAGTCAACCACGAAGTGCCACAAAAGCTGTTTATGGCAGTGGCGCAAATTTTGGCTTATGTCTATCAATTGAAAGCATTTAAATCAGGTAAAGGAAAGCGTCCTAAAAAGCTTAAGAAAGACTTTACCATCCCGCCGGAGCTGAGACGTTAAGCGCACATCAACTGCTTGATCAAAACGAGCGAAAATTATGCAAGACTGGTTTGTTGTATTAATATATGAAACACACGGAAGTATCAGCATATTATTACCAACACATCGTAGCTCTTAAGCTATATTCACATGCATGAGGACGCAATAATGTCGGGAAAACCAGCAGCACGCTTGGGCGATATGGGCTCTAACCACGGGGCGTGGCATCCCAGTCCCATTATTAAAGGAAGTGGCGACGTAATTATCAACGGTATACCCGCTGCTCGACAGGGTGACGCGCTTGCGCCTCATACTCAACCCAATAGTCCTCCTCATCCCCGGTCTATCGCACAAGGCGCTCCAACAGTATTTATTAACAATCAGCCAGCAGCACGCGTGGGAGATGCAATCGATTGTGGTGGAAAAATTATCATTGGTTCAAATAATGTTTTCATTGGTGACGATGCACCGCCAGTGGAAAAAATACCCATCACACATACCTTTGCGCTGCGCTTCGAATTAATAGACGAGCTAGGTCAGCCAGTTGAGGGTATGCCTTATCGCGTTGTGCCCAAAGGTCAAGCAAGTGACGATAATTGGCATCAAGCGGACTCAAAGAGCCGTCAGGATGGACTCACATCCGTGGTTTCTACCAAGCAGGGCGAGCAATTTGAATATCAACTTGTGTGGCCAAAAATTAAAACAGATAAAGCGGTCGCGCTTGCTAACGCTAGTGAGTATAAATCGAAAGATTAGATATTTTGGTGCGTCTGTCTCAGACGCGTAAAGGAGTTTGAGAATGGGAAGCCCCGACGCCACTGAAGGCGTAAACGATGATACCGATAAAATCCAAGAGGTTGTTGCGAACTGCAAAACCTATTGGTCGAAAGCGCAGCAATTTTCAATCATAAGGATGTCTGAAAGTAGGGCTAACAATGAGTATGACTTGTTAGATTGGTATGAAATTCGAGCCAAACGCATAGCTGCAACATACGCGCGTTTTTATTTGGAAACAGAAGAGGGGGGTGATTTAAGTAAAATAGGGCGTTATTACTGGATGGCGTTGGGAGCCTTTGCCAGTAAAACAGTCGCCTGCGTTTTAGACGATTGGAGAGTTAAAAGCAACGACGCTGTTGTCGGTCTTATACCACGCGATCCATTTGATGCAAAGATCATTGCTGATGGCTTAGGTAAAGGGAATTTATGGCTATTTATGGATATCAGCGCACCGCACTATTTTTACAATAACTTTCCACAGAACTTTTTTGAGGGGATGGTTTGCATCGACAAGCGCGACGCAAAAGACTTAGAAGCACCTATTCAAAGTGTCGTCGACAGTATGCCTTGGGCGGATTCTTCGCTACCTGTAATTAATAATATGGCTTTATCTTCGGATTTGAAACGTGCGTTTAGGCTAACCAGCGAAGTTGAAGTAATGTCTGATGGACGGCAAAGAAAAGATAAGCAAATGGCACATCTAATGGCCGTTGCTCAGCATGAACAGAACGAAGTTCTTCAGCCTCTTATATATGAAGATGAACGGTTTTCGGATTGGTCAAAATTTCAGCGTGAGGGCTGGTTTGGAATTGCAAAGTTTTTTTCGCCTGCGCTTGAATTAGTGTTTTCACATTCGTGCTCAATAAGGGACGGACGGCTGAAATCAGAAGCACCGGATGATATGAAAGTTGAGGATTTTGATAGCAGAATGAAATGGATAACGACAGCAGCCAATAAATTCCACGGTCTAATGTCCACCGAGCGTGCTTATATGATGGGTGAGCTTAGAACTATTGCTACTTGGTATAACCTTTCAGATTATGCGGGACGAACCCGCGCAATTGCCGACTAAGCTGAGCATCATGTCAACTTATATAAAAGTCAGTATGATGATGTTTAGCGTTATCGTTGCTGCTTTGATTTTTTATTCATCTTCGAGTGAGGAAGCGAGCATGAACATCAAGCAAGAAGCATTTATTGAATTAAAAATGCCACCAGAGAAGTTCATCAGGGTAAATGAGCTAGACGAAGAGAAAGCTGTAGACGCGCAACCCGCTGGCGTCAATTTTTATCAAATTGACTGGCCCAGTGATGATCGTGGATCCGTTTATGTGGATCATAGCAAGTACAGTTTCACCATCGAAAACAGCCTTGGTGTTATGGGATCCTATCAATTGAGTAAACCTGATAGGGGAATATATACCTTTAACATTAGTGGCGGTATGGCCTCGCAAAGCGATATTAGTCATGATGAAGCCCGCATAAGGTTTATGGATTTTTTACAAAAAATGCAGGAATTGGGCTGGCGGAACTTCAGAAACTTTTCTGACGCCAGGCTTACTTCACAAGAAGGGGTGAAATATGCACTCGAAAAAGATTCATTTTATACAATGCCGCTAGAATATCGTTTGACACTTGAACAATGGATGAAGGTCGATAGTCAAAAGTGGCGAATGTATGCAGATGGCATGTTTGTCTTCATCAGTTTTATAAGAGACAACACTCGCCTTGATTTGGATAAACCCAGCGGCTATTTTTTCCGCTACGAAATTATGGATGGCCAACAACTTGCTAAACTGGAGCTACCATCAGATGAAATGGATAACGTAAAGTCTGCATTTCCCAGCAAGCTTCAAGAGCTTCTTGACCAACGCCACAAAAAAGAGGTGATGCTTGAAGAGCAGGGCTTCGAGATTGATACCTCGTACTCTGACCCTGAGTTAAAACTTGATTGACGTCTTATGAGCTAATCCTAAGGCATAGCTCACCTAGCGGTGCATAAGGCATCATAGAGTTCTTCTCACTTCTTACTCTTGTTAAAGACATCACAGAGTATTTCATCGACATAGGTGCAAAACAACGAATGATAAAAACGAGACGGTAATTTAGCGTTTTAACTTGTGGCGAAAAATCTAAACTGTATACTAATTCGTACTCGTAAAGTGGTTATATCTTAGCCTATATTCATTTCAGTATAGTGATGCCTATCGGCTATGCTATCGTTGTAGAAATAAAGCATACACCGGAGCTTGTGTATCTTTTCTGAGTGACATATTTAGAGGGACGAATGCGACAATCATATACACCCAAGTTTACTATTCTCGCTACCGTGCTAGCGTCATTGTTTGTTCAAGGTTGTCAAACAACCAGTAAAACAGTGGAACCAGCACAGCCGGTAGAGCCTGAACCCATTGTTGTTGAAGTGACTCCGCCTGAGCCGATTATAGAGGCCGAACCAAATTTAAGCACGCGTGAGCGCTTTGCAAAAGCCCTGACTTATCTAGAAACCGGTGAGTCAGATTACGCGCTTGCCGAACTCAAAGAATTTGACCGAGTCCGCCCCAATAATTCACGCGTAATTAATTTAATAGAACAAATAGAAACGCCCGCTAGTGAATATTTTCCTGAAGAGTTTTTCACCTTAACTCTAGAGTCTGGTCAAAGCTTGTCTACACTTTCAAAAAAATATCTTGGTTCAGCCTTATACTTTTATGCTTTAGCTAAATATAATGAAATTGAAAATCCTCGTAGAGTATTGATAGGGCAAGAGATAAAGATCCCCAACACACAGTTGGCGTCTCAGGTGAGACAACAAGACCTTGAAGCACCGAATGACGAGGAGCGAATTGAAAATGCTGAGCCTCAGATTGAGCTTGTTGACACACCTGAGCAAGTTGAGAGTGAGGCGGTTTTAGTCGGACAGGCTGAGGACATAATCGACCCTTCTGATGAGCTAGCATTAGTTGAGAGTCAAATATTAGACAACTCTTTGCCGGATGAGCAAATGGGCATTGATTCAACTGTGGATACTGAAATCGCGGAAGAAGACTTACCCGAAATATTAAGTGCCGATAGTAATGCTGACTCGACCATGCCCAATGGTGCTGAAAATACTGCAACCGTTGGCGAGGCGGTAGATAGTGACATGACGCCTTCTTTGGATGAGAACGCGCTTAATGCCTCAACAGATCTTGATTTTAACGAGACTTTGCCCGTCGTTCGAACTGTTTCATTAGTGCTCGCTGAGCTTGTTGAGCATAGTAGTGATCAGGACTATTCGATGGCTATGGGGAAACTGGATGAGCTAAGACAAATGGATGGGTTTGATCTTTCTCAAAATACCGAGCTCGTTAAAGAAACACTTAGTTCGTTCGTCGAGCAAGAAAAGGAAAGTCAGCCTCAACGCGCATCTGCTGCAATCGTCGAACTCGTTGACGATTTTGACCTTGCAAGTAATGAGTTCAGTCGATGGGAAATGTTGGATGAGGCGGCGCGCCTAGATCCAAGTAATATTGAACTTCAAGCCCGTAGCGAAGCCTTAGCCAACGAGCTGGCCGAAAAATATCACAGGCAGGCATCTTCTGCGTTCAGACGTCAAGAGTTGGATGCAGCGATATCTGATTGGGACTTAGTCTTAGTGCTCGAGCCTGAGCATGAAAATGCGAAAGTTTTCAGAGCGCAAGCAGTTGAGCTTCAAGAGCGCTTACAAGAGCTTAAACAATAAATAACTTTAACTATTGCACAGAGGATTTAATTGTTCTCAAATTTCTGTAAGCACGCTCAGCAATGACTAACTGACGTCTTGCCAGCGCGTTTTCTGGTTTGTACTGTAAGCTTTGCTTAAACATTTCAATGGCGTCTTGTAGATTGACATTAAACAGTTTGACGCCGCGTTCGTAATACTTTTGGGAAGATTCATCTTTTATTGATTGCAGTGTCAGTTCAACATCTTCGCTATTTTCTACGCCAGCATCGATACTGCATTCATAATACTTAATCGCTTCAGACATGTTTTGTTGAGAGCGAAACTGCCGCGCCAGTGCCAAGCAGGCATCGGCTTTGTAGCGCAAAGCGCTTTTGTTTTTTGAATGCTTAAATAGGAATTCATCTGAGAGCTTAACTATCGCTAGGTGCTCACTTTTAGCCAGTAAAGACTTTGCAGCATCACTAAACTCCTCTTGCGGATCGACCTTTGGTTTTTTATTTTTGGTCTGTTTTGTATCCGGCTTTTTGATAATGCGCCGCATACTGGTGCCTGATTTCAACTCATTGATCGACGCACGTTTTTCTAAGCTCTGGAGCATGTCAAACGCTTTGTCTTCATAAGGCCGTAGTGCGAGGATTTGTAGCAGCGCTTTTTTCTCTTCTTGCGCGGATTGTGTGCTTTCTAACTGCCCATATAAATCGATAACGCGCTTATTTATCAGCTGCGAAATATCGTCCAAGTCTTGCTTAACAACAGGAGAGTTTGGATAAATAAGATTAAGAATTTCCAGTTGAAGCTGCGCATCATAGTAGTGTTTTTTCGCAATTAGTTCTTGAGAATACTGGTAACGTTGATCTTGTTCGACGGAGACTTTATTGAGCAAAGTACCACTGATTAACTCCGGTGTTTTCAAGCAACCGCCTAAAAACATGGTAAGAATGACGAATAGGAGTCTCACTTGCATCTGCTTATTCCAGTGGCTCATATGTATCTAAGGCTCTCACAAAGTCGTTAAAACTTCGGCCTCCAAAAATCATATTCCGCTTCATGAGAAACTCGGGAGAATACGCTGCGTTGCTTCCTCGCTCAACTGTAAAGGCCAGCTCGTAGTCTTGTTTATCTAATAGGTCAATTAGTTCACGACTTGTATCGCCAAATGGATATGCAAAAAACTGTGTTTGTTTATTCAAGCGGCGATCAAAATAGCGTTGCGGCGTAATCACTTCCTGCTCAAGTCTGTCGAGGTATCTGTTAAGGTTTGGATCCGACTCCCTTCTTTTTAGATTATCGTGAGTGTTTGAATGTGACTCAATGCTTATTAGCGGGTGCGCTTCAAGTTGATTAAGTTGCTTCCATGTGAGCGACAAACGTCCGCCTACAAAATCTGGATAAATAAAGACAGTAGCGTCAAATTGGTACTGTTCAAGAATAGGGAAGGCATATTCATAAAAACTTTTATAGCCGTCATCAATCGTAATCACTACCGACTTCTCAGGGATGGACAGTTCACCGTTTACGAAGGCACTGAGTTGTTCAAGCGTAATCACCGAATAGCCATTTTCCTGCAAATATGCCATTTGCTTTTTAAAATCATCCACATGCAAAACCATCGGTTTGACTTTGCTTGGGTCATCCGTGAATTGGTGATAACAAAGTACCGGAATTAACTGATATCGGTCTGAAAAAATGCCGCGTGGATATGGATTGCTTTTCGGAATTGCCACCATTTGGTTTTGTGCTTCAGTGATATGCGGATTCAAGCGTTTTAAAGCATCTACCGCATATTCTGTACCCAGATACTGCTTAGACAAGCTGGCGAAAGTATCTGATGAACCGGCCTTAACTATCATATAATCGGCAGTGTCTAACTCGACATGTCTGGCAGAGTGACAAGCCGATAGACCGAAAAGGATGAAAAGAATAGCCAATGACCGTAACATGCTGGCCTTTAATCCTTCGTCGACTTTTTCGTAGTTGAGCGCTTTGAGATGACTGTTTTGTCTAAACTTCCTGCATCTTTGGCATCGACAACACCTTTAGTATCCGCGCTTGGATCAGGGCTCGCTGACTTTTTTGTCGCAGCGGCTGGCTTTCGAATGATGGTCTTATCCGCTTCATCTTGAACCATTTTATCGTTTTCTATTGCTTTGTTTTGCTCTGTCTCGGACGCCACTTTACTCGCGCCGCTCCCAATGGTATTTGCGGTTGGCTTTCTGCGAGTTCGTTTTGCGGGTGGCTTAGTCGCGGCTTTATTTGCATTGACCTTATCACTTGCCGCTTTGGATCTTGTAGTCGCGGTCGGCTTTGCAGCCGCTCTTTTGGGTTTTGCGATAACCGTCTTATCTGTATCATCGCTATCAATATCCACCTTGTTTGCTTTGCTCACCGGTTTTGTTGCGGGTTTTACCGTTGACGATGCAGATGTATTTGCTTTATCACTTTTGGAAGCCGCTTTTTTGGTATTGGCTGCCTTAATGGTCGCGTCTTTATCAAGGCCTGTTGGGGGCTTTTCTACTGCTTCGCTCTTTGCGCTGTTACCTTCTGCACTTTTTGCATCTTTTTTGGTTGAGACTGAGCCAGAGCTTGAATTCTTATTATCCTCCTTCGATTGATTCGAAGCGCCCAGGCTTTCATCCAAGGGCGAGCCCTTTCTTTCATCAATCATGCTTTCTGTCAATTCATCTGGGTAGATACGTTGGTGGATAGCATGGGCCATGTTGTTAAAGCTATTGACGATTTCGCCAATCTCGTCGTTTCTATGGATGGATATGCGTGTGTCTAAGTCTCCCTCACCCACTCTTTGAATGGATTCATTGACTATTCTAAGCGGTTTTGTAATAAGCGCTCCAAATACATATAATACAGCGCTCACTGACAACACCGTAATCAGAGACAATGCAAACATTAACCAACCAGTAACGCTTTTTACCGATTGCAAACTGTCTTGGGATAATCCAAGAACAATCTGGCCAACGGCAATATCTTGGAATAGCACCGGGGCTTGCAGATTAAACACTTCTTCTTCGTCATTGAACACGGACTCAGTAGTAATAACGCCATCTATTTCCTCTATCACCTCTTCATCATCGCTAACTTCGTACTTTGCACCAACTAAGCTTTTGTCACTGGCTCCGCGCACAATACCGTTTCGGTCGGTTACCACTAAGTAGCTAAAGGTACCTCGACTAGATGCCTCATTTATGAATGTTTCAAGCGTTATCCAGTCTTCACTCAACAGAGGTACTGCGGTTTCAATGGCAATAAATTTTGCAAATGCGCTACCAGAGTCAATTGCTTGTCGCTGCATGGCGTTGGACTGAATATTAAACACGGTGGTGACCGAAACCATCATTACAAACGCAACAATGGTCGCCATATAGAGCGTCCAGCGAACTTTCAGAGGTACATATTTTTCTTTTTTAGAATTTTCTTCTTGTTCATTGAATACAGCAAGCTCTTTGCTAATAGCTTTGGCTAACTCAGCGCCAGTCTGAAAGCGTTTGTCAGGCTTTTTATGCAATAATTTTTGCACAATTCGGCACAAACCAGAGGGTAGATCAGGGTAAGCTTGCTTAAGTGAGGTCGGCTGTTGCTGAATAATTTGTGTCATCAAGGTGCCGATATTAGCGGCATCAAAGGCTTTCTCTCCGCTTAACATTTCGTAAAGAATGACGCCAACTGAATACAAATCGGTGCGCCCATCGACTTCCTCTCCAAGCGCTTGTTCGGGTGACATATAACGGGGCGTTCCTAATACTGAGCCCACCTGCGTTTTTTGTGCATCCTCATTTTCATTGATGCGAGCAATCCCAAAATCAGCGATTTTAACGCTGACGCCGTCTTCGAGTATCATAATATTGTCTGGTTTTATGTCTCGATGAATCACGCCGGCGTCGTGGGCATAGTTGAGCGCTTTAGCAAGTTGTAGCGCGATAATAAGGGTGTCGCGGACAGATATCGTTTTTCGTTTTTTTAGCAGGTCGCCTAAATCACTACCTTCTAGTAGCTCCATTAATATGTATGGAGACTTCTCATATTCGCCAACATCAAATACTGTGAGTATGTTGCTATGAGAGAGTGCGCCTGCGGCCTTTGCTTCGCGCAAAAAGCGAGTCAAATATTCGCCGTCTACACTCAAATCCTTTTTCAGGATTTTCAGTGCTAGAGATCGATCAATTTCTGGGTCGTATACACGATAAACAGAGGCCATGGCGCCTTCGCCGATAAGCTCCTTTATTTGATATCTACCTACTTTTTGATCAATCAATTCTGACATATATCGTCCCTTTTTAAACACGCGCACAAAGCAAAATACGAGTACATTTCCTAAGTAGCTCAGTCTACCGATAATGCGGGTTTTGTGCAAAACATCGTGATTGTGTTATATAGTTATCGGTAATGGACATTCGATGGTTTTTGAGGATAAAAAATTGGCGGTAACAATATCGTGGCAAAGCTTCAAAGGAGGCAAACCACCTTACTCTCAAGTTGAAGACTTTTCGCAGGCAGGCTCCATCGGTCGCGCGCCTAATAATCAATTTGTACTGCACGATCCTGAAAAGTATGTCTCTCGCTATCATGCAGAGCTTACTTTTGAGGACAACAATTGGTTTATTCAAGATATTTCCTCCACAGCAACGGTCATCAATAACAGTGTGACCTTAAAAAAAGGGCAGACCTTTCTGCTTTCAGCAGGCGATCAAATTGCCATAGGCGAGAGTGTATTAGTGGTAGACGCCATCACTCAATCTTACGACGATGGAAATGCATTAGTTGCGCATGAGCCATTAAAGGAGACCAAGCAAAGCAGCTTTGACGATGTAAAATCCTTAGAGCAGGATGCGACTGTCACTGACGCGACAGAGGAAGACTTAACACCCAATGTGCAAGTTGCACCAGCAACTAACGAAGCGCCGCAAACGATTACGCCAAAGCCGCCGAAAGTTGAGATTGTGTCTTTCGAGATTAAGCCGGTTGCAAAACCTGATTCTTCTGATGAAAAACAAGGTGTAGCGATTAATATGCCAACACCTGGGCAAACTGACGCTTTAAAGTCGTCCGCAAGCGTTGGTATTAATTCGAATAGTACTAGTGACGAGCCATCTACCGCAAGCGGCTCGCGGACAGAGAAGTCTCAAGTTGCATTTAGTGTTGATATACCTAAATCTATTGAGCGAAGTGAAGAAGGAGGGGCGCCGGAGACACCAGAGCCCGTGCTTGTTCCATCCGAGCTTGATAATCTGAGCACCTCTTTTGATAGGCGTGAACAAAATAGTGCTTCGATAGAAAGCGAGATACACCAAAGTCTTTCCACACAAAGTGCAACACCAGAAGCCTCAGCAACGCAAAGCCCGCGGTCAGAAGATTCTTTACCAGAAGGCCCCTCGCAAGAAAAAGTTTCAAACGAAAACACCGCAGAATCATTAATCTTCAACATCGACGATTTTTTTAACGATGATCCAGAACCCGTTGCCAGCGAGACGCCCACTATACAAGACTCGCCATTACCACAGCCGCAGGCAAGTACACAAAGTGACTCTACAAGTATTCCCCAGCAAGGTGTGAACACACAGATTGCTACACCCGTCGCGTCGGCGCCAAAACAAACTAGTCACGAGGTGTCGCAAGACACGCTCGCGCTACGCGCTTTCTTAAAAGAGTTAGATCTTGACCCTTCGCAGTTAATTGGTCAGCAAAAAACAGATATAATGCGAGCAGCAGGCACAGTTTTGAAAACCCTTACTGAAGGTATGATGGGTGTATTAAATGCACGCTCAGCAATGAAAGAGAAGCTTGCGATGGATCAAACCCAAATCCGTCAAGCGAAGAACAATCCCTTTAAGTTTTCTGGCTCTCCCGAAGAAGCGCTCGCTAAAATGCTAACCCAAGAGGCTGGCTATTTAGATCCGGTAAGTGCGGCCAGAGAAGCTGTTGATGATGCGAAAGCGCATCAAATGGCAATGATAAGCGGTCTAAATATTGCCATTCAGCAAACCATAGAGTCCTTCGACCCTAAATCCTTAGAAGACGAGTTTGAGGTAGGCTTTGCACTGAGCAAAAAGGCAAAATATTGGGACATATACTGCTCTATTTATGAGTCGATTGCCGACAGCGCCCAATCTGATTCCACTAACATTTTCATCAAGCACTTTAAAGAGCACTATGAGTTACAATTGAATAAGTTAAAGCATAATTAAAGCATAGTTCTCGTGTTTAGTAGTGGCTTTTCTTGCTCCCGAACCTTTAGATGGTAATAAACCAGATGGCATCATTTACAAAACAAATAGCGATAGAAAATCGCTACAGAAGAACGATTTGTATGACATTTTTGTGTGCTGGAGCAGCGCTTCTGCAGACTGGGTGCGCAAGCAATAGTGATAAGTTGGTCAATAGCGAGAATGAATGTGTTATTAATTGCGGTTACATTGCCAATGTTATTGATAATCTGTTGAACAGTGACGACGAACGCACCACCATACCCGTTTGTAGCTACACGACCGAGGGCATTTATACGTGTCAGGATCCTCAGTTTTGGCAGCGGCAAAAAGCAAATCCCGATTTTGAATTTCAGCAACAACAACTTCCCATTTATCAGCGAGTTGACATAATAGAAGATGAACTGGAAGCAATGAGAAATAGAAAATGAACGGTTTAGTTGCTGAAGCGTCTTCGCCGTAAATTAAATTTGCTGTGACGCTTAATTGGGATAGCCGCTAATATTTCTGTTAGACCTTAGAAAAAGTAAACTGATGGCAGCTATGCTGATTTGTTGAAGAAGGCCATTTTATGAATGTATCTCAATGCTCCTCATGTAAACATGAAATAAAAGGCATCTCGCGGGTCTGCCCAATGTGTAATGCGGATGTGAAGTTGGTGCTTGAAGACCGTGAACGAAATTGTCCACGCTGCAGAATAGCGCTTGAAATACACCCGTTTAATCATCACGATATTGACACTTGCGCACAGTGTGGAGGCATGTGGGTAGAGCCTGAAACCTTTCGAACGCTAACAACTGAGCTTGATGTTTACAAAGACCCAAAGGTAAACCCGAACTACGAGCGCCCTGGCTTGCCAAAGGGAGAGGGGTATTTGCCTTGTGCGAACTGTTCTGAGCTTATGGTTCGTCAGCACTTTAAAGGCATTTCGGGAGTGATGATTGATCTGTGTGCGTATTGCGGTTTTTGGCTAGATAAAGATGAGCTTGCTCAAATTCGCGATTTTATCGCGAGCGGCGGCTTAGATAGAGCTCAAGACAAAAAGTTTGAACGTCATGCTCGTACTACCGCTCACGAGATTGATAAGCTTAATAAATGCGTCACAGACCTAGAGTTTATGGACAAAATGATGAACCGTTTCGATAGCAAATGGTGGTTTTATAAGATTGGGCGTTAATCTTCAGGAATTAGCAGAAGTTCCAGCTTGTTTACGTAACCTGAATCCTGTTTAAGAAACGGCGCTCAGCACCGCTAGAATTGCGAATTACTATAGATCTTCCAGACTCAAGCCCACCGTAAATACCTGAACAAGGCTGCGGTCATGTTGCTCAACGTCGATACGAAATATCATTTCTTTGTTTCTATAATCTGGATAGTTTTTAAGATTGCATCGCTTATTAGCAACAAATATTGTAGGGGCATAAGCTTCTTGCAACCAGTTTTTGTTGTTTTCGTTATAGTGGGCCATTTGACCATTAACCTTATTCAAGTCCCAGTGAGCTGATATTTCCGCGCCGTTGAACCAAATTGATGAGGTAAATACGTTCTTTGGCTTAGCCTCGTTAATGTGACGTTTGAGTGTTTTGCTCTGGTCACCATAAGCCGCGGCAATATCTTTTTCGGAGTAGGGCATGTATTTGTAGAAGAAAAAAGTAAGGCTAGACGGCGCGCCGTTTTCATTACGAGTAGATACTCTTAAGCCGTGTTCATCCCAAACTTGCCTTTTCGATGAAGGGCTTGCGGGTCTAGCCGCTCCAAGTACACGTTCCCATTGTTCGATTGGTTTACTATAATCTAATACTTGTCCGTTATAAGTCAGTGTACAGTTTTCTATAGCAAAACCCTCGCTGGGTTTTGGCATGCCAATGTACTCTTGTTGACTAAGTATGTCATCGAAAGCCGCTTTGACTGAGTCGCAGCCGACCATCCCAATAGTTGATAAAAATACAAGGCAACCCAATCGGAAACGATGATTATTCAAAAAATGACCTTCAATAATTAAACCAAGTGAAAATATATTTCTTTATCCTTATAGCACAGTTCTATCGCTACCTTAGTCGCAGCTATCAATTTGCTTTTTACATATCACTCTTCTAATTTGAGTGTAGCGACTATGTCACAAATCACATTGAATTATCGATACAAAGAAACAACGAATTTATCTGAATGATCACAGATCAATCAATCTAGGCTCAAGCCCACCGTAAATACCTGAACAAGGCTGCGGTCATGTTGCTCAACGTCGATACGAAAAATCATTTCTTTGTTTTTATAATTTGGATAGTTTTTAAGATCGCATCGCTTATTTGCAACAAATATTGTAGGGGCGTATGCCTCTTGAGATTGAATGGTACTGTTTTCGTAGTGAAGGGATATTTGATTATTTACCTTTTATTCGTATAAATTTAATCCCACAGTAAATTTTTGAATAATAGATCGATTTTGCTGCTCAACATCAATACGAAATATCATCTCTTTGTCCCTGTAATCTGGATACGTTGAAAGCTCACACCTTTTGTAGGCTGCGAATATTGTGGGGGCATAAGCTTCGCGAAACCAGATCGTATTATTTTTGTTGTATTTTGCCATTTGGCCATTAATCCTATCTATATCCCAGCTAGCGGATATCTCCGCGCCGTTGAACCAAATTGATGAAGAAAAAACCTTTTTTGGTTTGGCTTGGTTCGCGTTGCGTTTGCGTGTTTTGCTTTTTTCACCAAACGCAGCAGCAATGTCTTTCTCAGAGTAGGGCATGTATTCATAAAAAACAAAAGTGAGACTAGACGGCGCATTGTTTTTATTGCGAGTAGATACTCTTAAGCCGTGTTCATCCCAAACGTGCCGATCAGATGTGGGGCTAGCAGGTCTAGACTCTCCGAGAACCGTTTCCCAGTGTTCTATTCGTTTACTGTAATCCAGCATTTTTCCGTTGAAAGTCAGCGTGCAATCTTCTATGGCAAAACCCTCGTTTGGTTTTGCAGCAGCAACATACTCGTCTTGACTTCGTATGTTATCAAATGCAGCTTTAACGGTGTCGCAGCCAACCAGCCCAATAGAAAACAGAAAAACAAAGCAACTTACTCGAAAACTAGTGTTATTCAAAATATGACCTTAAATAATTAAAAGTATCAAAAATATACTTATTCATCCCCTCTACCTCTTTTCTTAGGTCTTTCGCTTTTTGTTTGAAATTGTCGTGATGTTCATGGATATCAGATTTAAAGTTACCGCTACGAAGCTTGTCTTCATTCGCATTTGCCCAATCGATTGCAATTTGGTCAAATATTTGGATGTCAAGTGGGTGCGCTATAATTGATTGCGCAAGTTCAACAGGGTTTGTTCCTGCAACGCCGCCCCAATATTCTTTAATACTTTCACCGAGACTCTCAACCGCTTCAATCGCCATTAACGCGGCTAATTCATGAAAATGATGCGTATCATGGTCTTTGGCTAACTGACTATGCGTAGGGTTTTCACCAGTATCACCTAATATGGTTTGTGCATCGTCGATATTATGTGCCACCGTCTCAATAATATGATGAATAGCGAAATTGGCAATCACTATAAAGGTCTGGCTCAAGTAGTGTATGGAGCTTAATAGTACTTTAGATAGATATTTATTTTTAGTTCGTAGCAATTCATCTTGCCACAATAACAATTGTTCGTATTTTTCTAGATAGTCAGCATAGTCGAGGCCTGTGTAGTTGGTGCCTTCTTTTTTGCTATCAGCCGTCTGAGCAGCGGCCAAGTCTTTTAATACTATCTTGATAGCTAATTGCGCAGGCGAGCGTTCGCCAGGCTTAGCTTGCTCATAATCCGTAAAACTTGCTTGGAAAAGTTGGGCGAGTTTTGGTCCAATGCTGGCTAATACGTCGGTCTGGCCAAATCTTCCGGTGACAATGGGTATGCGCCCGTTCACGTTGCTTGTTTCAACAACTGGATAGATGTTCCGGGCAAGCTCGTTTAGCTTGGAGTGCTTGAGTCTACTCTTATTACCTAGTTTAATTAAGCAAACTTCAACGAAGTTAGAGTGACTAAAATAGTCCTCTAATACATGTAGTGCTTGTCCAAAGTGCAGTAAGCCTTCGCTAGTCGAGCCAGCGTTTTTGGCGTGTTCAAGCTCTTGGGTCATATACTGGACGGCGGTACCAAATGTTTGCCCTTTAACAGGCGTATTGATGTAATTTTTTAAGCCGGTTTCTTCATTTAATTGCACTTGTGTTTCAATGTATGGGGGTGTGAAGCTCTTATCAATTAAACTATTGTCTACTTTTCCGTTCTTCTGTGAATACGGGTTGTCGATGTGTTCCTCTGGGCGATATACGCCCAGCGTGTCCGTATTTACATACTTATAACAGTAAGTACCAAGCGTTTCACCAAACTGGCTAAATTCCATCCCTGCCAGCAATGCCACTAGGTCGGTTAAGGCTTGGCGTGATAAGCGTAAAGTATCTAAACCAGGTATACTAATACCTTGGTTTTGAATACGTTTGAGCGCTGCATTAGAAGGTCTTACGATAGCAGGATCAACGAACTGTGAAAAATCTCGGAGCCAGTTTCCGAAGTATATTCTAGGCAAGTCCGAATCCTCGTCAAATCCTGTTTCCGCTAGAACAAACTCAATCGACTGATGGCCGTAGGAAGCTGGATTATTCGCATCTCCCGTCCCAGCTCCAAAAAACTCCAAACTCCCATCTTTGTCATCATTCATTTGCTCTTGTGAGCTCACACTAGCTAATGCTTCAGATAACTCTGCATTATCGATCACAAGGTCGCCGCTGTAGGGAGTTGATGTTACTTGTGCAAAATTAATGGAGGCAGCAGACACTTGTTCGAAGCTGATTAGTTGATAGGCAAACTTTGCGCCTTCGTCATCCATTGCGTCCCCGCCAACTGAACTAAGAGAGTTTCGAAGCATATAGTCAATTGAGTGGCCGTATTCTTCTATCAGAAGCGCCATCAATTTTGCTTTATCATCATCATTGTCTATGGCGGACTTTACTAATGATTCAGCAACAAGAATTTTATTTTGACTGCTATCAAACGCGCCTAGTCTCCCTTTGATAGAACCTTTTGTAACGGTAATTTCAAGCGCTGGTAATGATTTGTCGCTCGCAAGTTCATATAGCTTTGCGTAAGCCTCAACCGGAATGTCGGAACCAAAAGTAGTCACCAAGGCACTCATAAACGGCGCCTCAGCGAGTTGTTTAGCTAATACGTAAAGTTGTTCTCTCGCAAAAAGGGAAGCAAGCTCATAGAACTCGGTTTCCTCTGTATCATCTTTATCGTTAGTTGACGCAGTAAAGGCACCTTGTGTGGCCCCAGCTAACTTGCTCGCTTCATTGACTGGCATTTTACTGTCGGTGGTATTATCTAAACTAGTTAGGGTATTTTGTAAGCTGTCACTCCGTTTCTGCGCCTTTTGCGCCTCAGCCTGTTGAAGTGCTTTTGCCTTCTCCCGCTTAATTGCCCTATCTTCCACTGTCTCTACCTTTCCCGCTAAGGCCGTATCGGCCTCAATAGGCGGCTCGGGCGCAGTGGGCAGTTTTGGAGCATCAGGCGCTTTTGGTTTAGCGGGTGAGGGGCTGCCGCCATTATTGATGTTTACCACGGCGCCTTTAATAAATATAGCACCTGAGCTTATCAAAATACCGCCACCACCTTTGAGACTGATATTACTTGCTTCAAGTGTAATATCCGAAGCCGATTTAATATCGATGTTTTGACCGGCGTTTAAACCATAGTTCATGGCGGCTTCAATTTTAATATCCACTCCAGTTTGAACACTGTCACTTCCTTTAACTTGAGTGTAACGGTCGCCAGTAATATCAAAGCTTTTGCTGCCGCCATTGAATTGCATGAGATGTTTATCATGCTGAAGATGCGCTTCGCCTTGCACTTGGATGAAGGCGTCATTTTTTGTGACGCTGTGTTGGTCGTTGCCAATTTCAGTGTAAGCGTCGTGGATAACTTTGCTGTGGTCGTTGTGGCCGACGAATTCGAATTGGTCGTGCTGAATGCGTCGGTCTAAGTTACGTTCGGCATGTGTGAACAGTTGTTCGGTGCCTTTTGCGTCATTAAAGCGCAGTTCGTTGAAACCTTCGCCGCCTTTTGTCGATTGCGTTTTCAGCGTGCTAATGGCTTTTTGAGCAGGCAAGCGATAGGGAGGGGTGTTGTGGCCGTGGTGCAGTCGGCCAGTAATGATAGGTTGGTCGGGGTTACCATTGATAAAACTTACGATAACTTCTTGACCAATTCGCGGTAAGGCAAAGCCGCCGTAGCCTTGGCCCGCCCAAACATTACTTACGCGCACCCAGCATGAGCTTTCTTCGTCAGATTTGGTGTAGCGTTCCCAGTGAAATTGTACTTTTACGCGCCCGTGCTCATCGGTGTATATTTCTTCACCCTTTGGGCCGGTCACAATTGCCGTTTGACTGCCCTCAATCAAAGGGCGTTTTGTGGCAATTTCAGGGCGGTATACAACCTCGCTTAACACGCATTCAAACTCATTTGCATATTGACTGCCTTGGGTATTGGCATATTGCTGATAAGCCTGCTGTTGGCTGGCGTTATGAGTCACTTTACTCAGCAAATACTCTCCGCTGAATTTACCTCTGCGCCTATCATCAATCTCGATTAAAAACCCTGGGCATAAGCGGTTAGCATTGCTTGCGCCATGTCCCACTTCTTTGCGGGTATTGAGCGATTCCATCTGAATCTTAGCGAGGTGCTTACCTCGCGTTTTTTCATCAAAATAGCCGTATTGATATAGCTCTCGGTCTTGCTCAATATCTAAGACGTCTTTGTTTTGATGTTCTGCTTCCAGCTTAAGCGTAGGTTTTAAGAAATTGTAGTCTTTAAAGGTAACTAGGCCAGGCGTAAGTGCTTTGCGGGTATAAAACTTACTCACGCTTTGATTAGATACCATCCCCTTTGCATCTGAGATATAGCTAAGAGGATCTTCGTCCTCAATAGGTTTACATGAAAACGAATCGTCGTAAAAGACTAAAACGTGCTTATCATTACTATGCTCAAAGAAGTAAAAAATGCCCTCTTCTTCAAGCAATCGGCTCATGAAGTCGAACTCAGACTCGCCGTATTGCACACAATATTCAATAGCTGCGTAAGTGCCTTTGCAATCCCATCGGTATTCATCACCCTCTAGCCCTAACTCTTTGAGTATGGAAATGACAATATCATGAACGGATTGCTTTTGGAAAATTCGGCTATTGATGCGGTGCTGCAAAGGCCATATTTTTGGAACAACTTTGACCTTGTAGGTGGAGAACTGTTCGCCTTCATCTTCAATGCAAAAGTCAGATACCACGCCATGAATGTAGCGGGTTTTCAAACTGGCATCACTGAAATTCCCATCAATCTCCGAATGGTGGTTACCTTGGATGCTGATAACGCAACCCTGACCAATCATCTCATCAAAGGTAATGTCTGGGTCTTCTGATAAAAGTTCTAGTTCGAATCCGTAGAGCATGGAGATGCCTTCGCTGCCTTTGAGGCTTGCGACACTAAAATCGATGGGCTCAGCTGTTTCAAAGAACATAAATTCTTCGTTTGAACCAAAGCTCATGCTTCTCTCCATGCTAATTTTGCTTTTGTAAGCCGCGCATGTTTCATAATGCAAGGCTCCATAAAAAGACAAAAACTGCGCTAAATTCCTCTAGCGCAGTTAATAAGCCTACCCGGGTTTTCGACCTCAAGTTTACAACAAATGAACAGGTATAAACCAGCGTAGATGTTTTGTTTTATTCGTTTCAATAATACGATCAAGCAAATGGCGTTTGCTCTCACTAAACGCGAGGCGCGCGCCAGTCGTCAGAGCCAGTGGTACCGGCCACTTCATGCGTCCAGGTAATACGACGGTAAGTCATCGATACTTCTTCCATGTGCGAAAAGTGCGCCATGGCTGGATCTTGTGCGTTAGGCATGATGGAATCGATGTTGACAATGACTGCATCTTCTAACTCATGCGTGAAGTAATGCTCTTGCACACCCGTCATAGACGTGCGGTACCATTTAAGTACTACTTTGCTTAAGCGCTCACCTGAACACAAGGCATCAAATAACTTTGGAGAAGACTTATCATACACCTTAGTAATTTTAAATGGTTGGTGAACACGCTGACCGCTTGGTTGGCCACTTTGCGGGTCGCGAGGAATAATCACTTGGTGCTCAAAAGCCTGTACGGTAGCTTCTGACTCGTGATCAGACTGATAGGCATTACCCATTGATTCAACGGTATTTGCGCCTTCTGTGATGTTACCAGACTTAGTTCCTTCGATTGAGATATATGCAACTGTAGGCATCTTATTTCCTTAATCTATGTTGGGTCGTTGTTAAAACGCAGAGCGACCTTGTTTAGTGTTTTGGGCCAAGGCGTATAGCGAACTAACGTATTAGCCAATGTTCTAAGTTTACATTACACATAGCATGCCAAATATATAGTAAGTCCGTTTATCCATTTAAAACAACCACTTATAGTGGATTGATATGAGTGGGCAAGCTTCAAACACGCTGGTTGCGCAGTTTTTCGTTCACGTTAAACTGCTCAGTTGAGCAGAAATCTGCGCAGTTCAGAGCTTGATTAGCTTAGTGTGTAAACATCGCGCAATAAACAAAAAGTTAAGAATGGCTGCAGTGCTTGAAACAAATCATAAAACATGAAATGCTTAAAAAACAATCAATATCACATCGCGAAAAGTAAAATATATTTGGGAGTTTCGAATCTGTTTGCGATAATTTATCAACTCGCCCTAGACTCTTACAACACTTAAACTCGGCAGGTAGGATATCTATCATGGAAGAATTTGGCAGGGCATATCCTGACGCAAACGCCCTTTCTCTTGTAAAACTTAACATTACGCCTTTAGATGAACAAAAAGGTGTTCCATTTTGGGAGGCTCAGTGGATAAGCCCTGAATTGAAAGATGTTTTGTTCGGTCAAGCTTCTAAAGCGAGTTTCTCTAGAACTTACTGTATTTTAGATCCCACCTTGCGACAGAAGGTCATAGGTTATTTTGACCTTGATATGTCTTCGAACGAGATACCCGTCAGATGTTTGGTTAAAGGCAAAGATGGCCCTGAATTTAAAGAAGCGGCGCCATTTTTAATTGACATGACCTTATCTTATGAGGCGCTTGAGGATGATCAGTGTGTGCCACACTTCCATAAAGACTTTTTCAAAAACCATTGGGGGCATAGTACCGGGATTTTTATTCGTACAACGGTAGCTATGGACGACGTATGGAAGCACTTTAGGCGCTTTCTAAAGATTCAAATCGAAGCTGACAAAAAGTGGGTGTTTTTCAGATTTTGGGATCCGCGTATATTGCCAAGCTACTTTGACAGTATTAAGGCAATGCCCCACAAAGTCGCTCAGTGGATTGATATGCGAAATGGAAACAGCCTTGATAGCGTCATTTGTGAACATGAAGATGCCGCGCAAGTATGGCAATTTTTTCCAGAGCTGAGTGAGATTGAAGATATAAAACCGCCGGCTATGCCCACCTTGTGTAAAGAAGAAATGCTTGGTATTGAACAATACCGAATATACCGCTATCAACAACGTGCTTTAAACTTTTTCCATGAGCAATTTCCAGAATTAGCAAGACTTTCAACCAATGAACAACTGTCTGAAGCAATTCGGCTGGCGTATCAAAATGCAAAGCAGCGCGGACTTGCCTCAGAAAAGCACCATTTCAAATATCTCACGATTGTTGCATTTTGGGGGAGTGGATTTGAACGCGACCCAATGTATCAGAGCGCTCTACGGGATGTGCGTTGGGATGAGCAGGAGTTCACCAACTTCTCAAGCGTATTTTCAAAAATTGATGAGCGTGCAGAACTGAGGAGCGAAGACCTATCACAACCAAAGCGCATTTTGTTGGGCTTTGAAAGACTGTATTCACAGCCCTTAGAGGTCATCAGTCATGAAACGGTTAGTGTGGTCCTGCAAAGTGTTTGGCCGGCTCAATTTGATTATCTCGCCCTTGAGGATATTTATCAGTTTGTTGTTGAAGCAGCCGATTTTGCTCAAAAAAAATATAAACTAACGGGTAGTGATCTTGTCACTTACATTGTGCTCGCGATGTATTTCGGGTTTGAATTTGGACAAGACCCTCTTTATCCCTGGGCAAGTGAGGCCTTAAACCTGAAAAATCCTGAAAAGCGCAGACATTTACTCGGAGAGGGTGTGGCTAATTTCTTTAAATCATATGGACGTTTAACGTAGATACGACAATGAGCAGAGAATTTTTTCAAGGCATAATGAATGCCATTAATAATCTAAGCTCCTCAGTTTCGGGAGCAAACGGAATTAGCAATGGCGCTGATGCATTAGGTACAGGCGCTACCCAAGGCGCGAACGCAGCCGCAGACAATGCTGAAACGCAGGAGGTCGAAGAAGTTTGTCAACCATGCGACGACAAGTGGCTGGTAGTGACCATCGAACGCAATATCAAACACAATTTTGGTGGACGATGGGACTGCACTGTAGGCGATTTGAAAATGGAAATTTGGGATAGCGAAGACAGTGGCTCGGGGACGCCAATTTTCAGATGTAAAACGAGTGAGCGAGGTGGCCCTGCAAATGCAGATTTTCACTATCGCACTAACGAGAGGCAAGGAAGTAATTATCAATACTACAATCAGTTTTTGATTATGCCCTCAGATGATTATGGTTTGTCGGCACATAGAACGACGAATTATAAAACATATGGATACAACACCACGTATTTGCAAAAGCCTCGCCCCGGTATTGCTATATATGGATCAAGCTCTGGCGCAATGGATCGCCGAACAGGTGTTTTGATTCATGCGGGTAGTCACCACCGCTGGTCTGTAGGATGCATAGTCCTTCACAGTAGCGGCGAGGTAAGAGATGGGAGATATCGTTTTGACCAAACCAGTAGTGTAAACACCTTACTTACGTTTCTAGAAAAATTGCACGAATTTACCGGTGAGTCAAGGCATAGCTTGGGCGTAAAAATCGATAGAGTAAAGCTGATAGTTCAAGAGAACTTCAATGAAGGTTAAGTGCTTTTGTATTTTTTTACTTTTTATAACCACTACTACATTTGGAGAAATTACTATGAACCGTTTTGACTTCCATATCGATATACCGAAGATTGAAAACGTCGCCCAAAACATACAGGCTGTGCAGCAAAGTGCAGCCTCAAAACAAAGCGACGGGCTTGCCGCTAGCCGCAGCTTATTTGATATTTTTGAACAGCATAGTGTAGAGAGCGCGCTTATATTTACCAGCCATCCAGAAACCTTGCAGTCCATAAAAGACCAAAAGCTTGAAACGTATCAGCTCATCGAATCCATAAAGCGGGAGTCGATAGCGATGAATGAAAACATCGCTCCAATGATTTTCGCTGAGACTAAAGCAAGCACCTATGTTCAGCAGTTCGTTGCACTAAACAAAAATTTCTTAGCAGCGGATCACGAGCTATTTAGCAATAAGGATGAGCTACTTCACGATTTTAGACGTTTTCAGAGTCTAGTAATGCCTTTAAAAGAAGCACTCGGATATGTTGACTGGAGCTACAGCAGCGATTTCAGTCGAGAAGACTTTTGGCCTAACGCCGAATATTTCCAAGGCCAATACAACTATCTAAATTTATTCAGAGCTAGCGAGCCTGAAAAAGCTAAAAGCATCACGTTTAATGAGGTTTTTGACACGCTATCGGAACGCGAACAACTTGCCGCCTATGCTTGGATATACCATGCAAGCTTTGAAGAGTTTTTGGCAGTTAGCGCGATTCCTAATGAGCTTCCACCTTGGATTACAAGTCAAGCGTTGCGTGATTTGCATGCGAAAATCAATAACGAATATATGAGCAAGTTTGAAGCGGAAGAAGCTGAGATGCTTGAGTTATAGGGCGCATGGTTTTATATGGACGTAAGGCCTTATTCAAGTTTCGAAGAACTCGCTGTCAATAACGAGCAAGAGGATGCCAGTGCAGTTGCTGCGTTACCTCAAGCGTTTGGATTGGTGTTTGCCCCTAACGCTGACGGCAATGGTAAAAACAATAATTCTCCTAAGCTATTTTGTAGAGGTAGCTAATCGGTGTGTCACGCTGATTAAAATGTCGACGTATGCATGTTTGTCGAAGCGTTAGTGTCGGGCTATTTATATGATGCGGCAGGCAATCGTATTGCGTGGAATGGCAAGTGGCTCAGCAAAATTCAACGCGGGCGCTTTTTTGCGCTCAGTCACTTATATTGTCAACTTAACTACGAGGAGTTATCGCATTAGATATAGCCTTGTAAACGTCGATTTTAGTGATAAAAGTTTGATACGCTTATAATAGCTTGTGCCTCTTTTAACACTATACATTGGCGCCAGCACTGTTAAACTTATACATGGCTCTCATACTCGCACACGCGTTAAGCCGGCGCACATACGACTGCTTGAATAATCAGGCTTTGATGGTTATTGTACCTAACGTAGACAATTGTGAAGGAGATACAGATGTCATTCCGTTCAAACGAAGAATTCCTATTTTTTGAAACCATAGACCCCACCTTCGATTTTCAGGTCGCCGCAATGTATGGTTCTGAGGGCATCTCCTCGTTATTCAGTTTTAACCTTGAGGTCGTTTCCAGCTCTTCTCACATTGATTATGACGATATGCTTGGACAAGCTTGTGTTATATCAATCGATAGAATCAATCATCAAAATTTTTTGGGCGTGTTCAGTGATGCTCAGACTAACACCCGTTATATCCACGGTGTCGTGTCTGATTTCGTGCTGGATGAAGAGGGGCCGGATATGACGACGTATCATATGACCGTTGTGCCAAAGGCCTTCCCCTCAACGTATCGTACTAATCGCCGTATTTTCCAAAAGCTCAAAGTAGATGAGATTATCGCGATTTTGTTTAAAGAGCTTGGCATGGAAGTTGACGATTTTAGATGGGACTGTCTACAGAGTTATGAACCCATTGAGTACTGCGTTCAATATGATGAGTCTGAATTTGATTTCATTAGCCGCTTGCTTGAGAGAGAGGGTATTTTCTACTATTTTGAACACAGCGCTGAAAACCACGTGATGGTGTTTAGCGATGATGTGTTCAAGTGTATCAGTGTTGAACCTGCCACCCCGGTTCCTTTTGCCTCAGATTCACAGGGATTTGTAACAAATGAGTTCGTTCGCCGTTTTACTTCACGCAAGCAAATTCGAAACGGAAAAGTCGCATTTCGGGATTATAATTTCCAAAGGCCATCACTCAAATTAGATTCAGTGCAAAACGCAAGCGAATTTGTTGAGCATGAGGACTATAAATATGGCCGTTTTGACGATAAAACCAGGGGTGACAAGCTCGCCCAAATACGACTCGAATCTCACAATGCAGAAAAGGTCCTCGGAATGGGGGCATCTAACGTGAATAAACTTTGCCCGGGTTACACATTTGAGTTGGATGACCAACAGCAGATGCGTTACTCGGGTGACTACTTGATTACATTCGTAGCACATGAGGCGCAACAACCTGGTGTGCGTAAGCAAGGAGCCTCGGTAGGTGGCAGCACATATGCAAATGATTTTCAGTGCGTGCCTTCTAATGTTGCTTATCGTGCAGCGCAGAAAACGAATTGGCCAGTTGTAAACGGTACGCAAACCGCTGTTGTTACTGGCCCTGCGGATGAAGAGATTTATACCGACGAGCACGGTCGTATAAAAGTCAAATTTCACTGGGATAGATACAACGCCGCCGACGAAAATTCGTCATGTTGGGTACGCGTGAGCCAGCTTTGGGCTGGACAAGGCTACGGTGGTTTCTCTTTGCCGCGCATTGGGCATGAGGTTATTGTAGATCATATTGATGGGAACCCTGACCTTCCTATCATTACGGGCCGAGTGCACCATGGCGAAAACCGAAGTCCCTACAAGCTTCCTGATAAAAAAACGGTCAGT
This sequence comes from Ningiella algicola, assembly GCF_028401415.2. Lineage (NCBI taxonomy): Bacteria > Pseudomonadati > Pseudomonadota > Gammaproteobacteria > Alteromonadales > Alteromonadaceae > Ningiella > Ningiella algicola. Next base: position 1,306,850 of record NZ_CP171821.2, on the reverse strand, counting down.
ACGCTTAAAACGAATTCGTCAAAAGGTGGGGGTGGCTTTAACGAGCTTCGATTCGAAGACAAAAAAGACAGTGAAGAAGTGTATATGCATGCTCAAAAGGATCACAATACCGTGATCCAGAATGATGAGAGTCATACGATTGGGCACAATCGGTCTAAATCGGTGGGGAATGACCAATCGGAAAGAGTGGCACAAAACAAGTCAATCGATGTTGGTAATGATCATAAAGAAACGATTGGCAACAACGTGTTCTACCAAGTGGGAAAAACCCAACAAGAGCAATATGGTAAAGACCATATTCACAATGTTGGAAATATTCTTAAACAAAATATACATGCTGATCACCTTGAAATGGTTGGGGGAAACTACGAGGGACAAGTCAACGGGAAACTCAAACTCGATGTTGGCGATACTATTACGACAAACGCTGGACAGGTGCATCAACTGATGGCAGGGCAAAAGTTTGAAATCCGAGGCCCTGGTGGAAAGATTACGCTTGACTCATCGGGGATCACGCTAGAAGCTGCAAAAATTAATCTCAAAGGACAAGTCTCTATGGGAGGTTCGGGCTCTTCTCAGGTGCCGACACTCGATTTGGCTGCGAATAAAGCCCTTCCGATTTGCGAAGAATGTGAAGCGCAGAAGGAGAAATAGACTATGAAACCAGTAGCTAGACTAGGCGACATGCACGTTTGTGGAAATTCTAAACACCCGCCATCACCTATTATTACCGGCGGGAAAAGTGTCGTAGATGGTGCAATAGTTGCTCGAATCGGTGACAAATGTGCCTGTGGTGCCGTGATAGTGGAGGGCTCTTCTCAAGCCAGTGAAAACGGCGTGCCTATTGCGTTCTTAGGTGCCAAAACGCAGTGTGGTTCGCATAGCGGAAAAATAACGACTGGCGCTCCGCAAGCTAAAGTGAAACCTTGATATTTACCCAAACAACAGTGTTGAGGTCGTAATTACAGCTTCAATACCTAAGGATATCTTTGCTCATTTATCTTGGGAAAATATTCTGTTAACGTGCACCATTGATGGACCGCGTTGCGAAAATAAGTCTAAGGCCTTACTTGCATTGGGTTCGCTTTGTTCTGAAATTTCAGTGGTCAATATAAGATGGTCTGTGTTCATCTGAATGCCACCATCTGCGTGTGTTGGGTCTGGCTGCCGGTTACACTGAAGGTTCAGCCCATGCAGTCATATTTGCGCTCTATGCCTTCTCAGTGGCTTGCTCACGCGATTCTTGGTAAACAACTTTTCCATAGTTAGTAAGACGGATAGGCGCTGACAATCCCATATTCGAACCTTAGATCAAAAAACCGCAGCCTTTTTAACTGCGGTTTTGTATATAACCTCAACTCGGAATAAGCGACAGCGCCAAGTAGCGCTAAAAACGTGAATTACTGCGTTGCAAAAGCGAGCAATAGAATGACTATTACGTCACTTTTGCGCCTTGCACTTCACGTTTTTATCACTACTTGGTGATAATTTAATAAATACATAGCTAAAACATGCATTTGCACTATCGCTTATCCCGAGTTGAGGTTATATATTATTGGATCGTGATTAGACGCGAGGTGCACGCCAGTCGTCAGAGCCAGTGGTACCGGCCACTTCATGCGTCCAGGTAATACGACGGTAAGTCATCGATACTTCTTCCATGTGCGAGAAGTGCGCCATGGCTGGATCTTGTGCGTTAGGCATGATGGAATCGATGTTGACAATGACTGCATCTTCTAACTCATGCGTGAAGTAATGCTCTTGCACACCCGTCATAGACGTGCGGTACCATTTAAGTACTACTTTGCTTAAGCGCTCACCTGAACACAACGCATCAAATAACTTTGGAGAAGACTTATCATACACCTTAGTAATTTTAAATGGTTGGTGAACACGCTGACCGCTTGGTTGGCCACTTTGCGGGTCGCGAGGAATAATCACTTGGTGCTCAAAAGCCTGTACGGTAGCTTCTGACTCGTGATCAGACTGATAGGCATTACCCATTGATTCAACGGTATTTGCGCCTTCTGTGATGTTACCAGACTTAGTTCCTTCGATTGAGATATATGCAACTGTAGGCATCTTATTTCCTTAATCTATGTTGGGTCGTTGTTAAAACGCAGAGCGACCTTGTTTAGTGTTTTGGGCCAAGGCGTATAGCGAACTAACGTATTAGCCAATGTTCTAAGTTTACATTACACATAGCATGCCAAATATATAGTAAGTCCGTTTATCCATTTAAAACAACCACTTATAGTGGATTGATATGAGTGGGCAAGCTTCAAACACGCTGGTTGCGCAGTTTTTCGTTCACGTTAAACTGCTCAGTTGAGCAGAAAGTTGCGCAAGTGGTGTTTCGCTTAGCTCTACTGTTCTGGCGAGTACAAATCGTTTATACAAAATTGGAAATGGTAGAGGCTAACGCTTTTAAGGCACGGAACAACTCAGGGCTTACCGAATGCGTAAATTCAGCAACTTGAGGAACAAACATAAATGCGACAAAAAACACAATGGAGAACAGTGTTAAGTAGACTAGCAAATACATCAGCGTCTTTATTGGATGCGCGCGTTTGGGTTTGACCTTTGCTATTGATATCTTGCGAGTTGTATCATCAAAAGGGATTTCGCCGGTGATCTCGGGCTGTATTTCATCCTCGCGCTTGCCTTCTACAATTTCTTTAATAAGGGCACCACGCTGTGCACGAAACTCTTGCTTTGTAATATCACCACTTGCATAAGCGGTGGAGAGTTTATGTAATATATTCATCTTGTCGGCATGTCTTTATTTTTATTATTGAATCCTAAATTCGCCATTATTATGCTCGAAAGTCTATTGTTGGGTACTATCATACAGGGCAACTAGCTCAATCAATACGAACGAGACATTGTCCCGCGCGCCTCTGGATAAAACCTTGTCGAGTATAGCCTGTGTGCACTCCTCAATATCATTGTGTTTTGCTAATAGTAAGGACAGCTCAGCATCATTAATTTCTTTTTCAATACCATCGCTACAGATTAAAAACTTATCCCCTGATTGAAATGGAATCATTGTATAATCGGCAAACAATTCTGGGTGCGAGCCCACAGCGCGAGTAATGACGTTTTTGTCGGGGTGCTGCTCGGCTTGTTCACGCGTTATTTCGCCATTGTCTACAAGTTCTTGCACCAAGGTATGATCCTTAGTTATTTGAACAAGGCGCTTGTCCCTGAACAAATAGCCTCTGCTATCGCCTACCCAATAAAATAGGATATGTTGTTGATGCAAAGCTGCACCTACTACGGTAGACCCAATCACCGTGTTGCGCGATAAAGCAAGGGCACTTAAATTTTCGTTTACACCCAACAGGGTATCGTCAACTTCATCCACAAATTTCGAAAATGATTCACTTTGCACAATAGCGGATAAGTTTTTAACAATCATCTGACTGGCCACATCGCCTGCTTGGTGTCCACCCATTCCGTCGGCAACAGCCCAGTGAGCCTGTTCTGGGTTAGAAAAAAAGCAGTCTTCGTTCACACGCCGAACTTTGCCTGTGTCAGTCGCATGAGCAAAACGCCAACCATATTGTTTGTCTATCATGGGATTGGTTGTCAGGATGGCCACTTTAGATTCCTACCAAAAATTGATTAAACAATTCGGCGTCTGGTAAACCGCTGTGCACAATTAACTGAGGCCGCATTTGAGCATTCCCAGCGCTCATCCAAATACTGTGTTCTTCTAGCGTATCAATGATCGAAAGTTTTTGTGCTGAACAATAGCGAGCCGCTAAATTCAGGTTCGTGCTAATACCCTCCAGTGAGGGTGTAACTGGCTTGTCAACCGTTTGCTCGGTTGCAAGCAAATCGGCGACTTGCGTTTGCAAGGCACTCAGTTGCTCCTCAAGCGTATTCACTTTGTCGAGTAGATGAACCTCAAACTCAGTTTGTGGCTGTGGCGCGCTCTCAACCATGTCATGCTGGTGATTGAGATAGGCGTCGATGGTAGCCGCTGCGTTTGGATTGGAAAAAAGCGTTAATGTGGCAATTTTTTCAAGTATAGGCTCTAGCTCAGCGTCAGGTTCTAACATGTCTAAAAGAAAATCTTCCATTTCAAACATGCTGTTTTGAAAATGACCGAGTTCACTTATCGTCTGAATAGGAGATGATAGATGCTGCATCACAATAAATGGAAAGTGCCGATTCACTCTATCGACGCTGGGCATCCACATGCCAATCCATGCGTGCTCGTCGATAATTCCAGGCTGTAAGTAAAAGTACCAAAGGGGCGTAATGGCGTAATTGTCGAGCCATTCTGGCCCGATTTCATTACTTGCACTTTTCAACCCATCGGCAAAAAAGTGATGAATCTGCTCGCTTATTTCACGTGGCATGTCTTTAGAAACAAAATCGCCTTTACCAGGGACCTTTCCATAGTAAGCAGCCATACTAAAGCTCCTCTGGCAATGTAAAGTTTTGCAGGATTTTAGCGCCAAGAGGATTAAATTCACTGTCGGCTCTAATTTCATACTGCACCGATAAGCCTTCAACGCTAATATTTGCATTATAAACTGCATTTCTTGGCGTCGCGCTCATGCGTTGTTTGTCTAGAAGTTTAAACAGCGACCATGGCCCCGTCTCAGTCGCTTGCTTCACGCGTCCGTCTAGCTGCATAAATTCGATACGGGTAGATTCGTCACTCGCTACCAATGGCCATGTGATTTTGCTAGAGCGTCTAGGTCCGTGCGCATAGCTTAGTTTTTGAGAGCCTACATTCATCGAAAATTGCGCCACGTTGGCGTCAAGTGATAAAGGTAGCATGGAAAAAGATAGGCTCGGCATAGCTGCATTTGGCGTAAAGAAGTATTGGGTAATTCGATTCGCCGTTTGCATGTCCGAAAGCACTTGTGGAGAAAAGTTCAGCGACTGACCGCCAAATGAGCGTAATTGCCAAGAAGCGGTATTGGTATTTACAAAGGGCACGATATACTGCTTAACAAACTCATCAAACACGCCATTTGGCTTAAAGAAGTTGGCAAAGTCGCGCAGCTCAACTTCACTCATTGATTGGGTTTCAAAAGGGTAACGCCCAGCAAGTGCTTGCGAATAAATAGGATACACTTGTTGCTGCCAAATTTGTTCAATATTATCCTTCGCATCTTGCACGACCATAGACCAACCAATATCTGATACTTCATCGAGCCATCTGTTTAACGCTTCTGGGTTGGTGGAGTCTTTCATTACTAAACGACTAAACTCCGAGCGAGCAGGATTGTTCATGCGGTCTAGCACAGCATTAAAGGCAGGCGTCTCAGCAAAGTTGTCCAGCAGAGTTTGCTCTATAAAACTGCTGTACTGATTTAAACCATTCGAAATCGCTAACAGTTTAGGGTCTCCACGCTCTGTAGAACTTAGTTGATGAAACTCACTGAAATTCTCAGTCACTTCACTTCCCGGAAGGCTTACCAAGTCAGCTTTGTTAGCCGCTCTAGATACGCGGTTGGCTTGGCTCACTACTCTTTGTGCTCTCGCGTTTACAACACTTGCCACTTCGCCAAGTGCTTGGGCTTGCTCGCCCTCTTCACTCACCTGCGTCAAGTTAGTCTCTTGCGATACGGTAGTCAGAAGTTTTTCCAAGGGACTGTTTTGATCACCTATGGTTCGCAATATAGAGAACCCTTGCTGCTGATTACTCACATCAGCAATTTCAAGATTACGAAGGTATTGCCGCCACGTGCCAATGTAATCTCTGTAATATATTGTATAGATTCGATCCTGTAATTCGTCTGGAGACGGAATATCGTCCTGTTTATTATGCTCGCCTAATATCCATGTGTTGTTTAAATACTCATCTGCCTTATCGGAGGCGGTGCTAATAAAGCTGGAAAAGAAGCCCTTTTTAGTAAACATGAAGGGAATGTATAGTTCGCTGGGTAGCCTGGCATCGCGCGTCACAAATACGTCAATTGCATCATTACCTGCGATATCTGAAAATGACAAATCGCCGCTTTTATCCGACAGCATAAAATCTTTGATTGCCGCATAAACTTGTTCTTCCAAAGGCAGTTTTAACAAGGCAAGGCGAGCCGAGGAGACCACGTTTTCATCAGGCATAATAAACGCAAATGGTTGCGACAGCAGATAGTCTAAGTGAGCATTGAGTTGCACAACCGCTTCAGGCTCTGCCAATAAACTGACTTGCCAATCGGCTAATGCAATGGCCTTTAACCACTCAGGCTCCAACTCTGCGCCGGCAATGGTATGTTGACCAGCGTACATCAAATAGGCTTTTAGGAATGTATATAAATCTGCGTGGTCACCTTGGCGAAGAATATCAATCATAATTTCTTCCAAGCGCGTTTTAACCAAGGGTAAAAGCCGAGTTTCGAGTACATTAAGGTAAATCGCTTGGTTTTGGCTGTCGAAACTTCGTCGTTGGTTCAAACCAAAATTATCAGAGAATTCTTTAGGCTCAAAAATAGTAGTTGCTGCCCGGGCGGCGTTGAGTTCATCCAATATTTCCATGAAATCAATGGTGCTTTCGCTCCTTTGAATAATCAGCTCGTTCTGCTGCTCTATCGATGCATCAATCCGCTGGATCCTATCTACATTGATTTCGTAACTGGTATACCAGACTATGCTCATTGCGATAATGACAGCCGATGCACTGACTAAACTGAGGATCCGAAGACGTTTCATCCAGCGCTGAAGTTTTTGATCGACGCCCGCCATTTCCGACTCAGGGAAAATTACTTGACTGAGCAAGTCACTAATGAAATAGCTTTTTCCTCGTCCGCTATAGTTGACGGCAGTTTCTTCTTGTAAGCCCATGTCATTCGCCATGGTGCCTAAAAGGCTGTCAAATGGGCTGCCTTGTTGAGTGCCGGACGTAAAATAAACCCCTCGAAGCAAAGCGGTTTTTTGAAACTTATTTTCGCCGAAAATATTGACGAGAAAGTCATGAATAGGTTCTTTGAGCGCATCCATTTGCGATGGGAAGCTAAAGATATCGGCTTTTTTCGCCGGATCATGCTGTTGCTTTATATTGAGCAGAAGCTGAGTGTTTAGACGATCGATGAGTTCGTCAAAGTGCTCGTGGTATTGCTGAATATCGATTGCGCAATTCCCGTTTTCGTCTATGTCAAAGGTTTCTCCCCAAACCTGGTCGCGCTGCTTAGCGCTTAGCGCATCAAAAAAGGGAATAAAGCCATTCACTAGGTCACATTTGGTGAACATGAAATACACTGGAAACTTAATTGACAATTGGTCATTAAGTTCTTCTATTCGCTTACGAATGGTCTTGGCGTAGTAGGTGCGCTCATCTTCGGGCATAGTCAGCATGTCAGATAGGCTCATAGTGACTAACGCTCCGTTTATTGGGCGCTGTTTACGATGCTTTTTAAGCATCGACATAAAGCTTTGCCACGCAGTCTTGTCTACTTCTGAATCACTATCTTGAGTAGTAAAACGACCTGCGGTGTCAATCAGTACAGCTTCGTTGGTGAACCACCAGTCGCAATGTCGAGTGCCGCCGATGCCCTTGATTGCATCTGCACCTAATTTATCTTTAAGTGGAAATTCCAAACCAGAGTTTAATAAGGCTGTGGTTTTCCCGGAACCAGGTGGGCCAATAATGATATACCAAGGTAAAGCATTGAGCTGGGCATTCTTATCGCGCTTGTTACCCGACTTCGCTTGTAGAATGTTAATTGCTTCATTGAAGCGGTCGGAAATGGTTTGCGCTTCGTCTTTCTTCGCATTTTGAACAGTTAGGTTTTCAGCAAATTGACTGTCATTTTTGCGTCGTTTGTAATGCTGATAAAACTGATACAGCGCCCATGAGAACACAATGAATAAAATCAGCAGGAGTCGGCTCGCGACACTTTCGAGAAAATAATTTTCTGAAATGGCAATGATAGGGCCAACAAACCATACCAGCAGAGCTAATATAAACAGCCCTAAACCATGCAAAAACCACTTATTGGTGATGAATTTCACGAATTTATTAGGGGCAGACTTCTTTTCCATTGCTAGCTCCTAATCAACACTTCAACACGACGATTAAGCGCTCGATTGGCACTACTCGTATTTGGTACTAAATTCACAGTATCGGCCAATCCGCGCGCAAACACTTGCACATTGGCATCTAAGTTTTCGCTAATAATACTTTTTACTGCGCTCGCCCTAGCTTCAGAGAGTGCCCAGTTATCGTTAAAGCGTAAAGTGCGAATAGGGATGTCGTCTGAATGTCCGGTGATTTCGATTCTAACGCGCTGTCCGGTGAGCGACATGCCCATTTGTTTCATTATATCGACATAGTCCAAGGCCAAGGCATCGCTGCCTGATGCGAATAGATTTGCATCGGTGAGACGCACACTGACTCCTTTTTCGTTTTCTTCAATAATGAGCTTGCCTGCTGCAAGCTCGCTTTCAAATTCCGCTAACAATAGCTCATATATGCCGTCTGAGGTGTCTTGCAAATCAGGTTGAGCTGTGAACAAACTGCCCAATGACTCGATGTTGTAAGGGGCGACGTTCACGATGTTTTTATCGAGTAAACTTACCAAGCGTCGCTTCACAGGGTCTGATTGATAACTCAATAACAAACTGAAACTAAAATAAATAACCAAAAGTAAGCCGCCGGTGATTGACCATACCACCCATTGAGGCAGCACTTTGAGTAGAGCTTGACGCCGGTCGTAGCTGCCTTCCCATTTACCGGAAAGTGCCTGAGTCTCGAGTACTTTGTATTTTTCAATGAGCAAATACGTATTGTTCTTAACGATTTGATGCTCTCTAATACCGTCTGCCGCCTGACGATACTTACCTTCAAAACCTAACTCAAGCGCGCAATAATAAAATTCAATAGCCGCCATGTAATGACTTGGGTTTGCGCACATGTCATCAAGCTGATTAAAGAATCGCTCGCCCCCCCAAGCTTCTTTGTGAAAAATGACCAACAGGCTTTGAGTAGACCACTCACTCTTTGCGCCCCACGGCGTATTAAGCACGATTTCATCTAACAAACAGCATAAGCCATAACTGACTTGTTCATATGCATCAAAAGGCGCATCCATCGCAAAGTTGATGCTTCGGTAGTACTCGATTTCTTGTTGAGCATGTTCTTTGAGCTCCCGAAGGTCTACGTTAGCAGCCGCGATCTTTGCCTTGGAAACCAGTAAAATTAAAGGAGATACCAAAGCGAGAATAGGGTTGTTTTCTTCCACCAGAGACGGGCTTGTATCGGGTTGATACTGAAAGCGTCGGAATAGACTACTGCCACGATGCTGTTGACCGGCTTGCTCTTTTGCTAAGCTCGCTAAGTTAATTTTATTGCGATTGGACTTATCGGCTCGAGCATTAGAATCGCGATCCGATTTTTGATTTCGAGGTCTACGGCCACCAGGGCGTATAACAGTCCTGTCATTCATGATACATACCTGTGTTTAATCGCCTTCACTGTTTTCGATTTATCGCCCATAGTTTCATTTCTAGTTCAGGGAAATTCCCACTAACATGAATAGCTAAGCCCTTGGACTGCTGGAGCTCGTGCCAAAGTGAATCTTGCTTACTCAACTCGTAATAGCAAAATCCGCTGTGATAAGGAATTTCTTGTGGTACGTGTGATAGCAAATTAATCTGAATACCTGGTAAGGCGCTTTGTACCAATTGAAAGATTTTCTCGCCTGGGCCAATTTTCGTTTGCGCTGGGAAGTCCGCTCTTAAGCTTTCTTCTGGCATCTTTGCCGATACTGCCAAAATCAATACACCTGACTCCAACAACGATTTGTGGTTGAGCCTAGCAGCACGGATATTATTCTTAGGCGGCGATAACTCAATTTGAGTGGCAACTTGCTCAAGCACCACCGTAAAGGACGTTTCAATATCATCAAAAATGAAATTAAAACACTCGGTCAAATTATCGTGCTTGTATAAGGGGCTTTTTGCCGGCCTGCGGTTTCGTTTCATGAAGGTCGAGAGCTCACCGGCAACGGATACTAAGGCAGTATAAAGTGGATAAGGATGCATCGTCTGTAGTGTCAAAGTCTGCGCTAGCCAAGGTTCAAGACGATTAATCAGTTGTAGCAAGAGAAAGTCAGCATATTCGGTTACACCAGATGTGCTGCCAGTATCAGTAGCGCGCTCTGCAAGGGAGTCACCACGCGCGCTTAACATACCTGCTAGTTCCCTTAAAAAACGTGTGATTCTGTAGGAGGCTTGGGTATTTAAGACATTCCCAATAAAATCGTCATCAAGAACAATGCGCCCGCTTATTACTTCTTTCACTCTCGCTACTGCCAATTTCATATAGCCATCAGGAATTGGCGCGTCTTCGGTTTCAACCATTAAGGTGCTGCACACATCACCCACTTCGATATTGGAAAGCGCTGCATCAGAGCTTGTATTATCAGAAACTGCTACACTGTGCGCAGTAAAACGACCGACGCTATTGTTTTCATCTTCTGTGTTTAATTCATTGGTGTTCGTAATTCGATTAGGGAGCACAAGATAAACTATCGCATCAGTCACGCCGTCTTCCAGCTTCAATGCGCTCGGTAATCGGTTTTCTTGAGGTGCATTTAGCACAGTGCCGTCTTGAAATTGACAATCACACTTTTCAAGTGAGAACTGCCCAAAACCTAATTCAGCCTCAGCAATAATTAACTTTGAGAATCCCCACCAATAGCTTTGAACATGTGCAATTCGATGCTGCAGCTCGTTGAGAAGAAACCGCTCTTGTTGCTGAAAGTGCTGAGGCAAAATAAATGTGCCTTCCTTCCATAGTACTCTATGTGTCATATTAGTCTTGTGTCCTAGCAACGTGTTGCGGCAGCTATTGAAGTTTTTGCAAGCTCTATACAAATATCTTTTGACCAGCCACCTTCTATGTCAATCACTCGTTTGGCAATACCATCCTCTTTTTGAAAGGCTGCCAAAACACCCAAATATTTAGTATCCGCGTTCACTGTGAGTTCGTAAGTCAGATTGTTAGCTGGTGAGGCCAGTGTTCGGTCCATTTTGATTAACTCGGCGGCTAGCATCGCTTCATGGTTGTCCAATAAATCGGCTAGATTGGCCTGCTGAAATTTAGAGTCGTTTGTTAGCTGGAAAATTTGTAAAACGACTGGAGAGGGGCGACCATTTGGGTCCGGGTTCACATCTTGGCTGACGGTTAATTTTACTCTTATGTCGTAAGAATCTACCGTTAACAGTTCTGACACGGCAGCGCCAAATTGTGGATTGCTTGAGCATCCAGTCGCTAAACCTACAACAATACTCAAACCAACATAGATGAAAAAACGGTGTAACTTATCAACTTTGCTCACGATGCTAATCCTTGCCTGACAAATGTAAAATATGCTTGCTTATGAGTGCAGCGATGCTGCTTCTACAGGATGATTACATATATCCGCTCAAATTAGCACAATATCATCCGATCGAAAAGCTCACTGAATTGCCTAATAGTTGATTTTTTAGCTGTTTTGGTTGCATACTCAGACATTGTATTTATGAACTTTAGATACTGATATTCGATATAAATGATGTGAGTCGCTGTCTCGGAGTAAAAAAATAACGATGACTAACCCGGCGCATGGATAGCATTAAAGGACAAATCTGTGGAAATCGAACTTGCCTCATTGGTCGAGCCGTTAGATAACAACGCAAGCGGCGAAGACCCACAAAGCTTTATTGAATATGACGCCATATTGGCGCAAATTGAGACGCTTGAAGCGATTGAAAAAAAGCCAATCGACTGGAACAAACTCGCCATCCAATGTCATGAGTTTTTGTCAACTAAGAGCAAAGACCTGCGCGTTTCAAACTATCTTACTTATGCAGTATTCCATGAGACAGGTTTTTCGGGCTTAGCTGACGGCTTTTCACTATTGTCGGCACTAATAACAAGCGACTATGCTCCTTCGCTCTATCCGAATCGACGGAAAAAACCTGAAAAAGGCCGTGCCGCAACGTTTACATGGCTAGCTAGCATGCTTGAAAAACATTTTGAGATTGCACAAATAAGCCATATTGACCAACTTGAGTCTGCAGATGAGGCGATTGAAGCTTTCGAAAAGCTTGATGAGAAACTCAAAGACTACTTGGGAGAAAGCGCACCTTCGTTCAGTGAGTTGAAGACCACGCTAAGACGTTTCAAACAAACTATTGATGAACATCAAGAGCAAACTCAAGAACGTGAGGATGAAAATGAGTCTGAGCATGGCGATTCACCAGCGACGGAAAATGACACGCATGAAGCACAAGACAATCAGTCGTCCGGTCAGATAGCGAGCAAAGTATCTAATAGCAGTAATCTACAACAAGCGCCTAGCAACGAGACTCCAACAGCCACTAAAGTAACATCCAGCAGTGCTGCGATTCCTACAGCCGCCAGCGCCGCTTCTGCATCCCCTGCAGATATTAACAAAGCCTTATCAAGCGCAGGGAATGCCATTAAATCAGTTGCCGTTCTGCTAAAAGATACTCAAACTTATTCTGCTAATGCGTTTTTCTTGGCGAGAACTGCAAAATGGATGATGATTCAAGATGCACCAGCATCAGGCGTCTTAGATAGGCAGCCAAACGACCAAGTCATCACGACAATTGAACAACACCAAAGCAGCGGCAACTATGAACAATTGCTGAATATATGTGAATCCGAATTTAACAATGGTGCAATATTTTACTTAGCGCTGCATCGACATATCTACAATGCCTTGGTCGCGTTAGAGCAACAACATTGTGCCGACGTTGTATTAAGTACCACAATAAACTTCGTTAGCCGCTTTCCTGATATTGCCGATGTTACCTTTAAAAACGGTGAGCCCTTTGCCGATGCGTTGACCAAAGAGTGGTTGCAAAGCCAGATGGCGGGCAGCGGCGAGTCGGAAAATTCAAACGCCGCTTCCAATCTTAACGATGGCGCTTCTCCATGGATTGAAACGAAAAAACAAGCGAATAAGTTAGTGGGATCGGGGCAGTTAAAACAAGCCGTTGCGCTTTTTCAGCAAGGTTTAGGTACAGCAAATACTTTACGTGAAACAATTTTGTGGCAATATGAGCTATGTGCATTATTGTATAAGTCAGGAAAGGACGACTTGGCAATCATGCAACTTGAGCATATCCTGACACAATTAAATGAGAAATCGGCTGCCAACTGGATACCAGAATTGACAAAAGATGTACTCAAACTGACAATTATGAGTCACAAAAGGCTACAGCAAAAAAAGCAGTATGAGCCGCAAATGCTTGAAAAAGTAAATTGTCTTCAACGCTCCTTAGCGCTTATCTCGCCTCTGGAAGCATTTGAATTTATTGATTCTTAAACTTGACTTTGAAAGGACCCTGAAATGAGTAAAGAAACTTCTATCGCGCCCAAAGAGCGCGTCAATATTACCTATAAAGCATATACCGATGGAGCTTCGGAAGAGATTGAGTTGCCGAACAAGCTCTTAGTAGTAGGTGACTTCACCATGCGTGAAGAGGATGATGAAATTCAAGAGCGGGAAACGATTTCAGTGGACTCCAACAACTTCAATGATGTAATGGCTAAACAAAATCTTAAAATCGACATGGTTGTTGAAAATAAGCTTAGCGAAGATGACGATGATGATATCCCCATCTCGCTCGACGTTAAAAACATACGCGATTTCGAGCCTGAGAATGTAGTGAGAAGCGTGCCGGAGTTAAACAGTTTGTTGGAGCTACGTGATGCACTAACATTCTTGAAAGGTCCGCTCGGTAATATCCCTGCATTTAAAAAGCAATTGGAAAAACTGTTAGGCGATGACGCTACCCGAGAGAAGTTAATGGGTGAGCTTGGTATCGATAAGGAATAAGGGAAAGTCATGTCAGAACAAGAAAAGCAAACTCAAGCTCAAGAGACTAGCGTTGAAGAGGGCGGCTCATTATTAGACCAGATAATGGAGCAGGCCAATATCGCAAAGTCCGACGAATCATACGGTGTTGCGGCTAAAGGCGTACAGGCCTTTATGGCTGAAATGCTTAAAACGGATAAAAAAGATGAGCGTGTTCGAAAAGCGCTTATTGATGAGATGATTGCTGAGGTAGATAAAAAGCTTAGCGTGCAACTTGACGAAGTGCTGCACAACGAAAACTTCCAAAAGATGGAATCAGCCTGGCGTGGTCTTCACTTTTTAGTCAGTCGCACTAACTTCAAAGAAAATAACAAAATTCATATTTTGAACGCTTCAAAAGATGATTTGACGATTGATTTTGAAGATGCATCTGAATTGTCTGAATCGGGTTTTTATAAACAAGTTTATACCTCAGGCTACGGCACCTTTGGTGGTGAACCGTACAGCTCAATTATTGCAAACTATGAGTTTGATCACAGCTCACCAGACATTAACCTGATGAAGTCCTTGTCTGGTGTTGGCGCCATGGCACATGCTCCTGTTATTGCTGCGGCAAGTCCCAAGTTCTTTGGTACAGACGATATTCAAGAGCTATCTAATTTAAACGACATTGCTTCTATTTTCGAAGGGCCGCAGTATGCAAAATGGCGTTTACTTCGTGAGCAAGAAGATTCTCGATATTTAGGGCTGACCATGCCACGCTTCTTATTGCGCTTGCCTTACGACGAGAAAGAAAACCCAATCAAAGCATTCAACTACAATGAGTCAATTGAAGAAGATCATGACCGTTATTGCTGGGGTAATACGGCATTCGCATTAGCCACGCGACTGAATGAAAGCTTTGCTAACTATCGTTGGTGTCCAAATATCATTGGTCCACAAAGTGGCGGTTCGATGAGTGATTTGCATCTGCATCAGTATGAAAGCATGGGTCAGATAGAAACCAAGATACCCACAGAAGTGTTGATATCAGACCGACGTGAATTTGAATTGGCGGAGGCTGGCTTTATTCCACTAACCTTCCGCAAGGGCAGTGACAATGCTGCATTTTTCTCTGCAAATTCCATTCAAAAGCCAAAATCCTATGGGATCAGCAAAGAAGGCAAACAGGCTGAAACGAACTATAAGTTAGGTACACAGCTTCCCTACATGTATGTAGTTAACCGTTTGGCGCACTATATTAAAGTCTTGCAACGTGAAAATGTGGGTACCACAAAAGAGCGTTTGGATATCCAAGATGATTTGAATGTGTGGATTCGCCAATTTGTTGCTGACCAAGATGGCGCAAGTGCCGATGTGCGCGCACGCAGACCACTTCGCTCTGCATCCATTACAGTTGATGATGTTGAGGGTGAGCCTGGGTACTACAAAGTCGGCTTACAAGTACGCCCGCATTTTAAATATATGGGAGCAGATTTTACGCTGTCGCTTATTGGTAAGTTAGATAAGTAAATCATATGGCAAGGGTGCTGAAAAAAGAACAGTATCTTATGCAACGTGTCAGATTAGGCGCTGATGGCGAAAAGCACAGCGTCGAGTTTGATTATGATGCATATAAGGCCAGTGTGTTTCATCACCTTCAAGATATGTTTAACGTTCGTCAAGGTAGCAGTTTGTCCAATCCCGACTATGGCTTGCCTGATTTTAATGATTTAGACATGAAGCACGGTTTTAGTGTTGCTGTAAAAGAAATTATCAAGGCAATTAAAGAGAATATTGAAAAACATGAGTCAGGTTTATCGCGTGTGCGCGTAAAGTTTTTAAAAGACGATACTGCGCCACTCGATTTAAGATTCGAAATTGTGGGTGTGTTAGTGGTTGGTAAACGCTCAGAGCGCATTCGTTTCGAGACGAGAAAGTGCTCATCTGGCTACTTAGAAGTATTGTAAACGAATGGCTCACAATAAGTATTTCCAGGACGAGCTGAATTACCTTCGGGAATTAGGCGCTCAATTTGCTGAGCACAATCCCAGCCTCGCAAAGTTGCTTTCTGAAGAAGGGGATGACCCCGACGTAGAACGTTTGTTCGAAGGCTTCGCATTTTTAACCGGTCGCATCAGGCAAAAACTCGATGATGAACTACCGGAGATTTCACATTCCCTAATTGAACTGTTGTGGCCAAATTATTTGCGTCCAGTGCCCGCTATGAGCATATTGGAGTTTACGCCGCGTAAACACATTTTGTCTGAATGTGTAACCATAAAACGCGGAGCAAGAGTGCAGTCAGCCGAAGTAGACGGCACGCCATGTATTTTTCAAAGTTGTTATGACGTAGAAGTCTCACCCATAAGGCTTAGTGCGGCGCATACTAAAGATAAGACAAACGGCACCGAACTTCTTCTAGAGTTCACTGTGGAGCCTGGGGTTGATACCAAAGCAATTGGTTTAAACGATTTACGCCTCTTTTTACACGACAATCAGAAAATTCCGGTTGCTAATGCGCTTTATCTCTCTTTTTTCCGCTACTTAAACCATTTCGATATCCATATCAACTATGTTGATGGAAGCAAAGAAACGGTGAAAGGACTTGATAAACATGCGGTAAAGCAAGTTGGCTTCGATGATGATGAAAACTTGCTACCCAGTTCTGAAAAAGTGTTTTCAGGCTATCGATTGATACAGGAGTACTTTCAGTTTCAGAATAAATTCTTGTTTATCGATGTATGTGACATTGGGACTCACATACAAAAGGAAAAGGTGGAATCATTTAGTTTGCAATTTAATTTCAGCAAGCTGTTTACAAACAATATTAATCTTTCAAAAGAGCACTTTAAGCTTTTTTGCACGCCTATTGTGAATCTATTCGAATTTGATGCCACGCCTATCAGAAAAGACAACTTGCGCATTGAATATGTGTTGCGTCCAGAAACAAGAAACCAAAGCCATTACGAAATATTCTCAGTGAACGAAGTTGTGGGCAAACTGAAAGGCGCGACACAAAATAATATCTATGTCCCTTACGAGGAATTCGAGCATCACGATGAGGAGTATAGCGACGATGCACCTTGTTTTTACAAGATCCGTACTGTGCCTGCAACGGTAGGTGATGGTGTTGATCACTACATTTATTTGCATAATCCTCAACTTGAAGAGCAAGGCCTCAATCAAGAAACGATAAGTGCACAGTTAACGTGTAGCAATCGCCATTTAGCGACAACGCTGCAAACCGGACAAATTGCCTACGATACGGGCGACTCGCCCGATATCGTGACCTTTAAAAACATAACGAAAACAACAAACGCTTTACCGCCACCCTTTGAGAAATCACTGCATTGGCGTTTAATTTCAAATCTCGCACTTCAGTACAAGTCGTTAAATTCAGTCGAAGCCATCAGACTGCTGATTAAGTATTACGATTTTGCTGCCTTTGATAATCGGCAAAAGCAGCGCTCTAATCAGCAAATGTATGAAGGTATTGAGAATATCGATATTCAAAATTACGACCGTTTAATAAAAGGGGTACCGGTTACTGGTTTAAAAACAGTTTTGCGTTTACGAGAGAGTAAGTTTGGTGCAAAAGGTATTGTTGGGGAATCTAACATGTTCTTATTTGCATCGGTACTCAATCATTACTTTGCGCAGTACGCCAGAACCAATTCATTTCATGTGTTAGAAGTACACGCAATAGAGTCGGGTGAAATTTATCAATGGGACAGAGAGCAGGGCCTGAAAGCTCGGTTTTGATTAAAGAAGTGTTAAAGCAACCGCGCAAATATAGTTTTTTGCGCGTGGTTGAGGCCTTTTTGTCTGCTCAAAAATCACCACAGCAAAAAACGAATGAGCAAGCCCGTAGCTTTGACCAAAAGCGAATCGATCAAGACCTTTTGTTTAGGGCTAATCCCAGTATGGGCTTTCCATCATCCGACATCGACAGCATTAGTCAGTCTGAAAGCGGAAAACATGAGCTAGTAGTTAACTTTATGGGCCTGTATGGCCCATCATCTCCCTTACCGGATTTTTACACCCAAGCTATTATTGACGAGCAGCTGCAAGTTGATGTGCTTGAGCTGAGTACGTTTTATCTGAGCAGTTTGAAAGAACTGAATGCTTATCGAGAGAAACGTCTAGACATTGCGGCTTGTAAAAAGCGAGCGGTATCCGACAAGCAAAAGCTTGCAAGTAAAGCGCTCACAAAAATAGTGCTTAGCCCAAATCAATTGAGTCGAATATCGAATAATGAGCGCCCAGAACGCGTATTAACGTCACAACAGATTGAGGATGTACGCTATGGACGTGCGTTAATTGAGGTGCATCATGTTCCTCGCTCTAATCAGCGTGACTTTTTGGATGTGTTTAATCATCGGTTGATTTCCCTCTATTTGGATGCTGCCAATAAATATCATCCGCATCGCTACTTGTCCTCCAGAGGGGATTATATTCCCGATACCTTACTAAGTCTTATTGGCGCGCCCAGTGATAGCATTCGCAAGTCCTCTGCAATTAAATGGCGAAAGTTATTACCGTATGCCGGTCTTCTTTCTCTTCAGCAAGGCTCTGCACAAACCATTGAAAAAGTGATAGCGGGCTATTTTTCCTTACCCCTGCAAAGCGTAAAAGTTGAAGAACATGTGCTTCGAAGCGTGGTGATTTCAGAACAGCAGCGCTCTTTGGTAGGTTCACAGAGCTTTACGCTTGGCAGTGATATTGTTTGCGGTGGCAAAGTGTCGGACCGTATGAGTAAATTTAGACTGCATTTATTGGATTTGTCAATTGAACAATTTAACGAACTGCTTCCATTGAAAGACAAGCGAAGAGACAAGGCAACTGGCGCATTTTCGCGTTACCAGGAGCTCAAGAGTTTGTTGATTTTTGTAAAAGCGCCTGAGCAGTTGGCTGACGTGTGCCTACATTTACATGAAAAACAAAAGTTAAGTTTTAATTTAAATACAAAAACGCCAACCAGTTTAGGATTCTCTGGTTGGTTAAATCCACCCTCGAAAATGCCACGTTCAGTTGTGATTTAATTCTGTCGTCTCAAGCGACGCGAAACGGTGAGTAGGCTTGTGGAACAGATTAGCGTGTGGAACAAGTAATGGTATGGAACAAATAATAGTTAAGGAATAAACAACAATGGAAAAGATTAAACTAAAGGCCTTCGTTGGCAGGTTAAATGCCTCTTGCACCCAAGCATTAGAAGGTGCAGCCGGCCTGTGCGTAACTAACGCGAACTTTGAAATAAGTGTTGAGCACTTTCTGCTCAAGCTACTAGAGCAAACAGGTGATTTAGCGCTAATATTGGCGCATTTCGACGTTGACATCATCCAATTTGTCAAAGGTCTGCAGACTGCGGTTGAAAACGAAAAAAAAGGAAACAGCCAAAAACCGGTCTTTTCTAAAACCTTAGTTGGCTTGCTAGAAGATGCATGGTTGGTGGCTTCATTGGAGCAGAACACTGACAAGATACGTTCTGGCTCAATTGTCTTGGCTATTTTGGCTAATCCACGCCGCCATGGTCTTTCCACTTACATTGATAATATCGACAATATCGCTTACGACGATTTAAAGCGTCAATTTGCCAATATTGTCGCTGATTCGAACGAGAATACCCAGCAAGGCACACAAAGCGCCCCATCAGCTGCCGGAAGCGACATTGTCACCGCCTCCAATGAAGCGTTAGAAAAATATTGCGTGAACTTCACTCAGCAAGCCCGTGATGGAAAGATTGATCCTGTGTTTTGCCGCGACGCAGAAATACGGCAGATGGTTGACATACTCGCTCGCCGTCGCAAAAACAACCCCATATGCGTAGGCGAAGCCGGTGTGGGTAAAACGTCGGTGATTGAGGGCTTAGCGCTTAAAATTGTTGAGGGTGATGTTCCGTCGGTCATCAAAGACGTTGATATTTATTGCTTAGACCTCAGTTTGCTGCAAGCTGGCGCTTCTGTTAAAGGAGAGTTTGAGAACCGCTTGAAGGGCGTCATTGAAAGCGTCAAACAATCTGAAAAGCCGATAATCTTGTTTATTGATGAAGCTCACACCATGATTGGTGCCGGTGGCTCAGCGGGTAGTGGTGATGCGGCTAACATTCTTAAACCTGCGCTTGCCAGAGGTGAGCTACGCACCATTGCCGCGACCACCTGGTCAGAATACAAAAAGTATTTTGAAAAAGACCCTGCCTTGTCTCGACGCTTTCAATTGGTCAAGCTTGATGAACCCACTCCGGCAGAAGCTGCCACCATTATCCGAGGTTTAAGCAGCATTTATGAAAAAACGCATGGGGTGTACATCCGCGACGATGCGGTTATTGCTGCAGCGCAGATGTCTGCTCGCTATATTAATGGCCGACAGCTCCCCGATAAAGCGGTTGACGTGCTTGATACCGCCGCTGCGCGGGTGAAAATCAGCATTGGTTCAAAGCCTGACGTGATTGACAACCTAGAGCGTGATATTAAAACGCTGGAGCGAGAATACACGGCAATTGAACGGGATGTTAAGTCGGATATTGTGGAAGAGGGCGAGCAGTTAGAAGAATTGACTGTAAAAATTAATGACCTAAGAGATGAGCTTGATGAGCGCAGCCAAAAGTGGGAGCAAGAAACGGAACTTGCGAGCAAAATTATCGCACTGCGCAAACAGATCGCCGCAGGTATGTCGTCAGATTCAGAAAACGAAGAAAGTATCGAAGGCGCGCAAGACCCAGGCGATTCAGAAGCATCACATAGCGATGCGCAAGCAAGTCAAAGTGAGAGCGAACTTAAGGCAAAACTGGCAACATTGAAAATTGAGCTAGAGGAGGTTCAGGGAGATGAGCCACTTGTGCATTATGAGGTTTCACCCAAGGTCGTTGGTGAAGTTATATCAAACTGGACAGGGATACCCGTTGGTAAGATGGTGAAGGACGAAGCAGCTGCAGTGCTCACCTTTAAAGAAGAGCTAGGTAAAAGAATCAAGGGCCAAGATCATGCAGTTGCGGCCATAGACAAAGGCATGCGAGCGGCAAAAGCAGGTATAAACAACCCTGACACTCCCATGGGAGTATTTTTGTTTGTTGGGCCAAGCGGCGTTGGCAAAACTGAAACGTGTATCGGTGTCGCCGATCTTTTGTTTGGAGGGGAACGGTATCTTACCTCCGTTAATATGTCTGAGTTTCAAGAAAAGCATTCGGTGTCGCGCTTGATAGGCTCGCCTCCAGGTTATGTTGGCTTTGGTGAAGGGGGAATGCTGACTGAAGCCGTGCGCCAGAAGCCCTATTCAGTCGTGTTGCTCGACGAAGTTGAAAAAGCAGATTTAGAAGTCCTCAATTTGTTTTATCAAGTATTTGACAAAGGCGTGCTGTCTGATGGGGAAGGGCAGTTGGTAGACTTTAAAAATACCATTATGTTTCTGACCAGTAATCTTGCTACCGATATTATCACTCAGATGTGTGTAAACAGCGATACGTTGCCAAGCGTGGAAGAAATAAGTGACGCTATCCGCCCTGTCCTAAGCGCACATTTTAAACCAGCGCTGCTGGCTCGGATGCAGATTGTGCCCTTCTATCCGCTTGGAAGTGATGTGATGGCCGACATCGTTAAACTTAAACTAGGCAAAGTAAAAGCGCGTTTAGCGCAAAGCCAAAAACTCGAATTGGTGTATGGAGACGACGTACTGGATGCAGTTGCATCTCGGTGTACAGAAGTCGAATCTGGCGCACGAAACGTCGACCACATACTCAATGGTTCGTTGCTGCCTAAATTGGCCAGTGATATCTTAGAAAATCTAAGCGATGACCACGAATTTACCAAGCTTAACCTGACAATGGATGAAGCAGGCCATTTTGAGACGCGGTTCTCATAGGGCTAAACTCAAGTGAAGGGATAGGATATGAATGGACTGAACAATCCGCTCGCGGTGCTAGAAGATGTGCTCAATGTTAGCCAAGTAATTGCGCGAGAGCACAATTTAAATCACCAGCTTAATGCTATTGCGCAGGCTGCCAGTAAAATGGCCGCAGCGCAAGCCTGTTGCATTTATTTACTTGATAAGACACAACGTTTCTTGGTGCCAACTATCAAACAAGGAAAGCTACTTGAGAGCAATAATATTAAGCTTGATAAGATTGCCCTATCATCTGCTGCTGGCTCGCGTTTAAGCGAGATAAGTGCCTACAGCGCCATGACCGGTCAGTTAGTGAATATTGCTGACATATATAGTTACTCTGGCTTTGATTTTCATGCGTTTTACCAAAATGATAAGCTAAGCGGTTTGCACACGCAGTCAATTTTATGTGTGCCACTCACTGACCGAGAAGGCCTAAGCACTGGTGTTATGATGATGTTCAATCACCTTAACCCCTCAAACCAAAAGGTGAGTCCTTTTCCTAATGATCTTGAAAACCTAGTCAAAGGGTTTGCGGCCATCGCGGCTATTTCAATCGCAAACTCGCAGTTAATTAATGAAAACCACTCTTTGCTTAAGCAGCAAGAAGCGCTCAATGAATCGTTAATCATCGAAAACAAAGAACTTAAAGGGCGTATCTATAAAAGTCTTCAACTCGATCAGATTATTGGTCGAAGCCAAGCGATGGAGGCGGTATTCAGCCTTATCGAAAAGGTAGCCAGCTCTACCGCAACCGTATTCTTAAATGGTGAAACAGGCACTGGTAAGGAGCTATTTGCCGCCACTATTCATCATAACAGCCCTGTGAGAGACGGAAAATTTGTTGCGCAAAACTGCGCCGCCTTTCCGCCCGACTTGCTAGAGAGTGAAATGTTTGGTTATAAAAAAGGTGCATTTAGTGGTGCAACTGAAAGCAAACGTGGCCTATTTGAAGAGGCGCACAAAGGCACGCTTTTCCTCGATGAAATTGGCGAGATGCCAATGGAGTTACAATCAAAAATTTTGCGGGTACTGCAAGAGGGCGAATTAAGGCCGCTGGGCAGTACTGAGAGCATCAAAGTACAAGTGAGAATAATTGCCGCCACCAATAGAGATTTGGCAGAGATGGTCAGAGAGGGCACGTTCCGAGAGGACTTATACTATCGTCTCAATGTGTTCCCCATCTTACTTCCTGCACTGAGAGAAAGAAGTGCAGATATTCCCGCGTTGGTGCAGTATTTTGTCAACAAATACAATAAACAGTATGGGAAAACGATACAACGAGTAGAACCGAATGTGATGGACTTTCTGCAAACCTATGCCTTTCCTGGCAATGTGCGAGAGCTTCAAAACATTGTTGAGCGCGCGGTCATACTCGCAGGTGAGCAATCAAGCCTGAGTTTTGAATGTTTGCCTCAAGAGTTAAAACATGGTTCAGCGCCTGAGTCGACACAAGTGCAGCAAAACCATACTGGGGTGAAGCTCAAAGAAGCCGTTGCCACCTTCGAATCCAATTTGTTGAAGCAATGCCTTCAAGACAATAAGGGCAATCAGACAGCAACTGCTCAGCAGTTAGGCCTGTCTCGAAGGGCTCTGGTGGACAAGCTCGCAAAATACAATTTGCGCAGAGTAGATACAGATGCATACTAGCAACACGAAAATATGTAAAACTGCGCAGATTTATGCTCACTTGAGCAATTTTTCGTCAACGAGTTTCTGCACATAAGTATTTTCAACACATGTTCCATTCTCTAAGGTAATGCATAAATTCTTGATATTTAACGGTATATTCAATATTTCATTTTTTGGCATATTTAATGAATAGTAGAGAGGGTAGTACAAATTTTATACTCTAACTATTCAAGGAAAAGAAAATGCCTACAGTTGCATATATCTCAATCGAAGGAACCAAGTCGGGCAATATTACCGAAGGTGCTAATACCGTAGAGTCAATGGGTAATGCTTATCAGGCAGACCATGAGTCTGAAGCTACAGTACAAGCGTTCGAGCATCAGGTAGTTATTCCTCGTGATCCTCAAAGCGGTCAACCTAGTGGCCAGCGTGTCCATCATCCGTTCAAAATTACGAAAGTGTATGACAAGTCATCCCCCAAGCTGTTTGATGCTTTGTGTTCAGGTGAGCGATTAAGCAAGGTAGTTTTGAAGTGGTATCGAACGTCAATGACCGGTACGCAAGAACACTACTTTACGCATGAGCTTGAAGATGCTGTGATTGTAAACATCGACTCTTTAATGCCCAATGCTCAAGACCCAGCTATGGCGAATTTTTCGCACATGGAAGAAGTATCGATGACCTATCGTCGTATTTCTTGGACGCATGAAGTAGCAGGGACGACCGGCTCTGACGATTGGCGAGCGCCGCGCGCTTAAATTGGCTGACTAGTTGTTATTCATTTGAGTGACACATGTTAAGCCTCAGAATAATGAAAAATCGCGCTAGATGTAATACGCGATTTTTTGTTATTCCAAACAAGAGATTGACACAACCACATAAAAACAATTCCTTGCAACTAATTAAAAATACATGGCGTAACGCTTATTAAGATTTGGTTTTGATCATTATTGCAAACAGCACACTAATACCGCGAATACGAGGGCCATACCATGAAGACAGTATCTGAAAAGCTAAGTAAAATACTCTGGTTAATTAATAGTAGCGATGAAATTCTTGTTGGGAACGCACCTATGACGGGTGAGCCAAAAATACAGCTAGATACTCAACTGGTGGATATTAAGTGCGCGGATAAAAATGGCGCAAAGACCGTTTCGTTTTCCTTCGATGCGATTGAAAAAGCGGTAGCCAAAGGCCGTGCATACGTGATTAAAAACTGTGCGGGCAAAGCGAATAAATTAACATTCTGTTAAGCACGCTTCGTTAGGCAATATAAAGCGTAAAGCGTCAGGCTGGCAAGAGACTGTAGTCAATACAGATTCGGAGTATTAAGCATCCAATTTGCAAGGTGTCTAACTTCACTCATACGATTCACGTTTATTCTTTAAGATCTCTCACGGAGATACTCGCCTCCTCCCATTTTTTCTAAGCATTATGGTTAGGTTTTGCGCGCCAAGCATAAGATGTTCTCCACTTTTACTTAAGCCCTCAAGCTGTGCGACTGTGCGAGTAACATACTAGCCTTTACATCGCTTTTAAATTGCGCGATTTTCTGCTCACCTGCGCAGTTTTTCGTTGACGGAAATGTGCGCAGTTCGCGACGAAACCTTATATTAAAGAAATCGAAGCATGCTTAGTTATTGATTTATATGGAAATTGGTGTTCATCTGGAGGTTGGCACACTATGTGAATAGCCTATCATTAACAACATCCACGTTGGTCGAAATGAAGCTAAAAGCCTCGCTTCGTCGATGTGCACATTTCATGCTTACAACCGTTTTTAAAGGAGCACTAAGATGCCTACAGTTGCATATATCTCAATCGAAGGAACCAAGTCGGGCAATATTACCGAAGGCGCAAATACCGTTGAATCAATGGGTAATGCCTATCAGTCTGACCACGAGTCAGAATCTACTGTACAGGCTTTTGAGCACCAAGTGATTATTCCTCGAGACCCGCAAAGTGGCCAACCAAGCGGTCAGCGTGTTCACCAACCATTTAAAATCACTAAGGTGTACGATAAGTCTTCACCAAAGTTATTTGATGCCTTGTGTTCAGGTGAGCGCTTAAGCAAAGTAGTACTTAAATGGTATCGCACCTCTATGACCGGTGTGCAAGAGCATTACTTCACGCATGAGTTAGAAGATGCAGTCATTGTCAACATCGATTCCATCATGCCTAACGCACAAGATCCAGCCATGGCGCACTTCTCGCACATGGAAGAAGTATCGATGACCTACCGTCGTATTACTTGGACGCATGAAGTGGCCGGTACCACTGGCTCTGACGACTGGCGTGCGCCTCGCGTTTAGTGATTGCGAAGAAAGAAGAGATTCAATCGTCGCCTTAGGAAGGCTCAACGCCGCGCTGAATTTATTCAGCGCGGCTTTTGTCGCTTTTTGAAAGAACATAGATTAAAAGTATTCCAGATACGGACTTCAATTTTTTATGTATACGAGCGGAACGAATAAAACGATATTTTGTGCATAAAAATATGCAGTATCCATGCATGATTTGGATGCATTGCACGGTCGATGCACACCGATGAAGATGTAAGATAAAAAGGTCGGGAGTGCTGTTTTATGCTTGATGTATTTGCTTAGCAGCGCAGCACAAGGGAGAGAAAAATGAGCTTTGGATCAAATGAAGAATTTATGTTCTTCGAAGTGACGGACCCTATCGATTTTAAAGTCGCGAGTTTGAGCGGCACAGAGGGCATGTCCATGCTCTACCATTTTGACCTTGAAGTGCTATCTGAAGACGCCGATATCGCATTTGACGACATGATTGGTAAAGCATGCGTTATTACTATCCAAGGCAATCATCATACAGAGGAGGCGGGTGCATTTTCAGAGGCCAGTTTAAAAGACCGTTTTATTCATGGCGTAATTTCTGATTTTGTTATTCAAGACGAAGGTGAGAAGTTCACGAGTTATAACGTAAACGTGGTGCCTAAAATTTGGCCCATGAAGCATCGAGTCAATAGCCGCATATTCCAAAAACAATCCATACACGACATTGTAAAAACTCTGCTTGATGAGCTTGGTCTAGAGGGCGATGAATATCGCTGGGATTGCCGAGGAAATTTTGCTCCCATTGAATACTGCGTTCAGTACCTCGAGTCTGAATTTGATTTCATTAGTCGATTGTTAGAAGAGGAAGGTATTTTTTACTTTTTTGAACATCAAAATGACAAGCATGTATTGGTATTTTCAAATGACTCATCATCCTGTAAGCCCATTGAAGACGAAGATCCGCTTACTTACATCTCAGATGTAAAAGGCATGGTGTCGAATCAGCATATTACTAAGTTTTTTACTAAAAAATCACTTACACCGGGCAAAGTAACCTATAAAGACTACAACTTTCTTAAACCCACTTTAAAGCTCGAGTTTGAAAGCAATGATGAAAAAAGTCTGCCTCAAGAGCGCGAGCGAGAGGTTTTTCAATACGGTTATTTTGACGAAAAAGGTCGTGGTGAGCACCTCGCTAATGTGCGATTAGAGTCGCTTGCCACATTTAAAGAACTTGGACGAGGGACCTGCAATATAAATCGTCTGTGTCCTGGGTTTCTGATTGAGATAGACGACCAACGACGAGGAAATTACAGCGGCGAATATCTAGTGACCCAAGTCAACCATGAGGGTACTCAGCAGCAGGCGTATCAACAGTATGCAAATGCCGAAGGCAGTCGATACAATAATCATTTTGAATGTATACCGGCTCAAACAGTTTATCGCCCCTCAATAGTGACAAAGCGACCAACAGTGCACGGCGCACAAACGGCGATTGTATCAGGGCCAAAGGGTGAAGAAATCTACACTGATGACCAAGGCCGCGTTAAGGTGCAATTTCACTGGGATCGCTACGGCAAGTCTGATGAGCAGAGCTCTTGCTGGGTCCGCGTGAGTCAAATGTGGGCGGGCCAGGGCTATGGTGGCTTTTCGCTACCGAGAATTGGTCAAGAGGTGATTGTTGATTTCATCAATGGCAACCCTGATGATCCAATTATTACGGGCCGTGTGCATCACGCAGACAATCGAAGCCCATACCGCTTGCCAGCCAAAAAAACAATCACCACCTTTAAAACCCAGTCGACTGTTGGAGGCGAAGGTTTTAACGAGTTGCGCTTTGATGATGAAAAAGGCAATGAACAAATATTTGTGCATGCCGAGCGTAATAAAGACGCCCGTATTAAAAATGACCAGTTTGAGTTTGTGGGTAATGATGATCACCAAAAGGTCATTAACGACCAGTACTTAGAAGTGGGGAACGATAAACACGAAGTTGTTAAAAACGATTCCTTTAAGCAAGTGACCGGCGAGACTCACAATAGCTTCGACGCCGACTTTATCCAAACCACCAAAGGCAACGAACACTACGATATAAGTGGTGACAGAATGACGGGGCTTAAAGGCTCTGACAATCTAAAATCTGACATGGATATTAAGCTAGATACTGGCATGAACTACGGGCTTAAGACCGGCGCAAAAGTGGATATGAAAGCGGGTGCAACCATTAATATTGAGGGCGCTAGCGTCAATCTCAAAGCGGGTGGCAGCTTTATCAATATTACTCCCAGCGGCATCTATATTAAAGGCCCTACAGTAATGCTCAACAGCGGCGGCTCAGCTGCCTCAGCCTCGCCATCAAAACCCGGTGCTCCTGCAACTGCTACATTACCAAAAGCGCCAGCAGAGGCTGATAAAGCGGAAGCGGGTAAGGTGGAAAGCACACAAGATAATTCAATGCCGATTAAACCTTCGTCGTACGGTCCTCAGGCGCGTGCCGTAAAAGCGTCATCTAGAGCCGGCGCTCCTTTCTGCGAGCAATGCGATGCGGCAAAATAGAATGCTTTCAGACGATCAAATGCAGACGGTCAAAAATGCTTTGTTCACAGATGATTCTTTACATATATATGCGGTGGTTGATGGTGCCGCTTGCCCCGAGTTACGCTTCCAAATTCATGAATTTAAGCCACAAAGTACATGTTTATGGAGCGGGAAATTAGCACCGGATATCGAAGAGGTGGCTCCTTACTTGGTATTACTCGAACGAGATTCGGAGTTGACTGATTGGATGCTAAAAAATGGGTGTGCTAATTTTTGGAATATCTTTGTTGCGTCGAGCTTGGTTCTCAAAGACATGAGGAAGCAGATAAGAAAGCTCTTGTTAGTCAGATCGCCATCTGGTAAATCCATGGTCTTTCGATTTTTTGATCCAAGAGTATTGGAAACCTTTTTGCCGCTATGTGATGAGGCACAATTGCAGATGTTTTTTTCCGGTATACAGAAAGTTTTAGCAGTGTCTGAACATTCGCCAACGCTAATAGAAAGCAAAATGAAAACAGTAGATAAGGTTAATCGCCTTCATCAAGTATCAATCAATATCTAGATTTAAGGTGGTGAGTGTTTAACCTAGCTAAATGAGAATATTAGGACCGATTGCACCGGAGGAAGGGCGTGTTAGAAATTACAGAAGAACAGATTACTGCATTTAAAGCCAAATCTGTTTCCCGCTTTGAAGCAAAAATGAAGGTTTATCTGACGAAAACTTTTCCTGACTGGTCGTTGGAGAAAACACCGAATCAATTACATTCATTTATCATTTGTGGCATAGACATAGCCAAGGGATACAATTTGTTCTCTGAGAAATCTGTATGTAAGTTTATTGGAATAACCGTCATTTTAGGGCAAGACTTCGATTCGAAGCCTGAGTATCTATGGGCAAAAGAAATACTAGAAAACCCAGAAAAATTAGATGAAGCAATAGTAATTGACAAATTATGTTCAGCGGTAGTCCAAGACTTAAATCAAAAGGAAACGTAAGCGATGTCGGATAATGATAGCGCGGCTTTATGCAATGCGGTAAATCAAGCCGATAATGATTTTGACGACACGGCGGTGGATCAAGCAGTTATGCCGTGTATGAGCATACCGGGACCTTTATGCTTTACCATTAGTCACTACAATGATTACTTAAATTACAATTGGAGTCGATTTTATACATCCGATGATTATGGTGAGATAGGATTAGATTTAGACGGATACATGGGTGATCCCCAATCTGTTACGGCTTTGCAAACAGGTTATGTGTATATTTATAAGGGAACGAGTCTTTGGAAGGTATTTACAGTCACGAATGGGCAATATCAGGAAGTCAGCGTTTCTGGTGGCAATGTCAGTTATGGTTCAAGCATCGGGCCCGCTAGAAACCATGTATTTATCGAAGACTACTTCGAGTCAGAGCACAGCATTCCTGAGCAAATTGTTATCATCGACAGTCTTATTCGCCTTAGCCCGAACCGTTTGTCAGGCCACTTGCATAGTATTGATGCTGATCCTAGGAGGCGAGGCGTTATTTTTCAGCTTTCATTTTCACGTATGTCAGATGCACCAGAAACGCCGCTGGCAGGGAGCGAAATCCTAGAGAACTACCGCAGTCGAGGTGATACGCCAGACCTAGTTACCTATAACATGAAAAAACAGACTTTTGACGGTGAGACAGGTTTTGATTTACGTCGACCTCATGCATTTAATGAGGCAAATAGACGCAATGAGGTTTACCGAGAAAGACTACAGACCTACCAAATATGGCTGAACGACGAAGACCGAAATAAAGAAGCATATATTCATCAAATAATTGCCGCAACTATTCGGCAAGACTCCGATCGGGAAGATGCTATTAATATGCCCCTACTAAGACGTTGGAAGCGTAATGACAATGAAGAATATCGACAGCATTTTTTCCCCTTGCATTACGCGACGGAAGCTTTAATTGCGTGGCTTGATTCGTCGATTTTTAAAGAGTGGCTTTTAGATTATAACCATAGTGACGATGATGATACTCAAGAATTAAGTTTAGGAGCTTTTGTGTCGGGCATCATGGAATTATCTCTTTCAAATAGAGGAAGGGAATTTCTAGAAGAACATTTTGACGATCCTCGTTCTTTTTTCAACATGGCGACCCATATTCCTGAGATTCGACGCGAATACTCTGACCCTGCAGCCCATTCAAATTTCGCGGTGGAAGTTAGAAAAGTGAGTAATGTAATCTTTGCTGGGCTGCATGAGTTTGCGGCACTGATCGTCAAAGACAATGGGGACCCACGTCAAGTTACTAGCCGCCTTATTCGATGGGCGCAAACGAAAGGGGTTAGGATTCAAAGCAGTCAAAGCCGAGCATCCCGAACAGTGGGTACACGTCTTGCGCATATTGACTTGGATGCACTTGAGTCAAGCGCCGCCAGTATGCGCAATTTTGCCGATAGTACGAGCGGTAGGTCGATTATCACCTTTTTCGAAGTGATTAATTTAAGTATTGCAATATACGGTGTGAGTGAAGCCTATAGAGCACCGAGAGGCGAAGGGTATAACTCTAATCTAATATTTAACATCATCAACGCAGCAGGCGCGACAGCTGACATGACCGCGGCAGGTCTTTTGGAGCGACATGCTGCTAGATTTATACAAAGAAGAGGCTGGCAAGCGTCTCGTATTTACGGCTTAGTTGTCTTTGCGGGTATTGTCGATGTAATTATTGGTGCTCGAGGGGTGACCCAAGAGATGAGTAGTGGTGACTATGATGCTGCCTTTGGGTGGGCGGTATTTACGGTGGGCGGCGTAATAGTCGCTGTGGGTGGATATTTGCAGCTTACAGGCGGAACAGTAGCAGTTGGTTCTGGAGGGACTGGATCTGTGCCGGGCGGGGCATTAATATTACTTGGCTTTGTTGTTGAGGCCATTGGCTTACTGTGGGTTTGGTTGGCCAATGACGACGAATTCGACGAATGGTTGAAACAAAGTCGC
The DNA here is from genome assembly GCF_028401415.2 of Ningiella algicola. Classification (NCBI taxonomy): domain Bacteria; kingdom Pseudomonadati; phylum Pseudomonadota; class Gammaproteobacteria; order Alteromonadales; family Alteromonadaceae; genus Ningiella; species Ningiella algicola. The sequence goes on along the minus strand of NZ_CP171821.2, from coordinate 1,275,760 downwards.
TTTGGCACAAACATTCAATCTAATTCGCTGGATGAAGATATTCGCCTATTGAATGAAATAATGTGTAAGTTTGAAGTGGAGGCAGACTTTGTTAGCGACCGACGCGTAAATTTAGAGATTACTCCGCGCTTGTTCACCGAAGAATCAGTATTAGAACTTACCAATATTACTACTGGCGCAAGGGCTCGTGCGATTGAATACTTGATAGGGGATAGAGATGACCTCACGGTTGGGGCATCAGGTCATGGCAACTTTACCATCGATCCTGGAGGCTCAAGTAGAGGCGTTACCTTCGAAAGAGAAGATGGGCGAGTTACTAAAATAACCTTGTCCATCTGGGCGAGACAAGATATTGACTCTGTTCGCGGTAATGCAGATTTGAACATCGGGCCTGGTGGATATATTCACGGTTATACAACTCGCTTTAATGTTCAAAAAGGTTTTTTTGAATGATGACGGTCAGTGGTCTGTGCAAGAAATCAAACGGTGAGTTTGAATATCTTTTATCAACACCCCGTGGCCTTATATCATATCTTTTAATGGTGATTTCTGGTGCTGCCTCTGCGGTATTTGTACCCTTAAGTATGTTTGCATTTTTTACTCAAGAGAACGCACCGAATGATTTCGCAATTACAGCGCTGATATGCTTATTATTGTTTAGTGTGGTTTTAAGCGATCGCATTATGTCTCGCAAGAATGGCGCGAGGATTAGGTTTTTTAGTTCAAATGCCGGAATGAAATTCGAGCTTATAAGTCAAAACAAAAAGAAAATAAAAACGGGGTTAGTTGAAGCCGATACCTTCAAAATCTCTCCGCTAAAGCAACATGGCAAGGTCGGCAAACTTGTCACACCAACATTATCTATGTTTTTAGAAGTTGGTGAGCACCTTCCTCCATACACCATTGAAATCAGTGGTCGTATTATGATTTCTTTATTGAACGCAGCTACACCCGAAGCCTTGGAAGCAAAATCTGTCAAGTTTTGTGAAGCGATAGGTATTGATTATGAAACGTCAGTAGCAGTGCTAAGCTAAGTCAACGTTTTGTAGGGACGCCAAATAGGTCGGGCGTTTATTTTGCTCAAGTTGGATGCGAATGTACCTATTTGGAGAAGCTTATGTTAATGATAAGCGACGAGCAACATGCACGGATATCACCCGCCCATTTCTTAAACAACGCAGAGCGCTTTTTGCGAGAGCGTGCCACCTGCTGAACGATGTTCGCTGTGCTTGAGGACGAAGCGCTGCTGGCTAAACTTTGATCATTGGTATATCAAACGACAAGCGAATATTTGCTCGCTACGATGTTTTTGTTTGCGATTGCCGTTTATTGTAAACAATAAAGAGAACAAAACCTTAAACTAGAAAGTGCACCAGAAAATGGTCCTGTGTCTGAGCCGTGCGCCAACATGCACCAAGTAGCTCAGAGTTTTTATGACGACGCGGATAAAAATGGCGCCGAATATCCCGCTGCATCTTCAAGTTATCAATACTGGCACGCAAGTTGTAATACCCAGCTTCAATTACACCTAGCTGTCAAAAAATTGATATATGCAACTTGTTTCTTTTTTCCAAAATGTTGATAAAAACCAGTTCAAGCAATTTACCACTGGTTTAGGCGCGCCAATCATCGTGCTAGCGCTTATGGGTATGGTGATATTACCAATGCCTGCTGTTCTGCTAGATGTCCTATTTAGTTTTAACATTGCACTTTCTCTCGTCATTATTTTGGTCTGTGTATTTACTTCCCGCCCTATAGATTTCGGCATTTTCCCGCTCGTGCTATTAGTCGCGACGGTTTTACGACTCGCACTCAACGTCGCTTCTACGCGTGTTGTTCTGCTAGAGGGGCACGAAGGTGGAGACGCCGCGGGTAAAGTGATTCAAGCCTTTGGTGAAGTGGTTATTGGCGGCAACTATGCAGTGGGTGTGGTTGTATTCGCTATCTTGTTGATTATCAATTTTAAAGTAGTGACTGCCGGTGCCGGACGAATCTCAGAGGTGAATGCGCGTTTTACCTTAGACGCGATGCCCGGAAAACAAATGGCGATAGATGCTGACTTAAACGCCGGCTATATCGATCAGGATCAGGCTCGAAAAAGGCGCGAAGAAATCACTGCAGAAGCAGACTTTTACGGCTCAATGGACGGTGCGTCAAAATTTGTGAAAGGCGACGCGGTTGCAGGCCTTTTCATTATGTTAATCAATATTGTTGGTGGTCTTTTCATCGGCATGTATCAGCACAGCTTAGACTTTAACAACGCCATGCAAGTTTACACCATGCTAACTATTGGTGATGGCCTGGTAGCTCAAATTCCTTCTTTGCTCCTGTCGGTGGCGACTGCCATTATCGTGACTCGTGAGAATGACACCCAAGAAATGGGCGATGAAATTCGAGAGCAGTTATCCAACAAGCAAGCTTTGTATATTACCGCTGGCATCTTATTCATCATGGGTATCGTGCCTGGCATGCCGCATTTTGCGTTTTTAAGCTTTGCGGCACTTGTGGGTGGTTACGCCTACTACCGTGAGTACAACCGCAAGCGTATGTTAGAAGAAGCAGCACGTGTTGAAGCGCTTCCTGATCCACAAGTCGCTAATCAAGAGGTCAAAGAGCTTGGGTGGGATGACGTTCAGCCAGTGGATATTATTGGCTTAGAAGTCGGTTATCGCTTAATCCCGCTGGTAGACAAGTCGCAAGGTGGTGAGTTACTCAATCGCATTAAAGGCGTGCGTAAAAAGCTCTCTCAAGAGCTTGGCTTCTTAGTCCCGCCAGTTCACATTCGAGACAATTTAGACTTCTCTCCGAGCGCTTACAATATCTCTATGCTTGGCGTCACAGTAGGTGAGTCGGAAATTAGTCACGACAGCGAGTTGGCGATTAACCCTGGTCAAGTATTTGGCACCCTTGAGGGCACACCTACTACAGACCCTGCATTTGGCCTTGAAGCGGTATGGATTAAAGCTAGTCAGCGCGACCATGCACAAACGCTTGGTTATACGGTGGTAGACGCTGCAACTGTAATCGCAACGCATTTGAGTCAGTTACTGAGTACACATGCGCATCAATTACTCGGACATGAAGAAGTACAGCAGTTACTCGACATGCTTGAGAAAACGCATCCTAAGCTTGTTGAGGGCTTAGTGCCTGACATACTCCCACTTAGTACCGTGGTAAAAGTATTACAAACGCTGTTGTCAGAAGGCGTGCCTATTAGAGACATGCGTACCATTGTCCAAACCCTTTCAGAGTATGGCCCAAAGAGCCAAGACCCAGACGTTCTGGTATCGGCACTTCGTATCGCACTTAAAAAATTAATTGTGCAAGAAATTACGAATGGCGCACAAGAAATTCCAGTGATTACGCTTGCCCCTGATTTGGAACAGATGTTGCATAAGTCACTTCAAGCAGGTGGAGAAGATGGCGCTGGCATTGAGCCAGGCCTAGCTGAAAAGCTAAGTGAATCGCTATCTCAGGCACATCAGCAGCAAGAATTAGCAGGCGAGCCCGCCGTGTTATTGACATCGGGTATGTTACGCCCCGTGTTATCAAGATTCTTAAAGCAGTCTGTGAGTGGTTTACACGTGTTGTCATACCAAGAAATACCTGACGACAAACAAATAAAGATTGTCTCATCGGTGGGTCAATAATTCGGCGTAAATGCTGAGCAGTTAACGAGGAAGATATGAAAATTAGACGTTTTTTTGGCAAAGATATGCGTGAAGCCCTCAAGCAAGTGAAAGACGAGCTAGGTGGTGACGCTGTTATTATGTCTAATAAAAAAGTTTCTGGAGGCGTGGAGCTAGTTGCAGCGGTTGATCCAGGCGCTAACCCTGAACCTCCTGTCAGTCTGGCTAAGGCGAGCAAACCTAGCAAGACAACACCCACGCTCAGTGAAGTGATTGGTGATGACATTCCCGACAGTTTACAAGCCTTGCTTGAAAAGCAGTCTGCAAGTTCTCAGCTTAGCTCCGCGCCAAATCCTTACTCAATGAATACTCAATCAAACGCTGCTATACAACAAGCGAAAGCGCGCGAGCAAATGCGTGCTGATGATGAAATTGTTCGCTCGCCAGCCTTTGCACAAGACAACGAAGACGAAAAACTGAGTAACAGTCAAGCCGCCAGCCTTACGCCACCACCGAGCGTATTGGAGCAAGACCAAATGGATACCATAAAGGCAGAGCTTGAGTCGATAAAAAACGTGTTGAAGTTTCAAGTTTCAGAGCTGGCTGATGAGCGCAAGAAACGCAACAACCCAACTCATCATTATTTGCATGAACAGTTAATCAGCATGGGCTTAGGGCAAAAACTTGCGCGTCAGTTTATCGACTTTTTGCCCCACAACGTGGATGAGAAGCAAGGTTGGAAATACCTGCTTAACCTATTGTCGAATCGCTTGCACGTGGGTGGAAACGATATTCTAGAACAGTCTGGGGTGGTTGCCCTGGTTGGTCCTACTGGAACAGGCAAAACTACGACATTAGCGAAACTGGCGGCGAAATACGCGCAAAAATATGGCGCTGATCAGGTTGCCATGATTACCATTGATACCTATCGCATTGCCGCATATGAGCAACTGGCAACCTATGGCCGCATTATTGGCTGCAGTGTGAAAAAAGCCCAAAACGCAGAAGAGCTTAATCAATTGCTCTACCAAATGCGCAACAAAAAATTAGTGTTAATAGACACTGCCGGTTTCAGTCAGCGAGATGCTCGCTTAATTGAGCAGCTCAATGAGTACGAAACTGGCTTATCTGTCAATATCCGCAAGTACCTTGTGCTTCCCGCAGGCGCGCAATACCAAGTGCTGACGCAAACCGTCAAGGCTTATCACTCCACTGATATTCAAGGCTGCATATTCACCAAGCTAGATGAATGTTACAGCCTGGGAGAAGCACTGAGCGTGGCAATAGAAAACGATCTGTCACTAAATTATGTGACCGATGGTCAGCGTGTTCCGGAGGATATCAAACTCGCAGACTCGGCTAATTTAACCCTTGTTGCTGCCAAGCTTCATAAAAAATATGGTGTGCATGCAGACGACGAGGCGGCTTTCGCCTTAGCCGGTGGTCTATGATAATCGATCAAGCAAGTAGCTTAAGAACTATGAATCAATCAAAACAAATAAAAGTCATTGCGGTGACCGGCGGTAAAGGTGGTGTTGGTAAGACCAATATTACACTCAACCTCGCAGTATCGGCAGCTAAACGTGGAAAACGCGTAATGGTGCTCGACGCTGACCTTGGCCTAGCCAATGTTGACGTAATGCTCGGCTTAAGAGTCGACAGAAACTTAGCGCATGTCTTGTCAGGCGATTGCACCCTAGATGAGGTGTTAGTTACCGGTCCTCATGGCGTAAAAATTGCGCCTGCAACGTCGGGTACGCAATCAATGGCAGAGCTTGGGCAGCATGAGCACGCGGGTTTAATTCGTGCTTTTAGTGAGCTGAAAACACCCATCGATATGATGTTGGTTGATACCGCAGCCGGTATATCTGACATGGTGGTGAGTTTCTCACGTGCGGCGCAAGACGTGATGATAGTTGTCTGTGACGAGCCAACATCGTTAACCGATGCCTATGCATTAATTAAAATTTTAAATCGAGAACACGGCGTGTTTAAGTTCAAAGTGGTAGCCAATATGGTGCGCTCTGAACGAGAGGGTCGTGAGCTCTTCAGTAAGTTGTCAAAGGTCACTGGACGCTTTTTAGACGTAGCGCTGGAATTAGTCAGTATCGTGCCATTTGACGAGAATGTAAGAAAGGCCGTTCGCAAGCAAACTGCACTTGTAGATGCTTACCCTGGTTCACCTGCTGCAAAAGCCATTGCAAAGTTAGCAGAGAGAGCCGTGACCTGGCCGATTCCCACACAAGCAGGCGGACACTTGGAGTTCTTTATTGAAAACCTAGTGTCTTTGCATGAGTAGGTAAATAAAAGTGAGTAATAAAGTGACCGTATATCAACAGCAAATAGACAAAAACCAATTGGTTGAGCGTCATGCTCCGCTCGTGAAACGCATCGCTCACCACTTAATGGCTAGATTACCTGCAAGTGTGTTAATCGATGATCTCATTCAATCAGGCATGATTGGCCTACTAGAGGCTGCTCGAAATTTCGACGGCACGAAAGGCGCAAGTTTTGAGACCTTCGCCGGTATTCGCATAAGAGGCGCAATGCTCGATGAAATTCGCAAAGGTGACTGGACACCGCGCTCCGTGCACAAGAACTCTAGAGCAATTACAGAGGCCATCAATCTGGTTGAAAAAGAAACTGGAAGGGATGCTCGCGATACAGAAGTCGCCGAGGTTATGAACGTATCTGTACAAGAATATCATCAAATGCTCAACGAAGTGAATGCAGGCAAACTGGTCGGCATTGAAGACTTAGGCGTGAGTGAAGATGTGCTTTCAAACGAAGAAAACAAGGGGTCAGACAAACCTTTTGAAGAAATGATGCAAGGATCATTTCAGAAAGCGCTGGCGCGGGCGATAACTACATTACCAGAGCGCGAAGCTATCGTATTGTCACTTTACTATGACGAAGAGTTAAATTTACGAGAGATTGGTGAAGTGCTCGAAGTAAGTGAATCTCGCGTCAGTCAAATTCACAGCCAGGCCATGCTGAAATTGAAAGCGAAGATGCAGTCGTGGCGCACTGCTGAATAGCCCTTACTGTGAAATCAAGTAAGCGCGACATAAATAAAGATTAGATAAATCACATTTTCCATTGCGGAGGTAGTTTTGGATAAGAACATGAAAATTCTCGTTGTTGATGACTTTTCAACGATGCGAAGAATCATCAAAAATTTGCTGAAAGACTTAGGCTTCACAAACGTGCAAGAGGCAGATGACGGAAATACGGCATTGCCTATGCTAAATCAAGGTGATTTCGACTTTGTAGTGACTGACTGGAACATGCCAGGTATGCAAGGTATTGATTTGCTACGAGCAATACGTGCTGACGACAAGTTAAAGCATTTACCCGTGTTAATGGTAACGGCTGAAGCTAAAAAAGAGCAGATTGTTGCAGCAGCTCAAGCAGGTGTAAACGGCTATGTTGTTAAGCCATTTACTGCCGCGACGCTGAAAGAGAAGTTAGACAAAATCTTCGAACGCTTAGGATAATTCTTGTTTTGAGACATTCTCATTCAACGAGATCCTTACGATTAAAAGGAAGGTCTAATGACTAATGAAGCATCTTTGATTTCGCTTGAAGAGGCGCAGGCTTTGGTCCAGCACATCCAAGCGGGTGAAATTGAATCAGCCAACAACATTGTGCATAACATCACGATGCGTGAATCGACAGAGCTTTTCTCTGAAGTGGGCAAGCTCACACGTCAACTACATGACTCTTTATCGACGTTTCAGCTTGACCATAGGTTGGCAGACATAACGAATACCCAAATTCCTGACGCGCAATCGCGGCTTGAATACGTCATTGAACAGACAGAGCAAGCCGCCAACTCTACGATGGATGCAGTTGAGCGTAGCATGCCCATTGCTGAAGCCTTAAATGACCGTCTAAATACCGTGATGCCCGAGTGGAAGAAGTTGATGTCTCGGCAGATTGAACTCGGTGAGTTCAAGAGCCTGTGCTTAGAGCTGGACACGCTTTTAAACGATGCTAGAGAGGACTCCGCAAACCTCAATACCATGCTCACTGAAGTGTTGATGGCACAAGGTTATCAGGATCTTACCGGTCAGGTCATTAAGCGCGTTATCGAACTTGTCAAAGAAGTGGAAGATAACTTAGTAGATATGCTCTCTGCCTTTAGTGATGAAGAAGCTAAACGCGACAAGCATTGTTCTTCTACAAAAACGAACAGTAGCACTGTTGACAAACCCGATACTCAACCTTCTGCAGAATCTGACGATAAAGAGAAAGCCGAAGGGCCAATTATTGACGCAGCAACGCGTAACGACGTCGTACAAGGACAAGACGACGTTGACGATTTACTGTCTAGTTTAGGTTTTTAGGGGAGCAAACGAATGTCGTTTGAAGTTGACGAGGATATCTTGCAAGACTTTCTGGTGGAAGCCGGAGAAATATTAGAGCAATTGCAAGAACAGCTCGTAGATTTAGAAAACAACCCGGAAGATTCCGATCTGTTGAATGCTATTTTCCGTGGCTATCATACTGTAAAAGGTGGCGCAGGATTTTTGTCGCTTACCGAGCTAGTGGATATTTGTCACGGTGCTGAGAACGTATTCGATATTATGCGTAATGGCCAGCGCACGCTAACGCCAGAACTGATGGATGTGATCCTCCAAGCCACAGACGTTGTGGTAGACATGTTCGAAAATGTGAAGGCCAGAGAGCCATTACAGGCAGCGCCTCCTCACTTAATTGATTTGCTGCACAAGCTAAGCACGCCAGAGCAAGAGGGTGAACAAATATTTGTTGCCGAAGACGCAGGTGAAGCTATTGTTAGCGAAGTAGCTCAGACCTCAGACGAAGGCGTCGATCAATCTCCCACGCCTGAGTTAAGTGATTCTGCTGCTGATCAAGAAGGTATTGACGAAATAACCGAAGACGAATTTGAAGCCTTACTTGATGAACTTCACGGTGATAAAGGTCCTAGCGCAAAGCAAAACGAAGACAGCGCCAAAAATGATTCTCAAGCGTCATCAGCTTCAAATAACGACGCAAGCGCTAGTGAAGACATTAGCGATGATGAATTTGAGGCTTTGCTAGATGACCTTCACGGCAAAGGTAGTTTCAAAGCTGACGCCGGTGCTAATAAATCTATCTCAAACGATAGCAAAGATACGAGCAATGCCACTACAGGCTCAGATGACGATGAAATAACCGACGAAGAGTTTGAAGCCTTACTTGACGATTTACACGGTCAGGGTAAAGCCCCCGTCGATAGCAAAAGCAGCACAGAAGCAAAGGCAGAATCTGCAAGTAAGCCGGCAGCATCGAAAGCGAATTCGCCAGATACAGAAAAAGAAACACCAAAGGCGGCGGCAGATACAACTGTTTCTGATAAGTCTACAAAAGCACCTGCCAAGGCCACTGCGCCTAAAGTGCCTGCAAAAGCAGCGGGCAAGAAGTCGGACAAACCAGCAGCGCCTCAAGGTGAAACAACTGTGCGGGTTGATACCAAACGCCTAGACCAGATTATGAATATGGTAGGTGAGCTTGTGTTGGTGCGAAACCGCCTATTGAGCCTGGGAATCAACCTAGCTGACGAAAGCATGTCCAAAGCCATAGCGAATTTGGATGTGGTCACAGGTGACTTGCAAGGTGCGGTGATGAAAACGCGCATGCAGCCTATTAAAAAGGTATTTGGTCGCTTCCCTCGCGTCGTTCGAGATTTGGCTCGTACGCTGAAAAAAGAAATATCACTTGTATTAGAAGGCGAAGAAACCGATTTAGATAAGAACCTAGTTGAGGCCTTAGCCGACCCATTGGTGCATTTGGTCAGAAACTCTGTGGATCATGGCATCGAAATGCCAGATGATCGCGAGGCGGCCGGCAAACCGAGAATGGGTACAGTAAGACTTGCTGCGTCTCAAGAAGGCGATCATATTTTATTAACCATTGCCGATGACGGCAAAGGAATGGATGCTGAGAAGCTGAAAGAAATTGCGATTAGTCGAGGTGTGTTAGACGCTGATTCGGCTGCCCGTATGTCAGATGTTGAAGCATTTAACTTGATTTTTGCCCCGGGCTTTTCTACCAAGACGGAGATCAGTGATATTAGTGGCCGTGGTGTTGGTATGGATGTGGTGAAAACCAAAATCAACCAGCTTAATGGCTCTGTGACCATTGACTCAGAAATGGGTAAGGGCACTACCCTCGAAATCAAAGTGCCGTTAACCCTTGCAATCCTGCCGACGTTGATGATTGTTGTTGGCAAACAGACGTTTGCTTTACCACTTGGTTCAGTAAACGAAATTATCAATATGGACTTGAGCAAAACGAACACTGTTGACGGACAATTGACCATGATTGTGCGCTCTAAAGCCATACCGTTGTTCTATCTAAATGATTGGCTAAACCCCATGAACCCGAGCGACGATCGTTCACAAGGGCATGTGGTCGTAGTTCAAATCGGTACGAAGCAAATTGGCTTTGTTGTAGATTCTCTGATAGGTCAAGAAGAGGTTGTTATCAAACCGCTTGATGCCCTGCTTCAGGGGACAGCCGGAATGGCCGGTGCGACGATTACTTCGGATGGTGGCATTGCCCTTATTCTAGATATCCCAAGCTTGCTCAAACGTTACGCTTAAGCACTAACGTAAATATTAGCCCAGTGAAGGCTTAAATGAAGGTTATAACGGTAGTCAATCAAAAAGGCGGTGTGGGTAAAACCACTACCGCCATTTCTTTAGCGGGCGCTTTGTCGACCCAAGGCTATAAAGTCTTGTTGGTCGATTTAGACCCTCAAGCCTCTTTGAGTCAGTACCTCGGTTTTAATGTAGACAGTCTCAATGCGACTTTATATGACGTATTTACCCAAGATGATGCATCACTTGAAGCAATATCGGCACTTCATGCCACACCACTCAACCAGATCGCGATATTGCCCGCTCACGGTGCACTAGCGACACTTGATAAACAGTTTGGGACTGCACAAGGTAAAGGTTTAGTCATTCGCAAAGCCTTGGGACAACTGGACACTGCCTTTGATTATGCAATTGTCGATTGCCCACCATCGCTTGGTGTTCTGATGATTAACGGTTTATTGGCGGCAGATGCGATTGTTTTACCCACACAAACTGAGCATCTTGCCCTTAAGGGGCTGCAAAGCATGCTTAGCACCATTGACCAGTTAACGAACAGCTTAAAGCCCAATGTTGTTAAGAAAGTGGTGGCAACTCTATTTGATCGTAGGGTAAATGCCTGTATCAATACCTATAACAAAATGCGTGTTAGCCATGCAGAGTATATTTGGCGAGGATACATTCCAAACGATACAAAATTTAGAGATGCCAGCGAGAAAGGCGTGCCCGTGAATGTGGTTGCTAAGCAGTGCCGAGGTGCCTTTGCATATGACAAATTAGCTAACGAATTAGTTGCGAAATTGGCATGAGTGATGCTTCGACTCCAGATATAGATATTGCTGACATCAACATCGCTGACATGAAATCGACGAATCACGCATCACCGGCAAGAAAAGCCTTAACGACTTACTTCGAAAGTTTAGTCAAGCATGATGACATACATGAGAAGGCTGACGACTTAGCGATTGCCGCTCGTTTGCTCGAAAGTGCGAATCGCGTTTTAGTTGGCGAGACTTCATCTGTTAAAGAATTATATGTGCCGGGCAGAGACGCCGCGATAGCGAAATACGATGCAAAAGAGCCAGCCGTTTCTCGTGCACCACTAAAAATGACTGAAGCAATCGAAGAATCCAATAAAGAAATTGTTGATTCGGTCGAAACAGTAAGCAGAGAAGTCGATCATTGCACTGCACCCTTAGCAAGCGACGTGTCGCTATGCGATGCAGTAGGCAGTCGTTTTCAAGCGCTCTTTTTTGAGGTGGCTGGTTTGACACTTGCTATCCCGCTTGTGAAGTTAGGTGGGATATTGCAAATACACGACATTAATAAGCTGCCAGGCAAGCCCGATTGGTACATGGGAATGCTGTTGAAGCAAACTACCAGCGATGATGGTAGTCACGAGAATAAATACCACTGCGTAAATACTGCGAAGTGGATAATGCCTGAAAAGTATAACGATGCCCTAGAGGCGCAGCTCAATTACGGTTATGCGATTCAGTTAGAAAAAACCCCTTGGGTGATTGCTTGTTCGAGTCTATCGACAACGCATGAGCTTCATCATGAGGATGTAAATTGGCGAGATCAACGTGGCAAGCGGCCATGGCTCGCTGGAATGATTAAACAGAAAATGTGTGCTTTGATTGACCCTTCACAGCTTGTGAAGATGTTCGAATCAAAACCATTACAAGCGCAATTAGTGTGATAACGGAGTAAAATCTATGTCTGAAGAAAGAGCGACAGCAGCGGCCGCCGATCCAAACGATGAAGTCCTTCAGTGGGTAACCTATCGTTTAGACGACGAAACCTACGGCATCAATGTAATGCAGGTGCAAGAAGTGCTTCGCTACACTGAGATTGCGCCCGTGCCTGGAGCACCCAATTACGTGATGGGCATCATTAACTTGCGCGGTAACGTCGTCACCGTTATTGATACGCGCGCTCGTTTTGGTTTGCCATCATCTGAAATTACCGATAATTCAAGAATCGTAATCATCGAATCAGATGAGCATGTGGTCGGTATTTTGGTAGATAGCGTTGCCGAGGTGGTGTACTTGCGTTCAAGCGAAATCGACAGTGCGCCAAACGTGGGTACGGAAGAAAGCGCTAAATTTATCCAAGGCGTGTCTAATCGTGACAATGAGCTTCTGATTCTTGTGGATCTTAACAAACTGTTAAGTGACGAAGAATGGGATGACGTAATGGCAATTTAGTGCCAATAGACGACAGATAAACGAAAGGCGGCAGGCTAGAGCTCTGTCGCCTTTTTTTGTAAATTTAATGCACATTTCACGGTAGACAGACACGCACCGAGCACATAAGCTTGTGCACTAACGAGACGTAAAAGACGATTGATATAGCCATGCTTGAAACGACTGCCGATAACACCCTTTTATGGGTAATGCTCTCAATAACATTAGCGTGTATTGCAATGTTGCTTGTATTGGCGCTTTACGCTAAACAGCTAAATGCAAAACTGATGCGTGCAATTGGCCTAATTGACGATTTGTATAAATTGACACAAGCGCAAAGCAAACAAATTCAGGGCATTGAAGATCAATCGAAAAGTGATGTCTTGCACATCCGAAAACGCATAGATGAAAGTGCAGAAGAGGCAGGGCGACTGGCTGCCAACACTGAGCTTCGGATTGAAAAAGTTGAATCAACGGTGGAGCGAATCGAAGAGCAAGATCCTGCGCTTAAGATGTATAGCAAAGCTAGCAAACTGGTAGAGCAGGGCGCTAGCCTTGAAGATATTATGGAGGCAAGTGGACTACCAAGAGCGGAAGTGGAAGTATTGGTGTCGCTTAACTCTAAAGCTAAGGTTAAAAATTAAGCGACAAAACGCCTATTTTACTGGAGCAGGTCTTGGGTCAAAATCAGTATTTGCCATATAGGTTGTTACCATTGCCCATACGCTTTGATTCTGCTGTATGTCCTTGATATCGACTTTATCAAGGGTGTCATTAGGCGTGTGGTGATAGTCAAAATAGTATGTCCCATCCTGCTTAAGCGCAATTACAGGTACGCCCTGCGCAGGTAACATGGATACATCGGGGCCACCATTGGTAGTGTTGTTTCCGAGTATTATCCCCATGCCGGCTAATGCATCATAAAGCTCAGTAGGATGATTTCGCACATCAGGATTGAATCGTGTATCAATCTGATAAATTTGGCCTGCCCCAAAGTCAGACTCAGCTGCCATGATGATGTTTTTCAAATCATCTTTATTCGCCCGTGTATACTGATATGCGCCCACAAGGCCAATCTCTTCTGCCGCATACAGTATCACTCGAATTGTCCGTTTAGGCTGACCAAGCGTGTCTTTGATAATTTTTGCAGCGGCCATGACGATACCCACGCCCGCTCCATCGTCCAATGCGCCTGTGCCTTCATCCCAAGAATCTAAATGCGCCGATATAAGCACCACTTCTTCAGGCTTTTCACTACCTGTAAACTCGCCAATCACGTTGTGAGACGTTTGCCATCCGGCGTCTTTAGCTTGCATGTTAATGCTCAAGATGATGTCTTCATTAGTCTTATCAAACATCGCTTCTAAATTGTCGGCATCGGCAGTAGAAATGGCGCCAGCAGGTATTTTTGCTACTTCGTCGTTATAGCGCATGATGCCCGTGTGAGCAAAGCGCGAGTTGTCCGTTCCCACAGAACGGATAATCACGGCTTTTGCGCCTAGCTTGGCCGCTTCTACCGCCCCATTCACACGGTTTGGCACAACCTTGCCATAGAATCGCCCGGCTCTGTCGCGCTGCATGCGAGTGTTTAAAAATACAATATTTCCTTCCACACTCCCAGGTGAAGCCTTCGATAAGCTCTCTAAGTCTTCGAACATTAACACTTTGGCCTGAATACCATCGCCTGGCGTAGCGATACTTCCGCCAAGCGCTGAGATGACCAAAGGCTGCTCGAAGGGTGAAAGCGTTTTGGCATCTGCAAATCCACGCTCCCAATTGCGAACTCGCACTGGCTGCTTGTAGACTTTATCGAATCCCATTTCATTAAATTTGTTTTCTGCCCATGCAACGGCTGCTCTATCGCCCTTTGAACCCGCTATTCGCGGACCAACTTCAACCGTTAGTGAGCGCACAATCTCGTACGATAACTCGCTTTGCTCACTGGCAGCTTTGACTTGTTCAATTTGCTGCGTGATTTGTGTATTTTTTATTCCCTCATGAGAGCGAATTGTTGCATCGGTTTGAGGAGTTTGTGCTGTCGTGGTGGCGTTTTCGAGCCTTGCAGTATCTTCTAATTGAGAGCAGGCGCTTAACAAAAAAATACTGGCGATAAGCGTAGGTATTAGCTGTGTTGTTTGATTTGAGTTCGTAAAAGAATATTTTGAAGGCACGTTAAAACTGGCTCTAATAATGAATGACTGCTGTATAGAATATACAAGCAGTCAAAATTTACCAGCGGCGACTTAAAAAGTTTCATACAACAGTCGCCCTTCATTGAGCAGGATTCAAGCTAACTAAATCTATTTAGGCGCTCTCTTAAGGATGGCGCGCTCGCTAGCACTTGCTAGCACCTTTGCCGAGAATTCGCCCAGTGCTTGCGAATTAGCGAGTCCAGAAAACTGCTCCGACTCTAGACACTCAACTTCAGCAACCATCACATCTTCGCTCGTTAAGGTGGTGTGAACGCTGTGTGCAACATATACGGCAGCGGCGGGAAACATTAGCATTGCACTTGTAAAAGCTATCGCATACTTGTTGACGGTGTTCATGGTGGCTCCTAAAAAACTTCATGTTGTTTACGTGGTAGTTAATTCTTGTTTTGCATAACTTAGACCAAATTTTAACTATATGATTTTATTGTTAATTTGTATTTTAGTGAACACTGTTACCAACTAAATAGTGTGAATTTGACCAAAATATAGTGGATATTATAATTGTGTAGTGGTCAGAATTTTCTCCAACTAGCAACGCGCTTTATGGCAGTAGCATTATAGATTGGTAATAAGGTCGTTCGCTTGTTATAAACCGATAGTGCTTGCGACTCGCCATATACTGCCATCGGTTTTGCTCATCAGGTATAAGTCACCCATTGCGTCTTTGGCGATACGAAGGTCAGCTCGCTCATTGTTAACGAGTGAACTGACGCTAAGGCTTATTCCATTTTGCTCAAGCGATACTTTGGTAATGTTCTCAATTGGCGCGGGTGAAAACGGATTTTCTTTGAACCAGTTTTGACTAATCGCATATAGACTTCCATCAACAATGTCGCCGAATAAATATTTGCCTGACAAATGCGGCAACGTGTCACCATCATAAGGGAAGCCCGATGCAATGGCATACATATCGTCGTGATCGAGCATGACGCTTGGGTCTTTTGCTAGCGCAGAGGCGTTTTTTCGATGATATACATTCTTTTGCTCAGTGCTTGTAATGGGAAACACAAACGTGCCCTCATAATCAGGCCAGCCATAATTTTTACCAGCCTTTACCACGTTCAACTCTTCTATTTGCAAATGCGTTGGGCCTTTGTGTCGCGGAAGCCGTTTGATTACTTTGCAAATATTCAATGATTGCCTCAAGTTGTGATGCAGACAAATTGAAGGCCGGCATCTGCGCAGGGTACAAACTGGTTACGTGCATCGCACGCTCGTCTCCCGCGTCGGCCAGACCTTTTGGATCGCTAATGAATGCCTTCACCCACTGTTTGTCTTTATAGGTATTTTTATCGCGAAAAAGCTGGCCCAGAAAGGGGCCAATGCCGTTCGCCTCAAAGTTATGACAAGCACCACACTGTTGCTCAAACAGCACTTTTCCTTCGCTTAGTGCTTGCTGCGCTTGAGCATGCGTAGCAAGCACTATGCTAATAGAGGTTGCGATGGTCAATACAGCATTCATTTTAAGGCTCAATCGGCGAGAGCTTATGCATTTGATTGTCTACTGCGCAAAAAATAGAAGCAATTATAAAAATAAAAAACCCTTTCTGATTTCTCGTTCGTTGGTAGGGAATAAGCGCGGCTATCGCCATACGCGAAACCGTTATAGCGCCAAGTAATATTTGGGATAATCCATAAGTTAAGTGAAGGAATAAAACATGATAACAGTGAACGCTAAGCTTTTTTCTAAAGCATTTAGATATAGCCTTATAACAATAGCTGTGACGGGTATAGCAGCCTGTGCGGGTCCAGTTGTTGAATCTCGCCATGCAAAACAACAAAAAGAGCCAGAGACTGAATTAAACACAGAGAGAAAGGGAGTACAGAATGCGCAGATCATCGCGCCAGAAGACACAGAACTAGAAGCCATCTCTCTTACCGGATCATTGCATTTAGCCGAAGCAGATATGGCACAGGAAAGGTATCGTGGACCTGCACAATCAACGCCGCTGGCGGGCGTGTATATGCCTGGATTGTCTCAACCGGATTTTACGCATAAGCACATAGTAAATACTGAAAGCTATCAGGATATTCAAGAAAACAAGGTGAAACTTGTGAAAGCAGAGCCGCTTTCTACTTTCTCAATTGATGTGGATACGGGTAGTTATGCCAATGTGAGGCGCATGCTTATGCAAGGCATGACGCCGGTAGCTGATGCGGTGCGTGCCGAGGAGTTTATAAACTATTTCTCCTACGATTATCCATCGGCGCCAAGCAGTGAAGAACCATTCAGCGTGACCACTGACATTGCAGTATCTCCTTATAATGACCAACGACATTTGATGCGCATCGGCCTTAAAGGCTACATGCCAGATGCTGATAGTTTTAAAGGCAGTAACTTTGTTTTTTTGCTGGACGTATCAGGCTCTATGAATCAGCCAAATAAACTTCCCTTGCTCAAACGGTCGCTAACTATGTTGACTAAACAACTTAGCGAAGAGGATTCGGTCTCTATCGTTGTTTATGCGGGCGCATCTGGTGTGGTGTTAGAAGGCGCACAAGGAAACGATGTAAAGGCGATTTCACGTGCTTTAGACTCACTCAGTGCTGGCGGCTCAACTAACGGAGCGGCGGGTATTGAGCTTGCTTACAGACTGGCCGAAGATGCCTATATTGAAGAGGGTAATAATCGCGTCATTTTAGCCACCGACGGCGATTTCAATGTAGGGATGACCGATCAAGACGCATTATTAGATTTAATCAAAGCAAAGCGAGATAAAGGAATCGCTTTAACGACCTTAGGTTTTGGTCAAGGTAATTATAACGATTACCTGATGGAGCAACTCGCCGATGCTGGTAATGGAAACTATGCCTACATCGACACAATTAATGAAGCGCGCAAAGTGCTCGTTAACGAAATGCACTCAACCATGCACATGATTGCAAAGGACGTCAAAATACAAGTGGAGTTTAATCCAGCCGTGGTGTCTCAATATCGTTTAATCGGCTATGAAAATAGAGCCCTAGCAAATGACGACTTTAACAACGATAAAGTAGATGCAGGTGATATTGGGGCGGGGCACACGGTAACGGCCTTGTATGAGCTAGTATTGACTACTAGCAAAGATAAATTTGTAGATGAGCTTAAATATGCGTTTAGCAATGACCAAACAAGTGCAGCCTCACATTCAAGTGCCAGTAGTGATGTTGCCACGGTGAAATTGCGATATAAAACACCGCATTCTGACAGCAGTCGCTTGATAGAAAAAAGTTTGACTCAAAAGCAGATTGTAGACTTTGCGCAAAGTGCACAAGACTTTCAGTTTGCGGTTGCGGTAAGCAGCTTCGCACAAAAAGTAAAGGGCGGTAAGTTTTCAGATGCAATGAGTTATGATGATATTATGAGTATTGCGAAACGAACAAAAGGACATGATCCTTTTGGTTATAGAAGTGAGTTCATTCAACTAGTGGATATTCAGTCTTCTACTCATGACAACCTTAGCATGCACTTAGCGCCAGTGATGGATAATGATGACGCAGCACCGAGCTTTAAACCTGCTTTCTGACGAGCAGTTGTTTATCGCCTTTATAAAAGGTGATTTTACCTCATTTGAGGCGCTTTATGCCCGCCATAAAGGCGGGCTATATCGCTATTTGTTGCGCCAGCTTAAAAACGAAGCGCTAGCTGAGGATATCTATCAAGACGTTTGGAGCAAAGTGCTATCGGCGGCATCTACCTATACAGCAGACGCGAAATTTAGCACATTTTTGTACACCCTAGCTCGAAACAAAGTGATTGACCATTCGCGCCATAGCAAAATGAAAAGCAAGATTGAGGTAGGCAGTGCAGACCAAATCATGCGCACGCGAAACGAAAATGACGCAGAACCTGAGCTAAGAGGCAAACAGCCCATTGAAGAACAAGCGCTTGATTCTGACCCCGCTTCGCCTGAGCGGAACTTGCTGATAAAGTCTCAGCAAGTTGCTATTGAGCACTGCCTTGAAAAACTGCCTGAGCACCAGCTAGAGTGTTTCTTGCTGAAAGAAGAGGGCGGTTTTACAGCAAATGAAATTGCTGAGATTATCGCCACGGGCTTTGAAGCCACAAAAAGCCGTTTGCGCAACGCTTATCAATCATTACGCAAGTGTTTAAGCATTAAACTAGAGGGGGAGCGCTATGTCTAAGCGGACAGATTCCGACCCCGCCCGCAACAGCGATGAGCAATTCGTGAGCGGTATCTACAAGTCTACACAATCGAAAATGCCCTGCAAAAGCCTTGATGAAGCAGTTTTAGCAATGGCACGAAAGCGCGCGAAAAGCAAAAAGCCGACTTATTTAAACTGGCTCAGCCTAAGTTCGGTCGCAGCGTCTGTGCTCATCGTCTCTGTGTTATATTTGCTTGTGCCAATAGAGCCGCTTTATTCGCCATCACCATCGCAAGAACCTGCCAACGCGGTACCTTTGGAGATGCATCAAACAGCGCCAGGGGCACCTTCTCCTGAACAGCATTCAGTCGATGCAGTGGAGTCTGAGCTAGAACACGTCATAGTAACAGGACAAAAAGTATATGACCTAGGCCAGCAAGATGTGCTTGAGGACGACAAACAAGTCGAGCAAGAACAAAATTACGCTCAGGAATATGATTTAGCTTTAGTGAAGCATATTGAAGTATTGAAAGCTCGGGCTAACTCCCAACTGCAAGTAGTCTTAGATGCCCAAGCTTTATCTCGAAACGGCAGCCAAGCGCTGACTTCGAGAAATCGTTTGGCTCAGCTAAATGAGAACGATACACCACCTCCTAGTGAACCGGCTGAGAGCAGCGATGGCATTAGCAAGTCAACACCTTCCGAAGATGCGCTCACTAGGGCACTATTTGAGACGCTCTTAAAACTCAAAACCTTAGATGAGGACTTTGTATTGGATGATAAGTATGCAAAGGTGTTGAATGATGAGCAAAGAAGCATGCTTGATGTGAAGTAATCTCGACTTGAACCGGAAACCTCGATAGCAGAGCGGAATCAAGTCTGGTTGACTGCTGTATACGCAGAACGGACCTTGACGCAATGTATTTTTACTGCAAAGGGCAGCAGGACTTACAACAATATGGTGGAAACACTGACATCCCAATTGCCCAACTCCTAAACCAATAGTCTATCTACACATGATCTTGAGGACCAATACGTCATGAAAGAATTCAACATGTAAACAAATCAATTCAATCAAAAAGGCAACTGTCACAAAGAGCAGTAAATAGCTTTAATTCTTCTAATACCCCCTAATATCAGTGACGTTGAGCGTAATTCGATAATTGTGGCTCAAACCGATCTCGGGTTAATTAACCTCAACTCGGGATAAGCGACAGCGCCAAGTAGCGCTAAAAACGCGAATTACTTCGTTGCAAAAGCGAGCAATAGAATGACTATTACGTCACTTTTGCGCCTTGTACTTCACGTTTTTATCACTACTTGGTGCTAGTTTAATAAGTACGTAGTTAAAACAAGCATTTGCACTATCGCTTATCCCGAGTTGAGGTTAATTAAAATTTTCAATCATAGGCGAGTTTTTTACATTTTTATCGTTGTAACCGCAAACGACCAATGAGGTGACTGGACAGTCAGACATCAGATAAAATCTTTCGGATAATTCAGCGTAGCTTGAAACGATATCTGCAATTTCTCTAAACATTTGATCTCGAATTTCAGTAGGTAAAGTCAACGGCTTTACAATGACAAAATCATTAAATTGTGACACGTTTGACAGTCTACCAGCTACAACCTTTAGCGCGTTTTCAATTTCCTTGAATACAAACTGAGCGCTCTCAACGAATCCAATAGGCGCCTCTACAAGAAAGGAAATATTACCTTTTGCGGAAAGCGAAATAAGCCCGATGTCTTCCAGTTTTCTGAGATATCGATGCGTTGATGCTTGCGTCAGATGATATTCAGATTGTATGTTTTTTGGTGGTTTTTTGTTGAAGAATAGTTCTGCAAAATAATGAAAGAGGCATTCATTTTCACAGAATGCTAAATCTTGCTCTTCAGTGAATGAAGTATGCTTAGCTTTTGTGTCTTCTATCTCACTCAGTATTTCTGTTAGTGATAAACCTGCTGCATCGCACAAGGAGAGCAATTTAACAAAAGCAATGTCATCGGCATTTAGTTGACGCTTGATCGTAAGCAACGATACATCCAAGTTATCAGCAATTTGCTGATAAGTAATACGCTTTTCTTTCAGACGCTTTTTTATTTCATCGAGACAATTTTTCAGTTTCAAAGTTGATTTCATAAGAGCAAATTAGCATACCTATTTAATTATACAAGTATCATATATTGATACCTTGCTGAAAGTACTTTATTCAAAATCATGTCTGATATAGCTTTGTTCCAAATTGATAAAGGTTTCTTCAAAAGGCAAATAATGAAAGCCAGTCTATTTTGTTATCTAATATTATTTGTGGGTCTGTTATTCATATCTTATCAAGTGCAGAGTAGAGAGCAGAATTCTTCTACAAACTATGCTCTCACTGATAAGTATTGGAAAATTGAGAATAGCGATGGTTCGCTCGATAGCTTAGAGATTTTAGAGCATCAGGGAAGACAATCCTTGTTAGTGAAAAACGGTCAAAAAGCTTTTATGAAAGATGTTTCGTTTAAAAACTTCGTCGTGGATTTCTATTGTAACGGCCAGGTCCCAGGATTCGTTTTTAGGAAACAGGATAAAAACAATTATGAGTATTTGTACCTTAGAATGATGATGAGTGGAAGACAGGATGCACTGCAGTATGTCCCAATCCACAATGGTAGTCTGCCTTGGCAGTTATATAACTATCCCAAATATGAAGGATTCGCCACGTACCCCAGAAGAGAAGTCGCAACTATACCCATTTCACTGGAGGATCAACTGGTGAGTGGTAAGGTAGATAAAAGCCTTTTACATAGTCTAAAAGAAAAAGGCGTCATTTTTTCAGAAGAGTCTTTTATAGATATCCCAGAGGGAAGCCCCGCCTATATCTTTGACCCTGTAAGCAATGAAGCACTTTTATTTGAAATAAACAAAGAGGGTATCGTTTTTTTGGATTATAAGGTGTGGGTACGTGTAAGGATTGAGGTTTTAGAAGATACGATGACCATTTACGTCCATGATATGGATATACCTACTTTCGTCGTAGAAAATTTAAAGCGGGACATCCAAGCCGGTGGAATAGGTTTCTTTAGCAATTTCGGAGACCTCTATTTCAGCGATTTTTCAATTCAAGAAATCGAAACTGCCAACATTCACCGCACTGAAAAGGAAGAAAGACAAATTTCGCCAAATTACATTACCAAATGGCGAATGTCCGAAGCGTTTGCAAAAGATTCCGAAAATTATGAGCAGCAAGTGAATTCATTTCTTACCCATCAGGATAAATTTAAAAAAATTACGGCAGATGAGGATGGACTGATTAATGTAAGTCGGTTTTACGAGGATATGGAAAAGTCAGTAATTTTTACCACTACGCTGCTTTCAGACTCAGAGAAGGAGGTCGTCCTTAATTTCGACTTTGCTGATCAATTGGTCATTTTATTGAATTCTAAAACTCTGTATGAAGGTGAAATGAATTTTCGACCACCTTCTGACAAAGGCGCCGAAGGTAGAGTTTTCGTCGAAGATGAAGAAATTACGCTAAATTTGATGAGCGGTAGAAATCGATTGACCTTCGTTCTCACAGGAGACTCCCGTCAGAAATTCAATTGGGGGTTCATTGCCAAAGTGAGCGAACTCAACGGTATTGCGTTTGAGTAAAATGTTTGTAGTAGCCTTATGTCAATTGATGGACTCTTATCAGCAGTATCGACAGAATTGAAAACCAAATGATTAGTCTCCAACGTCATGTAATCCTCCCGAAAAATAATTGCGCTCAAAAGTAGAATTTTCTCGTAAATTAAACGCAGGAGATCTACATGAAAAAAATCAAAGAATTCTTAAAGTTCACAATATGAGTCGAATAAAACTTGTTATTCGGCTCACAAAATGATTTGATTAATTAATTCTAATCGGCTCATTTGTGTTCACTGTGTATATTTGGGAATTAAAAAACTGGCCTTTTTTCTGCTATCAGCAAGATCAAGTAGTGACTTTACTCGACGAGCTAGACCTGCTGCATTCAAAGTTAAAAGAACAAATATTATCAACACCTGAAGGACTAGATTCTGAAGCTCAGCTTAATGCGCTGATTCAAAATGCAATAAAAACCTCGGAGATAGAAGGCGAACAACTTGATGTAGGCTCTGTACGCTCATCGGTAGCCAAACATTTAGGACTAAACCAAGCAGGATTGATTTCGGGCACTAAACAAACCGACAACTTAGTTGATATGATATTGCAAGCGACCTCGAATTTATCGGAACCACTTTCTCTAGATACACTATTTAAGTGGCAATCCATGTTGTTTACTGATGAAGACGCATTAAAACCAGTAATTACAGGTAAGTTGAGAGGTGAACCAACAATGCAGGTCGTTTCTCAGCGAGGCCGATTTACTAAAGTGCATTTTGAAGCGCCTCCCAAGCAAATACTAGCAGATGAAATGAACGAGTTTTTATCTTGGTTTAATGAAAAAAACCAAGAGCATTTTGTTGTTAAAGCGGCAATATCACACTTATGGTTTTTAACGCTTCACCCTTTTGACGACGGTAACGGACGGATAGCCAGAGCGCTCACTGACAGATTGCTTGCTGTGGATGAGCAGTCCTCAGTACGTTTTTATTCATTGAGTGCCGCCATTGAACAGAATAACGTTGGTTACTACGATATGTTGGAAACAACACAAAATGTAAAGTCCGTTTCGCAACGGCAAAATCAGTTAGACATTACCGATTGGCTCATTTGGTTCTGTGAAGTTTTAAAGCAAGCATTATTGCAGGGACAATATCGAATTAAACGAGTATTGGCAAAATCGCAATTTTGGTACTCTCACGCGCAAACGGTTCTTAGTGAACGCCAAATTAAAGTGTTAAATCGTTTGTTAGATAATTTTGGTGATGCGTTTATTGAAGGTATTAATGCATCAAAATACAAAGGTATAGCTGGAGTGAGTAAAGCTACCGCAACGAGAGATCTAACCGATCTTTTAAATAAGAATTGTATAATACAACTTGATGGGGGAGGTCGAAGCACCCGCTACCATGTAAATATTCAGCTATGAAACACCAACACAAGACTAGATTTAAAAACCTGACCGACCGCTCTTTGTCTAATTCTGCCTGTCAGGTCAAGTCGAAACCTCGAACCAAAAGTGTCAGATTAAATATGAGCCACTACAGTTTAGCCACTACAGTTTAGCTACACTACAGTTTAGCTAATCCAGCTAAACTCATGACGCAAAATGCAACCACTTTCAGTGGCTGCATGGTGACTAAACCCTAGTCAATACGCCTTGCAATAGCGCCATTATCACCGACTAAGTACATTCGACGATAATCAGTTCCCTCGGGCTTTTCAGCAATAATTATTCGCGCATCTGGATGGGCGTTACGAATAAAAGAGCTGGCCGCCGACCCAGGACTATCAAGATTGCTTAAGGACTTAGGACGCTTATCGGACCTTTCACTTGGCTCAACTTTATACTCACCAAATTGGAGCAACTCGTCACCCGCTTGAAAGCTTAATCCTGAATCATTACTTTCCCACCAAGCTACACTGGTTAACCCTGTTTCAGGGTTAATTCCGCTAATCAAAAACGTTACATTTTCACCATCAACCAGAAAGTCACCACGTCCAATTGGAAGGCCACTATTTACGTTGCCAACCCATTCTTGGCCATTGTATGTGAAAAAGGCAGCGCGTTTGGGACCACCAATTTGCCAATATCTTCACCAATATACGCTGCTATTGAAGGATTACCATTAGCATCTACTTTGGTTGAACCGTTAAATGTCCATAAGTCGCCGGTATTAACTGCCAAGGCTTTTTCATCGGCAAGCTTTTTAGTAATAGGTATTTCAAGCGCGTCTCCATCAACGTTAGACCATGTATTGCTTAAAGTATCAAACTTTACAAAGTATAAGTTTTTGCGCTCTGTTGAATGACCCCCACGATTATTGCGGGGAGCATCTCTATCCCAACAGTAGTGGTAGTCGAAGCCAACCACTATTTCATTATTTAAGCCTTTCGAAACATACGGATACCAACTATCGCTACCAATACCATCGTCTCTTCGTTTATGTTTTAGAAAAGAAACCGGCTCTTCGAATGTGCGCCCATTGTCGGTTGACTTTTCATACACCCAGTCGCTGCGATGCGCGCCTTGGCGAGAGAAGACATAAATATCACCGTTATCCATTTTGACCGCTTGATTGTAAGTACCAAAAGGCTTGAGGTTATTTAAATCTTCCCAGCTGCTAATGTCGTAGGGTTTAGTGGAAACCGCATGTCTATTCTCGCCTGAGTGATAGCCACCAAAAGGGTTAACACCATGTAAGGCTTTCACACCGCCATGACTACCATAAAAAATGTGGATGTAACCTTCATTATCAATGATCATGGTTGGCTTACCGTGACTGTCTATTTTCCCTGTGGGATCTTTGCCTAGTATACTTGTGCCTGCTTTGTATGGTCCTGACCATTCACCAGTTTTATGATTATATGAGGCCACATATGGGTCTTCTAGAGGCCCTTGATAAGAAATATAGGTGACTCCATTAATGTGCTCACCTGCTGGGTGTTGAACAATGGCAACTCCTTCACCAAACCCGTTCTCGGCAAAGAACAATTGCTCTTTTTGACTTGATGGTTTTACAACAGTACATGCGATTGTGAAACTCATTGCGCAAACCCAAACTACTAAGTGTTTGTAACTCATCATAAATCCCTAGTCTTGTTGAGAAGAATTGAAGTTCCTTCAACTCATATTTTGATGCAGTTTTGAAACCATAACACTTGGAGACGACTTTTTCATTTAGCGCAAACCGAGATAATTCGTATATACCGCAACTTTTTGAAATCATCATCGTAAAGTAGTTTGGAATGCCTAGTTTATGTAGTTACCAGAGCTAATGACGAGAACCTCTTTACCTGCGATGAAACGTAAAGCAATGTGTTACTACAATTCATTTAGCGCAAGGCACGGTTGGTAAACGTGTGATAAATAATAATATGAAGGAGTAGTCATGCTAAAACGATTTACAAGTTTAATTACAAAGGTGGCATTTTTTGCATCACTGGCCACGGTCGGTTCCAGTGTAAATGCGGCAGTCATCAGCTTTACTGACGAAGCATCATTTTCACTTTCTACCAGCGATTCAGTGCTTGATACTTTCAATGACCTTATATCTTTTGCGGATGGTGGCGACACCCTTTCATCGCCTCTCACTCGCATCATAGATAGTGGTTCATACGATGTTGATATTGATGGCATAGGTGTTTTTATTGGTTCTCAAAGCATAGCGCCAAGCGGAGAAGAGTACATCAGCAACGAATCTGTAGTTGACACAATTACGATTTCGAATATAAGTGGACTTCCTACTTATGCATTAGGCGGATTTTTGTTTGGCAGTAACCTTACACCTATTGCAGCGAATCTCACAGCGACCATCTTCGATCTTGATGGATTGGCAACAAGTTTGTCCTTATCTTGCGATTTAAATCCCGCAAACTGCTTTTTTGGTTTCACTAGCTCAGTCGCAATAGAAAGATTAGAGCTCAGCGGCGACACAAATTTCATCGGGCTTGATGATCTACGGTTCGCCAATGCAGCCGTGGTGTCGGCACCTGCCAGTTTTTATATTGTAGTGTTAGGGGCGATAGCCTTAGTATTGCGTCGTTATAAAGCCTAGTTTACTCGGGTTTATGAGGCGGATAGGGAAATCTTAATAAGCGGTGCGCTTGGTAATTCTGAAACGAAAAATGACAATGCTGCGAAATTCGTTTAGTCATAATTCGCACTCGCTTCCTTACCTTCTTTGCATACAAAATTGAAATCAAAAACAGTGGATTACTACAACGACTCTATCATTTATTGCCTGGCATATGATAAGGACCTTACATATTGCTATTCCACGGCCATGAATTCCTGCGCTGCGGCGCTTTTAACTTTAGTTTTAACAGTCTCTAATTTCTTGGAAGCAGTCATAAAAAGAACCGCGATACATTTCATAAACAATTGACAATTCTTAGATTGTATTTAGCCTAGAGTTAACGATTACAATATGAGCTTAATCGAGAGGCATAAATGAACAAGTTGAGTAGGTTGGTAATTCTGTTGTGTTTTGTGACTTCGGTCCAAGCTGTAAGTGGCGCTAAGGCAGATTTAGTAGTATCGAAAGATAATCAGTCACCCTCCATAAAAGAGTCTCCGCTGTATCATTATGCAGAGTTGGTGGGCCTTAGTGTCGACGAATATGCGAGGCTACAGCACACGCTTCGAGATGTTTTAGATGAAGATAAAGTGCCTGGATTTTCGTTGGAATCACATCCTGCCTTATTACAGTATATTAGTTTAGTTGAGCGAGGCGGAATTCCCTCACTAACGCTGGAGGACGAGGTTGCTTTTTTAATGGAAGCGTATAAAAAAGGACTTGCTGACTATGTGGGCGTGTCGGTTATCGAATATACGAATGCTATGAAAAAGATGGCTATCCTTGAAGCATCGATTTTACGAATTTACGATATTGACAGGCGGGCGCTCGCCATCGAAGGCGATGATCCACCTGAGGTAATTGTAGTTGTCGCGAGTTTGGAAGAAGCTAGAAGTGGCGGTCGTAGCGGTAATACGATGACTAAGGTATATGCTCAGGCAAGTCGTCTAATCGGCAATTCGTGGAATGCCAAAGTTAATGTAAGGTTTCAAAATAGAGGCGGAGATGATTTTGGCTATCAATCGTGGAGAGTAAGCAATTTCGCTGCATGGCCGGATAGTAGTTTTGTATGTAGCCGCGGAATGTGCTCACTGTAACCCAAATAAAAGAGCAATTTCGTCGATTGTAATATTGAATTACCAATAGTTAGCAGTATTGTGATGGCTGCCACGATATAAAACGCACAAAATAGGCATTTACTTTTGGCTTATGCTAATCGACTTTAAAACTCGATTTTTACCAATCTTCTCACACTTGGTCAAGCAAGGCTTACCGAACGCTAGCAATGATTCTGTTAATCCGCCACTTCGTGTACCACCAGAAGCCATTGACGAATACCGCGACTATAGCGTTCAGCGAGACTTCGATTTTGGAGCTTAAGCTAGCTATCAATCTGTATACTAACAAACCGACGTGTATGCTGGCACGACACCGTTTGTCTCATAATGCACGAACCTGAACACAAAGACAGGTAACTCAAGCGTAAACAGATCAATGTGTCCAATCCTTCTCAGAAGGCTGTGTGTAAGCAATGGGATGGACTCCTCCTCAACCTGACGATGCGGCATTTTTAGGCCACAATGGTAATTGTCAGAAAACCATGTTCAATTGAGGAGAAACCCATGGGTAACATTACTAGAGTAGGTGTTGATATTGCAAAGTCTATTTTTCATGTCCACGCGGTCGATAGATTTAGTGAAGTCAAATGGAAAGGAAAATATTCTAG
This sequence comes from Ningiella algicola, assembly GCF_028401415.2. NCBI lineage: Bacteria > Pseudomonadati > Pseudomonadota > Gammaproteobacteria > Alteromonadales > Alteromonadaceae > Ningiella > Ningiella algicola. The sequence goes on along the minus strand of NZ_CP171821.2, from coordinate 1,247,623 downwards.
ATCTAAATGGCTCGCAGCAATAAGTCGGAAAGTACCTCATGGTGCGGAAATAGCTATGGAAGCGTGCAGCTCCGCAAATTATTGGGGGCGTGAATTACAAAAACGAGGATATAAAGTTAAAATTATTCATGCGCAATTCGTAAAGCCCTATGTCAAGAGCAATAAGAACGATGCTGTTGACGCAGAAGCTATTTGTGAAGCAATGAGTCGTCCAAGTATGCGGTTTGTTAGCTTAAAAACTGTCAGACAACAAGATGTGCAAGCGGCGCACCGAGTACGCGATAATTTAATGGTTCAAAGAACGGGTAAGGCCAATCAAATTCGTGGCTTAGTCGGTGAGTATGGATTAGTAGCGCCGATTGGTATCAAGAAGCTGCGCCAGGCTATTCCTTTGTGGCTAGAGGATGGGGACAACGGCTTATCATCCATGTTTAGGTCAATATTAAAAGGTTTATTTGATGATCTGATTAATCTTGATGAACGGATAGACGAACTAGATAAAACTATTCAAGAAGATGTTCAACAAGACCCTGTTGCCACTAAATTATTAGAGTTGAGAGGAATAGGCGTTTTGTGCGCTAGTGCTTTATCTAGTGCAATAGGAGACGGAAAGACCTACAAAAAAGGCAGAGATTTTACTGCATCCATAGGTCTCACGCCAAGACAACATAGTACAGGTGGCAAGCCTAAATTATTAGGCATTAGCAAAAGAGGTGATGGCTATTTACGCAAACTTTTAGTGCATGGTGCTAGGGCTGTTATTAGACACGCGCATCGTCACAATGATGCTTTGAGTCAGTGGTTAATGAAGCTTACTTCCACTAAACATGTAAACATTGTCACGGTCGCGTTGGCAAACAAAACTGCTAGAGTCGCATGGGCAATAGTTAACAATAATGATAGTTATCGCCCAGAATTAATAGCTTCAGTATAAAAATTACAATTAAAACAGTTAAGTACAACAATTTCATCCAAAGTTGCAAGAGTATAGCGTGAGATGGCAAACAGGTAAGACCGACACTTGTAAAACCCAGAGCGGACGAAGAGCCTATCCGAGCTCGTGTAAGCGTTAGGGACCAAGTGTGCGAATAGCCCATAGAGGTTCGATGCTTAATAAATAGCATCATTCAGAAACCGAATATACGTAGGCAGTTTATACCATTAGCCATTAACCGAAATACTTGCAAATGAGGAGGAGTCCATATACGTCGCCCAAACCCCATCTATTGGTCGCACATATATCTCGGCATAATGATGTTTTTGATAATGTATCGAGGACAGCATGCCCAGAAAACGCCGAACCAAAGAAGAATGGAAAGCTACGATTGAAGCTCAAGAGGCCAGCGGGCTCACCGCACCTCAATACTGTGCCAAGCACGATATCCATTTGCAAACGTTTTACGCCAGAAAAAGCGATATCAATAAACCATGGCCCAAGCCAAAGGCTAAAGCTTGGGTAAAAGTCAGAAAATCTCAGCCTGTTACACACCATCCATCGCCGCAACTGAGTTTGCAGTATCAAGATGTTGTGATTAGCATTTTGCAAACTCCCGAGCCATGTTGGTTAAGTCAAGTCATCACTAGTAAATACCAATATGGCCTGCCACTTTATAGACAAGAGGCTATGTTCAAACAATATGGCATTGAATTAAGCCGGCAAACCACTGCCAAATGGATGATAAAGTGCGCCGATATCTTACAAATTCTTTACGACACCTTGCGGCGGATATTACTTGAGCAGCCTGTGATATTTAGTGATGACACGACCATGAATGTCATCAGTGATGATAAGTCAAAATCTTACATGTGGCTATATGGCTGCGGTGCAGACTCGCCTGCCGGTAAGATTAGCGGATGTGATATCCCCAACATCGTGTTGTATGACTACAACATCAGTCGTGGCGGGCAAGTCGTGGCAGATTACCTTGACGGGTACAGCAGCTATATGCTGACTGATGGTTATGCCGGATACCATAAAACAAACGCTACCATCGTTGGGTGCTTAGCGCATGCTAGGCGCAAATTCACCGATGCACAAAAAGCGATGGGTAAGCATAAAAGCGGCAAAGTAGAATGGGCACTTAACCATATTCAAAAGCTATATCGGGTAGAAACCCTCATCAAAGATAAAACCGTGGATGAGCGTTATCGCATTCGCTAAGAAAAGAGCCTTCCACTGCTTGAGCAGTTCAAGGGCTGGCTAGTGAAATCACAACACCAAGTCTTAGGGCAAACGAATTTAAGCGCGGCCATTCAATATTGTTTAAACCAGTGGGAAAAACTCGAGCGATATACACTTGATGGGCGTTTGAGTATAGATAATAATCGCGCGGAGCGCGCGATTAAACCCTTCGTGATGGGCAGGCGAGCTTGGTTGTTCTCACAAAATGCAGAAGGGGCAAACGCCAGCGCGGTACTGTATTCAATTATCGAGTCGGCTAAAGCGAACGGGCTTGTGCCCTATGATTACCTAAATCACTTATTCGAGCAATTTAGTTACGCACAGCCAGATATAGAGCAATTGCTGCCGTGAAATGTTAATTTAGGTCGCGGTCTTTAGGCGACGTATATGGACTCCTCCTCATTTGCAAGTATTTCGGTTAATGGCTAATGGTATAAACTGCCTACGTATATTCGGTTTCTGAATGATGCTATTTATTAAGCATCGAACCTCTATGGGCTATTCGCACACTTGGTCCCTAACGCTTACACGAGCTCGGATAGGCTCTTCGTCCGCTCTGGGTTTTACAAGTGTCGGTCTTACCTGTTTGCCATCTCACGCTATACTCTTGCAACTTTGGATGAAATTGTTGTACTTAACTGTTTTAATTGTAATTTTTATACTGAAGCTATTAATTCTGGGCGATAACTATCATTATTGTTAACTATTGCCCATGCGACTCTAGCAGTTTTGTTTGCCAACGCGACCGTGACAATGTTTACATGTTTAGTGGAAGTAAGCTTCATTAACCACTGACTCAAAGCATCATTGTGACGATGCGCGTGTCTAATAACAGCCCTAGCACCATGCACTAAAAGTTTGCGTAAATAGCCATCACCTCTTTTGCTAATGCCTAATAATTTAGGCTTGCCACCTGTACTATGTTGTCTTGGCGTGAGACCTATGGATGCAGTAAAATCTCTGCCTTTTTTGTAGGTCTTTCCGTCTCCTATTGCACTAGATAAAGCACTAGCGCACAAAACGCCTATTCCTCTCAACTCTAATAATTTAGTGGCAACAGGGTCTTGTTGAACATCTTCTTGAATAGTTTTATCTAGTTCGTCTATCCGTTCATCAAGATTAATCAGATCATCAAATAAACCTTTTAATATTGACCTAAACATGGATGATAAGCCGTTGTCCCCATCCTCTAGCCACAAAGGAATAGCCTGGCGCAGCTTCTTGATACCAATCGGCGCTACTAATCCATACTCACCGACTAAGCCACGAATTTGATTGGCCTTACCCGTTCTTTGAACCATTAAATTATCGCGTACTCGGTGCGCCGCTTGCACATCTTGTTGTCTGACAGTTTTTAAGCTAACAAACCGCATACTTGGACGACTCATTGCTTCACAAATAGCTTCTGCGTCAACAGCATCGTTCTTATTGCTCTTGACATAGGGCTTTACGAATTGCGCATGAATAATTTTAACTTTATATCCTCGTTTTTGTAATTCACGCCCCCAATAATTTGCGGAGCTGCACGCTTCCATAGCTATTTCCGCACCATGAGGTACTTTCCGACTTATTGCTGCGAGCCATTTAGATCTAGAATATTTTCCTTTCCATTTGACTTCACTAAATCTATCGACCGCGTGGACATGAAAAATAGACTTTGCAATATCAACACCTACTCTAGTAATGTTACCCATGGGTTTCTCCTCAATTGAACATGGTTTTCTGACAATTACCATTGTGGCCTAAAAATGCCGCATCGTCAGGTTGAGGAGGAGTCCATCCCATTGCTTACGCTATACACGCCGTTTGGTGAGCAGATGTCGCTGTATGTAGATTCAAGTTTTGCTGCAAGCGGCTATGAAGACCCGACTCGCGCAGGCTACACCGGTCATCATATGATGAATAGTATTGGCATTATTCACATGGGCGGAAGAATTTACGATGCCAGTATTGGTCGCTTTATGCAGGCAGACCCGCATATTCAAGCGCCTAATAATACGCAAAACTTCAATCGTTATAGTTACGTGTTGAACAATCCGATGAGCTATACTGACCCAACCGGCTTCTTCTTTAAGAAACTATTCAAGGCGATTGGAAGCAACGCATTTTTATCAACGATTATCAGCATCGGATTGAATTTCATTCCGGGTTGCACTGGTTGGTGCGCAGCAGCAGCCACAGCCGCGTTCAACGGAGCGGTCACTTATGCAGTGACCGGCAGTCTGAAAGGTGCACTAATTGGCGCGTTTGTAGGGGCCGTATCGCCCGGTGGCTTTACGCCCGGTGCGTTGTTAGCTCGAGGCTTCTTAGGTGGATTCGCTTCAAGTGTTCAAGGGGGTAAGTTTGGACACGGGTTTATCGCAGCCGGTGCAGGCGGAGCAGCAAATGGCATAAGCAATGTGAGCGTTAGAATTTTAGCATCAGCTATTATTGGTGGTACAGTTTCTAAAATAACGGGCGGAAAATTCGCTAATGGAGCCATAAGTGCCAGCTTTGCTACTACCGTAACAGCAGCCTTCAATGGTGAATTTAGTAGGTTATCAGGCGATTTTAAGCTTTTTGGTACAGGTTCTCGAGCAATACTTACTAAGACTCCTGATAATCATGGTGACGTTCTTGAACTGTTTGATGGTAAAGTCCAACTGGCAAGGTGGGGTAGTAATGATGCTAAGGTGTCGTTTAGTGAACTTCAAACAGTAAAGTCTGATTTAAAATCAATATTTGCTACTGAATATGGTGAGGCAATGCTCAATGCTCTGTCTGTAGAAGCTCCACTTAAGATTCTACTTAACGATTACGGAAGCAATGGTGGTTTGTTTGGTCAAAACTTAATGACTGTCGATATTCATTCACCAATATATTTCCGCAATAGAGCAGGAAGCAAAGAGGTTGTGCAGGCTTCATCAGCAAGACTAATTGCTCACGAAATGATACATGCGGTTGCGAACATTAGGTCAGAGGGAAACACTGTGCAGTATACTGACCAAATAATGAAATCCATAAATCGAACGTCTAGAGAGACTTATGGAAATAGCTGTAAACTAGACTGGAGCCTGTTATGTCGATAGCTAATACTTTTATAAAGTTGTTTTTTGCTGGTTTATTGATCACTCAGTCTATAAATGGTTCTTATGCCAATGTCGGTGCAGAATATTCGACATTGGAAGGCGAGGTCTACTCGTTTGAAGACAATGCCACTATAATACGAATGAATACTTCGTATGTAAAAGTTTTACGATGTAATTTCGGTCAGTTCTGCATTGAATTTGACGACACTAGGATTAGTATCCCAAGCAACAAAGTTTTAGACAGTGTTGAAACGAACTCCTTATTTAAGCATCATGCATTCTCAGACAAGCGTTACGTTCAGGTCTTAGAATTGAAGGAGATGAGGTTTTTCAACCAAGAATTCAAAGGATACCTTATAAAAACGTTCAAGCATTTAGGAAAGGAGCAGACCGAAATTGATTCATTCTTTTATAGTAAGGATGTAGGAGTAGTATTTTTTGAATATCTGACTCGAGAATTAGACTTCAAGACCGGAGGATTTGAACTAAACCGAACGCCAGTTTTTTTAAAAGGTACATCGGGGCTGAGGCCGTAAAACAGAAACTTATTTTTGAACTCTGAGTCAGGGGGCACGATTAGAGTTTGAATGTCATTTGTACCGTCTAGCTAGTACACCTATTCCCAAATAGTATTGGCTCTACGGAATCTATTGACTTGTTTTTGAGGTCTGAAGATGGAAATGTTTATGGTCATATCAGCCTCACCTTAATTTCGCCAACTGAAGCTGTTGCAAACATTCCTGACACATATGATTTCTTTTATGGCCGTCCTTATAATGGGGTTTCGAATACAATCGCTAATGTTGCTAACATCGTTGGTGAAACTCATGCTGACACGTACTCAATGCCGAATAGAACACCAACGGACTTTAACATTCAATTTCAAGGAATCGGAACGATTAAACCACTTCAATATTTGTTTGGATTTATAACACTGTCGATCATTCTAACCTTCTCCTTTATCGCTCGGCCCATAAGCCAAGAAAGAGCTGCAGTTATGGCAAAGGATGAATTTAGTTTCTTTTGCATTGAAAGCAGGTTTGATTGCTCAGAATTTAGCATACCTGAATACTCAACTACAAATGACAATGGATATAGGATATTTATAACCGAGCGCTTTATTCAAAACACTGACCAAACAATTCGGTTTGAAATAAGAATTCCATCAAAAGAGTGGGATGATGTCCAAATTGGAACCATTAATTCTCCCGAACTTATTAAACGGCATTTATTCATGAATACTAAATCGTAGTTAGGCTACTTAACGTCGGGGGATATTACAAAATAAATGTTTAAATTAATCAAAACAGTGATTATAACTGTTGTTGTGTTTTTCTCTCTCGTTTTGTTGATATCAACTAAAACATTTACCAAACTAGAAGCCGAATTTGGCTATGGATTGTACAAGTCTCTAGCACCGATTGTTGTCTCTTGGCGCGTAAAAATTTTAGGGGACATAGAGGCGTACTCGAACGTTCATGTGTTTGAATATGTTTCTACAACTTTAAACAATTCACATCTAAGTGATGAGGAAAGAAGCTTTTATATGCGCCATCTTGTCGATCTGGGTCATGTGATTGAGAGACAGAATGTGGGGAAAGAATCAATTCATAAGATGTTGACAGACAGCGTCGGCTTGGGTGACTTCGACCGTTTTCTTTATTTATTGAATTTTTTTACTGTGACCGACGTTAGTGAAGTTCGTTTCGTCAGTTTCGATGGCTCGTCTACAGATCTCCCGACATTCTTTTACGAAATGCACGATGAAGACATTTACCTTTTTATAGAGAGCAATTATGTAAATATTGAGGATAGAGAGGCCAAATCAGTTAACTGACAAAAATAATCAAGATAAGAAATAAATTGTTGTGTACTACAACTCAGGAGCCTACATAAAATATGTGGTTTTTATTGTATGGTGTATCACCGCAACAGGGGGCTTTAGAACCGCAGTAAAGTCATGCCCATTCAGGCTTTTAGAGGGTATTGACACCCCAGAGGGGGAAATGGTGGACGCTACTGGGCTTGAACCAGTGACCCTCGCCTTGTAAGGGCGATGCTCTCCCAACTGAGCTAAGCGTCCATTATCATTTTTCTCAAGCCTCTGGGTTTGAACCAGTGACTCTCGCCCTTCTTTTGTGAGTCGTATTGCGGCTAGCTCAGAATGATTATGAATATCAAAACCTTATAGAAATGCATGGTAATTGATCAAACAGGTGACTAAATGAAATTTAAACTTAAAATATATTTTACCCTGATGCTTCTTAATTTTACTTTGGGCGAAGCTTTCAGTAAAAACGCTTTGCAGCAAGTAGATTCGTCGCAATCACATCCAGATGAATCAGCCTTAATTTATGGTGTTAAAGAGAAATCAATCACAACCGTGCGAAAAGCATTGGCTGACGGTAAAGACCCAAACCAGTTTTCAGATGGTTTATCCATTGTGTTTTATCTGATCGTCGACGATTGCTACCCCCATATTCTTCAAGAGTTGGTTGATTCAGGACTCGATGTGAATGTGTTTTCTAAATCTGACGGGTCATACCCGATACATTGGGCTGCTGCACATGAAGACTTATCATGTTTCGAAATACTGGTCGATAACGGCGCTAACTTGCATGTTTCAGACAATAATCAAAGAAATATCTATTTTTTTGTATTGCAGGGTCGGAACAAAAAGATCCTAGATTTTCTATACCAAAAGAACGTCGACTTTATGCAAAAAAATATTTTCGGTATTGATCCAGTTCATTATTCTATTTTGGTTGGTCAACCCAATTTCTTTAAGGAATTGATAGCCAAGGAGATTGAAAAAAACCTTAGCCGAGATAGAGAACAGCAGAATATAGGTGAACTAAATAGTAAGCGAGTATTTCGGTGAAAGCGGCCAGCCGTTTTGGTTTTATTGGAACGCCTAATAACTCTCTTTTTCGCAAGATTTTTTCTACGCTATCTGCTCGAATTGGTCTAGTTTTCTCATCGATTATCTTGTTAATTTAATGCGGTGACTGTTGTGTAATAATCGGTCGAGCAATGCATAAGCAGCGAATGGATTTGATATGAGCTTGTACCACTCAGTAGCGAGTATTTGACTTGCAATAATGGTTATGGCGTTCTGATATATCTCCTCCATCACGTCCAGTAAGTCGTTTGCTTGACGAACATTGAGTTCCTTCATCCTCAATCATCAACTATTGATAGTTTCTTTTTCGCGAGTTAAGCGAGTTGTTGCCGATAGCTGCCATCAGCGTATGCAATATGAAGCTCGTCTAGTAACTGGACTAATCAATAATACCTAACAGTATCATGTTGAGCCAGCAATCCAAGTCGCTCCTCGCACTCATATCTTGGTAGGTGCTCATTAATTCGTTATACACACTTAATTTAGTAATGTTGTCCGCGGATATTGAGATACGGCAGATGCAAATGCTGCTCGTTAGTAGGCATTGACTATGCATTCCGCAGAAAGGTTAACTACACTTCTCGAAAGGTTTTAAACATCTGAATAGAGACTGCGAATGCAAGATGCTTCTTCGAGCTACAACAACACTTCTTCCCGCAATAGAGCCGTTATTTGTGTGCTACTGATCACAGGGGGAATTGCATTAGGAATGCTGTTATCTCGCTTCTTCCAATCGAATGATGTATCTGGGGGCCTTAGTGACCAAATACTCATCCCTGATAACAAGGTTAGCTGTATAACCGTAAGCGATCATTTTAGACCGTTCTTTACAACCGTTTGATTTAGGTCTAGTGGTGCAGCGCTAATATGCCTGACTATGCCTGCCGGTACTTTGTGATGTGTTTTTGCGTTGTCGTTGGCAATCAACACCGTTTTTCGGTTTTTCTTAAGTAACGTGCCGGTGACTGTCGTGCCGTCATGAGTAAATTGCACTTTCATACCAGGTCGTAAGATGGCAATCGCGGCTTCGTCTTGCTGCTTTTGCAGGGTATCTATGCGCTCACATACAAATTGATTGAGTATATATAGTTGGTCAATGGATAAATGGCTGATGTCTATCGTGGTTTTGATGTCTTTATTTGTCATGGTGTGCTTACTTTTCTATATCTGAGCGCAGGCGTTTGTCTGCGAACAGGACTTTCCAGCGCCGAGGGGTTAAATCGATAACGTCTTTTGCCGGATGTTGTGAGACGCGCTGCAGTACATCCACCAAGTAGTGATACGGATTGATGTTGTGTAATTTGCACGTCACGGTGAGTGTATGCAAGACGCCAAGCTGTTTTGCGCCTAGTTCACTCCAACAGAACAAGTGATTCTTTCTTCCCATAGGGATAACGCGCAGGGCTCTCTCCAAGTGGTTCGTATCGATGCTGACTTGCGCATGAGTGAGGTAAGTTTTTAACTCATGATGGCGCTCATAGGCATAAGCAAGTGCTTTGGTTAACGGGTCTTTAGGCAGTAATTCAGGTCTCTGGCGCTGCTCGTATATCCATTTGAATAATGCAGTAATGATAGGCTCACTGTGTTTAAGGCGATATTGCACGGTATCCTCGGCATTAAGTGCCTGTTTTCGTATGTGCGCTTCAATCTTGTATAGCTTTTGTATTTCAGCCAAGGCGTATTGCGCCTCTTTAGGGTGATAATCCAATGCTTTTTCGAAGTAGCGGCGCGTGTGCGCCCAGCACGCTGCATGGGTAATTGTTTGACCTTGATGATTAAGCGTATCAATGACTTGGCTATATACCGCATAACCATCGCTTAACAAGGTGCCGTTAAAGCCTGCTAGTTGCTCCATTGCATGTTGTTTACCGCGAGAAGACGACCAGGTAAAGGCCACTTCATCTTGCTCACCATACATCGGCCAGAAGTACGTTTGCTTCATTGTTTTTGATGGTTGGCTTGATGTGCGGCTGCGGCGAGTCGAGGATTGTCGACCCGCCTTCATCGGCGTTTCATCCATACTGATGTTCCCCCCACTCAGTATATTGCCAAGCACCGCTTTGGCGATAGGGGTCAGTAAATCAATCCCTTGGCTAACATAATTAATTAGGGTAGCGCGTGATAGCGTGACCCCCGATTGCAACATCCGCAGATGCTGGCGATGAAGGGGTAAATGATAAACCGCTTTATCTACCATGAGCCCTGCTAATAAGGACACATCGGCATAGGTGCCTTCTAGTACGTTAAGTGGTGTTTTAGGCGATTGGATATCCCCACTGTCTTTGTGCTTGAGTACATTTTTGCGGTAAATGAGAATTTGATAGCTACCTGGCAATTGTGCCAAGCGATGGCTTTCTTTTACGCCAATGACCTCATAGTTATCTGCATCTTCACCTTCAAGCTCCGGACATGGGACATCAATCACTTTTGTCGGTACATCATCAGTAAAGCGAAGACCAGTGTCATTGACGTTATTTTCATCTTTTTGCTTGACTGAACGCGCATAGCCTTTGACGGCTTTTTTAGGCGCAGACGGTAAACCTTCATCCTGAGCTTGACCAAACAAGTTGGCTTGGTCAGGATTATCGATGATGTGTTTTTCTGATTTGCGCCCAAACAATTGGCGTTTAAACCAGTCAACTTGTTGCTGTAATGCTGCCATTTGCGCACGCACTTTTTCATATTCTTCGATAGGAATATGCGTGCTGTTTTGTATACTGGTTGAGGCGCTTTTCATGCCGCGAAGTATAGCAAATTCAGCTACTTAAGTCGCTTGTTTTGTTTGCCTTTTTGCCAATAAATACCATCTATTAAACACTGCAGTTGCGCGGCATTGAGCGATAGTTTGCCATCGTTACCCGCCACCTTGGCAAAGGTGCCGCGCTCCAGTCGTTTTGACCACAAACAGTACCCACCTTGATGATAATACAGCACCTTCATCATCGTGCGTTTACGATTCACAAACACAAACCAATCGCCTGCATGCGCAGGCAGTTGCATCTGGTGTTTCACCAAGGCCGCCAAGCCGTCAAACTGTTTGCGCATATCGGCAATGCCCAAATACAACCAAATGCGTGCATTGGTAGAGGACAACATCAGCCATCGGTACTCATATTCAGCACGACACCGTTTGGTAGCGTTAGCTCAATTTGCCATTGGCGCGTGTCTGGCAAGGCCATTGACTTCGTATCAATCGGCAACCACTGAGATGGCGCTTGCGCTAAGTGACTGTCACTGCGCTTTTTGCGTTGCAGGTAAAACGTAGATTGATTGATGTTGCGCGACTGACAAAACTGCTGGATTGTCATCTCGCTAACGGCTTGCTCGTCGATGAGGCGTTGCCATTCTTCACTTGTTCGTCTGGTCATTGATAGGTCTCCTGTATTTATCAATGACGCGATCTTAAATTATGCTTACGAGTGGGTGAAGAACGGTCTATTTTGATCGCTTACGTATAACCGATATACTTAGATATAAGGGAAAACTTTTATCAAAGAAGAAAATATCATTTCCTGAGGGCTTTGATGACTGGACGTTAATAGAGGTTTTGCTAGAGGAACAATATCGTGATCCTAAAAAACATCTGGGGACTTGTTTTTCAACTGGGTTTGCAGAACTAAGCACTACCGACCCTCGCCTCGCGGGAAAAATCTCTGAGTTTCAGAGCGTTTATGGTGAAAATGTCTATATAATGCATCATATTGGCACACAAAATATTACTGTTCATTTTATGCCTGAAAAAAGTGGTGTTAATGAGTGATGATGAAAAATCTTGATTCAATGTGTCGGCGTTGATAGGTTTTATGTAGCGTTAGAGACTGAAAGTAATCGAACTTTTCCTCAGCCTCTTTATCGCAAATTATGCTGATAATATTGACAACACAATGGCAGTCAACTTACTGGGAGAATACTACCAATGATCTTGTGGATGAAAAGAGGTGCTCTCACAACAATAGTATTCATTCTGGCGACTCAAAAATGTTTCGCGATGGATATTGAGTACTACACTTACGTTGACAGCACGGCAACTCAATATCAATTTCCTAATTCTTACGATTCATTCAATACCGAAAGTTTATCTCGAGCTATCACAAAGTGTCATGAGCCGGATTGTATTTTGGTTGGGGAGACGATGTTGTTTAAGCCTCCCATTGACGCTCTAACAGGCTCACAACAAATATTTGAATTTGGAGGTAAGTCCTTTTTTATAAAGCCCACGCAAATTAAACTCATTTCGAAAGAGTTGGAAGTCTTATCAATTACTGGTTCAGATGAACATGGAGACTATACTTATTTATATCATAAAGACAGAGGCGTAATTGCATTTGAATTGCGCCTTGAAATCATTAACTATAAAAGCAGGGAGCCTTTTTTATCACGATATTTTCTTATTCTGTCGGGAGGGAAAGGTATTTTTTCGTCGCAGGAATAAGCTTATACAGCTGAAAAATCGAATATTGTGAATGTCCACTTAAGAATTTTGAGGAAACTTTTAGAACTGCGGTTAAGTCACGTCCAATATTGATTCAACAGAAGATTGCAACACAAGAGGGGAAATGGTGGACGCTACTGGGCTTGAACCAGTGACCCTCGCCTTGTAAGGGCGATGCTCTCCCAACTGAGCTAAGCGTCCGATATATCTGATTTTGTAAAATAAAAATGGTGGACGCTACTGGGCTTGAACCAGTGACCCTCGCCTTGTAAGGGCGATGCTCTCCCAACTGAGCTAAGCGTCCATTATCATTTTTCTCAAGCCTCTGGGTTTGAACCAGTGACTCTCGCCCTTCTTTTGTGAAAGGCGGCGATGCTTGCTCTTTTTCTAACTGAGCTAAGCGTCTGCAATATTTCTCTACTTCCAAACAGGTGTTTGGTAAGTGGACGCGTATTATAGAGTCGAGTACAAAAGAGTCAATACGAAATCGCAAAAAAACATAATCTCTTATTCTCTTTTTGTTCGCCTTGTAAACCGTTAGACTATGCGCCTTATTTTTTCATGCCTCAATTACAAGGATTCATCATGTCGGTTGTTACTCGATTTGCGCCAAGTCCCACGGGTTATTTGCACGTTGGTGGCGCTCGAACCGCGCTTTATTCGTGGCTCTTCGCAAAGAGCCAGGGCGGTAAATTTGTATTACGAATTGAAGACACTGATTTAGAGCGTTCAACCGACCAAGCAAAACAAGCTATATTGGATGGAATGAGCTGGTTAGGGCTTGAACACGACGAGGGGCCTTTTTATCAAACTGAGCGCTTCGACAAATACAATCAATACATCGACCAGTTGCTAGAGAAGGGACTGGCTTATCGCTGTTATATGAAAAGTGAAGAGCTGGATGCCATTCGAGAAGAGCAAGAACGCAAGGGCGAAAAACCTCGCTATCCTGGCACGTGGCGCGAGAGAACAGATTATCCGGAGGATGCGCCCTATGCGATCCGCTTTAAAAATCCGTTAAGTGGAAAGGTGGTATTCAAAGACCATGTACGCGGAGAAATTAGCATCTCTAATGAAGAGTTAGATGATTTGGTGATTCGTCGCTCTGACGGCGCGCCTACTTACAACTTCTGCGTGGTAATCGATGATTGGGAAATGGGAATTACCCATGTGGTGCGCGGTGAAGACCATATCAATAATACGCCACGCCAAATTAATATTCTTAAAGCCTTGGATGCGCCTATCCCGGAATATGCTCATGTGTCGATGATTTTGGGAGATGATGGTAAAAAACTCTCTAAACGTCATGGCGCAGTGAGTGTAATGCAATATCGAGATGATGGTTATTTACCGCAGGCTGTTTTGAATTACTTAGTTCGCTTGGGCTGGTCGCATGGTGATCAAGAGGTGTTTATCGTTGATGAAATGATCGAATTATTTTCACTCGATAATATTAGCAAGTCTGCCAGTGCGTTTAATACTGAAAAACTAGTGTGGCTAAATCAACACTACATAAAATCATTGCCTGCTAAGGAAGTGGCTGAGCATGCAAAGTGGCATTTTGATGATCAGGGAATAGATGTGTCAAACGGTCCTGCGCTTGAGGATGTGATCGCTGTGCAGTCTGAAAGGGTAGAAACCTTGAAGGAACTTGCACAAATCAGCCGGTATTTTTATGAAGATTACGATGAATTTGATGCTAATGCAGCGAAAAAGCATTTGAGACCGGTTGCAAAAGCGAATCTAATTGCAGTAAAAGATGCACTATTGGGTTTAAGTGACTGGTCTTCGCGGAGCATTCAAGAGGCAATAAATAGCACGGCTGAAAGCTTGGGCGTTGGCATGGGCAAGGTGGGTATGCCTTTGCGTGTTGCGGTCACAGGCTCTGGCAATTCTCCGTCGCTGGATGTAACGCTTGTGTTGCTGACCAAAGCGCAAGTTGAACAACGAATAAACAAGGCAATTGAATTTATCGAAAATCGCGAAAATTCTTAAAAAACCGTTGACATAAATGGGGCGGATGCCTAGAATGCGCCCCGCTGTCACGGAACTGTAGCGATACGTTCAGCTCCAAGACTCGGGGCTATAGCTCAGCTGGGAGAGCGCTTGCATGGCATGCAAGAGGTCGGCGGTTCGATCCCGCCTAGCTCCACCAGAATTATTTTGTACTAGGTTTAGATAAGGTTAGGTAGTTTGAATAGGCGACTTTAAATACTGTCGCTCAGTTCGCAAGCTCATTTGGCCTTACAAAAAATCTGAAAAGCAGTGCTTTTCAAAACTGATTTTTTGTCCCCTTCGTCTAGAGGCCTAGGACACCGCCCTTTCACGGCGGTAACAGGGGTTCGAATCCCCTAGGGGACGCCATTTTCTCAGTGGTAATTGAGAGCTCGGTAGAGCTAACATACGCAGTTCTAGGTTCAGATAAGGTTAAGTAGTTTGAACAGGCGACGCTCAATAAGGTCGTTCAGTTTCGAAGCTCACTTGGCCTTACAAAAAATCTGAAAAGCAGTGCTTTTCAAAACCGATTTTTTGTCCCCTTCGTCTAGAGGCCTAGGACACCGCCCTTTCACGGCGGTAACAGGGGTTCGAATCCCCTAGGGGACGCCAAATAAAAAACCCAGCTTTTGCTGGGTTTTTTATTGCGCGATTTTTATGCAAGATGTTGTCACTCAAGGGGAAAGCTAGGGCTAGCCTATCTCATTACAAAGCCGCTCTGCGCCATCCCTGGACGCTCGGGCAAAGCCGTCCATGGCTTTGCACGCTTTGTAATGAGATAGGCTAGCCCTAGCTTTCCCCCTGAGTGACAAAAATGCTAGTGCTCTTACCAGAGCTTGCGCCATACGATGCTGCCAGATATCATCGGCGCTCAATTTTTACGAGTGCAAAGCATGCAAATTTACTTAGCGCCCATGGAAGGCGTTGTTGACCATTTAATGCGCGATATGCTCACGCAAATAGGCGGCTTCGACCTTTGCGTGACAGAGTTTGTGCGCGTGGTGGAGCAATTACATCCTCGTAAAACCTTTTACAAAATTTGCCCTGAGTTGCATCACGATGGTTTAACGCCTGTGGGGGTGCCTGTGCGTGTTCAACTACTTGGTCAACATCCGAGTTGGCTAGCTGAAAATGCACAGCGCGCTATTGAGCTGGGCTCCCATGGCGTAGACCTTAATTTTGGTTGCCCTGCAAAAACGGTCAATAAGAGCAAAGGTGGGGCAGTGTTGCTCAAAGAGCCGCAGGCTTTGTTTGATGTGGTTAAAGCTGTTCGCGATGCCGTGCCAAGTGAGCATGTGGTAAGCGCAAAAATTCGGCTTGGATTTGATGATACAAGCCTTGCGCTTGAGAATGCAGATGCAATCCAACAGGCCGGTGCGAGTTTACTAACCGTGCACGCGAGAACAAAAGTAGATGGCTATAAACCACCTGCCTACTGGGACTGGATTGCGAAGATAAAGGCGCATACGCAAATCCCGCTTATCGCAAATGGCGAAATCTGGCATGCGCACGATGCGCTAAAGTGCCAAACACAAAGTCATACGCAAGACCTTATGCTCGGTCGCGGCGCGCTTTCTTTACCCAACTTAGCAGCCTGTATTAAGTTTGGTGATGCGCCCATGCCATGGAGTGAAGTGACGCAGTTGCTGATTGACTATTCCGGCTACGAAATATTTGGTGACAAAGGCCGCTACTATCCTAATCGAATTAAGCAGTGGTTGGGGTATTTGCAGCGTGAGTATCAGGAGGCAAGAAGCCTATTTCAAGAGATTCGAACCTTAAGAAAATCTGATGAGATCCTTGCGTGTATAAGCTCGTAAGTGCGTCGTTCAAAACAAAATAGCGGCGAACTTGCGCTTAAAGGCATGGCAGGGACTTAGCGGGAGGTGTAAGCGTCTGAAAACATCGAAATCATGGATGATTTCGCTGAGCGCCCAAGGACGGGTTCACAGCGGTTTTCAGACGCTTACACCTCCCGCTAAGTCCCTGCCATGCCTTTAAGTCCACAAAAATCTTCTACCGATATTTGCGAAATCTTGCAGAAATATCTATGCTTTAAAGGTTAAAAACTCAGGCGCATTCTAAAAATAATCATGCTTTAGCGCCTATACACTCTCAAAGGAACACCATGCAACTCACCAAACATAAAAAGGTGGGTGTTGCGCTTGCTCTGTCTGCGGTACTTTTAACCGCATGCAGTGACGATAAACAAGCTCAAGACTCGCAGCAGTACGACAAGAACAATCCTTTCCCTAGTACTTATCAACGCATTCAATCCGATCCAATCGTTATTAGTAATGTCACTATTCTTGATGGCATTGGCGGAAAAATTGAAGAAGGTGCCATTTTGCTAGAAGACGGCAAAATTACCGAAGTCAGCGATGACGTTTCAGTGCCATCTGATGCGATTGAGATTGATGGGACGGGCAAGTGGGTAACGCCGGGAATTATTGATAATCATAGCCATTTAGGCGTGTATCCATCGCCGGGGACGCATTCGCACTCTGACGGCAATGAGATGACCAGTCCAGTGACACCAGAAGTATGGGCAGAGCACAGTATTTGGCCGCAAGATCCGGGTTTTCAACGCGCGCTTGCAGGAGGCGTTACCGCATTGCAAATTTTGCCAGGCTCGGCAAACTTGTTTGGCGGCAGAACGGTGACCGTTAAAAACTTGCCCAATCGCACCATGCAAGATATGAAATTTCCGGAAGCACCTTATGGAATTAAAATGGCCTGCGGTGAAAATCCAAAGCGCGTCTATGGCTCAAAAGGCGGCCCTATGACGCGCATGGCAAACGTAGCAGGCTACCGCAAAGCATGGATCGACGCCCAAGCTTATCAAAAGAAATGGGCTGATTATGAGGCTGCTCAGGAGTCGGGTACGGCGGGTGATGCGCCAAAACGCGATTTAAGTTTGGAAACATTAGCAGGTGTGCTAGAGGGCGAAATACTGGTGCATATGCATTGTTACCGAGCAGATGAAATGACGGTGATGATGGATGTCATGAAAGAGTTTGATTATCAAATTGGCACCTTCCATCATGCGGTTGAATCCTACAAAATCTCAGACAAACTTGCTGAAAATGGCGTGTGTAGTGCGATGTGGGCCGATTGGTGGGGCTTTAAAATGGAAGCTTACGATGGCATTCGCGAAAATATTCCTATGGTTCATCAAGCGGGTGCTTGCGCCATTGTCCACTCTGATAGCGACATTGGTATTCAGCGCCTTAATCAAGAAGCGGCAAAAGCATGGTCAGATGGCAAGCGCGCTGGCATTGATATTCCAAAAGCTGTGGCGTGGCAGTGGCTGTCAGCCAATCCTGCTAAATCCCTGGGTATCTTTGAACATACTGGCTCACTTGAAGAAGGTAAAAATGCCGACGTGGTTCTATGGTCGGGTGACCCATTCTCCACATACACACAAGCAGAGAAAGTCTTTATCGATGGCGCAATGGTGTATGACCGAACGCAGCCTGAAACATGGCCTGTGAGTGATTTTGAGTTAGGACAAGTTGGGCAGGGGGATGCGAAATGAGACATTTTCATAAACAAGTAACTGGCGCGCTTAGCACCCTGACGAAATCTGCTGTGGCATGTGCGATAGTAGCAAGTGTTAGCGCAAGCGCGTTAGCTGAAAAAATTGCCATTACAGGTGCACAAATTCATACCATGGCTTCTTCTGGCGTGATTGCAGAAGGGACGATATTGCTCGACAATGGAAAGATTCAGCAAGTGCTTGACTCAGACTCCGTCCCCGCTGGCTATCGAGAAATTGATGCCTCAGGAAAAGTCGTGACGCCTGGTTTCATTGGTGCGATGACTAGCTTAGGCTTAGAAGAGGTCAGTTTGTCAGCCGGTGTTGTTGATGCTCGCGTACACGCGCACCCTGTGTCGAGTGTTGGCGCTGCGTATGACGTGAGTTTTGGTGTTAACTCAGACTCTACCTTAATCCCAATTACACGTGTAGAGGGTTTTACTCACGCAGTGACGGGCATCAGCCGTACTGGGCAGTTGTTCAACGGGCAGGGCGCGATTATTGATTTGGGCGGTAGTTTCAACGCCGTGCTTAAACCTAAAGCTTTTATGCATGTTGATGTAAGCGACCGAGGTGCTGATACCAATGGTGAGAGCCGCGCGGCAATGTGGGTCGCTCTCAATCAAAGTTTAGATGAAGCCGTCTTTGCATCGAGCTATGATTTATCACCCTCCGCAGATTGGGATGGTATGATCACTCGTGCCGATGCCAAAGCGTTGACATCGGTTGTCTCCGGTGAGGTGCCCTTGTTGATATCTGCCAATCGTGCCTCGGATATCATGCAAGCCCTTGCGATTAAATCGCGTTTTGCTGATTTGAATCTAGTGTTGGTGAATGCGACAGAAGGTTGGCGCGTCGCATCTGATATTGCATCCGCTGATGTGCCGGTCATCCTCAACCCAGAAAACAATCTGCCCGGAGGTTTTGACCAACTGGGTGCTACGCTTGAAAACGCGGCGCGTTTGCACAAAGCGGGCGTGATGATAGCGATTGGCATGGATACGCATAATATCCGATTAGCCCCTCAGCATGCGGGGAATGCTGTGGCAAATGGCTTGCCACATGCAGCGGGTTTGGCGGCCTTAACGCTCAACGTCGCTAAAATATTCGGTGTTGATGATTCCATGGGCAGTCTGGAGCCTGGCAAAGATGCTCACTTGGTTATTTGGTCGGGTGATCCCCTGGAAGTAACAGAGGCGGCAGAACAAGTCTTTATTGGCGGAGAGCCAGTGGAAATGACTTCTCGTCAAATCCAGTTACGTGACCGCTATCTGAATCGAGACGAAACTAAGCCGGTTGCATACACTCGCTAGGCCCTAACGCAATTTAACGGCAATCGTCATCGTCAGGCTATAAAAAACGAAAGAAGCAAATGGATTGCCCCCGAAGCTTAGACAAAAGTTTCGGGGGTTTTTGTATCCGCACCGCGTTAATCTGCGACAATGAGTGGCTCTAGCTTAGGCGCTAAAAATTCAACCACCATGGGTTGTGCTTCGGCCGTTGGATGGATGCCATCGTTTTGCATAAGAGCGGGGTCTAAGGCTATTTCCTGTAAGAAAAAAGGAATGAGCGGCACATCGTATTGCTGGGCAAGGCTGTGGTAGTTTTCGGTAAACATTTGCGTATAGCGTCGACCGTAATTTGTGGGGATTTGAATTTCCTGCAAAATCACTTCAATGTCATTGCGTTTACCCAGTTCAATCATTTGCGCCAGGTTGTCTTTAATTTTCTTCGGATTATGTCCCTGCAAGCCGTTGTTTCCGCCAAGCTCTATGTAAAGGTGCGTGGGTTTATGTAAGTCTATTAGTCGAGGTAAGCGCGCAAGACCGCCGTCGGTTGTATCGCCACTAATTGCGGCATTTACCACATCAATCGGCAGACGTTTTTCATCCCAGTATTCTTGTAACAAAGATACCCAGCCTTCAGAGGCAGTCAAACCATAGGCTGCACTTAAACTATCGCCTAAAACGAGTAATTTATATTCGCTTACATTTTTGTCATCTTCGAGAGCGCTTAATCCTTGATCTGAAAAGGCTAAAAATGGGAATAAAACTACAATAAACACCGCATATTTGACTGATTTCAATGCAGGCGTGCGAAACTTATTATTACCTTTACCCGTAAAACGCGAACGAAGCGCCGAATAAACGCTCGAAATACCAGATACTAAACCGCAGGATGAAAAAACTGACACTATGACAATGGCCTCTACAATTATCGAAACAAAAAGCTTAGTTAAAAAAGTGACTACGAGCGAGGGCGAATTACAGATCCTTCAGCCCATTAGCTTTGACGTTAAGCAAGGCGAATCTGTTGCAATTATCGGTGCGTCTGGGTCGGGTAAATCTACATTACTTGGTTTGCTTGCTGGCTTGGACGAAGCAAGTAGTGGCGAAATACTGCTAGATGGCGCGCCACTGCACGATATGGATGAGGAGCAACGAGCCCGAATTAGAGGCGAAAAAGTTGGATTTATTTTTCAAAGCTTCATGTTAGTGCAAAGCTTAACGGCGCTGGAGAACATCATGCTGCCTGCTGAAATTTCGGGGCTCGACAAACCCAAACAGCGTGCGCAGGAAATTTTGCAGCAGGTCGGGCTTGACCATCGCGCCACACACTTTCCTAATCAGTTGTCAGGCGGTGAGCAGCAGCGCGTAGCCATTGCCCGCGCCTTTATCACCAATCCCAAAATTCTGTTTGCTGATGAGCCAACGGGTAATCTAGATTCGAAAAACTCGCAAAAGGTAGAAGAACTGTTGTTTAAGCTTAACCAAGATTCCGATACCACATTGGTATTGGTGACCCACGACGACGAACTGGCAAAGCGCTGTCAGAGGCAGTTGCGCATGAGCGCAGGTGAGCTTGAGGAAGAAACTCAGCGCTTACGCGTCATCGCTGGAGGCGAATAAGCATATGGAGGCGTCTTCTAAAAAACTTGGTGGGTCTTCGATGAGCCAAAGTACCAACTCAAATATGAGCATGTCATTTTCTTTGGCATGGCGCTTATTTAAGCATGAGGCCAAGCGTGGCGAACTCACGATTATTTTGCTCGCAATAGTTCTCTCTGTTGCTTCAGTGCTTTCGCTGTCTTTGTTCAGTGAGCGTTTGCAGCAGGCTTTAACCGACCGAAGCGCGGAGTTTATTGCTGCAGACAGTCAGCTTCGTTCACGCGGACCTGTGGATGAGGCTTGGATCAGCAAGGCCGCAGACTATGATTTACAAACCGCATTTCAGGTATCGACCCGCTCCATGGTGTTTGCAGGCGACGAACTTGCCTTGTCGGACCTTCGCGCGGTGGACGATGCTTATCCATTGAAGGGGAAAGTAAAGCTGACAGACATCGCCTTTGGTGAGGGGCAAGCAGTTGAACGCTCTCCCCAGCCAGGGGAAGTGTGGATTGATTCACGACTTTATCAACTGCTTGGTATTGATAAGGGCGAACAAATTGAAGTAGGCGACGCAACGCTCACTGTCACTGAAATTTTAAGTGAAATACCTGATGCGGGCTTTAGTGTTTTTAATACCGACCCCATGCTCTTGATGTCTTCACAAGATGTTGCTCAAACAAACATTACTGGGCCAGGCAGCCGTGTTAATTATAAATACTATTTTACTGGAGAGCCCTCCCAAATAGATGCTTATTACGATTGGTTGAGACCGCAGTTAAATCGCGAGATTCATCGCTGGACGAGTATTGAAGACGATGATTCGCCAATTGGCCGCTCGGTTGCCAGAGCAGAAGAATACTTTTTGTTGGCGAGCTTGCTTGCCATAGTGCTTGCCGCAGTATCAATCGCAGTAGCTGCACAGCGCTACTCTCAGCGTCACTTTGACCCCGTCGCTATCATGAAAACGCTGGGTGCAAGCAAAGCGATGGTGCGCCGCATCTATTTGATGCAGATTTGCTTTATCACCGCGCTTGGCATTGTAATTGGCGTAGTGGCAGGTTATTTGATTCAACAAGCAGTGGTCACGTTGCTAGCCGGGCAAGTCGAAGTTGCCTTGAACACTTGGTACTGGCGTCCACTTGGTATTGCAGTATTTACTGGTGTGATATGTGCACTGCTGTTCTCTCTTTATCCGCTTTTGCAGCTTTTTTCAGTGCCACCTTTGCGAGTATTACGCAAAGACATTCAAGCGACTTTATCCTCAAAAGCGCTGCAGTTTGTATTTTCTGGAAGCGCCGTTTTCTTGTTGATGTGGACATATAGTCAAAACTTACTTATCAGTAGTATTTTATTCGCTTCTGGGATCCTGCTGGTAATTAGCTTACTCGGCATGACCTATCTTTTAATTATGCTTGGACGAAAGCTGGGCAGCGGCAGCATGGGTTCATGGACCTTAGCATGGGCGAGAATACGTCGACGCGCTATGGGTAACTCCGTTCAATTGATTAGTTTCGCAATTACTATAATGCTACTGCTTGTCGTATTAGTGATGCGTAACGATATGGTCAAACAATGGCGCGACCAACTGCCAGAGGGCACACCCAATTATTTCATCGCAAACGTCACTGAAACACAAAAAGACGCGCTAAAAGAACACTTCACTCAAAACGATGTGCAATATGAAAAGTTTTATCCGGTTGCGCGCGGACGCTTCGTAGGGATTAATGATGAACGTATTCGTACAGAAATTACCAAAGAAGATCAAGAAGTAGCCAATGATGGCCGCCAAGGACTAGGGCGCGAAGCTAATTTAAGTTGGAGCACAGAGCTTCAACGCGGCAATATTATCGTTGACGGTCAGTGGCACGATAACTGGCAACAAGGCGAGCCAGTTCCCTTGAGTATTGAAACTGAAGTGGCCGGACGCTTGGGCATTGAATTAGGGGATGTACTGACTTTCAATGTAGGCAGTGAAGTTATCACCGCTACCGTTACGAGTATGCGAGAAGTCGACTGGCAAACCTTGCAACCCAACTTCTTTTTTGTGCTGCACCCAAAAGCAATGGAAAGCTTTAGTGCTACTTACATAACAAGTTTCCATTTGGATGAAGCGAGAAAATCCGAAATTTCCCGCATTATGGCGCCATTTGCCAGCGTAACCTTGTTTGACGTCGATGCTAGAATTAATCAATTGAGAGAAATTATCGATCAGGTGTCCATGGCGGTTGAATTTATACTGGTGCTTGTGCTGATTGCCGGTGCGTTAGTGCTGATTGCCCAAGTGCAGGCCAGCATGGATGAACGTTTACAAGAGCTGGCGATTCTCAGAACCCTCGGTTTGAAAGGCTCAAGTATACGCTTTAGTGTGATCAATGAGTTTATTATCATCGGCACGGTTGCGGGGCTAATGGCAGCGTTGGCGAACGAATTTAGTTTGTACATGCTGCAAACCCAAGTCTTCCAAATGCCGCCATCGGTGCATGTCGAGTACTGGGCAATTGCACCAAGTGCAGGTGCTATCGTAGTAGGAATATTAGGCGCAATTGGGTGTTGGCGCTTGCTGTCGTTAAATACAAGTCATCTGTTGCGAAAAATGGTATGACGTTGAGGCGCGCCTCTTCAAGTTTTTCGGCTCGCCACTGACATTCATGACCGTAAAATCACGAGTGAACTGATATATTGCATGCACTTTCAAAGTACCATTGGCATTCTTGGCATTGAATCCACCATTGTCAGGAACCCTCAAAAGAATGCTCGCGCCAGTCGCACTGTTTGCTGATATGACAGCATCAGCATATCGCTTTGACTTGGCATTTTAGTGATATGTTATCGAAATCTTATGTATTGACAAAAAAGAGCTATAAAAGCTATTCTGGCTGTATTAGTTATTACTAACGAAAGGTCATAAACATGGAAATTGTTAGCTCAGTAGATGCAAAAAACGCTTTTGGTGATGTTGTCATGAAAGCACAAAAAGAGCCAGTGTGTATCAGTAAGAATGGTAAGCCAGCAGCCGTCATGATATCTATGCAAGATTACGAAGAAATTCAATCTCTTCGAGAAAGGCTTCTTCATCAGCGACTGGATGAAGGATTAAAAGCTGCACAAAAGGGGTGTGTATCAGATAGTGAAGATGTGTTTAAAGAGCTAATGGATATCGCCAGTGTCTAGGGTTGTTTTTGCAGACAATGCAAAAAGCGACCTTAAGGAGATTGTTTCTTACACTAAGAATAAATGGGGAAAAACACAGGCTATAAGCTATATTTCAGCGCTAAAAAAGCAAACTGAGATACTCGCAAACATGCCAACGATGGGGAAGTTATACGACCCATATAAAACGAGTGGAGTTCATGTCTTTCCTTTTGAAAAACATCTAATTTATTATATTCAAAACCCTAAAGGTATTACGGTTATTCACGTTCATCATAAGGCAATGGAGCAATCTATTAATGTCTCACCACAGGGAAGAACTTGAATTAATGAGTAGTATCTGCAAAACATTATTCATCCCGATCGCCCTGTAACACCGTTGGCAATCACTAGATAACATTCATCGTCACCACCCAATAAAATCGATGCCGACCACTTTTAGCCTCAAAATGCTATTGAGCGAGAGGGGGAGGTTTTCTTCGCCAGCTTTTTACGCTTCAGCAGTGTCGCAATCTTTTGCACGCTCGAATTTGCTTTCAGGAGGTACTTGGATTGACTCGCCGCCAATACTGCTGCACCTGCGCCTGCGGTGAGCACGCATAATAGGATTTCAATGGCTTATTCGTTATGAAAATCCACAAGCTAGTTTCTGGTTCGACGGTTTTTGCCCGACTTACTCATTTTGTATCTCGCCGCGCACAAAACGCAAGTATCTTCTTATAGCGCAAACTCAATATCAGGGTTGTCTGCTTTTAGTTTAGCTTTGCATTGATTCACCAAGTCATCTTTTACCCATTCAACAGGGGTATCTGGCAGTTGATTAATGGGCATGCTCATTAACTCATTACTTGGCGATGCAATATAATCAGGTAAGCCTAAGTGTTTGCGAATAGCCAGCCACATGAGAATTTCGATAGGGAAAATAAAGTAGTTAGAAGAGGTAAACTCAGGACTGAATTCATTGCCGTATTCGTCGGTTGTCACATCTTCATCCGACTGTGCAATATGAAATTCCGTTAGGCTATCGACAATGTCAGACAGCAACTGCGTGTCGCCGGTATCCCAATTATCTAACGCGGTTTGATATACGCCCAGATTCTCAGGATAACGCGTACCTTTTTTATCAAGTGCCTTACCTTGCCAACGACAGAAAAGCTCAAGCATAAACCAAGGGTGTGTAGGATAGACCAAGCCTCCATCATATTGTTTACCGTAAAGCATTTTCATCAGCAGATTGCCATATTGTTTTGCTTTGTCGTATTGTCCGAGGTAGAGCAATTGGCCTAGGTGTTTGACGGCAGTATTGAAAGAAACAGCAGATGAATATTTAGCTACCTTTTTACCGAGAAACTCGTACCAATTATTTGTTTCAAATGCAATGTATGATGCCTTAGCTAAAGTAGACATTTCAATGGTGTTAGTATTTACGCTAAGCTCGATAAAACTCCAATGGTAGTAAGTTGATAGGCGATCTAAATTTAATGCAACCGACCCCAACGTTTCTTCTCCTTTTAAATAGCGAGATAAGTCTGTAATGCGTTTGTTCAGTAGGTCAACATCACTACCATAAAGTTGGAAATGCTTTTTCCTCTTAGTATATGCTATTGAATCTTCAAGCGTCTGCATGCTTTTCCTTAAAATTATTAAACTGGAGGGTACTAAGGCTTAGGTAGCCAGTCTTTTTCAATTGGATTGGCCAGAAGAGTGCCGTTTTTATCCACATAAACATCATACTTTTTATCAATTACTGAGTTATCGTTTAACAATGCATCCTCTATTGCTTGCTGCGCCTTTTCGGCCTCCACATCCACCACACCATCGGTATAACCATCATCCTTATTGATTGCTCGCTCTAATCGGTCAGTAGTGTAGGCTTCTCCGCCCATCGTTTTTTGGTCGCCCCTCAGCGGAATATCTTTTGGCTTACCATCATTCCAAAGCCGCGCTTGCTGTGTCGTTTTCACTTCTGCCCGAATAATATCGCCATTCGCTTTTTTAGCCACAATGTCCACGCCATTGCCAGATTTATTTTGCACCCGGTAAAAGGTCTCGTAGCCATCGGCTCTGAGCATATCCTCTACAATAGATTCACCGTAGTTACCCAGTTTTTCTCCCGGTTTGAGTGCACGGGCCTTAGTGTAATCAAAGGGCATTGATTTATTTGGCACAACTTTCGGCTTATCCTCCAACTCAAGCTGTTGCTTAGGTGCCGAATTTACATCCAGATTATCGCCTTGCTTAAGAGAGGGGGAGGTTTTCTTCGCCAGCTTTTTGCGCTTCAGCAGTGTCGCAATCTTTTGCAGGCTCGAATTTGCTTTCAGGAGGTACTTGGATTGACTCGCCGCCGATACTGCTGCACCTGCGCCTGCGGTGAGCACGCATAATAGGATTTCAAAAGCCAGGATACCGCCTATTTTTTCTTTTTCGACAATGGAGTGTGCATCAATGTAATCATAGGGAAAGGTCGCAATTTGTTTCAGCAGAGCCTTGTCATCGGCAATGGCAAGGAGCAACTCAAAGGCATCCGCCAAATCATCTAGCTGTTTGGCGCTATGGACAAATAAGGTTTCTAAGTCTTGCTTAATACCTTGCGCATCGCCTGCGGCGAGTTTTTTAAGGGCGTTCAAGGCGGCATCTCGTGCTTCGCCTTGCACTTCATCTAGCAGTAGGGCTAAATCGCAGGCGCCGACAACGAAGTTTTTACCGCCCTGATAAAGGCCAGTGAGCTGTGCCCCTTTGCGGATGAAGTACTGGCTGATAAAGCTTTCTTGTTCAAATAATGCATCTTCTCTGGCAGCAATGACTTTCACTTCGGCTATCATGGCATTTAGTGCGTTTGACAGCTGTGTTTTTTGCCGCGTTAATTCCGCTTCTATTTCATCGCTATCGCTCACATAGACCACTTGACAGCTACCTAGCGGTAAACCACTTAAGCTAGCTTTGCCTTTACTCAGCGTGCCGGTGTGTTTGGTGCCTGCACTGTCAGTGACTTCAAAGGGAATATCGTCTACGGGGGATGTATCATCAAAGCAATAATCGAGTTCGAGATTGGCGGTGGCCTCTTCTGTGATTTCCTGTGTTGGCTCAACGCCCGGTGCAATCGCATTGCCTTCAAAGCTATCCTCACTGGTGTCATCATCCAGCAAATCATGGCTATCTGTTTTGGGCAGTGATGATGTAGGCCAATAGAAGCCTTGCTGCAAACGGCTGAATTTATTTCTCGCAAACATATACCGCCCTTGCAGGGAGGGATTGACTTCATATTCTACTTTTGCAGATGTGGGCAGGTTTTTGTCTTTTGTGCTATCGATGTTTTGAGCGTGTTCGCTCTCAAGTGGCTTTTTTTCAACAAAAATAGGGGAGAAGGGTATATTGCTATGGTGGTGCATCAGCACTATGTCGCCTTCGTTTATGGCTTTAGTGAGCTTATCGAGGGTGTTGCTGTCGCGCTCAGGAATGCTAAAAGCGGAAAAACGCTTAATCACCTCGTCGATGCCGCGCACCTCAGGATTAAACTTATCGTGGTAGGCTCGCGTCACATAGCTTAGCGCCACAAAGGGCTGCTCTAGTTTGCCCAACTCATGGGGTTTAACATCCTGTATCCATTTAAGTGTCATCATGTGGCACCGGCTCCTTTGCTTGCAATATGAATCATACTGCACTTCTTGCAAATGCTAGTCGCGAGTTTTCAGTGTTTCAATAAAACTAAGATATAGGTCTTTTGCGAGGTTGACAAGGGTACTTCTATCAATCGCGTGACACACATTGGTATGCTGTGTTATTTCGCAAACCGTTTGGACATGGGCACAGCGCTGACACCGTGGGCAAAAACGCTTATGAGAATGGTAAGCACGACAATCGAAAGCGCTTGGTCGTATTGTTCTAAACCCAGCTCGGTGATCACCATCAAAAGATATAAGACTGAAGCGATTCCTCTTGGGCCGAACCATGCGATAAAACACTTTGTGTAGGGCTTAATCCCAGTGCCGATGAGTGAGATGTACACCGGGATGAAACGAATAAGCGTTAAGCTCAGTAGTGCATAAATGATGGTTTTTATATCCCAAAATGGCAAGAAGTGGGGAAGAGCAACTGCACCAAACACAAAAAACACAATGAGCGATAAAAGTTCACCGAACGCCTCTCCAAACTCACTCGAGCGCGTTAGCACTTTTGGGATTTTCGAACCCATATGTTTAGAACCAAACAGCAAGCCTGCAAAAAAAGCTGCGATAAAGCCGTTGCCGCTAAAAGCCTCCGCCAAAGAGTATGCTAAAATTGATAATGCAATAGCAGATATTTGGTGAAAGGTCGCATTCATCCAGTTTCGATGAGTCGCCCAATCTATGCATTTTGCACCGATGATGCCCACTGCAGCACCCACTAGCGGGCCGATAGTGAGTTGCATAGCCAAAAAGCCGTACCAGTAACCGTCGTGCCCTATAGCCGAATTACCGTAGCTTAACACCGCCATGCACAATAGAATGGGAGGAAGTGCAATACCATCGTTTAAGCCACTTTCTACACTGATACCTTCTCGGATTTTTTGTGGAACATGCTCATTATTGACTACTGCTTGCCCCAGCGCAGCATCTGTAGGTGAGAGCATCAGTGCAACTAACATTAATAGCCAAATACTGCTATTGGGAAACATCCAAACAGCCACTAGCGTGCCAAGCACCATTGAAAGCGGAAGGCCTATTCCCAGTAAACGACTAGGGATGCCACCTAAAACACTCCCAAGCGTCTTAAAACGGATGATTGAAGCGTCAACAAACAAAATCAAAATCAAGGTGATTTCTGCGACGAACTTCAGCTCTTCGGAGGTAATGTTTAGCTCTAAAACATCTAAACCCAAGGATCCAAACAATGCACCTGCTGCCACAAATACCATTGGACCAGATACCAAAGTGCGATGTGATAGTTTAGAAGCTAAGCCAAACGCGAGCAATAAGCCCGCGAGGATGATAAATACTGAATGACTGTGCATAATGTAGGTTTACACTTGGGCCAAAGCTTCTTTGTATTTGATGCCTAAACGTTCATAGATAACATGGTAGCTGTCTTGTTGTTCATCAGTCGATAAGGCTTCAATTATCTCAATAAGGTAGTCATTATCTTCATTGCCAAACCAGTTTTTCACATATTCGCCCGTTTTATAGCCATTGGCTTGTCTGAAATTATTAAGCGCATTTTTGCCGCAGTACCAGCTAAGAAGTTGCTCAGGCTTTAGACCCAGAAAAGCGGACGCGGTAAAAAAGCGAGGGTAGTGAATGTTGCCAGTTGTAAAATCAACGTCCATTGCATCCATAATTTGATTGGCGTCTTCTGCAGACATGGCTGCAACTTGCTCCTCATCAATAGGCATATTGAAGTAGCTTAATAACAAGGCTGAGACCGCATCAACGTCACCTTTAAAGCGAACCAGTTCTTCAGAAATGATAAAATGCAGAGCATCTACCATTTCCATTGCAGCGTTATAGTAGTCGGGATTATTTGCCTTCCACCACTTCCATGAGCATAAATGATCAATTGCCTCAACGGTTTCCATTTTCGCCGCGCGCAAATAATTCGGAGGATTATCGAGCCAGTCTGGTTTGGCTATATCGTTAGTTGTTTTTTGCAGCAGGACAATCTTGTTGATTTGTTCAAGTGAAATCATGAATCGTTGTTTCCGAGGGGGTTGGTATCAAGCGCGATATTATTTGTTTGCGCGCTTGAACTGACAAGCGCTAAGGCGTCGAGACTAGCGACAAGCGCTCAAAAAATCAATGTATTTTATCGTAAATCCAAGGCAGCGAGCGCATCAGCAAGCACCGGGAACGAAAAGTTAAACCCTGCGTTTTCAAGGCGCATCGGAATAACCTTTTGACCGTAGATAACCAGCTCAGATGATTCTCCCATTAGCGCTTTTACCGCAAAGGTTGGCGTTGTAAAAATACATGGCCGATCCAAACGTTGACACAGCTTATGAGCGAAAAAAGCATTACTCGCAGGCTTTGGCGATGTAAAATTGAATGGGCCGCTGCACTGGTCATTTTCGAGCAAAAATTGAATCCCGCGCACCATATCGTCAATATGTATCCACGACATAAACTGTTTTCCATCGCCTATAGGACCGCCTAGACCCAATCTAAACGGCATGAGCATTTTAGACAAAGCGCCACCATCATCACTTAGCACCACACCCGTGCGCAACACGCAAGTCCGTATGCTTGCGGTGTTGGCAATATCTTCCCACTTGGCGCATACGGTGCGGCTAAATTCCTCATGGAAGTCTTTAAAGTCCTCTGTGATTGGCGTGTCGTCTTGGCGTCCGTAGTACCCTATGGCAGACCCGCTGATAAACACATCGGGTTTATCTTGTGCTTGATTAATCATCGCAACAAGGCGCTCTGTAATCTGCCATCGAGACTGACAAATTCGCTCTTTTTGAGCGTCGCTCCAGCGTTTGTCTGCAATGGGTTCGCCCGCTAAGTTAACAATTGCATCATAGCTGTCAAGTGAATCAATATCATCCATTGCAATGGCTTTAATATCGTTGCCTAAAAGGCGTAGCGCTCGGCTAGGGTCACGCGTCACAACGGTGATATCGTATTGGTCCTTGAGTTTTTTGATTAAGTGGCGACCAATCAGTCCAGTGCCGCCTGTGAGCAACATGCTTTTCATTCTGCTGAATCCTTAGTATGCATGGCGATTAACACGCTTAGTCTTTTGTACATGAAATGGCTAGTGACACTGAGTCAGAGAAGCGTAAGGCGTGTGGTTTGTCGACTTCAGCCTCGGCTGTGATCACCCATGGGTGCTCTGCCGCGATCGCAAGTACATCTGCTGTTAATTTTTCTAATAGTGAGAATCGGTTGTCTTCAACTAAACGAATAATCGCTTTTGTGATGGTTTTGTGATGGTTTTGTAGTTAAGTGCATCTTGCATTTGGTCGCTATCAGTCGCTTTTTTCGCGTCGTACTCTATGGTGACGTTAATCACGACGTCTTGCTGGTTCTTTATTTCATCTTCATTTATTCCGATGTAAGTGCGAAGGCGAAGGTTTTTAATGCGAATAGTGGCAAGATTTAAATTCATGTAGATTCTACTTCCTTATTGGATTGATGTTGCTCATAATTATTGTTTGAATTTGCGATATCGCAAGGTATCCATTAATGCATTTTTGCAACGAACAGTATTCGCTTATGTACTAATACAATCACGGACACATATATGGATTTAAAACTTACCTCAACCACTAAAGTACTGGTCGTAATGGCGGCAGTCGTCATTGTGCTTGCAGGTATTAAGGCCGCCAGTGTGATTGTCATTCCCTTGTTGCTATCAGCCTTTATTGCCATCGCCGTTAGCCCGTTAATTAACTGGTCTGCACAATATCGCGTGCCTCGATGGCTCTCTATTAGCTTAGTTATACTGTTGATGGTAGTGATTGGTTTTATGTTAGCCGGCCTTATCACCCAATCGCTTGCAGAATTTCGTCAAAACATGCCGGTTTACCGAGACCAATTGTCTGGAGAGTTCGCTTGGATTGCGGATAAACTTGCTCGTTTTAATATTCACATTAATCGCGAATTAGTTAGTGAACATCTAGACCCTGGCCTTGCGATGAACGTAGCGACTAATTTTATCACTGGCCTTGGCACGGTGCTTTCGAACGTATTTTTAATTTTGCTAACTGTGCTATTCATGCTATTCGAAGCCGATAGTATGCCGCGGCGCGTGCATGTCGCCATGGCAGACCCAGACATGAAGCTCACACACATCGACCGTTTTCTAACATCGGTGAATCAATATTTAGTGATAAAGATGCTAGTTAGTATGGGCACTGGCGCGTTTATTGGTATCTGGCTTTATATTTTAGGCGTAGATCACTTTATGCTCTGGGCCGTGTTAGCATTCATGCTCAATTTTATTCCCAATATAGGTTCCATTATTGCTGCAGTGCCCGCTATTTTTATGGCCTTTATTGAGTTTGGCTTTGCCAAGGCGGGCTTGACTGGATTAGGTTTTGTCGTGGTTAATATGGTAATGGGCAATTTAATTGAACCGCGCTTTTTGGGTAGAGGCCTGGGCCTGTCGACACTTGTCGTATTTTTATCCCTTATCTTTTGGGGCTGGTTACTCGGCAGCGTGGGTATGTTGCTCTCAGTGCCGCTGACGATGGTGGTGAAAATTGCGATGGAGTCACGTGAAGAAACGCAATGGCTTGCATTGCTGCTCTCCTCTGAAGCAGAGCCAGAAAATAAAACCATTGATGCCTTGTCTGATGCAAGTGATGCAGCGAGTGAAACGAATTGAGCTGTTTAAGATGTTTACGATAATTTCCCAACGACTAAAATGCCGAACGCTCATGGAAAGAGCGGTGTTTTCGGTTGCAGGACTTAGCATGTTAGCAGTTATCCCAATGTTAGTTGCGCGTTTTCGCGCAGAGCATTGGCTCATGGTAGCGCTAGACGGTGCTCTTATTATCGCCTTCTTCCTCATCAGCCTGACTATTATAAAAGGGAGATACATGGACCTCTCCCGCTATGTCCTGACATTCATGATTTGCATGGGGATGATTGGCACAACGGCGATAGGCCAATCTAGCAATGCCTATTGGTTGTACCCCGGCATCACGGCTATTTTCTTCATCGTGCATGCAAAACTTGCGTTCACGCTAAGCTTTGCCATTTGCGTTATTGTATTTCCTTTTGTCATTGAGCGTTTCCCGCGCATTGAGGTATTTACGCTTTATGCGACAATTGTGCCGATTGTCGTGTTTGTGTATGTGTTTTCTGAACAGCTCAGACAACTGCATCAAAACTTGCGCTCCCAAGCCACAGAAGACTTTTTAACCCAAACGGGCAATCGACGAGCCTTTGACTACGTTGCCCATCAATGTATTGCATTGATGCAACACGAAAACATGAGTAGCGTGCTAGTGTTGTTTGATATGGACCACTTTAAGCGCCTCAATGATACCTATGGTCATAATACGGGAGATGCTGTCCTAAAAGACGTGACGGCTATCGTCCATCAGTGCTTACGCAGCTCCGATGAACTCTATCGACTAGGCGGCGAAGAGTTTGCGATTATTTTACAAGATGCCTCAGAAGATGATGCGCTTGGCGTTGCAGGAAAAATTAAAAGTTGCATTGCACAAAGCACCCACTCAGACTTGCCGAAATACACTGTGTCCTTTGGTATTAGCCGCTTGCGCTCATCTGAATCAGTGGCTGATTGGATGGAGCGCGCAGATAAGGCGCTCTACATGTCAAAACAAAATGGTCGCGACCAAATAAATGTTGCCTAAGGCTATGGAGTAATAATTGAGCCGTCGCTGACGGCTGCTAGGGTAGCACCTTTTTATAGGGTTTGACGGTTACAGTCGCGTACACATCAGCCTTTGCATACGGATCATCACCTGCCCAGGCTTTGGCTTCTTCCAAAGACTCAAATTCAGCAACCACGAGTGAGCCGGTAAAGCCTGCGGGCCCTGGGTCTTCTGAATCAATCGCCGGATTTGGCCCAGCAAGTAAAAGTCGCCCTGCAGCCTGCAAGGATTGTAATCTGGCTAAATGTGCTGGCCTAGCCTCCAAGCGCCTGGCTAAGGAGTCGGGTTTATCTTCGCTTACGATGGTGTAATACATAATCAAACTCCTACTTGATAGTGGCGGCCTTCATCTTTTGCACAAAGCCCGTGAGTTCGCGCAGCATTTTGGGTACATCATTGAGATGTTCTTCGATGATGTTAACCGTTGCGGAACCTGATATCGCACCAGCTGCGCCGCTTTTTATTGCGCTAGCAACTTGTTCTGGCGTAGAAATCCCAAAGCCAAGTAATGGTGGTGCAACTTGATACTGCTCCAATTGCGCAATTAAGGTCTCAGCGGGTATTTCTGCGGCGGTCTCTGCGCCAGTTACACCTGCGCGTCCGAGTAAGTAGGTATAACCACTCGAGCGTTCACCAATAGCGCTTAAGGTTTCTTCACTTGCGTTAGGCGGTGCAATCAATATCTGCTGAATATTATGCGTTTGCGCTATATCAATAAAGCGGTCTGCTTCTCTAAGCGGAACGTCTGCAATTAAAATAGAATCCACGCCCGCTTGTGCCGATTTTTGGTAGAAATCATCGATACCGCGTGCCAGCACCAAGTTGCTATATAATAGTAATCCAATAGGAATGTCGGGATGTGCATCGCGAACTTTGGCAATAATGTCAAAGCACTTCTCAGGATTGACCTTATTTGTGAGTGCACGAATACTGGCTTTTTGAATCGTCGGGCCGTCTGCGATGGGATCAGAATAAGGAATGCCGAGTTCAAGCGCATCCGCTCCACCTGAAATGAGTGCTTCAATGATGTGAAATGATACTTCTGCGTCAGGGTCGCCTAGCATGACAAAAGGAACAAAGGCGCCTTCATTTGCGCTATCCAAGCGTGAAAACATATTTTGGTAGCGCTTCGTTCCCTCAAAGTGTTGCGTCGTCATCAAAGCTTATCTCCTAAAATGTTTGTCACGTGAGCCAAGTCTTTGTCGCCCCTTCCAGATAAATTGACCACAATAATGGTGCCATCTTCCGCCTCTTCAGCCATATTGAGCGCGTGCGCAATGGCATGTGAGGATTCAAGTGCGGGAATAATGCCTTCTTTTTTTGCCAGCAGTTGAAAGGCATTAAGCGCTTCGGTATCGGTTACCGCATGATATTCTGCGCGACCAATATCGGCTAAATAGGCATGCTGTGGGCCAACCGCAGGGTAGTCAAGGCCAGCACTGACCGAGTATGACTCTTCAATTTGCCCATCGTGGTCTTGCATAATAAAGGTGAACGCGCCGTGCAAAATACCTTTTGTACCGGTGCATATGGTCGCGCCATGTTCTTTGGTATGGACGCCTTTGCCAGCCGGCTCTACGCCCACTAGCTTAACGCTAGGCTCGTCAATAAAGTCGGCAAACATGCCGATGGCGTTTGAACCGCCCCCTACACATGCCACTAAAGCGTCGGGTAAGCGTCCTTCTTTCTCCATGATTTGTGCGCGGGTTTCTTCGCCAATCATACGATGATATTCACGCACTATGGTTGGGAATGGATGCGGACCTGCTGCCGTTCCCAATAAATAATGCGCTTTATCGTAAGTTGCAGACCAATCTCGCATGGCTTCGTTAACCGCATCTTTAAGTGTGCCAGAGCCTGAATCAACAGGAATGACCTGTGCACCCATAAGACGCATTCTAAATACGTTGGGGGCTTGGCGCTCAACATCTTTTGCACCCATGTAAATTCTGGCTTTTAGTCCCAACAGTGCACAGGCAAGGGCAGTTGCTACGCCGTGCTGCCCCGCACCAGTTTCTGCAATTACTTCGGTTTTCCCCATGCGCTTGGTCAGTAGCGCTTGGCCAAGCACTTGGTTAGTTTTATGCGCGCCGCCGTGAAGTAAATCTTCACGCTTTAAGTAAAGCTTTACATTAGGGTTAGCCACTAAGTTTCGCGCAAGCGTCATTGAAGTAGGACGACCTGCATAGTCTTTTAATAAAGCCATAAACTCGGCTTGAAAGCTTGGGTCTTCCTTAGCATCTAAAAAAGCCTTTTCCAGCTGGTCAAGCGCGGGAATGAGGAGTTCGGGGACGTACATACCGCCAAAGTCGCCAAATTTCGTTTCAAGTTGATTCATGGTGTTCTCCTCTTTATATTCTGATCGTTGCAAACAAGTGCTCAATGCTTGCTGTATTTTTTATTCCAGGTGCATCTTCCACTTTGCTATTGACGTCAATGCACTCAAGCGCTTTTAGTCCTGAAGTGCGAGTATTTATTAGTGTGCGTCGCGCAGCGCTTGCGTTATCGGGTGAAATGCCGCCTGCCAGTACTACTTGTTTGTCGGTCTTAATGTGAGCGAGTAAATCCCAATTGAAGGGCTGTCCAGTCCCTCCGGATTGCTGGCCGACTTTACAGTCAAATAAGATGCGATCAATATGTTCGTTTGCCTCTATCGAATCCAAACGCTGTTGAATGTGTTCAGCGGTATCATCGGCTTCTACAGGAAGCACTTTCCATATAGCTGTAGCGTTATTATTGGCATGTAAAGCTGTGGCAAGCTCATGGATGTACTGCTTATCTTCATTACCATGAAGCTGAACGGCACATAAATCCAAGCGATTTACATACTCTACAAGCTGTTTAATTGGGGCATCTACAAATACGCCTACATAGTTGAATGGCGCGTGGGCGCAAATGCTGGCCGCTTGCTCAAGGTTCACATAGCGCGGTGATTTCTGGGCAAAAATAAGTCCCATGTAGCTTGCCGGTGTTTGTGAAATACTATGTGCGTCACGTTTTTGGGTAACGCCGCATACTTTCACTTCTCCATATGCTAATTGACTCACTGCTCGGTTTAGGTCTGCTTGCGCCATGAGCGAAGAGCCAACTAAGTAACCATCAACTAAGTGATTTAAGCGCAGTAAGTCTTGATGCGTGTAAATCCCCGATTCTGAAATAATCACTCCGTCAAAGTCAGTGGCGCGAATTTGCGGAACCAAACGCTCGGTGGTTGCTAAATCAGTAGATAAGTCCCGTAAATCGCGGTTATTAATGCCAATAATTTTTGCATGAAGCGCCAATGCGCGTGCCGTTTCCTCTTCATTGCTCACTTCGGTTAACACTTCCATACCTAGCTCGAACGCAAGGGAGGAAAGTTCGCGGTATTCATCATCCGATAATACTGACAGCATTAATAACACTGCATCGGCGTTGTAAAAACGCGCCAAATAAATTTGATACGGAACAACAAAAAAATCTTTATTTAGCACGGGTTGCTTAACACGGGCTGTCACATATTCTAAATATTCAAACTTGCCTTGAAAGTACTTCTCGTCTGTTAATACGGAAAAGCAGGCGGCCTCTTTTTCGTAAGCACTGACAATTTCATCTAAATCAAAATGTTCTCTGATCAAACCTTTGGACGGCGACGCTTTTTTGCACTCAAAAATAAAGCCCGCGTTTGGCTGACTAAGCGCTTCAATAAAGGATTTATTGCATGGCTTTAGTTTGCGAATAAAGCTTTGCAAGGGAAAGTCTGTTTCGCGCTGGGCTATTTCAGCGCGTTTGTCATCAACGATTTTAGCAAGCACGTTGTTGGCATAAGACGCCTTTGTAACAGTAGTGCTTTCAATTGCTTGAGTCACTTCAGGCTCCTTTTTGGCTGATGCTGGCAGCGTGTTCAATTGTGTTAAGCGCCTCACCTGATGACATGACGGCTTTTGCTTGGTCGAAGCAGTCGCTTAAACTTCTTTGTGCTTGGTTTACCCACAGCAAGGCAGCTGCATTCATGGCAATCGCATCCACATGGGCGGCTTTGCCAGTCCCGCTTAAAGCGGCTTTAGTAAATTCAACATTTTGCGCAGGTTCACCGCCTTTGATTGCATCTATATTGGCCGGCGTGGCACCAAAGTCAGCCGCTTCAAACTGCATGGACTGAATTTTGCCATTGTTGATGTGGCGTACCTCAGTTGTACCATGAAGGGCAATCTCGTCCAAACCATCGCCGTGGACCACTAATGCATTTTGATGACCAAGCTTTTGGAGAACTTCAGCATAGATGCCTAATAGCGTCGGGGTGTATACACCGTATACGCCATTTTGAGGCTGTGCAGGATTGGCAAGCGGGCCAAGTATGTTAAACAGCGTTCTTGTTTTAAGGCATGTACGCACGGGCATGGCGTGAGCGACTCCCGCGTGGTAGTTAGGTGCGGCCAAAAAACACAAGTTTGCTTCATCCAGGCAGCGCTTCGCGCTTTGTGGCGTCATCATTAAATCCATACCAAAGCCAGCAAATAAGTCGGAAGAGCCTGATTTGCTTGAAACGCTGCGATTACCGTGTTTTGCAACTTTAATTCCGCAGCAGGCAGCCACTATCGCTGCCGCGCTAGATACATTGATTGTATTGTGGCCATCCCCACCGGTACCAACAATATCGCTCAGTGGATACGTAATGTGAGGGAAGGGCTTTGCATTATTCACCATTGCACTAGCGGCACCGGCAATTTCGTCTATATGCTCGCCTTTCATTTTAAGCGCAACCAATACGGCAGTAAGCAAGGTGTCGTTTAGCTTTCCTTGCATAATGTCGTTAAATAGCGCCCTGGTTTGCTGAAAACTTAAGGTTTCGCGCTGATATAACTGCTCTAATGCTTCCAGCGCAGTTGCATCGCTATTTGAATGATTTTGAGAATGGCTTAGTTGGGTCATAATGTTTGCTTAAAACCTATCCTTATTTACCAGAAAATCTATGGCGTGTTCGAGCAATAAACTGCCTTCGCAGCTAAGTATTGACTCAGGGTGAAACTGAAAACCCAGCATTTTATCAGTCTTATGCAGTATCGCCATAGGAAGATTCCCTATGCTGGCAATAACTTGCAAACAATCTGGTACGCGAGTGGCTACTAGTGAGTGATACCGCGCCACCGACAGTGGATTAGGAAGCGCCTGAAACAAAACCTCAAAATCGTGCGCCATTAACGACGATTTTCCATGCATGACTTCTCCTGCGCGCCCCACCTCTCCACCATAAGCCTCAACAATCGCTTGATGCCCAAGACAAATGCCAAGAACTGGGAATTGCGCCTTCACTTTTTGCAGTATCTCGGGCATGTTTCCTGCGTCGCTGGGGCTTCCCGGTCCGGGTGAGAGCATCAAAAGAGTGGGGCCTTTAGCTTTATAACCATTCAGCGTTTGCAAAATGGTTTCGCTTGCGACGGAGTTTCGAAAAACGGTGAGTTCTACGCCCATCACTCTCAGTTCGTCGACCAAGTTGTAAGTAAACGAGTCGTGATTATCAATGAGCACGACTTTTATCTGGTTTTGTTTAATATGGCTAGTTGGTGTGCGTTCCATGCTACGCTCCTTTCGTTTCTGTCAGCGATGCATCATCGTCCGAATTAGACGTGGTGGGCGTAAGCGATTGAGTCACCGCTTGAACAACGGCTTGCGCTTTTGCACGGGTCTCGTCCGCTTCTGCTTGCGGCATGGAGTCTTTCACTACGCCGGCGCCGGCTTGCACGTACGCTGTGTCATCGGTGACAAACGCACTTCGAATCACAATGCAGGTATCAAAATCGCCATGTCCGTTAAGGTAACCTACCGCGCCGCCATAGCTTCCGCGCGTGCAGCCTTCGGTTTCGCGTATTAATGTGGCTGCGCTAATTTTAGGCGCGCCCACTAAGGTGCCCATATTCATACAGGCTTGATAGGCATGCAGGCCATCTAAATCATCTCTAAGCTCGCCAACCACGCGGGACACCAAATGCATTACGTGAGAGTAACGGTCCACTTTAAGTAAGTCTTTAACATGCCTTGAGCCTGGTTTTGATACCTTTGCAACATCGTTTCGCGCTAAATCTACCAGCATAATATGCTCTGCCTTTTCTTTTGAATCTTGCTGTAGATTGAGCTCAAGTCGGCTGTCCAAATCAAGGTCAACTGTGCCATCACTGCGCTTGCCTCTTGGACGAGTGCCCGCGATGGGATAGATTTCTACTTGATTAGAGTCTTTGTCATATTTCAGAGCCGATTCTGGTGATGCACCAAAGATTGAAAAGTCTTGGTCGGATAAGAAAAACATATACGGCGAAGGATTGCTTTGCTTCAAGCGTCTGTAAGCAAGCAATGGCTCAGGGCAGGGCAGTGAAAACGTGCGCGAGGGAACCACTTGAAATAT
This sequence comes from Ningiella algicola, assembly GCF_028401415.2. Classification (NCBI taxonomy): domain Bacteria; kingdom Pseudomonadati; phylum Pseudomonadota; class Gammaproteobacteria; order Alteromonadales; family Alteromonadaceae; genus Ningiella; species Ningiella algicola. The sequence goes on along the minus strand of NZ_CP171821.2, from coordinate 1,207,770 downwards.
GTCACCATCTAGAATGTGTTCTTGAAGGGCTTCTACCTCCTGGCAGAATGCTTTGTCGGATTTATCAACATTCGGTACGGAGTCGGTCCTCTTTTTGCCAAGCGCGCTCTTCGCATTAAGCGAGTCATTTTCAGGTTCTAGGCTTTCCAATGAATGCTTAATCGATTCTATACGCTGTTGAATATCAAAGTATTGCTGAGCCACATTGGGTGAGCTAAACACGCTACCCAGAATTTGCGTTGTTTGCGCTTTATGATCAATCAGCAAGAGTGTTTCGGCGAGATAAAAAACGTAATCAGGGCAGGTGTTTAAGCCTGTTTTGACCTCAGGTAATGACTCAAAGCATGCTAGTAAATCGTACGAGAAAACACCGCCCAAAAACACGCAGTGCGGGTGCTCTCTGATTACGTGAAGCTCAGATTGCAATGTGCGCAGAACATCCAATACAAAGGGCTGCTTTAGGCGACTGTCTTCGTCAAGTGAGTCGTCGGCTTTTTCGAATACAAACTCGAGCGTGTTGTTTTGAGATTCGTCTAACTGAGACTGAGGATTGTGCTTAGCAATATTTGAAGGCAGTTTCTCTGAGAGAAAGGGAAGTAGGGATCGGCCGTTTTGCGTCAAGGCCTGAACCAATACCTGCTGGCCTTGGCATTCAATTCTAAGGGCCGCATCGCATAAAATAAGACTTTGCAAATTGTCTTTACTATCAATCTCTGCGGACTCTAACAATACACTATTTTTCCCTGCAATGGCTTGATACCCCTGCAAGGGATCAGGCAAATAGGGCGCTTCTGCAAATATGGTTTCTACCTTTCCTGATTGTGTGCCTAGTTGAGCCAAACTCATGTACGTTCCTATTAAATTGTTATTTCTTGATGCATTTACAAGGTGTTATTAAAAAATCTCATCGGAAAAATCGCAAAAAACAAGCATAAAAAAAGCCCGATAAACGGGCTTTATTAACATGCACAAGATTGCAGAGCCCCTAAAGTGAGTTGCTCCACCACCAGTTTGCTGTTGCAAGGCAAAGTGTATTTACCAGCAATGCATTGTGTTTCGATATTTGCATGTTAACCATTATTTGTTTTGCTCAAAAGTTGCTTTTGGATAAGTAGATTGCGCTATATAGAAGCGTTTCTTTTTATCTCTTTTACAAGAGACAAATGAAACGTACAGCACTAAAATAACGCAATTTACATATTAACTTAAAACTTTGCCGATAAAGAAGGTATCCTTGATAACCTACTTGCAACGAGCCCCTATAGAAGATAACAAATGCGCAAAGTTGTCAAGAGGATTTGTAAATAACCTGAAGTCGGGTTAACTAGATCAACATGCCCTAGATACGAGAGCGATTAACTTGAGAATTGACCTTCACTCCCACACGCGTTTCTCAGACGGTGCCTTGAGCCCTGATGAGTTGGTAATGCGTGCGCAACAAATGCAAGTTGATGTGCTTGCTATCACCGACCACGACACAGTAGACGGAATTGAACCTGCCATTAAAAGTATCAACACAATCTACCCTAAACTTTCGTTGATAAGTGGGGTTGAAATCTCTACGTGGTGGCACGGATTTGAAATCCATGTGCTCGGGCTTGGTGTCGATCACAACGATGAAACGTTCCTTACACGTTTGGCTCAGCAGCAAAATGAACGTGCTCAGCGCGGCAAAGATATGGTGTTAAAACTTCAAAAGGTCGGCGTCGATATTACTTTGGAGGAAGTCCACAGCCTCGCACAAGGGGTTATCTCCAGGGCGCACCTTGCAAAATTGCTTGTTGATAAACAAGTGTGTTCCCATCCTCAGCAAGCCTTCTCCAACTATTTGGGGAAACATAAAAAAGCGTATGTGCGTCCTAAATGGATAGACATTAAAAGCGCAATTGCTTGGATTCATGATGCTGGCGGGCAAGCAGTATTGGCGCATCCTTTTCATTATGATATGACGACAAAATGGCTTCGTCGTCTGTGTCATGAATTTGCGCATGACGGAGGCGATGCAATGGAGGTTCAGCATCCTAATTTGCCTAAACCTAAGCGAGACTTGATGATTGAGATAGCCAATGAATGTGAGTTATTGGGCAGCGCCGGTTCCGATTTTCATGCACCCGGCCGCTGGACTGAACTTGGTCGTCGTTTAGATTTGCCAGATACGATTAAACCGCTTTGGCATGATTGGTTTTAGCGTGGAGCTTGAGGCATAAATTCCACTGCAATTCAGCGTAGCTTTGATATACTCTCACCATAAGGCGCATTTATACAGCGACGACCCTGTTTTAAATTGAGCGCAGGCATAATAAAGTCAACACGCACTAGAGCAAACAACTTCAAATGAGCCAGTTTTTTTACGTCCACCCCGATAATCCACAGGCGCGCTTGGTGAAGCAGACGTGCGAGCTTATCAATCAAGGTGAAGTAGTGGTGTACCCTACGGATTCCGGTTATGCCATTGGCTGTCAAATGGAAAACAAAAAGGCTTTAGACCAAATATGCCGCATTCGAGACATCGACAAAGAGCATAATTTTACTTTGATGTGCCGCGATATGTCTGAGTTATCAGTTTACGCGCGAGTTGACAATGTGGCATTTAGGCAGATTAAAAACAATACGCCCGGGCCCTATACTTTTATCCTCAAAGCGACGAAAGAAGTACCAAAACGCTTGCAGAATCCTAAACGAAAAACCATTGGTATCCGCGTGCCCGACAACCCAATTGCGCTTGCAATTCTTGAAGAGTTAGGCGAGCCCTTAATGTCGACTTCACTGATTCTGCCCAACGAAAGCATGACCGAGACTGACCCTGAAGATATACGAGATAAGCTCGAGAAACGCGTTGGCCTGATTATTCACGGAGGATATTTGGGTGAACAACCTACCACAGTGATAGACATGTCTGAAGGAGGCACCCGCGTGGCGCGATATGGCAGCGGCGATGCGACGCCATTTGAATGATGTTTTTTAATATCACTGTTTTCTCAATACTCAGCGCTGTGAAGGACAATGCTTCCCCCAATATTGCGTCCAATTTTGTAACTCCTTTAGTTAAAATGCTCATAGGTAAACGCTGATATGGCGCTTCCCAACGAACCGATTAACAGCGAAAACCATCAAAGTACGCCCAGTCGAAGCGACGCGCTTACTCAACAACAACCGCTTGCACTGGCTTTTGTTAACGGTGAAGCACTCATCGAAAAACCAGAAGACCTCTATATTCCGCCGGATGCACTGGAAGTTATCCTGGAAACCTTTGAAGGTCCTCTAGACTTGCTGCTGTACCTGATTAGAAAGCAGAAGCTTGATATTGTTGAATTACCAGTGTTGCAGGTAACTCGCCAGTATATGGAATATGTTGACACCATGTCTGAGGTAAAACTTGAGCTTGCAGGCGAATACTTATTAATGGCGGCAATGCTTGCTGAGATCAAATCACGCTTACTATTGCCCAAGGTGGCTCATGATAATGAAGATGAAGAAGATCCTCGCGCGGAGCTTATTCGTCGACTTAAAGAGTATGAAAAAATTAAAGAGGCTGCCCACAGCTTAGATAGCGCTGTGAGGCTTGAGCGCGATTTATTTGTCGCGCATGCTGACGCCAGTGACAACGTACAGGCCATTAAATTGTTGCCGCAGGTACAACTTCAAGAGCTTGCATTTGCTTTTACCCAAGCCATGCAAAGAGCGAATGCCTTTGAACATCATCACATCGAAAAAGAAGTGCTTTCTACTCGGGAGCGCATGAGTTTGTTACTCACCAAGCTGTCTCATGCAGACTATATCAGCATTGATAAAGTGCTCAATCCAAGCGAGGGGAAATCAGGTGTAGTGGTGACCTTTATTGCGATTTTAGAGTTGTGTAAAGAGGGTTTGGTGCTAATTGAGCAAGCGCAGCCCTATAGTAATATCCATCTAAAACTCGGAAGTTTTGACGATGAATAAGATAAACGATTCCCAGCTCAAACAGCTCCTTGAAGCCGCTATATTCGTTGCTGACGAGCCTCTGTCTACAGATAAGATGCGGGGAACCATTTTAAGCGAATTTTCGGTATCCTCACGTCAGTTAAATAAGGCGCTAAAAGAGCTTGAGCTTGACTATAGTGGGCGTGGGATTCAATTGCTGAAAGTTGCGTCAGGCTATCGTTTTCAGTCCAACTCGGGCCTAGGCCAACTGCTAAGCAAACTCTGGCAGCAAAACGTGCCAAAATATTCTCGCGCCATGTTAGAAACGCTCGCACTAATTGCGTACCGCCAGCCCATTACCCGCGGTGAAATCGAGGAAGTTAGAGGGGTAGCCGTAAGTAGTCATATTATAAAGTCGCTGACCGAGCGGGACTGGATAAAAACTGTTGGACATAAAGAAGTGCCTGGAAAACCGGCATTGTTTGCAACAACCAATACCTTTTTAGACTACTTTGCGCTTTCGTCAATTAGCGAGCTGCCATCGACAGACTTATTCGAACACATGAGCGATGATGATGCCAGCGAACTTGCAGCAACGGATAATGCATTACAGCCAAGCAAAACGAGCACCGCAGATGACGCAAGCGGCATCGAAAATGATAAGCAGCATTTACATTAGGGATAGAAACAGTCGATGAGTGAAAAACTACAAAAGGTCTTGGCGAACAATGGCGTAGGCTCAAGACGGGAAATGGAACGCTGGATAGAAGACGGCCGTGTGTCAGTCAACGGTAATGTGGCCACGCTAGGCGATCGAGTCGAAGCGAATGATCAAATTCGAGTTGACGGAAATCCCCTGGCTCGCGCTAAGGAAAAGTCTGCCTGTCGCGTGCTAATGTACAACAAACCTGAGGGCGAGTTGTGTTCAAGAAAAGACCCTGAGGGCAGGGCGACAGTATTCGACCGGCTTCCACACATTGTGGGCGAGCGTTGGATAGCAGTTGGACGCCTAGATATAAACACCAGTGGTTTGCTGCTATTTACCAACGATGGTGAACTGGCTAACCGATTAATGCATCCCTCCCATGAGGTGGAGCGAGAATACGCTGTGCGCGTGTTTGGCGAGGTAAAGCCCGCAACGCTGAGAACCTTATGCAAAGGCGTAGAGCTTGAAGACGGCATGGCTAAGTTTAATCATATTCATGTTCGCCCGGGCGACGAAGAATCGCTTAACCAGTGGTATAACGTGACCCTTTCTGAGGGCAAAAATCGAGAAGTGAGACGCTTGTGGGAGTCCCAAGGCTTGCAGGTTAGTCGACTTATTCGCGTTCGTTACGGTAACCTGGAAATGTTTAAGCGCTTGCCTCAAGGCGCCTGGATAGAGCTTGATTTGAAAAACGTAAATGGTCTTCGTACTATGGTGCAATTACCTGATGAGACCGAAACAAAAGTGCACACCTTGGATACACTCGACCACACAAAACTATCGCGAATGCGCCGGTCGGTGAGAAAACACAAAACCAGTAAGGTAGCGTCTTCTCGTCAGCGCAACCGACAAAATTTAAAGAAAAAACCCTCAACGAGACGCTAACGAACAATGGAAAATAATTCGCAAAATGCGACTCGTATGGTCTTAGGTATCGAGTATCAAGGCGGGGCTTATCGAGGGTGGCAGCGCCAGTCGCATGTTTCAAGTATTCAGCCTTTAATTGAACAGGCTCTTGAAAATATTCTACGGCACCCGGTGAACGTCACTTGCGCTGGGCGCACTGATGCGGGCGTGAGCGCCACCGGGCAAATTGTACACTTTGATACCGAGGTTTCTCGACCCTTAAAAGCTTACACCCGAGGTATGAACACCTTATTGCCAAAAGATATTGCGGTGACCTGGGCACAAGAAATGAGTAGCGACTTTCATGCGCGTTTTAGTGCAGTTGCTCGTCGCTATCGCTACGTAATTTTCAACAGCGCACTTCGGCCGGGAATTTTACAAAGTGGATTAACGCATTGTTATCAGCCCTTGGATGAGCGTCGTATGCATGAGGCTGCTCAATGCCTAATAGGGGAGCATGATTTTACTAGCTTCAGAGCATCATTGTGCCAATCCAATACGCCGTTTAGAAACATTTACAATGTTAGCGTCAACAGAATGGGTAGCTACATCATATTGGATATCAAAGCGAATGCCTTTTTGCATCATATGGTGCGAAATATTGTCGGATCACTACTTGTGATTGGTCAAAAAGAAGCGCCAGTTGGCTGGATGCAGAGTTTGCTTGCCGCCAAAGATAGAACCTTGGCGGCGGCCACGGCTAAGCCCAATGGTTTGTACTTAGTAAAAGTGTATTATCCTGAGCAATTCAATGTTCCCTCAACGCCGCTAGGCCCGCTTTTTTTGTCTGCAAGTTGACTACAACTAAGCTTAAACCTTGCTTTTAGTCTAGCGGTCGAATTCTGTGCAAAGTTGATTGCTTCGCTCTCCAAACTCAATAATTGTGTCTTGGTAGTCTAGGCATTGTTTTGAATCACATGCTCTCACCAGAAAATCGTGTGCAGTGGCGTCAATATCTCTTATGTATGCGATGGTACTGTCAATCTGAGCAATCGGCTGGCTATTGCTCAGCGTTTGCGTTCCCTTTTCTATCGCATAGATATTGAATACGGGATTGTCAAAGTGTCTTACGCTGTACTGTAAGCCTGAAATATCGAGTTGGTAGGTTTCACATATTTTCTGAAGCGCTGTGTAGTTTAAAGTCAGCACCTGTTCATTGCATAGCCCAGAAACATTAGATGCAGGCGTCGCTTTTGCTTTTGTGCTTAATGTCATACCTGATAACACTTGCACAGCCCTTTCTGTATTTAAGATACCCGCGCCGCAGTAATAAGTTTCATAACAATCGGAGCTTTTGGGGAAGGGATCTGCAGTTTCCTGAATAAGGCGTAAAGCTTCGTCTGGCGTAATGGAGGGATCAATTTGCTTTAACTGTGCAATTGCCGCAGACACAATAGGTGCTGCCATGCTTGTCCCTGACATAAAGCGTCGTTTGCTGACAATGTCGCGAGATATATCAAGGGTTTCATCGCCGGTCATCTGCTCGAACACGCCATATGCGGCGACGCCGTCTCCGATGACTGCGATGTCAACACCTGTGCCATAATTTGAATATTCAGCCTTATTACCATTGCTATCGAGTGCAACGACGGTGATAACGCCTTCGCATATTCCTGGTGACTCGGCTTTGTCGATATCGCTGTTTCCAGCAGCGGCAACCACCACGACACTTTTGTCGCGCGCAAAATCGATGGCGTTTTGATAAGCGCTAATGCAGGCTTCATTCGCACCCCCTAATGATAAGTTTATAACGTCAGTTTTTTCAGTTTGTCTCCACGTTTGCTGTTCTTCATCATTAATAAGTGTACTGGCAACTTCTGCAGAGCTTGCGCCAGAAAGCCAATATATTCCTTTCGCTATGTCTGAGCTCCATCCAGTGCCGCACTCCATGCTTCTAGCATAGACGATGTCGGCATCAGAGTAGCCTGCTAGGCCAACGCCATTATTCATGCTCGCGGCTGCAATCGATGCAACACCTAAACCATGATATGCTGAGTCGCCATCACAGATGCGTTTAGCACCGCTGCTGAATTGGTCATTCATAATTGGACCAATTGCACGACCATCTTCGCTTTCTTCACGAACAAAGTTAGCACCGTCTCTAAGCACAAAATCATCGGCCATCGAAAATTCACCGTCCACTATGCCAATTCGAGATGGGCGGATAGGAGAGACGATGTTAAAAGCGGTTATCGCTTCGGGTGAGGCGAATTTGCCTGCAGAAGTATCTTCAAAGTTAGCAAGTTGGCTACTTCGGAAAAAAGGATCGTTTGGAACAATTTCAATACTTCCATTAGCCAATGCGCTGGGCTGCCATATGACGCTTGAGCTCTGTGCGTTTTTCAGTTTTGTCTCGTAGTATTCGCTGTTAATTGCTGTCCCTAGAATGACAACCCGCTCAGCTTTTGAGCTAGAATGACCGTAAAGTTCGTCGAAAATGCGCTGGCGATGTTCACCCGTCACCATCGTTATATCGCGCTTGTGTGCACCTTTATAATTTGCTGAAAAAGCTGTTTGTTTGCCTTGTTGTTCGACGAATAGTTGCTCCATAAGCTTTTCAGTCGCAAGCGCTGAATTGATGCTAAGTAAAGCGCAAGTTACTGCTACACAAGTGGTTGATCGTAATTTCATTAGTAACTCCTACAAAATTCCGCAGTATGCAGCAGAGCTAGCGGTCTCTAAAAATCGATACTCTTCATTAAATTCAAATTCAGAGCTTCCATTGTTGCCTTTGAGCCATTGACCGTAACGGCCATCTATTTTTATGGCAGAAAGTTCGCCCGAATCTTTGTCAATCGATAGGTCACTAACATTAGAAATTGGGTAGAATTGAGGAAGTCCTAAATCTAAGTTCGAATATTCATTCGCTAGAAAAGAGTCATCGTAATAGTGCTTGTAGATTTCAAAGGCTTCTGTAATAAGTGATTGCATTTCACCTGTCTGCTTGACTGCATCTTCATCATCTAAAGGTTCAGAGCGATAAGCAATGTCGGAATTGTCGTTGATTAGACTAACTAAAGATTCCCATGCTGAATTGGCCTTGTCTATCTGGTATTGAGTGCGTCGGTCGAGTTCGGAACGCGATATGTAGCCGAGTATTTCTGATTGAAGACTGTAGCGCCGTTCAACGGATCGAATTTGGTCTAACGGAAATTTGCTGAAGTTTTCAAGCGCAGTAAGCATTGCTGCAGCATCAGAATAACGCGCTCTTTCATTATTCATCACTGCGACAACAAGATTGGTTTCTGCAGTTAAATCACCAGCTTTGACTTTAAGGGTTAAAGTTTGGACGAGTTCGTCTATATCGAATGAGATTTCATTTGTTTCCAAGACCACTGAGTTGTCATCAAACCGCACATTTATCGCTTGACTATCAGAACGAGTGCTTGATTCATAAACAAGCGCTTCGCCTGTGGTATTTTTTATTTGGAGAGTTAACTCAACAGAAGTGCCGTCATCAATCAGTATTGTTTCAGGGTTATCTCTACCATCCGCAGACACTATGGACACTTCTAAGACTGGCGCTGGAGTCGGTGCAGGTGCCGGATTAGGTGAAGGTGCTGTTGATACTGGCGAAGGAGACACTGAGGAACCAGAATCGGACCCGCCACCGCCACCGCCGCATGCACCTAGCGAAGCTGATGCTACAATCGCTAACAATAAAAACTTGTAATTCATACGATAATCTCAAATTCATTCACCAAACGAATGATACAGAGATTTCAATTGGCAAGGGTTTGCCATTTAATACCTGTTTATTAATGTAGCTATAAAGCCTAAAGCAACCTCAACTTGGGATAAGCGACAGGGCCAAATAGCGCTAAAAACGCGAATTACTGTGTTGCAAAAGCGAGCAATAGAATGACTATTACGTCACTTTTGCTAATGGAAGCGATATTCAGCTTCGACTGTGACAAATCGAGGCGTATTTGGATATCCTGCAAATGTGCCGTTTTGTTCAGGTACGAAGAATCCGGCAACAAAAAATTCCTCCTCAAACAAGTTTTCTGCGCGCAAGCTTACCGCCCATTGCTGATCACTACTTTGTATACCTAGCTTTAGGCCCACCAAGGCCCCAGAATCATTAAAAGGTGATGAATCGCTGCTCTCTGCGCGATGCGATGAATAAGCCCTTACATTGCTGTGTACAACCCAATTAATCGTGTCGGTAAGTTGCGGCGTGTAGGTAATATTGAAGTTATAGCCATTTCGAGGGGAGCCTGCAAGCTGTTGGCCTTGCAAGCCATCAAGCGGTGTTCCAGCTAAGTTTGCATCATCATCGAAATTGGCTTCGTTGTATGTGTAGGCAACACCAATTTGGACACTATCAGATGGCGTGTATGTGGACTCAATCTCAAGCCCTTTTGAAATGGTTTTGTCTACGTTTTGTACGGTAAAATTTGTGCCGGAAAAAACCAGTGACTGAAAATCTGAAAAATCTTGATAGAACGCACTTGTGTTTACAACAAGAGACTTATCAAGGAAGCTTGTTTTTAAGCCGAACTCAAAAGCATTCACTGTTTCTTCATTAAACTCTAAATCGTCCATTTGCGCGCCATCGCCCCCAAAGAGTATGCTATCGAATCCACCGCGATCCAGATTGTAGCCGCCCGCCTTATAACCGCGGTCATAACCGCCGAACAGTAGTGTGTTCTCGCTAAGTTGATAGGCCAGTTTCAATGTCCCCGTGACAGCGTTTTCGCTTCTATCATCTGCATATTGACCGTTAAATTCTGTGTTAATGGCCGGGTTGCAAGATAGCAACACTGCTGCACCTCCAGCAACGCTTAGTAATCCTTGCGTAAAAGGTGCATTGTTAGGATCAAGGTAAAAATCACAGGCGGGGAGTCTTCCGTTAAGATCAGCGCGAGCATCTTTACTTTCATGCAGGAAGCGAATACCTGCGGTGATGCTAAAATCCTCAGTCACTGAAAACACATTATGGCTAAATAAAGCGATGGATTCGGTTCTCACATCAAAGTTATCCGCTAGTTGTCCATCGCCTTCTGCTGAGCTAGGCACTGGAATGGGGAGCAATGTCGGAACAGCGGGGCCAAGACTACCGAATAATTGTCCACCCGCCAGGCCACTGAGCAACAAATCTACGTATAAATTGCCTTGACTACCAACGCGCACAGTGTCGGTCAACCCTAAGTCTTGATTGGAATAAAATGCGCCAACTAAGTAGTCTAAGCGCTCATTGAATGCCAGGCCTTGCAGGCGAATTTCCTGCATGAAATCGGCAACCGAAGAGACATAGTCATCGCGGTATGCGCGGTCAATGCCAGAAAAATCAACGTCCATACCCCTGTTTACTTCCCAGTCACGATAAGCGGTTTGAGAATATAGCGTGCCAAATGAAAGCTCGTATTCAAGATCGACAGAAATGCCCCACTCATCCACCTCTTCCCCTAAATCGCGATTAGGGCTAAAGGCGACTTGTGATTCTTCGATGGTTGAAGTCACTATGCCTTGAAGGCCAAGGAGGCTTGCGCCAGCGTCCACTGCAGGCGCTGTTGGTCCAGTAAAAATATTGATTCCCGCACAGCAGTTTTCATCGGTGGAAGCGCCATCAACAATAATTCTAGCGCGCAAATCCGAGCCCTCATACATAGCCTGACCGCGCAGGGTAAATCTATCCACGTCGTTAAATTCGCGTGCACTGTTTACGTCGTCGATGTATCCGTCGCGCTGTCTCGTTGAGCCATTTATGCGCACTGCCCATTCATCATTTATAGGTTGATTGAAGGCGGCTCTTAGCTCGCGTGCGCTGAAGTTTCCTGCCGCAAGCGCGACATATCCCTCTTGTTCAAATGTTGGGGCTTTAGTGGTGATTGTTAACGCACCCGCTGAAGTGTTTTTGCCGAACAAAGTTCCTTGAGGTCCTCTTAAAACCTCTACACGTTCTAATTCGGGCAGCTCTGACAAAGCAACGCCCGTGCGGCTACGATAGACGCCATCGATAAAAATACCGACGGCGGGCTCGAAACCGGGGTTGTCAGACCCTGTCCCTATTCCTCGAATACTAATTGCAGTGGCCGTTGCAGCCGATTGACCAGTGCTGACGTCGATACTTGGAGACAAGTTTTCCAAATCTCGTATGTCGCGCATACCAATGTTATCGAGTAAATCTGCTCGAAATGCTGACACGGAGACAGGGACTTCTTGCATGGAGGCGGTTCGCCTGAGCGCATTGACTTCGATGACTTCCAGCGCAATTGAATCATCGTCAGTAGAGGGATCTGATTCTTGTGGAGTAGGTGCTTGCGCTTGCGCAAAAGTGCTAAGCGTCATGGTCAAGCTTATTTGCGTGCTTAGCGCCATCGCAATAGAAAATACCATCGGTTTTAAGCGGTACCTGCATGCTACATTTGGCTGATTGGTATTTTTCTTCATCATGATTCCCTCGATTCTAAGGCCACAAATTGACGTTCTTAAACAATGCTCAGTGCCGCTGGCGCGCGAAATATCGCTAAATTTAGGCACGCAAACACTCATCAAAGCACTGAAAGCTTTGCTACAAAATTAATCAATATAAAATTCAGCCCGGTTTGCTTGCTTGCTGCACGGTTTCAGAGTACCTGCTTTGCTCACTTTGACTGATGTGATCCCACCCGGGTGGTTTGTATAAATATTTTATCTTGTCGCTAAGCTTTTCTGCTCGCTTGATTTTAAGCGCGAGGCCTTTAATGCCAGCGAATTGAGCAACAATTGGGTTGTAGGTATTCAAAGGGGTGACTAAGCCGTACTTTGGCTCCTCTTCTTCGGTTTTAAAGGTACCGAAGATCTTGTCCCAGACAGACAGAACTTGACCGTAGTTCTTGTCGATGTATTTAGTTTGGGTTCCGTGGTGGACTCGGTGCACTGATGGAGTGCACAAAAACTGTTCTAACACCCCCATCTTATTGACTAAACGGGTATGATTAAAAATACCCCAAAGATTTTTGAAAAAGGCGACGATAGCGAGTTGAATTAAATCGACACCCATCAGCGGAAGCAAAAAGTAGGCAGGTTGTGCGAGCTGTCCCAACAAAAAACCTCTGGCCGCCGTAGTAATATTAATCTCGTTAGATGAATGATGAACATGGTGAAATGCCCAGAAAAAACCTACGCGATGGCTAATGTAATGGTCGACGTAATAAGCAAAGTCGTGAAGCAAAAAAATAACGACCCAAGCCCACCAGAGGTTTGGCATGTCGAACAGTCTAAAATTTTCATAGACAAAAATGTAGATAGCAACGAAGAGTGCAGCAAATATAAGAGATTGAGATATAGACGTGAGCGTGGATACCCCCATGCTGTAAAGGCCGTCTTTGTCGTTATACTCTTTCGGTTTGAGCCAGATGTATAACAAGCGTTCTATCGCTATCATTGATAAGTACGTAAATAACAATACCGTAAACAGTTCTCCCGTTTCGGCAAGTGAATATATAAAGTTTAGTACTCCGACAGCATCTTCTTGCATGCGTGTATCTCGTCAATTTTTTTTGGATCGATTTGTAACAAAGATGTTAATCTCATGTCAGTTGAAGTTTTTCATTGACTGACTAGTTTGTCAATGAAAAAATATCATCATGAATTTTTTGAAAAGATTTACGCGTGCAAACGCGAGTAGAGATTAGGTAAACAAATGAAATCGAACATGCCGACGCCGGCATCCATGACCAGAGCTCAGGGAAAAAAGTTCACCCAACAGGCTATTAAAGATGCCGCTAGCGCGCGCTTCTTTAGCATCGGGTTTACCGGCACTTCGCTGAGCGATATAGCAAGCGATGCCTCGGTAAAAGTGCCCTTGGTGGTGTATCACTTTAAGAATAAAGAAGGCTTGTGGAAAGCGTGTGTCAATGACGTTTTTGCGCGCTTAGATGCTGCTTTAGAGCATTTGTTTGACACTTTGAAAGGTCTAAGTGGTGAAGCGTATCTTCGCGCTTTACTAACTGGATATATAAAGTCTACCGCTTCAGCGCCAGAATACATGCGTTTGCTTTTTCTTGAAGGCATGCAGCAGAGCGACAGGCTAGAGTGGCTTGTTGATACTCATCAGCGTCATCATAGTCATCTGATTATGAATATTATTGAGCAAGCGCAAAATGCAGGTACCTTCAAAAAAGTCGATATTATGCATGCAAAATACATCCTAGCGTCTGCGGTTGCCTCTCCCTTTATTCTTGCGCCTGAATTTAAACTTATCAGTGGTCAATCGGCTGATGATGAATCTGTGATCAACAAACATGTCGATACATGCTTAAGCCTATTGTTTGACCTACCTAAATCAAGCACTTAGCCCTTCAATTAATCAGTGCTATCATTTATAGTACGTGCATTGTAAATGCTGCACACAACAGTCAAGAATTCTAAAAAGGGATCGCTGCCATGAGCTGGATCGAAAAGATACTGCCAAAAACAAACTCTTCAATTAAGAGTAATGTACCTGAGGGGATTTGGACAAAATGCGGCTCATGTAACGCTGTGCTCTATAAAACCGAGCTTGAGAAGCTGTTTGAAGTGTGTCCCAAATGTGGTCATCACATGAGAATTACCGCGCGAGCGCGCATCAATTCGATTCTTGATAGTAAAGATAGGGAAGAGCTTGGTGCGAGCTTCGAACCCCAAGACGTGTTGAAATTTAAAGATTCTAAAAAGTATAAAGACCGCATAAGCAGTGCACAAAAAGCGACAAAAGAGAAAGATGCATTGGTGGTGATGAAAGGAACAATGAATGGCATGCCTGTGGTGATAGCATGTTTTGAGTTTTCTTTTCTCGGTGGCTCGATGGCATCGGTAGTCGGCGCACGTTTTGTTGAAGCGGTGAATGCCTGTTTAGAGCATAATTTGCCTTTGATTTGTTTCTCTACCAGTGGCGGTGCACGCATGCAGGAGGCTTTGCTATCACTCATGCAAATGGCCAAAACGAGCGCAGCACTTGCACGTCTAAGTAAAAAGGGTCTGCCTTATATATCTGTATTAACCGACCCAACCATGGGCGGTGTATCGGCAAGTCTAGCGATGCTGGGTGACATTAATATTGCTGAACCAAAAGCCCTGATCGGGTTTGCGGGGCCCAGGGTAATCGAACAAACGGTGCGTGAAAAACTTCCAGAAGGCTTCCAGCGTAGCGAGTTTTTATTAGAGAAAGGCGCAATCGATATGATTGTGGATAGGCGAGAAATGCGCGATACACTTTATCGTATTTTGAGCAAGCTTCAAGGCAACTCAGCCAGTACTGGACATAGTACTGGTGGAAAAGTTCAAAGTGCCGAAGAGCTGCCCGATTTAAGCAATACACCCGTTTCTAATCCCAAGCCCGATTAACTAACGACTCTTCCTAGTGCGCTGATGAAGCGGTCTCTTACTGAATGGCTAAGCCATATTCAAGCAAGCCATCCGAGCGAGATTGATATGGGCTTGTCACGAGTGGGCGAAGTGGCTAACCGCCTTAAGCTCGACTTCAGCGATTGTATTGTGGTTGGCGTTGCCGGCACCAATGGCAAGGGCACCACTTGCCGGATGATTGAGACTGTATGCGCATCAGTTGGCTTGAGCCTTGGCGTATACAGTTCACCTCATATTTTACGTTTCAATGAGCGCATTAGACTTAATCAAGATGAATGCGCTGATTATCAAATCATTAATGCTTTTGAGCGAATAGAGCGCGCTAAAAGCAGCATTAGCCTCACCTACTTTGAGTATGCAACGCTTGGGGCATTGCTCATATTTAATGATTTTAAGCCAGATATTATTTTGTTAGAAGTGGGTTTAGGCGGCAGGTTGGACGCGACTAATATCGTGGATGCGGATTTAGCGGTGCTGACAAGCATCGGTTTGGACCATCAAGACTATCTTGGCGATACGCTAGAGGAGATTGCGTTAGAAAAAGCCGGTATTGTAAAAGCACACAAACGCGTGGTAATTGGCTATGCGGACCGTTTCGTTGATGCTGAAAATGCGATTAACGAAAAAACTAAGGCAGTGCTCAGGCGCGACACAGATTTTTTCTTAACTTCACCGAGCAAAGGCCACATAAAGTTTGCAGGAAAAACCTTTGACTACGCTTGGTCACAACGCCACATTCCACAGCAGAATGTCATGACTGCATTAGCTTCGCTGTGGAGCATCCAGGACTTACTTAAGCAAACGAAGAAGACTAAGCGAGGCGAGGCGCTGAATGAATGTTTAGTCGACAGTCAAGGCATTGCGAGGCTTATCGCGCAAACTCGTTTACCGGGTCGCGCGCAGCTTATAGAGGGCGGTGAACACGCCGCTAATATTCTTTTAGACGTTGCACATAATGAGGCATCTGCTAATTACTTAGTATCTGTGCTTTGCACTTATCGCTTTGAGCGCTGTCATATTGTAGTGGGTATGCTTAAAGATAAAAACATCAAGCAAACTTTGCTTGCGCTAAATCGTATCAATGGGCAGGGTGAAGTGAAATGGTATTGTGCATCACTGCCAGGCTCGCGAGGCGAACAGGGCGCAGTATTGCAAAATATTCTTGCGACAGATGTGTGTGCTTACGGCGAGCTCATTAGCGCATTTGACAGTGTAGAGGGCGCGCTTAATAGTGCTATTAAACAAGCATCGATTGCTGATATTATTGTAGCGGTTGGATCCTTTGTCACGGTGGCGAATGCCGCGCACGTTTTAGGCTTAGATTGGCAGTAAATATGAATGCAGCGTTACAAAACAGATTAGTTGGAACAATTATTGTTGTCGCATTAGTCGTGATAGTGCTGCCAGAAGTGCTCGATGGCGAAAAGGCGCAATCCAGCGCCGAATTTGTTGACATACCTGACGCGCCACCCGCAATGCAAATAGAAGAAGTTGAGCCCTTTCCGCAAGCCTTATTAGATGAAAAGCTCGACAGACCGGTAGAGCTTATTGATGAACAAGCACTAGATGACATTGCGCCAGAGGATAGAGCGTCAGAGGAAGGATCTCTTGATGCTGCCTCTCAAGCACCATCTAATGATATCAGCGAAGTAAGCGAGCAAGCGCAAGTGTCCTTAGATGAACCAAGCCCTGAGCAAGATGCAACTATACCAAGCTCGACTCCTAACGACGCTGTTGTGCAGGATTCTGGATGGGTCATTCAATTAGGCAGCTTCCGCTATGAAAAAAACGTCAAAGAGTTGATTGCCACTCTACAGGGTGAGGGATATCGCGCCTTTAGCCGACCGGTTGAAACTAGCGTTGGCGTATTAAATAAAGTTTTTGTTGGGCCTGAGCTGCAAAGAGAGCCGCTGGAACAAGCGCTTCCTCGCCTGCAAGAACTGACAAACTTAAAAGGAAAAATAACTGAATTTGAGGTTAGCGCTCAATAAGGTTATTTGATAAACTTCGCGCCACTTAACCGAAAGCTAAAATGTCCGTCGTCGGGAACGTTCACATCCATGAACTGGTTTGATTTTACTATCATTGGCATTATCGCATTTTCTGCGATTATCAGTGTCGTTAGAGGGTTCGTCAAAGAAGCAATTTCACTTGTTATCTGGATTTCGGCGTTTTTTATTGCCAGCCAGTTTTATCTCTCTCTTGCAGAATATCTCACACAAATAAACGATACAATGTTTCGCAACGGCGTCGCCATTGCCATTTTGTTCATTGGCACGTTAATCACAGGCGCGCTCATAAATTACGTGATTTCTCAGCTCGTAAAAGCCACAGGTTTATCTGGCACCGACAGAGTGCTTGGCGCGGTTTTTGGCGCGCTTAGAGGCGTATTGATAATCAGCGCAGGACTATTCTTTTTAGATACATTCACGCCAGCGGCCTCATCTGCTTGGTGGCAGGCATCTATTCTCGTTCCTGAATTTGCATTTATCATTGAATGGTTTTTTGAATATGTGGAAGGAAGCTCAAGTTTTCTTTCTGGCGCATAGTGCGCGAATTATGCATCAGCTGTTTACACAGCTAATGCGCATTTTTAAGTGACAACAGGGTTTTATAAAATATGTGTGGCATCGTCGGTATTGTAGGGAAAGAGCCTGTCAATCAATCAATTTACGACGCACTGATTGTGCTGCAGCATCGCGGCCAAGATGCCGCGGGCATTATGACCATTGAAAACGACATGTTTAATTTGCGAAAAGCAAATGGCTTAGTACGTGATGTTTTCCACACCCGACACATGAAGCGCTTAACGGGTAACGTGGGTATTGGTCACTGCCGTTACCCCACCGCTGGTAGTTCAGATTCTGCCGAAGCACAGCCCTTTTATGTTAATTCTCCCTTTGGCATTGCGTTTGCTCACAATGGCAATCTGACAAATTCACATCAATTGCAACAAGACGTGTTTAAGATTGCTCGCAGGCATATAAACACAAGCTCAGACTCTGAATTGTTACTCAATATATTTGCCCACGCTTTGCATGAAACGGCAGATTTAACCATACACCCTGATGAAATATTCGCTGCGGTTGAGCGTGTTCACAGCGCGATAAGAGGCGCTTATGCGGTTGTCGCTGCCATTATCGGGCAGGGTATGGTCGCGTTTAGGGACCCGCACGGCATTCGCCCACTCGTGCTGGGCAAACGCGTTACTGAAAAAGGCGACGAGTACATGGTTGCCTCAGAAAGTGTTGCACTTGACGCGGTAGGCTTTACCTTTATACGCGATGTGGCACCTGGTGAAGCTGTGTATGTGACTGAAAACGGAGAGCTTCACACCAAACAGTGCGCGAGCAAGGCAGCGTGTCACCCTTGTATATTTGAATTTGTCTATTTTGCCCGCCCTGACAGCTTTATCGACGGGGTTTCGGTATATGCATCCCGTGTCAATATGGGGCGTAAGCTTGGTGAAAAGATTAAACGAGAATGGGAAAATGTTGATATTGATGTTGTGATCCCCATCCCTGAAACCTCAATGGATGTGGCGCTTCAAATAGCGAATACGCTTGATTTACCTTATCGTCAGGGCTTTGTGAAAAACCGCTACATAGGCCGCACTTTCATTATGCCAGGCCAAAAAATGCGCCGTAAGTCAGTGCGCCGAAAGCTCAATGCGATCCCTTCAGAATTTAAAGGGAAAAATGTATTGTTAGTGGATGACAGCATCGTTCGCGGCACGACCTCAGAGCAAATCATTGAGATGGCGCGTGAATCTGGAGCCAATAAAGTCTATTTTGCTTCGGCAGCACCGGAAATTCGCTTCCCTAATGTATATGGCATAGATATGCCCTCGGCAAACGAACTCATTGCGTATGGACGCGAAATTGAACAAATATGTGAATGCATAAAAGCAGACGGATTAATCTTCCAAGATATCGAAGACTTGGTTGATGCGGTGAAAGAAGAAAACCCAAGTATTTCACAATTTGAGACCTCGGTATTCGATGGAAAGTATGTGACGGGAGATATCGATCACGATTACTTAGAGAGAATCGATAAAGCGCGCGGTGAGTCCTCAAAGTCAGCTTTAACTTTTCAGGCAGAGTTGAGTAATTTAGAAATGCACAATATGGATAACGAGTGATACTTAGCGTTGTGTTCCATAAACTTCTAGCGCGGTAGCAAGGCACATTGTTTTTACCGATCTAAGCAAGTTTTTGTGCAATCGACCAGTACGCTTCAGAATTTACTGAAATAATGTGAGTAGAAACCGAGTTTTTCATTCTCATTCTAACAGCGAGATACTGTCGCTCTTTTTTCTCATCTAATAGATTATCTTCATCTAAATTCCTTTAGCTTTCTGACGCTTAAGCGCCTGCACGAGGTCTTGTTGCGCAAAGCGTTGTACAAAATATGAACAATTGTTAATATTGTGTTAAGCGGAGCATTGCTTGCTCTTGTCTGCTTAACATATCTTCTAATTTTATTTCTCAGACGTCTTGGAATATGTGCTTGTCGTAGTTGACCTTTCAACAATGTTTGCGCTGCCTTGGTCAACGTGAGAGATAAGCATGCCTGACATACCTCGCTACAAAAGAGATAAGTTTATATTTGTCTCTAACTTGCAAGAAGTTACTGCAAGCGAAGCACACCCCATTACGCTGAAGCGTGAAGCGTATTTGCTGTCTGATCAATACTCCAACACCGAACAGGTCGCTCGTGCAAAGTGGGTGAAAGCGCGTCGAAATCTTTTGGTCAGTGACAATGGCAACTTCTCAAGAATGAGCGCTATCGCTAAGACTTTTGAACAGCGAGGCGAAACTATCCTAAACAAGGCGCTTGACGAGCAAGAAGAGGATGGAGCGATAAGCGAGCAAACCTTGAGTGAAAGGCTGGCGTTAATCGCTGAAATTGAGGCGCAGTGCGACTTAGATTTCCAGTCAGCGGATTTTAATCAAATTATTGCAACGCAAACCTTAATTAATCCAGATTATATCATTGGCTTGGAGGACTACGTGATTCCAGTGCTGATGATGTGCGGGCTTACGCACCCTATTTTTAAACCGAAAGCGGCGTCGATTAAAGCCCGCCAGAAAAAGACCCAAGAGATTTTTAAGCAGCAGCGTGCAGGCGCCTTCGGTAAGCATGAAGAATTGCAGGGCACTCATCAGTTTTTAGTCCTTCACGCTTACGACTATGCGAGCGCTTTTCAAGGGGCAAAGCAATTACAAACGCCGGCAGATGGCATTGCAATAAGTTATGGCGGTCCAATGAAGAGCAAACGCTGGATCACTGAAATGAATTTTAATGGGAAAAATATTAGGTTTAATGAAAAGCTCCCCGAACCATATTTAGTCTCTACTGCGATTACCCTTGGCGCCAATGATGGCTTGGAAGACAATTTACCCATTCATATATTAGGCGTTGGAACGCCGATTTTAGTGGCTTTAATCGGACATATGTTGCGTAATTCGAGGGCGGTAAGCATAGACTCAACCGCACCTTTCAAGGACGCATACGTGGGCACGCTCTATGGTTCTCGCAGTGCTTTTTTAAAAATGGATATGTACAAGGTGGCTGCCATTACGCTAATTAACAATACGGCCTATACCTCTACAACACCGTTTTTTAAGAGTTTTGAAAACGACTTTCCCTCTAACTGGTCGAAAATGCGCGCTGAGTTAGGTGTGTCCAGTAGCTCAACCATCAAAAATGTTATGCGAGATTTTAAGCAAAACCCCGACTTGGTGGAAGCTAACACCCCATTTTTTAGCAAAATGAGGTCAGGCGATGAGCCCATGCTCAAGCGACTGAGAATGGATCGCTCTGGACATAATTACTGGATTTTAAGAAACATTTGTATGTCGGTGCGCGAACGAATGGGGAACACGCTCGCGCTAGAAAAATGGATGCAATACCAAGTTAAGCGCTACACCAAAATCGGTAGCAGGAAGTGGGGCTTAGCCGTTCAAGCTGCCTTTGATCTTAGCCAGCGTTAATAAGCTTTTTAAGCTCATTAACGCAGAGTTTGATATAGCTAAACATAAGACGGTTATTGCAATAGTCGCGATTTACCGAGGGCTGAGCAATGAGCAGCCCATTCCTTTTCACCTGACTTAAATTGAAGGTGGTACACTATGACAAATATTAGAAAATTACCCCTTGAGAGTTTCCCGCCCTTTGCACATGGCCCGGTGGAACTTGTTGAATCAGCCACGCTTGCAATGGAGACTTACAAAGGTTTTTTGTTAGCCCGCAATTGGCGTCTGGTTCAGAGCCAAACCATCCCTCTGCGCGGAAGTGCTGAACAAATCCTTAACTTCATCGCCAGTAAAACCCATTTATACAGTTGCAGTGTGGATTATTTATCACTGCGTGACAGTGGCCTAAAAAATGCGTTTACCGACTTAAGCTCCGACAACTCAGCTCAGGCTGATACTTTAAGAGCGGCGATGTTGGCTGAGCTCACCGCCTCTCAGGGCGATGAGACGCAGGCACAAGCGTTTTTAGATAACTTGCTGGCAGGTGAAGGCGCGCTTTTTGAGTCGCGAAAACAAGCGAAATCGGTGATAGACAGCGAGCAAGATATTTTGATTCCGGTGCAAACATCACTTGCTACTCTCGCACTTCGCGCCGATATTGAGTCCAGTATGAACAGCGCTTTCAAGAAGACGGCTGCGCTTGCGGATGCTGGACAAATTGACGGCGAGCAGGGTGATGACGATAGCGATATACTAAGTGCAGAGATCGATCAATTATCAACCTTGCATGATTCAAGCATTCAGTCGCTGTATGACGCGCTGGTAAGTAAAGTAGAGGCAGATACATTTTATAAACTTTGCCAAAGCACAGAGCAAGATATATCTAAGCGTTTACCTATCAGTGCTATGTTGGTGGGGAGCTACTTATACTTAGTTGAGCAAAACACACCGGCCACCGACACTAGCAATGAGCACGTGCTCGCTCTTAGTCTCTTAGATATGATCAACCGTTTATGCGTTGTGCATGCCTATTTGTGTATGGTTAAAGCGGAATCAAACGGGGTCAATGCCAACAGGTGGTATAGCTTTGAAAAACGCAGGGTCGACGATAGACAAATGGACTCAGAGGCGCCTTCGGGCGATCCTGTTGATGTAAATACGATTAAAGGTGGTGCTCAAGTTGAAGGCGCTTTTATTCAAATTCAAGGCTATGTAGACAACTTGGCCATAGAAGACGATCCGTCACCGCCTAAGTTCTCATCCTTTTTTGATTTGAAACCAAGTGATACCGATGAATCAATTCGAGTGCGCGCACATATGTTTAGTCTCATTAACAATGGCTTGAGCGACGGCGCGTTTGTAGAGTTAAGTGGATTTGTTCGCAATGCCCCGGCGTGGTCCGCATCGCCTGGCGTCGATATTGACCGAGTTAGCCTAAGCGAGTTACGTAAAACCAGTTGGTACGATGATCTTGTGTTTAGAGTAAGAAGCAATGTTTTGCTCTACCAAGATGGAATGAACATGTCCTTTACACCCGCGTTGGAGGTAAATTAATCATGCCTTGCACAGCAGAAAATAATCGACAACAAGACAAATTCACCGCTTGGCGAAATGCATATGCAGATTGGGAGGGTGCTCGAAATTTAGCGCTGGCCGCAGATGCTGCCATGGTTGGCACCTGTGGGGTAGCGATATGGACTCTCGGAGGTGGAGGTTTCACGGGTGCAGCCTGCGCTGCCGCAGTCGCCGCCCTCGCTTATGCCGTCGCAGAGGCTGATACTGCGAGGACCAAAAGTGATATAGCCGGAGACGCCTACAATCAGGCATTTGCTGAATATGAGGCCTGTTTGGCTAAAATGAAGCAGCAACAGTAAGTTCTTATTCACTGTATACGCTGGATTTCGTAGCCCAGCGTATACATGTTTATATTAGCCATCATAAAGTACTGCAGGTGGTGAAAAGCGTGTGGAAAACCGTCTACCTAATGCCGCAATATTGCTGCAGATATTCGGCATATTCGCTTACATATGCTGTGGACCGAGCCCGTAACTCCATAATATGACCGATGCAGCCATCAAAATAACCATGAGCACTAATCCGCAAGTAACTACTGAACTGGAAAAAATAAAGCCCTTTTCTTCGGGGATATGAAGCATAATTGGAACGCCGGTATACAGCAAATACACCGAGTAAGTTAGACCGGCAAGCACTCCCATCATAATAAACCAAAGCTCGGGATAAAAAGCACTAAACCCCGCCATAAATAATGGCGTTGCGGTGTAGGCTGCTATGTCTAAGCTTTGTGTAAAACTGGTTTTCGCGTCGAAGGCTTTAGCCATTTCGTAAATAAGCGCAGCAAGTGCACATACACCAAAAATAAGGCCAGCATACATTGCAACAGCCATTGACATTGCGCTAGCATGGGTTAATTTAATCGTTTCTGCGGTAACGCCCGCACCAATATCCCAACCTAAATAAGCCGAGGCATAATACGCCATGCCCGCTGGAATGATTGAAACAACTAGGATATGACTCAAAGCATAGAAATAACTCTCTTTCTGCTTGTCTATGTTTTGCCATTCTTGTTTTGGTGAGCGGTAAATGCCCCACAGATGGTTCAGTATCACTAACTTGCTCCTTATTTATTAATCGAAACCATATTTAACCTGAATCCTGTTTAAGAAATGGTGCAAGCGCTTGTTTCACATACTTAAATTAATTTTTACACTCAGTGCTGCTAGAATTGTGAAGGACAAGGCGCAAAAGTCACGTAATAGTTATTCTATTGCTGGCTTTTGCAACGCAGTAATTCGCAATTCTAGCGGTGCTGAGCGCCGTTTCTTAAACAGGATTCAGGTTATTTAAGACCTGAAAGTCTTACTTGCGTTATGAGTCTAATGAATAAGCGACTCTTAACAATAAATATAAGTCATTAACAAAAGTGTAACAAGATCTAGATCAAGTTTATACTGATAAATTGTCAGTTTTTTTCGTTTAATTTGATGCTTAAATACCTGCGACGCGGTTTATTGCGTTTGCACAAGATATTGTGCAATTTTTTCAAAGCGCGGATCATCTGGATTTGACTCCATCGTAGCACCAAGTATTTCGCCTTTAGCAGAAATAAATATAGTGGTCGGCGTGCCATAAATTTCAAAGTCTTGAAGTGCTACGTCATCACCATCTAGAAGGGTAGGAAAGTTGATACCTCGGTCTTTTAGCACTTGTGCCGGCTTAGCTCCAATCGGCTCATTAATACTAATACCGACAATCTGAAGACCTTGGCTTTCATATTCAGCGCGAATTTTCTCTAAGCCCGGATGTAAGCGCTTGCAAAACGAACACCAGGTGCCCCAAAAATGAATAATCGTAGGTTTGCCTTTGAAATCGCTAAAGCTCACCATTTCACCATCGGCATTCTCAAGCGTCCAATTAGGTGCAAGCACGCGTTGCTCAGCAGCATCCTGTGCTGTTTGTTCTGGTTTAGTTGCTTCGTTTTGAGCAAATGTGGAAAGACTTATTAGCGTAAGTGTTGTTATCAGTGTAATTTTAGCCGAGCGAAGTACGCGTTTCATAATTTGTCATTTAACCCTTAGTTAGTATGATTAACTAGACAGGCGCAAAAGACATTATCTTTCATCAAATCAATTATAAAGACCTTTAAGAAGTTTGAGCCAAGTCTTTAACTATGCCTTCGACTCTTCATCAGACGCCTGAATAGCCGTCAGCGCGATGGTATACACAATATCATCAACAAGTGCGCCTCGGCTTAAGTCATTAACGGGTTTACCCATTCCTTGAAGCATTGGACCGATACTGATGAGGTCTGCGCTTCTTTGAACGGCCTTGTAGGTTGTATTTCCGGTATTTAAATCCGGAAAAACAAAGACGGTTGCCTGTCCTGCTACTTTGCTTTGGGGGGCCTTTTTGGCAGCGACATTTTCCATTACGGCTGCATCATATTGCATCGGTCCGTCTATCAGCAGATCAGGACGTTTAGTTTGCGCAAGCTTAGTGGCTTGTTTGACCTTTTCAACATCAGCACCCGAGCCAGAGTCACCCGTGCTATAACTAAGCATGGCAACTTTCGGCTCAATGCCAAACAGTGAAGCGGAATCGGCAGACTGGATCGCAATCTCTGCTAACTGTTCAGCGTTTGGGTCTGGATTAATCGCACAATCTCCGTATACCAATACTTGTTCTGGGAGCAGCATAAAAAATATGGATGAAACAATAGAGGCATTTGGCGCGGTTTTAATCAATTGCAAAGCAGGCCTTATGGTGTTTGCCGTGGTATTCACCGCACCCGATACAAGACCATCAACGTGGCCCTGTTGCAGCATCATGGTGCCCAGCACTACAGGGTCTTTAAGATACTCTTTTGCGTAAACTTCCGTTAAACCTTTATGCTTTCGAAGCTCGACTAAGGCCTCTACATAGTCGTCTCGAATGTCTTTGGGATTGATGACCGAGATGCCTTTGGGCAGTTCAATACCTTGTTGTTTCGCGATTCGATGCACCTCTTCTGGCTCGGCTAGCAACACACACTTAGCAATGTTTCGCTGGGAACAAAGCGCAGCGGCTTTAATGGTGCGCGGCTCATTCCCTTCTGGTAGCACAATCGTTTTGTTAGCTAACTGTGCTAAACGCGTCAATTTATGCCTAAATGCGGGGGGTGAAAGCCTTGTGCTGCGCATGGCATTTTTTGACAAGCTGCTTAACCACTGCTCATTGATACAGCTTGCAGTATGGTCCATAACGCGGTCGAGGCGCTGTGCATCATCAACCGGCACTTCTTGATTGAACCTGTGTAAGTTTGAAGTGGTCTGCCAAGTGTTGTCGTTGACCAACATAACCGGCAACCCGGTTTCAAGGGCACTCTCGCATAACTTGAGAATGTTGGGGGCAGGTCGATAACCACCGGTTAACAGCAGTGCACCTAGTTTTGTGCCATTGAGTGAGGCAAGGCAAGCGGATACGATTATATCGTTGCGATCACCTGATATGATAAGTAACGCACCAGGGCGCAATATCGAGGTCATGTTGTGTATTTCACGCGCGCACAAGTGCACGCTGCGTAAACGCCGATGCAAATAGTCTCCTTCGTTAATAAGCTCAGCATTCAGGTGTTTTTGTATATCTTGAACACGCGGGGCAAGCAACTCAAAATTCCAAGTAATGCCGCCAATTAACTTAAATGAACGTGAAAACACAGGCAGTTGAGACAGATTTTTTATCTTCCCGGCGCTGTGAGCGTTGCTCGGTTGGTGAATAAGCTCTGTTCCCAAACGCCCTTTGAGGTCTTCAGGCTCACCTATTTTGTTTAAGATACACCCAACGACGCGTTTACCTTTATGGCCGCCATAGCTATCGGCCACTATCTCAATTTTATCGTTTAATTGCGATAAGTTAAGTCCTCCCGGAGAGCCTACTAAGATGATTTTGGCGTCAAGGGCATTACAAATCGCTCGATTGAGTTTTACAGCATACGGATGACCTGCTGTCGATATGAGCCCTTCAATCATTACTATGTCGTCTTGATTGGCGTATTGCTCAAAATTATCAATAATTTCTTCTAAGAGTTCGTCAGTTTTGTTGTTGCCAATTAAATCCTCCACATGTCCTGTGGCTAAAGGCGCTTTGATGTCAGTAAACCCAAGACCTTTTAAAATAGCGGTTGATTTATCTTCGCTCTTATCGTGTTCATCTGCTGTGGCATGTGCTTCAGAATAGTCACCTTGTCGGCGCTGACTGACAGGTTTGAAAAAATTCACGTCTAAGCTTTTTTGCTGCAAAGCCCTCACCAATCCCAAACTCACGCTCGTTAAGCCGGCATCACTGCCAATGGGAATAAGCATTATTCGGTGTGTCATAGTGAGCCTTTGTAAGTCAATTATTCTTTGCGGGTCAAATATCGAAAGTGCGTTTCATCACTTCCATGCCTGAAATTAATCACTAGCGCCTGCCAGTTCGTAAGCATCTTTTGCAATCACCCATTCCTCATTTGTGGCAATCGCAAAAATGGGCAATGAATTCGGATGGTTAATCGCGCCTGATTTGCCAAAGCGGATTGTATTGTTTGCAGATTCGGATAAGGCCAAGCCCATATGCGCCAGCTGTTTGATAACTTGATTTCGTATCAGGGCTGAGTTTTCGCCAATACCGCCAGTGAATACTAGGGCATCTAAAGGGCCTGTAATGGCCATATAGCTGCCGATATATTTCACTAATCGATAACAAAACACATCCAGCGCGAGTTGTGCATTTGCATCGCCACAGGCCGCCTGTGCTTCGAGTTCTCTGCAATCATTCGACACACCAGAAATCCCTAACAAACCGGATGCTTTGTTAAGCATAGTTGTTACGTCAGAAGCTGTGTAGTTTAAGTGTTCAATCAAATAACTCGGTAAACTTGGGTCAATATCGCCACTGCGCGTGCCCATGACTAAACCCTCAAGGGGCGTAAAGCCAAGGCTGGTATCTATCGCCTTGCCATTTTTAATGGCGCTAATACTGCAACCATTTCCCAAGTGAGCGGTAATTAAATTGCATGTTTCAATGGCTTTGCCAAGCAGTTTTGCTGCTCGATGGCTGACAAAGTAGTGGCTTGTGCCATGAAAGCCGTACTTGCGAATACTGTGCTCTTTATAAAGACGCTTAGGCAAGCCATACATATAAGCGTGCTTCGGAAGGGTTTGAAAAAATGCAGTGTCGAACACAGCGACGTGAGGTAAGTGCGGGAAAGCCCTTTGGGCGGTTGTAATCCCCGCTAAATTAGCAGGATTATGCAATGGCGCCATGAGCGATGTTTTGTCGATTGCGTCAATCACTAAGTCATCAATGAGCACCGATTCAGAAAATGACTCCCCGCCATGAACGACTCTATGACCTACAGCAATTAATGATGTTTTGAGCATCGGGTGCTTATCTAACAGCTGCGTAATTGCATCCAAGGCTTGTGTATGATCACTTTGACTAGCAAGCGGATATTGTTCGTTTGTACTTTCGTTAGAGTAGCTAAGGCTAGCCGTTGGCAAAAACAGATTCTCGGCTAACCCTTTTAATAAAGTCTCGCCAGTTTTTGCATTCATAATCGCAAATTTAATAGAAGAGCTTCCGCAATTAAGGACTAAAACCAGTGGTTCTTGTTTTGCCAATGACGCGTTCCTTAAGAATATGCAGTGAGCATGTAAGCTCAGTGTTTTTTAAACCAAATACACACTAACCAATAAGGCGTGTATTTTGCTAAAGGTCTTCCAAGATTTCATCAATCGCTCTTTCGAGCTGCTGGTCTCGTCCATTAATGATCACCTCAGGCATATTTTTGATAATCACTTGTGGTGAGGTTTGATTGTTTTCCAACCATTCCCCCGCTTTGTTCTTCGCGCTAACCGGTACTACTCCCCAAAAACCGCCTAAAGGTAAGCCTTCCCAGCCAGCAAAAGAGCATGTGCCCGGTACTGGCATGCCAACTGACTTACCTAGCTGTAAATCAACGTAGCCGCTAGCGTAACAATGGCCGTCGCTATACATGGCTTCGTTAAACAGGGAAATGATGGGTTTGGTGTAGCGAGAGGTGGGTTCTCCGCCAACCACCTTCGCTTCGGTGGCGTAAGTAAGGAAGGGTTCGCCTGTGAAAAACATGGCTAAGTCGGCCACTAAGTCGCCACCGCCATTGAAGCGGGCGTCCACCACCATGGCTTCTTTATCAAAAAAGCGCCCTAGCATATCGTCATAAATACTGCGATAGGGGCCATCAGCCATATTGGGTATATGCACATAGCCTAGTTTTCCGTCGCTTCGTTCAAGCACTTCTTGCTCATTAATTTTCACAAAGCGCTGATATAACAGCCTCCCTTCGTCGCGACGAGAAATGGGCTTAACGGTAATTTGTTCAACCGCTTTATCACGCTCTCCCTTTGCGATATCCAGTAAAACAAATTTGCCTGCTTTACGATTGAGCAATTTTGCCCAGTCCATATTCTCGCTTATATCTTGTCCGTCTATTTTACGGATGATTGAGCCAGCCTCCACGTCGTACTTGGCTTTATCTAGAGGACCATCTTTAATCACCTCTGTAATTTTGATGCCAGCACCATCATAATTATGGTCATAGAAAATACCCAAACTTGCGGTTTCATCTTTTATGCCATAGTCAGGCGAGCCGAAGCGACCCGTGCCTGCGCCAGAGTGAGATACATTAAGTTCTCCCAGCATTTCGCTTAGTAACTCAGTAAATTCAAACACATTTGCTACATGAGAGACTTTTGGCGCGTATTCACTTTGCATCAAGCTCCAGTCCACGCCGTGATAGCTTGG
Source organism: Ningiella algicola (assembly GCF_028401415.2). Classification (NCBI taxonomy): domain Bacteria; kingdom Pseudomonadati; phylum Pseudomonadota; class Gammaproteobacteria; order Alteromonadales; family Alteromonadaceae; genus Ningiella; species Ningiella algicola. Next base: position 1,178,628 of record NZ_CP171821.2, on the reverse strand, counting down.
CTCGTAGAAAATCTTAGACGTGCGCAGCCATACATGGTCAAAGGCATGTTTGCGAACCGCATCATGATCCACCAGAATTTCTGCATTTATACCAATATTCTCACGAGAAGCGTCTTCTAAATCCAATTTAGCGATACTGCCGTCGCTTAGTAGATAAAGCGTTTCCATATCGTCATCCCACAAGAGACTGCCGCCGCTTGCGTCAAGACTAATGAGTTTTTTGGTTTCTTTGCTGCGAAGGTTGGTTTCCCATAGGTCAAATCCGTCTTCGAATTCTGATAAGTAGTAGAGCGTGTCGGCATCTTTATTTAGCACGGCATCGCTTAGGCGAGAAGAGTGAATGGTTAAGCGTGCAATGCGTCTGTCCATGCCGTCCCATTCGATTTCGATGGGTTCAATTACTTCCACTTCATCTTTTTTATCATCGTCAGTGCTTTGTTCATCGTCTTCCGCATTCTCGTCTTGGGCATCTTCAATTGCTTGCATGAGCTCAAAGTCTTCTTCGCTCATGGTAAATTCGTCCCAGTCTTCTTGTGTAAGAAATACACTAAATACGTCTAACTGACTTCTTCCGCTCGTTGCATAGCTTTTCAAACCTTCGCTATTACTAAAATACAGCACCTGTTTGCCGTTATTGACCCACTTTGGTCTATAATCTCGATATCCGCTGGGGATAAGCATGCGTTTATCTTCATCGCCATCTGCGCTCACTATCGCTACGTCGGTGTTTTGAAGCAGTTTGCGATACTCAAACAGTATCCATTCACCGTCTGGGCTCCAACTAAACTCTTGGTCACCATCGCGAAAATGAATAGCAAGGTCGCCGGGCACAACATCAACACTGTCCTTTGAATCTAGCTCCATGACTTTGATGGTTCGGCGGTCTTCAACATAGGCGATACGCTCACCATTCGGAGAAATTTTAGGTTGATAATTGTCTTTCTCATTATCAATGAGTGCGCTTTCTTTTATTAGCGAAGCAGCATAAAAGAAAGGCTCTTGTTCACGCACTTTTTCAGCCTTAAAAACGCTCCATTTGGTGCCTCTTTCCGCTGCATAAACTAAATAATCGCCATCAGGAGAAAAACTAACAGATGCTTCTCGCGCGGCAGTTTCGGTAATTTGCTTAGTAAAATTACCCTCTGTATCGCTAACAAACACATCACCATGGGCAATAAACGCAATTTCTTTGCCGTTAGGTGAAATACTCATTTGCGTAATTTCGCCATTTACACTGAGCATTTCCATGTTGTTGCCAATGTCTTGCGTACGAATAGTGACATCAACTTGTTGAGGTGAGGCGGTTTGCGCGTCTGACGATACATCGAGGGTGTATAGGCTACCGTGATGAGTAAATGCAAGCGTGTTCTGGCCTCGGGATAGAAATCTTACTGGGTGCATGTCAAAGTTTGTCACTTGCTCAATGTCTTGCGGATCATCTATGGCCATGCGATAAACGTTAAAGCTGCCGTTTTGCTCACTTAAATAAAACATGGCGTCATTATTTTGTGAAAAAACAGGGTTGCGATCTTCTCCGGAAAACTGCGTCAACTGCTGATGCTCACCGCTGTTTACATCATAGCGCCATACGTCACGCGTCGCGCTGCTTCTATGATGTTTGCGCCACTGATTTTCAGTGCCCTTGTGGTCTTGATACAGCAATGTGTTGCCATCTGCGCTTAACTGCACAGATTCAGCCGTAATGGTCATTACCTGTTCAATCTTCCCGCCGGTACCAGGCACTGAATAAAGCTCTGGCAGTCTTCTAGTAGGATGCTGCCTATGCTCCGCAGTATCCATGCGCTGTGCTTTAAACATGATGTTTTTATCGTCATTAGAAAAGGTGTAAGGCTCTTCATCAGATGAATGATATGTCAACCGTTGCGCTTCACCGCCTTTTGCGTTCATGGCGTACACATCAAAATTGCCAAAGCGGTTAGAAGCAAAGGCAATACGAGAACCATCGCTACTCCATACAGCTGCATAATCATGTGCTTCGTGAAAGGTTAATCGCGTTGCCTGGCCGCCCGCAGCAGGCACAGAATAGATGTCGCCTTGGTAGGTGAAGGCAATGGTGGATGCGTCTGGCGAAATTGCCGCATAACGAATCCATTCAGGTGTGACTTTGGCTATAGAGCCTGCTGAGAAGGCGACGCCAATACATACAAGGGCTAGATTGCAGTTTGATTTGCCAACTTGAAAGTGAGTGCGTAAGCGCGAAGAAAGAGACTTGGCTGCGTTTGAAAGTGAAGTCATAACATACCTGTTAAGTAAATCTGGTTATTGTTAGGGGAACCTAGGTTTGGTTATTCTGGATGTTTGTCCAATTGGATGTTGAGTTTACATTAAAACTTGAAATATCCAATGATGAAACGCATCTCACTCAGCAACCGTCTGAAATAACAAACAGTGTTGGCGTAGAAGTATTGCTCGAATTGGCATTAAAGTAGCTGACATAGCAGTTGTTTGTGGCAGAGTCTTCTCCAGCAAAAGTAATGCGCATTTCTGAAGTCGTCGAATTGATGGTCACATTAAGCTGGGAAGCGTCAATATCTACAAAACTGTCGATGCCATATGTCGGTGGGGAAGCGCTTAAATCAGAATCGATTTTTGTGTATGGATTAACATCAGGATAGCCCAAATGCGTTTGCACGGGTACACCGTTAATTTGTACCTCAGAGTTACTAGCAGAGTTGGGAACCTTAGTAATGCCAGCAATGGCTGATTTAGCGAACACTAATTGCGATGCACTTTCAATCGCGCCTTTAACGCCATTAAGCGTTTGCGTGCGTGCATCTGATTGGATATTAATGAAACGAGGCGCTGCGACAAGGGCTAAAATGCCTAACACTACAATTACGATGATCAATTCAATCAATGTAAAACCGTGCTGGTGTTTCATAAAAAGCCTCATCAATATATATTTAGGAGGGCAGGATTTTGCAAACTATGCATCAAGACGTCCTAGCATATGCAGCGCTTCTTATTGTTTCGGCACGCAGAGTAAATCCTTTATTGGCACTGAACAGCATCTGCACTATGACCGTCAAAGTCTGCATTAATGGTGACTTTTCCACATAGGCAATTCGCTTTTTGCACAATACCTTCAAATATTGTTTCAGCACTTTCTTATAGTAGTCAATGCTGAACGCAGTATCTAGCGCTATCGCTTGAGATGTTATTGATAAACGCGGCTATGCAGGGCAGAATTGCTAGTTCAACTAAATGTCCTTTATGCGAGCTTTGTGAGTGATGAATAATAAAAACCTACGACACACATCCCATTTAAAATTCTCGAAACTATCCACAGCCATCGTGAGTGCTATTGCTACCACGCTCTGCTTATCGAGTGTTGTTCTTCCTAATGATGCCAAAGCTCAAGAAGTGCCTATTGTTCAACCAGGTGCGCCAGGTCAGCAGAGCAAAACGCTTTCAGCTGAGCAAGCCATAGCGCTGAGCAACACCAGCTTTACGCGCGATGACGTGCTCTTTATGCAGAATATGATTCCGCATCATGGGCAAGCTGTAGACATGGGCTTACTGGTTGATGCTCGCACTAATAACCCAGAAATTATTGACATTGCAGGGCGAATCAAACGCTCACAAGACGACGAGATTGCTTTTATGTCGCGCTGGTTAGAGGAGCGGGGGCAAGCATCCGAAATTGCGCATCACATGCATATGGACCACAGCATGATGGGCATGGCAACGCCTGAACAAATGCAGCAACTCGCAGCTTCTAAAGGTACCGATTTTGATCGCTTGTTTTTAACCTTGATGATTCCGCATCACGAAGGCGCTATTCGCATGGTGGAGGATTTGCTCGACCAACCGGGCTCTGCTTACGACCCTATATTGTATGATTTTGTGAATGATATTGTGAACGACCAAGAAGCTGAAATAGAGCGAATGAATGAGCTTTTAGCCGGTTTGTCAAACGATCCTCGCGTTGGCTTGCAAGCCGGATTTAGAGATGCAGGCGAAGCGATTTCTAACTTGAGTTTAGTGGCTACCTTGCAAAAGCCCGCTGGTTTTTTTGACCCCGAAAATCCGTCAAACATTCCGCCCATTCGCCTGAGTCGCGATGATGACGATAAGGATGTAGCCCCTGCGATGGATCATTCTAATCATGCGATGCATGCAGACGTGAAAAATCTTGAGGATGAAGATTTTGACGTTCCTGAGTTTTCTGATCATTTGATCCCAGAAGACCTTGCCGCTGAGGCACGAAAAAGAGCAAGCGGTGCAACGGAATCTATTCCTTCCGCTCATGAACATGCCCAGCACCAAATGCCTGAACGCAGCAGCGACGCTGATTCTGATGAGAAAACCGAATACAGTGAACGCTGGCCGCTGCTTAGCTTTTGGAATACCGATATGGCCTTTGCCAACGATATTTTAGTTGCCGGTAACTATCACGGATTTAACGTTTATCAATTAAACTACGACGGTATTCCTTCGCTTAAAAGCTCCATTGTTTGTCCGGGGGGGCAGGGCGATGTCTCCATTGTGGGCGATTTATTGATAATGTCGGTGGAGCAAACGCGAGGACGCATTGACTGCGGGCTTGAAGGTATAAACGAAGACATCAGCGATGAGCGCTTCAGAGGCTTGCGGATTTTTGATATTTCAGATGTGACGCGTCCGGTACAAGTGGGCTTAGTGCAAACTTGCCGCGGCTCGCATACTCATTCAGTTGTGCGTGCAGACGATGAAAACATTATTGTTTATAACTCTGGCACCTCCAGTGTAAGAGATGAAGAGGAGCTAGCGGGCTGCGTTGGTGAGGTGCCGGGAGATGAACGCACGGCTTTATTTAGAATTGATGTGGTCGAAATTCCGGTAAATGATCCGGCAAGTGCGCGCATTACATCAAGCCCCGCTGTATTTGCTGACGACGAAGGACGCGTAGCGGGCCTGTGGCTCGGTGGTGACCATGGTGCAGGCACGCAAGACACGCGCCCAACCGACGAATGCCATGACATTACCGTATTCCCCTCACTGAATATCGCGGCTGGCGCATGTTCAGGAAACGGTATTTTGTTTGACATTAGCGACCCATATAACCCCACACGAATTGATGATGTGAAAGACCCGGGTTTCGCGTATTGGCATTCCGCTACATTTAACAACGATGGTACAAAAGTATTGTTCACGGATGAGTGGGGCGGCGGCACGCAACCACGCTGCAGAGCCTCTGATCCAGTCACATGGGGTGCAAACGCGATATACAATATTGTGGATGGCAAACTTGAATTCCAAAGTTATTATAAAATTGACGCACCACAATCAGATCAAGAAAACTGCGTAGCGCACAATGGTTCACTGATACCCGTGCCCGGTCGCGATATTTTTGCGCAAGCTTGGTACCAGGGTGGTCTATCAATTTCAGACTTCACCGATGCTGCCAATCCGCAAGAAATCGCATATTTTGACCGAGGCCCAATTCATGATGAACAAATTGTAGTGGGCGGTTATTGGTCTACCTATTGGTTTGACGGTAAGATTTACGGCACCGAAATTGTGCGCGGTTTAGATGTATTTGAACTTAAGCCAAGCGAACATTTGACAGAGAATGAGATTGCCGCCGCCGAAATTGCCAATATGGGTAAGGTATTTAATCCTCAGCAACAACTGCCGGTTAGCTGGCCCGCCGTGCCGGTGGTTGCCATGGCGTATGTAGACCAATTGCACCGTGATTTTGGCTTAAGCGAACAAGTTCACCAAGAGGCTATGGCCATGCTTAAGCGCGCACAAAAACACCTTGATAACGGTGATAAAGACGATGATTTTGCCGACGAATTGGAAAACATGGCTGACAGCTTTGACATTCAAAGCGCGCACGGTAAATCACGCTTAGAAGCCTTGAAGGATACTTTGTCCAATATATCTAAAAAGCTTAGTTAAAGGCGCATTTGCTGCTCTTGCGGACGCTTCTAAAATGTCAATTTCATGTGATCATATTAGTAGGGTTGGTTATCGATTTTGTAGAGAGGGTAAACATGTCATTCATTTCAAAGTAACGGATTATGGCATTACGATTATCCGAATTTTACATTTACGCTGGAAATAATATTTTGAACATATCCGAGCTACTTTCTCCAATAAAAGCCTTTCTTCAATGCCCGAGCCCACAAAGTTGGATTGATGAAGCGATAATGCCTGAAAACCTGCCAACCTTATTAGTTGACCATGCAAATTGTGAATTAAAAGCCGCACAAACAGCCATGTTATTACTTCGACGTTATGCGGTTGATAAGGAGAGCGGTGATGCTTTGCTAGCTTGGCTTAGGCCTTTTGAGGATTTCGTGTACCGTAAGCTAGGCGATGGTGATTTTAGCCAGCACGTAAGCTTATCAAAAAAGCTAATCAGTAAATCTAATTTTGAGCATGGTGATGAGCTTATCTCTAAAATGGTTTTGTTAATAAAAGAGGAACTGCACCATTTTCAGCAAGTATTAGAGATCATGCAAAATCGAGATATCGATTACAGCAACCTCACAGCTTCTCGATACGCTAAAGGCATGATGAAGCACGTGCGCACTCATGAGCCCGCCAAGTTAATTGATACATTGATATGCGGCGCGCACATTGAGGCGCGTTCTTGTGAACGCTTTGCCGCCATTGCACCTCATGTAGATGAAACGCTAGGGCAGTTTTATGTATCATTATTGCGCTCAGAAGCGCGCCATTTTCAAGATTACTTGACCTTAGCAGAACGAATTTCGGGCAAAGACATTAGCGAACGTGTTTTATATTTTGGGCAGATTGAAGCAGAGTTAATTGGATCTGTCGATAATGAGTTTCGTTTTCATAGTGGCGCACCCCTTACCGCTAAAGAAAGCGAAGAGCGCAGCCAAGTAGCCGAAGCTAGCTGATGAAGTAAAAGCCTGTCCCCGTCACTGTGTAAGCGTCATGATCAATGGGTAATTAAATGACCGTCTGTTCTTAGCAATTCACCTTCCACTTCAAAAGTCGCGGTAAATTCACCTGCGTTTAACTCGCGCTGACTATTCATGGATAATCTAAAAAGCTGTGCACGTTTTGAGGAAAATGTTGCTGAGGCAATGAGTTGTTCATCAGGCGAATAAACACTCACCGTTACATCACTTGTGGGTGCCTTGGAGAATTGAGGTCGCACTAGAAACTCTTCTACACATACGAGTTCCTCAAAAGGTGGAGCGTCACACTTTTTCCCGTTCAAATAGACTGTTTTTAAGTAAATAGGGTTTTCTATATCCGAACGAAGCTGAGCGATAATCGCTCTTAGTTCTTCAAGTTCTGCCCTTAGCGCTTCACTATCGTCTTGTGCAGAGGCTTGCGACAGAAGAGTTTCCAATTCATTAATAGTATCTTGCTGCTGCTCCACTTGCACACCAATTCGAGCAAGTTGTTGTCGAGCTTCTGCCAACTCCGCCTCTTGTGTATCGCATAAGGCAACAACCGGGGCTGGGTTAGCTTCCGAAGCTGGTGTTTCTGTCGAGCTATTAGCAGCTGCTCTCGCCGCCATCAAATCGTCTTGCAAGCCGATAATTTGTCGATTATTTTGTTCAAGCGTTGACTGAGAATTAGCTAATTGAGCGGCGAGGTCTTGACTGCGCTGCTGAGCGCTTTCTCGCGCACTTTCGCAGCGCTCAAACCGCTGCTGAGCAAGCTCCACATTGACATCACTGTCAGCAAACCGAATAAGTGCGTCACCTAGCTTTTTTTCGGCTTCAAGTTGCAGGATTTCCGCATCTATTAGGGCTTCTTGAAGCGAATCGCGTTCGGCGAGCAAATCAATAACAAATTCGGTGTCAAAAACGCCAGTTTGCTCGGCGTCATTATTCGCATAGAGCACAATCAATATAATGATATTTATAACCAGCAATACGATGTATTTAATGCTTCGATTAAACAAGCGAATTCCTTCTCAAGTTGTGTTGTGTTTATGGCGGGGAAATGCGTGCCTCGTGGCGCCCTTATTCCGCTTAATTATTCATCATTTATATGATGTTTCAAGCGAAATTTGCGATCTTTGTATAATTGCGACTGCAAGGGCGGCAAAAATCTATTCTATTGGCCGCTAAATGCTCGAGTTTGCAGGCTAAGCTCATTGGCACTTGCCAAAAGAATTGAGCCTTGATCATACCAATCGCCCAGCACAATCCGCTGCTTTCTTTCACCATCCAGCTCAAAGTTATGGACGTTTGGACGATGCGTATGACCGTGAATGAAAAAATCGACACCATAATGGCGCATCACTCTATGGACTTCCGCAGGGGTCACATCCATGATCTCCTCTGTAAGCCGCTGGTGATTCTTTTGACTAACTCTTCGTCCGCGCGCTGCAATTTTTTTACGCAAACGCAAAGGCAGAGCAAGCATCATTGTTGGCCACCACCAGCCACGCGCCTTTTTGCGAAACTTCATGTATTCAATATCACGAGTGCAAAGCTCATCACCGTGGCTAATTAAGGTTTGTCTTCCATATAGGTCAATTACTGCTTGTTCGGGCAGCAACTGCATACCGCATCTATCGGCAAATGTATTGCCAATTGCAAAGTCACGGTTTCCATGAATGAAGTATACCGGCATTCGCTTAGAAATCTCAGCAATTGCGCTTGCAATCAGTTCACTGAAGTCACTTACATCGTCATCGCCAACCCATACTTCAAATAGGTCGCCAAGGATATAGAGCGCTTCTGCCTGAGGGGCTTCATCCTGCATAAAGCGCAGAAAACACTCGGTAATATCCTCTCTTTCTGCGCTAAGATGCAAATCGGAAATGAAGTAGGTGATCTTGGACGGGTTTTGCTTAGCAGTATTCATTGATTAACGAAACACCGCAAACGTGTATAGCAAGTTCACAGACTTTATTCCTATGCTTTGTTGATCAACTTTATTATTCAACAATACGTGCAGACTTAATTACCACATCTTCCAGCGGCACATCTTGGTGGAATCCGCTGTTGCCTGTATCGACGCCCTTAATCTTTTCGACAACATCCATGCCGTCAGTAACTTCAGCAAATACGCAGTATCCGAAACCTTGCGGGTTGGGTGCTGAAAAATCCAAGAAATCGTTATCTTTTACGTTAATAAAAAATTGCGCCGTGGCTGAATGCGGGTCGTTGGTTCGCGCCATCGCAACTGTGCCCAATGCGTTACTTAGGCCATTGTCTGCTTCATTTTCGATGGGATCGCGGACCGATTTTTGTTGCATACCCGGCTCAAAACCACCGCCCTGGATCATAAAATTGCTGATCACGCGATGGAAAATGGTGTTGTCGTAGAATCCATCTTCAACATATTTTTTAAAGTTAGCTACGGTCTTCGGAGCTTTATCCGGGCGTACTTTTAATGTGATGTCACCAAAATTCGTTTCTAAAACTACCATCGTATTTCCTATATTGTTGGCTTAGCTTAATAATAGATACCTATCGTCTCAAGGCATTCAATGTTGTAAAACTTAAGTGCATGAAAAAGAATTCTTATTTGTTACCGCAATGGTAGCTTAAAAGCTCAGACAGATGCTAGAATTTACGCGCTTTCAATGTTTGTAAATGTGCTTGCGGGCACAAATTCGCAAATATAGATAACAATACAAACCGTGCACCAACAATGAACAGGTACTATTACATGACAGAAAATCAGGCAGGCGCCTTACATATATACAACACACTTAGTCGGAAAAAGGAGGTATTTGTGCCTCTGCATGCGAATAAAGTAGGTATGTATGTGTGCGGCATCACCGTTTATGATTTATGTCATATGGGACATGCTCGAACCTATTTAAGTTTCGATATCATTGTGCGCTATTTACGCCACCTTGGGTTTGACGTGACCTACGTGCGTAATATTACCGATGTTGACGACAAAATAATTGCTCGTGCAGCAGAGAACGGTGAAAGTCCAAGTGACTTGACCGAACGCACCATCGCCATGATGCATGAAGATTTTGCCGCTTTGAATTTGCTTGAGCCGGACATTGAACCGAAAGTCACCACGCATATGCCTGAAATAATCGACGTGATTGAACGTTTGATTGAAAAAGACTATGCCTACGTCTCCGATTCAGGTGATGTGCTATTTGATGTCAGCGCATTTGAGCAATACGGCAAGCTATCAAAGCAGGACTTATCGCAGCTACAGGCCGGTATTCGCGTGCAAACAACCTCCGACAAACAAGATCCGTTGGACTTTGTGCTTTGGAAATCAGCAAAGCCTGATGAGCCAAGCTGGGATTCTCCTTGGGGCAAAGGTCGTCCGGGCTGGCATATAGAATGTTCGGCAATGAATCACAAACATTTGGGGGCGCATTTTGATATTCACGGCGGTGGCTCTGATCTCATTTTCCCCCATCATGAAAATGAAGTAGCGCAGTCATGCTGTGCCTTTGATACCGACTACGTTAACACGTGGATGCATACTGGAATGGTGCAGGTCGATAACGAAAAGATGTCTAAGTCTTTGGGCAATTTTTTTACCCTGCGTGACGTCTTGCAAAAGCACGATGCCGAAACCTTACGCTTTTTCCTCATGTCGGCACACTATCGCAGCCAACTAAGCTACTCGCAAGATAACATTAATCAAGCAAGGGCAGGACTAGAGCGCTTATACACGGCACTTAGAGGCTTTGAATTAAGCGATAGCGTTCACGCGCAATTTGACTTGTCATTCGGCGGCTACCTTGAGCGTTTTGAGGCGGCGATGAATGACGACTTTAACATGCCCGTGGCGTTTTCAGTTTTGTTTGATGTAGCAAAAGAGCTAAATAAGCTTGATAGAGTCAGCGATTCTGCCGTTCGTTTAGCGAGTATTCTAAAACGGTTAGGTGCCATATTAGGCATATTGCAAAGCGATCCTGATGCTTACTTGCAAGGAGCAGGTGAACAAGATGATGATTTTGCAGCGAAAGTTGACGCGCTTATTGCCAAGCGTAATCAAGCTCGAAGCGATAAGGATTGGCCGCAAGCCGATGCTGCCAGAGACGAACTGACCGCACTAGGTGTAGTATTAGAGGACGGCGCTGCAGGCACAACATGGCGCAAGCTTTAAAGCGCCTGCTGCCTCACTTATATTTGCAGCTTAGCTTTTGGTGATATCAACCAAAAGTGTAAGCTGTTGACCTGGCTGCAAATACTTATTCTTACTTAGCGAATTCCAACGCAAGATGTCATTCACCTTTACTTGAAATTTACTGGCAATCAACGACAGTGAGTCGCCTCTGCGCACGCTGTAAGTCACTGAGCGTCGAGAATCTGTACTGCTTCCTTTTTGATATACCGTAAGTTTTTTGCCAAGCTTTAAAGTGTCGCGCGTCGACATGCGATTCCATCTTGCCAAATCATTAACACTGACTTTGTGCAATCCGGCGATGTCCCAGAGCGTGTCACCAGATTGCACCGTGTGAGTGAATTTCGCCTGTTGAGAGCGATTGCTACTAGTGTGATAAAGATTCTGAGCCGCATTTAGCGCGTAGGCATCAAGCTCGCTTAACGCGACAGGAACAAGCAGATGATCGCCGGCGTAAATAGTATTGCCCTTAATGTTGTTAATCCGCCTAATCACATCAACATTGGTGTTGTATTGTTTAGCAATTTTACCAATGCTTTCGCCGCTTCTTATCTTGTGGCGCTCCCAGTTCAGGCGCTCATTTTCTGGTGTATTGTTCAGCGCAAGTCCAAAACTCTCTGCTCTGTCGAGTGGCAGCACTAATCGGTGAGGGCCTTGTGGATTAGTTGCCCATTGATTAAAGCCAGGATTAAGGGCTTGCAGTTCCGGTAGCGTTAAGTTCGCCATTTGTGCGGCTTTCGCTAAGTCGATTTGTGAGCCCACATTAACTACTTGAATGACTTCAACATTATCAATGACCGGCCATTTGAAATTATAGTTTTCAGCATTTTTGAGCATGTCGGATAGTGCGAGTAACTTGGGCACATATGCTCGGGTTTCTTTAGGCAAATCTAGTGACCAAAAATCGGTGGCCTTGCCAGCGCGCTTATTTTTGCGTATCGCTCGCTGTACTCGACCTTCACCGCTGTTGTATGCAGCAAGCGCATGCATCCAGTTGCCGTCAAACATATTGTGAAGATACTTTAAATATGCAATAGCGCCTTGAGTTGATGCAACCACATCGCGCCTACCGTCATACCACCAGTTTTGCGGCATACCGAAACGTTTGCCGGTACCGGGGATAAATTGCCACATACCTGCTGCCCGTCCGGAAGAATAGGCAAAGGGGTCAAAGGCGCTTTCAACAATGGGTAAAAGCGCAATATCTAATGGTATGTCGTTCGCTTCGAGCTCTTTTACAATGTAATACAGGAAAGGCGTAGCACGCTTTGAAACGCGCTTCATGTAATCGGGGTGACGCAGATACCAACGTTTTTGTGCCTCTAGACGCGGCTCGCCAGTTGGAACCTCCAGCGAAACGTTTTTCGCAATATACTTCCATAAGTTAGCTTCAACCTCCGCTGGGATTGTTTCGGGCAAGGGTAGCGGAACGTCAACTTCTTGGGTGGGGTGAATGAGCTTTGCGACACCTTCTTGACTTTCGATGCAGGCTTCTTGCTCATGGCCTCCAGCCGCCATTTTTTGCTGATTACCACTGGTCTCGTGATTAATTCTGCATGGCTCTAATGAAGAAAGGTCAGTGACCTTGTTTTCATCAGTTATCTGACTTGTTGTAAGCTCTGGGGATTCGGCATCTGGCGCCTCGGTAAGACTACAACCGCTAATGACTAGCGCTAAAAATATCCAAAATAAAAGTTTCATAACATCCTAATTCTTATTATTCGCGTTAATCTGAGCTTCAACCATTCTCGGTTTAAAAATGATCTTTGGCAGAGCGAATGGCGGCAAATGTGCTAATAGCGCGAGCAATGTCTGTGCCAGCTTCATTCGCCTCAATCGCTAATTGTTCTGCAATAATTTGCTGAAATGCTTTGTCGTGGCAGCGCAAGTAAGGGTTTAGATGTTTTTGCTGCGCGATGCTGCTTGGCAGTGTAATCTCACCCTGTGCACGCATTTGCTTCGCCCATTGCTCATAATCGCTTAATGCTGAATCGTGAGGCAATAAATGGCGGGCAAACTGCAAATTTGCCAAGGTATATTCATGGGTACAATACACCGCTAAACTGGAAGGCAAAGCTGCTAATTTATCAAGCGACGCTAAGAATATCTCAGGCGTCCCCTCAAACATTCTTCCGCAACCAACAGAAAATAAGGTGTCACCGCAAAAAAGCCAGTGGTCATTGTAAAACGCAATATGATCCATTGTATGGCCGGGAGTTTCGATAACGTCGAACGACACCTTATCACTTAGCACAGATACAGTATCACCTTCGCGAACCTTGGCCGTTAGTCCACTAATTTTGGGGTTGTGCGGCCCAATAACGGTAAGGTGATTAACGGCTTCGCAAAGCCTTTGGATACCGCCGGTGTGGTCATAATGATGGTGGGTGATTAATATTTCGCTCAATAAAAGTGAATGCTGCGTTAAGTAATCTAAAACCGGTTTAGCGTCACCCGGGTCAACTACCACTGCGCGCTCATGGTCATGAATACACCAAATATAGTTATCTTCAAAGGCTTTGATTGGGAAGATGCTGATGTCGGACATGGATTGAGTCATAAACCTATTTAATATTCTTATTATATGTTCGTCTATTTTTCATACGTATAAAGTCTATCTTAGATGGCTATTATCAGGTTTCGTTCAGTATTTTTTGTCGGTTGAACCTGTTGTACAAGTGCGCCGTCCTAATGTAAGGTCGGAATGTACCGTGTCAGTCAAAGGAAAGCAATTTGCTAATGCGCGAAGCGCGAATAATTAAGCGCCCTAAGTATCCAAAAGCATGGCTGTCTTTAAGTCAGGGTGAAAATGTGCGTATTGAGCTTGAGCGGGCCATTGCGCCTATTTTGGAGCGAGTGTTTGGCTATTACTTGGTCAAACTTGGGAATTTGAGTTCGCAGTTAGATGCCTCAGCCTGCCCAATCAAAAATCAATATAATTTAGCGCAAAATACTCAAGATGCCTGCCATGTGCAGTCAAAGTCCTGTCGCCTGCCGCTGCAAAATAACAGCGTCGATGCATTCTTACTCACTGCTGAACTTGATTTTGCGCAAGACCCTCATCAGATTATTCGAGAAATTGACCGTGCAATTACGGCGAATGGTCACGTTATTATTGCCGGATTTAACCCCTTTAGTCTGGCAGGGGTGATGAAATACTTGCCAATAAATCGCAAGAATATTCTTCATCAAGGGCGGTTTTTTACTGCGGCTCGAATCAAAGACTGGCTGCAGCTATTAGATTTTGAAATTATCCAACAAGAACAAGTGATGTATTCCGGCTTGTTTATGCGCAAAACACTTAATCAAAAAAGCCGCATACAAAAATGGTGTAAGCGATATTTACCGTGGTTTTCGTCCATGTATATTATTGTTGCGCGCAAACGTGAAATACCGCTTTCGCCTATTAAACCAAAATGGCAATTGAATCCAAAATTTGCATCAAGCCCAGCGGCTGCGTCGATTAGAACGGAGCTATATCATTTAATTAAAGAGTCAAATGATATAAAAGAAGAGGACGATGTAGTTGCCTAAGTGTCGAGAAGGTTTAGCTTCCTTAGCTAGCAAAACGCGCTATTGAACTATCTATAAGCCCTTGATTAGCGCTGTACAGACCTTGTTTGATAAACAAATCGCGTATTTTTTCGCATTGGACTGGACTAAGTGTAAAGCGCTCATGGTGAGTAGTTTTGTTGGCCTTGCTACTAACTTTGTGAATGACGGACATGGCCCACATATGATCATCATGATATTGCGTCGATATCTCCTGAACTTCCGATGCATCAAACGGGTATGAATTGCCTGACCAGATGTGAAAATCTGTTAGCTGACGCATAGCTTCAAAAAATGCTGAACGTTCAGAATCGGAAGTCAAAATCTGGTTTGCAAGCAGCATTGCGAGTAAGGCGTGACCACCCATTGATCGGTTATATATCGTGTTAACCGCGCTGGGTTCATATTCGACGCAGACGGTATCGCAGAACCTGTCAATTAGTGGACGCTCATCAAAATATGGCAGTAGCCTTATGTTTTGCGAAACTGCGTACCATCTCTCATACAGCGGCCTGATTTTTAGTTGCTCGCTGTTTTGCCTAAGAAATTCCGCCGGCTCAAGATGCATGCCTACAAGTGGATCTTTTACGCTTTGATTGTATACAGAGGCGGCGCGTTCTTGAGCGCTTCGATATACTAATAAGACGATTAGCTTGAAGTGGAATGTCTCAATAATATCTTGGATTTGGGCAACAAAATTTGGCTGACAAACCTCTGAGCTAAGTAAGACATTTTTCTCAGTGGCCGCGATTTCCTCTATCAACTCTTCTTTTATTAAGGGCCAGTCAGGGATTTCAGTTGCTCCATGTTGCTTTCTGCCATGGCTTGCGAACATAAGCTTATGATGAGAACCATCTGCCCAACGACCAATCTTAGGGTAGTGGAGCGATGCGAAAGACCGGTCCTTAAAATAAGCTTGTATTGCACTGGTTCCCGTTTTTGTTGGACCAACATGCAAAAATAGCGTCCGCATCATTTTACTCGCATACCTGCTTGGGCGCCCTCGTCTGGGTTTAGAATAAATAAATCTTTGCCACCAGGACCCGCCGCAAGCACCATACCCTCAGATACGCCAAAGCGCATTTTGCGTGGCGCAAGGTTGGCAACCATAACAGTGTGTTTGCCAATGAGATTTTGCGGGTCGTAAGCGGATTTAATACCCGCAAATACCTGACGGGTTTCACCGCCTAGGTCGAGTTCAAGGCGCAAAAGCTTGTCGGCTTGCTCGACGGCTTCAGCATGAACAATTTTAACAACGCGCAAATCGACTTTTGCAAAGTCTTCGAATGATATGGTGTCGCTAATGGGGTCAGCAGAAAGATTGGAGCTAGTTGAACCTGCTGTCTCGTAGCTTAACTTTTTCGAAGGTGTCTCTTTAAGGTTCTCTTTACTTGCCTCAACCATCGCTTCAATTTTATCCATGTCTACGCGCTGCATCATCGCTTTGAATTTATTGATACTGTGCCCGGTTTTCACCGTTTGTGCGCCGTCCCACGAAAAATCATCATTTAAAAAGGCTTGCGCTTGTTCAGACAGTTTCGGTAGCACAGGCGTTAAATAAATCATCAAGATTCTGAACATGTGAATACCTAGGGAGCATACATCGTGTGTAAAGGATTGTTTGCTGTTGTCTTTGATGGTGACCCAAGGTGCTTGTGCATCAATATACTGATTAGCCTTATCGGCTAAATGCATAATTTCGCGAATAGCCTTGTGATACTGACGCGACTCAAATGCGTAGGCAATGTCGTCTTCGGCTTCTTGGAATTGCGTGAGAAGTGCTTGATCAATAATGTTGTCGGAAAGCTTCGCATCAAAACGTTTCGTGATAAAGCCTGCACAGCGAGATGCAATATTGACGACTTTACCGACCAAATCTGCATTTACCTTTTGTGCTAGATCCGGCAAGTTAAGGTCGATATCGCTCACGCCATCATTGAGTTTGCTCGCGTAGTAATAACGCAAATACTCAGGATTTAAGTGGTCAAGATAGGTGCGTCCTTTAATAAACGTCCCTTTGGATTTTGACATTTTCGCGCCGTTTACTGTTACAAAGCCATGAATGTTGACACCGGTAGGCTTTCTGTAGCCCGCGCCTTCAAGCATTGCAGGCCAAAATAAGCAGTGGAAGTAGGCAATGTCTTTACCAATAAAGTGATAAAGCTCAGTGTCGTTGTTATTGCTCCAATAGGGCGTGTCGTCAATGCCTTGGGCTTCGCAGTAGTTTCTAAAGCTCGCCATATAACCAACTGGCGCGTCTACCCATACGTAGAAAAACTTATTCGGCGCGCCAGGGATTTCAAAACCAAAATAGGGCGCATCACGGCTAATATCCCACTGTTGCAGACCTTGCTCAAACCACTCATTGAACTTGTTCGCCATTTCTTTTTGTACAGCACCGCTGTTTATCCACTCTTTCAACATGCCTTCAAACTGCGGTAGGTCAAAAAAGTAGTGCTCAGATTCTTTCATCACCGGCTGTGCGCCGGATACTACTGAGCGCGGGTTTTTGAGCTCCGTTGGAGAGTATGTTGCGCCGCATACATCACAGTTGTCGCCGTTTTGATCCTCGGCCCCGCATTTAGGGCAAGTGCCTTTTACAAAGCGATCCGGCAGGAACATCTCTTTTTCAGGGTCGTATAATTGATTGATTGACCGCTTAGATATGTAACCTGCGTCATCTAAGCGTTTGTAAATGAGTTCGCAAAAAGCCTTGTTTTCCGGCGAGTGAGTCACATAGTAGTTATTGTAATCTACATGAAAGTCGAGCAAGTCTTGGTGGTGCTCTTTGCGTGTTTGAGCCACCATTTCCTCGGGCGTGATACCAAGCTCTTGCGCTTTTAGCATGACCGGCGTACCGTGCGCGTCATCGGCACATACGCTGTAGCATGTGTTTCCACGAAGGCGCTGGAAACGCACCCAGATATCGGTCTGAATATGCTCAAGCAAATGGCCTAAATGAATAGAGCCATTAGCATAGGGAAGGGCACTTGTGACTAAAATGCGGCGCTTGCGTGCTTGCAACTGACTTTCTTGCATGTAAAGCGTAACCTGTATTGCTGTAGTTTGATTGATAGGGCGCAGATGTTAGCCCAAAGCGCGTAATTTTGCATTAATATTGATAGCTTGTTCTAAGATTAATACGAGGCGGTATATGTTCTTTCGTACAAATAAAAACAAAAACAAGAACAAAACGAAAAATGAAGCGACATCTGTCGAAAGTGATGGGACGGATGGCCAAATTACTGTTGCTGAGCTGCAAAGTGACTTAGATCATATTAAGGACTTGTGCGTCTCTTTTTTTGTGCAGGGTTTAGCTGGCAGCTTCCATAAGCTAGCGAAAGAAGGTGCCGATGATTCAAACCCTGTGAATCTTCAAGATCCTCAAGACATTTCAAAATTTGTGCAGGTACTCCCCTCCAGAAAAGACAATCACTATCTCGTAAAGCTTGGTTTCGCGTGTGCCAGCGCTGAGGCTGATTTAATCGAGTTTGTCCGTAAAGGACTAGCAACCGTAGATGGGTTATCTGCATTAGCGCATGATTTTCAACGCGAGAAGATAGCCATATCAGTGGAGTACAATATTCCGATTTTTAAGACAAAACAATCGCTGATAAAAAACGTCAAAAACATCATCGCGGTGTCATCAGGCAAGGGCGGCGTCGGTAAATCGGCGACCGCAGTAAATTTAGCCATGGCGCTTCGCGCACAAGGTGCAAGGGTTGGCATACTCGATGCTGACATTTATGGTCCTAGCATTCCAATCATGCTTAACACGGTAAATGCTTCACCACAAAGCTCCGATAACAAACACATGATACCCGTTCCTGCGCATGGATTGGTGTCTAACTCCATCGGTTATTTGGTCAAAAACGACCATGCCTCAATATGGCGAGGACCGATGGCAAGCAAAGCGCTGACACAGCTTGCAAATGAGACCAACTGGCCACTGCTAGACTATTTAATTGTGGATATGCCCCCCGGCACGGGCGATATTCAGTTAACCATGGCCCAACAACTTCCTTTGACAGCCGCAGTGATCGTCACCACACCTCAAACTATTGCGCTAAGCGATGCCGAAAAAGGCATTGCGATGTTCAACAAATTAGATGTGCCGGTGCTTGGTATAATAGAGAACATGAGCTACTTCGAGTGCCCGCAGTGTCATCATCAAAGCCATATTTTTGATAAAGAGGGTGCACAGACCTTGGTAAATAAATATGAAGTGCCTCTTTTAGCTGAAGTGCCGCTTGATCCAGCGCTTAGAGAGTATTCTGACAATGGGCGCTCTATCATCAACGAACAAGCCGACCACGTTTTGACTAAGATTTTCATGCAGGGGGCACAACGGTTGTCCTTGCAAATGTGTCATCGCTTGCAAATCTCTGACCTGGCTAAGCACTCAATGGCCTCTGATGCAGCGCAAATAGATATTACGCAACTGTAAAGCACTGACCTTGTCACTGGCTTTTGCATAAAGCTGTTGCCAAGGCCACAGGCAGTGCGCATAATTCAGGCGCTAGCTTTCATCGACCTAATAACACTAAGACAAAAGGCATCTCATGCGTTTATGCGACACGGACATCATCAAGTACCTTAACGAAGGAAAGATTGCAATTGCGCCTGCGCCTGTGCAGGACCAAATTAGCGGAGTCACGGTTGATGTTCGCCTAGGTAACAAGTTCCGTGTATTTCAAGACCATGCGGCGCCCTATATCGACTTAAGCGGCCCAAAGGCACAAGTGCAAGCAGCGCTTGATAGAGTCATGTCGGATGAAATTGATATTGGGCCAGATGAGTCTTTCTTTCTGCACCCTGGAGAGCTTGCTATTGCCGTTACACATGAATCCATAAGCTTGCCTGATAATATTGTGGGCTGGTTAGACGGTCGGTCTTCTTTGGCAAGACTCGGCCTCATGGTGCACGTCACGGCGCATAGGATTGACCCAGGCTGGTCAGGCAATATCGTCCTTGAGTTTTTCAACTCAGGAAAGCTGCCGCTTGCGCTCAAGCCGGGCATGAAAATAGGCGCAATTAGCTTTGAAATGTTAAGCGGCCATGCTCAGCGCCCCTATAACTCAAGAGAAGATGCCAAGTATCGCAACCAAGATGGGGCAATTGCGAGCCGCATTAGCGGGGATGATGCGGGTAAGGAGTAAACCTTGAACCTTACCGAGATACTCAACAAAATTTCCGATGACACTGACGGAGATACGACAACCATCAATGATGTAGTGTCGCAGCTTGAGAGTCGTGGTTTTGGGCCCTTGCTTATCGCACCAGCCCTTGTTGCGCTTCTGCCCACAGGCGCTATTCCCGGCATACCCAGTATTTGCGGCTTAAGCATACTGCTGATAGTACTTCAAATTATTGCGGGGAAAAGCCATCCGTGGCTACCTAACAAGCTCAAAAAAATCGAAATTGGCCGAGATAAGCTTAAATCTGGCGTAGAGAAATTTGAACCCTACACTAAACGTATCGACAAGGTGTTCAAACCGCGCTTATCATTTTTGACGAATGAGGTAGGCAAACGTGTCATATCGGCGGTTGCCGGACTTACCGCACTTTTAATGATCCCTTTAGAAATTGTGCCCTTTGCCGCGGCACTGCCTGCTGCAGCTGTTTTGATGCTGGGATTGAGCATCAGTACAGAAGATGGCGTGATGTCAGTTATCGGCGTTATACTATCGGTCGTCAGCGGGTATTTGGTTTATACGCAGGTTCTTTGAGCTACGCCGAAGTACCAAATGCTTCAATCTCACTTTTGTGTTTGTAGTGGCAACGCAAAATCTCAGCGCTACGCCGTCCGATAGCGGTAAAAAGTTTTGCCACACCTGTGCTAGCGATAAAGTCGCTTACATTAAAGTCAGTCTCTTAGTGCAGCACCATTTGGTCGATTTAGCACCAAGGGCTGACAATGATTGCTTTTGAAATACTAAACTTCTATTAACACTTCAAAGCCGCCCCACATCATGCGCTTCCCATCAAAGGCCATGTCCATGTTCTTAAAGCGCTCGTCTTCCTGACATTTTGCCCATGCATTATTGCGAGTCTCTTTGTCAGGCCAAATTGTCCAAGAGAAAACGACGTTTTCGCCTTCTTCGAGTTTGACTGCCATAGGGAAAGAAGTGTGTTCTCCGTCGGGAACGTCGTCACCCCAGCATTCTTTGCCAGCAAGTAAACCGTACTCTTCCTTCCAGATATCTAAGCAGGTTTTTGCCATTTTTGTGTATTCTGCTTTTTTGTCTTTAGGTACTGCTAATAAAAATCCGTCTACATAAGCCATGATGCTTCCTTATTAGATCAGCGGTCTGTAAGTTATCTACCTATAGTGGTTCATTGTCAAGTGAGCAAGCCTGTTGAATCCATAAGTGCGACTTAGTCGTTTGCCCAGTTAATTTGTTTGTAATCAAAGCCGCATCGGATAGTGGGTTTGATGATTTCAAAGTAAGGTGATAAATCAAAGTCTCTGGGTGTGTAGTGACTGTAATGTCGACGAGACAAGACCTTTTTGTTTTTACCTAACAGATGTTTAATTCTAGAAAGGGGCTTTACCAGAGGCGCATCCTCAATATTTAAGGCCTCTCCATCCTGATTCAGCTGTATTGGTAATATTGGATAGCTAATGGATTGAAAGCTTTGCGCAACAAGCGTGGAGCAAATGGCCTTTGTTGGATCGCCGCTACCAAACTCTAATAAGCCCCGCCTAAACCGCTGAGGTATTGGAGGAGTAGGCATTAAATACCGCATTAAATCGACAATATTCTTTTTGTCGTATTGATGGCCTAAACGACTAACTGCAAATGCAATGAGCGCTTGCGTATCGCTTTCAGAGAGGTTTACGGGCCTGCAAATCCGCAAGTTGAATCCGTCGTACTTGTCCAATGGTGAGGTAATTACCCCTTCAGTTAAATCGGCCTCAAGAAGCTGTAGGAGAGGGGTTTGTTCAGCGTCAGGGGTTTCAGGGGTATGGTCTCCACGGGTGGTGTTTTCACCAATATACATACAAACATGCGACCAGGTAGACTGCGTGATGTACTTGATAGCTGAACTAACTCGGCTGTTGCCTTCGACTAAAATCAAATCACCTGGCTTTAAATTTTCGCGAAGTTGCTCAGCAGTGAGTGTGCTAAAACTGCGGTAGCCAGTACGTGGTTTTGTTAAGAATGAAGCGAGCCGAGCGCCAATTGCGCTGGCAAATTTGGACCATGGCTTGATGTGTTTTTGTGTGTCTGGTTTATCCAATGTTTGTCCCCTCGCGACGTCATCGATCAGCGCATTTTTATTATTGCTTATTGTAGCTCATATGTCTTATAAGGGTGACACGGCGATTGCTTCGAAGCGAGGTCATGGTATCCATGCAATGGCTCGATTCTTAGGCGATTTCAAGGAGAAGCAAAAAATGTAAAGGTTTGACTAGAAAAACGGTAGCTTTTTAATGCTCAATCAATATAATGCTGTGCTTCGGTCGGTGTGTGGCGCAGCTTGGTAGCGCACTGTCATGGGGTGTCAGGGGTCGGAGGTTCAAATCCTCTCACACCGACCAATTCTAAAGGCCTGTAGCCCTCATCTAAGTTTCATTATAACATTTTCGAATATGTCACACGGTTATGTCACGGGTAGCGGTCTAAAATCACTTTTATTGTGAGTTTATAGTGAACTCAAAATAGAGAATAACGCTGTTAATGTATCGCGTTCGACACACCTAGTTAAAGAAGTCCTCGTACATACGTTTGCGGTCTTTAACGATATCATGGCTTAAACCTTCTAGCGTGTTATAGATGAATGCTTTCGTAATCCCAATCGAACGCAGCCGCCATCTAATGCTCTCTCTAGCACTTGCAGGTATTAGCAACTTTTGTTGAAAATTTTGCACATCACAGACTTTAGGGTTTAGGTGGAGCGTGAAAAGTCCGTTCTGATTTGGATACCGTACTTGTTTTCTATCGGGGACAATTCTAAAGGCCTTGTGAGTGGTATTAAAGATGCCATCCGGCGAAAATAAAATGGTTTCAATCGTTAGCCCACCACTTGGCATAGCACAATAAACTGCCGCGTCTGTTTCGTGCTCATTCTCTACAGCAAAGAACAATGCAACAAGCGGGTTGAAAGTCCAGTCCATGAGGCGTGTTGGCAGCCCGAAGTGTTGTGCAAGAGCTAGCCATTCAAAATCGTTCGAAGGGGATTCTTTGATAAAAATGTAAGCTTGGATTTTGAACTGTTTTAGCATTGATTTTTCAATTTGCACTAAAGCCTCTTAATCAGCAGTGGCGGCTACCGGGCGCTGAGCCCAACTCATGCCTCTTGCATGATAGGGTTTATCAGACGGTTGTTCCTTATCTGCGAGTTTAGGGCTATTTTTTCCACGTTGCGATGTAGTCACCTTCGATATACCTTTTCATAATACGTATCTATCCCAAACCTATCTGGTACTAAACGGTATATGAGAGAGTTTTGGTGACTCACTCAATTCAAACCCTAGAATGAAAATAGCTCCTTTTATATCCTCATGAAATGATAGATCATAGGTATCACGAAACAGTTTCAGTGTGACAGCGACTCGCCCTATAACGCCGTTGGGCAGAAGACCAAAAAGCAGGCTTTAGATCAGTAGATGCTAGACTTAGGGTTGCTATGATGAATCTGCATTTGATGCTTAATATGAACAAGGAGAAATTAAAATGCAGAACTTAAATACTGATGAGATGGCGAGTGTTAGCGGCGGACATCCACTTGTTACGATAGGCTACGGGGTTGCGGGCGCCTATGTTTATGAGGCTATTGGCGGTAAAGAAGGCATCGATAGTTACTTGGATAAGAGCACCGCGTCTGCGCGAGCAAGTTATCGATACTGGAAAAGACGAATAGATAGAATAACGCGCTCGCAGCAACGAGAGGACGAGCGCCGAGAAAATCCATGATTTCTTTTTGGTTTTGGCATCTTAAAAGAAGCCTTCGAGCTTCTTTTAAGCATGCTCCTAGAATGCTTTTGTATCTTGCGTTTGCCGGATTAGCGTATCATTTGAATGGTCTCGTAACAGACATTCGAATTAATGCACCAACAACACTACCTATACTTATACTCGATACTGCGCCAAACTTTCTAAGTGTATTCGTCGTAAGCGGATTAGCGCTAGCAATCCTAAAAAGTCATTTGGTTATCAATAGCCTTTATTGTTCGGTTGGGCTCATTATCTATGAAATATTGCAAATCCAAATAGACGAGCGTACTTTCGATCCGATGGATATCGCGGCAACCGCAGTAGGCTGGCTAAGCATGCTAGTATTTATTTTCATCATCGAAAAAGCAAACTATTTCCTGATTCGGCAATGCATTCAGAAGTAGCTCTCAAAATGCGATACCGATGCATTGAAACAGACGTCGTGTCAAGAAATCAAAGTATTTAAAACATTGAGCGACGCTTGTTTTGCAAAGTCCACATGCAATACTAATCATTTACGCGACGGCTCGCGGCACCAAGCCTTCAGTCAGTTTTTAGTTTATTTAGACTATATCTAAGCTCTGTTTTACAAAAGTGTTCGCACTTTAAATATGCGCTTATTTAGTGTGTCGTTTCCAAAATTGGAAAGGTTTAAATGAAGGAAAAATTTTTTATCTCAAATCTGCGTTTAAATAAGAATTGTACAAGCTTAATTGAAACTTAAGACCAATAAAAAAAGGAGCGTTCAAGCTCCTTTTCTAACTTGTTAATACATCGTAAAACGTCGTGATGTAACGCTACACTGTAAATTTGCGTCGCCAAAATACTGCAAGGGCAGCCAAAGTCACTAATGAAAGCAAAGGCGCATTCGATACTGGGCTCACCGTTTCGACAGTAAATGAGCTGAATGAGAAACCTGCACCATCGTGATTGCTATGAAGCAGCGTGATCGCTTGATTTGCATTAAACACTGAATTGGTGTTGTTAAAGCTAAATGTTCCTAAGACGTCTAAGCTTTGACTAAGCGATTGAACAGTGCCCTGCGTTAAATCAAATGTAGTGCCTATATCGTCGTTGGCAAGGGTGAAACTAACTAAACTAACGTCTTGCGAAAATGTAAAATCTACAGAAGGCGCAAATCCACCGTCAAGGAATAAACCGCCTAATATAAATCCAAAGCTGTTTTCGTCAAATATGTCATTACCTTTTGGATTGTCCACCGTTAACGTCAAACCTTGCTGTGTGTCAGTATAAGAAAGCAGGCCTCTTTCATCAGTATCTATGAAGTTAAATGTAATTAGAGCTGATTGTGCACTTGCAGCAAAAAGCATCGCAATAGGCAATATAACGAGCCTTATTATGTTTTTCATGGTAGTCCTTTTTAAACTATTTTTTGTAACACTATTATTGACTTAGGGCAGATGGATAAACATGCGTTCACATACTTAATCCTAAGGACATTTGCCTTTGAGTATGAATAGTTGCGAATCAATATGATATGAGCAATAAAATAAGCAATTAAAGAGCCAAGTAAATTTTCTTGTAAATACAATCAGTTGAGAATAATGGTAAAAAGTATGTAAAAAAACTCGACACTTTTCTCGCTATCCCCTAATTAAAAATTGGCTGGCGCTCTACCTGGATAAAGATGTTGCCGAATAACGTCGTTATTATGCCCAACAGTGTGTTAGCTCAATCAAAAATCATTAATTATTATTACCCGGAAAAGCAATTGTCGGTTCCTGTTGAATTAGGTGTTCATTATGATTCTGACCTAGATCAAGTTGAACGTGTCACGCTCGAAGTGGCCAAAGAAATTCTACAAAGCCACAAGTGGGGCATTGCTGATTATGATACCTTTGTGATTTTTACAGGCTTCGATAACTCAAGTATTAACCTCACTGTTATGCTGCGAGCGCAAGAATACTTTAATCGATTTTTTATTCGCTCAGAGTTTATAAAGGCACTTCACAAACGCTACGCGAAAGAGGGAATTGTTATCCCATACCCAATACGCGCATTAAATACTCATCAAGAGAGCAGTGACATGTCGAAATACTCTCTTGATTCAGCTTCTGACTAGTAAGGCGTCATCATGTTTTCATCAGCCCTGATTGAGAGCGAGTGTGCCATACCTCACCAGTTGTTTCATTTTCGTCCTGTTCAGTGTAGCGTAGCGATTAACACCAATATGAGTCGTAGCGTTTGCACAATGAACATGCAAGAGTGTCTTGATGCGTAATTTATTTGTTGAAGCCTTTATAGTCATCACATTATTTTTAAGCTTAATCCTTCTAACTGGATGTGATTTTTCTGATAAAGACAAGCTACCTATCGCATTAATAGCCACTCAACACGGCAATATCCACATCGAAATTGACACCAGCAATGCGCCAATTAGCGCGAATAATTTCATTGCATACGTTAAAGCTGGTCAATTTAATGGTTCGACTTTTTATCGCACGGTCAACCCAACGAACGACAATCACCCTCTTACGATTACTGTTCTGCAGGGTGGCATCAATGCTGACTTTAGCAACGACTTTAGCGCTGCGTATCCACCCATAGCTCACGAATCTACTAAGCAAACTGGTTTAAAGCATGTTCGAGGGGCAATTTCATTTGCGCGAGGTAATTTAGGCACTGCACAGACGGAGTTTTTTATTTCTCTTCAGGATAATCCAGCCCTTGATCACGGCGGTTTACGACACCCCGATAAACAAGGATTTGCGGTTTTCGGAAAGGTAATAAAGGGAATGGATATCGTTGATAAAATAGCACGCTTACCGTCTGACAAAGTTCATGCCGACGAATATGTGAACGGTCAGATTCTCAACGATCCAGTTATCATTTCAGATATTAGCATTGTACATTAATACGGCTGACTCAGGCTGGTAAATTATTGCTCAATAGTCAGTCTATGCATTAAACAGTGGCTACATCTAAGTGGGCAATTTTCAATAAAAATCAATAATTTGTATGAAGCACTAAAAAGCGACTATAGTAAGAGACGCTAGCATAGGAATAATGATAAAGAATAAAAAGTACATAAAAATATAGCGAATTAGCCTCAATGAGGCGCAGTGATGTTTGCTGATTAAAATAACTAATCACCACTATGGGAAAACATCAACATGACTCACCAAAAATCCAGCTGTGGAACCTTCAACGCCCATCGACGCTTTGCAAAAACGACCATTTTTATCGCGGTTTCAAGCATAATCTATCCTTTAAGCGCTCATTCACAAACCAACGCTGCCGGTGCTGATGAAACCGCTGTTGAGCGGATATTAGTCACATCGCGAAAGCGCTCAGAAGCCATGAATGACGTACCCATCAGTATCAATGTGGTGACTGAGGAACTGATTGAAAATTTAGGTGCCACAGACTTTACTGATTTACTGGGTGTGGTTCCTAGCTTAACAGCTTATGAAAACGGACCCGGCAGAACACGATTGTCGATACGTGGGATCGCGAACGGCGGCGGGAATGACAACGATACCCAAAATCAAGAGACCGTTGGGATTTATTTGGATGAAATACCCATTTCTATGGGGGGGATGAATCCTGAATTTGCGCTTTTCGACTTAAAGCGCGTCGAGGTACTGCGCGGGCCTCAAGGCACGCTCTTTGGCGCAGGCTCAATGACTGGAACGGTTAGGTTAGTGTCGAACGAGCCTGACTTAAGCGAGTTCGGTGGTAAATACGAAGCTAATGCCTCAACCATTAGCGGTGGTTCTGAAAACTACTCAATCCAAGGTCTGGTGAATGCCCCCATCATTGAGAACGAATTGGGCATTAGAGCCAGCGGATATTATATGGATAATGGCGGCTTCATTGACAACGTCGTAAATGGTGAACAAGACCTTAATGACGGCATATCTCAGGGCGTTAAAATAGCGGCGCTGTATTTTCCAACTGATAAACTACGCGTAGAGCTTAATCTATTTCATCATGACTATTCTGACAATGGCTATCCCCAAGACATAGACGCCACGCCACCTTTTACAAGAAACTACGAAACCTTCGACGGTTTTGATGATGAAGTCAACATTGCCAACCTTACCTTTAAATACGATTTAGGATGGGCTGAGCTGGTGAGTTCCAGCTCTTATTTCGACCGTTCTATTATCAACCGACGCTCTTTAGATTTGCTGTTTGAGCTTGCACTTCCACCCGGAATTGTGCCTCACGAGCTTATTGATTTCACTGATTCCGAGGTGCTGGTGCAAGAATTTAGACTCAGTTCAACGAGCGATGATGATTTGCAATGGACGGCAGGGGTTTACGCCGATAAACGAGATGTTTTCTATGAAAATACCTTTCCCGTACCAGGAGCCGACGCAGTGTTAGGAACACCGTCTTCGTTTTTTGGCGCCCCGGACGATCACTTGTTCTATGGTTTTGATGATTTAACGGTAGAGACTTATGCGATTTTTGGAGAGGCTTACTATGATATTGGAGATTTCTCAATTACTGCTGGCCTAAGATATTTTAATTGGGAGCAGGAGATTGAGTTTTACCAATCAGGTTTGTTCAATGGTGAAGCGGTAGGAGACGTCAGGCCTAAAGAGTCCATTGATGGCTTTAACCCCAAACTGAATGTTGCCTACAGTGTTAATGACGACACGCTGGTTTATGTGGAAGCCTCCAAAGGGTTTAGGTACGGCGGTATTAATGGCGCCATACCCGAGTCAGTATGTGCTGACGAGCTAGCTGAGGTTCAGCGCGAGGGCGGTGATACACGCTTTTTCTCCCCCGACGAAATTTGGAACTACGAGCTTGGCGTTAAAGGAGTGTCGCGCACGGGTGTATTTAGCTATAACGCAACGGTGTTCCACATTGACTGGAGCGACATGCAAACCAGCCGTGCCTTCGAGTGCGGATTTGGATTTAGAGAAAATGTGGGCGAGGCTACGAGTCAAGGTATAGAGTTTGAAGTAAGTGTAAAACCAATAGACGAGTTGACGCTTTCCGCTGGCGGCGCATACATTGACAGTACATTGGACGCTGACGTCCCCAACCTGTCTGCCGTGAAAGGCGATCCTGCTCCCTTTGTGCCTGAAACTACGTTTAACGCCAGTGCACAGTATGAGCGTCCTGTGATGGATAATTATCTTGGCTTTGCGTTTTTCAATGTTCAGTGTATCGGTGACCGAGCAACTGAATTTAACGTAGATGGACCTAACTATCGGGAAATGGATGCCTACACCGTGGCTAACCTTCGCTTTGGATTGCGCTTTGACGTATATGAAGTGTCGCTGTTTGCCAATAATATGTTTGATGAGGATGGAGTGGTTCGAGCGATTGGCCGTCCTCCGTTTGACCAACCTGCCGCGATACGCGTAATGCCAAGAACCATTGGTGTGACGTTTAGAGGGCAGTACTAAAGATAACTTTGCGGTGGTTCTGAGCTATTGAGAGCCACCTATCTGGGTTTTAAAAGGATACGATCATGAATAAGTGGCGAGTACTATTACTTGGCTGTGTTGTTATTCCATTTTACAGTACAGCATTATTAAGTAACAGCAATGCCGACGAAGGCGCGGTCAACGCGGTAATGGATGGCCTTCATGAATCAGCTAGTCAAGCGGATCTAAGTGCATACCTTGGCGCTTTTACTGAAAACGGTGTGTTCATGGGCACTGATGATTGGGAGCGCTGGAGTAGACCAACAACGCTTGATGAATACGTAGCAGAACGATTTAAGAGTGGAACAGGCTGGACCTACACACCAGAAGTTCGTCATATCAGTTTTTCCGATAGTGGTGACACAGCTTGGTTTGACGAAATAATAGTCTCATCCAAATGGGGGAGATTCAGAGGTACAGGCGTATTAACAAAAGTGCAAGATGAATGGAAAATTGCGCATTATTCAATGACTGTATTGGTGGCTAATGAAGCATTTTTCGATGTTGCTGACATAAATAAGGAGGCGTTTGCTGAGCGAAACGCTAAGGTAAAATAAAGGCTAAGGATTTGAAGCTACGCTTGGAATGCAAGTGTAGCTGCTTTCCAAGCGCGATATATTCTGCAAATCAGCCGGCAAACGGGTTACGCTTGGTTTGGCCGCCCTGTTCATCAGGAATGCTGCCTGAAAATCCTTCCGTAAGCTCGGCAAGTGAGCCTGGGTTTGACAACTCTGGCTTGTCATAGCTTTTTAAGTTGTATTTATCGGCTGTGTTTGCGTGTTTATCTTTAGCAGTCGTCATAGCGAAATCCCTATATTTTGTTGCGCCTAATGCTCGGCTGGCATAAACGTTCAGTAAATTAGATACAAGTCTTGTACCACTTTACATTGCGGCCTCTGTTTCAATCGAAAAATTTGCAAGGCAAGTTTCCCAAGCATTAAGCTTATCGGCAGTAAAATCATACAAAAGAGCCAAATTGCCTAAATAAAAAAAATATTCACTATGCTCGTATTTCTTGCTCGTTTTTTTGCTCTTCTCACGGTGACTCACTCACAAATGCATTGGTTGTGTGCATTTTTCGCGACAGATGCACTTCAACGGTGCGCAAAAAAGTGAAGTATTTAGCTCACAAAGACTAAGGATTAGCACCAATGCTAATTGTCAAAATTATGCAAATCCGCAAGCATTTACACTTACTTTGAGTTAGTCTCCAAAAAAGGAACTATCAGATGGTGCAAGGCATGCAAAAGAGCGTAATGAAGGCTTTAATCGTCAGACTATTTGCATTTGCCCTATTTAATGCGGTGCTTGGCGTATGCCATGCAAGCAGTTTAGGTGACAATCAAACCACTAAGCTTAAAATTGGCGTAATAGGCCTCACGCACACGCATGTCCATTGGATTTTCGAAAGTGAAAAGCGCGGCGATATTGAGATCGTTGGCATTGTAGAAAGCAATCTAGAATTAGCCGAACGGTATGCGAAGAGGCATGGATACGATATGGCTAAAGTGTATCCGACTATGGATGAGCTGATTGGGAAAACATCACCTCAAGCCTTCGCCGCTTTTGGCAGTATTCGTGAGCATTTGGAAGTGGTGCAAAAAGCAGCGCCTTTAGGTATTCATGTCATGGTTGAAAAGCCACTTGCGATTAACATGGAGCATGCAAATAAAATGTATGAGCTAGCTAAACAGCACAACATACATTTGCTCACTAACTATGAAACTACGTGGTACCCAAGCGTACATGAACTAAAAAAAGTGTTAGATGCCGGCGCCGTGGGTGAATTACGCAAGCTAATCGTGAATGATGGACACAGAGGGCCTGTGAAAATAGGCATCAACAGCGAGTTTCTTGAATGGCTGATTGACCCCGCAGAAAATGGCGGCGGTGCGATTGTCGATTTTGGTTGCTACGGAGCTAACTTAGCCACATGGTTATTCAATGGAGAAAAGCCACAATACGTTACGGCTGTGACTCATCAGTTACAAAAAGAAAACAATCCCCTTGTTGACGATGAGGCAACAATTATACTGAGCTATCCGCAAGCGAAAGTAACCATTCAAGCATCGTGGAACTGGCCAATTGGCCGTAAAGACATGCAGGCCTATGGGCTTAAAGGGGTGCTGTACTCTGACAATCGATACGATTTTAGACAGCGTGTTGCCAAAGGCTATGATAATTTTGACGAAACTCAAAAGACTTTGCCTGAACGTCCATATCCTTTTGATGACCCATTTAGTTTGTTTAAGGCTGTTATCGAAGGGAGCGTTACACTGGATAAAAATGATTTATCGTCTTTAGATAATAATATGATTGTAATGGAAATACTCGATGCTGCAAGAATCAGCGCAGAAGAAGGTACGTCAGTAGCTTTAAACTAGGGCGTGTTGATCTTTTCTGTATGATTTTGCAGCAGTTTGTGCGCTATTTAGACAAAGAAACGCAATTGAAGTGTAGTCATCTACATAAAATTGCGATGATGCAGTATAAATGGTGCACAAGCGCTCACTGCTGTGGGAGCCACAAAGGGTACGCTCTGTGTGTCCACCGCTCTTTGTTACATGCTCTTGATGCAGATACACTGCACCTGCGAGCATGTGCCGCGATCGATGAACACACAGAGCGTACAAAATTCATACAGCAAAAATCAACACGCCCAAGCCACTGACGCAATCCGTATTTTTTAACAAGCGAATGTTTGCTGTATTATTGTGCCTCAAGAGCATTTTGATAGGCTTGCTGCAAAATTCCGCGCGCCGACGTAGGGTTTCCATCAGCATCAACGTCTGAATTAAGGAATAATACGCCTACCATTGCAGGCCCAGCGCCGTTGCCAGTGCCGCCCAAGTAAATGGCTGCTGAGGTGCCAATCTGACCACATCCGTCGTCGCTACAACCAGACCACCCTCCATTTTTTTCCATCCAAAACGCATTTGAAATATCTAAACCTAAGGCCCGCGTTTGCATGACTGGGGCGAGCGGATTCGCTGTGTCTTCTCGCAAAATTCTTCCATCTCTTTGCAAAATAGACGTTAAAACGGCGCCCATATCAGCCGCAGATACATACCAACCTGCAGCACCGCATTCGTCTCTAACATCTCCCCAGTCCATGCCTTTCCCTGTGCTGCTTCGGTTGTATCCAAACGCGTAATTTCCAGAGTCAGGAGGGCGACATCCTGTTTGCTCTGCGCCAACTGGCTCAAACACGAATTCGTTGATGAGCGCCTCGTAGGCATTGTCATATTCCGCTGAGTCCGGCGAACCGTTTACTCTCCCTGCCACTCTAGGAAGGAGGATGCGCAGGAGCGCTGCGTTATAGTTGGAATAGCAAAAACCTCGCGCCATGTTTACAGCATTAGCTGGATTGATGACCGACGAAGGTTGGCATGTGGTAGTCCAAGCAGGGTCAACATCTTGTTCCATAAATGCCCGAATTTGAGCAAAGTCTTGCTTTACATTTCCATAATCCATAATGCCTGAGCGTTGCCGCATAAGGTCATCGAAAGTAAGTTGCAGAAAGAAAGGGTCTACGTTCCAATCAGGTGGGAAGAAAGCTCCAATTGGACTTAGAATATTAAGATTATTGTCGGTTAATATAGCCATTGCACCTATCGCGCTTATCCACTTGCTTATGCTCGCTACAGTCACTTTTGTGTCGCCTGTGAACTTCATTTCACCGTCATCTGAACGCCTTGCGAAGCCACCTCCATTGGCATGCGGGTATTGACCAAGTGCAAACGAATATCCTTGTACTTTGCCATCTAATAACGTGCGAAGCTCTCTTTCGACTGCACAACTGCTGGTGCATTGCCCACCGCTACATTGCTTTCGATTGGGCGGTATCAGATTCACGTCGTGCCAAGCTAAGGGAACTAGCGCTGTAGTTTGGGTTGCCACCATGGGCATTTGACTTGATTCTCCTCGCCAATTTAGTTGTACCTTCAACTCAGCACCGCATTTTTGTGCGTGCTGATTTCGCCATACACGCATTTGTTGCCGACTAGGCAACTGACTTTGAGGCGGCGGTAATATGGCCATAAGCCTGATATTTCGAGTCACGCTGCGATTGGCTTGAATGCTTGGAATCTCTACTACTGAGTTCTGTCTAAACAAAAGACTATTGTCAATTACTTTCAAAAACATTGGGTCGGTCGGGGTACTACGCGGATTGTCAATTTGCAGGACAAGATCAATATGCGCGTTATACAGCTGGGTTAGATTAATCTGCCTGATATTTTCACTTTTACTTGCTAAAGCAATTCTTGGGAAAGATGCTCCATCACCAAAGTTTGTTCCGGGCGGGGTATTTGCTTCGCTTAAATGCGTAAGGGTAACAACATGCGACCCTCCGCCCATTTTTTTATCATCGCCATTAATTGGCCATAGCTTCACTCTATACACTTGGTTTTTAGCAGGCTGTGAACTTGACATAAAGGACTTAGCATCAATTACTAATGTGCGTTTACTTCCTTTTTTGGGAGCCGGTGAAATCTTACCAGATAGAACAATTTCGCCAGTGCTTGGTTTGCTGATTTCCCAATGTGCAGCGCTTGCGTTGTCGATCCGCAAGTCCCATTCAAAGCGAAGTAGTTCAGGTTTTACAAATGACAGGTCTCTTCTAAATTGAACGAACTCTCCTGATCCAACAATCAAGTTTAGGTCGGCAGAGAGAATCACCATACGATCTGGCTTTTTAATTTGTAGGGTTTGTAGGCTATTAGAAGCCAAAGCAGTGTTTAATTTAAACGAACAAACTAAGCTTAGAACGACAACAACTACAGTGAAAATGCGCATAATATGCTTCCTTTTCAATGGCACGTTGTGTCAATAACTTCGGTTTACTGAGCTGTAAACTATAATGACTTGAGTCGTCAGGATAGCACAGGATTTGATGCGATTAAAACAGCATGGCTGTAGCTTGTACCTATTTCGACTAAGAGTATTCAGGCGTAATTGAGAGGCTAATTGAGCTTAAACTTAACGAGCCACCTAAATAAATCGTTGATTTTCTCTAAGGCGTATCCT
Source organism: Ningiella algicola (assembly GCF_028401415.2). Taxonomy (NCBI): domain Bacteria; kingdom Pseudomonadati; phylum Pseudomonadota; class Gammaproteobacteria; order Alteromonadales; family Alteromonadaceae; genus Ningiella; species Ningiella algicola. The sequence continues at coordinate 1,144,637 of NZ_CP171821.2, read as the reverse complement.
CCCAAAAATCACTATATTATAATTAACATTTTTAACAAATTAATTACATACGTATTCAGTAGTAATTCGCATTTAAGGCGTTATGTTTGAACCACGGTTGCATTGATCGCACCGGAACAACCAAATCGAATGCGTGTTGGTAAGGGATGGTAGCTGCGGTTATCGCATTAGCGTTTTGGTATACATAATCAACAGGAACACTTATGCGACTTCTTTTACAACATAAAATGAAAACCCTTGCAGCAGCCCTATTGGTGGCAAGTGCGATGCAGCCTACCGTTGCGGCACCCAGCACTTTCGTACATCTTTTTGAATGGTCATGGCCTGATATTGCCACCGAATGTGAAACCTTTCTCGGCCCTAAGGGCTATGCGGCAGTTCAGGTTTCTCCGCCGAACGAACATATCAACGTGTCCCAATGGTGGGCGCGCTATCAACCAGTCAGTTACGTGTTGGAAAGTCGCGGGGGCAATCGTGCTCAGTTTATCGATATGGTTGAACGCTGTGAGGCAGCAGGAGTCGATATTTACGTAGACGCAGTTATCAATCATATGGCAGCAGGCAGCGGTGTTGGCACGGCCGGTAATCCGTTTGGCGCCAAGCAGTATCCTAATTATTCCCCTCAAGACTTTCATACTAGTTGCCCCATTAGCTCCTATGGTAATCGCTGGCAAGTACAAAACTGTGAGTTGGTTGGGTTAGCCGACCTAGACACTGACGCGCCGTATGTACAGAACACTATCGCCGATTTCTTGAACGACCTTATTGGGATAGGGGTAAAAGGGTTTCGTTTTGATGCATCAAAACATATGCCGACTGAAGATGTTGCAGGCGTTGTTGCTAAGCTAAATGGTGAGCCAGTCATCTTTCAAGAAGTTATCGATCAAGGTGGTGAAGCGATTGGCGCAAACGAGTACTTTGCCAACGGTTTGGTCACGGAATTTAAGTACAGCGTTGAAATAGGCAATACATTTCGAAATGGTCAACTGGCTTGGTTGAGCAACTTTGGTGAGGGTTGGGGTTTTATGCCAAGCGACAGAGCCGTCGTGTTTGTGGATAACCATGACAATCAGCGCGGACATGGCGGAGGCGGCAACGTCATTACCTTTGAAGACGGTCGACTTTACGATCTTGCTAACGTATTTATGCTTGCCTATCCCTACGGCTATCCCAAAGTAATGTCGAGCTACGACTTTCATGGCGACACTGACGTTGGTGGGCCATCGGTGCCAGTGCACAATGGAGGCAACTTAGAGTGTTTCGCAGATAACTGGAAGTGCGAGCATCGCTGGTCGTATATTGCCGGCGCCATGGACTTTCGCAACAATACCAGTGACGCATTTTCGAAGCAAAACTGGTGGTCGAATGGCAACAACCAAATCGCCTTTAGTCGAGGTAGTAGTGGGTTTGTAGCAATCAATAAGGAGCAATCTGCCCTGGTTGAGAGTTTGCCATCGTCGTTAACGCCGGGTACATATTGTAATGTGTTAAAGGGCGAGCTTTCCGCAGACGGGAGTAGCTGTAGCGGTGAAACAGTCACTGTAAATGCCAGCGGTGATGCAGTATTAAATATTGCACCTTGGGATGCTGTTGCCATCCATAAAAATGCAAAAATTACCGGGCCTATTACGACTGACTGGAAGCGCACGGTGATATTTATTGAAGCACAAACTTCTGCAGGGCAAGATATGTTTGTTCGTGGAGGTATTGACCATGCCTATGCAGCAAGCAATTTGGACAAGCAATGCAGCGTTGCCAACCGCGAATGTTCGATTCCCATTCGTCATCAAAATTTACGGAACGTCACCACCGCGCCGTGGAAACTCAACGATAGTGAGCTTGACTGGTATGGCGTGCAGTCTGGTCAAAGCAATGAGGCAGAAGGCACTGCATTAGATTGGACAACCAACTCGTGGCCAGCCGCATGGGGCGACTATAAAAGCGTTGCGGTAGATGGCTTTGGTGAAGAGGTGCTTAATTCTTGGGGCGACCATCATTGGATGCTAGATGTCGAAATGGACTGCAGTCGCACCGTAAACGGTTGGTTTGAACTCAAAGCCTTTGTGAAGAACGGGCAGGGCTGGGAGTCAGACATAAATCAAAGCAATACGCCTTATACGTCTAACAATCACTTTGCTCAGTGTGGCAAGGTAAACCGATTTAGTTTCAGCCAAAGCGGTGTGCTAATAAGCGATTTTTAAGGGTATATTCGCATCACTTAGCTACACTTCAACACCACAATAGCTAAGATCATCAAAGCGCTACAGATATTTGATCTGAGGCGCTTTTTTTTTGTAAATGCAATCTGATCTGTTGCAGACTATGCTTGTTTAGATCATTACGCATTTTTACATGACACACCTACTTCGTGATGCGTATGGCTTTTATGGAGTGAACCACATGAAGTCTTTCATCAGAATCAACATACAGTACCTTTACGGCTTTGCTGTTTGTATACTTGCAGCTTCATTTACTGTCTTGGTACCTAAAGCGCACGCGCAAGAGCAAGCACAAAAACATTCAGCGCAGATAAAACCTAATATTGTGTGGATTGTTAGTGAAGACAATAGCCCACTTCTTGGGAGCTATGGGGATACATTGGCCAATACCCCCAACCTTGATGCGCTCGCCAAATCTGGCATTCAGTTTGACCAGGTATTTTCACCCGCGCCGGTTTGCGCACCCACACGCAACGCAATTATAACGGGTATGTATGCGAGCAGCTTGGGCACCGAAAATATGCGCAGCCAATATCCGTTGCCGTCCTTTGTAAGGTTCTTTCCCGCTTACTTAAAAGAAGCTGGTTACCATACCTCTAATAGAGCAAAGACCGATTATAACACCCCATGGCAAGACAACGCTTGGGACGAGTCGAACGAGGAAGCTAGCTATCTAAATCGAGACGACAAGCAAGCGTTTTTTCATGTCCGTAATATTTTTGTGAGCCATGAGAGTAGCTTACACGAGCGTATTGCGTCTGAAGATATTATAAAGATGGCAGAGCAAGTGAAGGTGCCACTTTATCATCCTGACATTCCCGAGGTGAGAGCAGACTGGGCACAATATTACAATCGTGTTTCTGAAATGGACCGTCAAGTTGGACTGGTCATCGACGAGCTAAAGCAAAATGGTGTGTTTGAAAACTCGATTATTTTTTATTATTCAGATCATGGCGGTGCCCTTGGGCGAAGCAAACGATTTTTGTATGACTCAGGGATGCACGTGCCGCTTATAGTGCACATCCCCGATTCGCTGGCCCATTTGCGGCCGAAAAACATCAATACCAATCAGATGATTACGCTTGCCGATGCGGGTCCAACCGCATTGAGTTTAGCGGGTATTCAGCCACCAGAATACATGCAGGGAAGGGCATTTTTGGGTGAATACGCTGCTGAAAATAAGGCCTATGCGCATGGATATCGAGCGCGTATGGATGAGCGCTTTGATTTAGCACGAAGCGTAAGAGATGATCGTTATGTCTATATTCGTCATTACTTGCCGCATTTACCCGATGGTCAGTTCCTGCAGTATTTATGGCGCTCTGCATCAATGCAGGCTTGGGATGAAAAGAGGCAAGCCGGCGAATTAAATAACACTCAGCGCGCGTTCTTTATGCCTAAGTCTGGCGAGTTATTATTTGATCGCGTCAACGATCCTGACAACGTCATTAATCTTGCAGGCAAACCTGAATACGCTGAGCAATTAGCGCGAATGCGGGCTGAGAATATAAAATGGATGAAGGAAACCAAAGACGCGGGCTTAATCCCAGAGGTTACGAAGTGGGAGCTTGCGCGCCTGAATATCTCAGTTTATGACTATGTGCGTAGCGATGCGGTTGACTATGAAGAAGAGTTCACGTGGTTTCAAGAGGCAAGCTTAGAACCCCAGAAAGAAGCGGTTTTGCTCAATATGCTTACAGGCTCTTCGTCCATAAAGCAGTACTGGGCATTAATGTCGCTCGTGACTTATCCTCAATCCATGTCGGCCAAAATATTAGAACAAACAGAGTTGCTTGTTCTCAGTGTTGACGAGGCGGTTAGATTGGTGGCAATCGAAGCATTGTTGGCTCAAGGCTCTCAGCGCATGCACAGCGATTACTTGGATATTGCCTATAAACATACTACTTCCGGCAATGCAATCGCACGGCTTTATGCGCTAAATTTAATTGACCGATTTAGCGAGGGTGAAAAACGTCTCGAACTTGTCGATTTGCTTCGTAAAACGCTTGATACTTCAGACACTAACGCTGAGCGTGAAGACTATGAAAGAAGTATCATTCAAAGCATGATAGACCGTTAGATATTTTCGCTAAGGTGTATGCCTTTAAATTAAACAGCATGCACCTTAGCGGGATCTAAATCATCCTCTATCGCTTGATCAAGAATTGCAAACGCGTCTTTTCTAGAACGAAGTTTGGTATTTCTAAATGCTGTCATATCAAGTTGGCTGAACAGCTTTCCTGCCATTGCAGCAGCGCCTGCCATTTGCTCCTGCGGCACCGTTCGGTCAACAAAACCGGCGTCAACTGCGCCTTTTGCATCAAATATTTCTGCGTTAATGACGCATCGATTAAAGTAATGATTGGGCAATCGGAAGCGGGCCAGCTCAATACCGAAATTGTGCATGGTCATGCCAATGAGGGTTTCGTTTAAGCCAACTTTGTATTCTCCATCGGCAATCATTCTGTAGTCACACGCAAGTAGCAAAAATGCACCCATGGCAATGCTGTGCCCTGAGGCTAGCGCAATGACAGGTTTTGGAAAAGCCAGTATTCTACGAGCAAGTTTTGAGCCTTTGGCCGTAAGCGCAATGGCTTCTTGCTGACCTTTTTGCATTTCTTTTAAGTTAAAGCCACCTGAAAAGACGCCATCTCTCCCGGTAATAACAACAATCGCTTCGTCTTCTTGTGCTTTATCAAAGGCAGCGTTGAGCTGAACAATCATCTCTGTAGAAAGGGCATTTGCCTTGCCATCGTCCATTGCAATGGTGGCAACATTATCGTGTAAGGTGTAGCTGACTGTGTTGGTCATTGTGTGTCCTTTATATTTAAGTTTATTCTTCGTATCCCCAAGGTGTGATGGGTACATCAACGGGCGTAGTTAAATCGAAATCCACTCGAAACTCTCGGCCTTGTCGAATGAGTCGGTAGGTAAACTTTTCGGGGTATACAAACATTTGCCAAGTATTGCCCACTGACTGCGGAATGCCTTGGTTCACAAAAAGCTCTTTTGAATATTGATCGGCAGGAAAAGACTGCGCTTGATTATAGCCGGCATCCACTGTATGACCGCCATACATGGTAAGTGCGTCATCGCTGCCATCGGATTTGCGATGGTCATGTTTGAGACTGAGGCCGCTTCCAGTTTTGGTAATGATCCAAGTTCTTGACGCATCCTCTCCTACATGAAAGGGGATTTGTAATTGAGAATCAGTGCAGCTCCTTACGTGCATAATGAGCTTATTGTCAAATGCAGGGCTTGGGTCATTATCAAACACAACCTCACCTTCAAAGGCCTTGCCGCAACGTAGTTTTATGGCATCGAAAAAAGCGTCGTGAGTTGGGATAGAGACCAGTGGAGCCGGCGCTGCATGTGCACAGCCCAATGAAAAAGTAAGCATAAGCGCTGGATAAACAAGGAGCCTGAGCAGCAATGTGGAATGAGGGCGATGGAAGGCAAAGTGTGTGGGTTGACTAAAGAAAATCTTCCAGCGTGGGTGCGTGTTTAAGAAATTCAAATCGTTCTCCAATAATGCTTGGATTTACTGGGGTTCTGTAATATCAAGCACAGGTTTTAGGGAATTCTACTGTGAGAAAGCACTGTGGTCTAAGATTAACGTTTTTTTGCCAGCAAGGAGAAGTTAAATCTGAATTTATTGTCGATACCCCGCTTATAAGACTCATGGAGAGAGCACATCCATTTGCTCGGCTTTTTGTTGTACCTAGCTTTTATTCCTAGCGCCTACTTTCTTCATCGTTCTCAGGCGCTTTTACCGTGCTTGGTGCATCAAAGGTCTGCTCTGGCTGGAAGCTTTTATATGTTTGCATATCACGCACGTTTTTTTGCACCGTAATACTCGCAAATAAACTCAAGGTAAATGCCATACCAAAAAAGCCTTTTTCACTTAACAATAACTCGGCATTATACAAGCCAGTTGCTAGCAAGGCGATGGCGATGGCAGTGCTGACCCAGGCTAAAATATAGTAAACCTTTGAAGTTGGGATGGCCTCGGATTTGTCGCGCACCGTTTTTTGCAAAGAGACGACAGAGAACAGCCCATAAAGAATAAGGGCTAAATAATAACCTTTTTCATTTAGAGCCATGCTCGCATTGAACAATCCGATCATGTACGACACGGTGCCTATCAATAATGCCGCAATAGCGGAGTAGCGAAACGCTTTTGTGGGTGGATTACTCGTGTTTTGTATATTCATTGACATTTCCGTAGAACTTAAGCCCAAGTTCGATGCTGAAGATGATGTACTTTTATTCATTTGTTGTACTCCTTGTTTAGAATTCAAAAGCAGACTGCTTACAGTAAGTTGCGTGAGGCAAGCACTGCTGTGCCGTCGCCTACTTTGATGTTTTCGTGACTATTAAGCGTCAAAACGCTTGCCTCTTTGACTAATCCATACTCTTCTAAATATTTGGCAATGCTTGTAAAAGTCGCTGTTCTTATCTGACCTTTATGATCACTTATTGTGACATCGCTCATAAACATGCTACCCATGGCAAGTTTAAAGCGACTGGTTCGAACCGTCTGAGGTCTAAAATAGGCTTGCGTATTTTGCTTGATGCGCACAAGGTCTGTGCTTTGGTAAATAGCCGCATTTAGCATATCAAGCGTAAATTCAGTGCAGTTTTGGAAACGCGTGTTAAAAGGGTTAGCGATAACCGAGTAACTTGGGTTATGTAAGCTTTTATGTTTGCCTGATGCGACAAGCTTTATTAAACCTTGCTGGACTTCAGCACTTGGAATAAGAACACCTGCTTTCATCACCTGCGCACCCCAGAAAAAGTCCACCGGATAGTCAGTCATTAAAAAACTTTTCTGCCTATTCTCTGGTGTTTGATACAAGTTATAAATGGCATACCCGAACTCGTCATGCCCATTGTGACTCGTAATTTTTGAATAAATGGCTACGGCTGTATGGGTGAATTCAATTCCTTTTGGTAGGTCTTTTTCAGCGCGACCCACACGGCCAATAATAAATGCACGTGCGCCTTGTTTCGCCGCGTAGTGCTCAACACCTTTTGCGAACTTTGCGATTGTCTCTGGGGCATATTTAGCTTGCGTATTTGCCTCACTACCTGCATGTGCGCCTTGAGCCAAAAGCGACGCTAGGCCCAATACTAATAATGCAAGTAGAACTAAAACGGCGGGAAGAGACCTTCGATAACTCCTTGTATTTAGGTGCAAGTTGTTCGGGATAAGCGCGTTTGAGTTAGCGTGTACAACATCCATTTTCATTTTCCTCATTATTTATCAAGTGGCCTGTATTGCGCGACATATTGATATTGCTGCGCAGCTTAAGGCTGCTCTGTAAGAGTTGTGGTTGTTTTAACGCTTGTGGTTTTCACGCGCTCTTGTTTAATTATCACTTGATTCGGCGCTGGGTCGACCGTAATCAGCTTGTCTGTAATGACCAAAGGCGTGTTAAAACTGTTGGCCGTTTCAATCATGCTCTCCCCTGAAGACGTTACAATGCTGCCCGCTACAACGCTAACAGTGCCCGCCGCCATAAGCGGAACGGCAACCACCGCGCTTGCGACTTCGCCAACTGAAGCAACACCATGAGAAGTAGCAAGTGCAGTGTGTTTGCTCGCCAAACCGGAATGCTCAGATGCTGCCTTACTTTGGGCTGATGCGACAAACGAAGTGATACAAAGCGTCGATATGAGGGGTGCTGCAAAAAATGATTTGATCGCGTTCATACTGTTTCCTTTCATGTTGTTTTGTTTATTGAGTATTGATTGACAAACGCATGAGAGCGTTTGTTGAGCTCGTAAACAACACTAGCAATAAGTATTTATTTGGTAAACGCGCTTGTAAATTGTATTGATTATGTGTCTTTTTGGTATAGTATTCCTATTCTTTTCTGGCTTTTGCGCCTGGTGCTTCACAATTCTAGCGGTACTGAGCGCCCTTTCTTAAACAGGATCCAGGTCAATTACCATGAGTCAAATATCGCAAGTCATCGCTACATTAAAATCTTTGCTTAAGCAGCAGGGCATGACGTATAGGTCGCTAGCAAGCGCCCTTGATATGAGCGAAGCCAACGTAAAGCGCATGTTTTCCTTATCGAGTTTTTCATTGGAGCGTTTGGAGCAAATTTGCGAAGTATTGAATATCGCGCTTTCCGATTTATTTACGTTGGCACAAAACCAAAGCGAAAAAGTCAGTCAGTTAACCGCAGAGCAAGAGCAGCAGCTACTTGAAAACCCCAAGCTTTTGCTGGTTGCAGTGTGCGTAAGAGATGGCTGGAAGTTCTCTGAAATTGTTGCTCAATACAACATTGACAAACTTGAAGCCACGCGTCTGCTTGCAAGGCTAGACCGATTGAAAATTATTGAACTATTGCCCAATAATCATTACCGCAGCCTAATTGCCCAGGATTTCAGGTGGATAGAAGGGGGAAAATTAGAGCAATTTATGGAGCAGGAGGTCATGGTGAAATTTATGGCTCCCAAAAAGGGGGAGCAGTGGAATTTTCGTTTTTATTTAAGAGGCCGGTTTTCAGACAGCTCCATTGAAATTATTCAGCGCCGGTTGAATCAGCTCACCAAAGAAGCGGCTCAACTCAACATAGAAGACCAATCGCTCCCATTGGATAAGCGTCAGCATCTAGGACTATTGCTCGCTATGCGTCCTTGGGAGCCATCTCTGTTTGAAAATCTTCGAAGACCTTAGCCTCAGGAAAAAGACTTAATCAGGTTTTGTTATCGCCTCAACCTCGTCTTGATTTCTATCAAATTGCGCTAGAGGCGTTTCATAGACTGTTTTGGAACACTCCAAGCTTTCATCGCTGCCTCTTGGTTGTGAATGGACGCAGTGCCTGTAAATGATGCGCGCATTAGGTAAAAAACGGTTATCTACGGTAGAAAAACTACCGTCTTCCCATCTGACGGTGGTAAAGCAATCGTTCTCATAACAAATCTCCTCTTCAAGTACGACACCCCATTGAGTGAACACTTGCGAGGCGCATGCGGCTAGAACGATAGGGCTAAGCAAGGTCAGCGCAAAACGCTTATGAGTCGCGAAGCTTGGTGGAATTAGTCTAAACTTGTTTATGCCGTTTGAGCTATTCACATTTGCCTTTATACCGCTGCCGTTTATTTAAACAGTAATATCAAATACCTTTAGTTTATCATAAGCAGCATGCGAAAGGGCTCTGCATCGAGCTAGCAGTTCATAAGTATGAACAAAATGTCATCGCTTTAATGACGCTGAAATATTGGCAATGGGTGGAAATGTGCTACCTTATAACACTCAAAAAACTTACCAAGATGAGTATAATATGCGCATTAAAATTCTTTTTTCATTCCTTATTACCCTTGCCTTAGTTGGATGTGCGTCGCAGCCATCGGTCTACACAGATTCTGATCCAGAGCAAGATTTTAGCGTCTACAAAACCTTTGCGTGGATATCAGATAGCCCAATGACCGTGCAAAGCGAAGCGGTGATCAGCCCCCTTGTGGAAAATCGAATCAAAAACGCGATTAGAGCCAGCCTTGAAAGCAAAGGATATACCTTTGTTGAAAATGTTGCAGCGGCTGATATGAGCGTGGGTTTCACCATTGGAGCGCGAGATAAAACGCGTGTTACGCAAGAGCCGGTGATGGGATCTGCAAACTGGCGCTGGGGCGGACAATACTGGGGTTTCGGCGGTGTGGGTCCTGTATTTACTGAGCGCACGCGCGTGTATTCTCAAGGAACGCTTGCAATAGACGTCTTCGATACCCAGCGCCAAGCCCCTGTGTGGCATGGTGTGTCATCTAAGTCGCTCTCAAGCGAGGAAAAGGCAGGTCAGGAAGAGTTTGTTAATGGCGCAGTTTCAGTAACCCTGGAGAACTTCCCCACCAAAGCCACGCAAGAGCCTACTGCCATTTAACTGGACTATACAGCGTAGACATATAAATACATTAAGAAAAAGTGGCAGGCGGCGCCTGCCACTACGCACACGTGCCAAATAGCGTGAGAATAGTGTCTGCTTTTGAGCAAATACAAGGGAATGCCGGCACTGTAACACAGCCCACCCGCAAGCAATAAAACAAAGCCGCCGAAGGGCACTGATAAATATATGGGATAAATGGCAAATAATGCCATCCATCCCATAATGGCATACGTGATAATGCTCACTTTTGGAAAGCGATGTCCCAATAGCAATTTAAATGTAATGCCAGCAAAGGCGACTAGCCAAATCACCAGCAAGCCTGCACTGGCAATCCAACCCTCAACACTGATTAATAACAACGGGGTATATGAGCCCGCGATTAAAAAGTAAATCGCAATATGGTCAATTTTCCTAAAGATGGCTCGTCGCGCTGCATCTTTCTCTAGGTGATAAATAGATGAGGAGACAAACATGGCACAAAGACTTAGGCCATAGACCCAAGCAGCAAAGCTTGAATGTAAAGTGGTGGCTTTATTTATAAGTAAAACTAATCCAACAATGGAAAACATGGCGCCCAGTACATGACTGGCGACACTCAGCCATTCCTCTATATCGGAATAGTGATTTTTATCCATGGAGTGATGTTTAAGCGGCAGCATAACCACTACCTTACGTTTTCAGCGTACACTTGTACACTGAAAATTTTTGAATCGTTATACTTTGTTGGAATTAACGATATCCATTAAATTCGAAGCTAGGTTTATTTTACCTCTTCACCCATCGCTTGCTTATCAGCATGGTAGCTAGAGCGAACCATTGGCCCGCAAGCAGCATGGCTAAACCCAATTTCTTTTGCGTAGTCGCCCAAAGCATCAAACTCAGCAGGCGGCACATAGCGTTTGACTGGGTAGTGATGTCGGCTGGGCTGCAAATATTGGCCAAGGGTCAGCATATTTACATTGTGCTCTCGTAAATCGGTGAGTACGGTTTGCATCTCTTCACTGGTTTCGCCCATGCCCATCATCAAGCCTGATTTCGTAGGTATGTCAGGATGTTGCTCTTTAAATTTGCGCAGAAGCTCCAAAGACCATTTGTAGTTCGCGCCCGGGCGGCATTCTCGATAGAGGCGAGGAATCGTTTCTAAGTTATGATTGAACACGTCAGGTACACCGTTTTTGAATATTTCCAGCGCACGATCCATTCGGCCTCTAAAATCAGGAACAAGTACTTCTATTGTGGTGTTTGGGCTGTGTTCACGAATAGCGTTAATACAGTCTACAAAGTGTTGTGCACCACCATCTCTTAAATCATCACGGTCAACCGAGGTGATCACCACATAGTTTAAACCCATCTCTGCAATGGTTTTCGCGAGCTTTTCTGGCTCTTCTGCGCTTGGTGGGAGCGGTTTACCGTGAGCAACATCGCAAAAAGGGCAGCGTCTGGTGCAAATATCACCCAAAATCATAAATGTAGCGGTACCCTGATTAAAACACTCAGCTAAATTTGGGCAGCTTGCTTCCTCACAAACTGAATGAAGCTTATTTTTGCGTAAAGTTTTTTTGATATGATCAATACGGTCTGTACTGCGAGGCAGCTTGATTTTGATCCACTCAGGTTTGCGAAGCATTTGCGCTTTTTCCGTTGGGACGATCGTAATCGGTATATGCTTAACCTTATCTTCATCTCGCAGTTTTACGCCTGCTTGTGCTCGTGAATTACTCATTAAAGCCTTCTTTAAACGTTAATTGTGTTATTCCTAAGGCATCGCAAAAGTGCTTAACCGTTTTCTCTTCTGCCTCGTTCATGCTGCGAGGTCCCTTGATGCTCGTGCAATCTATCATTTCAAGACCGGCATATCCACAAGGATTAATTCTTTGAAACGGCGACAAATTCATGTCGACATTAAAAGCCAAACCATGGAATGAAGCCCCTTTGCGAATACGTAAACCTACAGAGCAGATCTTTTTCTCATCGACATACACGCCTGGAGCGTCTTTTTTGGCGTAGGCGACACTGCCATATTCTTTAAGTGTCGCCACAATACAGTTTTCCAAAGCAGAAACCAAATCCCTCACACCCCATTTAGCGCGTCTGATGTCTAATAATATATACATCATCAACTGCCCCGGGCCGTGATAAGTAACTTGGCCGCCTCTGTCTACTTCAATTACTGGAATATCGCCGGGATTAAGAAGGTGCTCAGACTTTCCGGCTTGACCTTGAGTGAACACCGCCTCATGCTCAGTCAGCCATATTTCATCACAAGTATCGGCGTTGCGTTCATCGGTAAAACTCTGCATTTTCTGCCAAATGGGTAAGTAGGCTTGCCGACCTAATTTGCGAACGATTGTGTTCATCGTTTAGCGGCCATAATTACAAAAAATCACTATAGAACAACGCGTACAATGTCTATTTTTGCCAGTTCCGTGTAAATGATCTCCATATGCTCTTTGCTTGTTACTCGCACACCAATAGACACTGCATGATACTTGCCTTTACTACTTGGTTTGACGCTTGGGCTATAGTCGCCAGGCGCATGCTGCTGCAAACACTCCACTACCAATTGAGGAAGCTTAGGGTGTGCAAGCCCCATCACCTTAAAGGTTTGCATACAAGGGAAATCTAATAGCTCATCAAAGCGAGTATCCATTAACCCTCCAAGCCAACTTTAAGGCTCAGCCAATCCATTGCACGGTCAATAATACCGCCTTCTTGGACTTCTTCTAAGGTCACAAGTGGATACGTGGCTATGGTCTCATCTTCGAGTTTAAGGCTTAGCGTGCCCACTTCTTGCCCTTTACTTATGGGCGCTTCCAATTGCTCGCTTAGCTCAAAATGCGCCTTTAGCTGAGCACTTTGTCCACGCGGAATGGTAATGGGCGTGTCTACGTTAATACCAAGTTCAACCGTGTCTTTATCACCCATAAAAATACGATGCGCCACAAAGCTTTGACCGGCAGAGTAGGGTGTAACCGATTCAAAGAATCGAAAACCATAACGCAACAACTTTTTGTTTTCAGCCTTGCGTGAACGCTCGCTGTCTGTGCCCATGACCACGGAAATTAAACGCATATCTCCTTGCGTGGCAGAGGTGATAAGGGAGTAGCCTGCGTCAGAGGTATGTCCTGTTTTAATACCATCTACATTAAGGCTTTTATCCCATAATAAGCTGTTGCGGTTAAACTGTTTAATGCCGTTGTAAGTGTATTCTTTTTGACTGTAATAGGCATAAATCTCCGGCACTTCTGCAATAAGCGCTTTGGAGAGTAAAGCCATATCGCGGGGAGAGGTGTAGTGGTCTGCGTCATGCAGGCCGTGAGTATTCACGAAGTTACTGTTAGTCATACCTAGGCTTTGTGCATGAGCGTTCATCATACTCGCAAATGCCGATTCAGAGCCTGCCACATGCTCAGCAATAGCCACACAAGCGTCATTTCCCGATTGCACCATGATGCCTTGCAACAGCTCTTCAACAGTGACTTTAGTGCCTACTTCGATAAACATTTTTGAAGAGTCTGGGAAGTTTTTTGCCCAAGCATTTTCAGAGACAGTTACTTCGTCAGACAGACTAATGTTGCCAGCTTGTAGTTCTTTTCCGACAACATAAACGGTCATAATTTTGGTTAAGCTTGCAGGTGCAAGTCGTTGGTCAATATTCTGCTCAGCAATAATATGCCCAGTTTGATGATCCATCAGCAAAAAGCCACCCGCAGCAACTTGGGGCGGTGGCGGAATAACAACTGCCGCACTAGCAATATTTAGCATGAGTGCGAGAGCAAATGTAATGAATAAGCGCATGGTGATAGGCTACCTTTAAAAAGTTAAGTATTCTTATTATTGTTTGGCTGTGTTTGGATGCTTTGTCTATAGACGCTTTGCCTATAAATAAAACGCTGTACGAATTTTATCTCAATGCTGAGCGCAACAACAGTGTTTTACAACGCTAGCAGTGATATGGCGTGCTTAAGGGGTTAATTCAAGCGCAAACGCCTCATCAAAGCCAAGTTTTTCCAAATCTTGGATAATTTTTTGTGCCTTTTGTTCACTTTCCAGTGGCCCTAAATGTAGGCGGTAGATTTGGTTAACTTTAGGAATGCTGTTGGGCACCTGCAACAAATTAGATAAACCCGTTGCCAAATCACGTACTTTTTTGCCATCTGAGCTTGCAGAAACCTGCACAAACATTAATGGATCGTCAATGGACTCTTGAACAAGACTAGGGCGTTTTAAGGCTTGTTCTCGAATTTGTGTAGTACTGGCGCTTTTCCCGATGTTGCTATCGGCCACGCTACTTTCAAGTGATGTAGCTGAGCTACCTTCAGGGCGCAAAAGCGGGGGAGCGCTGGCAAGCATTACATCACTTCTGCCAGCCGCTTGCGTCTTTCCACTGCCGATAGTCACAAATCCGTCTTGGCTTACATGAACCACTTCTATTTTCACTTTCGCAGTTCCTTGCTTGTGAAAGCCTAGCTTTTTTGCAGCGCCGTAAGATAAATCAAGTATTCTATCGTCATGAAACGGACCGCGATCGTTGACGCGAATAGTGGTGCTTCGATTATTTTCTAAATTGGTGACTCGCACAAAAGAGGGTAAGGGCAGGGTTTTATGCGCACCTGTTAAGGCAAACATATCGAAGGTTTCGCCGTTGGCAGTGGTGTGCCCATGAAACTTCTGACCATACCAAGAGGCATTGCCAATTTCTTCGTGTCCTTTGGCATCAAGCATAGGGGTGTAGTAGCCACCAAGCACCGTGTAAGGTCGACTTGTCCACACATTGTAGGGTTCGTATTGAGGGATAGGCTCTTTAAAGTCTAGCGCACCGTATTCAAATTGTGGCGCGGTATCTTGTTTTTGCGAGTATCTGCCGCTTGGCGCGGTGGAGCAAGCTTGCAAAAACACAATTGCAATAATGGCAAACGCAGTTGTTCTTATATGTTTGTTCACCGAACGCAGGATACCCAATTTCATTCCTATCAATTCCCCAATTACATGATATTTTAGCGCGATAACAGTCGCTTTTGCGTGCTAATCGACATCAAAATCCCAAAACCTGCCAACAGTGTCACCATTGACGTTCCGCCATAGCTGATTAGCGGTAAAGGCACGCCTACCACTGGCAACAATCCAGACACCATGCCCATATTTACAAAAACATAAACGAAAAAGGTGAGCGTAATACTCCCTGCTAACAGTTTACTAAATGCATCTTGGGCGCGTGAAGCGATATATAAGCCTCGCAGTATGATGCATGAGTACAATACTAAAAGACCAATCACGCCAACTAAACCAAACTCTTCGCTGTACACAGCAAAAATAAAGTCAGTATGGCGCTCAGGTAGAAACTCCAGTTGCGACTGTGTGCCTTGCAACCAGCCTTTACCTTCAATGCCGCCAGAGCCTATGGCTATTTTTGATTGAATAATATGGTAACCAGAGCCCAGTGGATCGCTCTCCGGGTTTAAAAAGGTGATAACACGCTGCTTTTGATAAGCCGCCATCAGGAAAAACCACATGATTGGCATGAACGCGCCGCCTAAAAGTGCGATAAATCCGATCAGTTTCCAAGCCATGCCAGAAAGAAAAAGGACGAATATACCAGAGCTGGCAATCAGTAAAGATGTGCCAAGATCAGGCTGTTTTGCAATAAGTATGGTTGGAATAAACACCAGTATAAAGCCAATGAAAATATCTCTATATCGAGGCGGGAGAGAGCGATTACTGATATACCAAGCCACCATTAACGGAACAGCAAGTTTGAGAATTTCCGACGGTTGAAAACGAATAAAACCAAAATCTAACCATCGTTGAGCGCCTTTGCCTATATCGCCCACGAGCAATACGGCGACTAAGAGCGCCACACCCACTGCGTAGGCATAAATCGCAAAGCGTTGAAAGAATCGGATGGGTATTTGCGCGATAATGATCATCACGGTGATTGCAAGTCCTAAGCGAATTAATTGCCTCTGTACCAAGCCGATGTCTTGACCACCAGACGAATAAATGGTCAGTAAGCCAAGCAACATTAATGACAATAAGGAGAAGAATAAAAAGCCATCAATATGCGCTTTTTCGAGCCAGCTTCGTTTTGCCGGAGTAAAGGCTTTACTCATTAAAGCCTGCCTTCGGGGGTGTTGCTAGGGGATGGATTGGCCGTTTCGTCACCCTGATTTGCCTGTGAATTGAGCTTGGCAATCTGATTCAAGCCGCTTCTTTCAAAATAAAAATCCATTACCTGACGCGCAAGTGGGGCAGCATTTGAACCGCCACCGCCCGCATTTTCAATGGTCACTGCAATGCTGATTTCCGGAGACTGGTAGGGCGCATAACCCACATACATTGCATTGTCCTTCAAATATTCTGAAATGGCGTCCTCATCGTATTCTTCGTCCTGACCTACGGTGAAAAGCTGCGCGGTGCCGGTTTTACCTGCAGATACGTAGTCCGTATTTAAAAACGCAGTACGCGCAGTGCCGTGTTCTCTATTCACCGTCCCGTAAAGTGAGTCTAGTATTAAATTCCAATTTTCTTCGTCTTTGATTTCAATAGGACGATTCATTTCTATAGGCCAGTCTTGCACTTCACCTTCCACCATGTATCCCTTAATTAAACGGGGTACGTGCCGCTGACCTTTGTTAACCAGAAAATTAATCGATTGCGTTAACTGAAGAGGGGTTGCATTCCAGTAGCCTTGTCCGATGCCGACTGAAATCGTATCGCCAATGTACCAGGGTTCATTAAATCGAGCTCTTTTCCAACCGCGAGAGGGCATAATTGCGTCAGATTCTTCATGTAAATCAATGCCGCTGAATTCGCCAAAGCCAAATTCATTCATATAGTCATGAATTTTGTCTATGCCTAATTTGTAGGCGAGATCGTAGTAGAACACATCGCAAGACACCTCTACCGATTTGGTGACGTCAACATCACCATGCCCCCACTTTTTCCAGTCTCGCCAAACATGATTAACGTTCCTCAATCGGTAAGTGCCGTAGTCTTTAATCGAGGTTTCTCGGTCAATTACGCCTTCTTCAAGCCCTAACAGCGCAAGATGCGGTTTGATTGTCGATGCGGGTGGGTAACGGCCTTGGGTTGCGCGATTCAACAGCGGACTATAGCGAGAGTTGAGAAGTTTAGAGTACTCTTTTTGGCTGATACCATGCACAAATAAGTTAGGATCGTAGCTTGGACTGCTGTACAGCGCTAAAATTCCGCCAGTGCGGGTGTCGGAAATCACCACGGAGCCTCTTCGCCCAGCCAGTTCCTGCTGTGCCTTTTGTTGCAGCTCAATATCAATATTCAAAGCAATATCTTGACCTGGTATCGGTGGCTGAAAGTCCAGTACGCGAATAATGCGTCCTTGATTATTTACCTCAACCTGCTGAAACCCAACTTGCCCGTGTAAAATATCTTCGTGGTATTTTTCTACGCCTTGTTTGCCAATATCGTGTGTGGCCGCATAGTTTGCCTCTTGACCATTCTCTCTAAGCTTCGCTAGGTCTCTTTTGTTGATGCGAGCGACATACCCAAGCATATGCGTCAAGGTGTCTTTAAACGGATAATAGCGTGATAGCCTAGCTTCAATGCTAACGCCGTTAAATCGATGCTGATTGGCAGCGAATTTAGCGACTTCTTCTTCACTTAGCTGATTTCGGATGGATACGGGTTTGAAGCGGCGCTGTCGTTTTCGCTCGGTATGGAAGTCTTCTATTTCGTCTTCGCTTAATCCCATTACTTGACTAAGTTCAGCTAAGGTTGCGTCTAAATCTGCGACTTCTTCGGGTATAATTTCAAGACTAAAGACGGGTTTGTTTTCCGCCAGTATTACGCCATTTCTATCGTAAATAAGGCCACGGTTAGGGGCAACGGGTAAAACCTTA
This sequence comes from Ningiella algicola, assembly GCF_028401415.2. Lineage (NCBI taxonomy): Bacteria > Pseudomonadati > Pseudomonadota > Gammaproteobacteria > Alteromonadales > Alteromonadaceae > Ningiella > Ningiella algicola. The sequence continues at coordinate 1,126,646 of NZ_CP171821.2, read as the reverse complement.
ATTCGATTTCCATTAGAGCGAGTCTGGTAATCCTCAAATTGATTGACCTGAAGATGATAGAGATTGACAATAATGAGTGACAATAGCGCAACGACAAACATCGCAGAAACAAGGGCTCGACGAGCGAATAAATTCGCTTCTGCACTATGATCTCTAATGGTTTGCCGTTTTTTTACCATTCTATTAGTACTATCATTCTCTGTGATACGGATGGTTTTGTGTTAACGACCATGCTCTGTATAGGGCTTCAGCAACAATTACTCTAACCATTGGATGAGGCAGAGTAAGCGGCGAAAGTGACCATTGCTGATGAGCGGCAGCCTTGCATTCCTTTGACAAGCCTTCAGGCCCGCCAATCAGAAGACTTACGTCTCGGCCATCCATTTTCCAGCTCTCTAATTGCTTGGCCAGGTTCGCCGTGGTCCATTGTTTACCCAGCACTTCTAAGCCAATGATTTGATTGCCTTTGGGAATGCTCGCTAAACACTTTTGTCCCTCATCAAATGTCAACTTTTCGATATTTGACGATTTGCTGCGTTTGCCCAGTGTGATTTCGGTAAAACTTAGCCGACAATCAGGTGGAAAACGTCGAACATACTCGTTAACGCCTTCGACTACCCAAGCAGGCATTTTGTTCCCGACCGCGACAACCTGAATTTGCATGACTTTTTGCTCGCCCTACGGTGTGTAAATAAGTTGCTACTGCCACAACTTTTCCAGTTGATAAAAATCGCGGGTTTCGTCTTGCATCACGTGAGCAACAACATCGCCTAAATCTACCAAAACCCACTCGCCAACGTCTTTTCCTTCAACGCTAAGTGGCGGATGCCCGGCGTGCTTACTCTCTACAATCAGATTTTCGGCGATAGAGGATACATGGCGCTTTGAGTTGCCAGAGCAAATTACAAGGGTATCGGTGACGCTGCTCTTACCCTTGAGGTCTATTACCACTACGTCGCGGGCTTTCATATCTTCAATTTTATCAATGACAAATTGGGTAAATGCTTGTTCGTCCAAATCTTAACCTTTTGTTAGTAATCGCCGCGATGGATTGCGTTGTATATGGTCGCTTTTCAACGCCTTCTAATCCCACGAGCGATAAAGTTTGTTTTTGCGAATATAATCCAATACTTCCTCATTCATGCATTGTTTAAGGCTAGCACTTGCATATGTCGCATCAGTATTCTTGATATTTGTGGCGGGCTGCCCAAGAGACTGCCGTAACGCTGAAGAGGAAACTTCTATGCAATCATTTGCAAAAAACAACAGCTCACCACATTTTGATGATCTAAGTATACCGTTAATATCCACAGATTGCGTGTTTTGTGTGTTTGAACTTGGTGACGACTCGCTGTTGCTTATGGCACTTTGGATATGAAAATTCGATGGTAGCAGCGTGCGCAAGCGTTCGGGAAGGTTTTTCAGCATTCCTATGTTAAAAGTCGCACTTCTCTTGTTTGCGATAAGGTTTTGCACGCAAGATAGCGTTTCATTCTGTTTTGACTCTGCGTGCGAATCCTCTAAAGGCTCTGAGCGAACCAGCACAATAATGTGACATTGTGAAAACAGCCGTTGAGGTTGAAACCAATCTGCTAGCCCCATAAAGCTATCAAGGCCCATAATAAAACAGAGCGAATGAGCATCAAATTGACGGTTAAGCTCCTCTAGCGTGTTAACAGTGTAACTTGGTAGGTGACGATGTATCTCAATCTCGTTGACGAACAAACGAGCGTCAGTATTTGCCATTAGTCGCGTCATCTGTAGACGATGTGCAGGTGCAGTACTCACGTTTTTATGAACGGGAATATGCGCAGGAATGAGTTCACATTCCTCAATGTCAAGCGTGTCTAACAGTGCCTGTACGGGCTTCACATGCCCAAAATGCGGCGGGTCGAAGGTGCCACCGAAAATGGCTTTAAGAGGGTGCTGTCTAACTTGCGATATCAACGCTATGTTCCAAATACCTGTTAGGCAATAAGTGAAAAATGTTCTAAATCAGCCGGAAGAAATAACAGCGCAAGATGACTTAATAACACAAAAGGCTTCTCTATTGCCTGAGATTTTAGCATGGTGTCGGCATCTTGTAAGTGCTGGATAAGGATTCGAATGCGCGGTGCGTCAAGCCTCATCAGAGCGCTATTATAAAGCGATTGTTTGCTCGCCCAAATGCGCATTTTGGTAAATGGGATTTGTTCATTCCTCGCACGGTAAGACCAGCATTGCTCTAGCAACTGGGCTTCTTTGACTAATGACCACAATACAATGTTCGGTTCAATCCCCTCTGATTCTAATCGGTACAATATTTTTACCGCTCGCTGAACATTGCCTCCAAGTACTTCATCAGTAAATTGAAACACGGTGAATCGTGACTGATCAACAGTAGCTTGGCTAATTTTCTCTTCGTCAATAAGCTGTGACTCGTCATATCTTAACATGAGCTTTTCAAGCTCTTGATTGGCGGCAAGCAAGTTTCCTTCGCTCAATTCAACCAACAGCGCAGACGCACCTACGCTAAGCTTTAAACCTTTTTGCTGTGCTCGTTGTTGAATCCATTGCTGTGCCTGATTTCCTTGTAATTCATAGCAGTGGCAAAACCAAGCGGCGCTTGAAACGCTCTTAAACCACTTTGCGTTTTGCACGTCTTTACCGATTTTCGGCCCTTGAATGAGCAGCAGCGTATCTGCCGATTGACTATCATTCAACGACTGTACTACTTCGCTCAGCACTTTTGCGCCTTGAGTGCCCGGTTTGCCGGTGGGCAGGGTTAATTCAATATAGGTCTTATCAGAAAACAGCGACATGGTTTGTGTCGCCTCAATAAGTTGAGACCACTCAAAGTCAGCATCTGCCGTAAGTGTTTGACGCTCTTCAAAGCCCTCAGACTTTGCTTTTGACCTGAGCGCGTCTATTACGTCTAACTTCTGTTGAGGTTCGTCCCCAAACAGCAAAACAACCGGCGGTAAAGGCTGTTTTTCCAATTGGCTTGAGAACTGATTGGGTTTAATCTGCATCGTTGGAAGGCATATCGCTGTCACGTGCTGGCTGAGCTACGTTATATTGACTGGAGAGCAAACGTATAATTCTATCGGCGGTTTCGTCGCGCATCTCGTCCATTATCAGAGCAAGTTCTCTAGATTTTGCCAAAATTTGACGAGGATCATCCTGAAACTCTCTCGATACAACGACGGTGTTGCTCATTGTCTGCGATTTTGGGAACGTCACTTGATAATCGACCGAATAAATCATTTCGTATTCAGCAACTTGACCACTGGAGAAAACAGAAAGCAGCCTGCGCTCAAGGTTTTCGGGTTGCAAGGTTAACAATACGGTAGCGCTTTCATCTAACGCTTCTAATGAGGCTTCATCAGCCCTTAAGCTTTTAAGTTGGTAAACCGGCAGGCGATCGCTCAACGCACGAGTCAACGCAGAATGCCGCTGTGAGGCATTAATAACCACCGTATCCAGTGATGCGGGTAGAGCTTGAGAGCCGCGAAGCTTAAACCCGCATGCGCTCAATGAGATAACAAGTAATGTTGCAACTGCCCATAGTGCCAGACGCGTCATAGCTGACTGACAGTCGAGGCAAGTTAGCGCGCCAGAGCGCGTATTAACGCTCATTAATTTGCAACCACGTTGACTAATTTTCCGGGCACCACAATCACCTTTCGGACTGTTTTCGATTCAATAAAAGCACGGACATTTTCGTGCTTTAAGGCCAGTTCTTGCAAATCGTCTTTTGACATATCTGCTGGCACTGTTGCTTTCGCTCGGAGCTTGCCGTTGACCTGCATGATAATCAGTTTTTCGTCTTCTATCATTGCACTTTTGTCTGCCACTGGCCATGCACAGGTCTGTAATTCACCGGCTTGCTTAAGCATTGTCCACATGGCTTCGCATACGTGAGGCGTAAAGGGGTTGAGCATTTTAACCAGTGCGACTAAACCTTCTTCAAAAATCGCCACATCTTGTTCATCGTGCAGCGTATATTTTTGCAATGCATTCAACAATTCCATCATCTTTGCGACAGCGGTATTAAAAGTTTGGCGGCGGGCGATATCGTCCGTTATCGCTTCTATTTTGCTGTGAATCTCTTTGCGTAACGCTTTTTGTGCTTTAGTTAAGTGTTTGGTATCAACTGTATTAACTTGTTTGCCTTCGCCATTTTGTAAGTACTCACGCGTGAACTCGCTCGCTAAACGCCACAGTCTTCGTAAAAAGCGATTAGCGCCCTCTACGCCCGATTCAATCCATTCTAAGTCTTGCTCAGGCGGCGCAGCAAACATGGTGTATAAACGAATAGTATCTGCGCCATACACATCAATTACTTTTTGTGGGTCTATACCATTGTTCTTGGATTTGGACATTTTAATCATGCCAGCGTACTCAACTTGCTCGCCAGTATCGCTAAGCTTACCACCCGTGATCCTGCCTTTTTCGTCGCGCTCAATAGTTACGCTATCGGGTGCGTGCCATATTTCTTTGCCATTCTCAGCTTTTGAATAAAACGCGTTGGCCAAAACCATGCCTTGGCAAAGTAAACGTTTAAATGGCTCGTCAGAATCCACCAACTTTTCGTCTCTTAATAGCTTGTGGAAAAATCGCGCATATAAAAGATGCAAAATGGCGTGTTCGATACCACCGATGTATTGGTCAACGGGCAGCCAATAATTGGCCTCACTAGGGTCAAGCATGGCATCAGATGGTGCAGATGCATAACGTGCGTAATACCATGACGATTCCATAAAGGTGTCGAAGGTGTCGGTTTCGCGCGTCATTGGAGTGCCCTTAAGCTCATCTTGCGCCCACCTTGGGTCAGACTTTATAGGGCTTCGTACGCCGTCCATAACAACGTCTGTTGGTAAGGCTACGGGTAGCTTTTCTAAAGGTACAGGATGGATCTCGCCTTGCTCGTCGCTGAGCATGGGAATAGGTGCACCCCAATACCGCTGTCGTGACACTCCCCAGTCGCGTAAGCGGTAATTCACCTTTTTTTTGCCTTTGCCTAGTTCGCTGAGTTTTGCGGCAATGGCGTCAAAACCTTCTTGAAATGACATGCCATTATACTGCCCTGAATTCATCAGCGTATTTTTTTCACAAAGGGCTCCTTTGCTAAGGTCCGCGTTACCTTGTGCAGCATCACCTTCGGCAATTTCAACGACTTGAACAATCGGTAGTTGATACTTGGTGGCAAACTCCCAATCGCGTTGGTCGTGGGCAGGTACTGACATTACCGCGCCTGAGCCATAGCCCATTAATACAAAATTGGCTATCCAGATCGGTAAACGTTCTTGTGTAAGTGGGTGGATAGCGTAAAGACCCGTCGCCATGCCTAGTTTTTCCATAGTGGCAAGCTCGGCTTCGGCGGTTTTCGTGTTTTTACACTGCTCTATAAATTGTGCAACGTCGGGTTGCTTTTCACCTATTGCCAATGCGATGGGGTGTTGGGCGGCAATGGCAAGATAGCTTGCACCGTAAAGCGTATCGGGGCGTGTAGTATAGACTTCAATATCGTTGTACCCGGCAGTGGGGCTTTCTAAATCGAATGAAATATCAACGCCTTCTGAGCGTCCAATCCAGTTTCGCTGCGCGGTTTTTACTTGGCTAGGCCAGTGCTCAAGCTGATCTAAGTCAGTTAACAATTGTTCCGCGTAATCAGTAATCTTTATAAACCACTGAGATATTTCTTTTTGTTCGACTAATGCGCCAGAACGCCAACCGCGACCGTCAATCACTTGCTCATTTGCCAAGACAGTTTGGTCAACAGGGTCCCAATTAACCGTTGCGTTCTTTTTGTACACTAAGCCCTTTTCATACAAGCGAGTAAAAAACCACTGCTCCCATTTATAATATTCTGGGTCGCATGTTGTCACTTCTCTGCGCCAGTCATAGCCGAAGCCAAGCGCAGCCAGTTGGGTTTTCATGTAGTCAATGTTTTGATAAGTCCACTTGGCTGGCGCTGTTTTGTTGTCAATAGCCGCATTCTCAGCAGGCAAGCCGAAAGCATCCCATCCCATTGGTTGCAACACATTTTTGCCCTGCATCCGCTGAAATCGACTGACAACATCGCCAATGGTGTAGTTACGCACGTGCCCCATATGCAAGCGACCGCTCGGGTAGGGAAGCATGGACATACAGAAATACTTTTCTCTATCGTTGTCCTGATTTGCTTCAAATACTTTGTTGCGTTCCCAGTGTTGCTGCGCCGCTTTTTCAATATCCTGTGGGGAATATTGTTCTGCGTTTTCGCTAGCGTTTGTCGTGTGAATGTTTGTGCCTGACATGAACTTTATTTTTCTCGTTTTTATGCTTATTCGATTAAGGCGCTAGAATAACTTGCCAGAGGCTTGCATCACAAGCCCTAATATGGACAAATGCGGCAGAAATAGTGCATGAACGAAGCCCAACGCAGCCCAAACACAGCACAACGACGAGGTATTGCGCCTGACACTAAGGGCAGGTCAAAATCTATGCAGTGGTTCATGACAAACAAAAGTCATGTATGATGATCATTGACGCGACAGACGAGGAATCATTGGTGGATGTTTAGCGCCCAGCGCACACACCAAGTTTGAGCCCCTCCTTAATAACAAGAAAGCCAATAAATATGACGCAAACAAATTTATCTCAGCATACTCGATTGCCGCCAGCGCAATTGACTGCGGAGTTATCTTTAGACAAATTATCTACCGACAAACTAGCGGCGAGCACATCATCCAGCAATGCCGATAGCGCGCGCGAAAATCAAACTCAGCATGGCCAATTAATTGGACAAGAGCGGGCAAAAAATGCGGTAGAGTTTGGATTGGGGATTCGTTCGCCCGGGTATAATATGTATGTGATGGGGGAACAAGCGACAGGACGGCACACCCTGATTAAAGATTGCATTCGAGAGAATAGTCGAAACTCGCGCGCACATACCGGTTTACAGCACCAAATGTTCGATTCAGCAAACGCGTCTTCGCAAAGCAATATGCCAGCGCTATTCGATTGGCTGTATTTGAACAATTTAGACAATGAGCGCGAACCTATTGCGCTTAAATTGCCTGCTGGCGAAAGTAAGGCTTTTGTCAAAGATATTGAAACTCTCATTGACGAGGTGCTCGCCACTTTTCCAGCTTCCTATGAAAACCCAGGATATCAGCGACGTAAAGCGGCTATCAGCAGGCACTTCGAACAAAAATACGACAAGTGCATTGACGAAGTAGAAAGCTTAGCGTTTGAGAAAAACGTTGCCTTAATTGAAGATGGCAACAAGGTGAGTTTTGCGCCTATTGTAGACGGTCAACCCATAAGCGATGCAGACTTTGCAAGTCAACCTGCTAATGTTAAAGAGCATTATTACGAGCTTATTGACCAGCTTGAGCTGACGCTTACCGAAGCGCTGCTTGAACTTCCTGGTTGGCAGCGAGAGGCGGCAGAACAGCAAAAAGCGCTTAAACAGCAGCTGGCCGAGCAGGGAATGCGGCCACTGATTAAAAATTTAGAACAAAAATATGCACAGAACATCCCCATACTTAAGTACTTAAAACAACTTAAATCGCATATTGTCGAAACCATCATCGAAACCTTATCCGAAGAAATGAAAGGCGATAAACAAGAAGAATTTGATAAGCGAGGGATGCTGGTTGAGATGTATTTACCTAATTTGCTGGTTGCAAACAAGGCCGGTGCAGAACCTCCTTTAATCTACGAAGCCAATCCAAGTTACCAAAACCTATTTGGCAAAATTGAATACACCAGCGTGCAGGGTTCTGTTTATACCAATTACAGGATGATCACTGCGGGCGCGCTGCATAGAGCGAACGGGGGATATTTGCTGGTGGATGCAGACAAGCTACTGTCGCAGTCGCATGTGTGGGAAGCCTTAAAGCTTGCACTTAAATTTAACCAAATTAAGTTAGAGTTACCGCAACAAGAAGTGGGCATGGTCAATTCAATTACACAAACGCCTGAAGCCATGTCTATGGATATTAAAGTGATATTGCTTGGCTCGCGTGATTTGTATTACAGCCTTCAGGACTATGATCCCGAATTTCCAGAGTTATTTCGCGTGCTGGTTGATTTTGATAGTGATATTGACTTAAATCCTGAGAATTTGGAGCAATTCATTGCGCGCATCCACACTGAAGCAGGTGCCATTGGGCTTGTGAATGTTGAGTTGCATGCCATTGAAAAACTGCTGCTTCACAGCCTTCGAATCGCTCAGCACCAAAGCAAGCTGAGTGCGCGTTTTGCGGATATTTTAGAGCTGCTGCATGAGGCAAAATACTACTGTGCCAAAGAAGGGCGTGCAAATGTTTTGGCCCAAGATATTGATACGGCACTTACCGCAAAAAAAACGCGCACGGCTCGCGTGTCGGATTCATTTCTAGAAGATATTCAAGAGGGGCATGTATTAATTAGTACTGAAGGTTCGGCAGTTGGTACTTTAAATGGCCTCACTGTTTTAGAAATTGGCGATACCGCTTTTGGTACGCCGGCTCGTGTCACGGCGACAGTGTATGCGGGCAGCAATGGTGTCGTTGACATTGAGCGCGAAGTAGAACTTGGGCAATCCATTCATTCGAAAGGTGTGATGCTGTTAACCGGTTACTTGGGCAATAAATATGCACAGGAGTTTCCGCTTACGCTTTCTGCGAACATTGCACTAGAGCAGTCTTATGGATATATCGATGGTGATAGTGCATCTTTAGGGGAGTTGATGGCGCTCATTTCGGCGCTCACAGACATTCCTCTTAAACAAGGTATTGCAATTACCGGATCAATTAATCAATTAGGTGAAGTTCAGGCGGTTGGCGGCATAAATGAAAAGATTGAGGGCTATTTCGATTTGTGCCAAAGCAGAGGACTCAGCGGTGAGCAGGGTGTTATTATTCCTCGCTCAAACAGAGTGAACCTCATGCTTAAACAAGAAGTTATTGATGCGGTTAATGATGGACATTTTTCAATATATGCGGTGGATAGTGTCGATCAGTCACTTGAGCTTTTGACTGGCAAACCTGCGGGTTTACTCAATACCAGAGGGCGCTTCCCTAAGCACTCAGTGCATTCAAGGGCCGTTAATCGCCTGTTTTCAATTTACGCAACTGTTAACGGTGGGCACGACGACTAGGAGATGATGGATATTTAGCACCCCCAAACACTGCGGGCGCTTTTGCCTGAATATTGCTATTTGGGCGGCATCCGAAGTGCACCATCGAGTCTAACGGTTTCACCATTTAGATACTTATTGTCAAACATATGTTCTACGAGCTTTGCAAACTCCTCGGGCAGGCCCAGGCGTTTTGGAAACTGCACATTGCTCACCAGAGCCTCTTGCACATTTTCTGGCATGCCCAACAGCATTGGTGTGCCCATTACGCCGGGGGCAATGGTGTTCACTCTAATTCCAAGTGGCGCTAAGTCGCGAGCCATGGGTAAAGCTAATCCAATAATGCCACCTTTACTGGCGGCATACGCGGTTTGACCAATTTGCCCTTCGAAACCCGCAACGGATGCGGTGTTTATAATCACGCCCCGTTCATTCGCTTCACCCAAGGCGTCATTTTTGGAAAGATGGCTAGCGGCAACGCGCGCGACGTTAAAAGAGCCAATTAAGTTAATGTTAATGGTGTCGGCAAAGTTTGCCAAGGGCATGGGGTTAGATTCGCGGTCGAGCGTTCGTTTAGCAGGTGCGACACCAGCGCAGTTGAGGCAAAGTCGAGGTTTGGCGTCAAAATCAGAAAATACCTTTGCTATGACTGATTCTACTTGAGTATCGGACGTCACATCGACTTGGTAAAACTGGCAGTGACTGTCACCAAACTCAACGCCAAACTCTGAAACGCGTTGCTTCCCTACTTCTTCGTTTAAGTCTAACAGTGCAACATTCCAGCCTTTGCTCAATAAATGACGAGCGCTTGCATAGCCCAAGCCTGAGCAAGCACCGGTAATTATTGCGCTATGTTGTGCACGCGGTTGTCCAGATGATGCGAATTCATTGTGATTTGAGGATGCAGACATAGGATAACCTTACTTCTTCGGGAGGGTAATTTTTGCGTCTTCACTAGGCTTGTATATCACCAGAACATGTCCAATAGACTGCACTTTATGAGATTTTGTTTCGCCCACAATCGCATCCATAATTAAGGACTTTTCCTCACGGTCGTCAGAAGGGACTTTAACCTTAATGAGCTCATGATGACTAAGCGCATTGTCTATTTCTGCTACCACGCCTTCGGTCAGGCCATTGGCACCTAATTGGACAACAGGCTTTAGCGAATGAGCTAAGCCCTTTAAATACTGCTTTTGTTTAGTTGTTAATTGCATAAACCTTTCAATACTGGTTGATAGTTGCTTCAAGTGGATGAATGTACTCAAACACATACATGCAGAGCTGCTTAAATTGAGACCTTTGAATGAACGTACAAATGAGGTTTGCTCACTTTTCTTTGGCGTCTTATCAATAAGCTCTTGATATTTTCTATTCTACCTACACTTTAAAGCTATTGCGATCTTGAAGCCTTGATTATTTAGAACTCAGACTGAGTTCACATAATTAAGACCGACGTGATTAGTTGTGGCTCAGGGACTCTGCCATTTTTGTTGCATGCCGCATGTTACCCAAGTAATCGCTCAGTGGAGCGGAATTTTTACAGGGTGATTTAGCAGATGAGATATTACTTAATGCGTTGTTGACCAAAATTGATGGGAACACCGTAGATACAATATGGTCCGATGTATTGAATAGTAAGAGCGTTCATCAATTGATAGGCCAAGTAAAAACCGTAGTTTTAACGCGTGCGTATTGTCGGTGTTTGTAAGGGTATTTAAGGGTCGCATGATAGTTGTGTAACAAACGCATTATAGGAAAACGTTTTTGGTGCGTTTAAAGGAATACAAAGGCAGCGCCTAGTGGCGTTAACACCCGTAAACAGATTCGTCATGAGCAAGGTCGAAAGAAGGCTGCTTAGTGGCGAAAAGCTTTTAAGTATAGTAATCTTGAATGTAGGCATAGAGAGCGTTTTGCCTGCAATAATATTGAATCGACTTATTGATTAGAGGTAAGTAGCGTTGAGCGACATGGCAAAAAATCTCATTTTGTGGTTATTCATAGCCGTAGTGTTGATGATGGTGTTTAAAAATTTTTCTGGGCAAGAAGCACCTCGGGCACAAACCGACTACACCACTTTCCTATCTGAAGTGGAACGTGGAGACATTCGCGAAGTCACGATAGACAACCAAACGGGTGAAATTAAAGGCCTGCGTCGTAACGGCGAACCGTTTACGACTATCATGCCAGCATCTGACCCGCAGCTTATTTCTGATCTGAAGGTAAACAACGTAAAAGCATTCGGTAAACCGCCCGCCGAGCCTAATTGGTTTGCCCAGATTTTTATTTCATGGTTCCCAATGTTGCTGCTAATTGGGGTATGGATTTTCTTCATGCGTCAAATGCAAGGTGGCGGTGGCCGAGGTGCAATGTCATTTGGTAAAAGCAAGGCGCGCTTGTTGAGTGAAGACCAAATAAAAACAACCTTTGCCGATGTAGCCGGTTGTGATGAAGCCAAAGAAGACGTATCTGAGCTTGTCGACTTTTTGCGCGACCCTAGCAAGTTCCAAAAACTTGGCGGTAAGATTCCAAAAGGCGTGTTGATGGTCGGCCCTCCTGGCACGGGTAAAACTTTACTTGCTAAAGCCATCGCGGGTGAAGCAAAAGTGCCATTTTTCACTATTTCAGGTTCAGACTTTGTCGAAATGTTTGTGGGTGTGGGCGCTTCCCGTGTCCGAGACATGTTCGAGCAAGCAAAAAAATCATCTCCTTGCATTATCTTCATTGACGAAATAGATGCGGTAGGCCGTCAACGTGGTGCTGGCTTGGGCGGCGGACATGATGAGCGTGAGCAGACCTTGAACCAAATGTTGGTAGAAATGGACGGGTTTGAAGGACATGAAGGTATTATTGTTATCGCGGCAACCAACCGTCCAGACGTACTAGATCCTGCATTGCTGCGGCCTGGTCGATTCGACAGACAAGTGGTTGTAGGTCTACCCGATATTCGTGGTCGCGAACAGATACTAAAAGTACACATGCGCAAAGTGCCAATTGCAGATGATGTTGAGGCGTCTTTAATTGCTCGCGGTACACCTGGTTTTTCTGGCGCAGATTTGGCCAACTTAGTTAACGAAGCAGCATTGTTTGCGGCACGTACTAACCGTCGGCTTGTATCGATGGAAGAGTTTGAAAAAGCCAAAGATAAGATCATGATGGGCTCAGAGCGTAAGTCTATGGTGATGACTGAAGAAGAAAAAACCATGACGGCTTATCACGAAGCGGGGCATGCGATAGTAGGGCGGCTAGTGCCAGAGCACGATCCCGTTTACAAGGTGTCTATTATTCCACGCGGAAGAGCACTCGGCGTAACCATGTACTTACCGGAACAAGATAGAGTCAGCTATACCAAGCGTCATTTGGAGAGCATGATTTCAAGTCTATACGGCGGAAGGCTGGCTGAAGAGATTATCTACGGTGAGGACATGGTGACCACTGGTGCCTCGAACGATATTGAGCGCGCAACCGATATAGCCAAAAAAATGGTAACTCAATGGGGCTTGTCTTCCAAAATGGGTGCCCAGCTATATGCAGAAGAAGAGGGTGAAGTATTTTTAGGACGTTCTGTTAGTAAATCTGCCAGCGTGTCTGATGAAACTGCACGCGCTATTGATGCAGAGATAAAGAACATCATCGATCGCAACTACGAGCGCGCTGAAAAGCTGCTTAAAGAAAATATGGATATTTTGCACTCAATGAAAGACGCGCTAATGAAATATGAAACCATTGACGCGAAACAAATTGATGACCTAATGGAACGTCGAGACGTGAGACCGCCTGCTGATTGGGAGCGCGATAATAAATCAGACTCGGCGCCTCCAACGGGCGGAGCTAAGCTCGAGGTTGGTCGTGAAGACAAACCTAAAGATGACTCTGAAGGTGAGACAAATCCTTCATCTAGCTAAGGTTACATAACGCACGATCACAGTGTTAAATTGATAGAAAGCGCCGGTATTATTACTGGCGCTTTTGTTTTTATTATTCAATTTTAGTGTTAATAACCTGAATCCTGTTTAAGGAATGGTGCAAGCGCTTGTTGTAGATATTTAAATAATTTTTACACTCAGTGCCGCTAGAATTGTGAAGTACAAGGCGCAAAAGTCACGTAATAGTTATTCTATTGATGGCTTTTGCAACGCAGTAATTCGCAATTCTAGCGGCACTGAGCGCCGTTTCTTAAACAGGATTCAGGTTAAACAATCCTGACATTTACGGTATGATTAAATGATTCGTTTCGCGGGAGCTTTGCCGTCATGATGACATTCGCCGACAAGACTATTGTTTTTAATAGCCCTAAAATTATGGGTATATTAAACGTTACGCCAGATTCATTTTCAGACGGCGGTAAATATAATCGCGTCGACAGTGCGCTTGCCCACGCTGAGATGATGATAAACCATGGCGCAAGCTTTATTGACGTGGGTGGCGAGTCTACGCGTCCTGGGGCAACACCGGTGTCGGCCGACGAAGAGCTTGAACGCGTGATCCCAGTGATTGAAGCCATTTCCAGTCGATTTGATACAGTCATTTCCATTGATACCAGCAAAGCGAAGGTAATGAAAGAAGCGGTTAAGTGCGGTGCCCGGTTAATCAATGATGTAAGAGCATTAAGAGAAGACAATGCCTTGGAGACGGCCGCAGAGCTTGCAAAAACCATGAATATTCCCAGCTGCATTATGCATATGCAGGGTAGTCCAGAAAATATGCAAAAAGCGCCTAAATACAAATCAGTGGTAGATGAAGTTGTCGGGTTTTTTCGCCAGCAAATAGAGCGGCTGACGCAGGCAGGTTTTCAGTACGCACAGATTATGATTGATCCGGGTTTCGGTTTTGGAAAAACCCTTGAGCATAATTACGAAATGTTGAAACACTTCACGCAGTTTACGCAATTTGATTTGCCTGTTTTATCCGGCACGTCCCGAAAATCCATGATTGGTGATTTGCTGGGCCGTAAGCTTGACGAGCGTTTGGCTGGAGATATCAGCGTGAACACAGTCGCTTGTTTGGCGGGCGCAAGCATACTGAGAGTACATGACGTGAGAGAAGCCATGGATGTGGCTAAAATTGTAGAAAAACTTAATAGCATTAAATAAATAAAGTGAGACAAAAGGAATAGCAATGTCGAACAGACAATATTTCGGTACCGATGGTATCCGCGGAAAAGTAGGGCAAAGTGTAATTAACCCAGAGTTTGTCACCAAATTAGGCTGGGCCGCGGGCAAAGTGCTTGCAGGTACTGGTACAAACAAAGTGTTAATTGGCAAAGACACGCGCATAAGCGGTTACATGCTTGAATCGGCGCTTGAAGCCGGTTTATCAGCAGCGGGTATAAATATTGGGTTGCTTGGTCCGATGCCAACCCCTGCCATTGCTTATTTAACCAAAACCTTCCGCTCTGAAGCGGGTATTGTTATCAGTGCTTCTCACAACCCTTATTATGACAACGGCATCAAGTTCTTCTCATCTTTTGGACAAAAGCTCGATGACGATATTGAGTTAGCAATAGAACAGCAAATGCAGCAAACCATGACTTGCGTAGAGAGCGATAAGCTGGGTAAAGCATCGCGAATTAACGATGCTGCAGGTCGCTACATAGAATACTGCAAAGGCACATTCCCATCTGATTTGTCGCTGAAGGGCTTTAAAATTGTGGTGGATTGCGCACATGGCGCTACTTATCATATTGCACCGAATGTGTTGAGTGAACTAGGTGCAACAGTGATTGAAATTGGCACTTCGCCAGATGGTCTAAATATCAACCACCAAGTGGGCGCAACCTCGCTTCGTTCAACTTTAAATGCAGTAAAGGAACATAACGCTGATTTTGGCTTTGCCTTAGATGGTGATGGCGATCGCATTATGATGATTGACGAAAAGGGGCAGGTAATAGATGGTGATCAAATCATTTTCATCATTGCTCGAGACGCGCTTAAAGCCGGAAATTTAAAAGGTGGCGTAGTGGGTACGAAAATGTCGAATCTAGGTATGGAGCTTGCGCTGGAGCAGTTAGGCGTACCTTTTGCGCGCGCAGACGTGGGAGACCGCTACGTACTTGAATTACTGAATCGCAATGGCTGGAATATTGGCGGCGAGAATTCAGGCCACGTGTTAAATTTGCAGTACGCGACTACAGGAGATGGCATAGTTGCTGGACTTCAAGTCGTTGCGGCCATGCTGCGTGCAGATATGACCTTAAGCGAGATAGCATCGGGTTTTAAAAAATTCCCACAAAAATTGGTCAATGTGAAATTTGAAGCGTCGGCAAACATAAACGCCGACCAAGCGATGCAGCATGACCGGGTGCAAAAGGAGCTAAAAGCTGCCGAAAATGCAATGGGCAGCACCGGTCGTGTTTTACTCAGAAAAAGCGGCACAGAGCCTCTAATTAGAGTGATGGTGGAGGCAGATGACAAAGCGCACAGCGAGAAATGGGCTGACGCGATTGCCGAGCAAGTAAAAAGCGTCACGCAAGCGTAAATATTCGCTCAAGTTGCTTGTATAATTTCACTGGGTTAGTTAATATCAGCGCCGCTTTTGGGCTGGCTAATTTGATATTGGCAAGTGTGCTTTTATAGCAACTCACTTACAGGAATCATGTTAATGGCAAATACTCGACGCAAAATGGTAGCCGGAAATTGGAAAATGAACGGAGACACTGCGTTATTGTCTTTATTTAAAGCACAATTGAAGAGTCCAGAAAACGTGGATGTGGTGATATGCCCACCCGCAGTGTACTTAAGCGAGTCCATGGGCGCTGATTTTGCTGTGGGGTCACAAAACATCAGTCAGCATGAAAGCGGCGCTCACACAGGCGATATTTCAGTTGCGATGTTAAACGACTTAGGTGTGACCTACGCGATTATTGGTCATTCTGAGCGCCGTCAAGATC
This sequence comes from Ningiella algicola, assembly GCF_028401415.2. Taxonomy (NCBI): domain Bacteria; kingdom Pseudomonadati; phylum Pseudomonadota; class Gammaproteobacteria; order Alteromonadales; family Alteromonadaceae; genus Ningiella; species Ningiella algicola. Next base: position 1,110,666 of record NZ_CP171821.2, on the reverse strand, counting down.
ACGGCGAAAGCAACGAATTAATTGGCGAAAAAGTCAATCTTGCCTTGAATGCAGGAATAAAGCCTATATTTTGTATAGGAGAGCCGCTTGAGGTAAGAGAACAAGGTACTGTGTTTGCTTACGTGCAAGCTCAAATTGATGCAGTGTTGGACGCTTGCGGCGAGCAGTTTTTTGATAACAGCATCATTGCTTACGAACCTATTTGGGCGATTGGCACGGGCAAAACAGCATCACCTGAACAAGCGCAAGAAGTGCATGCGTTTATTAGAGAGTATTTGAGCGAGAAGAATGAAGCCGCTCAGGACTTAAGAATTTTATATGGCGGCAGCGTGAACGCGTCAAACGCTGCTGAGCTTTTCGCCCAAGCTGACATAGACGGCGGCTTAATTGGCGGCGCAAGTTTGAAAATAGACGATTTTACAGTAATTTGCCAAGCGGCAAATTAAAAAGGAAACAGAATGTTATACGAAGTATTACTGGTAGCATATTTAATTGTCGCTTTGCTGTTGATTGGGTTTGTACTCATTCAACAGGGAAAGGGCGCAGACATGGGCGCGTCTTTCGGCGCTGGTGGCTCTAATACGGTGTTTGGCTCAAGCGGTTCGGGCAATTTCATGACGCGAACCACAGCTATTCTTGCGACCTTGTTTTTCTTCATTAGCCTTACCATTGGCAGCATGACAGCCAATACTGATAAGGAAGTAGACAGCTTCCAGAATATCGACATTCCAGTACAAGACGTTCAGCCTGCTGAACCTCTTCCAATGTCTGATATTCCAAATGTGGGCACGCCAGTTGATGAGCTTGAAACAAGCGACGTACCGGCAACTGAAGACGAGCCAGAAAGCTCAGATGAACCAAACTAGAGTATAAGATGTTCACAGATTTTGCGGAAGTGGTGGAATTGGTAGACACGCCAGCTTGAGGGGCTGGTGGCCTTACGGCCGTGCGGGTTCAAGTCCCGCTTTCCGCACCATATAAAAGACCGGTAACTCATTGAGTTACCGGTCTTTCTTTTATTCTGGATCGCAATTGGATAAATTTGGCTTTGATAGTTTATTTACTGCGCGTTTGCTGCTTTGCAAGAGATTTGCTCTCAACCTTCAAGGGCTTACCCTCAGGGCAAAAATCTACCAAAAAGTCATTCATACTAGCGAATAAGTTTTCTTTCACTAAATAGTAATGAACAAATTGTCCTTTTTTATCCGAGTCAATTAACCCCGCATTAGATAAAATTGCCAAGTGCTTAGAAAGAGCAGGCTTGCTCATATCAAATTTATCTGCAATTTCACCCGCAGTCAGACTGGCCTCAGATAAAAAGGCTAAAATTTTCCTCCGAACAGGTGAAGATAAAGCTTGAAAAACGTTACTCATGAGTTATATATTTAACTAAATAGTTAATTAACTAAATTTTCTATAATTGATGGTAGCGTAAAGTGTTAAGAAACACCATATTCGGAACAGTTCTATGAGCGGACGTTCTAGCAATCGGGGATAGCGATGTATAAAAATGAAAGAATCGTGATTACGTCAAAGACAAATGCCAAAGCGGGGCGGGTTGTTCTGTCGATACCGAAAACGATATGGATGGGAAGTATGTTTTTGTTAACACTTGTTGGTGGCTGGTACACGTTCTCATTTTCAACATTCGCAGTATTTGCAGTCACTACCGTCATATCACTTTGCCTGGGCCACTCCATTGGCATGCATCGACGTCTCATTCATAAAAGCTATCAATGTCCAATATGGCTGGAATATTTATTTGTCCATTTAGGCGTGATTGTTGGACTGGCAGGTCCTATTGGAATGATAAAAACGCACGATATGCGTGATTGGGCGCAACGACAATCGGATTGTCATGATTATTTCGGGCATAAACAGCCTATGTGGAAGGATTTTATTTGGCAGATTTTTTGCGATGTCAGACTTAAACACTCACCATCGTTCAATATTGAAAAATCTGTGTCTAACGATCGATTCTACAATTGGATGGAGGCGACGTGGATGCTTCAACAGCTTCCACTTGCTGTGCTGCTGTTTACATTAGGTGGACTAGAATGGGTGATTTGGGGTGTATGCGTCAGAGTATCTATATCAGTGTTAGGGCATTGGATGATTGGTTACTTTGCTCACAACCATGGTGCTCGCGATTGGCATGTCGAAAACGCCAATGTTCAAGGACACAATGTTCCTTTTGCGGCACTACTTACCATGGGCGAAAGCTATCACAATAATCATCATGCTTTTCCCGGTTCGGCTAATCTAGGCTTAGAGAAGGGCCAAATTGACATTGGTTGGTTAGTTTTAAAAGGTTTAGCGAAGCTTGGATTAGTATGGGATTTAGTCCTTCCAGAGCATTTGCCCGAGCGAGATGAACTGAAACGGCTCTAGACACTTCCTCAATTACGTATAAGTCAGTCTTACAGAAGGTTGGAGAAACTCAGAAAAAAGTGGGTAACAAATTTCCATCAATAAATAGTAAGCGCTTTTTGTTCTAATTCTGCGTACATACTATCGTTATCTAACGAAAATAATAAACTAGTCAAAAAAAGGAATCAGTCAAAATGCTAAAACCGCTATTACTTAGCACCACTAGCGCATTAATATTGCTAGCCTCTGCTTATGTTCAAGCTGATCATCACGGAAGTAAAAATGCCGATGGTGATATGCTATCCGGAAAAGCCGCCATTGAAAAAGCGGTAAATGATAATTCATTCCGCACCGACTTAGACAAGGAGCGAGACCAATATCGTAACCCAGTTGAAACCTTGGCCTTTTTTGGCATCGAGCCAAATATGACGGTTGCCGAGCTTGGACCGTCAAGTGGATGGTACACGCGCATTCTGGCGCCGCTCACGGCTGAGCATGGAAAATATATTGGGGTAAATGGTAGCCCTAATCCAGAGTCGGATCGCTATGAGCGTCAGATGCAATGGCGTGAGAGCTTTATTGACCACACCAGTGGTTTGTTTGGGCATAATGCCGCTGCGCGCTATACCGGGCAAACAGTGCCATTTGCGGCGCCAAACAGTGTCGATGCTATGCTGATTATCAGAGGCATGCATGGGCAAATAGGTCGTGGAACAGCTGATGCACTGCTGCCAGAAGTATTGACTGTGTTAAAGCCAGGCGGTGTATTGGGCATTGTTCAGCATCGTGAACGCGAAGATTTTGATACCGACCCTACCACTACGATGCGCGGCTATGTAAAACAAAGTTATGTCATCGAATTGCTTGAAAATGCGGGTTTTGAGCTAGTGGATACCAGCGAGATTAACGCGAATCCAAAAGATACTGCTGATTGGGAAAGAGGGGTTTGGAGCTTGCAGGCGGGAACGCCTCTTGATGAAAAAGACCCAAAATTTCGTGAAATTGGTGAGTCAGATAGAATGACCCTGAAGTTTATCAAACCGCTAAATTAATCAGAGGCTAATCGAGGGCGAGCTTGAAGGCTTAGCTCGCCTTTTACGGAGAAAACGAATAAAAGCACTTAGGTCTCATTAACTTAACAATGGAGTGCAACGACAATTTCTGATCATTCCCATCCTGATTGGCACGATGCCAAGCACTTCATTCTTGGCTATGGTTCACTGCTGAGCGACAATAGTCGTGCTCAACACAGTGACAACTCGCATGCCGCTGTTGCTGTGCAAGTCAATGGATTTAAACGGCAATGGATTACGCGGGCGTTCCATGAAATGCAGACTTATGTGGGTGTTGTGCCCAGTGCTGAAGCTAGCCTCAATGCGCACTGCGTGCCTGTTAGTCTTAATCCTAAGCTACAACAGCGCGAGCGAGATTATCAATTTACCGAAGTGAAGCGCGACGCGGTGAACTTACTCAACTGCCACAACCAAGCGCTTGGCGCACACTTGGATGATGCCGATATTACTCTTTGGATTTGCGAATCACTTGCGGTTCATGACGCAACGCCACAGTATCCAATCAATTTAAGCTATATTGATACCTGTTTGGCTGGATGCCTTAGCCATTATAAATCGCCGAACGCTGGCTACGAACATGCCGAACGCTTTATGCAAAGCACCTTTGGTTGGCAGCATGTGTATGATGACCGCAACGCGCCGCGCTATCCGCGTAGAGCGCAGATTTCTATGCAACAATACAAAACAATTGACGCGTTGCTTCAGCAATTTCAAGTGTTGTAAAAATGCTTTCCAACGCGAGCTCTCAATCACAAAGCTTTGTCCTCACAATTGCCCTTGATCCTTTCTAATCGAGCTTGTTCTTCTTCAAATGCGGCTTTTATTTCTTCCAATACAGTGTCGACGTCCGCATCACTTTCATCAAATTCAAATTGACCACTAAGTTCGGTATTGGGAGTCAAATCCCCTGCTTGAAACAGCGCCCACATTTCTTCAGCGTAATGTGAATTGATTAATTCTGGGGCATACTGGCTATAATATTCGGTCATATTGCGAACATCACGCTGCAACATTGAAAACGCGTTATTGTTAGCAGCGGCGTTAACCGCTTGCGGTAAATCGATAATGACCGGGCCATAATCATCAACCAATACGTTGAATTCAGACAAGTCCCCATGCACGATGCCCGCGCAAAGCATCAGTTTTACATAGTGCATGACTTGAACGTGGTCTTCTATGGCCTGTTCAGCCGACATTGCCACATCGTTCAAACGAGGCGCAACGTTTCCTTCGTCATCGGCAACTAATTCCATCAACAACACCCCATCGTAACACCCAAATGGTTGCGGCACTCTTACTCCCGCCCTTGACAGGGTAAAGAGTGCATCTACTTCGGCATTTTGCCACGCGTCTTCTATTTGCTTGCGGCCAAAGTTAGAGCCCTTTTCCATAGCGCGAGCACGTCGGCTATTTTTGACTTTTCGTCCTTCCTGATACTGAGCTGCTTTTTTGAAACTGCGCTTCATTGCATCTTTATAAACTTTCGCACAGCGCACTTCACCTTGGCTGCGCACCACAAAAACCGTGGCTTCTTTACCACTCATTAGTTGGTAAAGAACTTCATCAATTAAGCCGTCTTCGACTAAAGGTATTAAGCGTTTAGGTGTTTTCATATATAGCGGGTAGGGTGCTCTTGTTTCTATCGATAAAATTAACGGACGGGATTATCGCATTAATTGCAGGAATCCGTGAGACTAATCCGAATTAAAAATAGACTGCTGATGGAGATACAAGGCTTAAAGTTTACAGATAGGTACATACCTTTCTAAAAAACTAAAATTTCGACAGAGTGCTACCCTAAAAAGGAGCAATATCAAAGCTCCAGAGCTATGCCATTCAGAGGCAGTATCCTTGCAACTTTCCCAATACTGTTGGCGTAAGCCTATTCATTGAAACGTATTTTGCATCTGGCTCAAATGTAAGGATGGCTAAGGTGTATCTGCCCAATTGAGGATAGGTTTGTATGCCAACAGCACTTTCAATTAAATACGCAAAAGACTGCGCTTATGCAGGTGGTGACAATTTTGTAATGGGTTTAGATGATCCAATACAAAAAGGGGATTTGGTCTTATCAGATGGTACAAGAATTCCACAAGCAACTACCGGTTTTGATAATGGGGGTAATGGGATAACCATTGGGACTCATTCATTTTATGGCAAAAGCTCTTTTGGTCCCAAATCAAGGATGGGGTACATTATTGAAGGAACCGGAAGACGGCGCGGAGAGTTGTTAATTACGTTTCGTGGCAGTCAAAAAACCTCTGACTACGTCTTAATAGACGCTGCTGGCGCGCCAGGAACCAGCCCTAAAGGTTTTGCTGTGCACGGTGGGTTCGCCAAAGTATTCCAATCTTGCTTACCTGACATTTCGGACATACTTTTTAATTATTTTGGCCGATGTCATACCATTCACTGCTGCGGGCATAGTATGGGGGGGGCATTAGCGACCCTTGCGGCAGAGCACTTTATCAATGGTCCATACACGCCTTATTTATATACCTTTGGTGCTCCGCGCGTTGGATTTATGCCGCATTCTCAGTTTATGCAAAAACACATGGGAGACCGTATAAATCGATACTACTATGCGTCTGACTTAGTTACCTGGCTGCCAATGATGCCATACGTTCATTTGCCTGGAAAAAGACTGATAACCACCAACAGTTTTATTGCAGGTCATAATGACTATATGAAATCAAATAACCTTATACTCGCTGGCGGAGGAAATAAGCTTACGTCAGACGATCCATGGCTTGAAGCTGAGATTTTAATAAATCGTGGGGGAAGCGTGGGGGGCGGTTACGGTATGACGTCTCGTGGATGGCGATGGTTGTCTAAAGCATTTCATCTGATCCTTGCGGCTGTGGGAACGGCATTAGGCTTAGCCCTTGTGCCATCCATTACCATCTTAGATCAGATTGTCGCGTCAATATCTTTCTTTATTACGCGCGACCCTAATCGCAAACCACTCATCATCAAATGGATACAAGGGTGTTTTACCAATCTGTGCAAATTTGTATCGTTTGGCAGCAATAAGATTGTATCAATGCTGAAATATTTAGCGGCTTTAATGTGTAACAGCATCAAAAATGAAACGGATCGCGAACTCGCTGCGGCACAATATTACGAACGACAACGACGTGGTCGCCGTCCAGTTATTCGTTTCAATTAAACTATCGCGCGCCAGGTTCGGACACGACCATAAGAACAAAGGAGCCTACATGAAATTAGAAAACGTATGCTTGGCGAAATACAGCGTAATTGCTTTGTTTATGATGATAACGACTGCCTGTGTTTCTACTGCCCCCAATCCTGATAATGAATATGGACTAGCGCATAGTCAAAACCCTAAAACACTGAGCGAGACTAGCCAGATTCGCGCAGAAGAAAACCTTACGCCCAGCGAACGTATGTCGAAGGCTTTGCAAAGCCTAGACCGAGGCGAGTCTGCACTTGCCAAAGTAGAGCTCACCGAGTATTTGAAGGCCGCTCCGGGTAATAGCCGAGCGCATAATCTATTGAGGCAAATCAATACCGCCTCTAAAGATTACTATCCAGAAGAGTTTTTCACGGTAGAGCTTAAATCGGGTCAAAGCCTGTCTACTTTAGCAAAACGATACTTGGGCTCCGCTTGGGAGTTTTACGCACTAGCCAAATACAACGACATAGAGCAGCCGCGCCGCGTGATTATTGGCAGTGAAATAAAAATCCCCTTAACGCAACTGGCCGAGTTAGTTTTAGCGAAAGAGAAGGAGGCCGAAGCTAGAGAAACTGAAGTTGCTGAATCTGAGCAGTTAATAGCAGGAAAGTCACTCATACCAGAGAAAGCGCTTGATACTAAATTGCCCGACGTACTCGAGCCTCAGATATCATTTGAGCCTGCGCTAGCGCAAACACCTATAGCACAGCTAAGCCCTGCTGAATTATTATCTCAGCTTCACGATACAAAACGTTTGGGCGAGTTCGAAAAGTCTCGTAAATTGCTCGAAGCATACACAGAAAAGCAAGGCATGACCGACGAATTAAAACCATTAGCGATTGAGGTATATCAGGGGCAAGCCAATCAGCTTGAGAGTTCTGATCCCGTAAAAGCCGCAGAAGCTTTCGTAAAATTAGGCCAACTACAATTGACTTTTGAAGACGAGCTGCAGGCCTTTGAATCATTTAAAGCGGCGGCACAAGCCGATGAAAACAACTCCCTAGCCAAATCATTACTGCAACAAACGCGCAGTGACATTTCCCAAAAATATCATCGACAAGCGTCCGTGTTTTATCGACAACAAGCCTTGGATGATGCAATCGCCAAATGGGATGTAGTGTTGTCTGTTGATCCCGGCCATTCTAACGCTCAGGCATACAGAATACTGGCGATTGACTTAAAAAAAAGAATGGAAGCGCTGCAAAACTGAGTATCACATTTGCTTGTTATTGTTAGCTTTGGTATCTACGTTTTTGGCATCCTTTTATCCTTAACGACAGTCATAAAAAAAGGCAAGCGAATTGTGGTTTTTAAGCGTGCTAATCCGTCGTTATTCATAACAATTTATTGTACAATAAGGGCTGAATTTTTTATCGAAATTCAAAGGTTTATGTGAATATGCCAAGGCATGATTTTAGGGGTGTTTAATGAATTCTTCACGATGGATGTGTGTAGCAAAAACGGATGTTGGAACAGTGAGAAAAGTCAATGAGGACAACTACTTAGATTGTTGCAGTGCAGGGCTTTGGTGTGTTGCCGATGGTATGGGTGGGCATGCCAGAGGTGATGTGGCCAGTCAACTTATTATTGAAGGTCTTTCGAAGCTTATAGACGCATCAAAAAGTGAGTCAAAAAGCCCCCTGAATTTGCAGCAAATTTCGGAGTGTATTCAATCGGTAAACTCCGTCTTGATTCAGTTATCAAAGAGGCACGATTCAATCGTTGGCAGTACGGTGGCTATATTGTTTATTCAAGGCGCAAAAGTCTATTGTATTTGGGCGGGCGATAGTCGAATTTATCGCTTGCGCGACCGCTATATTTTTCGGATGACTCGAGATCATAGCCAAGTTGAAGATATGGTTGATGCCGGTCTCATTTCTGCAAGTGAGGCGGAACATCACCCAAAGGCAAACATTATTACTCGGGCGGTTGGTGCGCACGAAGAATTGAAACTTGAGATTGCCAGCTTTGACTTGGACGATGACGATCGATTTCTAGTATGTAGCGATGGTCTAAATAAGGTCATGTCAGATCAAGAGCTAGAAAGCTTTATTCTGGAACACCCCTTTGCTGATGCTGCAGATGCACTAATTGATATAGCAAACAAGCGAAACGCAAGGGATAATGTCACTGCAATATTGGTTCAAAATGAAACTTTTGATGAAACCCTTTTGAATAACACCCTGCCTCTTGATTCTACTTTGCCCCTGGGGCCACGATAGCTAACCCGAACTTCACAAGAACAACTCACTTGGGCAGGTTGTCGCCCAGAAAACTCGAATACGCAAGTGCGTTAGGCATACCGTCATAGTAGCGATATTGAGCATGGATGTTGTGACTCTGTGCTCTACTGAATATCGACAAAGATGCAAATTGGCGTGACACACAGTGTGAAAGAAAATGTTCGTTCACTTGAGTTAAATTGTCCGATGCATCCCCATCGTATTGGTAAATTTCATTCAGTGTCAATACAGGAGATGGTTGCGATTTTGGGACATGTTGTTTTACGATACCCCGATAGCATTTACCAATTTCACTGCAAACTTGGTCTAAATCGGGGCGCTCTTGCCCTAGCAGTTGGAGTATCAACTCTTCACATTTGGCATGACAATCGTCAATCATGGATGCGAGCTTAATCACATCGGATTTAGCATCAAAGCAACAAACAACAAAAAACGGGTAGCATCTGCCCATGGAATCAATACTGGGCATCATCAAACCTGAAAGGGTATTTTCACATACCACACCGCTTTGCAAATGAAATCGCCAAATTGGACTGGTGAAATAACACTCCTTCCATTGGCTATCTAAATCAGATTTGGCATGTTCCATCGCCTGCAAGATCCAGTTATCCCAATATTCAGCAATCTCAGGGCTTACATTTCTTTGAATGAAGTCACCGTAACTCGGTAGTTTTCCAAAAAATCCAATTTTCATTATGTTACGCCATTTGGTCACAACGCTTGCAAACAGTTAAAGTCCCCAAGTCTGTTTAAAACTAAGGGATCACTGCCATCATTTCCCGATATTCGATAGATACTTGAATAGCCATCTTTAGAAAACGTCACTTGCACTTGCGTTTGTGATTCACGTTCGGTTTTTGCAGCATCAATCAGTTTTACAAGCGAGTATATGCCGCGTTCACTCATGACTACTTCGCTACCGTCGCGACGCACAAATACAATGTCACTGCTTCTTTGCGGGTTAGCTGGTGGCCATGAAACATTGACCGCAATAGGTCTGCCAAATTGATAACTGAGTTGTGTGCCATAAATGTCCATTTTTATTTGAGAAAGCTTTGAATCTAAGAATACTGGTGTAAGCGCCAACTGCATTGACGCTGCGGCCGGATTTTTTGTGAACAAGGCCTGTTGAACCATTGCGCTGTTTTCAAAAAACGGCAGTACGGAAGGAGAAAATTGATATTTTGCCTGAACCCCATCTTTCCATGTCCATGGACGAGTTTGCGTGTTGGCCAATGCTGAGAGGTGAGTATTGAAGAAGCTTAAAATAATGCCATTGTTTCCAAACATCTGATTAAGATCATTTAAACTTGCGTCAACAGGAGCCGATTTAGCAAAGGGGTATTTAGTCGAACTAATTGCTTGGCATTGCGCGAACACCTGACGCTTCCAAAGATTCGACAGCTGCGTTTTACGAATTTGGCTTTGTACGTTTTCTACTGAGCTTGATAGTTCTTCTATCCAACGGCTTAAGGGAGCCACTTGCAATAAGCCAAATCCTTTTAGGGCTTGCAGCGACTGAGGCGGCGACACGCTTTGCATATTTTGCGCTTGCAAACTTAAGGAGACATTCAGTTCTTGCAGCAAGGCAGATAAACGCTGCTCAGCAGACTGCCTTCTTTCACTGTTCATTAATTCATGCAGGGCACTAAATCTTGAACTTATGAAGAACTCTGACCCATCTGAATTAAACTTAGACTGTGCAACTTGAATGGATTGCTGGACTTGTTGCCCAAGCTCTGTTGAACCAGCAGCCGATAAGTTTAGCCCCGTCAGATTAGTCGCCCTAGAGATACTTTCTAACAAATTAAAAATGGGGCTTGTGCTTTTACTCAGCTCTGGAAGTGAGGTGAGTAACGATGCCAGATCGGTGTTTTGTTTGATACTGACTGAGTTTATTAGCGCGCGCCACTGCTGAACATATTCGCTTGCGTACAATAGCTCAAGCTGCGTTTGCAGTGCTTCAGGATCTATTCGTTTATTCGGACCTAAGACCCATGTTTCTTTCGCTAGTTGTTCGACATAGTTAGCTATTTCATTGCCGGTAAGCTGTTTAAATACACTGGGAGTGAAGAGCGTTGAGATGCTAAAAACTTCATCTAAGGAGGTGGTGAAGGCATTTCTCCAATTTGACCCGGCAAGCTGTGCAAGCGATTGAAAGTTTTCGGTGTTGGTTAAATATGTTCGGCGAAGCTGTTGATAATAGACATCATCCAAAGCTTGTGCATTTAATGATTGGCGAGCTGCATCAATACTGCTTTGATTGCTTTGGGAAATCATGACGTTGCCCGCTATCAAAGCCGACAGATGCGTTTGAATCTGCGCGTACTCCTGCTCAGAAAAGTAAGCGTTATTGTTCATACTGCTAAGCAGATATTCAATCAGATACTCGTTGTCACGCCGCTCAGGTTGAGCCATCATCAGATAGCTTTTGAGTGCTTGGTATTGCAAGACAGGATCGCTATGACTGCGCATTTGCAATTCCATTTCTTGTTTTACAAAAGGTAATAAAATAGAAGCTAGCAAACGCTGATAACTTGCGTCTAGGGCATTAGCAAGCGTCCGCTGCTGATTTAACCCTAAGCCAGAAAAGTGTTGACTGTGTTCGGCGCTTAGTCGTTGTAAATCATTCGCGAAGTCATTGAGGGCGGGTATGTTTTGTCTTAGGTCTTGCTGCACGCCTTGGCTTTGATGTTGAGTTATCCATCGGTCAACAACTGTCTTTCCTTCGTTCAGAAAGGCTTCGTTGTTTTTGAAACTGATATAAAAGCTGGAGCACAAGGCGACGGTGGCAAGTGAAAACATAGCTAATGCAAGTTGTTTAACGCGCCGTTTTTTCCGCTCATACATCGCTAAAGTGCCAAATTTATCGGCTTCTTTAAACACGAGTTGTTGGAGTAAGTCTTTGATAAAATAGCTTCGCTGGTCATTATTCCAAGAAACTGGATGCGCGTGTCGAAGTCCAAAGGCCTTGGATATTCGCGTCAGCATTCGATCGATTGGTGCACCGCTTTGGGTGCCACTTGTAAAATAGAGGCCACGCACTAACCCAGGACGAATATTGCCGTCAATACCAGCTTCAGCCAGACTTAAGTTTTGGATTATGTCGCTCAAGGTTTGCTGTAACGAGGCAATTTGGTCTCTAAATGAATAAATTAGCGCTTTGCGATTAGAATCTCGCTCCATTGCCATTCTGTTCCATTGTCTGCGCGACAATGATTTTAATAATTCGGCAAACTTGTCATTAAACTCGACGCTGAGTTCACGGGTGTCTATACCTGCTTTGTTTTCATCCAATGCCAGGCCAAAGGCTTGTTCACGCTCCTTATGAGAAAACGAATCATAAAATTGAGTGAAGCCTGCCAACATATCTGATTTAGTGATCAGCACATACACTGGGAATTGCGTGTTGAAAAAAGTGTTTACTTCGCCGATTCGTTGTTTAAGTGTGGTCACATGTTTTTGCAGTTCATACTCATTCATGCTGAGCACGTCTGCCATACTGATGCTGACCAATAATCCGCTGATAGGTTTTCTTCGATATCGCTTAATTAGACCCAGGAAGTTTTGCCATCCGGTTTTGTCTACTTCTTGGAAGCTGTCTTGGGACGTATATCGTCCAGCCGTATCGAGCAACACGGCTTCATTACTTATCCACCAATCGCAATTTTTTGTGCCACCAATGCCATCAAGGTGTTTAGCATTAAGCTTGTCTGCCAGCGGGAACTGTAGTCCAGAATTGGACAATAGCGTGGTTTTGCCGCTGCCAGGCGACCCGATTATCATGTACCACGGTAGTTCCAGCAGAGAACTAGCACTTCCTTTGGTTCGCTTGAGCGCATCGAAAGCACCGACAAATTTTGATTTTAAGGCCTTTGATTCTGCACTGACCGCTTCTGCGACATCGTCTGTTTCACTCAATTCATTGACAAACGATGATTGTTTGCTAAGCGTTTTTAGATAGGTGATATATCGGTAGAGTGTGTAGCTAACAACAATAATGGTGCTTAACAACACCCTTGAGACAACGCTGGAAAGTGGCACATAGCCTGCAAACGCAAGATATGGACCGGCCAAAAATATGCCTAGCACAATGAGTAACAAATACAGTGTAGGTAAAAAGTAGCGATGTTTTACGAGTGCTAATAATGTCTCTTTGCTCATACATCACCTGTTAATAGTACCAATATCTCTACTCTTCTGTTTCTACTGTCACTGGGGGTTGGTGTTAATGGCTGCGTATCTGCAAGGCCTCGTGTGGTCATCTGCAAAAAGTGATTAGCGTCCAACAGCAACCATTTCTCAATGGATTCTGCCCGCTGTCTCGATATCACCCAATTAGATTCAGCGCGACCCGTGGAATCGGTGTGACCCACGATTAGGATTGAATCTGAATAGGATCTTATCGTCTCAATCAGCAAGGTCTTGTTTGGTAGATAGGCCTCATTTACCTGCGTGCTGCCTGGCGGAAACAATTGCTCGCTGGCAAAACGCAGAGTCAACAAGTTATTTTGCTGTTCTACCTCCAGCAAGCCGCTTGCGATCGACTGACGCATTTTTTGCCTCACGTCCCTTAGCACATTAGCCGTGCTACTTTGGTCGCTGTCGCGCGCGTGTGAAACTTCACGCTCATAGGCACTTTTGTTCCAGCCAATAGATTCGATTTTTTCATACAAGGGTGAAGACTGGGCATGAAGATTGGACAGTAAGGCAACATATGTTGCGATACAGATAAAGGTTAACACTAAAAATAGGAGGCTAGGGGGCACACGCTTTTGAATGCTCGTTGAGGCGCTAAGATCTGTTTTCCATGACGGAGAAAGATCATTTGCGCAAGGTCTGTAGAGAGAAATGGCTTGGTACATCATGTTGCAGATCTGCAATATTTCATTTTCACCGGTTGGCGAAAGCCGATATTTCCCTCGAAATCCAATGGATAAGCACAGGTAGCAAAGTTCGATTAAATCAATACTCTGTTGCGCTTGCTCCATGAGCTTATTGATGATGACAAAAAATTTTTCACCACCAGACGTCTCATTGTGATATTTGCTTAAAAGCGTCTGTCGACTCCAGATACTTTCAATGCCCCAAGGCGTGCTCAGAACGAGTTCATCAAGAAGACAGCACAACAGATACCTGCCAGTGAGCGCGACCTCTTGTGAAACGCCTTCGCTGATCAAGCGCTTATCAAACTTTTCGATATGCTGTTCAATATCATTTCTGAGTTGGTCAACGCTATTGTTAGGCTCAAGTGTCAGTATGTTACTGGCTAAATTGATAAGTTCTGTGGCATGGGCCAGTACTTTGTTTTCTAATCGAATGTTTAAAGGCTCTGATACAAAGGGCGCTGATTGTGTCGCATCAAGCACTGACTGAGATGTCACTGCTAGCGTTGTTTGCTGACGTCTGTTAAGACGTCCCCCTGGGTTGGGGATAACCATCGTCTTGGATAAATCATCGTCCTTATCGGTCATCCTTAACTCCTGATAGCCCATAGCTCTATAGAAAGGTTCGGAAAATCAGCACTAATATGAATGGCTATGCCGCCAGATTGGCTTAAGGCTGCCCAGTACTCGCCGCTTTGTACTAATTCAAAGTAAACGAAGTTACGCTGGTAAGGGACTTCTCTGGGCGCTGCGGCTAAATGTGTAAGCTGTATACCCGGAAGCTGCAAGTTCACTAATTCTTTAATAGACTCCACCGCGCCAATTTTGCTCTGCGCAGGAAAGTATTTCATCAAGTCTTCAGCCGACACATCCGCGCTAACCGCTAATATGAAGCTTGCGCTTTCAAACAGGGTTTTGTCAGCTACGGTGCCCACTCGAATGCCGAACTTGCGTTCTTGCAGCGGGATGTTAATTGAATTCTGTTCCAAGACCACACTAAATAAGCTTCGTAGTTCGCCAATGAGTGCTTTAAATACCGGCGAAGGTTGCTCATGATCATAATGGGGGAGTTGTGGCACTAGCTTGTCAGCTTTGATGAATGTGCTCATGTCACCAATTAACGCACAAAGTTTCTCATACAGGTAAAAAGGGTGGAGCTGTTCTGCTTGATTGAAATAATGAATACTTGGTAAGTGCCGGTTGAGGGTTTGCAAGAGCATATAATCAGTGATTTCACTGCCAGTAGACTTCCCAGCCACAGATACTCGTGATGCAAGTGCATGAATGCGATGATGACAGAGTTTGAGTAACTCATTCACAAAACCACGGATACAGTGATTGTCTTTTATGTTAAGTGATGGCGCGATAAAATTCTCGTCAAGAGTTACTAATCCGCTAGGACTCACGTCTTCAATTTTGGCGATGGCTACGCACGTAAACTCACTGTTGTCTTGTGCACTGGTTCGAATAACAAAACGAAGACCACCCACTTCAAGCAAAGCCTTGTTTTTGGTGAGGCCTGAGACGTCCCTCGTTTCATACTCACTCACCGCAAAACGTGTATTGCTGTCGTCATCGCGCTGCACTTCAATACTACCATTTCGCCGTATTGGCACCGCAAGGTAGATTATGTGACCAAGCTCGTTTTTGCTTACATCAATTGGCGCCGGAGCCTGATCTCGTTCCGGAAAGCGATATACACTGCCGTCGCGCAAAACGCCTTCACCCTCATGCACACAAAACTTACCTGTTTTAAGCAATGCGCTATCGATGCCAACTGAGCATTGCCCCCAAGCGTAAGGAATGCTGGCATGAAGCGTATCGCGAAGTTGAGCATCGTGATAGCGGGCTTGCTGTTGGAAGTGTTGAGGCTGCAACATCATGCCCTCAGACCATACTACGCGTTTTTCCCAAGTCATTTCATTTCCTTATTGCAAGCTTACAAGGCTTCAGTTCTCACGCTGAGTTCATCCACAAATATTTGAATGCCTTGAGCGCTAAACAGACCAATTGGGTTAAGGCTAGACTTTTCAGGCATTGCAATGACGGTGCGCCAGTTAGTTGCATTAATGCTGCGAAATCCAACCGCGATGCCAATAAATCTGCTGGCCTCTAAAACTTCGAGCTCAATCTGCATGTTTGTATTCGGGTCGATTAGATATTCGTCTACGGATAGAAACTCGGCGCCCAATGTGTGTTGCCCTTGGCTGAAAATATCCTCGTAACGCGCATTCTCGAAGTTGCGTTTACTTTTCAGTTGATAGACACGAAGTAAAACGGATGAGGGGCGTCCATTGATATCTGGATTAATCGTGTCTGATGCACTGATCGCGTAGACAAAGCTTGATTTTTTCTCTACGGGATTAGGGCTGGCGCACGCTCCAAGAAGCGCCACTGCCAAGGCTATTAGTAAGATTTGTTTCATAGGATTCATGCGTCTTTACCTGCATTTTTTATGTGATCTTCATAAGCAGGAGAGAAATGCTTAGATAAAACATCATTCAGATTTTCTGATACACGCTTTTGCAGGTTTGATTGCATTTCAATGAAATTATTCCATTTATGCGTGTCTGAGCGTAAACCAATGAATGATTTATTTTCTTTAGCTGCTTTTTCTTCTATTTTTAAAGGATCCAGGTCGTTCAAAACGCCACTGAGAGTCGCTTGTAGTCCAGTTAAAAAAGCCATTTGATGCGTTTGTATATCACTCATCGCCTCGCTATATGAAGCTTGAGCACTCATATATCCGGGCTTTTTTTTCACCAATAACATCTCAAGGGTGTCACTTGGATCCAGTGAAAATTTTATTGGATTGTTTGATTGGGGTTTAATCATGGTCATGTTTAAACGCGATTCCTGTTTAAACACCGAGCGACCTGCCAGCAGAGCCATTATCCCCTGAGTTGAGGTGTTGATGATTTGCACGAGCTCATCGGCAAACACGTTTTTATCGATGCGCTCTCGGTATTCATGAGGTAAACCCAAGCGGTCGTACAAGTAGTTATAAAAAGCGGTGTCGGCTTTTGTTAAAGATGCACTTTTATCATCCTTTATATTCTTTGCAGATACCCTTGCTTCTTCCACTTGTGTATGTAATTCGGGCTGTTTTAATTCCTCAATCGATTGAGGGCTCACATCAAAATTTTGCGCATCGCTCGCCTCAGCCTGACTTTCAAGGTTCAAGTCCCAATCATCAGGGATGGTAGTGGAGGACGCTTTAGCAATAGCATCGCTTGTTGTCTTTTTGTTTAAGTCAATCGACCTACCTAACATTTGAGGTGGCTGATCCACTGACATAGGATCTTGAGCCGCTAGACTAGGAGCTAAGCCCGCCGAAACTGGATTTGGAGCGCTTGAAGAAGTGGCATTATCCTTTTGCTCTGTGTTGTTATTTAAAATATCAAATAAACCAAGCTCACCGCTGCTTGACTGGTCTAGGCTGTTTACAGGAGTGGTTTCTTCCTTGGCCGTTGTAGTATTAATCAAGCTCATCAAATCAGGCGAGCTCGATGTGCTGTCTAGCGTCATCTTACTCACTAATATTCTACATTTACCCAGTTTGATAATGTCGTTTAACTTTATTTCGTAGGTGTTGTTTTTTCCAATAGCAGTATTACTGTCGTTGACATATGCGCCGTTACTGCTTAAGTCGGTAACAAAGAAACGCTTGTCTCGATACGTCACTAAAATATGCTTGTTGGAGATAAAGCGGTCTGGGTCGTTTAATACCCAGTCACACTCACTAGCTCGACCGACGCTAGCGCCTGCTTGACCGATATCGAATGTTTGGCTCTGATCTCGTGTTGAGCCATCTAACAGCGTTAACTGCAAATTTGCCATAATGATTGCTTTTTAAATTTGTCCTTTCTAGAGCAAACTTACGCCACCATTTCACAAAAGTTGCAAATTTTGCATGCTTAGCTGTCTTAGTTCTGATTTACGCCACGTCGGTGATTTTTCCGCCCGATTTGACAATGGATATTGAACCTCCCCAAGCGCAAGTACATTTGGAGTTTTTGGTCAAACATGGCACACCTCCGATGGCGGTTTTTTTTGCGCCGGGCTTCCAGGGACCCGCTATAACGGGGATGCAAGGCATGGGTGTTAGCGTACCCATTGCCGCCGATGTGGCAGCTGCCACCTGTGGATTGGACATCGAACGGCACAGACCAAAAGGGGGAATATTTACGATGGGAATTTTGTCATTCACCGTTGCAGCAGCCATCCCTTCAACCGATACACCCTTTAAAGGAGGAACAATCAGCGTACTTGGCGCCATACCTTGTGAACATAGCATTTTTGCACCCATGATAACTTGTTCTGGCATAAACGGATTCCTAATGCTGTTTGTTGGAGGGGAAATAACTGGCGATTCGATGCGCTTCAGCTAACTGTTGTTCGCTAAAGTTAGTAAAGGTCTGCGCTTCAAAACTCATGGCTTTATTTGCAATCATTGCAATGCTGCATACGGCCCTGTCGCAGACTCTAATATGCCTTGGCATATTAGGGAGAGATGCGCTGAGGCTTTGTAAAAGGGTTTTATTCGCAAGCAGTTGCTTCAGTGGGGAAAGCAACCAACTCTGATTGATATAATCAATGAAGGAAAATAGCAGCTTGAATAGTTCAGGATTATGTTTGATGGATAGCAAGTACGATGAAAACTGATGTCTTCGATGTTCGACCCCAATTTTGGCAAGCGCAACTACGGCATGCAAAGCGATGGTTTCGCCCTGATCAATGGTGCAGTAGTGCTCGAGAGCATCTGCTTCATTAATCGATAATGTCTCGCCTAGCATAAGAATTACGCACGCTTTTGTATCAGCGTATTTAAGTTTATTTAGAACCCCAAGCAAAATCTGATTCGATAATTGCGTTTTAGCTTGCTCAATAATACCCAGACTAGTATGCACTACGTTTATATCGTCATCATCTAATGCACCGAAAACGAGTTCGTAGTAGTCGCCAATATCCAGTCTTCCAGCAGCACGTATCGCGTCCATCCTAACGCTAGGGTGTTCGTGTTTAGCCAATTGCGCGAGTTCAGGCAAGGCAGATTTACCCATTCTGGCTGCGACATCGCTAGCAAAGGGGTCTTGCTCAATAATTGCTTGGGTAAGATGCGCTGTCATCAATGCTAATGTCTCCTTTGTGTTAACGAATCGGGTCGCGTTATGAATAAAGATGCTTTATACCCTTGGCAATATATTTGCGAGCCATATCGCAGCTGGCGTCGTTTCCATTTGCACCTATACGCTTAATTGGCACCAATGCGCCTCGATAGGCGTGTTCTTCATTTTTAAATCCGTAAGAAAGATCGTTAAAGTCAGCAACGCTGGCTCCATTGGGGACGTTTCGAACAATGGTGTTTGTTTCATGCATAATGCTGCGCATAGACCATGTATCCTCAGGCTGAGGTGAATCGTGGTTCGTGAACGCTCCTGAATGGGGCAGAGCAAAAAAGTGGCCCAGCTCATGCGCAAGATCATTTCCGCACAAATGTGCATCGCTTGCGCGATTGGTGACTTGCTCCTCTGGACGTGCCTGATTTTGCTCACAAGAGTGTAGCCCAAAGAAAATGCCCGGGCGTATTAGCTTTAAATATCGATAGTCTTGTGCGTTTACGGTAATGCTCATACCGCCCTCAACCTCTTGCATTATATAAAGATTGACGCGATCCGCTTCCCATTTTAAATCCAAGACGCGGTTCATTTCATTGAGATGGCTGTTGCATGACATTTTATCGGCTTGCCGCAAGCTTGCCGACAATGAAATTGGTTTTGCAAACGACAACTGAATGCCCGCATTGCCCCATATCGCTGAGGCTATTGAGAACACTTTCGACAGATTCAAGCGAACAGCCTTTCCTGACGCGCCGTTTTCTCCATTAATTGTCACTAAAAAGGGCTGAATTTTTATAATAAGCTTGGGTAAGACATACACATCGAGTCGGTGAATAATGGGACCATCAGCACGTCCAAAACGCACCTCAAGTGTGGCAACTTGAGTTTTGTTGGTTTCCAACAGTTGCGCTTCAATCTTAATTAACGAAAATGGACCATCCGCGCACTTAGCGTTTTCTGTGGGGCTGATGACACTTAAGCAATCACTATTAGAGCTGCTGACAAAAAGAGGCGCAGTAGGTGCGATGTTCTCTCTTACCAGCTTGATAGTCGCGCTTTGTCCCGCAGACAAACTTAAAAGCGCGGTATGTTGATTTGATACCACCGAAACACCATCGATGCTCGCATCCTTATTTCGGTAGCCACGATTATCAATATCTGGAAATTGAATATCAGGCTCGCTTTTACTAGCACGTTCAAACCTGACAGGAACCAATCTACATTCATCTTTAAGTGCTAGTTTAATGGCCACTTCTACTCTCCAAACGCTTCTTTTATACCGGTAATGGTTTCATCATCTAAGATGCCATGTGCTTCTAAATCATGATCAGCCTGAAAATTCAGGATGGCTCGGTCTATGGCTTGGTCCCATTTATCACTTGCCTCTCGGTCTAGATAACCTAGTAAACGCAGGCGTTGTTGCACGCCTAGAAAGGATTCGTAGCTGCTTAATGCAGACATCATTTTGAGCTCGTATTGACTCCCTAAAGCACAAAGCTGAGCCTTACATCCACCTTGTATTAATAGCTTGGCACAGCCATCATCATCGAGAAATCCAGACTGGCTGAACTGACCGTTTTGCCTGAGCGTGTATTCTATTTTAGGGCCAATTGACCGTTCGCCAGGTTCACCCCACTTGCCAGGATGTGTTTGAAAGTAAATGTCCTGTCGATGAAACACTAACTTATTGACATTGCCTTGGCCTTTGCTTGAACGCGCTACTTTTGCCATATCCGTTCCTAAAATCCGTACTCATGCTTGAGCGCAGCAAGAAAGCGTTCGTCGACAGTGGCGTTGGCAGTCAGGCCATGCTTGCTTTTAAACGCGCTGATGGCGTCTTTTGTTGTGTCATCCAAGACGCCCGTTTCATTTGCACAAAAGTAGCCCAAATTATTGAGTCGCGCTTGAATACCAATTGCTGAGTCATGCGGGGGCAGTGAGCCAAACTCTAATGGCCATGTCAGCACATTTTTTTTGAGTTCATCCAAAAAAATGATGAGTTTCCCCGTTTTTGCACTGGCATCAATTTTCTTTCTCACCAAGCCATCTTTGTCGGTTATTCCCGTGAGTTTGTATCCGCCAACATCTAATTCATACGGCATGTTAGCAAGCGCGTTCCCGCCACTATCTTGAACAAGCGTAACAAACTCCGTAACTTGCCCTTTCACTTTAAAAGTATGTTGAATGCCAGAGCCAAGCCTGACTGATTTTGTTTGCCTTTCAGGAATAAATAGCTGGTCACCTTCTTGTAACACGTGCATGTTGGGGCGTTGAAGCCTAAGCACTTCGTTTACAGGCGCGTCGTATATGACCTTGCAATCATGAAATCCGTAGTGTTTTGCAAGACTTGCAAGACACTCTCCCGATTTAATACTGTGTTTTTTCATATCACCAGGCATTGTGATCTATTCCAGGCAGGCAAAGCGACGATTCAGCAGGTAATGGCATAGGAAAGCTTGCGACGCCATTTTCATCTGTTGAGCCTTTGATTGATTTTCCATCAGGCAGAATGACTTCGTATTTTTGTCCACAGATAGGATTATCAAGCTCGTCAAACAGCACAATACTGCTTCCCCCAGCAGTTGCAGACTTGCTAGCGCCGCTGTCCGTTACGCTGCTGTTGCCATCGCTATCGCTATCGTTATCGTTTGAAGCCTGAGCTGAATATTTTGAAACTGCCAATGCTACGCTTGAAGCTGCCGAAGCGGCTGCGCCTAAGTCTGCAGATGAACTCGGCTGGCTTGATGCAGCCACATTTGGTGATGTTGGAGGGGCTGATGCAACAATCGATTCATTTGACGCACCGCTTTCAGGCATTAGCTTTGCTGCAACTTCTGGTGAAACACTCGCGGCGGCAGTCTGTTCAGGTGTCATTTTAGATGCCATTTCAGGCGGTATGCCAGCGGCGATAAGCTGTTCAGGTGTCAATTTAGCTGCCATTTCAGGCGATATTCCAGCGGCGGCAAGCTGTTCGGGCGTTATTTTAGCTGCCATTTCAGGTGAAATGCCAGCGGCGGCAAGCTGTTCGGACGTCATTTTAGCTGCCATTTCAGGTGAAATGCCAGCGGCGGCAAGCTGTTCAGGCGTCAATTTAGCTGCCATTTCAGGCGATATGCCAGCGGCTGCAAGCTGTTCGGGTGTCAATTTGGCTGCCATTTCAGGCGGTATGCCAGCGGCGGCAAGCTGTTCGGGTGTCAATTTGGCTGCCATTTCAGGCGGTATGCCAGCGGCGGCAAGCTGTTCGGGTGTCAATTTGACTGCCATTTCAGGCGGTATGCCAGCGGCGGCAAGCTGTTCTGGTGTCATCTTAGCTGTGAACTCTGGAGGAATACCCGCAGCAGCAAGCTGCTCAGCAGATATCCCAGCCTTGGTAAGCATCGCATTCGGCGCCATGCCCTCTGTTAAATTCGTCAGTGAACTTAATTGTTCAGGCTTCATTTTCGCAGCTAGCTCTGGAGATACACCCGCGGCCAAAAGTCCTTCGGGCGTCATGCCAGCTGCAAGTTCGGGTGAGAGGCCCAAACCGGCTAAACTTTGGCTAATACCAAGTTGTTCCACACTCGGTAAAACGCCATTGGCTAGTGTGCTTAATCCACCTAAACCCAAGGCTGTCATTCCTGCCGTTATTGCACTTTGTGGTGTGAAACCCTTTGGCGCAAACGATGAAGCAGAAAGACTCTGCATGTCATTTAACTGTAGGCTGTCAGTAGCTAGTAAGTCAGGCGCACTCATTCCTTGGGCAGACAAAAGTGCACCTGACATGGCTGCCAGATTCGCAGGCGGCGGTTTGAGTGCTCCATACTTCCCCATTTTGTCCACCAGCTGCTGTTGCTTGTTTGCCATCGCGTCTTTCAAAATATGGCTATCTGCTGGAAAGACCTCTTCTGGAAAAGTAGGCATGATGGTTTTAATGAGCTTTCCGACTTTTGGTTCCATTTGAGTACCCCATCAATTGATTTTGACCGAAGCGCCTTTCATGCTTGCTGGGCCATCAGAAGATATGTCGACGCTAGCACCCGCGTCTAAGGTAAGTGCAGATTTTGAATCCACCATGATGTTGCCAGGTGAACTGATGGTAATGCCGCCTCTCTCAATCGCGATAAATGAACCACCTACCTTGATTGTTAGATTATCGCTGGCCTCCAAGCAAATGTTGTTTGACTTTATATAGGTGTCTTTATCTGCGTTTATACTGAGGCTGCCTTCATAGTCTTCACTGCCATTGCCTTTCACACTTAAAGAAAGGGCCTGTCGAACTTCTTTAGCCTCTTTACCTTCAACCAATAAATTAAAGTCCTTGCCGATTTTTTGGACTTTGTCACCACCAATACTCTCAAAGCGGTGGTTTTGTACTTTGGTGTGCTGATCTTGATTTATGGTTAGATGGCGGTCTTTGCCAACGGTTTCAAACGCATCGTGGGTAACGGAAACATCATGATTTTTTGCTGCATGAATGAAGATTTGTTCTTCGCCTTGTTTGTCTTCAAAGCGTATCTCGTTAAAGGTGCCTGTATTTTTTGTACTGCGAGAACGAAATCCCGACATCGTCGAGTGGTTTGGTAAAGGATAGGGTGGCATGTTCGAACCGTTATAAATGCAGCCAACCACAATAGGTTGGTCAGGGTCGCCCTCTAAAAAGTCTACCAACACTTCTTGACCCACTCTGGGTATATAGATACTGCCCCAATTTTTGCCCGACATTGATTGGGATACTCTTATCCAACAAGAGCTTTCCTCATCACCTGAAGAGAGCTCATCCCAATGGAACTTAACTTTGATACGGCCATATTTGTCAGTCCATATTTCTTCATTTTTTTTGCCCACCACGGTTGCGGTTTGCG
This sequence comes from Ningiella algicola, assembly GCF_028401415.2. Lineage (NCBI taxonomy): Bacteria > Pseudomonadati > Pseudomonadota > Gammaproteobacteria > Alteromonadales > Alteromonadaceae > Ningiella > Ningiella algicola. The sequence continues at coordinate 1,086,937 of NZ_CP171821.2, read as the reverse complement.
TGCCGCTCATTTTTTGTTTGGCAATGCTTTGCTCTGGTCTAAAGGCCATTTTTGCGGGCATGGCCGTTGCTGTGAATTCGTAGATGTTTTTTTCATTACCATCGTCTTCATTGGCTAAATTCCCAGAACGAAGCGTGCACTGGTAAGTCGTCACCAGATATTGAGCGTTTTGATCCTCTCTGGCATGTTTGACTAAAGAAAACTTGCTACCACAACTGATATTGCGCTGATTGCCCGAAAATCGTATTTGAGTGTAATTTGCGTTTTCTTGCTCCATAAGCAGCTTGGTATAGTGTTCGCCATCTTTACGCTGCTTATGTCGCCCCTCATAGGCAAACCTCTGTAAGGATGTTGCACTTTTCACTTGCGGGTCTTTTGTACTTACACTTAAATTTTTGCTTGGCAATTCAAAATCAAAACTCGATAAAGAGAAGCTTCCAGATTTAATGTTGTGTTCACTTTCCCATTTTCGAATCCCTTCATCTTCCGAGTAATTTGCGTCATCATGCAGCTCAACGTAAGGCACATCCCTCACATCATCCAGTCTTGCGTTATCATCGTGCATAATCAAAGTGTGTTTGCTCATGCTGTGCTCAAAAGTGTAGAAAATACCCTCCTGCTGCATGATGCGGGTGGCAAAGTTAAAGTCACTCTCATTAAACTGCACCACATAGTCTTGTTTAGGGTACTTCCCGCTGAGATTGTCTTGAAAATCCGTAAAACCTACTTCGCTGAATATGGATTTGATAATTTCGGGATAGGTTTTTTGCTGGAATATTCTACAGTGCTGCGACAGGCTAAGTAGCCAAACCCAAGGTCTTAGCGTAGCGACGTAGACAGCATTTCGTTTCAAATTTTCACGCTGCGAAAACGCGGTGATGATGCCGTTAAAAAAGCGTGTGTTGCTTTGTGTTTCGATGCTAAGTGTCATCTTTTTGCCAAGCAGCTCATCCATAGCAATATTTTCATTCTTGCTAAGTAGCTCAATCTCAATCTCAAAAGGATTACCCAGCGATTCAGTGAACTTAGCTTGTCGCAATACAAGTAGACCATCCTCAAGCGGAGAGATAAGCGATACAAGATGTTTTTCATCTGCCATTAATGCCACCTTCAAGCGAACAGGAACTTATGATGGCGCGCAAAACACGAGCGCCATTTGTTTAAAAGCACTACGCCATGCATCTGGAAAATGTTGCACACGGTGCTTCGATTATTACTCTTTTTTATTACTCGGGCAGCGCTAACAATCTTTCAACAATATTTTTAATGGTCCCGCAACTTCCCTGCTAAAGGCGCCGTAATGTGAGATATGAAGTGAATGCAAATGAGTCTAGATGCTCATTGCCCAGCGCCGAAAGGATGAGTATCAGTGGATTATCTCGAGACCCTATTAGAGCCTATTTCTGACGAACGTTATTGCGGTGAAAACCTAGAGGATGACGCTGCCTTTCAGAATTTTTTCTTTACGGCCCAAGGCACTCCAGAGCGATATGACGGTGAAAACACGATTGATGCAGAGCCACCAGATTGGCACGAGATTGAAAAACAAGCTTTGGTGTTTTTGGAGCAGACGAAAGATCTCAAGCTAATCTGCATACTCGCGCAAAGCGTGCTCAACACAAAAGGTCTCGTTCCCTTTTCACAGTGTATCCAAGCGCTCTCACGCTTGCTCAGAAAACAGTGGGAAGAAGTCTATCCATTGCTGGATGAAGATGATAATGACCCTTTGGAAAGAGTCGCAAGCTTCTCTAACCTGAACCACCCATTTATTACCACAAGCCTTAAAAACAGCTCGCTGGCCAATGTAAAAGGTGTGGGCGATATCACCTTGGCAGACATTGAATTGGCAGAGGCTAAAACCGACGACGCAAGCTTAAGCGTGAGCCAGCTAAAGGCGATTTTTCGAGAAATAAATACCGAGCAGTTGCAACTTTTCCACGATGCGCTGGCGTATAGCTTAGAGAGTTTAGAGGACATTAACAGTTGTTTTGTAGACAACGCAGGTCACGAGTATACGGTTGATTTTACTACCATCGTTGCCCTGCTAGAGAGTTTGAAGACGGCTTTAGAAAACTATTCTGATTTGTTTAACGAATCTGAATCACGGTCGCACGGTGATGTTGAAGGCGAAGGGCAAGGCGATGACGAATCTAGTCCTGGTCTTGCTCAAGGTAAAGCATCATCGAAAGCGTCCAAGATAGGGGCAATTCAATCACGCGAAGATGTTGAGCGATGCTTGAATTTAATCAATGAGTATTACTCGCTGTATGAGCCGTCTAGCCCACTGCCTGTTTTGGTCAACAGAGCCATTAAGTTGGTTCATGCGGACTTTTTAACGATTGTTCAAGATATTTACCCCGATGCTTTACCGGCGGTACAGCAACTTGCCGGTATCGACCCTGACGGGGAAGAGAAAGAAGATGATGAGTGGTAGAGCGCGCGCTGTTTAGTCATTCATGCATTGAATAAGAAGACAACAGTATGTAAGCGCGTTTCATGCATGATTTAACGCAACAAACGATTTTAAGTAAAAAGGAGATACACAGTGTCTAGTGGTCAGAAATTTGTTTCAAAAAATAGAGCGCCCAGAGTGCAAATCGAATACGACGTAGAGCTTTACGGCGCAGAAAAGAAAGTCCAACTTCCCTTTGTTATGGGGGTTATGTCGGACTTAAGTGGTAATCCAAGCGAGCCCTTACCGCCCATTTCTGAGCGTAAAATCGTTGAAATAGACGTTGATAATTTTGACGAGCGACTCAAGGCAACAAAGCCTCGCGTTCAGTTTAGTGTGCCAAATAAACTCACAGGCGAAGGCAACTTGCCGGTGGAGATGACCTTTGAAAGCATAGACGACTTTTCACCCGAAGCAGTCGCAAGAAATACAGATGGTCTTAAGCAGCTTTTAGAAGCGCGCACACAACTACAAAATTTGGTGACGTATATGGATGGTAAAGAGGGTGCTGAACAATTGATTGCGAAGGTATTGTCCGACCCGGCATTACTTGAAACCTTGAGCTCAGCGCCAAAAGCTGAAGACACCGACACTGCATCAGAGGACGCGTAATCATGGCTGATAATCAAACTGAAATTAGTGCAGACGAGGGCTTAGCAAGCCTAGATTCCGATAGCTTTGCATCGCTTTTACAAAAAGAGTTTAAGCCAAAGTCAGAGCATGCAAAATCCGAAGTAGAAAAAGCAGTGAATACCTTAGCCGGTTTTGCACTGGAAAACGTCAATAAAATTTCTGAAGACACTGTGCATTCTATCGAAGCAATTATTGCAGAGATTGACAAAAAGATGAGCGATCAAGTCAATGAAATACTGCATCAAGAGGATTTTCAGAAACTCGAAGGCAGCTGGCGAGGCCTGCATTACCTCGTGAACAACACGGAAACGGACGAATTTTTAAAAGTAAAAGTCTTCAATATCTCTAAAAAGGAATTGGGCAAAAACTTGAAGAAGTTTGCAGGTACTGCGTGGGATCAAAGTCCGGTATTCAAAAAGTTTTATGAAGAAGAATATGGCCAATTCGGTGGTGAACCATTCGGTTCCATTGTGGGCGATTATTATTTTGATAACAGTCCGTCGGACGTCAATTTGCTCACCGAAATGTCTAAAGTCTGTGCGGCATCTCATTCCCCATTTTTGAGCGCAGCCTCACCTCAGCTTTTGCAAATGGACAGTTGGAGTGAGCTGAGCAACCCCAGGGATCTGACAAAAGTATTCTCAACTCCAGATTATGCTTCTTTTAGGTCACTACGTGATACCGAAGATGCCAAGTATATCGCGCTTACTATGCCAAAAGTGCTGTCTCGTTTGCCGTATGGCGAAAAGACTGATCCCGTTGAAGCGTTTAATTTTGAAGAAGATGTCAGTGGTCCAGATGGTTCCAAATACACATGGACGAATGCGGCATTCTCAATGGCGGTAAATATCAATCGTTCATTTAAAGAATACGGCTGGTGTTCACGCATCCGAGGAATTGAATCAGGCGGCGCGGTAGAAGGTTTGCCAGTGCATACCTTCCCAAGTGATGACGGTGGCGTCGACATGAAGTGCCCAACAGAGGTTGCCATTAGCGACCGTCGTGAAGCCGAGTTGTCATCCTGTGGTTTAATGCCGCTCATTCACAGAAAAAACAGTGACTTAGCTGCATTCATTGGCGCTCAGACCCTGCAAAAGCCTGCGGTGTATGACAACCCGGATGCAACCGCAAATGCAGCACTTTCGGCGCGATTACCATACTTGTTCGCCACTACACGTTTTGCGCATTATCTGAAATGTATCGTGCGGGATAAAGTCGGCTCATTTAAGTCACAAACCGACATGCAAAAGTGGCTGCAAGAGTGGATCAATGATTATGTGGATGGTGCCCCAGCGACGTCTAGCGAAGAGACAAAATCACGCAAGCCTTTAGCCGGTGCTGGTGTCGAGGTTGAAGAGGTGGAAGGTTCGCCTGGTTATTACAACGCCAAATTCTTTTTGAAACCCCATTACCAACTTGAAGGGCTGACTGCGTCCTTAAGATTGGTATCAAAATTACCAGCCGGAAATGGCTAGTTCAAGCGCAGTTAATTATTAATTTGCCATTTATCTTATAAGGAGAATCACATGGCTGTAGATATGTTTTTAGAGTTAGACAAAATCAAGGGCGAGTCTCAGGATAAAAAGTACAAAGGCGATATCGATGTATTGTCCTGGAGCTGGGGAATGTCACAACAGTCCAGTAGTCACGTTGCCTCTGGTGGGGGTGTAGGCAAAGCGAATATCCAAGATATTAGCATCACCAAATACGTGGATAAGTCTTCAGTGACCTTAATGGAATACATCGCTACTGGAGACCATGTCGACAAAGCGAAGTTAGTGGTGAGAAAAGCTGGCGGTAAGCCGCTTGAGTACATTGTTATAGAGCTTAAGAAGGTATTCATCACATCTTACTCAACGGGTGGGTCAGGTGGCGAAGATTTGCTGACCGATAGCTTCACACTTAACTTTGCTGAATTTAAAGTTACCTATGTACCACAGAAAGAAGACGGTACTGGTGCAGCTAAAATTGACTTTGGATTCAACATTCCACAAAACGTCAAGAAGTAGATAGTGAAGGGTCGCTCTTGAGTGGCCCGCTTTTCCTGTTTGCCGCTTAGGATAAATAGATGCCAGAGCTCTCTCAAAAAGAACGTTTGCAACTGTCTTTGCTAGACCGTTTAACAGACGATGAACCACACAAAAAGAGTGAGTCTAGAGACAAGCGCGTGATTTCAGTTTCTCGTTTAAAAGAACTGGTACAACGTGATTTGGCATGGCTTCTCAATACGGTGGCGTCTTCGACAAATACGGATTTTGATGACTATCCGCAGATTCAAAGTTCAACCCTTAACTATGGGATCCCTGATTTATCTGGCTCAAACATAAAATCACTCAATACCAAACGTTTAGAGCGTGAAATAGTGAAATCCATCAAACGCTATGAAGCACGCATTATTCCGCATACCTTAAGCGTAAAAGTTAAGGTAGCGAACGAAGAAATGAGTAGTCACACCCTGTCGTTTGAGATTAGCGCTGACCTTTGGGCTCAACCGCTCCCTTTACAGCTCTATTTACAAACCGATGTTGATATCGAAAACGGCCATGTGTCGATTCGACAATGGCACTAAGGCAGAGGAATCAACAGGTGGAGAAGCCATAAATGGATGCTAAATTTCTGGAGTTGTATAATCAGGAGCTAAAATTTGTTCGTGAATCAGGTTCTGAGTTTGCTAAAGAATATCCAAAAATCGCCGGTCGTTTAGGGCTAGAAGGCTTTGATTGTTCTGACCCTTACGTAGAAAGACTCCTTGAAGGTTTCGCATTTTTATCTGCCCGAGTCCATCGCAAGCTTGATGCATCGTTTCCAGAGTTTACTCAGCATCTTCTTAACCTCCTATTTCCCACATTTTTGCAGCCCATTCCGTCATCCTTAATTGCGCAATTCAATCCTGATTTTGAAGAGGGTAGCTTGCTAACGGGCGTGACCGTGGAAAAAGGGACGTCCTTGTTCAGTCAGTTAGGAAAAGATGAACTAACGCCATGTGAGTACAAGACCGTGCAAGATGTCACAATGTGGCCTGTAAATATTGCTCACGCACAGTATCTAAATGCACAAGAACTTAGTTCCATTAGCGATGCTTTATCGCACTCTAAATTTTCTAAGGTTAAACCGGCAAAGGCGGCCGTAAAACTGGTCTTGGAAATGCCTCCCGGAATGGGATTTTCGGCACTTGAAATGGATACACTGAGTCTACACTTGCGCGGGACGGAGTCCTTCCCCGCATATTTGTTTGAGGCAATGTACAAAGGATTTATCGCTCTGATGTATAAAGCAGGTGACGCTTTGTGGCGAGAAAGTCAAGAGGCCACTGAGTTGACGACTGGCGGTTTCGATAAAAGCGAAGCTCTACTTCCGTACTGCAATCGTCAATTTGATGGCTTTCGCTTACTTCGCGAATATTTCGTATTTCCGACGCGCCTACTGTTTTTACATCTTAACAACATTCGTTCAAGCCTTAAGTTATGTAACGACAACAAGGTCGAATTGCTGCTGCTGTTAGACCACAGTGACGACCGGCTTGAAAATTTAGTCAGTGAAGAGAACTTTGCTTTGCACTGTACCCCTGCGATAAACCTTTTTGCTAAGCGAGCGGAGAGGATAAACCTAAGCCATAAGACCCATGAATTTCATGTTGTGCCAGACAGGCTAAGGCCAATGGATTTTGAGGTGTGTGCGATAAGGGATGTAAAAGGCTTTGGAAATTCAGTTGACCAAAAAAGCCAATTATTACCGCTTTATAGTCATCACTACAGCAATGAAATAATGTCCTCTCAAACATCCAAAGAAACGCAAAGTGGCGGATTTTACACAAGCCATCGAGGCGGCAGAAACTTAAGTGCAAATGGCCGAAAGTTTGGTCATCGCTCCAGCTACATTGGCAGCGAATTATTTGTGTCAATTGTAGACCCGAAACTTGCCCCGTATCCAGATGAGCTGCAGCAGTTAAGTATTGAAACACTTTGCAGCAATCGAGATCTGCCGCTGATGATGCCTTTAGGTAAAGGTAAGACCGATTTTACAATTGAAACGGGCATACCGTGTTCGTCGGTGCGCTGTGTTGGCGAGCCGACGCGGCCGCTTGCGCCCTTAAACGATGGCAAAGAAGCTTGGGACTTAATTAATCTACTATCCATCAATTTTTTGGGTTTTAGCTGTGATCAAAAAGAAGAAGCATTGGGTGCGCTACAGCGACTATTGATGCTAATGAGTGACAAGAAAAACTTTACCCAGCGCAAACAAATAGACGGACTGGTTGATATGGAAGTTAAGCAGATTACTGACAGACTGCCTATGCCCGGACCCACCTGTTTTGCTCGTGGCCTGGAAATTCGAATAAGTCTCGACGAAAATGCTTTTGAGGGCAGCAGCGCATTTATGTTAGGCATGGTGCTTGATCAGTTTTTCGCCCAATTTGTTGGGATAAACTCATTCTCAAAACTCGTCTTAGTCAATGCTAACAATACAGAGATTCATCAATGGCCAGTCAGAATCGGCTCTCACAAAGCTATTTAGAGGCACTTGCTGCGAACCCGCAAGCGCTTCATAGTGAAGGCTTTGAGCCACTGTTGCGCTATATCGATGCAAACTCTCCGATGCATGAGCGTATTGGATATTCGGTATCGCTCAAACAGGATCCATTGCGCTTAGGGCAGACCCCAGTTATGCACTTTCATGCTTCAGCGTTCAGTGAAGTAGTTCAGCAAAAGGCATCAACGGTATACAAATTGAAAAACGTCTATCTAGGTATGTTCGGCATAAACGGACCATTGCCCTTGCATTTAAGTGAATATGCCTTAGAACGAAACTACCGGTATAACGATAAAACCTTAACAGAATTTTGCGATATTTTTCACCATCGCTTTTTATCCTTGTTTTACCGCTCATGGTCAGTTTCACAGCCTTGTGTGAGTCATGATCACCCTCAGCATGATCATTTTTCAAAAGCAGTTAGCACTTTCTCAGGTGCACTTTTAAAATCGAACAAAGCCGCATCTAATACAGCGGCGTCCAATAAAGCGAATAAGACACCCAAAACAGCGTTCTTACACAAGCCCGCCAATATCGATAGTTTTCTCTCAGGCCTGTTTAGCAATAAGAGCAGAAGCTCTGGCACCTTATGTCAATTGTTAAGCGAGTATTTGCAACAAGAAGTCTATGTTCAAGAATTTGAGGGGGATTGGTATGCCTTGCCAGAGGGTGCAGAGTGTCGTTTAGGAGGCAGCAATGTAAGCTTAGGGATAAGCAGCGTGATTGGTGAGCGGGTTTTTCAGCGTAGCTATAATTTTTCGATTTTGATTGGTCCGCTTACTTACCAAAACTACTTGTTATTACTCAACAAAGCTCATTATTTTAAAGAAATGCGAAACATGGTTCGGCGTCACGTAGGCAGTGAGTTTTCATTCACATTTAAATTGCGCCTGTTAAAACACGAGATACCCAACTGCGCATTGGGTAAAAGCGCATTGGGTTCCACTGCATGGCTCACTTCAAATCAACAAAAGTCATCAGACGAAACCGCAGACCAACTAAACGAGAAGCGTGCAATCATTGCTTATCAATATGCTTGCTAACAAACATTTATAGGGGAAACTTCATGGCTGAAATAAGCAGGGTAAATTTATTCGGCAAGCTCAATACTTTGGCATTCAAAGCAGTAGAAAGCGCGACGGTGCTTTGCAAACTGAGGGGAAATCCCTACGTTGAACTAACGCATTGGTTTGCGCAAATTCTTCAGCTTCAAGATTCGGACATACATAAAATTGTCAATCACTTTGATATCGACGCTTCGATCCTGGCAAAAGATATTACAAACGCCCTAGAGTCTTTGCCAAAAGGTGCCAGCTCAATCTCAGATTTATCAAGCCATATTGAAGATGCTGTCGAACGAGCATGGGTATATGGCTCATTGGCCTATGGCGATACTAAAGTGCGTATGGCATATGTGATTTTGGGCATGCTGCAAACGCGTCAGCTTAAAAGTGCTTTGCTTAACATGTCGGGCGAGTTTTCTAAGATTAAATTAGACGACTTGAGCGATAATTTACACAGTATTGTTGCAGGCTCAAGTGAAGACGATTTGAGCGCTAGCGACGGTAGCTCAGCGCAAGCATCGCCTGGCCAAGCGAGCCAGGCAATGTCGCCCGCAACTATGGGCAAACAAGAAGCCTTAAGTCAGTATACGAGTGATTTAACGCAACAAGCGAGCGATGGAAAGTTAGATCCAATTATTGGTAGAGATGAAGAAATTCGACAGCTTACTGACATTCTGATGCGTCGCAGACAAAACAATCCGATATTAACCGGCGAAGCCGGGGTAGGAAAAACTGCCGTTGTTGAAGGTTTTGCTCATCGGATCAACAAAGGCGACGTGCCGCCATCCTTAAAAGGGCTCCGATTGCTCAGTTTAGATATTGGTTTACTGCAAGCCGGTGCCAGCATGAAAGGCGAATTTGAGAATCGCCTTAAGCAAGTCATTGAAGAGGTGAAAGCGTCCACAAAACCCATCATTATGTTTATCGATGAGACCCACACTTTGGTAGGGGCTGGCGGCGCCGCTGGAACGGGCGATGCGGCCAATTTGCTTAAACCTGCTTTGGCTCGCGGTGAACTCAGAACCATCGGTGCAACTACTTGGGCTGAGTACAAAAAACACATTGAAAAAGACCCCGCATTAACTCGACGCTTCCAAGTCGTGAAAGTAGAAGAGCCAAGCGAAGAAAAGGCGATTCTCATGTTGCGTAACATCGGCGATATGCTGGAAAAACATCATAAAGTGGATGTCTTGGATTCGGCAATTGAATCAGCTGTGAAGCTTTCGCATCGCTACATTCCGGCGCGACAACTCCCAGATAAAGCAGTCAGTCTGCTCGACACTGCCGCCGCCAGAGTGGCAGTGAGTCAATATGCAACGCCCGCTCGGCTTGAAGACTGCAAACAAGACATTGTGAATTTGCAAAAAGAGCAAAAGGTCTTGGAAGGTGAACAAGCAGCCGGTTTAGAGCATCAAACGCGATTGCAAAAAATCGATGAAGAGCTTGAAACTGCCAAGCAGCTTGAAACAGAGTTGCTAGCGAATTGGGAAAATGAGAAGCGAGTGGTTAGCGAACTAATTCAAGCAAAGCAAACGCTTCGCAAGCGACTTAGCGAAGCAAGCGAAAAGTTCAACGGCGCTGCTAGTGAAGATTCTGAAGATACTAACGATAGCGCAGATGAAAAACCAACAGTAGATGAAAAACTAAACGCCGCTTCTGACACAATCGTTGACGAGGATGAATCAGCACCTGCTGGCGATGAACTCCTCTCAATCGAGTCTTTACAGCAAAACATTGCTCGTTTATACGCAACGTTGGATGAATATCAAGGCGACTGTCCACTGGTGTTGCCGGTATGCGATGAGCAAGCAGTTGCCGCTGTGGTTTCTGACTGGACAGGCATTCCACTTGGCAAAATGGTGAGTGACGAGATTGCAAATGTGTTAAACCTTGCAGAAACCATGAAACAACGCGTAATCGGTCAAGATCATGCGATGGAGACTATAGCCAGGCGCATTCAAACCTCAAGAGCGGGTCTTGATAACCCAAACAAACCCGTGGGTGTATTTATGCTTTGCGGCCCCTCGGGCACCGGTAAAACCGAAACGGCGCTTACCCTTGCCGAGAGCCTTTATGGTGGCGAACAAAATGTGATCACAATTAATATGAGTGAGTTTCAAGAAGCGCACACGGTTTCGACCTTAAAAGGCGCGCCTCCGGGCTACGTTGGATACGGCGAGGGAGGTATTTTAACCGAAGCTGTTCGACGAAAACCACATTCAGTTGTGCTATTAGATGAGGTGGAAAAGGCGCATCCTGATGTGCACGAAATTTTCTTCCAAGTATTCGATAAAGGTGTAATGGAAGATGGGGAAGGGCGCAGCATCGATTTTAAAAATACGCTCATTCTGTTGACTTCGAATGTGGGCAGCAACGAAGTAATGCGTTTGTGCGCCAATTCAGAAAACATGCCGTCCATTGACACGCTGACTCAAGCTATTCGAGAGCCTCAGCTGAATGTATTTCCGGCGGCGTTGCTCGGGCGTATAGTCTCTATTCCATATTTCCCGCTTTCAAATCAGATGATCCAGCAAATAACACGTCTGCAGTTGGACCGCATCAAGGCGCGTATTGAGAGTGAGCGAGAGGTTGATTTTGAATATTCTGACTCAGTGGTCAATCAAGTGGTTAGCCGCTGCAATGAGCTGGAAAGCGGCGGCCGGATGATTGATAGCATTCTGACAAACACCTTGTTGCCAGAACTAAGCCGTCAAATGCTCAACAGAATGCTCGTCGGTGAAACCTTAAGTAAAGTAGCAGTAGAGATTGTGGATGATGACTTTGTATATGATTTAAGTGATTGAAGCATCGTTAATTAGGGTGTGACAAAAGACTAAGTTGATTAGCATCATCGGAATCTCACGAGGTCAAATTAAGCCTTCAAGTGCAACAAATCGCCTTTTTCTGGCGTAAATATTTATACCTGCTTGTATCCAGACACATTTAGGTCTGAAGCATAATTTACGTATTGGAGACGGCTTGTGCCAAGAAGACTACCTGCGGACAACCCGAGTTTTGTAAAACAGTTATTAGCAAGTTTGCCAAATGATTTTGGAATCACACCTTACCAAGACAAAATGGGTTATAGAATTCTCCCGAAGTTTATGGTTAAAAAACGTAAGCCCCTTAGAAATTTCCAATGGGTACAAACCCGAGGTCTTCGAATAGCGCGCTGTGCTCAGCCTAACTACAATAGGTCGGTTGGCAAAGACGAGAACCACACTATTTCTCATGAGCAACTGCAGTACATTATGCGCAATGGTATTAAAACGGTTATTAGCCTGAATCGCGCGATACTAGCACCGATTTCAAAGGCGCATCTTAATGTTAATCATATTGAGTATTTCCATTTTCCTAAACAGGATTACACCGCACTTGATTTAAACGACCATCAAATGATCGACAACATTATTCAGCGGCGCAAAGACTGTGGTGCATTTTTGTTCTACTGCGGATATGGTCAAGGCCGAACGGGCACCGCTATAGCAGGTCTGGCGACAAAGTACTTGGTGTGTCATCAGCAAGACTATTTTTCAAGAATGCACTTTAAACAGTATATAGATTTTGTGAGTTCTGCGTTTGGGGTAGAAACGAATGCTCAGGTCTTGGAACTTATAAAGTACGCAAAGTCGCTTGCAACCGTGCAAGTTGGTGCAAGTTACCGGCCGCCTACGCCCTTACTCAACGCACTTAATTCTAATTTTGTAAATGCAGATGACTACCAGGACAATGCTTCGCTAGCATCAGCGCGGCCTGCATCAATTCGCTCATTGCCGTCTAGTGCAGATTCTAGTGTGAGCGGCCTGAGTGCACCACCCCTGCCAACGCTTCCTGTAGGTGCAGTGCTAATGCAATCTCTGGATTCTGTAGGTATGCTGCGAAATGGCCCTCAGGCTCATTTGATCACTCAGCCGCGAAATTCACTCTCAAGTTTGTTGTCTTATGAGTACCAAGAAATGCATCCTGACAGCTTTTATTTTCACAATCTAGCGATCACTTAATCAGCCTAAGCCTCGACGAGTGTCCCTTCGGTGGTTGGGATTAGCCGGTCATGGAGTGCAGATACACGAGAGGGTAAAAAGCTACACATCAAGCGCAAATATCTGATCAAACAGCGCTCGTACCGATTGGAATCTGTCTTCAGGATCTTTCGCAAGAGCTTTGCGAATAATGGCTTGCAAAGCTTCAGGTATGGCATTTTCACGTCCATTTATTTCAGGAACATTCTCGTTACAATGTTTATAGGCCAATTGCTGAAAACTGTTGCCAGAAAAGGGCGGTGTGCCGTTAAAGATAGTAAACATGATCACGCCAATTGCATATATGTCGGTGCGCTCATCTAAACTAGATGATACTGAAAACTGTTCGGGCGCCATAAATCTTGGTGTGCCCATAATTGGCGTGTTGGCCTCAGTTAGAATTTGTGTTTCGTCAGACATATCGTCGTCATCGAAGGTGGGGGTGGTCACCTGCATGGCCAAGCCAAAATCCATCACCTTTAATATCCCTTGCCGATTGATGATCATATTACCAGGCTTAAGGTCTCTGTGAATGACGCCAATTTGATGGGCGGCAATCATCGCTGAGCAAATTTGCTTGCTAATCGCCAGGCCGGTGGAGATATCAAGTGCGCCCTTTTTCTTGATCAATCGACCCAAATCATAACCTTGCACATACTCCATGGTAATAAAGATTTCATCTTCGTTAGAGCCAAAGTCGAAAGTGCGCACAATATTACGATGAGTGATTTTACGTGCAAGTCGAATTTCTTCCTTAACATTTAAGCCCTCAATGCCTTCAAAAAACGCTTTCTGCATGACTTTAATGGCAACTTTTTCGTGTAAATCTAAATCTTGGGCAAGATAGACGACCCCCATTGTGCCGGAGCCTAATTGAGATAACAGTTGATATCGTTCCCCAATGACCTTATTCAACCCTTGACTGGTATTTGAAAGAGATTGATTACTTTGGCTCAAAGCTTCAGGATTTTGCAGTTTAAGACTGTTGTCGGCCTCAATTTCTGTCGCTAATTCGGCCAAATAAGCTTCATACTCCGCTTTTTCTTTTAGACTTTGGCTCATCTTTACTAAGGCGTTTTGAAGACTTCCAATCTCATCTTTTGAGCGTTTGTTATTATCAATTTCAGGATACAAGCCAGCCTGGATCTGTTTGGTTATGTCTACAAGGCGAATAATTGGACGGCTCATCGTTAGCGCCATCAACAAAGCAATCAGTGAAGCTAAGACTAACCCGCTTGCGCCAATCATCAGTAAAGCATGTTGAATCTCTTTAAACGGCCGCTTTAATTCTTCGGCAGATCTTATTGCGACAACAAATCCCAAGGGGGTGCCATCTTTGCTATTGATGCGTCGAAACACACTGTGCTGCAACTGTCCATCGACCAAAAATTCCATACGAAGGGTATCAGACGCTGATTCAAGAATCGTTTTCCAAGCATTTGGCTGCTCTGAAAAATAGGTCATTTTTGATTGTGACAGCGAATCATCAGACATATAACTTAATTCAATGCCATCGATGTTGCCTTCATTGTCCCGAGAAAAACTAAAAAAACCTATCTGGCTTTGTGTTAACGCGACAATTTCTTGTGCAGTATCGTGAGATAAATCATAGGCAAGCACCACAACACCTTTGACCAGGTCTTTTGCAACATTGTCAAATATCGGTGCCGCAATGGTTTGCATCAGTTTGCCTTTGCTCGAAATAAAGCCGAGGCTGAGCTCTCCATTTAAGGCATCGTCAAACAACGCGCTTCTGCCTGCCAGGTTTATGCCTACTGCATTTTCATCATCTGCGCGCGCAAGAATGCGTCCATTCGCATTGAGAAAGAAGAGGATGTCAAAGTCGTATACTTCCACATATTCCAAACTCAAATCTTGAAGCGTTAAAGAGGCTTGATCAGATACTAAGGGCAGAACGCGACCATCTCGAGCAATACCGTATGCGATTTCAGAGATAAATTTGAAACGACTCTCTATTCTGGTTTGAAGTATTTGGTTCGACTGCACTAAAGAACGTTCGATGACGTCATTGGATACTTGATCAGATTTCGCTCCTATTTGCCAATAAATAAGGCTCAAAAATGTCAAGAACGCCAAAAAGACAAAGGCGAAAAGTTTCGTTCGAATACTGAAGAACCACTTCATTTGCTAGTGCTCCACGTTGTCTATATGGCGTTTCATTAATAGAATTCCCGTCGCACGCTGCGTGCCTCATTGTAATCTTCGCCAAATTTATTAAGGCGCTCGGGGGCTTCATAATTTCTCGTATCAAATTGAATGTCTAAGGAGACCGTATCACTGTTGGTAATGCTGACTTCTTGCGACTGCGTACCTCGGATACTCCAAAGATTAATTATGTAGTCGCCCATTGGTAAGTTGCTGAACTCAAAACTTCCTTCTTCGCTTCCTTCATCGGTCGCAAGCACTTGAGATATGCCCTCATCGTCAACCGCAACGTAGGCGGCCATATTGGGGTGGATGTTGCAATAGACTTTTACCACACCTTCTTCATTTAGTCTGACCGCCCTTTGCAAACCGCTTCCAAAGGTGCCCAAATCGAACGCATTCTCGCCCGTAGAAGAAAAGACGTTATGCTGAATTTCGTCATTATTAACAAAATTGACGGTATCTCCTTTGCGGATAATCATGTTGCCGGGTGTATAGACTTTATCGGTCATGTCCATGTTGTGGACGGTGCTTCGAGCGTTAGTGGCTAATGCGGTACCGTCTTTTCGTTTTATGCGCACGATAACGCCCTCGGGTGAAATAGCACCCGTACTCGCAAGCAATGTCACCTTGCCAGAAATGCTGCCAAGTGCTGGGCTGGGACTTGGGACACTAACAGGGGCTTTTTCTGCAAGGGGTCTTTCGATGCTAGCTGGTTTATCCCTAAGTGGAGTGTCTGCAATACGAGGTTCTTCTTGAATAGGAGTATTAACGGTAGGCGCGGGGCGTGATGGAATACTTGCTTTGGTGGCCATATTGTTTGCTGTTACGTTATCGTCTTCAATCGTTTTTGAGATACGCTCGTTGGGCAATGGAACGTCAAGAATCACACCTGTCTCGGTGCCTTGAATGATTTCACCCTGTTCATTTTTGACCGGACCAACTTGTGCTTTACTTGTATTTGGAATGATGCGATCTAATCCGGGGATGTTGTAAAGCGTAGCGCATGCACTTAGAGTGAAGACTGCAATTAAGAGGCATAGTTTGAGACTGATATTGATGATATTTTTCACAAAAAGACGTCCTTAAAGGTTCGGTAAATACTAATTTGCTCAATAGTCTGAGGTGCGCAGATTTGGGTCTGGTGGCTGAACACGTTTGGTATGTAAATCGACGGTATATACCTTTTGTGTACTCAACATTTTATAATCTGGAGATAGGCTCTGAAAGCGATAACGGTGATCGTCGGTATCTAAAATGAAAACAACAGAAGCTATTTCAGATTGCTCTTATAATGCCAATTTACGTCGCTTTGTTTTGAATAGTTGCAAGGATTTAGAGAATTTTTGAAGGGTGTGAATCGTAACTCAGACCAAGAGAATGGTGAATGCCATTAAGTCGGTCATATGAAAATGGGTTGCTTAGAATGGAATAGGGTACCCATATTTGCAATGGGCACCAAATGGATAGTTAGGACTTAGTCACCCTGACAGCAAAATCGATCAGGATTTGGGTCTGATAAAAGCAATAAATATGGCCCTCGTCGCTCGTGGTCGTACCAAACAAAGTGCTCGTCAACTTGCATTGTTGGGTAGGTGTAAAGCTTGTTATTAACCAGCCCAGATTTTGCCGCGCCTAGTTTCCCGACCACCGTTACATAATTTAGCTTACGTATATCCTTTGCATCCTCAACGCTCATATAAGCTTTGAATCTGCCTTTAAATTCAGTCCCTTGTTTTGGGGCGGCATTCGCATTTTGTTCCAAATACATGACCTCGAGTTCGGCGAATTCATCTCTTTGCTCGACCGCTACGACTAAGCCAGCCCATCGAACTTCTGCGCCCAACTCAAGTGTTTCAACTGGCGTTTGCATCAAGTCCTTAAAATCCAGCAGGCTTTCTTCATTGTTGACAGCGATATTTGCAGGAATACCTGCACAACCAAACGTTAACGTGCCTACGATGACTAACGCACAACAATGAGAGAGGATTTTGTAGAAGGTGGGTTTGGTATTCACAAGATTCATGTAATAAACCACGCATTAAGTTAGGTAACTGTATTAAAACTAGACGATTGTGCGAAATTTCGCAATATTATTTAGCTTACTCGTGCCGCTCGCTTATGGAAACCGCTGGGGCTAGAGGGTTTCACGACCTATTAAGAATTTTAAGAAAGTCACGCTCTCGCGCTTGAAGCGCTGCGCAATCGAGGGACTCGCTTGTGCTTGAGATGGCGTTCAATAGCACGTTTGCAGCGCTGAACACACTGCGCAATCGCTGACTCCAGCTTATGTCCATTATCCTCTATTGATATTGAATGACCGGATTGTAAGCCGACGCTGATGGAACACTCAATTACAGCAGCGTTGGGACCATTACTCTCGCGTATGCTTAATTCACAACCCGATACGATAGACGCAAACCGCGAAAGTGATAAGGCTATACGCTCATCAATCATCTCTTGCTGTGATGCAGTTAAGACGAGATCGGTGTGTGTTATTGAAAATTCCATCGTGATACAACCTTCTAGGATTTTAGTAGACAGCATAAAAACACTTAATAACACCCATCATCCGTTAGTCATAAGACCTTCTGGTGGCGATAGTGCGCGATAAGTTGCAAGATTATTAGACCTTGAGATCAATAAATCTCCACATTTCGAACGTTAGCAATTAAAAGTGAACGATTAAATTCGAATATATGTATATAAGGTTATCGGAAAAACTGAGGATTACGCGTGGCAACAAAGTTTTACGCCACATACTCCAACAGCAACAAAACCCAGGAGTTTTAAACTGGCAATGGCTGATAATTTAAATTATAAACACCTCCATTACTTTTGGGTTGTCGCAACCGAGGGTAGCATTGCTCGAGCAGCAGATAAGTTATTTATTACGCCACAGACTATCAGTGGTCAGTTAAGCATGTTGGAAGAGCGTATTGGGCAACCACTGTTTGATCGCGTGGGGCGCCGCCTTCGCCTAACAGAAACGGGTCGGCTTGTACTCAGATATGCAGATGACATTTTTGAATTGGGAAAAGAACTCTCTGATGTTCTAAGAGGCGCACCGGTCGTTGGCACATCTGAATTTATCGTAAGTGCGGCTAGCGCTCTGCCAAAGACAATTGTGTATAAAATTCTTGAGCCAGCTCTAAATATTTCCCAAGACATAAGCTTGATGTGCCGAGAGGGGCCGGTTGAAACGATTCTTGGTGAACTTGCCGTTCATGAAGTCGACATGGTGCTTACCGACACGCCCTTATCAAGCGCATTTAGCATAAAGGCTTACAACCATTATTTGGGGCAATCAGAACTTTCGTTTTTTGCTTCACCTGAACTTGCTTCACAGCTTAAGACGCCTTTTCCGCAGTGCCTCGACCAAGCACCCGTTTTGCTGCCGACAAAACAGTATGCAATTAGGCAGCTTTTCGACAAATGGTGTCTTGAAGAAAATATTTTTCCGCTTATTCGAGGACAGTATGATGATAGCGCCTTAATGAAATCGTTTGGTAAGGCAGGTCTTGGAATATTTTTTATGCCCAGCATCATCGAAAGTGAAGTGCGTGAAACTTTTGGATTAGAGTGCATCGGCAGATTGAGTGATATCAAGCAAAAATTCTATGCAATTTCAGCAGAGAGAAAGGTAACACATCCCGCTGTTGCCGCGGTTTGCAGCACTGCGAGAGACGTTATTTTCAAATAGGCTTAAGTACAAAATATACATTTCCAACTCATTTAATTGTCGAAAAACGATTTATGAGAGTAATTTTCATTTCCGTAGTATTCCCATACAACTACCGCTATACTATGCGCGCGATAAAAAGCATAAAATCAAATAATTGAAGGATAGAGTGTGACTCCTATTACAAAATCATTTCAGTATGGTCAGCATACTGTCACCTTAGAAACTGGTGTAATCGCCAGACAAGCTACCGCAGCCGTGATGGCTAGCATGGACGATACTTGTGTATTGGTATCTGTCGTTGGTAAAAAAGAAGCGAATGCCGAGCAGAGCTTTTTTCCATTAACGGTAAATTATCAAGAAAAAACCTACGCAGCGGGCAAAATCCCGGGCGGATTCTTTAAGCGTGAAGGTCGCCCTTCTGAGAACGAAACTCTCATTGCGCGTTTAATCGACCGTCCAATCAGACCTTTGTTTCCTGATGGCTTTAAGAATGAAGTACAAATCATTATTACCGTAGTATCTGCGAATCCCGAAATTCCAACAGACATCATTTCCTTAATTGGCACCTCAGCTGCGCTTGCGATTTCTGGTTTGCCGTTTAACGGTCCAGTTGGTGCAGCGCGTGTTGGTTACATTAATGATGAGTACGTGCTTAATACACGCGCATCTGAGCTGGAAAGCAGTCAACTTGACTTAGTGGTAGCCGGCACTGAAAGCGCAGTGTTGATGGTTGAATCAGAAGCGGATGTACTTGCCGAAGACGTGATGCTAGGCGCGGTAATGTACGGCCATGAGCAATCACAAGCGGTTATCAATGCAATCAAAGAATTTGCCACTGAAGTAAATACCCCCTCATGGGACTGGC
Source organism: Ningiella algicola (assembly GCF_028401415.2). Classification (NCBI taxonomy): domain Bacteria; kingdom Pseudomonadati; phylum Pseudomonadota; class Gammaproteobacteria; order Alteromonadales; family Alteromonadaceae; genus Ningiella; species Ningiella algicola. Next base: position 1,067,523 of record NZ_CP171821.2, on the reverse strand, counting down.
AGGCGCCAGAAGAAAATACCGAACTTAAAGAAAAAGTAAAAGCGGCGGCCTTTGACGCTATGGTTTCGGCATATCAAATTTCTGATAAGTTAGAACGTAAAGACGCAGTAAATGCAGTGACTGAAAAAACTATTGCTGATTTAACCGCAGACGATGAGTCATTAGATGCAAAAGAAATTGCAGATTTGTGTCATGACTTTGAAAGTGAAGCGGTTCGCTCGCGCATTTTAGCGGGTGAAAAACGTATTGATGGGCGTGACCCAGAAACCATACGTGCACTTGATGTTGCCACGGGTTTGTTACCAAGAACACACGGCTCTGCTTTGTTTACACGCGGTGAAACACAAGCGATTGTAGTGGCCACACTTGGCACAGAACGTGACGCACAGATGATTGATGAGTTAAGTGGTCGTCAGGATTCTCGCTTTATGTTGCACTATAACTTCCCTCCATACTGCGTAGGTGAAACCGGTTTTGTTGGTTCGCCAAAGCGTCGCGAAATTGGCCATGGCCGATTAGCAAAACGCGGTATTCAAGCGGTGATGCCTTCAGCTGAAGAATTCCCGTATGTCGTGCGTGTTGTATCTGAAATCACTGAATCAAATGGCTCATCTTCAATGGCATCTGTTTGCGGCACCTCGCTAGCGTTAATGGATGCAGGTGTGCCAATTAAAGCCTCTGTTGCCGGGATTGCAATGGGCTTGGTTAAGTCTGATGATAACTTCGTTGTTCTGTCTGATATTCTGGGTGATGAGGATCACCTTGGCGATATGGACTTTAAAGTAGCAGGTACATCAGAAGGTGTCACTGCGCTGCAAATGGACATTAAGATTGAAGGTATTACTCAAGAGATAATGCAAATTGCGCTTAAGCAGGCAAAAGAAGCACGTTTGCACATCCTTGGTGTTATGGATAAAGCCATCGCAGGCCATCGCGACGAAATGTCAGAATATGCGCCGCGTATTTACACCATGAAAGTGGATCAAGACAAGATTCGTGACGTAATTGGTAAAGGTGGGGCGACCATTCGTTCTATTACAGAAGCGTCTGACACCAATATTGAAATCGAAGATGACGGCACCATTAAAATCTTTGCGACTGAAAAAGCAAAAGCCGATATCGCTATAGACAAGATTTCTCAAGTCACAGCAGATGTTGAAGTGGGCAAAGTGTATAACGGCAAAGTTATGCGTATTGTTGACTTTGGTGCCTTTGTGGAAGTGTTGCCTGGTAAAGAGGGTTTAGTACACATTTCGCAAATCGCACATGAGCGCGTTAATAAAGTGACCGATCATTTGTCTGAAGGTCAGATGGTAGATGTGAAAGTGATGGAAATTGACCGTCAAAATCGTGTTCGTCTAAGCATTAAGGAGACGCTAGAGAAGCCTCAAGCACCTGCTGAAAGTACAGACGAAGAATAGATTGATTGCCACGCTTTCATATTTGCGTGGCCCACCATCAAATTCGTAAACAAGCTAAAAGGAGCCTGCGGGCTCCTTTTTTAATGGTGCGCCAAGTATGGCGCGTAGCGCCTTAATGGTGCTGTTCTGATACGCATGGTGGCGATCAGATGACTTGGTGGTGAAAGTCCACTATTAGCCCGACAAGGGGAATAATTAGCTGAACGGCAAGGGTGTTCATCGTGAGGTGAAATCTGAAGAAAGCCGAAAGCAAAGCACTGGCCTGACGAACAGGAATCGTATATGAGGCGGTCGCAGTGGGTGAGAAGGCCATTATCTTCAAAGCCCAATACTTGTCCAGAAACTGCGGACGTAGATACGGCGGGCATAAGTGTGAAGGTCACGCGCATTACCTTGGGAGGTCTGTTTATCTGCCACTGGCTATTAATATCGAGAGGTATTGAGATGGGTAAACAGAAGTCAGCCGAGGCCATAGTAGGTTGATTGCCGTCAACTGAAGGGCTGAACATGTTAAATGGTTTGAGAGCCAAGTGCTCGATGAGGGTAGAAGGAGCAGAAACAGCTACTGAGATATAGCTGATTATCGCCAAGGGGTGCAGACAGTATCTGCAAGAGTAGGTGAATAAGGCTTCAAGCCACGCGGCGCACAAGGATTTACTCTCATGAGGAGACGATGACCTTACTCGAAAAGATACTATCAAGACCTAATATGCAAGGTGCTTATCAGCGAGTTATGCGCAATAAAGGGGCGGCAGGAGTTGACGGTATGAGTGTAGATGCGCTTAAAGCGTATCTGCAAACACGCTGGCAAGACCACAAAGCCGATTTATTGGCAGGGCGTTATTGTCCACAAGCGGTGCTTAAGGTGAGTATTCCTAAAGCAGGCGGTGGGCAACGCGAATTAGGCATCCCAACGGTGTTGGACAGATTGATTCAGCAAGCGATACATCAGGTATTAAGTCCTATATTTGAGGAGCAGTTCTCAGAGAATAGTTATGGATTTAGGCCGCATCGCGATGCAGGGCAAGCTGTTCAACAAGCGCGAGCCTATATCGAGGAAGGTTATAGATGGGTGGTCGATATCGACTTGGAGAAGTTCTTCGACAATGTTAATCACGACATATTGATGTCGAGAATAGCGCGCCATGTCAAGGATAAAGCGGTGCTTAAACTCATTCGTGCTTATCTGAGGGCAGGTGTGTCACAGAATGACAAAACCAGTCAACGGGTGATGGGGACACCTCAAGGTGGACCATTATCGCCGTTACTGTCGAACATCATATTGACCGACTTAGATAGAGAGCTTGAGCGCCGAGGGCATAAGTTCTGTCGCTATGCTGATGACTGTAATATCTACGTCAAAAGCGAGCGTGCAGGACATCGTGTATTGAAAAGCGTGACGAGTTTCTTAGAGAGCACCTTAAAATTAAAGGTGAACAAAGAGAAAAGTGATGTGGGTCGACCGTGGCAACGAAAGTTCTTGGGGTATAGTGTCTGTCATCGCAAGCAAAATGTTCGATTGCGAATAGCGCCTGCGGTGCAAATGCGTTTTAAAAAGGACGTAAAACATACACTGCGCAGTGCAAGAGGATGGTCAATTCACCGTACGGTGGAAAAACTGAACCTGAAACTGCGAGGCTGGATAACTTACTTCCGACATATAGACGTCAAAAAGGTACTTCTTGACTTGGATGGCTGGCTTCGCCGACATCTACGCAAGATTTTATGGCGTCAATGGAAACGTGTTCACACACGCATTAAGAGACTAATCGGATTGGGTATTGATGAAGCGAGGGCGGCGACAAGCGCGACGAATGGCAGAGGACCTTGGTTCAACTCAGGGGCTTCTCACATGAATCAAGCACTACCTAAAAAGTTCTTCGACAGCCTAGGTTTAATATCATTAATGGACTATTATCATCGTCTCAAGTATTTAACATGAACCGCCGTGATACGGAACCGTACGTCCGGTGGTGTGAGAGGACGGAGAGTGTAAACTCTCCTCCTACTCAATCGATTTGTCAATACGTCTCGTCTGGGGAAACTCACTTTCTGGCAAAAGTGCATTGTTGTTTGCTAAGCTTAGTACACAAACGAAAAAGAATGCCTATGTTACGAGAAGAATATGCATGTGTTGTGACAGCCCAAGCGCTATTGGCGAGATTGAAAACTACTAAGACTCTTTTGCTTTGGATGGTTACACTAGGTCTATGCATTTTTTATGCATGTAGCGTCAGTGCTCAAAGCCGTGATACTCAAACCCGAGTGGCGACGATTATATTTGCCGCTGACATGCCGATTATTGGTGATCAAAACGAAGGCTACCCAAAGCTCGCGACCACATTAGCGAGTTACAGGCAATCCAACAACCCCACATTCTTTTTGTTTGGCGGCAACAGCCTTGGGCCTAGTCCCATGTCTACCTACGATAGTGGGTCTCATATTGTTGATTTGCTCAACAGCCTAGAGCCCGATGCGATGGGCGTTACCAAACGAGAGTACAGTTATTTTGAAGAGCAGCTATCCCTGCGCGCTTACGAGGCTGTCTTCCCAATGGTGGCAAGTAATATTTATGACCCACTTAATGGCTCAATTCAAGACGGACTCGTTAAGTCCGTGCTAATAAGTCGAGGCAAGATAAAACTGGGAGTATTGGCGGTGGTTAACCCGGCTGCTAAAGACCAGTATTTACTTGAGCGTGTCACAATCACCAATATTGAGTCTACTCTTCGCGAGCAATCGAGTGCATTGAGGCAAAAAGGCGCTGATATTGTAGCGGTTATGCACGGCAACATTTTCCCTGAAATTGAAAAACTGATTGTTGAAGGTGTAATTGATGTAAGTTTGGTTAAAGATAGGTATTCGAGTGTTAAACCTTCATTAGCATCCCCTTATGATTCGCGCGCTGTGTTTTTGACTGAGCCTGGTGAAATTGCTGTTGTGAATGTCTCTATTGAGGCCTTGAAAGAGAGTGAAATTTCATGGCAAAGGCAAAGTTTTATAGATTTAGCCCAACAGCCGCGAGTGGCGTCTTTGAGAGACGACTATCTGAACAGATTGAATCGCCTTATGGATTTACCTCTCGCCAAGATTGAGTCGCCTTTTAGTACCTTTCGTGAAGACGTTCGCACAAGCGAAAGTGCCTTTGGTAATTTGGTTACCGATGCAATGATTGATTTGACACAATCGGAAGTTGCTTTGATAAACAGTGGAATAATAAGGGGAAACAGAAATTACAGGGCGGGAGAGATCTTTACGCGTAAGAATTTGGCCACAGAGTTACCCTTTCGCTCTGGCTTGGTGGTATTGAATATTTCAGGCTATCACCTATTAAACGCGATCGAGAAAGCGCTAAACGAGTATGAATTTGGCAAGGGAAAATTCCCACAAGTAGCGGGCATGAAGGTTCGTTTTGATAGCACAAAAGCGCCAGGCAATAGGGTAATATCCGTCACCATTGACCAAGCGCTACTCGATGTGAATCAAAACTACAAACTTGCGACCACTGATTATCTTTTTAATGGCGGTGATGGATACACCGATTTTCAAAATGCATCATTAGAAGAGCAATATAGCGAACAGAAACTCACCATAGCAAAAGTATTAAGCTACAAACTGAGCCGCGATAAGATCATCAACATCTCAACGCAACAGAGAATGGTTAACGAGCATGAGTGAAGCCGATGTCCTCTTGCACGATAAAAAGCAGAACAGACGGTCATTAAGGCTTGTATTCACGCTCTCATTGGGCGCCTTGTTGATGGTGTTTAGTGCGGTGAGCGTATTCACCTTTTATCGCTTACTTGAGACCAACTCTGTTATCAAAGAGCTTGCAGACAAGTCAATTCCTCGCATCCTAAAGTTTGATCAAATAGCCAATACTGCGAATGAGCTTAGGCAGTACACAGAACAGCTCTCGAACGCGAGAACGCCGCCATCATTGAGATTAGCGAGAAGCAATACACAAGCAAAAGTTGAACAAATAAGCACTTTATTCAATGAAGTGAGCTCAGATCCAATAACTATCACCGAGTTTGATGCCATTTCAGAGGAGCTGCTTGAGTTACAAGCTTTAGTGGAGAAGCGCCTGTTAATTGTTGACTCGCTCAATATTGCGGAAGGTAAGGTGTACCGGCTGCTTTCTAGCTTTGCTAGTTTGCATCCGACAGAGTCGGATGAGTTACTGAATCGCAGGTGGGCGGAGCAATATGCCGATTTGTTTACCTTGACGACGCAGGCACTGGCTTTGAATCGGCTAAACGAGATTCGTCAATTAAAAGATAACATTCAAGCTTCGGTAAATAAGCTATTGCCGCCTAATGACTTTCCTGGACTCGAGCTACAACAGACTATAAGACAACTATACGATGAATTTGCTGACTTGGTCTTGTCTCAAAGGGGTGTGATTGATTTGCGCATGGAACAATTGAAAATTGAGGGGCGCGCGGTGGGAAGAGGAAACTTTACTGCAAACCTCGTTGCGGATTTTGCTCGCTCAGTTCAGTTTCAAGCTGCATTGATCAGTCAGGCCGTAGTAGAAGAGTCGAGTCGAAAGAACCGCATGATAGGCGAACAAATTCAAGTGATTACGATATCATTATCCGTAGCACTTGTTATTCTCATTATCATTACCTGGCATCTTAAAGTGCGGGTTATAGACAGGCTTACTACGCTAGACAATCTGGTTAAAGGTAATCTAGACTTTAGCCATGCTCGCAGCGCAATAAGTGGCAATGACGAAATCACTGAAATCGCTGAGACATTTGAGCAGTTCGCTAATAAAATTGAAATACAGCAAAAAGAACTCGCCAAACTTGCCTTGCTCGATGGTCTAACGGGAGTAGCCAATCGACGCGCATTCGACAGCGAGTGGGCGAAACAGTTTTCTCAAGCGAAACGATTTCAGCAGTGTCTCTCGCTCTTACTGATTGACGTTGATTATTTTAAACCTTTTAACGACTTTTATGGTCATCAAAAAGGGGATGCTGTATTAAAAATTATTGCAACCACCATCAATGAGCGCTTGCACAGAGATGTAGATTTAGTGGCAAGATATGGTGGTGAAGAGTTCGTAGTGGTGCTGCCGGATACGGAAAAAGCAGGCGCAGCGAAAGTGGCCAATCAATTAAAAGATGCCATAGAAGCGCTTGGTATTAAGCACGAGAAGAGCGGCGTTGCAAGTGCAGTCACCATCAGCATTGGCACATCCACTTTACCCGCTCATGAATCTGATTCGTATACACCTGAGGCAATTATCAAACAGGCTGATGTTGCACTTTATTGCGCTAAGAAACTAGGCCGTAATCGAGTAGAACAGTCTTAGCTTCATTGCCCAGGTCTCTAATTTTTCTATTTGTCTTCTTGCGGTATTCGCATGGTGTGATTGGATAGCAAAAAGCAAGCGTTTTGCTGGACGGTGCGCTCATCTACGTGTTTAGTTTCTGCGTGATCTTTTTCTGCATGATCCACTTCTGCATGATCAGTTTCTGCATGATCAGTTTCTGCATAATAGGTCCGCATAAAGTGATATCGTTCACCTATTTTATTGCCTTCGCTGTCTTGTGCGGAGTTGGGTCGCTCTACTATTGTAAACCCAAAGGCAACTGCAGTTTGATTGGCAATGAGCACTTGCACGGACTCTTGTGTTCGTTTAGTGCTGTGGGATGCTTTGCCTTCGCGAGCAAGGGCTTGCATAGGCCTTAGCATGGCTGCTTTGGAGTCTTGAATGTAGTTTGCATGGTTGTGCACCCATGTAAAACTAGGATGCAGTATGCCCTCAAAAAATGAAATATCGTTGTTTACGATGGACTGCTCGTATTGTGCATCGATCGCTTTTATCCCATCGACTGACAGGCAATTGGCATTTGCGTTAAGCGCAGCGCCAAGGGCGATTACTAAGCCTGTTAGCAGCTTAGTGCTGCATCGTGACAATTGATGTATGTTTGAACATGGCTGAGTATTGACGGATACCTTGTTTTGAACGTTCATTGTAGTGTTCCCCAATTAATTGTTATTGGTAAGCATGACACAAATACCAACGTCGGAACTATCGTTTTGGTGTATTTTTAAGTAAACTGATTATGAAAAATCCCAATGAGGAAATTGACATCGGTGTTTAGTTCTATTTTAGCGAAGTTTTTAAAACGTGCTGTGCCTAGCCGAGTTGTTTTATTCGTGTTAGTTATTTTTATGTCGGGCTGTGTAAATATGCACAGTGCTTCAAGCGGCCCGTCAGTCAACTCTTTGCTACTCGCCGAGCCTGAACCCACTTCACAGCGCTCTCAAATGGTGATCGCGCGCTATACGCATATTTTATACAAAGCACCTCTGGAGGATGATGAAAGAGCAGAATTACTCTTTCAACGCGGCATTGCATATGATTCGATTGGTTTAAATAGCTTGGCGAGGCTGGATTACACCGAAGCTCTGCGCTTAAAGCCTGACATGGCTGAAGCATATAACTCCGTTGGCGTGCATCACACGCAACAGCGCCAGTTTTTACAGGCGTATGAGGCTTTTGATTCCACTTTAGAAATAAATCCTGACTACCATTTTGCGCTATTAAATAGAGGAATAGCGCTTTACTATGGTGGTCGTAGTGAGCTTGCCGTCAAAGACACCGCCGCATTTCTCGCTCAGGATAATAGCGACCCTATCAGAGTTCTCTGGCACTACATTACCGCCAGTCAGTTACAGCCAGAAAAGGCCTTAAGTGAATTAGTAGCAAAACGAGAACTGCTCGACGATGCTACCTGGTCTACCAGCTTGGTCGATTTTTATTTAGGCAGAGTAGACGAGGCGAGAGTTATCGCTTCATTGATTGAAGATGTGCAATCTCAAGCTCAGTTAAACAATCGACTGTGCGAGGCGTATTTTTATTTAGGTAAATATCATGCTGCTAATGGCAATTCATCTACGGCGGCAAACTATTTCAAGCTTTCTTTGAGCACGAACGTGCATGAGTATGTAGAGCATAAATATGCCCGAATTGAGCTGGCCAACATTCGTGCAGCTGCTCGCCGGCAAAACTAATTCTTGATGTCTTTAAAAGTCCTTTTCGCTTGTGTATGCACGCTATTGCTAATGAGTGCAGCATATCTTTGGTCTCATTCAACTCAAACTGAAGATCTTAAGCCGCATTTAGAGCAACCTAGCTCAAGCGCTCGAGAAGTCGATGTGCTACCGGCGGCTGACGCGCTCAAAAAAGCAGTTGTCGAGCGCACTCAACTGGCTCACCAAGCATCCATTTCTGCCCAGCAATTGTTTGAAGTTTCTTTTGCGGCAGACACATACGGCTGCGCACAGCGCTTACAATTTGTTGCTTCAAGTCGAGATTCATTGCACCAGGCGACTCAATTTAAATCCCAATTTGAGGCAGATGCACGTTTTAACGGACTCGATATTTGCCTTAATGAAGTAGCACTGGTTCACGAAGAGGACCTTTCGTGCAATAACAAAACATCTCAAGGCGCGTATTTACAAAGGATCAACTGTACTTTGGATTCGTTTGTGCAAGTGACTAATGCACCACACTTCACCCACCTCGTCGTTTTTGCTGCTCAAGGGAAGGCTTATGTGCAGCGCGGTGTCATGTATCTTGATGAGCAGGACAGCTATTCAGTATTTATTCACGAACTTGCACATTTTGCCAATTTTGTTGATGAATATGCTCTTAACCCTGCGCTTGCAAGACAGTTTTGTCATCAAAGTTCTTCTGCTTCGCCAAACTTGATTTTGTCCAGTGAAAAGCTTTCAGGGCTAAATGGTAACTACGAATCGAGCAGCACCTGCGCCAGTTTAGGCATTAAAAGTTATAAGCCAAGCGCCAAGCTCACATTCATGGAATTTCACGATGTTGCTTACATCCCTGATAATTATTTACAGATGTGGGAGCTTGAGCTTTCCAGACAGCATGGCCAAATCGCCTTCGCTCATCAGATGCTCTATTTAGCAAACAAGAAAGGCAACCAAAGCTTGATTGCTCACTGGCAGGCCATTGCAGACGGTACTTAAACAGGATTCAGCTTAGTTAAGGTTTCATTCCTAATTCGAACTTACATTGTTGGCTCGAAAATGGTCAACCCACATGGACGTTGCGCCACATATTGCTACCGGCATCACCACAAAGTTTAAAATCGGTACCAAGGAAAATATATTTACCATCAATCCAAAGCCAAAGCACTTCCCACGCTGTTGAAGCAATTGCTCGCGCATGGGTTTAAACCCCACTTTGTGATTGTCAAAAGGGTAGTCACAGTATTGTACTGCCATCATCCATGCATTGAACAGGAACCATAGAACTTGGCCAATTACCGGTAGAATGAAAAACAAGAGTAAAAAACCCAGTGCGCGCGGAATAAAATACACTAACTTTGCTAGTTCTCGACCTAAGGTTCTTGGTACATCTTTAATAGCGTCTAATAGGCCTTCATCACCTAAAGGTTTATTCAGTAAATGGCGCTCGACTTTTTCACTGAGTAAGCCATTGAAGGGGGCAGCGATCCAATTCGCCAGCGTGCCGAAAATCAGAGCAAACACCAGAAGCACCGTAATCACGGCGATGGGCCACAGCAAATATACCAAGGCATCTTTTAACCAGCCCAAAAAGTCGGGAATAAACCCAATGACGTAATCCACGCCAATTTGAATGTAGTCGAGTATGAAATAAAAGGCTGTTGAGAAAAGCAGAATGTTGATGATTAAAGGAACCAGCACAAAGCGTTTAAGTCCTTTTGTTCGTATTAGTTCAAAGCCTTGAAAAAAATAGCCGCTGCCACCGCGTTGTTCCATGAAATATATGATGCCTCTTGAGTTCATTAGCGATAAGCCTATCATTTTCCTTGGACTAAAAGATATTTTCAATTGTTACTAAGTTTTTCTATTATTGTGTAAGTTCGAATAAGAAAGCGCTCAGCGGTGATCGCCAGAGCAAAACAATAAGCCGAGCATATTAAATAAGATGCGCCTTAAAAAAATTCGCCTTGCGGGCTTCAAGTCATTTGTTGACCCAACCAATATACCCTTCCCGGGCGATATGACGGCCGTTGTTGGGCCAAATGGCTGCGGTAAATCAAATGTCATAGACGCCGTGCGCTGGGTATTGGGTGAAAGCTCGGCGAAAAATTTGCGCGGCGATGCAATGACAGACGTTATCTTTAACGGGTCTTCTGCACGTAAGAGCGTATCTCAGTGTTCGGTTGAATTGGTGTTTGATAACAGCTCCGGGCGAATTGCAGGCGAATACGCCAACTACGCCGAGCTTTCGGTAAAGCGTATTGTGACCAAAGACGCTATTTCAAGCTATATGCTTAATGGCGCAAAGTGCCGACGCCGTGACATTACCGACTTGTTTTTAGGCACTGGGCTTGGTCCGAGAAGCTACGCAATTATTGAGCAGGGCATGATTTCCAAGCTCATTGAGTCAAAACCCCAAGAACTCAGGATTTTCATTGAAGAAGCAGCGGGCATTTCAAAATACAAAGAGCGGCGCAAAGAGACCCTCAATCGCATTAGCCATACTAAAGACAATTTAGATAGGCTTGAAGATGTGCGTCAAGAACTGGGCGAGCAATTGTCCAAACTTAAACGTCAGGCGACGGCTGCAACTCGCTTCAAAGAATTAAAGGCTGAGGAGCGATTATTAAAGGGACAGCTTGCCACGATGCGCTACCTTACTCAAAGCGAGTTGCTTAAGCGCTCTGATGAAGTGATTGCCCAGTATCAAAGTGAGTTGGAGTCCTTAATATCCGGCCGCCAAGGTGACGAGTCGGGTTTACAAGCTTTGAAAAATGACCAGTCTATATGCAAACAAGCCATTAGCGACTATCAGCAAGACATCTATCAACTTGGCAATGACATTACGAAACTTGAGCAATCGCAATTGTTTGCCAAAAAACGCGGCGCTCAGATAGAAGCGGAAATTCAGCATTTAATTGTGCAGAGCCAAGAAGCGAAAAGCGCATTGAGCAAAATTGAGGAGGAGCTTGACGCTCAAGAGGCGCAAATCATGACGAGTGAGCCAGAAAAGGAAATTTTACAAGAACAGCTGGAAGAGGTAGAGCAGCAACATGAGCTCATTCAGGATAAACAAGCTGCTTTGAGTAAAGCGCTTAAAGCAGCAGAAGATACTTATTACCAACAAAAACAGTTGGTTCAGCAAAAGCATAGTCAGTTGCACCAAACACTCAGCTTACAGCAACGAACCGAAGCTCGTATTAGTGAGCTCACCAATGAGCTAGCTGAGTTGGGCAGCGCCAATGACGATGCTATCGAAAGCTTGGAGGCGCAGCGAAAAGCTCTGGCAGAGCAAGTTAAGGTGGAAAAAGCGAAACTAACGACGGCAAGGGATGAGACTGTGCGCGCCAGGCAAGCCTTAGAGCACCATGAGCAAGACTGCGCACTGCATGAAAAGGCTCTCATCACTCTGGAGGCGGAACGACAGGCGCTTTTAAAGTTGCAAGTCAATCAAAGTAATGAAGGCAGTGCGCTTGTTCCTTATCTTCAAGGCAAATCACTTACCCCGAGTTGGCAAGCGTTTAGCGTGAAAGCAGGCTACGAGAAAGCGCTCGAAACCGCAATTGCAATAATGGGAGATGTATTGGTGGCTGAGGACGTCGATTTCAGCGGGCTGCTAGAAGGTCTCAGTCGAACAATGCGCGCAGCCGATGGCTTAACATTCGACGCTGGCGATAGCGGCATTGAGCAAAGTGAGGCGAAAGGGACAATTGGTCACCATCAGCCTTCAGTAGCACTGAGTTTAGCTTTCACGGAACAGAAACAGGAGGGAAGTCTATCCGCTTTCATTAATGAGTCAGCGGTGCCTGTTTTTTTCAATGCCTTAAAAATGTCAGAAAACTTAGCGGCTGCACAATCGCTTCTCAATGAGAACCAGAATGCTTTAATTCTGCTTAAAGATGGCGGCATGTTAATGCAAGATGCCTACATCAGCCCAGATAAGTCGGAAAGTGGTTTTATTACTCGCGAAGCACAAATCAAGGAATTAACGCGGCGATGCGAATCTATGATTTCACAGTTGTCATCAAAACAAAGCGCGCGGGACAGTGCAAAGCAAAACTTCAAAGCGTTAGAGGCCCAACAGAGAGGTTTAGAGGAAGGGCTCGCTAAACTTGAAAACGAGCACGGATTGTTAGCGCGCGACCTTAAAAATGCGATGGATGTTCGCGACAGTCAAGCATCCCGAAAAGTACGGTTGCAAGATGAAATTGAAAAGCAAAGTGAAACCCTAGCGCAAGAGCAAATGAGTTTCGAATTACTAAGCGAAGAAATAGAAGATGGCAGCATCTTACTCAGTGAACTTGAGGCACAAAAACAAGAGGCCGAGAGTGGTACGAAGGGGTTTGCAATTGAACTGCAGGCGATCAGCTCGCAGCAGCAAAGCTTGCAGCATCGGCTACATGAACAGGTATTATTGAATCAGCGCTTACAAAATAGCTATAAGGTTTTACAAGAGCAACATAAAGGCAAAGCCGCTAAGGTAAAAGACAACGAAGATAAAGTGATGTTGCTCAAAGATGAGGCTCAGAGCCTTTTATTGCCAGCAGAAGAACAACGCGAAAAGCTCAGTGAAATGCTCGAACGAAAGGAGCATCTTGCTGACCAACAACGCGAAAAGCAAAATAGCCTAGAAAATATTGAAGACGAGATTTCGACCATCGAAAAAGGTCAAGTGGGGATAAACACAAAAATTGATAGTATAAAGGGCAAAATCGAGAGTGAACGGCTAAGTGCTCAAACGGCAAAAGTGAAAGCGCAGTCCTTTGTAGAGCAATTAAGTGAAATGAAGCTCAAAGTGCAGGAAGTGCTTGAGCACTTACCCGAGGACGCCGAGGAGGATGGATATCAAGAAAGGCTCAATAGCGTTAGCGCAAGTGTTTCACGACTGGGGGCGGTTAATTTAGCGGCTGTCGAGGAGTTTGAAGAACAAATGGTGAGAAAACAGCATTTGGACGATCAAAATGCGGACTTAACACAGGCACTTGACACCCTTGAAGCGGCGATGCAAAAAATAGATAAAGAAACGCGTACTCGATTTAAACATACGTTTGATCAAATTAACGGTGACTTAAAAACCTTGTTTCCGAAAGTGTTTGGTGGCGGTAGCGCATATTTGGACTTAACCGATGATGATCTATTGGACACGGGTGTGACGATTATGGCGCGACCGCCGGGTAAGAAGAACAGCACAATTCACTTACTCTCTGGCGGAGAGAAAGCCCTTACCGCTTTGTCTTTAGTTTTCGCTATATTTAGACTCAACCCCGCGCCATTTTGCTTATTAGATGAGGTCGATGCACCATTAGATGATGCAAACGTTGGTCGTTTCTGTAAACTAGTCTCAGAAATGTCTAAAACCGTGCAGTTTATATACATTACTCATAATAAAGTTGCGATGGAAATGGCTACGCATCTTACTGGGGTCACGATGGCTGAGCCTGGTGTATCAAGGATGGTATCTGTGGATATGGAAGAAGCCTTAGCGATCGCAGAATAAATTTTTAAGACACGCGAAGATGCTCAAATACAAGAGAATAAAAGGATAGTAATGCAAGAAGAATTTCGTATTGCCTTATTTGTGCTTGGTTCTGCCTTCATTATTGGCATATTAGTGCATGGATGGTGGACTGTGCGCAAAAACAAAAAGCAAAGCCATCCCAATAGTTTCCAACCTAGAAGTTACGAACCAAAATTTGGTGCCAACTCTGAGCGAGATCAAGATACCGACGACGACCTTTATGACGATGTTGGCGTGGGGCAAGCGCGGGTCATTAAAACCGAAACGCATGCGCCGGTTTCAAGTGCAGAGCATGAAGAGGAAATTATTAGTCTTGCAGATGAGCATAAGCGAGAAAAAATTGTTATTACTGATGCTGATGTTGTAGATGAGTTAGATGATATTGAAGTGATTGAGAGCGAAGAGGCTGTGACCGTCTCGCCCTATCCATCAGACGAAGACCCGTCAAATACTGCAGGACCAGCAGCCGATATTGAAAACAATGAAGCTGTTAACGAAAGCCCAATCGCCGACGTAGATTCTAACGTGTCAAGCGCCCCTCTATATTCAGGTGTTGTTACCCAGCCTAAGCCTGAATTTACCAAACCAGTTAAAGTCAGCGCTAGCGCAGAAAGCGACGAAAATCCCGTGCCAGAACCCCCAGCATTTTTACTCAAAAAGAATGAAGAAGACCTCAATCAAAGTGCAGGTAGTGATAAGCAGGGTGCGGAAGGGCAACAAAACAACACTGAGCCACCCGCGCCCGATTTTTCCTTAGATGTTCAAGAAGGCCCCTTGGTAGATAAGCCTGATGAAAAGGCGAATAACACTGAACATACTGAGGCTGAGAACAAGGTGGATGACACTCAGTCGCGTCCCGAGCCTAGTGAAGAAAAAGAAGAGGGTTTTGCTGCACAGGCTAAGCGATTTATGCGCCGACGCAAGAAAACCGTAGCTGAGAAGATTCGCAAAGAGCCGAGTGTTAGGGGGACGGCTAAAAATGCCGAAGATCAGATGCGAATCGATTTTGAAGAGCCTCAAGTGCATCGAAATGCAGATGTCACCAATAGCGACGCTCAAAGTGAAGGTCTTGGTGTTTCGCAAGCTAGCGAGAGTGCTCAACAATCAACTAAAGCAGAAGAGGCGCTGCCCGATAACGATGTACTCGTGTTAAACGTGCGTGCTTCACAAGATAATCCAATTAGTGGTGCCGCTCTTTTGCCTATGTTGTTGACCTTAGGCTTTAAGTTTGGAGAGCACGACATCTTCCATAGACATGTCAATACCAACGGCAAAGGCCCAATTTTGTTTAGCCTCACCAACATGTTTAAACCAGGCGTATTTGATATCGATAATATCGAAAATTTTTCAACGCGCGGCGTATCCTTATTTATGATGCTACCTATAGAGGGCGAGGCTCAACAGGTGTTTAACATGATGCATAATGCCGCTCGCAAGCTTTCAGAAGAGTTTGGCTGCAGCATATTAGATGGGAATAAAGTTCCTCTATCGAAGCAAAGCTTGCAGCAATACTCCGAGAGAATTCGCGCATTTGAACGACGCAGATTGAGCCGCTAAACGTTGAATGCGTTTGCTTAACTGCCATTAGCGCCAATAAGCCAATAAAAGTGTTAGCACTGAGAACGTAATAAGAATAACAAAATGACTGACTCCACTATTGTTGCCAAGTATCAAGAATTAAAAACCTCACTTGAGACATTTGCTCATCAGTACTACGTTTTAGATGCTCCCACGGTACCTGATGCTCAATACGATCGATTAATGCGATCACTAATTAAGCTTGAGCAGCAGTATCCATCCTTGAAAACGCCGGATTCACCCTCTCAGAAAGTGGGCGGTAAACCGTTAAGTAAATTTGAAACCATTGCTCATGAGATACCCATGCTCAGCCTGGACAATGGCTTTGAGGATGAAGACTTAAAAGCTTTTGAGCAGCGCATTAATGACCGACTCAACAGTGCTGAGAACATTGAATTTGCTTGTGAACCAAAGCTTGATGGCTTAGCAGTGTCGATTTTGTATGTGGATGGAATTTTATTTCAAGCCGCTACTAGAGGTGACGGTCAAATTGGGGAAAACATAACTGAAAACGTTAAAACCATTGCCAACGTCCCCCTTAGATTAAGGGGCGAAGAATTACCCAGCAGAATCGAAGTAAGAGGCGAGGTCTTTATGCCCAAAGAGGGTTTTGAGCGTCTTAATCAAACTCAAAAAGAGCAGGGGGCTAAAACGTTCGCAAACCCGCGTAATGCGGCAGCTGGCAGCCTACGCCAGCTTGACAGTAAAATTACTGCAAAGCGCCCGCTTCGCTTATATGCCTATTCTGTTGGCGTGCTAGAAGGCGGTCCCATCGCATCGGTGAAAACACATAGCGAGCGATTAGCATGTTTAAAAGAGATGGGTTTGCCTTTGTGTCCTGATATTTCAACCGCAAAAGGAAGCGAACAGTGTCTCGCATATTTCAAAAAAATTGGCGAGATGCGCAATAGTCTGAGTTACGACATTGACGGTGTAGTGTTTAAAGTGGATGACTTAGGCCTTCAATCACGTTTAGGGTTCGTATCAAAAGCGCCACGGTGGGCAATGGCGCAGAAGTTCCCGGCTCAAGAAGAAATGACGCGCTTGCTAGCGGTGGAATTTCAAGTAGGCAGAACAGGTGCGATTACGCCCGTTGCAAGGCTTGAACCTGTGTTTGTGGGCGGGGTAACTGTGTCTAACGCAACTTTACATAATCAAGATGAGATTGCCCGCTTAGGGGTGAAAGTGGGCGATACGGTGGTAATACGAAGAGCGGGCGATGTGATTCCGCAAGTAGTATCTGTGGTAGAGAATTTGCGAACCAATGACGCACAAGAAATTGTGTTCCCAAAGGCCTGCCCGGTTTGTGATTCACATGTTGAACGACAACAAAGCGAAGCCGTGGCGCGCTGCACCGGCGGCCTGGTGTGTTCAGCTCAGCGTAAGGAAGCGATTAAGCATTTCGCATCACGAAAAGCTCTGGATATTGATGGTCTAGGAGATAAGTTGGTTGAACAGCTTGTTGAGGAAGGTCTTATTCATAACCCAGCCGAACTTTTTCATCTTAATTTAGCGCAATTGACGGCGCTAGATCGTTTTGGCGATAAGTCAGCGGTTAACCTACTTCGTGCTCTGGACGCTGCCAAGCAAACAACCCTGCCAAAATTCTTGTACGCACTCGGCATTAGAGAAGTGGGCGAAGCCACTGCGCGTAACCTCGCGTTGCACTTTTTGACGTTGGACGCTGTGATTAAGGCCGACAAAGAAGCGCTTATTGAGGTTCAAGATGTGGGTGAGATTGTTGCTCACCATATCTATGAGTTTATGCGCGAACCTAGCAATATTGCGATAATCAATGCCTTAGTGGACGCAGGCATCACTTGGCCTGACATTGAGGTTGCACCAATAGAGGAGCAGCCTTTCGCCGGGAAAACGGTCGTGTTAACCGGTACGCTCTCGCAAATGGGACGCAGTGAAGCAAAATCCAAGCTTCAAGAGCTTGGCGCAAAAGTCTCAGGAAGTGTATCTGCAAAAACCGATTTGTTGATTGCTGGTGAGAAAGCAGGCTCTAAACTCAGTAAAGCCTCAGAGCTGGGCATTGAAACTTGGGATGAGCAGGCTTTTGTGGATTTTCTTGCTGCACGATAAGCAGACGCTGTTGGGTATGTGTAAAAGCTTACTTCTCAAGGTTTTTGCGTCTTCGCCAAGCTTGATTGACTGAATAACGCCAAATGCCATCTAATCCAAAATAGCCAATCGCGCCAGCGAGGATTGAGCAAATCAAACATCCCAACAAAAAAGCGGGGCCAATGGTCGATAGTGAGCTGATCACCCATTGCCAGCTCAACTCAAACTGAAACTCCGTCATTTCAGTCCCAAGTACAGTACTACCCACTAAGTATGCCGAGTAAAATATGGGTGGCATGGTGAGTGGGTTAGTGATCCAAACGGTGGCGATTGAAAGGGGTAGATTCACGCGAAAGCCAATTGCGGCAGCAGCAGACAGTACCATTTGAAAAGGCACAGGCCAAAAAGCAAAAAACAGTCCCAGACCAAATGCTCCTTTGGCAGAGCGACGGTTAAGGTGCCACAAGTTCGGATCATGTAATAGCTCACCAAATATATTTAAAGATTTAGTGGCTTTAATTTTATTGTGATCAGGCAAAAACCGTTTTATGAACTTACGTGGCATAACAAGCTGTTTTAATATCCTTCAAAAGAGCACTAAGGCTCAGTGACTGCAACTGACAAGACTTTATTCGCATTTGTACTCACATTCTTAAGCAGTGCATTATGGCCCAGTTTGCCGCATATTTCACTGCTAATTATTGCGATAGTCGGCGTGCTACTGACTTGCTTTGTCAATATATCGGCCTTGATTCGAGGAGCATTACTCGGATTTATCTGGGCAAGCAGTACGGGTTATTGGTACAGCGTTTGGCAAATTGACAGCAATATCTTTCATCAAAATGTCATTGTAGAGGGCAAAATATCAAGCATTCAGACCCAAAGTGACCCCAATGAACGTGCTCAAACCATTCGATTTAATATGGTGCTTTCGAAAGTCGGTAAACGAGCGCTAAGCACACCTCCAACAGTGAGACTCACATGGTATCGCACCCAGAACCTCCCTAAACAGGGGCAAAGCTATCGCCTACTTACAAATCTGAAACCGCCTAATGGACTCGCAAACCCTCACACCTTTAAATATCAAAGCTGGCTGACGAGCAAAAATATTGTCGCAACAGGGTATGTAATAGAAAGTCCAAGCAATGTCATAACTGATCCGATGCAGAGCAAGCGCCAAACGAGCATTGATAGCTTGGCTCAGCTTAAGCTAGATAATATGGGATTTGTACAAGCTTTAAGTTTTGGATACCGTGCACAATTAAGTGACAATGACTGGCAATTGCTTCAGCAAAGCGGCACGGCGCATTTATTTGCGATTTCAGGCTTACATGTATCCATTGTATTTGGCTACGTGCTTTTTTTGCTGACTAGGCCAGTCGCCATCCTTATATCACTTGTGACCCATCAGCAATTCAATCTTCGCCATATTGGCGCTGCTTTGGCTGGAATTGTTGCTGTTTTTTATGCTTATCTGGCGGGTTTTGAAGTGCCTGTTTCAAGAGCTATTCTTGCTCTGTTGCTCTGGATCTATCTTGCATTTAGTGAGTCACACTGGCGCTTAGGTAGCGCATTACTTTACTTACTCTCATGCTTCTTTATTTTATTTCCATACTCGATTTTAGGTATGAGCTTCTATTTTAGCTTCATCGCTGTTATTTGTATTTGGGTGTTTATTTGGCGTTTTGCGCCTAATTCGAAAATGGCGATGCTTTCGAGAAGGCGCAGATGGTTTTATAATTTTCGTTTTGGACTGTACCTGCAGCTTTGGCTAAGTCTGGTAACGCTTCCGCTTACATTGATAATTTTTGAACACTTGCCACTGTTTTCGCTGTTTGCCAACATTCTGCTTTTGCCTTTGGTGAGCATTATCTTGGTGCCTCTGTGCGTGCTGGGTAGCTTTTTCATTGTGGTAAATCTTCCCCACGAGTTTTTGTTCCTAGTAGCAGATAAAGTCATGATGCTCACAATTGTGATCATGAAATTTTGTGTCGAGATGCAAACAAAATTCATCACTAATGTTGGCCAATGGTTTCCAGTACTAGAGGGCTTTCGCTTATCGACCTTCGGTTTACTGCTGTGTGTATTGGCGGGCTTACTTGTACTTTATCCTTTTTTGCGACTGCGCCTGGTGATGCTGACTTGCGTGATTGGCGCACTTTTGTTTAGCAGCTATCCGCAACTTTGGCGTGCAAATACGCATGCACACGCCAAGCTGATTGTCTTTGATGTGGGGCAGGGAAGTGCGGCGGCGCTTCAGATTAAACTCGGTGGTGATAAAAAGCTTACATGGCTTTTTGACACGGGGGCTGCATTTCCATCAGGTTTTTCAATGGCTGCTTCAGTTATACATCCATATTTAATGCATCATGGTGTGAAGACAATAGACAAATTATGGTTAAGTCATCTGGATAACGACCACAGTGGAGGAGGCGTATGGCTGGCAAAGCACTTTGATATTAAACAAACGCTATCACCTCAGCATTTCTGTGTCGCAGCGAGTCAGTCACATACACGGGGCGAATACTCAGTGCAAACCCATGCTAATGAGAATGCTATTGTGAGTGATATGGTGGTGAAGACGCATATTTTATGGCCGCTTTCTCCAGCAAGTGGTCATGAAAACGCACATAGTTGTGTCGTTAAACTGAGTCTCAAGACGCCCAACAATCAGCTAAGTATTTTGTTTGCGGGTGATATTGAAAAAGCAGATGAACAAGCGCTTCTACGATATTACCTATCGGGTGCGTCTGAAGAAAATACTCATATTTCAAATACGCCCGGTAATCAGCCTTTAAAGGCTGATATCTTAATTGCCCCACACCATGGAAGCACTACCTCATCCACGCCTGCATTTATTGAAGCGGTGTCGCCGGATACGGTCGTCTTTGCTGCTGCGCTTCACAATCGCTGGGGTTTTCCGCACCAAGAGGTCGTTGAGCGCTACACGCATAGAGGCGTAAAGATTTATCAAACGGGTTTGCATGGCGCGATTCTAATGGACTTTCATGATTCTGCCACATCAATTACCAGCTATCGCGAGGATGTTTATCGACGTTGGCATAGCGCGGCTCGTGTGCAAGGCGATTTTTAAGGTATACTGCACTTATGCTGAACATTGGATAAGAAACAGTGCTCAGCAAACCGTAAGATTAATTGTAAATCAATCACTTGCGTAGCAACATATAATACTTATAAATGATTGTATAAAGGATATTAATGACTGCTTTATCAACTCAGTCAGAGAAGGCCAATTCGACGCCCCACACACCCAAGCGACCTGCTGTAACACGCTCAGTGATTAGGCGCTTTCTGCGCTACTTGAAGCCCTTTAAAGCACTTTTTGCTGTGGCTATTGTGGGCATGGTGGGCTACTCCGTGATAGATACACTTGTATTGATGCAGCTTCAACCGCTGATAGACGACAGTCTAAATTCAGGCAACTATGATTATTTAAAAATGGCTGCGTATTTTATTGTTCCAATATTTGTTTTGCGCGGCGTATTCAACTTCATGGGAAGTTATACGCTTGAGTACGTTGGAACAAAAATTGTGATGACCATGCGTCAACAGCTATTCGACAAATATATTCATCTGCCAATTGAGTTTCATGACCATGTTAGCAGCGGCTCCCTGATATCAAAAATAACTTACGACACCGAGCAAGTGCGAAACGCAGCCGGTAAAGCCTTTTTGACTCTGGTAAGAGA
The DNA here is from genome assembly GCF_028401415.2 of Ningiella algicola. Lineage (NCBI taxonomy): Bacteria > Pseudomonadati > Pseudomonadota > Gammaproteobacteria > Alteromonadales > Alteromonadaceae > Ningiella > Ningiella algicola. The sequence goes on along the minus strand of NZ_CP171821.2, from coordinate 1,046,215 downwards.
AGGCGCGTTGGTCATTGGCTTGCTAAGCGCTATGTTTTACTATTCTTGGCAACTATCGCTGATTTTTTTGGTGATAGGACCTGTCGTTGGCGTAATCGTCACCTTTGTAAGCAAACGCTTTAGAAAGGTAAGTCGTGCTATTCAGCAAGCCATGGGATCACTTACTACATCCATTGAACAAGCAGTGAAAGGCCATAAAGTCGTATTGATGCATGACGGACAGACGCTGGAGTCAGAGCGATTCGCCGAGCGCAATAATCATAATCGTCTACAGACAATGAAGTTGGTCAGTGCGCAAATCCTGAGCGTTTCAAGCATACAGATTATTGCCTCAATTGCGCTTGCTTTTGTGCTCTTTTTTGCGAGCACCCCAGCGATGGTGGAGCAACTGACCGCGGGTATTTTCATAAACGTGTTGGTGTGCATGGTAATGTTGCTTAAGCCACTGAAGCAACTGACTACCGTCAATACCGAGTTTCAAAAAGGCATGGCCGCATGTGCAAGTATTTTTGAAATACTCGACACTGAGAACGAGGCGGACACTGGCAGTATAGAAATTGAACGAGCAAGTGGACAGCTGTCATTTTCTAATATTCAGTTTACCTATCCAACGAAGAAAGAGCCGGCCTTAAAGCAAGTCAGTTTTGAAGTATCAGCTGGGCAGACTATCGCCTTGGTGGGCCGTTCAGGAAGCGGGAAATCGACCATATCCAACTTGCTTACGCGCTTTTATAAACCCGATTCGGGCGAAATAAGTCTGGATGGTTATGACTTGCAAGAGATAAAACTAAGAAGTCTGCGAAAGCAGTTTGCACTGGTGTCGCAGCAGGTTGTTTTGTTCAACGATACCATTGCAAACAATATCGCTTATGGCAAACAAGACGAAGTGTCACGTGAGCAAGTTATTGAAGCTTCAAACATCGCCCATGTTACGGAGTTCGTGAATAAGCAGTCAGAGGGCTTTGACACTGTGATTGGTGAAAACGGCCTGATGTTATCCGGCGGTCAGCGACAGCGTATTGCAATTGCACGCGCGATACTGGCAGACGCGCCCATTTTGATTCTCGATGAGGCAACATCTGCCTTGGATACCGAATCGGAAAAGTTCATTCAAAAAGCCCTTGATGAGCTTCAAAAATCCCGCACCAGCATTGTGGTTGCACATCGACTGTCCACGATTGAGTCGGCTGACTTAATCTTAGTGATAGAAGAGGGTGAAATCGTCGAATCAGGAAGTCATCAAGCCCTAATAAGCAAAAACGGTATGTATGCACAGCTACATAAGATGCAGTTCAGTGCCTAAGATATCTTTATACAACAGGCGATATTGATGTCTAAACTATCTGATACGCTGACCCAAGCTTGGTACTCGAATACTCGCAAGTGGGTATGGGTGCTCTTGCCACTAAGCGCATTGTTCTTTTTGATTAGTCGTATTCGAATACTCATTTATAAACTGGGTCTTAAAAGCGCATATCGCCCGAGTATTTCAGTGGTGGTTGTAGGGAATATCAGCGTTGGTGGCAACGGAAAAACGCCTGTGGTCATCGCCCTTGTAGAACATTTGCAGAGCAAAGGTATAAGGTGTGCCGTATTATCTAGAGGGTACGGCGGGGCGCAAATGGACTTTCCCTTTATGTTACCGACAGCGAAAGAGTCAAGCGCATCGCCACTCTATGAAAACGCTTCTGTTGCCAAACTGTCAGGTGACGAACCCACACTTATATCTCAGCGCACTAAGGTGCCAGTGGTCATTGATCCTGTTCGTGCAAGAGGCGCAAAGTTCATTGAAGAGCATACTGATGCTCAAGTGATTGTTTGTGACGACGGTATGCAGCATTATGCCCTTGCCAGAGATATCGAACTTTGCGTGATGGATGGTCGGGGCGTAGGCAATGGATTTTTGCTGCCAATGGGACCGTTAAGAGAAACCAGTGCACGTTTGAGCAAAGTTGATTATATAGTATTAAATGCGTCTCAAACGACATTGCTGCCCGTCTTAAAACCTTATGAAGATAAGTTAAATTTGATGCGCTTAGCGCCGCAATCCTATGTGAATGTGCAAAGCGGCGAAAGACTGGCACTCGAACAAGCCCATGCTTTATTTGCTCAGGCTAAGAGCATCTCTGCGGTGGCGGGTATTGGCGATCCTAATCGCTTTTTTGCTGCATTAAAAGAGCAAGGGTTAACCTTGGCGTCATGCCATCCACTGCCAGACCATCACCAAATAAGCAAAGCTGATATGCCAGCGACAGATATCATTTTGATGACGGAAAAAGACGCGGTAAAGTGCAGTGAGTTTGCTAATCAAAAAATGTGGTATTTACAGGTAACGGCGGTTATCGATGGTAAATGCTTTGATGAGATTGAAAAAAGACTTCGAAAAAGGCTCACGACATGATGTTTAATAAAAAGCTGCTAGATATCGTGGCATGCCCGCTTTGTAAAGGAAAGCTGGTCTTGCACGAAGGAGATTTTGATGAACAGAATGCTAGGCTAAACGAGGAAGACAAACTCGCACCCGAACGCATCTGGCTAGTGTGTCGCTTTGACCGGCTAGCATACCCTATACATCAGGGGATACCGGTATTGCTCGAAAGCGAGAGTAAGCTGCTAAGCAGTGAAGAACTTGAAAAGGTGAAAAAGCATGACTGACTTTAGCGTAGTTATCCCTGCACGCTACGCCTCCACGCGTTTCCCGGGCAAACCTTTAGCCTTAATAAACAATAAAACCATGCTCGAACATGTGCATGATAGAGCGAAAGAGTCGGGCGCATCACGTATTGTTGTTGCTACCGATGACCCAAGAATTGAGCGCTGCGCAAGGGACTTTGGTGCTGATGTATGCATGACTTCAACCCAGCATCAGTCAGGCACCACGCGCATCGCTGAAGTGCTCGAACTTCGCAGGGTAGGTGCCAATGAGCTTGTGATTAACGTGCAGGGAGATGAACCTTTTATACCACCAGAAAACATTCGTCAGGTTGCCGATAATTTGGAGCAATTTGATGCCTTTGCTATGGCAACGTTATGCTACCCAATCAGTCAGCTAGAAGATCTTAACAACCCCAATGTTGTCAAAGTAGTAAAAGCAATGAATGGCAAAGCTTTGTACTTTTCACGCGCGAGCATTCCCTTTGACCGAGCAGGCAATGCTGAGTCTAATATGAGCGACTTTACGGCTGCGGGGGAGTATTTTAGACACATTGGCATTTATGGCTATCGAGCGGGTTTTGTGAAACAGTTTGCACAACTTGGCGATTCCATGCTTGAACATTGCGAATCTCTTGAGCAGCTCAGAGTGCTTGAATACGGATTCGACATTCATATTGACCTTGCAAAGTCACCGCCACCACACGGAGTGGATACGCCAGACGATTTAGCAAAACTTAAGCTCTGAAGTTGCGCGGTTCATAATAGATTTAACTATCAAAAAGCCCTCAAGCGCAACGAACTTAAAACGCTCCAAGAATCTAACGCAACTATAGTGCCGCCACTATAGTGTTTTGATTTTTATCGCTTGAAAAACCATAAGCATGCCGCAACTGGTTGCTTGCGCAGTAATTTATTTGAACTCGATTGTTTCGTCCTTCCAGTAAGGTGAAGATTTTAGAATGAGACTTGCGCAATAAAAAAAGGGGCATGTCGTAAGACCTGCCCCTTTCAGTGTCGTCTATTAATTAGATAGCGACGATGTTCTCAGCTTGTGGACCTTTAGCACCGGAAGTAACAGCAAACTGTACTTTTTGGCCTTCTGCTAAGGTTTTAAAACCTTCACTTACAATGGCGCTGAAGTGAGCGAATACGTCTGGACCAGACTGTTGCTCAATAAACCCAAAACCTTTGCTTTCGTTGAACCACTTAACGGTTCCTGTAGTTGTATTAGACATAATATTATCCTGAAATTTTTATAAAGTTGCGCCTTCAATAGGCTTGAATAGCTAAAAAATGGAACTAAGACTTAGAAACTGCAGGACGAGGTGTTACGAATAAAACAGCGAAATGTAGGTTGTAAATGAATTCATCTTTGAAGCTGAGTGCAAGTTACAGTGTTTATATGTTTGTGTCTACTCTTATTTCATCCTGTTCTGCTCAATCAATACAGGACATTTTTTAATATTTGTGATGGGTTGGTCAATTTTGGTCGACCTCGTCATACCATACAGCCAAAGGATGTAATGCGCTTACATCCTTTGGCTTTTTTTCAATGTTTGGTGAGTTTATAGGGCTTTGTGTTGAAACAATTTCGCTCTAAAGATAAATCCGCCTGCGAGTAGCAGCATCATTGCAAAGGCGCTTGGCGCGTTTACGCGCTCAATGGTAATGGTAGCTACGTTAAATGCGCTTGGGTTGCTTAAAAAGTCAATCAAGCTTGCATCTAGCACGCTGCCATTTGCCAAGGTTAGGCCTGCAAAGGCGTCGAGCGCCTCGGCTGGGCGTATACTTGTGTTTGAATCTTCAGGGCTTGCGCCTGCATCATTGCCAGGGATGAAGGGGGCAGTCATGATGTCTAAGGCTTCTGTGCCTGCATCATAAAGGTCAGCACCTGTAATCTGAAAGACTTGATTACCAAGATAATTACCCGAAGTATCAAAAATTTGTGCAGCATCGTCACGACCAAAGAATGTGTCGTTTGAAGGCAGGATCATTGATAAAAAGGTAAAAAACATATTGCTAGCCGGATCGTCAATTTCAAACGTTGCCGAGCCGCTTTCGCCAGCAAATAATGGTCTCATGCCTGCATCTGGGAAAATGGGAGAGCTTACAGCATTAGGATCTGCGCTAGCCAATTCACTTTGCAAACCGCCAATCATGCCAAGCTCGGCAATAGCCTCTAGGCCGTCAGATGCGGTGCCGCCAACATCAAAGGCATCGTAATCGGCACTGTGAAATGCAGCAAACACTGGCGTAAAGCTCAAGCCGCCCGGACTTGCGTTGTTTTCAACCGTTACGCGCAGCACAGTTGCATTGGCGATACTGCTGAAGGCAAAAAGAGCTGCTACAACCAAGCTCCCTAATTTTATACGCGAAGCGAGTCGCGAGTTCGTGGTTTTCATTGTAATTCCTTGTATGTAAACACTTGTTGTAATCAATTAACATTGGGGGGATGGCTAAGAATTTTGCCGACCCAAATGCATATTAATCTAATTTTATACAACAAAAATTTGGGACAAGGTGTTTAAGACCGTTTTAGGTGATTTATCACAATCAAATTTTATTCGAATCAATTACTTACAATGTTATTAACAAAACTATAACGATTTTATCACAGCACCTCTAAGGGAGTGATTCGCCGATAATCGTCACTCATTGCTCGTCGCAAGGCACTGCCCACATATCGTGCTCGTCGGTATGGATAATTTCTACCCATAATTGCTGACCGGTTTGCACATCGTGAACGTCGTTAAGATGTATCATGCCATCAATTTCCGGAGCCTCTCCAAAACTTCTTGCTACCGCTCCCTCACTGTTAACCTCATCAACAATAACAAAATACTCATTGCCTATTTTGTTTTGTAAACGTTGGTAGCTGATTTGTGACTGTACTTCCATAAATCTCTGTAGACGCTCTTCTTTAACCGCTTCTGGCAGATGATCGGGCAAATCGTTAGCCCTTGCCCCATCTACAGGGGAATATTTAAAACAGCCAACGCGGTCAAGTTGTGCATCGCGTAAAAATTGCAGTAGCTCTTCAAACTCTTCCTCTGTTTCTCCAGGAAATCCAACAATAAAGGTTGAACGAATAACCAAGTCTGGACAAATACTGCGCCATTGACGAATTCGTTCTACCGTTCGCTCTGCACTTCCGGGTCGCTTCATCAATCGCAAGATGCGCTTGTTAGCATGTTGAAAGGGGATGTCCAGGTATGGCAGTATTTTACCCTCAGCCATCAGTGGGATAAGATCGTCAACATGCGGATAGGGATAGACGTAGTGCAAGCGCACCCAAATCCCCATGTCACCCAGTTTTTCGCAAAGTGCCTGCATATGCGTTTTAACCGGCATACCATCCCAAAAGTCTGTTTTGTATTTAACATCAACGCCGTAGGCGCTGGTATCTTGCGATATCACAAGCAGCTCTTTTACCCCGGCAGCTTTTAATCGCTGCGCTTCGCCCAATACCTCTCCCACAGGACGACTTATCAAATCGCCGCGCATGGATGGAATAATGCAAAATGTGCAGCGGTGGTTGCAGCCCTCAGAAATTTTCAAGTAAGCGAAATGCTTTGGGGTCAGCTTAATGCCGTGGTCAGGTACAAGGTGCAAAAAAGGATTGTGTTTTGGCTTGGGTAGATGCTCATGCACTTGCGACACAACTGACTCATAAGCATGTGGGCCGGTAATTGAGAGCACATTGGGATGTACTTCTCGAATTTCATCTTCTTTTATGCCTAAACATCCAGTGACGATGACTTTGCCATTTTCAGCTAAGGCCTCGCCAATAGTATCTAATGATTCTTGCACGGCCGAATCAATAAACCCGCAGGTGTTCACTATCACCAAAGCTGCGTCTTTGTAGCTTGAGACAACGTCATAGCCCTCAGTGCGTAGCTGCGTTAAGATTCGTTCAGAATCGACTAGGTTTTTTGGACAGCCAAGTGAGACAAAGCCAATCTTCGAAGTGTTTTGATCCGCGCTGGCAAAACGAGATGGCTCATCTTCAAGCACTTTCAAAGGTGTTTCAAGTGTTGTCGTTTGCTTTGGATCGAAATGCTTAACTGCCATGCTCAGCCTTACTTAAATGTATAGAAATTTTCGGGAGCGAATGATACAAGATTTATGATGTTCATGGAATCAAAGCCGTCATGATATGTCTGACTATCAAATATTATACGCGCTTCGCTTTTTAGGCATATTACCGTACATGTGCTATATCTTGTTATAACCAACTGCAAAGGAATCTTTATGCTTACAATAAAAACACTATCAAAACGTTTATCTGGTGTATCCAAAAGCTCTTTCGCTTTATCGATGTTTGCTATCGCCTCGCTTTCGCTTACCAGCACATCAGCCATCTCGTCTGCTCATGCCCATGATGGCAATCAAGCGCTTGCCGCAGTTGTGCTTGACCGTGATGCAGATAAACGTGCGCGTGATGCTAGCAGGCGCCCAGTGCAAACCTTATCGTTTTTCCATGTTGAGCCAGGAATGAGGGTGGCCGAAGCACTCCCTGGTGGAGGATGGTACTCAGAAATTCTGGCGAATTATCTAGGTTCAGACGGTGCGCTTTATGGTATCAATTACAATGAAAGCATGTGGCCGCTTTTTGGCTTTTTTACACCAGAGCGTATTGAAGAAATGTCGGCAAGCACGGCTGCTTTTCCCGGTTTAGTGGCTGAGCTCACAGACAACGGCATTACTGCCGGCGGTTTCACTTTTGCCGGTAAACCCGAAGAGCTCAATGGCACTTTAGACCGCGTATTATTTATTCGTGCGCTTCATAATTTAGCAAGATTTGAAGAACAAGCGGGTACCTTATCCGAAAGTTTGAAGGTGGCGCATGACTTACTAAAAGATGAAGGTTTAGTAGGCGTCGTTCAGCATAGAGCGCCCTCTGATGCCGACGATGATTGGGCAAAGGGTGGGGCAGGCTATCTAAAGCAGGCTTTTGTGATCAGCGCCTTTGAAGAGGCGGGTTTTGAACTGGTCGCACAAAGCGAAATTAATGCAAACGAAAAAGATAAACCAAGTGACAACGACATCGTTTGGCGTTTACCACCTTCATTAAATGGAAGTGCTGACGACCCTGCCAAGCGTGCAGAATATGAAGCGATTGGGGAAAGCGACAGAATGACGCTTTTGTTTGCTAAAAAGGGCTTTGCTGACAAGGCGATGTCGCACTAGCTTTGCTGACTAATACTTTCTTTTAGTCCTTAATCATCCTGTTTAAGCATAAGTCGCTTAAACAGGATTCAGGTTATTTAATAAAGCCGCTTACATCAATAAAAAGCACTTTGCCGGATACGGCTAAAGTTGCACAGCACGCTAAGACTTCTAAATTACCCCGATGCAGGACTATTAACGTCTGGCTCCAGTTTTATATTGAGGCTGGCAAAATTAGTCAGCTTGTCTTTGAGTCGCTGTGAATATGTCACAAAATTGATTAAGCTACCTGCGTCGGCTCTTGTTGAGTCGAGCATCAATACCAATAAATTTCTATTGGCTGAATCAATTTCATGCTGGAGTTGTTTTGCTTGACGTTTTAAGGGTTGCTGATCCGCATGCGCCGCTTTATCGCGCATTTCTGTGGCAATTTCATCGAAAAACTCTAGCGTCTGGGTCGACATGCTGCGAATAAGCATGAGTAAATCACTTTTTAACTCAATATAGTTTTCGTTCATTACCCGCTTAGACTCAAACAAGTCTTTAATTGAGTCATGCACTTGGAATAGGTAATCAAATTGATTAATGAGCTTCATCAATGATTTGGACTCATCTTCTTTGTTAATAAGCGTGACCGCATTGGCAAAAAAGTGCAGATATTCTTTTTTAATAAACTCTACATATTGAATGCGTTTTTCAGCAGCATCATAGACACCGCGATAATTAGTTTCGACGCTGAGCGTCACCGAATTGTAATTTTCTTGCAAAAACTTGAATAGCTGCTCAGCGCTGGTGTCGAGCTTATGTTTTACAGATTCGAGATTGTCTGATTCGTCTAATTGAGGCAATACTATGCGCTCAAAATCCATCTTTCCCTCCCCTAATAAATAGTCAACTACGCGGGTAAAGGGAGTAATAAAAATAGTAAAAACAAGGCTGGCGCTGACGTTAAAAACCAGATGGATAATGGCCAGGGCAACTGCCGGACTTTCGGTAATATCAGATAGTTTGTAACCGTAAATCAGCAGTGCAGGGAGAAATAGCAAGACGCCGCCCACGTTAAATAAAAAATGACTAAAAGCGGCCTTTTTAGCCGATATATCCATATTGAAAACGGCAATAAATGCGGTGGCAGTGGTGCCAATGTTAGCCCCTAAAATTAAAGGGACGGCGTTTTCCAAACCAATTAAACCCTGCTGAGTAAAGATGATTGCCAAGCCTGTTGTGACCGAGCTTGACTGCACTAGCGCAGTGAAAATGCAACCAAACAAAATTGCATAAATAGGGTTGTGCGGCTGTGTTAGTATTTTGATTAAGGCTTCGTTTTGTTGCAGTGGTTCGAGCGTAGTGGAGATCAAATTTAGACTGAAAAACACAAAACCAAAGTAAAAAATCGTCTTCCCAAAAATTGAAGCGCGATTGTGCAACATGCTCAGCGCAAATCCAAACACAATTAATAAAGGCGCAAAACTGGTGAGCTTAAATGCCACCAGTTGAGCGGTGATGGTTGTACCGATGTTACTGCCAAAAATAATGCCGACGCTATTTTTAAACGACAAAACGCCTGCGTTTACTAAGCTAATGCTGATCACTGACGTGGCCGAACTTGATTGGATAACCATGGTCACTAAGGCGCCAATTAATACGCCAATGATGGGTATATTGGTTGCTGAACTTAGAGATTTACGAAAGCGCTCCCCTGTTATTCGCTCTATTTCTTTTGAAAAATTTTCTAAACCAAAAACGAACAAAATAATAGCGGTCAAACCAGCCATAGCAAGCTGCAACAGTTCCACGTTGACTCTCCAAATTCTAAGGAAAATAGATGGTTACATCCTTAAAACAATAAACCAATGCTAAAGTGGCGCAATGATTCAGATCAACTTTATTGCCGAGCGCGGCAAAACTTGCTCAAGAGCAACAAAAACTGATAATGTGAACTAGTTCAAATCGCGTAGTGGTTGGACTGTCACCTTCTGTTTGTAATCACCCATAAGAATTTTCTAGTCATACCTATGCCAATAAAATATCCATTACACCACTACGATGAAGCAGGGCGATTAAAGCCGCCGCTTGTGTTATACCTATTTTTGATTTTTCTGTGCCGAGGGTTTTTGATACTGATTATTTCTCTTTCGTTCAGAGAAGACAGCAGCCGAATGATGAGCATATTCTTTCCCAATAAGTGGGATTTTTACTGGTCCTTGCTGCCAGCCATACCGGCTATTGCAGTGTTTGCATTGCTTGCTCAACGCAGCAGAATATTTAAAGCCGAAAAACAACGCTATTTCACGCTCATTCCTTGGTTGTTTTTCATAGGCTTGGTCATCGACACTATGATCCAAAGCAAAATTATAATTAGGATGGACTTTGGATTTTCACTGGCCCACGGCCTGTCAATTCTCATCGCGTGCATTGGAATAGGCTATGGTGCGCAAAGCAGACACATGCGTGATTTACCGAGTGATTGGCAACGAACGTAAATGTTAGTTTGTATTTGCCGCCAGTGCCTTTTGGAAATATTCGGCAATCTTGATATCGGGATTTTTGACTAACTTGTCATAACAAATGCCAGCAAATGCGTAAGACTTATCTTTGATTACCAATAGGATGGTCGGCGCGTCTGGCGTTGATGTGTCGTAGTGCCACTGTCCGCCAGAAAGACGTTTAAATACTTCACCAACATAAGCGCCATACATGTTACAAAGCGTAAACACTGCTTTATCTTCAAGCGACTGGCCGGGAAATTCTGTAATAAAGTGTTCAATGGTTTTATCAACGCCACTTATGCTTGATGCGCTGTAGTCTAATTCAATATCGCACTCTTCTTTTGCTGCTGTCACAGCGTCTTGCGCGGTATCCTTCATAAGCTTATCAAGTTCTTGCTGATGCATATTATTTGTGCTGACCATTTAGCGGCTCATGTCTTTGGCAGAAGGTAAAGCAATTCTTCTGTGTTGTAAAATAAGATTTTCCAGTAGCGTTGTACCGGGTCCTTTATCATCGGGCGTTGGGCAAATTAAAAAGGCCGTTAATTGCTTAAACTCGCTACCTTTTACTTTTACGCGCTTAAGTTTTTTGGTGTGTATCAGTTGTTCAACTTTGTGCATAGGCAGCCAACAAAAACCAATGTTCTCAAGCAGTAAGTCAATGGCTGTATCAAACTGGCTGACCGTCCAGCGATTTTCTGATTTTAGCCAACCCTCTTTCTCCTCTGGTGTATCAGAACTATCAGCGATCACCAATTGCAGCTGCTGCTCCAGCGCTGAGGGATCTATTAAGGCGTTATTTTCAGATAACTTCGCAAGTTCATGCTCGGGATGGCAAACCAGCACAAACTCAATGTGACATAAAGGCTCTCCTAAATGCCCTTTAGGAACTGACATGTGTATAACAAGATCGGCTTCGTGGCTAGTAATGGCGTCATCTGTTCCTGTTAACACCGTATCTTTGATTTTCACTCTGCTGCCACGAGACTCTGGTAAAAACGATTTTAATACCGGATACAGGGCGTCTCTTGGAAAGGCAAGGTCGACCGTTAAAGTAATTTCAGGCTCCCAATCTTGATGAATATTAACGGCGAGTAGTTCTAAAGCCTCTACATTTGCCGTTAGGTTTCGTGAGCGCCGAAGCATGACTTCACCCGCCTGAGTAAGCACCGCTTTTCTGCCAATCACTTCAAGAAGCTGAACACCCAGCATGCTCTGAAGTTTTGAAACGGCATGATTAAGCGACGACTGTGATTTACTCAATGCATGCGCAGCCTGGGCATATCCACCAAAGTCAACAACAGCCTGCAATATTCTCCATTGCTCCAGCGTTGTTTTAGGTCGATACGTTTTCGAGTTATTCAAAATCGCGGTTCCTATCAATTAAGTGTATGTACATGAGACCATCAAAATAACGTTAATTATTCGTAATTGGTAAAAATAAACTATTCTTTATGCTTTCGTGTAACTTCTGTTAGAACTTTTATTTGAGTCGAGCAAAAATGAAATACGCTTCTTTTCTTCCGCTGTCAGCCTTAGTTGCCCTTTCACTCATTCAGTTTTTGGTCGGCCAGGGCTTTATCCCACCGGGTTTGCAAATTTTAGAAAGCTTGGAAACAGCGCTGGATCAAGGCATTTATGTTGTTATATTTTTAATCATATTGCTTGAATCAATCATTTACGTCGGCTTTTACTTTCCCGGTCAGTTTTTTGCTGTCATCTTAGTTGTTGGTGCCAAACCATCGGTGATGGATGTGGTTTACCTAACCCTCGCAATGGTTTTCGCGGCAACGCTTGGTTCAATAATCAATTACTTCCTCGGCAAAACGACGAAAGACAAGCAAGATAAGGAAAGCGATACGAAACTCCGACATCTATTATTGGCGATGATTCACATCAATTCCCTTGCGTTTTTTATGTTTTCTCAAGGAGCGTATAATAAATCATTCAAAGTGGTGTGGCTTGCGGGTCTCTTAAACTTGCCTTATTACCTGTTATTGATTGCCGGAACAGCGGTACTGAGTGAGCAAGTTATGTCAATGGCGGAGAACACCGTATTGCTGTTTAGTTTAATTGGCATCTGGCTTACTATTTCCATCATCTACGATGTAAGAAAACATAGAATGACCCAAGCAAAAGCAAGCTGATTTGCCCTAGGTTTTCACGATAAAGTTGATTGCCTGGGTTGCCGCTACCATGCCGAAGCTGGCGGTTACTCCTACGAAGGATCCAAAGCCAGTACTGCAGTCCATTTTGCCGCTGCCATCAGCGCGCTGCTTTTCAAAGGACACTTCTCCATTACCCAATGGATAACGCAATTGTTCGGTGGAATACACTGCAGGAATGGAGAAGCGCCGCTTTGCATTAGTAGAAAACCCGTACTTTCGCCTAAGTTCACTGCGTACTTTTGCAAGCAGCGGGTCTTGTGTCGTTTTCGCCAAATCAGATATGTGAATTTGTGTGGGATCTATTTGACCGCCCGCGCCACCCACCGTCACAATTTTGATTTTGTTACGTTTGCAATGTGCGATCATCGCCGCTTTGGTATTTACGCTGTCAACTGCATCAACCACAGCATCAAAACGTGTATGCAAATATTCAGAGCAATTATCCTTAGTCACAAAATCCTCTATTGCATCAACCTTGCATTCTGGATTGATATCGAGAATGCGCATTTTCATCACTTCCACTTTGCTTTGTTCCAGGCTAGAACTGAGCGCGTGCATTTGTCGATTAACGTTACTCAGTGAAATATCGTCTAAATCAATTAGCGTAATATGCCCAATACCGCTGCGCGCAAATGCCTCTGCTGACCATACGCCCACCCCACCAATGCCTACCACCGCCACGCGAGCCTGTGCCAGAGAATTTAAACCATTGTTCCCATAAAGGCGCGCTAGACCAGAGAAGCGGCTTAAGAATTGTTGAGAGTGAGTGATGGTCATAGTGTCTACTGGGTGTTGAGCTTAGATAACTGGAAAATTGGGTGTCTGATTTGATTGTACATTATTTATTTGAAGCTCAGTGTGCTTATTGCCTCAGATTTACGTCCTTAGCGATTACAAACATCTTAGTGCGAGTCTTTTTATTTTAAACCTTTCTAAAAAATAGAAAATAAAGTGCTAATTTTACCGATATTCATTCGCAATGATTAATGTTTAAATGCACTTAATACGTAAAAAGACTCAAGCGAAATAGGAGAAAGATATGGGATTATTAGTAGATGGACAATGGAAGGATCAATGGTACGACACTAAAAAGAGTGACGGTAAATTTGTACGCCAGGAATCCAAATTCCGAGATAGAGTTGAAGCTTCATCTGACGCAAAGTATCCGGCCGAATCAGGGCGCTATCACCTTTACGTCTCATTGGCCTGTCCATGGGCGCACAGAACACTAATTTTCAGAGCGTTAAAGGGATTGGAAGAGCACATTAGCGTGTCAGTTGTATCACCTGACATGTTGGAAAATGGCTGGGAGTTTTCAAACTATGAGGCGGCGACTGAAGATCACTTGTTCGGTTTTGACTATATGCATCAAGTGTATACAAAAGTAAAACCAGACATTACCAGCAGAGTAACGGTTCCGGTTTTGTTCGACAAGAAGACAGGGCAAATCGTCAACAATGAGTCTGCAGAAATCATTCGTATATTCAATAGCGCATTTAACGACATAACCGGCAACGATGACGATTACTATCCGCAAAGCTTGCACAGTCAGATTAACGAAATTAACAGCTTTGTTTATGACAACATCAACAATGGTGTGTATAAATCTGGCTTTGCTACCACACAAGAAGCATACGAAGAGGCAGTGAAAAACCTGTTTGCGGCGCTGGATAAGGTAGAGCTTATCTTAGGGGATCAACGATACCTTGTTGGCGACAAAATTACCGAAGCGGATTGGCGTTTGTTCACGACTTTAATTCGATTCGATCCCGTATATGTGGGGCATTTTAAGTGCAACCTGAAACGTATTTTTGATTATCCCAACATCTATAACTATATGAAGGAGCTTTATCAGGTAGAAGGTGTAGCTGAAACAACTAACTTTGACCATATCAAGCGACACTATTATTACAGCCATACCATGATTAACCCAACACAAGTTGTACCAATGGGGCCTAAACAAGACTTGTTTAGTGCTCATAACAGAGGCCAGTAAAGGAGGAAAGCGACTATGAATTCTGCCAGAGAGAAACCATCCGTAGAAAATGTGAAAGCAAAGTCTAAGATAATACAGAAGGTACGCGGTATGCCGGCTTCCGACGGCGCTGGCGTGAAACTCTCAAGAGTTCTCGGACAGCCGGCACTCAAGCGTCTAGACCCATTTTTGATGCTCGACGAATTTGGCTCTGAAGACGCACAAGATTACATTGCAGGCTTTCCCCAGCATCCTCACAGAGGTTTTCAAACTGTAACTTACATGCTTGAGGGAAAAATGGGTCATAAAGACTCAGTCGGGAATGAGGGCGTCATTGAAGATGGAGGTTTGCAATGGATGAATGCAGGTAAAGGCATTATTCATGAAGAGATGCCTCAACAAACTCACGGTAGGATGCGCGGTTTTCAACTGTGGGTAAATCTGCCTGCGTCTGAGAAAATGTCGCCACCAGGGTATCAAGATATCCCAAGTGCCGAGATCCCTGAAATAAGCTTTGAAGGGGCTAAAGTAAGGGTACTATCAGGTAAGTTTAAGGGTGTTGAAGGACCTGTCAAAACTACCGCGATATCGCCACAGTTTTTCGACTTGCACTTATCGAAAAGATCCTCTTTGCGCTTAGACGTTGATAAAACACACGCAGGTTTTATTTACGTATACGAGGGCTCGTTAACAGTCGGTGACTTAACGCTCCAAAAAGGTGAGCTTGGCGTCCTTAAAATGGGCGATGAACTTTTGCTTGAAGCGCTACATACGTCATATGAGAGCACTCAGAGCAAAGCGATATTTGTGAGCGGCACTCCCATTGATGAGCCGGTGGTGCAATATGGCCCGTTTGTGATGAACACCCAAGCTGAAATTGAGCAGGCAATCCAAGATTATCAGAACGGTATGCTAGCGTAAGGGATTCAACGCGGGAATATGGGGCAATGTTCTAAGTCATTCTGAGTTTTCAATATCGAGCGCTCGATTTGATTGAACATTGTCTTGGTGTTGCTTAGTATACTCATCCTCAACAATGAGTCTTATAAAGGCGATACTAAGTAGCTATGGAAAAAATTACGTGTTTTAAAGCCTACGACATTCGTGGCGAACTCATCAAACAGTTAGATGAAAATGTCGCATATCGGGTAGGGCGAGCGTTCGCCTCCTACCTGAAAGCAAAATCAGTGGTGGTAGGTTCAGATGTTCGTCATACCGCAAGGCCATTAAAGCTCGCATTAAGCGCCGGACTCATTGATGGCGGTGCTAAAGTGTATGATTTAGGCATGGCGGGGACCGAAGAAATATATTTCGCTACGAAACACTTGGGCGTGGATGGTGGCATTGAAGTAACAGCAAGCCATAATCCAATCAATTATAACGGCATGAAGCTAGTGAAAGCGGGCTCTGTTCCTATAAGCGGCGATAGCGGTTTACATGCGATCAGAGATCTTGCGCAATCTTATGATGACGATGACATTAACGCGCGATTGGCATCTTATGGCGAAACGGTATCACAAGACGCGTTTTTAAGTGGTGAGTCGAGCGTGAAAGACCTCAACTTACTGGAGTCGAAGGCTTATGAGCGCGTAAGTTGTGTCAATGATTACATTTTGCATCTTTGTGAGTACGTGAACTTAAGAAAATTTAAGTCTTTAAAGCTGGTAGTAAACTCAGGAAATGGTGCTGCAGGCCATATCATCGATGCGCTTGAGCTTTTGTTTGCGCATCAAAATATACCGATTGAATTTATCAAAGTGCATCATACTGCAGACGGTAACTTCCCTAATGGCATCCCTAATCCTTTGCTGCCTGAAAATCGCGCTGATACGGGCGATGCTGTCCTTGCACATGGTGCTGATATGGGCATTGCATGGGATGGCGACTTTGACCGCTGCTTCCTATTTGATGAAAAAGGGGAGTTTATTGAAGGCTATTACATTGTAGGCTTATTGGCTCAGGCCTTTTTAACCAAAGAAAAGGGCGCGAGCATCATTTATGACCCTCGCGTGTTTTGGAACACCGAAGATATTGTGAATAACGCCGGTGGTAAGCCCATCAAATCAAAAACTGGACATGCCTTTATCAAAGAGCGCATGCGAAAAGAAGATGCGGTGTATGGCGGAGAAATGAGTGCTCATCATTACTTCCGCGATTTTGCATATTGTGACTCTGGCATGATCCCTTGGCTATTAGTGGCCGAATTACTATGTACCTCGGGCAAGCCTTTGTCGGAATTGGTAAAAGAACGTATCGCATTGTACCCATCGTCTGGTGAAATTAATTACACCGTGACCGATGCCGGGCAAACGATAAAGCGCATCATCCAACGCTACGAGCCTGAGGCACAGCTTGTTGATAAAACCGACGGTATTGGGATGGAATTTGGTACATGGCGTTTCAACTTAAGAAAATCTAATACTGAGCCTGTGATAAGACTTAACGTTGAATCCAAAGGTGATATCGCGCTCATGCAGGCAAAAACAAAAGAGCTAGCATCTTATATTCTAGAGTAAGCATGTAACAAATTTGCTTAAGCCTGTTGTATCGAGCGGGCTTATGAATTATTTTTCTCTGCTCTCGACTGAATATTGCCACCTGATATGCGCTTAAAACTACTGTTTAACACCATTTTACTTAGCTCTTTGTCATTGCCGCTTTGCGCGCAAGAAGACCTATCTCTCTCAGAAAACAGGCTTGAGAGGCTAAATTGCTCATTTGATGGTGACGCCTTTACATAGCAGTTGACTGTGGGACTTAATCTGGGAAGACGGAGATATGTTCAAAGGTGGCTACTCTGGTCAAGGCTTGTATATTTCACCTAAAAACCAAATGGTAATGGTGTACTTTGGTACTTCAGATACTGAGCTGCGAATACATCGTTTGTTGCCTATAGCGCGCAAGTTATCTCAATCGCAGTTATTGCAGGCGGATTGAGCGCTTTTATTGCCCGTATTGATTGATTTGGCTAAACCGTATACATTAATCACAACGAGTCAAAATCAATAATAAGCAGTCATAAATGAAATTATTTTCCAGCCCTCTTGAGCAAGTGCTACTGCATTCTATAGGCTTGCTTTTTATATCCGTGATAGCTGTCTCTTCTAGCCATGCTTCTGACTTGCCTAAGATTTTATCCGCTGAAGAGCATTATCTTCCCGATTTTTCATATGCTGGTTACAAATTTGGTATTGAACCACTGCCCAATGTGAACGGGACATTAGTTGATGTGACTGAGTATGGTGCTATTGCAAATGACGCAGTGGACGATAGCGATGCGATAATAAAAGCCATTGAGGCAGCCAATGAGATAGACGGAAATGTGATACTGCGCTTTCCTCAAGGGCGATTTATTATCTCAGAATATATTTATATCACGCGAAGCAACTTTGTGATGCAGGGTGCAGGACGGGGCAAATTTGGCACTACCCTGTATTTTCCGCGGCCGTTGAGCATGGTGGATGACGAGGGTAATTTGTCGGAGCTGCGAAAATATTTAAAGAAGTACAATAAGCAGCAAAGAGAGACTGACACCAATATTGACCGTCTCTATTCTGAGTATTCATGGACAGGTGGATTTATTTGGATAGGACCGGAAAATCATAGAGGTTATGCCTATTTGGATGAATACGATACTCCAGCAGAGCCTGACCTTGCTACAGGACTTAAAGGTAAGCAAGGTGAAAGGCTGATTAGCGTATCAAATTCAGAGTCATTTAAAGTGGGTCAACGAATAGAAGTACTTTGGCATAATCGCCAAGGAGAGAATGGCGCCTTGGTAAAGTCATTGTATAACAATACTTCAGTGCCCATCGGCTCCCGACATTGGACATCACCAGAACGCCCCTTGGTTAAGCAGCGAACGCAGATTGTTGAAGTAAAGCAAAACACGCTAACCATCGCTGATACGCTTCTACATGATGTTAATGAGCAGCTTCCGGTTGCCATAAAAAATTGGTCACCATTAGAGAATATTGGATTGGAAGGCTTTAGTTTTGAGTTTCCAGAACAACCTTATTTTGGGCATCACATCGAACCTGGTTATAACGGTGTTCACATTACTGGAATTGCCGATAGTTGGATACGTAACCTGTCCTTCGTGAATGCCGATGCGGGCATCATCAGCTACGACAGCGCTAACGTGACCATAAGCGACATACACTCCTTAGGAGATCGGGCAGCTCACTATGCGGTGCATCTTGGTAATGTGCATAACGTGTTGGTACAGGGAGTGAAAGTGTTCAATCCTGTGATCCATACCT
The DNA here is from genome assembly GCF_028401415.2 of Ningiella algicola. Taxonomy (NCBI): domain Bacteria; kingdom Pseudomonadati; phylum Pseudomonadota; class Gammaproteobacteria; order Alteromonadales; family Alteromonadaceae; genus Ningiella; species Ningiella algicola. Next base: position 1,027,497 of record NZ_CP171821.2, on the reverse strand, counting down.
TCAGCTTCAATACACAATCGACGCGCAGCGTGTTTAAAGACTCTGAAGGATACAATGTACCGGTCTTGGATCAACATGCTGGCGCCAATCATCAAAATTTATTCGACAATATTACCTTATACCTAGATGCAGTAGAGGGCGATAAGAGAGCCAGCTACCCCGTTTTTTTTGGTTCTGGGGCAGGGTATTGGCAACCGGGGCATGGACGATTTAACACCGCATGGAATCTACGCTTAATCGTCGAAAGTGGTGCTCCTGGGGATATGCCTTTGCACGTTGAAGGGATTGCTGAAGGGCCCGATGCGCGGATTGTTGGTTTGTCTGGGAACCGCGAATTGAGTCTTGAATATATACCCGCTCCTTACGTAGAGAGCCTGAATAAGCGCATCGCGCATATCCCTTCGCTGTATGATTACCAGTTGTCTTTGCGTCTCAGATAATCGTTTAAATCGAAGCCATGAAGAGGTGGCTAATCACCACAACCGTTGTTAAAACCGTGCGCATGAAGGTATAGGGAATGAGTATGTCTTTTTCAAGCGCTAACACATATTTGTCGTAGACAAGAATGCTTATATAGGCCAAAGAAAGCACGCTGAACAAGATGTAGCCTTCAAAAAGAATAAGCGATGCCCATGCAACTATGCTGGGTAACATTGCCACATAAAGCTGGTGGTTTTTACGTCGGTTTTGCAGCGCGTCAAGCCAATGGACTCCACCAAAAAAAGACAGAATAATTGCTGAATACTGAACAAAGTATGTATATCCGTCAAAGTAATGGATTTTGCCGGTGATAATAAGCACAGGAATACCGATAAATGGAAGTAAGCCTGCATAGCCGAGTCGAGTTGCTGCACTTTGCATATCTTTTCCTGATGATTTTTATAGTAGATTGAAAAAAGGCGCGATATACGCGCCTTATTCTCGTGCACTATAACTTATTTTACAGGGGTATATTCGCGTTTGCTATGACCGGTATATAGCTGACGAGGACGCCCAATTTTTTGACCGGGCTGGCTCAACATCTCATTCCAGTGTGAGATCCACCCAACGGTTCGCGCTAATGCGAAGATACATGTAAACATGTTGGTTGGTATACCAATGGCGCTCAAAACAATTCCAGAATAAAAATCAACGTTAGGGAAGAGCTTTTTCTCAGCGAAATATGGGTCACTCAATGCGATTCTTTCTAGCTCCATTGCTACGTCAAGCAGCGGATTGTCAACGTTGAGCTCTTGCAGTACTTCATGACAGCTTTCACGCATGACTGTTGCGCGTGGGTCATAGTTTTTATATACACGGTGACCGAAGCCCATCAGTCTAAATGGATCGCTTTTGTCTTTCGCTCGCTCAATAAACTCTGGAATGCGGTCAACTGAACCAATTTCTTCTAACATGTTCAAGCAAGCTTCATTTGCGCCGCCGTGAGCAGGCCCCCACAACGATGCCACTCCCGCTGCTATGCATGCGTATGGGTTTGCACCCGATGAGCCTGCTAAGCGAACCGTGGACGTTGATGCATTTTGCTCATGGTCCGCGTGCAATATGAAAATTCTGTCCATAGCACGCTCTACTGCTTTGCTTATTTTATAGTCTTCTGCTGGAACAGAGAACATCATGTTCAGAAAGTTTGCAGCATAGCTCAAATCATTACGGGGATATACAAAAGGCTGGCCCACGTTGTATTTGTAACACATCGCAACAAGGGTAGGCATTTTAGCAATCAGACGGTGTGCAGAGCGCATACGCTGGTCAGGGTCGCCCACATCTAAGTCACTATGATAGAAAGATGACAGTGCGCCAACCGTTCCACATAACATTGCCATAGGGTGCGCGTCATTTCTAAAGCCATGGAAGAACATATTTAACTGTTCATGCACCATTGTGTGACGAGTTATGGTTTCCTTGAAATCTTCATATTCCGCTTTGCTGGGTTGATCACCATGTAAAAGCATGTGGCAAACTTCTAAGTAATCTGAATCACGAGCGAGGTCTTCTATTGAAAACCCGCGATGCAGCAGTACGCCTTTTCCACCGTCAATAAAGGTAATGGCAGATTCGCAAGAACCAGTCGCCATGAAGCCCGGATCGAAGGTAAAATAACCGCTAGCACCCAAACTACGAACATCGATCACTGGATGACCTTCAGAACCTTTTAAAATGGGTAGTTCTACTTCAACATCCCCTGCCTTCAAGGTGGCTGATTTATCTGACATGAAATACTCTCCTAAGTTGAGGTTTCCGATTAAACGGAATAAACGCGCAATTCGTTCACATTAGGTGATAAATTGGACATATCTTTACTGTTGCTGGAAATATCTATGTTGTTTGCAATGTGAACCAAGCTGTCTTAGCAATAAGAAAACGTTAGGCAAAATCGGTCGATATCTTATCTTCATTGATGATTAAGTCAATTTTAATGCATATTTGCTCAATATCTATTCTGTCTTGTCGATATTGACCTAAGTTTGGTCGCTGAATGAAAAAATATCTATACCACTTTCGTTTAGGGTGCGTCTTTAATCGGCATTTTTGTGATGCTAATTTTTGTATAAAGAAAAGTTTACGAGGCTAAGTCCAAACACCAACAATTGATTGCTATTGCACAGGCGGATTGATATATTCCAAAGCCACTGAATTTAAAGGGTTATTTATTAATAACTTTATAAAGTCACATTCACATATAGTTAACATTACGATTGCACGAAACTGCAAGCACACACAACCAAAGTTGCATACACAAAGGCCTCGGCTCTGTGTTATCAATAGGAAAACAACAACGGGCGTTTTATCGTGAATAAACGAAGCGTAAAAAAACAAAGACCAGTTAATCTTGATCTGACAACCATTAAGCTCCCCTCTGCGGGCAAAGCTTCTATCCTTCATCGTGTCACCGGCGTGGCAATGTTTTTTGCATTGCTGTTTGTCGTGTGGGCATGGGCAACATCACTCAATTCAAAGGAAGGGTTTGAATTAGTTGTAAGTCTCCTAGATGGTGTATTCGGTTATATCATAGCGCTGGGCACGCTATCGGCTCTTTCTTATCATTTCATAGGCGGGGTGCGCCACGTCATTATGGACATGGGATATTGGGAAGAACTTAAATCAGGTGCCACGAGTGCAAATGTCTCGATAGGCCTTTGGATTGTCGTGACCGTCATTTTGGGAGTGGTATTATGGTAACTAATCAAGCATCTATGAAACGCAACGGTATTCAAGATTGGGTGACCTTGCGAGCCTCTGCGGCAATTATCTCTGCCTTCTCAATCTTTATGGTGTACTTTTTTGTTTCCACACCCGTGGTCACCTTTGATATCTGGAAAGGTTTATTCGACAGTATATATATGAAAGCATTCACGCTTGTGACTTTAATCGCAATCTGGATGCACGTGCGTATTGGCTTATGGCAAGTATTAACTGATTACGTCAAAGCGCACAAAGTTCGAATCGTACTTCAGTTCGTCTTAAATTTAATCGCCATTGCTTATGTTGCAGTTGGTTTATTTGTATTGTGGGGTGTATAAAGTATGACGTTACCAGTACATGAATTTGATGCAGTTGTAATAGGTGCCGGCGGCGCCGGAATGCGTGCAGCACTGCAAATTTCAGAATCGGGACGCTCGTGTGCGCTCCTCTCAAAAGTTTTTCCAACTCGTTCACATACAGTGTCTGCTCAAGGTGGTATTACTGTTGCGCTGGGTAATTCCCATGAAGATAATTGGGAATGGCATATGTACGACACGGTTAAGGGCTCTGATTACATCGGTGACCAGGAAGCCATTGAGTATATGTGTAAGACAGGCCCAGAAGCCATCATAGAGATGGAAAACATGGGGCTGCCATTTTCACGATTTGAAAACGGAAAAGTATATCAGCGACCGTTTGGTGGCCAGTCAAGAAACTTTGGCGGTGAACAAGCAGCTCGCACGGCTGCAGCGGCTGATAGAACGGGGCACGCGCTTCTTCACTTGCTTTATCAACAAAACGTCAAGAACAAAACAAAAGTCTTTAGCGAATGGTATGCGCTTGATTTGGTTAAAAACCAGCACGGTCAAGTTGTTGGTTGTACCGCAATTGATATCGAAACCGGTGAGCTGGTTTATTTCAAATCAAAAGCAGTCGTTTTAGCGACCGGTGGCGCAGGTCGTATTTATGCCTCAACGACAAATGCGCACATAAACACTGGCGACGGCGTTGGTATGGCCTTACGAGCTGGTGCGCCAGCGCAAGACATGGAAATGTGGCAATTCCACCCTACCGGTATTGCAGGCGCGGGAACGCTCGTGACTGAGGGCTGTCGAGGAGAGGGCGGATATCTTCTTAATAAAGACGGTGAACGCTTCATGGAACGATATGCGCCAAACGCAAAAGATTTGGCCGGACGAGATGTTGTTGCACGCTCAATGATGACTGAGATACGAGAGGGTCGTGGCTGCGAAGGCCCATGGGGTACGCACATTAAACTGAAGCTAGATCACTTAGGCAAAGACGTTCTTGAATCTCGTTTGCCTGGCATTCTAGAGCTATCACGAACATTCGCTCACGTTGACCCGGTGAAAGAGCCGATTCCTGTTATTCCAACCTGCCATTATATGATGGGTGGGATTCCGACCAATGTTGACGGTCAGGTGATTACTGTTGATAGCGACGGCAATGAGTCGCAAATGGATGGTCTGTTCGCATGTGGTGAAATTGCTTGTGTATCAGTACACGGTGCAAATCGTCTAGGCGGTAATTCCTTACTTGATTTGGTCGTATTCGGTAGAGCAACCGGTCTACACCTCGGTAAAAGCCTTGACGAGATTGATATCAAGTCCGATGCATCTGATTCCGATATCGATGCAGCCATGGCGCGCTTTAATCGCTGGGAGTCGTCTGAAAAAGGCAAAGGTGAAGATCCGGTGCAAATCAAAAAAGATATGCAAAAGTGCATGCAGCTTAACTTCTCTGTATTTAGAGAAGGGGATGCAATGGCAGAGGGCTTAAAAGAGCTCAAGGAAATTCGCGAGCGCTTGCAGCATGCTAAGCTTGACGACAAAAGCAGCGATTTTAATACTCAGCGCATAGAGTGTTTAGAGCTTGATAACCTCATGGAAACAGCTTATAGCACGGCTGTTGCAGCAAACTTTAGAACAGAAAGCCGAGGGGCACACAGCCGTTTTGACTTTACTGAACGCGATGATGAGAACTGGTTATGTCACTCTGTGTATTTGCCAGAGTCAGAGACAATGAGAAAGCGTGACGTAAACATGGCACCGAAGCTGAGGGAAGCTTTCCCTCCCAAAGTGCGTTCGTATTAATAGGAGCAGTGCAATGCAACTAACTTTTTCAATATATCGTTACAACCCAGAGGTGGACGATGCACCTCGCATGCAGGACTATCAATTAGAAGTCGAAGAAGGCCAAGACATGATGGTGCTTGACGCATTGATTGCCTTGAAAGAAGAAGATCCGTCTTTGTCTTTTCGCCGTTCATGCCGAGAAGGTGTCTGCGGCTCTGATGGCATGAACATGAACGGTAAAAATGGCTTGGCGTGTATCACTCCATTGTCGGCCCTAGGCAAAGGCAAAATTGTCGTTCGACCATTGCCGGGTTTGCCAGTGGTGAGGGATTTAGTCGTCGATATGAGCCAATTTTATACGCAATACGAAAAAATAAAGCCCTTTTTGATCAATGACGAGAAGCAACCGCCAGCACGCGAGCATCTGCAAAGCCCTGAAGAAAGAGCAAAGTTAGATGGTTTATACGAGTGTATTCTTTGCGCGTGTTGCTCGACATCGTGCCCGTCATTCTGGTGGAATCCAGATAAGTTTATTGGTCCAGCAGGCTTATTGCACGCATACCGATTCTTAATTGACAGCCGCGATACTGCAACTGACGAGCGCTTAAATGACCTTGACGATGCGTTTAGTGTGTTTCGTTGTCATGGCATCATGAATTGCGTAAGTGTATGTCCAAAGGGCCTTAATCCGACAAAAGCGATTGGTCAGATTAAGTCTATGCTGTTGCAAAGGGCGGTATAAATTTTTCAAAGACTAAATTATTTTAAAGCAAAACATAAAAGCCACTGACTGAAAGTGGCTTTTTTATTGCATAAATTCGACGGAACGAGACGAAATGGGTATAAAAGGGCAGTTTTTTTGAAAATACCTTAACACTATGGTGTTAGGCGATTTAAAAAGAAATTTACTTAGAATACAATATGCTTAACTTCTGAGAGCAAGGCTAAAAAATGCAAAATAGCGTGATGAAAGCATGGTGGGATTCTTCCCACATGGCAGGCGGCAATGCTGCGTACGTTGAAGAACTTTATGAAGCGTACCTCGACAATCCACAAAATGTTCCTGATACCTGGAAATCAATCTTTGATGAGCTCCCTACAATAGACGGTGTGTCTGTGGAAACCAAGCACTCATCTATTCGTGAAGACTTTAAAAAAATGGCAGCTCTGGGACCTGCGGCAAGGGCAGGCAATAGCAGCGCTGTGCAAGCGGATGCGCCAAGTGATGAGCGTCAGGTCAAAGTACTTCAGTTAATTAATGCTTATCGTTTTCGCGGTCATCAACACGCTAATCTTGATCCGCTAGGTTTGTGGCAGCAAGCGCGAGTGCGCGATCTTGAGCTTTCCCACCATAATCTAAGCGATAGCGATTTTGAGACCATGTTTAATTTGGGCTCATATGCCGTAGATGCAGAAAAGATGAAATTAGGGGATTTGTTCAAGTCACTTAATCGCACTTACTGCGGATCCATCGGCTCTGAATACATGCACATCACTGACACCGAGCAAAAGCGTTGGCTACAGCAGCGCATTGAGTCAGTTGAAGCGAAGCCACTGATTGACCGCGATGAAAAGATCAAAATCCTCAAAGGCCTCATTGCCGCAGACGGCATGGAGAAATATCTTGGTTCTAAGTTTACGGGTGCCAAACGGTTCTCACTAGAGGGCGGTGACTCACTCATTCCTATGCTCAAAGGATTAATTACCGAAGCAGGCGCCAATGGCGCAAAAGAAGTAGTGATGGGTATGGCTCACCGAGGACGACTAAATGTCCTAGTCAATGTACTTGGAAAAAATCCGTCGGTATTATTTGACGAATTTGCTGGCAAGCACGACGATTCATTAGGTGCAGGTGACGTTAAATATCACGCTGGTTACTCCTCTGATTTTGCAACCCCAGGCGGCAACGTTCACTTAGCGCTTGCGTTCAACCCTTCTCACCTTGAGATTGTGAATCCTGTTGTGATGGGCTCTGTTAGAGCAAGGCTGCAGCGAAGAGGATGTAAAGATGGATCAGCCGTTTTGCCAGTCACTATTCACGGAGATTCTGCTATTGCCGGGCAAGGCGTCGTTCAAGAAACCTTTAATATGTCGCAAACGCGCGGGTTCTCGGTGGGCGGAACAGTTCGCATTGTTATTAACAACCAAGTAGGTTTTACCACTTCTAAAACCGAAGATACGCGCTCTACTCAGTATTGTACTGATATTGCAAAAATGGTGCAGGCACCGATTTTTCATGTGAACGCTGATGACCCAGAAGCTGTGATGTTTGTCACCAAGCTTGCCTTAGACTATCGCAACAAGTTTAAAAAAGACGTGGTAATTGATTTGGTTTGCTATCGCCGACATGGACATAATGAAGCTGACGAACCGAATGCAACCCAGCCATTGATGTATCAAAAAATTAAGAAGCATCCCGTGCCGCGACAGGTGTACGCAGAGCAACTACTGGCCGAGGGCAGTATTGCGCAGCATGAAGTTGATAAGCTAATGTCTGAATATCGAGCCGCGCTTGACCACGGTGCTTGCGTGGTAGAAGAATGGCGTCCTATGACTGAACATTCAGTTGATTGGACGCCTTATTTAAAACATGATTGGACGGTTGATTACGATGCTAGCCTTAGTAAAGAGACACTGGTTGAATTAGGCAAAAGCATTACCACTGTGCCAGAGTCGCACCGTTTGCAATCTCGGGTTAACAAGCTTTATAACGATCGAAAAGCGATGATAAGCGGCGAGCGTTTGCTAGACTGGGGTATGGCCGAGAATTTAGCCTATGCAGCTATCTTGAATGAAAATACTCATATTCGCATAACTGGTCAAGATTCTGGGCGAGGCACATTTTTCCATCGACATGCTGTGCTCCATGGTCAGGATGGCGGCGAAGAATACATGCCATTGCAGCATATAAAAGATAAGCAAGGCAATATCGAAATTTACGATTCGGTTTTGTCAGAAGAAGCGGTAATGGCATTTGAATATGGGTATGCAACAGCTGAGCCTGCCACTCTCACGATTTGGGAAGCGCAATTTGGTGACTTTGCTAACGGTGCGCAAGTGGTGTTTGATCAATTTTTGTCATCTGGTGAAGCAAAGTGGGGGCGCCTATGCGGACTCACTGTTTTACTCCCTCATGGCTACGAAGGGCAAGGTCCAGAACACAGTTCGGCGCGGCTTGAGCGCTTCTTGCAGGCCTGTGCTGACCATAACTGGCAGGTATGTGTGCCGTCTACACCTGCACAAGTTTATAACATGCTTAGGCGTCAGGCCGTAAGACCTATGCGCAAACCGCTAATTGTTATGTCGCCTAAATCTCTATTACGTCACCCGCTAGCCGTGAGCTCTCTTGACGAGCTTGCCCAAGGGGTGTTCCACAACGTTATCGACGAAGTGGATGATATGGAACCTAAAAAGATCAAGCGGGTGGTCATGTGCGCCGGTAAAGTGTACTACGATTTGCTTGAACAGCGTCGAAAAAACGAACAAGACGATGTTGCTATTATCAGAATTGAGCAGTTATATCCCTTCCCTGAACAAGAAATGGCGGCTATTGTTGCTAATTACAAGCATGTTAAGGATTGGGTATGGTGTCAGGAAGAGCCACAAAACCAAGGTGCGTGGTACTGTAGTCAACATCATTTTTGGCAGTCTGTTCCAGCTGGCGCCAAACTTACATATGCAGGTCGCAACGCCTCCGCATCACCAGCGGTGGGTTATGTATCTGTTCACAATCAGCAACAAAAAGCGTTAATTGAAGACGCGCTCACAATTAAATAAGGAACCCCAATGGCTCATGAGATAAAAGTTCCAGTACTTCCAGAGTCTGTTGCCGATGCAACAATTGCCACATGGCATGTAAAAGCCGGTGATAAAGTTAGCCGTGACCAAAATCTGGTTGATATTGAAACCGATAAAGTTGTTCTTGAGGTGGTTGCACCTGCCGATGGTGTGATATCCGACATTTCTGCCGAAGAGGGTGCAACTGTATTAGGCGAGCAAGTCATTGGCACGCTTAGCGAAGGAGATGGAAGTGCGGCTGCACCCGCAGCAGATACACCAGCCCCCGCAGTGGCTGAAGCGTCGAGCACGGAATCCAGTGGTGAGTTAACTGACGTTAAAGTACCTGTGTTACCTGAGTCTGTCGCGGACGCTACCATTGCAACATGGCACGTTCAGCCAGGTGAAGCTGTCAGTCGAGACCAGAACTTAGTGGACATTGAAACTGACAAAGTGGTTTTAGAGGTGGTTGCTCCTGCTGACGGCTCAGTAAAAGAAATTATTGCAAATGAAGGCGAGACGGTTACGGCCGAAGCCGTTATTGCTACCTTTATGGCAGGGGCGGCGTCTGGCGCTGCGCCTCAGGCTGTTGCAAGTGAAGCACCCTCAAGCGATGACAATGATGCCGATGCACTATCGCCGTCGGTTCGACGATTGCTTGCTGAGAAAGATATTGATCCTAGCTCGGTCAAAGGCACTGGGAAAGGCGGGCGTATTACTAAAGAAGATGTTGAAAAGCACCTTAAAGCTGCGCCAGCACCTGCACCAGCTGCGGCGAGTGTAAGCGACAATGCGCCAAGCGTGGCACTAGGAGATAGAACAGAGAAACGTGTACCCATGACGCGTCTGCGCAAAACCATTGCAGGCCGTTTGCTAGAAGCAAAAAATTCTACCGCTATGTTGACGACCTTCAACGAAGTCAACATGAAGCCCATTATGGACTTGCGTAAACAGTATCAAGAAAACTTTGAGAAGCGTCATGGCATACGGCTTGGCTTTATGTCTTTTTATGTCAAAGCAGTGACTGAAGCCTTAAAGCGCTTCCCTGAAGTTAATGCTTCACTTGACGGTGATGATATTTGTTATCACAACTATTTTGATATTTCTATTGCGGTTTCAACTCCGCGCGGTCTTGTAACGCCTATTTTAAGAGACTGTGATGCGCTTGGAATGGCGGGTATCGAAAAGGGCATCAAAGAACTCGCAATAAAAGGCCGCGATGGAAAGCTAGCGATGTCTGATTTGCAAGGCGGCAATTTCACGATTACCAATGGCGGTGTATTTGGCTCTCTTATGTCTACGCCGATTATCAATCCACCGCAAAGCGCCATTTTAGGTATGCATAAAATCCAAGACCGTCCCATGGCAGTTGATGGAAAAGTAGAAATACTGCCAATGATGTACTTAGCCTTGTCTTATGACCATCGAATCATTGATGGAAAAGAGTCGGTTGGGTTTTTGGTGACCGTTAAAGAAATGCTAGAAGACCCAACGCGTCTTTTATTAGACGTATAAGTAGCAATCTCCTTAGACTAAAGAGCTGGCTGATTGGCTTGATACTTTGGTCTAAAAGTAATCATGACAGATATGCTTCATGTATCATCTGTTAAAACGCAGGATTCGTGATAGAATCCTGCGCTGTTTAACCGAGTCGCTATCAATGGCTCATCACTCAACAACATCGGATAAATCACCATGAATTTGCATGAATATCAGGGTAAACAGTTATTCAAAGAATACGGCCTGCCTGTATCTGAAGGATATGCTGCTGATACTCCCCAAGCTGCAGTAGAAGCAGCTGACCGCATAGGCGGAGACGAATGGGTAGTAAAATGTCAGGTACACGCTGGCGGACGCGGAAAAGCGGGCGGCGTGAAGCTGGTAAAAACGAAAGATGAAATTAAAGCCTTTGCGCAAAAGTGGCTTGGAAAAAACCTGGTTACTTATCAGACGGATGAAAACGGGCAGCCGGTTAGCCGAATTCTTGTTGAATCTTGTACAGATATTGATCAAGAGCTGTATCTTGGTGCAGTTGTCGATCGCACTTCTCGCAAAATTGTTTTCATGGCGTCTACCGAGGGTGGCGTGGAAATCGAGAAGGTAGCAGAGGAAACACCGGAAAAGATTTTAAAAGCAGAAGTCGATCCGCTTGTAGGTGCTCAGCCTTATCAGGCAAGAGAAATTGCTTTTGCGCTTGGTTTAAGCGGCGTTCAGGTCAAACAATTTACCCAGATCTTTCTAGGTCTTGCGAAAATGTTTGAAGATTTGGATATTGCCTTAATCGAAGTTAACCCTTTGGTTATTAAAGACGACGGAAATCTTCACTGCTTAGACGCAAAACTAGGTGTAGATAGCAATGCGCTTTATCGTCAACCAAAAGTACGCGATATGCACGATCCTTCTCAAGAAGATGCACGTGAAGCTGACGCTGCCAAATGGGAACTGAACTATGTGGCGCTTGACGGCAATGTGGGTTGCATGGTCAACGGTGCAGGATTAGCAATGGGTACTATGGATATTGTTAATCTGCACGGTGGAAATCCTGCCAACTTCCTTGATGTGGGCGGCGGCGCAACAAAAGAGCGCGTGGCTGAAGCATTTAAAATTATCTTGTCGGACGATAACGTGAAAGCCGTATTGGTTAATATTTTCGGCGGGATTGTACGTTGCGACATGATTGCGGAAGGGATTATTGGCGCAGTCAAGGAAGTGGGTGTAGAAGTGCCCGTAGTGGTTCGTCTTGAAGGCACCAACGCTGAGCTTGGACGTGAAGTATTAGCAAACTCGGGACTTGATATTATCGCAGCAGAATCACTAACCGACGCTGCACAAAAAGTTGTAGCCGCAGCGGAGGGCAAATAATGTCAGTACTTATTAATAAAGACACAAAGGTAATTTGCCAAGGGTTTACTGGTGGACAGGGTACATTCCATTCTGAACAAGCTATCGCTTACGGTACGCAAATGGTCGGTGGGGTGACACCGGGCAAAGGCGGTACAGAGCATTTAGGCCTTCCGGTATTTAATACAGTTAAAGACGCCGTTGCTGCAACGGGCGCTACCGCAAGCGTAATTTACGTGCCTGCACCGTTTTGCAAAGATTCAATCGTAGAGGCGGCAGATGCTGGCATTGAGCTTATTGTATGCATTACCGAAGGCATTCCTACTCTTGATATGCTTTACGTTAAAGAGTACGTGGATGGTAAAGGCGTGCGCATGATTGGCCCTAATTGCCCAGGTGTCATTACACCTGACGAATGTAAAATTGGTATTATGCCAGGGCACATTCATAAGAAAGGCAAGGTCGGCATTGTATCGCGCTCGGGCACATTGACTTATGAAGCGGTTAAGCAGACTACCGATGAAGGTTTTGGTCAATCTACTTGTGTTGGTATAGGCGGAGACCCAATCCCTGGTTCTAACTTTATTGATATTTTGGATATGTTCCAAAAAGATCCTGAGACTGAAGCCATTGTCATGATTGGTGAGATTGGCGGAACTGCGGAAGAAGAAGCTGCCGCGTTTATAAAAGCCAATGTGACTAAGCCTGTCGTCTCCTACATTGCTGGTGTAACGGCACCTCCAGGTAAACGTATGGGGCATGCAGGTGCAATCATATCTGGCGGCAAAGGTACGGCAGACGAGAAGTTTAAAGCGCTTGAAGATGCTGGCGTGAAAACGGTTCGCTCATTAGCCGAGATTGGTAAAGGCTTGCGAGAAATTACCGGTTGGTAGTTTTTAACCCAATAGTTAGTTATGAAAATCCGCGTTAAACGCGGATTTTTTTTTAGTCTCAAATTGTCTGTATTCTGAAATTTCTCTTAAAGTTGCACTAATCATGCGTTGTTAATTATCTTAATTTCATCTTAACGCCCTTCATCTAAACACAAAAGCCAAAGCCTTTTAAAATCATGACTTAAACGTTTAAGGAAAATGTTGCAAATTTATTAAAAATTTGAGACATTTATATGAGAACTTGTTAGTAGTCGTTAGTTTTGTGTAATTTTCTCGCTACATTATCAGGTTTTTAATGTGACAAATTCGGCTTTACACATCTAAAAAATAATGTGAGAGTCGCGTTAGAACGCATCGAGGTTCAACATTTCAGTAAGGTTTGTATGTTGAATACGTATGCACGCGTTAGCATGCATTAGCAGTAAGCAGTACACTGCGCATTGTTAAAAAATAGGTCGAAATTTGTTATTGATATTTTACAAAAGCGGCCAACCAATCCAGGGCACACACATGATAAAAAAACAAATATTCAAACCAGCGCTTCTTTCCCTAGCAGTATCTAGCGCACTCTATTCAGGCGCAGGTATCGCTCAAGAGCAAGGCAATGCCGAGCTTGAAGGTGATAACACTGAAATTATCGCGGTAACCGGTATTCGCGGATCGTTGATTCGAGCGCAGGCGGTTAAGCAAGACAACAGCTCTATTGTTGAAGCACTATCTGCAGAGGATATTGGTCAGCTTCCTGACTCTTCAATTGCAGAATCACTTGCACGCTTGCCTGGTTTGGCTGGTGAAAGAAGCGGTGGACGTACCTCTGGTGTCTCAGTTCGTGGCTTCAAAGAAGACTTTACTGGCACAACCTTAAATGGTCGTGAGCTTTTAGGTATTGGTGATAACCGTGGGGTTGAGTACGACTTGTATCCTTCAGAGATTATGACCGGTGCAACAATTTACAAAACATCTGATGCTTTACTTAATGTTACAGGCATCGGCGGTACGGTAGACTTACAAACCGTTCGCCCACTTCAAGCACAAGAAACGCTTACCATCAACGCGGTTTACGATACAACTGCAAACGATTCAGACAATCCAGAATTTGACGATAATGGCTTCAGGGTTGCAGGATCTTGGGTGGCCAAGTTTATGGACGACACCCTCGGCGTAGCATTAGCAGTTGCGTCAACAGAGTCGCCTACAAACGAACGTAAATATGGCGTATGGGGCTATGCAGAAGATGATGCTGGCATTATTTCGCCAACGGGTCTAGACATCTTCGCTATCTCGAAAGAGCTTAAGCGTGACACCATTTCAGGTATTATCCAATATCAGCCAACTGACGAATTAGATATCGTAGTTGATTACCTAACCATTGATTACGAAGATTCAGGTATTTTACGTGGTTTTATCGAACCGTTCTCTTCTGAAAATATTTCAGGCAGCGGCGCGAATAACACTGGTCGTCAAGTAGGCGCTAACCCAGTTCTGCGAACCGACCCAGAAAATATCGAAGGTACGCTTGACGTGCTCGGCATTAACATTGAATACGCCCTTAGTGACAATTGGACGGCAACTGTTGATGTGGCTCACAACGAATCTGAAAAGACCTATTTGCGTGCAGAATCATATGCGGGTATTGGTCGTTCAGGCTCTCTAAGCGCTGATCAGCTTGGTTCACGTGAATTCACGATGAGCCCAAGCGGTGTTTTCTTCACTGGTATATCCGGCATGGACTTCAGTGATTTTAACTCCATCAAACTAACGGGCCCACAAGTATGGGGTGGTGGTTTAGCATCAGCGGCAGACACTTTTGAGTCAAATGTGTTGCAAGGAAACGGTTCTGGTAACACATATAGTTTCTTAAATGCGCAAGACGGTTTCATCAACTATGCCGATTTCACTGAAGAACTGACCACCGCTCGCCTTGATATTGAAGGCTTAATTGAGTGGGGCGCATTCACTAAGGTAACCTTTGGTGCAATGTACAGTGACAGAAACAAGACCAAAGATAACAACGGTGACTTTGCAACTGCGCCTACCTATCCATTCGGAAATGGTTTTGCAGACGGAAGTGTTGACGGCTTAATCCCTGAATCGTATCGATTTGGTCTTGCTGATTTGTCATGGGCAGGGCTTGGTCAAGTAGTCGCCTATGATGGTTTTGCACCATACAACGATGGCACTTATTTACGTACGCAAGCCGAATTGCTAGAGCCTGATCGTTTGGGTGATACCTATGTGGTTGACGAAGAGGTATTCACGATATTTGCTCGTGGTGATTTTGAGTATGATATTGGCGATATGTTCTTATTTGGTAACGTGGGTGTTCAAGTGGTTGACACTGACCAGTCATCTTCGGGCTTTATCGCAATTGTTGATGACAGCTTCTCAGTCTGTCAAGACGCTAACGGCGGCATTGACCAGTCGTGTGCAGTAACAGACGGCGCTTCGTATACCAAAGTTCTACCAAGCTTGAATCTTTCACTACAGCTGGATGATGAGCAGTTTGTAAGATTTGCTGCATCAAAAACAATCAGCCGCGCGCGTATTGACCAAATGAAAGCTTCAGGTTTCGTTAAGTTTAACCAGAACATCGAGCTTATCGCGACGCCGAATACTGAAGCTGCGGTAGAAGAATTTGGTACACCTTGGTCTAAATTCCAAGGTACGCCGACGCTTCGTCCTTTAGAATCGAATAACTTTGACTTGTCTTATGAAAATTATTTTGCTCCAGACGGTTATGTTGCGGTTGCTTTGTTCTACAAAGACTTAGTTAACTGGACTGATAATGGTCGAGAGCTTATCGATTTCACGAATGATGCAACTAACAATGGGGCAAACTACTTTATTCCTGGCTTCCACGATAGAATTATCGATGTGGCGGGCAATTATGGTCCATTAGATCAATTCTACGAAGTAGGTGAATTAGTATTGCCACCTGACTTCGGCTTCTTTGATTCATTCCAAGACGGATTGAGTGGCACAGTTGAAGGTGTTGAATTAACGGCAAACGTTCCATTAAATGTCGTATCTGATGTATTAGACGGCTTTGGTTTTGCGGCTACAGCATCATTTATAGACGCTGAGTTAGACAACGGCTCTGCTATACCTGGCCAGTCAGATGAGACTTATGGACTTACTGCTTATTACGAAAGAAGTGGTTGGGAATTCCGTGTCGCAGGTACCAAGCGTTCAGGTTTCTTGACCTATCAGCGCGGTGGCTCTAACACAATTGCTGAAGCAACTCGTTCTGGTGTGACAATTGTTGATGCGCAAATAAGCTATGACTTCGCAGAATCTAATTTCGATTCGCTTGCAGGCTTGCGTGTATCACTCCAAGGACAAAACCTTACCGACGTAGAAGAAGAAACAGTTGATGCAAATGGCCTGGTAACCGAGCGCCGTTCTTTCGGTCCTCGCTACATGCTTAACTTTAACTACTCAATCTATTAACAGTTAGTGTGTCAAAGGCCTCTTGCTTTCGGGTAAGGGGTCTTTTTTTTGACTTTAAATGTATACACGTTTATGTTTTTATTAATTGAGCTGAATCCTGTTTAAGGAACGGTTTAAGTGGTTGTTTTAACTGCTTAAATCTATTTTTAGCTTTCAGGCATCTAACACAAGGCGAGAAAATAACTTCATGCAAGATTCCTCCACGAGTACTGCTCACAAGCCAATTAAAAAAGTGGTTGTTGCCGGAGGCGGAACCGCTGGCTGGATGGCGGCTGCACTGTTGCAAAAGGTGCTGCATAAAGAAGTGGAAATTGAGTTGGTAGAATCTGAGGATATCGGCATTGTTGGTGTTGGTGAGGCGACAATACCCCCCATTCAAACCTTCAATCAATTCTTAGGTGTCGATGAAAAGGAGTTTTTAAGAGAGACTAACGGCACTATCAAACTTGCGATTAAATTCGATAACTGGAAGAAACAAGGTGATAGTTACTTTCATACTTTTGGTGCGCCGGGTGCAAACTTAGGTTTTTGCAATTTTCAGCACTATTGGCTTCGCGCACATCATCAGGGCTTAACGCAATCCTTATGGGACTTTGATATTAATTATCTTTGTTGCAAAAGCGAGGTCTTCAATAAGATCAATACGCAAAATCCTGTTTATGAGGTGCCTTATGCCTATCATTTTGATTCGGCTCTTTACGGTCGTTATCTTCGTAAACGTGCCGAGAAGGGAGGAGTTAAACGCACCGAAGGCATTATTGAGCACATTCAAACTGATAATGAAACCGGCTATATTCAATCTCTACAATTAAGCAATGGCACCCAAATACAGGGCGACTTGTTTATTGATTGTACGGGAACACGAGCCTTATTGATTCAACAAACCCTGGGCGTGGAGTATGAAGATTGGTCGAATCTGCTACCTGCTAATACTGCCCTAGCGGTTCAAACGGAGCGATTCGATAAGACTCTGCCGTATACGCGAAGTATCGCGCACAAGGCGGGTTGGCAGTGGCGCATTCCACTGACACACAGAAATGGTAACGGGATCGTATTTTGCTCAGACTATCTATCCGACGAAGAGGCAGAACAAACCTTACTGGGCAACTTAGCGTCTGCACCGGTGAATGACCTTCGTAAAATTAGCTTTAAAACCGGCCGTACGCAAAAACAGTGGCATAAGAACGTAATTGCGGTAGGCTTATCAAGCGGATTCCTCGAGCCACTAGAGTCCACCAGTATCCATCTTATTCAGTCTGCGATTGTGCGCTTGCTTAAACTTTTCCCGCATCAGGGTATCAAGCAATCTGCGATAGATTTGTACAATGAAGAATCCAAAGTTGAGTACGAAACCATTCGAGACTTTATTGTTTTGCATTATGTTGTCAACGAGCGCGATGATTCTGATTTCTGGCATGATATGCGCGCGCTAAAGTTACCGCATCGTCTGCAACAAAAAATCGACGTGTTCAAAGAAGTCGGCACCATCTTTAATGATCAACATGATATATTTCGAGATGCCTCATGGCTGCAAGTGATGATGGGGCAGGGGATTATGCCTCAAGACTATCATCCTGCAGCAAATGTGTTGCCCGAGCAACAGCTCATGGACACAATGGCGAAAATCGCCACAGCGAAACAGCAACCAATGACGCAGATGCTCCCACACGATGAGTTTATAAAGAAATATGTCGGTGTTTAATTAATGTCGGGTAACACAAAGACACCACATCGAATCGTGATTGCTGGTGGTGGCACAGCAGGTTGGATGGCGGCGAGCTTGCTCAATCATTACTGGCGGCAAGGTAGCAATGGCGCTAAGTTTGAGATTCAGTTGGTTGAGTCACCTCAGATTGGAATCATTGGTGTGGGCGAGGGCTCAACGCCATCATTAAAACGTTTTTTTCAAACCCTTGATATCAGCGACGATGAGTGGATGCCTGAATGCAAAGCTACGTACAAGGTAAGCATTCAATTTAATGAATGGAGCCCAAAAGCGACCTATTCATCATACGGACACCCTTTTATATCGCAAGTTGATACCTTTAGTGAACGTCGTCTGTATGTCAATTGCTTAACTCGGCGTTTAGGATTGGATGTAGAGACGCGGCCAGAGAAGTTTTTACTCAATGGCTGGCTAGCAAATGAGAGAAAATCGCCCCTCACACCACCTAATTTTCCATTTGAAGTAGAATATGGGTATCACTTTGATTCAGGCTTGCTGGGGCAGTTTTTAGCAAAGCGAGCGTTTAAAAAAGGTGTTAAACACACTCAAGGCAATATCAAGGACGTGATACTTGATCAGGGGAATATTAGTGCTCTCGCGCTTGATAATGGTGACCTCATCGAAGGGGATTTCTTTATCGACTGTACTGGCTTTCAGAGTCTACTGTTGCAACAGTCACTGAAAATCGGCTTTGATTCCTTCAAATCAAATCTCTTTAACGACTCAGCAGTGGCAATGCCAAGTGATGTGATACAGCCAAAGCAAAATCAGACTCAAGCCACAGCGCTTACCAACGGGTGGGCATGGCAAATCCCGCTAACGCATCGAACGGGTAATGGATATGTATACTCGTCTGATTATATCACCAGCGAGCAAGCGGAACTTGAGTTGCGTCAGCACTTAGGATTGCTTGATAAAGATGTGCCAGTGCGACATCTCAAAATGAATGTCGGCCAAGTTAAGCAGCATTGGGCGCGAAATTGTCTTGCCTTGGGCCTATCGCAAGGCTTCATCGAGCCGCTTGAGGCAACGGCGCTGCATCTTGTGCAGGGAACGATTGAGCATTTCGCTGACGCCTACGCGAAAGGTGGCTTTAGCATGAAACATCGCGATGCCTTTAACCAACAGATGCGCGAAAATTTTGAAGCCGTACGCAATTATATTGTCGGTCATTATAAGCTTAACTCTCGCGATGATTCACAGTATTGGATTGACAATCGCAATAATAAAGATATACCGGAGTCACTCAAACAGATTCTTAAGGTATGGTTCAATAATGGTGATTTACAACAGGAGATAAAACGTCAAAAGTTAAACAGTCATTTTGGCACTGCCAGCTGGCATTGTTTATTAGCCGGTTACGGTACCTTTCCTAACCTTGCTCCCAACCAACCTGGAAAGGGTGATCTATACAAAGATTATCAGCTCGACAAATTTTTTTCTGGGTGCATGCTTAATTTTCAACGTGTCTAGGACCTTAATATCATCCACTTGAAAACTCATATTTCGTGCTCGTTTGCATTTTGTTTTCAGTTTATTAATCGCGACTCGCAATTGTAAATAAAATGTAACAGTGTCTTTATCGATTTAGATAGTGCCACGCTATCGCAGTCTTCTTTTTCCCAATATCATGAATACGTATGCATCCTACTGGTTTGAATTTCAGGCCCTATGAATACGTATGCAGGTACATGTTAAAATTTTTGCAAAAATGTAACATTTCGTAATGGTTGGAATAGTCTAATTAGGCTTGCGTGTAACTGACGCCCGAAAACGGCGCATTGTTAGCGCAAGTCTCAAAATTACACTGACTACCTGAAAACACACTATTCTTAAGTTACGGGACACACATATGAATCCATTCAAGCCCAATCAAATCACGCGAGCCTTAGTTGCTAGTGGTCTTTTGATAGGAAGCCTCCCTCTCTACGCACAAGAGGCACAAACGCCTGAACCTTCTGCAGAAGAAGACGTTGAGATCATTGAAGTACGCGGCTTCAGCACAAGCCTTATCAAGTCACTTAATCAAAAACGCTTCAGCGATACGGTGACAGAGCAGCTATCAGCCGATGATTTAGGCGGCTTACCGGATGTTTCAATTGCCGATGCGCTTACGCGTCTGCCGGGTATCTCTGCAGTAAGAACGGGTGGTCAAGCGGCGGAAATCAATATCCGGGGTCTGGCTGGTGGTTTTGTATTCTCAACGCTCAATGGACGCGAACAAGTGTCAACCAGCGGCAGCCGCTCGATTGAATTCGACCAATATCCCTCTGAGCTCATCAGTTCAGGTGCGGTTTACAAATCACCTAAAGCATCTTTGATAGAAGGCGGGGTTGCAGGTACGGTTGAGCTTAAAACGGCCAGTCCGTTGTCAAACAGCGAAAAGCACACCTTTAATGCAAATGTTCGCGGTATGTACAATGATAGAGCTAGCGAAATACCAGATGGCGATGAATTTGGTCACCGAATTAGTTTCGCTTACCAAGGCCAGTTTTTAGACAGTACGCTTGGTGTAGCCCTTGGTTATGCTCGCTTGTTTCAGCCAAGTGTCTCCACCCAGTTTATTGGTTTAGCCTACAACCGAGAAGCAGATGTTGATGGTTTAGCAGGTGATACTGAAAACTTAAATCCTAACGCAGCGGCAGAAGGTCAATGCGTTGAATGTGAGCAAATCAGTGAAGGTTTTGAAATGCAGCATCAGGGCGGTGCAGAAACTCGCGATGGGTATGTGGCAACCATTGAATGGGCACCGGTTGATAATTTCACCCTAAAAGCAGATGCATTTTACTCCAAATTTGAGTCTGAGGAATTTGCACGCGGCTTTCGTGTCAAGCTTGAAGGTAACAATGCCCAAGTTGCCAATCCAATAGTACAAGACAATCATGTTATTGGCGGTACCTTTAATCGCAATGCGTCAAGTCAAACCCGTATTGAGCTAGTCAATGATGACAACCAAGATTTTGACGAGATTAAAAACCTAGGTCTAAACGGTGATTGGCAAATCAACGACAACTGGAACATGAATTTTGATATTTCACACTCATCTGCGGAGAGTGACTTCAGAAACGGTTTGCTGTGGTCGCTCGTTTCTCAAGATGCAAATGCGGTGGACCCAGAGCTAGATACGAATATTTCCATAAGTTATGCCCTCAATGGCTTAGACTTGCCAGATTTAGGCTTCAATCAAGCAGACGCATTCTCTGATATTAACCGTGTGCTAGTGTCTCAATACGGAATTTATCCCTTCCAAAACTCAGATTCTCTAGACGCGTATCGTGTTGATTTTCGATATGAGTTGGACACGGACTATTTTTCTAGCATCGAGTTTGGCGCACGCTATTCAGATCGAACTTACACCAATGATAGAAGTGTCTTTCAATATGGCAGTGATTCAAACTTCTCTAGTACTCAGCCCCCGCTTCGTTTAACCCAAGACATGGTTGAAATTGTCAATTGGGAGGGCGACTTTAGCTACTTCCCAAGTTATTTAGCGATCGATTTGGATGCGGCATTAAATGCGTGGTTCCCTCAGGGCATCCCGCAGCCGGTGCAAACATGGGGTAACTTTGCCGGTGTAGTAAATGCGCCTGAAGGCGGTCTGCTGGGGCAAGATACGTCTTGGTCGGTACTGCAAAGCGGTGAGGTGTATGAGGAAGTTACGTCTGCATACGTGATGGCAAATATTGATGCTGAAATCGCAGAAATTCCTGTCACGGGTAACCTTGGTATTCGAATGGTAGACTCAAAACAAGCATCTACCTTTTTACAAAATGTAGGGGGAGATATAGATGCCGGTGCCGAGTTGATTCGTGACGATGCGGGTCTGGTGTCGGATCAGTTCCGTTCCGTCATACTTGAAGATACCTACACCGACTATTTACCCTCGCTTAACTTAAACTTCCAAGTGACTGATAACACTTATGTGCGCTTTGCCGCTGCTAAAGTAATGGGAAGAGCCCCTATCAATGAAATGTTTGCAAATAGTGGTACTAATTTGAGCACACCCATTGCAGAACGTGACATCGATACTGGCTTAATCTCAGTCACAGGCGAAGCGATACTCACCGGTCAAGCAGACAATAGTCCTTATTTAAGACCGTTTTATGCTAATCAGTACGATTTGTCGTTTGAGCATTATTTTACCGAAACCGATGGTGTTGCCGTGGTTGCGTTGTTCTACAAAGATATTCAGTCTTTTGTTGATAGAAGCACGACTGATCCATATGACTTCCAAGGCAATGGATTCAACGTGCCTAGCGATGTGGATATCACGGTTCAAGAAGATGACGGAACAGGCACGCTGGTGCCAGTACTTGATGCAAATGGCTTACCGTTGACCATATCGGTTCCCGTTGTAAATGGTGCATTTACGACAGCAGTTAATAATTCCGAAGGGGGTTATATCCGCGGTATTGAGGTCACATATACACAAATCTTCTCATTCTTACCTGACTTTTGGTCAGGTTTGGGCGTTAGTGGAAGTTTCTCTCACACTGAAACAGAGATTGTACGAATTGCCGATCCGGACCAGGGCGTGTACTCGTCTGACTTGCCGGGTTTATCTCCAAACGTAATCAACGGTACCGTATTCTGGGAAAAGGGTGGCTTTGAAACTCGTCTTAGTGCTCGCTATCGCGACTCGTTTGTGTCTGAGCAAGTGGCAGTTAACGCACAAGTTGTTAACTTTGATTCTGAAATGGTCGTTGATTTTCAAGCGTCCTATGAAATTAACGAAAACTTGGGCATTTTATTTCAAGCGAACAACGTTACCGATGAGCCAACTAAGAGCTACTTCGGGGATGAGTCACGCACAGGAACAATTCAGTACTTCGGCACGCAATACTTCCTTGGGGTGACGTACTCATTATGAAAAAACTAGATTTACAGCATTTTTGTCAAAAACCGACAATTGGTCTAAAGGCATTGAGGTCATCAAGCATGTTTAATTTTAGAAAATCTATTAGCGCATTTTTTAGTGTAGCGCTCGTCATTTTCAGTGCGCTTATTTTAAGCGCCTGTGGTGGCTCTGACAGTGAGCCGGGGCAAGTTCCTCTCACCTGTGATGTGCCAAACGTGCCTAACGCACAGGGCACTAGTTGTGTTCCACCACCGCCAATCGCTTGTACACCGCCAACGGTGCCAAACGCAACCAATGACGCGTGCGTGGTTGGTGTAAATCCGGATTTACCCGATCCGGTGTTTTTCCCTGCACAAGATCAAGCGGTTTTGTACTATAACCGTGCTGATGTAGATGCAGATAACTCACAAAACGATCCCGCATATGAAGGTTGGCGTCTGCATACTTGGAGCAATGATGCATGTGATGCTTACGCAGACCCTGATACGCAATGGGAAGATGGGAGAATTCACGACGGAATTGACCCAACCTACGGGGCCTATTGGATCCTTGACTTGAAACCGGGCTACGCTGGCACACCAGGCGCATGTCATAATTTTATCATCCATATTGGTACCGAAGACTCGGGTAAAGAGTTAGGTGGCGGTGACTTCACGGGCAACTTGTCGCAAGATGACCCGCGTTTTACGCGCATGAACTTCACACTTTCTGGGGTAGCAGAAGTATATGAATTCCCTATTGATTCACTGGGTGAACAACCTGTATCAATTGAAGGTGCACAAGCTCATTGGTTAGATGCTCAAACCATACTGTGGGACGTAGATTTTGCCCTGGTTAAAAATGTGAAATTGCATTATTCCGCTGACGCGTCTCTGGAGATCTCGCTTGAAGAGGGCGTATTAAACAGCACGACCGCAGAGATGACGGAAATTGACCTAACTGACGCTCAGCGCGAAATTGCCCCGCATTTATCCGACTTGCCTGCCTTTGCAGGAAATTGGAGTCTTGAGGATGCTAAAGCCGTATTGAAGACCCAAGCCATAGTGGGAGCATACGACTCAGAAGATAAGCTGGTGGCTGCAACTCGCCTACAAATCCCTAATGTGCTAGACGAGATTTACACCTCTGGTGAGGCTGATGCTGATGAAATGACCTTGGGTCCAATTTATACGGATGGTGGCATTGTATCTCGCGTTTGGGCACCAACCGCTCAAAATGTTGCGCTTAAGCTATACAACGACGACAAAACCCTCGCATCAACCAATGCGATGACGCTTGATGAGACCACAGGTGTTTGGTCATTCGAAGGCGACATGGGCATGGATAGACAGCTCTATCGTTTTGAAGTGACGGTGTATCATCCAGAAAGTGAGCAAATTGAAGTGCTTGATGTAACTGACCCGTACTCAGTTGGCTTGTCGTTAAATGGCCGCTTCTCACAGTTTGTCAATTTGAATGATGACGATCTTAAGCCAGAAGGCTGGGATACGCACACCATTCCAACCGTAGAGAACTTCGAAGATATCGTTATTTATGAGGGTCATATCAGAGAATTCTCAGCGCGTGACGCGAGTACATCTGAGGCGAATCGCGGCAAATACTTAGCATTTACCGAGAAAGACTCAGCGCCCATGCAGCATTTGGCTAAGCTGGCTGACAGTGGCATGACGCACTTTCATGTATTACCGGCTAACGATATTGCCACCATTAACGAAGATAGTGCACGCACCGTAGATTGGACTAGCACAATCGCCGAGTTTTGTGCATTAGCGCCTGCATCTGACGTTTGTAACGACGGTACAGACCTTAATCAAACCATTGAGGCTCTATATCAATCATATAACGTCTTAACTGAGCCCGGCGCGGCGCAAGCCCTTGCGCAGCAGTTAAGAAGCTTTGATCAGTTTAACTGGGGCTACGATCCTAAGCATTTTAATGCGCCAGAGGGCAGTTATTCATCTAACCCAGATGGTGTAGAGCGAATTCTAGAAATGCGCGCAATGGTGCAGGGCTTGCACGAAGTTGGCTTGCGCACAGTGCTTGATGTGGTTTACAACCATACGAATGCATCGGGCTTATTCGCTAACTCAGTATTTGACAAAGTCGTCCCTGGTTACTATCACCGCTATAACATTGAAACGGGTGATATTGTGAGAGAGTCTTGCTGCGATGACACCGAAACACGCAATCGCATGATGGAAAAATTCATGCAAGATTCATTGGTGCATTGGGCACAACACTACAAGTTTGATAGCTTCCGTTTTGATCTAATGTCGCAACATGCTCGTGACCATATCCTCGATTCCTTGGCCGCAGTGCAAGAGGTAGACGAAGACACTTATTTCTATGGTGAGGCATGGCCACGTGATACCTCTGCCTATGGCGACTTTGTCAATGCAACGCAGCCGACCATGGCCGGCTCTGAAGTCGGTACATTCAACGACCGCATGCGTGAAGCTGTTCGCCAGGGTTTAATATTCTCTCGTGATGCTAGCGGCGAAGCACTTGCGGCACAAGACCGAGTGAAGGTGGGCATGTCTGGTACATTATCTGACTTTGTTCTAAAAACATCAGGTGGCTCTGACGCTACAACATCTGCACTTGGTGGCTATGCGAAAGACCCTGCTGATATTATCAACTACGTCTCTAAGCATGATAACGAAACACTTTGGGATCAATTTAACTACGTTT
Organism: Ningiella algicola; assembly: GCF_028401415.2. NCBI lineage: Bacteria > Pseudomonadati > Pseudomonadota > Gammaproteobacteria > Alteromonadales > Alteromonadaceae > Ningiella > Ningiella algicola. The sequence goes on along the minus strand of NZ_CP171821.2, from coordinate 1,001,982 downwards.
TACCAGCCGACATTACGCTGGCTGAGCGTGTTAGAGCTTCCAATATCGGTATTTCGCTACCGCTTATGTCGCAAGGTATTCCATTCTTGCAAATTGGTGGCGACTTCCTTCGTTCTAAGTCAATGGATAGAAATACCTTTGACGCGGGCGACTGGTTCACACTAACTGACTTCACCTTTGAGACTAACAACTGGAATGTCGGTTTGCCATTAGCTGAAGATAACGAAGGTGCTTGGCCTGCAATATCTCAGTTCATGAATTCACCTGAGCGTGCAGCGTCGATGAACGATATTGAATTTGCAGCTGAGGTTTTCCAGGAATTTTTGAGTATCCGTGCTTCAAGTCCACTGTTGAGACTGACAACAGCCGATGACATTATCGATAGACTTGGTTTCCACAACCTCGGTGAAGACCAGCAGCAAGGTCTTATTGTGATGAGTCTTGACGACGGTTTGGTGCTTGACGAAATGGGTGAGCCTGCAGAACAACAGCGCGCTGATCTTGACCCAATGGTTGACGCAATGGTTGTTGTCGTCAACTCGGGTTATGAAGAAAAGTCGATTGATGTAATGACAGCATCTGGTTTTGAGCTACATAGCACTCATGCAAACTCCGTTGACCCAACTGTGCGTGGCGCAAGTTTCAGCGACAGTTCAGAGGGTGAGATGGTGCAAGGCACGTTTACGGTTCCAGCGATGACTATGGCGGTATTTGTTAAGAATCAAGGTAGTGAGCGTGGCTACGGTTTGTCTGCATTTGCAACTGCGGGTGCACCAGACATCGTTCCTTACGGCGACACTACGATATTTGTACGAGGTGAAATGAACGGCTGGGGCGAAGCGGATCCAATGTCCTATCAAGGTGACGGTGTGTATGAGACCACAATTGCCCTAGAGGGTGGAACTACATACGCATTTAAGGTTGCCTCTTCGGATTGGTCAGCGGTGAATCTTGGTAACAATGATCCATTAGTGGTTGAAGATATGCCGAAGCCTCTTATCAATGGTGAAGACAATATGTCAATCACGCCTAGCGTGTCAGCAACTTACATCTTCAGTGTTGATGCTGGTGATGTTGCCGCGCCGGTATTGACTGTAACCAACGAAGAGCCATATGTTGGCATGCCAATCTTTATTCGTGGCAGCATGAACGGTTGGGGGACTGACAACGAGCTAGAGTATGATGGCGGCCGCATTTATCGCGCCACCATAGACTTAGCAGCCGAAGAGCATCAGTTCAAAGTGGCAAATGAAGACTGGGCGATGCCAAACCTTGGCGGTGCAACACCTGCCGACGCTGATGTGGTCGTAAACCTAGCGCAAAATATGCCCTTATTCGAAGGTGGTGAAAACCTTAAACTGACCATCGATGAAGCCGGTCGATACATATTCGTATTCGATACCGTTGACTTAGATGCGCCAGTAGTAAGAGTCTTTGCTGAAGAGTTCTTCGGCGGTGAAACAGTCTTTATTAGAGGTAGCCTCAATGGCTGGGGAGAATCAGATGCGTTGAGCTACCAAGGCGATGGTGTATATTCGGTCGATATTGACTTGGATGGTTCTGATGTTGCATTTAAGGTAGCGACAAGTGACTGGGCTACGGTTAACTTAGGTGCGTTTAACGAAGGCGAAGCAGCTGTTGAGGTTGGAAAGCTGAAACACCTGTTCCAAGATGGCGGCAGTGGTAACCTAACGCTTGCCTCGCCAGAAGCTGGCAACTACGAGTTTAGGGTGATTGGACGAGACGTCAAAGTCATCAAAAACGACTAGCGTGTAGACGGATTTCAGTCTGCTAGATAAACAGCCGCTGTGTGCCCTTCACAGCGGCTTTTTTATGTTAATTGTTCGTAATTAAGAAATAACCACTCACCATCCATATTTAACACGCAGTCTTAGTGTAAAGCACACAATGCCAAATTTTCTTATTATTAAAAATAAAGCAAATAAATCAATTGGTTACTGCAAAAATTATGGTATTTATTTACTTTATTTAGTTAATAAAAAAATTAAATAAAAATAGTAATATAAAATTTAATAACGATAAGAGTAAAATTCACAAAAAAATATCTTAATATTTACAAGTTTGTTACTTTACATATACAAACATGGGGCATAGGCTAAATATTGTTCACTCTTGAACACACACACTCGCAATACAATTTAGCTCTTCTATATAAAATAGGAACACACCATGTTTAATATCTTACATACGACAAAGCGCACTGGCACAGGCTTGTCAAAAATAATCACCCATCGTGGCACAGCAGTCGCGCTTGCATCGCTTTTCTGCGCGTCACAGTTTACTGCTTTTTCTGCTCAAGCCTCTACGTCTTCGGGTGTTGATACCATTTACTCAGGCAGTTATGCGAGTTCGGCGTGGCAAAGTGATCAATTTGACGGCACTAAATACCGAGATCTCAACAATAATCGAGTCATCATAAATGTTAATCACAACAACGGAGGTTTTGACGCAAGTTTTGCTGGTACTTTCAGCATTGATAAGGTCGATAGTGTGTCAGCTGATTTTGCAGTGGACGCTTCGTTTGCAGTCAGTGGCTCAGGCAGCGGCAGCTGGTGGTACGGTCCGAAGGTGTCAGTGAACTGGATCTCGGGTAATCCAAACGGGTTGGCCGGATGGTACGAAAATTACATCGTCGATAAAGCCAGTAAGAACCCTCAACAGATGCACGACTGGTTAATGAATGACTGGGATAGCAATAATCCACAAAATGAATACTTGGGCACAACTAGCCACGATGGCGCTACTTATAAACATTACAAGTTTTATTTCAGTGATTGGGTTCAGTTTTGGGCCGTTCGCCAAAGCTATCGCAATAGCGGCACGACTTCTATTAAGCCGATTTTGAATAAGTGGCGAAATCATGGTTTACCCAACAAACGGGTTGATGGCATTAAGTTTAATGTTGAAACTCATGGTCAAAATGACCGTGATTTTACGATTACTCGCAAGTGTCTACCTACAAGCTTTACAGACAATTCGTGCAAAAACACTGACACAGGTGGCGACGAGATTGCCGGCAATAAGCGCTTGAAAGGTGGCTGGAAAGGCCGTTACATGCATGCGGGTGGAAACTGGAATTGGGCCGGTGTCGAGGTGCTCAATTTAAATAGCAGTTGGGGTTCGCAAAAGTGGAAACTGGAAAAAGTATCTAATAACGTGTACAGAATTAAAAATACATGGAATGGTCGCTACTTAACGGCTGCGTCCACTAATCAGTGGGATGTCATAAAAACTGCAGACTTAAACAGTGACTGGAGTTCTCAAAAGTGGAAGTTTGAAAAGTCAGGTGACAAGTACCGTATTAAGAACCAATGGTCAAACCTATACCTTCACGAAAATGACGGCAATGGAGCCTCTTTAGTTCAAGCTCCGTTGAATACGGGCTGGAGCTCTCAGAAATGGAAATTGAATGCCTATTAGTTAGGTAACAAGCTTGTGTAACAGCAAATTATTCATAAGAGAGACACTTCATGTAAAACACCGCCTCGGCGGTGTTTTTGTATGATGCGCTATTGATAGGGCATTATAATCAATTGACCTTTAGTTTGCTCTGCTGCTCACGTAGCCTGTGAACTTGTTTATCCAAATTATCGCCCACTGCACCGGCTAATTTTGCACGTTTGAAATAATGAAGTGCCAGCGCATCACGATTTTGTTTTAACATAAGTTCTGCAAGCTGGAGATTATATAGTCCGTTATGGGGGAGGGCATCTGCTAAGATCTGCAGTGTTTTCTGAGCCATCGCTTGGTTTTGCTCACTTCTGTACCGGTTCAAACTGCGATGCATCAGTGCCTCCCAAGTCAACTGCTTGCTAAACCACTGATATCCCAACTCTTGTTGCCAATCGGTAGGTGCTGCCAGTTTGACTTTTACAGGCTGGTCCACAAAGGGGTAGTCGCTTGTTAATTTTTGTATTGTGGCATAGCCAAAGTACTCCTCTGCCGGCAAGATCAGACGCTCGTTCCAAGCCTGCCCTATCGCTATGTCAGTCCATGGGCTGAACCGCTTGCTCATTCTTAGCGCCTGATAAAAACTCTCAGAGAGCACAAAATAACCCTCTAAGTTTGGGTGCAAGTGCTCAAGCATCAGACTCGTATCAATAATGCCATTACGACTACGTTGTTCAAATGCAGTTTTGCTATCGACCCAATATACACCTTCCATCTCGCTGAGCTTAGAAATTACATCATTGATCGCTTTCGGTGCGCGAAATCGCAAGGTGTCATGTTCAATCGCTTGCATAAAATGAGTTTTGGCGAGTGAGTGTAATCCAAGTGAGCGTAAATACCTTGCCAATGTAAAATGCAGGTCTGCACTGTCTGAGGACATAAGTGCTGCGCTGGCGTGCTGAAGTTGAGTTTGAATCAACTGTAATTGCGCAGGAATTGCGTCACTTCGTTTTGTTTGGGATAGCAAGGACTCTATACCTTTAATAATTTGCATGTGTTCTAACGAGGCGGGCGCACTCGAAAAGGGGGCTTGTTGGCCTTGATTGCTAGCGAGACTAGCAATGAACACGGGGATATTGGCACTTTGGTATTTTTGTATCAATAGACGCATGTTTCTCTCAAACTGATGAATACCTGCATCAAATAGCGCAGAGTCTTTTGCAATGTTCTTATCTTTTGCCACTTTAGACATTAAGGTGCGAGAATTTGCAGTGCCAGCTTGTGATGATGCGTCAGGGTCTTTACTAGTCATCTGAATTAGTGATGCATCACTTGGCGAACTAATATTGAAAAACAAGCGCTGAATAAGCTGAAATGTTCGCCAGCCTTTCAGCTTGATAAACCATAATGTGCTGGTAGTTGAGTTGGCAAGCGCAAAACTGCTGCCCACCCCCAAAATTCCCAAAAACTCATTGTGACCAGCATAAATTAAAACACCATCAGGCGACTGCTCAATGATTTCATCAGCCAAGTCTAATAAGGTGTATGAGTTAACCGCCGAGAGTGCGGTTCCAACCACCTCAACATGATTAGCCGGAAGCGCTTGTTTCAGGCGTTGGTCGAGCGTGGCGGCAAGTGAAGCGCCATAGCCATAAGGAAAGCCCGCCGCGGTGCTGCCGCCTTGCACAAAAAGTCGAATACCATTTTCAGGTTTTTCCTTTAGAAAGAAATTGGCTTCCAGAGTAACGTTTGGTTGTGGCGCATCTGGGGGGAAATATCGAGACATCACATCAGGGCGAGGGAGTAAATAGTGCGGGTTGGCAGGATTTTCGATGAACAGTGGCGTATCGTTACCATAACCTACCAAGCGCAAGCCTCCTTCTAAGAGCGCGAAAAACGCAACGGGTATGCACATAGCAATCCCATAAAACAAAAAACGCTTCGTATTTGATACAGACTTAGTGTGAACATTGGGCATATTCATAGAATCAAAATAACCTTTGGGCGTGCATATGTTATTGCAAAAGGTGTCATTGCAAAAGCGAGCGTCTTATTTGTTTAGCTTTAAGATTGGAAGGGTCTTGCGCAATCACCTCATCAAGCAAGACGATAGAGGCCTTTATTTTTTGCTGCTTAAACAGTATTTCGGCCAAGCTTAATTTGTAGTTTACTGCTCGCGGATTCAGTTGCACAGCCTTGCTAGCATAATACTCTGCAAGCGGAAGAGCATTAGCTCGCAACAGCAGTAATGACGCAACACGCGCTAGATTCTCTTGTTCGGGCAAGGCTTCAAAAAGCGTTCCTGCACTAATACCGGCTTCCAAAAAACGCCCCTCGCTTTGTAACTTTTCAACTAGCTGCTGCTGAATCTTGATATAAGATTCGCCCCTCATGCGCTGCTTAGCAAGCGTTATATCCGAGCGTCTTATCGCCCGTGAATTTACTATGGCATGCTCGATATCAGCAATCCTAATATCATCAAGTCGGACGGTTGTAGGCGTGTCACTGAAGGGGTAATCCGAGAGCAGCTGCTCGACCTTAAATTGGGCAAAAATTTGATCCGTTAGTGACAATGGTTGCCATCGCCAAGCATCCTCTTGGAAAACCGCCAGGTCTTGCTCGTTCGTGTTCTCTGATGAAATGAGTCCTTCTTCAAGTAAGCTTGAGTAAAAGCTTTCTGCAATCAGAAAGTATCCACGAGCGTTTGGATGCAGATGTTCCAGCATAAGCGATTTATCAATAATTCTATTCTTAGTATCGTTAATGAGCGTGGCGTATGAGTCCACAAATATCGCATCATGCTTATGGCTTACGGCTTGAATAATCTCGTTAAATTCGCTTGGTGCCCTAAACCGTAATAGATCAAAGTCGCGAGCTTGTTTGAAAGCTTTGTAGGCTTCAGTGCGCTTACCGTTTTCAAGCAAATAGTTTCCCAGTGCAAACATATAGTTGGCATGAAAGCGGTCTTTGGCGAGTGCAGTATGCGCGTTTGTAGGCCATGATTTTTGAGTGTTTTTGTTGAGCAATGCATTATCAAGCTCTGGAATTTCAAGCGATTCAAAGGGGGCTTGGCTGGCTTCATTTGAAGCGATACTCGATACAAAAGCGGGTACAGCCGCTTGAGAAAGTTTTTCTAGAATAAGAGATAAGTTTTGTTCAAACTGCGTCTTTCCGGCAACATATATATCGCTTTTATAGGCAATGTTTTTATCTTTTGCCACTTGCGCCATTAGTGTTCGCTGATTTGTTGAAGCCCCCTCTACATAGATTCCCTCTGGGTTAGGCGTAACTATTAAATGATATATTTTTTGCACTAATTGATATATACGCCAGTCTTTCAGCGTCAGAAAAAGAAGATTGGCGCTATATGAGCCTTTACCCGCAAAACTAGAGCCCACGCCCAGCGCACCCAAGTATTCATTGTGGCCTACATAAATCAAAACTGCGTCAGGCTCGATGGCTATGACTTCTTCTGTAAAGTCCAAAATCGAAAAGCTATTGATGCTCGACATTGCCACTGAAATTATCTCTACCTTCTGCTGAGGGTGACTTGCGCTGATGCGTTGTTTAAGCATGCCAGCGGGTGAGCCAAATCTACCATAAGGAAAGCCCGCCATGGTTGAGCCGCCCATGGCCACAATGCGAAGGGTGTTGTCTGTTTTTTGTTCTTTGAAAAGGTAAGTGTCAGGGGAAACGGCAGGCGCTGAACTCGCTGGATAAAAGAAGCGTTTTATGACATCTGGGTTGGGTTCTAAATACCCTTCAAATTGGTCAGATTCAACAAATAAAGGATAGCTTGCGCCATAATTAGCAAGTCGTAAAATTCCTTCCAGTGCGCCAAGCAATAAAAATGGAAGAAGGATTGCGATAAGGTAAAAAACGAGTTTGGGTTTTTGCTGCATTCGAGTATCCTTTATCATTGAATCAGCGACAACATTCGTATGCAAAACGCTTTATGGCTTATTTGCAAGGCCAGACGTATGTTACTGTAGTGCAACACTAAAAGTAATAGGATCTAGTTACAATATGCGCTTGATAAAAGTGAAGCGATGACAGCAATTTTAGGTATTTCTGCATTCTATCATGATAGTGCAGCGGCAATTGTAGTAGATGGTAAAATTGTCGCTGCTGCACAGCAAGAACGCTACTCCCGTATAAAGCATGATCCTCAATTCCCGGCACAGGCAATCGAATACTGTCTTGCGAGCGCAAATTTAACTCTCCATGATTTAGACGCGGTGGTGTTTTATGACAAGCCCTTATTAAAATTTGAACGCTTATTAGAAACCTTTCTGGGCAATGCTCCATTTGGTTTTTTTGCCTTCGCCAGAGCAATGCCAATATGGCTAAAAGAAAAACTCTATCTAAAAAGCCTCATTCGGCGGGAGCTTCGAACGCTTATCTGCGAGCATGAGCTTCGTTTACAGCAAGTACGCGGTCAAGAGCACGACCCAGCTTATGCAAAAGCGCAGAGTAAAAAAGCTACGCTTCCACCTTTGCACTTTACTGAGCATCATCAGTCTCATGCCGCTTCCGCATTCTACCCTAGTCCTTATGACGAGGCTGCGGTAGTGTGCCTTGATGGAGTAGGCGAGTGGGCAACATCATCTATTTGGCATGGCAAGGCGAATACGCTCAAGCCTCTGAAGGAAATGCATTTTCCCCACAGTATTGGACTGTTGTATTCGGCTATGACCTACTACTGTGGCTTTCGCGTTAACTCTGGCGAGTACAAGCTAATGGGGCTTGCGCCCTATGGCACACCAAAGTATGTGGATTTAATAAAGGAACATCTAATTGATATTCTCGCCGACGGCAGTTTCGCGCTCAACATGCGATACTTTGACTATGCTATTGGAAGTCGTATGGTTAACCGGCGCTTCGAAACACTTTTTGGTGGAAAAGCCCATCCCTTTGATAGAGCGCCTACGCAAAAACAAATGGATTTAGCGAGTAGCATTCAAGTTGTGATTGAGGAGGTTGTTTTGAATATTGCACGGGAAGCGAAACGCCTCACCAAATCCAAAAATCTGTGCTTGGCCGGTGGCGTTGCGCTTAACTGCGTGGCAAATAGTAAAATACTCAATGCTGATATATTTGATGAAATTTGGATACAGCCTGCAGCAGGCGATGCTGGTGGGGCCCTGGGCGCGGCTCTGCAGCTATGGTACGAGCGACAATCGTTAAACCAAGCCGACAAGCGCAATACCGAAGATAGCAATACCGCGCTTGCAAACAAAAGCGCAGCACCAAGTTTAAAGCGTGAAGTAATGCAAAGCGCACAGCTGGGCGATGCCTTTTCAAAAGAGGAAATTGTGCAAGTATGTGAGCAGCTATCGCTTGTGTTTAAACGCTTTGAAAGCGATGAGTTGATTTCGAGTGAACTGCTCAGCGAAGTCAGTCAGGCACTTGCTGATGACAAGGTGGTAGGGTGGTTTCAAGGGCGCATGGAGTTTGGTCCGCGAGCTTTGGGAAACCGTTCTATTTTAGGTAACCCGTGCTCTGAAAAAATGCAGTCGCAAATGAATTTGAAGATAAAACAGCGCGAGTCATTCCGCCCTTTTGCTCCAGCAGTGTTGTCTGAGGATGCCAAGCAGTGGTTCGAGTTGAACAAGCCAAGCCCTTTTATGCTATTTGTAGCGAATTTGAATTCGCAACACCGAGTTGATGATTCAACAATTGGTTCTAACAATGCGCACGAACAAGTATCCAATAATGACATAAGTATTGAAGATAGAGTCAATCAAGTGAGAAGCGTTGTGCCTGCGATTACGCATTTGGATTATTCTGCTCGCGTTCAGACGGTAGACGCGCAACATCATGCTAAATTTCACGCCTTAATATCAGCTTTCAAACAAAGAACGGGCGTAGGAATGCTTATTAATACATCATTTAACGTGCGCGGCGAACCGCCGGTACGAAGCCCTGAAGACGCTATTCAATGTTTTTTAGCGACAGAGATGGATGTATTAGTTATGGAAAATATTGTGCTTTACAAAGCCGAGCAAGCAAACGATGTTGTTAAAAATACTAAGCGACAACGTTTTGCGAAGGACTAAACAATGAAGGTAATTCAATCGATTATGCTGCCGCTTGCACACAAAGACGACATTGACGCGCTGCAATCTTTTGCGCTTACAATGGCTATCGCATTTCCAGCTGTTTTCATGGGGATACTGCCTTATTTTTTTTCTATGGGTATCCCACTATGGCCGGCATGGCTTTCTCTGCTCTTGATAGCGCTGTATTTGCTTAAGCCAACTGCGCTGTATGGGCCATATCTTGTATGGATGGTGATTGCGTCTGTGCTGGCATGGTTTAATACTAAGTTGATACTCGCTTTTGCTTTTTATTTGCTGATTGTCCCGATGGGGCTTGTTATGCGTGCACTTGGTAAGTCTCAGTATCATTCCCATCCGTATAAATTAAAGCAAAGTACGTGGATTAAGCGTGAGGCGGATAAGCCAATAAATTTGAAGGATCCATTTTAGTGATAGAGTTTTTGCAAGACCTTTGGGCTTTTTTACGCGTGCGTAAGAAAATTTGGCTTTTACCCATCATCTTAGTACTTGCATTGCTTGGCGCAATTGTAGTGGCCACGCAACAAAGTGCGTTAGCCACATTTATATACACCTTGTTTTAGCGCACGTTTATGTATTTTTTGCTTATCGCTTCCAAGCGTCCCGTGTAAACCAATCGTTGAAAAAGTAAACCACAGCGGCGCGTTTCCATTCCCCATCATAGGGTACGATTTCGCCGTTTTGACCGCCATCAATCCAGACTTTCCCATTTGGCTCAACCGTGCCTACATGAGTGCCGTTGCGCCATACTTTTCCGTTCTCTTCAAGTATGCCTACGTGATTTCCGTTGAACCACACTTTTCCATCAGGCTCTATGGAGCCAATGTCTCTGCTGAAGACGTAAATAGTGCCACTGTTTACAATATCGCCTACATCCTCGCTGTTCATCCAAATGCTGCCTTTTGAATCTAAAGAGGCGAATTCACTTCCTTTAAACCAGAGCGTCTGGCTGATCCCCTTTAAAAACTGTTCATTCTTCTTTTTCTGCTTTTTGGGCATATTTGCCAGTACTTCGGCTTGCTCTTTCGCAACTTCTGAATATTCCTGTAGCGTTTGCTGCGCCGTCGCTAATAGAGCAATTTGCTGTTGACGCTCGGGATTAGCAAGTGAAGGATAGCTTTCTTCCAAGGCTAACGCATTCGCTGAGGCAACAAGACCGGCATCGATTCGCTGCATATTTCTTCTACCGCTTTCACCATTGGCAAAATTATAAATTCGCATTTTATCGCTTTGATCAATTCCCATTATTTGTTGGCTGGTTTGCGCAGCGGTGTTTGCAAGATTATTGAAATGCTGCATGGCATTGCTTATGTCTTGCGTAATTTGGTCTTGAAAACTACCACCTATCCAATTGCTTACACGCTGCCTGTCTTGCGCGCTTACACTTGCATCCTGTAACGAGCGTAAATCTGCTTGTAGCTCTGTGCTTTGCAAAGCCTTCATGCTTCTAGCCCAGTTGGAGACGTCACTTGGATTAGGATAATTCGATAATTTCGGTCGGTTTTCGCGCTGGTACTTAGCTAAAATAGCGTTAGCGTTAACGACTTGCCCACTAGCTTGCGCGTTGCTTTGCGCGGATGCACTCATCGCCGTCTGGTTGTTGTTTACCGAGTTGCCTTGTGAATTATTTTGTTGAAAATTAGCATTTGCTTGCGCTTGCTGCCACTGCTCAGACATTGAAACCATTTGAGATCGTAGAGTGCTCCAGTTTTGTACAGCAATTTGAAAGTCTGGATGAGCTTGACTGCTTGTTGCTTTAAGTAAGTCGGCTGCTTTAGTCAGTTGTTTGCTCAACTTATTGTATTGCGCAACATCACCAGTGCGAATAGTCGCTAAGCTCTTTTGGATTTGCTCAATATTACGCTTTGCCATATTCAGCTGAGCGTCCATTTGCTGTGTTTGTGCAGCTTGCGCATGGACTGAGGTCATCATTACTGGTGCGAATGCCAAGCTTATCGCAAACGCCAGATGCAGTCCTTTGCTAAGTGTGCGTAATTTTGTTGGTGAGTTTTTTTGCATAAGAGTCCTTCCTTATTAATTGTTTTTTATTTGAGACTTCGTTCGCGGGACCATCTATTTGGTCTGATGTATTTTCGTACAGTATGATTTAACAACAGATTAACATTTCACGCAATACTGCATGTTAAATCATACTGCAAAGAGCAACAAGTCGAAGCCTCAGTATATCTGCGCGTTACCGTCACCAATGGGTGAAACTCGTCCCGATATCGAAACTCACTATACGTTTATGAATCCCACTTTTGGGATCTATAAGTCTTACTATACACATCTGGATTTCTATCTTATTGAATATGAATGATTTTTTTTGTTGGCATACATGATGCTGTACATCTTTCTATCATTAACGCTTGTTTCCGCTTATAGCTAATAAGGAAGTCGATAAAATGGACATTGCTCGAAGCACTAAAAAGCGTCCAAACAAAAAGCTAATTTCAATAATGGCGATTACTGTGATTATTGTATGCTTGCTTACGCTGGGGTTTTTATCTTTAAGTAATGCCGGTAACAGCGTTAGCGCTCAAGAATTAGTATTAGCAACTGTTGAGCAAGAAGAGTTTGTTGTTAGTGTTCGTGGTATGGGCGTATTGGCGCCAAAAGAAGAGCGTTGGATATCAACTTCAGTGAACGCTAGCATTGAACAGCTTTTTGTTAAACCCGGCACTGTGGTTGCAAAAGGAGACGCTATTGCACAATTAAGCAACCCAGAGTTAGTGCAGTCAATGGATGAGCGCCAATGGGAGTTAGATGAACTCATTGCCACCAACAATGCGTTAAGTGCATCTTTAAACAACGAATTATTGAATCTTAAAGCTGCTGTGCTCGAAGCAAAACTCAATTACGAACGCTCGTTGCTTACCTTGGATGCTCAAAAGAAGCTCATGAGCCAAGGCGTTAATGCGGTTTCTCAAATTGATTTTGAGAGCAGCAAAATAGAGGCTGAGCAGAACAAACAGCGCTGGGAACTTGCGCAAAACCGCTTGGCATCACAAAAGCAAAATAATCAAGCTCAGCTTATCGCAAGTCAGGCGCGTTTTAAGCGCTTACAGCACATTGCAAATCGCGCAAAAGTATTGGTTGAGGGTTTAACGATGAAAGCCTCGCAAGATGCTGTGGTCAAAGAGCTCTCCGTTGAGCTGGGGCAACAAGTCGTTGCGGGCACGAATATTGTCAAAATTGCTTCGCGTGATCAGTTCATCGCCGAGCTTCGCATTCCTGAGAACCTAATTAATCAAGTTGCAATGGGACAGGCGGTTAGCCTTGATTCGCGCACTTCGTTATTCGCAGGTGAAGTCAGCCGCATTGATCCAGCCGTTATAAATGGCTTGGTTCAGGTGGATGTCGAGATAGTGAGCGAAATGCCGGATGAGGCTCGGCCTGAACTGACCATAGAGGGTGTTATCGAAATTGCAAAAAAACCGAATGCTCTTTTTGTGAAACGCCCTATGTATGCAAGAGGCTTGAGCGAATCAAACGTCTTTGTGTTAGATGCTGACGGTAAATCGGCGACCAAAACACTGGTGGAGTTTGGTCAGTCGTCGAGCACTCACATCGAAATCATTCGAGGTATTGAGCCTGGCCAAAAAATCATTATTTCAGACGCCAATAAATGGGCTTCAAAGCCTCAAATAGCAATCAATTAATATACTAATGAACTAAGGAAAGCCACTATGACTTCAATGAATAACGCAGGTATTGTTGCACTTTCTCATATTAACAAGGTGTTTATTTCTGATGAGCTTGAAACGCACGCATTGACGGATGTTAATCTTGTTATTGAAGAGGGGGAGTTTGTCTCAATAACGGGTCCATCGGGCTGTGGAAAGTCAACTCTGTTGAGTGTCATTGGTTTACTGGACATTGCTTCGACCGGCAATTATTCCTTGTCTGGCTACGATGTTAATACTCTCGACAAGCAGCAGCGAGCGGTGATTCGTAACAAAGAAATCGGCTTTATTTTTCAGGCCTTTAATTTGATCAGTGATTTAACCGTCGCTGAAAATGTTGAATTGCCACTGACTTATCGCAGCGATATATCTAAAGAGCAGCGCAAATCTATGGTGAAAACTGCGCTGGAGCAGGTGGATATTCAACATCGAGCCAGCCACTTTCCGTCTCAGCTGTCGGGCGGGCAGCAACAACGGGTTGCCGTTGCAAGAGCGATTGCGGGCAAACCCTCTCTAATACTGGCTGATGAACCAACCGGTAACCTCGATTCGAAAAACGCAGCAACGGTCATGGCCTTAATTGATGAACTTCATCAATCAGGCTCAACCATTTGTATGGTTACGCACGACCCTAAATCAGCCGCAAGAGCCTCACGCACCATCGAAATGTTTGATGGCAAAGTGGTGTTGGATAAATCGAATAAATTCGCAGCCGCTGTTTAACACTGACCTTCTAATTTGCATAAAGGAGAACACATATGTCAATTGCTATCGACCTTAAATATGCATTAAGGCTTTTGGTCAAAAAACCCAGCTTTACGGCGATGACCGTTTTAATCGTGTCGGTTGGGCTTGGCCTTGCACTCTATACCTATTCGCTATTAAACGCGCTGCTATTTTCACCGGTCACCTTCGCGGACAACAAGCCGCTTTATGTTATCGAGGGAGTTTACGACAATACACATCTGACTCGAAGACCGGCCGCATCAATTGACATATATGCGGTCGCGCAAAACAGTGAGCTTATTGACGACTTTGGTATTTATCAAGACGGCAATACCTTTGTTGGAGAAGTAGGGGGACAGCTACGCAAATACAATTCGGCCTATGTGTCTTATAACATCTTTGATTTTAGCGGGGTAGCGCCTTTATTAGGGCGTGGGTTTGTTGCTGATGATCAATCCGAGGGTGCCGAAGATGTGGTGGTGTTGGGTTTTGACATGTGGCAACAGCAGTTTAATGGAGATGCTGGCATTATTGGCAAGACGGTGGCGATTGATGGTGCCGAACAGGCAACGGTAATTGGTGTTATGCCACAAGGCTTCAAGTTTCCGGCGATTGCCCAAATGTGGCAATTGCTTCCTGAATCGCACATTAATCCAAGCGAACGTCGTTACGATTTTAGCACCGCCTTCGTAAAGCTTGCCGATGGTGTGTCAATTCGCCAGGTGCGCAGTTTGCTTAATTCAAAGAACAGGGCACTTGCAGATCAGTTTCAGGAAGACTGGAATTGGGTGATCAGTCCCCAGGGCGAATATTTAACAATTGAGCCCTATAAAAAAGCGCATCTTACTCAGTATTACGGACTTTTTATTGCATTGTTTATTGTCGCCTTGCTAATTTTGTTGCTGGCGTGTATCAACGTTGGCAACTTGTTACTGGCAAGGGTGAATGAGCGCTCAAAAGAGGTGGCTATTCGTCAAGCATTGGGTGTTTCGCGTAATAGACTCATTTTGCAAATGCTGTGGGAAAGTGTATTCATTTGTTCGATAGGAGGCATTATAGCTTTGTTGCTGGCAGGCTATGGCCTGGAGATGACCAGTTTGGCTTTAGACAGTATCTTTAGCTTAGATAACGCCAAGCCATATTGGTGGTCGCCCAGCTTGGATATAAACGCCGTTTTCGTTTTAGTCGCCACGGTTAGTCTGATGATAGTGGTCACCGGTCTTATTCCTGCTTGGAGTTCTTTAAACAATGATTTTAACTCAACCTTGCGAGACGGCACACGCGGTGCGCTTGGTAAGAAAGCGGCTGGCATTGGTAAAGCCTTAGTTGTTTCTGAAATTCTATTTTCATGCGTGGTTTTAGTAATGGCAAGCGTGATTTTGATTTCGACCTATTCCGCTAGCAACGCAGACTACGGAGTTGAAACCGATAATCGCCTTACAGCACGCTTGCAGTTGCCACCAGCAGACTATCCCATACGCGAAGAAGAAGAGTTTGAGTACACAGACAGAATGAAACGAAGCGCTTTTTACTACGACTTAAAAGAGGCACTTGAAAGCTACGATAATATTGTCAGTACAATTTATATGACGCAACTGCCCGGCACTGGAGGTGGCACCAGCTATTTCGAAATAGAAGGAAGAGGTGCACAACGTTATGATGAAAACCCTTTTAGTAATAACGAAGGCGTTTCGCATAATTCGTGGAGTGCATTGGGTATGGAGGTTATTCAAGGCAGAGACTTCGACTATCGCGACTCAGCAGAAGGTATGATGAGTATTATCATTAATGAATCTATCGCGAAAGACTTCTTTCCTGACGGTGATGCTGTGGGCAAGAGAGTTAGGCGCGCAAGAGCCGACAGTCGCGGTGATTGGTATACCATTGTGGGGGTGGTAAGCGATACATTCCATGGTTCGAAAATGGACTTCTCGAGCGCTAATTATAATACCTATCACTCGATGGATAACGCCGGTTTTTTTAGTGCGCAAATAGCCATTCATTACAATGGTAGCGAGCAAGTGGCGCGAGCAAGCTTGCAAGAGGCACTGGAGACTGTGGACCCTAAAGTAGGTGTTTATCAAATCCAGTCTTATGACGATTTGATTGCTCAGCCATTGCTCGTTATCTCTACGGTGAGCACTATCTTTTTAATCTGTGGTATTGTGGCTGCACTTCTGGCTGCCACGGGGATTTATGCAGTAGCGTCAAATGGAGTGGCTCAGCGCACACAGGAAATAGGCGTAAGACGGGCAATTGGAGCACCAGATGTGAGTATTTTAAAAATGTTTTTGAAGCAAGCCGGCTGGCAATTGACAATGGGCGTGCTTTTGGGCTTAGGCGTAAGTGTATGGCTAATGAATCTTATGTCTTCCACTATGCTGTTTAGTGACGTTGCGCTATGGGTTGCGCTAATTTGTATGCCGCTTATGATTATATTGATGGTGCTATTAGCGACTTATTCGCCTGCCAAACGAATACTAAACCGCGAACCTGCAGACGCACTGCATCATTTTTAAATATGGATTCATGTATTTACCCAGATGTATAAAAGGCGCTAAATGAGCTATTCGATTATTGTCGCTGATGACGACACTAATGTACTTTCAGCATTAAAACTGCTACTTGAATTAAATGAGTTTGAAGTCAGTTGTGTCACCACCCCTGAAGCACTGATTGAACAGATAAAACAGCGTACATTTTCACTCGCTTTGTTAGATCTAAACTATCACGCTGACACCACATCTGGTCAAGAGGGGTTGGCACTAATCGAACAGGTCAGTAAGCTGCATAATGAATTACCCATTGTGGTTATGACTGGCTACAGCAGTGTAGAAATTGCTGTGTCTGCCATGCAGATGGGCGCGAGCGACTTTATAGAGAAGCCCTGGAACAATGAACGCTTATTGTCAGTGGTTAATAATCAAATAGAGAAGGCTTCGCTGTTTGCGCGTGGCAACAAGCTCCAAGCAGAAAACGACTTGTTACGCGATGCGCATCAGTCTTTAAAAGGACAGGCGCAATTTATTGCTCAGTCAGGGCCCATGCAACTCTTATTAGAACAACTAAATAAGCTTGCAAAAAGCGACATGTCCATTTTGTTTACGGGTGAAAACGGCACTGGGAAAAGTGCACTTGCAGAATATCTGCATATTCAATCAAGCAGAGCAGATGCCCCATTTGTTCCAGTAAATATGGGGGCAATTTCAAGCACGCTCTTTGAAAGTGAAATGTTTGGCCATGTGAAAGGTGCTTTTACAGATGCAAAACAAAATCGAATCGGTCGATTTGAGCTAGCGGAGTGCGGCACGATATTTTTGGATGAAATCGCCACTATCGATCTTGCGCAACAAGCAAAATTACTCAGGGTATTGGAATCACGCCAGTTTGAAAAAGTTGGCAGCAGTCGAACTCAATCGATGAATGTTCGCCTTGTAAGTGCCACAAACGCTAACATACAAGAGATGGTGAAAAACGGAAATTTTCGTCAAGACTTACTGTATCGACTCAATACAATTGTCTTGGAAATTCCTCCTTTACGCTACCGTAAGGCGGATATCCCGATGCTTAGTGCCGCATTTATTAAAGAATATGCAAGCAAATATCAAATGCCTGAAAAGCGTTTAAGCGACAAGTCTATGTCTGTGCTAACAGCTTATGCTTGGCCTGGCAATATACGAGAGCTGAGACACATTATTGAGCGTGCGTTCTTCTTGGCAAACGATGATATTATTGAGCCGCAGTCACTCGGCATCATCGATGGTGATGTGCCAGGTGATAATGATAAGGGTGAGGGCTTTCCAATTGATTGGCAACAGGCTAGTCTGGAGGATATAGAAAAGGCGGTGATAAGTGATCGCCTGCTTCGCTTTGAACAAAACCCTGCTCAGATCAGTGACTCTTTGGGCTTGAGTCGAAGCGCATATTACCGACGTCTAGAAAAGTACACATTAGGATAAGCGCAAATTTCTGTTCAAAATCAACGCTATGCATTTGAGGACAAGTTAGTCAGGTTAGCAATATTTGGTGCATTGCCGGCGCTCATTGTATGCACAGTGCTAATAGTTTTAATCGATATATCCATCTATTTGAAGTTGCTTATTTTTATAGTGGTTTACACAAGCGCAGTGTTTTCTTTTATTGCGATTCGTCAGTACGCTGTTTCTCAGTTACGCACTTCCACCAATATTGTGGAGGCGATTGTGACGGGAGACTATAGCTTACGTGCGAATATCCGGGGCAAAAAAGGTGTTTTAGCTGAATTTAATGCTCTTCTAAATGGATTGACTGAGCGCTTGAGTAAACAAAGTCTCATCACTCGTGAACAACAAATACTGCTAACAAAAATCATTAATCAGATTGATGTTGCGATAATTGCCTGCGATGAACAGCATCGAATTTCACTCATGAATCCTGCCGCGGAAAAGTTATTCTCATCAAAACAGCACGACATTATAGGATGGCCCATCAAACAGCTCGGTTTGCATCCAGTGATTGAAAAAGATTTTCAGGCGTCTATTCAAATTACATTGCCTAATAAAAAAGAAAGTGTATTAGTGAGCAAAGACAGCTACTTGGAGAATGGGAAACAAAACACCTTAATCTTTATTACTCATATTCAGCATATTTTGAGGGAGGAGGAACGCAAAGCGTGGCAGAAGCTGTTGCGCGTACTGAGCCATGAAATCAATAATTCCCTTGCGCCTATTGCATCAATTGCCGAAACCTTGGCAAGTTTAGAGGCAAAGAAAAAGGTAATAAGAGCAGAATACAAGGATGATTTTGTTCAGGGACTCAATGTAGTGCAGGAGCGAGCGCACGCGTTGAATCATTTTATTCAGAACTACCATCGACTGGCAAAGCTGCCAGAACCTAATAAAAGCGAAATTGCACTTCACGAACTTATCAATGATACCTGCTTACTTTTCGCCGATGTAACCTTCAAAGTTCAGGATGGGAAAGCGCTTGTATTAGCAGACAGTGAGCAAATCCAGCAAGTCTTGGTTAATTTGATAAAGAATGCGCATGAAGCAAATGTTAGTAAGCTACAAGGAATTGAAGCGCCTAGCCTTGTAACAATAACTTGGACGCAAATAGACGAAATTTTAGAAATATCCATCATAGACAATGGCTACGGCGTCAAAAACCCTGAGAATTTATTCACTCCTTATTATTCTACGAAAAAAACGGGCAGTGGAATTGGCCTAAGCCTCAGCCGTCAAATTATACGTAATCATGGCGAGGAGCTCACCTTGACTAACAATTTGGAGCTTGGCGCTACCGCCAAATTCACCTTGCAGGCCATAACTGGGAAATAACACTGACGCGATATTTAGTGTTTACACTTTATCAAATTGCATATCGCAACCATTTAATTCACTACATTTGAGTGCGTGCACCGTGCAAAAAATAGTCTATTTAGTGATAACGCCGTTTTTTTCAGAGCATCGATAAAAATAATTTCAACAAAATTAACAATAAGCTAAACCTTCCCTATATTGGCATTACCACCTTACAGCCTTGCCATTACTGGGCTTGCGCGATCTTCACTTTTATTTCTTCATGCGCGTAATAACGTAATTTTGCTTATTAATGATTTGTTATGACTTAAAGTAATTGAATAATTGCATGAAATTGTTTATTTTTTGTTATAAATGTATATAAAGATGTAAAAGCGCGAAAACCACCATAAAGTCTACCCACAGTAGACAAAAATTTAGGGAACACACATGTCAACACACAAAGATTTTAATCGCTTAAAAATCGCTGTAGCAGTTGCGGTTGCCTTGAGCACTGCTTCTACTGCAACAATGGCACAACAGACCGATGAGGACGAAAATTCTGAGGCACCCACAGAAGTCATTGAAGTAACGGGAATTCGAAGCGCACTGGCCAGTGCGCTTGTCGAAAAACGTAACTCAAATAATTTGGTAGAGGTTATCCAAGCCGAGGATATAGGTAAGTTGCCAGACCTTAACTTGGCGGAAGTGCTTGAAAACATCACCGGTGTTCAGATTGATAGAACGGCCGGTGTGGGTACTGGTGTTCAAATCAGGGGGACAGGTGCCAACCGTGTCGAAATAAATGGTGTGTCGACGATTGGTTCGGGCAATGGTCGCTCTGGTATAAGTTTTGATGATTTGCCTGCGGCGCTTATCGCCTCTGTTGAAGTATCTAAAGTACCCACCGCAGCCACAATCGAAGGCTCTGTAGGGGGTACGATTAACTTGCGCACCATTCGCGGCCTGGACTTAGACGAGCAGTTGTTTACTGTTCGAGCGCAAGCGGATCGAAGTGACTTGGCAGAAAGCACTACGCCGAGATTATCGGCCACTTTTGGTGATAACTTTGAAGTTGGCGGCGGCGAGATGGGTGTTGTTGCTACCATCAGCTATGCTGAGCTAGATGTGGCGTCATTTGACCCTCGCTTTGACCGCGATAGAGAAGTGTTACCAGACTCTGGGCGCTTGAGCGCAGAGGCATTTCCCTTTTTGCGTACTCAATTTTTAGATCAGCAGCTGACGCGATTTGAGTATGAAACGACCAACTTTACAGGTTCCATAGAATATAGACCGCATGATGACCTTAAGGTCTATACGGATGTGACCATTAATAGACAAGAACGAATTCAGCAAAGCGCAAGAGCCTTCTTTTCTGGTACAGGCGCTAACGCGGCAGTTGACGCTATGAACAACACCGCCTTTGAAACCATTGATTTAGGCACGATTGATGGACCTAATGGCGATTTGGTATTGGGCGAAGTGCAAGTTGTGACACAGGGCTTTGTTGGCGTTGGCGTAGACTCTCGCAATCGTATTGATCCAAATTTGCGTGTTTCAAGCAACAACGGTTCTCGTATCACCGACAGTTCAGTACTTGCCATTGGTACTGAGTGGCAAGCGACTGATAACTTTGAGTTAATCACTGAATTGTCATACTCAGATAATAAATCAGATTTTCCAAATTTGAGTACCACGCTCGATTTTATTAATCCAAACGGCCCTCAACCTGTTCCTGGTGCAAGTGTTGATAACGGCATACCGGCTGAATTTGACGCGACTAACAGAACGCTGCAGTTTGGTATTGCACAAGGTTTTGATACTTCACCAAGTACAGCTGATTTGCTCAATCCAGCCAACTACGCTTTACGTCAAGCTAATATAGGTGCAAATAAGCGGAAAAACACAGAGACAGCCTTTAGGTTTGATGGAAAATACGATTTAACGGATGTTAGCGAATATTTTGTAGACTTTAGACTCGGATTACGCTGGAACGAAAACACCGCGCTAGTCAATAACGCGAATTCTCGATCTAATTTTACCAATGCAAATACTCGATTCTTTAGACCTACTGCCGATTTATTCTCAGACGTGATAGTTGCGGGTCCAGACAATTTTGATGCTGCTGACGGTCGACGTCTTTTTGTGCGTGACTATTTAATGATTGACGGGGCTTTGTCATTCGAAAATCCACAGGCAGTGTTAGATTCACTTAACTCAGCCATTGCGGCAAACAATGCAGCACAAATTGCTGCTGGTAATATTGCTGACCCGTATCCACTGATTGGGGAAGCGACTGAAGACTTAAGCGGCTTTTTTGATATCCGGGAAGAAACGCTCGCGCTCTACCTTCAGGGAGACTACGATTTTGAGATTGGTGACGTGGCGATTCGAGGTAACTTAGGTCTGCGCTACATCGAGACAGAATTAACGTCAGTAGGGAACAATATCGAAAATGGTGAAATCACAAATCAAACTACCACGCAATCAGATTATAACTTCATACTGCCTCGATTCAATATTGTTGCAGAGGTGACCGAGGACTTGATAATAAGAGGTGGTATTGCCAAAGATATTCGTCGTCCTGACTTCGATGATATGTCGACATCTATTGCATTTGGCGGCAACGCGGGGGCGGCCGTGAATGTGGGTAATCCCTTCCTGATCCCTGAGAAAGTACTTTCATACGATTTATCGTTGGAGTATTACATTTCTGATTCAGCCTTCGTCAGCGCTGGCGTGTTTCGTAAAGAGCGCACAGACGTGATAGATGTAATTCGCGATAACCCTGCTGAGCCAATTAGTGAGACTGGCCAAATTGAACGTGATATTACGCCACCATGTGAAGGCGGCGGTATTTTTAACCCAGCGGTAACAGATAGAAATGTTTGGTCATCAGTTGAAGATGGTACGGGCATATGTGTGCCTCTACAGACTTCTATAAATTTACCTGAGGAGGAAACCCAAGAAGGAATCGAATTGGCTGCACAATATGATTTGAGTGAGTTTGAAAGTGAACTTGGATGGGCTTCTGGTTTCGGGGTGATTGTTAACTATACCTACCAAGAGGCAGGCTTCCAATTTGAAGACTTCCGACCTGCCACAGGTGATGCTAACGCGCTGAACAAGCTTTTAGGTCGAACGGATACTGATCAATCCACACCTACTTTGGATGATGATGTAGTAGAAGAACGCTTTCAGTTAACTAACCTATCCAATGACTCTTACAACTTCACCTTGTTCTACGATAAGTACGACATTAGTGTGAGAGCCCGATACACATGGCGTTCAGCCTTTAGAACGAGTAGTTTAATTAGTTTCGATATGCCACGTATTGTTGATGATCGAGCGCAATTAAATATGAACGCTAGTTACGACATTAATGAGATGTTTACGGTTAGCATTGACGGTGTGAATTTACTCCGTGAAGACCGCACCGAATGGTGCGTCAACGAGAATGCGCTTTTATGTGCACAAGGTCTCACAGACCGCCGTGTGATTTTAGGTGTAACAGGCCGGTTCTAAATCTAGGGAAAATGTTTTGTCCCAAGACACTTAGAACCTTTACAAGCCAGCGAATTCCGCTGGCTTTTTTATAAGTGTTTAATAGCACTTTGCAACTCTCATACAACCGGCATTTATAATCAAAATTATTCCGGTATTTTTTGTGAATACGTATGTAACTGTTTTAACACTTTGTTAACGGGTATGATTTTGCCAATCAATTTAGCTTGAAGATGCCTTCTTTATGTTCAATCAATTTGTTTCTAGCAGTTCGATGCGCATGCGCAGACGAATTTCTCAAATTTTTTTCTTCTCAGTGTTGCTTACTTCTTTTGTTTTAGTTTCCGCTTGTTCGGACTCAAGCGTAGGTCACGAAGAAAGTGTTCCAGAATCACAAACGAGTGATGATATGACTAATGAACAACATGCTGATAAAGTCGCTCTAAATGTCAATATGCTCGGGCATCATACCCAAGGCGAAGGTAAGCCAGTTATTTATCAGGTGTTTACGCGCTTATTTGGCAATACTAATACAAACAATGTGCCGTGGGGCACACTTGAGCAAAATGGTGTAGGTAAATTTAACGATTTTACCGACCTTGCCTTACAGGGTATTAGGGAGTTAGGAACGTCTTATATTTGGTATACAGGGGTGCCTCATCATGCAGTGATCCGCGATTATACTGAATATGGCATTGGACTTGATGATCCTGATGTGGTGAAAGGTCGCGCAGGTTCGCCCTATGCTGTGAAAGACTATTACAACGTGAATCCCGATTTGGCAGTGAACGTTGAGCGTAGGTTAGAAGAGTTTGAAGCCCTTATCGCTCGCACTCATGCCAACGACATGAAGGTCATTATCGACATAGTCCCTAACCATGTAGCGCGTGACTATCAGTCTTTGAGCAAGCCCGAAGGGGTTAAAGACTTTGGTGTCAATGACGATACCTCTGTCGAATACGCACGTAACAACAACTTTTATTACGTAGTAGGTGAATCCTTTAAAGTACCCGCAGCGCGTGAAGGGCAAAGCATTCATCTTCCTTTAGGCGGTGAAGCTCATCCATTGTCAGACGGACAGTTTGACGAGACGCCAGCTAAATGGACAGGCAATGGCGCTAGAGCAGCTCAGCCCGATGTTAACGATTGGTACGAAACGGTAAAAGTGAATTATGGTGTAAAACCCGATGGCAGCTATAATTTCCCCGCATTACCGGAAGAGTTTAGGCTGTTGGGCTATCAGGCGCATCACGCCTTTTGGCAAGACAAAGATTTACCAGACTCATGGTACAAGTTCGAGCAAATCGTACATTATTGGCTAGATAAAGGCGTGGATGGTTTTCGCTTTGATATGGCAGAAATGGTGCCGGTTGAATTTTGGTCGTTTTTAAATGCGTCAATCAAAACAAAGCGTCCTGATGCATTACTTCTGGCTGAAGTGTATCAACCTCATTTATACCGTGACTATTTGCAGCTCGGCAAAATGGATTACTTATACGATAAGGTGGAGTTTTATGATGCACTTAAACCGGTTATGCAAGGTAAGGCTTCCTCACAAGAAAATACTACGGTTGGGATGAGTGCCATTGTCGATATACAAGACAGTATTGCCGACATTGAGCAGCATATGCTACATTTTTTAGAGAACCACGATGAACAACGGATAGCGAGTCCTGAGTTTGCTGGAGATGCTGAGAAAGGTAAGCCAGCCTTGGCGGTATCTGCGCTGATCAGCCGTTCACCAACCATGATTTATTTTGGGCAAGATGTGGGTGAAGACGGCAGTGAAGAGACCGGGTTTGGCGATCCAAGCCGCACTACCATTTTTGACTATGCTGGGGTACCAGCTCACCAGCGCTGGATGAACAATGGCCGTTTTGATGGCGCCTTACTGAGCGATGAAGAGCAAGCGCTGCGTCAGTTTCATATTGATATTCTCAATCTGTCTGCCCATCATCCAGCAATGAGAGGGCAATATGCAAACATTCACAAATTAAACATTAATGCAGGCACCGCATACACCGAGGAACACTTCGCTTTTATCCGCTACACAAATAAAAAGGTTTTTTTTGTGTTCGCTAATTTTAGCGATGCAGCGCTTATTTCTCCCATTAGTATACCCAAAGACTTGTTGATGCAGTGGAAAGTATTTGAAGGCCGATATGTTCTAAACGACCTCATTGGGAATGCTCCGGCAAATGAGGCTGGCGAGCCTGAGACCTATTTAAGCGTGGATAAAAATCTTAGTAGTGGGCATATTGATGTGGTGCTTCCTGCGCAAAATGCACTTGTGTTTGAATTGGCCTTGGATGAGCTTAAATGAAACGAATGAATCTCTCAGTACAGCGCATGCGCTTGCACTTGGCGCAAGTCCATGCTGTCGCAATAGCGCTGCTATTTTGTTTTGTAAACCCTGCAATCGCAGAGTCATCTGCATCGGTAGATAGCAACTCGCAGCTGGAGCAACGCGATAGCGGCAATTTATTTGTTCAAAGTCAAAGAGTCGAATCTACATCTTTAACGGGCTCGGTCTTACACATTGAAACAAATAGAGGGCAATTAACGATAACGGCACTGAATAATGAAAGCGTCGAAGTGTTTTATCAACCAGAGGGCGTAAAACAACTGCCATCATTTGCGATTTCTGAAAGCGACAGTGTTGCGCCCGATGTGTCACTGACACAATTTGACGATCGCCTTACTTTCGCTTTGCCAGAACTTAATGTTGATGTGTATAGGGCACCGTTACGCCTAGTGTTTAAAAAAGGCGATATTGTGCTTGCTCAAGAAGAGGTCGGATTATTTGTGCACGATACTGTCCGTGGCTTTCGATTTTTGATGGACGATAGTGAAAAAATGCTGGGAGGCGGTCAGCGAGTGCTAGGTATGGACAGGCGAGGGCATCGGATGCCGCTTTATAACCGAGCACATTATGGCTACAGCACTGAATCTAATCAAATGTACTATAGTTTGCCCGCTATCATGTCGAGTAAAAATTACATCATCGCTTTTGACAACAGCGCAAGTGGCTTTTTAGACATTGGTCATACTCAAGAAAACGTACTGCAGTTTGAGGCGGTTGCAGGAAGAACGTCTTATATTTTTAGCGCTGGTGATAACAGCCAAGAACTCGTAGAGAATTTCGTCAGCATAACCGGAAAACAGCCCTTACCGCCGCGATGGGCACTGGGGAATTATGCTTCTCGTTTTGGCTATCGCAGTCAACAGGAAACACTTGATACGATTGATAAATTTATTGAACAGGACTTTCCAGTGGATGCCGTCGTGTTGGATTTGTTCTGGTTTGGTCCAGATATTAAAGGGCATATGGGGAATTTACAATGGCATAAACCCGCCTTTCCAGAGCCGGAAAAAATGATTCAGGCATTGGCGGATAAAGGCGTGAAAACGATTTTGATCACCGAGCCATTTATTTTAAGTAGCTCATCGCAATGGGATAGTGCAGTAGCAAATCAGTCATTAGCCAAGAATTTAGCCGGAGGCCCAAGACGTTTTGATTTTTACTTCGGTAACACCGGTCTGGTCGATGTATTTGATAGCAATGCACAAGATTGGTTTTGGCAGTACTATGAAAAATTGAACGAACAAGGCGTTGCGGGTTGGTGGGGAGATTTAGGCGAGCCCGAAGTCCACCCGGGCGATAGTTTACACAATTTTGAAGGTCAGCTCGTTACGGGCGATAAAATTCATAATGTCTATGGTCATAAATGGGCGCAGATGGTCTACGAGCGTCAATTACAAATGCGTCCAGATGAACGTCCCTTTGTGATGATGCGATCTGGCTTTTTGGGTACGCAGCGTTACGGCATGATCCCGTGGACCGGCGACGTAGAGCGCTCATGGAACGGTCTTAAGCCTCAAGTTGAGCTAGCGTTGCAAATGAGTTTATTTGGATTAGCATACACTCACTCAGATTTAGGTGGTTTTGCAGGCGGCGAAGCATTCGATTCGGAACTTTATGTCCGCTGGATGCAATATGGTGTGTTCCAAGGTGTATACCGCCCCCACGCGCAAGACCATATCCCGCCAGAGCCAATATTTCACGATCAAAGCACCCAGGATTTAGTGCGCCCGTTTGTAAAGTTGCGCTATCAACTGATGCCATACAACTACTCTATGAGCATGCAAAACAGTATGACTGGCGTACCGCTTATGCGACCGCTTTTCATGATGTTTGAAGACGAAGATATTTCGCGCACCGATGCATATATGTGGGGAGAGTCTTTGTTAGTCTCGCCTGTGGTATCGGCAAATGTGTCATCACAGACGATTAACTTGCCAGAGGGCGTTTGGTTTAACTTTTTTGGTGATGGCAGCGAAACTGGGAAGCGTTCGGCGACACGTCCCTTGATTTACCAAGGTGGCAGCGCAGCAGATATACCGACGCCAATGAACGAAATTCCAGTTTTGGTGAAAGCGGGCGCGTTCATTCCGATGGTCGATAGCATGCAAAATACGCAAGGCTATTCAACTGAGCGCCTTCGCGTTCGCCACTACACGCACGCGTCGATTGGAAGCGGTGACTATTCAATGTTAGAGGACGATGGGACAAATCCAAACAGCCTTCGAGATGCGCAATATCAGTCTATACATTTCAAAAGTGCTCGTAGCCAGCAAAGTTTGGTTTTATCCGCAAAGGTTGATGGGAATTATGCAGGTGCACCAGGTGCAAGACGGATAATATACTCCATCTATGGTTTGCAAACAGCGCCTACAGCTATTGAATTAAGGAAGTCTGAATCAGACCCTCATTCGATTCAAGCAGCATCTGGGCTATCTGTGCTTGATGATCAAGATGGTATGCATTGGGATGAGTACAGCAAAGTTTTGACAGTGTCGTTTGAGCTATCGGCTAAGACAGAAATTTCGTTTGAGCTGTAAACCGACGTTTTGAAGGTAAGCGGTTTGACGTTGGGGTTGTTAGCCTTGGAAAATTCTTCGCACGCAGTCAGTTTGGTTATATCGCGATAAGGCATATTTTCGAAATGGCAACATACGTATTCATTTTCGCCATCGCCATTTTTGGACCATGATAAAGATCAACAGGCCCTAAAGTAGTTTAACAGGCAGATTTTGTTATGCTGAAGTTATCTGCCTGTTTGCCTTATCTATTGTTTTTCCAAGTTCATCCATTTTCTAATTAGCGACACAGTCACAATGCCCAGCACAATGGCGAAACCCAGCCATATATAGCTATGTCCAGTGGCTAGCAGCTCAACGAAGTCTTTACGTTCACTGTAGATGAAATCGGTATGGGCGAATATTACCAATTGTTTATGGCTTGCGAAAACAATTGCTACAGCTAAATAGATTGAATACTCGATGATATAAAACGCTAGTAGCCTCTTTGTCCAATACTGCTGGCTAAGTCTAAATATGGCCGCAAGCAAAGAATACGTCAGCAATATGCTTAAGATGATGCGCCAGTGCTCCATATCGGGGGCGATGCTAAATAGGAGATTATTGTGTGATGTTTCGTTCATCCATAGTGATGTCCACAATAACATGATCCCGAATACGCTGGTGGTGATATCAGTGATCGAGTCGGATTTACTGATGCCTTGTGCATTGGGAGCGGGCAGGGTTTCGGGTGACCAATCACCATATCGCCATCGGCTTAAATAGCCATGCTTACCCAAGTAATAGAAGCTGACCGTTACCACTATTAAAACGATACCGATATTGTCGACAAACTTACCTAACGCGACAAATAAATAGGCGAAAGCATTTACCGTTTGTTGTTCAACCAGGAAGGTGCTGGCGCTTAAAATTGAAAAGCCAAAAAGCAAAAGCATAGCCTTCATTAACACACTTTTATAAAGCGGCATATCGTCGCTCGCAACTAAAGGTGATGCAGGAGCATAAGACTGGGCAATGCGTTTTGGGTGTCCTTTTGCGCGCAATAAATCGCTAATTTTGGCGGTCGTTAGAGGCGTGTTGTCGAGCTGAGCCGCCTCTATTTCATCCAAGATATTTGCGCGCAGCTCGCGTACGATGTCGTCTTGTTTATCAGTAGGTAGTTCTCGTTTAACCGCATTTAAATAGCGTTCGACTAATTCCATGAGTTACTCCTTTGAAGACAATATGTTTGACAGACTGGTATTAAGTTGGTGCCAATCTGAGGAAAGTTGAGAAAGTACTTCTTTGCCGGTAGCCGAAAGTGTGTAATAACGCCGCTCGCGACCGCCGGTATGCTTCCATTCACTGTCGAGTAGGTTTTGATCGGCTAACCTGCGAATAAGCGGGTAAAGCGTGCCTTCGTCAATGTCTATGCCAGCAGTGTTTAAGTGTTTGCGCAATGAGTAGCCGTATTGAGGCGTTTTGCTGGCTGCCAGCACGGCTAAAACGAGTACGCCTCGGCGTAGCTCTAATCGTAATTTATGGGTTCTATCTTCTGACATATTGCATTCCGGCTTTTTACTGTATGTCACATACTGTGTAATGCATAGTAATGTATACTATGCGATGTACAGTATAAGGTCAAGTCCTCATTACTTTAGAGACAAAGCGTTCGGCGTATTCAGTCGCTATGATTGATGATTGCAGGCGGGATTCAGTGGGGCTGTGTCGTTATAGGTGGTTTAGCCGCTGTTTTGTCTCCTCAATGGAAGGCTTATGACGTGCTGGCACCCTTTCGCAAGTGATTTTTTATTAGATCATCGTCGATTAATTGAAATGCATGGCTTAATGATTGGTGTAAATGTCGAGCTGACATGCCCTCTCAAACGTTCAAGGAGGGCCTTATCTAATGCACTGCCACTGAAAACTCTCTCACCCAAGCGATGCCCGAGCCACTCATCACCTCATTCCCTAATTCTATATCCGCGATAAAGAGTTCATCATTAATTAGCCCTTCGGAAATAGCGAATTGTAGTAGTTTGAGCGCAGGTATGGTTGCGCTCATGGAGGATTCATCAGCACGGTAAGAGAGGCTTATCCATTGATTGTCATTTACGCCAGATTTATCGTTCCAGTCTTTTTCGTACCACACCTCCCAAATACTATCCCCTATCGTTAATTCAGAGTACTTTTTACCAGCAGGGTCAAAATGTGCGGGCGTTGCATAAGTCCAAATCATAACTTCCACTGCGATTAGGTCTGGCCTAGGCTTTGAGCCATGATAAGCTTGCGTTAATAACCACATGGTAGTCACATTGTTGTGATTTCCGTTACTGTATACTTCAAGCTCATGATTCACTGTAAATTCTGTCAATTCACTGATTTTGATAGGGAATGCATCGTTAAATTTTGGTTCGGGCGCCCAAGGCGATGCACCAATTTTAATTTGCGGTTGAGAATAAATAACTCTGCGCCCAAATGGCCAAGACCACGACCAGCCATATTGTGTGTTTCCATCAATACTTCGCATTTCTAAGCATTGCTCCCACGAGTCCGTGTCAGCGGCATGTTTGTTCCAAACATTATTATTTAAAATGCCAAGTGGGGTTTCATGACTATAGTACTCACCGCAGCTGATTGTATATGTGTCTGGCTTAATCCAAGCAGGCTGTTTATTTTCGGAACAAGAGAGTAAAGACGCTGTCAACAGCAAAATGATGCACGTAGTTATAGACTTAATCATTGTATTTTTTCTCATAAATTCCATAAAGCAATATTGCAGTTTTGCCCTGTCCACCACCAACAGCTCACTTACCGCAGCCAATCCTGTATCCAATGACCGCAAAAAGCTCCAAGTATGCGGAGCTTTTTGCACATCATTAGGATATTACATCGTGAATTCCTTAGTGCTTATTTTTTTGATGGGCTATCTTGGGGAACTAATGTCGGCCTATACTCGAGTAAGTCTCCCGGCTGGCATTGCAGAACCTCACAAATCTTCTCTAAAGTGTTAAATCGAACGCCTTTTACTTTGCCCGATTTCAGAAGCGATAGGTTTTGCTCAGATAATCCAATTTCAGATGCTAATTCCTTAGATCGCATTTTTCTATGCGCCAGCATCCTATCTAAATTTACGACAATCGTCATACTAAGTGCCTTTATACAAATGCTTTGTTTTCTTTTTCTAAGTAATGCGCCTGTAATAGCACTTTAGCAATGACCCAAAAGACTAGGCCAAGCAATAGCACTGCCAAGTGCTCACTGTTAAACTGAATACTCAACACCTTCTGGCCCGAGGCGTGGTTCCAGGACAATACAAGACTTACTAGAACTGACACTATCCAACTGCACACCCAGAAAAAGACCAGGGATTTAGCAAATCGCTTAGCTGATTGCGCATTGTCTTTATCAAATACACGCGCTTCACTAAAGGCTTGAAAAAGTTGTCGCAAATGAAGAAGTCCCCAAGCGATGATCAAATGTGGAAGCAGGCTAAGAAGCGCGGCAACATATAGCTGAAACTCAGACACGCTATCCCAATTAATGGCATATGAGATATTAGACCTTGCGACATCTTCGAATGCACCGATGTTGATTAAAAAGTATATCCACATGATAAACAGCAGGGCGATTGGAACCAGTAGTAAGTGAGAAATAACCTTGCTCATTTTTTCTGTAGTCATAAAAAATCCTTGATAAATTAAAGTAAAATGATAACTTATTAATGTTTTACATTAATTATTTAGAGGTTTCAAATGATATTTAATTATTCTTTACGCGTGCTTGTCGGTTTAAGCCTTATGTTCTCTTCTGCTTATTCCTGGTCGCTAAACGTTGAAGAGTTTCAGCAGTATTGCGATAAATCTAAGCTAGATTCGGCATTCTGTCAGAGCTATTTAGGCGGTGCTATGGATGCGATTGCCGTAATGAACGATGAGGCTAAGCGAACTGGTAATGAAATATACTGCGTGCACGAAAAGGAGATTTTCAATGCACCTGAGATGATGGACTACATACTTGCACAACCATCGAGGTTTCATAAGAAAAATGCGATTCTTCCCTTGCTGGACTATCTCAAAGCAAAAGGGGGGTGCGGAGATATTTGAATCATCAGAAATTGATTTCTTATTAAAGCAATGCGCAATAATAGAACCTTTGGCTGATTAGTGCTTGGCAATAGCTCAGTTAGACTCCATTAATGAGGCTTGTAAGCTTAGTGCCTCTTCTTTTGGCGTGAAACCTTCATCTGCTTCTTGCCACATCGCTAGCGCTTTGTTAAGTGCCTCAGTTGCGGCGCTGATGTTTCCCTCATTGTGCTCAAGATGCGCGAGCTCTACATTAATCAATGCATAGTAAGGTCGCTGCAGCAGTATTTTATGTGCATGTTCCCGCGCTTCGCTTGGTTTGCCATTTAATCGCAAACTTCGAATTAAATAATAGCTTAGGAGTTCATTGACTTGATTGGATTCCACACTATTAACGGATTGATGGAAGGCTTTATTTGACTGAATAAAGTAAGCGCTGGCTGCTGAGTAATTCGCCTCAATATATTCAAGTAAGCCTTTCGCGAAATACAAAATGTGAAAGACGTGTGCCATGTTCTGCGAGCGCATCTGCTCTTCCATGGTGCCAAGGTATAGCCGAGCGCTATCGGTATCTTCAAGGGCTAAATAGTAGAATACATAGCCAATGCTCAGTAAGTCATCAAAAGGGGCTTGAAGCGTCTCTTTGAGCGCGTTCAGTTCAAGCAATGCGAGGTCTGCTTTATTTGCATCAACATACAAATACATGTATGAAATTTTGGCTTTAAACATCGCATTAATAGGGTCCTCATATTCGCTTAATGTGCTCTGAAACTTTCTCAAGGTCTCAAAAGCACGCTGGTTTTGCCCTTGTTGCATGAACCAATCAATTTGTTGCGCATAAACGCTACTTATCTGGCGCGGCGCTTTTGCTATGACAAATGCATCGTTGTGCCGCATCTGCGCTAAGTCCAAATTTCCTTCGCGCAGCTCTAAATCGGCCATTAGCAACATGGGCGTAACCATGTCGGTGCGCAGATACATCGCCTTACGTAAATACTCTCTTGCTTGTTCAAAGTCACCGATAGTCAGCGCTATACGAGCAAGCGCTGCCTGTGGTTCGTAACTCGATTGGTCGCGCTGAGCATATTCTTGATAGTAATATCGTGCTTGATCGAGTCTATCTTGCACTTCATGCAGCACGCCCAACTGCTGGTAGACCCACGTTTGATTGGGGTCGGTACTTAGCGACGCCTCGAAGTACTCAATGGCTTCATCAATCTCATTGCCAAAATATAAATGATTCATGGCCAGGGCATTTTTAGGGCCTACACTATTAGGATGAAGCTCACTCCATACCTCGTAAACTCTTCGTTCTTCAGTGCGGTTTCCATTTAAAAAATGTAAGCGGGCCTGTGCCTCGAAGCGCATTTGTTCTGTCAATTTATAGGCGTAGTCTAAAGACTGTTGGAGTTGACTCTTGGCTTGAGAAAACTGGCCTTGTTCTTCAAGAATACTTGCAAGATATATGCGCGAATATGCAAAGCTTGGATCTTCATGCAGCGCCTCGCTTAAGTGTTTTTTTGCTAGCTCAAAGTCGTTATTAAACACAAAGCTGTTGACTCCACTTATGAAAGACTGAAAACTATCAAAATCCTCCGTAAGTCTCTCTGCAGCTGGCAAATAGCTGGTCATTGAATCGCCAGTGGATTGAACTTGCATACTGACTTTTAGCGCCTCTGCCAGTTCGTATGTAAGTGCGTATAAATCTGAATTGACGAAGAAAAGCGTATCAACTGAGCGTCCAGTTTTAGAGTTAAATATCTGTGCGTTAACTTGGTAATTCCCTGCCACCACATCGATATCACCCCTCACAAAAAAGTCACTGTTGGAGTCTCCAGCAATGCTTTTAGCTAAGCTCAACGGGATGTTCAGTCCATCCTCGAATCCGGCGCGCTTTACCCGCCAAAAAATGCCGTTGCTGCCGTGTCGATAAAGCGTGAAGGGAACAATAAAGGGGTTTTGTTCGAGTTCTATTTTGAGTATTTCAGGGACAGCATAACTGAGCCAGTTGGCTTGTTCAGATACCGACCTACTTGGGTCGAGGAAAAAGATTTGAAGTCGGTTTACATATTTTTGCTTGGGAATATCCCGAACAATTGTTTGTCCGTTTGCATCCACCGATTCTACTTTTTCGACGACGCTTTCCACATCTTGGGTAACACTTAGAGAAAATACGATCCCAAGTGCAAACACAAGGTTGACTGGAAGAGTGATTTTTTCAGTACGTCCCCAGGCATCTTTACCAGGTGCACCAAAACCCCAAGCGAGGATAACTACCGCCGGAAGCATGCTTAACATGGCGGCAAGCACAATATCGATCGTTACATCAGAAAGGTTGTACCTCTGGACGATCATATCGGTAAATTCCATCACGCCAAATATAGCACCGAAGTAAATACCGGTAATTTGAAACACACGGCGGCGCAGCAGCTCCCGCATCAGCCCTGTTTTGTATTCTGGCTTTTCTGGGTCCATGCCAGATTCCTCATTTTAGCGCGTTAGTAAAGAATAAATGCGAACTTCATACTATTCAATACTTCATCTGCGTTCAGGCCATATTGCGCAAAGCATGAATTGAAAAAAGATGCTAATTGAGCAGGGCTCGATGATGTTGTTATCATGTAATGTTAAATAACCCGAGCGCTGTCTCTTATCCAGAGTTCGGGTTAAAATAATGCTCATGGGGAATAAATTGCGAACACGCTTTATCCAGATACTGCTCTACTTGCCGCAAACCGCTGGCCGCTCTATGAGTCGCATCTTGCGCAGCCTTTGAGTGAGGTGCCTGCAAATGTGCACTGTCAAACCTGCCATACCCGGCTAATAAACAATACCAAGATACAGCTGGATAGTATTTATCCATGCCGCGCGCTTTGAGTATGGGCGTTATGTCCTGATGAGCATCCCAAGCGTCAATCACTGCTGCAAGGTTGTCTGATGCAGTCGTGTTTTCTCGTGCGTCTATCCAGTACTGACTGTCGCTGCGCGTGTTCATCTTATAATGGCACACAATATAGTCGCGTATGCCTTCATATCTTTCTCGCATGCTTTGATTAAAACTGTTCTGGGCCTGGTGTAGTGCAGCACCGTCTAGCTCGCCTTGTTTAAACTCTGTGATAAAGCCAATCAAAGTTTCCAACACCAAATGCAGCGCGGTCGCTTCAAGCGGTTCTATAAAACCTTGTGCCAGTCCAACAGCGACCACGTTCTTATGCCAGTGTTTTTTAGCTTGACCGACTTTCATGTGTATTCTGCGTGCGTTCACATTCAACACTTCAGACGATTTAATCTTTGAGTTTAATGTTTTGTCATCATTAGTGTTTTGATTGATATGATGTCGCAGCTCTTTCTCGGCAGCGGAAAAATCACAATGCGCCTGACTGAAAACGTAGCCATTGCCGGTTCTGTTGGTTAACGGAATATGCCATGCCCAGCCGTGTTTTAATCCACTGGCGCGGGTCTCTGATGTAAGTGGCGTACTGACTGCCGAGGGCAGTGCAATTGCGCTGTCATTGAGCAGACAATCCGAGAATGAGTCAAAGCCTACTTGTAGGCAATTTTGCAGTAGTTGGCTTCTAAATCCACTGGCATCTACGAAAAAATCACCATTGATGCACTTGCCATCGGTCATCATGAAACTAGCAATGTCGCCGCTTGGATGCAAGGCAATATCATCAACCGTGCCCGAGATGTGCGTTACGCCATTTTTCATCGCCACATCCTTTAAAAATGAGCCTAGTAAGTGAGAGTCAAAATGATAGGCGTAGTTTAAGGGGACAGGTGATTTCGTTTTTGGCGCTAGATGTTTCTTGGCCAGTTGTGCGGCAAGAAAATAATCGTCAGGGTTAGTGCTCACGTTCACACCCTTGAACTTAAGGTGACAATGCCCTAAAAACGCGGCAACTGTCTGACGGTCTGTAGCGGAGGGGAAGGGGTGAAAGTATCGATTTTCTGATAAATGTTCCGTCCAATCAACAAAGCTGATGCCATTTTTAAACGTCGCATTGCATGCGGGCATCCACTCATTTTCGTCAATTCCAAGCTCATCAAAAAACACTTTAAGATGAGGAGTCGACCCTTCGCCAACGCCAATAATGCCTATGTCGGGGCTTTCTACCAGGCAAACACTGAATGCGTGTTCATCTAAATGCTTGCGCAATAGATTTGCCGCCATCCATCCGGCAGTTCCGCCGCCAAGTATTATGAGTCGTTTTTGCATAGGGTAATCAAGCCTTTAAACAAATTTTATAACGCTAAAAATCCTGCTTACAAACGTGAATACGTATGCAGATGATTAGTTTTTATGATGTGCACAGGGTACAATCTTAAACATAATGCTTACAAGTATTTAACACACTGCAGCGGCAATATCTTAGGAATGCATCAATTATGTCACAACAACAACCTCGCTTAAGTTTTTGGCAAATATGGAACGTTAGCTTTGGCTTTTTAGGCGTTCAGTTCGGGTTTGCGCTGCAAAATGCAAATGTCAGTAGGATATTGTCAGACTTAGGCGCTGACCCGCATCAACTCTCCTTCTTTTGGATTGTAGCGCCTTTAATGGGGCTTATCGTACAACCCTTCGTTGGAGCTGCTTCCGACAGAACTTGGAATCGAATGGGCAGGCGTACGCCATTTATTTTCGCAGGCGCGATTGCTGCCGCTTTAGGTATGTTTTTAATGCCAAACGCCCCTTTGTTCGTCGCCTTTGTAGCGCCGATGATCTTTGGCGTGATGATGCTTGCATTAATGGATGCGTCATTTAACGTATGCTTTCAACCTTTTAGAGCGCTGGTGTCAGATATGGTGCCTGCGAGTCAAAGAAATGTAGGCTATTCCGTTCAGGCCTTGCTTATTAATATTGGTGCTGTAGTGGGTTCTTTATTGCCGTTTTTACTAACCAATGTGATTGGCTTAGACAATACCGCGCAGCAAGGGCAAGTGGCGCAAAGTGTGATGTGGGCGTTTTATATCGGCGCAACCGTTTTACTGGGCTCAGTGTTGTGGACCGTGTTTAGAACCAAAGAATATCCGCCCGAACAGTATTATGCTTACAACGGAATGGATGCTGATGAAGTTGCGAAGCAAATTGCTGAGAAGAAATCCATTGGCGAACGACTTGGAAATTTCTTCAGCTTAGTGATTCATATGCCAAAAACGATGAAGGGCTTGGCGGTTACGCAATTCTTTTCATGGTTTTCACTGTTTATTATGTGGGTCTACACCACCAACGCCATTACTCAACATATATGGGGCGTTGACAAGAAATGGTTCGATCAAGCCTACTTGTCATCACTTGACACTATCCCGCTAGACATTGTTGCCGCAAAGGGTGCGGCAGGAGATTGGGTCGGTATTATCTTTGCTGCTTATTCATTATTTGCCGCGATATTTTCAATATTCCTTGCCAAACTTGCGGACAAACTTGGACGTAAACTGGTGTACTCATGCTCACTTGCTCTAGGCGGTATCAGCTACATAAGCTTCTTGTTCTTCCAGGACTTAACGCCTACGGATGTTAACTTATTTATTACCCAAGTAACTGTACCCATGGGGGCGTTGTATTTGCTAATCCCCATGATAGGTATTGGAATTTCATGGGCAGCAATCTTAGCCATGCCTTACGCTATGCTTGCAGGTTCTTTGCCGGCGGATAAAACGGGTATCTATATGGGGATCTTCAACTTCACCATTGCCGCGCCGCAAATCATTAGTGCATTAACTGCAGGGCTGATACTCAAATATGCCTTTGATAATGTCGCGATAAATATCATAGTGCTTGCCGGCGTGCTCATGCTGTGCGCGGCTATATCTGTGTTTTTTGTGAAGGAAGTTGAGCGTCAACAAGCGACTTAGAAACAATTTAAGCGGCGTATTGCATCGACATCAAAGTTTTACGCCGCAGGATTCCCTAATGACTAACTGCGGCGCCATTGTCACATCTTCGACACTTTCGTTGTGGATGAGTTTTATCAGGTTCGATACTAATATTTGTCCCGCAAGTAATGTGTCTTGACGCACTGTTGTAAGGGGAGGTAGGGAAAATTGACTGATTTGAATATCATCGTA
Source organism: Ningiella algicola (assembly GCF_028401415.2). Classification (NCBI taxonomy): domain Bacteria; kingdom Pseudomonadati; phylum Pseudomonadota; class Gammaproteobacteria; order Alteromonadales; family Alteromonadaceae; genus Ningiella; species Ningiella algicola. The sequence continues at coordinate 964,282 of NZ_CP171821.2, read as the reverse complement.
GCCAACTACAGCAATATCCTCTGGTACTGACAGATTTAAGGAGCGCAAGGCGCGAATGCAGCCAGTGGCGATTAGGTCGGTTGCACAGAAGATTGCATCAGGTTGCTCGTCTTGTGCAACACGCTTCATCAATCTTTGTGCGGCGTCATGCCCTTCGAGTTCAGTAGATATTGCGTTTTCTTGTAACACCGAGTCAGGGGGCAAGCCATTTTCTCGCATCGCCTTTTTCAATCCCTTTAAGCGCCCCAACAGCTCTGGCGCGCCAATGTCCGCTTCACCAATAAATGCGAAGTGCTTATATCCCAGTGAGATTAGGTGTTGTCCCATCAAATAACCGCCTTGTAGATTATCTGATCCTACCGATATACCTGGATGAGCTTTGTCAGGAGCTCCCCAGCGCAAAAATCGCGTGCCTTGTTCTTCTAGCTGACTGAGTTTGTACACGTAATCGGTATAACTGCCATAACCTAATAAAATCAGGCCATCTGCCTTATTTGAGTCTTCATATACCGCATGCCAGTCCTCGCTCATATCTTGAAACGAAACAAGTAAGTCGTAACCAGCACTGGCTGAGGCTTTAGTTATGCTGGCTAGCAAGCTGATAAAGAATGGGTTGATAAGCGAGTCGTCGTTCGTTGGATCTTCAAACAACAGCAGGGCAAGCGTTTGACTTTGTTGCTTGCGCAGATTGCTCGCATTTTTATCTACCTTGTAATTGAGTTCACTCGCAATTTTTTTAATTTTGTCGCGAGTTTCCTGATTTACAAGTGGACTGTCACTTAAGGCGCGTGAAACGGTGCTCTGAGAAACGCCGGCCATATGGGCTATATCAAAAGAAGTCGCTTTGCTTTTCATAGATTGAATTTTTGCTGTCGTTGAATGGTTTATACACTATTGAAGCCTAATCGTTCAAATCAAAGCGTTTGATTAAGCGCATGAATTATTGTCAATCTATTTACTTTACGTCAACTTGCCCCAATATGGATGCGGGTCGATGAGAAAAATTCTTATGAATTGATGCTTTCGGTAGTGCTATAATTTTATTAGAAGAATTTCAACAAACACATATTAGAAGGAAATACCATTTATGGCCGAGACTGAGCCACGTCCGTCCAATTTTATTCGCCAAATTATCGATAAAGACCTCGCTTCAGGTCTCCACGAAAGCGTGCATACGCGTTTTCCTCCTGAACCAAACGGATATCTGCATATTGGGCATGCGAAAGCCATCTGCTTAAATTTTGGCATTGCGCAGGACTACAATGGCACATGCAATCTGCGCTTCGACGATACCAACCCTGACAAAGAAAACATCGACTTTGTTAATTCGATTAAACAAGACGTTAAGTGGCTCGGATTTACTTGGAACGGCAAAGAGCGCTATTCATCTGATTATTTTGATCAGTTGTATGATTTCGCCATAGAGTTAATTGAAAAAGGACTGGCGTATGTTGACTTTAGCTCACCCGAACAAGTGCGCGAATTGCGCGGCACACTGACGGAGGCTGGAAAAAATAGCCCTTATCGCGACACTAGTGTGCAAGAAAATCTTACTCATTTTGAAAAGATGAAAGCGGGTGAATATAAAGAAGGCACCTGCAGCTTGCGCGCAAAAATTGACATGAGCTCACCGTTCATGTGCATGCGAGATCCCGTGATCTATCGTGTTAAATTTGCCCACCATCACCAAACAGGTGATAAATGGTGTATTTATCCCATGTATGATTTTACGCATTGTATTTCAGATGCCATCGAGGGGATCACACATTCTCTATGTACGCTAGAGTTCCAAGATAATCGACGCCTGTATGATTGGGTAATCGAAAACATCACCATTGATTGTGTTCCGCGCCAGTATGAGTCAAGCAGACTGAATTTAGAATACACGGTGCTTAGTAAACGCAAGCTTATTCAACTGGTAGAAGAGGAGCATGTTCAAGGCTGGGATGATCCACGTATGCCAACCATTGCAGGCATAAAACGACGCGGGTATACCCCGGCATCTATTCGTGAATTCTGCAAACGCATTGGTGTAACGAAAATGGACAATATGGTCGAAATGAGCATGTTGGAGTCCTGTATTCGTGACGAGCTTAACGTTAGTGCCCCCCGTCGGATGGCGGTGATTGACCCTGTAAAGGTGGTGATTGAGAATTTCCCCAGCGACGAAAATCAAAATGAGCCTGAGTGGATAGAGGCGCCCAATCATCCAAACGATGAAAATATGGGCTCCCGAAAGATCGCGTTTACAAAAGAGATTTGGATTGAACGAGATGACTTTCGTGAATCGGCGAATAAAAAGTTTAAGCGCATGACCCTGGACAAAGGGGTTCGCTTGAGAAATGCGTATGTAATTTATGCAAATAGAGTTGATAAAGACGAGCAAGGCAATATCACAACTATATTTTGCGAGTATGACCCTCAAACGCTCGGTAAAGATCCGCTTGAGCGCAAAGTGAAAGGCGTCATCCACTGGGTAAGTGCATCACAGGGAAAGCCAGCTCAGTTCAATCTTTACGACCGTTTGTTTACGCATCCAAATCCTGCCAGTCAGGAAGACTTTGCTAGTACCATCAATCCTGACTCTTTAGTTGTGAAGAATGGCTACGTTGAACCCTCGCTTGGGAATGTGAAGGTGCAAGAAAGATTTCAGTTTGAAAGAACGGGATACTTCTGTGCAGATGAGGCGAGCAAACAAGACACGCTTATCTTTAATCGAACCGTTGAGCTTCGGGACACTTGGGCAAAAATTGGTGACTAAGGTTTATAGTCTGCAAGCAAACCTTGCTTGCAGACTGACTTTGTTGCGTGCAACCTGCCTTAGTTGAAGATCCGGCTCTATTTGGGCTGGCAGTCTAAGCTTTCGCCACTAACGCCTCGCGATACATCCGACATTAGATACACGTAGGTCGGCATAATTTGAGAGGGGGTTTTCAATGTGTTTGCGTCTTCACCAGGATAAGCTTTCGCGCGCATTTGAGTGCGAGTAGCTCCCGGATTAATACAATTGAATCGTATCGCTTTGTTCTTATGTTCATCGGCAAGGATTTGCATCATACCCTCTGTTGCAAATTTTGACATGCTGTACGCGCCCCAAAAAGCTCTTCCCACGCGTCCCACACTTGAAGTGGTAAATACCACTGAAGAAGTCTGAGCTTCTCTTAGCAAAGGCAGTAAGGCTTGCAGCATCAAAACTTGTGCTTTCACATTGATTTGCATCACTTGGTCAAATTCTGACTCTTTGATTTCTTCGAAGGGGCACAGCGCACCTAGTACACTTGCATTCAATAATATTCCGTCCAAGCGTCCATATTCTTCGCCTATGGTATCAGCAAGTCCTTTATAGTGAGTGCTTGTCGCGCCTTCATGATCTAGAGGAACAATGCTAGGTTGTGTTAAGCCTTCACTTACAATGTGATCGTAAACGGCTTCGAGTTTAGAGGTGGTTCGTCCGAGCAATATAACGGTTGCGCCACATTGGGCATAGCTAATGGCTGCTTGTTTGCCTATACCGTCACCGGCTCCTGTGACTAAAATAACTTTGTTTTTTAAACTGTGTTCATGTGACTCAAATGCTAAGTGCGGAAGTGGCTCTGACATAAATCATTCTGCTGGTGAAAAAAACAGCGCGAATCTTAGCGCAGAATTTGAATTACACAAAGGATCCGCTAATACTTATGGGCATATCGCGCGCTTTTATTACATTACGTTTACAAACACTTTGCAAAGTCAACGTAAAGTCAATACTATTAGCGACATGAAACTGGTCATACTAGTTATTGATCCTCAATTAATTCTTTGGGTGGTAATAGCTAATTTGAACACCATAATTTGTCACTCATCATAATAATGTATCTACAGATTGAGTAGGGAGAAAGAATGAAAAAGCTGTTAGTAAGCACAAGTATATTAGCTGCATTGGGGCTTGCCGGTTGTGGGGGTGGTGAAACCATCGAAGATATTCGAGAGGATTCACCCGTTGTTACCCCCGTGTCCAGAATTGTGTTTGATCCAGGCAATGGTGATTTAAACATCCCTAACGATTTGCTAGTGCTGCCTGGAGACGATGGCTTTTTTGACTACACGCTTAATATCCCGGTTGCTGACCCTAGTGATTTCAGTGATCCCCAAAATGCATTAAACGTGTTGGATGGTTGGTCTACACACACGCCATTTGTCATTAATGTAGATTCAGCAGCAGGCGTGTCTATTGACCAGAGCACACTTTCTGCGGGCGTGAGAATTTTTGAAGCAACCTTAGGACTTGATCAATCTGACCCTGATTGCGCAGCCATCAGCATTCCAAGCGCTGGTTGTAAAGTGGGCGACGAGCTTGTCTTCGGTCAAGACTTTGTTTTGCAGCTAGCGGGTCCGTCAACCATCACAGTGATCCCATTGCGTCCACTCAAAGCCGGTCAGGGACATATGTTGGTGATGACTGATGCGCTCAAAGATTCATCGGGTAAAGCCGTTGAAGGTTCAACAACGTGGGGCTTGGTAAGTCAAGATATCGACACTAATCCATTGAGTTCTCCAGACCAGTTAAATTTACAGGGCATTGTTAATTCATACGTGGATGCATTATCAAGCGTTGGTTTTAGTCGTGATGAACTAACTTATGTGGCTGCTTTTACCACCCAGTCAATCAAGCCCGTGCTGAGTACAATTAAACAACTCTATGTCGCAGAGTTCGCTCAACGAAGTGCAGCGGGTGACCCTACAGCGGGTCAAGCGCTACCCTCTATCGTAGTATCAAGCGCTGCTGCTGAAGAAAATGTTATGGAAAAACTGGGTGTTGTATCGCAAGCGGCAGTTGATGGAGCAGTTGCACAAGCTTTAACAAATCCCGCGGCAGCACCACTTGAACCGCTTATTTCTGCAGCTGACGTTTCCTCACTAACCACGTGCAATGGTTTGCGGGCAGCGGCAGGTGGACAATTCTCAACAGCAACAGGCCAAAGCTTTGCGCCTTTTGATGCAGAAGTTAATGGCGTCATTCAACAAATTGGTGTGGGTATACTAGGACAAGGTGCTGGGCCTTTGTGTGCGGCAAACCTGTTCGAAGGAAATGTTTCTCTACCTTATTACAGTCCGATCCCAAGAGCAGATAATCCGGCTGCGCCTGCCAATGAATTTTGGGAAAGTGCTTGCGATTCGGGAATCGTATTAGCTTCTGCTGGCGCAGCATTAGCGGCGGCAACGCCAGGACCTAATGACGCAATGTGTTCTGCCGTTGGTTTGCGTGATTTGCGTATCAATGGGCAACCGGTGGATCGTGACCGCAATCTCACTCGCTTTAGTCCAGTTCCGCAAATGAAAGGCGGCAATATGGGGCGCGAGACTTTAGACGTGCAAGTAACTGTGCCTAATCCAACAGTGGCGGCAGAGCTTGGCTTTGAAATAAGTATGCCTGAAGGTGGCTGGCCGGTAGTCATGTTAGTGCACGGCATTACCTCACAGAAAGAAGATATGCTATCTATATCGGGGGCCTTATCGCTTGCTGGTTTTGCAACCGTAGCAATAGATCAACCCTTGCACGGCACGCGTGGTTTTGACGTAGATCCAACTAATCCTGGTGACGAAATTAACGCAACGACCGTAAGTGCAACCGCATTTTTAAACTTAGCGAGTTTGCCAACCGCGCGTGATAATTCTCGTCAAGCAGTTTCCGACCTCTTAGGCGTTCGACTTGCCCTAAATGCCTTTTTTAACGCCTCAGGTGATGATGCAGTGCAGTTAAATGGCACTGATGTATCAATTATGGGGGTTTCGCTAGGCGCTATCACAGGTGGTAACTTTGCGTCGTTGGCAAATACGCCGTTTGAAGGTGAGCTTGCTCCGCTGAGCGGATTATTTGCTATCCGGGCTGCATCTTTGGAATCACCGGGCGGAAGCTTAGTGCAGTTTTTGCTAGAGTCTGCGGCTTTCGGACCTTTGATAAAAGGCTTCTTATTGTCAAATGCTTCGACGGATTTTCAAAACTTTTTAGTGGCGACCTATGGCACAACTGACGTTTCTGAAGCGCAATTGGTCGAAGGTACAAACGCTTTCTTAGGCGCGTTAACACCTGAGCAGGAAGCAGAAGTTAACGGGGTATTTAATCAATTTGCCTTTGCGGCACAAACAGTTAGCGATCAATCCGATCCGATTAATTACTTTGAGACCTTGGGTCAGAACACTAACGTGCATATGATGACAGTTATCGGAGATGGTGGTGAGAACTTACCTGACCAGGTTATTCCTGTAACAACCACTCTGCCACTATCAGGTCAGTTGCCGCTTGCGCAATTGATGGGGCTTGAAACCATTGTATCAACAACTGTATCAAGCTCTCCTATAAGCGGGATTGTAAAATATACAGCTGGCGCACACGCTAGCAGCATCAACCCTGGTCCTAATGCCGCAGTAACTGCCGAAATGCAGTCTCAGGTAGCCACTTATCTGGGGTCTGATGCTACGGTAATTCAGGTGACAAACGAGTCGATTGTGTCTCCTAACTAGCCAAAGAGCCTTATAAAAAACCCGCCGTTTGGCGGGTTTTTTTATCGTATTTTTTCATTGTAATAAAGGCATGATCTCGCAACCTTAAAAATTCACTTCTACTATACATACGCATAATTATATTTAATCGTTAATAAGATGTAAGCAGTATGTAAAATACAATATACTGTACACAATAGCTAGATCATCTCTTGCTTAGCAGGAAAGATTCTAATGTTAACTCATATTCAATGTAAAAAGGATGGCTTGATGCGCTCAACTAAAAAGCTTACGATTTTCAGAAAAAAACTAGCCAAGCCCATGAGCGTTTGTGCGCTTGCCTTGGCTCTGGCAGCATGCGGTGGAAATAGCAACGACTTTTCCGATATAGAACCTCCTCAACCACCTGCTGTGCCCCCAACACAACCACCACAAGCTACGGTGCCAAATTTTGACAGCGATGGTGTACTTGAGGCAGATATCAGATGGACTGATTTTGGTGTGCCGCATATTAGGGCAGATAACCTCGAAAGCATGGCTTACGGTGTGGGCTATGCTTTTGCCCGAGACAATTTGTGCATTTTGGCTGACCAGATTACTAAATACAATTCCGAGCAAGCGAGGTACTTTGGCCCCGATAGAGTGCCGGGATCGGGTGATTCCACCTATTTGATAAATGATTTCGGTTTTTTAACGACCGGCATTAGAGAACAAGCTGAGGCCGGCTTTGCCAGTATGACGGCAAATAGTCGCGCCTTATACCAAGGCTATGTGCAAGGTTACAACCAATATTTAAGCGACACTGGCATTGCCAACATTGACCCTCAATGTGCAAACCAGCCCTATGTAAGAGCGATTGATGAAATTGATTTATTGACCTATGCCCTCGGTGTTGCTTTGCTGCCCGGTGCAGCTAACTTCTTAGGCGGAATGTTTATTGCCGCACCTCCGGGGGTGGATCCGCTGCCGCGCATGGTCAGTACACCGATAAGCGCTGTGCAACAATCTCAGTCATCAAATTTGCCATTTAATATGACGCCACGCGTCAGCATGCCCGAGCGAAACCCACAAGAAATGGGATCCAACGGTTGGGGACTTGGTAGTGATATGACTGAAAACGGCATGGGAATGGTTCTGGGCAATCCACACTTCCCGCATACGGGTAATCTGCGTTTCTGGCAGTTCCAAACGACAATTCCTGGCTTTTTAAACGTTATCGGCGGCTCGTTAATGGGCATTCCGGGTGTCGTGAATATCGGATATAACGACAATATGGCGTGGACGCACACATTCTCTACGGCTGAACACTTTGTTGTGTACCAATTGCAGTTAGACCAGAGCGATGCGTCCAACCTAACGCACACCGTAGATGGCGCAAAACGCACTATTTTTAAACAAACGCACACCATTGAGGTCGCAGTTGGACCCGGTCAGACAATTCAACTTGAGAAAGATAGCTACTACACAAATTACGGTCCTATGATTTCGATACCAGGCAATTTTGAATGGGGCCCAGGTGGCAATGCATTTGCGATTAAAGACGCCAACTTGCCCAACTTTGACATTGTTGATCATTGGCTTGCGATGAACTTAGCATCCAGTATGGACGAGTTTAAGCAGGCCTTTATGGATTACGATGGTGTCATTTTCAACAATACAATGGCGGCGTCAAAAGATGGGGAAGTCTTCTATATCGACGACTCAACCGTGCCAGACTTGACCGACTCTGCGATTGGTCAGTTGACCAACAATCCGCAGCTTGCTGGCATTCGCCAAGCGGCAGGGTTTACCGTATTGCCAGGTTTTGCTAGTGCATTTGATTACACCGGAGCAGTACCATTTGAGAATGCGCCAAAATATGAGGGCACGGATTACGTTCAAAACTCAAATGATAGCTTCTGGCTGACCAATCTGGACGCGCCCATTACAGGCGTTTCGCCACTTTATGGGCAGGTGGGCAATCAGCAGAGCCTGCGCTCCCGTATGGCGCATGTGCTATTGAGCGATGCATCAGGTTCAGACGGCAAGTTTTCACCAGCGGAAGTGGAAGAGGCATTATTAAATAATCGGAATTATTTAGCGGAGGCGATTTTGCCGGCACTGCTTCAAATATGTCAGCAAAATCGAGAATCATCGGTGGATGTAAATGGTAACCCCGTCAATATCAGCGCTGCCTGTGATGCGTTAGCCAATTGGGATGGCAGAATGAACGTTGATAGTACCGCGGCACACGTATTTAGAGAGTTTGCTTTCCAATTTAACCGTAATCCACAATGGGCTGTTCCATACGACGTTAGCGATGTGGTCAATACGCCAAATGGATTAATGGATAATGACGCAACAGTGCTTCAATTTGCCACTGCAGTCGACAAAATCAACCAGGCAGGTTTAGCCTATGACGCGAGACTGGGGGAGGTTCAGTTCGTCGAAAAAAGTACGGTTAACGGCATGCCTAGCGGTGAAAGACTACAATGGGGTGGGGCGCACAACGTTGAGGGTGGCTTTAATGTATTTGATGTGCGTACCGGCAACAACGGTACTGAATTACCCCGACATGTTTATCCCACTATCGACAGCACTACTCGCTTAAGTGCCGACGCGCAGGGCTATCACATCACCTACGGTTCAAGCTGGATGGTTGTTGTGAATTTCACTGAAAGCGGTCCTGTTGGGCGTGGTTTACTATCTTATTCGCAATCTAATTCAACAGAGTCAGACTCTTTCGATGACCAGACGCGGCTATATTCTGCTCAGCCAACATTGAGACCTTTGCGCTTTACAGAAGAAGAAATTGAAGCAAACTTGGTGGAGTCAGTGTCCATTTCGAGCAATTGAGATCATATCGGGATAAGGGATTAGCGCAATAGTACGCCAAGTTAAAAGCTTCGGGCGACAGAAAAGAAAAAGGGCATTTGTCCTTTTTCTTTTTTTATTAATCCCTATATAGTGACACAATAGTGGCAAACCACAGGCTTTTGGCTTTAAGCTAATTAGGTAATGTGAAATCGAATGCTGAATCTTAAGTTCGGTCAATGTTAAGTGAACGGAGTGTATTTTTTGGAGTTTTTATTTGAATACGGCCTTTTTTTGGCCAAAGCGATTACCTTAGTTGTCGCCATTCTTTTGGTAGTTGGTTTTGTCGTTTCAATGGCCAGCAAGCAAAAACAAATGCCTGGTAGTCTAGAGTTTGATTCAATCTCAGACGTATATGATGATTTGAAGCGCCAAGCACAGTCTGTTTTGTTATCCAAGGATGAGTTAAAAGCAAAGCAAAAAGAAGAGAAAAAAGCGAAGAAAGATGAGAGTAAATCTAAGCAAGAGAGCGACAAGAAGCCAAATCTTTTCGTGATCAATTTCGAAGGTTCTCAAATGGCGAAGGAAGTTGATTCGCTTCGCAAGGAAATTACCGCTGTTTTGTGTGTTGCTCAGGACGGTGATGAAATATTGGTAAACGTAGAAAGTGGTGGCGGCGTGGTTCATGGCTACGGTCTAGCTGCATCACAACTTCAGCGAATTAGAGACAAAGGGATTAAGTTAACCGTTAGTATCGATAAAGTCGCCGCTAGCGGTGGTTATATGATGGCATGTGTCGCCAACGAAATAATCGCAGCCCCTTTTGCTATTGTTGGTTCTATAGGCGTGGTTGCGCAACTTCCTAACTTCAATAAGATTCTGAAGAAAAACGACATTGATGTTGAAATGCACACGTCAGGCGAGTTTAAACGCACGCTGACCATGTTTGGTGAAAACACCGATGAAGGCAGAGAAAAGTTTAAAGACGAGCTACATGAAATTCATAGCATGTTTAAAGACTTTGTATCTAAAAATCGAGAGGGAATTGATATTTCGAAAGTTGCTACCGGCGAATACTGGTTGGGGCAAAAGGCGATAGAGCTTAAGCTTGTTGATAAGATTCAAACTTCTGATGACTACTTAATGCAGGCTAATGACACCCACAAATTATATCGCCTCAAGTACGCAACGAAAAAGAACCTTGCGCAAAAATTAGGCTTGGCGGTTTCAAGTGGCCTTGAATCAGCATTCCATCGCTTGCTGTCGCAACTTAGGCATAGTTGGCTTTAGGTAGCATGTTTGTGCAACGATAAACAAAAAAAACAGCACCTAGAGTGCTGTTTTTTATTATCCAATTGTCAAGCTTATCGAGGCGCTTTGTTGCCAGGGTTGGCTTCTTTAATCTGCTGAGTGTAAAAGTCTTTCACAGAAAAAGCGCTTGCTGGCTTTTTCGTTTTCTTAGGTGTAGCTTTCTCAGGCGCGGCCTTCTTTTTAGCAGCCGGTTTGGATTCTGCGGCCTTTTTCTCTGGAGTAGGGGCATCTTTTTCCGCTGCTTTCTTAGCTGCAGGTGCTGCCTTCTTAGCGGCTGGAGCGCTAGCCCCACCCAACTCATCTGCCATTTCTTCTAGCTGAGCCAAACGCACGTTTTTACCACCGTCAACGCTATACCAGCCTCCTTTGGCTTCGATAGTTGGTGCTTTACCATTAGCCGCCTCATAGGCCTTAGTAAATTTTTCTAATACGCTGTCTTTGTCTAGTTTGCTCATCGAGTAAAATCAACCTTTATTGTTGTAATAGTGTTAATATTTCTAAGTTTATACATAAACTTGCGTAAAAGTCTAATTTCTTCACAAAAGGAGCCAAAATTGCATCGAGAAGAGCTTTTGAGCGAACTAGACACCCTATTAAGTCCAGCTTTAATCAAAGATTATTGTCCAAACGGACTTCAAGTGGAAGGTAAGGCTCAAATCAATAAAGTGGTTACGGGCGTAACGGCAAGCCAAGCCTTAATTGAATCTGCTATCAAACAGCAGGCAGATGCCATTTTAGTTCACCATGGCTATTTTTGGAAAAATGAGCCCTATAGCATTGTTGGTATGAAAAAGCGTCGAATCAGTCGTTTACTGCAACACGATATTAACTTGTTTGCTTATCATCTCCCCTTAGATGTGCACCCGTCAATGGGCAACAACGCTATGCTTGGAAAGGTGCTTGGAATCAGTGCCGTTCGTCCGATTGAAACAATTACGCCCGAAGGTATCGTGATGGTCGGGGAGTTAAGCTCACCTGCTAGTCATGCAGAATTAGCAGGTCGCTTCGAGTCAGCTCTGGGGCGCAAGTCTATAAGTATTGGTAATAAAGATACCATTCGACGTCTTGCATGGTGTACAGGTGGCGGTCAAGGGTATATCGACCATTTCGCAGCGCTTCAAGGAGATAGTCCCACCAGCCACCATCGAATTGACGCATTTATATCAGGTGAAATATCTGAACAAACCACGCACAGCGCACGTGAACTTGATATTGATTATTTCGCACTCGGTCATCATGCGACTGAGCGATATGGGGTAAAGACAGTGGGCGAGTATTTACAAAGTACCTTTGGCCTTGAGGTTAGCTTTGTGGATATTGACAATCCAGCATGAGCGATTCGAAGATTAATCGCGCCCAATCGGGCAGTTTTGACGGTATTGCCAACAAGTTTGACCGGAATATTTATGGAACAACCAAAGGTCGTCTGCGCCATCTCCAATTATTGCACTTTCTTAAGCCGCTCATTCATCAAGAACTTGCGCGCACGGTGTTAGATGCTGGTGCTGGGACCGGTATCATGAGTTTGGAATTTGCGCAAAACGGCCATCATACAACCTTAGTTGATGTGTCTGATGATGCATTAACGCTTGCGCGACAGCGATTGAAGGACTTTCCGGAGTGTCAATTTATCAAGCAATCACTTGAAGATTATGCCGTTAAAGCGTTGGCAAGTCACAAGCGCTTCGACATTATTCTTTGTCATGCCGTTTTAGAATGGCTGGTTGAACCGCTTTGCGTGCTTGACAAACTTATTGAGCAACTGAATGAAGGCGGGGTCTTGAGTTTAAGTTTTTTCAATCATGATGCCATGTTGTTTAATAATGCGATTTACGGCAACTTTGAGTACATTGATAAGGGCATGAAAGTGCGTAACGTGGTGCGTCTGAACCCCCACAACCCTCAATCGCCAAAGCAGGTTCTGACTCATCTTGCAAAACGGGATGATGTCACCATCAACATTCAGGCTGGTCTGCGCTGTTTTCACGACTATATGCGTGAGCCGTCGATGCAAGAATCAAAATTTGCGCAACTCCTTGCGCTCGAAAAGCAGTACAGTGTTCACGAACCGTATATGTGGCTTGGCAAGTATTTTTATCTACAATTACAAAAGTGTTAGAGCGTGTTTATCTTTGTTCATTTTAATTTAATCTAAAGCGTAGTATTTGCTCGTTTATTGTGGGATTATGACAATTCAACTCGCGATACAAAACGGTATTCAGCCGTGAAGTAGGTGTGCGCTAGTCGTCATAAAATTGAGAAGTAGATTCAATATTCCTCAAGCTCAATCGGCCATTCTGGCTACTTATTTCACCCCTGAATGTGATCCTTTAATTGTTGATGATGAATCGACACCCTGCGCAATTGTCCATATACGACTTAAGGTCTCGGATGCTTATGCGCTTGTGAGGTAAAAAGTTAATGTTAATTATCCATTCAAAACCCTTCTATCGCTCTTTTTTGCGACTAGTGACATTTGTTGCATCACTCATTGTCATGAGCGCCGCGGCAAGTGCATCAGAATTTGAAATTACAGCCGCTCACAGCGGTGCAGCCATTATCAACAAACAAGTTGATGGCGAACAGGAACTTATTCTTAATCGTGGATTTTTTGCGAAGCCGCTTCGTTTCAAGCTAAGCGACAACAGCGGGATTTTTCCTAAAGGTAAAGTTGAATCGCTGGAAACCGAAATAGAATTTTATCGCGGCAGTGTAGCAGGAGCAGGCGACACGTGGGCGCGATTTACTAATCACAACGGAATATGGTCAGGCGCATTCTATGATGGAACCGACCTTTATTTATTGGATTCGCGTGAAAAGCTTGAATTAGCGCTAGCGACTGAAGTAAGAGCCGGTTTGGAGGATTTAAGCTATTTGGCGCAGAACTTTAAAACCTTGAGCAACAACGATTACCTCATTGTTTATCGTGCAAAAGATGTGGTTTATAAAGCGACATGCGGCGTTAGCGGCCACAACCACGATAGCTTAAACCTTTTAGATGCGCTTAATATCCCCGACGGTCCGCCAGTTCAACTTGCGGCTGGCGAAATTCGTTCTATTGATATCTCATTAGTCGCTGATAGCGAATACGATGATGCCTTTTCAGGTAACGGAGAGGCGAATATGCTCGCGCAAATGAATATCGTTGACGGTATTTTTTCTGAGCAGCTAAATGTTTATCTCAACATAGTTGATACACGCGCCTTATCGAACAACGGCCCGCTTACCTCTACCAATGCAGAAAGCCTGCTGTTTGCATTTCGTGATTATGCTAGCGCTAACGTTCCCCTTGGTGGTGTAAAGCATTTGTTTACGGGTAAAGACTTAAATGGCAATACACTTGGGATAGCATTTGTTGGTGCACTGTGTAACAGTTTTGCGATAGGACTGTCTCAAGAATTTGTTAATTTCAGAGGAACTACCTTAACCTCACTCGTCGTTGCTCATGAACTTGGTCATAATTTCGGGGCAGAACACGATGGTGATGTGGCAGGTTGCACAATTACTGGGGCAGGCCCATTCTTAATGGCACCCTCTATCAATGGCTCGGATACCTTTTCTAATTGCAGCGTCGCGCAAATTGAAAGTGAATTGAGTTTTGCTGGATGCGTAAGTGAAGGGATCCCAGCTGAAATTACCTCTTCTGCAAATACATCAGCGCAAGCGGGTGTGGCGTATAGCTATAATGCAGCAGGGCGAATAGAATTCAATGGTGACGATGTATCTTTAAACTTAGATATAGCGCCTGCAGGCATGACCTTGGCAGCTGATGGTACGCTCGAATGGACGCCAAGCGCAGGTCAAGTGGGAGATAACGAAGTGCAAATCTCTGCAAGCAATAGCTTTGGCATCGACCGACAGTTATTTACGGTGACCGTCACACCGCCATCTTCTTCGGACTTCTTAAACTTTAATGATTACACCTTATCATCGTATGGTGGAAGTCAAGATGAAGAGGGCACGGTAAACGTAGGTGATGACGGCTTTTCCTTAGCGCTTGATGGAAACCGCTGGCAGAAAATTGATTTTGCCTACAACATCACGCCTAACACCGTGCTCGAGTTCACTTTTGCATCAAATGCCCAAGGGGAAATCCATGGTATTGGTTTAGACAATAACAACACCATTGAACAATTGCGAACGCTGTCTGTTTGGGGCACGCAGTTCTGGGGCAATCGAACCTATCGATATGACGGAAGTGGCGATGAACAACGATTTGTTATCCCAATCGGACAGCTTTACACCGGTTCAGTATCAAACATGTTTTTTGCCATGGATCATGATGTCAACTCACCCAATGCACAAAGTGTTTTCAGCGATATTACGGTATATGAAGACACAGCAAGCTCTGACGTGATTGATTTTAATGCCTTAGGCGTAGTCAATTATGCCGGAAGTCAAAATGTTGAGGGTAGTTTTACAGTTGTAGAGGCCGGCGCTGGCTTGCAAATTAATGGCAACCGCTGGTTAAAAGTGCCGTTACCCACCACTGTTACTGCCGACACGATGTTAGAGTTTGAGTTCGCATCTAGCTCACAAGGCGAGATTCACGGCATTGGTTTCGACTCTAATGATGCGATTGAAGACTCAGCCACTTTGCAAGTGTTTGGCACGCAAAACTGGGGGGTTAGAGACTTTACTTACACAGGTAACGGCAATTTTCAAAGCTTCAGTATTCCAATTGGACAGTATTATACCGGTGGCTTCTCTCATCTCTACTTCGTCATGGATCACGATGTTACCAACCCGGATGGCGAGAGTATATTTAGAAATGTGACTGTTCGATAATCGACGAGGGGGAAACTTTCGCAAATGAAAAAAAGGGCCTTACACGCATGTGGAGACCCTTTTTTATACATAGTCACCGGTCTTAGTGCGCTGTGATTTAGCGCGTTTACTTTTGATTAAAAGATTTGACACCTTTATCAAAACGGGTAACTCTCTAATTTTTCAAGAGGAATGTAAGATCAAGTCGAGACTAATTCGGATTAATTCGGATTAATTAGCGAGAGGACTTTGATCTGTAACAGGATCGGCAACCAGCGCTGAGCTTTCATCACGCGGATCATCTGGCCCGAGCGTTACCTGCCTTGATAAGATGATAAGTCACTTTCTTCCTCCAGCGTCCATTGCTTTTCAATAAACTCAGGATCAATACTTAAGCGTTTTGTAATTTTATCTTTAGGCGTCAGCAGGCGCCAAAACGGCGTGATATCTTCAATGCTGGCGCCTTCATCTTATTCGTCGATAGCCGCTTGGGTTCATAGCACAGCGTTCAAATAAGAAATGCCACAAATGTGAAATCGTAATGTACACTAAGGATTAGAACTTATCGAAAGGCTTAATCCCAAACTCAAGATAGACTGACAAAAGATAGTACATGTTACCATCTTTAACGACTATGGCATCGCAGTTTGCCGCGCGCAAATCATCATTATCACAGCCAAAATAAAAGGAGGCCGAAACCTCCTTTTATCCAACACTACTTTTAAGATTTTCGAAGGGTTATCACCAGCATTGCTAAGTAAGCAATGAAAAACGCCAGCGGTGGGGCACTCACAGTGTTTATGCTACTTGCATCTGTAAAACTCAAGCTATAATCGAAGCGAGAGAACATATCGAACATACCCTGATTACCCCCTACGGCAACCGTATAATCGCCACTTGCTAAAAGTGCTCTGACAGGTGAATTATCAAATCCGGGTAAGAGTGCGGATACCCCGGCGATATATTCGAGCTTAGTAGTAAAATCGCTGAAGTCACTGTCATTATTGAAGATAATGCCAGATGCGTTGCTGATGGTTCCTGAATAAATACTAAGGCCAATTGCAATATCCGCTATCGCCTCAATTTTCAGGTCAATAGCATCTGAAATGCTAAAAGTGTAAAAATTAAGTGCATCTGCAGTAAAGGTATCTTCAATCAGCCAGCCGCTGTCTCCAAGTACAGAGCCCGTTTCAATATTGCCAATATTAGTTTCTATAATGGCTGCGTTTGCTGCGCCGCACAGCGTTAAGCCAATATAAAAAGCGAAGCTTTTCAAAATTTGCATGATCTTATCCTCTTTGGTAAGTGATCAGACGCGGTAAGTTGCGCTTGATATTCCTTAATTATAGGCCGGTCATTGATTAAAGTGCGCCATTTTCCCATGGCCCAGTAATCGCAAATGTCACCCCAGGAGATTGAATGTTGACAAACAGCCAGCGACCATAAAAACAGGCGCCTGCCCATTCTCGACTGGTGAAGCTTCGTCTTTCGCTACCGTTTGTTGAAGGGCCTACATCATCCCAGAAATTTTCTTGTGTACCTGGGTAAATGCCATTGATTAAAGCGAGGTCACCTTGGTCAAGAGAGATATTGTTTTCGCAGAACGGGAAGGTATTTCCAGATTGCGTAAGGCCGATTAGACGTTTAGGATCTGAGCCACCATCTTCGCATAAAAGCATGTTACCTCTTGGACTAATTGCGATATTGTCTGGTCCGTCCATTTCACTAGCATCTGTCGATTCGTAAACCAATGTGAGTTGTTCTTTGCGTGGGTCGTAAGAGAATATTTGGCCGAGGTTCGCTGCACCTCCCGAAGTCGATACGAAATAGATTATGCCTTCGTCATACCAGCAACCTTCGCCTCGTTCAACAATGGCTGCATCAAAAGCTTGATCAAAGCAACGGTCAGTCATTGCATCTGGGTCTTGCACCTCTTGCCATGTTACGTCCCATGTTTGGCCAGGCATTAGTCCTCCTCTTAAGTCTACTCGACTCGTGCTATCTAACACCATCGCAAAAAGTGTCCCACCTGATTTTAAATCGCCCCACTCACCGCTAGGCACAAATTTATAAAAAGCGGACTGACCTGCATCTTCAGTTTCATACACAAAACCCGTTGCAGGATCCACAGCCACTGCTTCATGAGAAAATCTGCCCATTTCGCGGATTGGTATCCCATCAGATATGCCAAAACCGGGAACTTCAAACACATATCCGTGATTAAAACCTTGATGACGGCCGTCAAATTCGTGAAAGGTTTCTTCACATGATAGCCATGTTGACCAAGGCGTTAAACCGCCTGCACAGTTTCTAATGCATCCGCCTAAGCTGTTGTATGATGATAAAAACTGACCTTTGACAACATCAAATAGCATCGTGGACGTGCCGCCGTGTTGCGCCTCGTTGTAAACGCCCATACCACCACGAGGAGAAGATTTAGGACCTTCTCCAATCGAGTTCTCATGGTTACGAACTATTGATACCACATTACCCCGCGCCGCTACCACGGCCATTCCGTCGTGATCGGTAGGTGTGGGTAAACCGTCGGTTTGGATTTGGCCAGTCCAGCCAAAACTTGTATATTCAAATCCCTCAGGTAGCGAGATAAGCGGCAGGCCTGTTGCTTTATCAATTGTAGGCGACAGCAAACCATAGTCGTTGCTATAGGGCAAAGAGGCAGCGTTTGTTTTGCCTGCAAGAGCAACAAATGCAGTGCTGGCGGCAAGTGTACCGCCACTTTTTAATACATCTCGTCTTGAAAAAACTGCTTCGGTAGGGGCGTCTTCGAGCTTGCTGATTGGTTCATTGGTGTCTAAGGCTTTTGAATCTAACATGGTAACTCCATTGATTAATTTAGTCGTCGCTGAGGTTCTATAAGAGCAGACTGCAACCTCATTGACAGTGTTAATCATTTCAATGACATCTGATGGAGTTTTCGTTGACAATCTGGTGAATTTTATATGTCCGTTTTACTTCATTTTTGTTTAGCAACTAGAGCGTATCAATGGTTTTTGCCGCCACTTTTCCCTTTGTGTTTTTTTCAGAAATACGAATAAACAACAAGGACAATTCGTAAAGTAAAATCACAGGCAAACCTAGTGCAATTTGAGATATTAGATCGGGTGGCGTAATCAACGCAGCGATAAGAAACACACCCACAATGGCATGGCGACGGTAATAAGCGAGTCTTTCGACGGTGGTGACGCCAGATTTGCAGAGAACAAAAAGTAAAATCGGTAGCTCAAAACACAAGCCAAAGGCGAGTATCAATTGGATCACCAAGCTCAAATACTCGCTCACCTTTGCCTCCAATTGCACGTCTATTGCGGTTTCACCTTGGAATGACTCAAAGCTAATAAAAAAATCCCATGCAAGAGGCATGACCACAAAAAACGCCAACGCAGCTCCACATAAAAATAGTATTGGGGTGAGCAAAAACACCGGAGATAGATGCCGACGCTCATCTTGATAAAGACCTGGTGCAATGAATTTCCATATTTGTATTAGAATGAGCGGTAAAGTAATAAAGGTAGCGCTAAAAAAAGCTAATTTTAGGTAAGTAAAAAATGCCTCATGCAAGCCCGTGTAAATCATTCGGCGCTCACTATTTTCGCCGAAAGTAACCAACAAGGGTTGCTGCAAAAAACTATAAATACTTTCGGCAAAATAAAAAGATATACCTAGCGCACAAACAAAAACGAGCAAGCATCGTAACAAGCGGCTTCGCAGTTCAAGTAAGTGGTTAAGAAGGGGCGTTTTGGGTGCTTGTTCTTCCTTTCTCACGTATCAGCCTTAATAACATTACTAACACCTTCATCTACAGACAGTTGTCTTTGAGTGCCTTGGTCTTCACAGTGATCGTTTGTGAGTGCATGTTCTGGATTTTTACGGCTTTGTTGGTGCTTGCGTTTTGCATTCTCCACTTGTTCACGCCTTGTTTTATGATAACTAGCGTTGTGTTCGCCTGGCACAAAATCTGACGGAAGCTGTTTAATATCATCAGGGAGAAAATCTTGCCATCGGCGTGAATCGTCGACTTTTCCACAGTCAATATCTACTTCTCGTTGAAGCTGCATAATGCTGCCTTTAAGGTCATTATGCATGCGTTTAGCCTTTGCGAGTATTCTACCTGCAGCACTAAATACTTTTGGCAGATCTTTAGGGCCGATGATGACAATGGCCAAAACCGCAACAAACAAAAATTCAACCCAGCTGATATCGAGCATTAGCGTGTACTTGCTTCTTTGTTTTTTGGCTGTGGAGAGGGGGTCAATTCCTCGGGCGCGGTATCGTCACTTGAGGGGATTTGTTGGTTAAGCTCGTCTTCCTTAATGCCGTTTTTAAAGCTCTTAATTCCCAGTGCAAGATCCCCCATCAGCGCGGAGATTTTGCCTCGGCCAAACAACAGGACGAAGGCCAACACAACCAGTGCTATCTGCCAAATGCTTAAACCCATATCTTTTCTCATTTGAAATCGTTAAGTTGTAATTAGTATAAGAATTACAGGTTCGCACAGCATGAAGCTAACAAGAATTTATTGTGAACAAGTGATGACACTTTTATGTCATTACCTCAAGCACGACTAAGGCTTGACACTGATGCACGTTAAACGGTGCTATCAGTGAGTTAATTGTATTTTCGTGCTTATGCAATAGCTAGTATTGCATCAAAAGATAATACACCAACACGATACTTATCAACTGGTCTGGTGTAGCCTAGGGTAAGTAGTTTAACCTGAATCCTGTTTAAGAAACGGCGCTCAGTACCGCTAGAATTGCGAATTACTGCGTTGCAAAAGCCAGCAATAGAATAACTATTACGTGACTTTTGCGCCTTGTACTTCACAATGCTAGCAGCACTGAGTGTAAAAATTAATTTAAGTATGTAAAACAAGCGCGTGCACCATTTCTTAAACAGGATTCAGGTTAGTTTAGTCAACATCGGGAAATACATTTTATGATAAAAGGCCTTATCTTTGATCACGATGGCACTTTGGTCGACAGTGAAAAGCTGCACTACCGTTGCTGGCAAGAAATCATGGAAGCGTTTGATGTTCATTTTAGCTTGCAAGAATACGTTGAAAAACACAATGGCATACCAACCGTCACCAATGCTGAAATTTTAATCCGGGACTACACGCTCGATATTGACGCTCATACTTTGAGTCTGCAGAAACAAGTACTCACACAGAAGCGTTTCAAAGCGCAGCCTAGCGCATTGATGCCGTTTGCTGAGAAGGTATTAAAAGCATGTGTTAATGATGGCTTTTCACTTGCCATAGCTACTGGTGCGGGACAAAAAGAGATACAACAAACTTTTGATGCGCACCCCATTGGTGAATACTTTAGCACCGTCGCAACCAGAGACGACGTCAAGAGGCCAAAACCCTCCCCCGATGTGTACCAACTTGCGCAAAAGAATTTAGGGCTGCCAGCGCAACAATGCCTTGCGCTGGAAGATACGCAAGCTGGGATACAGTCAGCAAAAGCATCAGGTATTTTTTGCATTGCTGTACGCAACGACTATACGCGAAATGCGGACTTAAGCAGCGCTGACTATATTTGTGATAATTTACACCAAGCATATGAGTTTATTGTGAGCGGCTCAAAAATGATATCAGAGTAAGTACCCATTTTTGCAAGGTGTTAATCTATGTCTGACACTATATTTTTGTAAAAAGTCTGTTGGAATAGCTATTGGTGCCGCTAAAGGCGTCGAGCTCAAATTGGGTTCCAACAATCGTCAGCAGGTCTTTAATCGACTTTCTAAAATCAACCGCAGCGGTGTGTAGATAGATATCGTCAGGCTTAACGAACATCTCCATTGAGCAAGTGCCTTCACCATATCAGCAAACCACTGCGGATTGACTGCGTCGCTGTAGGCAAGCTCGACACCGTTAAAATGACAACTCACCGCAGCTGACTTTGGCGTTTTTAGCTTAGCCAAAGCGCGACTGGGTGATCGTAAGGTTCGATAAAAATCGCTTTTGCGAGAGTCAAAGGTTTGCCTATTTATTCCATGGCATTCACAATAGGCTCTGACGGATAAACCGCTGTCGCTTTGTCCGGCAAACATGCGTAGCCAGTCGTCTTGAGTTCTTTATTTTCTGGGCATGATGACCTGCGATTGATAATAGAGGCTTCATTTTGAAGGCTTGAGTTTTGTTTATAAGGCATGGTTTAGCGGGCGCTTACTGATGATTTATGAATAAGCGATGACGGAATTTGCCCTTAGAACGGAATCATCTTATCTGCTCTCAAGCATCCGCTATTCTACTTTATGATGTTTGGCTAATCTTGAATCCACACTAAGCTGACCACTGCCTCTTGCAAAAAGTACAAGCAAGCCTGCCATAATCCCCATGTTTTTAAAAAAGTTTTGGGTTTCGTGCTGCACATTTCCGCCTTCGGGAAGGTTCCAAAAGTTGTGCATATAAATACTAATCACGAGGGTAAGCCCTGCAAGTAAAAATGCAGCGATTTTACCTTTGAATCCAATCACTATCGCAATCCCAAGGATAATTTGCAATACGATGGTCAGCGGTAGCATCAGCTCGATAAAGGGCACGCTATGCTTGCTCATGTACTGCGTCATCATTTCATAATTGGTGATTTTTTGAATCCCAGGCAATATAAAATAAAGGCCAAGTAGAAAGCGACCTAGCAACAGACATGCGGTTTCGAAAAGATTATTCATAGCAGTGCTTTAATATCGCGTTCGATATCTTTTGGCTTGGTATTTGGTGCATATCGTTTTACGACATCACCCTTTTGGTCAATCAAAAATTTAGTGAAATTCCACTTAATGCGTTTGCTCCCTAATAGGCCAGGCGCGGCATCTTTGAGTGTTTTGTAAAGCGGATGTGCATCATTGCCATTTACGTCTATCTTTTTGGAAAGTGGAAAACTCACGCCGTAGTTGAGGCTGCAAAATTGTTCTATTTCCTCATCGCTTCCCGGCTCTTGATGACCAAACTGATCGCAAGGAAAGCCAATAACCGTAAGGCCTTTGTTTTTATAATTTTGATACAATGACTCCAAGCCTTTATATTGTGGCGTGAATCCGCATTTGCTTGCGGTGTTTACAATCAATACTACCTTGCCTTTATATGCATCTAGGTCGGTAACTGTGCCATTATTTAATTCAATTTTATGTTGGTAAATGTCCGCGCTCATACGTTTTCTCTGAGAAATTATACTGCTAAGCAATACGCACAACCTGCGCAATCAGACCAGCTCATTTTCTCTGAAGCGTTCAAATAAGCGAACAACGAATATCGTGATATCTATTCATTGCCGAACAGGATTACGTCATCATTCCATGGGCTTAAAATAGTGCGCGGATGGGAGTAGGAATGTTTCTAGCAAATGCTGGAAAAGGTTTACCATAGGCATAATCTGGAACGTACTTATCTTCAGCGTTGTTGTACAGTCTTCGCCTGCGTCCAGTATTGGTAAATCCACCGTATCGCGTTGATACTAAACAACTGTTACCCACTGGAATGTTGCCTTTGGTTCCGCCCGGGAAAGGCGCTAAGACAGGTCGCACGGGCAAACCTTTGGATATTTGATAAGCGGCGTATTTTTGTCGATAGTCAAATACGCTTTGATCAATTAACTTTACGATTAGCGAGAGATGTTCCGGATCTTCTGGGTATATCACGCAGTTTTTGCCTTCTCCCGCATTGTGACTGCGCGATACCTTGTTAAAATTTTCTTTACTGATATCTTGATTCCAAGCAAGGTTAAATGGCAGAAATTTGTGAAAAACCTGGAAGTTATTAAGTAATGGAGACAATAGACGAAACAAGGGCTCACTCTCCAAAGGCATAACATTCACATGTAGCTTCCATCCTTGGACGTGATTGATGATGTCGTAAAAGTGTTCGGGTTCAAACTTTTTCATGATCCACGCCCCCGGTGTTTTTGGGTCAGGAAGAACAGAGGTATCTGGCATCTTTGATGTGGTGCACACCCACCAACTTTTTTCCTGACGGTAGTCCTTTGGCACTTCTATTTTCATAGATGAATTGCTCTCATTGATAGTTTCATGTGCTCAAGGTTGTAGCCAATTCATACGCGCCGCTGAGCTTTTGAAAAAATAGTCTTGATAATGCCATTTACGCCCACGAGTTAAAGATAGTTGCACCCTGTATAGTGCATATCTAATGCTCAATTCGCCAAAGAGACCAAACCTTATATGTCGTCACAGAAGATAAAAATGTCGTTAAATGTTGGCACGCCGAAGTGAATCTTTTATATATTTTGACGCATGTAAAAGCAGCGCATTACTGCGCAGTAGCTATGGCGATTCTCAATCTTGGTGCAGTGTTGTTTATGCGCTTAGTGCTAAGCGCTCACGAATAGTATTCATGCGTTGGAAGTTCTTATCAGATAATGAAACTGACTCAAGTTCATTTACCAAATGATTAATATCGATATTCTTGTACTCTGTTTGTCCAGACTCGCTTAGGCATTGCAAGAGATTTAATGCAAAGGCGGGTACACCAGGAAACATGCTGTAAGCCCGGTGGAAACAACCTAGGGCAAGATTGAAGTCATTGGCTTTAAAGGCGCTTAAACCTTTCTCATTGGCCGCAAGGGCGCGATCTTTTTCAAGGCCTAGCGATTTTTCAGTATTCATCAGCAAATCGGTGGCGATTAAGCTTTCTATGTGACTTTCTTGTTCAAGGAGCTTTTCATCGCATTTATCTAGCAAGGCTTTTGCTTTATCGGTATGTCCCAGTCCAAACCACACTCTAACAGCGTCTACCATGGTGCTGACATCTGCGCGAGTAAACTGATGCTCTTGTGCCGACTCTGACATAATTCTCTCAGCACGAGGAAGGTCATCGTCAATCAAAAAAGCCAAAGCAAGCATGGTGTCTTTTTGCTGTGCACCTTGACGGTCGCTTATTCCTTTAGCGGCTTTTCCAAGCATCATGCGCGCGGCGCTGACGCTTTGGGTGCGGTTTTGCTCATTGAATTGCTCAGCCAAATGTAAATGATAGCGGGCCAGTTCCATTGCGTAATCTACTAAACGTTCTTTGACCGATAAGTTGCTTTGCACTTTCTTTTCAAGCAGGGCAACAGCTTCAGCGCTTTTGCCTTGCATTTTGTAACATAGGGTCTTTAAGCGAGTAGCCTGTATGGTTAACTCGCTATCATTAATATTGTCCAGCAGCTGTTCAGCATACACGTAATTTTGCTTGCCGATTTCTACGCTGGCTAACCATTCATAAGCTTTATCTTTTGTCAGACTCGCTTCAATTAAGCGGTCTAGCATGCGCGTGCAGTGCTGCCATTTGCCGGTGAAAAATTCACTTTTAATGAGTCCCCAGTGAGCCCATAGTACGCTGCTTGATTTTGACAACACACCTGAATAGAGAGCTGCCGCCTCGTCGTAGTGTTTTTGCGCCAATAACAAACGCCCTTTGAGCTTGATAAAGTCTGATTCAACGCGCTTTGGCACGCCGCTGAGTAGTTTTTCATTCACATAATTAATCGCGCCAGCGTTGTTATTATTGTCCATGCATTTTAGTGCGGGCAACAAAGCTTGGCGAGCATTTAAATAGTGCCTGACATTGGTGGTAAGGCTTTTAATGGTATAAGGCTTGATGATTATGACATCGGGGTATAAATCTAGAATTTGGCCAATGGTCTGGGGGAGACTGTCAGAAGTGACAAAAAACAAGCCCGTAGATGGACGAAAAAGCTTGTTGTCTATCAGCTGTTGAACCCATTCCACGCCGTTTTTGGATTGCCCAAGGTGATAGTCGATAAATACGATGTCAAAATTGATTGTGCGCATGCCATTTCGAAGTTCTTTTCCATTGCTGTAACTAGCAACTTCAAAATGATCGATAGACAAAAGGTGGCTTCTAAGATTAATGCGCGCAGTCGCATTGTCTTCAACAATTGCAACTCGCAGGTGAGTTCGTTGAGGTGCCTTGTACACGTCTAATTTATTCATAGTAAGCCGTTTTTTCGATAAAAATGCGATGTCAAAAGCGCGCACACAATCAGCAAATGCGCGCTAAGATATTATCATGCGATGGGCATAAATAAGCATGCATCATGTATACATATTTATACCTCTTTATAGTATCGGCAGTTGTCCAAATTACTTTCCATTTAAATGAATATCGCCAACATGTGCGAAGGGTCTGTTGATCTTTGCTTAACAAAAGATTTACAAAACAGCAGGCGATCACTTATAGTTTACGTTAACGTAAAGGTTAGCTCTGGTAGTTCGATGAATTTTTGGCTAAAGCGAGCTAGCTAACGCTCTTAAAATGCGAGAATCAGCGATGGAAAAAATTCAACAATTAATTGATGGTCAATTCAGACAATCTGACTCTGATGAGTTTATTGAGCTGACCAATCCTGCCAATAACGAAGTGATTGCTCATGTCCCCTTGTCGGGCACACAGGATTTAGAAGACGCGGTTGCTAGCGCGAAGAGCGCCTTTGAAAGCTGGAAAAAAGTCCCTATTTCGGAGCGCGCGCGTGTGATGCTGCGATATCAACATCTATTGAAAGAAAATCATGATGATATTGCTCAAACCCTGTCCAAAGAGACCGGCAAAACCTTCGAAGATGCTAAAGGGGATGTTTGGCGCGGTATTGAAGTGGTTGAGCAAGCGGCGAATATTGCATCAATGATGATGGGAGAAACGGTTGAAAACGTTGCTCGCGATATCGACACCTATTCAATGATACAGCCTTTAGGCGTATGTTTGGGGATCACGCCCTTTAACTTTCCGGCCATGATCCCGCTGTGGATGTTTCCAATGGCAATTGCTGCGGGCAACACCTTTGTTTTGAAGCCTTCTGAACAAGACCCAATGACGCCGATGAAACTGGCGAAACTATTTATTCAAGCAGGTGCACCAAAAGGCGTACTAAATATTGTGCACGGCACGAAAGACCAAGTGAATCATTTACTAGAGCATCCTGATATAAAAGCGGTTTCGTTTGTAGGTTCGGTGCCTGTGGGGCAGCATATTTATCGCACTGCGACCCATAATATGAAGCGGGCACAGTGTTTTGCTGGCGCGAAAAACCACTCAGTTATTATGCCTGATGCAAATAAAGACAAGGTGCTTAACAACCTCGTGGGGTCATCTGTGGGTGCAGCCGGGCAGCGCTGCATGGCCATATCGGTCGCAGTCTTTGTAGGGGAGAGTGCTGGCTGGATACCTGAATTAGCGGAAAAAATAGCGCAAGTAAAACCTGGCCTGTGGGATGATTCTGACGCCGGCTTTGGGCCGCTTATTAATCCGCAAGCGAAAGCACGCGTGCTTAGCCTGATTCGGGCAGGGAAAGATGAGGGCGCAAAGTGTTTGGTTGACGGAAGTGAATTCTCACTCAAAGGGCATGAGAGTGGCAATTGGGTTGGACCCACGGTATTTTCTGACGTAACACCAACTATGTCGATTTATCAGGAAGAGATTTTTGGCCCAGTGTTATGTTGTGTTCACGTAAAAACGCTGGATGAAGCGCTTGCATTGGTAAATGCTAACCCCTATGGCAACGGCACCAGTATTTTCACTGCCAGTGGGGCAGCAGCAAGGCACTATCAAAGCAATGTGGAAGTTGGGCAAGTTGGCATTAATGTCCCCATTCCAGTTCCCTTACCGTTCTTCTCGTTCACCGGTTGGAAAAACTCTTTTTATGGCGATCTACATGCCTATGGTAAACAAGCTATTCGCTTCTATACAGAGACAAAAACCATTACTGCAAGATGGTTTGACGATGAAAGCGACAGCGGCCCTAATATGACGATTAATTTACGCTAAGCGAGTAAGCAGTTTCTAAGGAAAACGCATGAACTTTGAATTAAATGAAGACCAAATCGCTTTTGCCCAAACAGCGCAGCAGTTCGCGCAAAGTGAGATGGCACCGTTCGCCGCACAATGGGATCGTGAGCATCACTTTCCAGTTGAGGTGATAAAAAAAGCTGGAGAGCTTGGGTTTTGCAGTTTGTATACACCTGAAGAAGCTGGCGGACTGGGGCTTAGCCGTTTAGATTCATCCATTATCTTCGAGAAACTGGCGATGGGATGCACCACCACCACAGCCATGTTGACTATCCACAACATGGCAACGTGGATGATTGCTACTTGGGCCAGCGAGCAAGTTAAACAACAGTGGATGGATAAACTCGTCGCAGGAGAGGTGATTGCGAGCTATTGTTTAACCGAGCCGGGCGCAGGTTCAGATGCTGCGTCTTTGCGCACCAATGCCAAATTGGATGACAACACATACGTACTAAATGGTTCAAAGGTATTTATATCGGGTGCAGGTGCTACGCAAGTCCTAGTGGTTATGGCGCGAACTGGGGAAGCTGGCGCCAGCGGTGTAAGTGCTTTTGTTGTGCCTGCAGATGCGAAAGGTGTGAGTTATGGCAAAGCCGAAGAAAAAATGGGTTGGAATGCGCAGCCGACGCGAATGGTTAGCTTTGACAATGTAAAACTCGATGTCAGTCAAAGGCTGGGTGAAGAGGGTGAAGGATTTAAGTTTGCGATGCAGGGCTTAGACGGCGGACGAATCAACATTGCGACCTGTTCAGTTGGCACAGCACAACAAGCATTAAATACTGCTAGAGATTACATGCACGAGCGTTCGCAATTTGGTAAGCCCTTAGCCAGTTTTCAGGCTTTGCAGTTTAAACTGGCGGATATGGCAACAGAGCTGGTTGCCGCCCGTCAAATGGTGCGCCTGGCGGCGAGCAAAATTGATGAAAATCACCCTGATAAAACGACTTACTGTGCAATGGCCAAACGTTTTGCGACGGACGTGGGTTTCGAAGTATGCAACCAAGCTTTGCAAATCCATGGTGGTTACGGCTACATAAAAGAGTACCCACTTGAACGCCATGTTCGTGATGTGAGAGTACACCAAATCCTTGAGGGGACGAACGAAATTATGCGAGTTTTAGTCAGTCGCCGCTTACTTGGTGATGCCACCGAAATTATATGAATTCGACTTGTCTGGACGATAAAGGAAGAAAATATGTCATCTGACCCTGCGCACGAATCAAAAGTGCTTATTCGCTATCATGAGCTAAGTGCTGATGCGCAGCCAGCCACGGGCGCTATGCCAGGCAAAGCGGCAAAGCGTATTGTACAGCTCACCTTGAATAAGCCAAAAGCCTTGAACGCCCTCGACTTGGATATGGTGAACACACTACTAGATGCATTCGCCACTATCGAATCGGATGACGGTATTCTTGCAGTGCTGCTAGACAGCGCAGGAGACAAAGCATTTTGTGCGGGTGGGGATATTGTTTCGATGTATGAGGCAATGAAACATTGTGCATTAAACACGGCGAGTAAAGAAAATAGATCAAGCGAAAGTGACTTATCATCAAGTGACTTGTTACCCATGAACGCGACATTAACCGCGCCCCAGTTTTTGCGTGATTTCTTTTCACAAGAATATCGCCTCGACTACCTCATCCATACTTTTTCAAAACCGGTGATTGTTTGGGGCAATAGCATCATCATGGGCGGCGGGCTTGGGTTGTATGCTGGCTCGCACATTAAAATTCTGACGCCAAGCGCGCGTATTGCGATGCCTGAAATCACAATTGGGCTTTTTCCTGATGTGGGAGGCAGTTACTTTTTAAATCGTTTTCCGGCTGGTCTAGGGTTGTTTTTGGGGCTGACGGCGGCAAGTATTAATGCGGCGGACGCCAGCTTAATTGGCTTTGCCGACGCTGTGTTTGCGCATGAAGATAAAGCTGCATTCATCAACAAGCTGTGCGCCCAACAAGATTTCAGTAAAGACGCGATTAAAGCATTTACTCATCAACAAAGTGCCGAGAAAGAGTTGGAATTAAAACCCGCTAATCTTGCTGCTTTATTGCCATCTATTGCACGGTTAGATGGCAGCAGCTCGCTCTCACAAGCCGTTAAAACCTTGTATGAGCTAGTTGAAGCAGATACAGACCTTCCTCAGCAATCCTATTTGAAAAAGGCAATGGCCGCATACGAAAATGGCAGTGCGATCACCGCGCATCTGGTATTCGAGCAGTTAAAGCGTGCACAATCGATGAGTCTAGCTCAGTGCTTTCAAATGGAGCTTAACATCGCGCTTACCTGCGGCGCTTATGGTGAGTTTGAAGAGGGCGTAAGGGCACTTCTAATAGACAAAGACAATCAACCGCAATGGCATTTTGAAAGCATTGATCATGTGCCCGACGCACTTATTGATGCCCATTTTACTGCCGTGCTTTTGCGAGATTATACGCCTCAAAACGGCTCTCACCCATTAAGCGATTTAGGAGCGACTAATGGATAATGTAAGCAAACCCAGCATTGCATTTTTTGGCTTAGGCAATATGGGCGCAGGCATGGCAGAGAATCTTCTTAAAGCCGGCTACGTGCTATATGTATACGATTTATTCGAAGCTCAAGTGAAAGCCCTCGAAAATAAAGGGGCGATAGCAGCATCTAGTCCGCAAGAGGCGATTAAAGATGCGGAAATGGTCATTAGTATGCTGCCTGCGTCTAAGCATGTTGAGTCTCTTTATTTGGATGAGCAGGGTGGTTTAATCAATAGTGCGAAAAAGGGAACTGTGTTTATCGATTGCTCAACGATTGAGGCAAACACCGCACGCAAATTAAACGCCGCGCTATCACAAGCCGGGTTTTCATTCGCGGATGCACCCGTTTCGGGCGGTGTGGCGGGGGCAGCGGCTGGCACTCTCACGTTTATCGTCGGTGGTCAATCGCAAACTGTGGAGGCAATAAGAGCGGTGCTAGAAGCGATGGGGAGCAATATTTTTCACGCGGGGGATGCTGGCGCCGGTCAAGTGGCAAAAATCTGTAATAATATGCTCTTAGCCATATTAATGGCAGGAACGAGTGAGGCGCTGCAGTTGGCAATCGATAACGGTTTGGACCCTGTCGTGATGTCGAACATCATGAAAAAAAGCTCAGGCGATAATTGGACCTTACAAAAATACAATCCCTGCCCCAATGTTATGGAAAATGTACCATCTTCGAACGATTATCAAGGCGGTTTTCTTGTTGATCTGATGAACAAAGATTTAGGGCTGGCGATGGCGGCTGCGAGCGCGAATCAGTCCAATGTGCCATTGGGTGAGCTTGCGCAATCGCTTTATCGCGCGCATGCTGATAAGGGCAACGGTAGTAAAGATTTTTCAAGTATTTTTCAATCGCTCAAAGACAAATAGCCCAAGGATGTTTAATTTGCAAAAAGCGCTGTTTTTAGATCGCGATGGTGTGATTAACGTCAATCATGGTTACGTGTATGAAGCGGACAATTTTGACTGGGTTGAAGGAATATTTGCACTCATCAAACGCGCCAAAGCGGCGGACTATCTTGTGATAGTGGTCACTAATCAATCGGGTATCGGCAGAGGGATGTACAGCGAAGCTGATTTTAAAGATTTGACCGCTTGGATGTGTGCTGAAATTGAGCAGCGCGGCGGTAAAATCGATGATGTTTTTTATTGCCCACATCACCCGAGTGCGGGGCAGGGGGAATATTTACGAGACTGTGATTGTCGGAAGCCGAAAAGCGGTATGCTCACAAATGCCGCTAAAAAATGGGATATCTCACTTGCTCAAAGCATCATGGTGGGCGATAAGCTGATTGATATGAAGTGTGCCGCCAATGCGTCTCTCAGGCATGCTTTTTTGTTAAATACTGAATCAGAGGCAAGTTCAAACGCACATGGTGGTTTGCAAAAACACAATCATTGCTTTACCCAAATACGTGCCCTCAATGAAATTAATTTTTCCAACATCTAATCGTTAAATCTAAATCATCTTCCCAGCGCCAGTAACTTACTGTTTCGCTTGCTACTGTTCCTTTCGCTCAATTCCCTCACTTTAAAAGTACATTTCTTTTAAATGCTTGAAATAAAACGCCATTCGCCACGGTCTAGCTAATTAACCTAAACTCGGGGATAAAGCGACAGCACCAAGTAGTGATAGTTTAATAAATACATAGTCAAGACAGGCATTTGCACTATCGCTTATCCCGAGTTGAGATTAATTGAGGGGCATTGTCACAGTGTTTCAACACAAATGAGCAAGATTCTGACAGTTATACGAAGTAGTGAGCGTTAGGCTTTAGCTAGCACACACGCGTTAAAACCAAACATGGGTTATCAATCCTTTGCAATGGCCTTTAAATTGAAGGTAAAAAATGATGAAAAACAGTTTATTCCAAACTACTACCAGCATTAGACCATCATCGGTGAGACTGCTTGCGCTCATGTTTGTTGCCGTTGTGATGCTGGTTAACAGCGTTGACGCGCTCGCTGCCGATGCAAAAGATGAGGCGCTATTTAGCCTTGAACCTCAAGCAATGATAGAAACCGTTGCAAATCGTACCTTTGATAGAATTAAACGGGAGCAAGTAGCACTTAAGGAAAATCCTGCGCTAATGGATGACATTTTACGCGATGAGCTTATGCCATATATCGACTATCGGTTTTCTGCATTTAAAGTGCTCGGTCGTTATGCCCGCAAGGCCAAACCTGAAGAGCTCAAAGAGTACGTGGATTTATTTGAGGAATATTTGGTTTCGACCTATTCCGGCGCAATGGTAAATTACTCCGACCAAACAGTCGAGTTTGCTCCGAGCACTGCGGCTGATGAGCGCAGCGACTTAAGTATTCGCGCCAGCATAAAAGAACAGGGAAAGCCCGATATTGATATTATTTTTAAGCTTCGTAAAGACCGGCGCAGCCAAAAATGGTTAATCTATGATCTGGTCGCTGAAGGCATTAGTTTACTATCAAGTAAGCAAAGCGAATATGAGCCAGTGCTGCGCAAAGATGGAATGAATGGACTCATAGAACTGCTTAAATCACAAACATGAATAAGCTTTGAGTGTTCGTCATGCTTGCTCTAAATTCATATGCGAAGCAGCTTTATCGATATCGTCTAGACATCGCATATCTTAATCGCATTCAATAAAGACTCTGCTTTAGCAGTATTCCCTTTGGCGGCAGGTACAAATTCCTGCGCCAGATAGCCTTCGAAACCTGTTGCCACAATGGCCTTGGCAATAGCTGGATAATAGAGTTCTTGGGTGTCGTCTATTTCATGGCGACCCGGCACGCCAGCTGTGTGGTAGTGACCGTAAAACTGATGATTGTTTTGAATGTTGCGAATAATATCGCCTTCTTCAATTTGCATATGATAAATGTCGTAGAGCAGTTTGAAATTAGGGGAATCAATGGCCTTACATAGCTCAATACCCCACGCAGAGTTGTCAGCCATGTAATCAGGGTGGTCGACTTTGCTATTGAATAGCTCCAGCTGTAATACCACGCCGCGCTTTTTTGCATGAGGAACAACACGCTTGAGGCCTGTAATCGCGTTTTGTAAGCCTTCTTGTTCACTCATTCCTCTGGCATTACCACTGAAACAAACGAGGTTGGTGTATCCGGCATCTGCCACCAAATCAATATGCTTGAGATAGCGTTGCTCAAGGTCATCATGATGCTCTGGATGAATAAAACCATCCTCGAGATTAGGCTCTGCGCCGTTGCACATTGAAGAGTCGATGCCGTATTTTTTCAATACAGGCCAATCTTCAGGGCCGACTAAATCAATCGCACTAAATCCGATAGATTTCACCAGCACGCAAAGCTCTTCAATGCTTAAATGTCCATAGGTCCAACGGCTCACTGCGTGATTTATATTACCCTTTAGCTGCAGTAGTGCTGGTGGCGAGGCTAATGATGTTCCGGACACACCCGCAGCTGCCAAGGCGCTAATGGCGCTGATACGCTTTAGTAAATCTCGTCTACCTAAATCCATTTCCTGCTCCTGTTGAGGTAATTAACCTGAATCCTGTTTAAGAAACGGCGCTCAGCACCGCTAGAATTGCGAATTACTGCGTTGCAAAAGCCAGCAATAGAATAACTATTACGTGACTTTTGCGCCTTGTCCTTCACAATTCTAGCAGCACTGAGTGTAAAAATTAATTTAAGTATGTGAAACAAGCGCTTGCACCATTTCTTAAACAGGATTCGGGTTAATTAACCTGATGTGATGGTTAATAATGTCTATACATGCCTTTTACAAAAATACATTGCCTTCTATACTTATTCAAACAATGAATGAATAAACCATAGCGAAGTCCTCACAAGCAACGCTGCATAGCTAGAGCATCAGAAAAAACATCACCCATGTCCAAAGATATAAAAGTCCTTATAGCCGATGATCATCCCGCACTGCGTCTAGGTATTGCGGCATTGATTGATGATGAAACCGACATGTCGGTTATTGCTCAAGCAGAAAATGCAAAACGTGCGGTGGCGCTTTATCGCGAAAACAAACCTGATGTAGTCATTATGGATTTACAACTTCCCGATATGGATGGGGAACAGGCGATCTCCCAAATTTTAGCTGAAGATCCACACGCAAAAATAATCGTATTGACCACCTATGGCGGTGAAGATACGGTAAAGCGAACGATTAATGCGGGCGCTAGAGGATTTATGCTTAAAGATGCGGCAAGTAGCCGCATTATCGACGGCATACGCCATGTATTTAACGGCAATAGATTGCTCGAAGGCAATATAGCAGAACTGTATGCCGATGCTATGCAGCAAACGGATTTAACAGAGCGCGAAATGGAAATTTTACGCACAATTGCTCAAGGCAACTCCAACAAAGTCATCGCGTATAAGCTGAACATTAGTGAGGCCACTGTAAAGAACCACGTTGCCAATATATTGCAAAAATTAGAGGCGAAAGATCGTACTGATGCCATTATGATTTCCTTACAGCGCGGGATGATTCGTTTGCAGTAAAGTCGCTTTACGAGACTGCTAGGACAATACTTATTTGCGTGCCTTTGCTGCTTGTGTTCGTTGTCATTTTGGCATCAATGGAATCGGCTCGCTCTTGCATGCCTAATAACCCAAAGTGCCCCGGTTTGCTTTCATCAATACTGAAACCGTTGCCATCGTCCTCGACCGAAAATGTCCATTTTTGCTGAGTATACTCGACAGAAACAATAATGTGTTTGGCGTGAGCATGTTTCACTGCGTTGCGCATTGCTTCTAGCAAAATGGCGCAGATCTCAGAGGAAAACACGGTCTTCCAAGCGCCGGATGAGCGTTTGGGCACATTAAAATCTATTCTATCGTCCGATATTTGATGTTTTAGGGTCGTAAGTAAATAGTCGACCGAAATAGGCTCAGCATCATAGCGATACTGTTCGATGGCGTTGCGCCCTTCAACGGCCGTTTTATCAGCTAATTCAACTAAGTGTTGCAAGGAAGTGTGCAGTTTGCCTTCATCTTTCTCAGCCCAATTGAGCGCGCGCTGGCTGTGCAGCGACATTGCCATGACGCCTTGTAGAAGATTGTCATGCAATTCACGCGACATGCGAAGGCGTTCCTCGCGAGTGGCCTTTTCTTTAGTCAGCGCCTGTTTAAACTGCTCTCGCTCCGCATTCTGACGAAACTTAAAAATGGCAAAGCCTGCAAGCGCTAGCAGAACAACGAACGAAAGCGTCACTGCATACCGCTGCTGGTTGATAACAAGGTCTTTGTTCTGCGTGTCTTGACGCAAAATTTCAAGCTCCTTTTTCCGAATCTCTCCATCGTATATGTCGTTTAACCAAATTAATTCGCTTGACATGCGCCGCTGTTGTTCTGCCTTTAACATTGTGTAGGCGGATAAAAAGCTTTGCGCCGCTTTGTCATAATCTTGATTGCTCATCATCGCGCGAGCTTGCGCTTCAAGGGCTTTAGGCATGATAAAATCAAGCGGATTTTCCATCGATTTAGCCTGCTCCAGCATCTCATTTGCATAACGCATTGCTG
This sequence comes from Ningiella algicola, assembly GCF_028401415.2. Lineage (NCBI taxonomy): Bacteria > Pseudomonadati > Pseudomonadota > Gammaproteobacteria > Alteromonadales > Alteromonadaceae > Ningiella > Ningiella algicola. The sequence continues at coordinate 929,104 of NZ_CP171821.2, read as the reverse complement.
ATTCACTGTTTTGTAGCGCGCTGTGCGTCAGTACTAGCTCGTAAAGCAAATTCACCCGGAAAAGGGCTATCGGCGCTTGCTCAATGTTCGCATAGGCTTTTTCTAAACGTTGTTTTGCACGCGTTAAATCGCCGGCAAGTCTTGCATATTGTCCTTCAAGCTGTCCTAGGTAACCATGCATGAAGGGTGGGTCGTTCGGGTTTGAATAGTCAGCGGCTTTGGTGAGCGTCTTGCGCAGCGCTTCCACGTCTTGATTCTGATATTGAACCGTTGCTTTGTTATAGTGCAGTCGTAACAGTCGTTGTCGAACGTTATCGCTAGGATTTTGTTCATATAACGTGCGGGCTAACGAAATGGCTTTTGCGAGTTCGTTAGCCGCTTGTGTGCGTTGTCCAAGCTCGGTCATTATCCCCGCGCGACCGCTCAATGCCTCTATTTGCAAGCTAACATTGCCGGTTTTTCTTCCTAGCTCTGCGCTATCTAAGTAAAGCGCCATTGAACGAGTCAGCAAGTCTCCGTAAAAATACATCTGTGCTTGTTTATATAAAGCTGAGCCGCGTTGCTTATCATCTTGCGCAAGGGTGACAGCTCGACCATACGCGCTTGCAGCATCATTGTGTTGTTCATTGTCGTGAAGAGCTTTTGCGTATGCACAGGCTTCGTAGTAGCTGTCTAATTCTTGAATAGTGCGAATTAGCTCTGTGGCATTGGACGGAATCGATATGCTTTTTGAAGCGCCCTGATTATCCGTTTCCTCGCATGCTTGAACGATGGCGCTAGCGAGTAATAGTGAAGCAAACAAGGCTTTAAGGGCTATCAATTTAATCATGGGTACTCGTGTTTTGATGATGAGCTAATATTGAATGACCCGCATCATCATTGTGTTTGGTAATGATAATACAGCGCATTTCAACAAGATATGATGCTAAAGGTGCATGTTTCACTAGTTCTAATTACCCATTCTGCTTTGCCACTGAAATTTGTATTGTCTTTATTTGATTTGTGTCCGCTGTGCGTGGCATAAGCGGCTATTGAGGCAAAGTGTCATGACAACGGTTGAAGATAAGACAAGATCTACTTATTGTGCAAACATTAATAAGGCCTACGGACTAGCTGATCATCAAATTAAAAAGGTGCGTGATTATGTCAATGCGCATCTTGACGAAGACATTTCCATTGATGATCTTGCTGAACAAGTCTTTCTAAGTAAATTCCACTTTGCTCGATTATTTAAACTAAAGACTGGGAATAGCCCTTATCAATTCATTCTAAACTTGCGTTTGCAGCGCTCATTACACCTGTTGTGCGATACAAAAAGCGATATGACTGAAATTGCCCTTGCATCTGGCTTTTCATCGCAGTCTCATTATTGTGATGTGTTTAGACGAAAGCTAGGAACGACACCTGGAAAATTTAGGTCATTGCGCAATACTCATCAGCTTGCTTAATGGCAATGCTTAAACAAATCCTTGTAATGACTAAGGATGGGACCATGTACAGAATGATTTTGTTTCTCACGACCTTTGCCCTGTCGGCATGTCAAACGACAGAGGCACCACAATCATCTTTTGAAAAGGAGACCGGCGAAGTACCGAAACAATACATTGATCTGACTTCTCCCAATCCAAATCACGGTATCTTGGACTATTGGCAAGTAGAGACCAGAATCGACCCTAGATACCCTAGCACTGCCGCTCGGGATAGGCTTTCTGGTTGCGTTGAAACGATAGTGGGGATTGACACGGATGGACGTGCAGCAGAATTAGCCATACGATTCTCTTATCCACAAGGCGTATTTGATTATAGGGCCGTGGAGGCCTTAAAAGAGTGGCGCTGGACGCCTGCGAACACGAACCAAGAAAGACATCCCGTGCTTGCCGTGGTTAAATTATACTTTTCTGTTGCTAATTCTAAAAACAAGAAAGCGGTAGAAGCGTATTGTGGGGACAGTGGCCTCTAGCTTGATTCTTTAAGCAATTTTGCAGGTGAAATATTCAGCTTTCGATAAAGGTAAAGCGCACCTGCGCCGAACACAAGTGTGGATGAAAATGCGGAAACCATTATTCCTAACCAATATGCATCTAAGGTGAAGATTTTTAGCTGAATATTGAGTACCAAAAATGCAATGCTCAAGCCCAAGGCAACCGAAAACAGCGTCACGACCGTTGCAAGCAGCATATATTCAATGGCAATCGCTTTGCGAATGTATGAAATTCTTGCCCCTAAGCAGTACAAAATTACCGCATGATAACTTTGTTTATTGCGCCCTGCCGCCATTATGCTAGCAAGCACCATTAGGCTAACCAGAAGACTGATAGCGGACACCACGCTCAGGCCTCGACTTGCTTTGCTTAGCAAGTCATTTGCAGAATCGAGAAGGTCTTTTGTGCGCACGGTTATGATGTTCGGGAAGCTGTGCGCCAGCTCTGTTTGCAATAGCAGCGCCTCATCATCTTGCATGTAAATCGTGCCAACATGGCTTGAAATAGCGTTATCGAGTGCACCATTTGAAAAAATTGCTTCAAACCAAAAGCGTGTTTGGATGCCTTTTTGGCTATAGATACCAGTAAGTAAACCGCTTTGCTCCAGCCCAACAATCGAAAAGGTTACCGTATCGCCGGGTGTTAACGCCATTTGACTGGCTTCTCTGTCTTCCATGACAAAAGCGAAATCTAGGTTTGGATCTGCGTTTACTTTTTCCATTGTGGCGGCATTCCAAAGCGCACCGTCTACTATGCGAATATCATCTATATTATTGGCAAGGTAACTAAGCTTGTGCTCATCTCGCGCCATATCTTGCCAATCAATATCCAGTTTAGGCAAGTCACGTATTGGGATCCCATTTATTGCCGATATGCGCCCACGCACCATTGGCGCCAGAGTAAACTGCTTAAGCGATTCATAGCCTCGAACCGAAGCTTGCACGCTATCTTTTTGGTTTGACAATACGTCATACACTACTAGCGCAGGGGATTTTTCTGGGATGGTGGTTTCCACCAAACGAAGTAGCGCAACCACTATGACCGTGCATGCAACAAGTAAGGTCAAAGCAGTACCAAGCGATAAAAGGGTAATGCGCAGTGGCGTGCCAGGCCGGTGCATGTTGGCCAGCGCTAGGCGGGTCGCCGCGTGACTTGCTAACCATGGGCGATGTTCCATTGCGCGCGATATGCTACGAAGCCCATGCACCACTGCATCAAAAAACAACAGGCACAATACTACAGTGATTAAAAATGCCACGCCAAATAAAATACTAGGGATGGCCGCAAGTACCAAAGCAGCAAGTAATATAGTAAATATAACACTCGCGAGACGCCAGCGCGGCGCGATATTGTCGCCAATGTTGGTGTTGGCTCGAAATAAATGCGCTACATCCACTTGAAGTGCTTTCCCAAGAGCAGGCAGGGCGAAAGTAAATGCGGTAACAATACCAAATGATAAAGCGCTAAAACCCGCTATGAGCAAATCATTTACCTCAATACCTAAAGGTAGCTCTTGCGCGAGGGCAATGCTACCTAGCCAAGCCAGTACAGCACCAAAAGCCACTCCAATCAATCCTGAAATCAAAGCCAGAATTGCAATTTGAATAATAAAGACTCGCCCTATGCGGCCATCCCGTAAACCACAAGCTTTCAAGGTGGCAATGGTTTCTCGTTTGCTTTGAAGATATACTGATATGCTGTTAAACACGCCCAGACCGCCTATAAATAGCGTGCTAAATGCAACAATAAGTAATCCTGAGGCAACCTGAGACAGTCGTTGAGCAATGCGCTCACTTCTATCTTCAAAGGTTTGAATTTCCCATTCAGTATTCGGAAATTGCGCGATAAAGTCGGCTTTCCAGTCTTTTGCAGAGTGATTTGTTTTAACGCGATACTCATATTCTATTCGACTACCTGCGCTTAGTAGACCTGAGGCATTCATTGCATCTTCAGACAGCATCACGGGAGCACCCCGCCAACTGGCGCTCAGGCGTCGGTCAGGTTGCTCCAAAATGACCGCTCTTATTGTCAGCGTTAAATCACCTATATATACCGTGTCGCTTATTTTTAAGCGGTATCGCTGTGCCAAGACGCGGTCAATAGCCACTCCCCATTGTCCATCTTGTTTCGAGAGCGCTTTGCTTAAATCTTGCTCGCCTTTAAGCGTTAACTCTCCGTAAAGGGGATATGTAGCATCAGTGCTGAGCAGTTCGACTAATATGAATTGATCGTCTTCGGTGCTCATCATGGTGTCGAGCTCTCGAATTAGCGTAATGTCGCCGCGCTCACGTATCCAGTCTAATGCTTCGAGACTGATTGCCTGATTAGATTCAATTTCAAGATCACCTCCTAACAATGCACGAGTGTCAGCCAGCAGCGCTCGGTTGAGCATTTGATGTAGACTTGCGGCGGCCATTACCAGACACACCCCAAATACCAAGCATGCGCAGAATAGCCATAGCTGTTTAAGGCTTTGGCTTAAGTCAGCCCAGGCAAATTTAAGTGAGAAGGGCACTGTTATCTACAAGGCGAAGTTTACCCGACTCAAGCCAAAAATGGCGTTTACAACGTTTGGCTAATGTCATGTCGTGCGTTACCAGCACGAGGGTAGATTGGGATTGTGCATGCAAATCAAACAGCAAGTCGGCCACGCGTTTCCCCGTTTTTTCATCGAGGTTGCCGGTGGGCTCATCTGCTAGTATCAGCTTGGGCTGATGTACTAAGGCTCGCGCAATTGCAACGCGCTGCTGTTCGCCACCTGATAACTGCTGTGGGTAATGATGCATTCTATGTCCAAGCCCAACTTGTTCAAGCATGGCTTTTGCGCGCGCCACAGCCATTGATTGACCTGCGATGTCTAAAGGAAGGGCTGCGTTAGCGAGCGCCGTTAAGCTATCGATTAAATGAAATGACTGGAACACTATGCCCATGTTGTCGCGTCTGAAGTCAGCAAGTTGGTCAGGGGAAAGTTCAGACAATGCTTGTTTATTAAGCGTGATTGTACCGCCAGTAGGTTGCTCGAGCGCCGCTAATAATTGCAAAAGTGTGGTTTTTCCGGAGCCTGAGGGGCCGACAATAGCAACGGTATCGCCACGGTGCATGTCAAAGCTTAAGTCGTCTAATACTTTTAAGGGAGTGCTGTCTTGTTCAAACTCCATTGTGAGATGGCTTACGCTTATCAATTCAGTCTCCAGTAACAGCATGCAAATAATCATGTGCGCTTAGCGCACAGATGTCATACGCGTTCGGTTCTTACAAAGATTAAAAGCGCTCTGACAGCGCTTTTAAAATAGTGACTTTTTAGGGCTTCACTACTGACTGAAATTTTCTAAGTGTTTGATGGAGCGACTTAACATATTGGTATCAATATCAATTAGTACCTCTGACTGGTCGTTTACATCTATCACTTCATAGCTTCCGTCAATCGCCACTTGCGTTAAGAAGGGAGATTTAAAGTACACGATGTTATCGCCCATAGTGCTGACCAGCCAGTCTCGCGTCGGGTTTTGCAAAGCTTGTCCGGTTGAAAATCGATAAACGTCCGCTAAGCATCCAAATTGACGCGCAATAGTGGGTGCAATGTCTTCGTTGGTAGACGCTTGTGTACTGTCTGTGAAGTTTGAGAAAAGCTTATACATGCCATCTTGTGCGTCTTTGGCAACAAGCAAAACACTTGCGCCGTTGCTGATAGATGTGAAGTTCAGTTGATTAATCTGCTCGGCACTTACCAAAGCATAAAATAAGCCTGAGTCTGTTGTGTTTAAACTTTGCTGAAAGCTATTCCATGCCTGCTGCTTGTCGCTTAATTGGGTTGACGTTTGGGTATTTGCATCGTCGTCTTCGGCTAAGTCAGCACTGGCATCCTCGCTGATTGCGCCCTCATATGCCGACACCAAGCTTGATTCGACAAAGCGCGTGCTGTTGACGTTAAAAGCATTCAGTAAATCAATTATAACCGGAGGTGCAGAGGTACGCGTAACCAAATTGTAGGGAATGCCATATTGTAACTGCGTGAAAAATCGACTCGGATCGCTTTGAGTATTCAAATGAAACTTATTCGGTGTCAGTGCAGAAACATCGGCAGGATTGATTGCTTGATTGGACGCAAGCAATACGACTTTTTGCTGAGCATCAACACTGCAAAAAACATTTTTAGGGGGATACACAAAGCGATTTGATACACCTTGAATTTGCAATTCTTCACGCTGCTGACGGACCTCTAAATCCAACAGACCGTAGCGCGCCATTAACGTTTTTGCCGTAGCCGGATAGCTGAGTGGGAACATGTTGTCTTGCTTAAGTACAGGCGTGTAGAGTTTGGCATCTGCCCATACGTGAATAGCGTGACTTGCCATAAAACATAAAACAAAGAAGGTGGTGATGTAGCGGCTAATGTGGAGTTTTTGTAGTCTATCCATTCGCTGATAGATTGCATTGGCCACCACAAGTTGAAACATCAGCCAAATAATAAACAACAGACACAAATAAAACCATTGCAGCCAACTGAATGCGCCAACCTGCACCTGTGTTTCACTTCTAAGCAGTTCTGCTGAGCTAAAACTAATGTGAAAGCCTGTGTTGTTGTACACCAGTGCGTCAAATGCAAGTAGCGCAAGGGCAATGGCTGATATGACAGATGCAGTCCCGCGCAGCACTCGCATATTTTTGAGCTGATAGCAAAGCGGGAGCACTAATACCACAAAGACTAAAAACGAAATAAAGCTAATGTGCCCAAACCAGGTGCTCAGCATATATACAAAGCTAAGTGGAGTGTCGGCAACGGCGGTGGAAAATAAGTAGACCGAGGAAATCACAATCGCCATTAGTATATTGGCAAATGCAAACCAATGCCCCCATGCCACTTGCTGAGTAATTTGTTTGCGTCTTGGAGATTCTGTATAAATCATATATTAAGCGCTTTTCTTATTTTAGTTGTATCTTAATGAGTTGATTTTTTTGAGGTATTTTTTTCTACGCTTTTTTTGAGCACAGAGCAGAATTGCTCAAGCATATCGTCTCGGGCATGCTCATTTACTTGCTGACTAAAAATGTTTGATAAGACATTACCCAGCACCATAATGGATAGGTCGCGACTGGCTTTATGCTTTTCTAGTGCAACAAAGACGTCCTGCATCACAGCATCGAATTCTTCATTGCTATATTTTGACTGAATGGGCATGCATTTGTCCTATGCTTTTTATAAGAAAACTCGCTACAATTAGCGCGCTGTTTGTTGTGCTATAACGCATTGACTTTTATAAGAGCGTGAGCGTTGTTCAAGCGTGTATATCGAAGACTCGAATCAAAATAAGATTTCAAGCCGTCAGCTCGCTTCCTCAAGTCCGATGGGTCAAGTATAAGGGCAGTTAACGCGAACACAAATATTTATCAAAGAACGATTTCAATTAGAACGCTATTTTAATAAGGATAATTATTTTTAATGAGTGCTAACGTCAAAGAGTTTGTCGTCCACCGTATTATGCTCACCAATGATGGCAAACTGAATTTTTTGCCCCGCGGAAGCTGCTTTGAAGCAAGTCCTGAAATTGCAAGCTTAGGCGCTCAGTTGCATCAAACCTTTAATTCAAAGCCAGGAAAGGGAGTAGGTGGTTTTTCTAGCGAACAAGAAAATCCGGTGATGGACTTATTGCCCGACGTACTGAGTGGATCCCTTGATTTTCATGATTTTAGTTTGATTGCAGGCAAGCATTTGCTCGACACGATTGTGAACGAAGCGATGTTGGAGACAGGTTTTCTCATCTTCAATCACTACGAATACCTTGCCACCGACTATTTGATGATTGCTATGCTAGATACCAAAGAGCACGTTGAGGTAAATCATCATTTAGAAATTACCCAAAGTCAGCACTTGGACTTGTCTAAAATGCAGATTGCGGTGCGAATTGACTTAACTGCCTTTGATGTCAATAAGGATCAAAATAGATACATCAGCTTTTTAAAAGGCCGAATGGGTCGAAAAGTGGGTGACTTCTTTATGAAGTTCATTGGTTGTGAAGAAAAGGTCGATGTTAAGCAGCAAAACAAGCGACTGCTGCACGAAGTGGATGAGTATTTATCGGCGGAGCCGCTTCAAAAAGAAGAAAAGCAAGCTCATCGGGAAGCGTTGGCCGATTACTACAAAGAAAAAGTGAACTTAGGCGAAGAAGTGCACATTGCGGAACTGGATAAAGTATTGCCAAAACAAGGCGCGACTGAAGACGGTTTTGCGACGTATAACGCGTCACTCCCACAACCTATCGAAGCGCAATTTCAGCCTGACCGAAGTATGCTTACTGCAATGAAAAAGTTCTCTGGTGCAGGTGGCGGTGTGTCAGTGAGTTTTGAGAGAAAGCTTCTAGGCGAGCGGGTGCAATACGACCCTCAAAGTGACGTGCTCAGCATCAAAGGTATTCCACCAAATCTTAAAGATCAGCTGATGAAGTCACTGAATAACGAGAATAGCGAATGAAGCTTTTTGTAAATGATCTTACCGTCATGGATTTTTCTTATTTATGCCCAAAGCGCGGCATGGTGGGAGAGAGCTGGATTGTGGATATAGTGCTCGATGGCGGCTTAAACGAAGAAAGCATGGTGCAAGACTTCGGCATTGTAAAAAAGCAGTTAAAAAAGCTTATAGATGAATACGTTGATCATAAACTCGTGGTGCCTGCTGAATACGAAGGCGTGCACATACAGCATGATCAAACCGAAGGGCGTGTCAGGGTTGATTTTACCTACAGCAATAAAGCGGAAGATGCGAACATCGAGAGTATCCACTTGTTGTGCCCGCCTGAAGCATATGCCTTCGTGTATGACACCAGCGTGAATATGCATTCAGTAAGGGCATATTTGAAAGATGTGATTAAAACCCACTTGCCGGAAAATGTGCACAGTATTGATATTGACTTGCGAACCGAAGTGATTGACTCGCCTTATTATCACTACACCCACGGATTGAAGAAACATGATGGCAACTGTCAGCGCATTGCTCATGGTCATCGTTCAAAAGTGATTGTGCATGAAAACGGCAAGCGAAGCACACATCGCGAGGCATATTGGGCTAAACGTTGGGAGGATATATATATTGGTACCGAAGAAGATTTGGTAGATGCGGATACACTAATGCTGGTATCGCTTGATTCTCAAGATGCAGTATCTAGCAAAATCAGTAATCAAAGGCATTATTGTTTCGCTTATGAGGCCTCCCAAGGGCGTTTTGAAATGGCGATCCCTAAATCGGCATGTGAAATTGTAAAATATGATTCTACGGTTGAATGCTTGGCGCAATACATGTTGGAAGAGCTTACTCTCAAGGCAGCAGACTTAAACTCTGGGACGGCGACGGAATTTGAAGTACGGGCATTTGAAGGTGTAGGCAAAGGCGCCATGGTGAGTTCGAGAGGATGAGTCGTGATAAGAAACATCGAAGGTGTGTTGAGGAAGTAGTATGAGCGCTATGTTTGTAAAGTACTCTGTTGAGCTAATGCGTAAATTTAGGTTTCAGCAAACGCGATTTTTCTTATTCGCATTAGTTGGATTTGCATTAATCTGCATGCCGTTAATGTCGGGTGCTGTTGCTCAAGACGCGTCGTCTGCGCGAGATGCAATGCCGCAAGAGATTGAGCTTAAAGGCGAAATGACGCAAGGCAGCCTGATTCGCGGTCAGTTACCCCCAGGTAGTAAAGTGTGGCTCAACGATGAGGCGATTGACCTATCAAGTACCGGCGCGTTTGTTTTTGGATTCGGTCGAGATGCTCAGCTTGAACATCGCTTAAGCTGGGAATTACCAAGTTCCAGCAAAGACAGCCAAAGTCTGAATACGCCATTACACCAAAAGCACAGTAAAATACTTAAGCTGGCAAAACGAACTTATGATATCGATCGCATCGAAGGTGTGGCGCAAAAATATGTTAGCCCACCTGAAGAAGTGCTTGCACGCATCCGTCAGGACAATCGCCAAATTGCAAGCGCCAGAGCCGTGCGCTCTGAGTTGGACAACTTTCAACAAAACTTTATCTTACCTGCACAGGGCAGAATTTCTGGCGTATATGGTTCCCAGCGCGTATTTAATGGCGAGCCACGACGACCTCACTTTGGATTAGACGTGGCAAATGCTGTGGGTACAGCTGTTATTGCACCTGCCGGCGGCGTAATCAGCCTAGCGCATGACGATATGTACTATTCAGGCGGCACACTCATTATGGATCACGGCTTTGGCGTATCATCTACTTTTATCCATTTAAGTAAAATTCATGTGAGCGTGGGGCAACGCGTTGAGCAAGGTGACCTTATTGGTGAAATTGGCGCAACAGGGCGAGTAACCGGGCCGCATTTAGATTGGCGTATTAATTGGTATCGCGAGCGATTAGATCCAGGTTTGCTGGTCGATTTGCCCGAGTGACAATGCCTCACGTAAAAAAGCGCTGACAAAGACGCATAACAGCAAGTCAAATAAAGGAAAGATATGAAAAAGTGGATTGCGGGGATACTGCTTACGCTTCTCGTTGTAGCAGCGGTCGCTTGGTTTAGTCTTGATAAAAGTGTTCGATTCTTATTGCTGAATCCGCCCGCAAACGAAAATGTGCTGTTTTGGAGCACAGCTCAGCGTGATGCAGGCTTTCGTTCCATTGAAAAGATCAACATCCTGCCTTTGCGAACAGTTTTAAAAGGCGAAGCGCCGAGCACTGATTCCGTATTTGCATTAAATAAGGGTGATCCCTTAAGTATTGACGATGATTACTTGCAAAATTACATGCGAGAAAATCGAGCAGCTGCGCTAATCGTGATGCATAAGGGGAAGGTTGTACTTGAGAAGTACGGATTGGACTTTAATGCTGACGAAAAATGGACAAGCTTTTCAGTGGCAAAATCATTTACCTCAACCTTGGTGGGTGCAGCAATTAAAGATGGCTTTATTACCAGCCTAGACGACAAAGTGAGCGATTATATTCATGATATGAGAGGCAGCGTATATGACGATGTAAGCATAGAACAATTGCTTACCATGACCTCTGGCGTGAAGTGGAATGAAGACTACAGCGACCCAAATTCAGATGTATCAAAGTTCAACTTTGAACAAGCAGACGATGGCGTGGATGCCACAGCGAGCTATATGAGAAGCCTTTCAAGGGCTGCGCCTGCTGGTAGTCAATGGTTATACAGCACGGGTGAAACTAACCTGATTGGATTATTGATTGTTGAAGCCACGGGCAAAACACTCTCGGAGTATTTATCTGAAAAGGTTTGGTCAAAAATAGGCGCCGAACAAGATGCTACCTGGATTTTAGGTGCCACAGGCAACGAAATTGGAGGGTGCTGTATCCAAGCGACTACCCGCGACTATTTGCGATTTGGGCAGTATGTGCTGTCGCAAATAAAAGCATCGGAGTCAGCTGCTTCGACTGAATCCATCGTTCCAGACGGATGGTGGGAAAAAGCCGTTACCACTCAGGCTGATATTGGCTCATCAACCGGCGGCTATGGCTTTCAATGGTGGACGTCAAACGATGGCAGTTTTGAGGGTAAAGGTATATTTGGCCAAGGCTTATTTATTGATCCCCAGCTAGATTTAGTGATTGCGCTCAACAGCAATTGGGAAAATGCCTCTGGAGGTAGAGAAATTGCGGCTCGACAGGCAATGTATCAACGTATTCAGCAAGCGGTGCTCGCTGCTAGATAGCCTAAAGAGAGCGTTCTAGATGGTTTAAGGCTTCATGGTATGTATCAAGCCAATTACACATCATAGATTAGGCAATAAAAAGACAATTACAGCATTGTCATCATGCAGTTGAGACGCACATCATTATTGAGGGATCATGTATGCCAGAAAGTAGCAGTGCAAGCGGCCGTAAACTGCTTTTGTGGCTTCGAGATATCGCCATATTTGCCGTTGTGATATTTGCAGTTATGGCTTGGCAATCGAGAAATATGCTTGATAGTGACGGTAGTGTGAGCGTGCCGCAAAGCCAGCTCGTCACCCTAAGCGGTGAAGTAAAGCCTATGCTGGTTACGGACAAGCCAAACTTGATTTACTTCTTTGCGCCATGGTGTCAAATATGCGCCTTGAGTATTGATAACTTGGAATACCTGAATAAGGATAGAGTTAACGTCGTAGTCATAGCGTTAGATTACCAAAGCCAGGAAGAAATCGAGGCTTTTGTGAGTGAGCATGCAGTGTTGGCAGAGGTGTTTATGGGCACGCAGGAACTCAAGCAGCGTTTTCAAATACAGGGTTATCCAAGCTATTATCTACTGGATGAAAGCGGGGCAGTGGTTAGTAGCTCGTTTGGGTATTCAACGGCTGTCGGTTTGAAATTAAGAGAAGTGTTTGGCGCTTAGAGAGAAAATCGCTAAGCACCATTCCTTAAACACGATTCAGGTTATCTGCTAAATGGACTTTTTACACATCGTAAGTGGTTGAAGAGGTGTTTCCTCCACGCCCTGTCCAATTGGTATGGAAAAACTCTCCACGGGGCTTGTCTTTGCGTTCATAGGTATGCGCGCCAAAGTAATCGCGCTGTGCTTGCAACAGGTTGGCAGGTAAATCTGCCGTGCGATAGCCGTCAAAGTAGCTAAGTGCTGCTGAAATACAAGGCATTGCCACGCCATTTAGCGTTGCAGCCGCAATGACATTTCTCCAGCCGGTTTGCGATTTTGCTAACATGTCATTGAAGTAAGAGTCGAGCATCAGATTGTCTAAGTCAGGGTGCTTGTCGTAAGCCTGCTTTATGTTATCTAAAAATACTGAGCGGATTATGCAGCCTTCGCGCCACATCATAGCGATTGAGCCATAGTCTAGTTTCCAACTGTACTCGCTAGCGGCCTCTTGAATTAAGGCAAAGCCTTGAGCGTAAGATACAATTTTAGCGCCGAGAAGGGCGTGTTTTAAATCTTCTATAAACACCGCTTTATCACCACTGAAGGTTTTTGCAGGGCCTGAAATTGCGGATGCAGCCGCAACACGCTGATCTTTGAGCGCAGATAAACATCTGGCAAAAACCGCTTCACCAATGAGAGTAAGTGGCACGCCTAAGTGCAAGGCCGTCACGCCTGTCCATTTGCCGGTGCCTTTTTGGCCTGCGGTGTCTAATATTTTTTCAACAAGTGCCTCGCCATCTTCTTTGTAAGCCAGAATGTCGGCGGTAATGTCAATTAAGTAGCTTGAAAGCTCAGTTTGCTTCCATTGTTCAAACACGGCCTGAATTTCATCAGCGGACATGCCAAGCAAGTCGCGCATGATTAAATACCCCTCGCAGATAATCTGCATATCACCATATTCAATGCCGTTATGTACCATTTTTACAAAGTGTCCGGCGCCAGCTTCGCCTACCCAATCACAGCACGGCACGGTTAGCTCACCATTTTCATCTTTCACTTTAGCGGAAATAGCTTGGAAAATAGGTTTAACGTGCGGCCATGCATCAGGATTGCCGCCTGGCATAATCGATGGGCCAAGCAAAGCACCTTCTTCACCACCAGATACACCCGCACCAACATATAAAATGCCCTTTTCACCCAATGAGGCAGTGCGGCGGTTTGAATCTTCAAACTGGCTGTTGCCGCCATCAATAACGATGTCGCCTTTATCGAGGTGAGGAAGCAGCTGTTCAATAAAATCATCAACGGGCTTTCCGGATTTTACCATCAGCATGATTTTTCGAGGCGAAGAAAGAGATGCTAGTAAGCTTTCAATAGAATCAGCGCCACGAATACTCTTGTCTTTCGCTCGCCCCGCTAAAAAGCTTTCCACTTTATGATAAGAGCGATTATAAGCCGTTACAGTAAAGCCTTTGCTGGCCATGTTAAGGATTAAATTCTCGCCCATAACGGCAAGCCCGACGACGGCAATATCTGACTGTGCTTTCATAAAGTTCCTTTGTTCGCTTGTTGCTAGTGACACCGATAGCTGATTGTTTCTTATCGGTACTGACTGGATGTGACTATGGTACGACATTCTAAGATGTTAAGTAACGATAACAACTACTAATTTTTACCAATGATTATTTTATTTGCTAATTAGTTATTACGTTTTGAAAAACAGGTCGTTAACAGCTTGATAAATCATACATGGCATTCAGGCGTTTTGCTTAGGTGCCAATACGCTATCAATGTGCAAAGTGCCGCTTAGGGTTTTGTGTACGGGACATTTATTTGCGATTTCTAAGAGCCTCTGCCGCTGGGCGTCGGTAACATCTCCAATGAGTGAAATTTCGCGGGCAAGGGTTTGCGAGCCATCATCATTTTTTTGATGTTTTACAGACACTGATACATGCTCAAGTGGTAATTTTTTAAGATCTGCGTACATTCGAATTGTCATGGATGTGCAGGTGCCCAAGGCCGCTTTCAGATGTTCAAAAGGAGAGGGGCCTAAGTTTTGCCCGCCCATTTCGATGGGTTCGTCAGCTAGCCATGCATGCTCATTACTCAAGACTAAATTCGTAAATTTGTGGTCTTTTTCTTCTACGTTAAGCACATCGCTGTGAGTTAATGTGGCACGTTCCTGATGGCTTTCATCCACTATATACGCTTCTGCCCAACCAGAAATGGCTTTTGCCACATATTCAGTGTCGGCTTTGTTAGTAAGTAGATGGTCAGCCTTGTTTAGACTGATAAAGCTTTTAGGATGTTTCGCCCACTGATATATTTTTTCGGCTTGTGAAATTGGGACGATTTCATCAATGGGAGAGTGCATGACCAGCAAGGCCTTACCTGCTAGTGAAAAATGCTTGTGGGAGTATTTGTCTAAATCATCTAAAAATTGTTTTTTGATCGTAAAACTGCGCATGCCAAGTTTAACATGGGCAAGTCCGGTATTTTGAATCTCACCGATATCATCCACAAAATTTTGCACCACACGTTTAGCCGTTGCAGGGGAGCCGATGGTGACAATTGCTTTGACGCTTTGGAGTCTATCTTGAATAGACAGCATAGCAGCGCCGCCAAGGCTGTGCCCCACCAGCATTTGCGGTGCGAGATGATGCTCTGATAAATATGCGGCGGCAGCGAGTACGTCGTCTAAATTAGATGAAAAGTTCGTGTTTGAAAAGTCACCGTCGCTATTACCAAGCCCCGTAAAATCAAATCGTAATACTGCAAAACCGTGTTCAACCAAGCTGGTCGATATCCTGCTGGCGGCAGCAATGTCTTTGCCGCAGGTAAAACAATGTGCAAATAGTGCATATGCTTTAATTTTACCCGAGGGTTTCTCAAGAAGCCCGGATAAGGTGTTTTCCCCGCTTTTAAAATTAACTTTTTCTCGCATTTTGCTTTTAGACTCACGTATTCACTTAGGCTAAAAGTAGCGCTAAATGAAACAATTCGCCAATTGCGCAAAAAGAGCGTTTCGCAGCGCTCTTGGGTGAACGTATCGCTTAGTGAACTAATTTAGTTGGGTTTATCTATGCCTAGCCACTGCTTAAACACGCCTTCATCTTCAATCGTTAGATAACATGTGTCGAGCGCGGGTGGTTTCGCGATAAGGTTTATCTCAATTAACTGCTCGTCGCGCATGACATGCAGTTTCACAGCGCTGCCAAGTTTAGTGTTGGCGAGTTGGCGAGTCATTAGCGAATAGTTTGCTTTAAATCCATTGCTGGCCACTATAACGTCATTTAGCTGAATGCCACTTTGTGCAGCAGCAGAGCTTGCGAGCACTTGGGTTACTTTCAGACCATTGCTTTGTTGCTCAAACTGCGCGCCAATATCGCGAGTTAATGGCTGTTTGACAGGCTTACCTCCCTTGTCATCATTGTGCTCACGCGCACGCATGTGCAGTGTCAAGCCGATGCCGTTTACAATAGAGTTAAACGGCATATCCATGGTGGTGCTCACAGCTACATGCAAAAAGCTTTCAATATCTAGTGAAAAATGCGTTTTACATATTTTTGAAATCACATCGTCGAGCGTACCAGTTTCCTGTTTACCGGCTTGTTCCCACAATATGCGCATCACATCATCTAAACAGTATTTGCTATTACTTTGCTGGCGCAATGTTATGTCCAAGGCAAGCGCAACAAGTGAGCCTTTAAGATAGTAACTGACAATATGATTGGTTGAACTTGCATCTTGCTTGTAAAAGCGTGTCCAAGCATCAAAGCTCGATTCACTAATGCTTTGCAAGTGTCTGCCAGGATTGCGCATTAAACGGGTAAAGCTCTTTCCTAAAATTTGGCAATAGTCTAAGGGGCTAATTAAACTCGTACGAGCAAGTGTCAGATCATCATATAAAGACGTAAAGCCTTCATAAATCCATAGCTGAGGTGTGT
This sequence comes from Ningiella algicola, assembly GCF_028401415.2. Classification (NCBI taxonomy): domain Bacteria; kingdom Pseudomonadati; phylum Pseudomonadota; class Gammaproteobacteria; order Alteromonadales; family Alteromonadaceae; genus Ningiella; species Ningiella algicola. Next base: position 912,858 of record NZ_CP171821.2, on the reverse strand, counting down.
AGCTTTCTTGACTTAAATCGGGTGTCACCATCATGTATGGCTTGATCCGCTTGACGTGCCAAGTGTGGAATAGCTCATGAGAACACAGGCTCAGAAATTGTTGGTATTGTTCGCTTTTGTCATCATTTACGCTACTGTCGCCCGCCATGGGTAGGTCGAATCTTGCGAATTGTAATACCGTAGAGCTCTTGTGCTCTAACCCACCATAGCCATTTGCACATAATAGTGTCATAAACCAGTATTCTTTTACTGGGCACTCTCCAAACAGTTTAATGTGATGCTCACAAATGGGCTTTAAGTCTTCACATATGCGCGCTAAGTCCATGGTTTCTTCACCGGTAAACACCACATTAAAGGTCACGCCAAGTACCTCGAAGCTCTGCATACACAAATTACCCATCAACACCGGGTGATCAATAAGCATATCGTAGTTGTCGCTTAAATAAGCGGGTGCATTTGGATTGAGTGCGTCAGGGAGGCTCGCGGCGGATAATTGTACGTTTGCCGCTAGTTCAGTAAAAGTACCTGTGTTTGCATCATAATTCAAACACGGCATTGCGGTGGCAATTTTCCAGCTTTGAGTCTGCTCGGTTCCTAATAACTGCATGTAATGCGGTAAAGATTCATGACCATTGACCTGTAGCATAGTACTGGTGCCATTAAAAAACGCGTATTCATGATTGATGTAGGCACTTCGCACTGATAAGTCGTAGGCGAATATTCGATACTTTAAGGTAACCGAACGGAACGATTCTTTTGCAGTATCCGTTAGATTGAGTTGCCAAGTTTGTTTATCCAGTTTTTTAAGCGCCAGATCTTGCTCTTGCACATCAATTTGGATGATGTTTCGCGCAAAGTCTCTGATCATATAGCTGCCTGGTATCCATGCTGGCAAGCTCACAATAAGCTTATCATCCACAAATTCGGGTAACTGAGCATGCATTAGCACCTCAAACAAATGTTCGTTTACATCTATAGGCGTAATTTGATAGGTAATGTAGTGACTGGTCATTATTAATGATGAGTTTGCTGCTGAAATTTGCGAGTAATGGTAGCAAGGGCAGGTGAGAATGCACAGACAAGGCATGATTGAATAGCGATATTGTTGCTGACAGGCAATTGTTTTTGTAAACTTCCTATAACAATTATGTTGCAAAATCGTAATTGCAGAGGAATGTAGCTAAAGCGCTTAGTGCTTTAAACGCATTCAAACACATACAAAAAGTGGAAGCATATCCATGCGCGAAATAGAACGTCTTATTAATCATTACGGCGAAAGCCATCAAAACAAAACCAATATCTTAATTCATGCTATAGCAGTGCCAAGCATTTATTTCGTTACCATTGGCTTAATTTGGGCTATTCCGGTGCCGGAGTTTATTGCGACATTCAATATCACTTGGGCGCACATTTTGGCTATTCCAACATTGTATTACTATTTCAAACTCTCTGGTCCAATTGGCGCTGCTATGACCTTGCTAACCATTGCCGTGTTCGGCGGTATAAAGTTGCTGATAATGCTTGATATATCGGTTTTTTGGTTTTGTTTAGCTTTATTTGTGGTGATGTGGGTCCTGCAATTTGTGGGACATAAAATTGAAGGTAAAAAACCTTCGTTTTTCGAAGACTTGCGTTATTTGCTAGTTGGCCCCGCATGGTGGTGGGTGCATTGGTTAAAGCGCATGAATATTCATTATTGATTTAAGTCTCAAGCTGCTCCTTCTATAGTATCGATCCTGTTGGTAGTTTTACCTTAGCAATTAAGACGAGGCTATTCGGTCCAGTGGGCTTTTTTTACCAGAGAACTTGTCGCCAATTACATGAGTATAGATTTCAGTTGTTCTTATATCGGTATGGCCTAGTAGCTCTTGCAAGGTTCTGATATCAGCCCCAGCTTTTAGCATTTCTGTGGCAAATGAATGGCGAAAACTATGTGCTTTCACCTGCTTGTCGATACCGGACGCCAATACCGCAGTGCGCAACTGTTTACGAAATGCCGTTTCGTGTAAGTGGTGTCGGCAAACATATCCGTCGGCCGGATGGCGACATCGGGTAGTTGAAGGAAATATGTACTGCCATTTCGCGTCTTTCAAAGCATTTTTGTATTTTCTATGTAAACTGGTGGGAAGGGACGTTGCACCATAGCCATCTTCTAGATCTCTGGCATGTATTTTCTTCACTTTTTGAATTTGCTCTTTCAGCGGCTCTATCAGCGAATGGGGAAGCATTGAAACTCGGTCTTTTTGGCCTTTGCCTCTAAATACAAATATCGTTTTATAATTAAAGTCGATATCTTTTATCCGAAGCCTCAAGACTTCGCTAATCCTCAAGCCTGACCCATATAATATGCAAGCAATGAGATGATGAATTCCTTTTAAATTTGCAAGAATTTCAGAAACTTCACCCTCGCTTAATACCGTTGGAAGTCTTTTTGGTGTTTTACTATAACCGAAGTGTAAATTTATCAGCTCCCGATCAAGTATGTGTTTATACAAAAAGACGATCGCGCAAAGCGCTTGGTTCTGCGTTGAGGCGCTGACTTTTTTCTCATTAGCTAAAAAATTCAAGAAGCTCTCTACCTCATTTTCTGCAAGCATTTTAGGATGTTTATATTTATGAAATCGAATAAAGGCTTTTATCCAGCCAATATATGACTTTTCAGTTCTGATACTGTAGCGCTTTGTGCGCATAAATTGAGCAATGTCAGTTAAAAATTTAGACACAATACAATCCTTGTAGTTGCGTTGTTAATCATTCTCGCTTTATCTCATCTGATGTCTCGCAAAACGCATTCGAAATAAATGAAAAGTAATTGAAAACATTAGAGTTTTAGAAAAAAACGTTTTTATCGAGCGGCATGATAAATACATGCACGCTAAAAACGTGGTTAATTTAGTATTGATCTCGCTTGATTGTTTTAAAAATAACTTGTAAAACAAGGGATAATGATAATTGAGAATTAGCAATTTTGTACTGTTCGTTGGTATTTATTGTAAATGCTCGCTAATAAGTTGTTAGCCACCCAAATCGGAGTAGGTATGGAAGTTCATTTCCTTGAAAAAAATGATGATTACGAGGCGGTTCTAAAAGCCTTGTTAAGTTTAAGAACCAGTTACGATTTAGATACGCTTTCAAATCAAATTCAAAAACAGTATGAGTATGGGTACAAAGTAGCGTATGTAAGGTCTTCAGATGGAATTCTAGCCGTTGCAGGGTTTTGTGTCGGCGAGAAGCTTGCGTGGGGTAAGCATATTTATATCGACGATTTAATTACAAATCCTAACTATCGCTCAACGGGCGTGGGAAGATTTTTCATAAATTGGTTCAAGGAATTTGCGGCTAAAAATAACTGCGAACAAATACACCTTGATTCAGGCGTGCAGCGTTTTCCCGCTCATAAATTTTATCTACGGGAAGGTTTTAACATTGCCAGTCATCATTTCTCCATCGCGGATGTAAAGGGTGGCTAACAAAGCGCTTAACTCGTTCCCTTCGGTCACTGGGACAGTAACGCAATGGCATGCTTCGCATATTTTGCCATTCCGTTACTGCCCGTTAGCTTTGCGTTAGCAGCCATGAAATATTCAGCATTTTTCGTTGTTTTATTTTTTTCAATCGAGCTTAGTGCCGAACGATTTGGAGATTGGGAGTTCTCTATTCCAGAAGGAAGTCCTTTTGCGCTTTATCCAATCGACAACGGTTTATATCTGCAATTTTCTGGAAAGATTACTTTCAATGCTAAAGTTGTAGCAACTATAAATGAAGCTGGTGAGGCCTATATTCTGGCGGCGATTCCACCTGATGAAATAATCAGACTATTGCCGTCTAGGAAAATTGGAAATATTCAGTTGCCGAACTATATCCAATTGCTAAATAACGATGAAATTTTATCGTCTTTGAACATGACGCAATATAAGAGCGCAAAAAACGCAGAAATCATTATAGGTAGCGCTGAAGTTACAATAACAAACTTACAAAGTGGTGGTGATTGTGGTGTCGCCAATTTTTTTGCCTTTGATAATTCAATTACTAATTTCGAGTATTATATAAACTATGAGGTTGTTAAAAGTCCGAGCTGCTAACAAATACATAAACCGGACACTGGCAAAAGCGGCCAGCGCCGGTTATGTAAGGTGTTATGCATCTAAGGAGGCTTTTTGAGCAAGAAACTCACAGTTACATTAATTGTCATCGTAGGACTTTTATCATATGGCCTTGGTTTTATAACGGACAAGCAGCTCAAAACAGATGAATTAAATGCAAATTTGATCGCTCAATCAAATTTGGTAAATGATAGATGGGAGGAAGCAATGGTGCTTAAACACTTATATGAGCAGTTGCTCAATTCACCTGAAACTGCAAAACGTCAATTGCGTTACGCTCTATTGCTAATGTACAACGACGACGTCCGACTCAAAGGTGTTTTCGGTGATGTTTATGGAACTGATAATTTTGCTATAAAGACTAATCAGGTTATTTTGGATTTTTTACGCGAACACCCATTAGCAGAATGTTCAAATAAAAATATCGATGAAGCAGTGAGATGTAACATTGCTTTTTTAAACACCGATGCATAACAAAACGTTGAAGCGGACAAAAATAAAAAACGATTTTCGCCGCTTAACGTGGTGTTATGCGCAAAGGAGAATCCATTGAGTAAGTTAATGCTATTTTTCTCAGTGTTTTGGTTCGGCTCTGTTTTTGCTTCTGTACCAGTCAATGTACATTCTCACAAAGTTTACATGGAAGGTGTTTTACCTTCACCATACGAAACATTCTCACTGAATATCGAACTAAATGTTGAAACTGACGACGTGGAAAAAATTGAATTATTCCGTGGTAGCGAACTGATTAAAATCCCAAGCGAGATTATCTCAGAACTTAAAAATGTTGAGCTTTGGTCATTGGACGTAACCCACGAAATGCATAGATTAGATGAAAATCGCCCTGCATTTTCTGAATATGGTGACAAGGGTGACTGGCTATATATAAGCTTTGCTTTAGGAGATATGTATCGCGCAGAAAAAGAAATTGATGGAATTGGATATTTTAAATGGGGCTACGACTTAGCGACTATAACAATTGTAAAAGATAAGACTGTCACTTTGAAATTGAATCTTCTTGAGGAGATTGGTGGAAATTGGAGCAAGAAAACGTGGTAATTGCGCATAACAAAACATTAAAGCGGACAAAAATAAAGAGCAATTTTCGCCGCTTAATGTGGTGTTAGTGCGTCAAGCAAGCTTGATGCATCTTGCAGGGTGAAAGTCCCTGTCGGGTAAGGCTTAGCCAGCCACCTGTAGCGAGTCTTGCGCGTTGTGCGGAGTTTGAGGATGGGAATTGCTTTCCAGTGTGCAGACACAATCAAATGAACAAGTAACGTGAAGCGTAGACAGCGAATTATATAGGCCACAGGGGATACGTGTCCCTGAAGTGCTGGTATCGCTTCGATAATACTTAAGATCTGACTGACAAGGCCTGTAACACAGCCGAAGTCCACGTAAAGCAACCGATATTGGTGAGGTTGTGGCGAGTCAGCGGAGTTATCAAGCCGTGGCATGTATAAAGAGATGCGTTAGGAACTTGAGAGAGCCAAAGGTGTTCCCTAAGGAAGGGGTAGGTAAACTTAGCCAAAAGCAAGGTGAGCCGATGACGCTTTGGCAGTCAGATCAGCCCATAGTAGTCTGAGCAGGGGAAAGCCTTGTACATGGCGAAGGAGCTGACAGTTATATGAGGTGTTTAGCAGACACATAGGCCGGACAAAGTAGGGCTGGAGCCACTATGACAACTACACTAAACGCCATCGCATTTAAAGCACAGACCCACCCCAAGCACAGGTTTCAGAATTTATACGGACAGCTAAATACTGATTTACTGTATCAAAGTTGGGGTCAACTCAATAAGCAGGCCAAACCAGGTATAGACGGGATCACGATGCCGACGTATGAGGATAGCCTGCCAGAAAATATACGACGCTTAAGTTGGGCGCTTAAGCAGAAATGCTACCGAGCGAATGACATAAAGCGCGTATATATCCCCAAATCGAATGGCAATCAAAGGCCATTAGGGTTACCTACGGTAGATGACAAGTTAGTGCAACAAAGTGTGAGCCAATTACTGCAAGGTATTTGGGAACAAGATTTTGTACGCCATAGCTATGGTTATCGACCGCATAAAAGTGCGCATCAAGCCGTGCATAGTTTGACCTTGAACTTGCAATTTAAGGGCTATGGTTATGTGGTGGAAGCAGATATCAAGGGGTTCTTTGATAATATTGACCACAACTGGCTAATGCGTATGCTCAAACAGCGCATAGACGATAAGGCATTGCTGAGCTTAATCAAACAATGGTTAAAGGCGCGGATAAAAGAGCCTCGTGGGGCGTTTAATAAGCCGACTAGTGGTAGTCCACAAGGCGGAATTATCAGTCCTGTGCTGGCGAACATTTATCTGCATTACGCTTTAGACTTATGGTTTGAGAAGCGTGTAAAGCCGAGTCTGCGTGGTCGCGCCATGATGATACGCTATGCAGATGATTTTGTGTGTGCGTTTCAATATGCTCAAGACGCTGAGTACTTTTATCAGGCATTACCCACACGATTACAGAGATTCAACTTAGACGTGGCAAAAGAGAAAACGTCACTGATGCGTTTCAGTCGTTTTCATCCCAGCCGTAAACGTCAATTTGTGTTTCTGGGGTTTGCATTTTACTGGGGTAAAGATACCGGTGGTCAGCCCCGCTTAAGGCGTCGGACCGCAGCGAAGAAACAGCGGTCAACCCTTAATGAGCTGTATCGTTGGATTAAAGCCAAGCGTTCAAAGAAGTTGAACATTTGGCTGCCACAACTAAAGCGCAAGCTTAGGGGATTTAGCCACTACTTTGGACTACCCGATAACAGTCGCAGCCTAGCGAAAGTAAGCGCATTTGTATTGCATAGCCTTTACAAATGGCTCAACCGACGCAGTGGTAGACGAAGTTACAATTGGCGCAGTTTTAAAGAGATGCTAATCTATTTTCAGATTGAGCCATTACGCGTCAGGAAGCGAGTAATAGAAGTTGACTGGTATTAGGATCATGTTTTACACGAGTGAATATATAACTGAAGAGCCGGATGCGGTAATTCCGCACGTCCGGATCTGTGTGGGGTCGACCCAGTAATGGGTCGCTCTACCACGATTACACGCTAATTGACATAGGAGGTTAAGTTGAAGGGCGCAGCGCTAGGCTTCAGTTTTTTGACATTAATAATCGTTATTATCTTTGCTTTGCTGTTAATGGGGGCAACGGTAGGCGTGATTATAGGTTTCCTTCCAACTGTAAGCTTGACGTTTGCAGCACCAGTCTTTGTTGTATTGCTCTCGTTAAATGCACTGATAGTTTATGGGCTTCGTCGACAGAAGTTATGGGCGGTGATTTTAGGGACGGTCGAGGTCATAGCATTATTATCAGCGATACTCTTAAAAATGTGGTTCGAAGGTTTCACTACTTCGCTAGTCAGTAGTATTTTATTTATGTCTCTTTTAGCGTCTCTTCTGTCAGCTTTATATCGAGATTATCGAGCAATTAAGGACTCAGAGGTAACGCATGTATAACAAATGCATTAACGCGGATTTTGCGGAAAAGCGCCGCAAAACCGGTTATGCAAAGTGTTATGCATCTTGGTGGACTGAATGAGTGAGTATTGGAATGCAATGGTTCCAGAGATAACTGTGAGTAATCTCGACCGATCATTAGCGTTTTATTTGTGTTTGGGTTTCAGTGTTAGATATCGACGCGAGAACCCTCCATTTGCTTATTTAGAAATTGGTCAAGCGCAGCTTATGTTAGAACAAATACATGAATCAGGATGGTTGACGGGAAGTTTGGAGCCTCCATTTGGTCGGGGTGTAAATTTTCAGATAGAAGTAGAAAGTGTTCGAAACATTGAAGCTAAAGCACGAATTGCCAATATTGCATTGTATGAAGGGTGCAAGGAAAGTTGGTATTTCGTGGGTGAAGGCCGCGAAGAGGGACAACTTGAGGTTTTATTGCAAGACCCAGACGGTTTTCTACTTAGATTTATCGAACCTTTAGGAAGTAGAGAGAACGATGCATAACAAAACGTTGAAGCGGACAAAAATAAAGAACAATTTTCGCCGCTTAACGAAGTGTTAGGTGTTCTTTGAAAATTGAAGCAATCAATAGGTTTGTCAAAAATATCGAACGACTGTTAACAGGTGAAGTGTTCGATATGTACAAGGCAATGATTTCTTCATCTTTTGAGTACATTTCCGCAGAAATTCTATCGGACCAGCTTGCTGAAGGTATATGGTACGATGGTGTTTCTGGGTTACGAGCAGAGGTTTTGTCGGGTACTCAAGTTCGTTTTACTGGTGAGATGTATGTATTTTTCGAGCAAGAGAAAAATTGGAAAGAACCATTTGAATCAGTTGTCACTGTCAATAGTGAAAATCAAAAGCAGGTATTGATTTATGTCAGAATCGGAGAGTTTGAGGGAACGGATGATCTGCTCACAATGGAATGGTGGTACAGGAACACCTAACAAAAATTTAGAGTCGCTTCCTACCGGTCGCTCGGACACATTGCATTTACTAAAATCTGCATTTCGCTTTGCTCAATTTTTGCAGTTTTTAGCAAATACAATGTGCCGCTCAAATTGGCGTTAACTTTCTAAAAGGATATTAGATATTTTGGATGATTTTGGTTCTTCTCTAGTTAGCGGTTTTTTACGATTTATAGGATACATTTTAGCCGAAATCTTTTTTGGAACGATTTGCTATTGGGTCGGGTGGCCAGTTTGTAAGCTCTTATCTGGTGGTAAATATCCACGAAAGCGCCAATATGCGTATTGGTCAGAAACTAGCACGTCAGGAGGCTGGTGCAGTGCAGTTGGACTATTAATATTAATCGCTATAAGTATTTACTTTATATCATTCAGTGGGTAACCAATGGTAGTTTTAAGCTCAAAAGTTAACAAACCAATTAAGACGGACATTCGCAAAGAGCGCGAACGCCGCTTATTGGCGTGTTATCTCTAATGAGGTTTTTTTGAAATTTTTATTCGTTATTTTATTATTAGTTATCTCAGGTAGTACTCTTGCATGCAGTTGTGCTCAACTATCTGGACGAGATGTGATGGAAAGCGGTTATGGTGAGAATGTCTTTATTGCATTTGTCACGGAAGCGAAAACTGAACCTTCGAATGGGAAGTATGTGACTGTTGTAGCAAAATTTGAGGTTGAAAAAGTATTTAAAACTGGTGATTTTATCCCTTCTGAGGTCGAAACTTATCTCGATAGTGCTGCGTGTGGGTTTCCAATTGAGGTTGGCTCGCGGTATGTTTTTGTTGCAGCAAATGATGGAGAAGTAAATTATTGCACTAGCAGACTAATCCCTGAATATGAGCACGATGTTGAAATCGATAGGTATTTAAAAGATTTGGAGGCAAACATGAAGCAATTAGAGATAACAAAAGATTGAAGCGGATAAAAATAAAGAGCGATTTTTACCGCTTAATCAGATGTTAGCTTTCTAAGGAGTAGAAATTGAGTCCAACAGTATTCAGGGAAGATGGTTACCGGTTCTTCTTTTTCTCACGAGAAGAGTCTCGTATGCATGTCCATGTCTTATCGGGTGACGGCGAAGCAAAATATTGGTTAGAGCCAGAAATAGCATTAGCAAAATCTTTCGGTTATTCTAATAAACAATTATCTCGAATAGAACAATTGGTCAGGGGGCGACAAGATGAGCTCATCAGCGCTTGGCAACGACACTTTAAAGACTGAAGTTACTAACGTATCACCTTTTGGCATATGGCTTCTTACCTCGTCGGACAAAGAATACTTCTTGTCATTCGAAGACTATCCTTGGTTTAAATCTAGGCCAATAGAGCAGATTTTTAATATTGAAGAGTTAGCGCCTGGTTATTTTCATTGGCCTGATTTGGATGTGGATTTAAGCGAACAGATACTTGATAACCCAGACAAGTATCCTTTAAAGGCGAAAGCTAACAAGAGATTGAACAGAGATGTCTAGTCAATATCATGACGCTTGCATTCGCAACCGTCATGCCATCAACTAGCCACTCGTTAATCAGGCGTTATGTGCGAAAGGAGTTTTAATGCAAAGGAATAAAACACTTATTATTGCTGGTTGTTTAAGTTTCATAGCTTCCTTACTTCATATAGCCTGTATTTTTGGTGGTCCAGAATGGTATCTATTCTTTGGTGCAGGGGAAAGAATGGCTCAACTGGCTGCTGTCGAAGACCCTTATCCCACAATAGTAACCCTTATCATCGCTTCTATTCTTGCTGGTTGGGGGTTATACGCACTTTCTGGCGCGGGTCTGATTTTCAAATTGCCACTTTTAAAAACTTTTTTGGTCCTTATCACAGCCATATATCTCATTCGTGGAATTGCTGGTTTGTTTGCTCCGTTTGTTACATCAGATCCTGTGGTGCACCAAAATTCAGTCACCTTTTGGGTTGTCAGCTCAATTATTTGCTGTATCTATGGTATGTATTATTTGTTCGGTACAAAGCAGGTATGGCGGTCGGTTTGAGTTCGTGGGCACATAACAAGAGCCTCAAGCCAGTCGCTGTGGCTCCTTCGGACGTATTGCATTGTGTAAAAACTGCGACTCGCTTCACTCGATTATTGCAGTTTTTACACAATGCAATACGCCGCTTAGGCTGGTGTTATATTTCACGGAGAGCTTAGTGGACGAATCGGACAAGAAAGCACTTGATGATATAGAAGAGTTTGGTTGTCATGTGCTGGGCGTAATGGAAGGCGATAATAAGCCTTCGTTTTCTTATTCTATAGGAATCGGCAAGAAACAAGGTAAACCCGATCTTGTCATTTTAGGCCTCAAGAACAAGCTGGCTCACAGCATTATCAACAATTATAAGAATAGGCTGCTTGCGGGTGAAGTGTTTGAGCCGGGTAAATACTATTCAGACTTTCTTGGTAATTTTGATGTTTGTTTTATCGAAGTCGATAAGAAGCATTATGACGAGTATTTCGGTTGGGGACTTTGGCTAAACAATGGTGATGATTTTAAAATGCTACAGCTTATTTGGCCTACGACCGACGGTGTATGGCCTTGGGATAACGGTAAATCTGAGTTTTACGTTTGGGCACAGCCTATTCTAAATGAGTCTGGAGGACTAAGTGAAATATAACAAATGCATGAAGACGGATTTGTCACAAGAGCGGTGCCAAACCGCTTATGCAAGGTGTTATACACGCTAATTGACATAGGAGGTTAAGTTGAAGGGCGCAGCGCTAGGCTTCAGTTTTTTGACATTAATAATCGTTATTATCTTTGCTTTGCTGTTAATGGGGGCAACGGTAGGCGTGATTATAGGTTTCCTTCCAACTGTAAGCTTGACGTTTGCAGCACCAGTCTTTGTTGTATTGCTCTCGTTAAATGCACTGATAGTTTATGGGCTTCGTCGACAGAAGTTATGGGCGGTGATTTTAGGGACGGTCGAGGTCATAGCATTATTATCAGCGATACTCTTAAAAATGTGGTTCGAAGGTTTCACTACTTCGCTAGTCAGTAGTATTTTATTTATGTCTCTTTTAGCGTCTCTTCTGTCAGCTTTATATCGAGATTATCGAGCAATTAAGGACTCAGAGGTAACGCATGTATAACAAATGCATTAACGCGGATTTTGCGGAAAAGCGCCGCAAAACCGGTTATGCAAAGTGTTAGATTCTCTGGAGACAAATTTATCCTGAACAGCAAAAGGACTTCAATGGTTTTACTTCGAGACTTCACAGAAAACGATGTTGAAAAACTCGTGAGTATTCTGAATAACGAATCAGTAACTCGATTTCTGTCCACAAAAATTCCGTCACCCTACACTCTTCAAGATGCTATGTGGTGGGTTAACGAAGGGAGCAAAGGCGAACTTATCAAAGCCATTTCATACGAAGACGAAATGGTGGGCTGCATCGGCGTATATCATGGTGAATTTGAATATCAAAAATCAGGGGAAATCGGATATTGGCTAGCACAAGAATACTGGCGCAAAGGTATTACTCTTGCCGCTATCAATCAGTTAGTTAACTATGTGTTTAATAATACCGGCATTATCAGACTTTCTGCGCCTGTCTTTTCAGACAACCAACCATCAATGAGGCTTCTACTCAAAGCTGGATTTAAAGAAGAAGCAATTTTGGAAAAGGCCATCTTCAAAAATGGGCAATACTATAACAGTCATATCTTCGCTAAACTGAGGTCGTTTTAAAATGCGAGGAAAATCTAACAAGGCGCTCAAGGGGACAATTACATGGTGCGGCTTCGCCATCATAGCACCATGTAATTGCCCCTTAGCTTAGTGTTAGGCAACATTAAATAAGGACGAAAAGGAGACAAGAATGTCACAAACCAATGTCAAGTGCGAAAATTGTGAATCATCGGTGATTCCCCGTTTATACCATGTGAATTATAACTTTTTCACATACATACTCACACAACACATTTGCCCAATCTGCGGCGCCGTTATGTACGAATCTGGCGGAGGAATAAGAACTAGGTATAAAGTAATAGCTTTGCTGTTTTTATGTTTTTATTGTATTAGTTCATTGCTAGATGGCTCTTTATTCAAATCTTTATCGCTTTTAGTAGCCTTTATTGTCGTTAGCATTCTCGCTTTTCCACGTACATCTGGAAAAGTGGTTAAAAAACTTAAGTGTCTGATAATAAAATGAGCTTTATTCTGGAAAGCGTGAGCAAAGTACATGCGCAAGTTCTAGCCTAACAAAACGTTTAACAGAGATTATCAGATCATGTCATGTCGCTTGCATTCGCAAGCGCCACGCCATGATCTGATAACTCGTTAACTTGGTGTTAGGCAACATTCGAGAGATCGTATGAAAACACAAAAACCACTATCAACGAAAAAGCCGCCTGTCCCAAATGAAGATATTGCAGTATTCGATGAATGGTTTGAGGACTTAAGGCCAAAAATAGCTCCAATAGTCCGAGAGCTTCACGCTCTTGTTCAGAAGCATCTACCTAATCCGCAATTTGCCGTGAAGTGGGGTAATGCCTTCTATGGCTCAAAAGAACATGGCTGGGTTATTCAACTTTCGCCTTATAACGTTTCCGTAAATATAGTGTTTCTTAATAGTCAGCATCTATTAAACCCACCGGAAATGGGTGGCGAAACTCGATATGTAAAACTAGCTTCAATCGCAGAGGTGAACAACGAACAGTTGGCAACCTGGGTAAAAGAATCGTGTCATACCAAGGGCTGGGCGTGGGAATGACGCCTAACAAAGCGCTAAACACGTTCACTTCGTTCACTGGGACAGTAACGCAGCCGCGCTTCGCGATTATGCCGCTACGTCACTGCCCGTTAGCTATCAAAAAGAAATATGACGAATTATTATATATCTCCAAAAAAGGGATGGTTACCTGACCAGGCGAACAATGACTTGGTTGAGTATTTATACGCAAAACTTATGCCCTTTGTAAATTCAGGTAATTGGAATTATTATAATTTTGTGAGCAATCAAGGATGGTTTGAGCAAGAAGGTTGCGGAAGTTTGTTCGTCGAATTCATGTCTCTAGATAATGAAGAGGGTGAGATAGGATTTATAAAGTCTCTGACATTTAAACTGACTAACCCTAATTCGATTATTCATGAGGAAATGGTCCAAATATCTAATAAGTACTGGCTTAACTGGAGTATTGCAGATGATAGCTAACAAGAAAATTGAAGCGGACACTGGCAAGAGCAGCCAGCGCCGCTTAATCGGGTGTTAGGTTTCAAAATGCCTGAGTTTTGCGATGTATATGTAATTTCGAATAAAAGAAGTAGAAAATTGGCTTCTGAGTTTTTCGATACATTTATGCCGAATGCAGAATCTAGTGCAGATGAGTTTGAATTTCCTCAATATTCAAACTCGCCGAGTAATATGTTCCGTTGCCGATGCGATGGATATGTGTTTTCAAGACCCCAGTGTAGACTACCGTTTTTATTGGCGTAATAAGAGCGGCAGTAAACCAGAGCACGCAATGTTGTTTTTTCTAGAGGACGGTAATGCTTACATTCTTAATTATGAGGATTATCACTAATGAACATGTATAACCCACCACACCCTGGTGAATTTATAGAATTGGTCTATCTAGAGTCTTTTGGTATTAGTTGCCGAACTCTAGCAACTCATCTCGGCGTAGCTGCTTCAACTTTGAGCCGAATAGTCAAAGGTAAGAGTGCAATAAGTCCAGAAATGGCTTTAAGATTATCTAAAACACTAGGAAGAACACCAGAAAGTTGGTTAAGTATGCAAGACAATTATGAATTATGGCGAGCAAAACAGCGCTTAGATTTGAATACAGTTCAACGACTAGATTTAAATGCAGCCTAACAAAAATTTTGAAGATGGATGTTCGCGAAGAGCGCGCGCCCACCGCTTAAAATGGTGTTATAACTACCGAAGCATCCCATGAAAAAATTAATAACGTCCGCACTTATCTGGTTTATTGCAATAGTCCTAATATTTAAAACTGTTAGTACTGTTTCATTGTGTGGTGGCACATTTATGCAAAATTGGATGGGACTAGGGGCATGCAATGATTCTCAATCTCAATTTATGGGGCTTGGTGATATATATTTTGAAGGCCGAGAATTATTTGGGGCAGCATTACTGGCCCTTTTCATAATAGTGTTGAGCCTCGTTTGGCTGAAGTGTGGAAGAAAACGTGCGGGGTAGTTATAACAAATGCATGAAGACGGATTTGTCAGAAGAGCGCTGCCAAACCGCTTATGCAAGGTGTTAGCTGCCACCATGACAAAACATATTTACGCTGATTTTAACGGTATTATTCGTTTAGAGAACGATGCGACTCACGAATATTTAGATATTTGTGGTTTTGGAACAATAACTGACTTAAATAAACTAAAAGTTAAGCTTAAAGAGGATATGCGACTAACGTTCTTTGAACCAAATGATGTTCAGGTCGATGCAATCATGCACTTTTACCCTTCCGTGAAAGATACGAATTGTCCAAATGGAAAATGGCTCGGAAAATATAGGCCAGAAAATATTATTGATAGTATCCTACCAAACCAAAAAAGAGAGCTATGCTGCTTCAAATGCGATAATGTTTTTTCAAAAGATAAGGGATTAAATTTTCAAATGCGATGTCCGAACTGCAATACGGAGGCTACTTATGCGCTTTTACCACCATCTTGCAGCTAACAAAGCCATTAAGCCAGTCACTATCGTTCCTTCGGACGTATTGTATTGTCTAAAACCTGCATTTCGCTTTGCTCAAGTATTGCAGATTTTAGACAATACAATCCGCCGCTTATGGCGGTGTTATACGACACGGGCAATTATGTATTTTATGCTCTTCAGGGGCCCAACATTGGCGAACTGAACCAAAGCCCAGTGGAAGAGTTTGGCTTTTTATGACACGCTTTTAGCGTCTGTGGCGCACGCAGAAACGCGTTTACTGACGGACGCCACAGACGCTAAAAGTGTGGAATCAAACATCGTCGAGAGCCCGTGTGGCATCGGCTAAACAGGGAACGCTCATGGGGCAACGGAACAGCATACGAGTAACAGTTGAGGCCAGGTTCTCGTGCTCGTATAACAAACCGATCAAGTGGACGCGAGAGGCAATTGTTCATTTCTTGACTTGTGACTGCGCGCCACTTATCTAAAGTGTTATACGACACGGGCAATTATGTATTTTATGCTCTTCAGGGGCCCAACATTGGCGAACTGAACCAAAGCCCAGTGGAAGAGTTTGGCTTTTTATGACACGCTTTTAGCGTCTGTGGCGCACGCAGAAACGCGTTTACTGACGGACGCCACAGACGCTAAAAGTGTGGAATCAAACATCGTCGAGAGCCCGTGTGGCATCGGCTAAACAGGGAACGCTCATGGGGCAACGGAACAGCATACGAGTAACAGTTGAGGCCAGGTTCTCGTGCTCGTATAACAAACCGATCAAGTGGACGCGAGAGGCAATTGTTCATTTCTTGACTTGTGACTGCGCGCCACTTATCTAAAGTGTTAGCTATCTTAGTTTGAACATTGGAGTAACATTTGAATATTTTTAAAAGGACTTATCTTTCATTTGGGCCTAGAACGCTATTTGGAATACTATGCTTTAGTTATTTTGTATTTATTATTTGGAGTTTAGCTAATTCATATATAGGCCTTTTAGCATTGCGAGCAGATGGCATCAACCCACCTGCATTTGAATATTGGACGAACGAATTAACTTACCAGTACTTTACTAGTCCACTTTTAATATATTTTTTTTGTGGCTTAATCCCTTTTTTGATAATGATGACTGGTAATTCAAAGGTAAAAAGGTGGTTTGCTATCACATTCTGGTGTCTCTGTTTTATAGTGTTGGGGGCACAAGCGGTCTCTCAAATATTAGCCTTCCATGCTGAGAGGCTTGGGCTATGATAGCTAACAAAAATTTTGAAGACGGATGTTCGCGAAGAACGCGCGCCCACCGCTTAAAATGGTGTTAGGGTCACTATGATGAACCCATTTCGTCGTTTAGATAATGCTCTCCGACCAAGTGGACGGAAATTGCTTGATGACCAGAATCAGCTAGTGGGGATTTACGAGATTTTAACTTTCCTGTTAGTTGTCCCAAGTATTATAGTTTTTCAATTGGGTTTTGTTTTCGTAGCATCAAATATATGGATACCATCACAGATAGCACAGAATAGGTTCGTTTTATCAGGACTTTCAATTATGTTTTTGAATATTTTAGGGCTGCCTTTAGCATATTTTCAATGGCTCGGCTTAAATGCAGATGTAAGCGTTACTTCAGTTGCGGCACTATCTATTCTATTAATTTTAACTGTATCAGGGTTTACGGCGTTATATGCTCAAAAACGACAGTTTAGCGGTGAGAGACCCTAACAAAGGATTGAAGCGGATAAAAATAAAAAGCAATTTTTACCGCTTAATCAAGTGTTATACACGCTAATTGACATAGGAGGTTAAGTTGAAGGGCGCAGCGCTAGGCTTCAGTTTTTTGACATTAATAATCGTTATTATCTTTGCTTTGCTGTTAATGGGGGCAACGGTAGGCGTGATTATAGGTTTCCTTCCAACTGTAAGCTTGACGTTTGCAGCACCAGTCTTTGTTGTATTGCTCTCGTTAAATGCACTGATAGTTTATGGGCTTCGTCGACAGAAGTTATGGGCGGTGATTTTAGGGACGGTCGAGGTCATAGCATTATTATCAGCGATACTCTTAAAAATGTGGTTCGAAGGTTTCACTACTTCGCTAGTCAGTAGTATTTTATTTATGTCTCTTTTAGCGTCTCTTCTGTCAGCTTTATATCGAGATTATCGAGCAATTAAGGACTCAGAGGTAACGCATGTATAACAAATGCATTAACGCGGATTTTGCGGAAAAGCGCCGCAAAACCGGTTATGCAAAGTGTTAGTTGCCTGAGAATGTCATGAAGATAATTCCACTTTTGTTTTTTATTCTAATTTCTGTAAAGTGTTACTCACAGGTGCTTGTGAAAAGTGAGCACTCTGTTAAAAAAGGTATGGCAGAATCCAATCAGTTTCCCAAAACCTGTATAGATGTGTGCTCGTTTCTTGTATATCTAGATGTAGCGAAATTGCATTTTGACAAAAATTTTGCATCAGGTGCATATATACTCGTTTTTGATAAGGCTGAGGGGAAATCTATTTCCTTTGGTGTGCACGCCAATCCCGAAACTGAAGAGGCAGAATTGGTAGTTATTCACAATAATGTAAATACGGACTCAGAGCCGATTTTACTAGCAAAATCGGCATTAAATGCTTGGGAAGGCTTTAATATCTCTTGGGAAGGTCAAAACTTACTTTTTGAAAACCTTCGTAGCGTTAAAAAAATTGGGGACAACAATACTCCATATTCTTCACTTGAGAAATCTGGAATTACATATAAAACCGAATTGAAATTTGCTCCTGAAGGGTTCGGTTATATGTTTGTAAGTAGTGATGTTGAGCTTTGGATAGATATTGAGTTTCAAAATTATAATGAGGGGTGGAGACCGGGTGATGACGGCAACTAACAAAAACTTAAAGACGGACATTGGCAAGAGCGGCCAACGCCGCTTAAGTAAGTGTTAGTGCGTCAAGCAAGCTTGATGCATCTTGCAGGGTGAAAGTCCCTGTCGGGTAAGGCTTAGCCAGCCACCTGTAGCGAGTCTTGCGCGTTGTGCGGAGTTTGAGGATGGGAATTGCTTTCCAGTGTGCAGACACAATCAAATGAACAAGTAACGTGAAGCGTAGACAGCGAATTATATAGGCCATAGGGGATACGTGTCCCTGAAGTGCTGGTATCGCTTCGATAATACTTAAGATCTGACTGACAAGGCCTGTAACACAGCCGAAGTCCACGTAAAGCAACCGATATTGGTGAGGTTGTGGCGAGTCAGCGGAGTTATCAAGCCGTGGCATGTATAAAGAGATGCGTTAGGAACTTGAGAGAGCCAAAGGTGTTCCCTAAGGAAGGGGTAGGTAAACTTAGCCAAAAGCAAGGTGAGCCGATGACGCTTTGGCAGTCAGATCAGCCCATAGTAGTCTGAGCAGGGGAAAGCCTTGTACATGGCGAAGGAGCTGACAGTTATATGAGGTGTTTAGCAGACACATAGGCCGGACAAAGTAGGGCTGGAGCCACTATGACAACTACACTAAACGCCATCGCATTTAAAGCACAGACCCACCCCAAGCACAGGTTTCAGAATTTATACGGACAGCTAAATACTGATTTACTGTATCAAAGTTGGGGTCAACTCAATAAGCAGGCCAAACCAGGTATAGACGGGATCACGATGCCGACGTATGAGGATAGCCTGCCAGAAAATATACGACGCTTAAGTTGGGCGCTTAAGCAGAAATGCTACCGAGCGAATGACATAAAGCGCGTATATATCCCCAAATCGAATGGCAATCAAAGGCCATTAGGGTTACCTACGGTAGATGACAAGTTAGTGCAACAAAGTGTGAGCCAATTACTGCAAGGTATTTGGGAACAAGATTTTGTACGCCATAGCTATGGTTATCGACCGCATAAAAGTGCGCATCAAGCCGTGCATAGTTTGACCTTGAACTTGCAATTTAAGGGCTATGGTTATGTGGTGGAAGCAGATATCAAGGGGTTCTTTGATAATATTGACCACAACTGGCTAATGCGTATGCTCAAACAGCGCATAGACGATAAGGCATTGCTGAGCTTAATCAAACAATGGTTAAAGGCGCGGATAAAAGAGCCTCGTGGGGCGTTTAATAAGCCGACTAGTGGTAGTCCACAAGGCGGAATTATCAGTCCTGTGCTGGCGAACATTTATCTGCATTACGCTTTAGACTTATGGTTTGAGAAGCGTGTAAAGCCGAGTCTGCGTGGTCGCGCCATGATGATACGCTATGCAGATGATTTTGTGTGTGCGTTTCAATATGCTCAAGACGCTGAGTACTTTTATCAGGCATTACCCACACGATTACAGAGATTCAACTTAGACGTGGCAAAAGAGAAAACGTCACTGATGCGTTTCAGTCGTTTTCATCCCAGCCGTAAACGTCAATTTGTGTTTCTGGGGTTTGCATTTTACTGGGGTAAAGATACCGGTGGTCAGCCCCGCTTAAGGCGTCGGACCGCAGCGAAGAAACAGCGGTCAACCCTTAATGAGCTGTATCGTTGGATTAAAGCCAAGCGTTCAAAGAAGTTGAACATTTGGCTGCCACAACTAAAGCGCAAGCTTAGGGGATTTAGCCACTACTTTGGACTACCCGATAACAGTCGCAGCCTAGCGAAAGTAAGCGCATTTGTATTGCATAGCCTTTACAAATGGCTCAACCGACGCAGTGGTAGACGAAGTTACAATTGGCGCAGTTTTAAAGAGATGCTAATCTATTTTCAGATTGAGCCATTACGCGTCAGGAAGCGAGTAATAGAAGTTGACTGGTATTAGGATCATGTTTTACACGAGTGAATATATAACTGAAGAGCCGGATGCGGTAATTCCGCACGTCCGGATCTGTGTGGGGTCGACCCAGTAATGGGTCGCTCTACCACGATGCCTCCTCAATACAACGATATGCTTGCATTAACTCCGTCAAAGACGTATAGTTTAGTGATGTATACAATTATAGAAACTCCTACTTTTAAAAATGATGCCGATGCTATTTGGTCAGAAGATGAGCGTTTGGAGTTTTGCACTTTTTTAGCGGTTAATCCGGAATATGGCGAAGTCATAAGAGGTAGCGGTGGTTGTAGAAAAATACGATGGTCCAAAAGCGGTTCAGGGAAAAGAGGCGGCGTAAGGGTCATTTATTACAATAAATTTAGCAATGGCGAAATTTGGCTATTAGTAATTTATAGCAAAAATGTTAAGGAAAATATCCCTTCGCATATCCTTAAAGCAATTCGAGAGGTTATTGATAATGACTAATTCTGATATGAGTTCTATGGAGTTGGGCGAGAAGTTACTTCAATCAGTTAAAGAAATGAAAGCGAACAATGTTGGTCGTTTAAACAAGGTTGAACCAAACGATGTGGCTAAGGCAAGATTAAAAACTGGCCTATCGCAATCGCAATTCGCTCTAGCTTTGCAAATTTCATCACGAACATTGCAAGAGTGGGAGCAAGGTCGCAGAAAACCATCAGGCGCGGCTAAAGCTCTTATTCAAATTGCCTTTCGTCACCCTGAGATAATCCAAGAGGAGCTTCAGGCAAATGGCTAACAAAACGATGAAGACGGATATCTGGGAAAAGCGCCCATCTACCGCTTATCGTAAGTGTTAGCTTCCCTTCAAATTTATCTTGCTGCTTTGTCTAAATAGGTATAAATTTTATACCTATGAAGAGTTTTGAATATGATGAACAGAAAAGTATATCCAACTTATCAAAGCACGGTATCGATTTTGAGGATGCTCAAAAGCTATGGATGGACGATTATCACATTGAAGTGAAGGTGCAGTTTGTTGAGGAACCGAGATATATCGTTGTTGGTCTTATTGATGACAAATTTTGGACCGCAGTGATAACGTATCGTAATGAAGTGATACGCATTATTTCGGTGCGACGCTCAAGAAAGGCAGAGGTGGCGCTTTATGAAAGCTAGTGAATTCGACAAGAAGTTTGACGACAATAAAGACGACATTATAGATGACTTAGATTTATCTACTTTGCGTCGACCCAATCAACCGCTTAAACGTGTAAATGTAGATTTCCCTAGCTGGATGGTCAAATCTCTTGACAGGGAAGCCTCAAGAATTGGTGTTACGCGCCAATCAATCATTAAGGTCTGGTTAGCCGAGAGATTAGAGGCTGGGGAAGCTAACAAAAACATGAAGACGGACCATTTACAAGAGCGGTAAATGGCCGCTTATGTAAAGTGTTAGCCTTCTATTTGGTAAAAAACAAGGATTGCTGTACTCTATTACTATGCCAGCCATACTTAGATTAGGGCCTTACCGTTTCTTCTTTTATAGCAATGAAAATGGTGAGCCAGCCCACATACATATTCAACGTGAAAAAATGTTAGCAAAGTTCTGGCTGCAACCGGTCGTGCTTGCAAGTTCAACCAGATTTTCATCGAAAGAACTTAGAAAGCTAGAAGGCCTAGTGATAGAAAATAAAACACTTCTTTTGGAGGCATGGAATGAGTATTTTAGCAGTTGAGCAACATGCTTTAGCAAGTTCGATATCGTTTACCGAGGACTCCTTAGTTGCTGAGTTAGTAGATGGTAGGGTTGTTTCAGTGCCATTAATTTGGTTTCCCCGTTTATCGAGAGCATCGTCTAAAGAACTAGAGACATGGGAACTATTAGGTGATGGGGAAGGTATTCATTGGCCTTTGCTCGATGAGGACCTCAGTGTTGCGGGTTTGCTCATGGGCAATTCTTCGATTCGCGGCTAACAAAAACATTAACCGGACATTGGCAAAGAGCGCCAACGCCGGTTATGTAAGTTGTTAGTGCGTCAAGCAAGCTTGATGCATCTTGCAGGGTGAAAGTCCCTGTCGGGTAAGGCTTAGCCAGCCACCTGTAGCGAGTCTTGCGCGTTGTGCGGAGTTTGAGGATGGGAATTGCTTTCCAGTGTGCAGACACAATCAAATGAACAAGTAACGTGAAGCGTAGACAGCGAATTATATAGGCCATAGGGGATACGTGTCCCTGAAGTGCTGGTATCGCTTCGATAATACTTAAGATCTGACTGACAAGGCCTGTAACACAGCCGAAGTCCACGTAAAGCAACCGATATTGGTGAGGTTGTGGCGAGTCAGCGGAGTTATCAAGCCGTGGCATGTATAAAGAGATGCGTTAGGAACTTGAGAGAGCCAAAGGTGTTCCCTAAGGAAGGGGTAGGTAAACTTAGCCAAAAGCAAGGTGAGCCGATGACGCTTTGGCAGTCAGATCAGCCCATAGTAGTCTGAGCAGGGGAAAGCCTTGTACATGGCGAAGGAGCTGACAGTTATATGAGGTGTTTAGCAGACACATAGGCCGGACAAAGTAGGGCTGGAGCCACTATGACAACTACACTAAACGCCATCGCATTTAAAGCACAGACCCACCCCAAGCACAGGTTTCAGAATTTATACGGACAGCTAAATACTGATTTACTGTATCAAAGTTGGGGTCAACTCAATAAGCAGGCCAAACCAGGTATAGACGGGATCACGATGCCGACGTATGAGGATAGCCTGCCAGAAAATATACGACGCTTAAGTTGGGCGCTTAAGCAGAAATGCTACCGAGCGAATGACATAAAGCGCGTATATATCCCCAAATCGAATGGCAATCAAAGGCCATTAGGGTTACCTACGGTAGATGACAAGTTAGTGCAACAAAGTGTGAGCCAATTACTGCAAGGTATTTGGGAACAAGATTTTGTACGCCATAGCTATGGTTATCGACCGCATAAAAGTGCGCATCAAGCCGTGCATAGTTTGACCTTGAACTTGCAATTTAAGGGCTATGGTTATGTGGTGGAAGCAGATATCAAGGGGTTCTTTGATAATATTGACCACAACTGGCTAATGCGTATGCTCAAACAGCGCATAGACGATAAGGCATTGCTGAGCTTAATCAAACAATGGTTAAAGGCGCGGATAAAAGAGCCTCGTGGGGCGTTTAATAAGCCGACTAGTGGTAGTCCACAAGGCGGAATTATCAGTCCTGTGCTGGCGAACATTTATCTGCATTACGCTTTAGACTTATGGTTTGAGAAGCGTGTAAAGCCGAGTCTGCGTGGTCGCGCCATGATGATACGCTATGCAGATGATTTTGTGTGTGCGTTTCAATATGCTCAAGACGCTGAGTACTTTTATCAGGCATTACCCACACGATTACAGAGATTCAACTTAGACGTGGCAAAAGAGAAAACGTCACTGATGCGTTTCAGTCGTTTTCATCCCAGCCGTAAACGTCAATTTGTGTTTCTGGGGTTTGCATTTTACTGGGGTAAAGATACCGGTGGTCAGCCCCGCTTAAGGCGTCGGACCGCAGCGAAGAAACAGCGGTCAACCCTTAATGAGCTGTATCGTTGGATTAAAGCCAAGCGTTCAAAGAAGTTGAACATTTGGCTGCCACAACTAAAGCGCAAGCTTAGGGGGTTTAGCCACTACTTTGGACTACCCGATAACAGTCGCAGCCTAGCGAAAGTAAGCGCATTTGTATTGCATAGCCTTTACAAATGGCTCAACCGACGCAGTGGTAGACGAAGTTACAATTGGCGCAGTTTTAAAGAGATGCTAATCTATTTTCAGATTGAGCCATTACGCGTCAGGAAGCGAGTAATAGAAGTTGACTGGTATTAGGATCATGTTTTACACGAGTGAATATATAACTGAAGAGCCGGATGCGGTAATTCCGCACGTCCGGATCTGTGTGGGGTCGACCCAGTAATGGGTCGCTCTACCACGATTGTTTCTATGAGGTAGCCATTGAAAGAGCTTGAAGACTTCGATTTAAATGCGGTTCGTCGAGACGCTCATCGGGCTATATGGGTTCTGGTCATTTTGAACGCATTTGTACTGATTTTTTATTTGATCGATACAAAATTAAGCGAGTTCGTCTTCATTGCCTTATTTGTCCAACTGAGTCTATTGATAGTTTGGTTGCTTCCTGTGTTTTTGTATCAAGTTTGGGCGAAAAAAATTGGCTTTAAAATTGCCATTTACCAAGCGTTGTCATCATATAGAAGTTTAATGAGGCAAGTATCTTGGTAGTACCGAAACATAACAAATGCATCAAGCGGATTTTGGCAAGAGCGTCCAAAACCGCTTATGCAAAGTGTTGAGGCTGTAGAAAAAACCTTAATTTGATTAAAATTTGTACTCCCCTTGGCGATCTGATCATGATCTAATAGGTATTATCAAAACGTGCTGGAGCCAAGATAATGCCTAACTTCAAGCCTCTTAACTACCAACAAAATTCCATGGTTATCATTAACTACCTTGACCAACTTCAAGCGGGTACGTTTGAGTATGCTATCCATCATTTGATAGATACCAAACTCGACTTAAGGGTGTTTTATCCGCAGTATAAAAACGACGATAAAGGCCGCCCAGCATATGATCCGGCCGCGTTGCTTAAAATCATCTTATTTGCTTATTCCAAAGGCATTACCTCAAGTCGAGAAATCCAGTGGTGCTGTGAAACGAATATTATATTTAAGGCGTTAAGCTGTGATAGTGTGCCGCACTTCACTACCATAGCGTCCTTTATTAGTGGTCGTCAAAAGGAGATTGAGTCAATCTTTGAGCAGGTGCTGTTAATTTGTCACGAACAAGGCTTATTAGGCAATGAGTTGTTTGCGATAGACGGTTGTAAAATGTCGAGTAATGCAGCCAAAGAATAGTCAGGGACGCTTAAAGAGCTAGAAGAAAAGCTGAATAAATTAAAGCGTCAAATCCGTTATCACATGTGTGAGCATAAACGTTTAGATAAAAGTGAAGCGGCAGATGAGGTACGTAAACAACGCGCTGAACAAGCGATAGGGACCTTGAATAAAGCCCACGATAAAATAGATAAGTTTCTAAAGACAGCTAGCCCACGGAAGGGCCAAGGCAAACGAAGCAAGGAAGTGAAAAGTAATATCACCGATAATGAGTCAGCCAAGATGAACACCAGTAAAGGCACGGTGCAAGGTTATAATGGGGTGGCCGCGGTGGACAAAAAACACCAGATTATCGTGGATGCTCAAGCCTTTGGTGAAGGACAAGAGCGAAATATTTTACAGCCCATTATTGACACCATCAACAAACGGTTTACACGCTTAGGTATCGCTGAGGATATCGTGCACTCGGGTACGGTAATCACCGCTGATACAGGGTTTAGTAGCGAGGATAATAATCGTTATTTATACGAGCAGAATATCAATGGCTATATTCCCGATAATCAATTCCGTCAGCGCGACCCCAAGTTTGCCAATCAAAAAGAAAAGTATCCGCGTAAACGCCCCCGAGTCTTTAGAGTAAAGAATATACCTGCGAGCGAATTTAGCTTTGACCCCGTGAGCTTAACCTGTATTTGTCCGAACAATGAATCATTGACCCATCGCGTGACTCGGGTCAATGAAAATGGCGTAAAAACAGCTTACTTTGAGGGAAGACTGTTGCAATGTCGCCACTGTGATAAAAAGCATCAATGCATGCGTAATCCAAGCTCGGCTGACCACAGCAAAGGGTCAGGTCGCCAAGTGTCATTTGCTTTACCAGAGACGAGCGCACTAATCATACCGATTGGATGAAACATCGAGTGGATAGTCGAGAGGGCAAACATATCTATAGTCATAGAATGAGTGTGGTAGAGCCGGTATTTGGTAATATAGGAAGCAATAAAGGGCTCAATCGCTTTAGTTTGCGCAGCAAAAAGAAAGCACAAGGGCAATGGCATCTATATTGTTTGGTACATAACATCGAGAAGCTGAGTAATTATGGCAATGCGTTGCATTAACTCGATAGAGGTGAAATGGAACAGTCCACAAAATAGCCCCTACGAGCCCCGATTAGCAAACTTAACCCCACTCACAACTGAATTAACTAAAAATGGTGGATAGTAAAAGGTTTTGCATTGTGTAAAATTTGAAGGCAAAGTTGCACGAAGATTAAAAAATAATTTAGGAGTAGGGAAATGACTGAACAAAAATGCTTTTTTCTACAGCCTCGTTATGTGCCAACGGAGATTTAACGCAATGAAATGCAAGTTCTTATTAATGCTAGTAATGGTCTTTAGCTTCCAAAGTTTGGTTTTTGCATCAGAGCAATCAACCATTTCAGAATTGGAAAACAAGGTTAGCCAACTTCAAACCAAAGTAGCGCAATTGGAGTTCGCTCAAACTCAAGCCGAATCAGATATATCAAAGCTGCAAGAAACCATAAAAAATAGTGGTATAGCCATTGTCTTGTTTGCTTTTTTCTGTGCATGGTGGGCAAAAACAAGCGGTCGTAGTGCACTGTTGTGGTTTTTCTTGGGGTTATTCTTCCACGTAATAACTGCAATTGTGCTTTTAATAAAAACCAAGCGCAGCACATAACAAGGCGCTCCTTCGGAGTATAGCGCCATGTTTGTGCCCCTTAGCTTAGTGTTAGTTTTACTGGATACAATTTAGCCCTTTTCAATGGTATGCTTAATATCGAAAGGAGAATTAATTATGACTCAAATTAGCAAAGAATTAGTAAATGACGCTTTAGCCCTTTCAACCAATGAGCGAGTAGCATTAGTCGAGCAACTTTTGCAAAGCCTTAATGCACCAAACGACGAAATAAATGAAGTTTGGGCGAAAGAAGCGGATGCCAGAGTTTTAGCATATGAAAACAATGAAATAAGCTCAAAATCATTTCCAGAAGTATTGAAAAAGTATAAATGAATATTGAGTTTCTTGAGGTTGCGGTTGCGGAATTAGACGACGCGTTTGAATATTATGAAGATATATATCAAGGCTTAGGTAGCCGATTTATAGAAGAGCTAGAATTAACTGTGACAAGGATTACGGTTAACCCGATGGCTTGGCAAAAAGCAGGTTCTTTTACCCACAGATGCTTGCTCCATAGATTTCCCTATTCTGTGGTGTATCAAATAAGGCAAGATTCTATTCTAGTGGTAGCAATTGCCTGCACTCATCAAAAGCCCAACTATTGGATTGGCCGGCTTGAAAACTAATCGGGTAGCCACGGGTCTCTAACCCTTAGCCCCCACAACACCCTGCATGCGCCTCCGCACAGGGCGTTTCACTTAGGATGGTGAAGTGCAATCCACCCATCACGCAGCGAATAAAGCCCTTCCGATGACAAATAATCAAGCGATAAAGCTTGGTTGATCCCAGGGGATTTAGCGCTGCGCCATGGTCCTTTGCTGGTTAAGCCACAAGCCACTGCGGCCTGAACACGCACACCTAATTTCATTAATCTTCTTATTTTGGTGCGTGGCTTTCGCCATTGTCGCCAGTGTAATCCCCCCAAAAAGTCGGAGCAGTTTTAAGTAGAAATTCCCGTTAAACTAAAACGAAGGAGTTTTTATGCGTAAATCGAGATATACCGACAGCCAGATCCTGACAATATAGAAACAGAATGAAACGGACGTAGCGGTTTCTGTTCTTTGCCGTGAACATATTATGAGTACGAAACTTAACAAGTGACTAAACAGTGAATCAAACCGGGTCTATGAAAAAAGCACATAGAAGTCAATTCATCAAGGAAGTAAAAGAGAAATATCCAGAGTTGCGAGTGCATATTAGTCAAGAGCAGGGTTTACTCAGCCTCGAGCTTGCTGTTTTTGGAAAGTTTATACAGCAGAAAATTGATAACTTAGAAAAGGACATAGTCACTGATGCATTTCAAATCTTGAACAAATTTTATATTAACGGCAATCTAGCGCTTAAACATGCGATTAGGGATTTGGTATGCGAGGATTTAATTTTTAGTGATACGCAGGTCGCTGAACGGCGTTGGGCGTTTATACTGCTGCCTGAAGCGCTTAAAGAAGAAAGGATCCAATGGTTTACATTTATGGGATATGAGCGTGAATAGTGTTTAATGAAATATTCAGTATTTCGCATGATTCGCGACTTGTCTCCATTAGCGCTATATAGCATCCTCTTAAAGATAAGTATGGTCTATCAGTATCCTAATCAGATTGTTACAAGCTCTGCACCATCGAGCCTAAGCTAATTGCACTTTCACTTAAATTAGGTATTCAATAAAAGATGAAGCAATCAAACGATACCAAAACGCAATCGCAAGACATTTGCTGTAGCAATCCTGACTGTTGTCCGGTTCAAACGCCCATAAAACGTGCTACTGAAAAAATTGGTCGTAATGCTCCTTGCCCATGCAACAGTCGACGAAAATACAAAAAATGCTGTGGTTCAAATAACCAATGAAGAGTTGCAGCGATACCAGAGTGTCTAATACGCCTCAAATCAGTAGAGTGAAACCATGAAGTATGCATTGTCCTTGCTGCTAGCAATTGTTTTGCTCGGAATGTTGATACCAGAAAAGATGCAAATTCCTGTCCAAGGTGCAAGCTCGTCCGATTGGAATCATAATACGTTTTGGTACGAGCCTTGGGGAAGTTCGGGGGTGCATAAAGGCATTGATATATTTGGGAAAAAAGGAACGCCCACTTTGTCTGCTACAAACGGTTTTGTTGTGTATACCGGTAATTTGAGTAAAGGCGGAAACGTGGTTGCGGTGTTAGGCCCTAAATGGCGAATTCATTATTATGCGCACTTAGACAGCTATTCTGTTTCCGCGGGTGAGTATGTTGACGCAGGAACTGTTATTGGACAATTAGGCGACTCGGGTAACGCAAAGGGCAAACAAGCGCATATTCACTATTCAATATTGTCACTCATTCCCATACCTTGGCTGGCAACAACCGAAACTCAAGGTTGGAAAAAAATGTTTTTCTTAAATCCGCATGACAAGCTATTGTAGATAGTCATCCAACTATCTGGAATGTCGCTTCAAATTGCCGTATTTTTAGAAAAAAATTTGGTGCGCTGGCGCATCTATAAGCACTCGTGAGGTAAATAACATTGTGAGCACTCAAGCACTCAATCTGGTTTCATTGGCAAATGAGCTGGAAGAGTTCGTAAAGCGAGTCGTTCCCGATTGCACCAGCTATGCAAAATACGGTGGGACGCTCTTTACAGTAAAGCCAGATGAAAAAGAAGGGCAGTTTTGTGGCGTATTTACTTACGCTGAACATGTGCAATTATCATTCAGCAAAGGCGCAAGTTTAAACGACCCCAAAAAACAACTAAGCGGTAACGGAAAGTACAGACGACATATTAATTATAAAAACGCCAGTGATGTCGACTTTCCCTATCTTGAGGACTTAATACAACAGTCAGTAAATGCTTAGCGTTTGATGTTGTGGCTTGTTCAGATATGTTGAATACGAAAGCAGGCTTAAAGGCCTAGCAGTAGACGGGGCGCTTACATATCTAAAGCCCAGCGTAAAAAGATATACAGGCGCTGCTGACATAAAGAAATAAATCAACATCATGTATATGAGATTTTAGCAGTAGAATGCGTCTTAGATTAAACATTGAGTAGGTAGAACGCTATTGTGCACCTTAAAGTAAAGCCTCAGCTTCATCTATATAGTTTCTACAACACATTACCCCTGCTTGCTTTTTCGCTGGTGCTTCTCTTTGCGGGAAATTATGGTTTTTCAGACACGTTTAAGTATGCGAGTTTGCTTATCATTTCCCTTTGTATGGCGTGTTACTTTATCATTATCTGTTTCAAGTACTGGCTACTTGAAGTGGAATTTATAGACAGTAAAGTGACCTATGTGACTGAGCTAGGCGGGGTGGCGGAAGTAGACCTTCTTGATTTAAATTTCGAGCGTTCTGTCATAAATAACGATATTATTCATCTTGTAGATAATCACGACAACATAGCGGTAATTTATTTGAGGCTTTTTTCTAAAAACGATGAAGAAAAAATGATGGATTACTTGTCGAGATACCTAACAATTACCGACTAATGCTTAGGGTCTTTGTTTTGACGTTCAAAGTTTATGAACTCACCAAATTTTAAGGAAATAGCAGTAATTAAGGAGAAATAATGAATTGCACAAGTTGTAAAAATGGCGTACTTCGTCCAAGTTTTATCGACGGTCAGTTTAGAGCCCATACCTGCACTAATTGTGGCGGTAACTGGATACTCGTTGAGGATTTTGTTAGCTGGAAAGAGCAGAATCCAGAATATCAATTTTCGCAACCGTCACAGTGGTCAGAAGACGAGGTATCCGAGACCGCTTCCGCCATGTTGTGTCCAATTACTGGCTTGATTATGAGAAAGCTAAAAGTCACTGCGCAAACTAGCCATCGAATTGATTTTAGTAGCTCTGTTGCTGGAATTTGGTTAGATAAAGGCGAATGGGAATTGCTTAAGGCAGAGGGAATTGCTGGTACATTAAACAATGTTGTCACTCAGCAATGGCAAAACAAAATTCGTGAGCAGAGCGCCTCGAATAATTTCGCTGAAATATACGAAGAAAAATTTGGTATAGATAATTACCAAAAGATTAAAGAGATCAAGCAATGGTTGGATGCTCAGCCGCAAAAGGCTGACTTGCGCTCTTATCTTTTGGCGGAAAACCCGTATTCCGCCTCCCAGTAGTGCGTTGTGAGCATTTGCATTCGGTGCAATAAGATTAGGCACTCATGAAAATCAAATTGGACGATTTAAGCGACCCTAGAATAGAAGCGTTTCTTGCTGCTCATATAGACGATATGCAGGCTGTATCGCCGCCAGAAAGCAAACATGCACTAGATATGGAATCATTGAAAGCCCCAAATATTTCTTTTTGGACGCTATGGGATGATAACGAACTTGTTGGCTGCGGCGCGGTAATGCAGTTGTCAGATGAAATAGGTGAAATCAAGTCCATGCGGATATCAGAAACTCAGAGAGGCAAGGGCTACGCACAGGCATTGTTAAATCAAATCATAGATTTTGCGAAACAGAGCGGTCTCAAGCGATTAAGTCTGGAAACCGGTTCGATGGATTTTTTTGAGCCAGCGCGAAAACTATATTTAAAATTTGGTTTCGACTATTGCGAACCTTTTGGCAACTATGTGAAAGACGACAACAGCGTTTTTATGACACGCCAAGTTTGAAGCAGTTGTCAGCGTTAAGCTAAGTGAGGCTTATCAAATACCTGCGTATGCTGAAAATATGCACTGATGCTATAAAGGGACTGAAATGAGAAGAGCAGTTTGTGCTTTAATGCTTATATTTACGTCGGGTTGTGCCAACATCCCAATCGCTACTAT
Source organism: Ningiella algicola (assembly GCF_028401415.2). Taxonomy (NCBI): domain Bacteria; kingdom Pseudomonadati; phylum Pseudomonadota; class Gammaproteobacteria; order Alteromonadales; family Alteromonadaceae; genus Ningiella; species Ningiella algicola. The sequence goes on along the minus strand of NZ_CP171821.2, from coordinate 881,566 downwards.
GCTTAAATTCAGCGGATTTGATGAGAATGACTTTGCGCAGCTCGATGCATCTCAAATTCGAACCAAGCTAGAGGTTTCGACACCCTACATGCTCAATCTAGAGGATACTCGTCTTGCACTGTCAACGGATTCAATTGAAGGCTTACGTAAATACGATTTTCCATTAGAATTATTAAGTGAAGAGGCGCGAATGTCAGAAGCCGGCTTTTTTTCATCTGAAAGAAGCTACACAGAATACACCTTTAAAATATCTGATGAAGGCATCGATAACTTTCGAGTGATTCAAGACACCTTGAAGAAAAAAGTAGAGACTGAATATAGTTTTTCAGTCAGCGCGGCAATTCATGAGCCCCCAGATAAAGGGAAGGCACTTATATTATCAATCCATTTAGAACTAAACGATAGCGAAGAGTTTGTGACCTTAATCGACGAGTATAATCTTGAATATTTGGCAGATGACGAATGAACACGATCACTGTAATAGGCAAACTCGATTATTTGCTCACAAACATAGACATTAAGTCCTGAGAAGAGTAAACATTTATTATGCAATTCGTTTGTGTATCTGACATCTTCGGCAAAACGCGAGAGCTTGAGTCGCTCGCGACCCAAATCTCTCCAGATGCACACATTGTTGACCCATATGATGCACAAGACATGACATTCTCATGTGAGAGAGAAGCCTATCAGTATTTCAGTCAGCATATTGGCTTAGCCACTTTTACTACCGTCCTTAAAGAGAAACTAAAAACCTTCAATAGTGAAACTTTGCTTATTGGCTTTAGCGCAGGCGCAAGCGCAATTTGGAATGTATCGGGCAACCGCGATTTACTAAATATCAGTAGGGCCGTTTGTTATTATGGTTCGCAAATCAGAAACAACACAGAAGTAACGCCACGCTTTCCCGTGGAATTAGTGTTTCCTAAAATGGAAGATCATTTTTTGATAGGGGATCTTATTGCAAAGCTTTCAGACACCCAGAACACGTCTATCAGACAGGTTTCATATCTTCATGGTTTTATGAATGCATGCTCTGCTAATTTTAATGCACGCGGATACAACAGCGAGTTAATGGCCTTAAAACAAATAGTGGCGAGTCAGCAAATGATAAAAAGCGGAATAGCAGAATCGCATGCTAATTGATTTCAATCTGGATGGAAAGTATTTGGAATGGGGCTCATTTGTTTATTGGCCACTCTAGTGGTGGCAAGTGCGTCATTATTTACTATTATCGTATTGGGCTTTGTCACACTTTGATAGACGGGCTGTGGTAACGTGGACAGCGGACATGAACAAAAGATGACAAATCGTTATTGCAAATGTCGCCAAATGAAATGTATGTAGCCTGTATTGTTGATTGGAATAAAAATGGAACCTTCAAAAAACCACTTGAGTATTATGCTACTCATTTCAGCTCTTGCAATAATCCTTGCTTGGGCGCTATCACTGTACATGCTGACACCATTCCAAGATATTCAACAAGGCTTTAACTATCAAGCGCCTGAATGGCTAGCGTGGGTAATGCCGACATTTAGATTTTGGATAGTGTTGGCCTTGTGTTTAGCGGTGCTTTTTCTTTTATCACTCAATGCAAGCATGCGGCAATCCATTCGTTTTATGAGAGCCGCTCAAAATGCCGCGTTTTTGGGCTACGGTTGTGCAATTTTGATTATCGTGTTTGTATTTTTGGCGGCGTTTTGGCCACTTTTTCAGACGCCTTAGCGAGCGTCGGCCTAAGTGCCTAATCCAGCAGTGTCATTTTATCGAGCATACTGATGGAATAGTGATTCAGCGGTTTTAGATCTTCACGGCTATTTTCCAAGGGAACCGCTTCAGGATAACGATGACGAATCCCGGCCATAAGTCCGCGTTCATCGTTAACCACCATTTCGACTGCATATGCACCAAGCTTGGATGCGAGAATACGGTCTTGCCAAACGGGGGAGCCACCGCGTTGCACATGTCCTATGGTCAATACTCGCGTTTCTAGGCCGGTCTCTGTTTGTAAGGAGTCACGCAAAATATCTAAGCCGCCAGGCCAGAGGTTTTCGGTGATAACCACAATATGGCTGCTGTTAGCGTGGTTCTTTCTGCGCTGGTCGAGTTTATCGAGAATCTTAACTATCTCGTCTCCGGCGGATTCAAAGGTCTCGGGAAGGACAACATGGTCGGCGCCCGCGGCTATAGCAGAATTAAGTGCGATAAAACCTGCTTCGCGCCCCATTACTTCAACGATAAAAACTCGTTCGAAGGCATCTGCTGTATCGCGAACTTTATCAATGCTTTCAACCGCAGTTTGGATGGCCGTATGATAGCCAATGGTGTAGTCGGTGCCGGCAATATCGTTATCAATAGTGCCAGGTACGCCTATTACGGGCTTATCCCAAAGCTGTTGTAGTAGTTCTGCGCCTTTAAATGAACCGTCACCGCCAATCACAATCAGGCCGTCGACTCCGAGTTCGCTTAGATGGTCTGCTGCTTTTTGTCGATGCTCCTCTTTGCGGAACTTCTCACAGCGCGCACTGAAGAGGACTGTGCCACCTCGCTGAATAAGGTTTCTGATATCTTTGTGTGTAAATTCAACATAATCCTGTTTAAGCAATCCGTTGTAACCGTGTTGGTAGCCGATGACTTCAATTCCTTCATGGCGAGCGGCTAAATATACTGCGCGAATACAGGCGTTCATGCCGGGGGCGTCACCACCAGAAGTTAATACTGCTATTTTCTTCACACTCATTGAGAACCTTTTTTATTATCGATGTCGTATGTAAGCATAACAAATTCAGATTGTAGGAATATAGCCGCATGAAAAAAATAATAGTGTTAGCCGCGGTATTTTTGCTAGCAGGATGCTCAACCAAGTTCGCATACAACAACATTAGCTGGCTAGTGTATTGGTATATCGATGATTATGTCGAGTTCAATAAAGACCAAAAGATAATGTTCGACGACTATATTGCATCGTGGCAAAGCTGGCATAAACAAAGTGAATTACCTAAGTATCAGGCGCACTTAGAAGAGTTAGCATCTGATATCGCTACGCAAAACATTAGTATTGATCGCATGGCCTATCATCAAGACAAAGCAAGAGACCATTGGCATCGTGCGCGTGCTCACGTTGCACCCGGCTTGGTGGAATTGGCAAAAACGCTCGATGAGGAACAAATCACCTTCTTTTTTGCTGCACTAGAAAAAGAAAATGTTGAGGATGAAGAAGAGTGGTTAGAAAGACAAGAGCGAAGTGAAAAGCGAAGGAAAGACGACTGGATTGATCGAAATTTTGATAATCTGGAAGACTATTTAGGGCGCCTAACTACTGAGCAAAAAGATTTTGTCAGAAACAGCTACGGTAATTTTGAATCAACCAGAATGCACTGGATAAAGTACAAGCGAGACTATCAACAAGCCATGCGTCAGGCCTTTGTTATGGAAGATAGGGGGGAGCAGTTTGAGAACACTATGCTTGAATTAGCCACTAACCCCGAAGTATTTCGCTCTGAAGATATGTTGGCAGCGAGCGACCGAAATGAAGAGAAAACGAAAGAGTTCTTACTCACTGTTTTCAGCTTGAGTACCGATAAGCAACGTCAGCATTTTATTAGAGAGCTTAACGACTTGCGCGATGATATGATTGATTTATCTGAGTAGCTAAGCATACTAGGTGCTCAAGCGCGAGTACGGAAGTAAATATATTAGAAGGCGTAAGGCAACTATGAAAGTACAATTAAGCCCGTCCACGACGGGCTTTTTATTGGCCTCTATTACTGCGGTAATGTGGGGAGTGTTACCGGTCTTTTTAAAGGTGCTGCTTACCAATACCGATGCCTACACCATTACCGCCGCTCGCTTTGTGTTTGCCGCTGTCTTTGTGTTTGTTGTTCTAGTGTTAGGCGGTGCGCTGCCCAAGCTGCGACAAGTACACAAAAATAGCTGGATAATCCTTGTGTTTGGCACCTTAGTATTACTGGTAAATTACGTCACGAATGTGATTGCCCTAGATTATGTTAGCCCATCTACTGTTCAGCTTGTTTTGCAAATTGCGCCATTTTTATTGATGCTCGGGGGAGTAGTCTTCTATAAAGAAGGGTTTAGCCAATTACAGGTGTTTGGCGCTGCGATGTTGATATTGGGCCTGTTGCTATTTTTTAACCAAAGGATCCCGGTCATTATCTCGTCTCCAGATGAATCCCTTGAGGGTGTGTTGTTAGTGGTTGTGTCAGCCGTTGCATGGTCAGCTTACGCATTGACACAGAAAAAGCTGCTTCTAAGTTTTACCAGCAACCAGCTAACCTTGGTTATATATGTCATGGGCGGCGCGTTTTTACTTCCCTTGATTGATATTTATTCCCTATTTACGCTCTCTGAGTGGCAGTGGTTTGCGCTTATTTTTTGCTGTTTGAACACGGTTGTTGGTTATGGTGCTTTCACCAAGGCTATGCATATTTGGGACGCGTCTAAAGTGAGTGCGGTGATCACAATAGCCCCCATTTTTACTTACCTAAGCAATAAGATAGCGATTTCAATTGCGCCTGAAATCTTTATTGATGCACAACTGGGTTGGCTTGCTTATTTTGGCGCGGGAATGGTGATTGCCGGGGCGATGCTTGCGTCTATTGGAAAGCGTAAAATCCATTCCAGTTCGTCAGCGGCATCAGGTTAAATACGTAAAAGCCGTTGCCTATCCTATTACTTTTTCTACATCTTCTTTCATATTCTCGAACTTTTTCTTGTGTGTATCTTTTAAAGGCATAGTACTCATAAAACGGAAAAGCTCTCGCGCCTGCATTATATGTTGGCCTTCCGGTCGATTGGTTTTCTCGATAAGCTTAACTAAACACTGAAGCAAATTTAGGTTCACATTGATATTTAGCGGGCACTCTTTTTTCGCAATGGTAAATTCGTCGTAGGCCTGCTGATAGCTTCCGGTGCTGTAATACTGAATGCCTTGTTTGTTATGTTTCACGTATTGTTCGCGAGTATGAGCAGCGTTTTCCATCTCACTATCAATGAGATAAATAATGGAGGGGTCTATTTTGTCTTTGTTTTTCTTAATGACTTTAATAAGTTTTGCTGCTTCTTCAAAATCGCCTAAGTCAAGCATTAGCTTAATACTGTCTGCAGCCATTGCCACTGGGTAGTCTGTAAATGTCCTTTCAATTTCTATTTGGGTCTTTTCCAGACACTTTTTTGCCTCAGATTGCTTTCCTTCAATGAGCGTCATGCGTGCTTGGATCATCGACTGAAAGATGTCGAAATCAAAATCATCTGGGTTTGAATGAATAGACTCATCGTGTTGAACACGCTGCATGGTCAATAAGGTTTCTTGCAAGTAGCGATTTCGAACGCTTTTGTCGTCTGTGTTTTCAGCAATGTCCAATACTGATCGGATGTAGCCGCAAACGTGATTGATATTTTTGTGAACGGAGCGTTGCGATAGTTCGTAAATCGACTTGGCACTATTCATGGCTAATCGATATTGTCCATTTTCACGCGCAATTTCACAGACTCTAAAATGACGATCGATAGAAAGCGGAGATAGCTCCAATGCTTCAAGAATATACTTAAGCGCTTCCGGCTTTTTATCATCTTGTAAATAAGCATCCGCAATAATATCGTAAGCCTCAACTGTATTTGATGAGCTTTCGATGACGCGTTTAGCTAGGTCAATGGCTTTAGAATACTCCTGTTTCAGCAAATATGTTTTTGCCATTGAACAAACTGCCCAGTGCAGCGCGCGTTCCTCTAAAACTTGATTAAGCACTGACTCGGCAGCGTCATATTGCTCTAACTTCCAATACAGTTTGACTAATATCTGAAGTAAATGATTCGTGTAGCGAGGTTCAGTCTCTAAAAAATGTTTACAGGTTTGAATACTCAACTCGTATTTTTGATGATCAATTTGGCTATAAAGCGCAGCAAGTGTGACTCGGCGGTGGCTGGCGCGGGATATCCTAGAATTGAGCTGTGCTTGAGAGAATGGTTTGACCAAATAGTCATCTGGCTGTTTTTCAAGTGAGCCTAAGACCATCGAACGTGCGCTGTCGCCACTAATCATGATAAATACGGTGGAGGGTCGCACATATTTATAGTTTCGAATTTCTTCAAGAAATTCAAATCCGTTTTTGCGATTGGTGCCAAGATGCAAATCGCTAATTATGATGTCATATGATTTAGCTTTACAGGCTTTTAAGGCTTCTTCGGCACTTCCTGCAGTGGTGACTGTTTTTGCCCCAAGCGCATTTAAAAGCCCTCGCAAGAGGACTAAAAAAGGACGTCTGTCTTCAACCACTAAACATCGTTTTTCAGAGTAATCTAATTTTTCCATCTACCACTTTCGGTTGCTACCGATATTTGTTATTTACTGTATCGCGCGTATTTAAAAAGCCTTGAGGGATTACTTCAGTGACTTTCAGCGCGGCCGATACATTATTATTCATAACCACACCTTGATATTGATTGCGCAAACACTGCATATGGAAACAGCTCAATATATTCAGACGCAAAACGCCATTAACGAAGCGGTGAACTTGAAAAGTTCGGCTGCAATCGCAAATGCACAAAGTACTACAAACGCGAATATTGGTTCATCGGCAAGTTTTGATTTTTTTCGCAGTGTGTTTGATGCGCAGGTTGATTTAGCCTTTAAGCTTGCACAAAGTGAACGTGTACAGTCCGCTGACTTTACACACCCAGATATCGTAGAACCAAGGCGCGAAAATGCGGTGCACTATCCAGACGAATACGGTGAAATTTTATCAGACAAGGCTTTGTTTAAACGTATTCTTATTGATACGAATAGTGATGTTTCTCTTGAAACATGCAAACAGCACTACGAGCATGCAGCTCAACTTAACGCCGCCATAAATAACAATCGTCCTCTCACTTTTAGGCTTGCACAAAGCGCTTACCCCATTCCTTTATCGCAATTTAACGATGCCAAACGTATAGATGATGATGTAATAGAGAACTGTCCATTTCACGTCAGTGAAAAGATTAAACAAGATAGGCGCGATATGTTGTCCCAAACTGTATTATTGTCTGATGATCAGAGCGTTGATGCGGATGATTATTTAACCAGAGACAACTACGATATCCACCTTTCATCTTTGAGCGCGCTTATCCAACAATCACAATCTTTCCTCTAATTCGCTCAATTAAAGTGCTCAATGTCTCGAAGATTTTCATATTTTATGCTAGGGTGCGAGCCTCAAACATACCAATTATTATCGACAGCTTAGGCACTGGATTTGCGTTCCAGCGAGCATAGGAAAGAATATGAAACAATTTTTAGTCTGCGCACTATACAAATTCGTCACGCTTGAAAATTATAAATCCCTTAGAGAACCACTACGCGACTTTATGGAAAGCCGCCAAATCAAAGGCACCATATTACTCGCAAACGAGGGATTAAACGGCACTGTTTCTGGAGGGCAAAGGGATATTCAAGCCTTGCTAGATTATTTGAATGAAGATGCTCGTATTTCACCGGTATCGCACAAGGAATCTTGGCATAGTGAACAACCTTTTTATCGCACAAAAGTGAAGCTCAAGAAAGAGATTGTGACGATGGGGATTGAGGGAATCGACCCACGCAAAACGGTGGGCACTTACGTAAAACCAAGCGACTGGAACGCGTTAATTTCCGATCCCGACGTTACTGTAATAGATACGCGCAACGATTATGAGATTGATATTGGTACGTTTAAGCATGCCATTAACCCGCATACTGACTCGTTTCGAGAGTTTCCAGAATATGTTGAAAAGTCACTTGACCCCGGTAAACATAAAAAAGTCGCCATGTTCTGCACAGGCGGCATACGCTGTGAGAAATCGACGGCTTATTTAAAAGAGCAGGGCTTTGACGAGGTGTACCACCTGGAGGGCGGCATCCTCAAATACTTAGAAGATGTGCCCAAGGAAGATTCGCTATGGGAAGGGGACTGTTTTGTTTTTGATAATCGTGTTGCGGTTAATCATGATTTAGAGCAAAGTGATTATGACCAGTGCTATGGATGTCGATTGCCTATTACAGAGGAAGACAAAAAAACTGATGAGTATGAGCGAGGCGTTAGTTGCCCCAAGTGTTATGGTTCGCACAGCGAAGAGCAACTTGCTCGTTTTAGGGAAAGAGAAAAGCAAGTCAATCTTGCTAAAGCTCGTTCGCAAGAGCATGTTGGCAGTGCAGCGAGAGACATAATGCAGCAAAAACGAGAAGAAAAAGCACGAGCTCAGCGACAGCGTGCGCTTGAGCAAAAGCGGTCTTCTTAGAATCATCAGGTTTTTTGCTAGACTTAGGCTAAGTTATCAGAGTAAACTTGAACTAAAGCGCCATCAATAGGGCAGTTCCATGAGCGATCAATCGACAACATCCAGTACAGAATTAACCGACGAACAAGTAGCCGAAATCCGAAAAGAGTTTGATTTTTTCGACCGAGACAAGAATGGACAGATTGATTTGCATGAATTTATCGATTTGCTTACTATTTTATCACCGAAAACAAAAGCCAATCATGTAAAAGAAGGCTTTGATTTAATCGATGGTAATGGCGATGGCTATATCGATTTTGAAGAGTTCTTAAAGTGGTGGCAAGAATGCTGGTGGGAATATTAAGCATTTGCTAAACAAATTTAAAAGCGCTTTTATTGCGCTTTTTTTGTGTTTTAAGAAAAACGTCGTTAAACAAGGCGTGTACTTCGTTAAAAAGTCCATTTTTATTTTGAACAATCTTCATCTAAATGTGTTTAATAGTTACTAAATTGCAATAAAATGCACAAAAATACGGAAATCAAGATTTATTAAAATTCCTATAAAAACGTCTAAAAATGTCGAAAAAAATTAATTTTATACCGAAATGTTCCGTTCTTTTATCTATCTTGATGGTTAGTATGTCTTTATCTGCGGAGGGTTTCTCATATGGAGAGATCGCAGGCCGAAACTCAGACGCGGGCTTGTCACCACAACAGGTGGCTGAAGCAAAAATGCAAGGTGAATGCCCGGTAGGTTTGAAAGATATTAATTTTAAAAAGAAGGATGACTTTGATCCAGTTGCCGAATGGACCAGCTATCGCAGTATTTCGTTAATGGAACAGGTTCAACCTTGCGAAGTGCCAATTATGATGGAAGTGGCGCGAACAGAGTTACTTAAACGTGAATAAGAAAAGCCGAACCTGACGCAGATATTTTCTTGCAATATTACTCGTCTTTCGGTTTACGTTTCACAGGCACAAAGCCAAGCTCTCGTGACTGAGAAGGGTCAAAGCGCGTTGTTTTTTTACGCTGATCCTTCACTTTTTTATGCTTCGTTGCTTGCGGTTTTCCCGAACCTGCTGCTTTTGACTGTTTAGGATGCAGGCCAAGGCCTTTGAAAGACGCCTCTAGCCCATCGAACACTGAAAACTCAAAGCGGTGTTTTAGTCTTTCTTGTATTGCCAGTAAGCTCGCCCAGTCCTTCTTGCTAACCAATGATGCCGCTTTACCCTGATTGCCTGCGCGTCCTGTTCTGCCAATTCGGTGAATGTACTCATCAGCGAATTTCGGGAGATCATAGTTGATGACTTTTGCGATATTCGCAATGTCTAGTCCACGGGAAGCCAAATCTGTCGTTACTAGTACGCCCGTTTTGCCGCGCGTAAAATCGTTGATAACGGCGGAACGCTGGTTCTGTAATAGCTCGCCGTGCAGGAAAGCTGCACTTATTTGGTGTTGCTTCAGCCACTGCACGATCCTTTGTGTATCATCTCGCGTGGCGGTAAATACTAAGGCTTGTTCCCGTCCTTCTAACTTTAAGCATTTTACTAGCAAATCATTTTTATGTTCGACGCCATCAGCAAAGTAAAAACGCTGAGCGATGTCTTCATGCCCGGTGGCGACTTTGTCGATGCGAATTTTTTCAGGGCTTTTGAGCATAAGCTGCGTCATGTGGCTTATTTCAGCGCTGTCCATAGTGGCAGAGAACATCATGGTTTGACGTTTGCGATGGTCAGCGCTTTTGTGAATATATTGCAATGCCTTTTCAAATCCAAGCTCTAGCATGCGGTCTGCTTCGTCCAAAATGAGTAGCTCCAGACCATTTAGAAACAAATGCCGTGCTTCTAGATGGTCAAAAATACGACCCGCTGTGCCTACAACGATGTGCGGGTTACGTCTTAATGCTTTGGCTTGGTCGTTATAATTTTCGCCGCCTACAATGACTGTGCACTGCAAACCTTGTTTGGAGGTAAGGGCTTTAGCCACCCCAAAGACTTGCTTTGCCAGTTCTCGAGTAGGCGCCAAAATAAGTGCCCGTGGATCTCGTTTGCTCAGTGCTTTTTGTGACAGTAATCGCTGCACTGCGGGCACTAAAAACGCAAGTGTCTTGCCGGATCCCGTTTTAGATGATGCTAGTAGGTCTTTTCCCATTAAACCTTTAGGAATAGCTTGTTCTTGTACAGGCGTTAAGGTCGCAACTTGCATAGTATCAAGGGCGGTTTGTAGGCGGTTATCTAAGGGTAAATCTTTAAAATCCAAAGCCTTGCTCAGTATTGTGTGCGTTGCTTAGTACTCAAGCGGTTCGATTAATGCCCGAGACCTTATCTAAACAAAAATTAGAGTTGTCGGAAGAGTATAAAAGGAAAAGGCATCAATCGAAATCACTTTCATCGAGTGATGCCTCAAATGGCGGTGACGCAGTTTCGGCGTTTGCCGCTAAACCGGCAGGTTAACTCAATCGCATTTCAGGAACATCGCCCTCAACTACAAGTGTTCCGGCGGTTTTCTCTTTGATTTCTTCGACGCTAACACCCGGTGCTCGCTCTCTTAAATAAAAGGTTGCGTCTTTGACTTCAAGTACTGCCAAATCCGTAATGATGCGCGTGATGCAGTTAACGCCCGTTAAAGGCAATGTGCATGCTTGCAAAAGCTTTGAGTTACCACGTTTGTCTGCGTGAGTCATAGTCACAATTATGTTTTTTGCGCCAGCCACTAAATCCATTGCTCCACCCATGCCTTTGACCAGTTTGCCCGGAATCATCCAAGAGGCAATGTTGCCGTTTACATCCACTTCGAATGCACCGAGCACGGTAAAGTCAACATGGCCGCCACGGATCATTGCAAAGCTTTCTGCTGAGTTGAAAATAGAAGCCCCGGTTGAAGCAGTTACTGTTTCTTTACCTGCATTTATCATATCGGCGTCAACTTGGTCTTCTGTGGGGTAAGGGCCCATTCCAAGTAAGCCGTTTTCAGACTGTAGCATCACGCTTATATCGTTTGGTACGTAATTGGCAGCAAGAGTCGGAATACCAATGCCTAAGTTTACATAGTCGCCGTCTTTAAATTCTTGTGCAACACGCATTGCGATTTGATCTCTAGTAAGCGCCATTAGCTTGCCTCCTTTGCCGATGCATTTTTTGCCAGTACTTTGCGTTCAATACGCTTTTCGAACTCGCCTTGAATCACTCTATCCACATAAATGCCCGGGGTATGAATTTGGCTTGGCTCAAGCTCTCCTGGCTCAACGATATGCTCCACCTCGACTATAGTGGTTTTGCCTGCTGTTGCCGCCATTGGGTTGAAGTTCATCGCGGTGTGACGGTACATACAATTGCCATATCGGTCTGCTTTATACGCTTTTACAATGGCAAAGTCACCAGTAATGCTTTCTTCCATGATGTACGGACGTCCGTCAAAGTCTTTGACTTCTTTGCCTTCACCCACAGGTGTGCCATAACCGGTGGCAGTGTAAAATGCAGGTATGCCCGCACCGCCAGCGCGCATTTTTTCAGCAAGCGTGCCTTGAGGCGTGAGTTCGACTTCAAGCTCTCCATTCAAAAGTTGCTGTTCGAAAAGGGCATTTTCGCCAACGTATGACGACACCATTTTTTTAATTTGCTTGTCTTCCAGTAGTAAACCCAAGCCAAAGCCATCTACACCGCAGTTGTTAGAAACAACCGTTAGACCAGTTGTACCCATTTGTTTTATCTGCGCAATCAATCCCTCGGGAATGCCGCATAAACCGAATCCGCCTGCAATTACCGTCATACCATTCTTTAAGCCATGCATTGCTTCCTCATAGCTTGATACGACTTTGTCAAAACCTGCCATTCCACACTCTCCAAATATCATTAGTTTGCGCAAATACGAGCTTGAACAATCTCATATTGTGCTATCAATAATGCCTTCTAGTATTGTAGAGCTCGAGTATTTTGTAAAATTGAATTAATATTAGGTTTAATAAAAATAATTTATGAATAAAGCATTCAAAATTTTAGAGCATCGCATATGGCAAACCCCCGTACATCAAAAAGTCATTCTCCTAGTATTTCTTATAAGAATATGTGTGCCTTTGTTGGTGTAGCCAGCGCCACTACCTTTGCAGAGGCTGCGGCATTGTTGTGTTTGTCTCAACCCGCTTTATCTACTTCAATCAAGAATATGGAGGTACAGCTTGGGGGGAAGCTGTTTAGTCGCTCCACTCGAAAAGTGACACTTACCCCTGAGGGGCAGGCATTTCTTCCAGTAGCAAAGCGACTCATTGATGATTGGAACAATGCTTTAACTGATGTGCAGGACTTGTTCAGCGTAAACAAAGGTCGACTGACTGTAGCCAGCATGCCCTCATTTGCAGAAGGGCGCTTAGCTAACATACTGCAAGATTACCGTAAGGCACATCCCAACATCATGCTGCGTGTACTTGATGTAGTGATGGAGCAGGCGATAGAGGCAGTGCGAGCTGGTCGCGCTGATTTAGGATTTGTGTTTGAACCAGAAACGCTGCAAAACCTTCAGTTTCTGCCGTTGCTTACTGACAACTTTTGCGTCGTGATGCCTAAAAAGCACCTTTTGGCCAAGGCAAGCAGCCTCAGTCTTGAGGAGGTTTACAAGCAGCCAATGGTAGCAATGAATCAAGGCTCTAGCATTCGAAAGTGGGTCGATGAGGCTTTTATTACAGAATTGCGTAAACTAGAGAGACAAAGTACATCAGATATGAAGAACACGCCTTCAATTGTGGCTGAAGCATCGCAACTTGGCACGCTAGGCCAGTTAGTCAAAACCGGTATTGGTTTGGCAATTGTGCCGCAATTGTGCCAGCAGCAGATGCTTGCGAAATCGTTAGTTTGCGTGGAGTTAAGAAGTAAAAGTTTGTGCAAAAGAGTAGGGGTGATTGCAAAAGAGCCAAACACTCTTTCGCGCGCAGCTCACGCACTTTGGAGTGATTTAAGTAGCAAACAGCATTAAGTTTACCACTTCTTCTTTGGTGCAAAGAGGGTATCAATATCCTCTTTTTCTTTTTCTTTGGCTTTGTCGGCAAGCACGGCTTTCACGTTCTTATCGCGCAAGGTACTTTCCAGTCCCTCAAGCATCGCCATTAACTCTTTGGCGCGATTTACGGTATAGTCATCCTGCGGTTTTTGTTTCGCTAGCGCGCTTATGGCTTTTTCAAGATATTGTCTAGCGGAGCCTTGCATTTGCGTGGCAACAGCATCTTTTGCGCGCTTGTGCAGGGTGTCAATATTGACTCTTAATTGCAGGCGTTCCAGCGCTTTGTCTTCTGTTTGGAATGCGGCTGAATCGATATTACCTTTGCGCTGCTCGCTTCTTATTATTGTACGTAACTTTTTGATCGCTTGAATATATTTGATAATCACTTTGTCAGATTTGGGAAGTTCAAAGCTAGATTGGTCTGGTGCCGGCTCATCTACGTTTATATCGCGAACGGCTTTCTGTAAGTCATTGACCTTCTTTTTCAGATCATTGGATGGATTTTGCTCGTAAATTTCCATGAGCGCTTCAAGCGAACGCTTGCGTAAAATAGAAATTAAACGTTGTGACAGCGGCATATGCTGGGCTGCGCTTACTGCATTTTCAGTTTCATCTAGGATGGTGCGATTTCGATTAATTTCTTCGCGTTTTTTAGCGGCTTTTCGCTCATTATGTTGCTGAACAGCGCTCGCCGCAATGCCCGCCACAATGAGCGTGGCAATTAAAACAATAATAATGATGTAGGTCTGATTCATATTGCTTGCTCGCGACTATAGTTGAGGTTACGGCAGTCGCAGCGTGAACACACTGCCACCGGTTTCACTGCTGTTGCTTAACTCAATAGAGCCACGCTTATCCATATTCTTATGCGTTTTTGCCATAAGTCGGGCAAAAAATAATCCAAGACCAGTTCGTCCTTCGCTTATACAGTGCTGAGTGAGTGTCACGCTCGACATTTCTAGCATACTGTCAGGATAGCCTGGACCATCGTCTTCGACTTCTACAACCATGAAGGTATTTTCGATGCGTGCGCTAAGACTAATTTTGCTGCAGCCATAACGAACGGCGTTTATCAGAACATCGTGCAAAAGCAAGTAAATTAGCTCCCTGTCTAAATACCAAGACAGTTCTTCGTCTACCTCAACCGTGACTTCAATGCCTTGTTGCGAGGTATACATGGCGTTGCTATCAACGATTTCGTCAAACAGCTCTGCAATAAACACTTCATCAATGTTGACAGGCAAGGCGTCGATTTCTGCACGGTAAAGTGAGAGCACTTGTACCAAGGTGGTGTTCATACGATTGGCCTCATAATGCACGCTATTGAGACCGTCGTGAGCATCCTTTGCATCCACTGGCAGTTTTGCTGACATCTGCTCAATTGACTGCATAAGCAGACTCAGTGAGTTTTTCATATCGTGTATGGCAACCGCCATGACCGAAGAAAAATCGACCAATTCTTTGCCTCGAGCATGCTGCTCACCTGAACCTGTATGTGCTTCGTCTGACACCGTTATAAATCCATTCGCCTTGGGTTGAAACAAAATAAATACCAAAAGGTACTTGCAAAAACGCATAAATTGCGGTTTTCTTATGCACTTAAGTTTGAACCGAATGATGTTTAACTGTAATTTTCTATAAGGCTTTATCGACCAATTTCGTGATTGCTTTATCTTTATAGCGCTAGGCATTTTTTTGCATGATGCGTTTTTACTCAGACAGTTTCCATATTCATCGCACGCACCAACACACACTTAGCTTATCCCTTGATGAGGCAAGAATGAAACTACAACAACTTAGATACATCGTAGAGGTTCTAAACAATAACCTTAACGTGTCGGCGACAGCCGAAACGCTATTTACCTCTCAACCCGGTATTAGCAAACAGGTGCGAATGCTCGAAGATGAATTAGGTATTCAAATTTTCGGCAGAAGTGGTAAGCATCTGACGCATGTAACAGAAGCGGGTAAGGAAGTAATTAATATATCGCGTGAAATTCTTGCAAAGGTGGAGAGCATCAAAGCAGTTGCCAGAGAACACACGCTTCCTGACCAAGGCAAACTTAATATTGCCACCACGCACACTCAAGCGCGCTATGCCTTGCCAGAAGTCATTAAAGGCTTTATGTCAAAATATCCCAAAGTATCGCTGCATATGCATCAGGGTACGCCATCGCAAATCAGCGATCTGGCTGCAAAAGGCGAGGCTGATTTTGCCATTGCGACTGAATCACTGCATTTGTATAACGACTTGGTGATGTTGCCATGCTATCACTGGAATCGCTCGGTTATTGTGAACAAGGCTCATCCCTTGGCGAAAAAATCTACCATCACAATAGAGGATATTGCCAAGTACTCTTTGGTAACCTATGTGTTCGGGTTCACGGGTCGCTCGGAATTGGATAGAGCATTTACGGAGGCAGGATTAGAGCCAAAAATCGTATTCACTGCAACAGATGCAGATGTTATTAAAACCTATGTGCGACTTGGTGTTGGTATTGGCGTGATTGCCTCTATGGCGGTTGACGAAAAGCTGGATTCTGACTTAGTTAAAATTGATGCCAGTCACCTCTTTGATTACAGCACAACCAAAATCGGTTTTCGCAAAGGTTCGTTTTTACGCAATTACATGTACGAGTTCATTGAACGATTTGCCCCCCACCTTACTAAAGATGTGGTTGAGCGCGCGATGATGCAAAAGAACAATGATGAGGTTGAAAAGATGTTTAAAGGCCTCACGCTGCCAGTAAAGTAAGGGTATTCTTAATAAGCACATTATGACACCTTGAATGATTGCTCATTTTCCATGCGGTGTTCTCACGTGATCGCTTTGATTAAGCGTCTTCTACATACCCTCAATCCATCGGAAATACGTTTATTATCTAAATAATAGAAAGATGGCGCCGATATCTTTCCTAAGACTACGAAAAATCAATTTCAGCGCGATGGTGTGCTGAAGCAAACTCATAACACGGAAGCTAAACCAACCGAGACGAGTTCCATTGACAATTGGTAAGAATAGCAAGCGCTCAAACCATCGCTTAAGTTCAGGCGTCATCGCATTATTGATGGGGTACGTTTTTGCCTGTTGCTCGTTTGCTCAGGCTGTTGGTATTGGTGTGGATGCTGAAAAGCTAGACTCAATTTCGCATTATCGAGCGATTCCTGCTTACACAGCAAGTGACCTCGACGAAAACTTCGTGCGTAAGAGCGAGCAAGACAAGCAGGGCTATATATGGACGGCGAGTAATAATGGTGTACAGCGATACGACGGTTACTCATTTGAGCGCTTTATTTTGCCAAAAGCCAAGTCGATTACCGGCACGCAAATTCCATTTTTGTTTCTTGATAGCAAACAAAATCTTTGGGTAGGAGACCACGGATTATTTCGTTTCAATTATGAGACGCAATCCTTTGAAGCCGTTAACTACGAATATAGACAGCGAATAAACAGCATTGTAGAAGATGATGCAGGTCAATTTTGGATCACATCAGGCACAGAAATTGGACTAATTCAGTTCGACCCAGATAGCAATAAGGTCAAGGCTGTGCATGATTTATCGGCACTGGGGCTCAACACTAACCTTGTGCATGGTATGGCCTACGAAAAAGTCGAAAATCGTTTATGGTTAGCAGCAGACTCGGGCTTGTATACCTTTAAAGTCGAAGACGCTACTACCCGAGCAGTAGAAACCGCTCTTAACGCTATTTTCCCTACGATTCTTATTCGCAATATTGCAATTGATGAGGCGCGCTCGCTGCTATGGTTAGGTACACCGAAAGGTCTCATGCGCTTAAACACCAAAGACTTCAGCTATAAAATATTTTCGGTTGAGAATCGTGCCAGTAGCCTGCCGACCAGCCATATAACCACCGTATTTATTGATACTGCCAATAATCTGTGGGTGGGCTTGGAAAAAGAGGGGCTTTGTTTATTCAAACATAGTACTAAAACGTTTATGTGTCTGCGTTCTGCAATTGATGAACTGGGAAAACTTCCATTTGCCACAATTGAAGACATATCCGAAGACAATAACGGTTCTTTATGGATTTCAGTTAACAATTACGGTATTTACCGAGTTACACCGCGCCTTGAAGTTTTCAAACGACTGCGCGATAAAATTAGCGATTCTTCTGGGGATTATTTTCCGCATTCATTCGATGCTGTTGTGCGTGAAAATAACGAGATGTGGATTGGAACAGATGGCGGCGGCATCAATATTGTTAATATTGAAACAGGCGAGTTTAAGAATCTTCGCCATGATCCGCTTAAGCAAAATTCACTAGCAGCAAATGCAATCATTTCTGTGGCAGAGGATTCATCAGGCTTTATTTGGGCAGGTGCATGGGCTGGCGGCTTAAGCCGTATAAATCCAGAGACCTATGAGGTTGAACGATTTGAGCACGATCCCAGTAAGCTGCTTTCAAAAAGCCTGGCAGGAAACAATGTGTTTTTCATACTGCCAGATAAAAAGGGGTTATGGATCAGTGTTTGGGGCTTTGGTCTGCAGTACTTTGATTTTGAAACTAAAAGCTTCACAAACTATATTCACAAAGCGCGCGGCGGAAAGTCTCAGATTACCAACTCCGAAATCACTCACATGCAGTTGTTTGACAATAAGATCTTCATAGCAGGACAAAATGCGCTGGAATATCTTGATTTGAAGACGATGGAGTTTTCACGTCTGCTCGACTTTGAAAACAACCGCATGTTTTTTGTTTTAGTTGAGTCATATGAGGAAATATGGATAGGCACTGTCAATGGTCTAGTGAAGTACAATTCGCTGACGAATGAGCGTGTTCATTATACAAGCGCAGAGGGTCTTTCCGATAATGGTGTCAATTACCTGTACAAAGACGAATATAACAGGCTTTGGATTGCAACCAATAATGGGCTGTCTGTCTTAAACACCGACAATAAAAAGATACAAACTTTCTATGCACGCGACGGACTCGTTGGAAATGCCCTGAGCACACACGGAGAGTTTGCGAGAATCGGTAATGAACTATTTATCCCCAACAAGCGGGGGGTGAACATGATAAGACTTAATGAGCTTTCCGAAGATCTAAGCAAGCCCACAACCCACATTTCTCAAATTGCCTTTGCAAATATAAGCAGCGGCCGAAGTGAGATATTTGACCCAAGAGTAGCTTCCGACATGCGGGATACATTAGCGCTCGCTCATGATAAGAATAGCCTACGTGTCGATTTTACGAGCTTAAGTTTTATCTACCCTGAATACAATTTATTTAAGTATCGCTTAAAAGGATGGCAGCAGGACTTTGTTCAAACGACGGCTGCCGAGCGCTTTGCAAAATTTGATAACTTGCCGGCAGGTGAGTATGAGTTTGAAGTGTATGCTGCCAATAGCAACGAACGTTGGGATAATTTGGGTGACTCCTTCTCGTTTACTATCTTAAACCCTTGGTGGCAAACCTGGTGGGCAAGAGTCATTTTTGTGATTTTGGCATTTTTGCTCGCTTACGGCTTTGTAAAATGGCGTATCTCCTTAATCAGAAGTCGAGAACGAGAACTCGCCGAAAAAGTCGAAGAAAAGACACAGCAGCTTAAAGAATATGCCTCTGAATTAGAATACGCGAGCGACTCCCTCGCAAAGCTCAATTCTGAACTCGAGGAGCGCGTTAAGCATCGCACGGCAGAGCTTCAGGTTGAAGTAAACGAGAGAAAAGTTGCCGAGAGTAAGCTCTTTCATTTGGCCTTTCATGACTCATTGACCGGTCTTCCCAATCGAGAGTGGATTATCAAACGCCTCACCTCCCTGATCGCTAAAAATCAAGGTGATAATCCCCAACCTTTCGCACTTATGTTTTTAGATGGCGATAGATTCAAACAAATTAATGACACCCATGGACACAGCATTGGCGATGAGTTGCTCATTGCCAGCGGCATGAGACTTTCGAAGCTGCTGGACGAAAATCAGCATGCTGCTCGATTAGGTGGCGACGAATTTACTGTCATCGCAGAGAATGTGATCGATTTACCCGCATTAGAGCAACTTGGTCACGACATTATCGATGCCTTTAAAGAACCATTTGTATTCGATAAAATTTTGATTCATTTTCACATGAGCGTCGGGCTTGTGCTTTGCGATGATACCTACACGGCAGTCACAGGTGCGCTTCGTGATGCCGATATTGCTATGTATAACGCCAAACAAGCGGGTAAAGGCACATTTAAAATTTTTGACCGAGAAATGCGTAAGGAGACGCTAGCGCTTTCTGAGCTTGAAAGCGACCTTCATAAAGCCGTTGCAAATGAACAGTTTTATTTGGTGTATCAGCCTCTATTAGATGTTCAAAGCAAGAAGATAACAGGCTGTGAAGCGCTCATCCGCTGGGAGCATCCTGAACGAGGCAACGTACCGCCAGATGTCTTTATTCCCATGGCTGAAGAAACTGGGCTTATTGTAGACATAGGCAAATGGGTATTGAAAACCGCTTGTCAGCAGCTCAGGCAATGGCAACTGATAGACTGTCTGACAGATTTTAGTGTGTCGGTTAATCTATCAAGTAATCAGCTGAGTGGTAATTCCTTTATTGAAACAATTGACTCCGTGCTAGGCAGCACAGGCTTAGATGGGAAGTATCTTAAACTTGAACTTACAGAGTCGACGCTGATTGAAAATAACGAACACATTAAACATTTGCTAGACCAGATAATAATGCGCGGTATTGAACTTGCCATTGACGACTTTGGTACGGGCTATTCATCGTTAGCATACCTTAATCAACTGCCGGTTCAGCACATCAAAATTGATCGGCGCTTTATCGATGCTATCGAAAATGATGGTAAGATCAATGAGGACGCGCTTGAAATAGTGCGTGCTACAGTCACCTTAGGTAAGAGTTTGCGTATGCAGGTTACCGCTGAGGGCATAGAGTCTCAGCGCCAGCTTCAGGAACTTCAAAATCTAAGGGCTGATTTTGCGCAAGGTTATTTTATAGCCAAGCCAATGCCTGCAGATAACATTGTTGACTTTGTGAAAACTGTTCCTCCTGTGTTTGACATCAAGCAACCGCCACCCAATCCTTTGAAAAAATACCAAGAAGATATAAACAAGAAACTACTGCGATTGAAAAAAAGTTAGTGGTGCAAAGCGAGCGGCTCAGCACTCTATGATATTGACCGCCAAGCCGCCGCGCGCGGTTTCTTTATACTTGGTTTTCATGTCGTTGCCCGTGTCCCACATCGTTTTAATAACTTTATCCAACGATACTTTCTGCGTGCCGGTGCCCCTTAAAGCCAAGCGCGATGCATTTATCGCTTTAATTGCGCCCATCGCATTGCGTTCAATACAAGGCACTTGCACCAAGCCACCAACAGGGTCACACGTTAGCCCTAAATTATGCTCCATGCCAATTTCAGCCGCGTTTTCGACGGCATCCACCGAGCCGCCCAAAATCTCGGTCAATGCGCCTGCCGCCATCGAACAAGCAACGCCTACCTCGCCTTGACAGCCAACCTCGGCACCGGAAATGGACGCGTTCTTTTTATACAAAATCGCGATTGCACCTGCGGTAAGCAAGAAGCGGCAGGCTGTGTCTTCATCTAGCGGGCGGATGAACTTATCGTAATAACACATTACCGCTGGAATAATCCCAGCAGCACCATTCGTTGGCGCAGTTACTACGCGCCCACCTGCTGCATTTTCTTCATTAACTGCCAGGGCGTACATGTTCACCCAATCCATGACCTGCATCGGGTCATCGTTTTTTTCATTTTGTAAGCGTTGATACAGGGCTGGCGCACGGCGTGTGACTTTTAATCCCCCAGGCAGGACGCCTTCGGTCTCTATACCATGCTGCACGCAGTCTTTCATGACACCCCAAATACGCACAAGTTCTGAGCGAGTGACGGACTCCTCACGCACAATAGCCTCATTTTTAAGCATCATGGAGCTAATACGAAAACCGTTATTTTTACAGTGAATCAGCATTTCAGCAGCCGTGGAAAAAGGGAAGGGTGCATCGAGTTGTTGCTGAGCGATTTGCTCTTGCTTTTGCGTTGCGAAGTCCGCCTCCTCAACAATAAATCCACCACCGATAGAGTAATAGGTCTTATGAAAAATGCATTCATCGCCTTTCATTGCAAATAGCGTCATTCCATTTGCATGCAGAGGGAGTGACTTTCGTCGATGAAAGACAATGGCGCCCTGTTGAGGGAAAGCGATGCGTTTGTTTTGAAGCAAATCAAGCGATTGCTCGCGCTCTACGGTATTTAATATTGCGTCTACTTTGCTGACAGGCACATTGTCAGGTGTAAATCCTATTAGTCCTAGGATGACTGCTTTGCCAGTGCCGTGCCCCTTGCCAGTTTGTCCAAGTGAGCCATATAGCTCTGTTCGCACGCTATCAATAGATTCGCTAAGGCCACTGGTGTGCATTATCTCAGTCGCAAACTGATAAGCGGCTCGCATTGGGCCAACGGTATGAGAGCTTGATGGGCCAATGCCCACTTTAAACATATCAAATACGCTTATCATGACTGTCCTTTTGCTTAATGAACCTGAATCCTGTTTAAGAAACGTCTGAGCATAGTGCTTAGCGTTGGGAATAGTAGTGGAAATATAGTTGCAAATGCAACCAAAATTTACGTGTTATTGTGTGAATTGAAGGGTTAGTTATTGCGCAAATAAAACATAATATGATCGCGCAGCTGCGCCATCATGCCAGCTGTCGCTCCCCAGATTACGCGGTCACCGTAAGTCACATAATTGAGGGGAAAGCTAAGTTGTCCGCGGTGAACAAGCTGCACGAAGTAGTTGGATTCATCCATTAAGAAACTCAGAGGCACCTCAAATACTGACTCGACTTCATTCTTATCCAGCACTAAATCTCGCTGAACATCAAAACCATGTTCATGTTTGGCAACAATTGGCGTGACCGCAAATCCACTAATCGTGCGATAAGGCGGCAGCTGGCCAATGACTGTTATTGCATCAGTTGCCAGACCAATTTCCTCCTCAGTCTCACGAAATGCTGTGGCGATAAGGTCGGTATCGTGAGTTTCTGCTTTACCCCCTGGAAAACTGATTTGCCCTGCGTGATGTTTCAGGTGACTTGCTCGCTGCGTAAAGATAACCGAGAGTTCACCCCCAGCAGGATTAAGACATATCAACACCGCCGCAGGGCGTTTGGCATTGGGAAAAGGCTCACCAGCATCACGTACAACGCGCCAAGGCTGATTAAATGCAGACAGAAAATCAGACTCCTTCATTCATTTCCTTTATCGTCTCACTTAGAGTGGGTAAGATCTTCGCTACCTTGTGAAATGATTCTTGATATTCATCATGCGCGGTAGAGTCTAAAACTATGCCGCCACCTGCCCAGCAATGCAATACCCCATCTTCAGCTAAAATGGTGCGAATGCAAATACTTGTATCCATATCGTCTCTTATGCCCAGATAGCCAATGCTACCGCAATAAATACTGCGTTTGTCAGGCTCGAGTTCCTGGATGATTTGCATTGCCCTCACTTTTGGCGCACCGGTTATAGAACCGCCGGGAAATGCACCAGCAAGTAAATCAAAGGGGCTCGCGTTTGCTTTAAGTTTACCTACCACAGTACTGACCATATGATGCACAGCCGGATAGCTCTCCAGGGCAAACAATTTTGGTACGCTGACCGAATTTACTTCGCAATGTTTGCTTAAGTCGTTTCTTAACAAATCGACAATCATCAAATTCTCAGCTTTATCTTTTTCTGAACTTAGCAGTTCATTTGCAAGCATTTCATCCTCTTGCTTGTCACTTGCTCGTTTACGTGTACCTTTAATTGGCTTGGTCACGACTTCCCCGTTTTTTACTGACAAAAAACGTTCCGGAGAAACGCTTAATACGCAAGACTTAGGCAGCCGTATAAAGGCAGAAAAGGGGGCTTTGTTTACCTCTGTAAGCTTCTTGTAGGCTAGCCATTCATCGCCATGATAAGGCGCTGAAAAACGCTGAGCAAAGTTTATCTGATAGCAATCACCCGAGTGCAGATACTCATCGATTTTGTTCATCGATTCTGTGTACTGCGCTTCGTTCATATTGCTTGTCCATTCGCCTATTAATGCGAAGTTTTCCGAAGGCGCGGGCTCTAGCAATGCTTGCAGCCATTGACAGTTTGTGCTGCCATGCGGGCCGCTCATTGATTTTTCTGGACAAACGTAAAATACTTGATTGGTGTAAGTGTCGATAATCAGCGAGTGAGTATAGAAACCTACCGCAATATCATCTAAATGATACTGTTGAGCATTGTTGTCTTTAATCCCATCTGTAAAAATATTGATGTCGTAGCCAAATAAGCCCATTGCGCCAGCCAGAAAGGGAAGCGAATCAATATCAATGGGCAGACTTGAATTGTGTTCACTGCTGTTAGAACGAGGCAATTCAAAGCCTTTTTGAAACAATCTGTGCAGTATTGCTAGGTCCTCGAATGGTCGATGCACTAAAGAAGCACCCGAAAACAAGTGTTGAGGATCCTCGAGGCTCGCACATGCGTTTTTGAACTGATATTTCGCGGCTGGCGAGTGAACGATGATGTCGTAGCGGCCGTCACTTAGGCGATTATTGCAGGTGTCTAAAAGCATCGCCCACTCTTGTTTTGCGATTCGGCTGAATATCGTGCGCGATAAAGAGCTGTCGTTCAATGGATATGCTGGGGCTGAGAAATGCTTGGTTACATTGCTAATAGATAGGCTGTCGGGCGATCTCTTCGTTTTCTCCCGGTGCTCAAACTCATGTTTTGTCTTCATTTATGTATTTTTGATAAAACCTCAGAAGTTAGAATGTTGACAATTAAGATGTCTTTGGGGCTAGGTGCACAGAGCATGTCTTTAAGTCTGTACTTCTAGCACAATGATTATACATGCTTATTCATGGTATTGTTTAAACTGAAAACGCACATTGATATTGGTCTCAAGTGAAATTGACGCTAGTATTGACAACCACACGCCTAATGCATTCAGAATTTTGAGGAAGCCATGACCACTATTCGTCAACAAGACTTTATAGACAGCATTGAAGATGCGCTACAGTTTATTTCTTACTATCATCCGCTTGATTATATTCAGGCGGTGGAAGCGGCGTATCATAAGGAGAAAAGTCAGGCGGCAAAAGATGCAATGGCGCAAATATTAATCAATTCACGGATGTCAGCAGAAGGCAAACGTCCCATTTGCCAAGATACCGGTATTGTCACCTGTTTCGTTAAAATTGGTATGCAGGTGAATTGGGACAAAACCGATATGACAGTGCAGGAAATGGTCGATGAAGGGACAAGGCGTGCATACCTCAACCCAGACAACCCTTTGCGAGCATCAATTGTGTCAGACCCTGCTGGTGCGCGCAAAAACACAAAAGACAATACGCCTGCGGTCGTCCATATCGATATGGTGACAGGCAATCAAATTGAAGTAATGATTGCAGCGAAAGGTGGCGGCTCAGAAAATAAATCGAAAATGGTTATGCTCAATCCTAGCGACGACATCGCAGAATGGGTCGTGAAAACCTTACCTACGATGGGGGCAGGCTGGTGTCCACCAGGCATGCTTGGCATCGGCATTGGCGGAACGGCCGAAAAAGCGGCGGTACTTGCTAAAGAGAGCTTGATGGACCCTGTTGATATGCCAGAGCTAATTGAGCGAGGACCAGAAACCACTGATGAAAAGCTTCGCGTTGATATTTTTAATAAAGTGAATGCACTTGGTATTGGCGCCCAAGGCTTGGGCGGTCTTACAACAGTGGTGGATATTAAGATTAAGTCTGTGCCTACGCATGCCGCATCAAAACCGGTAGCAATGATCCCCAACTGCGCTGCTACGCGCCATGCGCATTTTTATCTTGACGGAAGCGGTCCTGCAAACCTAGAACAACCTAAGCTCGAAGATTGGCCAGAAATTACCTGGGAGGTCAGCGAAAATACTCGCCGAGTAAACTTAAATGAAGTGACAAAAGAAGATGTTGCCAGCTGGAAAGTTGGCGAAACTGTATTGCTTACAGGCAAAATGCTCACAGGCCGAGATGCGGCGCATAAACGTCTGCAAACCATGTTCGAAAATGGCGAAGGGCTGCCAGAGGGTGTAGACCTTAATGGTAAGTTTATTTATTACGTGGGTCCGGTGGACGCCGTTGGAGACGAGGCGGTGGGTCCCGCAGGTCCTACTACTGCCACACGCATGGATAAATTTACCGACATGATGCTTGAAAAAACCGGCATTTTGGGCACTATCGGCAAAGCCGAACGTGGCCCTGCTACGGTTAAAAGTATTGCAAAACATAAATCTGTTTATTTGATGGCGGTTGGTGGCGCAGCTTATTTAGTGTCTAAAGCGATTAAGCATGCAAAAGTAGTCGCGTTTGAAGACTTAGGAATGGAAGCTATTTACGAGTTTGACGTTGAAGATATGCCCGTAACGGTAGCGGTCGACAGTAGCGGTGCCAATGCCCATGAAACTGGGCCTGCCATCTGGAAAGCGAATATTGCCGAGCTAGATGAGGCGCTGTCAAAATAAATGGAGCCAGATAGCCCTGATATTATTCAAACAAGCAATACATCCGTTGTGACGCTATGGGAGCTTATTGTATCAACCCCCATATATCTGGTGTGCGCCAGCGTAGTAGCTTGTTTGCTCGTGTTTGTGCTGATTTTTATGATGGCGAGAAAACGCTATCATCAGACGATGCAAGTTCAAGCAAGCTTGCTTAATGATAAGGAGCAGTCGCTTTTTCGCTTAGAGCAGAGTATGACCAGTCAGTTTGAGCATCAAGAGCGTTTGCATGAACAGCAAATAAAACAGCTGGAATTGTCCTTAAATGATACTCGAAATGAGCTCAAAAATGCACAAGAGAAGTTTCAAGGGCAGTTAAGCCAGTATCAAAATAAGCTATTTGATAACGAGCGGCTGCTGGGCGAATCAAAACAACAGAGCGAACAGCTCAAAGAACTTCAGTCGCGCTACAGCCAGCTCAGAAATCAATACGATGAGCTACAGGCCAACTACAGCCAAACCCAAACGCGTTACGAAGCATCTCAAGCAAGTATTGCTCAAGAGCGAAAAAGTTTTGAAGAAAAACTTGAGCTTCTAGAAAATGCTGAAGCTAAACTTAACACACAGTTTGAAAACCTTGCGAATAAGATATTTGAACAAAAATCGGAGAAATTTACTAAAACCAGCGAAGCGGGTATTACACAAATGCTTAACCCTCTTAAGCAGCAAATTGATGATTTTAAACGTCAAGTTAATGAACAATATACACGAGAAGGCCAAGAGCGTGCTTCGCTTAAAACCGAAATACTAGGCTTAAAAGAACTCAATAAGCAGATTACCGAAGAAGCGGCAGCGCTTACAAACGCGCTTAAAGGCGACAATAAACAGCAGGGCAATTGGGGCGAGCTAGTACTTGAGCGCATATTGAGTGAGTCAGGCTTACGTAAAGGGCACGAATACGAAATTCAAAAAAGCGTGAGTAACGAAGAGGGCAAGCGTTATCAACCCGATGTGATCATACATTTACCTAACGACAAAGACATTGTCATCGATTCTAAAGTGTCACTAGTGGCGCATGAGCGTGTGGTTAATGCAGAAGATAAAGACGATAGAGCGCGCGCTTTAAAAGAACATGTCGCGTCAATCAAGGCGCATATAAAAGGCTTAAGTAAAAAAGACTATCAGGATTTAGAAGGCGTGACATCGCTTGACTATGTGCTGATGTTTATTCCCATTGAGGCTGCATTTATGAATGCGGTTGAGCAAGAGCCGGAGCTGATAAAACGTGCGCTTGATAATCAGATCATGTTGGTTAGCCCAACCAACTTACTCGTTGCGCTTCGCACTATCAACAATATTTGGGCTTACGAAAACCAAAACCAGAACGCCAAGATTATTGCTGATAAAGCGGCCAAAATGTACGATAAATTTAGCAATTTTATTCTTGATATGGAGAAGATTGGAAAAAGCATTGGCAGTGTTCAAGGCCATTACGAAAGTGCAATGAATAAGCTGCAAAGTGGGCGTGGGAATCTTATTAAGCAAACTGAGGACTTTAAATCACTCGGCGTAAGCCCAACCAAGCAAATCGACAAAAAGTACCTTGACGATGAGCATGAAGCGCAGGACGAATTGCCTGAGCAATTAACTGATCAAATAGAAAAGGATGACAAGCCTAAGACAATAGAAAAAGACACCACCAAGGCATCGACTAGAAAAACCAAACGCATAGCTTCAAACGAAGGTTAGTAGTCAGGTTCTAAATATTTCGATGCTACAGAATGGATTGGAAGCTCGCGGTTAAGTTTGCGAAACTACTAATCTAGAAACCGTAAACAGTCGTAATTTTAAAATAACGGTAATCTATGACGTTCAGTAAAACACGAATTGGCTCAAACGTAATTTTGAGCGCACGGGTTTTACTTAGAAGTATCATTGAAGAGACCAAAGAATACTATCTAGAAGTATTTGAATTCTTGGCACAACACTAGTTGCAAATTACTCATTGCTATCTTCATAATCGATTCAGAACCTGATGAATACGTTTTCATTTTTGTAATTTAATTACATATTTCTTGGCAGGTGTTTAATAATTGCTCTATAATTAATCAATAAATGTAATTTAATTACTCTATGGAGCGTAACATGATCGTTAAGAAGCAATACTTAAAGTCTAAACCTGTTTGTAAAGTTACTTTCAAACTATCAAAAGAAGAAGCAAAAAACGCTGAAAAAGTCTGTTTAGTGGGTGATTTCAATAAATGGGATCTTTCAGCAAGCCCAATGAAGCGCCTCAAAAACGGCTCATTTTCATCTACGCTTGAGTTATCTAAGGACAACGAATATCAATTCCGTTACTTACTCGATGATAAAGAATGGGAAAATGACTGGAATGCAGATGCCTACGTGCCGTCACCTGTATCGTTTGATGAAAATTCAGTGGTTGCGGTTTAAGCACTTGCGGAACAATTTATTTATATAAAAGGTCTTGAAAAGAAAATCTGCTAAGCAAGGCCCTTTGTATTTTAAATTCTATTTTCATTCATCACCCTTCCAAAAAGTGGAGTGGGTGACAAAAGTCAAACCTGTGCCAAAGAACAACCTGCTCTTACGTTAAATTATGGTCGATGTTCATAAACAATCAGCACGTACTCAAGACTAAATCAATTTGAGGCTTTGTTTGCGATCCGAGAACGCTGCCCGAAGTCCTACAGAGACAGCACAAACAAGCAGCCAAAAGAGAGAATCTGAACCACCACTTTCTTCTGATGGCGAATCCGGCGCTTGTGCTAGTACATCTACCGTAATGGATTCGGAAATACTGAATATACCGTCGCTAAGATCCGCACTTAGCGTTAATGATGTGCCTGAAAAATCGCTCGGTATACTCACTTCTACTTCGTCTAAGTTGGTACTAAGCCTTATAGCATCGGTGCTGATTTGTTCACTACTCACGCTTAAGTCTAGATAGTCTTTATTGTTGTCGATAGCGTTGATTGAGAAGCGTGCTACTGCACCTTTTGCCGCAAATGCAGAGGCTAATTGAATGCGTAAAGTCGGTGCGGTGGGCACAGGCTCAAGCAATATACCAGCTTGCTTTTCAATTTTCTGAGTTCCATTTTCAACAATAAAAGCAATTCCTATGAACTGTGGCGTAGTTACTTGCGGGGCGACAAACTCCAGAGCCTCACCGTTATCTTTGATTTCCACGCTCGGTCCCATAAACTGTGCAAACCGGAAATTGTTTGTTAACGGGCTTACCTGTTCTTGAACGATCTGGTAATTAACACTGCCAGTCTCGCCTGCGGTCAGGCCTTGTTTCGAAACACTCAGTACTAATGACAAACCTTCAACTTTATCTTGGGGAAGTCGATAGTTTTCTTGTGGTTTGCCGATAATGCCGTAATTGAACGCACCTTCGCGGTATCGTGAATTGGCAGCGGGTGAAATCGCTTTTGCGTCTAAAAGATGGTCATCAATAAGGCGATCCAGTTTTTGTAGACGAGCTGACTCAATATTGGCAAGATTGGTAAGCTCGGATGGGTCATTCGATAAATCAAATAAATGGTAGTAGTGCTGACCAATTAGCCCGTCAAGCTCGACTGATTCCTCTCCCGTCAAACCGTAATGGAAGCTACGAATAAGCTTCCAATTTTCATAAATGACTGACATTGAAGGTGGCATCCAATCGGGGACTCTAGGTTGACTCGGGTAGTAGATAAAAATCGGGTGAGGCTGCAGTGTTTCTCCCTTAAGCGCAGGACGAATGTCCCTTCCGTCAACAATATGCGAACTGGGCCATTCAATCCCTAAACCGCTTAGTAAAGTAGGGAAGAAGTCGGCGCTTTGTATTGGGGTCTCACTTAATGTGTTTGGTTGAGTTAAACCTGGCCAAATGATTGCCGTGGGAACCTGAATGCCGCCATTGAAGTTAGTCGCTTTACCCGCCCGTAGAGGGAAGTTACTGGTCGCTCTGTTGGCATTGGTGCCTTCGTTAATCAAATCGTAGACATTGCCGCCGTTGTCGGAGCTAAAAATAATGATGGTGTTTTCGGCAACGCCTGCGTCTTTCAAGCCTTGCCATAAGATGCCAATGGCGTCATCAAAGTGCTTTAGCATCGCAGCATAGGTGGCACTTCGTTGACTGTGCAGTTCGTTTGTTTTATCACGAAACTGGTTGACTAGCAGTGGGTCTGCATCAAAAGGAGTGTGCACTGAAAAGGGCCAGAAATTAAGAAAAAAAGCGCCGTCGTTTTTCACCTGATTGACCCAATTTACGGCTTCACTGGCGAGACGCACATCGATGTGCTCGCCGTTTTGTTGCGGCTGCAGGTTGCGTGCAAATTGCCAAGGCGCTAAATATCCACCGTCTGGGCCTGCTCCGTGATAGTTTGGAATATCGACGTCAAAACCGTGTTCAAGGGGGCTGAAAGGTGCTTTTCCAAGGTGCCATTTACCAAAATGCGCTGTTTGGTAGTTAGCATCTTTCAATATGGAAGATAAGGTTGCAAAGCGAGTATCTAAGCGGTTTGCAGGTCGTGGCATAACAGATTTTCTATCGGGACTAGTTTGATTTTCTACGCTAGGAGTCAGAATAACTTCATTCAGGTGATGCCAAGGCCTAAACGAACCATGTCGAGCGGCTGTTTGGCCAGTCAAAACAGATGCGCGAGTAGGGGAGCATACAGGGCTATTGCTAAAGGCATTTCGAAAAATCATGCCTTGTGAGGCTAGCTCCTTAAGATTAGGTGTATCAATCAAGCTATTGTCTTGAAGGAGCTCAGTATCATTCCAACCCAGGTCATCAGCCAGAATGATTACCACATTTCTGGGTTGACTGGCGAGAGCTTGTCCTGTTGAAAGTGTATAACAAACTAATAAAATAAGTGCGACTGTCCACCCCTTAGATTGAGTGAGAAGCAGTCGCAAGAGTTTCAGGTAGATCATCATTTTATACAGGCTACCAAACGCGTTTGAGTAAATCGCGTGTCTTCTTAATACCCTCAACAGGCGAACCTTGATGGCCTTCAAACTCTACGCTGTGATAACCGCTAAAATTATTCTCTTGGGCAATGCGTACCATTCGTTCGACGTCTATCGTGGTTTCATTTCCTTGATCATCAAATGCGTAGGTTTTTACACTGACGCTGTCGGTAAAAGGCATTAGCTTAGTTACACCCTCGTAACGGTCGTAAACTTGTTCAGTTTGCCATAGCTCGGTTTCGGACCATTTAAAATTGTCGTAGTCCAAAAAGACTTTAAGCGCATCATGATTGGCTTCTTGCATCAGCTGAACAAGCCAGTCGGCATTACTTGAAATACCGCCGTGGTTTTCTACAAGCAAAATCAAACCATTCGCTTTTGCGTAATCTGCAAGTGTGGTGCAGCTTTCAAGTGACTGCGCTAGTTGCTGATCCCAATTGCCAATGCCATGTGCGTTTACGCGCACCGACGCACATCCAATTTTTGCCGCAATATCTATCCACTTTTTGTGGTTCTCTACTGCAAGCAGCCTTTGCGCCTTGTCGTTATGCCCCAAATAGCCCTCTTGATCCAGCATGAGATTGTTACGCGTAATGCCACTATCTTCGCAGCGCTGCTTCAGTTCTGCCCAATAATCGTCATTGCTGACCTGGTCGAAGTAGAAGGTATTAACAAAATCCACCGCATCAATGTTAAAGGTTTTTTGCACATACTCAGGAAACATCATGGGCGAGAGTTCACCTTGTAATACTTTGGCTGGGTCAGTTTTAAGCCATGCTTGCCATTGTTCGTAATTATCATTGAAAGTAGAGCCAAACTGGGCACTTTGAAGCGCCCATTGTGCAAGCGATAGTTTGAGTTCGGGCTTTGCAGCAGCGTCAGTATCGCTTCTTGAACAAGCCCCAAGCGCCAGTGCAACGCCGCTCATTAGCATCGTCTTATTAAAACTGCGTCTAGTATAATGATTAGTGCGAGACGTTTTAGTGCAAGTTTTGTTTACTATTTTGATATTTGTATCAAACATATGAAAAGTCCTATTGGCCTTGATTGATTCGTTGATATTCTTCATTGCTAATGTCAAACACATACATCAAAGCGTGTTTTGCTTGTTCTTGCATAGGGTCGTCTGTGTTAACGGCAATGTTCATTAACTCATTTTTTAAGTCTGCGCTTTTTGGAATGACGCCAGTATGAATGTTGTCTAAAATGCTGTAGCGCACATCTATGTCGTTGTTTCTACTTATCATTGTTCTTGCGAGGTTTTCACGCTGCTGGGACGAACTAAATCGCAAAACATTGCTCAAAATAGCACTCTTGCCCTCACTTGGCGCTTCATCAAGCATGGTGTTTAAGCCGCTCAGAATCTGCTGGCGTTCAGTGTTATTTACTTGGAAGGGCATGACTAAATCCAGCGCGTGCAGTTTAGTATAGGTATCAGCATCTGAATATAGCGCAAGCCCCACCAATGCGTTGAGTATTTCGGGGTCGTCGGAGCTTTGATAAGTGCTCGATACAAGATGTAAAAATTGTTGTTGCGATGCTTGGTCGCTGCGCTGTGCTAGTTGCAAGGCCGTGTTTTGCATAGCCGTTTGCCCCACGCCGTCTGTTAACCCTTGAACAATCGAAGTGATGTAGTGAAAGTCGCGAGACTCAAACTCTAGTGTCATCATGTAAGTAAGCAAAGTATTAAGTTGCTCTGGGGAGTCAGCGAGTGCTGTTCTAAACTGGTCAATCATTTGCGAGAAAAGCGCGTAACCTTCATCCGTGGTAGGCTCTGCTTGGGTCATTAGCTCGTTGAACATTGCGACAATATCATTTGTGTTTTGCCATTGATATTCATCAAATTCAAAAACTGCATCCATGTCATCATTGACGTCGTCAAGCTGTGGCTCGCTTTGATCATTATTCGTGTCGACGTTTGATGGGGGGCTCTTTGCAAGCTCGTCACTTGAGGGAGCAGCCAACCATGGATGTGTAAATGGGAGTTGTGTGTCGCCAGCTGAAGCATCCTGATTTTTGTGCTGTGATAAAGCCAACGATGTAAGCGAATGCTCAAGCTTAGCTTCAGAAAAGCCAAAGCGATAGCCTAGGAAGAACGCAAGGCCAATCAAAGCAGCGACAAGAAGAAGTATTCTAAATTTGATCAACAATATCCTCCTACTTGCCTATTAGCCATAGTGCGTTGACTAATTTTCTTTAATCTCATAGCTGGTCGTAATATCAACTTTCGAATTGATCATTAGCATCACCGAACAGTACTTTTCGCATGAAAGCTGAACCGCTCTGGCAAGCTGTTTCTCTTTAATATTTGTGCCTGTAACTAAATAGTGCGCATGTATCTGCGTGAAGACTTTTGGCGCATCATCTGCCCGTTTGGCCTCAAGCTGACAAACGCAAGCTTCAATCCCTTGACGGGCTTTGCGCATGATTTCTACTACGTCTACCGAAGAACATGCGCCTACTGACATTAAGACAGCTTGCATTGGAGAAAGTGCAGCCTCCCTTTGTGTTGTTTGTCCATCACTCGCCGCCGATGGCGCTCCTGAGCCGTCAAAGGTCATGCTTTGACCGCTGTCCATCACTGCATCGAACATAAGTCCATCAGATGACGCTCTCCAATTCACACTTGCTTTCATTTATTTTCCTGTTTAAAGCAGTTTTACGAAGTCTCTGGTAATGACTATCTTTTTTGATTTATACAATTGGCCCAAAGCTTTTTTATAAGCGCCTTTACTTACATTGAATCGCGTTTGTATATCTTGCGGGTCGCTTTTGTCGGTTAGACTAGATAAGCCACCGTGTGCGGCTAAGTCGTCTAAGATTTCTTGCGTAAGTGATTGGCGCTGCATTTTATCATGGCGCTGTAACGCGCAATCAATTTTACCATCGTCTCTAATTTTACTGATAAAGCCCGAATGAATTTCACCGATTCTCAGCGTTTTAAATAAATCACTTTGATACAGCAAGCCAGCATAGCGTTGGTCGATAATGA
The DNA here is from genome assembly GCF_028401415.2 of Ningiella algicola. Taxonomy (NCBI): domain Bacteria; kingdom Pseudomonadati; phylum Pseudomonadota; class Gammaproteobacteria; order Alteromonadales; family Alteromonadaceae; genus Ningiella; species Ningiella algicola. The sequence continues at coordinate 847,860 of NZ_CP171821.2, read as the reverse complement.
CTTTAAAGCCAAGGGGCGTTTTCGCATAAACCAGCAGCTCTACCGATTTTTTATAGTCCCAAGAAGACGGGGCGCTGTTTAGAAACTGCTCAATTTTACTTGTTGCATACAAGCGCTTTTGCTTCGGTTCGTGAACTAAGCGCACTACAGCATCCAGCCCCTCAGAAAGGGCGCTGTGTATATGCTGTTTTGGTGCATACAAGTCGCGGGAAAGCCCCCAGTCAAAGAATGCGCCTGCTGAACTAATTCCTTTAACCTTGAGCGATTTAAACTCACCGAAATTTATTAAGGCGGGTGTTACACTCGCTAGCACTTGGTTTTTAGCGTCCTGGTGACCTGAGTAATAAAGGTAAACATCAATTTTATCACCCACCTGTGGTGCTTGCTTTTGTTGTGATGTGCTTAACTCACTAATGGGGAGAATCGCTTGGACATCATCAATTTCTGCGGTTGATAGGCCAGATTTTCCTTGCGTCCATGGGTTGTTGGCTTCACTACTGAGGGCAGGTATGTTCGATGGGGCTGCCTCAAGCGTGCACCCAATGGGACTGATGTCTTTTACGATTAAGGTGTTGATTTTTCCGATAGATAGCATATGGTTTCGAAGCATGTGGCTCAATATTTTTAGTATATCAATAACTTGAACGGGAAGTATGCACTTGATTAGGCTTAATGCGGATTTAGGAGAGAGTTATGGACGCTGGCAATCGAATTCTGACGCTGACATTATGCCGTTTATCGACCAGGCAAACGTTGCCTGCGGCTTCCATGCAGGTGACCCCAAAGTGCTGCAAGATACCATTGGACTAGTCAAAACGCATCAAGTGGATTTGGGAGCACATCCCTCATACCCTGACTTGCAGGGCTTCGGTAGACGAAGTATGCGCATTCCTGCCCAAGAGCTTATTCCGCTGATCCATGCACAAATTGCGGTATTGGAGGGCATGGCAAAATGCCAGGGGCTAGCGCTGAAATACGTGAAACCTCATGGCGCCCTGTACAATGACATGATGCAGCATGCGCAAGTATTCGAGGATGTAATTTGTGCGCTACAGCAGTACCACACCACTTATCCGCTCATGATTCAGGCTTTAGCGAATAACGATTTTCATTTTTCCCTTGCACAAAAATACGGTGTTACGCTTATATTGGAGGCCTTTGCAGATAGGCGCTACTCCCAAAGCGGCTATTTATTGTCACGAGACCAAAGCGGTGCCGTTCTAAATGCCGATGAAGCCCTTGAGCAAGCAAAGATGTTGATTCGCCAGCAACAAGTCATTGCTCATGGGGGCAAAGCCATTCCCATAAATGCACAGAGTCTTTGCGTGCATGGCGATAGCCCAAGTGCGCTTGAAATGGTGGTAAAGATCAGGGCGCTTCTGAGACCCTAGATACCAAGGCCAAGCGCAAAGAGAGTATTTAAAACCATGCATACAGATCTTATTCATTCTTCTTTTATTGGCATCCAGCTGGATGCTAATACTACGCTGCAGTGGGTAAGTGAATCTAGTTGCCTTATTCAGGTAAATGAAATCTCGCTAGATGAGGCGAATGAACGTATTTCATTATGGGCGAATAGTCTTGCATCAGACAAACCTCATTGGTTAAACGACTATGTGCCCTCATACACCAGTTTGTTGGTGACCTATGACTGTTTGAAGGTGGATGTATATGCGCTTGAGCGTTATTTCAAAAACAGTTATCAACAGATTGCAAGCACCGCAGAGTGTTTGCACGATACAGCAAGCGAACAGAAGCAAAGTGAAAGTTTAGGTGCTTCTAAACAATTTACAGCTGAGCGAATGCCAAATAAGACAGTTCACAAAACACATATTGTTCCTGTGTGCTATGAGCCTATAAGCAAAGATGCGCACCTGCCATATAAGAATAATTGTGACTATGAGAACGATATTCAAGCCATAAGTCAGCGCTTAACGCTAAGTGCACAAGAGATTATTCATTTGCACAGCGCCAGTGTATATCGTATTTATGCCGTTGGCTTTTTACCTAATTTTGCTTATATGGGACAAATTCCACAACAGCTTGAGCTTATGCGGCGTGCATCGCCAAGAAAGCGAGTTGGGCCCGGAGCGGTGGCCATTGCTGATCGGCAAACTGCTATATATCCGCAGGTTTCGCCAGGTGGCTGGCATATTCTTGGCTATTGCCCTTTGAATTTGGCCGGCGGAGCGAGCTTGCGCTTTCGCACAGGTGACTGGGTGCAGTTTCGCGTGATTGGGGTGAGGGAATTTTACGATATTGCAAATGAGGTAGTGCAAGAAACTCAAGGTGATGCCAAGTCTAGCATCACAGGTGGCTGATATGAGTGAGAGTTCGCAGACGCAGAAGATGTCTCAAAATCAGCATTTTGTGACGATTACTAAGGTGGACTTTTATGCACAGCTGGTGGATAGCGGTAGAAAGCATTGTGCGCATTTAGGCTATACCTCTTCAGGTGCAATGGACTGGATGGCTTATGAGTTCGCCAATGTCCTTGTGGGAAATGACGCGGGTACGCCCGCTATTGAAATCTGTCTAGGCAATGCCAGTTTTTACTTTGTTCGAGACACGGTTGTCGCAATTAGCGGAGCACCCGCTAAATGCAGCTTACAAGCGCATGATAATCGCATTCGAAACTCAGGCAACGAGATTGAGCAAAACAAAGCAGTCGTTATCCCCAAAGGATACACCTTACAAATACAAAACGTTGGACAAAACCATCAGCAGGGCACTCGCGTGTACTTGGCAGTGCTAGGCGGATATGACGCACCGCGTTTGTTTTCCAGCGTTGCCAATGTCAAAAGAGAGGGTAGCGGAGGCTTGCATCGTGATGGTCGCGCTCTAATAGCTGGCGATAAGTTAATGCGCGCAGCGCTCGAACCATGCGAACTGAAGCCAGTAAATGCTAAAGATAGCCGTATTAATAGAAGTATTGCGCGAGATTTATCGAGCAATTATAAAAGTACAATCGATACCAATGTGAGTTTGCAGTTTGTTCCAGGCTATCAGTGGTATGATTTCGAGCCGTCTGAACGGCATAAAATACTTCAGTCACAATTTACGACAAGCCCTCACAACGATCGAATGGGCGTTCGCCTTAGTGGCCCTTGTATACATCCGCGTCAGCGCAGCCTTTATTCGCAAGGTTTGTGCAACGGTGCCATTCAATGCGCAGGTGATGGACAGTTGATTGTGATGTTGAACGACAGACAAACCATTGGTGGATATCCAGTAATGGGTGCTTTATGCGCCTTTTCTCGTGCACGCTTGTCTCAATTTAAGAGCGGTCAAACCCTTTCTTTTAGCATGGTTGACGTGCACCAAATATCTGCCAATATGGCGATATATCAACGTAAGCTAGAGCAGATTAGACAGATGGCTCGCTCTACTCAAAATGCAATCAAAAAGGGGCATGTGACATGACGCAGGTTTACTTAAACGGAGAGTTTGTGTCGCAAGAAGACGCGAAAATATCGCCAATGGATCGAGGTTTTCTTTTTGGTGACGGTATTTATGAAGTCATTCCATGCTATTGGCAAGCATCGGAACCTAAAACAGTCGGTTTGTCGCTACATTTGAAAAGAATGAACAATGGTTTGGAAGAAACAGGCATTAAATACCAGGCAGACGAAAAGCAGTGGGCGGAGATCATCAATCATTTAGCCCAGCAGCTACCAGAGTCCGATGTGGGAATTTATATTCACGTAAGCCGCGGCACCGATGTAAAGCGCTTCCACGCATACCCTGATAATGTTGAGCCTACCGTTTTCGCTTACGCATTCGCTATCCCGCCGTCTCAGCCTCTTGATCGAGACATCGCCAAAACCTATACCGTTAGTACGGCTCAAGATTTACGTTGGCAGCGCTGTCACATCAAGTCCACTTCATTGCTTGGTAATGTGATGCATTTTCAGCAAGGTCAAGACGCTGGAAAAGATGAAATGATTTTGTTCGATAAGAACGGCTACATCACAGAAGCGGCAGCATGCAATGTGTTTGTCATCAAAGACCGCGTTATTTATACACCGCCCGTAGATAATCATTTGCTCCCTGGCGTCACCAGAGGGATTATTATTGAAAGTTTAAAAAGGGCTGGAGGTTTCGATGTGCGAGAGCAAGGTGTTCCTATCTCTATGTTAGAAAGTTGCGACGAGGTCTGGATAACATCTTCTAGTAAAGAAATTGGTCCAGTTGTGGCCATAGATGATCGCATATTAGGGGATGGCAAACCGGGCGAGCTGTGGCTAAACGCACAGCGCGCGTATAATGACTTTAAGTTTTTAGTCTAAATCTTCTTCGCAATTCCCATCGTTACACTCGCCGTATAAATAAAGGCTATGGTGAGTCAGTTTCATATTATTGGCTTTGGCGACGTCTTCTTGACGTTGTTCAATGACGTCATCTTCGAATTCCACCACTTTGCCACATTTTAAGCATACCAGATGGTCGTGATGGGCTTTGTGGCTTATCTCAAATACGGATTTACCACCTTCAAAATGGTGGCGATTTAGAATGCCTGCATCGTCAAACTGATTCAGCACTCTGTAGACCGTTGCCAGCCCGATCTCTTCGCCCATGTCGATGAGCAATTTATAGACTTCTTCCGCGCTAATATGCTGATTGTTAGGCTGCTGTAAAATTTCCAAGATTTTCAATCGAGGGAGCGTTACTTTTAAACCCGCTTTTTTTAATTCTTTATTTTGGTCCATATGCTTCCTAAGAACACTGCTATGCAATTCATTATAAGTAAGAATTTAAGATTTGACAGCTAAAGGCGAACTATAGCACAAGAATTATGGTTTTTATGATGTTTCGAAGTAGGTTGTTTGATTCTGTTAGGGAAACTTAAACCTATCATTTACGAAGCAATTGAAGTGCAAATGGATGGGCTAAGTCAGGCGGTTAAACGCTTTAGAATGGACTAGAAGTCGCGGCGTTTTAAGGCCTTAACAGCGTAGTCGACTGCTCGCGCGGTAAGCGCCATGTAAGTTACAGATGGGTTTTTTGATGAGCCAGATGCCATACTTGCGCCATCGGTAACAAATAGGTTTGGCACGTCATGGCTTTGATTCCATTTATTTAACACTGAGTCGTTTGGGTTTTTACCCATGCGAGCGGTGCCCATTTCATGGATACAGTCACCCGGTACGTATGCATGCCCTTGATCATAGGGTTGTATATTTTGTGCGCCAGCTGCTTCCAACATTTCCACTGCGCTTGATTGCATGTCTTTGCGCATTTTGTCTTCATTTTCTGAAAAGGATGCATCGATATACAGTGTCGGCAATCCATGTACATCCTTTTTATCAGTATTTAAGCGAATATGATTATTTGGGTTTGGCAAGCTTTCGCCAAAGGCTAAAAAGTTCATTGTCCACTCGCCTGGGTGATGCAACTCGTCTTTGAATTGAGCGCCAACACCTGATTGACTTACTCCTCTTTGCCATGCGGTGCGTGAAGCCCAGCCTTGATAATTGAAGCCGCGTAAATAGTCGGTTTCTTGTTTTTCTAAATTTCGAAATCTGGGGACGATGATGCCGGTGGGGCGGCTGCCGAAGTAGTACTTATCTTCAAAGCCTTTAAAGCTTGCGCTTGCGCCAACGCGGTAGTGCTGATCAATGAGGTTTTTACCTAATTCGCCACTTGAGTTTGCAAAGCCATTTCTAAAGGTTGAGTTTGATGAATGCATTAAAATCCAGCTGGAATTGAGGGTTGATGCACACAAGAAAACCACTTTTGCTTTATATTCGTGAAGCTCACCCGTTTGTGCGTCCAATACTTCGACGCCCGACACTCGGTTTTTATTCTCATCGTAACTGAGGCGCGTCACCACAGAATTTGCTCTTAGAGTAAGTTTATCGGTAGCTTGTGCCGCAGGGAGTGTACTACTTAGGCTTGAAAAATAGGCAGAGAAGGGGCATCCACGAGCACAGAGGTTGCGATACTGGCAAGGGTTTCGCCCGTTATGCGCCTGACTGAGATTCGCCACACGGCCAATTGTAAGGACTCTATTTTTGTATTTGCTGGCGACCTTTTGTTTAACGTGACGTTCAACCGCATTCATTTCCATGGGCGGTAAAAACTGCCCGTCTGGGAGTTGACTTAGACCTTCTTTTTGACCACTGACACCGATAAAACGCTCCACATAGTCGTACCAAGGCGCAATATCTTTGTAACGGATTGGCCAGTCATTTCCGTGACCGTCTTTTGCATTGGCTTCAAAATCAATGTCACCCCATCTGGAGCACTGTCGACCCCACATGATACTTCGTCCTCCAACGTGGTAGCCGCGAATCCAGTGAAAAGGCTTTGAATCTGGTGTTGTGTAAGGATGCTCGCTGTCTTTCACCCAAAACTTGCGCGTTGCTTCGTTGAATGCGTAGACTTTCGACTGTATGGGATAGTCTTGTTTGATGTCATGGTCAACTTGCGTGCGCCCCTCAAAGCCCCAAGGTGGGGTCAGCGCGCTTGAATAGTCTTTAATGTGCTCTATATTATCTCCACGCTCAAGGACCAAGGTGTTAAAGCCTTTTTCAGTGAACTCCTTCGCTGCCCAGCCACCGGTGATCCCTGAGCCGACGACTATCGCATCAAATTCGCGCTGTTCAGCCATAAATTAGACGTCTACATTGCTGATAAAGAGTTTTTCAGCGCTATCTATATTTAGCTGTGCGTCAAACCGTCCTGGCACAGCATGGTAGTTAAGTTGATTAAGCATAACTAGTTCACTGGTGAAATATCCTACGAGGGTGAGCTCTTTCAGCTTTTTATAGAATTCGTGGATAGCAATTGAAGCAATATCAGTGCTCAGTGAAGTGTCATTTAAGTCGGGCAGAAAAACTGCTTTGTCTAGCGATTCTATGATGCTAGCTTGTGTTTGATTCTGTTGGCGTAAAAATGTGGGGTGAAGACGATTGAAAGCGGATATTCCGGTTATAAATGTTTCTTGTTCATAATAACTTAATAAATGTTTAAAGGCATAAGCAATAAAGTCGGTAACACCCAATTCGCTCGCGCTGGGCGTTTTAGTGCGAGGTAATATTTGGTCGATGATGCTGATAATGAGTTTTTGTTCGTCATCGCTAAAGGGGGAGGTGGCTGTGGCAACTGTCGAATAATTTACATCGCTGGCGGCTTCTATCATGGACAATGGAATGGTGCTACCAAAACCAGCTAAGACATATTTTATAAAGCTACGACGCTGATTAGCACCCACCGATGTTGACGTTATTGTGCTCTTCATACTCTTGCCATATTCTTTGTTTGAAAACTGAGTATAACTAGGACATATTAAAACTCAATAGCAACAAGTCATCAGGATGCAATCTATGATATTAGCAAGAGGCGAAATGCTGAATAACACTAGCGTAAATCTTTGTGCATTGTTGATTTGTATATGTGTGCAAATGGATATGGCTTATGCAAGCACGCCAAATGGCGTAGACGAGAACGATTTAATCTTCAAAGCAAGCTTTGACGGCAACGGCGATGCAGATATCGCGGGTGGCGATCCTAAGCTATATCTTGCGAGCAGTTTTGCACAGCGAGCAGAGGCAAAGCCCGGTTTAAACTCAAACAATATTCACCTAATTGAGGGCGAAGGCATTCTAGGAGGAACCTTAGCGTTTCATCGGCACTCGCCGGAAATTATCGTATTCAAGGGTAAGGACAATCTTCCCCCCGCGGAAGAAAATATGGAAGGCAGTGTGTCACTGTGGCTAAAGGTGTCTCCATACGTTGATTTGCCTGACGAGTTTGTCGATCCGATCATGGTAATAGATAAGGCGTGGAATGATAGTGCCCTGTTCATTGACTTTGATAAGGGCAGTGAGAAAGAATTTAGGCTCGGCGTATTTTCAGATTATTCGTTTTGGAATCCTAAAGATATTCCTTTTGATGATATTTCACGAGATGCTCGGCCAATGCTAGGATTAAGTAGTAGGATATTCTTAGATCAAAAGTGGACGCATGTCGCCTTTACATGGCAGCATGTGAATACCGATAAAGACGCAAAGGCGAGCCTTTATATCAATGGAGACTATCAAGGCTCACTTGTTCGCAAACAGATGTTTACTTGGGACGAGTCCAAGCTAGAGATAATTTTAGGCATGAACTACCTTGGCGCACTTGATGAGCTGAAGATATTCAATCGTGCACTACACGAGGAAGAGATTGCCGCGCTGTATAACAATACACTATCGAGCGCGGCTACTGATAATACTGATTAACCTCAACTTGGGATAAGCGATAGTGCAAATGCATGTTTTAACTATGTATTTATTAAATTATCACCAAGTAGTGATAAAAACGTGAAGTGCAAGGCGCAAAAGTGACGTAATAGTCATTCTATTGCTCGCTTTTGCAACGCAGTAATTCGCGTTTTTAGCGCTACTTGGCGCTGTCGCTTATCCCGAGTTGAGGTTGATTAGTGCTACTTAGAGCGCTACAAAGGGCCTCGTGCCAAATCCGGCGCCATAAACAATTGCATTAAGCAACAAGCGATTAGTTCCGTGGGCAGCGCCTCTAAAGTTCGGCTGCCCTGAAAACATAATGACTTGTCCTTTGCCGATTTGTTCACGCGTTAAATAGCTTGAATTGGCCATTCTTTGCGCAGCTTCAGGCCACACCAAACCACTCATTCTAAGGTGAATTTCTTGCCCATTTGGAATGGAGTACCAACCCAAAGCCTTTTCATAATTAGCATCTTCGTTGTCTGAGTACACACCCACCGATACAACAGATTCTGCGCCTTGAGGCGCGACTAATATCGCTTGGTCACGATATAACAAAGGGAGTTGTTCATTGACACCGAAGGTTAGCCAGTGGTCTTGATTGACATGTCCAGCGATCATTGCGCCAGAGGGCATGAATAGTTGTTGCCATTCGTTGCGTTTTTTAAGTTCATCTGCTTCAAGCGCCTCGGCTTTGTTATCCCACGGATAGCTAAGCTCTGTTGTCAGAGCAGAGGATGTTAAGCTGTCGTCAACGGTATATGGACGTTGAGCAAGAAGTCGCCTTTGCAAAGCCGTATCGTATTTAGCAGCGTCTTCAAAAATATCGTCAACCAAGCGCACGGAACTAAAGTTTTCTACTTCGGTCATTAGCGCGCTAGCATTATCGTGAGTGATTAAGGTACCACCTTGGCGAACCCAATTGGCAAGTGCCTCTTTGCTTGCATCAGACATGCTCCAACGCTGGGGAAGAATAATAGTGTTGTATCGCCGTAAATCATTTCGTAATAGAGAGTCTGAATCTAAGTGACTGTGGCGTACACCTAAATTAGTATCAATACTCCACCAAGTTGTACCTACGTCGTAACTACTGGTACCAGCTTGTGACGCAATTGCGATTTGCGGCTTGGTGAGCAGCACAAAATGCTCACCGCCCCAATCAGGAAATTCACCCTCGCCAAGCCCCGTTGTTACAGACTTCAGCTCCACCGCTAGCGTTTCGGCAGTTTGCTCAATCAGAGCGGTTAAGTTTTCACGTTTGCGATTATCCGTAATTAATACAGCAACGGAGCCTCGATTAAAGCTAAGCCCATTAAATTCTGCTGCTTTATCAACCACACGAACCTGCACGTCTTGCTCAAGCAATCGCGCGGCAAATGCGACTGAGGCATCATCAGCACCGTCAACAAACCAAGCGATGGCGTTTTTATTGATAGCGAAGTCTGCAGGAAGTAGGGCACCTGCGGTGTAAGGAGAGGTGTTTTTGCGTAATTCGTCATCAACTTCAAGCGCTTCAAGCCCATACATCATGGTTAGGTTCCACGCCGAAGTGTCGTACATCACTGAGCGGCCTTCTTTAAGCACCTTTTCACGTTCCGCTTGAATAACATCGGCGCGCAACTGTGAATCAAATTCCATAATCGCAGCAAGTAAACGCGCTTCTGGCTGTCGATTAATAATGACTAAACTGCCTTTTGGAATGGTTACATCGTCCAGGCTTTCTCCTAGGTGATTGCGCGCATCGTCGACGCCAAAGGCTTCATCAACAATTTGCACTTCAATATCTTGGGCAAGAAGCTTTTCGGCTAACAGGCGCGTTCTTGAATGGTTGTCATTTGCTAAAACGATGTAACTTTTATCAGCATAAGGACTTTTACTGGAGATCAGCATTTTTCTATCGGCCCAGTAATCCTGATACATCTGTTTAGAATGTGTTTGCAGTGATCTTAAGTTGGCCAAAGTGCTGATGAATTGATGATGCACACCTTCTTTATAGGTTTCCACTGTGCCTTCAGGGCGTTTAACACCGTCTTCTGCTATTCGCGCTTGTTCATATAAAATGTGCATGGATCCGCGATATTCCGCGTAGTTAGAATAACCAGGATACCAATTTTCAAACCACTCACCTGTGTAGTATCGCCATCCTTTCTGGTCAAATGCAGCGCCTTGATCTTGCGCAAAGGTTTGCGCCCATTTTTGCACGCTAGGCGCAATATTAAAATTCAAAGGCTGACGAGGAGGACCCATTAAAAAAGTGTCTTGTGCGCCCATTTCGTGTCCGTCAATCATAAGCTGGGGGCGCCATTGATTAATCAAAGCCACGCGACCTTTTGTTTCTGGCTGAGTCAGGTAGAAAAAATCACGGTTCAAGTCGAATAGGTAATGGTTAGTGCGACCGTATGGCCAGTCACCGCGGTGAATCAGTGATTGATCATCAATATTGGGGGCAGCGCCACGGTATTGTTCTAAGGACTTGGCAAAACGAGCACGTCCATCCGGATTCATAAGAGGGTCAATAACGATGACCATGTCATTAAGCATGGCATCTACCTCTTGCTCATTACTAGCCACAAAGTGATAGATGGCAGCAAGAGCTGCATCTGCTCCAGAGGTTTCATTACCATGAATTGAATAGGCCATCCATGCAATGGCGGGTAGGCGGTCGATAAGCGCATTTGCTTGGGCATCCGAGGTGTCTCGCGGATCAGCCAATGCGTTTAAATCTGTTTGGATATCGTCAAGCTTTGCCAAATTTTCAGGACTTGAAATAAATACTGCGAACAATGGTCGACCTTCGTGGCTGCGCGCATACTCTACCACCTTTAGTCGGTCGCTCTGTGTTTTCCAAGTTTCGATCGACTTGGTGATTAATGCAGGACTGGCAACACGCTGACCAATTTCAAAGCCAAGTATTTCGTCGGGATGCGTGATGTCTGCTGCGTAATCACCCTCAAGAATAGGGGCTTTGTAATTCAAGTCCGGATGATAGGTTGGCTTCATCAACAAACTGGCGTATGCGGCTGGATGAAAACTTAAAAATAAAAAAATGATGAATAGGGAGGTGAGTGAAAAAGCTGGTTTAAGTTGTCGTACGTTGGTGTAAGTCATAGTCCCTCTTGAAAGAATTTAAGCGATGCTCATGTGACCTTTTTATAATAAAATCTAAGACACTTCACTAATAACAAGCTCTGTCCGAAAGATTGAAATCTCACATTCGCACAGCGCGTACGTCTCACTGCTCAGCTACACGTAAGCCTGTTGCGTTCATTAATCTAAGGTATTTCCTGACTACATTATCATAACTTCGGCTGATAATCGCTGATGATTATTCTAGTTCAGCGAGGCACATTTCTTCTTTGATTTGCGCGCACCAGGCTTTCACGCGTTCTTCGGTTAACTCTGGCTGACGGTCTTCATCAATGCCTAGACCGACGAAATGATCATCATCCGCCATGCCTTTTGAGGCCTCAAAATCGTACCCTTCGGTCGACCACTGGCCAATTAGCACGGCACCTTTTGGCTCTACGATATCTCTAATCATGCCCATAGCATCTAAGAAATACTCTGCGTAGTCTTCTTGATCACCGCAGCCAAATATAGCGACCAACTTGTCTTCAAAATCAATTTCTTCCAAGTCAGGGAAAAAGTCATCCCAGTCACATTGAGCTTCGCCGTAGTACCAAGTGGGTATGCCAAACATGAGTAAATCAAATTCAGCAATGTCCTCTTTGCTACTTTTGGCAATATCTTTTACATCAATTAGGTGTTTACCCAATTCTTTTTGAATCATTTTAGCGATATGTTCTGTGTTGCCCGTGTCGCTTCCAAAGAATAGACCTACACTTGCCATCGATTGCTACTCCAAAAATCTTTTATATCTACACTAGCGGGCATTGCGTCTACCTAGTTACCCGGTTTAAATGCCTTTCGCCATCCAAAATAATTCTATAACGCCCTTCATGACAAAACCAAGCGCTCCCAAGCCTAACACGCCATAAGCAACGAATTTGCCAGCTTTGGGTACGTCATTCTTCTTCAAAACGTCGTGTACTGCAAAAAACATTAGCGCGAATAACACCACCAAAGTGATATTAAGCGCAATGGTTTCAACCGTTTTAAATACTTCGGGCGTCATTAGCTACCTGCAGTTGCTTATAAAAACGCCGCGAATAGTAGCAGAAATCACATGCTAAAAAAACGATTTAGACCTTATTTTCAAGCCATTTGAGGGTAAAGCGGGTTTGAGCACTGTCCATAATTCAGAACACGTAAACACTGGGTTATAAAAGGGTAAACTCCGTGTTACACAATCACCTTTTAAGCGCATAGCGTCTTAAATTTGCGTGCTTATTCGTTTACAAACTTCTTGATAAGTGCATTCACTATTTGCGGTTTTTGAGCATGTAACCAATGCCCAGCTGGCACAATTTTCGCGCTAGCGTTAGGAAACTGCTCCATGATCGTGCTTTGATGTTCCGATAAAATATAGTCAGAGTCTGCGCCTTTCATAAACAAAGTCGGGCCATTGAAACATAAGCCTTTATATGGCCATGCGCTTAATAAATCGTAATCTCTGATTATCAACGAAAGATTAAATCGCCAATGCCAATGTTTCTCGCCCGTAGTTTCGTCAAGCTCTTGATACAGACTTTTGAGAATAAAAGCCTGAGTGCCAATGTCTTCGATATGATTGGATATAATCGCTTTCGCGTCTGCACGAGATTCCAGTGTTTTAAGGTCCACAGCAGATAAGGCTTTAAACACATTTTGATGGCGACTCGGGTATGCAATAGGTGCTATATCCATAACAACCAACTTAACGACAACTGAGGGCATGGCTTTTGCCACGAGCATCGATACTTTGCCACCAAGAGAGTGTCCCACCAATACGCATTGGTGGATCTTGAGCGTGGTAAGCAAATTAGCAACTTTGTCAGCATATTGTTCAAAACTAAAGGTGTCAGACCGACATGATTTGCCATGGTCCGGTAAATCAATGCTGATAACCTTCCGTTCATGTTCAAAGTGCCGGCGAATCACCGACAAATTGTCCGAATTGCCAAATAATCCATGAATCAACACCAGCGCAGGTAGCGCGCTCGCCTGTTCATCGTCATCCTGCACTGAGTGTACTTGGTAAAATAAATCTGTGTTCATTGTTTGGGTCAAATGCGAGATCACATATTGGGGTAGTTAGGACCGCCGCCACCTTCAGGTACGACCCAAACAATATTCTGCTGAGGCTCTTTAATATCGCAGGTTTTGCAATGGACACAATTTTGCGCATTTATTTGAAATTGCTTTTCCCCGCTATCGTCCTCAATGACTTCGTAAACTCCAGCAGGGCAGTAACGTTGAGCGGGTTCATCGTATTTCGCCAAGTTGACTTTAATTGGCACGCTAGGATCTTTCAGCTTTAGATGACACGGCTGGTCTTCTTCATGATTGGTATTCGATAAATAAACTGATGAAAGCTTATCAAAGCTGAGTTTCCCATCAGGTTTGGGATAGTCAATCTGCGGCATTTGAGAGGCACTTTTTAAGGTGGTGTGGTCAGGCCTTGAATCGGTCAAGGTGAAGGGCAATTTTCCGCCGAAAATATTCTGATCAAGCGTGTTGTAAGCGCCTCCCATGAAATTCCCAAATTTATGGATGGCCGAACCGAAGTTACGGGAGCGATAAAGCTCGTCATATAACCACGACTGTTTAAAACGCTCGGTATATTCGATAGGGTCTTTAATATCATCATTGCCAACTAAGTCAAAAAGCGTCTCTGCCGCAAGAATCCCAGATTTCATTGCTGTGTGATTGCCTTTGATTTTAGAGAAATTCAGCGTGCCTGCATTGCAACCCACCATGATCCCGCCAGGGAAGGTCATTTTTGGCAATGACTGATACCCGCCTTTTGCGATAGCTCGCGCGCCGTATGTTACACGCGTTCCACCTTTTAGTGTGTCAGCAATGACAGGGTGGTGCTTTAAGCGCTGAAACTCATCAAAGGGAGATAAGTGCGGATTTTCGTAATTTAAATCAACAATTAATCCGACAAACACTTGGTTGTTTTCTGCATGATATAAATAACTACCGCCGGTCGCTTTTCCTAGTGGCCAGCCAGCGGTGTGCACTACCAATCCCTCTTGATGTTGCTCGCCCGGTATATCCCAGATCTCTTTGAAACCGATGGCGTAATGCTGGGGCGATACATCTTTGTCTAGCTCATATTTTGCAATTAACTCTTTCCCTAAATGCCCTCGGCAACCCTCTGCAAAAACCGTGTATTTGCCCTTAAGCAGCATTCCCGGAACATACCCGTCTTTTTCGCTGCCATCTTCCGCTACGCCAAGACTGCCTGTAATAATGCCAGCTACGCGACCTTGTTCATCATAGTCAATTTCAGCGGCGGTGAAGCCAGGATATATCTCAACGCCCAGGCCTTCGGCTTGCTCGCCCAGCCATCTGCACATATTTGCCATGCTTAAAATATAATTTCCATCATTGTGCATGGTGCTTGGCGTAATCATGTTGGGTAATTTAGTCGACTTCGTTTCGCTATTGAGCAAGTAGATATCATCTTGTGTAACTTTTACCCCTAGCGGCGCACCGTTTTCTTGATAGTCAGGAAATAATTCAGCCAGTGCGCGCGGCTCGAAGACAGCGCCGGATAGAATGTGCGCGCCCACTTCAGAACCTTTTTCAAGCACGCACACGTTAAGCTCTTTGCTGTGCTCATTTGCTAGCTGTTTGAGCTTAATTGCCGTAGAGAGTCCAGATGGCCCTGCACCGACAATAACGACATCAAACTCCATCACTTCTCTATCCATCACTTTCTCCAACAACACGATATTCGTTTTATTTTTAAACATTTATAGCCAAGTATTCGTTAAACGAATACTACAAGCTTCCTCTACGTTGTAAACTAAACGCGTGAGGAAAAGAAGTCGCTGACATTAAAGCAGGTTGACGTTTACGTCAACTCGCTATAGATTTCGCGTCAACCAAATCATTGAGCAGAGGACGATATGAAAGTACTAGTGCCGGTAAAACGCGCCATTGATTACAACGTGAAGGTTCGTGTAAAGCCAGACAATTCTGGTGTTGAATTGAACAACGTGAAGATGGCAATCAACCCATTTTGTGAAATAGCGGTTGAAGAAGCTATTCGTCTTAAAGAGAAGGGTCATGTCACTGAAATTGTAGTGGTCTCTATCGGCGACAAAGCCTGCCAAGAGCAAATCCGCACTGGTTTAGCGTTAGGCGCAGACCGCGGCATTCACATTGAAACTGAATCGGGTCTTAGCCTTGAATCATTGCAGGTTGCAAAGCTGTTGAAAAAGGTGGTGGAAGCAGAATCCCCCGATCTTGTGATTTTGGGCAAGCAAGCCATTGATTCTGACAACAATCAAACGGGTCAAATGCTCGCTGCACTTACCTCAATGCCGCAAGGTACGTTTGCGTCAGAAGTCGCTATTGCCGATGGCAAAGTGCAAGTAACGCGCGAAATAGACGGTGGTTTGCAAACGGTTGAGTTATCTTTGCCCGCTGTAGTAACAACTGACTTGCGGTTGAATGAACCGCGTTACGCATCGTTACCGAATATTATGAAAGCAAAGCGCAAGCCCATTGATGTGCAGTCGGCAGTCGATATGGGCGTTGAGCTTTCGTCCACAGTGACAACTTTAAAGGTAACTCCACCGCCGCAGCGTCAGGGTGGAATTAAGGTAGCCAGTGTGGAAGAGCTGGTAGACAAACTTAAAAACGAAGCAAAGGTGATCTCATGACAGTACTTGTATATGCAGAGCATGACAATGAAGCGCTAAAGCCAGAAACAAATAAACTCGTTCATGCTGCCAAATCAGTAGGGGCTGACATCGTTGTTTTGGTTGCTGGCCACCAATGCGAAAGTGTTGTTGAGGCTGCATCAAAGCTCTCAGGTGTATCAAAAGTTTTAGCTGCGAATAACGCAGTGTATGGACATCAGTTGCCAGAGAATATTGCTGATTTGATCGTCGAATTAGCGTCTGATTTTACTCACGTTTTTGCGGCGGCTACCACGACCGGTAAGAATTTCATGCCACGAGTTGCCGCGCTATTGGATGTTGCGCAGATTTCTGACGCCATAGAGATCGTTTCAGCCGATACCTTCGTTCGCCCAATCTACGCAGGAAATGCCATTGCAACAGTACAAAGCAGCGATGCGATTAAAGTAGTAACGGTCAGAGCATCAGCTTTTGATGCAGTCTCAAATGACGGTAATGCGCCAGTTGAGACAGTTGAAACTGCAATAAGCTCGGAAAAATCTGCTTTTGTGAGCGCCGAGCTAACTGAGTCAGAGCGCCCAGAGCTAACTGCCGCTGACATTATTATATCTGGCGGAAGAGGCATGCAAAACGGCGAGAACTTTGCGTTACTCAACGGTATTGCTGATAAGTTGGGAGCCGGAATTGGCGCCTCCAGAGCAGCGGTGGATGCAGGCTTCGTTCCCAACGACATGCAAGTAGGACAAACGGGCAAAATTGTAGCGCCTGATTTGTATATTGCGGTTGGTATATCTGGTGCGATTCAGCATCTTGCGGGTATGAAAGACTCAAAAGTGATTGTTGCCATTAACAAAGACGAAGAAGCACCGATTTTTCAGGTGGCGGACTACGGTTTAGTTGGCGATTTGTTTGAGGTATTGCCGCAGCTTGAGTCTAGTCTCTAATGGTTTGCAACTGATTTCGTTTGATTGGCGCGTAAGCAAGTTTTTTAGTTTGCGCGTCGGAGGCGCGAAAATACGTGCATCAAACGCGAGAATTGCGTAATGCTAGGTGCGCTCGTAAGCACACTATCAGCGTTTCTCTAATGATGGGTTTGTGCAAGTAATCGTTCATGCCCGCATCCATTGCTTTGTTGTGGTCTTCTTTCATGGTGTTTGCGCTTAAGCCAATAATTGGAATGCTAGGGTCTATTTCTTTAATTATCTGTGTGGCTTCGTAGCCATCCATGATTGGCATTTGCACATCCATCAATACAGCGTGAAATTGATCTTCCTGCTGATAGTGATTGTTGAATAAGAACACTGCCACTTTTCCGTTTTCTGCAACCGTTACTCGGTAGCCCTCCTGTAATAGCATGTTTTGTGCGACAGTCGCGTTTATTTCGTTGTCTTCGACCAACAATATATGATTTTCTTCGCTTACAGCGTCGCTTTCACCCGCGCAATTTGGCATTTTCTTTAATGAATTTGCTTGATAATTTTCTAGGTATTCAATCAACACTCGTTCATTGAGCAGATAGGGAGCCCGCATACAATCTTCAACAATTTCAGACAGCGGAACGACGCGTGGAATCGATGCAAATTTATTCACAGTGTCACAGACACTATTCGTTCTTGTGCTCAATTCTTTTGAATAGGAAATACGGGGGAGATCTTTGTGTGCAAAACACGCTACAAGATAGCTTTCTAAACTCGCACCCTCGCACGGAATGACGACTTTGAACGAGGTTCCTTGATTTGCCTCTGACTCAACTGTTATCACGCCATCCATCAATTCAACAAGCTCTTTGCAAATAGCTAAACCAAGTCCAGTCCCGCCGTAGTATCGGGAGATAGTGGTGTCCGCTTGCTCAAATGGGTCGAATATGTTTTGTATGTTTTCTTCGGCGATGCCAATACCTGTATCGTCTACCGATATACAAAGATTTCCTTGCATTTTCGAATTCCAGTCAAAATCAACACTTAGCTGCACCGTTCCGTTTTGAGTGAATTTGACCGCATTGTTGATAATATTCATTAATATTTGTTCAAGCCTCTTCTTATCAATTTTGATAATGTAGGGTGCGTTTGGACAAATATTGATTGAAAATCCTAATGCTTTCTCGTCCGCCATTACTTGGCTGATGTTGCAGGTGTGCTGCAATAGATCGCTAAGCGGCGTTGATTCCAGGTAGAGTTGTGTTTGCTGTTCGTTTAAGCGAGAGAAATCAAGAATATCATTCACGATGGACAACAAAATCTTTGATGAATGGTTCAGCTGTCCCAGATAACGTTTTGTGTCTTGCTCACTGGTACTGCGTTGACATAGCTGTGCAAGACCCAAAATTCCATTTATAGGCGTGCGCAACTCGTGGCTCATATTAGCCAGAAACTGCGATTTTTTTTCAGCCAAATCATAAGCCGCTTGACTAGCTTGCGTAACCCGTTGCAAGCTTTTTCGTTCAATTAACTTCATCTTGTTATATGCACGGGCAATGTCGGCGAATTCGTCGTTTGTATCAATGGCAATTGGCTGAAATGCTTCGTTTTGAGATTCTGTATCAAGGACTCGTTTGAACTTGTGCAAGGGCTGTCTAATGTAAATGTTAATCAATACAACAAGAATGCTAATCAGCCCCACGTAAAAACTCACCGCAACGAGCACAATAATGTTCAAATAGTTCGCAAACTGCTCATTCATTCCATCGGTATTATATTGAACCAGTAAAATAAGGTCGGTTGTGCTCATTTTGCTTTGGTCTAATCCAGACACGGGAAAAGCAAAGGCAAAACCATTGTCTTGTACACTTGAAAAATAGGGTTGGCGCGAACGTTTGGCGCTAAAATACGCGTCATACATTTGCTGCGGTAGCGTCTCGATGGACCGCGGCATTCGCGGTTTAAAGCTAGAGGCTAATACATCATCTGAATCAACTTCAATGATTGTGACCCAATTGACGTTGTCGTCCAGTGCGGTATTTGTGGTTATCCCTCTAAGCTTTTCTAGCGATACGCCCTTGTCTAGCGTCATGACTGATTGCGCGGCTGACATTTGTGCACTCGCGCGAACCATTTTAAGTTGCTCACTTGAGAACACGTTGAGTAGCACTATCGCGGTAATGAAGACGATGGCTGCAAATAAAATACTTAAGGGAAATATAAGTTTAGTGACTATGCCGATTTTGAAAACGCGTTGGTTGGTCATAAACTTCACATGTCCAAAGGTGCAAATGCGTTGGCGAACTTCTCGCAATTTTCGCCCTGTGCAATATAACATGCAGCTACGATGCGCTTATTTAACGCGTCTACATCGGCAAACATGTCTTTCATATCTTGCTCATTAACAAGCTTTATGCCCAACATTGCTTCTTCTGCAGAGCTTACAGATACATCTGCGAGTTGAGCAATGTAGCTATGATAGGCCACCGGGTCGGCTTCGATTGCTGCAACCGTTTCATACCACACTTTTTTTATTGCTGAGCGTTGCTGCGCATTAACATGCGGTTTACTCCATAAGAGATCGTATATTTGTCCGGGATAAGCGGATGTGTCTAACACTTTATGCAATTCTGGGTTTTTCAGTAAATGTGTTGAGATAGGAGGATAAGTAACGCATGCATCAATTGTGTTTTGATCAAAAGCTTGCTGGCATGCTGTTTCAGGAATAATAAACTGCTTAAAATGCTGGCTGGGTTCTTTGTCATCGAACACCAGTGACATAAAATACTCACCAATGCCATTTGATGGAACCGCAATTATTTTGCCCTTTAGCTGTTCTGGAGTCTGAATATTTTGCCTTGCAATAACAACATCGCCACCATTAGAGAAGTCACTGACCAAAACGGGTTGAATGTCTTGTTTGGTAAAAGCCTTTGCATTGGTGAACTCAATCATTGAAGTCCCAACAAAATCAACCTGTTCATTTACATATATGCGTCGAAAGCTAGAGATGTTTTGTGGCTCAAGCACTTTAATGCTCAAACCATATTTTTCATCAATGCCCAAATCGCTCGCGTAGTATAAAGGGTAGTAGCCGTACCAGCTGCCAATTGCAATGGTTATGGGGGAGTTCTGCGATTGCTTGGGCTGGCACGCTGCCAAACTTAAACAAAAGGCAAGGATCAGACAGGGTAGACTCAAATTTGACATGCGAGCGAAAAAAGGTAACAGAAAAAATCGATGAAGGCGCTCAAAGGTATTTGGCATTGATAGTCTTAAGTCGGTTGTCGCTGACGCATTAGTAAGTAAAGAGTTATCGGCGAATTTCAGATCTTCTTCAGTATTGAAATGCTTTTATTTGTGGCGGTGAAACGGAAAAAGTGGTGACCGTTTGAACCCGCTTACTTACACGAGCGATAGTACGCTGACAATAAAAGCTGCTGAAGTCATTACAAAATACATTCTATACTATGATGAATTGGCGAACTTAAGAAATGAGACGAAATGAATGCGACCACAAGAGCTTAATTTATTAATCGTTTTTGACGCTATCATGACTGAAGGCAGTATTAGCCGGGCTGCTGACCGATTAGCGATGACCCAGCCCGCAGTGTCTAATGCAGTGAGTAGAATGCGTGTGGCATGGAAAGATGACTTGTTCGTTAAGGATGGGCGTAATATAAAACCGACTTTGCGAGCAGAAAATATGTGGGCACAGATAAAGGCGCCCATCAGTGAGCTTAGCTCAGCTATTAAACCGGTAAGTTTTGAGCCAGCAACAGTCCAGCGAACATTTCGCATTGCATTAGCAGATATCGTAGCGCAGATGTTACTTGTGCCTTTGCGCAAACGAATAGAAAACGAAGCGCCTAACATCAACTTGCACTGCGTGCCATATACAATTGTTAATACTGTGGAAGTGCTTGAGTCTGCCAATGTAGACCTAGTTTTAGGCGCTACCGCCATGATGCCCGGTAACATTAGAACGGAATATTTGTTTACCCCAAAATACGTGTGTGCAATGCGCGTAGGGCATGTGCTTGCAAAAAAGACGCTGTCATTGGAAGAATTTGGCGGGGCAGAACATCTGTTGGTTTCACTCTCAGGCGATACGGTGGGTTTTACTGATGAAGTGCTTGCTCAAAAAGGCTTAAGTCGCCGCATCGCTGCTACGGTCAATCAATTTTCTTTGGTTCCTTCGATGTTAGAGAATAGTGATTTAATTGCAGTCGCGCCATTAGGCGCATTAAGCGCTAGCATAGCCGAAGGCAAACTTTCTGGAACCCGTCCACCAATTGAACTGCCGCCCACGGCTGCAAACATGTACTGGCACAAACGACAGGATAAGGATCCTGGTGTAATATGGCTTAGGGAAAACGTAAAAGAAATTCTCGTAGAGGCTGAAACTGAAAATATCAAGCGTGCAAGCCCACATTTATGGAATTTTAATTAAGCTAAATCCGTATTAAAGTCAAACGGGGCTCAGTAACATTTAGACACACTTTTGTTGCCTATCTAACATAAGTTTAAGCTTTGCCTTAGTGTTTTGCGCTAAATGCAGGCGTATACTTGTTACACTAAGTTTCTGGATAGACTCCTTCCTACACAAGAAAACATTAAGGCTTTAATCAATGGCAAGTGGTTTTAAAAAGATCGGCATTCCTATTTTTATTCTTATTGGCGCGATAGCTGTCACTGTTGGTTTAATCTCAATGAAGCCAGAGCCAGAGAAAAAGGAAGTGGAAGAGGCAGAGTTCTTGGTTGATGCAAGCCCTTTCGAATTCAATAATATTGAATTTTTGGTGTATGCGCAAGGCGTGGTCGAACCTAAAAATCGCACGGTGCTAAGCACTCAAGTCAGCGGTAAGGTGCTCACTATTTCTGAGAATTTTATTGAGGGTGGTTTTTTCAAAAAGGGTGACGTCTTAGTTGAAATTGAAGCGGTTGATTATCAAACCGATTTGGTACTTGCAGAGGCAGAGCTTGCCAGAGCGCAGGCTGCGCTAGATGAAGAAATTGCGCGTGGTCGCGTTGCCGAAAAAGAGTGGAGCTCATTTAATGCAGGTCCTGCCCCTGAACTTGGATTACGTAAACCTCAGCTAGCTCGTGAACAAGCCAATTTGAAAGCGGCAAAAGCGAATTATGAGCGCGCTCGTCGAAACCTAGATAGAACTAAAATCCGAGCACCATACGATGGTTTAGTGAAGGCGCGAAATGTAGACTTAGGTCAGTTTTTACCCATGGGTGGTCAAATCGGAGAGGTATTCTCTACCGATGTGGCCGAGGTGCGCTTGCCTTTGACTGATGACGATGTTGCATTTATAGGCAACCTTAATGAAAAGGCTCCTCAAGTTACCTTAAGTGCCGAAGTGGCCGGTCAGCGTCAATTTTGGGAAGGCAGACTGGTTCGAGACGAAGCGGTACTGGATGATGCACGCAGAGTCATTTACGGTGTAGTGGAGGTATCTGACCCTTATCGCTTAGATGACTCACAAAACCATGCTTCACGCTTAAAGTTCGGGCGTTTTGTGAGTGCTCAAATCAGCGGCATTACCGCTCAAAATATTGTTAAACTGCCTCGTTTTGTGCTGCGCCTAGACGGAACCGTGCTCACGGTAGATGAAGAGTCGAAAATAGCCATTAACAATGTGGACGTTATGCGCACAGATGAAGATTTTGTTTACATTCGGGATGGTCTGGATCGGGAGCACGAAGTGGTACTTAGTGCAGTTTCAAGCCCATACAACGGCATGCCTGTGCGAACAATTGAGCCTACACCACCTTCTGGAAACGACATGAGCAATGCTAACGATGAGGTCAGCTTATGAGTGAACATATTGATACCAAATCAGGCATTATCGCTTGGTTTGCCCGAAATAACGTAGCGGCTAATTTATTAATGGTGTCGATAATCTTTGGCGGGATATTTGGCATATTTCAAGTTCAGAAAAAGATATTTCCTCAGTTCATTATCAATAACGTAGTGGTCCAGGTACCTTACTTAGGCGCTGCACCTCAAGAGGTGGAAGAGGGGGTTGTACTTAAAATTGAAGAGGCGGTTAAAAACCTTGAAGGGATTAAAAAGCTTACCTCAACTGCCCGCGAAGGCTTAGGCAGCGTCACTATTGAAGTGGAAGACGACTACAGCGTGCAAGACATGCTTGATGAAGTCAAAGTGCAAGTCGATGCTATTTCAACCTTTCCAGCCAATACTGAAAAACCCGTCGTGTATCGAATCAAAGTGCCACAAGATGTATTGTGGGTATCGGTCTATGGCACGGTAAACGAACGTGAGCTAAAAGAAATTACGAAATCCATGCGTGACGAAATCGCCAATTTACCAGGGGTGTCAGATGTCACCGTCTTTGGTGCGCGCGATTACGAAGTGTCGGTGGAAATATCCGAAATGGAGTTACAGGCTTATAACCTCACCTTTGATGAAGTGGTGGGTGCAATACGAGCAAGCAGTATCGATATTCCCGGTGGCTCCATAAAAAGTGATAACGGCGATATTCTTCTCAGAACCAAAGGCCAAGCCTATACGGCTTGGGAATTCGCCAGTATACCCTTAATAAATCGCCAAGACGGAACGCGTTTATTGCTCGGTGATATTGCCAGCATTAATGACGGGTTTATTGAAGATGAGTCCTACGCATTGTTTGATGGTAAGCCAGCCATGAGTATCCGTGTGCGGGCGGTAGGCGACCAGAACGCATTGGCAATATCCGAAGATGTTAACAAGTATCTTGAGCAAAAGCGTGAACAGCTGCCTCCTACAGTTAGCGCTGACTCTTGGGGAGATAGCTCGTTTTATCTTGCCGATAGACTCAATATGATGATTGAAAATATGCTGTTTGGCGCCTTGTTGGTGTTTTTGGTCTTGAGTTTGTTCCTTAAAATTAAGCTCGCGTTTTGGGTCATTGTTGGCTTACCCGTGTGCTTTTTAGGTACCTTGATGCTAATGCCGCTGGAATACATCGACCTTTCAATTAACTTATTAAGTTTGTTTGGATTTATTCTTGTGCTGGGGATTGTGGTGGACGACGCCATTATTATGGGTGAGTCCGCCTACAGCGAAATGGACAAGCACGGGCACAGCATGGATAACATTATTCGCGGCGTAAAACGTGTTGCCATGCCAGCCACTTTCGGCGTCTTGACCACTATCGCCGCATTTTCGCCTATGCTTATGGTATCGGGTACCTTTGGCGTGATATGGAAGACCATAGGCTTGGTAGTCATTTTGTGCTTAGTATTCTCTTTAATCGAATCAAAGCTTATTTTGCCAGCGCATTTAGCGCACATGAAGGTTAAACCCTACGATCCAAAGACCGCTAACTGGTTTCAGCGAAATCGCGAGGCGTTTAATGACTTAGTTAAAGGTTTCATTGCCAATAAATACGTTCCATTTTTAGTCAAAGCAGTTAAGTATCGCTATACCACATTAGCAAGTTTCATTGCGCTGTTGATTTTGACTGTCGGCTTATTTGCCGGTGGTTTGGTGCGCTTTGTATTCTTCCCTGACATTCCCTCCGACTTTGTGACTGCGAGTGTTGAGATGGAGGCTGGAAGCTCGCTTGCTCAGCGCGACGCAGCCATTACCAGCTTGATGAATGCCGCTATTGAAATGGATAACGAACTTGCCGAAGAGACGGGTGCCGGGGTTGTTAAGCATTTCTTGGCTTTTGATTCAGGCGCATTAGGTGGGCAACTTTTTATCGAATTGACTAAAGGCGAAACACGCGAGCTGACCGATAAACAAATTCACGAGCGATGGCGCGAAAAGCTGCCTGAAATGGCGGGTATTAGAACGCTTTCTATCGGCAGCGCTGGCGGGCCTGGTCCGGGTTCTGACTTAGACTTTGAATTTAGTTCATCGAATATTCAAGATTTAACCAATGTGACCGCTGAGCTTAAGCAGCGCTTATCAGCATTTAATGGCGTAAGCGAAATAAATGATACTTTTAGTGGCGGCAGCGACGAAATACGACTTGCCGTGAAGCCTCAAGCTGAAGCGCTGGGTATTTCTCTTTCACAGCTTGCACAGCAAGTTCGATACGGGTTTTATGGTGCAGAGGCGCAGCGCATTCAGCGTGAAGATGAAGAAGTTAAGGTTATGGTGCGCTATCCACAGGACCAGCGCAATTCGGTGGGTAATCTTGAAAATATGCGCGTGCGCGCTCCGAATGGGGACGATATCCCGTTTAGTCAGGTGGCTGACATAGAGCTAGCAGAAGGTTACTCAAGCATTATTCGCGTTGACGGCTCTCGTTCAATTACCGTAAGCGGGAAGGTAAATAAGGACATTATTGACCCAGGTGAGGTGGTTACCGAAGTCACCAATGAAGTGATCCCTGAGATTCTAGCGCGTTATCCGAATGTGAGCTTTAAGCTTCAAGGCAATTCGCGCGAACAGGGAGAGGCAATGATATCGCTTGCTCAAGGGTTTATATTCGCGCTGTTAGCTATTTTTGCTTTAATGGCGATACCGCTTAAGTCCTATTCGCAACCGTTGATTATTATGTCTGTGATCCCCTTTGGTATGGTGGGTGCAATCGTGGGGCATTTAATCCTTGGAAAAGCGGTGAGTGTGCTCTCAATTTGCGGCATTATTGCGTTAGCGGGAGTGGTAGTGAACGATTCGCTCATTATGGTTGATTTTGTTAATCGAGCGCGCAAAGAAGGTAATCGATTACTTGATGCGGTCACGACCGCTGGTAGTCAGAGGTTCAGGGCAATTGTGCTGACATCACTGACTACTTTTATGGGACTACTTCCCATTATTTTTGAGCGCAGTTTGCAAGCTCAAATTGTGATCCCAATGGCGATATCGCTCGCTTTTGGTATTTTGTTTGCAACGGTTATTACGCTTTTGCTGGTGCCAGCTTTGTATATGATTTTGGATGACATTAAGCGGGCGTTCAGAGGCAAAAAGCACCTAAAGACAGATGCAGGGCTGACTCAATCGCAGAGCAGCACAGCCCAATAGAGCACGTGCATGCTTTAAACGGCTTGACGATTAAACCGAAAGCCGTTTGTAAATGCGAAGAGCAAAACGATTGGCTTTTCCCATAGCAACTGCGTTCCCAAAGATAACAAATAACACGCCGATGGCTGAATACTGCGACCACGTGTAGTCTTCAAAAAAGGTCGAGATAGCTAAAGCAACAATGGGGTAGACCAATACCACATAGGCCGCTTTATCAGAGCCTATTTGTTTAAGTAACTTCATGTACGAGCCAAAGGCTAGCACTGAACCAAATACGGCTAAGTAGAGCAGCGAAGCGAAGTATTCGTAATTTGAAGGCAATGCGAAACTTGCGCCGCTAATTTTAGCTACCGTGCTTGTACAAGCAACGCCGTAACTCATACACCAAAAGTTCATCGGCACAACATCGGTCTTTTTATCTAAAATACGTTCAGAGGTAATATTGCCGGCCGCTGCCGACAAAAACGATGCGGTCGCGAACAATAAACCGAGCATGATGCCATCATTCGCCGATAGCTGCTCAAATTCTGGCGCAAAAATTAAGCCAATGCCAATCAGTCCAAGCGTTGCACCAATGACTACTTCAAGTCTAATAGGCTTTTTTAATATGAGTCGCCGCAACACCACATTAAAGTAGATAACGCTGCTGCTTAAAACGGCTAGCAGTGCGCTGATCATATGTTGTTCAGCAGCATACAAAAATGAATAATCTAGGCAGTAAAGAAAGATACCAGCCGTTATCAAGTACTTATGTTGCGACTTTTCTATGTGCAAGGATATGCCTCGAAGCTTGCACCAAACACCCAGAATCAGTGCTGCAATCGCAAAGCGGAGCGAAACGGAAACCATAAGGTCTACCTCACCCGTTTGAAAGGTAATCGCAATCCAAGTTGAGCCCCAAATTAGCACGCAGGCGCTGAACAGAAATACGTTTGAGTGCAGCATGATGTAAATATATTCTCCACAAAAAAATATCAGTTTTGCTTAGGCCTTAAATTAACGCTAGCAAATTGTCCCCTTGATGAATCACTTTTAATAGAAGGCAAGCAATTAAAAAAGGAGACCTATCAACATAAAAAAATCTATTTCCATGGATTATTATGATTTTCCAACCGCGTTATTAATTTTGCAAAGTCTTTTTTGTCAATGGGATGGGTTTTAACATATTCTAATTGCTCGGGGGTTAAACCTGATGTTTTTTCTGTTAAAAATGGCGTGCAACCACTCATATGGATAGAGCAGTAGAGCGAGTCAAACTGTGCTTCTGTAATCTCTATCGCGTCGATCTTTTGCCATTGCGTGGGTACTTTCCAAGGGTAATCTCTCGTTGCCCCGTTCCCATCGAATGATTCAACCCAGTAATAGAGGGCAGGTTTGTCTCCCACTCGATATGCCTTATCGAGTCCACCGCTAAGTTCAATGGCTGGCATCGCAGAACTTTGTTTGTCTGATGCAGAAAGGGCTTCCTTGTAGATCAGTTTATGGCCTAGAAACGCATACACTTTATAATATAGATGATTGCCTTTGCGCGGCGGCATTACATTATTGACACCTTCTGGCGATGCAGCATAGTAGTAGTTAAATTGCCGAGCTGACACGTCCTTTTCCCGCGTTTGCGTCTGCCATATTGCAAAAAGCTTCCCACTCGGTTCGCCATGATAGGCTAAATCGCCCGTGTCGGAAGGAATTGCTCCCATAGTGTGGTAAGTCCAATATGGACCAAAGTAAAGTCGTCCCGCTGCTCCGCCTTTGTTGCTTGAAAGATAGCTGGCTGAGCCTAAATAAAACTGAATTCCACCGTCTTGTTTCAAGCTTGGGACGTATGAAGCGTGTAAGTGTTTGACAGTGTTCACATCAGATACAAATCCATTTGATGCAAATAATATGGCAAACCCTGTTAATGCTAGGAGCCCTGAGAGCGTAAGTAACCCAAAGCGCTTTTGCATTTTTACTGACCGTGCTCGCCGTCATTAAACTGTATTGGGCGACCTAAATCGAAATCAAACACTTCGCCCACGATAGGAGATAATAGTCGAATGACGCGCATCGAGCGGTTTGCCTCAGCATACTCGGTGTACACAGGCGTAAATATACCGCGATGAAAAACACCAATTGTTTCCTCTTCTAGTGTAACTGGACTACGGATTGTTTCGAGACGATATTGCGGATACATACCAGTAACTTGATTCCATGGGTAGCAAGACTTATGCACATAAGTGCGATAGAAACGGTTTGCCGTGTCCAAAAATGCCTCGGCGGCAGCTTCTGATCCCATATCTTGCGCAATCGCGGCCTCCATTTCTCGCCTATGCGCATATAGCGCGCCAATTTCAGTCGATACATGACTATATTCATAAGTTGACGCTATCCATGGAATAAGACCGTCGCCGGTTTTCCCTTCACTTTGTAGCCTTAATTGAGCCTGAATAGTGAGATCAGCTTCCCGATACTTTTTATAGTTAAAGCGTAGATTTGGATACCGCGCATATTGAGACATTAAATAGTCAAAACCTTGCTGACAACCAGCGTCACTGTTCCAATGTGGACGCAGTTCGGGAACTTCGGAAAGAACTTCATTTGGTTGCCACATAGGGACATCGTGTTCTAAAGCCTTTTGATACATCATGTGTAGAGGGATTCGGGCAAGAAAGTTATTGCTGGCATCGTGCTCAAAAAAATTAGAATAACCGCCACCAACATCCGAATGGACGCCGATGCATAAAACTTCCTCGATAACACCCTCCCGTCGCTCTGAAGGATAATAGCGCTCAATAGGTTCCCTCTCTCGCCCCCTTGAATCGAGACTGCTTCCATTTTCACCAAGGTTATGGTTTTCTAGCGGTATATCTATCGCACTGGTGCAGTCAAATGCAGCTCGGACTTCATCTTCAGAGACAATATGAAAGACTTTTTCCATTCGATAAGTCACATCATCCCATTCACGGCTTGCTCTATAGGGAATGATATGAAATCCATATCCAGCATCAATATTGTTACCGGGTATACCCACGGTTGCAACGGTATCAAAAATCCCAACGAACGTGACATTGAAGACCACTCTTTGATTGACATAGCGTGGATCTAAATCTAAATCGTAATGCTCTTGAACGATGAGGTTTATAAAGTGTCTTGCAGTGGCAGCGCCTCGGCTAAAGCCAAACACATCGAGCTCTACAAGCTCAGGCAAACGATGGAATCGATCAGCAAAATCGTATAATTTCTGACGGATGTCATAAAACATGCCGTTTGTACGCGCTTTCATACCTCTGCCTGCGCCTCCGCCGAGCGGATCACTCTCCATTTGATAGTTATAGACTCTGGGTATAACTCCAGGAACTGGAATACTTACTATAGGTCGGTCGGTGCCAACCCCACGTTTGTACACTGACGTGCTGATTTGGGCGTTACTGTCACTAGGATCATAGGCTACAGCATTAGCACCAGACAAATTATTAATATATGCCAATCTCAGTTTGTTGACGTTCGAATATTGTTCAGGGTCTGAGGTGTCATTACCTGTACCGTCAAAAAACACGCCCATACGTAATTTTCTAGGGGGGCCTAATGCGACTATTGGACGACCTTGCGGATCTTCAGGGCCAGAATTAGGGACGATTTCCATGTTGTACCTATCCTTTTGTTTATGAAAGTAGCGACATAGCCGTGTAGCTTATGTTGGTAAAGTATTGAGTCGTCGTCCCATCCACAGCGTATTGGTGGTCTAGAGAATAGAGTAACGATGGATTCAGATTTTCGTATAGAAGGTCCAAGTATTCGTCACCTGGCATCATGTCATCTTTAACGGTTCTAGACTCCTTGTAGCTGCCGTCCGCAGAGCTTAAGGTAAAGGTGTCTTTGATGTCTGAGCCAATTTCTGGGTTGATATTTAAGCGAATGATGACGCTCTTTAATACCAAGGGGATACCTACAGACTCAATCGATACGCTGTCATCACCAATAAATACGTTGGGTGAACCCATAGCAACTGAACCGCCGCAGTCAATAGCATCACCAACGCGAGCGGCAGGCTTGTTATTGATGAAAACAGTTGGGGCTCCTTGTGAAATTGAGCGTCCATGTGGGGGACTTTTCGGTTTTACGTGCGGTGCTAAGGCATCGCCTTTGCGTGCTGCAGGTATATGATTAATAAATACATCGCCACTGCCTGCAATAATTGGACTGGGATG
Organism: Ningiella algicola; assembly: GCF_028401415.2. NCBI lineage: Bacteria > Pseudomonadati > Pseudomonadota > Gammaproteobacteria > Alteromonadales > Alteromonadaceae > Ningiella > Ningiella algicola. The sequence goes on along the minus strand of NZ_CP171821.2, from coordinate 817,779 downwards.
CCAAGCTCCGTGATTAGAGCCGATATCGCCTTTACGTGCCGCAGGTTTGCCCATATGCATCATCCTTTGAATAAGTATATTTCACATCGACCTAGCAGATTCTCTATTTTGCCTGATATTTTCGCTTATTAGCAAAAAATGTATTCCCTACGGTCGCCAATAAAGAGCAAGTTTGCGAGTCGTTTTGTATAATATATCGCATCTGGCTCAAAAAGAATAATGCGAGTGATGGTACTGAAACTACAATGCTGAGGTTTTCCAATTGTGCACAAAAAAGCCCGCGGTGAAACGGGCCTTTCATCAAAAGCGACAGAAGTCGCTGAGCATAATTTAAAAAAAGTTAATTCTGCCCTCAATACCAAAGATGCGAGGCTGGTTAACAATACCCGTTAAATTGTTAAAGTCCACCGCGCCTCTTACATTATCTTCATCGGTGATGTTTCGGCCAAACAAGGCAACTGTATAGTTATGTTCAAAGTTTTCGTAACCCAAACGCAAGCCCCCTTCAAAGTTGTCGTCGGTCGTAAACTCTACAGACTCATATAAGAACAGGTTGGTTTCCCCTTGGAAGGCCCAATCGGTATAAGCAAATAGCTCGCCATTATCACCTACCGGTATCGCATAGCGCGCAGTGAAGTTGAAAATGGTCTCAGGCGCCTGCGGGAAGGGGTTGCCATCCACCAATGCCAGGCCATCAATAATCGGATCGGTAACCGTACAGTTGGCGCCACACGGTGCTACCAGTAAATTATCGTCTTGAATTTCGGTATCGTTGTAGCTGAAGCCTGCGGTTAACACAAAGTATTCGGTGACTAAATACTGTGCATCTACTTCAAACCCAAACGCCCGTCCTTTGTCAGCATTTAAAAGCGAGTTGCCGTTGTTGGCACCGCCAATTGCAGATAATTGGATATCGTCTACCTCATAGGCAAATACCGCAGCATTCAATCGTAAAGTATCATCTAGTAAATCAGCTTTAAAGCCAGCTTCTATTGAATTAATCGTTTCGGCGTCTGCAACGGAAGGATTGCCTTCAAAAGCGATGTCACGTCCTTGAATGGACTGCGCCCTAAATCCATTGGCAAAGCGTGCAAACAAGGAGACGTCATCACTTAGCTTGTAGTTTGCGCTTAATTCAAAGCTGGTTTGGCCGTCGTCTACGTTAACAGGGTCGTAGTCTTGGACTTGCGCTGCACCAATTACCAATGCAAAGCCGTCAACGTTTTGCTGACCTACCTCAAGTGATTTTTCATCATCAGTGTATCTAAGGCCACCAGTGATAGTGAGCTTCTCACTTAGCTCGTAGCTTGCTTGGCCGAAGACTGCCCATGTAGTGTTTTCATGAAATACGGTGCTTGCGCCAAAGAAACCATCGGTACTGGTGATATCAAATGACGAGTCAAAATAAAATACACCTGCCTGCCATTGCAAAGCTTCATCAGTATCACTAGCAATGCGAACTTCTTGAGTAAACTGATCGAGGTTGTCTAGGTTATCTTGAGTTACTGCGCTAAAAGGGATAAATCCTGGCCGCGGGTCTGGTGTAAAATCATCCGCGTTGCCGAACCCACCGTCTATATCCCCTAAGCTAAAACCTTCAGCTTCTTCGAATGCGGTAATAGACGTAATGGTAATATCACCCATGTCGTAATCGACTTTAAATGACCCGCCAAAGCCTTCGTATTCTTGAGGATTGTTGTCAAAACCATTGCCGTTCAGATTGCCATCGTATATTACTTCGTCGCGCTTGTAATTTTCATTTAAATCGTTTGAGCCGCGGGTAAATACGTTGGCTCTAAATACAGAGGCCGTGCCGTTTAAATCACGCCCATGCAACTGGGCAAGAATACTTAGGTCATCTGTTGGGGTAAATAGTAGTTGGCCGCGCCAGGCTTGTTCGTCAAAACCGCCAATCGCATCGCCTTCATCTGACGCGATATTATCAATGTAGTCACTGCGTGTTTGCGATAACACCGAAAATCGGCCGGATAAATTCTCACCTAACTTGCCGCCCACGGCGCCCTCTATATTGATAGTGTCGAAGCTGCCAAAGCCTGCTTTTACATAGGCGTCAAAGTCATCAGTGGGTTTAACCGAATCAAATTTGATAATACCTGCGGTGGTGTTTCGTCCAAAAAGGGTACCTTGCGGGCCGCGAATGACTTCTACTTGCTGGATGTCAAACAACGGAAAGCTTTTTAGAACCACATTTTCCATTACCACATCGTCCATTATAATGGACACGGGTTGAGAGGCTGCCAGGTCAAAATCAGTGTTACCCAAACCTCGAATGTAAAAGCGTGGTGCGACTCTGCCGTTGGAGGTTTCTGCATATAAGCCAGGAACACGCACTGCAAGCTCCAAAATGTCGCCGCCGCCAGAAAACAAACTGTCAAATTCTTCGCCACTTAAAGTCGCAATTGAAATAGGCACATCTTGAATACTTTGTGCGCGTCGCTGAGCAGTTACTGTGATTCGCTCCAAACCCGCTTCTTGCTCAGCGCTAGATAAAGCACCGTTTTCAGTTTCTTGAGATATCGCAGGCATTGTACACGCTAAAGACACGGCTAGCGCAAGAGTTGTTTGCTTGAAGATTTTCATGTTTTGTGTTCCGAATTTGGTTGTCTTGTCTTTTTATTTATAAGATTAGTGAAGCATACAGTTAGTGCATTAAAATAATAGCAGAACAATTGTTTAAATATCGTTAAACGTGCGTATAAAGTTCGTTAAAAAGCCACGTTGCGCAGCTAGAAGTCAAAATCTCTATGAAACTTTATACGGTACTGACTCGGCGTAAAACCAGTGTGCTTTTTAAACAGTTTTGCGAACGAGGCGGCGTCTTCGTATCCCACTTTTGAAGCGACCGTTTGTGTGTGTCGCTCACCGCTTTCCAATAGTCGTTTAGCCTGCTCAATGCGCACATTCTGGATGTATTGGATGGGCTTCATTTTTACATGTTGCTGAAATTGCCGATTAAGTGTCCGACTGGTTACATTCACCATGCTGGCCAACTCTTCCACTACCAAGTTTTGATTAAAGTTATCTTCTATGTAGTCCTGAACTTTCATTAAGTGGGCTTGTTGATGTTGCTTAAGCAATCTCAAATTTGCATATGCACTTTGTGAATTTCTGTGCACATCCATCACATGTGCCTTTGCGACCTGATTGGCGACTTCTCGCGTGCAGTAACGCTCAATTAACATTAAGCACAAGTTGTGAAAGGCAATGCCGCCGCCAGCACAATACACATTTTCAGAATGCGTCACCATTTGTTCAATATCTAATTCCACATGCTCAAACATGCGTTTAAATAGCGATTCGTATCCCCAATGAGTGGTTGCCACTTTGTTATCAAGCAAACCGGCGTCTGCAAGTAAAAATGCGCCGGAACAATTGCTCGCGATGTCGCAACCACTGTTATGCAAGCGAATAAGATGTGGCAGCAGTGCCTGATTGTCCTGAAGCACACGCTTTACTGATCCCCCTATGGTTGGGACAAGCAAAATGTTGGTGGCCTTGATATCTTCAATTGCCTCATGGGCGTTTAGTTTTAAGCGGTTCGTGCAAATAATATCCCGCTTGTTCAAGCTTGCGATACTCACACAAAATCGAGGTTGAACATCCTGCTGATTAAAGCGTTGCCAAGATACTCCAGCAAAAGAAAAAATGTCGAGGGCGCCTGTAATTGCTGACGCTAGCGCACCGTCAAAGCCCAAGATAGTGACCTTGTATTGTTTAAAATAGGGCATGTGCTTCTCGCACTCTGTGTTTAGCTGTTAACAGATTATTCATAAATTTTATACATGTCGCTTTTAACCATTAATATGGCATAAATGACACTCACTAAACAAGACTATAGTCCTTATTATAAGTAAATAACAACATAGACGAGGTAACACATGGCCGCCGATACGCTTATCCACGATATGGAGCTTCCTTTTCAGCTCTACGATGTACTTAATACTGAAGCACTATGTGAACACGAACGTTTCGCTGACCACAATCGGGACACCTTTGATGCAGTGCTTGATACCGCCCACAAAATGTCAGCGAAGTTATTTCTTCCACATAATCATATAGCCGACCAAAAAGAGCCCCAATTTGATGGCAAAACGGTCAGCATGATCCCCGACGTCAAGACGGCTTTTGATGCTTTTCGTGAAGCCGGGTTCATAGCGGGACGTTATGCTTTTGAAGATGGCGGTATGCAGCTTCCTGAAACAGTCATGACTGCTGTGTCAGGCTATTTCATGGCGGCGAATCCGTCGACCACCGCATACCCTTTTTTAACCGCTGCCGCAATCAACGTCATTAGTCATTTTGCAAGTACAGACTTAAAAGCGCAGTTCATGCCAAAAATGTTGACTGGAGACTTTACTGGAACAATGGCGCTAACTGAACCGCATGCTGGCAGTTCCTTAGCAGACATTACGACCACTGCAGTAAAGCAAAATGATGGCAGCTATCGGGTAAAAGGTTCGAAGATATACATCTCAGGAGGCGAGCATGAGCTTTCCGACAATATTGTTCATTTAGTGCTGGCTAAGATCCCTGGCGGTCCTGCTGGCGTGAAAGGTATTTCACTATTCATCGTGCCCAAATTTCGATTGGATGAAAACGGTGAACCAAGTGAACGCAATGATGTTCAGCTTGCTGGTTTGTTACATAAATTGGGTTACAGAGGCACTACATCCACCGCCTTGAGTTTTGGTGAAAATGATGACTGTCATGGGTATTTGGTAGGCGAAGAACACTTCGGTTTGCGCTACATGTTTATGATGATGAATGAGGCACGCATTGGCGTTGGCTTTGGCGCTGCTATGATTGGGTATAGAGGATTCCAATACTCACTGGATTTCGCTAAAGACCGAACTCAAGGGCGCGTTGCCCCGCATACAAAGCCAGATGATCCTGCCGCTCCCATCATTTTGCATGGTGATGTAAAGCGAATGCTGCTTGCACAAAAAGCCTACACGGAAGGCGGTATGTCTCTTTGCCTATTTGGCTCCAACCTAATTGACCGAATCAACACTTGTGAGGATGAGCAAGAAAAAGAAGGCCTCCAAGAAATGTTAGATTTATTGACCCCAGTATTAAAGGCGTGGCCCTCAGAATACGGACCCAAAGCGAATGACTTGGGCATTCAGGTCTTGGGCGGCTCTGGCTATACCCGAGAGTATTTGTCAGAGCAGTTTTGGCGTGACAATCGCTTAAATCCTATCCACGAGGGAACTAATGGCATTCAGGCGCTGGATTTGACCTTTAGAAAGCTTTGGCAGAAAAACGGTCTTGGCCTAAAAATCTTGCAGCAGGAAATTGAGCGCGATTTACAGAACATCAAGACCCCCCAATCTGCCAAGCTAGCTCAGAAGCTCGGGCAATACTTAGGCAAACTTCACAAGCTTCTTCAACACGTAGGAGCCGCATTGCAAAGTGGCGAGCATGCGAGTTTAAGCGCTAACGCGCAAGCTATGATGAATGCTTTCGCGAGTATCGTGGTGAGTTGGATTTGGGTGCGACAGGCAGCAGTTGCAGAGCAAAAATTAGTGTCAATGGGCGTGAATAACGCAACAGAAGGAGACAGTGCTCACGCTTTTTACAAAGGCAAAATCGCCGCAGCTCAATACTTTCTCGACTGGGAGTTACCCACAATAAAGCGAGATTTAGAACTACTACACAACAATAATGATGTTTGTGCAAATATGCATCCAGACTGGTTTTAGGAGAATACTTCGATGACACAATTAAATAAGCAATGGAAACTAAAAGCGCGGCCAATCGGTGAACCAAGCGCTGATACGTGGGATTATGTTGAAGCTGAAATCCCCAGTCCTGCGGACGGTCAAATTCTGGTGAAAGTCCAATATGTGTCTCTGGATCCTGCTATGCGCGGCTGGTTAAACGACGCTAAATCTTACATCGAACCGGTTCAAATTGGGGATGTCATGCGCGCGGGCACTGTGGGGCAAGTTATCCAAAGCAAGCATGATGCATTTGCAGTGGGTGATTTTGTTGTTGGGCATAACGGCGTGCAGCAATATGCGCTGAGCGATGGAAAGGGGATGCATAAAGTCGACCCTAAGTTGGCGCCACTGTCGTACTACTTAGGTGTGCTGGGTATGCCAGGCATGACTGGCTATTTTGGTTTATTAAAATCGGGTGAACCCAAAAGTGGTGAAACGGTTGTTATTTCGGGCGCAGCTGGAGCCGTGGGAGGCTTAGTTGGGCAAATAGCAAAAATTAAAGGTTGCACGGTGGTGGGCATTGCAGGTGGTAAAGAAAAGTGCCAGTTCTTGATTGATGAGCTGGGTTTTGATGCCGCGATTGATTATAAAAATGAGAATGTCCGCAAAGCATTAAAACAAACCTGTCCAAAAGGTGTCGACGTGTTTTTTGATAACGTTGGTGGCGATATCTTGGACGATGTGCTCACGCGTATTAACTTTAAAGCGCGCATTGTTATTTGCGGAGCAATAAGTCAATACAACAATACAAGGCCCGTCAAAGGACCATCTAACTATCTTTCTTTGCTGGTAAATCGTGCGCGAATGGAAGGTATTGTTGTATTTGATAACGCTAAAGAGTATCCAGTCGCAATGCAGGAAATCGGCGGCTGGATTAAATCTGGGCAGATGAAAGCAAAAGAGCATATTGTTGAGGGAATTGAGACCTTTCCTGATACGCTGATGATGCTCTTTAAAGGCCAGAATTTTGGCAAACTTATCTTAAAAGTAGGGGAGTAATTATCATGACCGAATCTTCTTCTATAACCGCATTATCTCAGTATGGCAATGACTTTCCCGCGGCGAATGTAAGTGGTAAGCGCATTCTGATTACAGGTGGCGCATCAGGTATCGGCGCCGCCAGCGCAAAAGTCTTGGCAAATCGAGGGGCGCGGGTAATTATTGCAGATCTAGCTAGCGAGGCAGGTCAAGCCATCGCTAAAGAGGCGTCAGAGCACCAGAAAGATATGGTGTTTCATAAGGTTGACGTGGCTGATAAGGATTCTGTAAACGCTTTGTTTGCGTTTGCAATGCAGCAATTCGGTGGGCTTGATGTGGTGATAAATAATGCTGGTATCGACCATAAGCCTAAACCTATGCATGAACTCAGCGATGACGATTTTGACCGAAATATTGCCGTTAATCTTAAGGGTGTTTGGCACTGCATGCGAGCAGCCTTGGCATGTATGCTTAAAGAGGGTGTGGCGGGCAAGCCAGGGCACGTGATAAATGTTGCTTCTGTAGCGGGTTTGCGTTCTTCACCTATGATTTCAGCTTACAGTGCAGCCAAACATGGTGTAATGGGCTTAACTAAGTCGGCTGCTATTGAATACGCCAAAGCAAATATTCGATTTAATGCGGTATGCCCAAGTTTTATTGATACTCCGATGGTACAAAATACACTTTCACAGCTAGACGAACGTGGTCAAAAAGCCATTGTAAAGGCAAGCCCGCTTCGCCGCCTCGGCAAAGTGGAAGAGATATCTGGTGCGGTGGCGTGGCTTTGCAGTGATGAAAGCAGCTTCATGAATGGTCATGCACTTACTTTAGATGGCGGCATGCTAGCGTAAAGTTGCCCCGCGCTGAATACACTATAGGTAAAACAGTTATGAAAAATTTATTTGATTTAAGCGGTAAAGTGGCAATCGTGACCGGAGCAAGTCGCGGCATTGGAGAATCGATTGCGAGATTATTGGCACAATATGGCGCACATGTATTGGTGTCTAGCCGCAAAATTGATGCATGCGAGGCGGTAGCACAGAGTATTCGCGATGACGGCGGGAGGGCCAGTGCTTTTGCGTGTCACGTAGGGGAAATGGCACAAATTACGGCTTTGTTCGAGCACGTAAAGTCTGAGTTTGGACGCGTTGATATTTTGGTAAATAACGCTGCGGCGAATCCATACTTTGGACATATTCTCGATACAGATTTAGCGGCTTACAGCAAGACAGTTGACGTGAATGTTCGCGGTTACTTTTTTATGTCTATTGAGGCAGGTAAAATGATGCGGGAACAAAACGGCGGCGTAATCCTAAATACGGCCTCGGTAAATGGTATTAGGCCGGGAGATATGCAAGGTATTTATAGCATTACCAAAGCAGCTGTGATTAGTATGACTCAGTCCTTTGCAAAAGAATGCGGGAAGCACAATATTCGCGTTAATGCGCTCCTGCCAGGCTTGACCGACACTAAGTTTGCATCCGCTTTAACAACGAACGATAACATTTTGCAAACTGCGCTTAAGCAAATTCCACTCGGGCGTGTCGCTGACCCAGATGAAATGGCAGGCACAGTGCTTTATCTTGTGTCAGACGCATCAAGCTATACAACGGGCGCGAGTGTTATAGTGGATGGCGGCATGCTGGCCTAAGCACGGCATCTTACACAAATTCCTTAAAGCATGTTTGCCAATATCAGCATTGACAATTAAAGGTGCTTGGCGTGTAGTTACCCATAGTTGTTCTATAAGTTCATCGATGGGTATCACTATGACATACTTTAAGAGTTGCTGCGGCAAGCGGGCACAAAGCCTGCTTGCTATATGGAGTATAAGTTGGGTATTGCTGGGATGCTCCGGCCCTCAAACTAAGGATAAGCTTGATAATACACAAAGCACGCATAGCGCTTCTGTGCAAAGCATGTCAAAAGCATCGCATCAGCCCGTAAAACTCATTTTTGACACCGATTTTGGCGGCGACGCCGACGACCTAGGCGCGCTTGCTATGCTTCACTCATACGCTGACGAAGGTGCAGTAGATTTATTATCCGTGATGAGCTGGGCAAACGAGCGTCATGCCATACAAGCTATTGACGCTGTAAATCATTTCTATGGAAGACCGGATTTAAGGATTGGTGTAAGGCAAGCCGAGCAGTGGTATACCCAATGGAGTTATAGCGAGCCCATTGCAAATCAATTTGAACATTCCCTGAAATCCGCATCGCAGGCGCGCGCTGCGGTATCACTATATCGCGAAATCTTAAGCCAATCAGATGACAATTCTGTGGTGATTGTCACGGTTGGGCCGCTGGCGAATATCCAAAATTTACTCATGTCTGAGCCTGATCAATATTCTGAACTCAATGGCTACGATTTAGTACATCAAAAGGTCGAAAAATTTGTGATCATGGGCGGGCGACTTCCAGACGGAGGTACTGATGAAACGACTGAATGGAATTTCAGCGGGAGCATGCCCGGCGTGACTAAGTATGTGCTAGAAAATATTAAACTTCCGATTATTTTTAGTGGTTTTGAGGTAGGTAAGGCTCTAACAACTGGAAGCGAAATTAACCAACACCCTAAAAACACGCCGCTTTACGTTGGATACTTACATTTTAGTGAATTTGCTCCTTGGATGAAAGAAAACTTCACCGGCGAAGTGCTCGACAATGCAACTTTTGACCAAACCGCAGTTATGTACGCGGTTGTTGGCGGGGTAGGCGAACACTGGCGCTTAAGTGAACCTGGGTTGGTATCGGCAAATGAGCTTGGCACCAGCGCCTGGCGCTATGATGATGCGGGTACACACAGATATTTGATTTTGCCAGATAGCGAAGAACAGCGCGTGAAGACTCAAAACTACATCCTTGAGCGCATGATGTATGCGCCAAGGACGGATTAACTTTTGTTACACCACAATTGAATGCCTGCGCCACTTCACGCTATTGACACGTGCAAAGCTTCCTAGCAACGCTCAGTGACTTTTTAATGTGTCGGCAATGGCTTTCGCCAATACTTCTACGTTTGAATGATTAATGCCTGCTATATTGACGCGGCTTGAATCAACAAAATAAACGCTGTGCTCACTTCGAAGCGTTCTGACGTGCTCTGGAGAAATACACAAAAACGAAAACATCCCTTTTTGTCTATTTACAAAATCAAAATCTTTATCGACGCCTTGTTTATGCAAGTTATCGACTAGGAGCTTTCGCAGCGTGATCATGCGCTCACGCATTTCGGTGACTTCATCTTTCCAAACCTCGCTAAGCTTCTCATTGGCTAGAATAATATCAACGAGTGCTCCACCGTAGCTCGGTGGCATTGAGTAAATTCCCCGAGCCACAGACTGAATTTGAGATTGCGTGATTTTTTTTGTATTTGCATCCTTTCCTATTATGGCTGCAAGCCCTACGCGCTCCCGATACAAACCGAAGTTCTTGCTGCATGAGGCTGCAATCACCATTTCATCAACGCTTTCGGCAAGCAAGCGCAGACCATATACATCCTCTTCGAGACTTTCACCAAAGCCCTGATATGCAAGGTCAACGAAGGGCAGGAAGCCATTTTTGACTGCAAGCTCTGTTAAGCTTTGCCATTGCTTGTTGGTTAAATCGGCTCCTGTTGGGTTGTGACAGCATCCGTGAAGTAAGACCACATCACCTTTTTTGACCTCTTTCAAGCAATCCATCATTGCCTCGAACTTGATGCTTGCGCTGGCTTTATCAAAATATGGATATGTTTTTAAGGTTAATCCGGCGTCGCCTAAAAGTGGAATATGGTTCGCCCAAGTTGGGTCACTCACCCATACGACCGTATCCTTGTTGCAGCGCATCAAAAGTTCAGCAAGTATTCTAAGTGCACCACAGCCACCAGGTGCTTGCACCCCAGCAACCCGATTGTCTTTTAAGACAGGTGATTGAGCGCCTAAGATGAGTGACAACATACCGTCAATATAACCCTGATGGCCCTGTGGGGTAATGTATACCTTGGATGTTTCACGCTTGTCTAACTCTTGCTGGGCTAAACTCACCGCTTTAAGAATAGGCGTATTACCATGCTCATCTTTGTATACGCCCACGCCCAAATCAATCTTATGTGGATTGCTGTCTTCTTTAAAAGCGGCTGATAAACCGAGAATAGGGTCAGGAGATAGGGCGGGTAGAGCTTCAAACACGGACTGGATTCCTTTAAGTTAGGGGAAGATAACAGCATCATTATGCATGATTAACTTAAGAATTCGAGTCAATTTTTGTCTAATAGTGATAGTTTGAAAATGAAACTCAGTGACGCAAAGAAAACATATAGGTTTGTTGGTCCACAAGCTTGGCAGTAGGATTAAAGCTTCTTTCTTGCCAAAATACCTGTCGATGCTTATCCATCAGTAAAACGGTGCACGAGCGTGTACCGTAGTCTGGTGATTCGATAAAAATAGATGACAGCTTTCGCTCCCACTCAATGGGTACACCGGTCTGGGGCAGTACTTCGTCACTTGCCTTTGTGCTGTTGCCGAGCAAATCGAACAAGTGCTCAATATTCAATATTGTACTTTGTTGACAATACTTCACTAACTCACTTCGACCTAAATCGAGCTTGGGCCACGGACTATTTAAGCTCGCATTGGATAAGCCGTAGACCCCTTTTTTCAAACTATAGACTGAGTCATCGAAGTTGTTGTAAACCTGAAGGGAGTCTAAGTTGCCAAACAATAGGTTGTAGCCGTTGAATTCAGCGGCGCTTGAAGAGAGTCGTCCTAAATATTCTTTCGCGCCAACATTGTCGGTCAAAAAGTTCATCACTAATTCGCCGCGGCTTCTTGCCTCTGAAATTTCTTTCCCTGGTGCGCGTATATTCGTTAATGCCGCTAGTTTTCCAGTAGCCGATACTCCCATCCAACTTCCCCCAGCTTGTAAGTCTTTTCCAGCTAATACATCAGGGTACTCAGGCCAAAAAGCAGAAGCTTGGGTAGGGCGTTGATGAAATTCATCTCGATTGGCAGCAACAATTAGGGGGTAATCAGGATGTTGCTCAACGGCAATAAACAAAATACACATTTATATAGTTCAATCTCTCTAGGGCGTGTTGATCTTTGCTGTATGAATTTTGTACGCTCTGTGTGTTCATCGATCGCGGCACATGCTCGCAGGTGCAGTATATCTGCATCAAGAGCATGTAACAAAGAGCGGTGGACACACAGAGCGTACCCTTTGTGGCTCCCACAGCAGTGAGCGCTTGTGCACCATTTATACTGCATCATCGCAATTTTATGTAGATGACTACACTTCAATTGCGTTTCTTTGTCTAAATAGCGCACAAACTGCTGCAAAATCATACAGCAAAGGTCAACACGCCCTAGTCTTGGCACACGAATGCTTATTTGCCATTCTGCGCGCTATACAATAGTGAGTACTTTCGATAACATCAACTGAATTTTATCGCAGTAAGCCAAAGAGACTTCCTCGCAGTGAGCAACCGAGTAAAAACCACCCAGTTAGTGCATGGAGATAGGCGCCTAAACAAACCGCAAAATGGCGCAGTTCATGAGCCAAGCAACAATTCAGTGTTGTTTGAATTTGATGACGTTTCAGAACTTGAAGCGGTGTTTCAAGGCAAGCAAGCCGGGCATGTTTATTCCCGCAGTTCATCGGGTTCAGCGGTAGCCCTACAAAACATGCTCAGCGATTTAGAAGGTGGTGCAGGCGCAGTGGTGTTTTCTACCGGCATGGCAGCCATCAGTGCAATGATGTTTTCGCTCTTAAAAGCGGGAGATCATATTGTAGTCAGTCAGTTTTTGTTCGGTAATACGCGCAGCTTTATGCAAACACTAGGTAACTTTGACATTGATGTAAGCTTTGTGGATGTCACACAAGCAAATAATGTACAAAACGCCATGCAAGACAACACTAAAATGGTGTTTTGTGAGTCTATTGCTAATCCCGTAACGCAGGTGGCAGATTTAAGCGGTATAAGTGAAGTGTGTGCTCAAAACGAGGCATTATTTGTCATTGACAACACTATGACCCCAGCTAGCATGTTGGACGCAAAATCGTTCGGAGCCTCGATTGTCGTGTCTTCACTAACGAAATACATAGGCGGACATGGCAATGTCTTGGGCGGGGTGCTAGTAGATTTAGGTAATTTTGATTGGTGTTGTTTTGACAATATTTCTGACATCTACAAAGTAAGCAATACAGCACAATGGGGACTCACGCAAATTCGCAAGCGTGGGCTTAGAGACATGGGCGGTACTTTGGCCCCACAGTCTTGTCATCAGCTTTCAGTTGGGCTTGAAACGCTCAATATGCGTATGCACAAAACGTGCAGTAATGCGCTTGCATTGGCTCAGTTTTGTGAAGCGCAGAATGCAATTAAACGCGTTCATTACCCTGGTCTTAGCAATCACCCTCACCATGAAAGAGCTCGCGAACAATTTTCAGAACAATATGGCGGAATACTGAGTATTGAACTCATGGACAGGATTGATATGCGCGCATTTATTAATGCTATGAGCTTGATAATCTGCTCAACGCATTTAGGGGATACGCGCACGTTGATACTTCCGGCGGCTACTACCATATTTCATGAAAACGGACCTCAGCAAAGAGCGGCTATGGGAATAGATGATATGCTCATCAGGATTAGTGTTGGCATCGAAGACATAGAGGATCTTTTAGGGGACATCACGCAAGCGTTAAACATTGCCGAATCTCAAGATTCATAGTTTTCGATTAAATAGAAAGATTCAGCGTATTTATTGCAATATACGTCGTTATATTTGATAGATAGAATGTCATCATTAATTAAAAAGATGAGATTTTCTGATGACAAATACCCACCCAATTACTAAAGTTTTAGTCGTAAACAGTTCTTTAAATGGTGATGCAGGCAATAGCAATAAAGCTACAGCAAAGTATTTAGAGGCGCTGAAAACGCATCAGCACATTGATGTTACTGAGATTGATTTAAATGCAATAGACTTACCGCACTTAAGTTCACAAGAAATGGAAGCTTGGAGCGTGAAAGAAATCGATAGAACTGCACAGCAATCAAAGCTGGCTGCCTTTTCGGATGATTTCATTAAAGCCCTGAGCAATGCAGATGAAATTGTGATTGGTGTGCCTATGTATAATTTTGGCATTCCATCCACACTTAAAGCATTTTTTGACCGTATCGCGCGAGCCGGTATCACCTTTGCTTACACCGAAAATGGTCCCAAAGGCTTAATTACCGGAAAAAAGGTGAGTGTGATTGCGGCTCGCGGCGGCAAATATCATGGCACAGCGCTCGATACTTCAAGCGCTTACGTAAAAAATTTCCTCGCTTTTTTAGGTATGACAGATGTAAATTTTTACTATATTGAAGGACTTGCAATGGGAGGCGATTCAGCTGATCAGGCATGGGGTAAATTTTCTGAAAAATTAAGTGAACTAAATGCTGCATAAAAACACTAATAACTACTACTGATTGATAATTGATTATTAATCATTAGTGTGTTCCTAGTTGAGTGTGTTGATAGCCCCGCGAAAGCGGGGCTTTTTTATATCTGTTCCGATATCTTTGCTGTTTTGCTTTCGTATCTTTTAGTGTAAACCTTTCGCCAGATGTACTCCAAAGGCCCTTGTTCGTAATGACTCACAAGCCAATTGGCTAGCAACATCTGCACGACGGTTAACATTGCCGTAATCCCCATCAAATGCAACAATGAAATTGACGCTATGTAATCAGGATAAGTTGATGCGAGTACGATTTTAAACAATACCGCCATTGATACAGATTGAAAAATGTACAAGCTCAAGGCTACCTTTCCGCAGTTGTTTAATGTTCTCATTAGCCAGCCATTATCTTTGCTAAGTCTGATAAAAACATGTGCATATATCAAACTCACAAATATAGCAGGAACACTTGCCAGCAATGGTGTTACCGTTGCGTCTACGTTTTCCTGTAATGCATAGGGTGTGAGACTCAGACTCGTGGTTACAACAGCCAAAAAGGCTGTCTTATAAAGTGCACTACGGCTAAATCCATTCACAAAAAAATTGCTATGGTATAAATACATGCCAATCAGCATCAATCCAAACACTTGCCAGATAATGGAGAGAAAGGAGAATATCAGTAGTACAAGAGCGATACCCGCATTGGCGCCGATATAATAAAGATAATTAGCATTGAGAAAGGCGTACTTACTAGCAAACGCTTCAGATGAGCGTGTAATTATATCTTCAGGTGGGGTGAATAAAATGGCTAAGATGCCAAGGATGACGCACATTACGCTGCCAGCTATAAACCTGCGTTTACCAAGTCTTAATATCTCCTCTGGGTCTTTTGGTAAATGCTTGATTACAATATAGCCCGCCAGCGCATAGAGCATCAATATGTCGCCCCCAAAGATAAACGCAGCATGAATCAAACCGATGATGAATAACCAGAAAAGACGCGATTTTAAATAGATAATAGGATCTATCTGTTTTTGTTGTCCTCGCTCGTACAGTATGGCAAGACCCACTCCAAAAATAATACAAAATAAACTGCGAAATCGTCCATCAGCAAATATCGCCTGTATGATTAGAATCACTTTATCTGAAACAAGCGGTGGATCTAAGCTGACGTAGCCAGTGAGTATGTTAACGTGAAAGCCTATATTCATCGTCAAGATGCCTAAAATGGCTAATCCACGCAGAGAATCGATTGCTTGAATACGCATAGTGTTTTCTTCTCTGGTATTGGCTTATTGCAGCCTAAGCTCGCTTGGAAGCATAGTTTCAATCACCTTGCCATCTTGTTTGTATACCTTACCGTCTTTCATTACCAAGTTTACATCTGCCAATAGGTTTATATATCTGAGAACGTCGCCTCTGACGGCAATAATGTCAGCATGTTTGCCTTCGCTAATCGTCCCTACCTTGTCACTCACACCCATAAAAACGGCAGGCCAATAGGTGGCTGCGCGGATTGCATCCATTGGTCGCATTTGCATTTCGCTGACTTGAATTGCGAGCTCATTCCAGGTGCTTTGGCAGTGAAACTTCATGGGTATGCCACTGTCTGTCCCCATTAAAAACACCACACCGGCTTCGCGCAACTGTTCTATTTTTCGTTTTAATGTCGGCTTGCGCAGGGGCGTTAATTGCATATAAGCCAATTGGCCGGGCTTTTGTATAGACGCCTTGATGTCGGCAATCGTGTCTGCTTTGAGGCCTCGTTTCCAGCACGGATCATCAAGCTTTTCGGGGTTGGCGCGGGTTATTTCATACTGATATAGCCCCTCTACCGTGGGTGTCCAATAAAGTGGTCCGCCAGCCACGCGGCCCGTAGCAGTGCGCTCTTTTAAAAGTGTCATCACATCTTCAGGGTATTCAGGTGCGGTAGTTAAGCCAGTATGCTCAAAGTTATCAATGCCGATTTCAATGCCCACACGAATTTCGTCGGGTCTATGGCTATGACCAATCACTTTAAGACCACGTGTATGCGCGGTCTCGACAACTGCACGTGCCACATCTTTTTCAACCTTGTCTTGATCCACAAACTTAATCAGGTCAACGCCTGCATCTGCTAATTCATTGACCTTGCTTCGCGCTTCACGAACGCTGCCGACGCCCCAGCGATAGTCTTCTGTCCCGGGGTAGGGTTCAGCTTGTATAAATGGTCCTGTGACGTACAAAGTAGGGCCCGGCAATTCGCCTTCATTAATTCGCTTACGAATGCTTAAGGAAGGGGCAAGTGGCCCGCCTAAATCCCTAGCGCTTGTGACACCTGCTAATAAGAGTTGGATGGCGCTTGCGGGCATAATTTCGTCTTCGAGTCTCGACTTATATGTTGGATGCCAGTGACTATAATTGGCATGCCCAGTAATCATTAAATGGGCATGGTTTTCCCAAAGTCCCGGCAATACATCCATGCCTTCTGTGGATACTTGCTTGTAACTCGACGCAATCTCAATTGTGTCGGTCGTGCCAACGCGCTCAATAATGCCGTCTTTGACTAGTATGACACTGTTTGCGGTTGGCTGACCGCCAAAGCCATCAATTAAACGCCCGCCAACGAGCGCGATGTTTTCAGCGCTTGCCTGATGTGCAGATAGCGCGGCACATGTACATAGCGTCAATAGAGTCAAATAGTTGGATATTTTGTGGAAGGCTTTCATCAATTACCAGAGAGTCGGACAGCGTTACACAAGCATAGACACCAAGTTAGATTGATTCAATATTTGATTAAAGGGCTTTGCTGGCGAGACTCGTTGAAAACAAACCGCGTAGTGAAGCAGCAGATGTAGTATACACCCTCGGGCAAAACGATATGCGTAATTTACGCCCATCAATTATGAATGGTTTCGAATAACACTATCGCTTTGCTCGATTTTAAGTGAAGGCGTGGTACTTGCCACTTAAATCAACATCAAGAAGGTTAAGAAAAGGGCGTAAGTGCGTTTAGTCAGATGATCCTTCGACTGACAATGCAGCATTTACATCACTTAAAAAGTCCTCATCGTCTGGCTTAGTGCGCGAGCCATAATGCGCAACCACCTTGCCATTTTTGTCCATTAGGTATTTATTGAAATTCCACTTAGGCGATTTACCTGTTTCTTCTGCTAGCTTTGCATATAGAGGATCGGCATTCTCGCCCCGTACCGAAATTGGCTCAAACATAGGGAAATTTACCCCATACGTTAATTCGCATACTTCAGCGGTTTTGCTTTCGTCGGAGTATTCCTGTGCAAAATCATTTGACGGAAAGCCAAGTACAACTAGCCCATCATCTTTATAATTTGAATAGAGTGCCTCTAGGCCTTCGAACTGGGGAGTAAAGCCACACTTACTCGCAGTATTAACGAATAAAACCGCCTTGCCGGCGTACTCATCACAAAGGTTTACCACTTCCTGTGAGTTAAGTTTACGCTTCATATGCTTCAATGTATCTGGGCAAGTGTTAGCTGACGCAGTGCTGGTGATGGCTAGTAGAGATGCTATTGCAAACAGCTTTTTCATGGTAATTCCCTCATTTTAACGATTAATTAGTGTGGCTCTGATAAAAAGCGACTGCATGTTACGCATGCTCCTAAACGCCACGTTGATTTTATTTAACCTGATGAATCCTGTTTAAGTAATGGTGCAAGCGCTTGTTTTACATCCTCAAATCAATTTTTACACTCAGTGCTGCTAGAATTGTGAAGGACAAGGCGCAAAAGTCACGTAATAGTTATTCCATTGCTGGCTTTTGCAACGCAGTAATTCGCAATTCTAGCGGTACTGAGCGCCGTTTCTTAAACAGGATTCGGGTTATTTATATTTCAATACGCCATACTTTTAATATGGGGCTTAACATTTAGATCAAAACCTAAATTTCAACACTCACGTACTTATTCGTCTAACTGGTCGCGTGACCAAAATTACAGCCTTGGGCAGCATATATGCCGATAGGCATTTTGAGTCTTTCAATTGTCATTTGCACCCTCTAATATAGCGGTTGAAAACCAAGTTAGCATGGATATTACGAGCGAGATTCACTTCTCTGAGTCTCTCATTTAACCGGCAGAGTTATAAGAACAATGAAAACACCAATACTCACATCTTTAAGTTGCTCAACAAGCTCATCATTCGCGCATATTTCAAAATTAAGCGCGCTTGCGCTTGTTTGCCTATCGTTAGGCGCGTGCAGCGCAACTGAAAATTCAACAACCAATGCGGCTCGAGTAAATTCAGATGGCGTTGCAAAGTCTTTCAACACACAAACTATTTCGCCCACAAAATCCAGTGCGCCAAGCTCCTCAGTAGCAACGGGTCAAGCATTGAGCCTAGAACTTATCATGTCGGATCCGGATTGGTTGGGTAATCAGCCCGAATCACCGACCTTTAGCCCGTTAGGCACTCAGATAGTTTATCAGCGCAAACAGCAAGGCAGCATTGTTCGTGACTTTTTTACGACAAATGTAGGACAAGGTAATGGCGAAAAGGTTGCCCTGAGCAAAGTACACGAAGTGTCATATAGCGAGATAATAAACGACCATGATCAAGATTTTGTTGCATGGATTTATCAAGGAGACGTGTTTGCTCAAAAACGCGGTACAAATGAGGTGATGCAGCTCACACGAGACTCAGCAAGAGCGACTAATTTACAATACTTTGCGCCAAGCGCCACCGAAGAAACACCTAATGCCTCAGCGCTTGGCGTGTCATTTCAGGTAGGGAATGGTTTTTATTCAGTGAACGTAGAGGATGGTGCATATCAACAGTTGCTAAGTTGGAAGTTTGCCGAAAAGCCGCAAGTCGTTAAACCGCCAAAAGACTACATCGCGCAAGAGCAAATTAAGCTGATTCAGTATGAGCAAGTACAGCGTAAAAATCGACAAGACCGACAAGACTTAAGAGATGCTATCAAGCAGCAAAATAGTACGGTGATGTCTGCTGAGTTTTATTTACCAAAGAAGCACACTAATGTGCTAGCAAGCCTCTCTCCAAATGGTAAGCATGCCGTTATTGTAACGCGAGAAAATACGCCAACGCGCAGCGATACCGATATTATGCCCGATTATATTGAAGAAGACGGACGTATAGCAGCAAAAAATGTGCGCCAAAGGGTTGCCGACGCTAAACCTGTTACTCATGATATTTATTTAGTTAATGTCGAAACAGGCAGTCAACGCAAGCTTAGCTATGTGAGTTTACCTGGGTATAACGAAGATGTCCTTGAGTTGGAAAAACGTGAGAATGCTGAGGCGCACGGTGAAACCTATGAGGCGAACCGCTTGCCCCGAAACATAGGCTTGCTGTTTGATTGGTATGCTACGGAACGCCCAATACGCTGGCATGATGATGGCGAGCATTTAGCGTTAATGCTAGAAGCTTGGGATAATAAAGATCGCTGGATCGTGAGCATGGATGTAACCGAAGATAAGAGCTTCAGCACACAGCATCGCATGCATGATGACGCGTGGGTAAATTACCGGTTTAATCAGTTTGGTTGGCTTGAAGACTCGCTTACGTTGTATCTATTGTCTGAACAGTCTGGCTATTCGCAGCTTTACATAAAGCCGATTGATGGCGAACTGAACCAAATTACCGACGGCGTGTTTACCGTTGATGATGTACGAATATCTCATGATGATAAATATGCATTTTACAAAGCCAACAAAGAGCATCCGGGCATTTACGAAGTGTATCGTAGCGATTTAAATACCGGCGAAACACTTGTATTGACAGATTTAAACGGCATGACCGACTTCATGCTATCACCCAACGAAGACAGTCTCTTACTCACTCACAGCAAGCTGACCATGCCGCCTGAGCTTTATACGCTTGAATTAACGGAGCAGCGAACGGCTGCTGGTAATGCCCAGCGTTTAACTAATACTGTCAGTGAGGCATTCTTGTCATACGATTGGCAGGCGCCTAGCATTGTTGCAGTGCCCTCAAGCCATACTGAACAACCCATTTACTCGCGTGTGTATCAACCTTCCGAAAATACGAGTGAGAAGCGAAGAGCAGTCGTCTTTAATCACGGTGCAGGATATTTGCAAAACGCACATTTGGGCTGGTCTGGGTATTTTCGCGAGTTTATGTTCCACAACTTTTTAGTTGAACAAGGCTACGTAGTGCTGGATATGGATTTTCGTGCGTCAGCTGGCTATGGGCGTGAGTGGCGCACCGCGATTTACCGTCAAATGGGCACGCCAGAAGTGCAAGATTTAGTAGACGGGGTCGATTGGTTGGTTGAAAACGCAAATGTGGATCGCCAGCGCATTGGAACCTATGGCGGTTCATACGGCGGCTTTCTAACCTTTATGGCGCTATTCAACGAGCCCGATTTATTTCAGGCAGGTGCTGCACTGCGCCCGGTATCGGATTGGGCGCACTACAATACGCCTTACACATCAAATATATTAAATACGCCTGATGTAGACCCACTCGCATACGAAAGAAGCTCGCCTATTTATTTTGCTGAAGGCTTAACAAAACCTTTGCTGATGAATGCACCCATGGTTGATGACAACGTTTTCTTTGTCGATGTAGTTAGACTTGTGCAGCGCTTAATCGAGCTGGAAAAAGAGGATTTTGAGACAGCAATTTATCCCGTTGAACCACATGGTTTTGTGCAACCTAGCTCGTGGTTAGATGAGTATCGCAGGATATATAAGTTATTTGAGACGAACCTTTAAAAATAGCACTGTTTTGTATATCAGACCTCGCTATCACAGCTATGTGTTAGCGAGGTTTTTTGCTACTTGGCGCTGTCGCTTATCCCGAGTTGAGGTTAATTTATTAGAAGGCTTAAGTAATTGACAACACTACGTATATCTCCCACTGACATGCTCGACACCCTTACCAAACTATTTGTTGATCGAGGTTACCAGCAAAGCGAAGCTGCGAAGCTTAGCGAGGTATTCACCGAAAACTCGTGTTGCGGAGTGCAGTCTCATGGGATCAATCGAGTGCCCTTGTTTATTGAGTTTTTGGACAAGGACTTGGTTGATATTAAATCGAAAGCAAGCTGTGTAGAGGCTTTTGGCGGTATTGAGCGCTGGGATGGTAAGCAAGGGGCAGGGATATTGAATGCCTTAGCAGCCACCAACCGCGCGATAGTGTTGGCAAAACAGCACGCAATGGGTATGGTCGCACTACGAAATACCAACCACTGGATGCGCGGCGGTTATTACGCATGGCGAGCAGCGCAACAAGGCTGCATTGCCATTATGTTTACCAACACTAAACCTAATATGCCAGCTTGGGGTGGTAAAGAACTTCGCATTGGGAATAATCCTTTTGTAATATCGATACCAAATGGAGATTCGCCAATATTGCTTGATATGGCAATGTCGCAGTTTTCGTTTGGAAAAATGGAAAGCTATGCGCAAAACAATGAGCAGCTGCCGGTCGAAGGTGGCTGGGACAAAACGGGGGCGCTTAGCAAACATCCACAAGATATACTCGAAACTCAACAAAGTTTACCGATTGGCTATTGGAAGGGTTCTGCATTGGCGATGGTGTTAGATATGTTGGCAACACTGCTCTGTGCCGGTCAATCCACTTACCGTTTGGGGCAAGCACCTGAAGAAACTGGCGTGTCCCAAGTGTTTATCTGCATAGATCAAAGCCAAGTGGCTAATTCTGACCTGCATACGCAATTGCTGAATGAAATCATCAGTTTCACGCAAAGCGCGACTGAAATTGAAGAAGGAAAGCGGCCACGCTATCCGGGCGAGCAAAGTTTTGCATGTAAAAAAGATAGTCTTAAAAACGGCATTCCCGTAGATTCCGAGGTTTGGAACACGGTACTTCATCTCAAAAAACAATAATTTTATCTTGAAAACATAATGTTTTTATAAGGTTTGCATCTGCTGACTATGCAATGTGTTGCTTCCCTTGTCGAAAAGGGTAGGGTTTCTATGCCAATACATCGCTTATCCGTTTCCTGAACATCTAGCTAGGCGATACCAAAAACAGGATTATGCAAATGATACTCAGCAAATTTCGCAACATCATCACTATCATGCTTTTAAGCCTTGCGAGTGCTTCTGCTTCAGCCAATGCATGTAACTTAAGTATTTACAGTGATATAACGCTCACGGGAGACTTAGATTGCACCTCATCGTCTTTTGTATTCGGCGTATTTAGCGACAATGTCACCATTGACCTAAATGGATATACGATCCGGGGAAGCGAAACAACCCGGGGTATACGTATTCGAGGATACGATGGTTTAACCATAAAAAATGGCAACTTAATTGGTTTTTCAATGGCGGTTAATGCGAGTGATTCACATAAGTTACGCATCAGTAATATTAACTTTGTGGAATCGGGAGCCTCGATTATTACGACAAATAGCAACCATGGATTTATTGAAAAGAATAAGTTTATTAATGTTCGCGGGAACGCGGTATCAATATCAGTAAACTTGACCGGTGCGAGCGCGAACAATAATCGCATTTTAAACAATGAGTTTTTCCAGGTAGGCTTACACGCAGTAAACTTGTGCGGTGCCAACGCTGAGAAGAATTTGATATCGGACAACTATATTTGGAAAAACCGCGCTTCGGCGATTATGCTACGCGAGGCGCATTTTAACCAAATACTTGGGAATAAGATTTTAGAATCTGGAAACTTCCCGGCAATCCAATTTGACGCGTCATCCTATAATGAAGTGGACGATAACACGCTGAGAAACGGACAAAAAATTGGCATCGGCTTAGGCAAACAGGGCGGGGCATGTTTGGCAACTAGCCATAGGGGTAGCTTGAAAAATCAAATAGTCGGAAATCGAATCAATGGTTTTCCAACAAGTATTGCAGCTGGCACAAGCACAAGTTTGCTGGTCGACGTTGAGGGAAGCTTCATCAGTGGTAATCGCTTTAGTGCCTCAGACACGGGTGTATTTTTTAATCGAAGCACAAAACATAATCGCCTTAGAAATAATGTGTTTAGAGCCGTAGATGAAGACGTTGTGGATTTAGGTGTAAGTAACAGATGGTAAAAAAGTACTGAGGCTATGTTCTTTTTTCCAATAACATGACAATCGCAGCGCTTAAGACACCTAACACGGCGCCATACAAATGACCATCTACCGCTACCGCAACGCCAATTAAATTTGCCGTATCTTCAGTAGAGCCACCCAACTGCTCATAAATCAGCTTTGCTACTCCAATCAATACAAGTAGGTAGGTGGTCATTCTTTTGGTCTTTATGTCGAAACATAGCGCAAAGGCAAACACCCCATGAAGCGTGCCCGATAAGCCAACATACCAAATCGTCGGCGCTACCATGAGCAATATTAACGACAATCCTAAGGTGCAAACAGGCAGTAGTAAGGCTAATCGTTTTGTAGATAAGTATTCGTAAAATAACGCCCAAGTGAGGATGCAACCGGCAATATTGAGTCCAAGATGCGCAACGTTACTATGCACGAAATGGGCAGTAAAAAGCCGCCAATATTCTTGTTTATTCAAAGCGGACTGAGTAAGTGCAAATGCGTCCAACGAGTATGTCAGTTCGCCGATTGGATCTAAAAGTGCTAACAAAGCAAATATCAAACACACGCAAACAATCAAAACACAAGCGCCCGATTTTGTGATTAATTTCTTTGTAAGGTTTCCCACCGTTGGTGAATCCATCGTGCCAAAAGAGTCAGCAGCAAGTGTATGGTAAAGGCGAGAGATGTGCCAATCTCTTAATCATTAGGGAATAATCATGTGAAGATTGAGGCTCTAAATCAAACAGCATCGGTACTTCCGCTTCATCATGACTTCGACAAAAAAAAGCGAATGCCATCTAATTTACTGTATTGTTTTGCGTTGGTGTGTATCGCCACCTATTATGCTCAAATTCGCGTCATGTAAAAGGGAGTTATCTTTGAAGATCCTATACATTTGCACTCACAACAGATGCAGAAGCATCTTATCTGAGGCAATCACCAACGAAATTGCGGGTGATGTGATTGAAGCCAGAAGCGCAGGCAGTCAGCCTGCAGGTATTGTGCACCCGCTATCGCTTACGTACCTGAAACAAACGGGATATTCCACAGACGGCTTGTGTAGCCAATCTTGGGATGATTTTGAAGGTTTTAAGCCTGATGTGGTGATCACCGTGTGTGACGCTGCAGCAGGTGAAACCTGTCCAGTGTATTTTAACCAGAGTGTGAGGGTGCATTGGGGCTTGCAAGATCCGTCAAAAATAGAAGGGGATGATATGAAAGTTAAGGAGGCTTTTTTAGCGTGTATTGACGAAATTGCGCAACGCGTTACAAAGCTACAAGCTATTGCCATGAACAACTTGAGTCACGATGCGCTCACTTATGCTCTATCTAACATAGGTGCTCGGTAAAGACGCACATTAGCATCAGTAAGGTAGATGTTGTGCAAGCTGTGCTTGATAGTTGTCTCTCTATATTGATTTTAACATACTGGTTTTACGCAACAAATAAGCTTTCATTTATGATTCGCTTTCTAAAACTATTAATTTATGACAAGCTTTTGAATTGGGAACCTTATAAGTGACAAAACGATAACGTGTGGATTTACCTTACTAGACATGCCGAGACCCAGGGCA
The DNA here is from genome assembly GCF_028401415.2 of Ningiella algicola. Classification (NCBI taxonomy): domain Bacteria; kingdom Pseudomonadati; phylum Pseudomonadota; class Gammaproteobacteria; order Alteromonadales; family Alteromonadaceae; genus Ningiella; species Ningiella algicola. The sequence continues at coordinate 793,030 of NZ_CP171821.2, read as the reverse complement.
ATATTGCTCGCATCGTGCAAACGCCTGATACGCCTCTAACGAGTCGTGGACATAAACAAGCCGAAGCTTTAGCAAATTACTATAAACACATGCCTATAAGTCATATATTGCGCAGTGACTATGCACGTACTCAAGACAGTGCAAAACCGATTCATCAGAGTCTATCTTGCAAGTTAACCCTTGAGCCCATCCTGCGCAAGCGAAATTTTGGGGATTTACTGATGTCCATTCAAACCTTAAACTTCATACCAATTACCCTCTGCTCGATACTTGAGTGACAGTTCTGCTGACTTTCCCGTAAAGGCTTCTTGGAAAAAAGCTTTTACCTTTTCATTCTTTTCTGCCGGCTCTTCAAAATATGCGTGCGAGCGTTTTACCCAATTAGCGGACGTAAAATTAATGTAGTGAGCATTTTCAGCATCCAAAGCGCGAATGTAGTGTCCGAGTCTGGCCAATTGGTTGGAGCCAAATTTTGCTCTGGATAGTTTTAATGCAATGTCTTCTTCATTAATTGTGATAAACAAGCGTTTGCGAAATCGTATGGTGTCGACCCAAGTTTTGTGATCTGCGTTATTGGTGTCGGCGGCTACTAGCACGACATTGTCAAAGGTTAAATCATTACCTTCGTTGGTGGAGCTTTTCAACATTTGTTTGAGTAAGTAATTTCCCATGCTGTGGAACATAGCGTTAAAGGTAAAGGGGCATTCTTTTTCTATAAGGCGTGAATACAGGCAATCTCGGGCTTCTTTATTTTTTGGATGTTTTTCGTTAGCTTGTGCCAGTAATTTAAGCTGCTGACCTTCGTTAATTACCACGAAGTGCTCTCGCATTGTTTTTAAAATACGCTCTAGTGCGCCGGTCGATGCTCTAGCATCCCGCTTATCCGACTTATATGATGCAGCCCCCGCAGCGCCACCGCCATTGGCTGGCCAAGTGAAAGGGATGACTTCAACGCCATATTTGTCTTGCAAGTAAAACGCTCTCTCGATGACATCACCTGCATCATTATTAAAACCATGCACGAAAAACAAAACGTGCGTCTTTTTTTTACGCGCTTGCTGCGTCACGTGCACCGCCACCTCTAAGCTAATCCAGTGCTGAGCTTCAGGGTCGAGATTAAGCGCATGTTCTTTAATCAGCGCTTTTGCCCTTGATTCAGGTAATTCATCTTCCAATAGCTCAATCTTATACTTGCCTCGATTTCTCTCCACCTTTAATACCCTAAGTTCATTGGGGCCTTTTGCGTTTGGGCGTTCTCCGAACTGTTCTAAGCCCTCTCTATCGGTGAATATTTCTCGGTTAGTGACGACATACATGATTAGCATTTCCTTTGTTTGGATGAACCAACACATCAACACAATGGTGCATCATTTGAGATCTTGCCTGAAATACAGAACTGCGCAGAGCGAGATTTGTTTTACGCTTAGTTACCCCACAATAGTACACATCGAATACTGAGACAATTATTAGTTACTAGCGACAAGCCATGTATTACAAGCGTTACAAGGCATGTCTTAGCCTTAAGTATTTGAATGGCAACAGCTTGAAAAATTTAAAAGGTTATATTTTTCAATTACTTATCTAAAAACCCACTTTTCTCCTGACTTAATTGTAGATGACTAGCTACAGAAACGTGCAAGCGATAAATGCGTATTAAGGCTAACTTTATGATTACAAACAATTTTTTAGAAATGGCACGGAAACTGTAGTAGCAATGGTGAAGCGCACGTAAGGCGCATCTTCATAAACGTTAGGAGAAACATTATGAAACTTTCAAAAAATCTAGCTTTTCCATTACTGACTACTATTTTCGCAATCGGTATTGCTGCATCAGCGGGTGCCTCAGAAGGGACTTTTGATGAACTAGATACCGACCAAGATGGTGTAATTTCACAATCAGAAGCGCAGGCACATGCAACATTGAGCGCTACGTTTGCCGAAGTCGATACAGACGCTGACGGTGTGATTTCTTGGGCAGAATTTTCAGCTGCTGGCTTGGACCAATAAGCTAAGGACTTCTTCTTTAGCTTAGATATCATATAAAAGGAATATTATTATGACCAAACAAACAACTTTCAAACTGACCTTGCTTGCATCACTTTGTGCCGGCGCGATGAGTTTCAGTGCCCTAGCACAAAGCGACCTATTCAAAGAGCTTGATGTCAATGCTGATGGCATGATTTCTACATCAGAAGCACAAGCACACTCAACCTTGAGCGAAAATTTCGAGCTGATTGATCTTGATGCAGACGGCAACATCAGCGAAGAAGAGTTTGCTACAACGGGTCTCTAGGGAGAAGTCTCCAAAGCCATGGATGGCTTGTTTTAATATTTTCTGCTTCATCAATTCAATTCAAACAACTCAAGCACAGCTTTGTCTTACATACGCGTTTGCATTCAGGTGAACTACATGAACTACCGAGCAGTGCTTCCTGACTTGTTGCAAAGTCGTTCATAATCACAAGTGCTCTCAACAGGCGCGCTTTTGATGTCAGACTTAATTCGTCTTTACCTTGTGACCAGCACTACGCTTCATTCCGCTTATTTATTTCTTTATGGTTTATAAAACAAACCCTTGCTTGTATGCTAATACACTGATTAATATTCACGTAATAACGTAACCATTCACCATCACGGGAAAGACATGCAAAGAGCTTTATCGCCCAAAGTATTTGGATTTTTATGTGCAGGCATCGCGGCTGTTGCAATGTTCAGTGCTCACTCACAAACCCAGGTTTGGGAAGACAGAGAGCCAGAAGCCGCAACGGGGTGGTATCAAAAGCAAGCCGCCGAAGCGAAGCATTACATGGTTGCATCGGCCAATCCTCATGCATCTAATGCTGGCCTTAAAATATTAGAGCAGGGTGGTTCTGCGCTTGACGCGGCGGTTGCAGTGCAGGCGATGCTGACGTTAGTGGAGCCTCAGTCCTCTGGTATTGGTGGCGGTGCGTTTATTTTGTACTGGGACAATACTAAAAAGCAGCTTTTTACTTATGACGGGCGAGAGCTTGCACCTGCTAACATTACTGAGGACGTTTTTTTCAAAGACGGTGAAGTTATGTCATGGCGTGAATCTGTTGTAGGCGGCAAGTCCGTTGGTGTGCCAGGTGTGTTAAAGGCGCTAGACATGGCGCATCAAAAACATGGCAAACTGCCTTGGAAGCAACTGTTCAGTGATACCATTTATTTGGCCAGAGAAGGGTTTGAAGTATCGCCAAGGTTAGCGGGGCTGTTACAAAGAGATTTACACCCAGCTTTGAACACCTTTGAAGCGGCTTCTAGTTACTTTAAACCCAATGGGCAATGGCTAGTGGAAGGTGAGCTGCGTAAAAACCACGAGCTTGCAGATACGCTACACAGTATTGCAAACGAAGGCGTAGACTACTTTTATTCCGGGCCTTTGGCTGAGAAAATCGCCGAAGCGGTGCGCCTTGCACCAACCAATCCAGGCAGAATGAGTACGCGAGATCTGCGCAACTACGAGGCGATTCAACGCGCCCCTATGTGCGGCGATTATCGAAAATATTCTATTTGCTCTATGGCGCCGCCAAGTTCAGGCGGTGTGAGTGTGTATCAAATTTTAAAAGGGCTTGAGCAGTTCGATTTGGCGAGTTTTGGCTCGCAAAGTAAAGAACTCGTTCACGCTTTTACTCAAGCAAGTTCGCTTGCGTTTGCAGACCGTTCTATTTACATAGCAGACTTAGACTTTCTTGGCCTTTCCGCAAAACCACTGGTAGATGAACAGTATTTGTCTAAGCGTGCAGGCTTAATTTCGCTCACTGAACCTTATCAAAAAGCGTCCCCAGGCAAGCCATACCCTTCATTAGCGGCGGCGAAAGACGATGCTTACGAACTAAATAGCACAAGCCATATTTCTATTGTTGATAAAGATGGAAACGCTGTTTCAATGACGACCAGCATTGAATTTATGTTTGGCTCTGGCGTAATGGTTGGTGGCTTTTTGTTAAACAACCAGTTAACCGACTTTGCGCTCTCGCCTGAAAAGGACGGAAAGCCGGTTTTAAATCGAGTGCAACCGTATAAACGACCTCGCAGCAGCATGTCCCCAAGCATGATTTTTAATCAAGACGGCGAATTGGAGCTGGTTATCGGTTCTCCGGGCGGGAGCCGCATTATTAACTATGTTGCGCAAGCGGTAATAAACGTAATAGATTTCGAAATGAACGTACAAGAGGCTATCAGCGCCCCCCGTTTTACTAACCGTAATGACTATACCGCTTTGGAAAAGGGAAGTCCGATTGCGGGCTTAGAGGCAGAGCTTAGTGAACTGGGGCATGACGTCAGAGTAATTGATTTAAATAGTGGTTTACATGGTATTCATGTTCGACAAGGAAAGTTGATAGGCGGCGCAGATCCACGCAGAGAAGGTTTGGCCATTGGCCGATAATGCGGTGAAGTATTAACATGCATTTCTCTCATGCATACAGTACTGTCGTCTTTGTAAAATTAAATAAGGGCAAGTAGCTATGACCGAAGATCAAATCCAAGCACTAAAAATTGCGTTCACCTTTATGCCGCAAACCATAGAAGTCAATAAGTACGAATATGGAGAGGGTTATAAACGCGTGCTTGAGCAAATTGACTTTGTTCGAGGTACCTTACTGGAACTTGATATTGACCCCGATGAGGTTGCCGGTGAGATAAATCCTGACGCTAGTCCTAATTCAATGTACTAGAGTAGGAAAGAGCTAAACGCCCTAGGGGATTGTGTTGGTAATATCATTGACAAACCATTTGCCTGAGCGACGTTGCATGTGCAAGGTTTTGAGGTCGACGAGCTGTTCACCATTGAACTGTCCAACTATTTTAACTTCAATCTGAGCATCTTCATTAAATTCTGACATAATCAGCGAGCCGCCCGAAACGGGATCAACTGTCATTTCATCAAGTCTAAGGTTGAGCAGATGACGCTGGACATTTTTGTTGGTGTGATGGCCTTTTACAATTCTTGCAAAACGCTCTGTAGATAGCTCAACAACCCGATTGAGGTTGTCATCCCGGTACAAAGCCTGCATAAACACAACGGCGCTGTACTGAGGAGTGTCAGTGCTCATCATACCGTAGCGACCTGCGCTTACCTCTTCTTCTTTTTCCTGTTGACACGCACTTAGAAAAATCACGATTGATAGGGTAAAAAAATAGTAAAGATAGCGCTGTTTCATGTAGACGACTCCGTTAATTAGTTCTTATCGGCAGTCGTTTCCTTTTTATAAGACTTTAACTATAAATAGCGTCGGGAGACTCACATCTGATTTGAAGTCTATTTAAAAAGAGCGCAAGCGCGCTCTTTTTATCAGTAGTTTCGCTAAGGCGTAGCGACGATTTACTGAACTTCTTCTAGTTCAGAAAACTCACCAGCAAACAGCGGGCTACTTAAGTATCGTTCTGTGCCACTTGCAAGTAATACAACAATGATCTTGTCTTTATTTTCTGGGCGCTCTGCAAAGCGCTTCGCAGCTACCGCTGCTGCGCCTGACGAGATACCAGCTAAAATACCTTCTTCTTTCATCAATCGTTGACACATAGCAAAGCATTCTTCGTTGCTTACACGCTCAACCTCGTCAACTAGACTTAAATCTAGATTGCCCGGAATAAAACCAGCGCCAATGCCTTGAATTTTGTGAGGGGCAGGCGTGAGATCATCGCCCGCCAGTGCTTGAGTGATGACGGGTGAGTCTTCAGGCTCAACGGCAACAGTAACAATTGCTTTGCCCTGCGTATTTTTTAGATATCGTGAAGTACCCGTTAGCGTGCCGCCTGTGCCCACGCCGGCAATAAACGCATCCACTTTTCCATCTGTTGCTTCCCAAATTTCCGGGCCAGTGGTTTTTTCGTGAATTTCTGGGTTTGCTGGATTTTCAAATTGATGCATTGGTACGTATTTATCTGGGTTTGCATCCATCAACTCTTGCACTTTAGCAACGGCGCCTTTCATACCCTTTGGTGGCTCGGTCAGTACTAAGTTTGCACCTAAGGCTTTCAGGAGTTTTCGACGCTCTAAAGACATTGAACTTGGCATTGTCAGGGTAATCTTGTATCCACGAGAGGCAGCAACAAAAGCCAAGGCGATCCCTGTGTTTCCGCTGGTTGCTTCTATAATTTCTTTGTCGTGAGTCAAAATGCCTTTTTTCTCAGCATCCCAAATCATGTTAGCGCCGATGCGGCATTTCACACTAAAACTAGGATTTCGACTTTCGATTTTTGCGTATACATTCCCAGATACGATGCGATTGAGTTTTACCAGCGGGGTGTTCCCGATGGCAAGTGAGCTGTCGTCAAATACGTTCATTGTCTTGAATCCTTTATTGTCTAGTTATTCTAGGGCCTGTTGATTTTGCTTTGTGGTTTATCGCAATCTATCAATAAACTTAAGTGTTGTGTTTCTCGTAATGTCTCTACAGTTGTAGCTTATGCAATATTGAGAAAAAGCAAAGTGCTTTTTTGCTATATCTTATGAGAGCGCATTTTTATTTATTCGCACTCATGCAAAGTTTAGAATCAGTTACAACTGGCATCGGTATAGACCGGCAAGCAAATAATAATCATTCAAGAGAGAAAACATGGGATTTACGGGCACCGAAAACTACATCGCAAGTAAAGAATTGCAATTGGCAGTCAATGCAGCAATTACGCTGGAAAAACCGCTTTTAATAAAGGGTGAACCAGGTACGGGCAAAACCATGCTAGCAGAAGAATTAGCCTCTGCATTGGGCACGCCTCTTCTGCAGTGGCACATCAAGTCAACGACAAAGGCACAGCAAGGGCTATATGAGTATGATGCGGTGTCTCGCTTGCGTGACTCACAATTAGGTGATGAGCGGGTAAAAGACATTTCTAATTACATTGTCAAAGGTAAGCTTTGGGAAGCTTTTGGTGCTGATGAAAGACCTGTACTTTTGATTGACGAGATTGACAAGGCGGATATCGAGTTTCCAAACGACTTACTGCTCGAGCTGGATAAAATGGAGTTTTTTGTTTACGAAACGCAAGAACGCGTTGTGGCTAAACAGCGTCCCATCGTTATTATTACGTCCAATAACGAAAAAGAGCTCCCAGATGCATTCTTACGGCGTTGTTTTTTCCACTATATACAGTTTCCGAATGATGAAGAAATGCGGCAAATCGTAAATGTGCATTTTCCAGAGCTAAAAAAAGGGCTGTTGGATAACGCATTAAAATCGTTTTTCCAGCTGCGCGAAGTGAACGGGCTGAAGAAAAAGCCCTCTACCTCGGAATTAATTGATTGGCTTAAACTGTTGGTTGCCGATGATATTCCACCAGAAGCCTTAGTCGATAAAAATGCAAAAAATGCACTGCCGCCCCTATACGGTGCGCTGCTAAAGAACGAGCAAGATATACACCTATTTGAAAAGCTCATGTTTATGGCTCGTAGAAATGCTGATTAAGTTTTTCTTCACCCTTCGCCAACACAGAGTGAAAACGAGCATTACCGAATACCTTGATTTGATGCGCGCGTTAAAGGGCGAGGTGGTTTATGCAGACATGGAAGGGTTTTACTTTCTAGCGCGTGCCATCTTGATTAAAGATGAGAGCCAGTACGACAAATACGATCGCGCCTTTGCTCAGTATTTCAAAGGCGTGCAGCAAATCAATTTGTTTGACGAAAATATCCCAAACGAATGGCTTCGTAAAGAAATGGAAAAGGTCCTGAGCGACGAAGAAAAACAAAAAATTGAGGCAATGGGAGGCCTCGATAAGCTCATGGAGACCTTGCAAGAGCGCTTGAAAGAGCAAGAAAAACGTCATCAAGGTGGTAATAAATGGATTGGCACGGGTGGTACATCACCCTTTGGCGCTCATGGTTATAACCCCGAAGGTATCCGCATTGGACAGGAGAAAAATCGTAACTTTTCTGCCGTTAAAGTGTGGGATAAACGCGAATACAAAAACCTATCAAGTGATGTTGAGCTTGGAACCCGCAATATAAAAGTCGCTTTAAGGCGTCTTCGCAAATTTGCTCGCACGGGAGCAAGCGATGTACTGGATGTTCCCGATACTATTTCCTCTACCGCAAAAAACGCTGGCTACCTTGATATCAAAATGGCGCCTGAACGCCGAAATGCGATTAAGCTACTGCTGTTTTTCGACATAGGCGGCTCTATGGACGCCCACATTCAGTTGTGTGAGGAGTTATTCAGCGCCGCCCACAGTGAGTTTAAACATATTGAGTTTTTCTACTTTCACAACTGTTTGTATGAAGGCGTGTGGAAGGATAACCAACGCAGAGGGCAGGGTGATATTGACACTTATGAGATTTTGCACAAATACGGAAAAGACTACAAAGTTATCTTTGTTGGCGACGCAACGATGGGGCCATACGAAATTACTTATCCTGGAGGTAGCGTAGAGCACTGGAACGAAGAGCCTGGCAGCATATGGATGGAACGAGTATTGCATCATTTTGAGTACTGCGTATGGCTCAATCCGCAACCTGAGGCTTACTGGAATTATCATGCGTCTATACAAATTATGAGAGAGATTATGAATAATAAGATGTATCCATTAACGCTAGAGGGCATTACTGAGTCGATAAGAGCCTTACTAAAGAAATAAAAGTAAGAGTTCACTATTCAAGTATTAAACCATTGATGCAACCGCTCATCAGTCTAACTAGGAAGTCATGGCTCAATATTCAAAAAATGACATAAATCGCGCCCGGCAGCTTGTAAAAGAGCTAATTTATCCTGAACGAGACTTTATTCGACTCGCTATCGTTTATGGCCTAGCGATAAGTTTGCTCACCCTTGCCATACCCATTGCCGTGCAGACCTTGATAAATACGGTCGTCAATATAGCCTCTGTGAGTGCTGTTATTACGCTTTCGGTATTGCTGTTTATCACACTAGGGTTGTCGGGCGTATTAAGCGCCCTGCGAACATACGTGATGGAAAAATACGAACGGCATATTTATGCGCGTCTTACAGCTGAAATAAGTGTTAGAACACTATTAACAGAGCATCAGTTCTTTTCAGGGCGGCGTAATGTTGATATTCCTAATCGCTACTTTGACATCAATATCTTTCAAAAGAATCTTCCGCCACTGTTAATCGATGGTTTCGCCTTGTTTTTGCAGTTGTTGGTGGGTTTTGCACTTGTGTCATTGTATCACCCAGTATTCATGGCATTTTGTATTGCTTTGGTTTTGGTCTTATATCTTATTTGGTCTTTGTGGGCGAGAAGGGCAATTGGCGCTGCGATAGAACTATCACATGCAAAATATGGGACTGCAAAATGGCTTGGTGATATGGCGGCCGCTCGCTCTCTATTCACCTCACAGCGTCATATCGAATATGTGCAAGCACGTACAGACGCAAACACGGCCGAATACATATCGTGTCACAAAACCTATTTTCGATATGCCTTTGCTCAAGTGATTGCTTTTTTACTGCTGTATGCACTTGCCAGTAGCTTGCTTCTAGGAATGGGAGGTTATTTAGTCATTTTAGGTGAGCTGTCTATCGGTCAATTAGTCGCTGCTGAGCTTATTTTGACGGCTATTTTCTTTGGACTATCCAAAGCAGGAAATTATCTTAAAATGTATTACGAAATGTGCGGTGCCGCAGATGAACTCGGGCTGGTATTGAATATGCCCATCAATGAAAAGATGACCCTTGAGCACGACAAGGCACCTACTCACAATGCCTTAGATTTTCATCAGCTTTTTCTTAAGCAAGATGACGTTTCCTATTTCTTTGATTTTACGATTGCTTCAGGTGCAAAAACCTTCGTTTTTACGACTCAAGCGTGGCTACAGCGCGAAATTGTGTCTGTTTTAAAGTACTACCAGATTCCTGAAAAGGGACGAATACGATTGGGTGAATTTGACTTAAGCGAATTTCGTGACCAGCAGTTGAATCATCCACCGGTAAGTGTGATCAATAAAGCGCCGATTGTAGAGTCTACTATATTGGAATTTATGACTTTAAGTGCACCAAATAAGACGGTTGCTGATATTCAGGATGCCTTGTTCAGAGTGGGGTTAGAAGATGTTGTGACGCAACTTAAAGATGGATTAAACACGACATTGTCGCAACTAGGCTCACCTTTGCAGCCACATGAGTTTTTGCTGTTAAAGCTAGCATCGGCTTTACTGTATGCGCCAAACGTGTTGGTGCTTACCCAATATTTTGACAACTTGCCACGAAAGCAGTTGGTTCGATTGCTTTCAACTTTGGAAGAAGAGTCTTTTACCGTGTTGTATTTTACCAATCATCCGGAAATTGAAGCATTCGATTATTGTTTAAATCTCGACTGGCAAAAGGTGACATAAATATGTCTTTATATCATCACTACATGGATTCGATGCAAACACTAAAGACACTGGCACCTGTGAGTTCTGGCAAAACGGCGATCACCTTAGTTCTGCTGTTTTTTATATTAATCAGCTGTGCACTGGTGTTTACTCCATGGGTACAAACAGCGCAAGGGTTTGGGGTGGTCAGCACGGTTTCACCCGAAGACCGCCGTCAGGCAATATCTGCTTTAGTGCCTGGGCAAATTGAAAAATGGCATGTGCAAGAGGGTCAGGGCGTGCAGGCTGGCGACCCTATTGTTACCTTGCGTGACCAAGACAGCGATCTAATTGAACGTCTGGAATCTGAGTTAATTGCCAGCGAGCAACAAAAGAATGCGGCGCAAATTGCTTTAAGCGCTGCTGAGCAAGATTTTGAACGCCAAGAGGGACTGCTCTCGCAAGGGTTGGTGTCGCCTAGAAGACGCGATGAAAGCCAAATTAAGCTACAAGAAGCTCGATCGAAGCTTGCATCAGCCCAAGCCTCTGTTACACAAGCGCAAACGCGCCTTGCCCGTCAATCGCGGCAAACTAAAGTGGCACCTGAGAACGGGGTGATCACGCAACTTATGTCGGCAGGGCTAGCCACAACAGTAGGCAAAGGCGATATATTAGCGCATTTTATTCCTTCCGAAGTGGACAGGGCGGTACTAATTAAAATCAACGGATTGGATGCTCCTCTAGTACAACCGGGACGAAAAGTGCGATTGCAGTTTGACGGTTGGCCGGTTTTTCAATTTAGCGGCTGGCCTGCAAGTGCCGTTGGAACCTTCGGTGGTGAAGTGTCATTCATTGAGCCTGTGGCAAATGCAGATGGTTCTTTTAACGTGTGGATTAAACAAGATCCCGACGATCAGGACTGGCCCAACTCCGAATTTGTCCGACTTGGCTCTCAAGCGAGAGCGTGGATATTGCTTGAAGAAGTGCGACTGGGTTATGAAATTTGGCGTCAGCTTAACAATTTCCCGCCGGACTATCCCACGACAGTGTTTCAATAAGATGTTTAAGTTTTCAATTCTTGCCTGCGTCGTTTGCTTTTCTGTTGCTCTTGTTAGCGCAATGGCTATGTGCGCACCAGCCTGGTCAAAAGAGCAGAGCATCACTGACGCAGCAAATGAGGATGTGATAACCCTTGAACAGGTATTAAAACGAACCTTAAAACATCATCCGCGCGTAAGCCAGGCGATGAGTCGAGTAGAGCAAAGTTTGGCGCAGCGCCTGATCGTGGACAGTAGCTTTGATTGGCAGCTGAATCAGTCCAGCACTGCAAGAACCAGCGGATTTTACAATGGTTGGATAATTGACCAGTCTATATCCCGTATTTTGCCCTTTGCAAATGGACGCGTAAGCGGCGGCTATCGTCTATCTGACGGTAGCTTCCCGATTTATGAGGATATCAATCGCACGCTTTCTGGCGGTGAGGCTTATCTGAACATGCGATGGTCGTTATTACAAAATAGAGACGTCGATGATAATCGAGTGGCATTAGAAAACGCTGAGCTATCAATTAATATCGCTCAGCATCAGCAGGAGTTGGTGATCAATGCTCTTTTGCTAGAGGCTGCAAATCACTTTTTAAGATGGAAACTTATTCGCGAACGGCGCGATATTATCCAACGCTTAGTGGATTTGGCTCAGGCACGCAATCGTGCAATTGAGCAAAAGGTCGCGGGTGGAGAGCTCGCTAGAATCACACTCACTGAGTTTGAAGTTACCATGTTAAGTCGGCAGGCGGATCTGCTTGAGATGAACCAAGCATTAGAGCAAGCATCTATTGGCCTCGCTATGTTTTATCGCGACGATAATGGCATGCCAATGGAGTTTGGCCAAACGCAAGCAGCAAGTTTGCATATGTCTGAGTCACTTAAGCGCTTGCCAAGTCAGAGCGATATTTTATCTAGCTTAAGTATGCATCCTGAATTGATTGCGCTTGAAAATGAAATTCTGCAGACTAAAAACGTTATTCGTTTAAGTCGCAATCAGCTCATGCCCACCTTGGATTTAAAGGTGGACTTTGCCAACGATATCGGGGCAGGCGCTCAGTCGTTAGAAGGCTTTGAATCTTATGTGGGCTTGGACTTTTCTCTTCCTATTGGTCAACGAGAAGCGAAAGGAAAAATACAAAGTAATGAAGCGAAGCTTGACGAGCTAAATATGAAAAGGCAGGAAATGCTCGATGTATTTACTATTGAAATAAAACAAGCGCTAGCGGCGCTGAATAACTTAATGAAGCTGCGCGATTTACGCGATAAACAAGCGCAGGTGGCATTGCGGTTGATGCAGGAAGAAAAGGCACGTTTTGATGCGGGAGACAGTGATTTATTCTTGCTAAATTCCCGTGAAACTGACTTTTCAATTGCGCAGTTAGCTGCAGTGGATGCACAAATCAGTCTGCTGCAGCAACATATTTCGATTCTCGCAAGCGCTGCGATGCTTGATGAAGCGGTGCTTTAATTTTCCAGTGACTTATCCACATACCAATCTAACGCTTGAGGTCTGCAGTGCCAATATCCCTGCTGCAGTTCAATGCCAATTTCCTTGCACATGTCTGCCATTTCCTGGGTTTCAACGCCTTCAATAAGTGGCCTCAGATTCAAGGCATGAATAAGGGTTTTTATTGCGCTGAGAGTAAGGTTGCAACCGCTTTTTTCTGATAAAAACGCTTTATCGATTTTGACAATGCTGGCGTCAATGTTATGCAGGTATGCAAGGGAGGAGTAGCCTGTGCCGAAGTCGTCAATCGCTATCTTTATCCCACGCTCGGTCAAGGTGTCAATTGCTGAGTTTTTATTGTCTAAATTGCTCAACAGGGTGCTTTCGGTAATTTCGACAATGAGGTCTGTTGAATGAAGCGCATATTCACGCAACTGTGACTGAAGGTAACTAGCTAATCCGTCACTCTCGATGTGTAAGGCGGATATGTTTATCGACATTGATGCATTGCTTGATGTTGCTCGTCTTAACTTTTTTAAGTCAGAAAGTGCCGTTTTAATGACCCAATTTTCCAATTTCTCAATCATGCCGATGTCTTCTGCAACACTTATTGCCTCTTGAGGATTAACATATCCAAGCTCATGGTGCTCCCACCTCAATAGCGCTTCAAAGGAAAATATCTGGTCGATGCTTGTATCAAGTATTGGCTGGTAATAAAGCCTTAATTCATTATTGTCTATCGCTGATGATAAATATTGCGCAACTAGGCTCTTTCGCAATATCGCATTTTCCATGCCTTTTTCGTATTTTGTCCATCTCTTTTTACCGAGTTGCTTAGAGCGATACATGGCGGCGTCTGCGTATCGAACAACGTCATCTAAAGTGTTCGCGTCTTTAGGATAAGCCGCAAGTCCTACGCTTGCAGATATTAAAAGTAGATTCTCTTGTTCACCGCTAAAGGGCTCGCTCAGCACCTGCACAATTTGAGAGGCGACATGCTCCTGCTCTGCTTGTGATAAATCGCTGGTAATTGCGACAATAAATTCATCACCACCGAATCGACTGATAAGTCCTTTTGTCAGTGATAAGGACTCAAGCCGCCTCGCTGTATCATGCAACACGAGATCACCCGTGCTATGCCCAAGCGAATCATTAATCATTTTGAATCCATCTAAGTCGATATAAAAAACATGAAAGGCTTTGTCACGGTCTATGCACTTTTCGAGCTCATAGCGAAGGCCTTTGCGATTCAGTGCGCCGGTCAATACATCACTGCGTGTTTGTTCAATTAAGTTTAGCTCGTTTGCCTTTCTTTCATCGATGTCGGTAAGGTGAAGCAAGTAGCGCAGTGAATCAGTTTGCAATTTTGGTGCTGAAAACTGCACTTGAAACCATCGTTCACCCCGCATGGTTTGCAGCAGTAACTCTAGCTTGTTTACATCGCCTTTTGCCTGTCGAACCCGCTGTAACCAGATTTGCGAGCCTGATTCAGACAACTCTGTGGCTGTATCATTGTGGGCAATCGATACGGTGATATCTTCAATGTGCTTGATCTGCTTACCAAAGGTCTCTTTAAACGGCGGATTGCAACTTAATAATTGACCAGACTCGTCAATACTCGCAATGATAATTGCGCTTTGGGATTCGATTGCAGGGCTGAGTGTTTCAAGAGGCGTCGCTTCAACTAACATTGTCTTGTGCTTAAGACCGGCCTCATCGATGTATTGATAACCTGAGAATTGACAAAACGCTTGTTTATTTACACCAAGGGGGGAAAACTGCCACACATCACAAATAACATTTCCCTGATCGAAGCGCTCCTGATAGCCAGCAAGGGCTTGTTTAACTGCATCAGAGGTGTTTTTTGCAAAATCTCTTTGATTAAGTGATTCAACGCACTTAGCTTGCCACCATTTAAGCGCAGCCTCATTTGCCCATCGAATCATATGCTCGTCGATATCGTATATCCACACTGCGGTTTGTAGGCTAGGGTATTGATCCATATTGATAGGCTAAGTAGACCGTGCATGTTCGCGCGGTGAAAGAGCTTGCGTACGTAAGCTTGTTATCGGCCACTTACGCGTTGCCTTTACGCGACTTCTTATTTGTACCTAAAAATAATACCCATCGAGGGACTGCATTGGCATACTTTTCATATTGCTGTTGGTAATACTGCCTTAAAAAGCTTTCCTCGAGCTTTGCTTGTATGCGCAGTGCATTTAGGCCTATCACCATGCACACCAGTGAAAATACGCAAGGAAGCGCGAGAAAGAAGCCAACTTGAGCAATGCCTACACCAATGAAACCTGGATTGCGGCTAAACGCATATAAACCTTGTGTTACCAAAGATGCCTTAGATTCTTCATCAATGCCGCTTCGCCACGCATACGATAAGGTCATGTTGCTTGCAATAGCCGTTTGAAAGCCAACAATTAACATGGTTATTCCCAGCAAATTGACGATGGGATAATCAATGGTTGAAATAGGAATTAGATAGGGGTCAATACCAGACCAAAATACATGAATAACGCAGACCAACCAAATTGTGATTCTAAATATGCGAAAGGTCAGATGATTAAACCAATGCAGCGAATATCGCTTGCCAGTATGAATGCATTTGCTATCACCCATCTTCTTGTTACGTTTTATCACGAGAAGCGTGTAAAAAATAGCAACAAAGGTGTAGAATCCAGCTAAAAAATAACCAACAAATTCGTTCTGCATACTGACACACCTTAAACAACTGCGAGATTGTGAGCATAGACCAATCTCTCTATTTCGCTAGTTGGCCGCAGTTTTACATACTTCTTGTTCGTAAACTTGCTTTAGAGTCAGTGTCTACAAACACTAACGGCGAGCTTCTTTGAAACGACTAAATAAGTACATCAGTGACACCGGTTTTTGCTCACGCCGTGAAGCCGACAAATTGATTGAGCAAAAACGCGTCAAGGTCAATGGTATAGCGCCAGAGCTAGGCACAAAAATTGGTGATGCCGACAAAGTTGAGGTGGACGGGAAGCTGATTAAAGCCGTGCCCGACAACAAAAGTGATAGGGTGTATTTGGCTTATCATAAGCCAGTGGGTATTACCTGTACGACTGAGCGAAAAGTCAAAGGTAATATCGTTGATGCTGTGAATTATCCTCAACGTATTTTCCCTATTGGTCGGCTTGATAAACCCTCAGAAGGTTTAATTCTGCTGACCAATGACGGTGACATCGTTAACAAAATCTTACGCGCTGAAAATGCGCATGAAAAGCAGTATCGTGTCAATGTAAACAAGGCAATTTCGCCTAGTTTTCTAGAAAAAATGTCTCGCGGTGTACCAATACTCAACACCGTAACCTTGCCTTGTGAGGTTAAGCAAATTGGAAAACAAAGTTTTGATATCGTATTAACACAAGGCTTGAATCGCCAAATTCGGCGAATGTGTGAGTATTTAGGGTATGAAGTAACACGACTTGTGCGGCGCAGAATCATGCATATTAAACTAGATAAACTCAATGCGGGACAATACCGAAAGCTAAGCGATGACGAACTCAATGTGCTTAATCGACAGGTTCAGGCTTCGGTAAAAACAGCCACCTATGCAAATAAAGGCTAACAGGAAGCAGTCGCACACAGATGACACAATTTCGAGAAAATTTTTCTATTGAGTTTAAGAAGCTTAGCACAATAGCCTGGCCACTCTTACTTGCACAGCTCATGCAAACGGGCATGGGCGTTTCTGATACCATCATGGCAGGTCGCTACGATGCCCTTGATATGGCTGCTGTTGCTGTCGGTCACTCTGTGGTGTTTCCTATTCTAATATTTATGCAGGGCGTGTGTTTGGCGCTTTCGCCCATCGTTGCGCGCTTCAATGGCGCAAAAGAAGCTCACCAAGTGTCATATCCAGTATGGCAGACATTTTATTTATCTATGCTGTTGGCCCTTATGGTCATACTGTTAAGTTTCGCGATGCCCGACTTAATGAGTCGCTTAGACATGGACGCACCACTAAGAAAAGAGACTTTAGAATATATATTCTTTGTGCTCATGGCGGCGCCTGCTTTTGCTATCTACCAAACTTTGCGTAACTACTGCGAAGGTTTGTCAAAAACGCGACCGACCATGGTAATTATGTTTATCGGTTTACTCGTCAATATTCCTGCTAATTACGTGTTAATTAATGGCGAGTTTGGCTTGCCTGAGATGGGCGGGGCTGGCTGTGGTCTGGCGACTATGTTGGTTTTTTATGTGATGGCGCTTGCGACATGGCTGTATACAGTGATTACCAAAAGCTTGGAGACCTTTGACCTGTATGGAAGCTTTGTAAAACCTGATCTTCGATTTATGGGAGCAGTTGCAGGACAAGGTGTACCTATTGCCCTTACATTTTTGGCGGAAGTGAGTCTATTTGCAGCGGTCGCCATTTTACTTGCACCCTTCGGGCATTTAACCGTTGCCTCTCATCAGGTTGCGCTAAATTTTTCGAGTTTAATCTTTATGATACCGCTTAGCATAGGCTTAGCGGTGGCAATTCGAATCGGGCATTTAATCGGTGAAAAGCAGACTCCTAAAGCACGAGTGGCATATATTTGTGCGTTGGTGTTAGCCATAAGCACGGTAAGCGTCACGGCAACTGGGACAATACTCGGTCGCGATATGATCGCTGGCCTTTACACCAGTGAAACCGCTGTCATAGAATTTGCTTCAAGCCTACTAATTTTTGCCGCCATATTTCAGTTTTCAGATGCTATTCAAGTAGTATCTGCCAACGCGCTTCGTGGTTACAAGGATACCCGCGCAATGCTAATGATCAGTATCTTTTGCTACTGGTTTATTGGCTTTCCAACCGGCATTATATTAGGCCTAACAGATATATTCGTGCCCGCCATGTCAGCCAAAGGTTTTTGGATAGGGTTTATTGTTGGCCTAAGTAGTGCTGCGGTGCTTATGACGTGGCGAGTAAGCGTAGTTCAGAAACGGCTTACTCGCCTACCTAGTTGAACTTCACGCGTTTCCTAGGATTTGCCGCGACGCCGAAACCATACCAAAATACTAAGCAAGCCGACTCCGTACCAAGTAAAACTTCCGCCACCACCGCCGCTATCAGTTGTGGTTTGAGCAGGCTGCGTAAGGCTAATCGTGACGGTATCGCTTACCGTATTAACACCGTCAAATACCGAAATTTCATAATTCACTGAATTACCGGTACGTGGTGTCGTCAGCGTCGCGCTGCTTCCAGCGATACCTGCAATATTCACGGTAAGTGTGTCGCTTTCAGGATCTGAGGCGCTAACCGTAATTGTAACGCGTTGACCTCCGGCAGCGCTGCTTGGTGCACTGATACTGTCAATGGTGGGAGCGTTGTTGTTAATGACATTGATTGAAAACTCGGTTGCCGCAGTGTTTCCATTTCCATCATCCGCTACAACTTCATAAACGAGCAAGGTATCCGCCTCCACGCTGGGTGCAATGAGGCTGTATACACCATCAGCTTCTGTCACCTCAGTTTCTACGCCTTGGCTTTGAGTGAAAGTCAGGCTAAGTGCGTCATTATTAGGGTCGTTGAGCCTCAAAGGAATCGTCAGAGTTTGTGTTTCAAACACATTAAAAATGGACGATGGGCTGTCTCCTAAATCGATGGTGGGTGCCCCCTCAATCTGAACTGATTCAATTAGCGCTGTTTGCTGTTGTGTGTTTGCACTTCGATTTAAGAGTTCACTTTGCGCCTGCAGCAAAAGTGGACCAGGCACGGCTTCTGAATTAACGGTCAAACTTATCGGGAGCGACGTGCTGCTTGTGTCATTCACCGCTTTGGTGATTTCGTATGTCAATGCGCCATTGTCAACAGAGGCCCCCCTAGCGCTTTGCACCGTTGTGCCGATAGGAAGCGGCAGGCGAATATTGTACGTTCTCTGTTCGTTGGTATCGTTTGGCGCAACATTTATACTAAAACCAAAGCTTTCGCCTGTATCCACGCGCAAAGGACTAGCGTCTATCTGAATGTCGTCTTCGATACGTTCAATATCAACGGTAATAATACCCAAGTTATTGAGTGAGGCAGCATCACTGCCCATATCAATGGCGCCAAAGAAGCGATCACCAAGCTCAGAATCTTGTAGCTGATAGTCAATTCTCATATCAAAAGGCGTTAATATTTCAAGTGTGTCTGGTGCTTGAGCGCCAAGGCTTGCGTCTCGCTGTGAATCCACCACCGCGTAACTCAGCTCAAATCGATCTGGCTGCGTGCCGCTTCCTGTGAAACTTTGCACAACGAGGAAGTAGCGCCCGCCGCTTGGATAATTAATATCAATTATTTCGCTTGAATTACTGGAGGTGCTTTGCGCGAGTTCTTCAAAGCTAGAAATTTGACCATCGTTATTGAGATCGCGTGCCACAAATAAGTCTAAATCCGGCGCTTGTGACGACTCAAGGGATACATACAAACGTCGCGCGCGGTTTGGAACCTCTATCTCGCTTATCACCACACCATCAGTGATGTCGTCTAAATAGTCATCCCGGTTAGAGTCTTGGCTGACTTGTGAATTAATAATGGTTTCTTTTACTAAGCGATAGGGCGTTAATACAAAGCTGTTGACGCCAACGGCTTCATTGTCTGCCAATAAGGTACTGTCATTGTCACGAGTCGCTTCAATTTGCACGTCCGTTGGAATATTTCCAATGCTTGGAAGCACGCTTACGGGTATGCGCAAGTCAGGGGAGTTTGGAGCTTGCAAGGTTACCGTACCAAACACAAAGGCATTTTTATCGGCGTCAATCGTGTCGATTACAAATTCAACGCTTTGCGACTCACCCGCATTCAAACTAAAGCTGTTTGGAGAGGCGTTAATGATAAGCCCATTATCAAAACTCTCGGCAGAGACGTCCCACACGCCATTTTGAGTCGCTGTAAAGGTGCGCGACCAGCGGCAAATACCCACGCAATCATTATCGGTAATACTGGGTAGGTTCAGCGCTCTTGGATCGCCCCCACGCGCAGGTTCGGCAGCTAAATAATCAGCTTCAGTTTCGTCTAGTACTAATCCTGCCTGTGCGGCTAAATCAACACGAATACGGCCTGATCCCATGTCAAAAAAATCAGCGTCTGATGTGGCATCTTGTGTTTTAACAGTGGTGTCTGCCGTCATCGCGAGTGCTGAGCGGATATTGTCTACACTCCAGTTAGGATGCACACTTCTCAATAGAGCAGCTGCGCCAGCAACATGTGGGCTCGACATTGAGGTGCCCGACAAATAGTTGTAATCACTTGCGGCGGGCGGCTGCCCGTCATTCCCAAACTTTTGGTCTGCGAAGGCGGCGTAAATATTGACGCCCGGCGCCGTCATTGTAGGAACCAAGGTGCTAATAGTCGTATTAGGGCCTCTTGCACTAAAGCCAGCGAGCACGTCAATGCGCGCCTCATCAATATTTTGTGAAGCCACGCCCGACGTAATCGTCACGCGATGATTTTCGCCGCTTGATAGCCACTGTTTTAAGCTGTCGCCATCATTGGCGTTAATGTGTATTCCCGGCACAACATATTCGTCATTTGCTAAGAATGTCTCCCCACCTTGAACATTTGCCAAAACGTAGCCACCGGCACCACCGGCTTGTACATTTTGTGCCTTCTCAACGCGAGCAATTTCGCCTCTATCACAAACCACTATTTGTCCGCTGAATGTACCTGATGGAAACGGCTGTAGGCACTGGGCAGGGTCATTGCTTGAGTCATTCGGGTTCGAAAAATCACCTGCGTAAACGATGTCAGCAGTAATTGCGCCAGTATTGCTTTGACCGGTAATTGCCGAAGGCGGGTTTATACCGCCGCTGAAGTTATTTAACTGTTTAACAAAAGCATTGTCTCGTCCATGTTCACTTGCCGCCACTGCTGTATACCATGGCGCATGTTTGCTTGAAGATGATGCGCCGGGCCCGCTATTGCCTGCAGACGTGGCAACAAATATGCCTGCTGCCTGCGCAGACAAAAACGCCCTCTCAGTGGTGTCTCGCCATGGATTGCCGCCGCCGCTTATGGAGAAGTTGATAACGTCCACTCTGTCTCTAATTGCATCATCTAAGCTGGCAATAATCGCCGAGCCTGGACAGCCAGTATATGTATCGCCTCGTTCTTCAGTACCAGGAAAGCACGCTTGGTAGCCGATGATGTTTGCGCGAGGCGCTACGCCCGAAATTTGTTCAAACTCAAAGCCGGTTTGCGTGCCATTAGATTCGACTTCACCGGGCGTAGGAAGTGTTTCTGGAATGTTAAACAGAACATTGCCAGCAGCCGTTGCAGCTACATGCGAACCATGCCCGTCGTAGTCTTCTGCGTTTCGCGCTAAATTGGGTGGAAAAACATCAGTGTCTGAATAGGCTGATGTAATGCTTGAGTAACTATATAATCCGATTAATTTGTTGTTACACAGCTCAGGAAACCTTGTCGCACAATCCCCCAAGAATACACCACTTCCTAAGGGGTTGGTGTGAACATAGCCGTCAGCGCTTCGCTCTGCAAATGAAGGGTGGTCAGTATTTATACCTGAATCGATAATACCAATAACAACCCCTTCACCTTGACTTTGCGCCAGTGAGCCAATTTGTCCTTGCCACAGTTGAGGCGCCCCAATCAGCGAAGGTCCTTGGTCAGTTGTGGTTTTATATATCGTCTCTCGTACAATTGATTTAACGCTTGGATGTTCAGCTAGTTCCATAGCCTCCGATTGAGAAATCTTAAGCGCAAGTCCGTTTAAGGCATACTGATATTGATGCATGCTCTGAGCATTTTTCAGCGAAGCGGGGAGTGAGTGAATAAAGGCTTGTTGTTCCCGATGAAGTTTTTCAGCGTAGTTTAATATGTCGGTATCTTCGCGAAGCGTTTGTTTGCGTGAATTTTCAGTGGCTGCTTGTCTTCGAACTTTTGCTGACAGCATGAGATCTTGACGCTGCGCAATGGCTGGAGAGGCTAGCTCAACAATGTAAGTGTATTCCCCCGGGGCTAAATCAGGCTCGTAATAAAAGCTGGTTCGTGTGCGCGAAGACGCCTTCTGCTGGCTTACATGCTGTTTGGTTATGATCGTTTGTGTGTGTAATGGAATTGGCTGTTGAAGGGGCGACTGATTTTGTGATGCGCTTGGTAAGCCCTTGTTTCCTCCTTGATGTTCATCCTCAAGGGCATATGCACTGAGAATAGTAAAAACTAGCACTGAGGTGGTCGCGCTTTTAAAGCTAATCCGCATGTAAAACTCCAACATAATTAAGACTAACGCGCACTTGTAAGCCGACGACTATAATCGCACTAATGTGCTGGCAAAGTGGCGCATAATTAGTTTTACTCCAATTTCAAAAAAATAGGTGTCAATGTGACGTCTTTTTAATGAATTGTATAAAAATAGAAACAATTTCGTTATCAATAGGATACATATACCAATTAACGCAGCAAATTAGGCTGTATGATTCACATTCTTTATCTGTGCTTTAACAATAAGCAATGCGATGTGAACAAAGCTCAACTAATATTTAAGCGTCTTTAAATAGCGCTGGCGCTTTTCCTATGCAAACTAAAAACGTGCAAGATACAAACCAAGTGCAATCCAAGAAACACCTTGAAGATCGCGACCACCTAAGCGATGTAACCCTTACCGATGAGGTCAATATCATATCCAACGGCCTTGTTGACATTCCTATGCTTCAATTATTAGATGAGACCGGAAAAGCGAGTGATAAATTACGTTTGCCTGAGATGAATAAAGAAATGGCAATCAAGATCCTCGAATCCATGCACTATACACGACTACTGGATGAACGGATGATTGCCGCGCAGCGTCAAGGTCGTATCAGCTTTTATCTCGCTTGCCGCGGTGAAGAGGCATCTACTGTTGCCTCTGCCGCAGCGCTCTCTAGCAAAGACATGATCATGTCGCAATATCGAGAGCAGGGTACGTTAGTATTTCGCGGTTACAGTACCCAGCAATTCATGAATCAGATGTTTAGTAATCAGGAAGACCCGAATAAAGGCCGTCAAATGCCGATTCACTATGGTGATAAAGCGCTCAACTTTATGACGGTTTCTTCGCCTCTAGGCACACAAATTCCCCAAGCGTCGGGCTATGCTTATGGACAAAAGATGGCGGGTGAAGAAGCCATTACTATTTGTTATTTTGGAGAAGGCGCTGCGTCAGAAGGGGATTTTCATGCCGGTCTGAATATGGCGGCGGTATTAAATTGCCCCTGTATCTTCTTTTGTCGGAACAATGGCTATGCCATATCTACACCTGCTAGTGAGCAATTTGCCGGGGACGGTATTGCATCTCGTGGAATCGGCTACGGCGTTAAAACCATACGAGTAGACGGAAACGATGTACTTGCGGTATTCAGCGCAACTCAACTTGCACGAAAAATCGCCCTAGAAAATGATTGCCCCGTACTCATCGAGGCGATGACTTACCGATTGGCTGCGCATTCCACAAGCGACGACCCAAGCGGATACAGAAGTAAAGACGAAGAAGATAAGTGGGCGCAAAAAGACCCAGTAACCCGCTTTGAGGCTTGGATAGACAGCCAAGGGTGGCTCAACTCAGATGCCCTAAATACGTTCAAAGAAAACACGAGAGCGGATATTCTAAGCTCCCTAAAGGTAGCTGAAAAAGTCGCGGTCAATCCGATTGAAGATATCATTGAAGATGTCTATGACACGCCGCCCTGGCACTTGAAGCAGCAGCTGAGCGAGCTAAAGCAACACATTGCTAAGTATCCACAGGCGTACCCGAAAACATCCGGGAGGAATGCATAATGGCGCAAATGAATTTACTACAGGCGGTTAACAACGCGTTGATCACCGCTATGGACGACGATGAACGCGTTATGGTATTTGGCGAGGATGTGGGGCACTTCGGCGGCGTGTTCAGAGCCACCTCAAACTTGCAACAAAAATACGGTAAAGGCCGCTGCTTTAATACCCCTTTAACCGAACAAGGCATTATTGGCTTTGCTACTGGGCTTGCTTCTCAAGGCTCTATTCCCGTGGCAGAAATTCAGTTTGGTGATTATATTTTCCCAGCCTTTGACCAAATCGTAAATGAAACCGCTAAGTTTAGATATCGCTCAGGTGGTCAGTTTTCGGCGGGCACGCTTACTATTCGCACACCTTATGGTGGCGGCATAGCGGGTGGACACTATCATTCGCAATCGCCAGAAGCGTTTTTTGCGCACATCCCCGGTATGAAAGTAGTGATCCCGCGAAATCCTTACCAAGCAAAAGGCTTATTGTTAGCCTCAATTCGCGACGACAACCCTGTTCTATTTATGGAGCCAAAGCGCCTATATCGGGCTTCGGTAGGCGAAGTCCCCGAAGAGGACTACACCCTAGCGCTTGGAAAGGCTGATATAGTCAAACAAGGCAGCGACATCACCTTGTTGGCTTGGGGCGCGCAAATTGAAATTATTGAAAAAGCCGCTGAAATGGCCGAAGAACAAGGCATTTCTTGCGAAATCATTGATTTGCAGAGTATTCTTCCTTGGGACGCAGAAGCGGTGTTTAATTCCGTCTATAAAACCGGGCGTTTGCTCATTAATCACGAAGCACCCTTAACCGGCGGCTTTGCCAGTGAAATAGCAGCTAGCGTTCAGCAAGAATGCTTTTTGTATTTGGAAGCGCCCATTGCCCGAGTCTGCGGTTTAGACACGCCGTATCCGCTAGCGCATGAGAAAGAATACATGCCGGATCATTTAAAAACCTTTGAAGCGATTAAACGCACAATGGACTATTAGGAGAGATATGATGAAAGACTTTATCTTGCCTGATATTGGCGAAGGCATTGTGGAATGTGAGCTATTAAAGTGGCTGGTAGCAGAGGGTGACGTCATCAAAGAAGACCAAGCGGTTGCTGAAGTGATGACTGACAAAGCAACAGTAGAGATTCCTGCTATGTTCGACGGTGTGGTAGAAAAACTGTATTACAAAGAGGGTGATATTGCCAAAGTGCACGCGCCTTTATTTGCCATGCAAACGGAAAAAAGCGCAGAGCAATCTACTCAGCGTACCGAGGCGTCAGCGGATATACAATCCAGTACGGACAGCACAAGCAATACTGCGCTTGAATCCTTTGTATTACCAGATATTGGCGAAGGGATCGTTGAATGCGAAATTGTTAAATGGAGCGTTTCAGAAGGCGACGAAGTTGAAGAAGATCAAGTCATCGTTGAAGTGATGACGGACAAAGCGGTTGTTGAGATTCCTGCGAAGCATGCGGGTAAAATTGCCACTTTGCATTACAAAGAAGGCGACATAGCAAAAGTCCACGCGCCTTTGTTCGACTTAATGTTGGATTCAGCAAGTACAAGCCCTCAAATGGCCACATCACCGAGCACGCAAGCCACTGTTGATAGTGCCCATTCATCTAACATTGCGCCGAACTCTGCCGTACCCGCAAGTACTGCGTCACGTACCAGTAAGCAGGGTGAAAATTTTGAAGCGCCTATTTCATCTACCAAAGCCATCGCAAGTCCTGCTGTACGTCGTTTAGCGCGAGAGTCGAATGTGAGTTTAGATACGCTCAAAGGCTCGGGTAAAAAAGGGCGTATTTTGAGAGCCGATGTTTTGAGAGCGGCAGAAGATCAGAGTATGCAGACATCTGTTGTAGATGAACAAAGCGCTAGTGCAATTTTGCCAGCTGCATCTGCAAATAACACTGGTGCAAAGAGCATGTTAGGGTCATCGGATCGTGTCGAAGCAATAAGCGGCATTCGCGCAGCAATGGCTCGACAAATGTTAGCAAGTACAACAACGATCCCTCATTTCAGCGTTAGCGATGAGCTGGTGATGGATAACTTGATAGCCCTTAGAAGCTCATTAAAACCGCAGTTTGAGAAAGAGGGTATTAAGCTTAGTTTTATGCCGTTTTTCATTAAGGCGCTTTCTTTAGCTATGCTCGAATTCCCAGTGATAAACAGTCGATTAAACGAGCAGGGTACTGAACTAAGCTACCTGTCTAGCCACAATATAGGCCTAGCGGTAGATTCTAAAATAGGACTACTCGTACCTAGCATTAAGAACGTACAGTCTTTGTCGCTTAAAGAGGTGGCTGTTGAGCTTAATCGACTCGTAGAGAATGCGCGAGAAGGGCGCTTGTCAAAGTCAGATATAAGCGGCGGCACAATCAGCATTTCAAACATTGGCGCGATTGGCGGGATCACAGCTACGCCAGTCATTAACAAGCCAGATGTGGCGATTGTTGCCCTAGGAAAAACCCAGAAACTGCCTCGTTTTAATGAAAAAGGTAAGGTATTTGCTCAGCATGTAATGATGATCAATTGGTCAGGCGATCACCGCGTAATTGATGGCGCAACCATGGTTAAATTTAATAATCGATGGATGGAATTTCTAAGGCACCCCGAGCAAATGCTGGTGAATTTACGATAGTGATATTGACATGAGAATGCCAGAACAGTACTACCCATATAGCGCAGTTTTTCGTTCGCGAAAAACTGCGCAAGTGAGCAGAAAAGCGCACAATTACCCAACTGTATTGCTTTCCTTGGAGTAGCCTCGTTACTCACATATGGCCTTGAGCCCTTATCCGTGTTGTACTTACAATAATTAGCGGCATCATTGCCCAATCTGGTGTATCTTTTGCAAATCACGATTGTTGAATGGCATTTATCAGTTAATAAGGCCTCGTCGCGCAGCAGAATAATGCTATCTAAACTGCTTTAGGTAGAACAGCAAGGTTCAATAAAACGGAATACTCAGCATGGCAAGCCAAGGAGCCAATGCATCATGATGACACTAAAATGGACAACGGATGTTAAGCCCCACGAGCTCGGCAAAATAGAGCAGCCCTTTGTGGCAGTCAGTTATGTCACTCGTGCATACAAAGACAAGTTCAACCCTGAAGTGCGCGGTATCGATGAGGTGATTAAGCGCTTTTCAGCCTTTCGCATGGCGCAGCGCGACAGCAACACCTTTGATAAATTAATTAAAGCAATAAACGAAGGCGACATTGTGCTGATGCACCACCACAGCAACATGCCGTTTTCTCCCGTGTTTATTGCAAAAAAGCCGAGCGAAAATCAAAACAGTGAAAACGCTGATACAGCAAGCGAAGACTCGCCAACATCTGAACATGTAGAATACGAAGTAAATCCTTCCCTGCAGGGCAGGTACATGTTTGCTAGAAGTAAATTTACGCATTTACGGCAAGGCTTTTATTGGTCTAAAGCATCAATGCCTAAATCGGATATCAGTGAAGTGTTGGGTGATGAGATAGCTGAAGATAGCTTTGAAGGCAACGAAATTGCACCAGGTAGCGAAGCTACGCAAGAAATCACAGAAGAAGCCACCGCCAACCTTGAATTGGATTATTGCTTTGATGACCAATCCCCTGTGGATAATATTCCTTTTGAAGTTATCGACAGCGCCGGCACCAAACACACGGGTACGCTTAGCCAAGGCAAAGCCAGCTTAAGCGGGTTGCCAACGGGCAGCTGTGAGATTAACTACGTAAGCGACAGCGATGCAATAGACGCTGAAATTACCCAGCTTAAAACCGAACTCTCAAGCGCACTTGACGCTATGATTGCTGAGGTCAAAGTGATTGCCGAACGAGAAGATGCCATCTTTGAACAAGAGAGCTTTATTAGCCAGTACTTTATCCGCAAAGGAGCGCAGCTCACTGGATTGTATGAAGGCGGTAAAAATCTTGTGGTTGGCGTATACGACTTAGCCGTATTGCTGGGCGAAATACGAGGAGAAGCAAGAGATGCCGCCTTTAACGTGCTTAAAAAGCTCGCCGCAGGCGATGTTGAAGGCATAAAACGAGATTTAGAGACCTTACTCGCCTACAGCGCCAAACAACTCGGCGATTTAGCCCAAGCCTTTGAGTTATTGCTCGCCATTGCAGATGACAAATCCCTGCTCAAACAAATAGCCACCTTCCCATACAACTACATTGACGCGCATTCTATTGTGGATAAAGAGCGCATGGGCGGCATCTTAGCCTTTGAAATTCTTTTAGCCGTGCTCACCGCTGGCGCAGGCGCAGCGGTATCGGCCGCGAGTAAATCGAAATATTTACTGAAAGCCAATACGGCGCTGAACAAAATAGCTAAGTTACTCAAGCGCAAAAAACTGAGCAAGAAAACAAGCCCAGCACTGAAGCAAGGGGACAATCTTGATGCGAATACTGCTCCTAAGAAGCAATTGGCGCTTGAGGATAAACCGAAGGTGGTGCCCAAAACCTCACCCGATGAAACCATTTTAGAAGCGGGCTCAAAAGGTGGATGGAATAAAGCCTTAAATGGTAAATTAACTCCTAATCACAAGTACATTGTTGGCGCCTATACCTATCACACCGACGAGCTTGGACGCGTCACTAAAGTCACTGGTAAACTTGACTTAGAGAAAATGGATAGAAATACTTATCAGCAATACAAAGCAGGGGAGCAGGGCGGCATAAAAGATGGCTTAGCGGATGATGAAGGTGGCCATTTAATTGCTTCCATATTCAAAGGTCCAGGCGAGCAGATAAACTATGCGGCAATGGATGGGAACTTGAATAAAGGCGCATGGAAACGCATGGAGAACAAGTGGGCTGAAGCACTCAAAGGCGACCCACCGAAAACGGTGGAGGTTGAGATTAACGCTATTTTTGACGGGAACAGTAAGCGGCCATCATCTTTCGAGATTTTTTATGAAATTGATGGAGTTGAAAAGTTCTTACCACTCGAAAATAAGCCTGGAGGATAGATATAGATATGAATATTGATGAAATTTATAAAGAAATATCGTTAAGTATGCTCGATAACGTTGTTTGCTCAAAGTGGAAAAGAGCATTCCTTGACATTGAGTATTATGGCTCTGATGCTCTTGAGCTCGGTGGAGGTTATGACTCCCCAGAGGGCCTTTTTACCTCGTTTAAATTTCGAAATTTTAGCCGAAAGATAGTTCAAAACTTTCATGATTTGCACCAAATCACCACCGAAAACCCCAAAAACAATTGGAACCGCGCAAAATTCACGCTTTTCCCAGACGGCGAGTTCACAATAGACTTCAAATGGGATCAGGAATTGGCTGACGAAATTGAGCGCCTTGCCAATGAGGACTGACTTAGATGGTTAGTATACATCGCGTTGGTAACGCAAGCTATTAATCTGCGATGAGCTAGAAAAGCTTTAAACGTCTATCGATAAGCCTGTACAAATAAGTACTACAGTTACCAAAATAAGAGTTAGAACGCTTACTCGCCTACAGGGCCAAACAACTCGCTGATTTAGCCCAAGCCTTTGAGTTATTGCTCGCTATTGCAGATGACAAAGCCCTACTCAAACAAATAGCCACCTTCCCATACGACTACATTGACGCGCATTCTATTGTGGATAAAGAGCATATCGGCGGGATCCTAGCCTTTGAAATTCTTTTAGCCGTGCTCACCGCTGGCGCAGGTGCAGCGGTATCGGCCGCGAGTAAATCGAAATATTTACTGAAAGCCAATACGGCGCTGAATAAAATAGCTAAGTTACTCAAGCGCAAAAAACTGAGCAAGAAAACAAGCCCAGCACTGAAGCAAGTTTTGCAGATGATCCTAAGAAATTGGAAAAGACTTTCTATAAGCAACTTAAAGCTCAACAAGATGGGATTAATAAGATGTCTGTAGGGCGCTACTCAGATAATAGGCGCATGTTAAAGGAGCTAACCGAAGAGCATGGTTATAAAAAAGCACGCAGAATATTAACAGGTGGCGGAGCCGCTCAGGACGCAGCTAGATCTAAATTGCGGAGAGAAATGAAGCGCTCTATTTTAATGAGCCTTGATAAAAAGTTCCCCGATATGCCTGATGATGAAATAGAGAAATTGGCTTCAATAAAAGTAAAAGAGCAAATGTCTCAATTAGCGGCGCTTCACGACCCTGATATTATTGCTGGCGGCTACCCAGATAAAATAAAAAAAATGGGCAATACTCACGTAAATTCCTCGCTTGGGTCGCAGTGGTCTAAGGGGGGGCGGATTGGCGAGATGGATGCTGCGGCACTCGAGGCATTTAACACTTCTGGGCCAGATGCTAAAATGAACATCGAATTAGAGAGGTGCAAATGATGAACAGTGATTTTAAGCTAGATAAGCAATTTGGACGAATTATCCGATATCTAGGCAGCCCGACGAGCTCCATTCCGGTCTCGGATAGTGTTCTGGAGAAGTATGAAAACAAGCTCCCTAGTCGTTTGTTGGAATACTGGAAAGAGTTCGGCTTCTGTGGCTTTAAAGATGGCTATTTTTGGATTGTCAACCCTGACGACTACAATGAGATTTTGGCGCAGTGGCTTGAAGGCACCTCGATAGAAAACGATGACAACTACTACGTAATAGCGCGAAATGCCTTCGGTGAGCTTTTTGTTTGGGCAGAAAAAAGCGGTTTAAAATATACCATCGAAACATCGTTCGCATGGATTATCGAAAGCGAAGGGGCTGAAAAAGAAATTGCAAGCGGCAATGAAAACGACGCCCTTCAATTCTTTTTTGGCAGTACGGGGATGTTTTCAGATGAGTTAGAGCGCAATGACGATAATGGCAAGCCTTTGTTTGAACGCTGCAAAAAGAAGTTCGGCGCGCTGGATTACAATGAAATGTACACCTTCGAGCCTGCGGTATTTTTAGGCGGCGCATCTTCCATCAATAATATGGCGAAAGTGGATATTTTTGTGCAACTTTCCATGCTTGCTTCTTTCGGGCAAAAAGAGCTACTGGACGAAGCGGGTCTGATTGCAAAGGCGTTTTAAAATTGCTTATTTTTAGGCTGAGAAGATCATAGCTGAGAGTATCTACCTCATAATTATGTTGTTCGAAATCTTGGATAGCTCATCAGCGGAATAAACAACACGGCGATTTAGCCCAAGCCTTTGAGTTATTGCTCGCCATTGCAGATGACAAAGCCCTGCTCAAACAAATAGCCACCTTCCCATAAGACTATATTGACGCGCATTCTATTGTGGATAAAGAGCGCATGGTCGGGATCCTAGCCTTTGAAATTCTTTTAGCCGTGCTCACCGCTGGCGCAGGCGCGGCCGATACGGCACTGAATAAAATAGCTACGTTACTCAAGCGTAAAAATCTGAGCAAGAAAACAAACCCTGCATTAAAGCAAGGGGACAATCTTGATGCGAATACTGCCCTTAAGAAGCAGTTAGGGCTTGAAGGTAAAGTCAAAAAAGTTCGCGATATAGACAACTCTGATTTCGGCGCTTTCCTTAGAAAACGTATTGGTGACCCACTCGCAGTTATGCTAGATCCACATGCTCATCATATATTGTTTAAAAAAGGTTTAGGTGCAAAACAGCAGGCATTGGTGAAAGAGGGACAAGATCTCCTTAAAATGTACGATATCGATCCATTGTTTGGGAAAGAGAATCTTGCATGGGCGCCAAACCGCATAAAAGGACAGCACGATATAAAAGCGCTTCAACAAGTCATTGACAAGCTGAAAGAAACTGACGAGTTTTTTGGTACCAGAGATGAGATGGTAGAAGTATTGAAAGAATTAGCTGAAGTTGCTGCAAAAAGGAGATAAGTATAATGACCATCCCACAACAAATTATTCAAGCCATAAAGAACAAAGATGTAAAGCTGTTGAAAGAATTATTGTCTAAGAACCCTGACATTACACATGTAGTTACCCCTCTTGGCTCTTGGCTTCATATTGCAACTCGTCATAATGCAAAAGAAAGTGTGGAGTTTCTTTTGGAGCAAGGAATCGACGTTAACATTGAAGGTGGTGTTTCAAATTCCGGTCCGATCAATGCTGCAGCCAGTGAAGGGTATACTGAACTAGTAAAATTCTACTTAGAGAAAGGGGCGATCCTCGACACGTCAGAACCAGAAAAGAACCCCTTGTTTTCAGCAATTCATAATGGTCATGTAGATGTTGTTAAAATGCTATTAGATGCCAATATTGACACGAGCATTAAGTATTCAGGCTCTACTATGGAAAATATGGATGCGCTTGCATTTGCTAAAGAGTGGGGCAGGACGGACATTGTAAACATGCTTATAGAGCATAATAAAAGTAAAGGTTTACAACTTTGAGTTTTTACTTCCCTCAAGAGTTCCGAGTTTCTTTAATAAGTTCTTTTTCAGCCTTTTTGAAATATGAAGAATTACGCAGAGTACAGAATAAAGCGGGAAGATAAAAAATGGTACTTGAAGAGGTCTATCAGAAAATCGCATTGAATATGCATAGCAATATTGTGGGAGATTGGATATCTGCTTATATTGATTTCGAAAGGGAGGCTGACGACTCGTTCGGAATCAAGGGTGGGTATATCTTAACCAACAAACAGTTCAATTCATTTAAATTAAGAGGCTTTGATCGTGAAATATTTGACGATTTTGAGACGATATATGCCATCACGACCAAAAATGCGGACAGCAACTGGAACCGTGCGAGGTTCACTCTTTTCCCAGACGGCGAGTTCAGTATCGATTTTAAATGGGCCCAAGACTTAGCAGATGAAATTGAACGACTTTCAAATGAGGATTAATGATTAATTTCAGGTGTTTATTTGAAACACAAAGGCGACCCGCCGAACACGGTGGAGGTTGAGATTAATGCTATCTTTGATGGCGATAATAAACGGCCAAAGGCGTTTAAGATATTCTACGAAATTGACGGAGTGGAGGAGTTTATCCCGCTCAAAAACAAACCAGGGGGTTGAAACGGTGACTTTCGATCAATTAAACGAAGTAATTGCGAAAAACATGATCAGCAATAGTGAAATAAAATCTTTTGAAAGTTGCTCGCTCGATATTGAGTATTATGGTGATGACGCAATGAAATTTAGCGGTGGCTACACATGTGATGATAAGTCGTTCAAATCGTTCAAATCGTTCAAATTCAGAAAATTTGACGACAATATCATGGAGGTCGTTGATGAGCTTCATAAAGTTACTACTGAGAATCCTGACAATAACTGGAATCGTGCAAAATTTACTCTTTTTCCCGACGGCGAGTTCAGTATCGATTTTAAATGGGACCAAGACTTAGCAGATGAAATTGAACGACTTTCAAATGAGGATTAGTGGCGATTCACCCTGTAGCGCCATAATGTAAATGTTCCACAAACCAATACTTGTCCGTGCATATCAATACTAGGTTCGAAACTAAGATTTCATTAGTAATGCCAAGCAAGCTGACTTAGCATAGCAACGGTCTTTATTTTTTTGTGCTTATGTGTGCACAGCATGTTCAATGAGGTAAGCAAAGCCTTGCTAAGCTATCAGCATATATACCACGTTGGCAATCACGCAGATGTATTTAAACACCTCGTGTTGTCATGTCTACTGGCAAAGTTTAAAGCCAAACCAAAGCCTTTTTTTGCGCTCGACACACATGCAGGTCAGGGGGTATACCAGCTTTCTAACTTGCCAGCGAATGCCGACATCCAAGCCTTTCAGACTTTATTGTCATATTGGCGAGAGGCTAAAATTAGACCAACGGGTGCCGATGGCATTGATGATTATGTATCACTAATTGCGGATTTTGCCGAGCAAGGCATCTATTTGGGCTCATGCGCCTTAATGAATCAATTGGCGCGCGAGCAAGATAGTGTTCATTTAAACGAGTTGTCGGCAAATACATTTGCCATTCTTCGACGCTCAATACGACAACTCATTGCGCAGAGCAATACAACACTCCCCACGCCGCATTTTCACCAGCGTGATGCCTTTGAAATCCTCAATGCCCTAATGCCCCCAAAACCTAATCGAGGCTTTGTAATAATTGATCCGCCTTACGAACAGGCGCTCGAATACCAAGATGTGAGTTCTAGTGTACAAAAAGCATTGCTAAAATGGCCCAACGGCTGTTTTGTGATTTGGTATCCACTGCTGAGTCCTCGTAGAATAAATCGCAAAACTCAAGCCTTGGAAGATAATCCAAAAGCAGGCATGGCAGATCAGATGTTCAAGTCTTTTAAGCAGTTTTTATCAACCCAAAATGCGGATACATCATCTCGCATCAATAGCGCAATGCTGTGCGCTGAATTTGCCGTAAGCGATGCCAGTGACAAGCTTGGTATGTATGGCAGCGGCATGTGCATCATTAATCCTCCCTACCAATTTGAACAAAGCGTGAAGAGTGTACTAGCATTGTTGAGTGCGTCACTGCTTGAAAAGAAATGCGAAATACACGCGAGTGCAAAACACTTTAAACGCGACTATACGGCAGGCGTTAGTGCGCAATGGTATGTTGTTTCAACATGACTGAGCTGAGTATGAGCGATATAACAGCAACTGATTTACAAGCGAATAATGTGGCGCTTAAGCATTTCTATATTCCCGATGATCAGTCGGTATATTTGCTTTCACATAAAGATGCGAAAAAGCTTAAAGATTGGTTTGGCTTGTGCGAGTCGCAGCTGATTAAATTAGGCTACAGCAAGGTTGAACTGATTGGTAAAGGCGCTTTCGGGTTTGCCTTTAGCGGCGTATCGGCCAATGGTGAAGCGCACGTATTTAAGTTTTCGAAAGTCACCTTGCCTCAGCACATTCAAGACCGCCTAGAGGAAGAGGCATATATGCTAGGGCGCGTTGAGCATCATTTAGTACCTTCGCTGATTGAATTTCAAAAGGTTAAACGTCAGTCTATTTTAGTTATGCAGCGTGCGCCAGGTTTAGATTTGGAGCAATATTCGCTGCAGCATGGCCCACTACCTGTTCCAGAGTTGATCAGTATTTTGGTTCAGCTATGCGAGGTCCTAAGCGACCTCCGTACGCACAGCGATGGCGGCACGCTCAAGCCAATCGTGCATGGTGATGTGAAACCTTCAAACCTTGTATGGGAGCCACAAAGCAAACGGCTTTCCTTGATTGACTGGGGCTCATGCGTGTTTGCACAAGTGGATGAAAACCGCCAGTACGTGGGCGAAAGCGTGATGGATTTGATGTCAGGAGATTTGCATCAAACCAATGCACGCTTGGGCGATGTCTATTTTATCGGTGAAGAGCAGTTAAATGGCGCGCTGTCCTCCCCTCGTTTCGATGAGCAGGGTTTGGCAAGTACAATCTATGCACTAGCAAGCGGTCAATCATCGCGTTTTGGCAAAAAAGTCATTACGCCACATAATTTAGGGCTTCCACAGGCTTTAGCCGAGTGCTTGCATGCAATGCTCAGTGACGACTTAGACACACGTGATAAAGCGGGTGATTGGCTGTTTGCAAACTATCAGCACTTTAAGCGAATGGTGTTTGCGCCGGTTCATGAGGATCAAAAAATTTGTTTATTGCCAACGTGGATAAGCGGTATACAAAAAGATATTGAGACGGTGGTGTATAGTTCACGCAAATCGTTTTTACGCCAGCAATCGGGCTTCGACTCTGAAGAGCTTCGTTATTTGAATGACGCGCAGTTTGAGCGATACTACAAAAACTACCTTCAAGGCATGGGCGAAACGGAAAAGGCCTTTATTTCTGCCGTTAGCCGTTTGGGTAAGTATCCAGTCGTAGGCGGTTTGGCCATTCATTGGGAAGAAGATGGCATCTATGTTGATTCTAGCCTAAAGCTTTATGACCCTGCGCTTCAGGTGTCGTTTGACCGCTCAGTGGATAATCTCATTATTCTGGCGCGTGCAATTCGCCGAACGGGTATTTTCAAAAGTTGTATGTTTAATGCAAAAAATACCCTTCATTTCGAGCGCGATGACGAAAATACGCCATTTATGCCTGAGCAAAACGTTGCCATTCCTTATGAGCTGAGTAAAGTGTCAATAAGTGAAGATCAGAGCAGAATGCACTCTTACTTTGAAGATGGCGACGACCCAGATGAACTGCTAAAACTCCCAAGTGAGTTGCTGGAGTGCATCAAAGCGCTAAATGCGATCCACCATACCGGATGTATTATTTTCGAGGCCTTACCGAAACACCTTAAAGTACACAATTACTACACATTACTTGACCACAGCCAAGAGACGGCGTTTAACAAGCTTCTTGCAAGCATTATTGAACAAGTGCCTAGCATTAACGGACTCGGTATTTCTGGCTTTATGAAACTACCATATAAAGACACACGCAAATTTGAATACCAACATGTGTTGGAAACGCGTTATTATCCTCGCAATCCTCATCAAATGGATTAAACGCGTTTTTTACTGCGATTTTACAGATATAACAAGGGTTGAAATTTGTCAGAAGTAAGCTTAGAAAATCTCTTTAACTTAGAGACACTAGAAGCAGGTCTCTATCGCGGAAACTCATGGGATTTAGGCTATAGAGCCTTATATGGCGGTCAGGTCTTAGGACAGTCAGTGATGTCTGCCTACAAAACGGTGCCAAGTGGTCGTGTAATCCACTCTTTTCACTCGTATTTCCTGTTACCGGGTGACGCAAGTAAACCGGTTGTTTACGATGTGGAAAGGGTGCGAGACGGCGGAAGTTTTTCAACTCGGCGTATAAAAGCAATACAAAACGGGCGTAATATATTTTACATGACAGCTTCTTTTCAAGCTGGAGAGGCAGGGCTTGAGCATCAGCACGCCAATATGCCACGCGTACCATCGCCAGACGAGGTCATGCCTGACATTCAATACTACGACGACAATCTCGACAAACTATCAGAGCGCATGAAAGCGTCTCTTTGTTATCATCGCCCCCTAGATATCCGAAGTGTTGGCGGGCGCCAAGCGTTCATCGCACAAAAGCGAGAGCCTAATCGCAAAATTTGGCTGAGAGGGCGCGATGCACTCAGTGACGATATCACGGTGAATCAAGCTTCTCTGGCGTATGCATCAGACTATCATTTTCTATCGACGTCCTTACAGGCCCATGGTCTAGCAGTGCAAGATAAGTCATTACGAATGGCCACCATTGATCATGCAATGTGGTTTCATAAGCCGTTTAAGTTTGATGATTGGTTAATGTATGAAATGGAAAGTCCATTTTCCGGTAACGGACGTGCATTAGTACAGGGCAAAATATACGATAAAGACGGTACTTTGGTAGCGTCATCGGTGCAAGAAGGTCTGTTAAGGCAAGTGCAAAAGACCTAAGTTTAATACTGTTCCAAGGACATAACGATGTTGTATAGCTTAGACAAAGATACTGTAGATTGTGCTTCGAGCGCTTATATCGCGCCAGGCGCCCATGTAATGGGTAAAGTTAAGCTGCATGCACATAGCAGCGTTTGGTTTAACAGCGTGCTTCGCGGCGACTGCGACCTGATTGAAGTGGGAGAGGGTAGCAACGTTCAGGATTTATCTGTTTTGCATACCGACTATGGCTATCCACTCATCATAGGCAAAGGCGTGACCATAGGTCATAAAGTCATGCTTCACGGATGTACCATAGGTGATTACTCGCTCGTTGGTATTAATGCAGTTGTGCTAAATGGCGCGAAAATTGGCAAATATTGCGTAATTGGCGCAAACGCGTTGATTACTGAAAACATGGAAGTACCCGACAACTCAGTCGTGATGGGCAGTCCGGGTAAGGTCGTGAAACAAGTTAGCGTCGAACAGCAGTCCCATCTGGAAGCATCTTCTAAACACTATCAACAAAACGCGCAACGCTTTATGAATGGATTAAAGGTTCAACATAGCTAAAACTTGGTTCCCCAAAAAGAAAAAGGCCCGGAACATAAAGTTCCAGGCTTAGGGGAATGGCTCATTGCTGAGCCGTGCGCTAACTTAAAAACAAACTTCAGATGATAGAGCCCCGCTCAAGACTCCAACTACTATCTTCTGTATATCTATCCTTGATAGGGAGAAGCGTTTACAAAAACTGTATTGGGTCAATCACTATAGCGCATAAATTAACAAAAAATAAATAGGTTTTTGAAAAAATTCGTAAAAATGTTAAAAATAAGTGCTGTCTAAGAATTTTACAGCGCTTAAAAATTTATAGCTTACAAATACTTAGTCAAAGGTTTATACACAGGTTTTACCAGTTTATTCACCCGCTCTTCTCAGAGATTCCACAGCTTTATCCACAGAATGCGGGGTCATTTACGCGCATTTGCCATCATCTACTATCACGCTAAATTATAATGAGTATTGCGGGCGATATTTTTCATTTATAGTAGTCTTATAGCTCAAGCGAGCGTGCGCTAGAGTATCAGCAGCGCCGCGAGTTTTTAGTTCGGAGATTGCACGTGACATCATTTTCTACCTTTATTCCACCTCAACGAAAGCTCATGGGCCCAGGCCCTTCTGATGTGAGTGCGCGTGTGCTTGGAGCGCTCTCGCGTCCAACAATTGGGCATCTTGATCCAGCGTTTATCGGCTTAATGGATGAGACTAAACGTTTACTTCAATATGCCTTCAATACTCAAAATGCACTCACTATGCCTCTATCTGCTCCTGGATCCGCTGGCATGGAAGCGATGTTTGTGAATTTGCTTGAACCGGGCGATAAGGTAGTCATATGTGTTAATGGTGTATTTGGCGCACGTATGAAAGAAAACGCACTGCGTGTTGGGGCGGTAGTTGTCACAGTTGACGACCCTTGGGGCGAACAGAGCAAACCGGATAAAGTTGAACGCGCGCTTGAGCAACACTCTGACGCCATAGCGCTTGCCTTTGTTCATGCAGAAACCTCTACCGGTGTGCGAAATGATGCAAAAACACTGTGTGATATTGCCAAACGCCATGGCTGCCTGACGATTGTTGACGCAGTTACCGCATTGGCGGGTATTGAACTACGAGTAGATGATTGGCAAATAGATGCAATATATTCAGGCACGCAAAAATGCCTTTCATGTGTTCCGGGCTTAGCGCCAATATCCTTTAGTGATAAAGCAATAGAAAGAATTAAATCACGTAGACATCCAGTGCAAAGCTGGTTTTTAGACATGAATCTTATTGTTGGCTATTGGGGCGATGGTGCAAACAAAGAAGGACAAAAACGTGCGTATCATCACACCGCTCCCGTCAATAGTGTGTATGCACTGCATGAAAGCTTAGTAATATTGCACGAAGAAGGGTTGGCAAATAGCTGGGCGCGCCATGCAGACATGCATCAGTCTTTGAAGTCAGGACTTGATAAATTAGGTTTAGAAATGGCGGTTGATGAGGCATATCGATTACCTCAACTCAATGTCGTTAAGATTCCGCGTGGGGTCAATGACGCGCAAGTGAGAGCGCAACTTTTAGACCAATTTGGCTTAGAAATTGGTGCTGGCCTGGGAGAATTAGCAGGTAAGGTTTGGCGAATTGGGTTAATGGGGCATGGTAGCAATCAAAAAAACATTGATTACTGCATTGATTCGCTCTCTCGAGTACTTTAGCCTAAGCTCTAGCTAGGGAATAAAAATAAGAGCAATCGAGCAACATGCTGCACAAAATTTGGTTAGGATTTATCCTAAGTGCCTTCGTCGCCACATGCTACAGCGTATTTGTGGATGGAAATCTAGGCTCATTTCAAGAGGTAATGACGGCAGTCAATACCATGGCACGAACCAGCGTCGATATTGCAATTGGGCTCATTGGTTTACTTGCGTTTTGGTTAGGCATTTTCAAAG
The DNA here is from genome assembly GCF_028401415.2 of Ningiella algicola. Lineage (NCBI taxonomy): Bacteria > Pseudomonadati > Pseudomonadota > Gammaproteobacteria > Alteromonadales > Alteromonadaceae > Ningiella > Ningiella algicola. The sequence goes on along the minus strand of NZ_CP171821.2, from coordinate 753,781 downwards.
TTGCAGAAAATTCGGGATTGATCAAAAAGTTTTCAAGGCTACTGGCACCTTTGTTGTGTCGCATAATGCCTGATATTCCTCGCGATCATCCAGCCCTTGGCAGCATTACGATGAATATGTCTGCCAACATACTGGGGTTGGATAACGCTGCAACGCCTTTTGGCATTAAAGCGATGCAAGATATGCAAACCCTTGCACCCGTCAAAGACACACTCACTAATTCTCAAATCCTATTTCTTGTCCTTAACACTTCATCAGTCACCTTGTTTCCTATTGCGGTGTTTTTATACAGAGCTCAAGAGGGCGCCGCGCAGCCAACGGACGTATTCATTCCTATTTTACTGGCAACCAGTTGCTCAACCTTGGTTGGCCTATTTGTTACTTGCGCGGTACAGAGGGTGAATCTGTTTAACAGAGTCGTGCTGACGTATTTAGTGGGTGTATTTAGCTTACTAGCGGCGGTTATTCTCTATTTTGCTAAATTGGCGTCGGAGCAACTCGCGGCTCAGTCGAGCTTGATTGCTAACTTTGCTTTGTTTTTGTTTATTGTGATAGTGCTGCTAATGGGATTTTATAAAAAGCAAAATACCTACGAGCAGTTTGTAGAAGGTGCCAAACAGGGCTTCGAAGTCGCCATTAGCATTATCCCTTATTTGGTGGCTATGCTCTTTGCGATAGGGATGTTGCGTGCCTCGGGCGTGATGGAACTTGCCACAGGTGGTGTTGCGTCAGTGGTAGCTATGGTGGGCCTTGACACCATGTTTGTAGATGCTTTGCCTACCGCAATGATGAAACCGCTCAGCGGTTCAGGGGCGCGTGCGCTGATGATAGAAACCATGCAGTTTCATGGCGCAGACTCATTTGCCGGCCGCTTAGCCTCGGTTATGCAAGGCTCAACCGAAACCACATTTTATGTGCTTGCGGTGTATCTGGGCGCGGTGGGAATCAAACACAGCCGCTATGCTGTTGGGTGCTGTTTGGCTGCAGATTTGGCGGGTATTGTTGCCGCCATTTTGGTGAGCTATTGGTTCTTTGCTTAAGCATTACTGAGTGTGACAATTTGGCTTGCCTAGTGTCATTTTAATCTTGCATTATTCCCTTATATTCGATGCTTAGATTAACTGCTTTTCTGAGCATGTAAATTAACGCGCTGAGTAAAACGCCATGCTTTACCGGTAAGCCTCTTTATATCGGTAATTTCGATGATAATATCAGCTTTGAATTGTTTTACTTGATGATACCAATTGCCTCACTCTATATAGACGAGTGTTGAGGTGTGCATATGGACGATAAGCAAGGGTTTGGTAAAGACGAGCATCATTTATCAAGACAAGGAAGTGATCGGCTAATAGGCGGCTTAAACAGGGTTATTGAGCATTCAATTCGGGTTCTCGCCGTTTTAATGGTGCTAGTAATTATTCTATGCATCGCAGATGTGTTCTTTGTGTTATATGAAAAGCTCAGTACGCCGCCATTGTTTGTTCTTGAATTTGGCGACATTTTTACTGTATTTGCATCCTTTCTTGCTGTGCTTATTGCGATTGAAATCTTCGCCAATATCACACTCTACCTTAGAGATGACGTTATTCATATTCGCTTGGTCATCGCAACTGCGCTTATGGCAATAGCACGCAAAGTGATCGTCTTAGATTTTACGACCTTGACAGCAGATTATGTGTATGGAATTGCGGGTATCATACTCGCTTTGGGCATTACTTACTTTCTAGTCGCCAGCAAGGCGCGAACGTGAGCATGAGCACTCAATGTTAGATATCATCCATCAGTCTTCCTTTTTTGAAATTACCGCACTTTTGGTGCTGGCGACGCTTATTGGCCTGCTTGGCACATATTTACGCCAACCGCTTATTGTCTGCTTTATTATTGTTGGACTGTTGGCCGGCCCATCTGTTTTAGACATTGTTCACTCTAGAGATAAAATTGAATTACTGTCGGAACTGGGTATTGCCATTTTGCTTTTTTTGGTAGGAATTAAACTAGATGTAACGTTGATTCGTTCCATTGGGCCGGTGTCATTATTGACGGGTCTCGGACAAGTCTTTTTCACCTCATTAATTGGTTACTTTATTGGCATAGCCTTAGGTTTTGATAGCACAACGAGTATATATGTTGCAGTTGCTTTAACGTTTTCGTCCACCATTATTATCGTTAAGCTATTATCTGATAAACGCGAAATTGACGCCTTGCATGGGCAAATTGCCCTAGGTTTTTTGATTGTGCAAGACCTTGTGGTTGTGTTTTCGATGATTGTGTTAGCTGCCATTGGTATGGGTAGCGGTCAGCAAGATGAGCCAGGCGACGTAGTTCTCAAAGTGGCGATGTCTGGCGTGTTATTGCTTGGTTTTGTCGTATTGTTTATCAAGTATTTGGCAAACCCGCTGACCGTAAAACTGGCTAAAACCCCAGAGTTACTTGTGGTGTTTGCTTTGGCGCTTGCTACCTTGTTCGCAACCATTGGTAAATTGGTCGGGCTCGGTATGGAATTAGGTGGCCTACTTGCCGGAATAGCGGTGGCCTCAACTCCCGTCAAAGAAAGCATATCGTCTAGACTTGCGCCCTTACGAGATTTTCTACTTTTATTTTTCTTTATCGCGCTGGGTGCCACGCTTGATTTAAGCACGCTTGGCAACTATTTGTTTGAAGCAGTCATATTCTCATTGTTTGTGTTAGTGGGAAACCCACTCATCGTACTTGCGATTATGGGTGCTCTGGGTTACCGAAAACGTACTGGGTTCTTGGCTGGCTTGACCGTTGCACAAATCAGTGAGTTTTCGTTAATTTTTATTGCGATGGCTGTGAGCTTAGGACACATTCAGTCCGATATTTTAGGTTTAGTCACACTCGTTGGGATTATCACCATCGCATCATCAACCTATATGATTACTTATTCTCATACGCTCTTTAGGTGGTGTGAACCGGCGCTTGGATTGTTTGAAAAACAAACGAGCTCTAGGGAATCTGCTGCATCGCTAGCGACAAAAAAACAGTATGACGTGATTGTTTTCGGCTTGGGGCGCTTTGGTACTTCTATCGCTAAGCACTTACAAAAAGCCGGTTTTGCAGTGCTCGCGGTCGATTTTAATCCCGATGTCCATGAGCAGGCCAAGGCGATAGGTGTTCACAGTATTTATGGTGATGTCACTGACGCTGAGTTTGTTGCAGAATTACCCCTTCAAGGTACACAATGGATTGTTGTAACCATCCCAACGCATCATCTTGGTTTGGTCATTGAGGATACACGCAAAACTATTTTTGAACTGAGTAAGGCTACAGGCTATAGCGGGCGCCTGGCAATCGTTTCTCATTCTCAACATGAAACAGATAAGCTAAAGCAAGCGGGTATAGACTTGGTATTACAGCCCTATAGTGATGCTTCGATGCGCGCAACGGAGCTTTTACTGCAAGGCTTGGCGATGAAAACGTCACAGCAGAGATAGTGAGAATAATATGAACTTGTTTACAAAAGCGTTATTTGTGGTAGGTAGCGATGGCAATATTGCCCAACAGGCACTCAATCATGCAATCCGCTTTTGTAGTGATAATGGCGTGACTCTAAATATCCTTTGTGTAGCACCAGATCTTGCTCCACTTCATTTTAGTAACGCCACGGAACTTCTCGATAAATTATTAGAGGCTCGCAAAGCGCATACTCACGCGAAGATTAGTACGCAAATTGAACAAAAGTGTCCAAGCTTCGACGGTGAAATTTTCATTAAACACGGAAAAACGCTTCTAGAAGTGTTAAGGCAGGTAGCGTTTTGTCACTACGATTTGGTGATTAAGGAGGTTGAAAACCCACATTGGATAAATTCGATTTTTGGTAGTGACGATTTACACTTGATAAGAAAATGTCCGTGTGCAACGTGGTTGATTCAGCCCAATGCGCCGGTGCAGTATGAGAGAGTTGGCTTAGCGCTCGATTTTTCAGGCGAAGCTGTGGAGGAGGCGCTTAATCTGTCGCTCGCCCAGCATGCCTTGAATATGGCTTATGCTAGCGATGAACCTATCCATTTGATTAGTGCTTATGATGCAGGTATTGCCCATTCCGTTAGCGATTGGGCCGATAATGCCGAAGCATTTGAGCAACATTATCTTGAGGATGAATACAAGCGAAGGCGCTTTTCCAGTGATTACTTAATTCAGCAGGTAGGTGCAAATACCAAGCGCCTAGAGATCCAAACATTCATTATCAAAGGCGAAGCAAGCACAGTGGTGCCCATGCATGTGCTTTCAAAAGAGATTGATTTACTCGTCATGGGGTCAGTGGGCCGAGCTGGAATACTCGGGCTGCTTATTGGCAATACTGCCGAATCAATATTGGCGCAAATCAACTGCTCTTTACTAACACTGAAACCCGAGGGCTTTCGCTGCCCTATAAAGCTTTAAAGTAATTAAGCCCAACTCGGGTGCTGCTTAGCTGCGTGTTTGGTGGGCTTTGTTGCCGCCATTTTGGTGAGCTATCGCTTCTTTGCCTAAGTGCTCAGCACGTCTATGCCAAAGTACTCTAAACCGTCGACAAGTGCGATAAGGGGCAAGCCAATCAATGCATTGTGATCGCGTCCATTGAAGCTTTCAAATAAGGCAACACCTAAACCTTCAGATTTAAAACTGCCTGCACAATCTAATACGTCTTCGTTGTCCACATAGGTGGATAGTTGTGCCCTGTCCAGCGCTCTAAACTTCACATCAAAGCTTTCTAGAGCAGACCATGTTTTACCCGATGCGCTATGCAACAGCTGTAAGCCAGTGTAAAAACGAACGGTTTTAGCACTGCAAAAGGAAAGTTGCTCAATTGCATTTTCCTTGGTGTGGGGTTTACCAAATATCCTGTCATCCTCACCTTGTTCATTGAGCGCGCAAGCAACTTGATCGCTGGCAATGATGATACTTTGTGAATAATGACATGCAAGGCTTTGCGCCTTTTCTAAGCTTAATCTTGCCGCTAACTCAGGGGCGCTTTCGTGTGCTTTTATCGATTCATCTATGTTGGGTGAATACTGCTTAAATGATAATTGGAGCTGCTTTAGCAGCTTGGCCCGATACACAGACGACGATGCAAGAATAAGTTCTGGTTTTTCGCCGCTCGACGCGGCATTGCCAAGTGTGGAATTCTTTGCCTTATTCATTTTATGACCTTAGCTATGGATAGAAATTGTGCAAAATCATGATAGCATTTCAGGGCTAGCATTAAACGGTGCAAGCTGTTGTTTTACATACTTAACCTCAACTCGGGATAAGCGATTGTGCAAATGTTTGTTTTAACGATGTATTTAATAAATTGTCACCAAGTAGTGATAAAAACGTGAAGTGCAAGGCGCAAAAGAGACGTAATAGTTATTCTATTGCTCGCTTTTGCAACGCAGTAATTCGCGTTTTTATCGCTGCTTGGCGCTGTCGCTTATTCCGAGTTGAGGTTACTTAAGTTTATTTCTAACATTCAGTGCTGCTAGCGTTGTGAAGTACAAGGCGCAAAGGTCACGTAATAGTTATTCTATTGCCGACTTTTGTAACGCAGTAATTCGCAATTCTAGCGGTACTGAGCGCCGTTTCTTAAACAGGATTCAGGTTATTTATTATCCATCGCTAGCAATACTCACTAATACCTGAAATTCTTTGACTACAGGGGTGTTTGTCTATATCATGCGCGCGCTATGACAAATGTGAAACTGCCAAAACGACTCGACCCAGTCAAAAGCGCACAAAAACGGTCTTCATACGAAGGGCTTTATGTGGCTGATGACATGAAAAGGTTAGCCGAATCGGTAGATTCAGTTTTATCTGATGTATCCGTGACTGTTGAGTTTTCAAAAGACGCGCAGAGTCTTACTTACTTTCAGGGGACGCTAGCAGTTCAGGTAAATTTAATTTGTCAGAGGTGTAACCAAGGGTATGCACATCATGTGGATACCTCCTTTTGTTTTTCGCCCGTGCAGGGGAGTGAACAAGCGGATATGTTACCCGACGCTTATGAACCGGTAGAGGTAGATGACCATGGAGAAGTCGATCTCTTCCAATTAGTTGAAGACGAAGCTATTCTTTCGTTACCGATTGTTGCACTTCATGCAGATGAAGACTGCGCTATCAATGCAAAAGATATGGTATTTGGTAAGATCGAACCGGAACCTGAGCGAGAAAACCCATTTGCGGTTTTAAAAGAGCTTAAGCGAGACTAGGAGTAACCTATGGCGGTACAAAAAAGCAAAAAGTCCAGAGCGAAGAGAGGCACACGCCGTGCTCACGACGCGTTAACAGCTGAAACAATGTCTGTTGATTCGACCTCTGGTGAAACCCATCGTCGTCACCACGTGACAGCTGATGGTTTTTACAAAGGTAAAAAAGTTATCGACATCTAAGGCTTAGGTCTTGTCAGCGATAACCATTGCGTTAGATATCATGGGGGGCGATCGCGGCCCCCATGTTTTTTTGCCTGCAATCATCCAATCCCTTTCTAAACATTCCGACCTTCGCTTTATTTTGTGCGGAGATGAAGGCGTTCTGCTTGACATAAACGATAAACTCCCGGCTCAACTTCGTTCAAGGGTCAGCACTCGTGCATGCAGTGAAGTCGTCGACATGCATACCAAACCCACAATCGCATTACGTAAGTTGAAAGATTCAAGTATGCGTGTCGCGCTAGATCTGGTGAAATCAAAAAAGGCAAATGCTTGCGTTAGCTGCGGCAATACGGGTGCATTAATGGCAATGGCTTACTATGTCTTAAAGACTATTTCAGGTATCTCAAGGCCAGCTTTAGTGTCGTCTTTACCAACGGCAACTCGCCAAAAGATTTTGCTGCTCGATTTGGGCGCATCCATTAATTATGACGCAGAAAATTTGCTTCAATATGCTGTGATGGGTTCAGTATTAATGCAGGAAGTTGAAGGCATTGACTCGCCACGAGTTGCGCTTTTGAATGTAGGTGAAGAGGACATTAAAGGCCATTCATCTATCAAGCACGCAGACTTGCTGATTAACCAATGTGAAAGTGTTAATTATAAGGGCTACATCGAAGGGGATACGATGTTTTCTGGCGATGTTGATGTGGTGGTAACCGACGGTTTTACCGGAAACATCGCGCTTAAGTCGAGTGAGGGGATCGCCAAATTGGTGGTCAACGAGATAAAGCTCATCACACAAGAAACTTGGTTTGCTCGTTTTATGAGCAAGCTTACCCTACCGTTGTTGAAATCATTGTATCAAAGAATGAACCCCGACCAGTACAACGGTGCGAGTCTGATAGGATTGCGCGGCACTGTGGTGAAAAGTCACGGAAATGCATCAAGCGAGGCGTGTTTTTATGCTATCGAACAAGCAATCGCTGAGGTCACGCAAGGTGTGCCAGAAAAAATAAGAACAAAAATAGAACACCAGTTAATGGAGCCCTAACACCATGTCCTCAAGTTCCGAATCATCTAGCACTGCCTCCCACGCGGTTGCTGCACAGCGAATTTATTCAAAAATCCAAGGTACAGGTAGCTATTTCCCCACGGAAGTACGAAGCAATGCTGACCTTGAAGTGATGGTTGAAACTTCAGATGAATGGATTACCGATCGCACCGGCATTAAGGAGCGACGTATTATCGGTGTTGATGAAACTGCAGCCACAATGGGCTATGAAGCATCTAAGCTTGCCCTTGAAGCTGCTCAGGTAGACGCTTCTGATATTGATATGATCGTCTGCGCGACCACAAGCGGGCGTTACGCGTTACCAAGCACCGCTTGTGAAATCGCGCGATACTTAGGTGTTGATAACATACCCGCGTTTGATGTTGCCGCTGCATGCGCCGGATACTGCTATGCGCTAAGCGTTGCAGATCAATATATAAAAGGCGGGATGGCAAAACGTATTTTAGTCGTGGGGAGTGATTGTTTGAGCAGAATGATAGACCCAGCTGATCGTAGCATGATTATTCTGTTCGGAGATGGTGCAGGCGCAACTATTATCGAGGCAAGCGAAAGTCCTGGTATCCTTTCTACCCACATCAATGCAGCTGGCTCATACGGAGACTTACTGCAAATTGGACATGTCCAACATGGCGATGAAGCCTCCGTCCATGAAAACTGGGGTTCGATGAAAGGCAATGAAGTATTTAAAGTGGCCGTCACTAAACTGAGCAAAATCGTTGAAGAAAGCCTCGCGGTTAATAACATGGAGAAATCGGATATTGACTGGCTTGTGCCTCATCAAGCTAATTTTAGAATTATTAAAGCGGTCGCGAAAAAGCTTGATATGTCGCTAGATCAAGTTGTTATCACCTTACAAAAATATGGTAATACCTCCGCTGCAACGGTGCCCACAGCGCTGGATGCAGCCATTAGAGACGGGCGTATACAGCGCGGTCAAACGCTTCTGCTTGAGGCATTTGGCGGCGGCTTCGCCTGGGCATCAGCACTAGTAAAATACTAAGGAATTGTTTATGAGTCGATTAGCTTGCGTCTTTCCGGGGCAGGGCTCTCAGTCAGTGGGTATGCTGGCTGACTTGGCCGAGAATTTTCCATCTGTTAAAACCACGTTTGAAGAGGCATCAGAAGCGCTTTCATATGATTTATGGGCACTTACCCAAAGTGACGATGTCGATAAATTAAATCAAACACACATTACACAACCAGCACTATTGACCGCCAGCATTGCTGCTTGGCGTGTGTTGACGTCTGAAAAAGAGCTTTCGGTAGAATATCTCGCCGGTCATAGTCTAGGTGAATACTCTGCGTTAGTGGCTGCACAGGTAGTGGAACTTAATAAAGCGGTAAAGCTCGTTGAAGCGCGTGGTAAGTTTATGCAAAGCGCTGTTCCTGCCGGAACTGGGGCGATGTATGCCATTATTGGTTTAGATGACGATATCATCTCACAAATATGCCAAGATACTGCCAGTGAAATGAATCAGGTGGTGGCGCCGGTTAATTTTAATTCGCCAGGTCAAATTGTGATTGCGGGCAACAAAGAGGCCACGCAAACGGCTGGAGAAGCATGTAAGGCGGCTGGTGCTAAGCGCGCATTGCCCTTGGCGGTAAGTGTACCGTCTCATTGTGCTTTGATGAAAAGTGCGGCTGATGAACTCGCTCAATTGCTTGACGATATGCCGTTTCAGACGCCTCAAATCAAGGTTGTGAACAATGTCGATGTCGCGGTTGAAAGTGGCGCAAATGAAATCAAGCACGCACTGGTCAAGCAGTTGTACAGTCCTGTTCGCTGGACTGAGACAGTGCAATACTTAGCGGAGCAAGGCGTTGACAGCATCATCGAGGTAGGGCCTGGCAAGGTTTTATCGGGTCTCAACAAACGCATCGACAAAAGCTTAGCGCTGTCGTCGTTTAATTCAAGTTCAGATTTGTAAGGAGCTATTGTGTTTGATTTAAGTGGAAAGGTTGCGCTAGTCACTGGCGCAAGCCGTGGTATTGGTAAAGCAATTGCGCAGCAGCTAATTGCTCAAGGTGCAACGGTTGTGGGTACAGCCACAAGCGAAAAGGGCGCTGACGCTATTTCTGCCTACATTGGCGATAATGGCAAAGGTATGCGATTAAATGTCACAGAAGACGATTCAATTAAGCAAGTGCTTGCAGATATTAACGAACAGTTTGGCGCGCCTGATATTCTTATCAACAACGCTGGCATTACTCGCGATAACTTGCTAATGCGCATGAAGGACGAAGAGTGGAATGACATTATGCAAACCAACCTTACGTCGGTTTTCAAGCTATCAAAAGCGGTCATGCGCGGCATGATGAAAAAGAAAAATGGCCGAATCGTTTCAGTTGGTTCAGTTGTTGGCTCTACGGGTAATTCTGGGCAGGCGAATTATGCTGCGGCAAAAGCCGCTGTGATTGGCTTTAGTAAATCAATGGCCAGAGAGATAGCTTCGCGCGGGATTACCGTAAATGTTGTATCGCCAGGTTTTATAGATACCGACATGACCAGAAGCCTTACCGACGAACAAAAACAAGCTATTTTTGCTGATATTCCAGCCAATCGCTTAGGTCAGCCTGCTGAAATTGCAGCCGCGGTTGGTTTTTTATGTAGTGATGCTGCGGCATATGTTACCGGTGAAACCATTCACGTGAATGGCGGTATGCATATGGCCTAGCGCCCAATTGCTGTTTGGTATTGGTATTTATTTATGAGTCATATTTGGCTGATTTTTTTCTAAATTGTGGTTTGACCACAGATTAATTGAATACTTAGACTTGCATGGTCTTTGTTAGGGCAATACACTAGCGAAGATAATTTAATAACAAGGTAAGCAAAGGAAACCTGTAATTATGAGTAACATCGAAGAACGCGTAAAAAAGATCATCGTAGAGCAGTTGGGTGTGAAAGAAGACGAAGTTAAATCCGAAGCGTCTTTTGTCGATGATTTAGGAGCAGATTCGTTGGACACCGTTGAGCTTGTGATGGCTCTAGAAGAAGAGTTCGACACAGAAATCCCTGACGAAGAAGCGGAAAAAATCACTACCGTTCAGTCAGCTGTTGATTACATTAACGCTAATAAAGACGCGTAATCAGTATCTACAGAAAACGGCTCTTTTTGAGCCGTTTTTTCGTTTCTATCGCTTCATAAATTGTGACTTCACCACTCTTTTTTATCTTTTACTTTGGTCTACCTTAGGAGTTTACTGTGTCTAAACGTCGTGTTGTTGTGACTGGTCTGGGTATGCTTTCACCTTTGGGTGCTAGCATTGATTCAACTTGGTCTAATATTCTCGCAGGTAAGAGCGGAATAGCCCCAATAACGCACTTTGATGCATCTGAGTTCAATACTCGCTTTGCTGGCGAAGTGAAAGACTTTGACGTGGAAACCTATATCCCTAAAAAAGAAACCAAAAAGATGGATCGCTTTATCCAATTGGGTATTGCGGCGGGTATGCAGGCGCTGAAAGACTCCGGCTTGGTTATTACGGAACAAAACGCTAAGCGAGTCGGCGTTACTATAGGATCGGGAATCGGTGGTTTAACGCTGATTGAAGAGAATCATAAAAAGCTCTTAAACAGTGGCGCAAAACGCGTTTCTCCCTTTTTTGTGCCTTCTACAATTACCAATATGATTTCCGGCTTTCTATCTATTATGGAAGGGCTCAAAGGCCCTAACCTCAATGTGGTGACAGCTTGTACAACAGGTGTTCATAACATTGGTGTGGCAGCGAGAACCATTGCTTATGGCGACGCTGACGCCATGCTCGCGGGCGGGGCGGAATCTAGTATTTCGCCTCTGGCAATAGCTGGTTTTGGTTCGGCCAGAGCATTATCAACCAATAATGATGCACCTGAAAAGGCCAGTCGTCCTTGGGATAAAGACCGAGATGGATTTGTGATGGGCGAAGGTGCGGGTGTTGTCATGCTTGAGGAGTATGATAGCGCGGTGGCGAGAGGCGCGCATATTTATGCAGAAGTAGTCGGTTTTGGTATGAGTGGAGATGCGCACCATATGACATCTCCCTCACCAGATGGTGAAGGCGCGGCAGACGCGATGAGCAATGCAATCAACGATTCAGGCATTGCGCCTGAGAAGATAGCGTATATAAACGCCCACGGTACATCCACTCCGGCAGGAGATGTGGTTGAAGTAAGTGCAATAAAGCGCGTTTTTGGTGAGCATGCACATTCACTCAAAGTGAGTTCCACCAAATCAATGGTTGGCCACTTGCTAGGGGCCGCAGGTTCAGTTGAGTCAATCTTTACAATACTTGCCTTACGAGACCAGATGGCGCCACCTACAATCAACTTGGATGAGCCTGGAGAGGGTTGCGACTTGGATTTTGTGGCGAATCAGGCCGCTAGCATACAAGGTGAATTTGCATTGTGTAATTCTTTTGGTTTTGGCGGTACAAATGGGTCTTTGCTGTTTAAAAAGCCGTAGTACATGAAAGAAACTGCGCGCGTATGACTAGCCAGATTCATGTTAACCCTCAGTTTATTGATAGTGCAGATCGAAGCGCGCAATATGGCGATGCGTCATTTACCAGCATGTATGTTGAAAACGGGCGAGTGGTCTTATTTGAGGCTCATATTCAACGTTTGCAAAATGCGTGTGAGCGCCTAAAGATTGGCTTTGCAGACTGGGATGCTCTGGTCACTAAAGTGACACAGACTGCCACTGACGTTTGTTCAAAGCAGTGTCCGTTTCATGTTATCAAGATCATTATATCTCGAGGCGCTGGTGGCCGAGGTTACCAAGTGCCAGAGCAAGAGCGACCCGTGTGCATCATCACTACGCATGCAACATCAAATATTCGAACTTTTAATAATATAGAACAAGTCAACATTAGCGCAATTACCTTGCCAGAGCACGACACGCTTGGCGGCTTAAAGCACAATAATCGATTAGCTCAAGTTACTGCGAAGCAAGAGCTGTCGGTCTTAGGGTGCGACGATTTGCTATTGTGTGATGCCCGTCAACAGGTTATCGAGGCTACCTCATCTAACATATTCTATCGCTTAGGCGGGGCGTGGTTTACACCTTCTTTGGCGAATGTTGGTGTAAGAGGCCTAATGCGAGATGCTTTGATGTCGTATTTGAATACCCAAAGCCAGGTGGAACGAAAGTTTTCAATCAATGTTGCCTCCCACCATGCATCCCAGTTCAAATATATAGATGCGCTACTGCTTACTAATGCCGTTAAAGGCGTAGTGCCAGTTTCATCTCTTTATATTGACAATAAAAAAGTCAATTTAGATACGCAGCTGCAAGATATCATCAACCCCTTTTTAGACACTTTATTGGAGCATGCTTAAATGCTTAAAAAGCTGATAGTATCGGCTTTACTGTTTGCTACGCTTATGTGCATTGCAGGTGCCGTTGTTTATTACAAAGCGACGCAAATTGGCGAGCTGCAAATAGATTTAAGAGAAGCGACGGTCATTCAAGTGAGAAAGGGGCATACTGCTTCCACAGTATGGCGCGAACTTCGAGAAAACAAGCTTTCAGCCAGAGAAGATTTTAGTGATATTCTCTTCAAAATATGGATTCGACTTAATCCGCAGTTCAATCAGGTGAAGATAGGTTATTATCGCTTTGACCTTGCATATTTGACAAAGACTCAGCAGCAGGAAGCGACGTCAATCAGTGTTTCCGATCTTTATCAGCGAATAGCAGATGGCCAGCAGACGCAATTTTCCTTGATGCTGGTAGAAGGACAAACTATACGCGAATGGTTGGAGGCATTAAGCCTTATTTCTAGCCTACAGCAAGACATTGCGCCAATTGAACAGGTGTATGAGCAGATCCATGCCGCACTGAATATCGATTTATCGCGTAGTTTTTGTCAAAACGAGCGTCGTTCTATCGAAGGATGCTTGCTAGCAGATACCTACTTTTATGAATATCAGGATTCGGCACTTTCAATTCTAACGAGAGCCTTTAAAGCCATGGATAGAGAGTTAGATATCGCCTGGAATGCTCGGTATCAAGATATTCCGATAGCGACGCCTTATGAAGCACTTATTCTTGCGTCAATTATTGAAAAAGAGACTGGGCTACCCGTTGAGCGTGGCGTCATTGCAGGCGTGTTTAGCAATAGGCTCGAGCTTGGCATGCGCCTGCAAACTGACCCCACCGTTATTTACGGTATTGGTGAAAGCTTTGATGGTGATATTACAAGAGCGCATTTAAGAGAGAAAACGGCGTATAATACGTATCGGATTGACGGCTTGCCGCCCACGCCAATTGCGATGGCTGGTAAACCGTCTTTATATGCAGCAGTGCAGCCTGAATTGACCGATTATTTGTACTTTGTTTCAAAAGGCGATGGAAGTCATCAGTTCTCTGAAACGCTTGAGGAGCATAATCAAGCCGTTGCTGAATATCAGTTGAATCAATAAGAGGTATTAGCGTGGCAGCATTTGTAGTGGTTGAAGGGCTTGAAGGCGCTGGAAAGAGTAGCGTTATTGATGCCCTAAAGCGCGTGCTTGATTCTCATTCCATAGCTGTTGAATTAACGCGTGAACCTGGCGGAACACCAATGGCAGAGGCTATTCGTGATTGTGTCAAACACGATTGGCAAGGAGAAAGGGTAACTCAGGAAACTGAATTGCTACTGATGTACGCTGCCCGGAGTCAGTTGGTAGAAAACGTGATTAAGCCTGCCCTAAATCAAGGGAGATGGGTACTTGGTGACCGACATGACTTATCATCTGTTGCCTATCAGGGAGGCGGTCGCGGCATTCCAATCGAGAGTCTTCGTACTCTTAGGCGCATGACCTTGGGTGATTTTGTGCCTGACTTCACCCTATATTTGGATATTGACCCTGTGTTGGGACTAGAGCGCGCGCGCACAAGAGGTGAGCTAGACCGGATTGAGCAGTCTGGTATAGCGTTTTTTCAGCGCGCACGCCAGTGTTATCAACGAATGATTGCTGATATGGAAAACGCCGTCAGTATCGATGCTTCTCAGGCAATTGACGTTGTACAAGAGCAAGCCGTGGCTGCCTTGGAGGCATTTATCACTACTCAAGGTGTTTCATGAGCACGCAAGATACTAATCACGATATGGACAAGGAAAAGCTATATCCTTGGCTCAAGCCACAGCTCGAGGATTTTGCTCAAAGGCTCAAAGACAATACTTTGCATCACGCCATACTCTGTGTGGATGAACCTAATGGGTCAGGAAATGCATTAGCGGTGGCGCTATCTAAAAAAGTATTGTGTTTAGGGACAGATAACAGTCAGGCTTGCAATAGATGTAAGTCATGCATGTTGTTTAATGCACAGTCTCACCCCGATTTTCATGAGGTAAGCACCGAAAAAACGCAGATAGGCGTGGATGCAGTGCGCATTGCAATTGAGCAAGTCAATAAAACGGCGCAATTAGGGGGTAATAAAGTCGTTCTGATACAAGATATTGAGCGTATGAGTGAATCTGCGAGCAATGCCTTACTTAAAACACTAGAGGAGCCAACTGCGCATACCTTTTTGGTATTAAGCACGCATGCGGTTCAGTATATTCTCGCGACAATTTTAAGCCGATGTGAAAAAGTAAGGGTTACACGTCCAAGCTATGAGCAAAGCATTGATTATTTGCGTGAGATTGGCGTAGCGCCCTCACGCTTACCAACAAAAGATGAGTTGGCCGCGTATCAACATTCACCGATAAGTTTTTTAGCTGCTACAGACAAAAATGATGGCTCAAGCAATACCGCAGCCAATATGTCGTACGCAGCGTTCAAGCAAGATTTTTCTGAGTTATCTAGCGGCAGCTTAAGTGCAGAAGCCCTTGCTAGAAAATGGCAAGACAGCGCACAAGAGGCTGTTAATTGGACGTCTCAACTGGCTTTGCTGCGCTTGAGCCAAGCGCTTCAATCTACAATTGACCAAAATAGAGAAGTTGTGGGTACTAACTGGATGAGCCTCTATGATGAGGCAACTCGTGCAGGGAAAAAATTACGTCAAGCAGGCTTAAACAAGGTGCTGATTTTGTCTGCCTTGTTTTCAAAGGTGCCTTAACTTTTTCAATCAAGATTTTCATTTAGGATATATTTTGAGGATATGAATGTTTGTAGATTCTCATTGTCATTTAGATAGACTAAAACATGCAGATACTGAGCTTGAAAGCATTGTTGACGATGCTTTGGCGAATAAAGTTGAACATATGCTTTGTGTTTCTGTATCAGTAAAAGAATTTGAGGCGATGCGAGACAAAGTGGCGCATTTTCCAAACGTATCCATGAGCTGCGGAGTTCATCCACTGCACCAGGAAGATGCGTGCGACTATCAAACCTTACTTAGCCACGTGAAACGAGATGATGTTATCGCGGTTGGTGAGACTGGATTGGACTATTATTACAGCGCAGAAACCAAAGAGGTGCAGCTGCAGTCATTTGTTGACCACATTAAAGCTGCAAATGTGGTCGAGAAGCCCCTTATTATACATACACGCGCTGCTCAACAAGATACATTGAGCTTATTGAACGAGCACTACGATGTTAAAACAGGTGCAGTGTTGCATTGTTTCACCGAATCTTTGGAAATGGCTCAGGCGGCAATTGAATTAGGGATATACATATCTATATCGGGAATTGTCACATTCAATTCGGCGAAAGAGCTTCAAGACACGGTAAAACACATTCCATTAGACAAACTGTTGATTGAAACTGATTCACCTTGGTTAGCGCCCACGCCATATCGAGGCAAAGAAAATCAGCCAAAATATGTCAAAAGAGTGGGGGAGTTTGTGGCCGAGCTAAAAGGCATGAGCACAGATGAGCTTGCCCACGTAACCACTGAAAATTTCTACCGCTTATTCTCTCGCATTAATCGCACACCGATTGATTCTAGAGAAGCGTTCTTGCAGGAATACAGACGCTAGTGCATTACCCTTCATGGCGTCAACAACTGGTGAGAAGTTTGCATCTGCACCGAAGTAAGCCCGAGGCAAAGTATTTTCAAGTCGCATCGACCTCCCTTAAAGGTCTTCCTACACTTAGGACAATGGTGTTTCGACAGTTTATCGATGACACAAATTTACTCGCATCGGTCACTGACATGAGAAGCGATAAAGTCATGCACTGGCAGAACAACTATCATACACAATTGCACTGGTATTTCGCTAAAACCCGTGAGCAGTATCGAATTTCGTGCCATGTGTCTATGCTAGCTAAGCAAAACGGGGAAATTGTATTTATCAACGACTATAAACCGTCGTTCGATAAGAAGCCGAAGGCAGTATTGATGGAGCAGTGGCAAAATCTCTCACCAACCGCTCGTGGTGGTTTTTTTGTACCAGCACCAAAAAGTCTATACAAAGCCGACGACGCTGATTGCAGCGCTCTCACTACTATGGTGATAGAGGGTTCTGATAGCGAGACAAGCTTGAATAGCGAACATGCGCAGGACGGTCAAGAGCCTGATAGAAAAGCACATGCTACTTCGAAACAAATCGACGCAGATGCAAATTATATTAAACGTAATCCCAGTCCATATTTTGTTGCAGTGCTCTTTGAGCCCTACAAAGTTGATTATTTAGACTTAAAAACAAACCCTCACACAAGACAACTTCACTCACTAGGCGGTACCGAAGAGAATCCGCGACCATCAGAAAGTGTTTGGACCTGCGTACGCGTTCATGCTTGACGCCTTAAGCATTGAGATTTACCTGCTTTGATTAATTTAACATGCTTCTCGAGAGAACTGCATAGCTAAGCGAGCATGCACCAACTCTGTATTAGAAAACATTTGCAGCATTTTAATAATGCCTATTTGGCTAGAAGATAATTGGCAATCAAAGTAAATAACATCGCAATTCTCAGCTTTTAGAAGCTGCACGATAAGTTCGTACTGGCTAAATTTGTCGCTGTGTTTGATGTTGATTGCTCGTTCAGTTCCTTTTGATATTCTGACGCTTTGCGAGACATTCGCAATCCATCGCTTTTTATTAGACGAAGAGTTTAAATTGATATTACTGACGTTACTTCTTGGGATTTCGGTGAAATCATATTGATGATTAATCGTCTTTGTACGACGCCTGAGGTTTGCATGCGAAACCGACTGATTATCGAGGCCTTTGGCCGTCATCGTTGATGACTTGGTAAACGAGCTTTGTACCTTTGATAAGTTGGCTGAAGTATTTGTTAATCTATTGGCGATTTGTGAGTTCATGCGCTGCTCCTGAATAAGTACACAGTAATACTGTATGAATTAACAGTAATACTGTATAAATAAACATGCAAGCATTATTTGAATAAATTTTTAATCTTTTTTCTTCTGATGAGTAGCAAAAGAGTAGCAATGCTCAAGTAAATAGCGGGCTCATACCAGTTTGATTTAACTGACCATAGATAGTGAATACAGCCTGCAATCACAGCAATGTAAACGAAGTTATGAAGCTTTTGCCATTTGCTTCCCATTTTCTTTTTTATTTTTTCAAATGAGCTGGCGAGTAAAGCAATCAATATTAACGCAGCGAGAGCACCTACCGTTATATAAGGTCGTTCAATAATTTCACTCGCTATTAACAGCCACTCAAACTGAAGCTCATATGCAATAAAGACCCATACATGAAACAGCGCATACAACGCAGCGTATACGCCGAAGGTTTTTCGTATTCGCATAAGTTGTTGAAATTTCATCCATTGGGCTAAAGGAGAAATTAATAAACTAGCAAACAGTAAGTGTAGCGTGCCAATGCCAGAAAAATCTAACAGGTACTGGACGGGATCGCCTTCCAAATGGCCGCTTAGCGCCTGGTAATAGACTATTCCCAACCAAATGGCGCTAATCAGATGAATACTTACACGAAAGGCAAAAATAAATGCTTTGTTAACACGTAAGGGCTTTCGATTTGCAACGCCGATATGGCTTAATTTAGAAATACTTTTCATATTTGCTCAACCGAAGGCTGCTTGCTCGGGTAC
Source organism: Ningiella algicola (assembly GCF_028401415.2). Classification (NCBI taxonomy): domain Bacteria; kingdom Pseudomonadati; phylum Pseudomonadota; class Gammaproteobacteria; order Alteromonadales; family Alteromonadaceae; genus Ningiella; species Ningiella algicola. The sequence goes on along the minus strand of NZ_CP171821.2, from coordinate 735,423 downwards.
AGGTGCATCATCACCCTCATTTTATTTCGCCGCGTACTAATAATAACGGGTCAGATCCATGTTGCTATACATACTGGCAACCTCATCGTAACCATTGAACATTTGCGTATCGATGCGTTTGTGTGAGTTCAGGCCGCTTCCCATGATTCGACGCTCACGCGCTTGTGACCAGCGAGGGTGGTCAACATTGGGATTTACGTTGGCATAAAAACCATATTCATTTGCAGCGAGAATATTCCAAGTGGTAGGAGGCTCTTTTTCAGTCAATTCAATTTTGACTAATGACTTTATGCTCTTAAATCCATATTTCCAAGGCAACACCAAACGCACTGGCGCTCCATTTTGCGGTGGTAAGGTTTCGCCATACATGCCAACGCTGAGTAGGGTCAGCGGATGCATAGCCTCGTCTAATCGCAATCCTTCTACATAAGGATAGTCGATACCACCGCCTAAAAATCGACTATTTTGCCCAGGCATTTGTTCAGGCCTGTAAAGTGTCTGAAAGGACACGTATTTCGCACTGCCTAGCGGTTTCGCCTCTTTCAAAATATTAGACAGCTCAAAACCAATCCATGGAATGACCATCGACCACGCTTCAACACAGCGAAGTCGATAAATGCGCTCTTCAAGGGTGAAGCGTTTAAGCAAATCCTCATAGTTTAGCGTAATTGGATTTTCAACCAATCCACCAATCTCTAATAACCAAGGGTTAACAGTAAGCTCTTGCCCTTTTTCTTTCGGTGCACTTTTGCTGGTGCCAAATTCATAAAAATTGTTATAGCTGGTTGCCACACCTTGCTCTGTAAGCTTTTGTACAGGCTCGTTCAGCTTAATCGACGAGTTTTCAAAATCTAAAGGGGTGGTTTCAAACTGCACGCTGTCCTTTTTGCTAAACCACCCAAAAGGATTGGCTTGTGCGTTTGTAGAGAGTAAGGTACCTGCGCCAAGGAAACCGAGCTTTTTCAATATATCGCGACGTGAGTGATAAACATTTGGGTCAGTGACTTCGTTTTCACTGATACGATTATTGTTTGAAGATTTAATTAACAATTGACTACCTCTAATGCATTCACGCTTTGTTTCAACACAGACCGAGCTTTGCCGAAAAGAGTTTCAATTATTACCAATCTTTAATCAGCGATCGGTAATACGATGTGACTTTGGCAAAAACAAATTTGCATACACGCGATTGGCGTATTCGTCTGTCATACCAGATATGTAATCAGCAATGATGCGATAGCCTAAGATGTCACTGCTGGCGGATGCTTGCTGCCATCGTTGCGCGGTGTTTCTCGGCAACAAGCGCTGTGGTTCGCTGGCGAAGGCTTCAAATAAGGCCATTACAATCTGTTGACCTTTATACTCAAGCAACTGTATTTCAGGTTTTTTAATCACAAAACGAAACACAAAACCTTTAAATAACTGTAAACCTTTTTCAAAGGTTTGAGGAAGAATGGCACGGTGTTCTAACAAAGGCTCTTGAAATTGATTAAGGGCCTTTAGCTCTATCGCTGTGATGAAGCAGTTTACTAAGGCCCCAATAGCATTCTTTCGTAAATATGCCTTTGGGGAAAAAAGCTGCTTTTCTATGGAAAGTGCGTTTGGGGATAACCAAGGAATATCCATTTTGTCTAAAGCAGATGTTACTTCCTCATGAAAGATACTTTGGTTGACTAAACCCATCACAATTGCATCTTCAAGGTCGTGAATACCATAGGCAATATCATCCGCAAGCTCCATAATGGAACAGTCTACCGATTTATGCAGCGTTTTATGGTGAGTTGCATCATTGACAGAAAAAGACATATATGTGGCTTTGTCTTGAGCTGATAGTGCTTGTGTTACCCAGTCAAAGGCTTCAGTATCGCAATCGAAAAGGGCTTTCGGTGGATGCCATTGACTCGCTTTAACTTGTGAGAAGCGCTCGGACTTGTCAGGTTGATAATTAGGATTGCTTAATTGACTTAAAAAATTTGGATATTTCAATACACCAAGCAGCGTGCGTCGGGCCAAATTCATGCCGTCGTGCTCTGAATAGTTCTCAAGTTTGGTGAGAATACGAAAGGTTTGTCCATTACCTTCAAATCCACCATAGGTGCTCATCATGTAATGAAGCGCAATTTCTCCACCATGCCCGAAGGGTGGGTGGCCAATATCATGGGCAAGGCAGATGCTCTCAATGAGATGTTCATCTAAGGTCAATAATGCTGCCAGTTCAGGATATTTCTGACCTAATTGCGCCGTAATGCCCGTGCCAATTTGTGCAGCTTCCAACGAATGCGTAAGCCGCGTGCGGTAAAAGTCGCCAATTCCCACACCAACGACCTGCGTTTTTGCCTGTAAACGTCTGAAAGATGCACAGTGCATAATGCGTGCTTTATCTCGTTGAAATGGACTGCGATGATCGCCATCTCGACTGGCGTGTCTGATTTGTTTCCTTTCATTCCACTGCATTAAGCTTCACCCTATATTACACGCGATAAAAAATGTGTTATTTCATGCACTAAGTCTTTGAGAGCTCGTCCACATTCACAAAACACTTTGCTTCAAACATGCTGAAAAATAGCTCAATTTCGGGCATTTTTTCGGTGTAGTCATCCAGCATGCTTTTGAGGCGTGTTTTGACGTGAGAAAACTCATTGTTCTGAAAACTCAGCTCATCAGACGCTTTAAGATAGGCTGAAATCAAGTCTGCTGCTTTAACAATCTTTTTGTATTCGGGGTCCACATTTTTTTGTACCAAAAGAGACGAAAATTGCGCTTGAAGCTTCTCAGGCAGAGTATTTAGGCACTCTATTTCAGCCATTTCCTCGATTTTCTTAAACTCTCGAGTGAGGTCAGGGTTGTGATATTTGGTGACATGATTAATGTCTTGGAGCTTGGTTTCCGATACTTCATGGTAAAGCGCTACCGTGGCGGCTCGCTCGGGACTGATCGTTCCGCCAAAGTACTCGTTTCGAATACAGGCTAATAAGTGCGCGATGACCGCTACCTGATGACTATGCTCAGCAACGTTTTCACGTTTAACGGCATGCATCAGCGCCCAGCGCTTTATTAAAGGCATGCGCAAAATCCATGCTAAGAATGGGCTTGTCTTCATTAAACCGCCTTGATAGTGGGGGAAGTGATAGATGATGCGGCACTACTGTCGTATTTGTTAGCATTGTAGCGGTCAAAAAAGTCATGCATGCGATCCAAGGCTGGAAGCAATTCATCTTTATGCGGTAAAAAGACCAGTCTGAAATAGATGCCTTGATGCAAATTGAACGCGCTACCGTGGACTAATAAAATCTTTTTATCCTTTAATAATTCAAGAATAAGGTCTACGTCGCTACTTATATTAAAGCGCTTTTCATCAACTTTAGCGAAGCAATACATCGCGCCCATGGGTTTTACGCAGGACACGCCAGGCATTTCATTGAGTCGTTCATATGCCATGTTGCGTTGGGTTAACAAACGTCCATCTCCGCTAACGAGGTCGTGGATGCTTTGATATCCGCCAAGCGCGGTTTGAATAGCGTGCTGACTCGGGACATTTGAGCACATGCGCATGGAAGATAAAATCGTTAAGCCTTCAATATAGCTCGATGCCAGTTTTTTATTCCCACTTACTAGCAACCATCCCGCACGAAAGCCTGCTACTCGGTAATTTTTCGACAATCCACTGAAAGTCACACAAAATAAATCTGGCGCCAGCGAGGCAATACAGGTGTGCTTTGCTTCGTCGTATAAGACTTTGTCATAAATTTCGTCGCTGAAAATCACTAGCTGGTGCTCGCGCGCCAATGATACGATCTCCTGCAACAGCTCCTCACTGTACACTGCGCCCGTTGGATTATTAGGGTTGATCAGAACTATTGCTTTAGTCTTGCTATTAATTTTGCTTCGAATATCGTCAATATCTGGAAACCAAGCGGCTTGTTCATCGCATACATAATGCACGGCTGTACCAGAGGATAAATTCACTGCTGCGGTCCAAAGCGGATAATCAGGAGCGGGAATTAGCACTTCGTCGCCACTGTCTAACAAAGCCTGCATCGACATCGTAATAAGCTCACTTACCCCGTTTCCGATATACACATCTTCTATCGCAATGTTCTCAATGCCTTTTTGCTGGTAATACTGCATTACCGCAACGCGCGCACTGTATATGCCTTGGGCATCAGAATAACCTTGAGCAGTAGGCAATTGACGAATAACGTCTTTTAGGATGTCGTCTGGGGCGTCGAAACCAAATGGTGCGGGGTTACCGATATTAAGCTTTAAAATGCGTTCACCAGCCTCTTCCATTTTGTTGGCTTGAGCCAAAATGGGCCCTCGAATGTCATAACACACGTTTTTAAGTTTATTAGATTGGGTAATAGGGTGCATATTCTGTGTAAACGCTATAACAATGGTGTATTGAGCAAGGGTATAGGATCCGCAGAATAGTGTTAAGCCTTAATTGACATCTTTTGTCACACTTTGAAACAACATATATGGTGAACCTAAACTAATATGAAGTATCAAAACACACAATTCACTTCGATTTGGGGGATAATATTTGATGCCAGCTCCATTAATATGGTTGGGCGCTGCCGCACTATCAATTTACGCCGGAAACAAGCTCAACACTGCGCAATTGCGGCGTGACAAGATTGTTGGAAAGATGCCGGGAGATTGTAAACAGCGAGTGGAGCCAGTTAACGGCAGTATTGTCACTTGCGGTATATATGAAGTGCTCGACCATACCGGCATTTGGATTGATGGCAACATATACGAACTCAATGGAAATGGCTTAGTTCGCTGCATTAGTCCCTCACGCTTCGTCGATAAGCGTAGTGGAGAAAACATCTATGTTGCCTGCGATTTGTCTGGGAATGCGCTAGCACACATGGCGACTATTGAGCGCACAAGAGGGCAGTTGTACTCAATGTATGACTATCATTTGCTGAGACAAAACTGCCATAAATTTGTTGCAGAGATGGTTTCTGGCCAATCTCAAGACATAACCAGCTTCTCCGACCTGAATGCTTTCTTGAATGCCCATTTTGATACTGCAATAGACTGGCGCTTGATGTAAATCAAGCCAGCGCAATAAAAGCATGAACATATTTTGACCTCAATTGTAAAATTTCCTAGTATAAGAATTAACAGGTTTTTAAAAATCACAAAAATCAAAACGACCTGTTAGTTCTCGCACCCTAGCGCCTTAAAGTGTTAGTCATGAGTGTTTGTGCCTTAACAAATGAAAGGCGTTAAACAGTGCGAGCTAGCGATATACACGCCACAAGGGGTTTTTCATGCCAGAGTCAGCAGCTCAAACCGCATCTGAACGCGCAAGCGTTGATGCACAAAGTAACGAAGAAAATGCAATTGAGAAAAGCGGCATTGCTCGCGTTATTCCATGCAAAGAGCTGGATAAGTTCGCATGCTTCAGGTGGATCTCGCTTGCCGTCGATGATTTTAAAAAAGCAAAGCTTATTAGTTTTACCTATGGGCTGGTATTTACCTTGTTGCCCCTTATTATATATTCGCTGGTGTACGCAACAGAGTGGCATTTAGTGATTGCGCCAGCGATGGTGTGCTTTATGTTAATTGGGCCTTTTTTAGCAGCTGGTTTATACGACGTTGCATGGCAATTTGAGAAAAAACAAAAGCCCTCTCTTAGACATTCATTAAAAGCGATGTCTAGAAATGCGGTGAATGAGTGGGGATTCGGCCTGTTCCTTATGATTTTGATGATATTCTGGTTACGCGTAGCTTCGCTAATCCATGCCTTATATCCAGAATATCTTGAATTTACTTTTGCAAACGCATGGCCATTTTTAGCCTTGGGAACCATTGTAGGTGCTGGATTTACTGTGTTGGTTTTCTTCATCAGTGCGTTTACGCAGCCCATTCTTTTAGAGCGAAAAGTTGATTTAGCGACCGCAGTTTTAACCAGTATGAATGCAGTGTGGCGCAACAGACTTCCGATGTTTATTTGGGCCTGCGTTATTATGTTTTCGGTATTTTTAGGCTTTGTAACCTTCTTTGCGGCGTTTCTTGTAATTATGCCCTTACTCGGCTATGCGTCTTGGCATGCGTACATTGCCACGATCGAAACTAAACGAGAGCGCACATACGAATAAGGCGACACTTATATAAGCTAAAAAGCGCGCTTATTATGCAGTAAGCGCGCTTTTTTATAGGCTTAACTCGCTAAAATGTCTTTTACTCATCATCAAACTGGTTGGTTAGCCATATGGTCTGATAAGGTTCAAGCGTCATTTCCAACTCATCTTCAACAACACCTTGCTGTGATATTAAGTCTTTCCATTGGTCTGTCCCAATTAAATTAATATCAGATAAATAAAGCGCTTGGGGCACGTCGGTGATGTTTGATACACAAAAGATGCTTTGTTTTCTATCGATACTCTGTCGCCAAAAACCAAACAGCTCGTTACGCAGTTGCAGCGTAAACTGTGTTGCATTTGGATGAAAAGCGCGCTGAGCTCGACGAATGTGAAGCAATTGCGTGATTTGGGTGAGAATCTGATGGTGCAAAGAATGTACGTCATCAAGTTCGTCCACCAGCATTTGGTAGTCCCAACGATGGCGATTGATAGAGCGATTTTGGCCGGTGTTGAGTACCTTCTCTTCATCATTCGTCGTGCCGATAAGCGAATGCACGTACAAACCAGGCATTCCCTCGAGCGCAAACATAATCGCATGGGCGCATATGAATCGCTCGATTTGCCATTGATCTTCACCGTGAAGTGTACCTTTTAAGGCATCGATTAACGCAATATTGAGCTCGTAAGGTTTTTGCCGACCGTTATCTGCACTTCGCCAACTGACTCGACCGCCAAATTTCTGCATGCAGTTAACTAAATCATTGATTTCTTCATCACTTAACAAGCCCTCCGCAGGGCGCAAGCCAATGCCATCGTGAGACGCAATAAAGTTAAAATAAAACGTGCCATTTTGCGCAGGTGGCATGCTCATCAGCCAGCTTTTTAAATACTGACTTGAGCCACTAAGCAGTGTATTAACCAGAAGTGGAGGCAGTGAAAAGTTGTATATCGCGTGCGCTTCGTTTGCATTACCAAAATAGGTTAAGTTTTCTCTATTAGGAATATTGGTTTCAGTAATGATCATGGCGCCAGGCTTAGCATGCTCAATTAGTGTGCGAAGAAGGCGAACCGTTTCATGGGTTTGCAGTAAGTTAATACAGCTTGTACCGGCGATTTTCCATAAAAATGCAATGGCGTCAAAGCGGAAAATACGCGTGCCTTTATCAAGATAAAGTCGAATAATTTCAACGAAAGCAATCAATACTTCTGGGTTGCGAAAATCAAAATCAACTTGGTCATGAGAAAACGTACACCAAACATGTTCTATGCCCGTTGCAGTTGGAGTGTCTTTGAGCAATGGCGATGTTCTGGGCCTCACGACTTGGCTAATGTCATCACTCAAAGAAGCGGTAAAGAAAAAATCTTTGCCAGGGGATTTTTGTTCGATGAATTGCTGAAACCATGCGCTTCGAGCAGAACAGTGGTTGATGACCAAATCGACCATCAGGCCAAAGTCTTCAGATATCGCTTCAACATCGTCCCAGGTGCCTAAGGATTCATTCACGGTGGAGTAATCAATCACTGAAAATCCGTCGTCTGAGCTATAGGGAAAGAACGGTAGTATGTGAACGTTGTTTATCGCATGAATACAATAGCGGTTCAAAAATTGATGTAAGGTTTTAAGCGGGGCTCGCGTTGTGCCTCCAGATAGCTCCTGTGCAGGCTCATAAATGCTATCGCCATAGGTGATGAGCACTACGTCCGTTTCGTCCCATAGATTCACATGCGCTTCGATTTGCTTGATGTCTTCGCTTTGCGTAAGACGCATAGCGGTTAATAAACGCTCAGCAATCACCGGGAGAGCCTCATCTAACGCAATATCTGCATAGATGAAGGCGAGTTGATGAACCAGCTTATCTTTTAGCTGCTGTTTTACGTCATTTGCTATGCTTTGCATGGTTTAGCCTTTTGCGAAATCTTCATAGTCCGCTTCAACCGCTTGTTTCAAGCAATCGAGCACATCAGGTTTAGCACTTACCACTCTATTCCAACTAGGAATGAACGGCGTTTCCATTGGATTATCTAAAAAGGAATTCCCCGCTTTCATTATATTTTCAGCAAAAAGTTCCACGGCACGCTCTTCAGAATCAATGTCTAAATTTAGACCGTTCATTACTGCATCATTGTGGTAGGTTTCGATAAAATCTAAGGCGATCCTGAAGTAAGTGGCCTTAATGGTTCTGAAGGTCTCAGTGTTAAACACCGTGCCTTGTGTAGCCAGTTTTCTAAACAGTGCCTTGGTGATATCAATCGACATTTTCGACAAACCGCCTTGATCGTTTGTCAAAGACAGGTCTTGATGTTTATGGTCATATATATGCGCAATATCCGCTTGGCACAGGCGATTATGTGAATAGTTACGATGCATTTCCGATAGCACGCCAATCTCCAGCCCCCAGTCGCTTGGGATTCGAATATCGTTAAGTACATCACGCCTAAAGGAAAATTCGCCCGCAAGTGGATAACGGAAGCTGTCCATAAATTCAAGGTAGTCGTTGTGACCTACAGCATGTTTGAGCGCGCGAAGTAGGGGAGTAACTAACAAACGCGATACGCGACCATTGATTTTTCCATCTGCAACGCGGGCGTAAAAACCCTTACAGAATTCATAATTAAACTGAGGATTCGCAACGGGATAAATTAAACGTGCAAGAAGAGAGCGCTCATAAGTTAGTATGTCACAGTCGTGCAGTGCAACACTCTCTACTTTATTAGATGCAAGCACGTAACCCATGCAGTACCAAACGTTGCGACCTTTTCCTAACTCTTTTGGCGCAAGCCCCAAAGATTGTAATTCTTCGTCAAGGGCTTTTAATCGAGGGCCATCGTTCCACAATATTCGATGATGCTGTGGGAGTTTGGAGAAAAACCGAAGCGCGTGTTGGTATTGCTCTTTATCTGCTCTGTCTAGTCCGATCACAATTTCGCTTAAGTAAGGCACTTTGCAAATATTGTCGATAATGTGAGGAAGCGCTTTACCCTCTAATTCAGAAAACAAAGACGGTAAAATTAGCCCCATCGGGCGACGATTTGAGAACTTCAGCAGTTCTCCCTCTAAGTCATCAATGGAGCGAGACTCAAGGTTGTGTAGGGTGGTAATAATCCCGTTTTGATAAAAATCAGCCATTAAAGCGTTCCTTGTAATGTTTGATGACTTTTGTAATTGAAGTGGTCCAGTAAGACGTCAATGGTTTCGTGCCAACCATGAGGACCAAACTTTGTGCTATCGATAATAATATTGTTGCTTTCTAACTTCGGAAGCGGGTTGACGGGAGAGGCTATTCGAATGGCAATATCGGCGGCTTCAAGCATAGCTGCATCATTTTGTCCATCACCTAAGGCCACGCAGGCAAAAGCGCTTCCTCCGTTTTGTCTCTCATATTCTTTGCTAAGCCAAGTAAGCGCTTTGCCCTTATTGCTTTCGCCGCAGATATGCAGGAAGCGTCCGCCCAATAACGGAGAAGCACCGTGTTTTCTGGCATCCTCAATAAAGGCCTTTCGGCTTTCGTCGCTGCCTTTCCATAATAACGGTTCACCGAACATGCGTTTTGACGCTAACTCAGCTCCTGCCTCATCCAAGCCGGTCACTTCGCAAATGCGCTTTATTGTCATTTTAGAGAATGATTCAAACTCACCATGATATTTCGCGGCGAGTTTCTCAATAACAGCCAGCCAGTGAGAACGTTTGGATGCGAAAGTTTTAACCCAATAGCCGTTTTGCCACTCACTTCCTTTTGGCTTTGTGTCGAAGGTGTTTTTGGGTATGAACACGGCAGCACCGTTTTCAATAATAAAGGGGGTATGAAGTGACAATTGCTCCCGTATTTTCTCAACTTCAAGCATGGTTTTACTCGTGTTCAAGACAATCGGAATATTCTGTTTTTTCAAGGTGTCTAATGAGGGTAAGGCAGCGTCGAAGGAATAATCATGATGGTCAAGCAATGTGCCATCTAAATCGGAAAATACTAGTAATTTTGCTGCACTATAACTGGATAACTCTGCGCTTAATGGCGCATTGACTTCAGATGACATGTGTACTCGCTTAGATGACTCGTCTATTTGTTTTGACGACATTCAATGATACTTCTATGTTCATTAAGTTCAAAGACCTCATGGCAGATGGGCGTTAACGCTTGTAATCCGTGAACGGTTATTCGTTCGTAGTGCTGGATGAAGTCTTCTATTTCAGATTTTGACATGCCGCCGGCAGGTATACCCCTAGCGATATTTTTGTTTTGCATCTTTTCTTCTTGTTCACAGCGCCAATTGAAAATGTGAGAAAATGATGGCGCTTTCAACATGATTAGATAGTCTATCTGCTTAAAGATTGCTTGATATTCATGGTTTAACTTATCGTTGATAAAATGCCGCCAAATGCCATTTTCGTCGTGCTCTAGCTCAAGAGAATTAATGGGTCTTTGTAAGTTGCTTTCTGCTTGAGCCGGCGTACCCACGCACCAGCCTTCTAAAATGATGATATCCATCGGATGGCTGACGCGCTGCCAAAGCGCTTTATCAGCGCGATCATCGATGGCTTTGTCAAAGCGTGGCACAAGTGTATCACAACCGTACATCAGGTCAGATAAGCAGTGCTGGATTAAATCTGTGTCATGGGTGCCGGGCACGCCGCGCGTTTTGAGTAATGGATGAATGGAGTGAGATAAAGACTGTCGCTCTGCCTTGGTGAGATAAAAATCATCCAGCGACATGCAGATCGCGTTTAGCTGATGAACCTTGCTCATTATCTTAACTAATAGGGCAGATAACGTACTCTTGCCACTTCCTTGTGCACCATTGATGCCCACAAAAAGAGGCTTTTTTGCACCTTGTTGGTGCAAAGCGTGACGTTTCAGGATCCTCTCTGTTAGTGGGAAGTACCATTGGTGAGCTTGGGCAACAAACGTCTTTGGCAAAGCTTCTTCAATGACAAAGGCCTCTAAGCAAGCTTGTGCATCAATATTGTTCATCAAATATTGCGTGTTCCTTTAGCTTGGTCGGCGTGTATTTTTATCAAGTGCCGACCGATTGTTTTGTTAAGAACATCACATATCGTGCCATCCTTGAGTGAAATCACTCAAAGCGCTATTTATTGGCTATAAACGTTGCACGCCGAGGAGCGCTATATCCCTCAACCGTTATGCTACTATCCTGCGGATTTAGGAAGTCGGCCAGCGAATGATTTTCCATCCATTGAGTTGAACGCTGTTCTTCCAGCGAAGTTATATTGTCATCTACTACCTGCACATTCCTATAGCCTACTTTTTCTAGCCATAAAATCATTGCTGGTATACTGGGTAAGAAATACACGTTGCGCATTTGTGCGTAGCGATCTTTAGGCATTAAAACGGTGCTTTCATCTCCTTCAAGAACGAGCGTTTCAAGCACTAGTTCACCGCCTTTTACAAGTTGATGCTTTAGCTGTTTTAAAAATAATAGCGGGTCTGGACGATGATAGAATACGCCCATAGAAAACACAGTGTCAAAGGCTTGCGTTGCGGGTATCTCTTCAATCCCTACAGGTAAAAAATGAATATTACGTGATTGTGCGAAACGCTTTATGCAATGAAACTGATAAAAAAATAATACCGTTGGGTCTATGCCCACAACTTGCTGAGCACCTTGTTCATGCATTCTAAACAAGTGATAACCGCTCCCGCAGCCTACATCCAAAACGCGCCGCCCCTGCAAATTGCTAAGGTGAGGTAGTATTCGATTCCATTTCCAGTCTGAGCGCCATTCAGTATCCACGAACACTTCAAAAAACTGAAAGGGTCCTTTGCGCCACGGCATAAATTGCTTAAGAATACTGTTTAAATGCGCAAGCTCTTTATCAGAAGATTGTTTCTGGCGAGATACGCTTAGGGTGTCTGCAACGCTAAAGGTCGTTTCTTCAGGTTTTGGTAAGGCGTCAAGTTGCTTTTCCCATTTTTTGGCGTGTGCATGTATTTTGCTGCCGTCCCAGTCCTGAATTAATGAACTAAGCTGAGACAAAGACTTTTGTAGCGGCGTGCCTAAAATAGATGCATAAAACTCTGTTTTCCAATCGTATAGCATCTTATTTGACCGCACACATTGATAGAAAGTTAAAGTGCCGATACCACACCGTGCTTGCCAGAAAACCCGCAGTTCGCAAACGCTGGGAGTGTGTTTCTATATCATCCAACACCATAACATTTTCGAGCGCCGAGCGTTTTTGGCTAATTTCTAGCTCAGAGTAGCCATTGCTTTTTTTGAAGTCATGATGCAAATCCACTAGCATTGCATCGAGCATTTTGTTTTGCTCGCGCACTTTTTCAGACATAATGAGTTTACCGCCAGGTTTGAGAGCCTCGTAAAGTCGGTCAACTAGCGCCTGTCTTTTGTCTCTATCTATAAACTGTAGGGTGAAGTTAATCACTATCATGTCACAAGGCTCAAACGATAATTGGGTGACGTCCGCTTGTTGAACACTAATGTGGGAATCGAATTTAAATGCGCCAATGTGTTGTGAACAGCGTTCAACCATAGCCTCTGAGTTATCCACCGCAAAAACGTTAAGGGCTTTGCCTTGACAGTGCTTGGCGATTGACAGGCTTACCGCTCCCAGAGAGCAGCCCAAATCGTATACTGTTGCGCCTGACGATAAGGTACGGCTGCTGATTTTACCAATACCATCGACAATGATTTGATAGCCAGGCACAGAACGATTGATCATATCTGGAAAGACATCGACCACCGCTTGATTGAATGCAAAGGGTGATAAGTCTGATTGATTGGATGAATATAGCGTGTCGACCGCAGTTTTCGGCGATGAATTAGTCATTTCTTATACTTTTGTTTTTATATTTTCGCATGATTGCTTTTATACTTCCGTTAGATTGATTCTATACTTTCGTATAAGGGCTTAGCGATTCTCAATGTCCTATGCTAACGCTCAATTTAACTCTGCTCAATGATTTAATGCACCTTGTTGTCGCACTGTACTAGAATTAAGAGTAAAGCGGATTATTTAGGCGTTTTGACGTCGAGTCACGTACTTAAACTTTATTGCAGATTGAAAAGCGCCAGCTTTGATTAATTCCATGCGGGAGAGAAGTTAGCGGTGTGGTTTCCGATAAAGCTTTTATTCTGCCAAGCCTAATTGAGATATGTTACATGCAAAGCGATACGCCTTTAATAGATTTGCACCGTCATCTTGACGGGAGCGTTCGAGTTTCAACTATTTTGGATTTAGCTAAGCAATACAATATCGCCTTGCCTGCAAGCAGCTTATCCGAACTAGAGCGCTGCGTTTATGTACAAGATAGAAGTGCAGATTTACTCGATTTTCTTAAAAAGTTAGATTATGGCGTGTCTGTGCTAGCGAGCTTGGACGCCTGTGAGCGTATCGCATACGAAAGTGTCGAAGACGCCTATCAAGAAGGTCTGTCATATGTTGAACTGCGATTTTCCCCATATTACATGGCTCAAAGCCATGCTCTTGATATGTCTGAGCTTGTTGCAGCCGTCATCAGCGGTGTATCAAACGCCTGTGTCGACTTTGACATTCAAAGTTCGCTTATTGGCATTTTAAGCCGAACGTTTGGCGAAGCATGCTGCGATGCAGAGCTTGAAGCATTAATGGCGCATCATTCCCACATTGAAGCCTTGGATTTGGCGGGCGATGAACTCAACTTTCCTGCTGCGCGATTCACTGATCACTTTGCTAAAGCAAGAGCTAAAACCAACTGGAGGTATACTATCCATGCAGGTGAGGCGGATGGTGCAAGCAGTGTTTGGGACGCAATTAAGCTTCTTCACGCAAGCAGGATAGGGCATGGCGTAAGGGCAATTGAAGATCCAAAGTTAATGGATTACCTGGCACAGCATAATATTGGCATTGAAAGCTGCCTAAGTTCTAACTATCAAACCGGCACTTGGGTCGATACCCCCTCGCATCCCCTCAAACGCTTTCTTGAGCATGGTATCCAAGCGTGCTTAAACACCGATGATCCCGGAGTATCGAATATCACTCTAAAAGATGAATTTGATTTAGCCCAAAATGTGCTTGGTTTAACGCAATCCCAATGCGAACAGCTAAAACTAAATGCGAAGAAGCAAGCGTTTAAGGTTCTCTGATCTAGCTTGTTGACATAAAATTAAGCTTGTTACATGGCTATTCCACAGGCTTAGTCGAATAACACCCATAAAAAAAGCGCCATTACTTATGGCGCTTTTGATACTCTGTGCAAGTTTACGCAGCTTTCGCAGTCTTCTTGCGTGAAGCGGTTCGCTTCTTGACATTTTTACTAGTAGACATCAGTAGCTCTTGAGGGTCGAAGTCGTCTACATTGATGGTACGTAAACGCCCAGCTTCGGCTTCTTTGAGCAACTCTGCATCATCTTCGCTTATGATTTTTGCAGTAAGCGCTCTTTCTGCGAGTTTATCAAGTTGCGTCATCGGTAGTTTTTCACCCAAATCTTTGCATATTTTATCAAAAATGGGTTCTACCTTTATGATGGTTTCAAGCGTTTGCTCTAAGTCACCAAATAAACTTCCTTCAACTCGAGCTAAATATTGACCTTCACCGATGCGGTCGCGAGCGCTGCACGGGTTTTGCAACATATGTGCAATTTGATGCTCGATTTCATCATTAGCTTTATCAAAGCGTTTGCCAAATGGTTGTACGAAAGCACGCAACATCCACGCCACCGGCTTCACAGGGAAGTTACGAATGAAATCGTCAATGGCGATATCAATTTGACTTAAGCTATCTTGCATTGCCCAATGCACAAAGGGCAAATCTTCAATGAGTCGGCCTTGCTCGTCGTATCGTTTGAGCACGGCACTTGCTAAATAGAGGTGACTTAACACATCGCCTAAGCGAGCAGACAAGCGCTCTCTGCGTTTAAGCGACCCACCTAATACGCCCATGCTAATGTCGGTTAAGAAGGCGAGATTTGCAGAATATCCTTGAAGCGCGCGATAATAGCGTGCAGTGCTATCTGCCACAGGTGCGCTGCTCAGTCTATTTCCACTTACACTAAACCACAGTGAGCGCAAAGTGTTACCAAAAGCGAAACCAATATGGCCCCAAACGGCTTTATCAAAAGCATCCAGTTGCTCTTTTTTATCTTCAACTTGGGCTGCGTATATCTCGTCCAATACATATGGATGACAGCGCATTGCGCCTTGTCCGAAGATCATCATATTACGCGTTAAGATATTTGCACCCTCTACCGTAATGGAAATGGGCGTGCCTTGATATGCGCGGCCTAGGTAGTTTGTGGGGCCTAAACATATTCCTTTACCGCCGTGAACGTCCATTGAATCATTTACCGCGGTACGCATTTTTTCGGTCAAATGATATTTACATATGGCTGAAATGACGGAGGGCTTCTGACCTAAATCGACGCCAGCGGTAGATAGCGACGTAACTGCGTCCATTAAGTACGCGTTTCCGCCGATTCGAGCCAGCATTTCTTCAACGCCTTCCATTTGACCAATTGGCAGTCTAAATTGACGGCGAATACGCGCATATGCGCCGGTTGCCATTGCCAACTGTTTAGCGCCGCCTGCAGCCGAAGAAGGCAAGGTGATGCAACGTCCCACTGAAAGACATTCCATTAGCATACGCCAACCTTTACCCGCCATTTGTTCACCACCAATAATGTAGCTTAGCGGCACAAATACATCTTCACCTTTTACCGGGCCATTGTGGAAGGGAACATTTAACGGAAAATGACGACGACCAATCTGCAACCCTTCGGTTTCGCGAGGAATAAGTGCGCAGGTAATACCTAAATCTTCCTGCTCACCCAGCAATCCGTCCGGATCATGTAGCTTAAATGCAAGCCCAACGACAGTGGCAACTGGCGCCAGTGTGATGTAGCGCTTAGAAAAGGTGAGCGACATGCCAAGGACTTCTTTACCATTGAACATGCCTTTTTTCACAATGCCTTTGTCAGGAATCGCGCCTGCATCCGATCCTGCTTCAGGACTGGTAAGGGCAAAACATGGAATTTCATCCCCAGCTGCTAATCTTGGCAAATAATAGTCCTGCTGGTCTTTAGTGCCGTAATGCTGCAAGAGTTCGCCGGGTCCAAGGGAATTCGGTACGCCCACTGTGCTCGATAATACGGCACTAACGCCAGCAAGCTTTTGTAAAACGCGTGACTGCGCATAGGCAGAATATTCTAAGCCGCCATATTTCTTTTCGATGATCATTGCAAAGAATTTGTGTTCTTTCAGATAATCCCAAATCTCTTGCGGTAAATCGGCATCCACATGATTAATTTGCCATTCATCGACCATTCCACACACGGTCTCGCATGGACCGTCAAGGAACGCTTGTTCTTCCTCTGTTAATTTCGGTTTAGCAATAGCATGCAGTTTCTGCCAGTCTGGTTTACCGCTAAACAACTCACCATCCCACCACACTGTGCCTGCATCAATGGCTTCTTGTTCGGTCTGCGACATTTCGGGAGATACTTTCTTATAAAAAGCCAGTAATTTCGTAGAAATAATGTCTTTGCGAATTGGCTCATAAGCCAAAGGAACTGCAATAATGGCAAATAATAACCAGCTAAAAAAACCTAATGAACCCACAATAGTCGCTAAGGCAAGGGCAGCACCTACCGCGATCAAACTTGTGTTCAAAGGCATGCTTTTGTATGTCACTACACCGACTGCGGCAAGGACAAAAAGAAACCATAATAAATCGGACATAAAATCTCCAAAGGTCAGACCAGACAATAACACTCAAACACTATTATTATTGCCGCAAAAATTCAAGCTTTTGCCCATAAATAGGGACAGTTATCCTCTTAAGCTCATTTACACTCTACTCTAAAGTGAATACGTAAGCTGTGCTTAGAGGTTTTATTGATTTAAGTGATAATTATCACCTCATTAGATTGTATTAAGCATTACAAGTGAGGTAAGCATGATACCTACGATAAACGAAAGTAAATGGCAGCATTGGATGAATCAATCTAGAAGTAGCTGTTTCAAACACGTTGGCTGAGTCTCTCTGCTAGAGGTCAACAATCCTTAGTCAGTAGAAAAGGTCTTAAGCTTTATGTCGCCTTGTTCTTTGCCGCTCTTGAATTGTTGCAATCGCACTAAAGAATAGTCTAAATCAGGCGCAAACCAAGCATAGGTCACGCGTTTGTTGGTCTCTCGATTAATCTTGACTTTAACCGCTTCCATTTCACCAAATGGTAAAGAAACATTTTCGATTTCTTGTACCTGGAGGTTGTAGTGGCGTCGTTCACCGCGGTAATTAATGAAGTAGTAATCGAAATTTGATTTCTCGGTTTTAAGCTGCTGCGATAAATCATATCTGAACAGTTGATTATCAAGTTCATCATTCCAGTCGTAGCGCATTTCGTTGTCAACCAGTATGCGTTTGTTTTGCTTATCGAAACTGACACTTAGATTTTTGTTAGGTCCAGTTCCCTCTCTTTTATATTCATAACTGTGGGGAACGAGCGCATCATCTTCAACCGAAAAAACACTTTGTTCATATCGACGATCGGACAAGAAAAACTTGGACACCTTCGATTGGTAACTAAGTTCGTAGCGCTCATCTTCGAGTTGCCTTAAGCTTAGACGAGCTTCGCCAACATCTTTGCCGTCATAGTAGGCAACAAAATGTGATTCAAAAGGGCGAATGTCAGAAAGTGCGGGGAAGGAGGCGATGAGCAGAAAAGCTGAAATACTGAGAAACGATGCAATGCAGCGCTCTTGAACAGAGCGTGCTAACGCAATATTTGCTGGTTGGTAGCTAGTGTTCATACAACATTCCACATTTTGGCAGCATTTGGTCGTTTAGCCATACACGTCCATCACGCACGCTTAGCTCATCGTTACAAAACCACTTTATCACGCTTGGGTAAATTTGCCATTCCAACTTTGCAACACGTGCGGCCAGAGTGTCAACCGTGTCATCATCGTTTATAAACAGTCTGGCACTTACGACAATGGGGCCGCCGTCAAGTTCAGCTGTGACAAAATGAACGCTGGCGCCGTGTTCACCATCCCCATTATCTAAGGCGCGCTGGTGCGTGTTTAGGCCTCTGTATTTCGGTAAAATGGAGGGGTGAATGTTCAGTAGTTTGCCGTCAAATTGGTTGACAAACTCCGCTGATAAGATGCGCATAAACCCAGCTAGCACAACCAAATCAGCTTGATAATTGATGATTCGCTTAGCTAATACACGATCATATTCTTCACGACTATCATATGTACTATGCGGCAGTGCTACTGCATCAATGCCCGCTTTTTTGGCTCTGACCAATGCGTAAGCATTGCTTTTATTTGCAATTACCGCACATACGTTGGCCTTAATTTCACCTATTGCGCAGGCATCAATAATGGCCTGTGCATTGCTCCCGTTCCCAGAAACGAGAATGACAATACGTTTAGTCATCCTGGTGAATTAGCACGCTTTGCCCGCTCGAATCAGTGGGCTTTATTTCACCAATTACCCATGCTTCTTCGCCAAGCTCATTTAAAAGCTTCACACACTGGTGGGCAATTTCATCCTCAAGCACAAGCACTAAACCCACACCACAGTTGAATGTACGGTACATTTCATGGGTTTCCACGTTACCTTGGGACTGCAAAAAGGAAAAAATTTCAGGCCATTTCCAAGAGCTGCCGTTAATATGTGCGCTTAAACCTTCAGGCAGTACCCTAGGAATGTTTTCCCAAAACCCACCGCCGGTAATATGTGATATCGCATTAACAGGGTATTGTTCAAGTAAGTTCAAAACTGACTTAACATAAATGCGTGTCGGCTCAAGTAGGTAATCACCTAAAGTTTTGTTTGCAAAAGACTGTTTTAAGTCTAAGTTAGCTCTTTCAATGATCTTGCGGATCAGGCTGTAACCATTCGAGTGAGGGCCAGATGACGCAAGTGCGACTATTTTGTTTCCAGCCTTTACTTCGCTGCCGTCTATGACTTTTTCCGCTTCAACCACGCCCACGCAAAAGCCTGCCACGTCATAATCGTTGCCTTCGTACATCCCAGGCATTTCCGCCGTTTCACCACCAATTAAGGCGCAACCCGACATCTCGCAGCCTTTTCCGATACTGCTAACCACTTCGGCGGCAGTATCAACGTCTAATTTTCCAGTGGCATAATAATCGAGAAAGAACAGCGGCTCTGCGCCTTGTACGATTAAATCATTCACGCACATGGCGACCAGATCGATTCCTATGCCAGCATGCTGGTTTAAATCTAAGGCGAGTCGAAGCTTTGTACCAACACCGTCAGTGCCTGAGACCAATAGCGGATTTTTGTATTTGCTGGGCAGTGAACACAGCGCGCCGAAGCCACCTAGACCACCTTTTACTTCTGGACGGGCAGTGCGTTTGCTAACAGATTTGATGCGTTCAACTAAGCGGTTACCTGCATCAATGTCTACGCCAGCATCTTTATAGCTTAATGGGGCTTGTTTGTTGTCCAAAGGTGAGTCCTTAACGATAAATAGCAAATGGGGAGGAGAAAATTTACCCTGCGAATGTTACCAGTATGGAATCGACATTTGTAGTAATTTAAAGATGCATTGAAGGCATAAATATCAGACAATACAACATTCGAAAGATGAAACTGGAGTAGATATCTTGCTAATAGCCCGCTTTATGATGTTGACGATCCTCGTGTTTGTTGGCATGAATGCGCAAGCCAGTTCCGTCGCTGACATCAATCTCGGTCGGGTTATGATTGAAGAGCAATCGATGTCGGCACAGCGACAAGCTGGCAGGGATGCAATGCGACAAGTGTTTACCAAACTTAGCGGCATGCCATCAAGCGCCGAAGCACCTGCCATTCGCGCCGCCATAAATAATTTTGAGCGATATTTGATTTCAAGCTCATATCTTACCTTAAACGACCAGTTGTTTTTTGAAGCGCGATTTAATGAAGACGCCTTAATATCACTGCTGCGCAACGAAGGCTTATCAATCTGGCCTAATTTAAGACCCAGTGCCATGCTTTGGATAAGCTATGAGGGAGAAGGCCATATCGGTGCGACTGGAAGCGTTAGCAATCAGGGCTTTTCAGATAAGGCAAATAACGCCGATTCGACCGGAACTAATAACGACCCTAGGGGCACGTTTGATTTAGAAAGTGGTAAGGATGACTCCCAAACCAATAGCTTGGCTGAAGGCTGGCTGAACCAAAATAATGCGTTTGAGTTTTCCCAAAGTCTCGCACAAGCAAGCTTTGCGCGTGGTGTAAATGTCAATTTACCGCTGGGGGATTTAATTGATTCTATGGCGATAAATGAGTTTGACTTAAAGTCGCAAAACATTCGAAAGTTTTTGCTGCAGTCGACGCGATACAACGTAGAATATGTCATCAGCGCTGTTATCAAGCCAATAACTGAGAAGGATCGCGCGCAATATAATCAAGAGCGTGAGTTTCTGGCGCAACAAGCGGCTTTGGAGAAATTGTTACTGAATGAGCAATCACGCGATCGATTGCCCGGCGATGGTGAGCAGCAAGCCTCCGCTGAAGCCGAGTTAAAGCAAGTCCCTGGGGACGAGGATAAGTTTTCGCTTGAAATCGTCAGCAGCAATGGCAGTGAAGTGAGTGTTCAAAGACACTATTTACCCACAGTTGATGGCTTAGCGGAGTATATAGTCAATCTATATGCCGATAATTTGGTGCAGCAATACGCGGTAGACGCAGTTTCTTTAGCAAGTGAAACTGCGGGGGTTTTGCAACTGCAAGGGATACAATCGATTACTGATTACAATCAAGCCTTAGCTTTGCTTGAGGAAATGCCGCAAGTAAGCGAACTCAGCTTAAGATCCTTGGAGGGTAAAACAGCCTATTTTTCCGTAGGTTTAAAAGGTGATATTGATAGCTTTATATCCTTAATATCATTAGATGATCGCGTCTCAGTGCCGCCCGTGTCTTCGAACTTTTCACAAGACAGTTATATTCCCTTACTTTGGAAGCAACCCTAGCAGCTCAGCCTTTAT
The DNA here is from genome assembly GCF_028401415.2 of Ningiella algicola. Lineage (NCBI taxonomy): Bacteria > Pseudomonadati > Pseudomonadota > Gammaproteobacteria > Alteromonadales > Alteromonadaceae > Ningiella > Ningiella algicola. Next base: position 714,369 of record NZ_CP171821.2, on the reverse strand, counting down.
GAAACACAAGCAGCTTTTGTTAGCCGTCAACGACAAACAAGATTATAAGTTCGACAACTATTTGTTAGCGAAGAATGGCGCGGTAGTGGACCACCTAACACGAATTACTAAGACGGTAAGTAGTCCAGAGTCTTTCTCTTTTGGACTGAGTTTTGTTCATGGTGGAAGTGGAGTCGGAAAAACGCATTTACTCTTAGCATCCCTTGAAGCGCTTCAAGTACACAGCGAAGGACTATATTTGGACTTTCAACAAGTGCTAAATATGCCACCTGAGGTAATGGATGGTGTGGTTGGAACTCGTTTGCTTTGCCTAGACAATATTGATTGCATAGCTAGCTCACATGCTTGGCAAGAAAAAGTTTTTGACATCATCAACCAATGCACTGAAAACGGTGAATCCCATATCATTGTTAGTAGCTCCAAGCCTGTCAATTTGTGTGACTTTAGTTTACAAGACTTATCATCGCGTTTGATCTGGGGAACCACCTACGCTATCAAAGAGCTGAATGAGGCTCAAAAACAAGCGGCGCTTCGAATGCATTTTGAGCAACGTGGAATTCATATTCAAGATGATACATTGAGCTTTTTGATGAAACGCTGTCAGCGCGACATGCACAAACTTATGAGCATACTAGATGAACTAGATAAGCTCTCGCTAGCCGAGCAGCGCAAAATCACGATCCCATTTGTAAAACAAGCGCTCTCTATTTGAACAGGAACCGGGTTGTTTAGCTCAGCGCATTTGGCTTATTGCTTCAGTTCAGGTCTTCCATCATGCGGTCTTCTTTGGTCTTTTGCCGCTTGCTCTAGGCGACGTTTTTTGACTGCAAAAGGGTTCTCATCCAAGCTTGGCAAGGACGGGTCTGTTGTTTGCGGCGCAGAAACTGGCGAAATGTCGATGTTTTCAAACCAACCGCTGCCAGGTGTCATTGATACTGGAGCAGGCAATGCAGTCTGCAATGCACTCACATCTCCTAATTCCGGGTATACACGCTCCACTGCGAAAGCCGCGCGTTGAGTGAGTTTTGGATCACTGATTCGATTTCGTTGCCCCCAGGTCACGGTAAAGTCTTGTGCGCTTTCCCCGTCAATAATGGCAACGTCGGCTTGTGCACCCAGTCGATGCAGCATGAAAAAACGTTCAGCAAGGGTGGCAAAATCTTCCCTTATGGTGAAGTAGGCATAGTAGGACGGGGCACGGTCGGGTGCAAAAAAGCTTTCTATGTCTGTTCCGTCATAGTTTTTTTGCTGCTCTGTGGCCGCTTGCCCACCAAAACTTACGCCAGCAAGTGCATGCATTTGTGACGAACGAAGTGGATATCGTGTATCCAAAATATCAGAATTTGCACCGTTGCTTTGGAAAAAAGACAGTGGCGTGCTGTCACCTCTGATATTCTGCCATGCGGATGGCGGGAAAAAATCATTTGCATGAGCGAGTTCATGATACATCAGCCAAGATATGCTAGCCTCTAAATCGCTAAAGCTTCGGCTTTCCCGCTGAGACTTTTCATAGCGACCGGATGGGTAGTAGTCATTATTTTTTGTGTAGCGCCAAAAGACCGAGAATCCTAATTCATTACCAAAATCACTTCTAAAGTCAGGCTGGTCATTTAAGGTGTCGCGCTCTTGTGGGCTGCGCCAAAAATTGTTGGCATCAAGATATATTGCACCCGTCGCGGCCCAATAAAAAGATGGGCGTACATCGTAGGATATGACTACCGCAGTTACCGCCCTTAATAATCGCTGCATGTCCTGACCCGCAATAGAATTTCTTAAATACTCCTCAAAACGCTCGCCCATCCACTGATGCGATACCAGTGTTCTATCTAAAATGTCGTCTATGCTTGGGTTGATAAACTCAGTGCCCAGCAGGGGAAGTCTATCGAAGTTGCAATTGGGCCGAGAGGGAATGACATTACTGTAAACGCACTGTTCGATTGCGTCTTTATAAGGTGAGTTACTGCGGTATGCATGCATATCTTGGGTAATAACAAAGCCATTTGAGTAAAACAAACCGTTTAAATCAAAATCTGTGTCGTTGATACTGATAAACGCATCATCCGTGGCTTGGCTCCCGTCAGTGAAGCTGACTTCTACTTCAACCTGCACAAGCTCGTCTTTAGACACAACAGGCGCATCGAAAAAGAAAAAGTCTGACTGCGATTGAGGATTAACAATTTCTGGGCCAGATATCTGACGCCATGTTATTTGTGATACCGTTTTGTCATCAGGTAAAGAGGCATGCAGCGACACCTTCGCTTGCTCAGTTGCGCTATGATCAAGTCGCACACTTACTTGTGGAGAATTGGAGGAGACTGCATCGTTCACGCTTAATTCTACGTTCAAATTCTCTACCTGCGAGCCACTAGCGGTGCGAACGTTTACACTAAAGCTATATTCTCCTGAGTCAGGCACGTCAAAACCAATCGCTTTAGAATTGCTTGCCAAAAGGTCTGTTGCAGGCCCCGCAGTTTGTGTCCAGTCGATAATTAGCGCTTCTTGCACTTTACTTGTGAGCGCAAAGCCAACAGCATCTCCTTGCTGAGCTTGTGTCTGACCATATAAGTTGACTAAATCTCCTTCTATTATCGGCGCGACGGTTGACACAGGCGGCGTTGGACTAGGTTGACCTGGATTTGGTGAAATAGGTGAGGGTGAGTCGATATTAGTGTCTGAGTCTGAACCATCGCAGCCGCTCAAAATAAATGCACACGTTAGCAACAATAAAGCGGATTTGACGCACTCAAGCACGCTCATCGTTTCGCTATTTTTGTTCATGCTTACCTTCAAAAAACTGCTTTTCATCTTCCATCACCTTACTGAGCTTGGGGAGTGACGTGCCGAGCTCTTGACCTCTCAACCTTGCATAAACGCTGCAACCTGTGAACATGCCGGTCGCGAGCAGCAACTCCAATGAAGCATGCCACAAATATGCAGGTTCTGCATAAATCACAGTAATACCATGTAAAAAGTAGAGCAGTACAATAAAGCATGCCCATGCATGGGTGTAGGGTTTACCTTGCACAATACCTTTTAGCGGGAATAATAAGGGCGAAATGTAGACTAATAAAATGAATATAATCGAATAATCCGCTTTAGTATCAAGTGCTAAATACCAAACACTCATCCATGCTAGTAACGCAAGGTGGCTGATAAGGGCCAGATATCGATAATTTCGAACTTTCACTGACATGGGCGTTTGTGTCGCTGAATGAGCCATCTATTGTTTACCTATTTTTGTTAGCAAACTGGCCTAAACGGTAACCTGCTGCTTTGGCCAAGTCGCTTTCATCGGCACTTAAGCCTGAAAACTTATCGTTAGATACGCAGCTTGCACCATAAGGGGTGCCGCCGCTCGAAGTTGAGTGCAGTTTCGCTTCGCTATATGGCAAGCCAAGTATACACATGCCATGGTGCATTAACGGTAGGATCATAGAAAGTAGGGTGCTTTCTTGCCCGCCGTGCATGCTTGACGATGAAGTAAAAACGGTCGCTGGTTTATCGACGAGTGCCCCTTTAAGCCAGATATCGGTAAGGCTATCGATAAAGTACTTAAGTGATGAAGCCATATTGCCAAAGTGGGTTGGACTTCCTAAGGCAAGACCATCGCAGTCAATCAAGTCCTGTTTTGTGACAAATAAATACCCATCTTCAGGTATTTCACTGATAGTTTCATCCAGACGATCGGTCACCCGAGGCACCGTTCTAATGAGGACCTCACAGTTTGCCTTTTCTGCACCCGATGCGATTTGTTCTGCAAGCGCCTGAGTAGCGCCATGATTGGAGTAAAATAAGACTAATACCGTCGCCCGTTTTTCGCTTGAATCATTTACCATGTTTTTATTTCATCCATATAGGTTTTGACGCTTACGCTAAAATTTCAGCGATGTTTTCTAGTGGACGCCCTATAGCTGCTTTTTCATTAAGTTCGTAGATTGGTCTTTCTAGGAGTTTAGGATATTTAGTGAGGGCATCTAATATCGCCTCGTCGCTTGCGTTTTTAGTCAATCCCGCTTCTTTAAATTCCTTTTCTTGCGGTCGAATCATTTGCATTGCGCTGTCTATAGGCAACTTAGTGTACACTCGCTGATAATCTTCACGGCTTGGCGGAGTTTTTAGATACTCAATGATGGCAAAGTCTATGTCTTGCGACTGCAAGAGTTTTAAAGCATCTCGTGATTTTGAGCATCGAGGGTTGTGATACAGAGTGGCTTTGTGCATTATTTTACCTCTAGTGAATATTAGGGCCTGTTGATCTTTGCTGTATGATTTTGCAGCAAAGATCAACAGACCCTAGATTATAACTAATTGCCTATCAGTTCGTTAGCGCTTGATTGAATGAAAGCTCAGAAATAAGGTACGTATGAAAAAATCTACTTCTATCGCGATATACTGCTTGCTGTTGTGCACTGCTGTCATGGCAGGTGCGTTCGTTTATCAAGCGTCTCAAAGCGATTTCGTCACCTTAGACGGTACATCGCATAAGCATGCGGACTACCTTGGCAAGCATGTTATCGTGAATTATTTTGCTGAGTGGTGCGCCCCTTGTTTAAAAGAAGTCCCCGAACTTTCTGAATTCAATCGTATCAAGGGCGACGACGCCGTCTTGTTTGCTGTTAGTTACGATAATTTAAGCGATGAGGAACTAAGAGAATTAAAGCAAAAGTATAATATGGAATTTCCCTTAATCGCATCACTAAATACACCATTTCCCTTCGAACGTCCGCAATATTTGCCAGCCACCTACATCATCAATCCAGACGGCACCTTAAAAGGTCAACTGTTCGGTGAGCAAAGCGCACAAGCACTAATTGAAGCCATTGAGCATAACAGGCCCTAATTCGCTATTTGCGAGTATTTTCAAAAAGTAAAATCAATTATAAACTAAGCCGCTGTGCGTTAGCTTGCGCCGCACGCAATTGTGAAATTCGCCCCATTATGCGCTGCTTTTCAAGATTGTCATCCTTCGCGTAATTATATGCAAACTGTAGCTCATCAATTGCAAGGGGGTAGGCTGAAATTAAGGCATAGATTTCTGCTTGTGATTTATGTGCTTCCTTTTTCTGCTGAGAACGCTCGTATGCTTCATTCAATAACTGATATGAAATCAAGTTTTCATTATCAACCAGAATGAGGTCACGCAGAATATCAATTGCGTTTTCAAAATCGCCGGACTTCAAATAACTGTTTGCCAAATTAAGCGCTAGCACTTTATTTTGCGGCTTGTGCTGCCACAAAGGCTTGAGCAAATTAATCGCTGCAGAATACTGTTGTTGTTCAAGGAAAACGTCAGTTTTTAAATCCAAATAGAACATGTTTTCCGGATCTTTCGATATCAACGACTCCATCACACGTTGTGCTTCTTCGTATTGCTCCAGCTCAAATAAGGTTAAGGCATAACCATACTGAGCGGCGGTTTGCGTTACGCCCTGGAATTGATTCATTTGTCCTTTGAATAAGCCCAAATTACGCTCTGGCGTGCTCATATAACGTGCTTGTATTCGTGCGCGTGCAAGATGAAATTGTAGGCTGGCTGGTAAGTTAACATCCCCGTAAGCTCTTGCACGTGTGATAGTTTCCGCAACTCGGTCTTGTGGGAGTGGGTGAGTTTGTAAAAAGGCTAATTGAGTGCTGCGTCCACTCATCTGCTCGGCAAGACGGCCGAAGAACGCAGGTGCACCGCGCGGGTCGAATCCAGCACGATAGAGTATGTTTATACCAATGTTGTCTGCTTCTTGCTCGTTATTGCGGGTAAAATTAATATTGGACTGCTGGCTACCGGCAAGCGAGGCCGAAACGGCCGCCATTCCTGCTCTAGGATCAGCCATTGCCACTAATAGTGAGCCGATCATACTGGCTATTTGTAATGGCGCTGAGCGTTGCTGTGACTGCATACGGCGCGCTAAATGTCTCTGAGTAACGTGAGCGACCTCATGCGCGAGAACAGAAGCGAGTTCGCTCTCTGTTTGGGCCTGCGCAATGAGTCCGGTATGTACACCTATGTGGCCGCCATAAAATGCGAAAGCGTTAAGTACCGGGTTGTTGATCATAAAAAAGGTAAAGGGAAATTTGGTGTTATCGGCGTGCACAACCAGGCGATTGCCAATATCCTGAATGTACTCTTGCAATACCGGGTCGTGCACCAAGGGCGCTTGCCCTCTAAGTTGCTTCATAATCGCATCGCCAATGACTTTTTCTTTGTCAATGGTTATCGCATCAGATGCAACTACGCCTATCTCGGGCAGTTGATTTCGACTACCATTTACTTGAGAGTAAGCACTGAGTGAAAGTATTGAGCATACGCCCGCCACACTAATACAAAGGGCAATTTTACGAAAAGGGCTCAAAGACATTGGATTTCGAATCATATTCCACATATAAATTAAATACTTAAATACGACCAATGAAGGTCATGTAAGTTTCACCTTGTCATGATACAGTGTGTCGAAAATAGGGTGCAATGCATTAATCAGTACACTTTACAACAATCTAAGCAAGTTCGACACTGCTATTAAGTCGTCGAATTTACCGGCTTTTATTCGTTAGTCACTATTCAAATATGAGGAAAGCATGAATATGTTAGGAGTTTTGGGCAATTGGTATAAGCGGAAGTTTTCCGACCCTAATGCCTTAATGCTATTGCTGTTAATCATTTTTTCATGCGCCATATTGTATCTGTTTGGCGGCATTTTAATGCCCGTTATCGTTGCCATAGTTATAGCTTATCTGTTAGACGTCCCCGTAACGAAGTTTGAAACCATGGGCGTTAGACGTTCACTTGCTACCAGCTTCACTTTGATTGTCTTTTTATTCGTTTGCTTTGTGATTTCGGTTGCGCTTGTTCCCATTATTTCTCAGCAAAGTGTCAATTTAATCAGGGAAATTCCGGTTATTTGGGAATCCGCGCAGGTTTGGCTAAACACACTGCCTGAAAAGTATCCGAACGTAGTCGAAGTAAGTTACATACAGTCGATGATGTCTGGTGTGAATGAACGCGTGATGACTATTGGAGAACAAGTGCTTTCTGCGTCAGTAAGCTCATTGGGAAACCTTGCAGCGCTGCTGATTTACATCATTCTCGTGCCACTTATGGTCTTTTTTATGCTCAGTGATAAACGCCTTTTTATGCAAAGTATCTCTGCGATTTTGCCAAATGAGCGTTTGTTGATCACGCAAGTGGGTGAGGAGATGAATCTACAAATTGCCAATTACATTCGTGGTAAAGTCATCGAAATTGTCATTGTTGGCGCAGTCACTTGCGTAGCATTTAGCATCTTGGATTTACGTTTTGCCATTTTACTGGGCGTGTTTGTTGGATTTTCAGTACTCATTCCATACATCGGTGCAGCAGTAGTCACTATTCCGGTCGCCATTGTGGCTTTGTTCCAGTTTGGATTCAGCGCAGATTTTGGTTATGTCATGTTGGTGTATTTTATTATTCAAGCGCTGGATGGCAACTTGCTGGTGCCGCTGTTGTTTTCTGAGGCAGTGAGTCTTCATCCCTTATACATTATCGTCGCAGTGCTGCTATTTGGTGGGCTGTGGGGGTTTTGGGGAGTATTTTTTGCGATACCGCTAGCCACTTTAGTAAAAGCGCTAATTAGCGCTTGGTCGACGCCGAAAAAACCAGGCCAAAACGAAAGCGCCGCGGTCTAACTAAGCTGAATCCAGTTTAAGAAACGGCGCTCAGACGCGGCATGATAAATAAAGCTTTTGTTCTATAGAGCATCTAGAAGGGTTTGATGATGCTCTTTGGTCTTAAATTTGTTTAGCACCTGACTGACCTTTCCATGTTTGTCGATAATAAACGTGATTCGATGAATCCCGTCATACTCTTTGCCCATAAATTTTTTCAGCCCCCATACACCGAAATCTTCTGCTACTTTATGGTCGGGGTCTGACAATAAAGTGAAGTTAAGGTTTTCTTTGTCTGCGAATTTTCTTAAACGAGCCACTGGATCGGGGCTTATCCCAAATACCACTGCACCTTTATCTTTGAGTGCTTGGTTGCTATCTCTCAGCCCCTGTGCTTGCACTGTGCATCCCGGCGTCATGGCTTTAGGATAAAAATATACAACGACTGTTTGCCCGCTGTAATCAGATAAATTCACGGTCTCGTCGTCTTGGTTTTGCAGGGAAAAAGACGGAGCAGAATCACCAGCTTTCAATGTATTCATTATCTTCCTTATTTATTTGATGACTGATTTGTCCAGAAAGTCCGTAGTTGCTCAGACTTTGCTTAAGCTTTCTATCAAATTTGACCAAATCTAGATCAGCCGGCGCCGACAAAATCATTTTGCCCTCCACATAACATACATCGTCTTTCTGTGTGATTTTTTGTCGCATTGCATTGACTGACACATTCTCGCCAGCTAACACGCTAGTGATTTGCTGAATAATGCCGCTTCTGTCTCGGCCAGAGAACTTCAAAGTGATCAACTGCTCAATATTTTGCTTAATATGCCCGCTGGTGCGTTTCATCATGCATAAGAGCTCGTGCTCAACACAAAAGCTCGACAGGGATACCTCTAAGCGAGTTATCTCGTTCTCAGTACCATTGATGATCATCGTAATAGAAAAGTCTTGCCCATATATGGCATGGCGAGAATCAAGGATGTTGCAATTACTTTCACGTATTTTGCTGGCGATTAGGCTTAAAATACCAAGTTTGTCAGCGCCTAACACGTTGACAATTAACTGAGTTTTCATCACGTCTTATATCCTAGGATGTTCGCTCTCGCATGTTTATCGGCAATATAAGGTTTTCTGCTTGTTTTTGCTAGTCGAGAACACTACTATTGCGACTCGTTTTTAAGGGGGGCAGATGTTCAAAGGAAGTTACGTTGCGCTGGTAACACCCATGTTACCAAATGGAGATATAGATAGAGACAGTTTGCAAGAGTTGGTTCAGTGGCACGTTGAATCTGGCACTCACGGAATTGTCGCGGTAGGCACAACTGGCGAATCAGCCACGCTTCCCATGGACGAACATATTGATGTTGTCGCTCAAGTTGTCGAGTATGCCCAAGGGCAAGTAAAAGTGATTGCTGGCAGTGGCGCAAACGCAACAGACGAAGCGATATTTCTCAGCCAAGAAATGGCGAAGTTAAATATTGACGGCTTTTTAAGCGTCGTTCCTTATTACAATAAACCTCAGCAGCGTGGCATGATTGCCCATTTTGAAGCGGTAGCGAGCGCGACAGACTTACCAGTTCTATTGTACAATGTACCCTCGCGTACAGTTGCCGACATGCTCACCGATACCGTAGCGCAGCTTGCCAAGCATCCAAATATTGTCGGCCTAAAAGACGCCACTGGTGACTTATCGCGACTTACAGAGACTAAATCCGCAGTTGACAGTGATTTCGTCTGTTTAAGCGGAGACGATTCGACAGGCTGTCGGTTTATGTGTGAAGGTGGGGATGGCGTTATTTCGGTAAGTGCCAATATTGTCCCCGAACAAATGTCGCAAATGTGTGAGCACGCGCTAAAACACGAGTTTGATGATGCTAAACGCATCGATGCGTCGATTTACGAATTACATCAGGAATTGTTTATTGAGCCCAATCCAGTGATGCCCAAGTGGGCGCTATTTAAAATGGGAAAAATGCAGGATGCGGGTTTACGGCTGCCTATGGTAAAGCCTGAACTAAACAGCCAAAAAATAATCGAACAAAGGTTAGTAAAATTAGGATTAATAGAAGCGTAATGAAAAACTTCAGTCTCTTCTCGCTATTTGCGATGATTGTTTTGTCTGGATGCACCAGTTCTGAAAGCAGAAAGCAAGCTTCCGGTAATTTCGAATATCTCGAAGTTGAACAAGCCGAATTGCTTAAAGTGCCAGAAGACTTAAAGCGTCCGCCGTCGTCTAATCGATATGAGCTTCCCGAGATTTCAACTCCTCATGACATAAAAGGCCCTGAAGTACTGGTGCACTCCCCGCGTCTTGTTTTGCCTTTAGTAAGCGGCTCACGCGTCGAGGAGGGCTCTGAAAAAGCAACGGTAAAATTTGACCAAGTCAACGATAATGAAGCTATCGATAAAACGATTTGGGATACGGTACTAAAGTACTTAGAATTGAGGAATATTGCGGTTGAGTCTTTCGATCGAGAAAAAAACGAGCTGGTCACAGACTGGGTAATCAGCCGATACGAGACCGATGAAAGCTGGTACGAATTTGGCGGTGATGTGATTGAAAAAGCTCGAAAGTTTAAGCTTAGTATTGAGCTTGAGCCACACGGTCGCACTGCAGCATTAAGTGTTGAGAAAATTGCGTATATTGATGAAAACGGTGAGTCGCAGCTGGCTAACGTAACGCCGTTTGAATTGCGAGAGAATGAAGTTAACTTCTTAAATTATATTATTGCTGAATATGATTTTGGTATTCGTTTAGAACAAAGTCAGCGCATTGCCCTGATACGAGAAGGCTTTAAATCTGAGCTTGGCTTCAATCCTGACGGTGACCCGGCGTTTGTAGTAGACGCACGATACGAGAACGCTTGGCCTCGATTGCAGTTAGTTCTTCGCAAAATGGGGTTTGATGTGATTGACCTCGACCAGTCGTCAGGTTTGATGTTTTTAAAATACAGCGGCCCAGATGAGTCATGGTGGTCGGGACTGTTCTCGGACGATGGACTTGATTTAGAAAAGGTCAACTATCGTTTGTTGGTAGAGCCGGTAGGCCCCAAAACCGCAGTGACGTTTAAAGATAGCGACAACGAGCCATTCGAAGTTAATGCAGTAACCGATTTGTTCAGCGTTTTTGCTGACTATATGGCAGAAGAAAATCTAGATATTTAGAATTCGATACTCTATTTCAACCATCTATTTGAGGCAAGGCATGCAGAAACTGTCTGAGCTGTATCGCGGAAAGGCGAAAACAGTTTTTTTAAGCGACGATCCTGATTTACTGATCCTAGAATTTAGAAATGATACTTCCGCCTTTGACGGTGAAAAGATAGAACAGCTTGATCGAAAAGGTGAAGTGAATAATAAATTTAATCACTACATCATGCAAAAACTCGAATCCGCAGGCATAAAAACGCAGGTTCAAGCGCTTTTGTCAGACACAGAAAGTGCAGTGAAGAAGCTGGACATGATCCCCGTAGAGTGTGTTGTTCGCAATTTCGCAGCGGGCTCGTTGTGCAAAAGGCTAGGGGTTGAAGAAGGCATTGAGCTTGTGCCACCGACCTTTGAGTTTTTCCTTAAAAACGATGCCCTTCATGACCCTATGATCAACGAATCACACATTGTTGGCTTCAAATGGGCAACGCAAGCTCAAATTGACCAAATGAGGGCCTTAACACTTCAGGTTAATGCTATCTTGGCGCCATTGTTTGCTGAAGGTGGCATGCTCTTAGTTGATTTCAAACTTGAGTTTGGGGTAGATAAAAACGGGGATATTATCCTTGGAGATGAGTTCTCTCCCGACGGATGCCGACTGTGGGATAGTGAGACCAGACGTAAGCTTGATAAAGACCGTTTTCGACAAGGCCTGGGCTCAGTTGTGGAATCTTACATCGAGATTGCATCGCGGATTGGTTTAGATATTTAAGAACGCTTAGGTTGGTTAGGAAAGTTCTGCCTTCGCGGGAACGACTTTGAAGTCAATGGTGCTGGTGTAAGTTACAACGAGCTTTTATTTCTAGTAAGTGTCTAAGGACACATCTGTAATCGGCACGCAACAACATACCAACACTTCATCATCTTCAATACACGCAAGCGGCTCAACTTTATATTCGACCTGACCTGATATCAAGCGAGTTCTGCACGCTCCACAAAATCCCTCTCTGCAATGATAATGCACGTCTATGTTCTGACGTTCCATTGCAATGAGGAGGTTGTCTTCATGTTCAAATGAAAAGCGTGTGCAATTATTAACGCACACGCTTGGTTTGTCGGTTTTAACGATCATTTTTAGAGAATTTACCTTAGCAAAGCGCTATAGCTCGAACTCTTCAAAATCGCCAGAGGCTACTTCACTGTCAATTTGCCCTACGAGATAGGAACTGATTTCAGTTTCTTGTGGTGCAACCTGCACATTATCTGACGTTAAATAGTTGTTCATCCATGGTAAAGGGTTGCTACTGACTTCAAAAGGTTGTCCCATGCCTATTGCAGCCATGCGTTGGTTGGCAATATATTCCACATATTGACTGAGTATTTCTTCGTTCAAGCCAAGCATAGAGCCATCTTTGAACAAATACTTCGCCCATTGCTTTTCCTGCTCCACAGCCAATAAAAATATATCTTTGGCTTCTTGTTCGCACTCCTTTGCAATCTCCGCCATTTCAGGATCGTCTTTACCTTTCATCCATAGGTTTAAGATGTGCTGAGTTGATGTAAGGTGGATATTCTCATCTCGCGCAATTAAGCGAATAATCTTAGAGTTTCCTTCCATTAACTCTCGCTCTGCAAATGCAAAGGTGCAAGCAAATGACACGTAGAATCTAATCGCTTCAAGTGCGTTGACCGAATTCATGCACAAGAACAGCTTTTTCTTCAAACTGCGCATGTTCACTTCGTGTGTTTCACCATCGATGGTAAACACGCCTTCGCCACGCGTTTGATATAGCTGAGTGTAGAAAATCAAATCATCGTAGTATTTCGAAATATCGGTTGCTCGTCGCTTAATTTCCTCATTTACAACAATATCGTCGAAAATGCCGCTGGGATCAGAAAACAAGTTACGCAAAATATGCGTGTATGAGCGAGAATGAATAGTTTCAAAAAACGACCATGTCTCTACCCAGGTTTCTAGCTCTGGCAAGGAAATAATCGGCAGAAACGCAATGTTAGGGCTGCGTCCCTGTACCGAATCAAGCAGTGTTTGATATTTCAAATTTGATGTGAAGATATGCTGCTCTGCGTTAGTTAACTTTTGAAAGTCAACTCTGTCTTTACTCACGTCAACTTCTTCTGGACGCCAGAAGAATGATATTTGTTTTTCAATCAACTTTTCAAAAATAGGGTGTTTTTGTTGATCGTAACGCGCTACATTTACCGGGTCGCCGAAAAACATCGGCTCTTTCATTGTGTCCGTCGTTTTTTGATTAAAGGTTGTATATCTCATTATTACATCCGTATCCGATTAAATTTTACATGCACCGCCGGCACAATCATCATCTTCTTCTATAATGGCAGTTTGTGCTTGAGGCTGTTGAACGCTCGCCGCTATTTCAGCATCGGACTTATCCGAGGCCCCATCGCGCGTGTTGTGGTAGTAAAGAGTTTTTACACCTAATTTGTAAGTCGTTAGCAAGTCTTTCAACAGTAGCTTCATTGGCACTTTGTTGCCTTCGTACTTACTCGGATCGTAGCTGGTGTTTGCCGAAATAGTCTGGTCAACAAATTTCTGCATAATGGCAACCAGCTGCAAATAACCATCGTTAGATGGTAAGTCCCATAGTAATTCGTAGTCGTTTTTAAGCGCTTTATAATCAGGCACGACTTGCTTTAACACGCCGTCTTTACTGGTTTTAATACTGATATGTCCGCGCGGTGGTTCAATGCCGTTAGTGGCATTTGAGATTTGTGAAGAAGTCTCTGACGGCATCAATGCAGATAGTGTCGAGTTGCGCAAACCGTATTTCACGACGTCTTCGCGAAGCGCATCCCAATCATAACGAAGTGGCTCATTGCACACCTTATCCAAGTCTTTTTTGTAAGAGTCAATTGGCATAATGCCTTTTGAATAAGTGGTTTCATTAAATTTAGGGCAGGCGCCTTTTTCTTTTGCCAAATTGTTTGAAGCACGCATGAGATGGTACTGCATAGCTTCAAAGGTACGATGGATTAAACCGTTGGCACTGTGATCAGAATACTTAACGCCGTTTTTCGCTAGATAGTACGCGAAGTTAATTACGCCTATTCCCAGCGTTCGTCGCCCCATTGTTGCAGTCAATGCAGCGGGGACGGGGTAGTCTTGATAGTCTAATAGGCTATCAAGCGCTCGTACGGACAAGTCAGCAAGTTCTGCAAAATCATCTAAGCTTTCAATTGCACCTAAATTAAACGCAGATAATGTGCACAGAGCGATTTCACCCTCTGCATCATCCACATTACGAAGTGGCTTAGTCGGTAATGCAATTTCTAAACATAAGTTGCTTTGGCGCACTGGCGCAACTGAAGGGTCAAAGGGACTATGCGTATTGCAATGATCCACATTCTGCAAGTAAATACGGCCAGTGCTCGCACGTTCTTGCATAAATTGACTAAACAAATCTATGGCTTTTACGCGCTTTTTGCGAATGCTGTCATCATTTTCGTACTTCACATAAAGTTCTTCGAACTTATTCTGGTCAGCAAAAAACGCGTCATATAGACCGGGTACATCTGAGGGGCTGAATAATGTGATGTAGTCGTCTTTGATCATTCGGGTGTACATTAATTTGTTGCACTGCACACCGTAATCTAAGTGGCGGACACGATTCTCTTCAACGCCGCGATTGTTTTTAAGTACGAGTAGAGATTCTACTTCCAGGTGCCACATTGGATAAAACAGTGTGGCAGCGCCGCCGCGTACACCACCTTGTGAGCAACTTTTTACAGCAGTTTGGAAATATTTGTAAAAAGGCACACAACCAGTATGGAAGGCTTCGCCACCACGGATTGGACTACCTAGCGCTCTAATTCGACCTGCATTAATGCCAATGCCAGCACGCTGGCTCACGTATTTCACAATTGCGCTTGCAGTTGCATTGATAGAATCTAGACTGTCGCCCGTTTCAATTAATACGCAAGAGCTAAATTGACGTGTGGGCGTGCGAACGCCGGCCATGATTGGCGTTGGGAGCGATAACTTAAATGTTGAAGCTGCGTCATAGAAACGTTTAATGTAATCCATGCGGGTGTCGCTTGGATATTTAGCAAACAGGCATGCGGCCACAAGCACATACAAAAATTGAGCGCTTTCATAAATTTCGCCTGTTACGCGATTTTGAACAAGATATTTGCCTTCAAGTTGCTTAACCGCTGCGTAACTGAAATTCATGTCGCGCGCGTGGTCAATGAACGCATCCATTTCTTCGAATTCTTTTTGCGTATAATCTTCGAGCAAATGTTCGTCATATTTACCTTGCCCAACGAGGGACTTTACATGTGCAAAAAGGGCAGGGGGCTCATATTGACCATAGGCTTTTTTGCGCAAATGGAATATTGCCAAGCGCGCTGCCATATACTGATAATCAGGCACGTCAGTTGAAATAAGGTCAGCGGCTGACTTTATGAGCGTTTCGTGAATTTCTGAGGTTTTGATGCCATTGTAGAACTGAATCTGTGCCTTTATCTCCACTTGGGATACTGACACTTCGTCTAGGCCATTAGCTGCCCATGTGACAACTTTGTGGATTTTGTCTAAATCGATGGGCTCTTGAGCACCATCTCGCTTCGTTACCAAAAGATCGTTATTCATTGTTGTTATGCTCTTAGTGTTGTTTTTATCAACGCACAGTTTCATGACAATCTACTGCTGTAACCAAGCATAATAAGAACGGCCTTTTGACTAAACGACGTAACTCACGTTTATGTAAGGACTTTATTCTTATTCTTGTTTTCAGCCAGCACCACCTCAGCAAGATAGCAGCTAGTGTTTTTTGTCAGAACTTTACGTTAGCGCGCGAATCAATAGACTACGGGTTCTTATTGATGAACACAAGATAATGCGCCTAAATGAGTAATGCAACCACTATATCTTGTGTTTTGGCTGTCAAGTTATCGTAACAAAAAAGTGATCAATTTTGGTTAGTGATAACTAACCGATGAAGTGAATTGTTGCCTGAGTTATAGACGATTCAAGTCATATCCAGAAAAAAGCAATGAAACAAATCAATCTAACAATGCGTTTTTTAGTTCTAAAAATGACTTAACCCTGACACACCAAAAAATAGTTAACGTCAACATTGTCGTCACTTAAATAGTATTCATTTTTGAGAGGATTAAAGTGCATACCTATCATTTTTTTAGGTGTGAGCGAGGTCTGCTCCACCATGGAGACTAGTTCAAAAGGTTTAATGAATTTCTTATGCTCATGTGTGCCTCTTGGTACCATATTAAATAAGTACTCCGCACCAACGATGGCCATAAAATACGATTTGGTATTTCTATTAAGAGTAGAGAAGATGGCTGTACCACCGGGTTTAAGCATTTGCGCACAACTTTTCACAATGGATGCTGGGTCAGGGACATGCTCTAGCATCTCCAGGCAACACACCACATCGTAGTGCTCATTGTGATGTTCAGCCCATTGCTCTGCGGTACTTAAATGATAGTCAACAGCTACACCGCTGTCTAAGCGATGCAGATTCGCCACATCAAGCGAAACTTGCACCATATCTATGCCAGTGACTATCGCGCCGCACTGAGCTAATGCTTCAG
This sequence comes from Ningiella algicola, assembly GCF_028401415.2. Lineage (NCBI taxonomy): Bacteria > Pseudomonadati > Pseudomonadota > Gammaproteobacteria > Alteromonadales > Alteromonadaceae > Ningiella > Ningiella algicola. The sequence goes on along the minus strand of NZ_CP171821.2, from coordinate 697,995 downwards.
ATAAAATGCCTCCACCGCAGCCAACATCGAGCACCGTTTTGCCGAACAGACCGCTACATTGGGTCTGGATGTATTCGGTGCGAAGCGGATTAATGTCATGCAGTGACTTAAATTTCCCATCTTTGTCCCACCATTCATCCGCTAATTGAGCGAACTTGCTGAGTTCTTGTGCGTCAACGTTTGTCATTTTGCCTTTTTGCTTGCAGAAATATTTATCGATGCATATTGTATATGTGCGCGCGCTTTTTCAAGCTATTTCTCGAATCCATCCCTTATCATTTATACACCATTTACTTTGTCTGCTGGCTAGCGAATAAAATGAAGCGAATTTTGCAACATAATCCTTCACGCAGCGCTACATTTTCACAATACATAATGCTACTATCGTGAGTTGGAACGATAATGATAATAAAACAAAGTGAATCATTTCTGCTTTAAGTAAACGCTGCGCTTATTCGTTTATGTTTTCAGCTTTCAGACCTGCGCTCATTTAGAGAATGAGTAAAGTCAGAGTGATGACTCACAACTATAAAGGATCATTCAGTTTATGACTGACAACGCCAAAGATATTTCCCCCATTAATATCGAAGAAGAACTCAAAAACTCCTACTTAGATTATGCAATGAGCGTTATTGTCGGGCGCGCATTACCCGATGTTCGCGATGGTTTAAAGCCAGTGCATCGCCGAGTTTTATTCGCGATGAATGAGTTAAAAAACGATTTTAATAAGCCTTATAAAAAGTCCGCACGCGTCGTAGGCGATGTGATTGGTAAGTATCACCCGCATGGCGATTCTGCTGTGTACGATACCATTGTTAGGATGGCGCAACCTTTTTCCCTGCGCTACATGTTGGTAGATGGTCAAGGTAATTTTGGTTCTGTGGACGGAGACTCTGCTGCCGCAATGCGTTATACCGAAGTTCGAATGGCCAAAATCGCCCACGAGCTACTTGCGGACCTAGAAAAAGAAACCGTTAACTTCGTGCCTAATTATGACGGCACGGAATTTATTCCCGAAGTATTGCCCACTCGCGTGCCCAACTTACTGGTTAATGGTTCGTCTGGTATCGCTGTTGGTATGGCGACAAATATTCCGCCTCATAACTTAAGCGAAGTAGTGAGTGCGTGTTTAGCATTAATAGAAAATCCAAACATTGAATTTGAAGAGTTACTTGAGCATATTCCTGGCCCAGACTTCCCAACGGCAGCCATTATTAGCGGCCGACAAGGCATTATAAACGCCTATAAAACAGGTCGCGGTAAAATCTATTTGCGAGCTAAAGCGACAATAGAGCAAGAAGAAAACGGTAAAGAAACTATTATCGTTCACGAAATTCCGTATCAGGTAAACAAAGCCAGATTAATTGAAAAAATTGCCGAGCTGGTAAAAGAAAAACGCGTTGAAGGTATTTCAGCTTTACGTGATGAATCTGATAAAGACGGAATGCGCATTGTAATTGAGGTTAAGCGCAATGAATCTGGCGAGGTACTGCTAAATCACCTCTATGCCAACACCCAGCTTCAAACTGTGTTCGGAATCAATATGGTTGCACTTGACCGCAATCAGCCAAAAGTCTTCAACCTTAAAGAAGTACTTGAACTGTTTATATTGCACAGACGTGAAGTAGTGACACGTCGTACAGTATTTGAGCTTAGAAAAGCGCGTGACAGAGCACATATTCTAGAGGGCTTAGCCATTGCATTGGTCAATATCGACCCAATCATTGAGCTTATCAAGGCATCGCAAAGTCCGTCTGATGCGAAAAAATCGCTCGTTGCGCAAGCTTGGGAATTAGGCGATGTGTCAGACATGCTTTCACGAGCAGGAAACGATGCGGCACGCCCCGATTGGCTTGCACCAGAATATGGTATTCGCGATGGGCGCTACTATTTAACCGAAGAGCAAGCTCAGGCTATTTTGGATCTGCGTTTAAACAAGCTGACAGGTTTGGAACACGATAAGATTCTAGAAGAATACAAAGGCTTGTTAGACATCATTGCCGAACTTCTTCGTATATTGGGCAGTTCTGAGCGCTTGATGGAAGTCATCGCAGAAGAATTAGAGGCGATTCGCGAAGAGTATGGCGATGAGCGTCGCACAGAAATTACAGCCGCTTCACACGATATTGATATTGAAGATTTGATTGAGCGCGAAGAAGTTGTTGTCACTTTATCGCGAGAAGGCTATGTCAAGTATCAGAAACTATCTGATTATGAGTCTCAGCGTCGTGGCGGCAAGGGTAAATCAGCCACTAAGATGAAAAATGAAGACTTCATTGAAAAGCTTCTTGTAGCAAATACGCATGATCACATTCTCTGCTTTTCTACACGAGGCCGTTTGTACTGGTTAAAAGTTTACAACCTGCCGCTTGCCAGCAGAAATGCGCGTGGTCGTCCAATTGTAAATATATTACCGCTAGAAGATGGCGAGCGAATCACCGCAATATTGCCCATTCAAGAGTTTGAGGCGGGCAAATTTGTATTCATGGCGACAAGAAAAGGCACGGTTAAAAAGACCGAACTCACGCAATACTCGCGCCCAAGAGCCAATGGGATCATCGCTGTTAACTTAACCGATGGAGACGAACTCATCGGTGTCGATTTGACCAATGGAGAGAGTGAAATCATGCTCTTCTCTGATGCGGGTAAAGTGGTTCGTTTTAGCGAAAGCCAAGTCCGACCTATGGGCAGAACAGCTACTGGCGTTCGTGGTATACGCATTGCTGAGAACGAGAAAGTTGTATCATTAATTGTGCCGAATGATGAGGGCGACATCTTAACTGCGACCGAAAATGGGTATGGTAAACGTACTCCTATTGGCGAGTACCCAGCGAAAAGCAGAGCAACGAAAGGTGTGGTTTCAATTAAAGTGTCCGAGCGAAACGGTGCGGTTGTGGGCGCCGTTCAGGTAGATGAAACCAATGAAATTATGTTGATTTCTGACCAAGGTACGCTAGTCAGAACCCGAGCTGCGGAAGTGTCGACGGTGGGCCGAAATACACAAGGCGTCACACTTATTCGTACTGTAGAGGGTGAACATGTTGTTGGGCTTCAGCGCATCGATGAAGTTGAGGAAGTTATTGAGCTTGACGAAAATGGCGACCCAGTTGTTACTGCCGAAGATGCAAGTGACGAGTCGGGCACTGAACAAGGTGAAACATCGGCGTTAAGTGATTCTGATGATACCACTGACGATGTTCAATCGCCAAGTTCATCCGATGACGATAGTGAAAAGTCGTAGAGCACGTTGAACTTAGGTAATAGTAGCGACCCTTGCGGTCGCTTCTTTATGTAAAAACCGTCGTTTTGTCAGCTTGCATAAGCTTGCACATAAACACACAAACACCACGAGTCTCGGAAATCTTAGTGTAATGAACAAAGTATTTAATTTCAGCGCTGGGCCTGCAATGCTTCCACCGTCGGTTATGGCAAAAGCACAAAAAGAGCTTATTAACTGGCAAGGGCTGGGCACCTCAGTGATGGAAGTCAGCCATCGAGGGAAGCCTTTTATTGCGGTTGCTGAAAAGGCTGAATCTGATTTAAGAAAGTTAATGGATATCCCAAGCAATTACAAAGTGCTGTTTTTGCAAGGCGGAGGCCGTGGGCAGTTTTTCTCTGTGCCAATGAATCTTGCACAGCGTGGTAAGGTCTCTCAGCATCTAGTGAGCGGGCAATGGTCGCAAATCGCCGTTGCTGAGGCTGAAAAATATATGCAAGCAGATGTTGTTGCTAAAACGCAGGAACGTGAAGGCAAGCTATGGGTGCCAACTCAAGACCATTGGGAAATTGATGATAATGCTGCATACTTCCACTACTGCCCGAACGAAACCGTTGACGGCATTGAAATAGACTGGGTGCCGAAATCAAAAGGCGTGCCCATTGTGGCTGATATGTCGTCCAATATTTTGAGCAAAACAATCAAGGTAAGCGATTACGGCATTATTTACGCGAGTGCACAGAAAAACATCGGTCCATCTGGGCTCGCAGTGGTCATTGTTCGAGATGATTTAATAGGCCTGGCCAGAAAAGATACACCTTCGGTATTCGATTACCAGCAACAGTCAAATAATGACAGCATGTACAACACGCCACCTACTTTCTCATGGTACCTGGCAGGCTTAGTGTTTGAGTGGCTCTTGGAGAATGGAGGGGTGAACGCCATCGAAGTGCTCAATCGTAAAAAAGCCGAGCTTTTATACGCTTGCATCGATGCCTCTGACTTTTATCAAAACAAAGTCGCTGATGAAAATCGTTCTAAAATGAATGCGACCTTTCATCTGGCAGATGCCGCATTGGACGCTAAGTTTCTCGAGCAAGCTGAGCATGCAGGCTTAGTTGCACTTAAGGGGCATCGTTTTGTGGGTGGAATGCGCGCGAGCATTTACAATGCAATGCCGCTTGAAGGGGTGCAGGCATTAGTCAGCTTTATGCAAGATTTTGAGCAAAAACACGGTTGATTAGTTAAAGTAATGACAGGCCTAAGACTTGATTAACCGCTAGGAATATTAACAGGTAAACACATAAATGGAACACAATACTCAATCCGCAGTAGAGCAGTTGGCACTAAGACCTATAGCAAAAGTAGATGGAACGATTCGATTGCCCGGTTCGAAAAGCTTATCCAACAGAGCTTTGCTTTTAGCTGCGCTGGCTAAAGGGGAGACGCTTCTGGACAACTTGCTTGACAGTGATGACATTCGACATATGTTAAATGCACTGACGCAATTAGGTGTGGACTATGAGCTAAATGACGATAAAACCCAGTGTACAGTGCGTGGGATTGGCGGTAAGTTTGTGGTGGACAAGTTTGTCAGTTTGTTTTTAGGCAACGCTGGCACGGCAATGCGTCCTTTATGCGCAGCACTTGCCTTTTCTGAGGTGGATATTGAGCTTACGGGTGAGCCAAGAATGGAGGAGCGCCCAATAGGAGACTTAGCTGACGCGTTGATCGAAGCTGGTGCAAATATTCAATATCTTAAAAACGCTGGCTATCCGCCAATGGCAATTAAAACCTCTAATATTTCAAAAAACGAATTTAGCGTAGACGGGTCTGTGTCGAGCCAATTTCTTACTGCTTTGCTAATGGCAGCGCCCCTGCTAGAGCGTGAAGTTTGTATTAATATTTCTGGCGTATTGGTGTCGAAACCATACATTGATATTACTCTCGACAGTATGGCGAAATTTGGCATCCATGTTGAGAATCGAAACTATCAACGCTTTGTTATATCTGCTGGGCAGCACTATGTATCTCCTGGCAAATTTTGGGTGGAAGGCGATGCCTCGTCAGCTTCTTATTTCCTCGCCGCTGCGGCCATCAAAGGCGGCAGTATTCGAGTAGAAGGGGTTGGCAGTAAATCGGTGCAGGGTGATGTGAGATTTGCAGATGTTTTGGAGAGTATGGGCGCGACTATTAAATGGGAAGACAATGCGATTATTGCCTCAAGAGGTGAGCTCAAAGCCATTGATCAAGATTTAAATCACATTCCGGATGCTGCGATGACGATTGCCACCACGGCGCTTTTTGCAAGCGGCACAACGACAATACGCAATATCTACAATTGGCGTGTTAAAGAAACAGACCGATTGCATGCTATGGCGACCGAACTGCGTAAGGTTGGAGCCATCGTTGAAGAAGGGAAGGATTTTATTTCGGTCACACCTCCCGAAAACATCCAACATGCGCAAATTGACACGTATAACGATCACCGAATGGCAATGTGCTTCTCTCTAATCGCACTCGACGATAATTGTGGTGTCACCATTAACGACCCAAAGTGCACTTCCAAGACTTTTCCTAGCTTTTTTGACGCACTTAAACAAGTGAGTATTAGCTAGCGCTCCCGGCAAATCTTTGTTCAACAATTCCCTGAATAAGCTCTGCAAATGATTGCACTTGACTTTGATGGGCGTATAATTGCGCCCGATTTTAGTAACGAGCATCTTCTATGTCTCAAAGCAGTTTGTCGCCAGCGGTATCTTCACGCATTCCAATTATTACCATAGACGGTCCCAGCGGCGCAGGCAAAGGTACGCTCAGTGCGATGCTTGCAGAGGCCTATCAAATGAACTTCCTCGATAGCGGTGCAATTTATCGCGTACTTTCTGTAGCAGCAACGCATCATCAAATTGCCTTTGATGATGAAGAGGGTTTAGTGCCACTTGCGTCGGGTCTGGACGTTTCATTTGAAACCTTTGATACGCAGTCGCGAATCATTCTTGAGGGCGAAGATGTAACTGACGATATCCGAACGGAAGAAGTCGGCGCAGGCGCATCGAAAGTGGCTGTAATCCCAAGGGTGAGGGAAGCACTGCTGCGTCGTCAGCGAGGCTTTGCGCAAACTCCAGGTTTAGTGGCAGATGGTCGAGATATGGGAACAGTGGTTTTCCAAGATGCGGATGCAAAAATATTCCTGACGGCCTCTGCCGAAGCCCGCGCACAGCGTAGATATGAGCAGTTGAAAGATAAAGGCCATGATGTTAAACTCTCGCGCCTTTTATTGGATATACAAGCAAGAGACGAGCGCGATCAAAATCGCAGCGCGGCTCCGCTTCGTCCAGCTAAGGATGCTTTGATTATAGATTCGAGCGAGCTTTCAATTGTTCAAGTCTTTGAAAAAGCAAAAGAATATATAGATACCAAGTTGTTTTAAAAGTATTTAGATACCCATAACCAAGCGACCAATTTTAGGATGAAAGCGGTCTTATTAATAACCCCGTAATTCTGGATTGAATTGACGGACTAACATTGAACTTAAATATGACTGAAAATTTTGCAGATCTTTTTGAAGAGAGCCTCCAACAATTAGAAACGCGCCCTGGCGCAATTGTTAAAGGTACCGTAGTTTCTATCGACAAGGACATTGTACTTGTTGACGCTGGCCTTAAGTCAGAAAGTGCTATTCCAGCTGATCAATTCAAAGCAGCTGACGGAAGTCTAGAAATCGAAATTGGTGACACAGTAGATGTGGCACTAGACGCAGTTGAAGATGGTTTCGGTGAAACAATCCTTTCTCGTGAAAAAGCCAAACGCCATGAAGCGTGGGTTGAGCTTGAAAAAGCATACGAAGAAAAAGAAACAATCAAAGGCGTTATCAATGGTAAAGTCAAAGGTGGCTTTACGGTTGAAGTAAATACAGTTAGAGCATTCCTACCGGGTTCATTGGTTGACGTGCGTCCAGTGCGTGAAACCACTCACCTTGAAGGCAAAGAGCTAGAGTTTAAAGTTATCAAGCTTGATGCAAAACGCAACAATGTTGTTGTTTCTCGTCGTGCAGTGATTGAAGCCGAGAGCAGCGCAGAGCGTGATCAACTGCTTGCTAACCTTGAAGAAGGCGATGAAGTTAAAGGTATCGTGAAAAACCTTACCGATTATGGTGCGTTTGTTGATTTAGGCGGTGTAGACGGTCTACTTCACATTACGGATATGGCTTGGAAGCGCGTTAAACATCCAAGTGAAATCGTCAACGTAGGTGATGAAATCAACGTTAAAGTGCTCAAGTTTGACAAAGAAAAGTCACGCGTTTCATTGGGTATGAAGCAGATGGGCAACGATCCATGGCAAGAAATCGCTGAGCGTTATCCAGAGAATTCGCGTCTAAGCGGTGCAGTTACCAATTTAACTGACTACGGCTGCTTTGTTGAAATTGAAGACGGCGTTGAAGGTCTTGTCCACGTTTCTGAAATGGATTGGACAAACAAAAATATTCATCCATCTAAGGTTGTTAACTTAGGTGACGTAGTGAACGTGATGGTGCTTGAAATTGACGAAGAGCGACGTCGTATCTCATTAGGTCTGAAGCAGTGCATTGACAATCCTTGGGAAACCTTCGCTAAGTCGCACGAAAAAGGCGACAAAGTGTCTGGTAAGATCAAGTCTATCACTGACTTTGGTATCTTTATTGGCCTTGATGGCGGTATCGACGGTCTAGTTCACTTATCTGACATCTCGTGGCAGAAAGCGGGCGAAGAAGCGGTTCGTGACTATAAGAAAGGCGACGAAATTAGTGCCGTTGTATTGCAAGTCGATCCAGAGCGTGAGCGTATCTCTCTAGGCGTTAAGCAGAACGAAGAAGACCCATTCAATAGTTATCTGACAGATAATAAAAAAGGTGCTATTGTTAATGGAACTGTGACCGAGGTCGATGCTAAAGGTGTAACTGTTAATCTTGCTGAAGAAGTTGACGGTTATATTCGAATTGGTGACCTTGCGCGTGATAGAGTAGAAGATGCAAATGACGTCGTTAAAGTGGGTGATTCCATTGAAGCGAAGTTCATGGGCGTTGACCGCAAAAATCGCATCGTTAACCTATCTGTGAAAGCTAAAGATCAAGCGGATGAAAAAGAAGCCCTTGATAAAGTTAACAGTGATGGTGATGACGCTGGTTTTGCGAACGCAATGGCAGAAGCATTTAAAGCCGCAAAAGGCGAGTAATCGCAATATCAGGAGCGGCTACTCTGCCGCTCCTTTTTTTGACTTCCATCATTAAAAGGTTACCTCCCAGTAAGTTGACTAAGGAGCTACACCATGACCAAATCAGAATTAATTGAACGTTTAGGCGATAAAGTCGAGCACCTTCAGGGTAAAGAACTTGAATCTGCTGTTAAAGAATTGCTAGAACAAATGGCGCAAACGCTTCAGCGTGGCGATCGAATTGAAATACGTGGATTCGGGAGTTTTTCTCTGCATTATCGTGCACCGCGTGTTGGACGTAATCCAAAAACAGGTGAGACGGTTGAGCTAAGCGGTAAGCATGTCCCCCATTTCAAAGCAGGAAAAGAGTTAAGAGATAGAGTCGATTTATAGCGACTTGCGATTATTTTCTGTTAAAATTTTCCAATAAGGACTTTCTTGCTAGCAGTATCCTGTTAGCATTGTCCCAGTCTAATAATCCACTCATAATAGTTTTGTAGGGAGTAAGAAAGCTTAATGAAAGCAATTTTAGTTATTATTATTGTCGTATTGCTAGTCTTGCTTGCTATTGTGGTTGGCTCTCGAAATGCAGATATTATCACTGTTAATTATTTAATTGCTCAAACCGACATGCGTGTATCAACATTTATGGTGTGGTCTATTATCGCTGGTTTCATCATTGGCGTATGCACTATATTTACCAAATATTTAGCACTTCGTGTGAAAGTCGGCATGCTTAATCGCAAACTCAATAAACTTGCCAAAGCTGAGCATTAAATGCTGGAGTTTTTATTTCTACTATTGCCGGTAGCTGTTGCTTACGGTTGGGTAATGGGGCGCAATTCACTTCGACGCGCCCAGCGCAAACAATCCTCTATTCTCTCTAATCACTACTATAAGGGTTTGAATTTTCTGTTGTCAGATCAAGCTGATAAAGCAGTTGATACCTTTATGAAAATGATCAGTGTGAATAATGACACTATCGAAACCCATATCGCGATGGGAAATTTTTTCCGTCACAGAGGTGAACTTGACCGCGCGATAAGAGTGCATCAAAACTTAATCAGTCGCGATGAAATTTCAAAGCGCCAAGAGGCGCTGGCGCTCGTTGAATTGGGCAGTGACTATTTGTTAGCAGGCTTTCTTGAGCGAGCAGAGGGTGTATTTATTCAATTGCTGGAGGACGAAAAACACTTTGGTGTTGCCCAATCTAAGCTGTTTAGCATTTACCAAGTCACCAAGGAGTGGCACAAAGCCGTTGAACTGGCTAGCCGCAGCTTAAAAATTACGCCTAACGATGAATTTATGTATTTACTGCTTGCGCATTTTTATTGTGAGCAAGCATTGGAACAAATACAGGAAAAGGACTTGGACGGCGCAGAACTTACCCTGAAAAAAGCCATTATGGTGGAAGGTAAAGAAGTTCGCGCATGGCTTGAACTTGGCAAACTCGCTATCGAAAAAGAAGAATACACCCAAGCAATGGATTACTTAGCAGAAATTCCAAAACGCGATCTGGATTGGCTTAGTGAGGCTATCCCGCTTTTAGAACTCTGCGCTGCAAAAACCGATGGTTGGGATAAATTAGAGCAATTGCTTGAACCTTACTGGCAAAAATGTGCATCGTCCTATATTGCAAAGGTAAAAATTCTTGCTCGTAAAGGCGAAACTGAAAATGCTATCGAAACCCTTAACAAGCAGCTAGTGCAGCATCCAACCATGCGAGGCTTCGAATCGCTTCTAGATCTCTATCAAAAAGCGCTTCCAGACAAACGCACTCAACAAAGCCTGGAGCAAATGCAGGGTTTAATTGGGAAGCAGATTACGCAAAGGCCGAAGTATCGGTGTCATAGCTGTGGATTTTCCGGTCGTCAGCTTTACTGGTTATGTCCATCATGTAAAAAGTGGTCAGTGATCAAGCCTATTAAAGGCTTAGACGGCGAGTAGCGCGCTTTTTTTAACATGAGCGTCTAGGAAAAATAACTAAAAGGTAGTAAATGTGAGTCATCCCTCCACCCAATCTCCTGTTATTGTCGCGTTAGACTTTGATGATGTAAGTCAGGCTAAACTGTTAGTGTCACAATTATCCCCAGAGCAATGCCGACTTAAAGTGGGTAAAGAAATGTTCACCTTATTTGGGCCTGATTGGGTAAGATACTTAGTTGGGGAGGGCTTTGAAGTCTTTCTAGATTTAAAATTTCACGATATACCTAACACGGTTGCAAAAGCCGTGAGTGCTGCATGTAAGCTTGGTGTATGGATGCTTAACGTACATGCAAGTGGCGGGGCAGCTATGATGCGCGCTGCAAAAGACGCTGCACTTAGCGCTCAGAATACACCACTGGTAACCGCAGTGACGGTGCTGACCAGTATGGATGAAACACAATTTGTGCCTGTGTATGCTTCTAGTGATATAGCGTCGAAGGTGCAAAGCTTGGCACTTCTCGCACAGTCATCTGGTGTAGATGGTGTCGTGTGCTCTGCAAAAGAAGCCTCGATGCTTCGCGATACGGTAAACTCCACGTTTAAGCTAGTTACTCCCGGCATACGACCAGAGGGGGCAAGCTTAGATGATCAAAAACGAGTTATGACACCCAAAGCTGCCATTATGGCAGGTGTTGATTATTTGGTTATTGGTCGCCCTATAACGCAGGCTGGCTCACCTAGCGAAGTACTGCATCAAATCAACCAGTCCTTGATGAATCTTTAGTAAGCCGAATACCTTCCGTTTGACAGGTTAACTCACTGCATACAACAGGCACATAGTCCAATGGCCTATGTGCCTGTTGTATGCAGTGAGTCAAAATGTCCGTTAAGTTTGAGCTATCGCTTAGCTATTTATGGCTTCTCGTGCGTCGCAGTATTCTAAATTCAATTCGCTACCAAGCGCATCCACAACGGCTTTATAGGTAATGAGTCCTTTGTGTACGTTTAAACCATTGAGAAGATGCGGATCCTCAAGCATGGCCTGCTTTGCACCTTTGTTTGCCAGCGCAAGTCCAAAAGGAAGCGTGGCATTGTTCAAGGCCATGGTAGAGGTGCGGGCTACACCACCGGGCATGTTGGCTACACAGTAATGGACTACATCATCAACGACATAGACAGGTTCTTGATGCGTAGTCGCTTTTGAAGTTTCAAAACAGCCACCTTGATCAATCGCGACATCAACCAACACTGAACCGGGTTTCATGGCTTTGATATGAGCTCTATTAAGGAGTTTGGGCGCTGCTGCACCTGGGATGAGTACTGCACCCACGACTAGGTCAGCACGGGATGAATAATGTTCGATAGCTTCGGCTGTGGAGTAAACTGTATGGACTCGGCCTAAGAATATATCGTCTAGATCACGTAAGCGTGGAAGTGAGCGGTCTAAAATAGTCACATCTGCGCCAAGTCCTACGGCCATTTTAGCCGCTTGCGTACCTACAACGCCCCCGCCAATAATAAGGACTTTTCCGGGTGATACACCAGGTACACCGCCAAGCAGGGTGCCACTTCCACCATGCGCTTTTTCAAGAAAGTGCGCGCCAGCCTGAATCGACATACGCCCAGCCACTTCCGACATAGGCGCGAGCAAGGGTAGTGTACCTTTGTTGTCGGTAACCGTTTCATAAGCGATACATGTGGCTTTAGACGCCACTAATAGCTCAGTTTGGCGCGGATCTGGTGCCAGGTGTAAATAAGTATAAAGAATTTGATTTTCACGGAGCATTTTACATTCATTGGGCTGAGGCTCTTTAACCTTAACGATCATCTCCGCGCGCTCAAAGATAGACTCTGCTGAGTTCAGAATTTCAGCGCCTGCGTTTTCGTACAAACTATCTGGAAATCCTATCGACGCACCAGCATTTGTTTCTACTACAACCGAGTGTCCATGTGCAACAAACTCTTGTACAGCCGCAGGCGTTAAGCCGACGCGGTATTCATGATTCTTAATTTCCTTTGGTACGCCAACAATCATTAGGGATTCCTTCACAATAAAATTTCACGCATTTTAACGAACTTTAAGCAAATAATAATTTTGAAGTTTAATAAAATGCCATATATTATTCTGTAAATAATTCATTTATGCGTATATAAAATGCTTGTAAAAACGCCTAAGCATATTGACAGGATAGACCGAAAAATATTGAGCGAATTACAAAGTAACGCTCGCATTTCGAACATCGAGCTATCTAAACTTGTTGGATTAAGCCCAAGCCCATGCTTAGAGCGGGTGAAACGCCTAGAAGCTCAGCATTACATCAATAATTATCATGCACGTCTCAATCCAGAGAAATTGGGCGCTGCGATGCTCGTGTTTGTTGAAATCACGCTTAGCAAGACTTCGGTGGATATATTTGCTGAATTCTCAGCCGCGGTGCAAGAGCATGATGACATTCAAGAGTGTCATTTAGTGTCGGGTAATTTCGATTTTCTATTAAAAACACGGGTAGCCGATATGTCGAGCTATCGAAAGCTATTAGGCGACACGCTATTAAGACTGCCGGGTGTCAGCGAATCCAGAAGTTATGTGGTGATGGAAGAGGTCAAGCATACTTCACGCATTAAAATTAACTTATAGTGGAGTTTACTAGATTAAACTGCTTAAAGAATACGGTGGCTATTGTGAGAAATATCGATATAAACATGTTATTCTTTCATCCTAGATTGACTTGTTTTGGCTGACTTTATGGGAGTGAAAATAAGTGAGAAAATGCGTCCATGCACGTCGCTAATGTTGCTTTTCTTAACGCGCTTTAGTGCCTGCTTTGGTATCGCTCCAATAATAACGATAATGATAAGAATATAAATACATGGCGCGACTGTCAGGCATACAAAGAATAATGGAAGTGGGCATGATTGCCTCATGTGGCTTTGCATTCTTCTTGTTAGTTTCCTTAGCTTCTTTCCATCCGGCGGATCCTGGCTGGTCTCAGGCTGGATTGAACACCCAAGTTCAAAACATGATGGGAGCCGTGGGCGCCTATTGCGCTGACATCCTGCTATTTACCTTCGGTTTTACTGCATATTTAATTCCCTTTGCCATTGCGTTTATTGGCTGGTTTGTTTTCCTTCATACTCGAAGCCTTAAAGAGCTAGATTATCTAACCATTAGCTTACGTTTGATTGGTGTGGTGCTATTGATTTTCGGTTTCACTGGGATTGCCAGTATTAATTTTGATGATTTTTATAGCGTGTCGGCTGGCGGGGCAATGGGCGATATCATCAGTGCTGCGTTAATTCCGCACTTCTCGTTTGTTGGCTCAGTACTGCTTCTTTTGTGCTTTTTCTGTACCGGTTTTACGCTGGCGACAGGCGTGTCATGGATGAATATCATCGATGGTATTGGCAATATTACCATTCGCTCCAGCAAACGTATAATTGCGTTGCCATCTGCTGTAGGTCAGCTTTCCCTGCCCAGTCCTTCATTTGGTAACCGCAATGACGAAAGTGATGATGAAGATGATGAAAGACCTCGCACCAAAACCAGCAAGGTAACAATCACGAGTATGCGCGCAGAACCGCCACCTAGTGAAACTAAAGAGCCCGTATTTACAATTCCAGATGAAGTCTTCGATGACGACTTGCCACCTTTTAGTGCAACAGATACTGATGACGCGCCACCAAACACCCAGAAAACGGCAGCTCCAACTAGTACAAAAGGTAAAAAGCAGCCGCTAAGTCCCAGTAAGCAAAGTGCAAGTGCTGTTGAGCAAAGCATTGGGCCAATGCCTTCGTTTGACTTACTAGAGCGGGCCAATAAACGTGAAAATCCAATTTCTCAAGAGGAGCTCGATCAGGTTTCGAGATTATTGGAAGCAAAATTAGCAGACTTTAACATTCAAGCAGAAGTAGTAGATGTTTTACCTGGTCCAGTGATTACAAGATTTGAGCTTGACCTTGCGCCTGGTGTGAAAGTTAGCCGTATTACCGGCCTCGCCAAAGACTTAGCGCGCGCTATGTCCGCTATCTCTGTTCGGGTCGTAGAAGTCATACCGGGAAAATCGGTTATTGGGCTTGAGTTACCTAACAAACATCGTGAAATGGTGCGCTTGAGTGAAGTTATTGCTTGTGATGCCTTTCAAAGCGATGATTCACCACTGACCATGGTTCTTGGAGCCGATATTTCGGGGAATCCAGTTGTCGTAGACTTGGCGAAGATGCCGCATTTGCTGGTGGCTGGTACAACCGGTTCGGGTAAGTCAGTAGGCGTAAACGTGATGATTTTGAGCCTGCTTTACAAATCAACGCCTGAAGATGTGCGCTTGATTATGATTGACCCTAAAATGCTGGAGCTTTCGGTATATGAAGGCATTCCCCATTTGCTTGCCGAAGTGGTTACCGACATGAAGGAAGCTTCTAACGCACTAAGGTGGTGTGTAGGCGAGATGGAGCGCCGCTATCGATTGATGTCTGCATTGGGCGTAAGAAATTTAAAAGGCTATAACAAAAAAATTGCACAAGCTAAAGCCAACGGTGAAGATATTCTCGACCCGCTTTGGCAGCCGAGTCAGAGTATGGAAGAGTCTGCGCCTGCGCTTGAAAAACTCCCGTCTATTGTCGTGATTGTCGATGAATTCGCCGATATGATGATGATTGTGGGTAAAAAGGTAGAAGAGTTAATTGCCCGTATTGCACAAAAGGCAAGAGCTGCCGGTATCCACCTTATTTTGGCCACTCAGCGACCATCTGTAGACGTTATTACTGGCTTGATAAAAGCCAATATTCCGACTCGGATTGCGTTTCAAGTGTCGAGTAAAATTGACTCTCGTACTATTTTAGATCAGCAAGGTGCAGAGTCGCTATTAGGCATGGGCGATATGCTATATAACCCTCCGGGTACCAGCATTACCACACGTGTTCACGGTGCATTTGTGGATGATCACGAGGTACACGCTGTGGTGGCCGACTGGAAAGCACGTGGTGAACCCGATTATATCGATGAAATTCTTAATGGTGAGATGGGTGCAGAAGTGTTGTTGCCGGGTGAGCAAGGTGAATCATCAAGCGGTGAAGAATACGATGCCTTCCACGATGAAGCGATCGCTTTCGTAACTGAAACGCGCAAGGTATCGGTTTCCAGTATCCAACGCAAGTTCCGGATTGGTTACAACCGTGCAGCGCGCATTGTTGAACAAATGGAGTTAGACGGCGTCATAAGTTCTGCAGGTCACAACGGAAATCGAGAAGTGCTGGCAGCGCCTCCACCTAAGGATTGATATGAATGTAGTATGCGCAGATTGCTTGTCGCGTAGGCAATTTTTACCGCTGAAGAAAATGTTTTTACTGGCTGCGCTAATCACGACGCTCGTTTTTACGTCGCACATAAGCGCGCAGGATAAGGTAAGCGGTGTTAAAGAAAACGCAGAGGCGAGGGCAGAGCTTAAAACACTATTGTCAAAACTCAATACTTTTTCATCAGGGTTTGAACAGCGCATTGAAGACGCGCAAGGACAAATACTGCAAGTCAGTAACGGTATGATGAAGCTTCGCAAACCCAATCAATTAAGATGGGAAGTTCGCTCTCCAGATGAATCGCTTTTCATAGCAGATGGTGCGACCGTATATAATTTGGATCCCTTCGTTGAACAGGTCACGTTGTTAGATCAATCCTCTATTGTAGGGAATAACCCGCTTATGCTGCTAATTTCGAATGACGATGAGGCATGGGATCAGGTATCCATAAATCGAGTAGAATCCATTGATGAAGTAGAGCAATCTAGTTTCATGATTAAATCACTCGCGCCAGATGCAAACATCGTCACCTTGGCGCTGAGTTTTCATGCTGGCAAACTCATGCGATTGGTATCTGAGGATCGTCAACAACAAATTAATCATATTGTGTTTTCAGATGTTCGCCAAAACCTCGCCCTAAACGATGATGACTTTAGTATCGACATCCCAAACAGCTACTTTGTAGATGACCAACGTCAAAACGCACAATAGCCCACTGGCGAATCTTTTACGGCCCAAGCAATTTGATGATTATTTGGGTAATAGTGAATTAATGGGCGAGAACGGACTGCTTCGATCGCTTATCTCAGGCGCAAAAATTCCCTCTATGATCTTATGGGGGCCTCCGGGCTGTGGAAAAACATCAATCGTCAACGTGATTGCCAACGAGCTAAACACAGAGCTTATAAGCTTGTCAGCCATCAGCGCAGGTGTGAAGGACATCAAAGACATAGCAAAAATGGCACTTGATAATCAAGCAGGCCTATTTACTCAAAGCCCGATTGTATTTGTTGATGAAATCCATCGCTTCAATAAAGCGCAGCAAGACGCATTTCTGCCGCATGTTGAAAGTGGGCTTATTCGTCTTATCGGCGCTACCACAGAGAATCCTGCATTTTCGATTAATAGAGCCTTGCTTTCGCGCATGCGTGTATTCACATTGCATGCTCTAAACGAAAATGAATTATCTCATTTGTGTGATCGCGCCTTGCAATACTTGACCGAATCTTCATCCACAGACGACAGGGAAGGCTTTGATAAACGCGCGAACATGCCATCTTCCGCGTGGACGATTGAAGCGCAGGCCAAAGCCGCCCTAATCGTTTATTCAAATGGTGATGCTCGCAGATTGCTCAATGCAGTAGAGCTTGCAAGTGATATTGTGATGGGTCAAAGCCACGGGGCTTCTCCTCTTCAACATCAGGATTCAAAGATTCAAATTTCGCTACCCGACATTGAGCGCGCGGTAGGTGAAAAGATTGCTGCCTTTGATAAACAAGGCGATCATTATTATGACTTGCTGTCTGCCTTTCATAAATCCATTCGCGGCAGCGCACAAGACGCCTCTTTGTATTGGTTTGCAAGAATGCTTACTGCCAACAGTGACGTTACTCCCATTTGTCGTCGCTTACTTGCAATTGCATCTGAGGACATCGGAAACGCAGATCCAAAAGCCTTACAGGTATGCTTGAACGCATGGGATATTTACCACAGGGTCGGACAAGCAGAGGGCGAGCGAGCGGTAGCTCAAGCAGTCATTTATTGTGCTTTGGCGCCTAAGAGCAATGCTGTATATGAGGCATTCAAAGCCGCCAAGAGAGATGCACTTACCCACCACAGTGAGCCTGTACCGTTTCATTTGAGAAATGCCCCAAGTCAAATTGCTAAAGACGCTGGGCACGGTAAAGACTATGTTTACCCACATAATTTAGACACCGCTTATGCGACTGGCGTTTCTTACTTTCCTGACAATATGCCGGAAGCGCAGTATTATAGTCCTCGTTCTCGTGGTTTTGAGAAACATCTGCAACAAAAAATCGCCTACCTGAAAGAATTAGAGGATAATGCTAGATAAGCTGAATCCGGTTTAAGAGTTGTATTGAATGACCATTACATGGATGACCTATCTATTTGTTGCTATCGGGGGTGCACTAGGCGCGTGCGTGCGGTTGTTTGTCAATCTTAGCGTGAGTAGCTATTTTGGCAAAGCGCTTCCCATTGCTACCTTAGGTGTAAATGTTGTCGGTTCTTTTGGTTTAGGGCTTGCCGTTGCCTACTTTTCGCAACATTCTCAAGTGAACAACGACATAAAACTCTTTATAATGGTAGGGTTTTTGGGCGCGCTAACTACGTTTTCAACATTTTCCCTTGAGGTCTTTGTTGCAATTCAGCAGGGCGAGTGGCTCAATGCCGGACTCACAATATTACTCAATGTATGCCTATGCCTCGCGGCTGTTTGGTGTGCATTTACATTAATGAAAGGATAATACGCGCTATGTTAGACCCACGTTTACTTCGAAATGATATAGAAGAAACGGCTAAAGCTTTGGCAAAAAAAGGGTTCGCCCTTGATATCGCTTCATACAACGAACTAGAAGAAAAGCGAAAGTCTCTGCAGGTTGAAACACAAGAATTGCAAAACGAGCGAAATACACGCTCAAAAGCCATTGGCAAAGCAAAAGCGGCAGGTGAAGACATTGCTCCATTGCTTGAACACGTCAGCGAACTTGGAGATAAATTAGAGCAGGCGAAATCTGCATTAGATCAAGTGCAAAATTCACTGAACATTTTTTATCAAGAAACGCCCAATCTTCCCGCCAGCGATGTACCTGATGGTGAAAGCGAAGATGACAATGTTGAAATTAGCAAGTGGGGTGATGTACCTGAGTTTGATTTTGAGGTCAAAGATCATGTTGATTTGGCGCATGGCCTAGACAATGGATTGGATTTTGAAGTCGCCGCAAAACTCTCTGGTTCGCGCTTTGTGGTGATGAACGGCTTGGTTGCTCGACTTCATAGAGCGCTTGCACAATTTATGCTCGACAGACATGTGATGTACCACGGCTATCAAGAAGTTTACGTTCCGTATTTGGTTAACTCGGACAGTTTGTATGGCACCGGTCAGCTTCCTAAATTTGGTGAGGACTTATTTCATACAAAGCCTGCAACGGAAGAGGGGCAGGGCATGTCCTTGATTCCGACAGCTGAAGTGCCGCTTACAAATATCGCGCGTGATCACATCTTCAATGCCGATGAATTGCCCGTAAAAATGACGGCGCATACACCGTGTTTTCGCAGCGAAGCTGGCAGCTATGGTCGTGATACGCGTGGGTTAATTCGTCAGCATCAATTTGACAAAGTTGAGATGGTGCAGTTGGTTAAGCCTGAGTCGTCAATGGACGCCCTTGAAGAGCTAACCGGCCATGCTGAAGCCATTTTGCAGCAACTGGGCTTACCTTATCGAAAGGTGATCCTATGCGGTGGTGACACCGGTTTTAGCGCCACCAAAACCTATGATTTAGAAGTTTGGTTGCCTGCTCAAAACACCTATAGAGAGATCAGTTCATGTTCAAATATGGGGGATTTTCAGGCGCGGCGCATGCAGGCAAGGTATAAATCTAGCGATATGAAAAAACCAGAATACATTCATACTCTAAACGGTTCAGGATTAGCCGTGGGTCGCACCTTGGTCGCCATTCTAGAAAACTACCAGCGCGAAGACGGAAGTATTAAAATTCCGGAAGTATTGATGCCTTATATGAAGGGTTTAACTGAAATGAGAGCCAGTTAATCTAGCGCTAGGCCAGTCAAAGACACTTAGCAGGCCTGGGCAATCCTGCCAGCTTACTTGCTAACTTAGCGGGTCCATCAGGAAACAGTCGATGCAAATAGCGGCTGTTTCCTATTTCTTCACCGTATTTTTCTTTTAGTGCTTTAACCAAGGCTCGAATCGCAGGGCTGGTGTCGTAGCGCTCATAAAATTCACGTACAAAACGAATAACTAACCAATGTTTGTCGCTGAGGTCGATTTTCTCGCGTTGCGCAAAGGCTAAAGCAACCGACTCATCCCATTCGCCTGAATGAAGTAGATATCCGTTTTTATCTAAGTCTACAGTTTTTCCGTTTACGCTAAGTGATTGCATGAGGCTTTATCGCTATTGAAAGTATTGAATATTGCTGTTTTGACCATTGCGTCATTGAACTGTAACAATAGGAGAATTTTCGGTACATAGCGCTACCCATTGTTCGTCGCTAATGACTTGCAGTTTGGCACTACTTTTTGTTTCTAAATGCGCTTTCAAAGTGCTTTCTAATCCGCTTGCATCCAAATCGGCCTTAAGTATATATATTGCACTTGAAGGGACATGGTCAATAAGCATAGAGAAAAGGTAAACACCATCTTGTAGAAGCACGTAAGCATCCTGAGTGTTGCCATCGCGGCGTGCATTAACTGCATTACTTGCACTAGGGCCATGCGCACTGTTTATAAACGAAAGCAGTGTTTCACATCGATTTGTTAGTACTTGAATTAACATTAAAACACCAACACCTGTGCTGCGTTATGAATAAGCGCTATGCGTTGTTCAGCATTAAGTTCTTGCACAGGAATATCCTTTAGATTGAGTTCGACACTGCGTGCGTTTGCACTTTGGCTATCTGCAAATATATCTTCTACATCAAACAAGGGCATTGCACAGAGCTTTTTAAAGGTGTTCTTATGCTCAATATGTTGAGGATTTTGGTCGGGAATAAGCTGAAAAACCCCGTCGTCTAAAAACAAAATCTTGACCTGAATACCAACATTAGTTGCCGCATAAGCAGCCTCCAGAGCATCAATGGCGGCGCTTTGGTGATAGGGCGCTTTGGTGCTTACAGCAAGTAGATAAGCGTTCAAAATTGTACACTCTTAATACAATGGCCAGATGCTTGTGCGTGACGAAGGGTGGCAAAATATTCGCTTATTCCCACTAATCGAAAATGTGCTGCTAAGTTTTTTTCACAAAGCCCACGTTTTGCGCCAGCTGTGACGCAAACATTGAGCGCAACCTGATGTTTTTGAGCAATGCTTTGCCAGCGAGCGCGCATGTCAACCTCGTCAGAATTTACTTCAAGTAATTTAGATGCATGCTGAACGCCCGCTTGATAAAAAAAGACCTGCTCCACTTCATAACCTGCCTTGAGCGCAGATAGACAGAATCGAGACGCGGATTCGCCATTGCGTGAATCGTATGGACTACTTGTGACAAATATTGCGAATGTAGGCTTATCAGGCATTACTGCTAATTTAATGGCTTAGTATTGAACTGGTGTTAAAGAGTATACGGCTTAGCGCTTTTCTTAACAAAGATTTTGATGAAATGTGCATACAAAAACGCCCCAGCGAGTGAGGCGTTTAGTGTAAGTTAACATCGGTAAAGTCTAGTCTTCGCCCATGCCGATTAGCGCTAGCAAGTGAATGAAGATGTTGTATATATTCAAATACAAACCTACCGTTGCGCGAATGTAGTTAGTTTCACCGCCGTGAATGATTCGGCTGGTATCAAATAAAATCAAACCCGACATGATAAATACCACCAATGCGCTGATTGCCATGCTCATTGCAGGGATGGCTAAGAAAATGTTAGCAATGATACCGATAATTGCCACCACTAGACCCACCATCAAAAAGCCGCCTAAGAAACTAAAGTCTTTTTTAGTGACCAAGGCATATCCCGATAACGTAAAGAACACAACCGCAGTTGCTGCTAAAGCTTGCGCTACAACATGACCTGCGCCAGCCGCGAAGTACATGCTTAGCAGTGGACCTAAAGCGCCACCGAACAAGCCAGTGAACACGAAAACCCACGCTAAGCCTGATGCGGAGTCCGCTTTTTTGTGGACAATGAACAAGCTAATGATGCCGCCAATGATCATGGCGAAATAGCCAATCATGCCAACGTTTAAGAACATGCTGATAGTTGCAGTTATTGCGCTAAAACCAATGGTTAATGCAAGTAACATATAAGTATTTCTAAGTACCTTGTTAATCTCAATCGCGGGGCTTTGTGCCGCGCTAGAATACGTAGTACGCCTGTCCATCTCTTTCTCCAGTTGTTGCTTTGATGCGTGCTTGCCTGCCGTCTAAACGCTAGACCATTAAAAACAGACAAACTCAAAGGTTTATTGCTAATACATAGCTGCTAAGCAAAATGCTCACAAGCTGGCAATATAACTGTGATTGCCTTTAGCATTAGTGTCTTTTTATGGGTTTTAGTTCATGTTTTCAAGTATTTTCGAGTATATATTGTTTCTAATGACTTCACTGTCGTAAAAATATACGAACAACGAAGGTTTTTACGATTTTTTGGGAATTACACTTTACATTAGTCACATACAATTTTAATATGCGCCCCACTGGAGAGTTGGCAGAGCCCGGTTGAATGCACCTGACTTGAAATCAGGCGAACGGTCAAACGTTCCGGGGGTTCGAATCCCTCACTCTCCGCCATATACAAAAAAGCCCACTTCGTGTGGGCTTTTTTGTACGTGCTAATTATGAATACGCAATGATGCCTCGTTCTATTACTTAAACAAAAATCTATTCCAAATTTCACAAGTTTGTATAATACTAGCCGATACGCGTATTCACGCGCTCAAATATTGGCGATGGTTCTATCATTATCATTCGCTACATGTTTGTTAGGCATAATAAAAATACAGGCTAAGTTACGACGTGATCAAAATTCTAGTAGTGGATGACCATGAACTCGTACGGGCAGGGATAAGCCGAATTTTAAACGATGTACAAGACTTTCAAGTAGTAGCAGAGGCAAACTGCGGTGAAGATGCTGTCGCATATTGTCGCAAGCACACTCCCGATATTGTATTGATGGATATCAGCATGCCCGGCATTGGTGGGCTTGAAGCGACTAAAAAGGTGCTTCGAGTTTGCGACGGCACGCGCGTTATTTGTTTGTCGATGCACAAAGAAAACCCATTGCCGGCTAAAATCATGCAGGCAGGTGCCTACGGCTTTTTAACCAAAGACGCTGAGCACAGCGAAATGGTAAACGCTGTGTACAAAGTCGCCAGTGGCCAAAAGTATGTATCTCCTGATATTGCACAGAGAATTGCGCTTGGGGCACTTGACCTAAATCAGAATAATCCATTTGAAGCGCTCACCGAGCGAGAGCTTGAAATAACCATGATGATTACAAGAGGCGTCAAAGTCACAGAAATTGCGCGTTCGCTAAGTTTAAGTGCTAAAACAGTCAACACCTATCGCTATAGAACATTTGACAAACTCGGCATCGAATCTGATGTTGAACTGACTCACTTAGCTTTGCGTCATAACTTGATTCAATCTTCTAACGTGTAGGCATGAGTGACGAAAACAGTTTTGATGCAAAACAGTTTTTAAAGCACGTTTCCTCAAGTGCCGGCGTGTACCGCATGTACAGTGCCGCGCGCGATGTTATATACGTTGGTAAAGCAAAAAACCTCAAAAAACGCTTAAGTTCCTATTTCCGTAAACAGGTTGATAGCGTTAAAACGCAGACGCTGGTTGCAAATATCGCGCATGTGGATGTGACGCTTGTTAGCAGTGAAACGGAAGCCTTCTTACTCGAAAACAACTATATAAAAAAGTATCGGCCCCGCTACAACGTTGTATTGCGTGACGATAAGTCTTATCCGTTTATATTTTTATCAGAGCACAAGCATCCTAAATTGGGCTTTCATCGGGGTTCAAAAAAAGCCAAAGGTGAATATTTTGGGCCATATCCGAGCGCCTGGTCAGTGCGAGAAAGCCTTCGCTCCATGCAGCGGCTGTTTCCCGTACGCCAGTGTGATGATAGTTACTATAGAAACCGCTCAAGACCCTGCTTGCAATACCAACTAGAGCGTTGTTCAGCGCCGTGCGTGGAAGGTTATGTGTCGGATGAAGAATATAGTGAGCAAGTTCGCTTAGCAGTGCTTTTTTTAAAAGGCAAAAATAAAGAGGTTATACAAACCTTAGTGGGCAAAATGGAAATTGCCAGTGAAGCTTTAAACTTTGAAGCCGCTGCAAAATATCGAGATCAAATCAGCGCGCTTAGAAAAGTACAAGAGCAGCAACTAGTGAGCGGCTCTCAACAAGAGCTGGATGTTTTCGGCTTTTCATTTAAGCACGGTATGGCATGTGTATATGGCATGTTTATTAGAGACAATCAACTGTTGGGCAGCAAATCGTTCTTTCCCAAAATTCCAAAAGGCGCTACGCGAGAAGAAATATTCGAATCTTTCATGCTTCAGTTTTATTTAGCGGGTAATAAGCTCATCCCCAAGCAGATTGTGATTCCGTTTAAATTTGATGATATGCCCGAGGTGCAAGAGGTACTGTCTATAGAGGCTAAACGAAAGATTAGTTTCTATGAAGGCGTGCGAGATGAAAAGCGTAAATACCTAAAACTTGCCAACACTAACGCGGAGAATGCGCTAGAAACTCAGCAAAATCAGCAAAAATCTATCTTTGCACGCTTTAGTGATCTTGAGTCTCATCTTAATTGTGATACACCCATTAAACGCATGGAATGCTTTGATATCTCACATACGTCTGGTGAGCAGACGGTGGCTTCGTGTGTTGTATTTGATCGCAATGGGCCGCTTAAATCTGACTATCGCCGCTTTAACATTGAAGGCATTACGCCCGGTGATGATTACGCCGCTATGGCTCAGGCGCTAAAACGCCGCTACAAGAAGCCAAGCGATGATGCAAAATTACCTGATTTGCTATTAATAGACGGCGGTAAAGGTCAGCTTTCGCAAGCAGAGCAGCATTTTGCAGAGTGGCCCGCGGAGTATACGCCGCTCATTGTAGGTGTTGCAAAAGGCACAACAAGAAAACCAGGATTAGAAACCCTGATAATGGCTGATTCTCATGAAACCGTAGCTATTCAATCAGACGCGCCGGGCTTGCATCTTGTGCAACACATTCGAGATGAGTCGCACCGCTTTGCGATCACCGGTCACCGAAATCGTCGTCAAAAAGTGAAAAACCAGTCAGTATTGCAAGATATACCGGGGGTAGGCGCTAAACGACGACAAGCCTTACTTAAGTATACCGGTGGTATACAAGGTTTGAAAAAGGCGAGCAGGGGAGAAATTGCTAAAGTACCGGGAATTAGCGAAGATTTGGCTGAGACTATATACGATTACTTGCACGCTTGAGCGCTTGTTCTGATATCATCACGACAATGTTTGGGGTAAATAAGAAACGGTTGTTAAAACAAAATAAGTGATGTGGACTGTACCTAATATTCTGACGCTATTGCGCGTTATGTTAATTCCGATATTCGTCACTGTGTATTTTCTTGATTGGAAATGGGCACAGTATGCAGGCGCGTTTATATTTTGGCTCGCGGCGATTACCGATTGGTTTGACGGCTACTTGGCTCGCAAGCTTGAGCAATCCAGTGCCTTCGGTGCCTTTTTAGACCCTGTAGCCGATAAACTTATAGTGGCAGCAGCGTTACTGATGATTACGCACACCTACGCCACCTTATGGGTAACCGTTCCCGCTATTGTAATACTCATGCGCGAGATTTTTGTATCGGCATTACGCGAATGGATGAGCCAGCAAGATGCGTCCGACGCGGTAAAAGTCAGCTTTCTGGGTAAAGCAAAAACGATGGCGCAAATGCTGGCTTTAATTGGCCTACTTTCTGGATTAGAAGTGTTTATGGGCGTTACTATCTATTGGGTGACGCTAGGGTATATATTATTATGGATAGCAGCGGTTTTGTCGGTATGGTCAATGATTATTTATGGTATTGCCGGTTGGAAAACGCTTAAAAATCTGAATTGATAGCGACGCTTCAGTCTGTTTTGAAGTTTGTATCTTCGCTGTCGCTCAAAAAATAGTAAATCGGCTCTTAATGCTCAGATTTATTGTTGACAGAAAGCGTTTAGCAGGTAGAATGCACCGCACATTTCAGAGCGGGAATAGCTCAGTTGGTAGAGCACGACCTTGCCAAGGTCGGGGTCGCGAGTTCGAATCTCGTTTCCCGCTCCAATTTTCTAAAATTGGTTATCTGAAATGCTTTGCTTGCCAATACTTTTGAAGTATTAAACGTAAAGACTTAAGCGATAAGCGGCGGAATGGCAGAATGGCTATGCAGCGGATTGCAAATCCGTGGATCTCGGTTCGACTCCGGGTTCCGCCTCCATTTAACGCAGCATGCACAAACTTGTGTTGCTATCGCTAAACATCAGTGCCCGGGTGGTGAAATTGGTAGACACAAGGGATTTAAAATCCCTCGCTCGTAAGGGTGTGCCGGTTCAAGTCCGGCCCCGGGCACCACTTCTTTTTTCTTCATACAATCATAATATCTGCGTTTACCATTTTATGAATGGCCGTTTAATCATTCTTTATGACACGTTGACATTGATAAATATAAAACACGTCAGGTGTCGTTTTTGATATCATCTTCCAAAATCGTTGTGCGAAGGAAGCCTGTTGAAATTGCATCGCAGTAGAGTGCCGTTAGCGCTTATCCAAAAAATGAAAAGACTTCATATTCAATCTACCTTTTTAGTTGTGGTATTTGCCGTTTTTTCTTGTTCAAGCACATCAGGTGGCTCAACAAATCATCCTAGTAAGCAATATCAGCGTATTATCATTCAACCATTTGTGGGTGACACTTCCAAATACGTTCAAAACTATATTACAAAAGCATTGTCAGAATTTCATGAGATACTGACAAGTGAGAACATTGGCAATAAAGACACGCTTAAGCTTATAAATGCAAGAACAAATAAACAGGATCTTGAGGTGCTAAGTAGCGCGTGCAAGGGACAAAGCGCAGACGCTATTTTGCTCGGACAAGTCAAATCGGGTGCAGTCGCTATCTCAGAAAGCGCTCGCGTACTGTCGACGATAAAGACGGCATTTTTTGATTGTGAGCTAAGCGCTATCGTTTTTTCGTCACTCAAAGAGGAAGAGACCAATGTTTATCGCGAGAGACGCTCAAGCCTCAGAGAAGTCACTCAACAAACCAGCGATGAGTATTTGAAATTTTTGAAAAATTGATTGTGGTAATGATGCCGTGCGCAGCGTTAGTTTGATTATTATGTGCACTTCACTATTTGAGTGTTGTGACGTAATATTCATTTGAGCCATACTTCTTCCATAAACCAAAGTTCACCAACCACCTATATCAGGAACGCGAAGAGATACCGGATAAAAGCGTATTAACAAAAACTGAAAGATTAACAATCGTGACACGTTGATTAAAGCGATACACACTTAAAACCTTAGTTAGTGAATTGGGTCATAACAATAGATATCGGTGAATCAAACATCCGCTTGATTGAAAATCTGGTTTCAAGTATTTGATGCAGATCAATATTTCTAATCGGCATACTTTACCTTTTTTGATTATACACTATGATTCTACGCAGGATTAGGTTGGAATTTTTACTAATTCAAATACTTCAAAGAGACAAGTCACGTCTTTTTGATATTCAAATGATTGAACGGAGTCAAATTTATGCAAAGCTTTCGCAGCTACTCAAAACTATTTCTACCCTTTTTCATAATTAATTTGTGTTCGATTAATTATGCTTATTCAGAGCCAAACGGGACAGCTTTTATTTATGACAATATGGGTTCCAACTCTGTTGTGATTGCGACCTGTGACAAGTTCGCCGGAGCAATATGCCGCCTGTCTTTCAATGGTAAACAGTTGGTTGATAATTTTGACCACGGAAGACAAATTCAAACAGCTGTTTTTTACCCTAATTCCGCGTTCAACGCCGATGGTTCGAGGATGGGTTCCGAAGCATTTGCTCCTACAGAGGCTGGCTCCAGAGTTGATGGACAAGGTAACAATAGCACTAGTCTTTTACAGTCTATCTATTCAAACGCAGACTACCTTAAGACTAAGATACGTCCCGCGTATTGGCTGCAACCTGGTGAATCTAGCCCAGCTGGATTGGGTGCGACAGGTTTAAATACTTCGCTAGTGTCGAATACCATCGTCGAAAAAGAAATTAAGATCGGATACTCGAAGAATGGAGTGAACATACCTCACGCAATTGAAATAAACCATAAGATTACTTTAGAACCTAACTTACCGAACAATGTGAACTATGGTAACTCCCAAAACTCGGCTGGAAATAAAATGACGTTTGAAGTCATAGCTGCTTATTTACACAAAGACTTGAACAAATTTTATTCATTTAACGAAGCGACAGGCAAGTTAGTGCTTTTATCAGGCAATAAACATAATAGTTATGAGGGCGCGTTCGTTGTCAGCAATCAGCAGGGTACCGTTTGGCTTGGTTTGTACACACCCGACGGAAGCACTTACAATCAAAGCAATGGAGACTGGCAAGTTAATTCGAAAGGGTATTGGCATAATTATGGAATGCAGTACTTAGATGCAAATACTGATCTTAGTAGTCAAAGGGGCCTTGTAAAGCTTAACAGTGTTATGAGAAAAATGGGGGGGGCAAACGAAGTGCATAATTTCAGGCATTTCTTAGCATTAGCTGGTTCGAAACAAGGTATAGAAACCGTGATGTCCAACCTTTATCAATATGTAAATTAATGGGATAGAAGTAAAATGCTTCATTATGAACAATGCGTGCCTCAACTGACAAATTGAGGCTACATTAAGGATAGACTTACATGCACTATTTGTATGCAATAGAAAGCGAAACCTAAATAGAAATTTAAGGAATTATTATGAAAATTTATAAACTGACAATTTTTAGCTTACTTCTATCTGCATCAAGTAGTGTAATGTCAGAAGCTAACGGAAGCAGGTTTATCTATGATTCGATGGGCTCAAATAGTGTTTTGCTATCCACGTGTGATAAGTTTGCGGGTGCGGTCTGTGGACTTACTTTTAATGGAGTCCAACTGGTTGATAATGATGACCACGGACGCCAGATACAAACCGCTATCTTTTATCCAAACACCATTTCTAACTCCGGTCCTGAATCGTTTGTACCAACCGAAGCGGGGTCTAGATTTGATGGGAATGGCTCTAATAGTTCAAGCTATCTTCACAGTATTAGTAGCTCGTCAGATTCAGTAACCACGTCATCTTCAGCTGCTTTCTGGTTGCAACCTAATGAGTGCACTCCAGCACCTCCTGGCTCGTGTGCATTAAATACGACAATTTTATCGGACACAGTCATTTCGAAAAAAATAACAATCGGATATGTAAATGGGGGAGTGAATATTCCTCATGCCATCGAATTTGATACCTCAGTTAAGTTAGAGCCAAGTTTACCAATAAATGTAAATTATGGAGACAATTCTGGTTCCTTAAACAACAAAATAACATTTGAAATTTTTTCAGGACATTTTACCCCCGATCTTAATACCTTTTATTCTTTCGACCCTCACACAGGCTCTCTCAATTACGAGGGCAATAACGGGTATCGAGGTCAAAGAGCATCAATTATAACCAATAATTCTCGTACTATTTGGCTGGGCCTATACACTCCTGATGAAAATATCGGTAATACTAATAAAGGTAATCGTGGATATCATCAAGTTTATAACGCAGTGTACCTTAGCAATGTTGGAAGCAGTTTTAGTGGAAAGGTTGGAATGGTAAAAATGAATAGCTCGTTCCGCGCAGAAGGGGCGCCAAACCAAATTCATCAATTTAAAATGTACTTAGCGATTGGAAAAAGTGAGCAAGATATAAAAACTACACTCTCTAGGTTGTATCAATACGTAAATTAAAGTTATTCGATTGAACGAATGTGTTATAGCCCAAAATACTTCGACACATTAATTAGAGGTTTGGTCTAGTCTAACGAATGCGTCTGCGTCGATTAAAAACAATAACAAGTCAAAGATTAGGGTGTTTACACGAGTCAAAAATGAAGCTATCGACAATACACACTAGATTTTAAAACTGAGGTCGTTTTTATCAATAACACAATACAGCCTGCTTGATAACCTCTTTCTTTTTGTTTGATTAGAGTTTAGTTATTAATGAGTCCGAGATGTTCGCTATGAAGTAAAGCGCTGTGCACGATTAAATACTGAACAGCGATTGGTTAAAAGGCTATTCGATGTGCATTTGTCTTGATTTTAAAACGCATACTTGTGACTTTAACTGGTCACTGCCTCTTTTAAGAAGAGCGTTGAAAGATATCTGAATAGCTTGCCTAAATGGGGGAAGTCGGTAACTCTTAGATTTCAAACAGTAGCACTTATTCGAAGAACTTCTTTAACCTGCGTTAAAAATTTTTAGTTGCCACCCCAACAAATCAATAAGATCATTGATGTATGAGGCGTCTAAATATCAAAAACGCTTTACGCGAATTACCCCTTTTGTATTGTGCGATGAGCAAGCCAAATATATATTCGAGCCGGTACACAAGAGCATAGTACAATTTTTTTGTTAAAACCGAAAGAACCCATGCGTTTTTAATAATTACAGGACAATATTAACGGCATTTAAACTGCAAGTTTACTTCAAATTAGGAGTTAACTTAATTTCTCTTAGAAACATTTATATTGAGTAAAGGTCATTGAAAATACAAATAGATTGGATACGATTGCAGTTAGAACTAGATAGTCATATGTTTTTTCCTCTTAAATCATCTGAAGTATATGCAAAAGCTAAATAAAATTCGTAATTACACAGCTTTAATAACTAACTCTGTTAAGCAACGACTAGCTGAGGATACTAAGAAATCGAATAGCCCGCGAGTTAAAATAGTGGCAGTCGCGAAAGATGAAGCCGCCTATTTACCGGAATGGGCTTTCCATCATATATACATTGGAGTCAACGCGATCGATGTATATGTCAATAGAACATCTGATAATACGTTGGCTATGATAAACGAGATATCGAAGAGTTACCCTTCAGTTAACGCTATTGCAGCCGACTGTTTCGATGATCCCCTCAGTAGTGGCATAAGCAATATGCAAGTCGATATTTATAAGCACGCATTCCAAGTTGCTCAAGCTGAAGGAAAATTCGATTATCTGCTATTCATTGACATCGATGAGTTCTGGGTGAATCGCAATTTTGATGTAAAAATTCAGGACGTTATTGATCAAGCTAAAGCGGCTGACGTTTATTGCTTTGAGTGGTTAAACGAAATGGGGCATGACAATGATTTTTCAACGTTAAGTTCTAACGGTGAATACAAATTGCATTTTTTAGTTAAAAGCCTTGTAAAAACTCAGGTGAAAAACCTTGAACTGAGGCTTCATAGGCCTAAGGTATTCAACGAAACCACAGTAATGTGTGATGGTGAGCCCTTCGTGGCTGGCAAACAGGGTGACGAGGCTTTACACGAATCTCTTATAAAAGTGCGGGAATGCATGATTATCCATCGAATGTTTCGCTCGCCAACTGAATATGTTTCACTACTTCAAAGAGGACGGCCGTCGGAACCTGCTACGATAAAACTCAATAGAGGAGGCTATAATCAGACTTATGGAGATCTGTGTCGCTTTAACTTTGATGAAGGTAGTTTTTTAAGGTACGAGCAAGCAAAACTCAAGTTTCTGCAAAAAAAAGGCATAAAACGAGAGCTCGCTACTGCTAAACAGTTTGTTAAAAGTCGCTATTTCAAAACAATAGACTCTATCAAGACAATTCCCCATGAAAGGTTCACCGGGCTATTGCAAGTGTTTATTAATTGCGGTAAAGCCGAAAAGAATTTAGTGGTAGAACACGTTATGTCCTCTTCATATACCACTAATTGTAAAAATGTTGAGTGGATTAGTAAGTTAGCTTTGAAGATGGAGCTACTTGACAAGTCCGCTGCACTAAAATTGTGGCGGCAAGCTTTCAAATTACGGCCTAACGGTCCTCTAATCCTTAAAAAATTGACACAGCTTGAAGAGTGTGAAAGGTCTCATCATGACAAGTCTATTGTTAAAAGAAGCTCAAAAGTACTTAATACAGCCAAGCCGCTAGTGTTTGTGCATATACCTAAAACAGCTGGAACTAGTTTGATAAAGAATCTTGCACAGGCTTATCACTCAGGGGAAATACTTTACGACTATGGTGAAAACTCAAAACGAACGTCAGACTTAATTCTAAAGCACTGTTATCACTCGAATGATTTAGATAGTCTTGCAAGCGTTGACATATCCCTTATTGCGGGTCATTTTTACGCGAAAAAGTACATAAAAATCACTGCGCCCGAGAATGTGGTGACATTTGTTAGAGAGCCGATAGAGCGTGTTATTTCGGAATTTAAGCATTTTCAACGTCATCATTCATACACAGGAACTTTAATTGATTTTGCGAAAAAGAAGCGGAACAGAAATGTAATGTCCAAATTTCTAAGCACCCACAATTGGAAAGACTTTGGATTTGTTGGAGTAACTGAACAATACAATGCCTCGGTCGAGATTCTTCAACGGTTCATTTCTAAAGATATTGAGATAAGCAAATTAAACACTGCTCCTGAAGCACAGTCGGTAGAAGTCGATAACGAAACTCTTGGAGTGATTCAAGCGCTGAATAGAGCCGATACACAGCTTTATAATGAGGTAAAGACTTATTTCGAACAAAAGCTTATCGACAGTTAGAATTTGTATATGACTTTTTGCATTATAAACCGTGCTTATGTATACAAACGTAAGTGCATGCCTAAGAAACGCTCTGTTATCAGGCGCTTCTATGAAAAAGTCCAACATGAATAGGACCAACTTATTTAATACGCATACAGCCATGCAACGCAAAGATAGGTTGACTAGCGCTGCATCTTCAGTGCTTACTATTTGTGTAGAAGTTCAAACATGACAACCGGCATGGCTGGAATGTTTTGCATGGCCTCAGCCAATAATAAATCACCCGATTGAATTGAAAAGTCAATGCTGTTGCCCTCTGCATCTTTCACGTCGGACACATCGTAATCACCTAATGGAATAGACTGAGAGTTACTAGGGTCAAATACAAACAAAAAGCTGGAATCACCTTTTTGGGTACTTGTATACGCTCCCTCACTGATAAACGCACCTGCACGCGTGCCATAAATGCCCTTTGCATGCGCTTTGACCCATTTTCCCATGTCTCGAATGATTTGTGCTTGAACCTCATCAAAGGTGCCATCGGGCTTTGGCCCCAAGTTGATTAAGTAGTTGCCGCCATCGCCTATTGTTTTGGCCAAATCAATAATGACTTCATTCAATGTGAGCAGGCGAGGCGTAACCGATCAAAATAGACCGTTCTTCTTTTCTTAAGCTAAGCCCCTAGAATCTAATCATTGATGAAGACAGGAGAAAATATCAATGACTAGACGTAGCCCCCAAGAATGGCAACAATTCATCGACGCCCAAGAAACTAGCGATATGACTATCGCGCAGTTTTGTCACGCGCATAACATTAATCAGTCAACGTTCTATTTGCAACGCAAAAAGCGTCAAGAACTGTCGTTACCACAAACATCACCGCAATGGTTACCGATTGATACTATGACATCACGGCAGGCAGATACACGAAAATGGCAAATCGAATTAACCTTGCCAAATGGTGTGGTGCTCAATATGAGCACTGACGGATAATGCTCACCGCCAGTAGCGCTAAAATATGGTTATACCTTGGTATTGCAGATATGCGCAAGCAGTTCGATGGTTTAGCGGCGTTGGTGAATAATCAATTGCAGATGCAAGCACAACTCGGCGATTGGTTTGTGTTTGTGAACCGCAAACGGACCATGATAAAAGTGCTGTATTACCATCAAGGGGGCTACTGTTTGTGGTCAAAAAGGCTCGAGCGCGGCACCTTCGGCAAGGTGGTAGGTCATGGGCATAAAATTGGGCTGAACACCGCGCAGTTACAGTGTTTAATTGATGGTATTTATTGGCAAAAAGACAGACAAAACAAGCGACTTAAGTAGCTGAATTTGCTATGCTTCGTCGCATGAAAAGCGCTGCTCATTTGCCTCAAAACACTCCACATATTCCACAAGAAGAATATGCAAATGTGTGTGCAAAACTGGTTGAGTCACAAGCACAAGCCGCGCAGTTGCAGCAACAAGTCGATTGGTTCAAGCGTCAGTTGTTTGGGCGTAAGTCAGAAAAGCACATTGTAGATAACCCTGACCAAGCGCAGTTGTTTGGTCAAGCTCAAGATGAAGCATTACCGCCTTTACCGAAAAAAGCCGTCAAAGGTTACGCCCGCTCTAACAAGCAAAAAGATGAGAATAACGTCAATGACACTGGCCTTCGCTTTACCGATGATGTGCCGACCAAGGTGATTGATGTGCCTTGCCCCGAGCTTGAAGGTGAGGATGCCGATAAGTATGAAGTCATTGGCACGAAAGAAACGCATCGACTAGCGCAACTGCCAGGTAGCTACCAAGTATTAATTTACCGTAAAGATGTGGTTCGCCAAAAAGACAGCGGAGCGATTCGTTCGCCTTCAACACCCGTTAATGTATTAGAAGGGGCGTATGCGGATGTATCACTACTCGCTGGCCTCATGGTGGATAAAGCGGTCTATCATTTACCGCTTCATCGCCAACATTTACGTATGCTGCAATCGGGTGTGACTTTATCGCGAGCAAGCCTAATCAATTATGTCAGCCAAAGTATTGATTTAGTCATCCCCATCGCACAAGCGGTGCTGAGCAACATCCTCAGCGGGGGCAACATTAGCATGGATGAAACGCCGATGAAGGCGGGTCGACAACCATCGACTCGCCGCAAACACAACACCATGAAACAAACCTACTTCTGGCCTATTTATGGCGAGCAAGATGAAGTGGCCTTTACATGGTCGGCTTCACGCGGCAAACAACATGCAATAGAACAACTATCTGGTTTTAATGGCACCTTGCTAAGCGATGGCTATGCGGTGTATAGCCAAGTCATTGATACATTGAATAGCCAAGGTCAACATATTACTCATGCAGCGTGTTGGGCGCATACCCGTCGCTACTTCGAAAAGGCACTGGATTATCATCCTAAAGAGGCGCAACACGCCTTGAGCGAGATACAAAAGCTGTATAAGATTGAAGCACATATACGAAAACAGGCGCCCAATGCCGATGATACCGTGCGATATCGGCTCAAATATAGCGAGCCTATTATCACTGCACTGTTTAAATGGCTATATGAGCAACGCCAACGCCCAGAATTATTGCCGAAAGACCCCTTAAGCAAAGCCTTAGCTTATGCGTATGAGCGCCATCACGAATTAAAGACTTACCTGACGCATGCGCAAGTTTTTATCGATACTAACCATTTAGAAAGGGCTTTGAGAGTCGTTCCCATGGGTAGGAAGAACCACTTGTTCTGTTGGAGTGAGTTAGGGGCAAAACAGCTAGGTGCCCTACACACGCTTACGGTGACGTGCAAATTACACAATATCAATCCCTATCATTATTTAGTGGATGTGCTGCAACGCGTATCGCAACATCCAGCCAAAGACATCATCGATTTAACGCCTAGGCGCTGGAAAGTGCTGTTCGCAGGCATTCGCCTGCGCTCAGACATAGAAAAGTGAAAGCGCCATGAACAAAAAAGACACAAAAACGACAATCGACATTAGCCAACTATCTATCGATCAATTATATATATTGAATCAAGCTGTCGTTGACCGCATTGATGAGTTACGAGCGCAAAAAGATAGAGAAGCGCTTGCTATGCTGCGTCCTGGCATGAAAGTGCAGTTTACTCATGAGGGCAAAACAATCACTGGCACATTACTTAAGAAAAATAGAAAAACGGTACTCATTGCTAACAACAATGGCAAAACGCATCACAAGGTACCGGCAGGCATAGTGACCGCCGTTAGCGTTGCTAAACTCGATCTCAGTCAGGCGGTCAAGAACGGTCTAAAATGATCGGTTACGGCGAGGCGTTTCATTGTATGACCACTGAGCCTGGTCAATGGTTACCCAAGCTTGCCAAGGGTTCACACTGCGTCCGAAGACTTTGCTTTCTTTTTGAATCCAATCCACCATGCGTTCACGCTCATCAAAATCACCCGCGTAGCGTTTCCAGTCCCACATGCCGGTGTCTGCTGGCAAATGTTCGCGTCCAACATCAACACGGTTATTGATGATAACAGTGGGGTCTAGCAGGCGTAGATAAGCATATAAGTGGCTACCAATGTCATGATTGAAGGAGGGATCCCATTCACCGTCTAACTGAATGATTTTAGCACCGTAGTCTTGGATGAGTTCGCGCAACTGAGCCTTCATAAACATCCTATAACGCTCAAAGTTTGGAGTAGATGCATCTGTCGCATAAAGTTCGCCAGGTCCGCCGTGATCATAGGGCTGATAGTCTGGATGATACCAATCGATAATTGAGAAATAGCTGCCAAACACAATGTCATTTTGTTTTGATGCATCCACCAGTTCTTGGACAATGTTGCGCTTGAAGGGTGTACTGGCAATATCGTAGGTAGAATATTTTGAATCCCACAGGGCAAAGCCATCGTGATGCTTTGAGGTTAACATGATGTACTTCATACCGCCTTCTTTCATCAAGTCCATCCATGCCTGAGCATTAAACTGTGTTGGATTGAAAGATTGATAGTAAGCGTCGTACTCTTCACGCGGTATCTGCTCGCCGCGAGACCATGAAATCTCTTTACCTCCCAAACTACTTGGCCCCCAATGCACGCTTAGGCCAATTTTCATATCTTGAAAATCACTCATCGTTTTTGGATGGCTATATATGCCTGGATTCAAGTCACCGCCGCCG
This sequence comes from Ningiella algicola, assembly GCF_028401415.2. NCBI lineage: Bacteria > Pseudomonadati > Pseudomonadota > Gammaproteobacteria > Alteromonadales > Alteromonadaceae > Ningiella > Ningiella algicola. Next base: position 661,699 of record NZ_CP171821.2, on the reverse strand, counting down.
GGCTTGATTGTTGGCTCAAGCATGTCTTCAAAGCTGATTGGCTCAGCTGCTTGGTTCGCATGCGAATGATTCAACACAAGCAGGGAACAAACTAAAGCTGCGCACTTCATTAAATTATGAAACGAATAAGAAATCATAAAGTCACCTTTGATTAAAATATACAACAAACTGCCTACACACCAAGCGCAAGGCAATATGCCTAGATTTACGAGATAGCCGCGTCACAGCATGACAGTGGTCAATGGCAACATCCTCTCCTGTATTTAACATTCTTTTTACGATTTAAATTTACGCCTAACAATAAAAATTGGCGCTAGCGCTCAAAGTAATTTGTTGTATGATCAAGGGCGTTTTATCAACATATTCAGCAAATTGAGTGACTTAATGGGTTTCGACTTTTCTGTTTGGCTAGCCATTGCCATTATGCATGCATTCGCTGTCGCCAGCCCTGGGCCAGACTTCGCTGTGGTGATGAAACAAAGTCTGCAGCAGGGCAGAGCAATAGGTATTGTTACGAGTTTGGGAGTGGGTAGCGGTATCTTGCTGCATGTTGCTTATAGTATTTTGGGTATCAGCATTATTATTAAAGCTACGCCCTGGATATATCAAAGTCTAATATACGCAGCAGCGCTTTATTTGATTTGGATGGGAATAGGAGCAATCAGGAGTCAAGCAAACAGCGGTACCAGCTTGAAAAGTGATGATATTGTTAGCCACAGCGCAATGAAAGCTTTTTTTATTGGTTTCATTACCAATGGTTTAAATCCAAAAGCGACGCTATTCTTTTTGACCCTTTACACACTTGCTATTCCGGTAGAGAGCAGCTTAGTGTCTAAATCGTTATACGGTCTATACCTCGCCATAGCCACTGCATTATGGTTTGTGTTTGTCAGTATACTCGCGAGCCATCACCGTGTGCGGAAATCTTACATTACACACGGATATATTTTCGACAGACTAATGGGTGCAGTTCTCATCGCAATGGCAATTGTATTAGTGCTGACTCAGTGAAAATGTTAATATTCTGCTAAATGACAGCAGCGATTAGTGATTACTCAACTCGGCAATGAAAGACGAAGCTCATATTCAGCGTATGCTGGCCAAACAATACCATTTCGACATACGCGTCGTACTTTCTAGAGCCAGAGAGTTAAGTTCTGAGAACAACTGGGTGCTGGTTCAGGCGCTTCTTACATTGGTTGCTGTGATATTTTTTTTAGGCTTTGTGTTTGCCTATAGCTTCGCAATCGAAACACCGGAAGATGTCCAAAACTTAACAAATACCCAAAATGCAGTGGCGAGTCTTATCATGAACGTGGTAATGGCTCCCTTGTTTGCGGGCATTGCGATGCTGGCCGTTACAAGTGCTAGAGGCATAAAAGCTCGCGCAATCAATGTATTTTCGTATGTTAGCTATATTTTACCGCTTGGCGTTGCGACTTTATTAATTTCCATTGCCTTTGATATTGGCTTAATGCTGCTAGTGCTGCCCGGGCTGTATATATTTATGGCGACCACATTCACATTGCCACTCATCGTTGACAAAGGTCTTACACCATTTTCGGCGATATTTTTGTCGATTCGCATGACAAACGCGTACTTGTATCAAATGACGATGGTCTTTCTAATATTTTTTGCATTGTTTGTTGGTGTATTAATTACTTTCGGTTTCGCTTCGATATGGGTTGGTCCGTACTTTTTTAATGTTAAGGCTGTGTTGTACACAGAGTTATTCTGTGGCAAAGAGGACGAGCAAGCATCTTCACAGGGACAAACATCCGAAGACGGGCAATCAGGAGTTTTCAATGCCTAACACTACCGATGTCGCTGTGGATCCCAAAACACGCAAGCTTCGAGCGGCAGCGAGCATAGCGCTTGCAGCGATTTTATTGATTGCCATTGTCGTATCGCGTTCAAAAAACGCCTTGGTGTACGATACGCCAACGCTCGATGATGCCCATGAGCCTGTGCCAAGATTTTCACAGATTGAGGATATAACTGAACGCAAACGCGCATATTTCTCCTATTTAAAACCGGCGATAGCCTTACAAAACGAGCATCTTTTAGCGCTGCGCGATTATGTTCAACAACTGCAAGAAAAGTTAAGCTCTTCAGGCGATGAATTGAACGAACTTGACTTACGCCAAGCACTTCAGGTGTCATATAGCAAACGCGAGCAAGATGAAGTGCTGTGGCTGTTGCAGGAGTATCGTGTTGATGAGAATCAAAGCGCAGGTGCTGCATTTACTCAGCTTCTATCAAAAATAGATATCATTCCTGAGGCGCTTGTATTAATTCAAAGTGCAAATGAGTCCGCTTGGGGAACAAGTCGATTTGCTAAAGAAGGTTACAATTTTTTCGGGATATGGTGTTTTAGCGAAGGTTGCGGTTTTGTACCAAAACGCAGAAATAAAGGCGCTATTCATGAGGTCGCTAAGTACAACGACTTATCACATGCCATGTACGAATACATGCTCAATCTTAATCGTCATCCCGCATATGATGACTTAAGAGCTATTCGCAAAAATCTTCGTGAACAAGGTAAGCGCCCAACGGCCCTTGAATTAATTCAAGGGCTTGAGCAGTATTCAGAGCGTGGACATGAATACGTCGAAGAACTAGAACAAATGATTAAAACCAATCAGGAGCTAATATAAATTGAAAACTGCAGCAACTAGCCTGAGCTTACTCTGTTTGGTATTTACCCTTTATCTCACAACTGCGGGCATTGCATTCGCAGAACAGCTACAAGTAGACTACAAAACCTTTTATTCACACCTGAGAAAGCTAAATAATGATGACACTCAAGGTTTACAGTTCGCTTTTGGCTTTGTCAATATCGACACCGGACGTTTGTGCCAGATTAATGCGGCGCGGATTTCTACTCAAAAACAACAGATTCCACTAGAGGTCAGCCCAGAAAATCGATTTACCATCCCCAGAGAGCGTGCGCTTCGCCTTGCTGATGCTATGATCATACTTGACATGGAGGAAGCAACAAACAAATGTGATATCTCAGTACAGTTGGAAACCAAACCTGAGTATCTGAAGGCGAATTATAGTTTTGAAGACATTGTCTATATTCGTGAGCAATATGAAGCCTTTTTCAATGAAATGGGAAGCTTTCTGTCGTTTATGATGCCAACGGTTGAAGGCCTGGTTGTTCAGTTTGAGGATGAAAGTCTTACAACGAGCACGCCTGCGGGTTACCAAGTCATTCAAGGTACACTAAACTTAGAAGAAGCGTTCTTTGAAGCGAAAAAGCCACTTAGATTGCCGGCTAAACCGTTACGCATAACAGCTCTAGCCACCAAGTAATAAATTAAACAGGATTCAGGTGAACTTATTCAGGTCGTGAAGGTAAGTCTAGCTGATAGCTAATTTGCTCACTCAGGCGCTGGACGCTTTCACGTCCTTTTTGTGCTAATTCTTCAGCTCTATGGAATTCAAGTAGGCCTACATCTCGTAGCTGAGGCTCAATCAATATATCCGGTGGATCACCCGCAAGCCTAGAGCGTGTCACGCGCGCTTGAAGTATCTCAAGGGCACTACTCATTACCCCCACAATGCCGGGAGACGTTTTTTTATTGGGTTTGGGGTCTGGTGAAAACCACTGTTTCATGAAACCCGTCGCACCTTTGCTGATTATTTCGTCGGTTTTTTGTTGAGAGGCTTTGTGCTCTTCTTCAAACTGCTCTATTAGCTGAGGGCGAAAATCAGCGCTTAGATTCACCGCGATAACAAAATCTGCCCCTAACTGGCGGCATTGATTCACGGGTACTGGATTAACCACTGCGCCATCGACTAACCACCTACCTTCATGCTCGATGGGGGCAAATAGAGCAGGGATTGCACAAGACGCCTGTATTGCATCGTTTATATCGCCTTTATTAAAAATGACTTCTTTCCCGGAATATAAATCGGTAGCGACTGCACTAAAGGATTTTATCATTTGTTCAAAACTGGGGGCGCAAAAGTCGTTTTTATGTTTATCAAATACTTTTTGGCCGCTAGCAAGGCCGCCGCGACGAAGGCCAATGCCAAGTAAACCGAATACTTGCCATTCGGTGAGCGTGTTTGCCCAGGCCTCGAGTTCATCGAGCTTGCCGCTTGCATAGGCTGCACCTACATATGCGCCAATGGAGCACCCAGCAACAATGTCTATTTTAATGCCTAATTCTTCAAGTGCCTTAATGATGCCGATATGCGCCCAACCTCGGGCAGCGCCCGCACCCAGTGCTAAACCAATTTTCACAAATACTCCTGTTTATTCGTGCACGTGTTATTGATCATCTTCTACTAATCACTTTATTTCCAGAATGGTGTTATCCGCATCTGGCTGGCTAAAGCTTTGTTCAAAAGCCTCATTATCAAAGCCAATGTCGCCTTCACCTTTAAATTTGGTATCTCGATTTAGGCCTTTAAAATCAAACATCGCATGGTCAAGCATATGAGAGGGTTTAATATTCTGCATAGCGCTGAACATCGACTCCACGCGTCCGGGAAAACGTTGCTGCCAGTCTTGAAGCATCATTTTGATATTTTTGCGCTGGAGGTTTTCTTGAGAGCCGCAAAGATTGCAGGGAATGATTGGGAAGTTCATTGCACTTGAATATTTTTGAATATCTGACTCTTTGCAGTAGGCTAGTGGCCTTATAACGATGTGTTTGCCATCGTCACTTAGGAGTTTTGGCGGCATGGACTTAATTTTGCCCCCATAAAACATATTCAAAAACAATGTCTCTAACATGTCATCACGATGATGACCTAAAGCGATTTTTGTTGCTTTAAGCTCGCTTGCCGTGCGATAGAGTATACCGCGGCGTAAGCGTGAGCACAGAGAGCAGGTCGTCTTTCCTTCAGGTACTTTTTCTTTAACGATGGAATACGTATCTTCCTCAACTATCTTATATTCCACTCCCAGTTCAGACAAATACGCTGGAAGAATATGCTCAGGAAAGCCTGGCTGTTTTTGATCAAGATTAACCGCCACAATTGAAAAGTGAATGGGTGCTATACGCTGAAGATACATTAATGAGTCGAGTAGGGTATAGCTGTCCTTGCCGCCTGATAAACACAGCATAATATGATCGCCGTCTTCTATCATATTGAAGTCGGCAATGGCTTTTGAGGTCTCACGGCGTAAGCGTTTTTGTAGTTTATTAAAACTATACTTCGATTTGCTCTGAGTAGTGAGTGAGCCATTTACTGACATAAGCTTTTCCTAAAACGTAATGCATAAAACCTAATACTTAAAACGCCGCCAGTATACGAGACTTATGACTGTAAATCACCCATAGAAGTACGCTTTATCGTTTGCCATTAAGCACTATTTTAACTGTGGTTTTATCACCAGGGTATCGCATGTGACATGATCAATAATATGCTCTGCAGTATTGCCCAAGAGCGCTGCAGATATACCCCGGCGACCAACCGAGCCCAGTACTAACAATTCGGCATCAAGCTTTTCACACACTTTAGGAATGATATCTTCAGGAAGTCCTTCTGATACAAATACCTGATCATCTGGTATGTCGTGCGCTTGCGCAATGGTATGCACGTCTTTCTCGTGTTTATCCTGGATATCTTGGTTATAAGCTTGCGCGTTAAAACTAGGTACTTCGATAGCAACATGCACCGGTGCGCCTGCAAAAGTGTTTGCCAAGTTGACTCGCGCGTTGACCATTTTCGCCAGGTCGCAGCTGATTTTTGTGACGCGTTCACTTAACAAATTGTGTACTTTATCGTTTGTATCAACACTGATCGAAGCGACAATATTTCCATTTTCTGGCCAGTCATGATCTTTTACCATCAAGACATTAAGTGGGCTATACCGCAATAAACGCCAATCGGAGGGAGTAAACAGTTTATGTGCAAATTTAGTATGATTTTTACATGCCTTTACAATCATGTCGCAATCTTCGTGAGTGGCGACGTCGATGATCCCTTGATGCAATGACTTATGCCATACAGATTTCACGGACACTTTTACACCAATAGTTTTTGCAGTACAGGCTTGCATGGCTTTGAGTTGACCGTTAAGCAGGGCGGATTTCATGTCAACGCGCTGTTCAGCGCTAAGAAAATTGGTCATGTCGTATGTTTCATCATAAATGCAACTGACTACTAAAAGCTCTGCATTAAGCTTTTTGGCCAAAAAACAGGCTCGATGATACGCAGGTTGTTCAGTGTGATAAGGGTCAAAAACGACGAGAATACGTTGGCATGTGAACACGCTATCGTGTGAGCTTAAGGTCATAATTTACTCCGTTATGTCGTTGCAGATTGTTATCCAGACTTCAGGTAGAGCACTTAAGCATTATAAAAAAGGTGGTTAACATATGCATGTAACCACCTTGTGCTAGATAAAATATAAAGGTAATAAACTTACGATTTCAATCAGACCTGCTAATTAACGGCAGCGAAGGGGATCTCTGACTCTGGCATTCGTTGCTTGAGACCATCAAAATCTACGATCGTGATAAGTTTACCGTCAACTTTAATTAAGTTTTCTTTTTGAAATCGTGTTAACAAACGACTAATGGTTTCAACCGTTAAGCCGAGGTAATTTCCAATCTCGTTGCGTGTCATAGATAAATTGAACTGCTTTGCTGAGTATCCTCGCTCATCAAAACGCTGTGAAAGGTGGCTAATAAAATGTAACAAACGCTCTTCAGCACTCCTTTTACTAAGAAGCATCATCAAATCATGGTCATGTTTAATTTCAGCACTCATGAACTTCATGATTTGTTGACGGAGTTTTGGATACTTTTCAGATACTTTATCTAAGGTTTCATACGGCAGTTCACAGACCATAGCAGTCTCAAGTGCCTGTGAATAGCTCTGATGAGTCTGGTCCTTTAAAGCGTCAAAGCCAATAATATCGCCCGGGAAATGAAAACCCACAATTTGTTCGACGCCATCTTTGTCACTAACATAAGACTTAAATGAGCCAGAACGTACCGCGTATAAGGAATGGAAAGCTTGACCAGAACTCACAAGCTTATCATGCTTATGTAAAGGACGTTTACGTTCGATAATGTCATCTAAAGATTCTAATTCAGACTTGTTAAGACTAACAGGTAGGCAAAGATGACTAAAACTACAGGTCTCACAATGTATGGAGAGCTCAGGACTGGTTGCCATGGCCACATTCCTTTTTATTATTCAGATCACTTTATACCGTGAACCATATTGAAAATCAAAACAAACGAGAAAATAATCAAACAAAGCGCCACAATGTATCGAAACGCTCTGTGTTGTAAAATAGGAATGATATACGATGCGCCTAAAGAAGTCGCAATTAAAGCGGGGAATGTGCCCAGGCCGAACATTAACATAAACAGCGCACCGCTAACTGCATCGCCAGCTGCTAAAGACCACGTTAGCGCTGCGTAAACAAGACCGCAAGGCAACCAGCCCCAAACAGCGCCGTATGCGAGCGCATAACTTGGGTTTTTAAAGGGTAAGCACTTTTTAGACAAGGGTTGAATCTTACGCCACAGGTATCCGCCAGCTTTTTCAAAATATGACAATCCTTTGTATACATCACTAATGTACAGAGCAAGTAAAATTAAAAATAAGGCACTTATCATTGTTAAGATGGGTAAGGTGGTGGTAATGGCGCTACTGGCGATAGCGCCTAGAAAGCCGGTTAGCGCGCCTGCCATTGTATATGAGGCAATGCGGCCGCTGTTGTACGATAAAATATAAACGATTTTGGACTCGCCTTTTGGGATAGCGAAGCTAAAAGCACTTGCGATACCCCCACACATTCCTACGCAGTGAACACCGCCAGCGAGTCCCATCAAAAAAGCTGATAGTAAATTGAATTCACTCATGTGCGGGGTTCATTAGTAGGATGAAGTATGATCAAATTTCTTTGTGATTTTCAGTCAAACTGTCTTTTTGTGATTCATCTGAGCATTCATCTGAGCTAAACGCGATGCTTTCGCATTTTGTAGGATTTGCTTTGTCATCTTGCTTTATATCATCATCAAACAAAATGCTATAGCCCTGACGTTCAAGGTCGTCAAACTGATTAGACTTTACGGCCCAAAAAAACACGCCTATTGCAATAGAAACAATAATAATGGCTAATGGAATTAAGACAAAAATAATGCTCATGGCTACGCCTAACAATAAGTTCTAAGCCTTATTATCGCATTAATCGTGTAGAGTTATATACCACTATTATCGAAGATAGCGACATTCCAAGTGCGGCCTGCCATGGCGAAAGTACACCGCTGACCGCAAACGGAAGGACAAGGAGGTTATACCCAAGCGCCCAAGCGATATTTTGTTTAATTTTACGTTTGGTCTTTTCTGCCATTTCAATTAGGTCAACTAGTGAATGTAAGCTAGGATTGAGTAAAATTACGTCTGCCGCATTCTTTGCAAGATCAGAGGCATTACCGACGGCAACTGAAACATCAGCTGCAGCAAGTACAGGTGCGTCGTTAATGCCGTCCCCAAGCATAATGAGCGAACGCGATTGGCTTTGTTGTTCTCTAATATGGCTGAGTTTATCTTCTGGGGAACAATTGCCAAAAGCATGCCTAATACCGATTTGCTTAGCAATTGCTTCGACATTGCTAGTATCGTCGCCACTTAAAATCCTTAGACTATATTTATCTAAGCGCGTTAACACTTCAATGACATCGTTTTTAACTGTATCTGTGACCCAAAAAGCGGCTTTTACTTCTCCGTCAACGGCCAGCAATACATTTGCGCCAGTCAACGTCAGACTAGCCTGAGCGTCAAGCGTGTCCTGGCTTATGCCCAATTGCGCTAACACGAAGCGTTTCGACCCGATTAAACACGCTGTATTATTAACGGTAGCACGAATTCCTTTACCAATTTCTGTGCGGTATTCACTTATCTGCCACTGAGATTCGTCTAAGGGGAGCGCGACATTGTCCAGACTGAACGCACGAGCGATAGGATGTTCAGAGCGACTCTCAAGTAAACAAGCAAGTGCCAGATAATGCTCGGCTTTGTCCTTTTCGACAAATATGCTTTGTGCAATTGAAAACTGTCCTTCTGTTAGCGTACCTGTCTTATCAAAGACGATGTCACTGGCATGAGTAACTTGTTCTAATGCATCGGCGCGTTTGAGTAAAATACCGATGTTATTAAGCTTTGCCATAGCGCACGTAAGCGCAGAAGGTGTGGCCAGTCCAAGTGCGCACGGACAGGTTGCGACTAAGACTGAAATTGTGATCCAAAAGGCGTGCGGATCGTCTTGAGACCACCAATACCAATAGGTTAGGGCGCTTATGATTAATACTGCGCTGACAAAATAGCGAGAGAGTTTATCCGCGATTAGCGCAACTTTGGGTTTACTGCCCATGGCCATTTCTTGCAGACGCAGAATCTGATTCATCATCGCATGTTTTAGGCCATTTGATACTTCAAGCGTGATACTACCCTGTTGATTTAGCGAACCCGCAAACACCCGATCGCCAACCTGCTTTTTAACGGGCTCGAACTCTCCCGTTAGCATGGACTCATCCGCCGTGGACTTACCATCAATCACAATGCCGTCGATAGGGATGGATTGCCCCGCTTTGACCAGCACTTTATCTCCCGTAATTAGCTGCTTGGCAAGTACAGACGTCCATTGACCATCACTCATTTTTAGAGCGGTAACAGGAATCAACTTGAGCATGTTTGAAGATATTTCAGTGGCCTTATGGCGAGAGCGATGTTCAAGATATCGACTTATCAGCAAAAAAAACACAAACATACAGATAGATTCAAAATAGACCTCACCTGCATCTTTATTTACCGCCAGCACACCTGCAACGTAGGTTGCAATGATCGCCACTGTTATCGGCACATCCATATTGACGGTTCTTGCCTGTATTGCCTTTATCGCACTGACGTAAAATATGCTGCCTGAATACAGCACCACTGGTGTAGTAAGAAGTAAACTTACTGCATTGAAATAGGAAATCGCCTCTGCATCAATATTACCAAAAATATCGAAATATTGACCCATTGCCAGCATCATCACTTGCATCGTCATAATGCCAGCAAGCCCTAACTTTTTAAGGTAAGCTTTTTGCTCTTTTTTAAAGGATGCTTCGTGATTGTCGCTTTGAAAGGGCAGAGATTCATAGCCAATCGCTTTCATTCTGCTTAACACACCAGAGAGCTTAATTTGATCGTTATCCCATGTTACCAATGCTCTTCTGGCAGAGACGTTGACCGATACTTGCTTAATTCCCTGCAACTTGGCGAGCTGTTTTTCAATCAGCCATGCGCACGCAGCACAGGTAATGCCTTCTACCGTAAGCTGGATTTGTTTGTCTTTGCCTTGTTCGAAAACAAACTCCTCTTGCAGCTCAGGCTCATCGTATACCGCAAGTTTTGACATGGTGTTATCAAGCGCTGCGTCACCACGGGCGGCTAGTTCTGTGCGAAATTCGTAATAGCTTTCAAGGCCATTGTCGACAATAGCTGAGGCCACCGCCTGACAGCCAGGACAACACATAAAGTGTGTTTGGCCGATTATGCTTACGGGATATTTGTCACCATCAATATTTGGGAGGCCACAGTGAAAACAGCAACCCTGAGAAACGCTTATGCTCATTGGGGATTAAAACTGATTACCTTTTCTTGTGGAAGATTTACGGTGTCCTGGACTTTCCAAGACTCATCCATTGGCAGCAAACGGATTCTCCACTTGCCTTTGATATCTTCATCGAAGCTGCTGCGGTATATGCCGTTAGCATCTCGAGATAAAAGGACATTAAAATCTTTATGCGCAAGGGTGACATGAAAAAACTCGAGCCTTAAAGCTTCACCGGTCTGTGGGGCTCCATCCAAAAACTCTATGGCAACCTGACCTTGCTTGATATCCAACGTTGTTGATATGCCTAATTCGATAGCTCGGTCTATTTTGTCAAGGCGGGCGTTGATAGCTTTCCCTTCCTTGTAGTAATCATCGACCACTAAAGTGTTGGTGCCATCGGTTGCAAAACGTATAACGAATGAGCCCACAATTAATGATGAGGTCGGAATAGCAATTAAAAACCAAGGCCAAAACTGCTTATACCAAGGCTTAGTATCTGTATCTTGTAAGTTCATTGTTACCACTTTTAGGCTTATTGCTTAGCACGTTTTTTGAAGCAATATTCTATCGAATCTAAATTAAAAAGCCCCGTAAAACGAGGCTTTATTCTACGTATTTCCCTAAGTTACTGCATTAGGATACGCGATTATTCTTGAGATAAGCTGTAAACGTACGCCGCAACCACATGAACCTTGTCTTCGCCCAAGGTTTTGTCGAAGGCTGGCATTACACCATTACGTCCGTAATACAAGGTTTCAGTAACGGCTCGCTGACTGCCACCATACAACCAAATGTTATCAGTTAAGTTGGGTGCACCCAGTAATTGGTTGCCTTTTCCGTCCATCCCATGACATGCTGCGCAAGCGGCAAAGCGGACCTTACCGGCAGCGGCGAGCGCTGAGTCTACGTCGCGACCGCTTAAGCTCAAAGTATACGCGACCACCTCATCAACACCGGTTTCACCAAAACTTGCTAACCAGCCTGGCATTGCGCCAATGCGACCTTTAATAAGCGTTTCTTTGATTTTGTCACCGCTTCCACCATACAGCCAATCGTTATCGGTTAGGTTAGGGAAGCCACCGCGCTGACCTCGCGCATCGGAGCCGTGACACTGAGCGCAGTTTTGTAAAAACAAACGCTTGCCTACCTGTAAAGCCTCGTCGTTTTGCGCCAGTAACTCAACGGGTGTTTTTGCATACTCCGCAAAGATAGGATCAAACAGATCTTCAGCAAGCTTAATTTGGCTCGCATACTCATTTAAGCGGCCTTGCTCAATATCCTCTCTCAGGGCTTGCTCCGACTCTTCTAGCGAAAGCACGTGTAAGTTTGCACTTTCCCAGCCCAATACGCCTTTAAAACCACCTAATCCGGGATAAAGCACGAGGTATAAAACACCCCATACCATGGTTAAATAAAACAGGATGGTCCACCAGCGCGGTAATTGATTGTTAATTTCAACAATCCCATCAAACTCATGGCCCATCGATTCGCCTTCTTCAACGCCCGTTTTATTGGCGAGCGTCCAGCGCATTAATAAATAACAACCTAAAATGGTGCCTAAGGTTATTACGCTAATCCATATTGTCCAAAACATAGTCATGATCTATGACTCCTGATCTTTCTGTGATGACTGGTGTTTCTCTTCATCGTCAAAGGGTAGGTTAGCCGCTTCATCAAAACTCTTTTTATTGCGGCTGCTAAACGCCCAAATTACTGCACCAACAAAGGAAACAAATACTATTACAGTGAAAATACTGCCAATTGTGCCTTGATCCATTTCTATAACCTCAATAAGTCAAAGCGCATTATTGTAAATATGTGCCGAGAGATTGTAGGTAAGCAATGAGCGCTTCCATTTCGGTTTTACCCTCAACGGCCGCTTTTGCACCTGCAATATCTTCGTCGGTATACGGAGTACCGAGCATGCGATTTACTTCGAGTTTTTTGGCAATGTCGTCACCGGTTAAAATATTTGTTTCTAACCAAGGATAGCCAGGCATATTAGACTCAGGAACTACGTTGCGAGGGTTGATTAAGTGCACGCGATGCCACTCGTCGGAATAACGACCGCCAACACGGGCAAGATCAGGGCCGGTTCGCTTTGAACCCCACAAAAACGGGCGTTCCCATACAGACTCGCCCGACACTGAGTAGTGTCCATAGCGCTCAGTTTCTGCCCTGAAGGGGCGAATCATTTGACTATGACAGCCCACGCAGCCTTCACGAATGTATATATCTCTGCCTTCCATTTGTAGGGCAGTGTAGGGTTTTAAACCTTTGACTGGCTCCAATACACTTTGCTGGAACATAAGCGGCAGAATTTGAGCCATCGCCCCGAAGCTAATGGCAACTAACACCAAAATGGTTAACAAACCAACGTTCTTTTCAATTAACTCATGTGGATTTTTCATTTCGCCGCTCCCAGTGCTGCTGCATCAGTATCGTCTGCGGTCTCTTCGGTTTTACCGCGAATGGTCATGTAGCAGTTGTAAGCCATTAGGACCATACCTGCGACTACGAATAAACCACCGATGAAGCGAACAACATAGAAAGGTTTTGATGCCTCTAGTGACTCAACAAAGGAGTAAGCCAAAGTACCGTCAGCGTTAATAGCACGCCACATTAGGCCCTGAAGTACACCCGATATCCACATCGCAACGATGTAAAGTACCACACCAATGGTGGCTAACCAGAAGTGCACGTTAATTAGACGGGTGCTATACATTTTGGGTTGACCAAACAAAATAGGCACTAAGTGATAAATAGAACCTATGGACACCATGGCCACCCAGCCCAGTGCACCTGAGTGAACGTGACCAACGGTCCAGTCAGTATAATGAGATAGCGCATTTACGGTTTTGATTGCCATCATTGGACCCTCAAAAGTCGACATGCCGTAAAAGCTCAAAGAAACAATTAAGAATCGAAGAACTGGGTCGGTGCGCAATTTATGCCAAGCCCCTGAAAGGGTCATAATGCCGTTGATCATGCCGCCCCAAGATGGAACGAAAAGAATAACCGACATTACCATTCCTAAAGACTGGGTCCAGTCAGGTAACGCGGTATAATGAAGGTGATGAGGACCTGCCCAAATATAAAGCGAAACCAATGCCCAGAAGTGAACGATTGACAAACGATATGAATAAACAGGGCGTCCAGCTTGCTTAGGAACAAAGTAATACATCATACCCAAAAAGCCAGCCGTTAAGAAAAAGCCAACGGCGTTATGCCCGTACCACCACTGCATCATTGCATCTACTGCACCGGCATAAATCGAATAGGATTTAAAGAAAGTGACCGGGATTGCCATGCTGTTACCAATATGAAGCACGGCCACGGTGAGCATGAATGCACCGAGGAACCAGTTTGCGACGTATATGTGCGAGGTTTTTCGAATCACCAGCGTACCGAAGAAGTTGATGATATAAGCCACCCAAACTAGCGTGATCAAAATATCAATTGGCCACTCTAACTCTGCGTATTCTTTAGAAGCTGTAATTCCCAATGGTAAGGTAATCACCGCCGATACGATAACCGCTTGCCAGCCCCAAAAAGTAAATGCCGCTAATTTGTCACTAAATAGTCTAACCTGACAGGTTCGCTGGACAATGTAGTAGGAGGTGGCAAATAATGCGCAACCACCAAAGGCAAAAATAACCGCATTGGTGTGAAGAGGACGAAGACGGGAGTAAGTAAGCCATGGAATGTCAAAATTCAATGCAGGTGCAAATAGCTGTGCTGCTAATATCACACCTACCAACATTCCAATGATGCCCCAAATTACCGTCATGATTGTAAACTGCCTGACGACTTTATAATTGTAGTCAGGTTGTGCTTGGCTGGTCTCGCTCATAACTGAAAATTTCCGTGTATAGAAACAACAAAAGGTGTAAAAATAATGTCTTATTTTTGAGACGAGTGATGAATAACTTTTATTGAAACGTCCTAGTTGAGTGGCGCGTGCAAGAAAAGTAAACTCGGCACTGGTCGAAAGAGATCATAAAGATTTTAAATACAAAAAGATACCGAATCGCCGCAAGCTTTGATCTTGGTCAATAAAGGAAAGTTTACGTTATCAAAACAGTGCTCAAAAAAATTTCATTTTTCCGCTTGGCAGGCCTATTAATACTGGGCGTAATGCTTGCGTACGGAATTTATTTAAGCCGCTTTGTGCAGGACCAAAGTGAGCGCGTTAATTGCAATTTAACTGACTCTAAATGCCAAATATTGATCGAAAATCATACGATTACAGTGAGCTTCGAACAAACACCAGTTTCTGAGGAGGAGCTATTCCTGAATTTTGAACTCCCAGAAACAGTCAAAATTGAGGATATTTGGATTGAGGGCGTAAATATGTACATGGGAAAAACGCCCGTCTTGTTTGAAGACGAAAACGCCCCGAATCGGGGCGTCACATTTTTAGGAAGCTGTAACTTAGACGAAATGCAATGGCAACTAAAAGTACAACTTAGTGTCAATTCAAAGCAAGGGCAACATACTTTAGCCCTTCCTTTCAACACTTATCTTAACTGAGCAAAGATCAACACGCCCTAATATGCTTGTCGATTACAACAAGTTCTGCCAAGCATCTTTTGCCCAATTAAACGCTGAATTACATTTGAGACTGTAAATAATTCTGCAAACCAAGGCGCTTGATTAAACCTAGTTGTTGCTCAAGCCAATGAGCATGATCCATTTCGGTATCGTCTAGCAGCACAATTAACATGTCACGAGATACATAGTCATTGGCCCCTTCGCAAATGGCTATCACTTCTTTTAACTTAGCGGCCACCTCATATTCAACGCGCAAATCGCTTTCAAGCATGTCTGGCACTTCTTTCCCTATTTGAAGCCCTGTTCGGGTTTGCATATCGGGCGTGCCACCTAAAAATAGCATTCGATCGATTAACTTAGTCGCATGTCCCTTCTCATCATCAAATTCATGAGCAATTCGTTCATACAGCTTATTTAAGCCCCAATCCTGATACATTTGTGAATGAATGAAATACTGATCCATCGCGGCCAACTCGTAGCCAAGAAGACTATTTAAACCCGCTATTACTTTATCGTTACCTTGCATAATATTTACCTCACGCAGCACATATCTGCGCTTTTCTTATTGAATAATTGTGTTTTATTAACGCACCTTGACTAATCACCGATTTGCGCCTGAAGATAATTTTCTAGTCCCATTTGTTCAATTTGTAAGGTTTGGGTTTCAAGCCAATCTAGATATTCTTCTTCATCGTCTAATATTTCGCATAGCAGGTCTCTGGACACATAGTCTCTGTGTTTCTCGCAAAGTTCGATTGCCTCTTTGAGTTGAGGGATTTGCTCATGTTCAAATTTGGTATCGCACGCAAGTGACTCAGGTGTGTCTTCACCAATGTATAGCTTTCCGAGGGCTTGTAAGTTGGGTAAACCTTCCAAAAACAAAATACGCTCAATCAATTTATCGGCCTGTTTCATGTCTTCAATGGACTTTTTGTACGCAGCATCGTTGAGCTTATTTAATCCCCAATTTTTGTGCATTCTTGCGTGCAAAAAATATTGGTTAATAGAAGTGAGCTCGATGGTCAGCATTTCATTTAACGCTTTGATTACCGGCATATCACCTTTCATAATGTACTCCAGTGTTACGATATAAAGCGAGTGTAGCAACACACGGGCGATAAATCAAAAAATACTATATAATTCAATTATTTAATAAATGTAATCATTCTCATTAAGGATTACATTTCGTATTCGATTACGAGAGGTCATAAGGTGGGTTTTTATGTTTTTTGCTGCTCTAAAATAGCTTTACTTTCCTGGGCGAAACCAACACCCGCATCAGTGAAGAAATTAAACACTTCATCTACACCATTCTGTAGAAGGGGTTTTACTTCATCTTCATAGCGGGCAATCGCGGCAATTTTGCCGGAAAAATTTGCATTTCGTAGCTGCTGAGTGACATTGGATGAGTCCTCTATTGAAGGTAGTGCGAGCAGTACTAATTTTAAATTTGATATATCGATATTTTCCCAAAGGTCGATATTCTCGCCATCACCTACAATGGCGTTTAAACCTGATTCATTTAGTTTTTTGATCTTATCAACGTCCGCGTCCATGCCGCATACTGCATCATTCAATGATTCAGATAAGGCATTGAAAGCGCCTTTACCCACGCGCCCCATACCTATCACCATCACATCAACGTGTTTAAAACTCGGGTATTCGTCTTCCGGTAGTGCTTTTGTTTTTTGGTATCTTCTTAGAGCGTCTTTAAACGATTGATATTGGTTGTGTGAATTCTTGTAAAGAATACTTGAAATAACAAACGAGAAGGCAACGCTCATCGCGATAATTACTAGCCACTGGTCACTAATCATATTTGCACTAACGGCCACTGCCGCCACGATTAAGCCAAACTCACTGTAGTTTGACATGACCAAACTCGCTAAATAAGAGGTTCGGGCTCGAAGCCTCAACTGAGTGAATAAACTGAAAAACAGGATGAATTTGATTGGAATAATTAAGGTAAGCAACAACGCGATAAGCGTCATTTGCATGTCCGGTAGGGCGGTGAGGCCAATGGATAAGAAGAAACCGATTAAGAAGATGTCCTTAAAGCTTAATAAGGATTTAGATAATTCACTGGCTTTTGAGTTGCCGGCCAGCAAGATTCCAAAGATGAGTGCGCCTAAATCGCCTTTTACGCCCACAAGCTCAAATAAGTGATATCCGCCAAGCGCGAATACAAATCCGCAAAGTGGCAGCAACTCTCCATGTCCGGCTTCAAACAATAGCTTTTTGAGAAGTGGTGCCAAAGGAATCAAAGCAAACAATCCAATTGCAAAGACTGACGGAACTTTTCCGGTCGCAAACACGAGAAACAACACGGCAAAAATATCTTGCATCACCAATATACCAATGGCGACTTTACCATGCCGCGTCCTAGTTTCACCGCTTTCCTCTAAGATTTTGACCACACAAACGGTAGAGCTAAAACTAAAAGCGAACCCAATCAAGGCCATTTGGGCGAAACTAAGCTCTGTAAAATATCCAATGGTAGTAAAACTAAGCAGAAACAAGATGCTTGCGCACACCAATATCCAAACAAGGCTGTGTGCAATGCTGGCAAACCATATCTCTCGTTTTATGAGATCTTTGATGTTCAGCTTAAGGCCAATGGTAAACAGCATTACCGTGATGCCGAGGTTGGCAATGCTTACTAAGGTTTCATTACTTGAAAAGCCAAGTGCATTGAGAATGAATCCCGCAACAAGATATCCAATAAGGGGAGGAAGGCTGACGAACTTACATGCAAAACCGCACAAAAATGCAATGAGTAATAGTAAGTATTCCATGCCTGCAGCAATGCCTCAAAATCTAAATATGAATCAATAAGATAGCTTAAAAATGCGCTACTACGCAATCTCAATTGATTGAGAATCAATGTCTTTTGCCAGCCATTCTCAAAAATTGTTATGGAAGGCTTTGATTTAAGGGCGTAGCGCTCTTAAGTAGACAGCAATTGAATATCGGCGAGGGTAAGTGATTCTTTAAAAGCCCGTTTGAATCCGTTTACATAGTGGGATGGGACCTTATCAGATTGCTCTAGAGCCCTCAGTGTTTTTAGCTGGCAATTTAAGCGGTTTGCAATGCAGCTAAGTGGAATGCCCCGCTTTGAAATGAGACGAATAAATGCGCGTCCTGTCATGACATCTCCTATGGCTTACACAATGTAAATTTGATGATGTAATCAGACGGAGCCAGTGTATTCAATCTTTAAGGCTTATAGAGCGCTTACCATTATACCTAAGTATATTTTGCCCATGTGCTATCCAATGTTCAGTCACACGCACTCAAATAGTTAAAAATTGCCGACAGTCTTTATAAGTATGTTGAATGTGTTCGACCATTGGCATATGACCAATTCCCTCATAAATGACAGGCTTGGTGCCAGTAAGCTTTGACCAATATTCCGCTTCTTTAACGGGCAGCAGTTGATCTTGGTCGCCCCAAATGACGAGTGTGTTGTTTTCATTTGTGTTGACGAACGGTTTATCGAAAAAATCACCTAAATCGAAGAAGTCGCTGAACATGTGTGCTAGTTGATTTTGCCTTTCTAAGTAACGCGTAACCGCCAAATAGTCCAGTACGCAGGGAGGGACAAGCGGTGGCTTAGACATCGACACCTTATAGAACTCATAGAACTGCGCGAGTGTTGCGTGTACAAAGGGATTCATACCTGAGGCAGTCATCGCTACCGCAAATTCAGATTTGGCACCCGCAGGGTCAAGTAACACAACTTTGTCGACCCGCTCAGTAGCATCCTCAATTAACTGCGCTGCAATCATTCCGCCCATGGAATTACCTGCCACAGAGCATTTACTGATGTTCAGCGCTTTTAGCAATTTGAGCAGCATGGCAGTTTGTTGTTTGGTTGAATACGACTGTTTAGCGCAATAAGGCGTTTTACCGTGGCCTAGCAGATCAGGAACAATCAAATCAAAATCGTGCTTTGCCAGTTTAGCAAAGCGGTGCCAAATAGTTTTATCAGCGCTGAAGCCATGCAGTAAGACTAATACTGGCTTTTTCGTCTGGGCTTCATGCGCACTGAATGATTCACTTTTATAATAGCTGACTTGCGTTCCATCAATAATGACGGAAGTTTCTACCAATCCAGCTAACTTTCGCTCTAGCGACATGGCTAGCTGGTATAAACCTTCTCCTATGGTAAGCGATCGACTAAAAAACAGAAGGTATGTTGCAATAGCGGCGACTGCCAGAAGACTAAGCGCGAATATTAGCATGATGCTTGCTCATTAATGTTTGAAGGGCTTGCGCCGTGAAGATGACTGCGCTTAATAAGATGATCCTGCGCTTTAAACTTTTTACACATCAAACGGTAGTTAAAGCTAAATCCTGGAAACATTGCAATCACTTTTCCGGACTTATTTTGATACCAGGAATGACAACCGCCATAGTGCCAGACGGTCTTTTCCATTTCGCTGTGCACCATGTTTGTATAATTATCCTCAGCATATTCAGTGGGTTCCATGCTAAGTACATCAGGGGCTTGCAATTTTTCTATGCACTGCATGATGTAGCGCATTTGCGATTCAATAACGAATATCGCACTGGTATGCCCAATGCCTGTATTGGGACCCGTAACAACAAAAAAGTTGGGAAAATTTGGCATGCTTGTACCCAAATATGCACGTGGATACTCCTGCCACTGCGCTTGCAATTCAATTCCGTTTTTACCCACTACTTGATACGAAATCATGCTATCTGCAGCGTCGTAGCCAGTAGCATAAACAATAACATCGAGGTCAATTTGTTGATGATTACTCGTCAATAAGCCCTTGTTGTTGATGGTGACAATACTATCGCTCTTGTCATGTAGACTTACGTTATCTCGTTGCAGTGCAGGATAGTAGGTGTCAGACATTAAAATGCGCTTACAGCCAATGATGAAATCGGGCGTTAATGCTTTTCGTGTCTCATCATTCCCTACTTGCTTTTTCAAATGCCTCAAAGCGGGGCGCTGCGCTACCCATTTCAGCAACAAAGGGGAGTATTTGAATGCCAGCACACGAAGTTCATGGTGAATGTAAATACCCCATTTCAATAATGCATACACCCATTTATTGGGTAGAAGCTTCTGAAACCATTTTGGAAACCGAAAGTCGGGGCGGGGGAGCACCCAGTGAGGCGTACGCTGAAAGACGTGCAAATGCGCCACGTCTTTCGCAATAGCGGGAATAATCTGCACTGCGCTTGCCCCAGAGCCAATAATGGCAACCTTTTTATCTTTTAGGTCTAAATCACTTGGCCAGTCATTGCAATGGAAGCTTACACCTTTAAAGTCTTCTTTCCCTTTGAACTCAGGTATAACGGGCGTGCTTAAGGGGCCAGTTGCATTAATGACTGTCTGCGCGAGCAGGGTGTTGCCATTGCTCAATTCAAGTTTCCAATGTTCTCCTTGCCAAGAAGCGATTTTAACCTGTGCATTAAGATGAATGTGACTGTCCAATTGATGCTTTTTAACAATGTGCAGCGTGTATTGTTCTAACTGATCGCGCTGTGCAAACATTTGAGTCCATGGATAGGGCTCATCTTCAATACTATACAGAGGGGAGGGCACATCCACCGCTGCGCCAGGGTAACGATTCTGAAGCCAGGTACCGCCAAAAAACTCGCGACGCTCAAGCATAATGAAGTTCTCGATGCCGCGTTTTTTAAGGTTTATAGCGGCACTGATACCGCCGAAGCCTGTACCGATAATGATGATCTTATGCATGTTTTACTGCTTTTATGTGCGCCTGTAAGGCTGTATTGAATTCGTTCACACCGTGTAAGTCAATCTTTATCCTGAACAAATACTTGGTATCTCATCACCTAAAATCAACAATAATCTTGATCCTCATCAAAATATGCACGCGAGAAAAACACAATATGGGTGTTATCAAAAAAGCTTGAACAGTTTATGGACGCTATAAGGGTTCAACTGAGGTATCAAACTAGATGAATTCACTTCGTATAAAGCAGTTAACCATCCTCATCATCATTGCAATTTGCCTTCTTATCCTTGTTGCATGCAGTAATGATGTGGCGAAATCGTTGAGAAAAGTCACTTACCCGCCAGATTTTACTTACACTGAACCTGCTCAAGTGCGCTCGAATATGGATGAACTTGCCTTACAAATGCGATTACTTGATCAAGCACTTGTTCCGCCGCAAGATGACGATGAGCTTGCGATGGAACGACAGCGAAATGAGGTACTTACATCGTTAAAAGAAATGTCAAAAATTGCCACAGAGCTATCCGCTGGAAACGGCGGTTCGAATCATCCCTATATGCAAGACTACTTGCGCGATTTCGCCAAAAAGGTTGATAGAGCAAAAGTAAATGCATCTTTTGCGCAACCAAACTACTATTTTGCAGGAAAAGTCTCAGGGGGATGTACAAACTGCCATAGAGTGGTTCGTTGATTCAGGTCTTTAACAATGCTTAGGCTAAGGCCTTTATCCATAAAATGTGAAAATCGCTCAATATTTCATTATACTCAGTCGCATGAACTGTTATTCCTGCGTTAAATGCTTCATTTTGATATTCGTGTTATTAGCTGCTCAAGTGGGTAACGCCTTTGCTGCTGACCCTGAAAATCAGGGCTGCTCTATGAATATGTCTGACGCAGCGATGATGGAACATAGCCATATGCAAAGCAATCATGCTTCATCAGATGTGTTTCCAATGGATTGTTGTGATGGCACAGCATCCGTATCTTGCTGCAATGGTGATTGCGAGTGCTCTGTTGCAAGCGCTTCATCTATATTCGTGTATTCTCCTATTGCTCAAGATCAGACCTTACTCAGCGATAAACTGCTTGTTTACACCATGCAGGATGTTGCCCCCCCATTTATTGCTCAAACAAAACGTCCCCCAATAGCTTAACTTTCGTTTAGTCGACGCGCGTCGGCACTCAAGCAAAGAAACTATCGATAGCGCAAGAATAGCTATGGCTATTTAAGCTTTCTTTGCAGTTTTCCATGCTTCACACGTAGCGAGAATGTGACATGTGTAAATATTCTAAACCAGAGTTCTACTCAAGCCTTAACAAAGTTAAATCAGTATTTAAACACAGCGTATTCCTGAAGGCCTTAATCGTCCTGTTATTCATGTCTTCGTATACAATTTCGAAGGAGCAAGACACTAAAGCAGCATTGACACTTAAGCAGGCGATCCAAAAAGCGCATGCTAAAGATGATTGGTTGCGAAAGAGTGAGTTGATAGAGCAGGGGCTTATGCATCTCAGTGCAGGAGCAACTGCCTTGCCAGACCCGACTGTTAGTCTGAGCTTGCTTAATTTGCCAAGTGACGGTTTTGCTTTCAACCAAGAGCCAATGACGCAGCTGAAAATTGGCGCTAGCCAAACCTTTGGGCGTGGTGACACGCTTAGTCTTACACAAAGTAAACACCAGATAGCCGCACAAGAACAACCATATAGACGAGTGGATAGACGGCAAAAAGTCGCATTGCATACCACTTTACTGTGGCTGGATGCATACCAAGCGAGCAATAGCTATGAGCTTATTGAACAGACAAGCCCCTTACTTGATAAGTTAGGCGCTATAGTTAGTGCCAGTTATGCATCGTCTTCTGGAAACACCAGTCAGCAAGATATTATTCGTGCAGAGCTAGAGCTGGGAAGACTCCAAGATCGCCTCCTTAGTGCACAGACGCGCCAGCGTGTTGCCATGTCTAAACTCTCTCAATTTATTGGCAATGATGAAGCGGGCCTTGCTGATCAATTAAATACTCACTTCACACTTCCTGAGTCGCTTTCTTTGCTCAGCAATGCTGAAAAACAACAATTAGCGTCATTGAAAAACACAAGCCCCCAAATACTTATGGAGATAATTTTTGAGCACCCGCTAGTGTCTGCAATGGAGCAACAAATTCGTGCCGCAAGTGTTGATATTGAAATTGCCAAACAAAGCTATAAACCGCAATACGCGATAAATGCTAGTTACGCATTGCGTGATGACGCCCCCACTCAGTTAGGCGGTAATAGTCGCGCTGACTTTTTTTCAGTCGGCTTAAGTGTCAGTTTGCCTTTGTTTTCAAACACCAGACAGGATGCCCAGGTGGCTTACAGTACACAAAAGACAGAAGCCATGCGCACTGAGCAGCGCTTAGTAGTGCGAGAGTTAATTGCGGCCTTAAGAAGCGCATTGGATGATTACCACGGAGCATCACAAAGACTCATCATTTACGAAGAGCAAATACTCCCTCAAATGTCTCAGCAATCGCAAGCTACACTGCAAGCTTATGCAAACGATAGAGAAGGCTTTGCAGAAGTAGTGAGCGCAAAAATTGCCGAGCTTGATGCCAAGCTGACCTTACTTGAGATTCAGGTTTTGCAACGAAAAGCACTGGCCCAAATATTCTATTGCTCATCAATCAACAATAACTCAATAAACATGCAAGCAGTAGGAGCAAACCATGAATAAATATGTTTCAAAAAATCTCCTAACTGGCTTAATACTCGGCATTGTATTGAGTGCTTGCGTGTATTTTTTCGCAATTTCCATAAAGCAAAACACAAGTGCTGATGAGGATACTGCGGACGAGCCCCTGTATTGGGTCGCCCCTATGGACCCAAATTTTAAACGTGATACACCGGGCAAGTCTCCCATGGGGATGGATTTAGTGCCGGTGTATGCCGATGATGCCTCCCAAGATTCACCCGGCACTGTAAGCATTGATCCTGTGACAATTCAAAACTTAGGGGTAAAAACGATAATACTGGAAAAGCTGATACGGTCAGATACGATAGAGAGCTTTGCAACGGTAAGATTTGCAGAAGATAAAGTCGTGCATGTACATCCGCGAGTCCAAGGCTGGATTGAAACTCTACATGCGCGGACCCAAGGCGAATACGTGGAAAAGGGTGCGCCATTGTATTCGTTATATTCGCCCGAACTAGTGAATGCGCAAGAAGAGCTCTTGCTAGCTTTACAGCAGAACAACCGAGCACTCATTCGCGCTGCCGAGGCTCGGCTTATTGCGCTAAACGCACCGAACTCACTGATTGAATCGCTTAGTAAAAACAGAGAAGTCGCGCGTAGCGTCACATTTTACGCCTCTCAAAGTGGTTTTATTAGCGAAATCAATATTCAAGAAGGTTTTTTTGTAAAACCTAGCACCACAATGCTTGCGATTGCATCTCTAGACACAGTGTGGCTGATCGCCGATGTGCTTTCGTCCGACTTAAGTAAAGTCGCGCTCGGTCAATCGGCAAGTATTGAATTTGACCATTTACCGTCTAAGTCATATTTATCTCAAATTGAGTATATCTATCCACAACTGAACGAGTACACCCGTACAGCGCAGGCTAGATTCGTGCTTAGCAATGCCGACCTTTCTCTCAAACCCAAAATGTTCGCAACAGTCCAAATCAATACCAGCCCTGAAGACAAAGCGCAAACTAATCCTGTTCTTATGCTTCCAGAACAAGCGCTCATCAGAACAGGCAAGCAAGAGCGTGTTGTTTTGGCCTTGGGAGAGGGTAAATTCAAATCCGTTGAAGTAAAGGTTGGCGCAAAATTTGACCAAGGTTATGAAGTGGTTGAGGGATTAAGCGAAGGCGATGAAGTGGTTGTTTCCGCGCAGTTTCTCATTGATTCAGAGAGCAGTATTACATCTAATTTCATGCGTATGCAGGACCATTTTACAACAAAGAATGAAGTGGAGTCATTGAGCGCATGGACTGAAGCAAGTGTAGAAGAGGTCATGGCTGACATGCGCATGCTTCGCCTAACACATGGCCCGCTCGATGCATTTAACATGATGGGCATGACAATGAATTTTGAGCTTGCTGACAACATTGATATCACGTCCTTTGAAGTTAGCATGCAAGTGCATGTGGAGATTGTGCAAGCACCATCAGGCATGTATCAAGTGAAAACGGTGCATTTTGTAGATGGAGAACATCAATGATTGCGGCTGTTATTTATTGGTCAATCCGTCAGCGCGTGTTTGTGTTACTTGCCTCGCTTGTTGTTGTAGGTGTCGGGTTGTATTCGATAAAAAACACACCTGTAGACGTTATTCCTGATTTGTCAGATATTCAGGTTATTATCAAGACATCCTTTCCTGGTCAGTCTCCACAGGTCGTTGAGGATCAAGTTACATATCCTTTGACCACGGCAATGCTGTCGGTACCCGGCGCCAAAACTGTACGCGGATTTTCATTTTTCGGTGACTCCTATGTGTATGTGATTTTTGATGACACAACCGAGCTTTATTGGGCACGAAGTAGGGTGCTTGAGTATCTCTCTCAGGTCACCCCTAATTTACCAGCAACAGCAAAGCCCCAGTTAGGCCCGGATGCAAGCGGGGTCGGCTGGGTATATATGTATGCCTTAAGTGACCCTAGTGGCCAACACGATATAAGCGAACTGCGTAGTCTCCAAGACTGGTTTCTTAAATTTGAATTACAAACCGTGCCCGGTGTATCAGAAGTGGCGAGCGTTGGTGGCATGGTCAAGCAATATCAAGTTATGGTGGATCCCATTAAGCTGCAAGCGTTTAATATTCCGCTTGTTCATGTCCAAATGGCGATACAACGCGGCAATCAGGAAACCGGCGCATCTGTGATTGAGATGGCAGAAGCTGAGTATATGATTCGCGTAGGTGGTTATATATCAAGTAAAGAAGACATAGAAAATATTCCAATCGGATTGCCCACAAATAAACCAGGCAATGTAACGCCCATATTGATAAAAGATATCGCAGATATAGAGATTGGCCCGCAAATGAGACGGGGAGTGGCTGATTTGGACGGAGAGGGCGAAACTGTGGGTGGTATTGTGGTGATGCGCTATGGCGAAAATGCGCAAACAACCATAAATGAAATCAAAGCGAAGCTAAACTCCCTCAAAAATAGCCTTCCTGATGGCGTAGAAATCACTACGGTATATGATCGCTCTGGCTTGATTGAGCGCTCAGTGAATAACTTAAGTTATAAGCTTTTAGCTGAATTTGGCATTGTCTCGCTTATCTGCATGATCTTTCTTTTCCACCTTCGTTCGTCATTGGTTGCCATCCTGAGCCTTCCGGTAGGCATTTTAGCGGCTTTTATTGTTATGCATATGCAGGGAATAAATGCGAATATTATGTCTTTAGGGGGCATTGCAATCGCTATTGGCGCGATGATAGATGGTGCGATTGTGCTAGTTGAGAACATGCACAAGCATATCGAAAAAACACCGATTAACGACAACAACCGATGGGAGCTTGTTGCAAAGTCTGCGGCTGAAGTGGGGCCGGCTCTGTTCTTCAGTTTGCTTATTATTACCGTGAGCTTTCTTCCCGTGTTTACGCTTGAAGCGCAAGAAGGAAGAATGTTTGCACCGCTCGCCTATACCAAGACATATGCCATGGCGGCAGCTGCTATACTCGCGATTACCTTAGTACCGGTGTTGATAGGCTATTTTGTGCGCGGTAGCATTCGTCCTGAACACAAAAATCCCTTGAATCGCATCCTTTTCGCAGTATATCGGCCTATTCTAAAAACCGTCTTACGTTTTCCAAAATCCACAGTCGCATTATCTACCGTTATTTTGCTGATCGGATTATGGCCGGCAACAAAAATCGGCACTGAATTTATGCCGTCGTTGGACGAGGGCGATTTGATGTATATGCCAACTACCTATGCCGCTGTTTCGATAGGCGAGGCGCGGGATATTCTGCAGCAAACAAACAAGCTTATTAAAACCTTACCTGAGGTTGAAACGGTGTTCGGCAAAGTAGGGCGTGCAGATACAGCAACCGATCCTGCGCCCCTTACAATGATTGAAACCTTCATTCAGTTAAAACCTCAATCGCAATGGCGGAGCGGATTAAATACTCAATCTCTGATTGATGAGCTCAACCGGCTCGTTGATTTTCCTGGCTTGAGCAACGCTTGGGTAATGCCCATAAAAACGCGCATTGACATGCTTGCTACCGGTATCAAAACGCCCGTGGGGATCAAGGTGGGTGGCCCCGATCTTGTTGTCATTCAAGACATCGGCAGGCAGCTCGAGGCCTTGCTCATGCACCTTGATGGCACAGCATCAGTTTATGCCGAGCGCGTTGCGGGTGGAAGATATGTAAACATCGATATTAACCGCAGTAAGGCAGCACGATACGGGCTAAATATTTCAGATCTACAGTCCTTCATTGTAAGTGCCGTCGGTGGAATGAACGTGAGCACCAGTGTTGAAGGACTTGCTCGCTATCCTATACAAATTCGTTATCCGCAGGCATATCGCGATACACCTGAAGCCCTTAAGTGGCTGCCGCTTTTAACGCCCTCAGGTGCTTATATTAGCTTAGGAGATGTGACAACTATATCTATTGAGGACGGGCCGCCTGCAATAAAAAGTGAAAATGCCAGACCTAATGGCTGGGTATACATTGACATAGAGGGTGTTGATGTAGGCAAGTATGTTGAGAATGCCAAAACGCTTGTGTTAGAGCAAATCGACCTGCCAAGTGGCTATTCCATCAGCTGGAGCGGCCAGTTTGAATACATGGAGCGTGCGAAGGAAAAGCTTAGCTATGTGATACCGGTAACATTGGCGATTATCGTCATTCTCTTGTACGCAAGCTTTCGCAGTGTCCCACAAATCGTCATCATACTAGGTACCTTACCCTTTGCCTTAATTGGCGGCATTGCGCTGCTGTACATAGAAGGCTTTAATTTTTCGGTAGCGGTAGGCGTTGGCTTTATAGCCTTAGCAGGCGTTGCGGTAGAAATAGGGATTATCATGCTGAGCTATCTTGACCGTAGAGTAAGTGACTTAGGGCCGGATTTCAGCAAAGATGCGCTTAAACAGGTGATTATGGAAGGCGCACAAATGCGCGTTCGTCCAGTCATGATGACCTCCACATCCATTATATTTGGCTTGCTGCCGGTATTATATGGGCGGGGTGCGGGCTCTGAAATTATGAGTCGGATTGCCGCGCCAATGGTAGGGGGAATGGTAAGCGCGCTGGTACTCAGTTTAATCGTATTACCCGCCATCTATTACCTGTGGCGTAAGTCAGGCTGTCACTAGCAGCCTGCTTTCTAAATGCGGAAAAAAAGGCACTGTAGTCACTGTGCCCTGGCTATTTAACACGCTAAATAATTTAGCGAGTTACACATAAAACGCGGTGCTTAGCATCCATATTCCAGCAGCAATCATGATCAAATTTTCCGTCAAGGATATAAATCCGAGAGGGACCTCACTGTCACCACCGACACATGCGCATTTTAAATCGCGTTTGTCGATGTAAACGGCTTTAACGACTGAAACTGCACCAACAGAGCCAAAAAATAACAAAGTATTCTCTCAACGAGTCGTATCCGTTAATACGCTCTGAACCAATGAACACTTGAGGTGTAGTTTCCACATCGTGCTCTTGTTTAAAATCATCTGTTTCTTGACGAGATGAGAGAGTGCGATCGTCAACATCAAAACCTTTTTCTTGCAATAGGTGTTTTGATCATAGGCCGAATGAACAAATATGTTTGTCAGTGTGAATGCGATATAGAGTTGCCGTCTTGTTCAAAACAAAGTTCCTCATTAATTACCGAGTAAAATTTTCCCGTTATATAAAATAAATACAATGTTGTGCGCCACAAAAAATGGACAATGAGTTATGTAAGCCATTGATAATTAATTATAAAACGTTGAAGACAGTATATGTCTATGGCAGCCGACATACTTAGATTGCAAATGGCATTCCGATGTCATGCTTTTACAAACTGCGCTTGATATCTTGTTAGACCATGACGATATGAAAAATTGGTGAGCTTGTTAAAAGAATAAGTTCATTTGCTTCTTTACTAAACGTGACCTGCAAACCCTTAATGTTCAGAGAGCTGGTTATTTCCAACACATCGTTGGGATTATTTTTGGCGTCTTAGTGATTAATAAACCAAGCGAATCGCTTTACATGTGATACAGCTACGTGGATGAAACAATCATCTAGTAGGGCGAAACGCGTTTGAGAAGCGTAGGGGACGACCCGTCAGTTTAGTTGGGCATTTTACTGGGTGCTTGTGAATTATGTGTGGATAATATTTAATTTAACATAATATACATTATACGTAATTAGGTAGGCTGTGGATAAGGCTGGAGACACCTCAGTTGCTGCTGACGTTTAGCTACTTATTAAATGAAAACAATTGCTTAAGTAATATACTTTGGATCACGTAACAGAGAGATTAGTCATTTAGTGAAATATAAGGTGTTGTTATAGAAATGAAACAGAAAATTACAGTCGATGAAATAAGCTTTTAAATAAGTGTAGTGGTCAACAAAATCCGTACACCGGTTTAGCTGATTTCTCAGCTTTCGCAGGCGGTAGAGCATTGTTAAATTGATATGGTCGTTTTCCGTTATAATAATAGTCCATCAGGTAATAACGCACATCTCGTTTTGCCTCATTTGCTGATTGGTAGCCGAAAGACAGCATTTATTCAGATTTTAAGCCTCTAAATACTTGCTCCATTGGGTTACTATCGCAACATTTAGCGCGTCGGCTCATGCTTTGTGTGATGCGATACCGCCAAGTGTTGGCTAGTACGAGCGCCATATCGTGAGCGTTGGTCACTCTATTGAACAGCACATTTTGCAGCTAACCACGATGCTCGTAGGCCATATCCAAGGTTTTTAGCGCTAGCTAAGCATCTGGCGACATTGATAAACTCCAACCGACCACTCGACGTGCGCAAAGATCTGAAACTACGGCGGCATAGTGCCAAGCGACGCCCGTCTATAAATAGGAAATGTCAACGCACCAAGCTTGGTTAGGCTGCCCTGATACAAACTTCCGATTTAATAAATTGAACAATAGTGCGTGAACCTGCAGACTGGCGACTTTTATCAAACAAGCGCTTCACTCTTGCTCTAACTTAGAGTCTATCAATCGGCGGCGCTTTTTTACGCTCGCATTAGCTTGTTACACCTAAACCTACCGCAAAGCACACTAGCTCTGTCGATTTATTCTCCCTTAATCGATCGACGAACGCGTTGAGTTAAGACTGTCTGACATCAAAAGACTAGTCCGTCACAGACAGTAGTCTATTTTAATATCGACCTGTCTCTATCTAACCGATTAACCTTATCTTCTAACTCTTGAATGCACTGTTGTTCAGCAGTTGAGGCTTTCGACTTAGGTGTCACACCAATACACTCTTATTCAAGATGTTTGACCCAAGACCGCACGGTATTTTCATGAACTTCTATTGCTCGACTAGCTTCAGCATATGAATATTCTTGATCCAGAACCAAGCAGGCAGCATCGTTTTAAAATCCGAGCTGAATAACTGGCGCCTTTTCTTTTCCATTGAACACAATTTCTATAAGTGTAATGCTACCACTTTGAAAGGTGTACGGGTTTAGTCTGCAACTTCACGAATAGCTTGGTCGTGCTAGTTTATGGATTACTGTCGAATATAGTCCCTCCCCCGCTCGTTTAGATAAAGTTCATCAAGGCTTTAACTGAAAGCTTCGAATTATTTCAATGAGCATAAGAAGTATAAGGATTGACGATGAAATTGAGAAAGGTTCAATTAACGAACTTTAAGCGGTTTACCAATCTTACAATAAGTGAAATTCCAGAAGAAACGAAACTTGTAGTCTTGACTGGGCCTAACGGAAGTGGAAAGTCATCGCTATTCGAAGCGTTCAATTTTTGGATGAGTTGGGCGAAGTCAAGAGTGCACTTCGATCCAGAATATCATTCGAAAGACGCAGAAAGTCAAAACAACAATTGGAGTGAAGCACTTCAAAAAATCAAGTTGGATTTCTATGATTATGATGGAAATAGCATACCGCAAAGCATTGATAGAAAAGAGTTTTATTTAAGATCTGCATATCGCCATGAAGCTGACTTTGAAACTAATGGTATTCAAAAAACTGAGTCTATTCTTATCGATTCCCACAGACCAGCAAATCTTATTCAAGCGGAGCATCGGGTATCGGACAATTATCAAAGAATTATCGGCAGAGCCGTTAACGCTTTATTTAATGATAACGATTTGAAAAAGAAATCCGGAGAAGATATATCTGATGAGCTAATTGGTAAGGTTAGGGAAGCTGTCAAAAAAGTTTTCAGTGGCTTGTCGTTAAATGGCCCTGGAAACCCTACAGAGGACGGCACCTTTCGATTCTCGAAAGGAAATAGCGTAGGATTCCACTATAAGAACTTATCTGGTGGAGAAAAAGCCGCATTTGACCTTTTATTGGATTTTGTGGTGAAGCGAGAAGCTTTTAATGACACTATCTTTTGTATTGACGAACCTGAGCTTCACATGCATACGCGTCTACAAGCGAAGCTGCTCGAAGTTATGTTCGAGCTAATTCCAGATAATTGCCAGCTTTGGTTGACAACCCACTCGATAGGCATGGCAAGAAAAGCGGCAGAGTTAAAGAAAAAGAATCAAACTGAAGTTCAATTCATAGATTTTCACGGGTTTGATTTTGATCACCCACAATCACTCGTCCCTAGTATACCTAACAGAAATTATTGGAAAAATATCTTTGATACGGCGTTGGATGATCTTGCCGAACTAGTAGTTCCTGAAAACATAGTTTTCTGCGAGGGAAGAAGAATAGGTGAATCCGGAAGAAAACCAAGCTTTGACTCTGAAGTATACTCGGTAATTTTTGGAGCTGAATTTCCAAACACGGAATTTATTCCGTTAGGTGGTGCAAGCCAGGTAAGCATTGATGGTGACATGTTAAAGTTGCTTTTAGCGAGAATCGCCCCTGGAATTAAAGCCTGGAAAGTCTTTGATAGAGATGACAGAAATGAATCAGAGATAAAAGATATTATGGCTGGCGGTGGAGTTGTCCTTTTACGTCGAGATATAGAGAGTTATTTATGGGACGACGAAGTGATAGGACTATTATGTAAGAAACATAGCAAAGTAGAACTTGTCGAACAAATCATTAGCGCAAAGAATAGATTTATATCCACACTTGATAGCAGAGGAAAACCTAATGACGATGTAAAGGCCATTGCTGGACAGTTGTATAGGGAGGTGAAAAGTCAACTTGGTTTATCTCAATCAGGCAACACTCCTGAAGCCTTTGCAATTGAACATTTAGCTCCCATCATTCCACAAACAGCGATTTATGAAGAACTGAAACATATCATATTTGTACACACCCAAAAGCCGCCTGCGAACTAGGTCTGTTTAAATGTTTAAAATTTGACAGAATTAAACACTGATAGGCGCGAACGCGTTGACAGTATTGAAAGGGATTTATGTAAAAACACAAGTGTTATCAACTTTGAAGCAAAATTAGTGTCAACAGTTTAAACCTCTTCGCGCAGCAACAGCATGCTTTGTATTGCGAACAAGAAGTGATGTTCTTGGCTTCACGCGGAATGGAATCGTGACGAACTTGTTCAGAGCTAGAGCTTAGTGTTAGTCTACCTCACTTTGCGTTATGAGCTGTGAAAATGTGTTTATATAGATACTCTGACTATAAGTTTAATGCCAGTCTATTTAACCTCGGTATTTTGCGAGTAGGTACGCTGTATGATTTTAGAAGGGCTGAGCATGAAAAAGGGATACAAGATGATTTGGAAGGTAAAAAAACGTTAACCAAAATGGTTCCATCTTGGAATGAAATACAAAATACTCGGAAGAGTTCTATTATTAGTCCTGAAGGTCAAAAAGTCGACGTATATTTGCATGAAGGACCCGGTGGACAGACGTACGGCGCATTTAAAACTGGTGGTTGTAAATTGTCGAATTTAAGCGTTAAAAGAGAGATTAATTCGAAGGATTGTTTTGTACTTTGTTTTTCTTGGCACAACTCGAGTGATGTGTCTAATTGTTTAGGTGGTGCAAACAGCTGCTTAAGAATTGACGATACAAATAGTTTCATAAATGAAGTAACTATTGCGCTCAATACGTGCATTCCTGTTTATTTCTTAGGGTTGAAGAAAGTTATATACAAGTCGCGAATTGAGGTTTGGAATAGTCGCAATTTAGGAACGAATCCATTATTTATTAAAGACAAGTCATTCGAGGAACAAAAAGAAGTAAGGGCTATATGGTTGCCGAAAATCAGTGCGAACTTCGCGAGAGTAAATTTGAAAATAAATCCCGTAGTTTTAGCTAACAAAAATCTCGGGAAATTCTGCTCTTTAAGTTCATCTTTATTTAAAATATACAATCAAAGACTTTAGAGCTTTGGCATTTAGCTATTTCTTCATTCAGTATTTGCGTTGCAACAAATGCCCACAAGAAAAGTGGATAACACCTCAAACTATTGTCTAATATAGAGTCACACATTTTCAGTCATAGTATTACAATTGTACAATCACTCATCAGTGAATAAGCTTTCTGAGTAAAGAAGAATGGATAGCCTCAAGAAATTAAAGAAGCAAGTATTGATTTACGGTATCAGTTTTAGCTTATTAAGCTTTAGTCTCGCTGCAATGACGCACGCCCAAGACTCGCAAACAATTAGCGCCCCTACTCACAATGCTGAAGGCACAAGTAACGCAGATACCAGCGACGCAAAGCCATGGAACAACGGTCCTTTAGTAACTAAGTTTCATATGTTAGCGCATGCTAATGGTGAACCTTTCTTTTACTTAGGCGATACTGCTTGGGAGTTGTTTCATCGGCTTGACCGAGAAGAAGTCGATGTTTACTTATCGAACCGTGCAGCAAAGGGATTCAATGTAATTCAGGCAGTGGCGCTTGCTGAGCTTCAGGGCTTATCAGAGCCGAACGCTTACGGTCACTTTCCACTTGTCGACAACAATCCTTTGCAACCAGACATCAAGCCAGGTGACAACAATGACTATTGGGACCATGTGAATTACGTGATTGAGCGTGCTGAGCATCATGGTCTGTACGTCGCGTTTTTGCCTATATGGGGACAGTGGGTTCATCCTAAGTGGATGGAAGGTATTAACGCTATTTTTACCGATTACGACACCGCATATAGCTATGGTGAGTGGATAGCCAATAAATACAAGCACCACCCTAACATTATTTGGGTGGTCGGAGGCGACCGAGTCCCTGAGACCGATATACATACGGTCGCCTTTAACGGTATGGCCAATGGTATAAATGACAACGACGACGCTCATTTGATTACATTTCATCCACAAGGCTGGGGCGATAAATCATCACAGCACTGGTGGCACGATAATCCATGGTTAGACTTTAATATGGGCCAAACAGGTCATTCAACACGTGATAATCTGAACGTTATCAACATGATGACCATCGACAGGAATAAACAACCCATCAAGCCAAGCATCAATGCGGAACCTGCTTATGAGGATCATCCGGTAAATTGGAAACAAGAAAATGGATACTTTCGAGCATACGATGTGAGGCAAAATGCTTACTGGTCGGTATTCAGCGGTGGAGCCGGTTTCACATATGGTCACCACAGTATCTGGCAAATGTACGACGAGGGTCGAAAGAATATTAACTTTGCCGACCGATATTGGCATCAGGCATTAGACAGACCGGGTGCAGACGACATGCGCCATCTCAAATCACTCATTATGTCTTATCCATACTTTTCTCGCCGCCCTGCCCCAGAAATATTCGAGCAAACAGACGGCGATCTGCCCGTAGTGGCATCAATGGGTGAGAACTTTGTAATGTTATATTTTGCCGACAGCAGCGCAATTAAACTTAAGCCCGATGCAATATCACTTTCTAAATCAAAGGCTAGGTGGTTCAATCCAAGAAATGGCGCCATGACTGAGTTTAACGCAGATATCAAAGGCAACATAAGCCCGCCTTCGGCCTTGGACAGAGAAATGCAGGACTATGTGTTAGTGATTGACTTGTAATCGATATTCGTCGAAATCCGACTTATTTAAATCAAGCTATCTACTGCTTTTACGTAGAGTAATTTATCTATTCACACGCTAACTAATAATTAAACGAGTGTTGCTTTTAAGGACGCTGCTCAAGAAGCTCTGATCTGAAAAATTTCTATGTTCAAATATGATGTTAGTCTTCATATTCCAATTTGTGCTGCCGATGTATACATCTATACGACTGAAGGAATTCCTTTCTTCACCCTCATAGCCACTCAATTTATTTGAGACGATCTATACATCAGGAAGCGATAAATAAGCATGTTTACTCTACGAAAAAACAAGTCAACATTTGATTCCCAAACGACAGCGGGGATTATTGAAGCGCTAGATAAATCACAAGCTATTATTGAATTCAGTGCAGATGGCATCATCCTATCTGCTAACAAAAACTTTCTTGATGTAATGGGCTATTCAAGTGCTGAAATAGTTGGCAAACATCACAGCATGTTTGTAGAGAAGACTGAGCGTGAAAGCCATGAATATAGTCAGTTTTGGCAGCAGCTCAAAAATGGACAGTTCAAACAGGCGGAATTTAAGCGAATTAAGAAAAATCAGGACTTGATTTGGCTCCAGGCAACCTATAACCCCATTACGGATAAAAACGGACAGGTCACCAAAGTCATTAAATTCGCCTCTGATATCACTAACAATAAGCTTAGAACCATTGATTATGAAGGCAAAATTTCTGCAATTTCAAAATCACAAGCAGTAATAGAGTTTACGCCTGACGGGCATATTTTGTCGGCCAACGAAAACTTTCTAAGCGTCATGGGTTATGCGGCAAACGAGATTGAAGGGAAACACCATTCTATATTTGTTGACACCGCCGAGCAGTCGAGCATTGAATACAAACAGTTTTGGGAGAATCTTCGTCAAGGCGCTTTTCAGGCTGCACGCTACAAGCGCTTTGGCAAAGGCGGCAAAGAAGTATGGATTGAAGCGACTTATAATCCAATAAAAGACTTATCTGGCGATGTCGTCAAAGTTGTCAAGTTTGCCACAGACATCACTGAGCAAGTGATACAAGAGAAGCAGTTCAAGATATTATCATTGGTAGCAAATGAAACTGACAACTCAGTAATCATTACAAATTCATTGGGCTTGATTGAGTACGTCAACCCGGGTTTCATTGAGTTAACCGGATATTCGTTCGACGAAGCCATAGGTAAAAAACCCGGTGCACTGCTTCAGGGTGAGCATACAGATCGAGAGACCATAAAACGAATAAGCGATAATATTGCTAAACGACAGCCCTTTTACGAAGAAATTCTAAATTACGCAAAAGACGGCAGCTCTTATTGGATAAGCCTTGCGATAAACCCAGTTTTCGATAGTCATGGAAAGTTAGATAAATTTATTTCTATCCAGAGCAACATTGATGCGACAAAACGAAAAAGTTTAGAAAATGACATTCGTTTATCGGCCATTGCACAGAGCAATATCATTATTGAATGCGCACCCACAGGAGCGGTCGAGCATATGAATAATCTTGCCAGTGAAACGCTAGGGTTTTCATTAGGTGCGAATACTGGTAACTCAGCGGTAAATATAAAGAATTTAATTGCGATTGATGACTGGGATACACTGATTCGCGCCGGTTCGTTAAAGGCAGATTTAACGCTGGAGCATTTATCTAATGGTACAAACGTTAAACTTTCTGCCACGCTCTCTACCGTCCATAACATTGAAGGGGAATTGGTTAAAATTCTGATTTATGGAACGGATGTGTCAGAACGCTATGCTGTTATTGCAAAAACCCATGGCGCGATGTCGCAGGTATTGGACAGGATAAGTAGCATCATCCAGACCATAAACGGAATCTCCGATCAGACCAATCTGCTTGCTCTAAACGCTGCGATTGAATCTGCACGAGCAGGTGAAGCTGGACGCGGATTCGCTGTGGTCGCAGATGAAGTCAGAACCCTCGCGGGCAGCACCACTGATTCTGCACATGAAATAACCTCACTCATTGGTGAAACCAAAGAGCATGTAGATAGCCTATCAGCTTATATGAACAACGGAAGTTAGCGCCGCATAACATAATCCCGCTTGACTAAACTTTGCGCTTTAAGCAAACTTGCGCGCAAAATTATTGACCAGTCAATTCGCGAGCGCTCAATGCGTGAGCGCGCAAGAGTAATGTCTGTTAAACAGACTGAACACCGCGGATGAAGATTTAACAATCATAAGCAGACACGCTTTGGAATTGGGGTAACACTCAACGATATCCTTTATTAACGGTGATGCGCTTATGCCATGTCCGTTGTATAGAACATACTAAAGCGCGCACCACCTATCTCTGAGTCATTTACAAACAGTTCACCACCATGCCATTGTTGTATTCGTTTAACTATGGCCAGCCCCAAACCTGTGCCGCCTTCATCTCGATTGCGGCCTTCATCTGAGCGGTAAAAAGGCTCAATTATCCTTGCCTTTTGTTTATCTGAAATCCCCGCCCCGTCATCGTCAACATGCACATAAATGCCCGTGTCAGAGCTCTCTACTAACACCATTACTTTGCTTTGAGCATGTCTAATCGCGTTGCTGAGTAAATTATCGAGCGCGCGGGCAACAAAATGTCCGTCTGCAGTTAATATAGGATTTTCGCCCTTAAGCTCTATCGTGAGTGCTGTCATTGACAAAAAATGCTTCACCCGTTGTTGGCATAAGTCTAATACAGGAATATCCTCCATATGCAGCTCAACTTGATGGCTACTGAGCTTGTTGTACTCAAGCATTTCTTGAATGAGTTTATCAAGGTCATCGATGTCATTTCGTGCTTCGATTACTTGCGCCGGGCTCAGCGCAGTTTCTGAGGCCAGCGCAAACTTAAGTCGAGCAATGGGCGTTTTAAGCTCATGTGTCACTGCACCGGTCAACTCTCGCTGGCTTGCTAAAAGTGATGTTATTTTTCCCTCTAAGCTAGACAGTGCGTTAGCAACATCTTTCAAAGGTGAGCTATTGTTTAACTCCGGTATGTCGAAGCTCCCGTCTTGCTTAACCGCTTTAGTCGCGCTCACCAGCTTCGATAAGTCCCTCCACAGTGGATATATCCACACGGCAATCAAAACACCTAACAGTACAAAAAATACAGAACTGTAAATCCACCAATTACTTAAGTCTTCTTTCGCTTGTGTAAATCGCACCGTCATAATGCGCCCATCGTCGATAGGTACATAAATTTGCCATAGGTCTTCGCCAAACCCATGGACAAGTTGTTGCTGCTCTAGTGATTTTGTTATTGGTGCACTGAGCGCCAATTCTGAACGATTATGATAACTAAATGGTATGCCTGAATGTTGAAGTAAGGTTTCTAATGCTTTGGGCCTACTCTTGTAGGTCTCTATCACCGATACCCATGCTTGTTGCTCTTGGCTTAGCATGTCATCGTTTTGAAAAAACACTTGTTCGAGCCCTAGGGTTAACAGTACCAGGCTTACCACAATGAAAAGATAGAGGCTTAAAAATAACCGAGTCATGAGTATAGCAATTTAACGATTAACAGCATGATCTAGCGCCAGGCATCTGCAACAAAAAAGAAGCCCTTCCCCCAAATTGTTTTGATCCGATAAGGGTGCTGAGGATTGTCTTGAAGCTTTTTTCGAATCCGCGATATTCTGACATCTGCGGACCTGTCCAAGCCATCATATTCTCTCCCTATTATTTGTCGATAAATCGTATCTTTATGAACCACTTTGCCCGCGTTCTCAGCCAATATATATAAAAGATCAAATTCATGACTTGTGAGTGATATTGACTCACCTCCTAACATCACTGTGCGAGCAAGTTTGTCGATGCTTAACTGGCCAAAATTAAGCGTTTTGACGCTGTTGTCGCTTTGTTGATTCATCCTGCGCAATAAGGCTTGGATTCGGGCTACCAGTATTCTTGGCTCTACCGGTTTAAGGATGTAATCATCGGCGCCTAACTCAAGCCCTAAGACTTGATCAATGACATCATTTTTAGCGGTTAAAAATAAGATGGAGCCGTTGTAATACCTGCGCAAAGATTTGCAAAGGCTAAAACCATCGTCTCCGGGTAGCATTATGTCGAGAATGACTATTTGAGGGGCTGTTTTCTCAACGGTCCTGAGGAGATCGTTGCCGTCGGCCAGTGCTGTTACGTCAAATTCATGTTGCGTCAGATAGTCTGTGACTAAGGTTCTCAGACGTCGGTCGTCTTCAACTAATACAATCTTAGCTTTGGCATGCACTAAAATATGCTCCACGGTAGCTTTACGCGACGCCTTTTAGGACTCGTATTAATGACTTTATAAGGAATCACTTTATCAAAGACCAGCTTACCGCTAAGGGCTCGAATTTCAACTCGTAAGTCTTTTTTAATGATAATAGGAATTTGAACACTTGGCGTTGTCTTGGGCCTCATGCATATCTGGCGAGTGCCGTTGGTAAAAATACAGAGTTCGTCATCACTAGGGGTAGCATTGAATGTTAACACATCAATTTGAAGCTGTGTTTCACAGCCCTCTTCTTGTGACATGACGACGCACTGATGTGGAATGATGGAAATACTTAGCTCTTGAGCGCGTAGCGTAAATATGCAGCCCATAAAAAGACTAATAATGCAGCAAATTCGTTTAACTATGAGCGTGATTGGTACTTTCCTTGGCACAAGCAATCGCATTTTCAAAACCTATACGCAATGCCGACAAAAGCAGAGGTTATATAATCATTCTCGACTAGAGGACTATCACTCATTCCACTGTGAAGCTTTATGTAAGATGCCGTTGCAATCCACTGCCAATGCTCATCTATTTGAAAAGCTCCGTTGATGTTTAGTCCAAATTGAAGTCCAGCGTCTGCGCTATAAACGAGCTCAGGGAAAGCTGTGTCTTCACTGCCAACGCCATAGTAATAGTTACTCAGTTCGTCACTTACCCATTTAACATGTGGACTAAGGCTTAGCCTCCAGTCTTGCGCTGTATACGTAAAAACGTATTGCGCTGTTGCATGTAATCCTTGGTAAACCCCAGATACATCATGTGCAATGCTTGCGCTTATGTTGTGCGCGCCATCAAACCATTGCACACGGAGTCCCGCGTCTAAGGCCCATTTTCGCGTGCTAACATCATTTACCGATACTGTTTGATCATCTGAAAGGCCAGAAAGCGCTTCAGGGTCGTCGACACTCTCAAAACCCGCTGCAGGAATAAATATGTTTGATGGGTGCCAAAAGCTGAAATTTGCGCGCTCTGCGTTGGGTACAACATATATTTCCAAAGAAGTGCGTTGGCTTGGATAAAACTGGAACCCTGTTTCGGCGTTGTCAAAATAAAAGGACTCACCGTAGTAAGCTATGTCAGGCAGTATGATGTAAGGTATGGCATCTCCATCCACCAATGGATTACTTCTTCCACCAATGCCAATTGCAACACCGACTTGCCAGCTGTTTTGTTCAATACAAAAAGATTCATCATCGCATTTATCATTTGCCAAGCTTGGGCTTGTAAGACAAAACGCAATACAGCATAACGCAACGTAAACACTGCGCTGAACTGTGCTTTTAAATGGAAAATCGGTTTTTTTCATAAGATCTACTTCGTAAAACTTATAACGAAGACTATCAAAGCTTTGCTTAGCAAACATTAGCTGGTTACAAATGTTCACATTTAATTGCATCTTTGATCTGCATTACTAAGCGCTATAATTTAAGGTGTATAAAAAGTGTTCAACTATGCAGGATGAAATTCATGTTCCAGTTAAGCTTGCAAAACCCACAAAGAAACACCGCTTTGTTACCTTTACCTGGCCGAACTAAGACCCTAAGCACTGCCGTTTTTGCGGCAGTCTTACTAAGCGGGTGCTCTGGAGATTCGTCAACAAACGAGCCTGTAGCGCCTCAAGTACCAGAAGTCCCTAGCGCAGTACCACCGCTCAATCCTCCTCAGGCCTTTAATGGTAGCTTGACGAAAACCGGCGGTGACTTAGCAGAAACATTCATCAAAAATGGCTTGTACAACAACAGTGTTGGTAGTGTTCCTGTTCCAACAGCGCTTAGCGATGCGCCGGCTTCAGAAGCGTCGGCACAAGGGGGATTTTCAAGCACCAATACGCAAGAGCTCGGTGTAGATGAGGCAGACAGGATTGAGTTTAACGGAGCACACTTTTTCATTGCATCGTTTCCAGTTTGGGTGCCAGAAAATGTGAGCGCTGCTGGCGTGAGAGTGTTATCTAAAGCAGAGGATAATAGCCTATCAGAGATCACTGTGCTGGAAACAGCAAGCGGTGAAGGCCAAATTTATGGCATATACTTAAGTGAAGCCGAACCCGGCTCAACGTCGGCAAATGCCAATGCTTCGGCAAAATTAGCGGTGATCAGCACAGTAGAACCGACCTACCCTGTGGATACTTTATCTAGCACAAGTTTTGCGCCACAAATGGATGGTTCATTTTTTGTAGAAGTATTTGACGTAAGCGCCCCGGAACAAATTCCTCAAGCTGACAAAATCGAAATAGATGGACGGCTAATTAGCTCAAGGCGTATCGACAATCAATTATATGTTGTTAGTTCATACCTTCCTCAGGTTGAAGGATTGGAGTTTGGTGCTTCAGACGCGCAAACACAGCTTGCGAATTACCAAAAAATTGTATCAACGCCCGCTTCCGAGCTTTTGCCGCCCCTTCGTTTTAACGATAATGAACAAAACATTTTGGCGCTAGATGATTGCTATATCCCAGAAGCGGCTACGGTTGCAGATGGATATGCTCAGTTGATTCAGGTATTTAAGATTGACCTAGACAACCCACAAAATTTAGAAGCCATATGCATGTCTAATGTAACCAGCGAGATATACATGTCATCGGAGGCTTTATATCTGCTTGGAAATGTGGAAAATGACACCTTGATCCACAAAATATCATTCTCTGACACAATGAGTTATGAGGCTTCAGGCTCAGTGCCCGGCATTATCGGCTGGCGTAATCAAGCTCAACTGCGATTAAGCGAATATCAAGATACGCTGCGCATTGTCACCAGTGATTATGCAAGCAACTTGGACGACCCACTCCATCGCTTATTTACCCTCCAACAACAAGGAGACAATTTAGCAATAGTTGGTGAATTGCCAAACGACACCTATCCCGCACCCCTGGGCAAACCAGGTGAAGATGTGTTTGCTGTGAGATATGTGGGTGAACGCGGCTACGTAGTGACCTTTGAACAAATTGATCCGCTCTATGTTCTCGGCCTGGAAAATCCGCAATTACCTAGCTTACTCGGAGAGCTGGAAATCCCGGGGTTCTCAAGTTATTTGCAGCCCTTCTCTGACGATTTGCTTTTAGGTATAGGCCAGCAACTTAGTCCTTTACGCCTTCCTGAAACAGGAGGTCCCATCGTTGAGCCGGTTCCTGTGCAAGCTATGAAAATTAGTCTGTTTGATGTGCGCGATCCAGCCAATCCGCTTGAACTTGCAAATATCACCAAGGAAAACAGCTATACGCCTGTAGAATTTGATTACAGAACGCTTTCGGTTCTGGGAAATGACGATGCGACACGCTTTGCTTTGCCAGTAGAGAGTTGGATGCAAGACGATTCAGATTTATTTCTAAGCGCTAGCAACAGTTTGTTTGTTTTTGATGTTCAGCATTCACAGGCGCAAGCGAACTTGACTGAAAGTCTAACAATTGAGGCCCCCTCCAGCCAAGACTTTTACATTTATGCTGGAGAAGACCGCAGTGTTCAAACATCTGATGGTATCTACTATCTGAGGGGCAATCAGCTTTGGTATCAGTCTTACTTAGCTGACGCAGCATTGATGGGCCCTTATTAAAATCAACACGCCCTAGTTTTTACCCGCGTGCGCTCACCTCTTGCGGATGCGGGTATCCCTTCTCTTGGCTCTGCTAATTGTATGCCGACATGACGCAGGAGGCGTAAACCCCTATTCAATCTTATTGCGCGCATTTCTGATACCGCATATTCATTATGTGTTGACTTGTTTGTACACTTGATAAAAAATCAATTTCAATCATAATATTTCAAAATGCATCAGTGCAAGTGTAAGCACATAAGGCGCCAACACATGAATAGTTCCCAAGTGCTGCTCTCGCATCATTCCGTTTCCGTAACAGTGATCCTCTTTTTTTGCATTATCATCACGAGCTTCTGTGGCCTCTCGTCTTGTCATTACAATAATCAATCGGCACAACTAAGCGCTTCTGATGATAAAAACGCTGCGGACCACTCTGTGTCTTCAAATGCGAAAATGCTAGAGCACACCTTTGCTAATCCACCTCATCAATATAAACCGCTCACTTGGTTTCATGCGATGAGTGGCAATATGTCAAAAGAAGGCGTTACGAAAGATTTTGAGTCAATCGCTGAAGTAGGAATTGGTGGTGTAATGCTCTTTAACGTGACGCAAGGCATTCCATTGGGCGATATCAAATTTAATTCAGACGAACATATCGATATTATTACCCACGCAGCCAAAGAAGCGCAGCGTCTTGGTCTAAGCTTTGGCGTACATAATGCTGATGGTTGGACGTCAAGTGGTGGCCCTTGGATTACGCCACACATGTCTATGAAAAAGCTCGTTTATTCAGAAGTTATTATTGAGGGTGGTGTGATTGACATAAACCTACCTGCGCCTCCTAGCCTACATAATTATTATGAGGATGTGGCTGTACTTGCTTATCCTTCTTTGATACCAGATATTGAAAACGAAAAATTTCCACCTTCCCTTTCCTCTTCTGACAACAATGCCGATTTAAGCTTTATCAATGATAGTCAAATAGAGGCGCACACTACCATCACGCGTAAAGATGGTAAGCGCTCCGATTTGCGCGCCGAGTCTTCTGAACAGGACCTAACAGACGCGCCGTGGATTCAGTTTAGCTATGACGAGCAGGTAAGCAAACAATCAGTGTTTGCTCGTTTTTTAGATGGACGTCATGTAAAACCCATGCTGTATGTCTCAAATGACGGAGATAATTTTACTTACCACGACAGCATCGTTATTAGACGTCCAGGCAAGTCTGTTTGGGCCAGCGACGCCGTGTTTGAAGCCGTTGCAGCAAAGCATTTTCGCTTTTACTTCAACCAAACGGTCAAGATTGAAGAAATGCAGTTATCAAGCAATCGCTTTCTTGCAAATTACCTAGGGCGTAGCTCCATTGCTCGTACTGATTACAATAAGCTGCCTACTATTGGAACGCCTCCTCCCGAGCATATTATTGACTCATCAAAGGTGATAAATCTTACCTCAGCGCTGGATCAAAATGGTCGCTTGCAAACAACATTACCCAACGATGATTACCAAGGACCTTATACAATTATGCGCTTTGGTTTTACCACTACAGGCGCTGTGAATATCCCAGCCTCAGTTGAAGGCACTGGCTTAGAGGTGGATAAGTTCAGTCGAGAAGCATTTGATGTGCACTATGGTGCTTATGTAAGCCGTGTTCTAAATAGTGCAAAAGATGTAGCGCCTGATGCAATGCAATTTCTTGAAATTGATAGTTTTGAAGTGGGCGGTCAAAACTGGACGCACGATTATGAAACACGCTTTCAAGAGCGCTTTAATTATAGCCTGATTAAATATTTACCCTTGTTCGCCGGAAAGTTTATGGACAATGCTGCGGTATCTGAAGGTGTGTTGTGGGATACGCGAACTTTAAACGCAGAACTCATTAGCAACAACTATTACGGCTATTTTACTGAACTAGCCAACAAAGATGGTGTTAAGACTTATATCGAGCCCTACGGTTTTGGCCCGT
This sequence comes from Ningiella algicola, assembly GCF_028401415.2. Lineage (NCBI taxonomy): Bacteria > Pseudomonadati > Pseudomonadota > Gammaproteobacteria > Alteromonadales > Alteromonadaceae > Ningiella > Ningiella algicola. Next base: position 616,977 of record NZ_CP171821.2, on the reverse strand, counting down.
TTAACGATGTTGACGCTGGCAGCAAGGCCAATATTCCCATGGGCGAATTTTGGCTGAAGCGAGACAATGCCTATTTATCGGCTGCCGCCTCTTCTGCGCATATTTACAATAAGAATATTGTTTCTGCAGAAGCCTTTACCGCCCAACAGGACATTAATTGGACATTTCATCCGGGCATGGCAAAAATTGACGGCGATATGGCCTTTGCGCGTGGCATCAATGAGATGGTCTTTCATCGTTTTGCTCACCAGGCAAATACGCATGTAGTGCCGGGAATGACCATGAATCGCTGGGGCGCACATTTCGATCGCACTCAGCCATGGTGGACAAGCGCAGGCGCTGACTGGTTTAAGTATATGGCGCGTGTTCAATTTATGTTAAGGCAAGGGCTGCCCGTTGCGGATGGTCTTTGGTTTGTGGGTGACGCCGCACCTACCAGCTGTCCGGAAAAACGTGAATTGCAAAGCGTTTTGCCGCGTTCTATTAACTATGATTGCCTAAATGCTGAAGTATTATTGAACGATTTGGAGGTAAGCAATGGCAAGTTAACCTTGCCCCATGGCGCGCAATATAAATGGTTATACCTGAGTAATATCGAAAAAGTTACCTTAGCCAGTTTGGAAAAGTTGTATTCCCTATCTCAGCGAGGCGCGTTAATTATTGGTCAAGCACCCAGCACGCTTGCCAATTGGAGAGCGACCGATGCAATGCGAACAGCATTTGATAAGATGGTTGCGTTTATTTGGTCACAAAAGACCACATACACTGAGCTTGAGTGGGAAACACTTTACAAAACTCACAATATCGCCAGAGAACTTATTGTGGGCGGCGCACCTAACGTTCAGTATGCGCAAAGACGACTGGACGATATGGATATTTTTTTCGTTTATAACGATAGTGAGTACGGTCAAGTATTTGATCTCGAGTTTGGCACAAAAGGCAAAATCCCTGAACTCTTTGATCCTAAAACGGGTGAGTCATATGCCTATCCTATCTATGAGTTTACGCCAGAAAACACCACCAAAACCCAGCTTTATTTGAGTGGCCATCAGTCTATGCTCATTGTGCTCAGAGGAACTGAACATAGCATGGCTAATTCAACAAGCAATCTTGCACCATCAAAGGTCACGCGGAGCTTGCTGAATCAAGGTCTGACATTCAGCTTTAATGAGATTGGCGGCATAAACGCAGGCAGCATAAATGCGGGTGTTTATGCCTTTAACAATGACACTACAGTGAGGTTGAATGCGAGCGAGCCTTTAATCATAAAAGAACCATGGCTAGTGCAGTTTAGCGAACAATACGGACTCGATGAAACTTACCGCTTTGACACGCTAACCGACTGGTCTATGCATCCAGACACCGAGATCCGCGACTATTCTGGCACGGCTTCTTATAGTACAAGTATTACTATCACCCAAGAGCAATTAGATAATCACGAACGCTTATGGATAGACTTAGGTGATGTAAATATAAGTGCTAAAGTGCAAATAAATGAAAAAGACCTTGGCGTAACATGGATAGCACCTCATAAGCTGGATATCACGAAACTTGTAAAGCCCGGTGTTAACCGAATCAATATTGAAGTCGCAAATTTGTGGATCAACAGGCTGATAGCGGATGAATCCTTGCCAGACACAAGCGGTTTTGTGAGAGCGTCTAAGTGGAATAATCCTGAAGAGAATATGGTTGAATGGTATAAACGCAATCAACCTCCTCCGGTGACTGAACGTTTAACATTTACGACGCAAAATTTCTTCAGCGCAGAAGACGAAAGAGTACCTTCGGGACTCATAGGCCCAGTTCGCATTCTGTTTGAGCAGCAAAAAGCAATAGCCCAATAGAGTACGGGACAATTCTGACGCAAATTTGAGTCACTTGTTTCGTTTTACACAAGTGCTATTCTCCTATGAACTACGCGCCGACGCGCGTAGTGTTAGATTTTCACTTAGGGAGAGAAATCATGACGATACTTAAAAATAAATTAGCGCTAGCAGTTTTGGTTGGATTATTGGCTTTAGCAGGTTGCAGCGAAGCACCTGATGAGTCTGAAGAAGATGTAGAATCTGCCGTAGAGCAGACACAAGCGGCCACCGCTGAAGCATATGATGATGTAGAAGACGCTGCATCTGATGCGATGGATGATGCAAGTGCAATGCTTGAAGATGGCAAAGAAGCCGCGAGCGAAATGCTAGAAGAAGGCAAGGATAAAGCGGCAGAGCTTCTGGAAGATGGCGAAGCAGAGCTAGACGATGCTCAAAAAGCCGCCGCTGAAAAAGCGAAAGAAGCCTGTATTAAGCTAAAAGAGCAGACTGGCGGGGATCCGTCTGAGTGCTAATGTAGCGCGCAGCAAACAAAGAAGGGTTGCCAATGTGCAACCCTTCTTTGTTTTCAAAGCTCTAATACCTAATTGCTGGCTTTATGATGTTTATCCCTGATTTGAATAAATACCGCTGTCGATGTTTACTAAGCGGAAGAAAGTTTAGGCCGGTTTAGCTGCTCGAAGGCCTGAGCTAAATCACTTAAAATATCTTCTATGCATTCTAAACCTACGGACAGTCGAATAAGTGAATCGCTTATCCCATGCGCCTCGCGCTGTTCAGGCGTATAGACTGAATGTGTCATGCTTGCTGGATGCTGAATGAGAGACTCGGCATCCCCAAGGGACACCGCTCGCTGAATGAGTTGAAGTGAATTCATAAATAACTCACTTTCGTTTGCGCTCGCATTGAGTTCAAATGCAATCATTCCTCCAAATAACGCCATTTGCTGGCAAGCCAGTGAGTATTGTGGGTGTGTTTTAAGCCCGGGGTAGTCAACTCGTTCCACTAAATCATGTTGCGCCAAAAAGCTCGCCACTTTGAGTGCATTCTCACTATGTCGCTGCATGCGAAGCTCTAGTGTTTTGAGCCCCCGCATAATAAGCATTGCTGTAAAAGGAGACATGCACGCGCCGGTCATGTCTTTAAGACCCTCGAGTCTGATCCTATCAATTAACGTTTTTGCGCCACAAACCAAACCGCCAATCAAATCGCCATGGCCACCGAGGTATTTAGTGGCTGAGTGAATAACCAAATCTGCGCCAAGTTCAACGGGACGAGTAATTAAAGGCGTTCCGTAGGTGTTATCAACAATCGTAGTTATTGCCTTTTTCTTAGCAATGCTGCATATGCTTTTTATATCAACGAGCCGCATGTTGGGGTTGCTGGGCGTTTCGAAATAAATGATTGTAGTGCTTGCTGTTATGCATTCCTCTAATGCATCGAGGTCAGTTAAATCAACATACTTAATCCCCACACCAAACTTTTGTAAAGCATGCTCAAAGAAGGAATAGGTACAACCATATAGGGTTTTGTCCGCAATAATTTCATCGCCAGCCTTTAGCAAGGTCCAGCAAGCCGAGGTAATGGCTGCAATACCGGAGGCGGTTGCAAGTGCAGCCTCTGAACTTTCCAAAATGGCCATACGTTCTTCTAGAATTTGTAAGGTAGGATTGGAAATTCGACTGTAAAAGTGCCCCTCTTTTTCCCCGGCAAACATATCACCACCTGCTTGCACATTTTCAAAAGTAAAGGTTGAGCTCATATGTAATGGGGGATTGAGTGCGCCGTGTTCATTGCTCGCGTCATACGCCGCATGAATTGCCTTTGTCGCTAACCCCACATTGTTGTTGGTGCTGGTATGCTCGATAAGAGAGTGAGGCGTTTTTGAAAGTGATAATGACATTGCGATTATCCAAAGCTTTTATCGAATGACTTTACTTTACTACTGGCGCAGGGCAATATTTAACTAATTAATTGCGTATTTATAGACTATATTAGAAGATAATTGCTTAAAAAGAGGGCTTTATGGATAAGACTGATCAAGCAATTTTGTATGAGCTTCAGCTTGATGGACGCATTAGCAACCAAGAATTAGCAAGCAAGGTGAACCTTTCTCCGAGCCCATGTTTAAGGCGCGTTAAACAATTAGAGGAACGCGGCATCATCAGAGGATACACTGCGCTTGTTGATAATGAAAAATACGGCCTTCCTATCACTGTTTTTGTGAGAGTTGAGCTAGTAAGACATAGCGCGGAAGTGGTAAAAAAATTTGAACAAGAGGTTAGTGCAGCGCGCAACGTGCTTGAATGCTTTGTGATGACCGGTCGAGCAGATTATCTTTTAAAAGTGGTGGTGAAAGATTTGCACGACTACGAGCATTTTGTTCGCAATACACTGCAGCGGATGGACAACATTGCATCAATTGACACTAGCTTCGCCTATGGCGTGGTAAAACACGCAAATGCACTGCCTAATACACTGTAATCCTAAACACTCGTTAGTTTAGTTTGCGTGAAGCTTCACTACCCCATCTTTTCTAGCATTCGAGCAACCCTCTGCTCAAGCTCGTGTGGTTGGAAAGGTTTGCTTAAATAGTCACTCACACCCATTTTTACGGCTGATATTACTCGGCTTTTCTCATTCGAGGCGGTGAGTAACAAAAATGGTGTACGTTGATAATCGATACTATCTCTGACTTTTTCCAATAATTGAATACCACTGCATTTAGGCATGTCCCAGTCAGAAATAATAATGTCGTATGATCTTTGATTCAGCTTTTTCCAAGCATCAGCACCGTCAATGGCATCGTCTACCTTCGTCGCACCCATAGACTCAAGCAGTGTTTTAGTGAGGCCTCGAATTGCAGCCATATCGTCAACAATGAGTATGTTTAGGGTGCTTAACTTTTTAGCTAATTCTGCTTGCATTATTATTGTGTGGTTATTGTCATGCTTAATAATGTATCGGAAAGAAATGCGCTTCCTTAAACTAAAATATCGCATATTTAATGATGCTCTGCATTTGCCATGTATAACTAAATGTCGATAAGCATTTGAATAAATTGCTACAGAGTTCACAATAGGAAGCACTGACGTTTTAACTGAAACAACTCGATGTTATTTTAAGGGCGCCCTATGAAAAACATGCAACTCAGCTTTATCGGCCTTGGTGCGATGGGCTTTCCGATGGCTGGTCATCTTTACCGTGCTGGGTATTTTGTTACTGTCTACAATCGCACTCAAGAAAAAGCCGTTGATTGGTGTAAATCCCATCCTGGTGGCGAGCATGCGAAGACTCCCCGCGAAGCTTGCGAGGGTGCGGACGCGGTATTTATGTGTGTTGGAAACGACGATGATGTGCGAAGTGTAGTTTACGGCGACGATGGTGTACTCGCGAGTATGCGCGGTGGTGCAGTCTTGGTAGACCACACCACTACCTCGGCGGTGTTGGCAAATGAGCTGGCGGCGAAATGCAATTCTCAGCAAATTCCCTTTTTGGATGCTCCCGTGTCCGGAGGACAAGCAGGCGCGGAAAACGGTCGTCTTACCGTAATGCTTGGTGGTGATCAGATAAGCTATAAACGCATAGCGCCATTACTTGACTGTTATGCGCAAAAGCACGCTTTAATGGGCGGTGTTGGGAGCGGCCAACAAACCAAAATGGTTAATCAAATCTGTATTGCAGGTTTGGTGCAAGGCTTGTCTGAGGCCCTGCATTTTGCAATGCAAGCAGGCTTAGATACGCAGCAAGTGGTCGATGTTATCAGCAAAGGTGCTGCTCAGTCGTGGCAGATGGATAATCGAGCACACACGATGGTTAATAACGAATTTGATTTTGGTTTTGCTGTTGACTGGATGCGCAAGGACTTGAGTATTGTATTGGACGAAGCGAAAAAGAATAACAGCACCCTTCCTGTAACCGCGCTGGTGGATCAACTATACGCGCAGGTGCAAAAAAATGGCGGCGGGCGTTTTGATACTTCTAGCCTAATTAGCTTACTCAACGACAAAAAGTAGAGCATCGCTTCTTTATCAGCGACGAGAGTGCGAGCTAAACCCTGACTTATTTTTATTTGCAATTAATGTAGAAAGGCTTCATCTTTTATTATCTGTTGAATTATTGACCTTTAGCCGTATGAATTTCCAGCGAGCAGACTTAAAAATCGCAATATATGCAGGTATTTATATCCTAATTTGCTGGATCTTTTACGCTTTACTGGGTTTTATTTCCTTTGAACATCCACAAGACTCTTATCACGCAAGAGACGCTGGAGCCGCAATCACTCTTCCAGTTATTGTCTCTTTGTGTATTTTTGGCCAGCACATTGTTCTTCGCCGTAATTCTTACCAGATAGCGAAACTTATGAGCTATAGACGCAGAAAAACACCGGCCGAATTAAGCTCACAGATCAAAAGCATTGTCGAACATCACATCAAAAAACGAATGGTATGGTTGGCAATCTTAGCAATGATCATTGTCGCGGTTTATTTTATGCATGTTTCGGTCGAAATCGATCCATCATTTCGTTTCAATCCGATCATTGATTTCGATTTGAAACGATCACCGATTTCGGTGTTATTCGATCAAATTGAGCACTTTTCCGAAATCAGTGATCGGAATGCCGAAACAACCTTCTTTTTCTAGTTAAATCAATTGGTAAGCTATGCCTTAACGTCAGTGTTAAGGAAATACGCAGCCATGCCTAGAAAGAGAACTGAAATGAGAAAAGTAAAAGACGTCCTGCGCTTGAAGTTTGAGGTAGGATTGAGCAATCGCGATATTGGCAAATGCCTGAGCCTTGGCCCCGCTACCGTGAGTGAAGTCCTCACGCGATTTAAATCGAGTGATTTAACATGGCCACTACCAGAGGGCCTAAGCGATCAGCAACTTGAAGGCAATCTCTATACTGCTGCGACGGCTAAACGCAAGAAACGCCTACCTGACTTCCTGAAAATGAAAATTGAGCTAAAGCATCGGCATATGACCAAGCTGCTGCTATGGCAAGAATATTGTAAAGAAGATAGCGCCACCGCTTACGGATACACTCAATTCTGCGAGCACTATCAGTCGTGGCTTAAAAAGCAAAAACGCAGCATGCGCCAGCATCATATTGCCGGCGATAAGTTATTTATTGACTACTGCGGCCCAACAGTTCCCATTGTTAGCCCTGATACGGGGGAAATCAGATATCACGCGCAGATATTCGTTGCGACGCTAGGTGCGACCAATTACACCTATGTCGAAGCGGGCCGCTCACAAAAGCAAGAAGATTGGATAATGGCGCACGTGCGTGCGTTCAATTATATGGGCGGCGTGCCGCGCCTGTTGGTGCCAGACAACCTCAAGTCAGCGGTGATTAAAGCTCATCCTTACGCGCCTACGCTGAATGAAAATTACGCTAAAATGGCAAGGCATTATGGCACGGCCATCATGCCCGCTAGACCTTATAAACCCAAAGATAAAGCCAAAGCTGAAAATGCCGTGCTGATTGTTGAGCGTTGGGTATTAATGCGCTTGCGTCATTATGTGTTTTACACCTTGTCAGACTTGAACGTTAAAATCAAAACCCTAATGGAGGACTTAAATAACCGTCAACAACGCATGTATCCTGGCTCACGCAAACAGCAGTTCGAGTTGCTAGATAAGCCCGCGCTGGGCAGTTTACCCGCATGCCCTTATGAATACATCGACAGTAAACGCGCCAAGGTCGGCCCTGACTACCATGTGCTGTATGAAAAGCATGCGTACTCTGTACCTAATGGTTTAGTCGGCGACACTGTCACGCTAGAAGTCAGTGCCAATATCGTGTGTATTTATCATCACAACCAGCTCGTCGCGCAACATGCTCGCACGTTTAAAGACGGCGGATTTACGACCATTAAAGAGCATATGCCACATAGCCATGTGAAGCAGCGCTTCGGTCCAGAGCGCCTATTAAGTTGGGCTGAAAATATTGGCGCGGGTGCTCGTGGCGTGGTTGAGTGGCATATCCAAAGCCGTAAACACCCTGAGCAAGCGATTAAAAGCTGTTTAGCCATACTGCATCTCACTAAGCAATACGGCAATGCCCGCGTAGAGGCCGCCTGCCAAAAAGCCTTACTGCTTGAGCGGCCACATCGCACGGTGGTGGTAAATCTACTCAATCATCGCAAAGAAGCGGCACATCAAGCACCCGAGCAAGATGACACACCTGTCACACACCACAATATCCGTGGACAACATTACTATCAATAGGAAACATCATGAACCAACAAGCACTGCAAGAGCAACTGCGCTCACTGCGACTTGGGCACTTTAGCCAAGCGCTTGAGCTGCAACAATCACAAGTGGCGACATATGAGGATATGAGCTTCGAAGAGCGCCTTGGCTTACTGGCACAGCACGAAATACTCTGCCGTCAAAATACTAAAATCAAACGCTTAATACGTCAGGCAAAAATGCGCTTAGATGCGCACGCCAGTCATCTAGACTACCGAGCAGCACGAGGACTGCGCAAGGAAAAAATAGCGACCTTACTCAGCGGGCAATACCTGCATTACTCGCACAACGTCATTATCACAGGGGCAACCGGTTGCGGTAAAACCTATTTAGTCTGTGCGCTTGGACAACAAGCATGCGAGCAGCATCACAGCGTTAAATATTACCGACTAGGTCAGTTACTCGATGAGCTTAACATCGGCCATGCCGATGGTAGTTACCGTCAACAACTGGCGCAACTTGCCAAGAAAAAGCTGCTAATACTCGATGACTGGGGCATGGAAAAGCTAAATGCTCGACAAGCCAACGACTTGCTTGATGTCATGGAGGACCGTTATCAAAACGCCAGCACTATTATTGCTAGCCAAATACCGGCGACAGACTGGTATAAGCTCATAGCAAACCCGACCGTTGCTGACGCACTACTTGACCGATTACTGCATAACAGTCATCGCATCGAACTCGCTGGGGAGTCAATGAGAAAACTAGACCAATCCGATCACTTAGGGTAAAAAGAAGGCTGGGAGAAAAGAAGGTTATGAAGCGATCGGATAGAACCGAAATGACTGACTGTTTTTACCGAAATACGCATTTTACGATGGAGCGAACAATTCTTCATGAGTCCTTGGGAACGTATAGGTATCTGCTGTTTGCTCAGGCAATCCCAATATGGACAAGTATTTTGTACATTCTTTTCACCATGATATTGCTATTTCAAATACTGACTAAGCACATTAAGCGCTATCTGCGGGTAAGACTATTCGAAATTGAATTACTTAAACCCCTAAGTGAAATAATTTTCACCAATTTTTTCGTCGCAATATCAATCATTGCGGTATACCCCTTAAACGCCCTTGTATACGACCTTCCATTTATCGAGTTGGTTCTTATGTTTGTGTTTTCTTGCCTTACCCTTGCTTTGCTTTGTTATCCAGTCATCGTGACTCGACAAACCTTGTTAATACGCAAAGAACAAATGCTAGAAAGACTAAATCACTCCTTAAGCGAACAAATGAGCACAACAAGCGCGCTTAGTAATAACAGACGGCTGGTTGACGATGATTCGCGTGTGAAGTTTATTTCCGATCTACTTTTGGTAAGGAAAGAGATTGGCAATACGGGAATCACTGCCATCGACCTGCCATTTTCCTTTAAGCTGAGTCTATTGATGCTAATACCTTTAGTCTCATGGGTTGGTGCTGCACTGGTCAGCCAGCTCCTTAAAGTCGCCGTGCCTATCTAGTATGAGGGTTTTAATATGTTAGCCCTTAGTCACTTAGCGCCAAGAAAGGCGTTTTTAAGGTACACAAATTTACAAGTCGTCATCTGCCTAGCGATTGGATACTTTGTATCAATGATTGTCGCAGCTATTTATCTCGGCGCATTTAGCCAAGATGCTTACATCGCTTCAAAAGTTGGGGACTCGATAAGTCGCGATTTTATACGAGAGAGAAATGCGGCCATTGGCATGCCTCTAGTCACAGTTTACGCAATCATTTGCAACTACTACCTCTTTACCAGAGCACGCACATGCCTTTTTTCGTTTCTAAACCATAATCATGTTGCGAAAACCCAAAAATGGGTCATCTATACAATTGCAAGAAAGACATGGTTAAATTTAAAGATTTCATTTGTATTTGGCCTTGGAGTTACACTCACTTATCTTTACGCGGAAGGATTGTTGGTAACAGATGCGTTGTCTGAGTCACCAAGTATTATCGTATTTTTAAACGTAAGTGCGGTTCCGTTTTGGAGTTTTAGTGTTCTTTTAGTCTTGCAACTAATATTTATTACTCGCTTTGTTATCAAGCATTTCCTTGAAAAAGAAAAGATTGGCATGTTTGGTAGCAAAAAACTTCAGCCAATTTCAGACTTGGTTATTTCCAACGTGGTGATAACAGCATTTTTTATTGCACTGTTCCCTCTCTTTTGGATGGGCAAGGAAATACCTAATATAGACAAAGTCATAACTTTATTTGTGTTTGTTGCCTTAAGCTTATTTTTACTGAGGCCAGTGATGAAAGTACATAACTTCATTGCAACTCAGAAGTCTCAGTCTATTGAGCGTATCAACAAAGCTATTTTTGTCGCATTTGCTGAGCGACAGGACAAAAAGCGACGTTTAACAGATAATCCTGAACGCCTAAGCCAACTAAGTTCACTCATTAACTTAAAACACGAGATCAATAGCGTATCATCATGGCCAATTGACTTGCCTCAAGGTATTAAAGGGATTGCAGTTGCCAGCACCATTCCATTGTCATGGGCAATTGGTTCCATCATTGAGTCCCTAATTTCACAGTTTTTTTGATTAGTCTAAACCCATTAGTCGAGGAACGTTCAACGTCTGGCTAGTAGCTTGTCTAAATGGTCGGCAAAGGCTTTGCGGTCTTTTTGATTCAACGGCGGCGGCCCTGACGTTTGAAAACCACTAGCGCGCATGGTTTCCATAAAGTCACGGGTATTTAAGCGACTCTTAATGGTTTGTTTATCGAAGAGTTCACCTCTGGGGGATAAGGCATTGCCGCCCTTCTCTATCACTTCGGCAGCAAGTGGTATATCAGAGGTAATCACCAAATCGTCTTCATCGCAGCGCTGCACAACTTCATGATCTGCAACGTCAAAGCCTGATGGAACCTGCATGGTTGATATGTAGGGTGACGGTGGCACTCTTATCGCGTGGTTGGCAATCAACAAGGTCTGCACTTGGGTGCGCTGAGCTGCCTTAAACAATATTTCTTTGATAACTACTGGGCACGCGTCTGCGTCGACGATAATTTTCATATCATATAATGACCTTTAAAATCGCGAAAACGAGCATCGCAAGCATTGTCGAAATGAGAAGGCTTAACACAGCACCCTCTACAACCATGTCCTTGATGTCAATTTCCCCAGTACCATAAGCAATGGCATTGGGAGCTGTCGCAACCGGAAGCATAAATGCGCAGCTTGCGGCCATAGTTGCCGGTATCATAAGTATAGCCGGATCAATACCATAGTTTATGCCGACTACATACAAAATAGGTAATATCAAAGTTGCGGTGGCAATATTACTGGTAATTTCGGTTAAGTAGGTCACCGTCAAACACAGCAGTAATATTGTTATCAATAGCGGAAATTCAGTAAAGACGCTCAATCCATCGCCAATTATTTCGCTCAAACCTGAGGCGGTAAATCCTTTTGCCAGTGCAATGCCGCCAGCAAACAAAAGCAGCATGCCCCATGGAATATCCACAGCAGTTTTCCAATCAAGTAGCTTTTCGCCACGACCGTTTGGGACGATAAACATCAGAATAACGGCTGCAAGCGCAACCGTACTGTCTCCAGCCATGCGAATATCTAATAATGCGCTCCACCCGCCAAAAGGCTCGTTACGCGTGACCCACGCAAGGACCGCCAGACCGAACACTATCAGGGTTCGTTTCTCTTGAATTTGCCACGCACCAACCGATGGCATATCCACATCCAACGGGCCTGAAAGACGACGAGTCAACCACAGCGCCATAATCGGAATAGCGACAACGACAACAGGTATCCCGATAGCCATCCACTTTAGAAAACTAAATTCTTGCCCCGATTGCTCCTCATACAATCCGGCAAAAATCACATTCGGAGGCGTGCCGATAATCGTGCCTAAGCCTCCAACACTTGCTGAATATGCAATACCTAGAATCAATGCGATTTTAAGCGGTTTATGTTTGACCTGCGTTAGGATGGCCAAGGCTATCGGCAACATTATTAAAATAGTGGCAGTATTTGAAATCCACATGCTTAAGATTGCGGTTGCTATCATAAAGCCGAAAACCAGCTGTTTTTGACTGTGTGCACCAATGGCGTTGATCATCATAAGCGCGAGGCGCCGATGAACACCAGACCGCTCGAGCGTTTTAGACAGCATAAAGGCGCCCATCAATAGCAAAATCACGTGAGAGCCGAGGGATGCGCTTACTTCTCTGTGAGTGAGAATGCCAAATAATGGTAAAGCAGCAAACGGTACAATTGAAGTTACCGGTATAGGCAAAGCTTCGCTCACCCACCATATGACGGTAAGTACCGTAATACCGGCGGTAATCGCAGCGCCATGAGGAAAATCTAAAGCGTAGTTACAAACAAGATATGTTAGCAGCGCACATATTGGACCAATCGCTAAAAAATATGAACGTTGCATCATATGGAAAAGGTTATTTGCTCGCTTTTGGGTATTTAAGTTCAGCAATCATATACTGCAAATCACTTTCACAAAACATTTTTATGTTTGTCAAAAAGCACTAAGCGAGCTATATATAGGCCATACATTCAGTTTTACAATGGATGGTTGATAACATGGATAGAGCACAATAAATGAGCGTCAAGTCTGCGTTTTTAGCGCTTTGTATTTTCTGTGTGTCTACATCGATAAGAGCGCAGGAAGTGTTAGTCATGACCGACAGCCATGCCTTTATTGAGCAAGTCAGCACAAATAACGGGGTCGGCACTATCTCATCTGTATACGACCTGCTGTATCAACGCATTGGTTTACCTAAAAATTTAGCTTACGTTCCCCTCAACCGCCAAAATCGCTTATTGGAACTGGGTGAAGAACCACTTTGTACTCTGTATCGATTCAAAACAAAAGAGCGCGAGCAGAGGTATTTCTTTTCTAAACCCATCTATTTTTTACTCCATTATAAGTTGTATCAACAAAGCGACCTCCCTCCTCTACCTTCAGAGATATTAAATGAAGATGGCGAACTTATTTCTTTGAATGCCTTAGCTGATGCTCTGCCAGATTCGACTTTTCTGCTTTTACCAGAGTTTTCATACGGCAATGTGTTAGATCCGCAAATAGACGCGCTGCCTAATCAATCAACGCTTACTTGGTCTGGTAACGAGGCACATAATCGTCTATCTGTTTTATTCTTGTCACGACGCGGGGACTTTGCACTGATGTTCCCTAGCGAAGTATTCGCGCTTGGTAAGGTAAATCCGCAGCTTAGGTATCGCAGTTACTCAGTTGCGGGGGTGCCAAGCGCAACCTTCGGTTACATGATGTGCACTAAACATGAAGCCACACAGCGCTATATAGAAGAAGTAAACGCCGCGATGAGCGAAATTTATCGCAGTGATGATTACCTAAACGCGCATTTTGACTTTAATCGAGCGTCAGAGCGTGACACGATTATTAAATCGCATGCCATTCTTATGGAAATGGTTAGCAGCAACCACTAAGGAAATTATCTTTAATGAAACAAAGATCGCGCAACTACCTATTTATCATCTTTGCTATGTGCTTAGCCGTGCTCAGTATCAACGCTAATGCACGCCATAGTCATGAATCACGTTCTGTAACTCAAACAAAGGCGCATGACGAAATTGTCAATCTCGTGAACCATTTTTTAAACAATGTGGATAGCAAAGATACGCATGAACAGTTTTGGGCTGAAGATCTGGTATACACCAGTTCAAATGGCGAACGCTTTGGCAAAGGACACATTATGAGTGGTTTCAATGCTAGCTCGCAGCAAGAATCTGAAGCGACGGTGGCGTATTCTAGCGAAGCCTTGGAAGTACGCGTATTCGATAAAATGGCCTTACTGACGTTTACACTAGTGGCTAACAGCAATGACGAGATCACGCGCTATTTGAACAGTGGGGCGTTAGCATATCGTGATGGAGAATGGAAAGTGATACAATGGCAAGCAACTCGCACTGCTTCCGATTAGATTGCGAAAAGCACACAATATGCAATCGAATTAGTTTTACTAATATTAAAGCAAACTAAATTGGTTGCATTTAATTGTGTATTATGACATCTTTACAACAATTTTCCGATCAAAAGCCTAGCTTGAATTATGTTTATAGCCGTGCAAACCAGTGATATTGTCCACTCAACAAACATGAGTCAAAGGCAACACGCTCAGCTTATTGCAGAGCTAAAAACGCTGTTAGACGAACACGACATGCTGTTTAGTGCACAACATGAGGTGTATCGAGGAGATGCATTTCAGGTTTGCTACACGAAACCTAACGAGGGACTCAAAGCGGCTTTACTCATAAAGCTCAGGTTATTATCTTTTGATGAGCACAACCCTGTAAAGCTTACCCAATCGCTTTGTTTCGGACATCAAACTTCCCTTGATAAACCTATTTCCCAAAGCATGGGAGAGGTCTTTGTCCAGTCAGGACGTGTGCTAGACAAAACCTCAAGAGGCCAAATAGCCATAACTTTGGCAGATATTCAAACGAGTACTAACATATCCAATACCAGCACCTTTAATCATTCAATGGCACAGTCGGTCTCGCTCATAACCGCATTTTTGAATAATCACCTAACCGGTCTGACACAAAAACAGGCGCAGGTTATTTATCATTACTTAAATGAAAACTTTCCAGAACAGCAATTTATTGCCGATAGACTGCAAATGACAAGACAAAACGTAGCAACCCACCTTAAGCGTGGTGGTGCTGATTTGTTTAAGCAAAGCATTGAGTTTTTTGAGCAGTACTGTAAGGACGCAAGTCAATGACCCTATTTTTTCTTTTGTTGCTGGTGCATTTAGTCGCAGATTTTTACATTCAGCGAAAAATCTGGATTGAATGCAAAATTAAGCACAAAGAAAAGTCACTTGGGCTTTTTAAACATGTACTGAGTCACTTTGCCTTGAACGCAATCGTATTATTCCCTTTTTTAGGCTTATCACCCCTCTTTTTTGGCGCCTTGTTTACCATTGTGCTGACTCACTACGCCATCGATATCTGGAAAACCTATCAAGGTTTCTATTTACAGTCATTTTTAATCGACCAAAGTGCGCACGTTTTAATTCTAGCGCTGGTATGCGCCTATATTGCGCAGCCTGATGTCGCCCAATGGCATGCGGTGTTAAGTGAGTTCACCAAAATTCACCACCTAATTGTGTTGGCTATTTTCTTGTTTGCCTGGAAACCGCTATCACTGATCATTCAACTGATTTTAAGTGGCTACACCGAGCAGATGCACGCTTCAGAAAACGCTGCACAGTCCGCACAACAAAACAAAGGCGGGCTGACTAATGCAGGCGAGTGGATCGGTATTTTAGAGCGCTATTTGGTCATTATCTTTGTGATGCTGGGGCAGTTTGCTGGTGTGGGTTTTTTACTTGCAGCAAAAAGTGTGTTCCGCTTTGGAGATATGCGTAGGCAACAAGACCGTAAGCTCACCGAGTACATCATGCTTGGCACATTGTTTAGCGTAACCTTTGCGATTTTGCTTGGACTGTTAGCCCGTTATGCGATTGGGGCGATTGACGCGACGGGCACGCTCTAATCTTGCGCTTTTGATTTATTTCGCCGACAGCGCTCTGAGCAGTATTTTACCTCTTCCCAGTTACGTTCCCATTTTTTACGCCATGTAAAAGAAAGCTTGCAAACAGGACAAGTCTTCTCTGGCAAGTCAGACTTCTTCATTTTTGTCTAGTTTTGCAAAGAAGCTTTTAGCATCTTCCTGCATATGCCTTACCTTGGTTTCATCCATTTTCCTAAGCGTGCTATAAATCATGCCCATTCGCTGATTTTTAGTCAAAACTTCCTGGTGACGAATCAAGAAATCCCAGTACAAGTAGTTAAATGGACAAGCCTGATGACCCGTTTTCTCCTTTACACTGTACTCGCAATTTTGACAGTAATTCGACATTTTATTGATGTACGCACCGCTTGCCGCATAAGGCTTACTCGCCAATTTACCTCCATCGGTAAATAAAATCATGCCGCTCACATTGGGAAGCTCTACCCATTCATAGGCATCGGCGTAGACAATTAAATACCATTCGTTCACTTCGTCTGGGTTCAGACCCGCCAAAAGCGCAAAATTCCCTAAGACCATTAGGCGCTGAATATGATGTGCATAGGCATTTTCTTTGGTTTCTTTCACGCATTGTTTCAGGCAGTTCATTTTTGTTTTGCCGCCCCAATACAGGTCGGGCAGCTTTCGCTTTGCTTCGAAAAAGTTCTTTTGTGTATAGTCCGGCATAAAGTGCCAGTAAAAACCTCTAATGTATTCACGCCAGCCCAAAATTTGCCGTATAAAGCCTTCTACTGAGTTTAGAGGCGCTTGTCCTGCTACATAAGCCTGTTCCGCTGCGTCCATGCACTCTCGTGCACTTAGCAAACCGGTATTTAAATAAAACGACACGTGGGAGTGATACATCCATGGTTCACCCTCGATCATCGCGTCTTGATATTGCCCAAAGTTCTCAAGCCGATGCGCGATAAATTCTTCTAAAACCGTCTTTGCATGCGCTCGTGTAACGCCATAGTGAAAATCATTCAGATCGCCAAAATGATCAGAAAATTCAGATTGCACTAGTGCAATCACATCCTTTGTTATTGTGTCAACTTCAAACATGGTGGGCTTAGGTACTTCTAAGTCTTTAGGGGCTTTCGCGCGGTTTTGACTATCATAATTCCATTTTCCGCCAACCGGCTTGTCGCCCTCCATCAAGTAGTTAAAGTCTTTGCGCATTTCTCGGTAGAAAAACTCCATGCGCAACTGTTTGCGCCCTTCTGCCCATTCAGAGAAAAACGACTGTGAGGCTAAAAAACGATTGTCTTCGTGTATTTCAATCGACACGCCGAGTTTATCCTGCCACGACTGCATTTGTTCATATAAACGATATTCAGCCGCCTGAGCAACGTGTACTTTTGTCACTTCTCCACGCTGCTTGTCGTTTTTGGCGCCTTCAATATATGATGCTAGCTGTTGCTCAAAGCTACCTTGATTATCGTTGTCAGTGTATTGGGTGTACACAACCCTATAACCTTCACTTTTCAGCGCTTGTGCAAAATGACGCATAGCAGAAAAAATAAAGGCGATTTTCTTTTTGTGGTGCTTTACATAAGTCGCTTCATCGCGCAATTCGCACATCAAGACAACATCATTTTGCTTGTCTATGTGACCTAGCGAACTTGTTTCAAGGCTCAACTGGTCGCCCAATATTAAACATACTTGATGAGACATCTACGTTAAGCTCCCTTTATTGAGTCAAAGGCATCAAGCGCACGTTTACGCGATTCTTTTAAATCAACCAATGGTTTGGGATATTGTTGAAAGCCAGCAGATTCATCATTAGCATCGCCAAGCACAAGCTTCGCTTTTTCTAATACCTCGGCAGGTGCCTCCCAAGGCTGATGAATATACTTTTTAGGTAAGTCTTTAAGCTCGGGGCAATAGGTTTTGACATACTCGCCCTCTTTATCAAACTTCTCTCCCTGTAACACTGGATTAAATATTCTAAAATAGGGTGATGCGTCTGCGCCAGAGCCTGCTACCCACTGCCAACCCGCTGAATTGCTGGCAGTGTCGGCATCAAGAAGACAATCCCAAAACCAACGCTCACCCTCACGCCAATCTATCAACAGATTTTTTACTAAGTATGAGCCAACAATCATCCTGACTCGATTGTGCATATAGCCAGTTTGGTAAAGCTCTCGCATGCCCGCATCGACAATGGGTACACCCGTATTGCCAAACTGCCAAGCTTTAAGATCTTTTTGTGCATCACGCCATGGAAACTTGTCAAACTTTGAATTGAAGTTGCGCTTTTGCATATCATTGAAGTGATAGAGCAAATAATAGGAAAACTCTCGCCAGCCAATTTCGCTTAAATAGGTATCCACACCAGCGCCTGAGGTATTACCATGAAAAGCATCTTTGATTGCAAACCAAACTTGATTGGGTGAAATCTGACCAAAGTGAAGGTAGGGAGAGAGCTGAGATGTGCCGCGAACGGCAGGTAAATTACGCTCGTCTTTGTAGTCAGTAATAGCGTTTTTGATGAACCACTGAAGTTTACTCCCTGCGGCCCGTTCGCTCAC
This sequence comes from Ningiella algicola, assembly GCF_028401415.2. Classification (NCBI taxonomy): domain Bacteria; kingdom Pseudomonadati; phylum Pseudomonadota; class Gammaproteobacteria; order Alteromonadales; family Alteromonadaceae; genus Ningiella; species Ningiella algicola. The sequence goes on along the minus strand of NZ_CP171821.2, from coordinate 598,849 downwards.
TGTCCAGGTTGCAGCAATAGATTCGTCCCATGCAATAGTGGGCAGGAGCGCTAGCTTGTCGATCTGCGATTTTGCATCTTTTGGGACACCCAACAGGACACTTAAATCGGGACGCTCGAGCGGATATCGTGGGTCACTCTTAGATAAACAGCCCTTGCGATAATAGGGTGTGTATACTTTATATGGCGTTTCGTCTTTTTTTAACACTTCCCAAGGCTCCCATAACAAAGAGCCGTTCATACTTTTTGCAGCAACACCGCTATCCTTAAAATGAGACTTGATTTCAGCATCTCGCGTTCGTGCCCATGGCTCGTACATTCGATGCCATAATATATGCGTGGCATCGAATTCTTGTACTAATTCTTTAAGCTGCTCAAGACAATTACCAGAACGCACAATTAAACGATTATCGAATGACTCTGCCAAATCGACTAACGCGTGATGAAGCCACCACCTCGATGCGCCTCCTAGCTGAGCTTTTTCCGGTACTGTGTCATCAAATATATATACAGGAATGACGTCGCCGTTTGCACAGGCAGCAGATAAAGCTGGGTTGTCATTTATGCGCAAGTCTTGTCTAAACCATACAATGGTTTTTGTCATGTAAAATCCCGTGTTTATTGGAAGTGTTAAGCGAGCTCGCACAAGGGTGTGCACAGCTATGCTTACACCTGCTTAGTTTTTATATGCCTGTCTTACTACTGAGCTTATGAATGAAGCGATCGAATTTTCTTGTGTGAGAGTAAGCAAATACACGAATATGCATTGCGTTTGAATAGGGAGTGTTAAGTTGAGTCAAAGAATAGGCTTACATTGGTTTAGGCACGATTTACGTCTCACAGACAATGAGGCTTTGTTAACGCTTGCTAAACAATGTGAGCAAGTATTCGCGCTCTATGTGTTCGAGCCACAATGGCGAACAGAGAACCAGTGGGGGTTTTGCCATTTAGGCAAGCATCGACGGGCGTTTATTGAATCAGCCTTGAGTGATCTTAAGAAGCAGCTATTCGCGCTCAACATTCAGCTTGTCGTATTAGAAGGCGAGCCCACACACTTAATTAATCAAGTTATCCAAGACAATAAAGTTTGCACAGTGTCATATGAGCTGCATGCAGGTATTAATGAGCGAAATCAAATTACCGCCTTGAAAGACGCTTGCAAACAAGATGAGCTTGAACTCAAATGGATTGAAGGCAAAAGCAACTACCTCTATCACGAAAGCGACTTACCTTTTGCGCTTGAAAATATGCCCGATACATTTTCACCCTTTCGCCGCAAAGTAGAAAAGTATGCTCAGGTGCAAGCCCCCTCGCCTGTAAATATTGGCGCCAAGGAATCTGGTCGCGACATTATGGTAAACCAAGCCTTGAATCAATATAAGTTTGCTAATGATGCTGCAGACTTAGACCAACAATATTTGGGAGGCGAAAGCGCCGCCTTAGCACGCTTAGACGATTACTTTTTTGGCAATGACGGTATTGCCACTTACAAAGAAACGAGAAACGGGCTGGACGGTTGGAATTTTTCGAGTCGTTTTTCCGCTTTTCTCGCTCACGGTTGTATATCTCCTCGTTTTATTAACCACCGCTTAGAGGAATACGAAGCTCAGCGTGTGGCGAACGATTCTACTTACTGGCTATTTTTTGAGTTGCTCTGGCGTGAGTTTTTTCACTGGCAGCATATTAAGCATGGCGCAATGTTTTTTGCATCAAAGGGCATTCAAGGAAAACCACCTAGCACCGTATTCGATGCCCAGACGTTTGAAAAATGGTGTGCTGGAGAAACCGGTCACGACATTGTGGATGCATGCATGAAGCAGCTAAACGCAAGCGGATTTATGTCAAATCGCGGACGTCAGCTCGTGGCGAGCTGCTTTGTTCATGAATTGAATTTGGACTGGCGCTATGGCGCCGCCTATTTTGAGCAGCAGTTGGTCGATTTTGATGTAGCTAGCAATTGGGGAAACTGGCAATATCTAGCAGGTGTTGGCAGCGACCCACGGGGTCACCGTCAGTTTAACCTGCAAAAGCAAACTGGAACATATGACCCACAAAGGCGATTTATACAAGCATGGCAATAGATGCTAACGCGCCATTTTCAGTTGTTTGGTTAAAACGCGACCTAAGATTACGTGATCACGATGCTTTGTTAGCCGCTGTTGAGCACCAAAAGCCAGTGTGCCTGTTGTATATCGTTGAACCCATTATGCTCAACGATCCACATATGGACGTGCGCCACTGGCGGTTTATTTACCAGTCTATTCTCGACTTAAATGAACAACTGGCCAAATATCAAACCCAAATACTGCTGCTTCATGGTGACGCAATAACCATACTCAACGCACTTGCTGAGCGAGGCATGAGTAAACTCTTCAGCCATCAAGAGATAGGATTAGCCCATACCTTTGAACGAGATAAAGCAGTACGCCTTTGGTGTGATTCAAACACAATAGACTGGCACGAAAGCCCATATGGGGCAGTTAGTCGCCCCCTAGCCCATCGTTTTAAATGGCGACAACACTGGCACGAACGTATGCATGGAGCAACCGCCGATGTTGCACTTGAGGAGGTAAGTTGGGTAAATATCGATGAACTGGCTCTCATTGAGTTAAGCGATACCCTCCCTGATACATGGTTGCAGGAAGAAAATACCTTTCAAAAAGGTGGGGAAAAGCGTGCATGGCACGTTATGTATGATTTTTTCGAAAAACGCGGCAAGGGTTATTTTGGCAATATTGGTAAACCTTCCGAAGCTCGAAAAACGTGCTCTCGGCTGTCTCCTTATCTTGCTTGGGGAAACATCAGTATTCGTCAGGTGTACCAATTCTCCACGCGGTATATGCAAAAAGACGGTTGGCGTCGTTCGGTGAATGCCTTTCAAGCGCGCGTTAGCTGGCATTGCCATTTCATACAAAAGTTTGAATCGGAGTGTGAGCAAGAAGTGCGGCCGGTGAACTTAGCCTATAAAAACTACCAATATGAAAAAGGTGATATTGCGCAAAAACGTCTTCACGCATGGAAAACAGGCACGACCGGAATTCCCATTATTGACGCATCCATGCGCGCGGTAATCGCCACTGGCTATTTAAACTTTCGAATGCGTGCAATGCTAGTGAGTTTTCTTTGTCATCACCTAGACCTTGATTGGCGTGAAGGCGTAACCCACCTAGGCAGACAATTCTTAGACTTTGAACCCGGGATTCACTATCCACAATTTCAAATGCAAGCTGGCGTGACGGGCACGAATACCATCCGATTATACAACCCTGTAAAGCAGTCGCTTGATAAAGACCCAGACGGAATATTCATCAAAAAGTGGGTACCAGAGCTTAAGGATTTACCACCAGAGCTAATCCATAGTCCTTGGAAGGTCCCTCCTCTTGAGGCACAAATTTATGGCTTTGATTTAGTGCATCAATATTACGAACCTATTGTTGATATTGAGACGGCAGCCCGAGCGGCAAGGGAAAAGTTATGGAAGTTTAGGGAGCGAGATGATGTTAAGCGTGAGGCTAAGCGGATTTTGTATCAGCATTCGGTATTGTCATGAAAATCGAGGCCAATAAGCGAGATGCTCCCTATCAGTCTTTAATTACGACTTGGTTATCGGTAGATGTGAAGAATCAACAACAAACTCGATAAATTTAAAGTCGACGATGCCTTAACCATTCTAGGTCTTATCATTATCCAAACTATCCAAAAAGGCTCTGGTAGGATTAAAAATCTCTTTATCGTCGGTTTGTACTTTATCAGCCTCACCAAAAGATTGAGATTTTAAATCTTTATTCTGCCGCTGCGCCTTTTTCTTATCATCTTCTTGTAGCCATTTATTCAAAAACCGAATTTGACCATTACGATAGGCGGCGTACGTGATGCGAAGTGCGTTTGAAAGAATGTCGGAATCGGTCCAATGGGTCTTTTCAACAATTTCTTTGTAGTTTTCCATGGCTTCAGGTGTGATATACCCTCGTACCATTTTTTTACCTAAGGCTTTTTGGCGCTCTCGGTAGCGCTTTTGCTTTTCTGCATTTGCCTGAAGCTTTTTATTACGCATGTTTTTACACTTATATTGAATGAGCCACAATTGTCACACAATTTTTCGATATTTATTAGTGTAATTCAAATTGCATGGCTATATAAAGCACTCGATATCGCAAGCTCACGAAGAAAATGACTGTTCAGAGTTGTTTGGCGTACACTTGTACGCTAAATTGACGCATCTTTTATTAGGCGCCCTAGTGACGATTCTTTTGAAGAATCTCATTAATCATTTGCGCTGCTATCCACATTCCAACAACAATAAGAAGTAAACATGTCAGACAAACAACATCAATTTAACCGAGAAGAGCTTCTAAAATGCAGCACTGGCGAGCTATTTGGTCCCGGTAACAGTCAACTCCCCGCCCCTAATATGTTGATGATGGATCGTATTACGATGATTACTGAGGAAGGCGGCCAGTTTGATAAGGGCTATTTGGAAGCCGAGCTCGATATTGACCCGTCACTTTGGTTTTTTGAATGCCACTTTCCGGGTGATCCTGTGATGCCGGGTTGTCTTGGGTTAGATGCAATGTGGCAACTCGTTGGCTTTTTCCTTGGGTGGTCTGGCGGGCCAGGTAAAGGACGTGCTTTAGGGGTGGGTGAAGTGAAATTCACCGGTCAAATTTTACCCAGCGCGAAAAAAGTGACGTATCGTATTGACTTTAAACGCGTGATCAAGCGCAAACTCTTTATGGGCATGGCAGATGGAACGGTGGCAGTTGACGGCAGAGTTATTTATACTGCCAAAGACTTAAAGGTAGGTCTATTTCAAGACACATCTGCATTCTAAGGGATTGTAATGGCAACTGTTTTTCGCGTTCCGCATACTCTAATATTACTATTGAGTATGATGCTCGTCGCGTACATTGCGACATGGGTAGTACCCCAAGGGTTTTATGAAACTCAAGTGTTAGATAACGGACGCGAGGCAGTGATTGCGGGCACCTATGCGGTGTCACAAGATCAAGTCCGCCTTTCGCCAATGGACTTTTTTGTCGCGATCCCTCGCGCGCTTGCTGCGGCACAAGACGTTATTTTCTTCGTGTTTATTGTAGGTGGTGTGCTAGCCGTCGCTCGCGCAACGGGTACCATTGATGCGCTAATCGGAAGCTTACTCGAACGCTTTGGCGAAAAACCCTACATGCTTATCTTCATGGTGATATTTACCTTTGCGCTGGCGTCAGGCGCAATTGGTACTGCAGGTGAATACATCCCCTTTGTGTTAATTCTGGTTGGTCTGTGCCGCGCTATGGATTTGGATGCAATGACAGCCGTTGGTATGGTCGTGGTGGGATACGGCATTGGCTATGGTGTATCCGCCTTTAGTCCGTTCACGGTAATGGTGGCTCAGCAAGTTGCCGGCATACCACTGTATTCTGGCATTGAACTGCGCCTAGCGATATTTGTACCCTTCGTTCTAATTGGTTTTCATCACGTTTATGCTTATGCAAAGCGTGTTCAACTCGATCCTAGTGCCTCAATGACAGCAGGTATTAAAATCCCTCAATTGAAAAATGAAGGTGTTTATCCTGATTTAAATGCACGCCACAAAATCATCTTGTTTGGACTGGTTGCCACCATTTGTGTCGCAGTATGGGGAATATCCCAAAAAGGCTGGTATTTATACGAACTTGGCGCCCTTTTCATCATTTGGGGAGTGGTTACCGCGATTGTTGGTAAGCTCAGTGCAGATATTGCCGCCGAGCAGTTTATTGAAGGCGTAAAAGACTTAGCCATGACGGCCATGCTCATTGGCGTTGCTCGCGGCATTGCACTGATCATGGAAGATGGCCAGATACTGCATACTTTGGTACACGGCATGTCGACGCCTCTATCTCATTTAGGCGCAGAATTAGCCGCCGTTGGTATGTTTGTTATGCAAACCTTGCTTAACTTGTTTATTCCCTCTGGTAGCGGTCAGGCGTATGTCACGATGCCACTTATGGCACCTGTGGGTGACTTAATTGGCGTAAATCGTCAAATCGCCGTCTTGGCCTATCAATTTGGAGATGGGTTTTCAAATATGATTATCCCGACCAATGCGGTGCTGATGGGGATTATCGGTATGGCTGGCGTGCCATATCATCTTTGGTTTAAATTCTGCTTTCCGCTCATTCTTAAGCTCATGGGTGCAGCAGCAATTGTGTTAGTGCTTGCCGTCGTATTTGACTACGGGGCAGATGTGCAACCTCAAGCAGCGCTGCTAGAGGCGACGCACGTAAACCCAACATTATTAGCCTCATAAGCACGGTGCATGGCTATGCTCAGCTGTCTAAATAAAAGAATAAAAACCTTTGTTTTAAGCTGTGTAGCTGCATCGCTATTTGCATGTGCAGACTCAACGCTTAGCTCTGATCGCACTAGCTATGAAAATACAGGCGTGACTATCACCGAGGCCGATTACAAAGATGCACTCTATGGTTTTTGGCTCGGTCAGAGTATTGCCAACTGGACAGGCCTGGTCACTGAGATGGATAAAATCGGGGATATAGGAACGCTTAAAACGGGTCCATTTTACACGCGCGATGATTGGGGTGGGATTCAGACAACCCAGCTGCCACGTGGGGCGGCCTAATTGGATTTACTATAGGTAAAGAAGGCATAGAATCAAAGACATCAACATTGAGTTAAGTATACTAAATACCACTTTTACTCTCCCTTGTGCGAGCGCTTAGTTAAAATATTGAAGTAGTCTGGAAGCAAACTTTCAAGCGCGCTTTTTCCCTTATCAGAAAGGGTTAATACAATTGCACGCCCGTCCTTTGAATCTTTGCTAGTTAACAAGAAACCATTGTCTGTTAGAGTTTTGACTGCTCTACTCAGGACTGGTTTCGACACGTCCAATCGTTCTGAAATTTCAACCGCATATAGCCAGTCTCGATCAAGCTCTCGATCAATAACCATGAGTATTAAAAACTTTAGTTGAGATATATCATGACTTGCAAAGTAGGAATCTAGTTGTCTGACAAGAATACTAGCCTCTCGCATCATTTTTAATTGCTTTATAACCTCAGCAGAATCGCTTGGACAATATAATTCAGCGTAATTTTCTACCATACACTTGGTAGGCAGATCTTTTAAAAAAAACATCAGTCAGATTAATCCAGCAAAGTAAAGCTCTTCACGTCAACAGGTGCTGCCAACCATTGCTCATAAGACTTAAAGACTTGCGTTGTGTAGCTTTGCTTATAATGATAGTCAAGAGCGGCTTCGTCGGCCCACTGTTCATACAAATATAAAACTGAGGACTCTTGATTAGTATGAATATCGAATTGTACACAGCCTGCTTCATTTCTAGTTTCTTCAAGAATTGATTGAATCGCAGCCTTTGCTTCGTCGAAATATTCATTTTTTGGGGTGATTGTTGCGAAAATACAAAACACTTAGTTTCCTCTTTTTCATCCATATAGTTACCATGATAACTATATGGATGAGCATTGCAATTTCATTCAGCATTAACTTGACACAAAAACCTTCGCTACTGGGGCTTTTCCTTGCGTTTTTTTGACGATGTTTTATGGAAGCAAATATAATAATTGCGGCTGCAAGCGTTGTTATTAGCGGCCAAAAGAAGAACTGACAAAATGTAAACATTCTTTCTTTATTAGGAGCCGATTCATTTGTGATAACTTTCATGTGTACATATTGGCAATGCTCGCTTCAATAATTAAGCCTTAGCTATTGTAAATATGTAAATCTATAAACTAATTTGGCAACTCAATCCATGAAGAGAAACATATGAAAACCACGAAAACAAAGACACTGCTTTTGTTTTTTATTCTTTGTTTAGCGAGTAAAGCATTCGCTATTGAGTCTCCAACAATTAAGGTTCAAGCTCCGACTGTGCAACAGGAGTGTTCTGGTCAACTAAAACCGGACACTTCTTTCATTAAATTCTCATAGTCTACTGGCGAGTAGTCGCCGTTAGCACTGTGAAGCCGTTCTAAGTTGTAATAGCGTTTATCCCTAATTGTCGCTCTCCGGTGGCCTCTCGCCAACCGCTTTACTTTAGCCAGTCGCCTCGTTAGGAAATGCTTTTGCCACGGATCATGATTTACCATTACGTTGCTTAGTTTCCTCATATTGTTTGGCTTTATGAGCCCATACCGACCCTCCGCGGTTACGGGTGTCGGGGTGAGTCAAGTATTCCATCAGTGCGGCGTCGGTCTTTGCTTTTACGTTGGTTTGGTCAAAGTGTGTGCTCCTACCCAAACTATGTTTGCCTAACCAGCGTATGGCATCTAGCTTAAAACGTCGCCCTTTTTGTATCTTATTCAGCCATTCACCATGCCAGGCAATGGCACGCTCGTTTTCATCAAACAGGTTTTGATGCATAAAAGCTTGGATAAACATGCCAATGTCTTCGCTTTGGTGTGAATGGCAAGGCGGATAAGGCGCGAGCAGCATGGGAATAGGCGCGTTATTGTTTTTGCCTTTGCCATCTGCACGGTGCATGTCTATGGAATAAGCGCCGGTTGATTTATCAATCTTATAAAGCGGGTTCTCGTCTGCCTCTGACACGACGCGACCTCGTAAACCGCTGACCTGTGGCCCTACATCAGCCACATAAAAATGCCCCTTGTGCCAAGTGTAAATAAGCTCGTTTTTGCGGTCGAGCCGAATAGGGCAGTGTTTAGGCCAGCAAAGCCATATGCCCAGCATGATCAAGGAGTGGGACCACATAAAGTATAAGAAAGCGAGTCGGTTGAAAAAGCGATAAGTGTGAATGCCACTTTCACCTCGAGTTTGTCTCTCAACCCATTCATCTTCTGTGTAAGTATCGCGGACGTAGCTACCTGGGCCAGTTCTATATTCGCGTCGAGTGAGCTCTTCGAAATTAAATACATACTGATGCTCATCTCTTACCTCTTCCGCAAAGGCTTGCCATGAGCCATAGCTGTAGATGGGGCCAAACACGTTATAAGTCAGCGTGACCAGTAACAACATGAACCCTAATACTCTCGCTCGATGGCTGTGAAAATGCACAATATCGACTACATCATCAGAGTGCACCTTGACTGCCCGATACATGGCATACCAGTAGTCTTTGCGCGCATAGCGTGGTAATTGCTTATAGTTATTAGGGCGCTCTATTTCAAATAGATAGAAAATCATATGGGTATATCCTTACCACAATCGGTCGCTTCGTATGGTGAGACTTTCTTCAAAAGTGTTATCGCGTATGCGCGAAACTTCCACTTCAATGTCTACATCACGGGCGTCTGTTATCGAGTTCGGTTTCGCAATAATGAGCTGCGCCTTGCCGGACGCAATAAACTGGGTGTTTACACTGAGCGCTAAATCATATACCGTCCACGCTTTATCGTATTCAGCACTAACTCTTAAACGCGATAAATCACTTTCGCTTTGCAAAAGTGCGCAACTCACTTCTACTTTTCCATCGTTTGCTTGCAAATCTGTAACGGTGAGGCTGGCGTTAATATCGATGTATTCTGCCAATTCTAATTCGAATTCGTCTTTTATACTTTGGTATTGACTATCGCTTGGGTTAGCTAGTATTTTTGCTGCATTAATTTGGTCATCAATTGAGTCATATCTTTTGATTCGCCAATATTCACCAGACGTCCCCCAAAACCCATGCTGCACCCACAACTGCACATCATTGAGAGAGAAAAACGACACTACTAAGCCAATTATGATCGCCACTACGGCAATCACGGCTAATGGGCCCGTTGCAACAAACAACAAAACCAAGCCCCCAGCGGCCATTAATCCATTACCTAACATCATGGCTTTGTCTCCGCGCTGGTAACCCTCTACAGCCATAAAACCGCTCATGACCACACCTACCACGCCTGCTGCTTTTGCAGTAGCGTTTAGTGTTTTTATTGCACCGGGGCTTATTCGCACTATAGAACTCCCCCCATTTGCGGCAGCCGCGTTTACTAATCTTGCGTTGTTGCCAAATACGCGCCTTAATACTGTTTGTGTGGCTGCACCATTGCTTCGCCCAATGGCGGCGCTGGCCAGTCCAATACTCGCCTCATAGGCGCCCGCAAATCCAGCAATAAGCTGTGTAACTGGGTTTTGAGCAAACTGGCCTATCGCTGAATACGCTTGGGGCGTGTTATTCCAATTGGCAATTGTTTGATGCAAGCTTAAGCCTGCCGCAACCAAACCAAAGCCGTTTGTACCAAATTCAAAATTATTTGCCGTGCGAGCATGCGCCAGTCTCTCGGGCTCAAGCGTTAAGTCTACCTGAGCGCGAAACTCGATAACGCCCACTTGCCCATCAGCGGCCTCACTTAGTAACATTGTTGCGGACACATTGTTACCTGCCGTATGCACAGTGAAATCTATGTCAGCGTTGTCCCACCCAACGTTTTGCATCATATCTGAAAACACATTTTGCAGCTCACTCGCATCATGAAAGCTGACTGGCTGTCGTGCGAATATTTCACGTAGTAAAGTGTGTGTAGACGACCCCGGGCTATTTACACCGGCCTCCACAATTTGAGTTCCATACACGGTAAACATAGCATTGAGCGCACCATTAAATTGTGGATGTAGCTTTTGTCTTAACGATACTGCTTCTTTGCTTAAATCAACCGCCAACTTTACGTATCGAATAGCATTATCGCTTCCAGACGGCGTTGCGTCTGTCACTACTTCAGTAAACAAGGCCGACAATGCCTTAGCAACACAGCTAGACATTGCCGAGACCGCCATCGCGCGGGCTTGTATGGTCAGCATATAAGCAAGCGCATCAGAATGATCTATTGGATTTCTTGCTAAGCTGTAGCGGTTAGTAATAATTGTACACGCATCAAATATTGCGCTCGCCGTTCCAACGCCAGTTTGCGTATATATATTCATCCAATGCTGAGTCAGGCGTTTTTGGGTGTTTTCAAGACGCTCCATTTCCGTTAGCAGTTCTGTATACTTCGTATCAAACTGCCGTGATAGTTCCCCTGTATTGCCCCAGCCCTCCCATAGCCAATTTACGGTCTTTGTGCCTACTTCCCCGCTGGTGGCATAGTTTTTAACCGCTCGCCCCATCATTAATGGATATTGGTGTTCTTCTGCAAAGTTAGTCAGTGTCATGGCGTGAACACTCATCAAACCCAACAAATCTTGCAATTCCCCAACGGGGTCGTGCACTGCCACCAGTACACCTTTTTCACGAGTGTTGTTACACGTGACTACCTTTGATACGTCCTCTATCTCCACTGCAGTGTGACGAATCGCATTTTCAAGGGTATAGTCTACTTCGCTATACTCAATCTCGCCTGTCGTAAAGGTATTTACTCTTGACGCAAGCTCGGAAATCGGCGCGCAGAACGGGCCGCTGCGGCTAGTTAAATCAACCTCGGTCATCACCAAATCACGTAGCGTAGTATCGTCTGGAATTTCACCAAAAAACTGATTGGGCCAGCGTTCTTCAGAATAAGCCACCCATACTTTAGGCGTGTCTTTGGGGGCAAACGCGTACGGATACATTTCGTTTTCTAGTAAGGTCCACTCGCCTTGAGGGGTGCCGTCTTCAAAATGGTATTTAGTAAACGAATACGCGAGTGTGCCACCTTTTTCTGTGTCATCGCGATAAATGCTCCCGTTTTCATCAGCGATGCTCGTATTAAACCAGAAAATTTGAAAAACATTCCCGTCGTAAACGTAAAAGTACCCTTGGCGAATGCGCAGCAGTTCGTGATTGGGCATTGCGCTAATATTTTGCGGTGTGGTAGGTGTTGAGCTAGCGCTTAACATGTCAATTAGTGCTGTGCCGGTGAGCGCAAATCGCAATGGGAAAATTGGAATAATAGTAGCATCGCAATGCGCGGTTGTTTCTTCAACATCTTGGGTCTCAGAATATTCACTTTCGGAACTCATGTTATGCCTCCAATGCGGTATTAGATGTTCGGTAGGTGTCGCAAATAAATGCCCAGCTAAGCTTACCCCGATTCACCGGCGAGAGGGCCAGCTCAGGGTCGACGTGTTTTTCAATTTGTTCAAACGATGTATCGTGCGTTTTTAGCGCTAGTTGACATCGAATATAATCATAAGCGGCTTGTTCTATAGTATAACTGCGTTCACATGCCTGCATGTATAGGACAGTTAGTTCATCGATATTGGTATGTGCACTTAACGAAGCATGATTCTGTGCGAGACTTTCTGCCACTTTATGTATGAATATTGAACGCTTGGTGTTTTGCAAAGCCAGTAAATCAACTTGCCTGAGCCTCAAAGTACTTGGACTCAGTTTTAAGGTGTTAGTCACATCTTGTTCCATCGAATTAATCGTTTCTGGCGCATGCACCTTCATCACAACACCACTGCTTAATTGCGGGAACAAAACTTTATCAATACTTGCATTCATCCAAACGCTGACTAACGGAGAATAAATATCGTTTTGCAGTAACACACTGGCGTGTACGTTATTGGGCTCCCAAAATCTGAAATACAACCACTCATTTTGCTCATTGCGAATACGGATAAATTTCCTAAAATGCTGACGCAGATCTTTTAACGACAATGAAGAACGAAAAAACACACCAAGGCCTTTATCCCAAAGCTTATTCACTTGCTTAGGCGCTGGTAAAAGCTGATTTGTAAAGCTATTGCTCTGGTCTAATTGCACAATATACGGTGCATATTCTTCGAGCTCTTCCTGCGTTTCGCCCTGAAAGAGCGATGCATAGGTCAATCCTGAGGTGGCTAATAAGCCAGACAATACAAAGGGTAACTTTGCGGCATCTAAAATAGCGTATGTATGCAAGTATGACTCTGGTTGCGCGGCGCCCTTTATCTCGTTGCTTCGCTCCGCGCTTTCAAATAAACATTGGTAAACGTTGTCGTAAAACTGATGAGAACTGTCGAATTGTTTCGCATTATCCTCATTTTCAGAATCACTGCCTTGTGCAAGTTCAGTAAAGGTAAACAATTTTTTTGTGTGCATATTCGCCGAGCCATCCTAGCTTTCGAGCATTTCAAGTTCTTGTACTTAATACTGTGATATTACCGCAAAGTTGATTGTTTAAGTATAAGACGGTTTAGCGCTATTTACTACCATGCTCGGATTTCGAGTGGCACCAGTAAGAGTAGGAAAACTATATGGGCGACAAGTGTGTAGATTGTATAAATAATAAGGTGCTGTTTGTTAGAGGCGTACAATAGAGCTTGAGTAATACAGGCGATGATCTTGGTATGATACGCTTGTAAAACACAAGGAACACGCTGAGTAAAACCTCAGCGTTTGCGAAGCTTCCTTATCTTTCTTTAAGTGAGGCCAATTCTTGATTTAATTGATATTGTTTGTCGGTAACAATCGCTTCAACAACCTCAAGACGCGCCTTTACAGCCTCAAGTTCGTTTTTACCATTATCAATTTCACTACTTCTGAGCTTTGCGGTCATTATCATCATTTCTTTGCGATGACCGGTAAAAATACCGAACAAAGTAATAGGTAATACAAACAAAAAAGCAAAAACGCCAAGCAAATGCTTAGCGTTTTTGTGAGAAATTCAGATATATTTAATTAGTGATACGAATTTACCTAGCGCTTATACCTAATTGTCGGTCTCCGGTGGCCTCTCGCCAACCGCCTAACCAATGTGATCTTGCATCACTCGTTTGGAATGGACAATTTTCTTTAGAACGTCCTGCAATACCTGCTTGATAACCTTTAGCGTGGGCTCTGCTCAACTTATCTCTTTTTTGTCTTTTCATTGATAACCTCTCTTGATTGAAAGAAATGACATCGCCATTACCCTTCTACCGTCGAACGTTTACCTTGCGTATACATTTCGACAGGACTTACAAAATGAAGTGCGTAATAAAAATGCCACGTATTAATAGATACGCGATAAATTCGATTACATCAAGCTATATTATGGACATTTTTAGGATAAGAATTCTAAGTTCTTGAAAACTCATACAATCAGCGTTACATCGTTTTTATCTAACAAAAACTCAGTTTAGAGCGTGTCGTTATTAAAAAGAAAAAGGCCACGTAAAATATGGCCTTCAGCAGTATAGTGATTCGCTTCGCGGTATCTACTTGGCGCTAATTCGTCTAAAGCCTAGTAAAGCAGAGAACATTAATAGCACGAATCCGCCAATGCCCGCCCCTTGCCTTTCAACTAAGGTTTCATCATCAACAACAAGTCCACAATCAGGTGCATCTGCACCCGTGGGGTTGAGCTTAACGGCTAGCACTGTTGTTTCTGTTAGCGCGTCTCCGTTGGCATCTAAAATAGGCTCACCGCGAACGTTACGTAACGGGCGAACGATAGTCGCATCTGCAACAATTTCATTACTATCATTAATACTATTGGCAGCAACAATCTCATATGGAGAGTCACATGCTGTTAAGTCATTAAGATTTACAAAACTATCGTTTTGGCTGTCGTACATAAATCCGGCCGTGCGCGGCGGGCCTTGATTTGTCCCGGTGACCTCTGCGTTCCCAACCACAATTCCATTGTTATTGATGTCACGAGGAGTGGTTACCGAGCTACCAAAAAATCCAAGAGGGGACACGAATTCTTCAGTATTGAGATCATATGTAAACAATCGGTTTACCGGTCTGCCATTAATTACAGGTCTTTGATATCCAACAACAAGGTTTTGGTCATTTATTCCGGTGGCAAAGTTAGGTAACAATTCGTCGTTTTCCAATAAACGTCGAGTTGTGCTATTTTCGAATACCATGGCAGCAGAAAACCGGCTATCTTCATTAGATATTACTGGGCCTGAGCCAACGGCAATTCCGTTATTATTAATATCTTGTGCTTCATTTGAATAAGGGAACGTGTCGTCTTCTGCTGGCTCAAATGTTAAGTCAAAAGCTTCTTGAGAAACTACCTGCCCCTGCGCATCCAATTGCCAAAGTGTCGCTCTTGTATCAAATTGAGTGATAGCTCCGCTTGCGATACTAATTGAAGTAAGCCTGCCCTCTAAATCATACAAACAAACTTCTAACGGAACCGGCACATCGTCCCCGTTGCAGGCTTCAATACCATCCAATACAACTTGACGAGGCGCGACTGACGAAATGCCGACTACTTGAAGATTTTCATTAATTGCAGTGGGGCGGCTGAAGCCTGACAACGTATCGTCCATCGGCATCAGCGGATTGACGTTACCCTGATACTGCACAAAGCCGCGTTGCAAAAAGTCGCTAATGACCGCAACAAAATCATTACCATCGCTATCGGTAAAAGGCACAGGATAAAACACGGATGGACTGCTACCAACAATGTACTCACCATTGGCAGAACCCGCTAGGCTGGCGTTTATGCTAAAAGTAAAGCCGTTGGTGCTATCTCGCTGCTCATCAAAACCAAAAACATACTCGGCATCGGTTCCGTCAGTTTGATAAATGAGAGTGCTACTTAGCTTTTGACCAAAGGTAGAAAAGTTTGCCGCATTGCCCCTGAACGTGTTGACTAAAAAGGTGTAATCCGTGATATTAAAATCACCTTGGGCTGCACCGTCAGGGTCAGTTAGGCCTGGGAACAAAGTCACATCAAGTAAGCTTAAATCAATGGGCGGGGAAAAGGGGTTTGCTAAGGTTGTTAACACTAAGCCTGTATTGTCGATAGACCCGCCAAACTGATTTGCAGACAAATCGCTGACCGGCAGTTCTTGCACTTCATAGGCGGCGGCGTTGACCATTATTGGTGTTGAGCTTAATGCGATGACACCAATCAAATGATTAAATTTCATTAAATATCCTGTTACTTCTGGTTGTTTTTAACCGTTATTTTCTAATTCTTCTAATGCTTCCCAGCGCTCAAAAGCTTGCTCTAGCGCCAACTCGGTTTTCTGCAATGTATCTAGCACACTTTGTGTTTCAGTCGCCTCTTTCTGAAAAAATCCATCTGAGTTGATGCGTGCCTGAAGGGCCTCGATTTCATTCTCATATTGCTCGATGAGCTTCGGTAACTGCTCAAGCTCTCGCCTATCTTTGTATGATAACTTGTTCGCCTTTTTTTGAGTAGCTTTTGTATCGCTTGCGCGCTTGCTATCGCTCGGTTTCGTTGGCTTGGTCATCGCCTCTGGTGCTACTGAGGCTTTATCATCTTTATCTGCGATGCTTTGATTCAATGCGGCATGTTTTGCATTAGCATCATACCAACGCGCCATATCGCTATAGCCACCCACAAAATGCGCAATTTTTCCGTTGCCCTCAAATACAAGACTTGATGTCACCACGTTATCAATAAATTCACGATCATGGCTAACCAGCAACACACTGCCCTCATACTCCACAAGCAATGATTCTAATAATTCAAGCGTTTCGACATCAAGGTCATTGGTTGGTTCATCCAGAATCAGAAGGTTGCTGGGTTTCAGCATAAGCTTAGCGAGCATTAAGCGGTTTTTCTCACCGCCGGATAAGGTCGAAACCGGTGCATTCACTCTTTCTGGGCTAAACAAATAGTCCTGCAAGTAGCTAATAACATGCCTTGGGGCGCCGTTTACGACAACTTCTCGTTTACCATCGGCAATAACGTCTATCAGTGGCTTATCCAGTTCGAGCTGACTGCGATGCTGGTCAAAATAAGCGATGTCTAAATTAACTCCGGTCAAAATTTCGCCCGAATCAGGTTTAAGCTTCCCAAGAAGCAGCTTAATCAGTGAAGATTTGCCACAGCCATTGGGGCCAATAAGCGCTATCTTGTCGCCGCGAGCAATGAGTAAATCCAAGTCATCTATAATGCATTGCTCGCCATAAGAGAACGACAACGCACTCAGTTCAAAGACGCGTTTACCGCTTTTTTGACCGCCACCATCCTGTATTCTGGCACTGCCAAGCACCTGCCGACGTGCTTTATACTCTTCTCTGAGTTTCTTTAGAGCGCGTACACGTCCTTCGTTGCGGGTGCGTCGCGCTTTAATACCTTGTCGGATCCAGACTTCTTCTTTTGCGAGCTTTTTATCAAATTCTTTCTGCTGAGTGGCTTCAACCTCAAGATCATGCGCTTTTTGTTCTAAGTATTTATCGTATGTCACCGGATAAGATGTCAGCTGTCCTCGGTCAATATCGACGATGCGAGTCGCCATATTACGAATAAAGCTCCTGTCGTGACTGATAAATACTAGTGAGCCATTAAAGGATAACAAGGTTTTTTCTAACCATTTCACCATATCAATATCTAGGTGGTTGGTGGGTTCATCCAGTAACAACACATCAGGCTGACTCACTAAAGCTCTGGCTAGAGCTGCTTTTCGACGCCAGCCGCCTGATAGATCTTTAAGCAAAGTATCGCTAGGTAAACTGAGTTGCGTCAGCACATTTTCTACTCGCTGCTCAAGCTGCCAAGCATTTTTGGCATCTAGCTGCTCTTGAAGCTTTTGCATTTTCGCCATAGCAGCATCGGAATATTCATTTGCTACAATCTGCGTTTGTTCGTGATAGGCCTGAATCAAATCCGCATTTTCACCTAAACCCTCTGCTACATAGTCGAAAATACGCGTATCGTTGTGCGCTGGCGGGTCTTGAGCTAGGCGAGAAATTACCGTATCTCCCGCCACAACACGTTGGCCATCATCAAGTTTGAGTTCTCCGCTAATCACCTGAAGCAAGGTTGATTTACCACTGCCGTTTCGACCCAGTATGCAAACTCTCTCCTGAGTTTGAATATTGAGGTCTGCACCATCAATAAGCGGAGGTTGACCAAATAAAATGGAAGCGTTTTTTAATTGGACTAGGTTCACTGTAAAAACTGCTCTAAGTCATTTTCATTGAAGGGCCAGCCCAACTCTGCACCCGTATCTTCTCGTTTAAGAACGGGAATGCGCACGGCATATAGATGATACAACTGTGCATCATCTCGAATGTTTTGCTTCACTAAACTGACATTCGCAGGGGCTAGATTTTGATATACGGTAAAGGCATGGTCACACAATTCACAATGAGGCCCGGTATACAAGATAAGCCGCAATTCAGACGCGTCATTAACCATGCTTTCGCTCCCGTCTCAGTTCCCAGCAATGATGGATGTTGGGTTTGCGAGAAAAGTCTTCTGGAATGGTTTTACGGCATAAATCAAGCGCTTGAATACCTAGCCCAGCTAGACTTTCTGTATCAAGTTTAAAATTGCGCAAATTATTGCTAAAAAAGATAAAACCATCCTCTTTTAAACACGAGAAGGCATTTTTAATTAAGCCAATATGATCACGCTGAACATCCCAAGTGCCATCCATGCGTTTAGAATTTGAAAAAGACGGTGGGTCAATAAAAATAGCGTCATATTGCGGAAAATTATCCTGGGCGCGCTGTTTTAACCAGTGCAAACAATCGGCTTGCTCAAACATATACTGAGGGTTCGCATACTTGCCGATTAAATCATTAAGCTCAAAATTGTCGCGCGCCCAATTCACATATGTGCGCGACATATCAACACTGGTGATAGATTCGGCTCCATGCATTGCAGCATGCACAGACACACTGCCTGTATAGCAAAAAAGATTGAGTACGTGTTTATTTTTCACTTTAGATGCAAAGAGCTGGCGAGTAATTCTATGATCGAGAAATAAGCCGACGTCTAAATAGTCTCTCGGATTTATATAAAACTTGGCACCATGTTCTTTCACCACAATGCGAGTGTTGGTGTTGCTGTGTTTTTGGTACTGATTGCTCCCCTCTTGTTTCGCTCTGCGCTTGAGAATTAACTTCGACGGTTCACACATGAGCACCTTGGGAACGGTAAGCAATGCGTCTTGTAATCGTTGTGTGGCTACCGCTTCGGGCAGACTCTTGGGCGGCGCATACTCTTGCACAATTACATGATCACCATAAATATCAATGGCAAAATTGTAATGCGGTAAGTCGGCATCATAGAGCCTGTATGCTTCTATGTTTTCTCGCTTGATCCACTTTTGCAGTCGCTTTTTGTTTTTTATCAACCGATTCGCCAGTTCTGGGGATGCAAGTGACGATGTGTCTTTTTGACTGGTGGTAAGACTCGCCGCGCTTTTATTTTGCTGATTTTCAGATGCAACGCGACAATTTGTTTCATCCAGAACAAAGTTTGCAAGCACACAGTCTAACTTACCGTTGTTAAGTGCATACTTTTTAGTGCTTCTAAGCTTGAGCGCTTTAAGTAATCGCTCATCGGATGACAGCAGCGATACGTGCCAATCGGCAAAATGTGTTTTCAGGTGCTTGCCTAAACCGTCATACAGCGGCAAAAGACCTACATATTCACCTAAGCGCTCGCCATAGGGAGGATTACTGACAATATATCCACTCTCTGCAACGCGGGGGCTTTGCAATACATCACATTGTTTGAATTGGATGTCGTCGCTGACCCCGGCATTTTCAGCGTTTTGTTTTGCTAAGTCGAGCACCTTGGTTGACACATCAAAGGCGAAAATAGGAGCGCATTGCGCTTTAATGGCGGCTTCAGCCTCTTGTTTTACTTTCGCCCAAAGCGCTCTATCATGCCCTAGGTAGTGCTCAAAGCCCCAGTGAAATCGCGCTAAGTTTGGGGGAATGTTTCGCGCCAATAAAGCCGCTTCAATCGCAATGGTGCCTGAGCCACACATTGGGTCAAACAGAGTCGCATCCATGTTCTTGGACCACCCACTTCGCATCAGCACAGCGGCCGCAACTTGTTCTTTTAAGGGTGCATCACCCGTTTCAGTGCGGTAGCCCCGTTGGTGAAGACTCGTGCCTGACATGTCCATACAAATATCAAGTTTATCTCGACGCAAGCGCCCGTAAACCTGCACATCAGGGCTTTGTCGAGATACGTCAGGACGTCGCCCAGTTAGCTCTACAAACTGATCAACCACCGCGTCTTTAATTTTCAGCCCACCAAATTGAGTGTTACGAATTTCTTTATTCGTACCATTAAAGCGAACCGCAAAAGATGAGTTAACATCAAAGTTTTGTGACCATTGAACCTGTTGAGTAATGGTATAAATATCTTCAGCGCTTTTTACATTTCCTTTTGCAAGGACGACCAGCACTCGATTCGCAATTCGCGTGTGTAAGTTGAGCTTGTAGATCTCCTCTAAACTCGCATGCAAACGACACTGTCCCGGTGTTAAATGCACCTCTCTGGGTGCCTCATCTTTATCATTTGCTAAGATTGCTTGGATCTCGTGTTTAAGCAGTTCATCTAAGCCTTTTGCCGCAATCAATATACACTCAAGCATTGACAAGTTCCTTGACCAAAGCGGGACCTTGATAGATAAAAGAGGAATACACCTGCAGAAGCGATGCCCCCGCTTTGTAGCGAGCACGAGCGTCATCTGCGCTACTGATCCCGCCAACGCCCACTATGGGAAGCTTGTTTTGTAGTTTTTCGTGTAATATTTCAGTGACCGCTTGTGACTTTTTGCACAACACCGCTCCGCTTAAGCCGCCTGCTTCATTGGCATACTTATGATTGGACACCGTGTCGCGGTCAAGTGTCGTATTTGTTGCAATTACGCCATCCATGCCGGTTTCAATCAGCGCACTGGCTATTTGCTCAATAGCCGTTTCGTCTAAATCAGGCGCAATTTTTACAAGCAGAGGCACGCGTTTGTCGTGGGTGTCATTTAAGATATCGCATTGATGACGCAAACCGTTTAATAAGTGTTTTAAACTATCGCCGTACTGAAGATTGCGAAGTCCAGGCGTATTAGGCGATGAAATGTTAATCGTCACGTATGATGCGTGTTCATGAACCTTATCTAAACACAGCAGATAGTCATTAAGCGCTTCATCTTCTGGCGTTGTTTTGTTCTTTCCAATGTTAATACCGAGTACGCCTGAATAATTCGACTGTTTGACCTGATTAACCAAATAATCAACGCCCTTATTATTAAAGCCCATGCGATTTATGATGGCCTTATGTTCTGGCAATCTGAATAAGCGAGGTTTTTCGTTACCTGCTTGCGGTCTTGGGGTTACGGTTCCCACTTCGATAAAGCCGAATCCCATATGGGCAAAGGCATCAATGCATTCACCATTTTTATCTAAACCCGCTGCAAGCCCAATGGCGTTTTTGAACTGCAAGCCAAAGCATTCTATGCTTTTATCTGGCAGGCTTTGGCTATACAACGCGCTGAAGGCATTGCGTCCTGTGCGTTTAAGAAAGGCAATAGACACGTCGTGACTCCACTCAGGATCACAAGCTAGCAGTGCTTTTTGAATTATTGAATACACAGAATTTCCATTTACAAGTTTAGTCGTTTTACAGGCAAGTTTTATGCAGCAAATCCATCCCTTAAACGGGATTCAGGTAAACTACAAAAAAAGCCCTGCGAGCAGGACTTTTAGGTGATGCTTAAGTCTTTTAAGACTTAGCGTTATCTCACTGCGCCTTTAAAAGGCATAGTCTAATGGTTTGCGCTTATGCTTAACAGCATCAATTCACGTAAAGCGACAGAAAACTTAGCAAATTCGTGATTATCAGAGGTTTTGAATTCTGTCATCATGTGATACCAACGATTTAGCTTGATTTGATTGTCCTCAATCCAAGCGTCTAAAATCTTATCTGCATCCGCGAGTTTCGCAGAGGGCTTACTTGCAGACGAATTAAGCAAAACGGTGGTTAATGCACGCTGCTGCCAATCTAACTCCTCTCGATAAGAGGCGCGCGCCAGCGCTTGCCAGTGATTAGATACACTTTGCTGATTAATTTGTTCCAAAAACCAATGCAGCTCGAACTTAAATCCCAATTGGTAATAGAGTCTAGCCACTAAATCTACCGGACGTTTTTCACACTCTGCAATTTGCACCAAATCAAGCACTGAGAACATATTGCTTAAACTTGCTACTCGGTACGCATATTTCGCAGGCACATGTTGCTGCTCTAGCTGTTCGCTGCGTTTTGACACTTCTGCAAGCTCACTTTCAACAAGATATTTAGGCAAGTTCTTAAGCACCACTTCGAAAGACGGACGATAGCGCTCAATAGCGCTCTGAATATCCGCCTGCTTATCACCATGTCGCAGATACCATCTGGCAGTGCGTCTGAGGATGCGGCGCATATCATCTAATAAACCAAGCTGCACACAAGCATCAATCTTATTATCAAGCGCTTGAATTTCCTCCCATAAGGCACCCATATCAAACACACCTTTGACAATAGTATAGGCATTAGCAACTTCTGCGACTGACGCTCCGGTTTCCTCTTTGAGTCTAAATACGAAATTTAGCCCCATGTCGTTGACAATTTCATTGGTTAACTTGGTGGCAATGATCTCGCAGCGAAGCGGATGATCCTGCATTTGAGCTTGATACTTATCTCTCAAAACAGGTGGAAAAGCATGGGTTAAATGCTTTTCGTAATACGGATTACGCGTAATCTCTGCTATGTTAAACTCTTCTTTTAACACCATTTTCCCATAGGCAATAAGCACTGATAACTCAGGTCTGGTTAGTCCTTGACCGCTGACCATGCGCTCTGATATTTCATCATCAGATGGGATGAATTCAAGTTCGCGATTTAACGCGCCATCTCGCTCAAGGGCATGTACGAATCTCAGTTGCTCCTTAAGCTGTTTGACCCCTGCTATGTGGGTAATTGAAATAGACTGCGTTTGTCGGTAGCAATCTTCAATCACGATATCCCCCACATCATCTGTCATGTCGTATAGCAATTTATTGCGCTGCTTAACGGTTAGGTCACCGTCGCTTACAAGTTTATTCAGCAATATTTTGATGTTAACTTCATTGTCAGAGCAATCCACGCCGCCCACGTTGTCAATAAAGTCGGTATTGACTTGCCCGCCACTCGCTGCAAATTCGATACGTCCAAGCTGAGTGAGGCCAAGATTACCGCCCTCGCCCACAATTTTTGCCTTAACCTCATTGCCATTCACACGTAAACTATCATTTGCTCGATCGCCTACGTCGCCGTGAGATTCCTTACTGCTCTTGATGTAGGTGCCAATTCCACCGTTCCAAATCAAATCAACCGGCATTTTAAGGGCTTCATGAATCAGCTCGTTTGGCGTCATTTTGCTTGCTTTGGTGCCCAACCATTTCTTCATTTCGGGGCTAAGTGCGATGCTTTTATCGCTACGCTTGAATATTCCACCGCCTTTAGAGATCAACTTGTGGTTGTAATCATCCCACGACAAACTTGGATCTTTAAACAGACGCTGGCGCTCTTTGTAGCTTTTTGCTGTATCAGGATCTGGGTCGAAGAAAATGTGAAGGTGGTTAAACGCACACACAATTTTGGTTTGTTTTGAAAGCAACATGCCGTTCCCAAACACGTCACCTGCCATATCGCCTATCCCAACACAGGTAAACGGTGTCGTTTGACAGTCTATGCCTATCTCTCGGAAATGCCGCTTAACGGATTCCCAAGCGCCTTTTGCGGTAATACCCATTTTCTTATGGTCGTAACCCACACTGCCGCCTGATGCGAAAGCATCTCCAAGCCAGAACCCATATTCCTCAGAGATACCATTGGCAATATCTGAGAAAGTCGCAGTGCCTTTATCTGCTGCAACCACTAAATATGAGTCATCTTCGTCAAGGCGAACCACATCCTTTGGCGGTGCCACTTTTCCATCCACAATGTTGTCGGTAATATCAAGCAAACTGCGAATGAATATTTTATAACACGCTTGTCCCTCGGCCTGCATGGCTTCTCGGTCTGCATCTTTGGGCATGCGTTTACACACAAAACCGCCCTTTGCGCCAACGGGCACAATGACGGTATTTTTCACCTGTTGTGCCTTTACTAATCCAAGAACTTCGGTTCTAAAGTCCTCCATACGATCTGACCAGCGCAAGCCCCCTCTGGCCACTTTTCCGCCCCTAAGATGGACACCCTCTACGCGCGGTGAATAAACGAATATTTCGAACTTTGGTAATGGTAGCGGCATTTCGGGAATAAGTTCAGGCAACAGCTTAAACGATACGTATGGCTTTGACTGGCCTTCGCTGTCCTGCTGATAAAAGTTTGTTCGAAGCGTGGCTTTGATCAAATCAAGATAGCGACGAATAATTCGGTCATCATCAAGGTTAGAGACGCCATCAAGCTTTTTAGTGATATCAGATTCAATCACCTTGCTCGCTTTATCACTGCGTTTAAGGTCAGGGCAAAACACTTGATTAAACAAGGCAATAATGTCTTTGGCAATATCTGGATAGGAAGCCATAGTATTGGCGATATAATCGATACTAAATGACGAACCGATTTGGCGCATATACTTGGCGTATGCACGAATAATTGTGACCATACGGCCCGGAATTTGTGCACCTAAAATAAGCCGGTTAAAGCCGTCATCTTCCAGCTGCGTGTTCCAAACATCAGCAAAGGCGCTTTGAAATAAGTCTTGCGCGGTTTCCATATGGAAGTCATTGCTTTGCTTATGCAACATGGTGAAGTCCATTATCCAGCTGACCTGCCCCCTTTCATTGGTCACTCTGTAAGGACTTTCGTCAATGACACGCAATCCAAAATTCTCCAACATTGGCAAAACATCAGACAAATGAATGGGCTCGTTTGCGTGGTAAAGCTTCAGTTTAACGATGTGAGAGTCTTTACCTTCTTCTTGCGGTCGGTAAAACAGAATATCTAAGGGTGCATCGCTACTTAGGGTTTCAATATGCTGAATATCCACGAGCGCGGCGCTTGGTAAGTTCTGTTCAGCATAACTGCTTGAAAAAGCGTTATCGTATAGGCGAGCGACAGACTTCCCCTTCTCCTCTCCATAAAACGATTCTATTTTTGCGTTGAGTTTATCCTGCCAGGATTTGGTAAGCTCAATGAGGTTTTGCTCAATTTCGTTCACATCGAACTCCAAATTATTGTTTGATACACGCGCAATGTAGTGCGTTCTTGCATACACCGATTCAGAAAAGTAGGTATTAAACTCAACCTCACCGTCACTTTGAAATGAACGCTTCAATAGTGCCTGCGTCTGTTTTCGCAGTTGCGTGTTGTAACGTTCTCTGGGTACATACACCATACAAGAATAAAAACGACCAAAGGTATCTCGTCGCACAAACAGCTTAGATATACCGCGCTCTTGCATCTGGAAAATACCAAGAATAATTTGCGCTAGTTCTTCATCTGACGTTTGCAACAGCTCATCACGTGGATAGGTTTCAACGATATTGACAAAGGCTTTATATGCGTGTGTTCCCTTTTCAAATCCGGACAAAGAACACATACGGTCAATTTTTTCGCTTAGCATTGGTAAATCAATAGCGCTACTATTGTAAAACGAGGCCGAATACAAGCCTAAGAAACGATGCTCTCCACAAACATTGCCCTTTGAATCAAACTCCTTTACGCCAATGTAGTCCATATACGCTGGTCGATGCACGCGCGAGTGAGAATTGGTTTTGGTTAAAATAAGAGGATTACTTGAAAGTGCCTCGTCTCTTGCACTGGCTGGCATTTTCGAAAGCAAACGTTCCCTGTCGCTAACCGAATTCTTCATTAAACCGAGACTGCTTTTGTTATTGGGTATCCAGCGATGATCACCCTCAACTGCTTTCACGTCGTAATAGCGATAGCCCATCAGGGTAAAATTGTGGTCATTTAGCCAATTAAGAAAGGTTTTACCCTGAGATTTTACTGCCTTTGACGCTTTGCTTTTTGACTTATCAAATTCACTGGTAACCGTGCGCAGTTTCTCTCGCATCGGTTTCCAGTCAGAGACGGATAAAGACACTTCAGACACAACTGAATGAAGTTCTTGAGTTAAATCAGCAATAACATCGCTTCGTGATTGTCTGTCAATCTCAATAAAAAATACCGTTTGTGACTCGTGCTCAATTTTCCGAGCCTCAGCTTCCACAAAGCCGCAGATTTGATTTTTCTCGTCACGGTTGAAATGCAAGGGTGTGTGCAAAAACAAGTGTGACACCATTTGCAGACGATTAAGCGTCATTCTCACCGAGTCGACCAGAAACGGCATGTCATCAACGATGATTTGTATAATTGTTCTAGACGACTGCCAACCATGTTTGGAGATTTCAGGGTTGAATACACAAATTAATGGAGAGGATGTTTGCTTCTCCTGTAGCAGTTGCCACAGGCTAAGCATAGTGCCGTATAAATCACTGTCACTTCTGCCGCTTAAATCATCAAAGGACATGTTTTTGACGAGCTGTTGACCAAACTGTTTAACAAACTCAGCCTCGTTCGGGTCGACTTTTTCGTCAATTAAAGAAAAAACTTGGTCTAGTAGCACTGAGTGTTGATGGTGAGTAACCGTCATATGCAATCTCAATTTATTAGTTTAGAACGTATGCCCATATTGACTGTAAAACCACCGTTCAGTCATTGGTACATATAATGCTTTCATTTGTTAACGGTATTTTCCTAAAAATATTAAGGGTTTACCAGCCTTTATTAACGCCAAATTTACAAACTGAATAAGGATTTCCAATTGCTGAATGATTATTAAAACGTGCTTAAATAATAAAAGGAGCATAAAGCTCCTTTTATATAGTGGTTTGCATAGCGTTTGCTCATGTTCTCGACATGATGACGCACAATAATCACCAAGTCTTAACAACGAAACTCATCACCGCCATTCATTTCGCTGCATAGTTATTTTTGCACTTATCCATTCAAGGTCTGGATAAATGATTAAGCTAAGAGTAAATCTCACGAATGCTATGGGCGCACATTATTGCTTTTCATCCAAACTCACGCTTTTATCCTTTTTAAACCACAGGATTTTGGCAATTGCGGGTAACACGATAATCGCGCCTAGCATATTCACCACAAACATAAAGGTTAACAGTATGCCCATGTCCATTTGGAATTTAAGGGTTGAGAAGACCCATGTACTTACACCAATTGCCAGCGTAATACCCGTGAACAAGACTGCGCTACCCCGTTCTTGCAAAGCTGCATAGTACGATTGCTGCACAGTATTGCCCTCACGTATTTGATTGGTCATGGTCGACAGAATATAAATTCCATAATCCACGCCAATGCCTACGCCTAACGCGATAACCGGCAAGGTAGACACCGTCAGACCTATTTGTAAGAAGGTCATTAGTGCTTGCGCTAGCACAGACACCACATACAAAGGAATCACAACTGAGAGAGTTGCGCGAATGGACCTAAAACTTATTAAGCACAACAAAATAACCGCGCCAAACACATAATAAAGCATCGGATCTTGCGATGACTCTACAGCTTCGTTAGTCGCTGCCATTACGCCAACCGGACCAGAGGCTAGTTTGAAACTCAGGTCATCATTCTCATACAGCTTTCGGATTTCTTTGACGGCATCGACTACCGTTGTGATCGTTTCGGCTTTGTGGTCTTCCATAAACAAAATAACCGGCATGGCTGAGCAGTCAGTGTTCAGTAAGCCAGATGAAGTCGGGACGCGTGAAACGGCCTGTACCATGGTAGCTTGATTGCGCGGCAACACTTGCCATTTCGGATTACCCTCGTTATAGCCCGCATTTACTTTTTTCGCGACGGAAGCCAGTGATATGGCTGATTGCACACCCTCTACATTGGTCATGCGCCATTGGAAGTCATCAATGGCTGACATAAACTCAAAATTCGTACATGCTGATTCAGGCCCTTCCACAATAACCGAGATGTAATCTACAGTGATTTCGTATTTATCAGTAATAAGAAAGGTATCTTGATTGTATCGAGAGTCCTCGTGAAGTGCGGGCGCACCGGCGTGCAAGTCACCTATCTTTAATTGATGTGATTGATAGAAACCCCAAACAAATAACACAGATGTAATGCCAACAATTATTAATGCACTTTTGTTAGATGCGCAGCCTGCTACCCACTTCCAAAGCTTTGAATCGATATTTTTTGCCAAATAACGCGCTTTATTCGCTTCGCTAAGCTTCACATATGACATCAGTACCGGCAGAAGTAAAAGATTAGTCAGAATGATAACTGCAACACCCATACTCGCTGTGATAGCAAGCTCTCGAATAATGCCGATATCAATGACTAGCAAGGTCATGAACCCAACCGTATCAGATAGCAAAGCAATGCCGCCTGGTATCAGGAGGGTTCTGAAGGCATGTTGAGCCGCAAGTTTGACATCCATGCCTTGGGCAGCACGTTTACCCACGGAATTTATCATCTGAACGCCGTGACTAACCCCAATCGCAAAGACCAGAAACGGCACCAATATGGACATCGGGTCAAGCCCAAAACCGAATACGGTGAGTAAGCCCAACTGCCATACCACAGCAATAAACGAGCAGGCTAAAGGTAAAATCGTCAACATAAGGGAGCGACAGAAGAAAAAGACCATTACGCCGGTAATGGCAATCGCGATACCAAAGAACATGACGACGTCTTTAGCACCATTGGCCACATCGCCAATCATTTTAGCAAACCCAATAATATGGATGGTGATTCTGTCTGTTTCAAACTCGCCACGAAGCTGAGATTCTAGTTCTGCAGCAATGGCAAGGGTATCGAGCTTCTCCCCCGTTTCTGGGTCAATATCAAGAAGCTGTGCCGTGACCATTGCGCAGGTAAAATCATTTGATACCTGACGCCCAACAATCCCTGCCTTATCAATATTTTTACGCACCAACTGCAATGCTGCAGGGTTAGATGAATCGAAATCAGCTGGTATTACTGGCCCGCCTGAGAAGCCCCCTTCCACGATTTCTGTGAAGCGAGTCGACGGGGCAAACAGCGACACAACAAGCGATCGATTCACGCCATTGATGAAGAAAACCTGATCATGTACGTTCTTTAAGGTATCAAAAAACGCCTGATTAAAAATATCAGATTCTGTATCACAAACTGAGACCAAGATATTGTTGGCGCCGCCGAAGTTTTCACGATGTTGAATATAGGTCTGCATATATTCATGATTCAACGGAATATTTTTGGTAAATCCCGCATCCAGCTTTAATTGAGAAGCTTGATAAGCAAGAAACAAAGTGACAAGGGAAAACAGCAGTACCAAAAGACCTCGTCTATTAAAAACTGCTCGTTCTAAAGTGTTTATAAATGCATTCATAAAACCGCTGATTACTCTACAGGTTGAATGCCATTTGCGCTGACGGCACTGAGCACGCCATCAAGCATAAATGCATTAGTTATACTGGATGAAATAGCTGAATCAATTTTCGATAAGGCAATGTGACCACTGCAGTTCTCGTTATTCGTTTGCGCGCGCTCATTACTCGATAATTGACTGGGATCAAGTGATAACACCACGCCGTTGTTGCCAACCACAAATACATCGTCATTCTGCTCAACAATAGAATTTAGCGAGGTTGTGATGCAGCTTTCTATTCTATCCCATTGGCCATCATCACCTCGCAAGAACATGTTTCCACGCAAGCCAACCGCGAGTATTTGTCCGTTACTTAGTTCTCTTGCATCAAAAAAAGATCCGAAATAATCAATATCGTAACGCTCCCAAGAGTTGCCATAGTCTGCACTTCGGGCAATGAGGCCGGCTTCGCCAACCAAATAGATCGCGTCACCTCGGCGACTAATACGGTTGAAATGAGGAAAGATATAGTTTAACTCTTCCTGATAAAACTCTGGGTCATCTGCCAAACTTTCCAAGTACTCAATATCATCGGGGGACAACAAAGAAAAATGCTGAACCTGTTCCCAAGTTTTACCGGCATCACTCGAGCGCATAAACAAACCATAACCACCAATGGCAAAGGCTTCTTGTTCATTTATAAAACTCACATCTAAAAATGGCCTGTCTAAGTCAACTGAGCTAAACACCACTTCCCAAGTTTGACCGCTGTCTGTTGAACGTAAAATGGTAGCGTCATGCCCCACTGCCAAAAAGGTGTCACCGAAACCGTCGACTGCGGTTAGGGTAACCGTGGTAGGCACGGGCACTTGAGTGAGTTGTTCTTGCTGGTCGAGATTGCCAACAAGCACGTGGCCACGCTCGCCAACCACCACCGTGGTATTTGTTTGCGCGACGTCAAGCAGCAAAGACTCTTTTACCAAAGGCGCTAAGAATGACTGATTATCAGCAACCGTCATATCAGAACGCTTTGTTTCAGGGCCTGTTTGTTGTGAATGTACAAGCAACGACAAACTTGCTAGACAACAGAACAACGCGCACTTGCCTAACTTTGAATAGCTTACGATGGATATACATAAAAAAGATAAGTATCGCATTGGTTCGCTACTCGCTCCTTTCCTATTTTGATAAACCCAATAAGAACATTAAAAAAAACGGTTGGCAATGCCAACCGTTAATTCTTACCGCTTACCAGCGCGTCTCAGCGCTTGCGGTGTAAACTCCCGATCATTCGGACGAATGTCAAAATCGTACATATCTTCGTCGTTATCTAGACCAACAGCCAAATAGCGACGCGAGTTTAAATCATGATAAACATCAAGCGTAGACCATTGAGTCGGCAAATCGTAATAGTTTAAGCCGTACGCGATGCCTACTCTGTATAGCTCGCCTCTATTGTCGTACATGTCGGCTACTTGAATTTGCCAACTGTCTTCATCAATGTAAAACACGCGTTTCTCGTATACGTGTCTAAACTCTTCTTTAAGCGTTGCCTCAACTACCCAAACGCGATGCTTCTCAAAGCGAGTGTAGTCAGGATTAATATGCCCGGCTTGTAAAATATCTGAGTACTCGCTCTTATCACTGTGGAGCTTGTAGTTATTGTAAGCAACGTACATTTCTTGCTTACCTTTTAACTCCCAGTTGTATCTGTCTGGAGCACCATTGAACATATCAAAATCGTCGGTGGTTCTAAGACCATCAGCCGCTGTTCCCGGTGTATCGTACGCAATATTTGGCGCTCGTCTAACGCGACGTTGCCCAGTATTGTATGTCCATGCCTGACGCGGTTCCTTGACTTGATCAAGTGTTTCATGAACCAACAGTGCCGTTCCTGCTAGTCGCGCAGGTTCGGTAACTGACTGCTTAAATTTAAACAGCATATTTTCTTCTAATAATTTTTCGGGGGTCATATCCGGTTCGGCGTACTTAATCATCAAGGTTTCGTCAAAACCAATAAGATTATAATCTCCACTAGCGGTTACCGCAGCCTGACCGCCATGACGCTTAACTGCTTCCCCTCTATAACGCAAAATGTGATTCCAAATGGCTTCTAAACCATTTTCAGGAATGGGGAAAGGAATACCTAAAACTGCACCAGTAACACCATTCCCGCCTTCCAATAATTCAGCATTGGTTGCGTTTACTTTCGTTGCATCATAAACCGCTTGTGGGTTAGACGCACTGCGTCGAGTTTGATAAATCGGCATGCGATAAGTGTCTGGATATGCCTGAAATAAGGCCTTTTGCCCCTCACTCAAAAACGCCTCATACTCGTTCATGTTGGCCGCAGTGATGGTGAATAGCGGTGTATCGCCTGGAAACGGGTCAATGTGGTGGTCGCCCGATTGATACCCTGTTGGTGGCGTCGTTATACCGCCAGTCCATTCTGGAATACTTCCGTCTGCATTACCTGCCTTTTCGGCGCCTAAGGGCGTTAACTCTGCACCAAGTTTGGCGGCTTCAGCCGCGCTCACGTTTGCAAGAGCTGAATGACTGGCAACTGCTAGTGCAATACTCGCTGCAACTAAACCAAATTTCTTTATCATCTTAACGTCCTTAAATTGCATATCTAATATTAAAGGAAACAAAATCTCTATCGCTTAACTGATTTGTAGTGCCCACTCCACCCCAAAAGGCATTATAAGAGCCTGAAAATGACCATCGGTTCAAATAATCGAAGGTAAAGCCAATATTTGCAGACTTTCTATCTTCTATGAACAAGAAAAGAGGATCAGGTGTTGTGCCATCAACGTCATGCGCAAACGTTGCTCGCAAGCGTAGATTCATGCCAGCAAATACGCTGTTGTAATCCGCCACTGCAAGTAAACGATAACCCCATGAGGTATCCGTTGAGAAAGGATTTAGCTCAGGGCCGTTTGACAAGCCAGTATGTAGACCTTCTCTGAAATTATTTGTTCCCGGAACCGGCTCTAGCGAGGGTGTTCGCGCTGTTCCGGGCGCATTTAAACGAATCACGCTTGGGTCTGGAAAATCTTCGATTGAGACGTAAGCAGCTTCGCCCAAGAGAACAAGGTTATCCGTTCCCAAAGCAGGTCCAAATACATGCGAAACAGTAAACTGCGCTTGCCAAGTATCAGATAATAAGAAACCTGGAGCTGTCTCGCCTGGCCCAACATTAAAGCCGATGTTGTTCAATTGGGATATACCCGCCAAGTCAGGACGTAAGCCTGCATTAGCTAATTGCTCGGGCATACCCATGTACAGAAGCTCAACATCATCTATCTGCAAAGGTTCATCTACACGATAGGAAAACTCACCTGCTACGGCTGTTTCACCCACATTCGTGTTAAAGCTTAAACCATAAAGCTGTATATCTTCAGGGTAAACGAATTCAGATTTAGTAAATGCACCCAACTCAGTAAGGTTGTCTCGGGTCACAAGATTCGATGCTAAAAACCCTAAGTCTTGACCAATCCCCTGTGCAGTAAAGTCTGAAGTGACCCCAGACACAAGTGGACGCTGACTATGATAATTAATGTGATAAAAGCCAAACTCGGTTTCGTTAAGCTCTGGCGCAAACCAAGTGACTCTTACACCGTACTGACCTGAATCACTCGCATCTTTGTGCGCTTCGTCCCCGGGCGCTCTGACCGCGACTCGAGTTGGGTACGCAAGGTAAGCTTGTGATGCATCCGCTGAAGATAGTTGACCAGAACGAAGTGCGTTACCAATTAAGTTAAGCTGACTCACAAGGGTGTCGGCATCAATATCGGGGTTGCCAGAAAAACCTAACTGAACGTTATTAAACGAACCACCGTCACCAGCAAAATCATTGGTTGCTAGATATGTACCCGGAACCGGCAACCAAGAGCGTTGCCACTCATACTGGTAATATGCGGACAAACTAACTTCATCAGTCAAACCAATTGAGCCATAGACCATACCTGCCGGAATAAATATTTCGCGTAACTCTGCGCCCGGTGCACGCGCGCGAGGAACATCGATTGCGTTTGTCGTATTAATACCGTGCTGAATGAAGGTGCTCTCCCCCCACGATATTACTTGCTCACCAATACGTAAACTTACGGGCATATCACCCACGTAAAAATCGGTATACGCAAACAAATCAAGTAGGCGCACGTCGCGGCACTGGAGGTCCCTGGCAATATCGTCTCGGCAAGGATCACTTGTTACGCCAGTGATAGGATTTTCCCAGTCACGGTCGTTATCCATTAGTTCAAAGTCGTAGAAATAGAAGCCGCGGGCAAATAAACCAAAGTTTTTGTACTGCAATTCAAGCTCGTGAAGGCCCGTAAACTGGGTTGATACCGCTTCGCCTGGGTCAAAATTCAGGTTGCCTAGATCACCGTTGGTAGAATAAGAACCATTTGGGGATAGTGCCCACACGTCGGTGTTCGGGTAAATGACGTTGGTAGCTGGATTATAGCCAGTCCAATCGAATTGAGGGTTATTGCTGTTTCCGATCAAACTTAAATCGCGATCTTCAACGCGAATACTGGTCGCAAGGGAAAAGTTTGAGTCAAAGGTAACTTCTAAATCGCCAAAGTTCCAATTGGCTGCTGTTGCGCTTTGCGAGGCTGCGGCCAATACTGCAGCAACACCTATTGCTAATGTTGACTTCTTATATGCACTAGGCTTGTTTATCATGCGATTACTCTCTCCAATACAATCGTTATACGATTAGTGTAGACACAAGTGTTCAATTAACAAAATGATTACATCATTTTACATTATTCGCAAGAACAAATCGTACCAGTTGCGATTAATGCCGCTCTTTTATAAGAGATTGCCGCAAATTCGAACAATAATGTGTGATTGACAATTAGCGTTTGATCAAGTCATCGTAGCGAACACGATGATACGAGCTGCAAGTACCTTCAGCTTGTTTTTGACAAAAAGCACTTATTGCCGTTCAAGGCGAATGAGCTTGTTTTTAGAATTGACTTCCATCGCGAAACGCCCATGTATGCCAGTGGGTAATAAAAAGCGTCGTAAATTTTCTTTGGGCAACTGTACACGCTCACCACTGTCGGCAGTGACGATCACGTATTTAATTTGGTCGGCATACATATCCTGACACTCGATGTAGCTCATGCTGATACTAAATGTAAATGTTTTGTTCGGCATTTTGTTACATTTTTGCTTCTAGGGCTTTTTTAGCGCTACTTGACGCTGTCGCTTTTCCTGAGTTTAGCTTACTTATTACTTATGCTTTAGGCAATCACCACATTTGGTCTAATCGTGCTCTATGTCACTTAGCGTTTTTGACAGTTTTTCGAATAAGTCCTTACTAATGTTCTGCTTAGTTAATAAACGCTTTATTTGTTCTAACATCTTGCTTTTAGCGCTTTGCGCATATCGCTTAGCCTGCAATAAAGGCGTGACAATGCGCGCTGCAACTTGCGGATTGATATCGTCAAGCTCAATGAGATAATCTACAACATATTTATAACCGCTGCCGTCTGGCGCATGAAAGCCCGCATGATTGTAAAAGGCAAAACTACCAATTAAAGCGCGTACTTTATTTGGGTTTTTGATTGAGAACTGGCCGTGCGCACGCAATAAGTCCAAGCGTGCCAAAATATCTGAACGCTGCGCGGTGGCATGCAAAGCAAACCACTTGTCCATCACGACCGCATCGTCACCATACTCCGATTCAAATAAAGACATAAGCTGATCAAACACTTCAATATTCGATTGTTGCGCAGCCTGAAGAACCATCAGCTTATCGGTCATGTTATCTGCTTGTTTGTAGCGGGTGTTTAACTGCAACTGACTAGCAGGGCTAGACTCATCAAGGCACGACAGCGATAACAGCTTTAGGCATTCGCTTTTCAGACTGCGAGCGTTCACTTGCGCCTGTTCATACTGATAGTCAAAATTCTCTGCTTGCATCAAAGGCTCTTGCGTGAGTATACGCAGGCACATTGCCTCACATGTTTGCGCTAATTGCTGTCTTACATGCTCTATAGCGTGATGAAGATTTAATGGAGATAAGGCATTAATGCCGGTCGCGAGCGTTTCAAAGCCCGGAAGAATTAACATTTGCGCGGTAACGTCAAAGGGCAGATGGGCTTTCTCTAAGTACTCAATTAGCGATGCTATGCTGCTGCGAAGCTTATCCCCTGAAGCCGCTGTTTGCGCATCCTCATTACCTTCGATTTGTCGTGTATATTCGGACACGACAAATTGAGAATACAGGGTCTGACACGCGTCCCATTTGGCATAGTGACTTTTTGCATACTGAATAATATGTAAAAGCTCTGTCGCGCTGTATGCAAAGTCGAGCTTCACTGGCGCACTAAAATCTGCAAGCAAAACGGGCGTTAAAGCGTTTATCCCAGCACTGTCTTTCAATATGTCTTGGGGGATGGGAATCTTTGTAAGCTCATCTCGTAGCGTTATAATGCTGTTTTCTGACTCACCAAGGAAGTGCTCAGTACCATGCTCGTCAAGCACACTGAAGGTAAGCGGAATGCTCAGTGTTTGCTTCTCTGCTTGGTCTGCTGTAGGCAGATTAAGCTGCGCAACTTCATAGCCATCATCTACTTTTCGAACCTTGACAAGAGGCGTGCCTGACTGAGAGTACCAGCGTTTGAAGTGTGATAAGTCTTCATCATTTGCATCTTGCATTGCGTTGACAAAATCGTCGCAGGTTACTGCCTGGCCATCATGCCTTTTAAAATATAGGGCCAGCCCTTTTTTAAAGCCATTCGCACTCAACATGGTATACAGCATTCGAATCACTTCAGCGCCTTTATCATACACCGTAACGGTGTAAAAATTGTTCATCTCCATAACTTCATCAGGGCGTATGGGATGGCTCGTGGGGCCGGCATCTTCAGCAAACTGATGTTCGCGCATGACTTTTACTTGTTTTATTCTGCAGGCCAGCTGTGAACTTGCGTCTTCAGAAAACTTTTGGTCACGAAAAACGGTTAAGCCTTCTTTGAGACTCAACTGAAACCAGTCTCGGCAAGTCACTCGATTTCCGGTCCAATTATGGAAATATTCGTGCGCAATAATAGATTCGATATTGAAGTAGTCTTCGTCTGTCGCCGTTGTTGGATCAGCAAGTACAAATTTTGAATTAAATACATTCAAACCTTTGTTTTCCATTGCGCCCATGTTGAAAAAATCGACTGCGACAATCATATATATATCAAGATCGTAGGCCAAACCAAAGGTCTGCTCATCCCACTGCATCGACTTTTTCAAGGAAGCCATAGCGTGATTTGCTTGATGCAAGCGCCCTTTATCAACGAATACTTCCAAAGTAACATCACGTCCTTCGCTGGTGACATAGCGGTCGCTTAAACAGTCAAAATCTCCTGCTACCAATGCAAATAAATAACAAGGCTTTCGATGCGGGTCATGCCAAATCACCTGTCGTTTACCATTTTCTAAGACTTCGTCCGCAAGCTTATTGCCGTTACTGAGTAAGTATTTGAGCTTTGGGTCATCGCTGATGATGCTCACCGTGAAAATAGACAAGACATCGGGTCTGTCTAGAAAATAGGTGATTTTTCTAAAGCCTTGAGCTTCGCACTGCGTGCAGAACGCATCACTGACAAAATATAGGCCTTCTAAAGAGGTATTTGACTGCGGATTGATTCTATTAGTAATTTCAAGCGTGCAGGTAGCACCAGCTATTTTGATACTCAAAGACTCATCACTAAGGTGATAGTCCTTTCCCGCTTGTGCTTCTTTACCGTCGATAGTTAAGGTCAACAAGGTCAGTGATTCACCGTCAAGCACGATTTCACTCGCCGTGTCATCTTTGCGGCTGATGACCATTGTATTTTTAACAATGGTGGCACTTGGGTGAAGCTCAAAGCTTAAATTAACGGAATCAATTTCGAAAGCGGCAGGGCGATAATCTTCCCTGCGCTTCGCAAGCATTGTTGAGGTCATATTTTTCTCAATAAATTTACAAAGTTTAAAAAGCGCGTCATCCCACGCTTGGGTTGCTCACTGTGCTTTTGAAGCTTCTTCACGCAGCGCTACTTTTGGTGGTTCTAATCGCAATATTTTAATGCCCATGTATGCATATATCACCGCTAATATCGGGTTTAGCAGATTGAAAAATGCATAGAATATATAAGAAAACGGATGCACGCCGAGCACACTATGCATATATGCGCCACACGTATTCCAAGGTATCAATGGGGAGGTGATCGTTCCACCATCTTCTAAGCTTCGTGAAAGATTTAACTGATGTAGATTACGCTTTTCAAACTCTTCTTTGTACATCCGTCCGGGCATAACAATACTAATGTACTGATCAGCAGTCACCAAATTAGTACCGATACACGTCAAAATTGTACGCGACACCATATCGCCCGCAGATGTTGCTCCTTTCAAAGCAGCTGAAACAATCGCCGTTAACAGCCCAACTTTTTCAAGCACCGCGCCAAATGACATGGCACATATAATCAGCCAGATTGTATTGAGCATGCTGGACATGCCGCCTCGCGATAGCAAAGAGTTTAAATTATCATCAGGTGTGGAAAAGCTTACGCCATCAAACAAAGCAGTCCAGACTACCATTAATGATGTGATGGTATCGCCAAACTCCGTTTCCAGCATACTGCTCACTAAAGAGGGTTGAAACAACAATGCCCAAATACCGCCAATCAGAGCGCCGATTGAAACCGCAGGAAAAGCCGGCATTTTATTTACCGCTAAAAACAGTAGAACAAAAAGCGGAATTAGTGTGTACCAAGCAATTGTAAATTCCGTTACCAGAAGCGCTTGCATGTCCGAGATACGAGAGCTTACAGCGGCTCCGTCCTCTTGAAAGCCTAAGATTGTAAACAGTATTAATGCAATGCAAAAACTAGGGACAGTTGTCCACATCATATATTTTATATGTTGGAACAAATCTGTTCCGGCTACGGCGGGCGCTAAATTGGTTGTTTCCGACAATGGCGAAAGCTTATCGCCAAAATATGCGCCTGAAACGATAGCACCTGCGGTAATCGCCAGGGATAAATCCATCCCCGTTGCTACACCGATTAAAGCCACACCAATTGTAGCGGCGGTCGTCCATGAACTGCCTATACTCATAGCAACAATCGCACAAATTAAACATGAAGCGGCGTAGAATAGACTGGGGTTTAGAATAGATAAGCCATAATAAATAAGCGTGGGAACCGTACCCGCCAACATCCATGTACCAATGAGCGAGCCAACCGCGAGTAAAATAAGGCACGCGCCAAGGGACATCGAAATGCCAGCAACAATCCCCTCCTCTATCGTTTTCCATTTATAGCCGTTTTTAAGACCTACACCCGCAGCCAAAAACATGCCAATTAAGAGCGCTATTTGATTCGGCCCGTATGAAGAGTCATAACCAAACAAATAAACAGATGAGCCCATCAAAAGTACTAACACAACGATGGGTACAAGCGCGTCAATAAGACTAGGTGCCTTGATTTGATTATCCATAACTTATTGTTGTTACCTTTTCTAAACGTGCATTCAGGCGAAATGCCCAGCTATACAAATATGACTTTACGCTGCGCTAAAACACGGAACGATAGAACATGACTGCAATGACTACAGGGCATACAAATTTAACGTACCAAGGCCAAATTTTCCAAAACACACTTTGCTCTATCGATACGTTGCCCTGCTTAAGCTCGCCTAATATCTCATTTCGTTTCCAAATCCAACCTGCAAAGATGCATAAGAATAAACCGAGAATGGGCTGACTATATTCGGTTGTAATGGAAATGACTAAACCAAATAAAACATCGAAGTTGAGCACAATAATCGTACTTAAAGCAAACACCAAAACCGTAATTAGCACAGTTGCTCGCTTTCTACGCAAACCTTTATTGTCCACTAAATAAGCAACAGGCACTTCTAGCATAGAAATGGACGATGTTAAGGCAGCGATGACCATTAAGGCAAAAAATGCACTTGCGACGAAAGTGCCAACAAAACCCATGGTAGCGAAAAGTGACGGCAAAACCTGAAATATCAGGGTTGGGCCTTCTATCAGTTTATCGCCGATGAATATTTCTACACCGTTGTTAAGCGCAACGTACATAGCGGGAATAATTAGCATGCCGGCCAAAATAGCGACACCAATATCCACAAGGGCGACAGATGCCCCTAGTCGAGGTAAGCTTTCATTCTTTTGTATATATGAGCCGTAAACCAGCATTGTCCCAACGCCTAAGGACATTGAGAAAAATGCTTGCCCCATAGCATCGACTAAGAGACCTGGCTCAACGGCTCTTGCAAAATCGGGTATTAGAAACGCTTTCCAACCGTCTATCGCGCCGTCTTGAAAGCTGACATACAAAATAAGAGCAATGATTAAAATTAGTAGGGTCGGCATTAGTCTAACCGACCACTTTTCGATACCGCCACTCACTCCACCAATAACCACAGCACAAGTGAAAGCTAAGAAAATACACATAAAGATGATATTACGAGCAATCGAGCTATCCGTTAGCCAAGGCAAATCAACAGTGATAATACTTAACACGGCGTCAATTAGGTGAGAAAACATCCAGCCAGCAACAATGCTATAAAACGCTAAAATGAAAATTACGGTAATAGCGCCAGCACTGCCTACAATGGAACCGAATGCGTTACCCGAAATACTGCGCAAGGCATCGATCATATTCGCTCGCTTTGCACGCCCAATGATCAATTCAGCCATTAGCACCGGATAGGCTAATAAAAAGGCCATAATTAAATACATCAGTACAAAAGCGGCACCACCATTTTCAGCAACTTTTGTTGGAAAACCCCAAATATTACCTAAACCGACAGCCGAGCCGGCAGCGGCCAGAATGAAACCAATACGGGAAGAAAACTGGCCACGAGACGCCATACAAACCTCTTGTTTTTATTATATTGCTTGTTTATTGCTTCGTTTACAGCAGCTGTATGCCGCTATGCATTACCAACGATAACAACAGTAGACCGTTGGTGCTAGGATTTTATTTATTCTTAAAAAAAAGGCCACGTATAACGTGACCTTTCTCAAGAATGATTAAATTTATGAACGACTATTCAAGGCGTATAAACCTGAGTCAATCATATCAAAAGTAATATTGGCTGCCTCGGTTAAGAAAGGGTCCAGCTCCTCCAATGCCTCTGGAATGTCATCGTCAAGTGATGCAAGCTTCTCCAAGCCCAGTCGCTCTAGTCGCTCATTCGTCCGAGCAAGCTGCTTCGCTTCATTTTCATCTTTTTCGGCAATGCGTTCTTTCTCGACCAAGGAAATGTACTTTTTATCTTTGTTTTTATTGTACTCTTTAATGTCATCAAAGATGTATTGAAACTCTGGGTCTTTTAAGGTTCTGGCCGCGTGCTTAGCTGCCAAGACATCTACCATCGCGCCTGCTTCTGGCAAACTCGTGTAATTGGCTTTTCTAATACTGTCCCATGGTAAAGCGTTTTCTTCGCGACTCTCGCCCCACTCAGCAGGGTCAATCGGAGATGGATATAAGATATCTGGCGTTACGCCTCTGTGTTGCGTACTACCACCATTTATTCGATAGAATTTAGCCATCGTAAATTGCACAGCGCCAAGCTTGTTTTCAAAAAAATCATACACTCTGCTTAATGAACGATGCTGTTGTACGGTCCCTTTACCAAAGGTTTGCTCACCAATTACGATCGCTCGATTGAAATCCTGCATTGCTGCAGCAAAAATTTCACTGGCTGACGCGCTAAACCGGTCCACTAAAACGGTTAATGGTCCGTCATACTGGACTTTCCCGTCCTTATCTCTGTTGACTTCGATATGGCCGCTTTCATGACGAATTTGAACGACTGGGCCTTTTTCAATAAATAAACCGCTCAGTGCAACTGCCTCTGGCAATGAACCACCGCCATTGCCTCGTAAGTCCACGATTAGGCCTTCTACCTCTTGCTCTTTGAGCTCGTCAAGAAGCTTGATAACGTCTGCGTGGAGTTTGTGATAGAACGAGGGTATTTCAATAACCCCGATACGCTTACCCGCATTGATGCCATCACTAGGCTCAATTACTTCTGCTTTCGCCGCCCTATCTTCTAGTTTAATTTTGTCTCGAGTGATGGCAACCTCAACGACTTTTTTGGTGCTTGTGCCACCTTTTTGGACCTGTAGTTTTACATCACTGCCTTTCGGGCCTTTTATTAGTTCAACCACTTCATCTAAGCGCCATCCTACAACATCAGTAAATGCGTCCTCATCTTCTTGTGCAACGCCAATAATCTTGTCTTCGGGCTTTATTTCACCGGATTTATCTGCAGGTCCACCCGGCACCACGCTCATAATTGTTGTATGGTCTTCTTCGATTCGAAGTACCGCTCCAATCCCTTCAAAAGATAGATTCATATCCATTTGAAAGCGTTCGGTACGTTGAGGAGACAAATAACTCGTGTGCGCTTCAATACTGCGTGCAAATGAATTCATCACCGCTTGAAACACGTCTTCACTTTTCGTTTGCGTCAGTCGACGCTGGGCACGCTGGTAACGCTTTGTGAGCAACTCTTGGGTTTCTTCCCAAGTTTTATCAGCAAGCTTAAGATTTAAAGCGTCATACTTTACGCGCTGACGCCATAGCTCTTGTATTTCTGCTTCTGATGCAGGCCACTGTGCATCTTCTCGGTCGTAATAAAACTTATCGCCTTGCTGCTCAAAATCGAAAGGTTCGTCTAGCAGGGTCAGCGCGTACGCGTAGCGCTCCTGACGGCGCTCCAAGCTGCGCTGATACATTTCATAGGCTAACTCAAGATTTCCGATGCGGATTGCATCATCAAACTTATCTTCATAAGCTGCAAACGACTTAACGTCATCCTGAGTAAAGAAATGCTTGCTGCTATCCAAAGCGTCAAGATATCGGTCATATACTTTTTCAGACAGCGCATCGTCTATAGCAATTTTTTTGTAGTGGGCGCGAGTAAATAGGTCAGAGATTCTCTTAGCTGCAATCGAGTGTTGCTTTTCCTGCTCAAGTGTCGGGATTTCAAAGCTTTCGGTAGTCGCTTCGGCATAAACAAAATTTGCGCTGAACGCCCCCAAGGACAGGCTCAGTCCCAGCATAGTACCGGCTAAAGTAAAACTACGTCGCTTCACTCCCTGCCCGTTATTACTGTTACAAATGGCGTTAGGCTTAACTTGCTTTTGATTGTCAGTGAAGCTCTGGCCTCTGGAATAACCCTTGTAATGCTTTGGCGTATTATGCATTCAACCTACCCTATAAAAACTGATTTGTGCGATGTCATCTAATCTTGAACAATAACACGCAGTTGCTGCTGTTGAACTTTGACTGTCATTCCGGAGTTTAGTTGCACAAACACTCCGTCTTTGCCGATGTCGGTTACTGTTGCAGGCATTGGCTGTTGCCCTACCTTTACAGATACCTTTAAACCTACTTTTAACCCATTTTCATCAATCGGGGCAACCTTCATACGAGGTTTGACTGCTTGCTTTACCTTACGGGCATCGCCGCCTTTGCTTGGACGACGGTTTTTCGCGTCAGGATATTTACTTCCTGAATTCGCTTTTGCTTTTGCACCCGATTTTGGTTTGTTAGCGGCTTTTTGCTGCTCGCGTTTTTCAGCGGCAAGTTTTTTACTTTGTGCCAATTGCTCAGAGGCGTGTGTAGCATGCTCGGCTTCAATAAGCTCGCCCGCCTCACCACTAAGGTCAACACGCGCCGCACCTTCTTTCATTGACGCTAGGTACTTCCAACCGCTGGTATAATGTCTTAACGACATCCTCAGTAACCGTTTACTGACAAACTCGGCGCCTTCAAGCTCTGTTGCAAGGTCTTGAAAAATACCAATCTTTAGAGGCTTGACCTCGCCGTTTAATACGAAACACTGTGGAAACCGTTTAGCTAAATAATCCAAAGTGTCTTTTACATTCGTTAATTTTTGTTGTTCCATCAAATCATCTTTTATCGATTAAATTTTTGTTAAGCGCGCATATATTTTATAAGGCCAAGAAAATTGGCCGAATTAAAAAGTGTGTTAGTTCTTTATCTACGTCAAATTGCTTCAATTAGGCGCATGCAATACATCAAGACTCAACTTCGTCGAGCCCTTCACTGAACAGATGATCCACCCAATCGAGTAAATCGTCAACCTCAATATCTATTAGATATCGGTCCTTGTGCCAATACTCCCAAGTTTTTTCTAACAAAGCTTCTAAATATGCGGTATCAATATCATCATCAGCTTGGTCGTAAACCATGTGCAAAATAA
Organism: Ningiella algicola; assembly: GCF_028401415.2. Taxonomy (NCBI): domain Bacteria; kingdom Pseudomonadati; phylum Pseudomonadota; class Gammaproteobacteria; order Alteromonadales; family Alteromonadaceae; genus Ningiella; species Ningiella algicola. The sequence goes on along the minus strand of NZ_CP171821.2, from coordinate 555,656 downwards.
TATTAAGCTTTTCACTCGCTGAGATGGCATCATCATGGTAATCATCCATATCATCGGGTGTGCTTAGTACAGTATGTATATCAACAAATTGTTTCATTTCTATAATGCGCTTCTAATTCTTTAACAATAGCTTCTAAACCAAGTTGATCTTCGGAGGTAAACCGTGCCAATGAAGGGCTATCAATATCTAGGACTGCAATCACAAGACCGTTCAATTGAATAGGAATAACAATTTCAGAGTTTGAAGCTGCATCACAAGCAATGTGTCCAGCAAATTGATGGACGTCGTCAACCAGAAGCGTTTGTTTGGATTGCGCGGCAGTTCCGCAAACACCTCTACCAAGGGCTATCCTGATACAGGCAACCTGCCCTTGAAAAGGCCCCAGCACCAGTTCATCGTCTTTGATCAAATAAAACCCTGCCCAGTTCACATCATCCAGATTGTTAAACAAAAGCGCACTTAAGTTAGCCAGGTTCGCAACCCAATCATATTCACCGGCTATGAGCGACTTCGCTTGCGCAAGTAAGCCAAGGTATTGCTTAGAGAGTGGCTCTGTTATCGGCGTATCTGCAGCCATTTCAGTCATAGTTTTCCTTCATCAGTTCGATTTTAAGGCCCTGCCAACGGAATGTATTTCAAACACCACTTGAACGCTTGCTGCAATCGTATTCTGACCGGGCAAGGAGCTTATTGCTTCACTGCTCTTTGCCATCAGCATACTCTCATTGCGCTCAAACATGTGCTCTGGGGGTGTCGTTCCATCGCTCATAAATAAGACATGGCCTAATTCCATGCCCATGTGCTGCGCCATGTCCTCAGCCTTCGCTTTTGCATTGCTTAATGCTTCTTTGACGAGTGCATCGCGTAAGGATGATTCGTCTTGTCGAATGAGTTCAAGTTGACCAATTTGCGTAGGCGCTTGACCTTTGGGTAGACCAGCAATTTTCTTAATTAATTCATCGAAGGCGTCGAGCTTCTCATGACTGAAGTAGATCGTGCGTCTGTAAACAAAGCCCTTATTGACTCGCTGGCGCTGATTATCCATACGTTCCGTCTCAAGCCAAGGGTAAACGGTTACATCCATTGAGCGGATGTTGTCTGCTTTGACACCTTCGTCTTTAAGTACCTTCGTGGCAGATTCAACACTCTCGTCCACTTTTCGCTTAACGTCGACCAAATCTGGCCCGCGTTGCTCGAAGCTAAAGCTCATCTTAAACGCATCGGGGACAACATTTTGCTCGGCGCTGCCGCTCACTGCAATGGTTCGTATCGTCTGCGCCTGCGCAGCAGACAATATGACAATGCTGAAAAATAGTGTCGCTATCGACAAAGTTTGTGTAATTGATTTCATCCAATATTCCTCTTTCTGCCGATTGCAAAGCAGTTTGCTAAACATTTTTTACAATAGATGCGTGTGTAATTCATCGAAGCGGTCAATAATGGCAATCGGACCATGCTTTTTCAAGGCATTTGCTTCATGAACGCCATAGGAAACACCTAAGCGGTCCATACCTATCGCCTCTGCCATTTGCATGTCATAAACGGTATCACCTATCATCAATGCATCACTGGCCTCAATTTGCCAGTGTTCCATGAGTTGGACAAGCATATCCGGAGATGGTTTTGATTCAGCGTCATCCGCACAGCGTGATTGGTCAAATAGATGCCCACTATTGGTTTGTTGCCATGCTCTGTTAAGGCCTCGTCTTGCCTTGCCAGTCGCAACACCTAGCACATAGTTTTGAGATAGCTGCGTCAGCGTTGATATTGCCCCCTCAAACAAGGGACTTGGTGTTTTGTCAGATTCCAGAAATATGTGTTTATAGTGCTCAGCCACCCTTTGTGCATCCTTAATCTGAATAGAAAACAACTGAGCAATGGCCGGAAGTAAACTGATGCCGATAATTTGTCGTACGTCCTTATCAGTCGGTATCGTTAAACCACAAGCTTTGGCAGCCATTTGCATGCAAGAGACAATTTTCGCAGCAGAGTCCATGACCGTGCCATCCCAATCGAATATTAAATGAGAATAAGGTTTGTTAATTTGCATTTTATAAAGTCTTTTTCACTATGGCGGCTAATTTTTTATCATAGGGTGCTTCAAACGAAACTTGTTGCCCGGTTTTAGGATGAATAAAGCGAATCTGCGCGGCATGAAGACAAAGTCTATTACAGCCCTGCTGTTTTACAAATGCATCAAATTCACTATCACCATACTTATCATCGCAAGCAATAGGATGCCCTGCATGCAAACAATGAACACGGATTTGATGGGTGCGACCAGTGATAGGCTTGGCCTCAATCAGGGATGCTTTGCTGTAGGCCTTTAAAATTCTAAATTGAGTTTCGCTGGGTTTACCTGCATCGTTTACCTGAACCATTCGTTCACCGCTTTTTAGGGTGTTCTTGTGAAGTGGTGCTTTCACTTTAAAACGCTTTTGCGGCCAATGTCCTTTTACTAGTGCATGATAAATCTTATCGACTTGATTATTTCGCAGCTGTTCATGCAAATGCCTAAGCGCTGAGCGCTTCTTTGCGATTAACAAACAACCAGAGGTATCTCTGTCCAAGCGATGCACCAACTCTAGAAAAGGGGCTTGCTTACGCAAAATTCGTAAACCCTCAATCAGCCCAAAACTTAGGCCGCTGCCACCATGTACTGCTATCCCCGACGGTTTGTTTATCACGATGATACGATCATCCTCAAACATAATCGCGTCTTCGAGATACTCCACCTTTGCACTGGATACATTGGCGGGTCCCGGCGCTTCTAAGCGAATTGGAGGTAATCGAATTTCGTCATTCTCTGCAAGCTTATATTCCGGTTTAGCGCGCTTTTTGTTTACCCGAACTTCACCCTTTCGCAGAATTCGATAGATTTTGCTTTTGGGCACACCTTTTAACACACGAATTAGGTAATTATCTATTCGTTGTCCTTGTTCATCGGCTTCGATTTGAACAAATTGAACGCGATCGAAGTCATCTGCGGTTTTTACCCTAGTTTTATCCATAAGCTCATGTTTTTTAAAATAACCGTGCTGTATAAGACCTTGTAAAAATTGTAAAAAATTTTGACAATTACATATATTGAAGAATTTTTATGTGTTACCCTGTGCTCGCGTGAACGGCTACTTGCATAAGTGAAGGGTAAAAACCCAAGTTCGAGTAAATAGGCTCGGCGCAAGCAGGCGCAACTTAAGGTTGGTAATACTATCGAGTTCTACACGCAATAACCATAAGTTTAAAGACGTTCAAATTAAGACTGCATGTTTTATGCACGATCACCAAGCCGTTATTACAATAGAATTAACGTGACTTCAGATTCTTACATTTGAACCATTATAAAAAAGTCAAAAAGACTTACGTAACAAATAGAAGTAAAGAGGCGCACATAAACCTCTTTATGCTAAAAACAATTTAATTCTATCAACAAGCATTAGCTTGATACGGTTATACTCGCACACGCCGACATGAACAGTTTAGTTTTGCGTGGCGCACAATTTGATAGCACTTTGCACAATCGTGAGATTCTGCGGCGAAGCTGTTTGTTACTAGGTCTGGATGAATAACAGAGCTAGAAAATATGAAACGTATGTTAATAAATGCAACTCAACAAGAAGAGTTGCGCGTTGCCCTGGTAGATGGGCAAAAACTTTACGACTTAGACATTGAAAGTCCGGGTCACGAGCAAAAAAAAGCCAATATCTATAAAGGTACGATCACTCGGGTAGAACCTAGTCTTGAGGCTGCTTTTGTCGATTATGGCGCAGACCGTCATGGTTTCCTTCCCCTAAAAGAAATTGCAAAAACTTACTTCCCAAAAGGTTACAAATTCGAAGGTCGTCCTAACATCAAAGAAGTGGTTAGCGAAGGCACGCAAGTCATTGTACAAATTGATAAAGAAGAGCGCGGACAAAAAGGCGCGGCTTTAACCACCTTTATTTCGCTTGCTGGCAGTTACTTAGTTCTCATGCCAAACAATCCACGCGCAGGCGGTATTTCAAGACGCATCGAAGGTGATGAACGCACTGCATTGAAAGCAGCCTTAGGTGAGCTGGACGTACCCAACGGAATGGGCCTCATCGTGCGCACTGCGGGTGTTGGCAAACCTGCCGATGATTTACGAGACGATTTAAATACGCTGATCCATCACTGGGGCAAAATTACGGACGTTGCAGAGTCACGTGACGCACCGCTATTAATCCATCAAGAAAGTAACGTCATTGTCCGCGCCATTCGAGACTACTTGCGCCGCGACATTGGTGAAATATTGATTGATAGTGAGGCAATTTACGAGCAAGCCGTGCAGCACATGGAAACATGGCGTCCTGACTTTGTTAGTCGTGTTAAACGCTATCAAGGCAGTGTTCCATTGTTTTCGCATTATCAAATTGAAAGCCAGATTGAGTCTGCTTTCCAGCGCGAAGTAAGATTGCCATCAGGCGGGTCAGTTGTGATTGACCCAACTGAAGCGCTCACCTCAATAGATATTAACTCTGCCCGTGCAACAAAAGGTGGAGACATTGAAGAAACAGCGTTTAATACTAACTTGGAAGCGGCAGATGAAATAGCGAGACAACTTCGCTTGCGCGATTTAGGTGGTTTAGTGGTCATCGATTTTATCGATATGTCACCCGTTAAGCACCAGCGCGAAGTCGAAAATCGCATGAAGAATGCCGTAGAGAGCGACCGTGCTCGCATTCAACTTGGCAAAATATCTCGATTTGGGTTACTTGAAATGTCGCGTCAAAGACTACGCCCGTCGTTGGGTGAGTCTGCTCATAATGTATGTCCTCGCTGCGATGGCCATGGGACCGTTCGCGGCAATGAGTCTCTAGCATTATCTGTATTGCGGATCATTGAAGAGGAGTGCATTAAAGACAACACAGGGCAAATTGAAGCACAGTTGCCGGTTGCCGTTGCTACCTACCTTTTGAATGAGAAAAGAAGTGCGATACAAGGCTTGGAGAAGCGCCATGGCGTGAATTTGCTGATTATTCCTAATCCAAACTTAAGTACGCCTAAATACCAAATTCTTCGCCGTAAAAGCTCAGAAATATCTGAAGACATAAGCTATAACGTCGATTTGATTAAAGAACCGGAAAATGAAGCTGATAGTGCTTCTACAACTATTGTTAAAAAAGAAGAGCCCGCATTAAAAGGGATCACAGCGCCAACTAAAACAGCAAGTGACAGCCCAACTACTGAAAAGCCATCAAACGCGCCAAGCGAGCCGGGGCTGATCACCAAGGTGGGAGCGTGGCTCAAAGGTTTGTTTGATACTGAAGAAGAGCAAACAAAGCAGCCTGCTAAACGAGAAAATCAACGACGTTCGCAAAACCGAAATAATAAACGTCGCCAAGGTCAAAATCGTAATCGTCGTAATAATGAGCGCACCAACACCTCAGATCGTCCATCTTCGCAAGCGAAAGCTAATGAGCAAAACCGTGGCAAAGGCAGAGATGCTCAGAACGACAGTAAAGCGGCTAAGCCTGCTCGTCGTTCTGACAATCGCAATACCAATAAAAAAGCGAGCGAAAAAGAGCACTTGGAAACAACAAGTGTTGATGAGCAAACTATCGATGAGCAAAGCACTCAAGTAAAGCCGAAGCGAGAAGCGCGTAAAAAGCCCCCTGCCCAGCGCAGAGCTAGACGTCCTGCTCGTCAAAGTGTAAGAGTATCAGATGATGACGGCAAACCTACGCCGATATCAGAGGCAGTGCAAGCAAAGGCCGATGATTCGTCAAGCACAGCTGCCTCTGATGTAACAGTGGACGCTGCCAATACATCAGCTGATCAAGGCGATAATACAGAAACTCGGGTAGCCTCAGAAAGTGTTGCTGCTGCGGAAATAACGGAACAATCTCAGAATATCGAAAATCAGGACGGTAGTGAGACCGAAGTAAAAGTAGCAGAGAAACCTAAGCGCAAACCCCGAAAGTCAGCACGCCAAACAAAAGCTGAGGCTAAGAAGCTTGAAGATGACGCGAATAGCACTGAAGGCACTCAAGACACGAAAAGTGATGATGAAGCTGTGCAGCCAGAGCTTTCCTTTAGCGAAACAAAACCGGATGAGCTTCCAGTTGTGGTGACGCAAAAGGATGATGCCGAGCCATCACAGGCTGAACCTGCATCAGTTGAAACTGAAAATGCAAATCTTGCTGAGCAATCATCTCAGCCGGTACAAGCTGAAATTGCCTTAGATGCGCAAAGCGAAGCAGAGCCTGCAGAGCAAACGCCCAACCCTGAGCCAGATGCAGAAGCTAAGCCACCTAAAAAACCAAAAGCGAAAGCGAAGGCCAAACCGAAGAAAAAGGCAAGCGACAGCGATGAAAAGCAAATACAAGTACCGCTTAATCGTGTGTCTCACCCCATGGCAAATCCTGCTTCAGTCGATATGCCTGAGCCACGAGAGTATTTAGCGAAAAGTGATGCTGACCGAGGTGTATTTGAAGGCGCAGGGGAACCCGCATTGATCTCTAATGCATCATCAAAAGCAAGTGCGCCGATGGCGACACCTCCAAACAGCTAATATCAAGCTTTATTTGCATACAATAAAGCCCTCTTGACGAGGGCTTTACATTTGGTGCGCATTAAATCACTAAATTCACTTTATTTACCAGCTCTTTATTTACCAGCTTAGATCGTCCGGTATTTCATAATCCGCATACCAATCTTCGTTGTCATCAGCATTAGCGCGATTTTCTTGTGCTGTATCGGCAACGTAAATTACCGCTTCAGGCATACGACTCTGAATTTTATCTGCAACAGGCAGCGGCACTAACTCGTATTCATTTTCAAGATACGAGACAATCGCTAACCTTGCTTGTGTCACGTCTTTATGCGTTTTTTCGTTCACATATAGACGTTTTACCAGATTTGCATCAGTGAAGTTTAGTACAATATCGCCGTTATTCTTGGGCTGTGCATTGACTTTAATTAAGTTGACCACTTGCGCTCTAATTTCTCGCTGTAAAGCTTCTTCACGCTGCTTCGCCGCAATTGCACGATCTTTTTCTTGTTTAAGTTTGCGTGCATTTTCCGCAGCTAGCTTCGCTTCATCAACAATCTGCACCTTTTTATTTTTTTGCTTGGCCTTAACTTGCTTATGACGCTCTTTCTTCGCTTTTTGCGCCTGTTTTTTGTCTGCCAAGCCCGACTTTAGCAACTGATCCTGTAATGAACCGCTCATGTTATTTCTTCTTTGCTTTTCGTTTTGCAGGTTTGGCTGCTTTGCGCTTGTCATCAGCAAGCCATTTGCCATCTTGATACCAAGCAGACCAGCCTGTGGCCTTTTTGTTCTCATCTTCGCTCATAATGTACTGCTGTTTGGTCTTTCTGCTGTAGCGAACAATGGTTGGTTTTCCGTCAGGGTCGGCAGCTGGCGCATCTGCTAAATAGTAAAACTTAGGAGAAATCCTGTCTTTGAATCGGGCAAGTTCCGCGACTAAAGGTGCCCGCGTTTCGCGCGAACGAGGAAAGGTTGATGCCGCTAAAAAAATGCCAGAAGCACCATCTCTAAGCACAAAATGCGCGTCCGAATTTTCACATTCCAATTCGGGTAAAAACACGGGGTCTTCTTTAGGTGGCGCTGGCTCACCGTTGCGCAATAGTTTACGTGTATTCTTGCATTCTTCATTTGTGCAGCCAAAGTACTTACCAAATCGCCCGTTCTTTAGCTCCATGTCACTTTGGCACTTATCACATTCAATGATTGGACCATCGTAACCTTTTAGTTTGAAGGTACCGGATTCAATTTCATAGCCTGGACAGCTTGGTGTATTGCCGCATACATGCAGTTTGCGCTGCTCATCCACTAAGTAGCTGTCCATAGCGGTTTCACATATTGGACAACGGCGTTTTGCACGAAGCGCTTCAGTTTCAAGCTCCTCTTCGTCCGACACTTTAACCACTTCATCGCCAGGCGTAAGATTCATTGTTTGAGTGCAACGTTCTTTTGGTGGCAAGTTATAACCTGAACATCCTAAAAAGACGCCCGTGCTTGCTGTTCGCACATTCATATGGCGAGAGCACTTGGTGCACTCGATATCCACGGGAACCGCTTGGTTAGGCTGCATTCCACCTTTTTCGGTGGGCATTTCTGCTTTTTCAAGTTGCTCAGAAAACTCCCCATAGAAACTATCTAACACACGTTTCCATTCCAACTCGCCATGGGCAATGTCGTCAAGGCGCTGCTCCATATTGGCAGTAAAATCATAGCTGATTAAATCAGAGAAATTATCAACTAATCTATCGTTTACAATTTCGCCCATTTTTTCGGCGTAAAACCGCTTATTTTCGAGCCGTACATAGCCTCTATCTTGAATGGTCGAGATAATGTTTGCATAGGTAGACGGGCGACCAACGCCGCGCTTCTCAAGTTCTTTGACCAAGGATGCTTCGTTAAAGCGCGCAATCGGCTTTGTGAAATGCTGTTTAGGTTCGAGCTGTTTCAAGGCTAACACATCGCCTTGCTGTACATTTGGTAGCACGCCGTCGTTATCATCTTTTCGCTTTACCTGATTAAGCACGCTTGTCCAACCGTCAAACACTAGCACCCTGCCCTTAACGCTAAGTTCATAATCACCTGCTGAGACTTTGACGGTAGTTGCGTCATACTTAGCATTGGTCATTTGACACGCAACAAATTGGCGCCAAATCAACTCATACAGGCGCTGCGCGTCTCTTTCCATCTCAGAGAGGGATTGTGCCTTTATTTTCACATTTGAAGGCCTGATAGCCTCGTGCGCTTCTTGCGCTCCATCTTTGCTGCCATAGCGCAAGGGATTCGCTGGCAAATACTTGTCACCAAATTCTGCTTGAATATACTGACGACAATTTTCTACCGCCTCTGAACTCAAATTAGTTGAGTCGGTTCTCATGTAAGTAATGTGGCCAGCCTCGTAAAGTCGCTGTGCCATCGTCATCGTCTTTTTTACCCCAAAACCTAAACGAGTGCTCGCCGCTTGCTGCAGTGTCGAGGTAATAAATGGCGCTGATGGCTTGCTTTGCGTAGGCTTTGATTCACGACTGACGACTTTATATAATGCGTCTTTAAGCTTGATCAACGCGTCATCGGTTTGTGCCTTGTTGATGGGTTTGAAGGTTTTGCCTTCATGTTTTTGCACCAGCATGCGCATGTTCTCTGACTTGTTAGTCGACAAGTCAGCATGCACGTCCCAGAACTCTTCAGGCACAAAGGCTTTAATTTCGCGCTCACGTTCCACCACCAAACGCACTGCGACTGATTGCACTCTTCCAGCAGATAAGCCACGCGCGACTTTTTTCCATAACAATGGAGAGAGCATAAAACCAACAATGCGGTCTAAAAAGCGGCGAGCCTGTTGCGCATTCACTCGCGCAATATTTACGTCCGAAGGCTTTGAAAAAGCTTCTTTAATTGCAGATTGCGTGATTTCGTTAAATACAACGCGCTGAAAATGCTTGTCTTTCCCTTTTAACAATTCCTGCAAATGCCATGCAATCGCCTCACCTTCTCTATCCAAATCCGTTGCCAGATAAATCGTATCAGCTTCTTTGGCGAGTTTTTTCAATTCGCTAACGACTTTTTCCTTGCCTTGCAAGATTTGGTAGTGAGCTTCCCAGTCTTGGTTGGGGTCCACGCCCATACGATCAACGAGTTTGTTGTACTCGTATTCTTTTAAGTATTTCTCTTTTCGGCTGTCAGACCATTCCTTTAGCTCTTTTGCTGGCTTTTTAGGAGCAATTTTACCCAGAGCTTTAGTGGGTAGGTCTCGAACATGACCTACACTCGATTTCACAATGAAATCTTTGCCTAAATATTTATTTATTGTTTTTGCTTTTGCCGGTGATTCGACAATAACCAGTGATTTACCCATTAAATAAGAAAACCTTATATTTTAAAGACGCTTAGGTCGGTTCGCATTCTATTATTTAAAGACTGCGGGGCTCATTTCTTTTTTAACATATATCTACAAAGTGAATAGAAAACAAGTTGTAATAACTATTTATCTTATCAGCACCTAGTGAAGTCTATGTTTTTATTATGGTTTTCTATTAAATACCATTGGCAAACATAAAATAGGCCGTATAATCGCAGCATATTTCATGTTCTTATACCTTTAATAAAGGCATATGTTTCACTATTAAATCGGGAGCTTACAGCATGGCGCAGGATAATAGCAATCAGTCAAATTTCACCCTAAGCTCTGCAATAGAGGCGAATTTTGATGGATTAGTTGGCCCAACACATAATTATGCGGGGCTTTCGTTCGGAAATGTTGCATCTAAATCAAATGCGAAAGCGGTAAGCAACCCCAAGCAGGCAGCCCTTCAAGGCCTTGAAAAGATGAAGGCTCTATCCGATATGGGAATGATGCAGGGCATTATTGCACCTCAAGAGCGTCCTGACGTATACGCATTACGACGCATAGGTTTCAGCGGAAGTGACAGTAAGGTCATGCAAGACGCTTATAAACAAGCGCCACACATTTTCTTGGCCTGCTGCAGTGCATCAAGCATGTGGACCGCAAATGCAGCGACTGTGTCGGCAAGCGCCGATACCTCGGATAGCCGTGTGCATTTCACACCGGCAAATTTAACCAATAAGTTCCATCGAGCAATTGAGCCTGCGGTTACCGGCAATATATTGCGCGCCATGTTCGCTGACGAGTCTCATTTTGTCCATCATCAACACCTACCTGAAAACGATCACTTTGGCGATGAAGGTGCTGCCAACCATACCCGCTTTTGTGATGATTATGGTAGCCAAGGAGTCGAGTTTTTTGTGTATGGCAAATATGCGTTTAACGATAGCAAACCTGCCCCTAAACGATATCCAGCTCGTCAAACAATTGAAGCCAGTCAAGCAATTGCGCGCCTGCACGGACTTAATGCTGATAGAACGGTTTATGCTCAGCAAAATCCGGATGTCATTGACCAAGGCGTATTTCATAATGACGTGATAGCCGTAGGAAACAAAAACGTCCTTTTTTATCATCAACAAGCCTTTTTAAATACACCGTCAGTGCAAGAGGATATTTTGCGGGCGTATTCTGACAAGCCTTTCCATTTTATTGAAGTGCCAACGGCAAAAGTCAGTGTGAACGATGCGGTTAAATCATATTTATTTAACACCCAGTTGATTAATTTACCAAATGGTGAAATGGTCATCATAGCGCCTTTAGAATGCAAACATACACCCAGTGTTAAGGCGTACTTAGATTGGCTGACTTCAGAAGATACACCGATAAAAGCCGTTCATTATTTCGACGTGAAGCAAAGCATGCAAAATGGAGGCGGGCCAGCTTGCCTTAGACTACGAGTGGCGCTCAACGCTAAGGAGCAAACTGCGGTCAATCCAAATGTGTTAATGACTGACACTAAATATGCTGATTTACGTAATTGGGTAAATAAACATTACCGTGATTCGCTTCATGCAGATGACCTAGTGGATCCGCAACTGCTCGATGAATCAAGAACGGCGCTCGATGAGCTTACGCAGTTGTTAAATTTAGGCTCTGTCTATCCCTTTCAGAAAAAATAAACTGGTTTTACTCGGTATAAAAAAAGCACCGAATGCGGTGCTTTTTTGCATCAATCCAAACAGCTATAAAGTGTCATTGCAGTTTGCTGAGAAACCAAATGGATTAGCGGGAGGTGGCACAGCCTCATCCGTTAAATCTTCAGCCGATGCCCCAATTCTGTATGCCTGAAGCTCTGACGATTCGCTACCCGCTGATTGACCGTTAACTTCAAGCTCAGTCGTTACCCAAGGCGCAAATTGGCGAGCGTAACGCAACTCTATGGTTGCCTGACCATTGTTATCGGTGCGAGTGATGCCATCTTTGAAATTCACAAGCGCTACGTTACCCGGTGTCAATTGTCCATCGTTATTGAAGTCTTCGCCTGCATCAAGACGACCGTTTCCATTTGCATCCTCATTTTGGCAAACCACCGTTGTTTCAGGAATCCATACACTAGCGTCAGGATTCCATACCCAAAAGCCTTTTCTATAAGCAGGACCTGTTGGCGGTGTTGATGTGGCTGTTAATGCAGCATCCTGAATCGGTCTACCAGCAGCATCAGTAACAAACACGGCAAACTCTTTAAGATATGACGCCGGATCGGGCGACGAAATTCGATTGCCTGTTCCGATGGATATATCAAATGCACGGTCACCGACTGTCAGGCTGGTTAAAGCAGTTACACCATCACTCTCAGCTTCGATGGTTACGCCATCTTGTGAGCTGACCGCGCTAGAGCTGTATACGGTTGAAGCAATACCGTTGCTGTCGGTTAAGGCCGTATTCGGTGAAATGCTGCCACCTGTAGAATCTGCAAACAAGCGGAAGTTAACCATTTTGCCTTTCACCAGATTGCCATCGGCATCACGAACAAGCGCTGTAATGGTAGCTGTTTGACCTTCAGGCCCGATAACATCTGGGGTTGCGTCAACAAAAATACTATCTACCGTAGATGCAATAAATTCAACGGTAGCACGTGCAGTTACTTCTGCACCGCTTGAATCATTGCCTATCGCTGATATTGACGCGGGACCGGCAAATGCTGAACGAATGCTTACCGTCGCAAAACCGTTTGCATCTGTAGCAACCGTATTTACCGCAGAATCACCATCTACGCTGATGTCACCACGCGACGTGGTTACTGTGACCATGCCGTTTACCAATGGCGCTCCGTTTCTAAACCATCGCAGGGTCAGTGGATGGTCAGTATTAAGTGACAGCCCATCTGTTAAAAGCGCACTAAAACTAAAGTCATCTTGCTGCACATTAATTGCAAATTGCGAGCTTGCGTTAAGTGCCGAAGCGGTGATCGTAGCTAGTCCCGACTCTGTCGCAACATAATCCACACTGACCTGCCCATTGCTGTTTGTAACAGGTGATTGCTCCGATAAGCTACCTCTATCGCTGTTCACTGAAATAGCTTGACCTGCAATGCCGTTTCCGTCCGAATCTGATAGTACAAAAGTAAGTGGGGCAGAATCATTTAAAATGACTGAAGATGCACCGTTTATATTGACCTCAGTTCCAACTACATTGATTGATATGTCTTGTGATAGCGCGCCCGAGCGCGCAGTGATATTAATTGTTCTATTTTCCGGGTTGTTTTGCGTACTTAACAAAGCTCGTGCCGTGCCGTCTTCACCAGATTCGGCATTCACGATGGTAAGTGAAGCGTTTTGATCCGCAGAAAAGGTAATTGGAATGCCGCTCAACAGTATATTTTGTTCGCTTTTGACGACTGCAATTAACTCAATATCATCAGAGCCACTTGAGGCAAGCTGGGTAGAATTTGCGAAAAGCTCTAAGGAGAATGGACCTTGTTGAACAGCCCCTGAAGAGCTAAATCCGGCAGATACAGCTGATTGTCCAGCTATTACCGCTGATACAACACCGCTTCCTGACAAGTCACTTACGAAAAGGTCTATGCTAGCCACGCCATTTGCGTCAGTCAGCGCCGTACCGGTGTCATTGCTAAAATTCGCAAGCAAAGGCTCGTCAAGCGAATAGGTCACAAGCTCACCTTCAACTGGCGCACCATCGCTGGTAACGGTTACCGACGCAGTAAGTGGCGCTGCATCAGCTAAATCACTCGATACTGCACCTGTCGCATCCGTTAGGGCGATGGATAGCGCAATTACCGGTGCTGGAGGTGTATTTGGTGGCGTTGGTGTATTTGGGTCGTTAGTATCGTCCCTAGATAGAGAACCACCACCGCCCCCACAAGCTGCGATTAGCCACGTGAGCGTGATTAGCCAAAAAATGCGTGATACCTGTTTCATGTTGCTACCTTGTCTATTTAATTGTTGACAGCGCTAGTTATGGCAAAGCCAAAATCTTTGATTAAAACCTTCCAATAAAAATCGGTTTTGCTTTGTTGTTTAACTTGCTAGTCTTTGACCTCTTGAGCACATAATCACAATAAAAAAGGTTCTTACATGCCAGCTGACGATCAAAAAATGCATTTAACTCTAAAAATTGTTATCGGCATGGTAGCCGGAATCGTTATAGGCGCATTGCTGCAATTCGTGTTTGATGATAGCGGAGACCGCATTATCAGTGTGTTTGGAATTGCATTTTCTACGTATAGTTTTTTTGTCGATGGTATATTTAACATCGGTGGCACTATATTTATTAACAGCTTAAAAATGCTGGTTGTGCCCTTAGTATTTGTATCTTTAGTGTGCGGCGTCAGTAGTTTGTCAGATCCGAGCAAACTAGGGCGCCTCGGCGGCAAATCAGTTGGCTTATACATACTCACCACCTGCCTTGCAGTCACTTTTGCACTTATCGCCGCCTTGATCGTCAAACCAGGTGACGGCTTCGTCATTGCAACAGAAGCAAAATTCGCGCCAAACCAAGCACCAGGACTTGCGCAAGTTGTGATTGACATGTTCCCTTCAAATCCAATTAACGCGATGGCTGAAGGCAACATGCTTCAGATTATTGTGTTTGCAGTGCTTTTTGGCATTGCGATGTCCAGATGTGGTGAAACCGGTCTAAAGGTTCAAAAAGCCTTTGAAATGGTGAATGAAATCATCATGAAGATAGTATTGATCATCATGAATCTTGCGCCCTATGGTGTATTCTTTTTGATGGCAAAACTTGCCGCAACGACAGACCTTGCCGCTTTTGGAAGTATCATTACTTACTTTATGCTTGTGTTTATTTTGCTTATTGCGCATGCCTTGATTACTTATCCAACCCTTTTGTCACTATTAGCAAGACTCAATCCTTTGACTTTACTCATTAAAATGAAAGACACGGCTATTTTTGCTTTTAGCTCCTCCAGCAGCAGCGCAACCTTGCCTATTACAATGGCCACTGCTCAGCGCAAACTTGGCGTTGATAGGAGCGTTGCGTCATTTACCATTCCCCTAGGCGCCACCATTAACATGGACGGCACGGCGATAATGCAGGGAGTGGCTACTGTGTTTATCGCACAAGTTTACGGTGTTGATTTATCTACCACTGATTTATTGATGGTCGTGCTGACAGCGACCTTGGCATCAATTGGCACCGCGGGTGTACCGGGCGTTGGCCTCATCATGCTGGCAATGGTGCTGCAACAAGTTAATCTGCCTGTTGAAGGCATTGCCTTAATCATTGGTATTGACCGCTTATTGGATATGACGCGCACGGTAGTGAATGTTACCGGCGACTGCACGATAGCGACGATAGTTGCAAAATCAGAGGGCGTGCTTGATGAGGATGTTTATAATACAGACCCATTTTCAGATGAAATGATTGAAGCAAGCAAACAAGGCAGTCAAAAGATCAACACACCCTAACAGCGATATAGGGCTGATTTGATGTTAGTGCAGATATCTAGCGGGCAAGATTTGTGCGGCTTTGCTAGCAGGATAGAGCGTCGCTAAAACACTGATAATGATGGCAATAACGAAGGTTATCGCAACATCATTTATGCTGAGTAAGGAAGGAATACTGCTGGTGAAATAAATTCCCGCATCAAGTATTTCAATGCCAAACAATGCCTCTATACCGTTAATAATACTGGGCAGATAAGCACCAAGAATGCAGCCTAACAAGCTGCCAACGCTTGCGCCTTGGACACCACTGTATAGCCCTTTTGAGATAAATATTTGCTTGATTTGAGCATCTGTGGCGCCCATGGTTTTTAAAATAGCAATTTCCTTGCTCTTCTCTTTAACAGACATCACAAGCGACGACACAATGTTAAAACTTGCTACCGCAATTACTAAAATTAGGACGATGTATACAACACTTCGCACCAGCTTTATATCTTGATACAGATGACCATGCGTGCGCGTCCAATCTGACATATAGACGGCTTGGTCAAACTCCCATCCATACTGCCTGATGACGGTGTGAGCATCAAAAGGATCAATCATGCCCAACTCATAGTGTGTGTAACCCTGATCAAGCGATAGAAGACTGGCTAATACCTGCGGGCTCGTTATACCAATAAAATTGTCTATCTCACCACCTAGGTTGAGCTCCCCCACCACCGTTAACCATTTAACAATGGAAGTCTGAAAGCTTATGTCTTCCGTTACTTTCGGTAGCAATACTTGCACGCTGTCTCCGACCTCGAGCGATAGGCTTTGCATCACGCCTCGCCCGAGTAAAATGCCATCGCTTTTGTCGCTTGTAGTGTTTAAAAGTGCGTAATCAAAGTGCTGACTAAACTTCGAGTCATAATATTTTGTGTCTGCACCAATCAGTTCAACTGCCTTTATCTCACTGCCCTTTTGTAACAAGCCAGACGCTTTGTTTAATGCAAACACATGCTCAACTCTGGGGTCTTGTTCTATCTCAGTGAAGAATGCCGGACGCGCTTGGATGCCATCAGCAGAGGCTGAAATGAGTTCTGCATGAGGAATGACTTTAAGTAAGTTATCTTTTAATGCTTGTTCAAAGCCATTCATCACAGATAGGAGCAGTATTAATGCTGCACAACCTAAACCTATGCCAAAGGTAGAAGACTTTGATACAAACGAAATGTAGCCATCTTGCTGTTTTGAGGACCTAAAGCGACTAGCGACAAAACGAATAAAACTAAACCCAAATATTGTCATTGGGTTTCCAGTTGACCGTTTTGAAGAGCCAACGTGCGGTCGAGTTTCTTTGCTAGCTGCTGATCATGCGTCACAATTACAAAAGCCGTTTGTTGCTGTTGATTGATATCTCTAATTAGCTCGAATATTTGCTCCGAGGTCGAACTATCCAAATTGCCCGTGGGCTCATCAGCCATAATGATATCTGGCTCATTTACAAGCGCTCGCGCAATTGCTACGCGCTGTCGTTCACCGCCAGATAACTGTGAAGGTTTATGTGTCATTCGATCAGCCAAACCTACGCGTTCCAAAAGCTGAGATGCCCTGTTGAAGGCTTTTGTTTTATTTGTATTTGATATGAGAAGCGGCATTGCTACATTTTCTTGCGCACTGAACTCTGGCAGTAAATGATGAAACTGATACACAAAACCAAGGTGAGTATTTCGAAATGCGGCTTGTTTTTTGGCGCTTAATTGATTCAAACACGTATCGTTGAAATATACGCTTCCTGAGTCTGGGCTATCTAAGGTACCTAAAATGTGCAAGAGCGTGCTTTTACCCGATCCTGAACTGCCCAGTATTGCCAAGGTTTCTTGCTGCTTAACTTCTATACTGACGTTTTGTAAAATGTCGATACTGGTGTTCGCGTCGCGATAGCTTTTTGATATGCCCTGACAGCGCAGAAGGGGTAAATCCATGTAAGTCCAAAAAGATTACTTCGTTGGGTAATAGTTTACACGCACATGCAAATAGTTCATAAGCAAATATGACGTAGAAATACATAAAGTTTTTCGATTAATGGCGGAGTGGACGGGACTCGAACCCGCGACCCCCGGCGTGACAGGCCGGTATTCTAACCAACTGAACTACCACTCCAACGGTAGGTTTAAGATGAATGGCGGAGTGGACGGGACTCGAACCCGCGACCCCCGGCGTGACAGGCCGGTATTCTAACCAACTGAACTACCACTCCGCATATCATACTTAGTGCACGTAGATGAATGAAACGATAAGGTCTCTTTTAAAAATGGCGGAGTGGACGGGACTCGAACCCGCGACCCCCGGCGTGACAGGCCGGTATTCTAACCAACTGAACTACCACTCCACATTTGAAAAATGCCTTGCTCATGCTCAAGTGCGGCGCAGATAATACGGTGCAGGCATTCGATAGTCAACTGCTTTTTACTCACTTAACCACATGCGCTCAATTAACCGACAAGATGCAGCGATTTTGGATTTATGCTTGCGGTGCTGCGCCTTTATCTTCGGTTTTTTTTGCAAACATCTTCTTGTAGAAACTCAGGCTTTTTATTTTGTTTATGCACTTGCGTGTTATATGGCTGTCTGGTCGTTTACGTCTATCGGCTAATAAAAATATGACAAAGGCGCCACAAACAAGTAATACAACATTAATACTTACGGCAATGGTGATCAGTCGTTGTTTTTCCTCTTCTGCTTTGAGTGCCGCAATTCTTTCCTGCTCCTTTCTTATCGCTTCATGATCGACGATTACCGGTTCTGGCGCAACAATGGGGGCCTTGGTTACGAAGGTGTATTCTGGAACCTTGAGTACCACCTCTCGACCAGATCTTGTTGTCGCAAAGGCTTCGATTTGAATTCGGTATGTTCCATAGCCTGCGTTAACGATATTGATAACTCTCTTATAGTCACCTTTTTCTGTGATACTAAAATGTTCTAACTCTCCTTCGGGAGAACGAATAGTGCCGCTTAGCACTAAAGAAGATGGATAAATATGATCATCATTTACATCAAAGCTAAGGCTATGAAAACCTACATTTGAAGGGGCATTATCACTTGAGCCATCCAAATCTTTCATCTTAAGCGTTTCATTGGCCGGGGGCGTTTTATCCTCTTGTCGCGATGAAGGTTTTGATTCTGATTCGTCTTCTGTATGCGTGATGCTGATTGGATTGGGAAGCAACACAATATTGTCGCTTTGCTGTTCTCTGCTAAAAAGCGGCGTACGCACCGAGTAAATGGCTTGCCACTCTCCATTGGCAATATCTAAATCAAACTCTCCCGTGAACACGCCATCACCGGGCGATTCATCGAGGTCTTGTCCGTCATCTAAAAAGCGAGCCACGTTTTTTGTACCAAGCCCAAAGTTTTCAAACTCTGTATTGTTAGTGCTTATAAAATCTACAGAAAGCGACACAATGTCTCTGATTTCTTTGAAGTTAACTTCATTACCCGCATTTTGAAGAACCGCAGATAGCTTAATAGTTTCACCAGAGAATACGGGGCTTGGAATCGGATCTGCCTTGAGTGTAAGATTGGCGATGACGAGTATTTGACTGTTGGGTAACACTTCACCCAATGCTTGCCATGGACCTGGCATTGGTTCAACTAGTTCTATCATGTCGTAGGTGTCAGACTCGTACCAATGATAGCTGTCATCGCGTGGATCATTATCTAAAAAGAGCTTTGTGCCGTCTGGCCTCACTAGCACTACGGGTTTTGCGCCAAACTCCCGAAAAAACACCATAATGACTTTTTCTATGCCATCATCGATGCGAAAGCGATTGCTCAACAGTTCAATACTATTTTGGTATTGTGTGCCTACGGGGCGTATTTTCTCTAGAACTGAACGCGCATCTTCATGTTGGCCGTCAGAGAGCTCCTCATTGTTTTTCGCACTGTGAGCTTTGTGGCCAAGACTCAGTAAAATGATAACGCATGCACAAACAGCCCAGAATAGTCTGAGCGCTTTTAGTGGAGAACTTTTACGACGATTTACGCCAGATTGGAGCTGATTTTTTTTCAATGCCGTCTAAATATGATTCGTGCTTTGCTAGTTCATCGGCATCTGCGTAAATAATCTTTAAATTTGCTTGCTTTTTTATGCGCACAATGGCGGTTTCGCCATCTTCATTTTCACTTTCATCGCCATGCGCCAATTTCAGAGCGCTCTGACCACCCGTCATAAGCAGATAAACGTCTGCAAGTATTTCACTATCTAACAAAGCGCCGTGGAAGGTTCGATGTCCGTTATCAACATGATAGGCTTTACACAAAGCGTCGAGGTTATTCTTTTTGCCCGGTCGCATTTTTCGAGCAAGCTCTAGGGTATCAAGCACCGTACAAATATCGTTAGTTATGGGCAGGTTTCTGCCCGCAAGGCGAAACTCATGGTCCATAAAACCTACATCAAAAGGTGCATTGTGAATCACAAGTTGAGCGCCAGTTATATAATCGATAAAGCCCTGAGCAATGTCGATAAATTTTGGCTTATCCGCAAGAAACTCGTTTGTAATGCCGTGCACGTCAATGGCTTCCTGCTCTACCTCGCGCTGAGGATTAATGTAAACATGGTAGTTATTACCCGTCAGTTTACGATCAACCATCTCAACGCAACCAATCTCAATAATACGATGTCCATCCAGCGGATTAATTCCCGTTGTTTCTGTGTCTAATACAACTTGGCGCATATCTATCCTTATTTACGAGCTGTTATTCGTTCCAGGAGGTTTCAAACTGCGCAGTATTAGAGAAGGCGTACGGCTATGATTTGAAAGCCGCCGTAGAGCCATCCATGGGCGCTCAGCGAAATCATCCATGATTTCGATGCTTTCAAATCATAGCCGTACGCCTTCTCTAATACTGCGCAGTTTGAAACCTCTGTAAATTTTTACATATTACATGTCAATATTCGCAAGTCATCAGTATACTTCGCCCCAGCGTAATTTGTCATCATGGCATTAAATGAAAAAAGTCAATTTGTATACAGATGGTTCATGTTTAGGCAATCCTGGTCCAGGCGGCTATGGCGCCCTGCTGATATTTGGCAAGCATAAAAAAGAGTTGTCACAGGGCTTTAAGCACACCACAAATAATCGTATGGAATTACTTGCGCCAATTGAAGCGCTAAATGCATTGAGCGAGCCATGTGAAGTTGAGCTCTACACTGATAGTCAGTATGTTAAAAACGGTATCCAGCAGTGGATAAAAGGCTGGAAACGAAATAATTGGCGTACCAGTGCAAAAAAACCGGTAAAAAATGTCGACCTTTGGAAGCTGCTTGATAAGGCCTGTGAAAGGCACAAGATCAACTGGCATTGGGTAAAAGGTCATTCTGGTCACCCTGAAAATGAGCGAGTTGATGATCTTGCGCGCGAGGCGGCGCAGTCAGATAAGCTTTTGGATGATCATGGTTTTGAAGTCTTGTAAATTTAATTTAAGGGATAGCCATCGTCTATGAATGTCACAGTCGTGCTTAAAGTTGGGCGTGAAAAGTCACTATTGCGACGTCACCCTTGGGTATTTGAAGGAGCCATTGATAAAGTCATTGGAAAGGCCAGAACCGGCACTACGGTAGATATTGTTGATAACGCTGGAAAATGGCTAGCGAAAGGCGCCTACTCTCCCGAGTCTCAAATACGTGTTCGCACTTGGACTTTTGACCAAAGCGAGGCAATTGACGATGCATTTTTTAAGAGACGCATCAGCAAAGCTTTACAAACTAAAGCGCAGTGGTTCGAGCACGCCAATACTAACGCATGGCGATTGGTAGCAGCCGAGTCTGATGGCCTACCCGGCGTCACCATTGATAAATATGATGATGTCATTGTAATGCAGCTTTTAAGTGCAGGTCCCGAAAAACACAAAGCAAAAATTGTTAACGCGCTGAAGGGTTTGTTCCCTGAACATGTCATTCATGAAAGAAGCGATGTGGCCGTTCGAACCAAAGAAGGCTTAGAGCCAGTTGTAAATACACACACAGGTACACTTCCAGATAAGGTAATTATTGAAGAAAACGCAATTAAAATTGAGGTGGATTTGCTTGCCGGTCATAAAACCGGGTTTTACTTAGATCAGCGCGAGAATCGCAAAATTGCAGGGCAGTATTGCGCAAACAAACGTGTACTGAATTGCTTTAGCTATACTGGCACTTTCTCACTCTATGCACTGAAAGGCGACGCGAAGGAAATTGTGAATGTTGATGTGTCACAATCGGCTCTTGAAACCTCAAAACGTAATCATTTATTCAACTTTTCTGAAGCGCAGCTACGTGCAGTAAGTCATGTAAAGGCCGATGTATTTGAGCTGTTAAGGGAATATAGGGATAGTGGCAAGCGCTTCGATGTAATTGTGATGGACCCACCAAAATTCGTGGAAAACAAACGCCACCTCGACCGAGCGGCAAGAGGCTATAAAGATATTAATCGCTTAGCGTGTGAGCTTTTAAACGAAGGCGGCATGTTAATCACCTTCAGCTGCTCTGGCCTTGTTTCTCAAGATTTGTTTAATAAAATCGTGGCCGATGCAGCATTAGATGCAAGCACCGAACTGGGCTATCTGCGAAAACTTGAGCAAGATGGCGACCATATAGTCGCCAGCAGTTTTCCTGAGGGTGCTTACCTTAAGGGTTTAGTCTGCGTAAAACGCTGAGTACGATTTTACGCTAAGCTTTTCGTCCCAGAGGCGATAAAGCCATAAGCAAGATGCCGAAATATACAAAATATATCGGTTCTGTGACAAAGCTCACATTATTGCTGGCTTGCCTGAAGTTATCTAATGTCGTTTCTTCGCTGCCTATACCGCTAGCTTCTCTAGTCTCTGCCCATGTAATACGCGAAATATCGACGTTTGATGTCAGGCCCACAAAAATCGCCTCACCTAAAGGGTTGCCGAAAAGCTCAATGACCTGCGAACTTGAATCGGCAAAGAGCACGCTCAATAACCCTGGACTGTCTGCTGGCGCTGTGGAGTCTGCACCATCAGACTCAAAGCTCCCAATGTCCAGCGCAAAGGCATTGATGCCAGATGCTAATTCAATATCATACACAAGGTCTCGACCGGAGCGCCCTAAAGCAAACATGGAAGTATTACCATCAGCGCTTTGAAATGCGGTTAGCTCATCACCATTACTGGTGACTGATGTGCCGCCCAGCACATCAAGGCCTGATAAATCGGTGCCACTAGCAAATGATTCAAAATCTTGCACAGATATAGGGGTACTTACCGCAGACTCAAAATCACTAAGTGTTTCGTGTACAGTCAATAAAGCCGCACTGACTGATGTTGATTGAAAGCTTAATACAAAAAGACAGATACAAAAACGTAATTTCATCTTATTCATCCCTAGAAATGTGGGAATTCTCTTTAAGCAGTGGATGGAAGATTATCGCTTTTATCTTTCGAAAAACTTGACGCCCATCAAAAAATGAAGGATTACAGAGGATGTATCCGATGGCCGGATATAACCGTAAAGTCGACACGCCAACACAGCACTGGCTTAATCCCGAACTCGGCAAATGCGAACAACTACGCCGTCTTCTGTGAAGACCTGAATAGTTCTCCCTTTTTTGTAAAAATCGAAGCGAAGCCCAAGCGCCCCACCAAAAATAGTTTCAACTTTTGTTTCTCTGTCGGGTTTGCTCTCAATAACAGAGCGCTCTGAGTCACCCACCTTGATTAAAGCGTTGCCGAATCGTTCAGATTTAAAACAGTCAGGGCTTGCAATTGCTTGAGCACTAAAAAGATATGCGGTAATTGAAACGAATAATATTATTTTAAACATGTGCATTAACCCATTAACATCAGCTTGTTATTTCCGATGCTAAATATAAAAAAAGCGCTGACATAGCGCTTGTACAGAAATTCAAAGAGATGCTGTTTGCAAACCTGACAAGGTAGACTCGAGGAAACCGCTATTTCATCTCACTAATCTCAACGCCCACTAAGCAAGCGTTGTCATCTGCTTCATCGCATCGAACGACTTTGGCTTTCGCCTCCAAAGATGGAATTTGATCGTTGTTTGAATCAATAGTGATATCAAGCAAGGTACCTAGTTCTATTCCGCCCTGCTCTATTTCTAATGACATACCGGTAGCGCTGATGTCTCGACAAACGGCTGCGAAGGGTGTGGCTGAAGGATTATCTAGCAAAGAAACTTCGCAAGGGGAATTTACCATCATTCGATAGAAATTCCGTTTATCGTCATAGCCCAACATAATAATACCTCGTCATTCAAAAATGTTGAGCACACTTTATAGGGAGTTGCGCCAAATTAGTCAACCGTTAATTAAGACTTATTTGAAGCGCGTTTATCTATATCGGCACTTATGTCTGCGGCTTTGAACCTAGCTTAGCTCATCAATCCTGTTAATAATGCGCTTAAGCGAAATTGGGTACTTTGTTCCTAGTTGCTGCGCGAACAGTGACACTTTAAACTCCTCAATCATCCAATGAACATCGTTTATGTCAGACAAATCAAGGTGACGTTTTTGATAATCAGCTTTTAGTACCTCATATGCAGACTGAGCTTTATCAAGCTCTATCTGATTTAGTCTGTCTCGATTCGGATCGACCTTAAGTTTTTCAGCACGATTCACGAGCGCTTTCAGATATCGGTTCCAATCATTCAGTCGAGCCTCGCCAAGCTCGAATACAAATCCTTTAAACACCAGATGATTCAAATTCGCTTGCAAGTACTTGACGTTATTGATGAGATTCAGAGGAATATTACCCTTAGTGTGCTTAGTAATTTGATTTGCCATCGCCAAACCGCTCTCAACTTGCTTTGCTATTTCAAGGGCTTTGTCGTTAATATTTGCACGGACTAAGTCGCACATTGAATCAAATTCCTCCTTCGTGCGCACTTCTTCAGGTTTACCTACCTCACTCACAAGAGCATCTATAGCCGCAATAATGATGTCATCAATTAAAGGCTTGATTTGCCCGAATGGATTAAAATATAGGCTTAGCTTAGCCTTGTTAGGCAGTTTCTCTTGCAGGAACTTCACGGGCGACGGCACGTTAAGCTTGATAAGTTCATACAGTGCGCGTCGATGTTGCCTTCGAGCCTCATTAGGATCGTCAAGTAAGGCAACCCTAATGTTACCGCTTTGCGCATTATCTTTAATATCCAGTGCTAAGCTCGGAAAAGCCTTAACTTCATACCCTGCCTGCTTTTGCGTAAATTGGGCTGGCAAGTCGCCAAAATCCCAGCGCGTCACGTTTTCTTTTTCGAGCGCAGGCGTTGCCACTTTTTCAATGGATTGCTTAAGTTCATCTTTTAAAGATGCTTTTAGTTTATCTAGGTCTTTACCATGAGCTATTTGTTTGCGGGCAGCGTCTTCAATGACAAAGTTCATCTGCAGATGAGAGGGCAAACTTGCCGAATCAAAATCCTCTGCGCTCACCTGTGTACCCGACATTTTAAAAAGCTTTTTCGCAAGCGCGCTAGTAATCGCAACAGGCCTATCGTCTATGGCAGGCCTCATAATATGAGTATCCGCTAGGGCAGCACTGGCATAATCAGGTGCAGGCACAAAATTGCGTCTTAAACGTTTGGGTAAACTCTTGATTAAACTGCTCACTAATTCATGGCGAAGTCCAGGAACTAACCAGTCAAAATCCACTGCTTTGACTTGATTCAGTAAGGCGACAGGAATATGCAAAGCTACACCATCAAGGCTTTGATTAGGCTCAAAGTGATAACTTAAAGGTAAATGAAGATTCCCTTGATGCCAGGTATCCGGATAATCACCTTTTGAGATGCCACTTGGATCGCGTTTCAGCAAATCTTCATAGTTAAACTTAAGTAAGTCGTTCGAGGATGTCTTTGTATCTTTATGTTGTGAATTGTTTGAATTTAGGGCTGAGGAAAACCACTTTTTAAAGGCGGCCTCATTGTTAACGCCAGCGGGAATATGCGCTTCGTAAAACGCGCACAAGCTCTCCTCATCTACCAGAATATCTCTTCGGCGAGCCTTTTTCTCAAGCAGTTCGACTTCATTGATTTGTGTTTGATTGTATTTTAAAAACGCGTAATTCAACTTGGTTTGCCCTTGCACCAGCGCTTCTCTAATAAATAGCTCTCGACTGATGACGGGGTCAATACTGCTATAGTTTACCAATCGCCGACTGACAATAGGCAAGCCATAAAGCGTGACAGTTTGATAGGCCATCGCGCTGCCGCGTTTTTTGCTCCAATGGGGCTCGGCATAACTCGACTTTGAAACATGCTTAGATAATGCTTCTAACCACACCGAATCGATTCTTGCCACCTGTCTGGCAAACAATCGAGAGGTCTCCACTAATTCGGCTGCCATTAGCCACTTAGGCTGTGTTTTGGCGACGTTTGAACCGGGGAATATCATAAACTGTGAATTGCGGCTTCCCAGATAAAAACGATCTTTATCTTTAGTACCAAGCTGCGAGAGTAAACCCGCAGCTAACGCGGTATGAATGGCTTCATAATCTGCAGGGCTTGAGTTTAATCGTAAGTCTATTGACACCAGAGTCTGTTTAATTTGACTCACAATATCTTGCCATTCACGCATACGCTGATAATGGATAAAATGCTGTTTACACCACTTTCTTAACTGGTTGTTGGTCAAATTTTTCTGCTGCGTTTTAAAGGCATCCCATAAATTCAATATGCTGGTGAAATCTGACTGTTTGTCGGCAAATTGCTTATGCGCTTCGTCGGCTTGCTGTTGTTTGTCGCTAGGGCGTTCTCGCGGGTCTTGCACAGATAAGCCTGCTGCGATAATGAGCACTTCAAATACTGCATCAAGCTCTCCCGCTTTTAGAATCATGCGAGCGTAGCGCGGATCCAATGGAAGAGGCGCCATTGAACGCCCTATTTTAGTTAGGCGTAACCGCCCTCCTTCACGTTTTACAGCTTCTAACTCTTCTAACAGCTTTACGCCATCGTTGATGTTCTTGTCATCAGGTGCTTGAACGAATGGGAAGCGATTGATCTCTCCCAATCCCAAAGCTAACATTTGAATAATGACGCTGGATAAATGAGTACGAACAATTTCAGGGTCTGTGAATTCAGGACGACTGAGATAGTCCTGTTCGCTGTACAAACGAATACAAATCCCGTCTGACACTCTGCCGCATCGCCCTGCGCGTTGATTGGCAGATGCTTGGGATATCGCTTCAATTGGCAGACGCTGGACCTTACTGCGGTGGGAATAACGCGAAATTCTTGCCACACCGGTATCAATAACATACTTGATACCCGGCACAGTAAGTGAGGTCTCTGCTACATTGGTGGATAGGACGATGCGCCGTCCTTTGTGCGAAGAAAAAATTCGGTTTTGTTCCGATGCAGACAAGCGTGCATACAGAGGCACAATTTCAGTGTTTCGGTACTGGCGCTTTAAAAGCGTATCTTGTGCGTCTCGTATATCTCGCTCACCGCTTAAGAAAATTAAAATGTCTCCGCTGGGCTCGTGCATCAGCTCGTCGACCGCCTCAATCATTAATTGCGCACTGTCGTTATCGCTGTCGCTAGCAGGATCTTTGTATCGAATTTCCACCGGATAAGTACGACCGCTCACTTCAATAATCGGTGCATTGTTAAAATGTGTCGAGAAGCGCTGGGGATCTATTGTAGCGGAGGTAATAATAAGCTTAAGATCAGGGCGTTTTGGTAAAAGTTGCTTTAAATATCCAAGCAGAAAGTCAATATTTAAGCTGCGCTCGTGAGCTTCATCAATAATAATGGTGTCGTACTGATTTAAATATCGGTCCTGTTGAATCTCAGCTAGCAATATTCCGTCAGTCATCAGCTTTATTAAGCTGGTATCACCTACTTTATCGCTGAACCGCACCTTAAAACCAACGCATTGTCCTATTTCAGAATCAAGCTCTTGCGCAATCCGAGATGCAACGCTTCTGGCAGCCAAACGCCTTGGTTGCGTATGCCCAATATACCCTCCAATTCCTCTGCCAAGCTCTAAGCACATCTTTGGGATTTGAGTCGTTTTACCTGAACCGGTTTCTCCGGCAATGATAACGACCTGATGCGCTTCAATAAGTGCTTTTATGTCCTCTTTTTTTTCTGCAACAGGCAGGTCAGGATATTCGATTTTTGGCATTGCATTGGCGCGATTTTCCGCTGCTTGCTGAGATCGCTGAATGTCTTTCATAAGCGTCTCTAAAACTTGCTGCGCGGCTTTATTGCAGTCAACGCGACTGATGTCGCGGAATTTGCGACGAAAGCGAAAAGTATCTTTGTATAAGCAGCGCGACAGCGCTTTATCTATATCTAATGACATTGCATGTTAGGAGTCGCAACCAGAGCCTGATGCTCTTTACTCTCCTACTTATGGTTATGGGTTCGGTTTAGGTCTAATGATTACTCTTTGTAAATCAAAACAGTTTTGTTTCCTTGTGTATCAATGCTTCCACGATACATTCCTTCGGTGTTAAATGGCATCGCTATGTTACCTTTTGCATCAATGGCAATCACGCCACCATCACCACCGGCATTTTTCAACACCTGATTAATCACCGTGTCGGCTGCTTCTTTTAAGCTAAGCCCTTGATACTTCATGCGGGCGCATATGTCTGCCGCAACGTTGTATCGAATAAAGTACTCGCCATGCCCAGTTGCACTTACAGCACAAGACGCATTATCAGCATACGTACCCGCACCAATGATGGGTGAATCACCCACTCTTCCATAGCGCTTTGCCGTCATACCGCCGGTAGAGGTGCCAGCTGAGATATTGCCATTAGCATCAAGCACCACCACACCGACCGTGCCAAATTTGTAGTCATCTTGGGTGTTTGTCGCATAAAGGTCTGATGTTACGGGCGTTTCCAAGCCTTCATTTGCGTTTGCACTCTCTTCACTTTCTTTTATACGCTGCTTAGCGCGTTTCAAAGATTCATAGCGCCTCGGCGTATTGAAAATGCCATTGTCTACTCGGGTGAGACCGTTTTGCTGAGAAAAGCGCTGGGCGCCCTCACCTGAAAGCATCACGTGAACCGATTTTTCCATTACCAATCGGGCTGCTTTAATTGGGTTTTTGACGTTGGTTAGGCTTGAAACCGCGCCAGCCTCAAGTGTATCGCCTCGCATAATAGAAGCATCCAATTCATGTGTACCATCAAAGGTGTACACAGCACCAACACCTGCGTTGAAAAGCGGTGAATCTTCCAAATAAATGATGGCGGCCTCAATAGCGTCTAATCCATCGTCGCCGTTTTTGAGTTTTTCATACCCAAGCTCCAGCGCTTTATCGATAGCTTTTCGATACGCCTCTTCTTGTTCATCAGACAATTGTGCGCGCGTGATTGTGCCTGCCCCGCCATGAATTGCGATAGCAACAGAGCCGCTTGAAGCGTGCTCGTGGGCATCGCTTTGACTGGTGCTGATGAATGCAAGCAGCGCGATAAGGAATGCAGTGTATAAACTGTTTTTTAAACTCAAATTCATGTGGGCTTCCTGAGCGTTTAGCGCCCCAGCAATAGCGTTAAGCCAATTTTAACGAGGCCTATCGTTTATAGCTGAACGCGAAACGCGGATATATTTTGCCCAATACAATATTCGTAATTGACGCCGATGTCTAATCTCTTACGTGTGAATCAGCCTTAACGGCGTGACGCAATCGCCTGCCACTTACTTAATTCTAAATGCGGTGCAGAAGATGAAAGCACATGCTTTTTAAAGGAATCGAAATTGCTAAATTCAAAATCAGCAGCATTTGAAAGCTCGTTAAAAACCAAACGAAGCTTTCGCATTGAAAAGAATGGCACTACGTTGGCATATTGATGCCCAAAAGCATTGACCACCGGTGACGTTTGCGCACTATTGGAATATGCGCTGATTAATTCTGCTTCACCTAAATTTGATTCTCTCACAAGCTCTCTCCTTTGCTTTTTGTGATGCCAACGAATAATAGAATATCCATAAAGTGGCGCTTAGGTTTAGTCTATAAGGTTATTAAAAACGAAATTTTAATAAGATTTTGAATGTTGATTTTTTGCAAGACACGGGTGCTATGCCCGTGCAATTCGTGTCAATAAATTGACCTCAACGACAAAGTGTAAAACAGTATAAATGAGTGGTTTTTGGGCGCAAAACAGAATAATTTGTGAAAACAGATGCTTAAGCAAAGTGCTTCTAATACACTTGGTACAACGATAGTTGCTAACTATCTGTATATTATATTGATTACTGAATATTGATTACTTAGGAAGTCCGAAAAACATGAGCGCATCTATACTGTGGCACGATTACGAGACTTGGGGTGTGAGACCCGCTTATGATTTTCCCGTGCAGTTTGCCGCCATTAGAACCGATTTAGACTTAAACATTATTGAAAAGCCGCTCAACTACTTTTGTCAGATCCCAAACGACTATCTACCTCACCCTGGTGCATGCCTTGTAACGGGCATTACTCCTCAGCAGAGCCTACGCGATGGCTCAATTGAAGCGGAGTTTGCCAAGCAAATCTATCGCGAAATCTCGACACCAGAAACCTGTACAGCAGGCTACAACAGCATTAAGTTTGATGAGG
Organism: Ningiella algicola; assembly: GCF_028401415.2. Taxonomy (NCBI): domain Bacteria; kingdom Pseudomonadati; phylum Pseudomonadota; class Gammaproteobacteria; order Alteromonadales; family Alteromonadaceae; genus Ningiella; species Ningiella algicola. The sequence goes on along the minus strand of NZ_CP171821.2, from coordinate 525,823 downwards.
AAGTGACTCGACATTTATTGTATCGAAATTTTTATCCTGTTTATGAACGCGAGTATTCTGATGGGAATTCAAGATGGGATATTATCGATCTGGTTCGTGCAGCATACGCACTTCGTCCCGAGGGAATCAACTGGCCATTATATGAAGACGACAGACCTTGTTTTAAGTTGGAAGAACTGAGCCGTGCAAATGATTTAGGTCACGATAAAGCACACGATGCACTGTCAGACGTATATGCCACCATAGCATTGGCGAAATTAATTAAACAAAAGCAGCCTAAACTCTATGAGTTTTACTGGCAGATGCGAAACAAGCATAAAGTCACTGAATGGGTAAACACTGAATCAAAACAGCCATTTTTAATGGTGTCCGGCTATATTCCAAGCTCGCAAGGATGCTGTGCCTGGTTAATGCCAGTATGTCAGCACCCAACAAACAGCAATGCGATTTTATGTATCAATTTAAGCAAAGACCCTTCTGCGATACTCGAGCATAGTGTAGAGGCATTACAAGACCCAGAGATAATTTCTCACCTTCGCGAGCACCGAGCTTTGCCAATCATGCAACTTGCGACTAATAAAGTACCCTTTGTTGCACCAGCAAAAATGCTGACACAGGCGTCTGCCGAGCGACTTGGTATTGACAGAGAACAGAGCCTACAAAATTATCATAGGCTCAAGCAGGCGCCTCAATTAGAAGAAAAATGTATCAACTTTTTTACAAATCAATATCCTCAAGACCGCGAGATGGATTTAGATGCACAGCTATACGCTAGAGATTTCCCTAGTCCTGCCGATAAAAAGCTGATGAACGAAATTCGAAGCGCGTCAGAACACTTCCTATATTCGGTGTATGAACGCTTAGAGCCGTCATTGTATCGCCAACAGCTATTTCGATATTTAGGCAGGAACTTTCCGACGGTTTTAGGTGAGTCAGACGTCCAGAAGTGGCAAAGGCATCGGCATGAACGTATTGTAAATGGCGCTAACGGCAGCTGTTTGAGCCTAAGTGAATTTCAACAACAAATTGAAACCTTGGCTATGCAATATTCGCAAGATAACAACAAGCTTAGTTTGCTAAAGCAACTTGAAGCCTATGCAAGCAGTCTTTAAAGTTATTGTGCGAATTACTCAAAGCGCCATTGAAATTACACACTTAACTGTGAGCAAACACATCAATTATGAGCGGCACAAGTTTTAAGACAGATATAGATTCAGATAATTTGATTGCTCTGGTGGACCCATTGTTATTTGAGGGTACTTGCGATGAAATGTTTTTTCACTCAGCGCTTGCTTCCAGCGAGTTTTCAGCCTGTGCATTGGATGTAACTGCGATAACTGAACTAGCAAGCGCTATTCAAGACGCAAAAGATGCCGGTGATATGTCCGTCATAGAAAAGCCTATTGGCACACTGCCCAGTAATGGGATTGTTGTAGAGCTGAGTGAAGATAACATGGAAGCCACGGTGCGCATCTTTCGAAGCGATGATGCAGCCTTACCCGATTTTGCGAGTGTCCTTAAAGCATTAACACGCAACGGCGTTACTCGCGGAATCAGCAAAAAGCGTATTCAAAACCTTATCAATAATGCCCAGGAAAGTGAAAAAGAGAATGAGTTTTCGGACGTAGTGGCAATTGGTTTGCCCTCTCGTAACGGCAAACCTTCGCGCGTTATTCCTTTAGTACCTAATGCATTAGACAGAATACTTCGTCCGCAAGTTACCGGCGACGAACAGGTTGATATGCGCAACCTGGGCGATATTCTATGTGTCCCGAGTAATCATCCCGTTGCAATGAGAGCAGAGCCAACTGAGGGCCGAGCTGGCTACACGGTGACGAATTTACCCTTGCCAGCCGAAAAAGGCGAGTGGAAAGAAATTAAATTAGGCGACAACACTAAATTCGACCCCGACGACGCAAATCTGATTGTTTCTGAGCTTTCAGGTCAACCGAAATTCATCAATGAGGTAATGAACATTGATGACACTTACGTGACGAAGGGAGTCAATGTTGGCACAGGTAATGTAAAGTATGAAGGTGCGGTTATTGTTAATGGCGATGTGACGGAAAATATGCAAATTATTGCCACAGGTGATATCACCATAAATGGTTTTGTTGAATCTGCCTACATCGAATCTGGCGGCGATATTATTGTCACCCAAGGCGCTACAGGTAAGATGAATGAAGAAGACTGCATATTTAAGGCACGTGGAAGCGTATTTGTACAACATGGACAAGGTTTAAATATTTCTACCGGCAAAGACATCAATGTGAAACGACAATTGGCGTATTCTCGCATACACTGCCAAGGCAACATCTATGTTGGCGATCCTGACAATCCTATGGGAAATCTATTCGCCAGCACAATCACCGCTTATGGCACCGTCAAGGCAGGCAGTATTGGCGCCATATCCGGTAGCGCGCTAGAGATAGATTTTTCTGAAGGCTTCAATGTGCTCAAAGGGCGACTTGAAGCCATTAACGACTTACTCGAGCAATTAGTATCAGTGAACGTCGACCACGAAATAGAATTTAGCAATATCAGCGCTCGCAAGATACCCACATCTCTCACAAAGAAGTTTAAACGCCTCGACGGCACGCTGACAAAGGAACGCGCTTTATTAACCTGGCTTCGCAAGCTGCATATGGATTTAGAACAGGCCTTAACTGACTATAAAAAAGATGCTCGAGTCATTGCCAACAAAGAGATGTTTCCAGGACTATCCGTTAAACTGAATAAACGCTTGTACAAAGCAAAAAAAGAGACCCTCAAATCGAGAGTGTTGCTGGTTAATGAAAACTGGGAATACCAGCCAATTATTGAAAGAAGATAAGGATATTGACTTAAGTAACTAAAATCCAATTAAAAAGCGGCTTCTAGAGCCGCTTACATCATGTCTAATGAAAAATATCAGAGCATTTCAAGCGCTAAAGCAGTGCCCTCACCACCGCCAATGCATAGCGCTGCAACCCCTTTTTTGAGGCCTTTTTGTTTAAGTGCATGCAGCAAGGTCACCACGATGCGCGCACCAGACGCACCAATTGGATGGCCTAATGCACAAGCGCCTCCTTTGATATTCACTTTGCTGCTATCCAGTCCAAGTTTATTAATACCTAGCATGGTCACCATCGCAAAGGCTTCGTTGATTTCGAATAAATCGACGTCAGTGCTTGCCCACCTAGCTTTATCGAGTACTTTTTCTATCGCACCCACTGGCGCCACGGTGAAGTCTTCTGGTTTAATTGCGTTGGTTGCGTGCGCAACGACTCGCGCCAAAGGTGCTAAACCTAGTTCCGCCGCCTTCTCTTCTGACATAACAAGTAATGCTGCGGCACCATCGGAAATAGAGCTTGAATTAGCGGCCGTCACCGTACCATCTTTCTTGAAGGCTGGGCGTAGGCTAGGTATTTTGTCGATTCTCGCATTACCCGGCCCTTCGTCTGTATCAACCGTGACCTCACCCTTTCGCGTTTTAATAGAAACTGGCACGATTTCGTCGCTAAAGGTGCCCGCTTTGATGGCCTCTTGGGCTTTTGTCAATGAGGCAATGGCAAATTCGTCCATGTGCTCACGGGTAATACCTTCGCTGTCCGCCGTGTCTTGTGCAAAACAGCCCATTGCTTTGCCATCGTAAGCGTTTTCTAGTCCATCCATCATCATATGATCAAAGGTTTGTCCGTGCCCCATACGGTATCCCGCACGAGCCTTGCTCAATAAATATGGCGCACCCGACATGCTTTCCATGCCGCCTGCAACCACGGCGTGCGCACTGCCCGCTTTTATCAAATCATTTGCCAACATAATAGCTTTCATGCCAGAACCACAGACTTTATTGATAGTGGTTGCGCCAACACTTAAAGGTAAATCGGCGCCAAGCGTTGCTTGTCGAGCGGGCGCCTGGCCAAGCCCAGCCGGTAATACACAACCCATAATTACTTCGTCAACGGCATCAGATGGCACCCCATCCAGTGCAGCTTTAATGGCAGTTGCACCTAAAGAGGGAGAAGGAACACCGGATAGCGCGCCCATGAATCCGCCCATCGGGGTGCGTTTTGCTGCCACAATCACTACTGAATCACTCATTCTTTATTTCCTATGCTGTTGTAAATAAATACGCTTTTATTCGTACATATTAGCGCATGCGCCAAAAGCTTAAACCCTACTTTGGTGGTAGGCCTTTTTCAAGGTCATACGCCCGTGGATGCTTTACGTTTACGTTAACTTGACTTTACGTAAACGTAAAGTGCATTATTGCAACTTAATTTTAATTCCGCCTCGTGTTAAGCGTTTGGCGAGTTGCAAAAAGTATATGGCAAGATATGAGTTCAACTACTACATTCACCATTGGTGAACTATCTAAAGACTTTGATATCACCGCTCGTTCAATTCGGTTTTACGAAGAGCAAGGACTCATTGAGCCGGTTAGGAAAGGACAAGCGCGGATATATCACACGAAGGATAAAGTGAGATTAAAACTCATTTTACGCGGTAAACGCCTTGGGTTTTCACTCGCTGAAATCAAAAAGCTTTTTGAACTGTATGACACTAACCCTAATTCCGCCGCTCAGCTTAAAACCATGCTTGAGCTAACTGAACAAAAGCGCGCAGTGCTTGAACAACAGCTTAATGACATTCAAATGCTCATGAATGAATTAGATGATGTTGAACAGCGCTGTAAAGAAGAACTTAACGAGCTAACAAGAGGTGTTGCATGATCAACGCGCCCTATCCTACTTTAAACTTTGGCCTTGGTGACGATGTCGATATGCTTCGCGACCATGTGCATAACTTTGCTAAAAATGAAATTGCGCCAATTGCAGAGAAATCCGACGAAGCCAATGCCTTTCCAAATGAACTGTGGCCAAAACTTGGTGAAATGGGATTATTGGGGGTCACGGTGAGCGAAGAATTTGGCGGCTCAGACATGGGCTACCTTGCACACACGGTTGCCATGGAAGAAATTAGCCGCGCAAGTGCTGGTATAGGCCTAAGTTACGGTGCGCATTCCAATTTGTGTGTGAACCAACTTTACAAAAATGGTAGTCAGGCACAAAAAGAAAAATACTTACCGCAATTGGTATCAGGTGAGCACATTGGCGCATTGGCCATGAGCGAGCCCAATGCAGGATCTGATGTGGTCAGCATGAAGCTTCGCGCCGAGAAAAAGGGCGATAAATACATTTTAAATGGCAACAAGATGTGGATCACCAATGGACCTGATGCTCATACCTTCATTATTTACGCCAAAACCGATGTTAATGGTGGCTCAAAAGGCATCACCGCTTTTATCGTTGAAAAATCCACACCGGGCTTTAGTCAAGCGCAAAAACTAGACAAACTCGGAATGCGTTCGTCTAACACCTGTGAACTCGTATTTGAAGATGCAGAAGTGCCAGCACAGAATATCCTCGGTCAAGAAGGCGGTGGTGTGCGTGTTTTGATGAGCGGTCTGGACTATGAGCGTTTGGTTCTCTCAGGCGGCCCATTAGGCATCATGCAATCGTGTATGGACGCTGTGGTTCCGTATATTCACGACAGAACGCAATTCGGCAAATCTATTGGTGAATTCCAGCTTGTGCAAGGCAAAGTAGCAGACATGTATACGCAGATGAATGCCGCTAGAGCCTATGTTTATGCAGTAGCGCGCTCGTGTGATAGAGGTGAAACGACGCGTAAGGATGCAGCTGGTGCTATCTTATATTCTGCAGAACTCGCAACAAAGATGGCATTAGATGCGATTCAATTGTTGGGTGGCAATGGTTATATCAATGAGTATCCGACTGGACGCTTACTGAGAGATGCAAAACTATACGAAATTGGTGCAGGAACATCTGAGATTCGACGAATGCTAATTGGTCGAGAGCTCTTTAACGAATCAAAGTAGGAAGTGTCGTTTCCCCCACAAATATAACACTGCCTATGCGTCGCAACACAGCTGTTGCGACGAGGGTGTTGCTGGACAACTTGATAAGACGCTGGAGCACAGATGCCGATTTTAAACACTACCATCAATACTAATAGCGAGGCCTTTGCCGAAAACCGAATCCACATGCAAATGCAGGTAGATGACCTCTATCAGTTAGTTGAAACGCTGATGCAAGGCGGTGGAGAGAAGAGTAGAATTCGTCATACATCTCGCGGGAAGCTATTGCCAAGAGAACGCATCGAAACCTTGCTTGACGATGGCAGTCCATTTTTAGAACTCGGCCAGTTGGCTGCATACCAAGTGTATGAAGACTATGTGCCGTGTGCTGGCGTGGTCGCGGGCATTGGCTATGTTTCTGGCAATTTATGTATGATTGTTGCTAACGATGCTACGGTAAAAGGCGGTACCTATTACCCTTTAACGGTGAAAAAGCATTTACGCGCGCAAACGATTGCAGAACAAAACCACCTACCTTGCATTTACTTAGTAGATTCTGGCGGTGCAAACCTCCCTAGACAAGACGAAGTCTTTCCTGACAAAGAGCATTTCGGTCGAATATTCTTTAATCAAGCGAATATGTCAGCGAAAAATATTCCTCAAATCGCAGTGGTCATGGGCTCGTGTACCGCAGGTGGCGCATATGTGCCAGCAATGGCCGACGAGTCGATTATTGTCAAGGAGCAAGGCACGATCTTTTTAGGTGGACCACCGCTTGTACAAGCAGCAACAGGCGAGATTGTCACGGCAGAAGAACTAGGCGGCGGCGATGTGCACTGTCGCACGTCGGGCGTGGTTGACCATCTTGCCACTAATGACGAGCATGCCCTTCAAATTGCAAGAGATGCGGTCTGTCGACTTAATCGTGTGAGCGGCTCAAATCAATATCAAATCAAGCGGCAGGAAAGTATTGAACCGCGATATCCAACTGAAGATATCTACGGCGTTATTCCTAAAGACACACGCCAACCTTATGATGTTCGCGAGGTCATTGCTCGCGTGGTAGATAACAGTGAATTTGATGAATTTAAAAAGCTTTTTGGCGAAACACTCGTCTGCGGATTTGCACATATCGACGGCTACCCAGTCGGTATTTTAGCCAACAACGGTATTTTATTTTCCGAGTCGGCGCAAAAAGGCGCGCACTTTATCCAATTGTGCTGTCAGAGAAACATTCCGCTGGTATTTTTACAAAACATCACTGGCTTTATGGTGGGTAAGCAGTATGAAGCCGGAGGTATTGCCAAGCATGGCGCAAAAATGGTGACGGCCGTTGCCTGTGCAAAGGTTCCTAAAATTACCGTCTTGATCGGCGGCAGTTTCGGCGCAGGTAATTATGGCATGTGCGGTCGTGCATACGACCCTCGTTTTCTGTTTATGTGGCCTAACGCACGCATTTCAGTGATGGGTGGCGAACAGGCCGCAGGCGTACTAGCGCAAGTGAAAAAAGCACAGGCTGAGCGAAGTGGCGAAAGCTTTAGTGAAAGCGACGAGCAGGCCATTAAGCAACCAGTTATTGATACCTACGAAAAACAAGGGCATCCCTATTACGCGTCGGCGCGACTGTGGGACGACGGCGTTATCGACCCGGCAGATACGCGCAAGGTGCTTTCAATCGCCCTGGCAAGTGCCCTAAATGCGCCGCCAGAAGATACTGAATTTGGCATCTTTAGAATGTAGCTCAAAACACAAAACGCTTTGCTGACATGGCGGGCAGAGCAAAAGGAAACAATATGCATAATGTAGAACTCGATATTGCGGTGAACGGCGTGGCAAAAGTCACACTGAATCGGCCGGATGTTCATAACGCTTTTGACGATGAAGTGATTGCATCACTTATTGATATATTTGAGCAAATCGAAAACAACGACAACGTTCGTTTGATGATTTTACAAGCGAGAGGCAAATCATTCAGTGCAGGTGCAGACCTCAATTGGATGAAGAAAATGGCAGACTACTCTTTAGATGAGAACAAAGGAGATGCCGCACAATTAGCCACGATGCTGAACAAACTGTATAGACTCAACAAGCCTACCATTGCCCGTGTGCAAGGCGCAGCCTTCGGTGGTGCTGTGGGCTTAGTCGCTTGTTGCGATATTGCTATTGGTTCAAAGCTAAGCAAGTTTTGCCTCAGTGAAGTAAAACTTGGCTTAATTCCCGCCACTATTTCCCCCTATGTGGTCAATGCTATTGGCCTGCGCGAAGCGAAGCGTTTATTTATGACAGCAGAAGTTATTTCGTCTCGACGAGCACGCAGACTGGGCTTGTTAAACGAAGCGGTAAGCGAACAAGACCTTGACACCACGATTGACGAAATTATCAAAAACATTCTTAAAAATGGGCCTGTAGCCGTCAGTCTCGCTAAGCAGTTAGCGTGTGATATTGCAAACCGGCCTATCGACGACGCACTGATTGATGAAACCAGTGAATTAATCGCCAATGTGCGCGTGTCCAAAGAAGGCCAAGAAGGATTAAGTGCCTTTTTAAATAAACGCAAAGCCAATTGGAATACTAGCGATGATCAATAAAATTCTAATCGCAAATCGCGGCGAGATCGCGTGCAGAATCATCCGAACCGCAAAACGGCTTGGCATTTTCACTGTTGCCGTGTATTCCGAAGCCGACGCGACATCTCAACATGTTTTACTCGCCGATGAAGCCGTTTTGCTTGGGCCTGCGCCTGCGAGTGAAAGTTATTTAAACAGCGAGCTTATTCTCAAGCTCGCCGCAAAGTTAAATGTCGATGCCATCCATCCCGGATATGGTTTTTTATCTGAAAACGCAGACTTTTCCAAGGCCTGCCAGCAAGCTGGTATTGTGTTTATTGGCCCCTCTCCTGAAGCTATCAGTGCAATGGGCAGTAAATCTGCCGCCAAAGCCATTATGGAAAAAGCCGATGTGCCATTAGTGCCGGGTTACCATGGCAACAATCAATCACCTGAATTTTTAAAAGCGCAAGCCGATGATATGGGTTACCCCGTGCTATTAAAAGCAGCAGCAGGAGGCGGCGGTAAAGGCATGCGTCAGGTGTGGAAAAGCGAAGACTTTCATTCAGCCTTAGATGCTGCAAAGCGCGAATCGAAGGCGAGTTTTGGCGACGAGCACATGCTGATTGAAAAATATTTAACTGAACCTCGACACGTCGAAATACAGGTATTTTGTGACAATCACGGGAATGGTGTTTATCTCTTTGAACGTGATTGCAGCGTGCAGCGCAGGCACCAAAAAATCATTGAAGAAGCCCCTGCTCCCAACATGCCTCAAGATGTTCGCCGTCAAATGGGTGGGGCAGCCCTCAAGGCCGCTGAAGCAATCCATTATTCTGGCGCCGGCACCGTTGAATTTTTGTACGACAGCGATGGTCGATTTTACTTTATGGAAATGAATACTCGCCTACAAGTCGAACATCCAGTGACTGAAATGATTACAGGCGAGGATTTGGTTGCTTGGCAAATTGATGTGGCTAACAATTTACCTCTACCTAAAACCCAAGACGAACTCAAGATCAAGGGGCATGCCTTTGAAGCACGGATTTATGCAGAAGATCCGGATAATGAGTTCTTACCTCAAACCGGCGTACTACATCATTTGCGCCCACCAAAGGGACACGGCATTCGCGTAGATACAGGCGTTGAGCAAGGTGATGAGGTATCTGTTTACTACGACCCCATGATCGCAAAGCTGATTGTCCACGCCAACACCCGTGAGCAAGCATTGGCTAAATTAGTGCATGCACTGCATCAGTATCAAATTGTTGGTGTCAGCACTAATATTGACTACCTGCTGCGCGTGGCATCAAGCAAAGCCTTTAAGCAAGCTAACTTAACCACTGATTTTGTTGAGCGACATGATACGGCTTTAAAAAAACTGAAAGCAGCATTGAGTCGTCAGTCTCAGGCAATAGCGGCCTTTGCGTCTTTAGAATTTTCCTCTCACCGACAAACTCATCATCAGCAGTTGAGGGATTTTCGTGTAAACCATCAAAAGACTAAACGCGTTCAGTTCGTTAACCCAGCGCAAGTTGATACTGTCATCCAACCCGAAGCAGCGTCATCAAAAGAAGGCGACAGCGTAAAGGGTAGCTATGATATAGCCGCGATAAGCCGGAACTCAAACACCTGGTCATTCGATATTGACGGACACAGCATACTAGTGAAGGCGCTTAAATCTCAGCTCGATGCTTCTGAACAGTCTCTTGAATTAAATTTACAAGTCGACTTAAATCAGGTGTCAGTCAGGGTGATACGACAAACGACTTCGCAAAGCGACACCTTAGTTTTCTTTTTGCACGATGAGCAATTTAGCATCGAGTTGCCTCGAAAAGACTTTGATAATGATGACCAGGCACATGGCATGGGTGAGATCCTCGCGCCGATGAATGGCACGGTGGTCTCTATTCTGGTAAAAGTGGGCGACAGTGTGAAAAAAGGCGACGAGATCGCTATCGTCGAAGCGATGAAAATGGAGCATGCTTTGAAAGCGCCCTTTGACGCGAAAGTGCTTGAATGTTTTTCTAGCGATGGAGAACGAGTGGACGGCGGCGCAGCATTAATGCAGCTAGAGGCTTTATCAGAAGAATAGGCATGCAAATCGTTAGCGCAGCTTTAATCGCGCATAGCGGCCACAACGAGATGTAAATATGAGCTTAAGTGCAGATATTCCAAATCAGGTAAGCATTGTTGAAGTAGGTCCACGTGATGGCCTGCAAAATGAAAAGTCGCCACTTACGGTGTCAGATAAGGTGATGCTGATCAATGCCTTATCTGCCACTGGTTTAAAGCGCATTGAAGCAGGTAGCTTCGTATCCCCCAAATGGGTTCCTCAGATGGCGAACTCTGATCAGGTGCTTGACCAAATCGACCGATTGCAAGGCGTTTGCTACAGTGCGCTGACGCCAAATATGCGTGGTTTTGAGGATGCACTCAATGCGAAGACCGATGAAGTCGCAATATTTGGCGCGGCATCTGAGAGCTTTTCACAAAAAAACATCAATTGCAGTATTGAGCAAAGCATGGAGCGCTTCAAGCCGGTCGCAGAGGCTGCTTTATCAAAAGACATTCCGGTAAGAGCGTATGTTTCTTGTGTACTTGGCTGTCCGTACGAGGGCGACATTAGCGCTCAGGCGGTACTCGATGTCTCGCTTGCCTTGCTTGATATGGGTTGTTACGAAGTGTCACTTGGCGACACCATTGGGGTCGGTACACCGCTTGAAACCGCTAGCTTGCTATCTCTATTACTGAGCCAAATACCTGCCGAAAAACTCGCCTTACACATGCATGATACCTATGGTCAAAGCCTTGCAAACATACTCGTTGGGCTTCAAAACGGTATAGCGACGTTTGACAGCTCGGTATCTGGCCTCGGCGGCTGCCCCTATGCTAAAGGTGCCTCAGGCAATCTAGCCTCAGAAGATTTGCTATATATGCTTGATAACATGGACATAGAAACAGGGGTGGATTTAACAAAACTGTGTCTGGTCGGCAATGACATCAGCCGTAAACTGAATCGTGTAAACGGTTCAAAAGCGGGTATGGCTACCCTATCAAAACTGCAATAGCCACCCTTTACGTGGCGCGATTTTGTTTTTTGCTGATGGATATTTAAAATGCATATCGGAACCCTGCGCTAAATACATTGGTGTCGTCAAAACGCTCATAACTGAGCTCGATACTTGTTGATTCAAAAATAAGCCAGCCTGCACCAATGCCTGCCCCAAAGTCATTACTTGTATCCGATTCAGAAGAACTACTGCTACTGAAGATAAGCCTCGAATCAACCGTTAGATGACTGACGCTCGCAAACATGTAGACCGTTTCAGCAACATCATATTGCGCCCTGATGCTCGCCCCGAATAAGTGATTGACTTCTAAATCTATGTTTAATGCACCATTAGCGGACGAATCATCACCTACACCCAATCCATACTTGATTTCAGGCACTATACTTAGCTTGTCGCCAATAGGAAAAGCGTAAGCGAGTGAAGCGCTTATGGCACTGACGTTGACATCAATCTCGCCGCTTTCAGATAATTCGGTGTAGTTGAACCCAATGGCCCAGTTTGCGTAGCCTTTAAAACTCGCAAATGCAATAAAAACGGCAATTAATAAACGATTCATATAAACACTGTCCTATTCGCGATTTCATACGTACTTAGTTCACCATACCATTGCGTACAAATGCTCCGCATTAAAAGCGGTTAATGCTGCGATTTAGCGCACACACATAATGTTTAGTTTAGCAAATGAAAAACAAAGACTACAATTTAGGGCTTCATCAACACTTTTGTTGTGTAGCGTTGTCAAATTCAACATCATTATCTCGACACCACTCAATTGTGGCGCGTTTTAACGCGGCCTCTTCGTATTTGTACCAACTCTCCAGTTTTCCTTTTGATTCTAGGAGAGCCTTAAATTTTGAATAAGCGCCGCGTCGACGAAAAATATCGTAGCCAAAGTCTAGCTTTTCAGGAATCGACTCAGCAATAAACTGAATAGCCAAGCGCTTACCCAAACCTAAGTCTTGTTTGCTAGGAAACATAAGATATCTATCACTCTCGTAGAGATCATCTGGTATAGGCTCTTCCACCGCATCACCCACATAATATATTTCGCCATTATCTATATTGATAAACGCTTCGTGATCGCCTAATCCAGAAGACGCAAATTCAATTGCCCATTCAATGTCGTCTAGTTTTGCCGCCATATTTTTTCTCTTGGTATTTAGTTTTCCAATAAGGGGAGATTATTTGAAGACGCAATGTTGCATACCGAGCATGCGCTTCTGTGCAAACACAGTCAGCACCATTGTTCAACGCTTATAATCGGCCAACTGTTTTCCCCAGCAGTATAAAAGACGCTGCCCCTATAACTAGGCTAATAGACAAAGCAATGGCATTCAATGCCACTTTTTTAAGACCGAGCACTTGCACGTTTGTAAATTCATAGGGGTAGAACCTTGACCATTTGCCATGCACGACCGTGTATAGCGCATAACTTATCGGAAAAATTAGCCAATACCCGATCAGTGAATACTGTAGTGCTTCCTTTTCTGAAAATACCAACCAGTAAACAAAGGTTATGACGGGCGTGACCGCATGAACAGAAAGATCAGAAATGCGCTCATACACAGAGAGCTTAGGCCAACCAAAAATCAAATAATTCGCGATACCCACAGTCAGTATATAGAAAGTAATTGCAGCAGCAACATTCGCATTTTGCGCAAACTGACCAATTTCACTTGAAGGCAGAAACGCTAAAGCTGCAAACCAGATTAATACCAAAAAATTTGAAAGCGTAGTGTAATAGCTAAAAAATTTCCAAACAGTGAGTAAGATACTGTCTGATCCCCTCTTTAAGATTTCTCGGAATAGACTAAAGGTAAGAGCGCACGCAACGATAAAAAAGAGAATAAAGTTCACGTTATCCTTTAGAAAAAGCAGCTTTTAATGCCAATAAAACGGGCACAAACTTATTGGCAAGATTGGCATCGGCGTCAATAAATTTGTTTCTCAGCGAACAATAAAAAGCGCATTAAATTGCTAAAAAGTATACTTTGCCTTAAGCAATGAGTGAAGCTGAATAAACAAAAACACCACCACAAATACGATGGTGAATTGGCCTATGGTTAATAGTTTTAGCGCCAAAAAACCGTAGCAATAAACAACACCGTGAACAACGAAATCTATTACTAGCCATTTCAAAATATCAGTATCGACTTCACCACATGCCTCATCATCTTTTGTCTTACTCTCTAGCGCTTGAACTTGCGCCGAGGTCAAAATGATATTGTTTTCGGACGCCATTTTTTCTTCTAATGCGTTAATTTGTCTTATGAGATTTTCAAGTCGATGGCGTAACCAAACGCTACGTCCACCACTGGCAGAAAACTGCTGGTAGCCATGATCATCAACGGTCTAGGTTTCACCGGTCTTACATTGCATATGTATGGTAAATATTTTAAAGATAAGCCGTTGGATAGATTGTTGGGAGAAAACACTGAGGTTAAACATATCAACGATGCTGCTTTAGGTCGTTGTCTAGATGCTTTGTATGACTATGGGATCATTTATTTATACCAACAGCTCGGCGAAAAAGTTGTGTCGCATTTAGGCCTAGCCAGTGAATCCTTGCACTTGGAATCCAGCAGTTTTCATTACGATGGACGAGAGACGCCGGATGATAATATGCACACTGTATGCTTATGTAAGGGGTACTCCAGAGACCATCGAACGGAGTTAAATCAAGTTATTCTGAATTTGATTTGTGATAATCAATCTGGCATTGCTGTTTATTTGAAACCCGCCAGCGGCAATAGCAATAGCAATGATATGGAAGGATTCAAGCAGATTGGCAAAGCCCATGTAGGGAGTTTGAAAGCGGCGCAATCGCACTATCAGTGATTGTTTGGGACATCATTATCAACAAATTTATTCTTAATATGGGTGCGGGATGGCAGTTGAATATACCGGGACACGAGCCGTTAGCCTTTGATTACATCACACCTAATCATGCGCGTTCATCTATCCAATAGAAAGTGTCTTGCACAAAGCATCTTTGCGATAGCAATCTGCTTTCTAACCTGCAGTACAGTTCCTTTTTATGCAGAAAAAATGTAACTTTAATACCAGATAGAAATACGTCTATCTAATCTTCGAAAGGAATTATTATGCAAAAAATACGGAATAATGAGTTGGAGCTCGTAAGTGGCGGTGATGCACTTGCTTACGGGTTTATCGGTGGCGCGGCGGGCGGTGGTTTCGGCTCTGCTGCAGGCACCATGGCTGGAATAATGAATGGCGCGTTGACTGGCGCTAAATGGGGTCGAATAGGCGGTTTTGCGGGCATGGGTATTGGTGCTGCAATAGGCGTAGGCTACGCAATTTATAAAATGAATTAAGGATGAATATTTTATGAAAGAATTAAACGTAAAAGAAATCGAATCGACGAGTGGTGGTGGTAGTTTTGAATTTGCCGTAGGCGGTATCGGCGGTTTTGGAACTGGTGCAGGGCTAGGAGTGAAGATCGGTGCTGTCGGAGGTCCAGCAGGTATGCTCGTTGGTGGTCTAGTTGGTGGCCTTTTAGGCACTATTGGTGGTACATATGCGGCATTCAAGCTCCGATAGTTTACTTAACAGGCTTAAAAATAAGCATCGCCAAGCGCGATGCTTCCCTACAGCCATGCTCATATTTAATGCGCTTTGTTTTGCTCTTATCTTTCTGCCTATAAATATTTGGATAAAGCTGAGTTTTTTACTCGCGGGCTTTTTATGGTTGGGTTACGGCATCTTCTTTTCTTCCTCAAAAAAAGCAAAGAAATGAGTGTCAAGCGAAAAACCCGCTTACGTCACAAACAACACAAGAGAGTTCAAACGTGTTGAAAGTTTAGAATTGGTGGACTGGTCAGTAAGAAAGTGAGAGTAAGCAATATTTGTCGCAATAGCGCGATGAACGATTTGCATGACTTTGCACAATTGTTTCGGATACCTAGCACGCAATAGACGAAGCGGGATGTGTAAACTCAACACCTATTGACGAACTAGATATCTTTTAAGTACATCATCGACCAATAGATTGGCACTCTCAGCCATACGTCTAGCGCACAGCTGGGACAGAAACCTCGCCTTTTGCAGCTAAACACTACTAGTTTTTCGTGTTTGCAATCATCGTAGACTACGTGAAGAAAATCCATATTCAAGCCGACCACACTTTAGAAATGCATCAAATTCATTTTTTACATGATGTGGTAACCACTTTCCTTGCAGTGAAAGCTTCGTCGTGGATTATGGGTAGTGACGTTGTACCAGTTAATACAGCAATATATGCTCTGGTTGGTGACGATAGTAGGTATGAGTGTGAGCCGCTAACAATGCTGTACTTACCAAAGATTGGCATCTCAGTGGGTAGGTGATCTTTGTGTGAGTCCACTGACCTTGGAGATAGAAAAGTATTGCGTGAAGGTCCGCAAGGCATCCCGAAATTGCAAAAAAAAACTCAATAGCGTGGAAGTTGTAAACGTAAGCGGTGGCTTTGCGCCATTGGGTGTAGTTGGTTTTGACGCATTAACTGGTGGTATAAGCTGGTGCTCAAAGTGGCAGTTGGCGTGGCGCAGTCGCCGGAGCTGTATTAGGTGCTGCTTCAGCCGGAACACTTGGGTTAGCGGCCGCAACTTCTGGCTTCGTTCGTGCAGGTTGGGCGATTCGTTCTGTGGCTTTAGGGGGAGCAGGTGGAGCGATTGGAGGCGGTGGCCCAGCCGGTGGTGAAAGCGCTTCACGATTACACAAAGCTGAATAACAATATTGCAAGGAGGCATTGCCTCCCACTAAGTAGGCGATTATGTCTATGTGGCTGCATATTAATTGGAATCAGCAAAAGTTAGAAAATTGGAAAAGAATTAGAGCAAAGGGAAAGCGAGATTATGTCACTAGAAATGGCTTTAAGGTTTGTATCCCCGTTTTAGTTGGTTTTTTGATCATCGCTTTTATTCTCCGCATTGTTAAAGGTAGATTTGAGGAGTCGGCTTTTTGGATATGGTTGTTTAGCTATATCGTAATTGCAGTTGTGTCGAGTTTTGGTGGTATCAATTGGAAGTGGGATGAGACAGAAAAGCAATATCGTGAGCATATAGCAAGTAAATAGAATGTGAGAAAAACAGCATAACTAGATTGGTCGTTTTTACTTCGCCTCACCGTATTAACCATGAATTATCAGGCTAGCCCCACACCTACATGGAATATTACTCGAGATAATGAAAAACCAGGCCTACAGCTTAGGACTTAATCAGCGTTTTACTAATTCACTCAGCGAATGCTGTATTGACGCGCACGCGCTTGATTTCCCCCACCCCAAACTTGTTTACATCAATCATGATTTAATGAGTGATTTTAAAAACGCATTTCCTGAATCTGGTGATGAGCTCGCTCGGCTTTTCTCGGGACAACAGCTTCCTATTGATGCAAAGCCGGTAGCGCAAGCATACGCCGGGCATCAGTTTGGGCATTTTAATCCGCAGTTAGGTGATGGTCGCGCCATGACCATTGGTGAACTTGAAAATTCACAGTCCAAGCTGTTTGAGCTGGACTTTAAAGGCAGTGGCCCTACCCCATTTTCACGCGGCGGCGATGGTAAAGCGGCACTTGGGCCTATGCTTAGAGAGGTCTTAATCTCCGAAGCAATGGCCGCGCTTGGCGTCCCTACCACGCGCTCACTTGCCGTAACCACAACAGGCGAAACGGTGTATCGCGATCCTCCTCAAGCAGGCGCGGTGCTCGCTCGCACCGCTGCAAGTAAAATTCGCATAGGAACCTTTCAATATTTTGCTGCACGAGAGCAATATGATGTGCTGCAAAAACTGATTGATTTCTGCATTGAGCGGCACTTTCCAAACTTGCGAAATAAGCGTCAGGAACAAAACGATTCAAACCAAACACTCACGTTCCTAAAAGAAAGCATAGCTGCACAAGCAAAGCTGGTAGCGAAATGGATGGGACTTGGGTTTATTCACGGTGTTATGAACACCGACAACATGCTCATTAGCGGCGAAACAATCGACTATGGCCCTTGCGCCTTTATGGACACTTACGACCCAAAAACCGTGTTTAGCTCCATCGACCGAAACAGTCGTTATGCCTATATGAATCAGCCAGCCGTTGCTCAATGGAACTTGTCTCGCTTTGCTGAAACTTTGCTACCTTTAATTGCAAAGGAGCAAGACGACGCTGCTTCCTCAGGTGAAGAGCATCAACGAGATAGAGCTATTGAACTGGCTACAGAAGCGGTGCAAGATTTCATCCCCCAGTATGAGAGTGCGTTTAGAGAAGTGATGTGCAATAAACTGGGGTTAAAGCAAAGTATGTCCGGCGATATAGCAGATGAGATAATCGCGCAATGGCAAGGTATTTTATTGGACCAAAAATTAGATTGGACGCAGGCTCACGTCTACTTGACACAAATTCTACTGTCTAAGCAAAAACTGACAGGCGACCTCACTCTTGTCGCGAAATGTCAAAACCCCGAGCCGATGCTGGCATGGTTAGCATTAAGACATAAACACAGCGTCGAAAGTGCTGAAACAATGGAATCAATTAACCCAGTTGTAATCCCTCGAAATCACTTAGTTGAAGAAGCCTTAAGCTTGGCGCAAAAAACAGGCGACTTATCTGCGTTTACGGCGCTGTTAGCTAGCGTTCAACAGCCCTTTACTTGGCCTGACGACATAAAATATACACAAGCTGCCCCGCCCGCTTTCAATGAAGATTTTATGACCTTTTGTGGTACGTAAAATGACATAAAGCTTACTTTTCGCGTTTTAAAAAGAAAGTGCCGGTAATGCCAAGTGCTAAGCCAAGGAGCATCATGCTCAGGCTCAGTTGCGGGGCGTATGCATTTATAAGCGCATACACGCTGCCCAGCACAAGCAACGAAACCCCAACAAAGGTGTTCGAAAATGCCACAAATTCAGTCCTGTCTTGCTCTTCAGCGATATCTACTCCATAGATTTTTCTGCCTGTTCGCACACCTTGATGCCCAATACTCAATATAAAAAATAAACTTAAAATAAAGACATTACTACTGAGCAAATTATCAAAATACAAAGGAAGAAAGAGCAAACATGCCGTTGCTATAAATGCGATTGCTGCTCCAAACCTCATGCATAACAGTGCGCTTTTATCAGACAATGCCCCCCAAATATAGGATGACAAGAAGTCTGCAATACCTTGTGCGATAATCAATAGGGCTAAGAGATTAATCAGTCCACCATCGTAGGAAAGCACAAACAAAGGAGCCAACAAAGCGGTATGCGCTAACAGTGAGCGCACAGCAATGAATTTCATTAAGCTATTTTTATTCGCAAGTGCAAAAAAACCGCCGAGCTTCTTTTCTTGCTCGCTTGACTTATCAATCTCTACAGAGGTTTTGAGCGGGCGCATTAAATACATACAAAACAACTTTGCCGCAAGCGCGATGCTACCCAAGATAATCAGTTTATTTGAAGACAGTGATGTCGATCCTAGCAATGCCGTTATGGCAATGGCGATGCTGATTACACTAGAAATGGTTGATGCACTACCCAGTAGTTTCCCTCTGTCGCCTTTATCAATATGAAAGGCTTGAATATCTTTTGTAGTCAGCGATGAGAGCGCACGTGACAAGCTCATCAGGACCAGTGAGACAAGGATCGCGAGCCCTGCAGCAAGTCCTTCAAGTGTTAAGCCTAAGCCCAGCAACAGTGCGCCTGATACAAACTGAATAAACATGCTTAACTGCCAAGCAATGTCTCGTCGTGAATAAGTGCGCAGTAAAAACGCAAAAAGCGCTTGTGGAAGCAAGGCTCCTGACTCTCTAATGGGAACAAGCAGCTGAGCCATCCATCCGGGCGCGCCAGATACACTCAATAAGGTGGGTAAAGTCGTTTTGGCCGACAGCAGGCTATCGCTTAATTTATTAGCAATCAAAATTAAGCCGAGTCGACGCGCTTTGGTGAGTAGCGTTTGATTATTTGTTTTCACTAAGCGTTAATCTCATTGCGAAAATCGTTTAAAACGTAGACAGTCATGCAGTTATGAATCAAAGTATAAATCCTGAATAAAAATAATGCCTTATTGATAGTACGAAGACCCAGCCATGGTTCAGCATAGTCGAATTATTTTGAGTTTGCGTCTATCGCTTATTAGATTGCTCTGCAAACGAGCATATGATTAAATACAAAATGTAAATGAATTGTTATAGAACTTGCCTAAGGCGATGTTTTACCGTGAAACACTAGCAAAGGATATCGAATGTCACGTATCAATAACCGTTATATTAGTAACTTAACACGAGATACATACGCCCTGGTACTAGCAGGTGGTCGCGGCTCGCGTTTGCATGAACTCACCAACTGGCGAGCCAAGCCTGCGCTTTATTTCGGAGGTAAGTTTCGAATTATCGATTTTCCTTTGTCGAACTGCATCAACTCAGGCATTCGTAATGTTGGTGTGCTAACCCAATACAAATCGCACTCCCTAATTCGACATTTGGTGCGTGGCTGGGGGCATTTTAAAAAAGAGCTGGGTGAATCTATCGAAATATTACCCGCCTCGCAGCGTTTCTCTGAAGATTGGTATCAAGGCACAGCCGATGCGGTATATCAAAATATTGATATTATTCGTGACGAGCTACCAAAATATGTCATGGTGTTATCGGGCGATCATATTTATCAAATGGATTATGGTCCTATGTTGGCTCAGCACGTTGAATCTGGCGCGCAAATGACAGTGAGCTGTATCTCTGTCCCGATTGAGCAAGCCCGAAACGCATTTGGCGTGATATCGGTGGACGACCAGAATAAGGTATGTGATTTCATTGAAAAGCCAGAAAACCCAACCCCACTTGCCAATGAGCCCGATTATTGCCTTGCGTCTATGGGGAATTACGTATTCGACACGCAATTTTTATTTGAGCAGTTAGAGCGCGACGGGGCTAATCCTGACTCTGATCACGACTTTGGTAAAGACATCATTCCTAGCATTATCGACAACTACAAAGTATTCGCATTTGATTTTAGAAAAAGCGCTAAAAATGACGCTTATTGGCGTGATGTGGGCACCCTCGACAGCTATTGGGATGCCAACATGGAACTGGTGGCTCCCGTGCCTGAACTCAATCTTTATGATAAAAGTTGGCCAATCTGGACTTATCAGGAACAACTCCCTCCCGCTAAATTCATATGGGAACAAGAGGATCGGCGCGGTGAAGCACTTAATTCCGTGGTGTCAGGCGGTTGTATCATTTCTGGAGCGACCTTACGACGCACTATCTGCTTTTCGAATGTTCGCGTCAGATCTTATAGCATCATGGAAGAGTGCGTTGCGCTCCCCGGTGTGGAAGTTGGTACACGCTGTCACATTCGTAAAGCCATTATCGACCGAGGGTGCATTATTCCCGACAACATGCATATCGGCTTAAATCACGACGAAGACAGAGCTCGGGGTTTTAGAGTGTCAGAAGGCGGTGTTGTGCTAGTGACACGCGACATGATTCAAGCGCTTTAGCGCGCCCAACTAACGAGGGTTTGATGAATGGCGTGAGCGGTCTGCTTTGGATGCTCAAGTGGAAACATGTGCCCCCCTGTATGCAAAGCTTGATGTTCAACCTCTGGATTGGCTTTTAGAAAAGGATTGCGCAAGCGCGGTATACAGACATCAGTAAATCCGCCTGTAATAATTTTAGCGGGGCATTCAAGCTTCCCATAGTAGTCAGGTAAGTTGTGAGGAATAGTCCGAAAGATACTTGCCTCTATATCGGGATCAAATGAAAGCAATCGATGCTCTCCGCGATGCTCTGTTACGCTACTGATGTAATCTTCGATGCAACGTTTTTCCATATTTTTGAATAAGGTACGTTCGGAAAAATAAGCAACTAAATCATCGTGCTTATGCCACTTACGTTTACGCATTTGTGTCTGCTTTGCAGGGGTGATTTTGTCAATCAGCCTGTTGCCTTTTGCAAACCTGAAGATAAAACGCGCAAAGCCTGTAATTAGTGGTGGGTCCAGCATAATTAAACCAGCGAAGAGCTCAGGGCGCTTGCAACAGGCAATATAGGAAATGACTGCTCCAAAAGAATGGCCAATTGCAATCACCTTTTGCTTGGAAGCACTCGTTTTTTCCACATGCTTAGTAATATGGTGGATCAGCTCGTCTACTGGATTATGCCAGTTGTCGTTGATTGGAAATTGACTGTCGTGTGCGAACTTATCAAGCGCAAATATCTGCACATTTTGTTTATTTTCAGAAACACTGTTCAGCTTTCTAAATTCGTCAAATACCGCCCGGTAACTCCCCGCAGGAAAGCTATTGGCATGGGCAAAGTGCATCAATATTGGCTCTTTGCTTATCTGGAAGTTTGTTTGGTTCACGCCGTTTCTAATCCCTTTGATGTTGCAAGTAATCGGAAGGCGAACATCCATACCAACGCTTAAACGCCCGCCGAAAGTTGGCAGTGTCTGAATAACCTAACAATAGCGCAGTTTTGCTCACTGAGTGT
Source organism: Ningiella algicola (assembly GCF_028401415.2). NCBI lineage: Bacteria > Pseudomonadati > Pseudomonadota > Gammaproteobacteria > Alteromonadales > Alteromonadaceae > Ningiella > Ningiella algicola. The sequence continues at coordinate 503,878 of NZ_CP171821.2, read as the reverse complement.
CCATAGGCAAGCAAATATTCACGCGCTTTTTTTGCTTGAAACTGTTCAACCACTTCTTTAAAGGTGAATCCCTCTTTGGCAAGCTCACGGTGCAAAGTGCGTGGACTCATATGCAGAATTTTTGCAATCTCTTGTAACTTCGGGTACAAGGTTTCATTTGAAATCATCCACTCGCGAACCTTTGCTGCTACACTCATATACTCATGCAGTTTTTGTAGCTCCATGTCGCACATTTGTTTGGCTTGTTCAAAGCTCATCGGGTCCACTTCGCTTAGGCTAAAATCAGCCCACTTCAAATCAAAGGCTAGCCCACTGAATCCTCTGTTAAATGAAATTTCTGCCGGTTCGAAAATAGTATAGCGTTGATGATAATGCGGCTTCTCAAAGTCAAAAAATAATCGATTAATTTTAATGTCTGGATGGCGTTGCTTAAGTGCTAAAAAGAGGTTGTACATAGCCAGGCTAACTGCCTCTATCATGAAACGATGCAAATGCCCTTCCCAGTGAGCATCATTCGCCAGAATGACTATTTCCTTATTTTCTTCAAACGCGGTTATTTCAATGAAAGGTATGCGCGTAATCATGTACTGCTGTACAAACTTAATAATGCTGCGAATGCTATTACAGTTTAAAATACCTAAGCCAAAGGCACCGTGATGCGCAATTTGCAAGCGTTGCCCCACTAGCAAGCCCAAATGCTGCAGCTCAGTTTGAGTAAGCACTCCCTGCATTAAGGCATCAAACTGTTGCGTTGAAATATTTGCTCCAGGTTTCAACAAGCTTTCTTTATCAAGATTATGCTGCGCTAGCCATCGCTCAAGCGGCACAGCATGGTCGTTTAAGACATTAAACAAATGTCCAAAATAGAATACGGGAAGCTGGTTAACCAACATGCACTTATCCGCCTTAGTTGTTTTACGCACTTTGTATATGTCACAACGTTAAGATATTTATGAATAATTGGCAAGAAATGACTCCTTATTGTCAGAATTTGCTATCACGCCTTGTTCATTCAACTGTCATTCTAATCGTGTCATAAAAAGGAGTGACTGAGATGTTCCATTACCTAAAGTTTTTTCATTATTTTCTAACGATATTTATCGGTTGCGCTTGTTTATTGCTTGCTAACCATTTTATTTGGTTAGGCTTTTTTCTATTCGTTGGGATTTACGTGTTAGGAGACGCACTGCTGGGTGACGATATATCCACGCCAACATTAACGCATCAACGCTTACTTAATGTATTGCTTTACAGCGCTTTGCCTATCGCACTGATTATGCTGACTATTGCCATGTGGTTAGTCACGCCATATGAATGGAGCATAATGACTAATATTAGCGCTGCAATTCACTATGATTTGGTTGCAGCCAAAGCGGAAACAGCCCCTTGGCAGCTTGCGATTGCAGTACTTTTCTGCGCGTTTTTACTCGCTGGCGCAGCCACCGTTGTTGGGCATGAACTGGTACATCGATTACGCAGTAAATTTGCAGTTAGTATGGGGAGATGGTTGCTGTCTTTAAGTTTTGATGCCAATTTTTCCATCGAACATGTTTACAATCATCATGCGAAAGTTGCGACAAAAGATGACCCGGTTACAGCGCCGCGAGGCAGAAACGTTTATGCACATGTTGTTAGAGCGCTTATCGGCACAAACATGTCTGCATGGCAAATAGAATCAAAGCGTTTAGCACGTAAAAATCAGAGTCTGCTAAGTTATCATAACGCGTACTTGAGAGGTTGGATGATGACAGCCTGTTGGTTAGCGTTGGCCTTCGTTTTAGCGAACTGGCAAGGCGTGTTATTTTTCAGCGCTATTGGCATTATGGCAAAGTTGCTTTTAGAAGTGGTGAATTACATGGAGCATTATGGCTTAGTCAGAGATCCAAAACAGCCAGTTAAGCCAAAGCATTCGTGGAATTCTAATCGGAAAATAAGCTGCTGGGCCATGTTTAATCTGCCGCGCCACAGCCACCATCATGCCCAAGGCGCTTTGCCATTTGAAAAGCTCAAGCCGATGGAAGATTCACCAGAGATGATCAGTGGCTATATTTCAACCATCGGCATTGTGCTGATTCCCCCACTTTGGTTTAAACTCATGCAGCCAAAGCTTGATCACTGGGACAGCCACTTCGCCAACGAGAGGGAGCTTGAAATCTTGCGTGAACAGGCGAAAGAACAGCCGCAAAACTTCATAGGCATGTTGCTGTACTAAGCAAAGCTACAGTATATGAATGAAAACAGTTCAAGCGATATCTTTGTCGCTTGGACTTTTTTATTGCTTAAGTTTTTAAGCTAAAGAATATTGAATGAACTTTAATCACTTTTAACTCATATACTTAGCTAGTCATAGCGCAGTCACAGTTTAAATAAAACCAATATGAATATTGATGAACTCCTAGCAATAGCATCCTCGCAACAAGAAGATAACACCAAAGCGTTTTTAATCCCTAAAAAGTGGTCGCAAGGGCGCACTGTGTTCGGTGGTTTATCTGCCGCCATGCTGTATGAAGCTAGCAAGCAGTATGTTGCTTCAGAGCGTTTGCTTCGTTCCATGAGCACTAACTTTGTGGGGCCTTTGATAAGCGAGCAAGCCTTTAATATCAGTGTAGAAATTGTGAGAGAAGGCAAAAATGTGTCTCAGCTTCAAGCAAGGGCTATACAAAACGGCAAGGTCTGCGTGGTAAGCCAATTCTGCTTTGCAGCTGATCGCGTATCTAAAACAGGCGTGGAAAACAATGAATCCCACAGCATGGCTTTACCAAAGAAAGCGAAGTTTATTCCTCAAATTCCCAAAGTCACTCCGAAATTTTTGCAACATTTCGATTTAGCGATTGAATCAGGAGGCACACCTTTCACTGGTAAAAAAACCAGCCATTATCATGGATGGATGAGATTCAAAAAAGCGCCCAAGACCTCTAATGAAGCGCATCTTATATGCCTACTGGATGCTTGGCCACCCACGCTTATTCAGCAACTAAAGTGGCCTGCACCCGCGTCTACGGTTAGTTGGAATGTGGAGTTTATTTACCCTCACAAACAGATTGAACCTAGCGACTGGTTTGCCTATAAGGAAGATACCCGTCAAGCGGCAAATGGCTACGGTCACACCGAAGCAACTTGCTGGGATGCGCACGGTGAAGTTGTAGCACTATCTCGTCAAACCGTTGCTGTATTTGACTAGCGGCCAGCCTGAATTGAGCTTCTGACTGCCTTAAGCTGCCTCAGATACGTTTTTATTGAAGATTTTTAAGGTGTCGTTGCACTCGTCTTTTACGGTGTCGTAAAGCGCGACTAATTGCTCGGCACTTATATCTAGGCATTCATACAAAAAGCTCGGCACGTGTTGTTCGATGTTGTACAGATGCGGATATGCCATGACTAAAGATAACTCATAAGCAAGTTGAATAATTTGACTTTCCATCGTGACCGACGGCACATCATCGTGATGCTGCATGGCCACCGTCGATACAATAGAATCTGGTAGCAACCAACGTTGCAGCAATGACGCTGATATTTCAGCGTAGGTGAAACCAAGCGTCTGTTGCTGAGCAAATCTAGGCTTTTGAGTTGGCCCGATTAAATTGCAGTCTTTTATCAAATGAGGATTGACGCGTAATACCGCCAGCTCACCTGTATTGTGCAGCAGCCCGCTTGTAATGACGCGGTGTATGTCGCGTTCGCCACAAAGCTTTGCAATGTATTTGCCCATAATCGCCGTGATTAAGCTTTGTTTCCAATAGTTGTCCACATTAATATATTTACTTTGCTCTCGCCCTAAAATATTTGAAATGCTGAAAATCAAAGCATAGTCGTATACCGATTTAACGCCAATCACTTGGATGGCTCTGTCGATGCTTTCTATTTTTCGAGAAAAACGATAAATCGAACTATTGGCAAGCTTAAGTATCTGGGCGGCAAGCCCTGGGTCGAGCATAACCGTATTGGCAATATCTTGAACACTGGCTTTACCCGAATCGGACATCTTTTTGATTAGCGTTGCCGTTTCCGGTATTGCGAATAGCTCTGCTGCTTTTTGAGAATATTCGATTGCGTTCATATTGGCCCTATTTAATCCACTTTTTACGATACTAAGCTTTGTCGTCATGTGTCCTGCTCTAACTCAAATTGTTCCAAGGCTGATTTGAACTGTTCTGCGCTCATTCGCTCGCCCTTTTCGGCGCGATGAATCAACGATACTGTCCATTCGTTAGCAGGAGCTGGAACATCTAGCCTTTTCGCCTCGCTAACGACTTTACCTTGAATAAAATCCACTTCCGTTTGCCGATTTTGTGATAAGTCCCACCACATTGATGTTTTCACCTTTGGGTCAACGGCTATCATCTTTTGTGCGAGTAACTTAAACAACCAATCTGGCAGCGTTAGTACTTTTGGTATCCATGTATTCGGCAAATTTGCAATTTTCGGTAGTTTTATTTTTTGTTTTTCAGTAACCAGGAGCAACTCACGCATCAGACGCGCGATAAATCGTCGATATATTCGAGTCTCTAGCATTTGCTTTACAGGAACGTCTGCAAGCGCATTAACTGCATTTCCCATATTGAGTTGAAGTTTAGCCCACTGGAGGGCAGTCATATGATAGCTTATTCCTAGCGGTAAAATCGGTGTGCTTAACTGTCGGCTTAGCCACTTTGTTGAAGATTCAAGTGCACTGGCTATTTCAATGATCATCTTACCCTCAGAGCCTCGATGAAATACTTTATCGTCATCGTTAACCACATTAAATGGCACCATGGCTCGGATCACATGATTATGAGGAAAAGCAAGTTCAACTTCTTGGTGGGTATTAACGCCATTTTGACAGCAAATAATGACAGTTTTGTCACCCACGCATGGACGCATCTCGCTGATAGCCTCACTTAACATGGTGCACTTAACGGTCAGCCAAATTACATCAGCCTGAGGCAAATCAGTGTTCTGCGCCAAATCAATTAGCGCTGCATCGTGTGACACTGTGACGCGATTGCCTTCAAAATCGGATAGTGTATATTGACCCTCTAGCTGCGTGAGAAATCGCTTGCGACCAACAAAACTCACGTTTTGTTTAACGTGCAGTAGCGCGCCGCCAATGTAGCAACCGATTAAACCTGCACCAAAAATCAGGTGCTTAGTTTGAGCCTGTGCCGATTGATGCTCACTTTTAGTTTTATTGCTCAAATCTATCTCCGCTCATGCAACTGTCGTTAATAGGAACTCATAATGCGCGCCAGCCATTGTAGATACTACGTAAGTGAAAGGCATAAGTGACAAAGATGCAAGATTCTCTCGATAAAAACTTAGTCGTGTTATTTATTGGCTTTATATGGCCCGAAACAAACGCGACGGCGGCAGGACAAAACATTGTGAGTTATGTTCGCACCTTGTTGGACGCAGGCTACAAAGTGCATTTTGCAAGCGCTGCGCAACAAGGCTCTATGTCAACCGACCTAACACTACTTGACAGCAAGCCGGGCCAAATTCAATGTCACCAGATTAAACTCAACTGTGATAGTTTCAACCAGTTTGTCGCTGAGCTTGATGTAAACATTGTGATATTTGATCGCTTTTTAACGGAAGAGCAATTTGGTTGGCGAGTGATGAAAGCGGCGCCACACGCCATGCGAGTGCTCGATTGCGAGGATTTGCATTTTTTGCGCCATGCAAGGCATCAACTATACAAAGCGCAGGGCTATTCACCAAGTAGCGCTGAATACCTGCGACCAAATTCAATCTTAGACGAATCATCACGGGAATTTTTATACAGCGAACTTTGCGCTAGGGAGATGGCGTGTATATTTCGATGTGACCTAACGCTTACGCTATCGAACTTTGAAGCATCCCTGCTTGTTGAACATTTTAATCTATCAGAATGTATCATTCACCAAGTTGGCTATATCAGTCATGACATTGATGACGAAAGCAAACGCTCAGCAAGCCAACATAATGCAAGTCACGATTTCATCAGCATTGGAAACTTTAGGCATGCGCCAAACATTGATGCAGTGCGCATTCTAGTCCGCAAAATCTGGCCTGGCATCAGAGAATCGCTTCCCGATGCTGACTTACACATTTATGGCGCGTACATGCCTCCCAAAATAAAGGGACTAAACGCCCCCAAAAAAGGCATTCACATGCATGGACATGCACCGTGTCAATTTGAAGTACTCTCCAAGGCAAAAGTCATGCTTGCTCCAATCCAATTTGGCGCTGGCGTAAAAGGAAAATTGAGAGACGCAATTTTGTGTAAGCTACCTTCCATTACCACGCCAATTGGAGCCGAAGGCATTGAGTATGAGCGCTGGCCAGGTGCAGTGGTTTCAACCGAACAAGATTTTATCGATAAAGCTATTGAAGCCTACTCGATGGGTCGAGCATCATTTGAAGACTTATGTATGGAGGTTGAAAAGCATAACTTTGATAAGCAATCAAATGCTCAAAAGCTGGTAGATTCACTCGAGCGAAGCTATCGCAACTTACAAAATCGGCGGAGCAATAATTTTATGCAAATTATGCTTTCCCATCACAGCTTACAGACCCACAAATACATGAGCCAATGGATTGAAGCTAAGAACGCCTAGCATCTAATTGAGGACAGAGCCATTGCTCAAACAGCTTTACCTTACTGCGAGAAAAGTGGTGCGGCGGAGCAACCAGATATAGCGCCCAAGGGCTTGGCTCAGATACACCCAATGCAGTTATTAGCGTGCCGTCTCGTAAATGCTCTGCAACTAAAGCTTGGTTCACAAAGGTAAAGCCTCGGCCCGCAAGTGCATTTTCAATAAGCAGCATCGAGTTATCGGTACGAATAGGAATGGCTAGGGAAGTTGGATCAACATCGAACTTATTACAAACGCGCTCAAAAACAGCTTGGGTTTGAGGGCTGGGATCTTGAATATACGGTAACGAAAACACATTTGCGGGCGTGCTTATCACCTTGTCTTTTAATAATGTCGGACTGAGCACCAGCACTAAATGATCATTAAACAGTTTTTTTTCAGACAGCCCCTGATAGCCTCCCCCGCCCATTCGAATGCACACATCGATATCGTCTTTCGCAAAGTCTACTAAATTATTGCTCGGATTGATTTGGACTAAAATATTGGGATGCATTGCTTGAAAGGCGGGCAAACGGGGCATCAACCAAATAGAAGTAAAGGAGTGAATAGCTGATATTTTCAATGTATTAGGAGATGTATCTCCATGCACCAACTCCACACCCTCGGTGAAGGATGTAAACCCTCTTTCGATGAAAGGTTGAAGTCTCTCCCCTTCGAGTGTGAGCTTAGTAGACTGGTTGTTTCTAGTGAATAGGGCAATACCAAGAAAGTCCTCTAGCAACTTTATTTGCTGACTCACTGCAGCCTGCGTCACGTTTAAGCTTTCTGATGCTTCTTTAAAATTCGCTTTTTGTGCAGCAATTCTAAAAAAATGTAGCGATTTCAATGGAGGCAGTCTAGATTTGAGCATACTGAACCTTATACTTTACTTTTTCTTAATTATAGATAAATTCTTATTGATTGCGAGAGGTCACATCACGCAATAGGCTTATGGTATACATAACCTTCTCCATAGGCATAAATATGTTCTCTACAAATCACAACACTAACCGCACAAATGATTTAATTAAGGCCTTCACCTTAATTCTTATCGCGTTTTCCACGCACCTGCATGCACAACAAAAGATAGTGATTGATGACGCCATGGCGCTTTCCTATCCGTATTCAGCCGTACTACTAAAAAGCGACAAACTTAAGATAAACTACATCAAAGAAGACTTTGGAGTCACTTGCAGTGTTAGTGTGGAATGGGATGAATCGCATGTTGAAACAACAAGCCAAAGCGTAAGATACAACAAGTTTAAGGTCTTGCCCCTCAAAGCATGCCTACCCAAAACAGAAGCATGGAAAGTGCTTAAGCAATTGAAATAACTGCGCTACAGTATAAGTGTTTTTCTTTAACTGAAGCTCGACTTATGACTCAAGGCATTACCAATACCTTTTTGTGTTTATCCCTCTTACTTTCGCTTGCGACTGCCAATGCTTTTCAAAGCGATGCAGATAAAGCAGTGGCTTGGTGGGAAATTCCCCGTGCAGCGCCATTTGATGCAAGTGAGCTAAAGCAGCGGCCGATTATACGCGTGGATGGGAATCGCTTTGTAGACGAGCAAGGTAACACATTCTTATTTAAAGGAATGAATATCGCCGCTCCCGATCGCTTGCTCAAGATTGGTCAATGGAACAAAGGCCTTTTTGAAGAGCTAAAAGAATGGGGAGTGAATACCATACGCCTTCCGATTCACCCTATTGGTTGGCGCATGATGGGACAAGCCGAATATGCCAAAGTGCTCGATGAAGCCGTTGTTTGGGCTAATGATTTAGATATTTACCTCATTATTGACTGGCACAGCATTGGCTATTTACCAAGCGGGTTGTTTCAACACCCAATGTACGAAACAGACGAACAAGAAACCTTGCAGTTTTGGCAATTTATAAGCGCTCGATATGAAGGTGTGCCGACAGTGGCCGTATATGAAATCTTTAATGAGCCTACAGATATTGGCGGAAAGGCGGGTAAGGCGAGCTGGCCAGTATGGAAAGCGTTTAACGAGAAAGTCATTGATGTCATTCACGCTCACGATAAAGATGTCATCTCGCTAGTAGCGGGCTTTGATTGGGCCTATGATTTACGACCCGTGTTAGCCGACCCAGTCGCGCGTGAAAACGTGGCGTATGTATCCCACCCCTACCCGCAAAAAGAAAGACCTAATCCTCGAAACAAAGACACGCTGTATCCCCTGTGGGACAGGAAGTTTGGTCATGTCGCTTCAACATATCCAATAATAGTGACCGAGCTTGGCTGGGTAAGCCCAGATGGCTATGGCGCGCACATTCCGGTAAAAGATAACGGTAGCTACGGACCGATGATAGTCGATTACATGCACCAACGCGGCATTTCATGGACAGGCTGGGTATTTGACCCGCAATGGTCGCCCGTTATGATCACCGATTGGAACTATACCCCATCAGAGCAAGGTGAGTTTTTTAAGCGGGTTTTGCAGGGTGACTATGAGCCAAAGTAGTTTGGGTTATTTAGATTCTAGGGTTGGAATTTGAAAATTTGCAGGTAATGGGTAAAAACATGAGTTGGTTGGAATGTTTGCTTCTATTCGTCGAAAATCTTGTGTTGCAAACATCCAGGACAAGCGTTTGGCTGGCAGTTTAAGACAAGCAGCGGACTGCCAGCTTTGTGATTATGACCACCAAACAGAAATGGTTTGTTAATGAACTTATTGGTAACGTTGTAATTAATGAGCCGTCTTTCTGTTATCTTTCAACCTCCAATTTCAGTTGGCCAAAATAAGCAGCTACAAATTCCTCTAAATCAAAAAACAACCTTGATAGGATCCTTCCAATTATTGATTCTTGAATGATGGTTTCGGAAATGTTTATGGTTGTCGCTCCATTATTATCTGAAAATTCAGCGAGGTAATGACCTTTAAACGGCCCCGACATTTTAAGCTCTATTATTTTATTAGTCTCTAATCGAACAATTTCAAATTCAACCGCTGGTCCATTAGTTGGAATTTCTTTAAATGATCTTTCGTCCAATATTTCAACTGATTTTACGTCACTACGCCACTTCTCCTGGCCCTTCCAGTCACTCATTGTTTCCCAAACTATTTCGACGGGGGCGTTAATCTGTATAGTTTTACTCACGCTTTTTGTAGTGGGTAAAGTAGCACCCCAAACAAAAACAAGCGCCAAAAGAACAACGACAGACAATACAACTATGATTAGAGTTTTCATAACACCTCGCTTTCTCTTTGTTTATCAACCCTAAATTAAAACCTATAGTAGAATTGGTAATTTCTAGGTTAGAAAAGAACACATATGAAAGCGATATAAAAGGCTTTTCATTAGCTCTTACTCACGGATGGAAAGAAGCAGAAAAGCACAAATTAAACCAGAGATCAGAACCGTTCTTAAACTTACTACCAATTAGTCACTGGGAAGAGGTTATAGGTAATTGGAATGAGGTTGCAATAGCACAATTCGCTGATTTCATACACCATCGCTATAACGTGAAACATGCACCTAACTATTTCGGCGAAGAACTTTTATGTATAGAAGGTATTAAGGATTTTGCTTATTTCAATTCTACTAACAGAACTGTGCCTCACGGTGTGAAGAAAGGCTCGTTCACTAGGCTATTTTTGGCCTGCGAAGCGTCATTGAAAAGCCTAAACGCTTAGTCGTGTGCGTATTGGTCAACTGTTTTTGGCCACAAATCTGGAGCCTGTAGCAGATTCTGTGTAACTGCCATTAGTGAATATGTCTTTCCAGGCGGTCTCCGAACTAAATGATAAAACGACTCATTGCCTTGCGCCAGTTGTGAATTGACATTGTTCATTTTTTTTATGCCTCAGTGACGGCCAAGTAGACCATTTTCTTGGCCGAATCATCGCTAGGGAATATCTTCCGCTTCTTGATTGCTTTACGAGTAACGCTGTTCAAAAACTCAATCGCGTTGGTAGTGTAAATCGCTCTGTAATCCTCCCCTTAAACAAAATCGATTTTATCTCCAATGGCGCCGTTAGAAACTATCAGCAAATTGTTGAGTCTTCATAGTAACACTCGTCTTGACTAAAAAACCATAATCTGTGTCTTTATGGTGAAGGTTAAATGTCTGCCATACGTACTTTTTTGCCTCACAGCCTGCATTTACCGGCTCAAACAGGCAAGGGAAGGTCGTAGTTTTTACATTAAAAGAAAACGACTAAATGAGAAAACTAACTCGGTATTAGCCATTCACTTCTTATACTTAACAAGTTTTAAAATCTGACAAGTTTGATAATTTGGACGTAGACTCATCAATTTGTAATTAAAGAACGGTTTACGCATTATCGATTTTACGTGCAAACGTAAAACCTATTAGACACAACAATAAAAACTGCAAACACAACCAAATTTCAGGAATGCCCTCTGGGGCATGCTGCATTGCTGTCAGTGTGGTGGACATGCCAGACATCAACTTTGCGCCAAATGAGCTTTCGAGCACTACCTTACCGCCTATCAATGCTATTACAAACAGTGCTAAAAAGAACCAACGACGTTTTGTTACTGGCATCGCGAAAAGAGTCTTTCCTTTTACGAGCGAGATAACTCGTCCAATGATCAAAAGCAGACCGCTCAAAAATAAAACGGACGCAATTGTCAAATGCAGTTGCACTCTCTGGTTATAACTCTGTATCCCTTCGGAACACTTTTGTTTGAGTGCTCCTCTGGAAAAGTGTTCTTCCCAGTAGCATCTGATTTCATAGCCTAAAACCCCACCACGTTGACTATTGGTTAATACTATTAATCCTGAATTAGTGTCTGGTAACATGATCAAATTGGCGCGCCAACCTTGATTGGCACCATTGTGTCCAACCAGCCCAGCTTCTGGGTCAATAAAAAAGCCCATGCCCACACCAACCTTGGAATTAAAAACGACTGGGGTATGCAGCTGATTGACCAGTTCCATGCTAAGTACAGAGTTGGAAGTCATATTAGCAAGGGCGAATTTTGCTAAATCTCCAGAGGTACTATGTAGGCTGGCAGCGGCTTCAGCACGAAAATGAAAATAGTCCACTAGATTAAACACGGCGTAAGGCAATGCGCGTCTTGCTTTAAGTGAATCATCCGGTGCATAGCTGCTGCTGGTCATTCCTAAAGGTGTGAGCACACTTTGATTTGCATAAACCGAAAAAGGCATTCCAGTCACTTCCTCAACCAATAACTGTAGTAGGGTAAATCCACCACCCGAATAGCGAAAGCCAGCACCCGGCTCCTGAATAATATAGACATCTCCTGAACCACCTGTTTGCCCGGACAAAGACTCAGCGGTGCTGGGTAAAGGCTGGCTCTCAGGAAATCCGGGGTAACCGTGTAAACTCAAACCTGCTGAATGGGAAAGTAAACGTCTGACAGTTACCTGTTCAGCATCAAATTCGGATGCAGGGAGCTGCCATTTTTCGACGTAATGACTTACGGGCGTATCAAGTTCAACTTTGCCATCACGTACCAGTGTCATCACCGTCCAAGCAGCAACGGATTTTGAAATCGAGCCGACCTGAAAGACGGTGTCAGGCTTCACATGATCTTCTTTAACATCAGGATGAGAGAAGGCAAATTGCTCAACAATCTGACCATTTTCAATGCGTGCAATGCTAGCGCCAGCTACTTCTCGGTCTATCAGGACTCTGGTTACGTAGCTTTCGAAATCAGTAGGCTGAGCCTGAGGTTGCAGACAAAACAGCGAGATGACACTACTGAGAAAGCCTATAAAAAAGTAGGTAGGTTTTATCATAACAATTACCTTTAAAAGATTGTAATGCCGTCTTGCCAAACTAAATTCAGTCTTATACGCACAGCTTAGTATTCCAAGCGTGGTGAAATCATTTGAAAAATAAGCAGTTTAGCTGAACTATGCAACAGGTGCATTTTTTTACTCCTTTGTCAGATTTTTTATGCCACGATTCAAGAGCAATCTTAAGGATAGAGCATCTACAAAAAATACTTGCTGCACCCAAGTTGAGGAGTTGGTTCTTTTTCGACTGTTTAATGAGCCAGTAAAGCAGTGTATAAGACATTAGTGTTAACGACCGCATTCGATGGTTGCAACCATAATCACCATATCAGAACGACGGTCCGAATTACGTACTAAAGAGCCTTGCCCAATTTAAAGTCGAACGTCCGGATTGCAAAGAATCATTTGGCTAAACAATAAAACCTGCGAACCAACTATCGCACAAAACAGCAATTCCTCCGCATGCTAAAAATACAAACTTTCCAACTTTAGAATACAAATAGCCGTAATTTGAAACCTTGTTCACGCGCCCTGCTCTAGCCTGTTAATAATATTTCGAATCCCATCCTTACGCCCAGCGCTGAAATAGTTCTCTAATCCAAGCTCGCGCAAATACTGTGAATAGTCGAAGCGCTTTCTATCGGCACTCGCAAGCGCTTGGTGTTTTAACAATAACACTGCAAGTATACCCCGTACGGTTTTGCTATCAGAGTGCGCGCATAAAGTATCGCCCTGTTTTTTTAGCCAAACCTGTGCTTCACAGCCGTGCACTTCTGAATCTTTATTGCGCAATGCGTTCGGTAAGCTAGGGAGTTGTTTGCTTAATAAGAGCAACTGCCGATGTTTTTCGGACCAGTTATTTGCATCCTTTAGGTGTTGCTCCCAAGCATTTTCAGCGTCTTGGGGCTCAAGTTGATCACTATTCGCTAGGCTTTTTAACTCGTTGATAGCCCTTTCTAATGCGTCGACAAACTGGTCAATATCGGCTTGTGTGTTATAGCAAGCAAGGGATATTCTCAAGCAGGCCTTCATCCCCAGCGCATCCACCAATGGCATGGCGCAGTGCTGACCATACCTCAACGCAATGTCTTTTGCGTATAAACTGTGGGCAAGTGCGTCGCTGTCTACGTCAATTGGTACAAAGCTAATAATTCCGATATGCGAGTGCTCTGCACGCTCATCGCTTCTCACACTTGAATAAGAAAAACAATTTATTGAAAGGGCTTTTAGCTTGGCCAGTGTGTATCCCAAAAGCTGCGTTTCATGCGCTTGAATATCTTGGGTATTTTCACGTATAAAACGCGCTGCTTCACGTAATCCTATTACGCCGAGAATATTCGGCGTGCCCGCTTCAAACTTAAGTGGTGGTGGCTGAGCCGTGTAGCCAGAAAATGAAACCTTAGAAACCATTTCACCGCCCAATTTACTCGGGCTAAGCGCCTCTAGTCTCTCATACTTCCCCCAGCACACACCAACGCCCGTCGGAGCATACATTTTGTGCCCGCTGAACACATAAAAGTCACAGCCAATGTGCTGCACATTGACCAACATGTGCGCAACCGCCTGTGTACCGTCTATTACGCTCAGTGCGCCCACGCGGCTGGCTTGTTCACACAGACTTGGAACGGGATAAATAACGCCGAGTACGTTTGACACATGAGCACACGCCAATATGGCGGTATCGTCATCTATTTGACTTAACCAGCGTTGAAAAGTCGTTTCAGTAAATACCAGGCCGCTTCGCCTGCAACGGTCAAGCTTTAGAATGCTAATTTGCATTCCCAGACGCTTCGCCAATGCCTGCCAAGGCAAAATATTTGCGTGATGCTCGCTTTCGCAAATGAGTATTTTATTACCGTTTAGCTGAGCTTTATCTAGGCCATTGGCGATGAGATTGATGCTTTCGGTGGCGCCGCTGGTAAACACAATTTCAGATGCTTCGTTTGCACTAATCAAATGTGCCACTTCATTTCTAGCACGCTCATACTCTTTAGTGGCGGCGTTCGCCAAGGGATAAGCGCCGCGGTGCACGCTTGCATTACGCTTACTTGAAAAATCATGCACCGCGCTTACCACCTTATCGAGTTTCTGCGTAGTCGCCGCGCTGTCGAGATAAACCATGGGCGTTGCGTTATGGTAAAAAGGGAAGCGTTTTCTAAAGTTTAGGCTCAATTGAATCATCTCTGCTTGTGAGTGCACATCACTGTTGCCAGATAATATAGAATAAAAGTACTTTCTCAATGTTCGAGGGCAGAATTATTCTCGGAATTTGTTAGACTAAGGCTAATTGATAAACACCTTCCATTTTAGGGATGCGTCTTGACGACACTGCAAGTGATCAGCCTCTGCCTTTACATTATTGGCTTGGCCTATGTCTGTAGCAAAACCAATTTTAAACAGCTGGCAAGCGATAAGTCCCTTCAGCATAAAGTGTTTGGCGCGATTACCTGCGTCTTTGTTTTATGGTTGTTTCGAGTCAGTATTTACGATGGCCTAGTCATGCACTTTCTATGGCTAACCTCGCTTACCCTGGTATTGGGCTTGCGGTGGGCGCTAATTGGCGCAAGCGCAGTGCTGCTCGCAAGTACCTTGATTGGTCAAGAAAGCTATCAAATGCTGGGGGTGAATGGCTTATTGGGTGTCTTCTTACCCATTATATTCACCTATTTGGTTTACATGCTGACCTTTCATAAAATGTATCGACATTTGTTTATCTATATTTTCTTATGCGCGTTTTTTCCAGGTGCAATTAGCATCGTACTAAAAATGCTCAGCTTAAGCGGCTACTATTATCTAGAAGGTTTGTATACTTGGGATGTCATTGAGTACAACTACGCGCAAATGACCATTCTAATGGCCTTCCCTGAAGCCTTCTTCAACGGGATGACCATGACATGTCTAATCGTATACAAGCCCGATTTGGTGTACACCTTTGAAGATAAATTCTATCTAGACGGAAAGTAGGTCTTGCGAGGGTCTAAGCTCGCAAACACAGGCTTTAATCTATAAGAATATCAAAAATGTCTTTTAGCTCTTCTTTACCCGCGCTAATTTCTTCCTTCGTTAGCCCGGACAGCTCGTGCGGAAACACCAGCCACTCATCGCTTTGATGTACATAATAATCAGGGATGATTTCCGTTTTATTGTTCTTAGGCTTGTACCAAGGGGTAGCAATGCGAATATCTTTCGGGGTGTTCAAACGCATCAAAGTATTCACCTGTTTGATGAGTGCTTCAACACTTCGGCCTGAATCAAACACATCGTCAACAATTAGCAGTTTGTCGTCGGCATTGGCGTTTTCAATCAAGTAATGAAGGCCGTGCACCTTGATTTCTTTAGACTGCTGATTAATCCCGTAATAGGATGATGTTCTCACTGCAATATGATCGGTGGGCGCATTTTTATACTCAAAAAACTCCTGAACGGCGATACCAATGGGCGCACCACCTCGCCAAATGCCCACAATAAAGTCGGGCCTGAAGCCATCTTTATACGCCATTGACGCCACTCTAAATGAGTCGCGCAGTAAATCGGGTGAACTGATGAATACTTTATTCACTAATTGTACGCCTTATTGTTTCTGTAATTGTTCTATTGTGCTGTGATGGCTGTTGCCGATAAAAACATGTTCACGACTATTCACTGCGCAAGCTGTTTGCAGGATTAATCGATGCCGCTTTATACGCAGGATAGATAGACGCTACTGCGCACAGCATCAGCGCAACTAGTGCGATGATACTCACTTGCTGCCATTGAATATCTATAGGCAAACCTTGGCCATTTTCGCCAAACGCTAAACCCGTATTAAACCATGAAAGCACCGTATTGAGTTGCCATGAGCAGAGTAAGCCTAAGATTGCGCCCGCAATTGCGCCTTTTAGCCCATTAAACACGCCGTTTAATAAAAATATTTGAAGCACATCACCGCGTTCAAGACCTTGAGTTTGTAAAATAGCAATGTCAGATCGCTTTTCAGCAACTACCATCACTAGCGCCGAAATCACATTAAAGGCAGCTACAGCAATCACCAGCATCAGCATCAGCACCATCATGTTCTTTTCCATTTTAACCGCATCAAACAATGGCCCTTGTCGCTCTCTCCATGTTCTAAAGGCGAAACCGTTTTGGCTGAGTGCATCACTTACCGCTTGAAATTCAAATGCGTCGCTAAGGTAAAGTCGAGTATCTGTGAAGTCCTCGATTTTTTTGCGGTGCAGGCGCGCGGCATCATCAATATTCATGATAATTACCTTATCATCCATCTCAGAATTTACGCTAAACAAGCCAGCGACCGTCACCATACGCTGACTTGGCACTCTGCCTAGCGGTGTATATATACTCTGCCCGGTGGATATTACGCGTAACCTTTGACCCACTCTCACGCCAAACTGGCGGGCTAAAATTTCGCTGATCACAACATTGAAGCTTCCTGCCTGTAAATCTGCGTAGCGCCCGCGCACCATATTGTCAGAAATAATGGAGTTAGCCACCGAAACTTGAGGGTCTACACCTTGTAATAAAAGCCCTTTGAGTTCCGTTCGCGACTGCACAATCACCTCGCGCTCGGCGTATTGGGCTTGTCCATTTACCAAGCCTGCAAGCGTTTCGCTATTGAGTACCTCATTAAGAGATGCTGTTGTATCAATCGAGGATTGAGAAACGACAATATGAGGCAATATACCGAGAATTCGTTTCTTTAGCTGCCCTTCTAAGCCATTCATGACCGATAAAACAATGATCAAAGCAGCAATACCTAGCGCAATGCCAATTACCGAAAAACGGTTAATGAACGCGACAAAGCTTTTACTGGAAGCTGATTGTGAATATCGCCAAGCAATAAACTGAGAAACAGGCATAAATACTTATTTTTTAGTGTTAAAATAACAAAAACGGAAAGTGCTCTTTCTTCTGGTATGAGTTTACTACCAATATCCTCACAATATAAGAACACTTATAATAAAAATAAGACTGAGAATGAAATTGGAAAATTTGAAGCAACAGATTGAACAATTTAACGCCTTTTATCTTATCCAACATCCCATTAAAACCAATGTGATTGCGATTAGTCCTGAGCAAGCTAATCAGTCAATGCAGGCCTTTGAGCAATCCATGCCTTATGCATTTAAAATTTCATCCGAGATGTCTGAAATTGAATCTAAGGCGCTCAGGCCATTTCGAAACATGGGCGAAAAATTTGAAGATCTAGTGGATTATTTACAGATGCAGGCAAAAAAGATGGACTTGATGCTGTCTTACATCCTGCAACAACAAGACGAAGAAGCACACCGCGCAACTGCACTTAAATTCGGCGGCGGCGGAGTGGTGATTGAAAGCACAAGGTCCTCTGATATTGGCAGCTACGCTATCGTCAAACTCTTCTTAGAAAGCGAATCTGCAGCGGTTTACTGCATCGCTCAGGTCATTGCATGTGAACAGCAAAGCACTGAAGATGCCTCATCGACGAGCGAGGATAAAGCACGCTACGAAGTCAGCTATGCCTACACTTTAATTCGGGAAGAAGACCAAGAGCTCTTAGTTCGTGCCAGTTTGCATCTACAAACCGCACAATTGCGTAAGAATAATTCGTCCGAGTGAGTCTCTAGAGAAAATACTGACAATCGTTGTGACACACCAAGCCTCAAACTTGATAAGCCAAGCCATATATTAATTTAAGTCGAAACTAATTAGATGTCCTTATTTGAACCGCGCCTAGCGCTATTACCTTCATCCAGTAAAGTCATTGATCATATCCGCTGGAGTAATCTCCACGGCGCGAGTAAAAGCCTTGCACTTGCAAACGCCGCTTCGCGCCACTCTGGGCCGCTGGTAATCGTAACCAAAGATACAAGTGAAGCCTTGCAGTTAGAAAAAGAGATACGCTTTTTTAGCAGCCAGGCAACAAGCACGGCTAGTGGTATTGATGTGCATTTATTTCCTGATTGGGAAACCTTGCCATACGATGCATTTTCGCCCCATCAAGATATTGTTTCCAAACGGCTCGAAACGCTTTATTTGTTGAGTAAAAAACAAGCTGGCGTATTTATTATTCCAATCAACACCTTTTTACAGCGACAAGCGCCGGTTGAGTACGTAGGACAACATCTACTTTATCTTAAAAATGGACAAAGCCTTGACCCAGCCCAGTTTCGACGGAATTTAGAAAAAGCCGGGTATTTGCACGTCTCGCAAGTGATGTCGCACAGTGAATTCAGTGTACGTGGTTCGATTATCGACTTGTTCCCCATGGGAAGCGACCAGCCGTTTAGAATCGATTTATTTGATGATGAAATTGATTCCATTCGCTATTTTGACCCAAGCTCACAGCGTTCATTAGAAGCAATTAACGAAATCCGCTTATTGCCGGCTCGCGAATTTCCAACCGACAAAGAGGCCATTAGCCTATTTAGAACGCAATATCTTGACACCTTTCCCAATGCGAATAATGCGGATCAAGAATCGGTTTTCTATCAGGTCAGCCGTGGAACGATGCCCGGCGGCGTTGAATACTATTTCCCACTGTTTTTTGAACGAACGGCAACAATTTTTGATTATCTTCACCAAGACAGTGTGTTTGTATTTGATGAAAGCCTGCAAGGCGCTGCCGATAAGTTTTGGCATGACTTACACAATCGTTACGAGCAATATCAATTCAACCTCGCCCGGCCATTGCTAGCACCAGAAGCCCTGTATTTGAGCACGCAAGACATGCAGAGCATGTTAAAGCAGTGGCCTAGCATGCAGTTGTCATCAAAAAGCGGAAGCCCGAGCAAAGGTTTTGCCAATTTTAAGTGCGAGGCAGTAGAAAATATTGGCATTGATGTGAGCGCGACTAATCCCTACCAAGCCATTCAAGCTGAGGTAAAACAGGCTAAATCTGCTTCAAAGCCCGTGGTCTTTATCGCTGAATCGACAGGGCATAAAGAAGCGCTATTCGATATTTTGGCCAAAGCCAAGATACAGCCGCACGCCCTTGAGGTGTTCTCACTCGAGAATATTAAACAACATCCCGTGTCGATGATTATAGGCCCCTTAGAAGATAGCTTTAAATGCACAGATAATAGTGCTGGCATGTTGCTAATAACAGAAAAGCAACTACTCGGCCATAAAGTTGCAAAACGACGAAGCACAAAACGCCCGGGCGCAGTGGATGAAAGCGCGATTATTCGAAACCTGGCAGAATTATCCGAGGGCTCTCCAGTTGTTCATTATGAGCATGGTATTGGCCGATTTATCGGATTACAAACCCTCGATGCCGGGGGGATTACAACAGAATACCTGTGCATTGAATATGCAAAACAAGCAAAGCTGTACGTGCCCGTTTCAGCCTTGCATCTAATAAGCCGCTACAGCGGTGGCGACGCAGAACATGCCCCGCTTCATCATTTAGGCAATGATACCTGGTCTAAGGCGAAAAAACGCGCTGCTGATAAAGTACGCGATGTAGCCGCACAATTGCTCGACATATATGCCAAACGCGCTGCTAAACCGGGCTACGCTTATCCTATAGACTGGCAAGAATACAACAGCTTTGCCGACAGCTTTCCCTATACGGAAACGGATGATCAGGCACGTGCAATAAACGCTGTTTTGCAAGATATGGGGTCGCCAAATGCCATGGACCGCTTAGTATGCGGTGATGTTGGCTTTGGTAAAACCGAAGTTGCGATGCGCGCCGCCTACATTGCAGCAGCGAATGCTAAGCAAGTTGCCATTCTTGTACCAACGACCTTGCTAGCACAGCAGCACTATGAAAATTTTAAAAATCGATTCTCTCAGTTCCCGTTTACCATTGAAGTTATTTCGCGCTTTGTCAGCCCCAAAGAACAAAAGCTCACCATTGAGCGCATTCGAGCAGGCAAAGCAGATATTATTGTTGGCACCCATAAGTTGCTGCAAGACGACATTCAGTTTAAAGACTTAGGTTTAGTGATTATTGATGAAGAGCATCGTTTTGGAGTGCGCCAAAAAGAAAAATTCAAAGCCCTGCGCGCAGATGTAGATATTTTGACCCTCACTGCCACGCCTATTCCGCGAACGCTAAACATGGCGCTTAGCGGCATGCGAGACCTATCGATTATCGCCACACCGCCAGCCAAACGCCTGGCGGTGAAGACCTTTGTGCAAAGGCGTCATGACGAAGTCATTCGAGAGGCCATCATGCGTGAAATACTGCGTGGAGGTCAGGTGTACTTCCTTCATAACGAAGTCAAAACCATTGAAAAAACCGCACAAGAAATATCAGACATTGTGCCAGAAGCTCGTATCGCGATTGGTCACGGTCAAATGCGTGAGCGTGAGCTGGAGACGGTGATGAACGACTTTTATCATCAGCGTTATAATGTATTGGTTTGTTCCACGATTATTGAGACAGGGATAGATGTAGCGACGGCTAACACGATTATCATGGATAGAGCCGATCATCTTGGCCTAGCGCAATTACATCAGCTTAGGGGCCGAGTTGGGCGATCACATCATCAAGCGTATGCATATTTACTAACGCCACACCCAAAACGCATGACCAGAGATTCTGTTAAGCGCCTTGAAGCCATTGCCTCGCTGGAGGATTTAGGTGCCGGATTTGCGCTTGCTACGCATGACTTAGAAATTCGCGGTGCAGGTGAGCTTTTAGGTGATGACCAGTCAGGTCAAATCAACGCCGTTGGCTTTTCTTTATACATGGAAATGTTAGAAAAAGCGGTTGAAGCCTTAAAAGAAGGCAAAGAGCCAAGTTTGACGGATGCGCTGGGTGAGCAAACAGAAATTGAACTGCGTATCCCTGCCCTTATACCTGATGACTATGTGGGCGATGTAAACCTTCGCTTATCGCTATATAAAAAACTGGCAAACTGCAAAAACAATGACGATATTGATGACTATCAAATTGAAATGATTGACCGTTTTGGCCTGCTCCCTGACGCAACGAAGAATTTGGTGGCAATTGGAAAACTAAAAGTCATTGCCAACGATTTAGGCATCAAAAAAATTGAGTTCAGTGAAATTGGGGGTGCCATTGAATTTAGCGAGGAAACGCGTGTTGACCCGGGCTATTTGATCAGTCTCATTCAAACACAATCGAATCGCTTCAAGTTTGACGGGCCACAGCGGCTGCGCGTGCTGGAAAAAACTTCTGCTAACAAGCAGCGATTAGACTTGGTACAATCTTTATTAGAGGATTTATCAAAAGAACGTGTCAAAGGAAAGTGATGGCTCAAAGGCACCAGGCAAACACCCATCTTCGCAATAAGTTAATGCTGCTTTGCTGTATTGGCGTTGGCATACTCTATCCGCAAACTAAAGGTCTCGCGCAAGCCTTAGACTCGCAGTGGTGGTTTGATGTGGAGCTTATCGCCTTTGAGCGAGAAATGCTGCCCAATCAAGAAGAAGATTTCAGTCTTTCTGATTTTGAGTTTAGCGACGCCATCCCTTTTGACATCATCGGGCCTCATCTATATCAACAAAGTAATCCCAATTTTCGCCTGATGGCGAACTTGCCTTTCTGTTCAAAAGAGCATGTGGAGAAAGCCACCTTAGCAACAGGCACCTCAGCAGTAGACGACGCTCTTATGGCGTTAAGCCTAGACAACGATGCAATGACTAGCTTAATCCAAAGCGCAGACCAATTTATCAGTATTAAGCAAAGAGAAGATGAAACTGAGCACTCAAGCGAAGACATGTTAGGTCATGCTACAGCGCTTCGAACGGAGTTTGACGATTCTGAACCATCTTTTGCTGTTAATTTTGCTGTTAATGAAACGCTAGAGTTCATTAGTGCTCACCAAAGCGCGGTGGAAGCAATTATGACCCCTTTGCTAAGCGCCCCCCCAGCCAAGCTTAGTTGTGTGAATGAGCTACAGTACCAGGCCTTTAGTGATGTTCCCCGAGCTTTGTTTGCAAATTCTGACTATCAATTTGCAACCCACGGGCTTTTACGTAACGAATCAAAATACCTTGAAGACTACGCAAGGCAAGTATTCAACCAGCGCGATATCTCTCCTATTCTTTATACCGCATGGCGACAGCCCGTTGTGTTTGGAGAAGAGAATGCGGACTACTACAAGATATACGGCGGCCGCCTTTTAAAACACGAGCATGATAGCAAGACAGTAGAACAGCTATTTGGCTTAGATGAAATTGTGTCGGATACGCTAGTGGTGTCACGCTCAAATAGCTTAAACGCCGCACAAAGCGAGCAAGCAACTGAATCACAAAACACCATGAGTGAAAACATATATGCAAGCCAAGCCTTTGTGGAGCATGTTTTTTTTGAAAAGTTAAAAGACAGTGCGATGGCAAATATGACAGGAGGTTCCTTAGCAGGTGATCAGGGCGTATCAAGGGCTGAACAAAATGCTCAATCCCCCTCAGTAAGCGACGTCTTGTCTACATTAGATGCCGAGCTTAGTGCCATAGAAGCCGGTCAGTTAAGGCAAATCGACTGGGAAGTTGACGAAGAGATGGAACCAGGCGATAACCAAGCCTCCCAGAGCTTCGCACATCATGAACTAGAGGGCTTGTTTAAGGTTTACTTAGATTACGTGAATAGAGTGCCTTATTTACATATAGATAGCCAGTTCAAGCATTACAGAGTGACGCTTGACACAGATGGGCAGCCGGAACTTTTGGTTTATCCATCCCAGCAAAGAAGGCGCATTATCAGTAAACAAATCCATTATTTTGATCATCCTGCATTTGGCGTGGTGGTTCGTCTTCAGCGCTACGAAGTACCGCGCATTGATTCTACAAACGCTGACTAGGTGGTCGATTAACTTAGATATTCACAAACTTCAGTCCACAGACCTTCTACAATATCTTTTAATAAAAGAGTGTGAAAATGAAAATCTACACTAAACAAGGTGATAGCGGTACAACCCAAGTCTATGCAAAGCAAGTGCTCAAGGTGTCTAAAGACGATGCCTTAATTGAGTGTTATGGAAGCCTAGACGAACTTAACGCTCACATTGGCCTGTTAGCGGTTAAAGCGAAGCAAGCAAATATGCTAACCGGTGGCGATAGGCTTGGCGACGACGTAGTTCAACTCTTCCAATTCATTCAGCGTGCCATATTTAGCATTGGTTTTGCTATTTCAGATAGTGCAACGCTTGACGCTGATTCAACAACGCGTCTTGAGAAAGCAATTGACGAAATGCAGAACAAGTTGGCACCACAAACGAAATTTATATTACCCGGCGGCCACGAACTTGCAGCTCAAGCACATGTTGCGAGAACGGTTGCTAGGCGTGCAGAAAGACAGCTGGTTACATTAAGCCACCATCACGACATAGACAGTACATCCATGCAGTTTATCAATCGCTTATCTGATTATTTTTTTGTGTTTGCTCGCTGGGCTAATCATATCCATGATGAAAACGATATCGAAGTCTAGCGTGCGACAAGTATATGTAAAGGTGCGCGGTAGAAAGCGCTAACAACATCGTTTATTGAGAGATAGATGCGACTCATTAAAATAACCATTATTGGCCTTACACTTCTGATCCTACTTGCACTAGCAGGTGGCTATTTTACCCTTTGGAGCAGCTTGCCCGAATTAGACTCACAGTTGCAATCTGAACATTTAAGCGCGCCGGGCAAGATTCAGCGCGATGCATTAGGCACCGCGATAATTACCGCCAGTAATCAATCAGAAGCGGCATTTTTGCTCGGCTACGCTCACGCTCAGGACAGACTCTTTCAAATGGATTTATTAAGGCGTAGCGCGGCTGGAGAATTAGCTGAGCTTTTCGGTGAAATCGCCATAGAGAGAGATAAGCAGACGCGTTTTTTTCAATTCAGACAGCGCGCCGATATGATTATCGAAACACTAAGCATTAAACAAAAGAAGCTGCTAAGGCAGTATGCCAATGGCGTAAACCACTTTATTGATGAAAACGGCTCACCTGGCTTTGAGTTTTTACTAACTGGCTCGGACATGGCGCCCTGGACGCCTGCTGACAGCATTTTGGCAACCTTCAGTATGTATATTGACTTACAAGGCGGACAAGTTGAGCGAGACTATGAAAATACGGCAATTGTAAAAGAGTTCGGGCCTGCAATGCTCGATTTCATGTATCAGGTTAGTCCCTATCAAGCCGCAATTGACTTAAGCATTGTTAGCGCGCCCAAACCTGAAATTCCAGTCTTGGACGAACAAGCAAGCGCACAATCCACACCAAACACGAGCAAACTAAGGTCTAAGTTTGAAGACCATGAAACACAAGATATAGGAAGTAACAACTGGGCGGTAAGTGGACACTTAACGGATTCTGCCAGTGCAATGATGAGCTCTGATATGCACCTAGGTTTAAACGTGCCGATTATTTGGTATCGTGCCCAGCTCAACTATCAGGCGGTAACACACTATGGAAAGCTTCCTGAAGCTATTCAGGTGACGGGTGTGTCTCTTCCGGGTACGCCCTTAGTTGTGGCAGGTAGCAACAACCATATCGCCTGGGGGTTTACTAACTCGAATGTCGACAACGTGGATTGGGTAAGGCTCAAAGCGAATACGCCTGTCGAAACCGTTTTAGAGTCGATAAAGGTAAAGGATCATGAAGATATTTCACTTGCAATCGGCATGAGCGAATTTGGTCCAATCAGGATCTTAGGCGGCGAAAAATATGCGTTGAGCTGGGTGGCGTTAATGCCATACGCTGTCAATATGGATTTAATGGACATGCCCCTTAAGGACAATGCTGAAGAAGCCCTTGAACTTGCAAAAACGATCGCCATTCCCGTTCAAAACATGGTGGTTGCTGATGCAAACGGAAGCATTGCCTGGCAACTTACCGGCGCTATTAGCGCTCGTGATGAGCCAAGCCTGATTGCCGTAGAAGAAAGTGAATATGATACAAAATGGCTGCAACAAGACACTTCGCCCGCGTTCGTCCTAAATCCCAGTAATCACAGAGTCTGGAGCGCAAACGCTCGCGTCATTTCTACAGCAGACCTTGCCCGCTATGGTGACGGTGGATATGCACTAGGCGCACGACAACGCCAAATTCTCGATCGGCTTTTGGAGAATGAGCAATTTGATGAGGCCAGCTTTAATGCCCTACAGTTTGACAATCGTGCAATTTTTTTGAGCCCTTGGCATAACCTGCTTTTGCAAACCCTTTCCAATAGTCCACAAAAGTACGCAGCCGATATTGCCGCGTTAAATACTTGGAAAGCCTGCGCCTGCGAAGGATCTATTGGTTATACCTTAGTTCGTCGCTATCGAAGTGCGTTGATTAAACGTTTGTTTTCACCTGTCGACACTGCTTTAGAAAAGCACGAGCTTGGCTTGCGTCATTCAACGCGAAAAATAGAGGGCGCTGTATGGCAAGTGCTTCAGCAGAAACCTCAAAGCTGGCTACCTAATGAATTTGATAGCTTTGATGCACTGCTGCTTTCTGTCTATGACAAAACCAGGGAGCGATTGATTAAAGATCATGATGCAAATCCACAAAACCTTGCAGGCTTGGAATGGGGGAAGGTAAATGCATTGAAAATCACCCACCCTTTTGCTTCGAGCCTAGGACCCTTTGCTTCTTTATTCAATATGCCCGAAGTTGCCGGTTTTGGTGACAGCTTTATGCCTGCTGTGCAAGGCAGAAGCTTTGGTGCGTCGCAAAGGCTAATTGTCAGACCTGGTAATCCCGAAAACGCCGTTTTAACTTTGCCAGGGGGACAATCAATGCATCCATTGTCGAAGTACTTCAGAGCAGGCTTTGATGATTACGCTCAAGGTGCGTTAACGCCGCTAATGCCGCAAGAGATTGAACACGAAATTCAATTTAATTAAGCTTTTCTGGTGTCGCTGACATTTGCTCTAGCATTGCCTGCTGCCATTGGGCTCGCGCCTCGGCATCTGCTTGCTGCTTGCTTAGCCCCTCTTGCTGCAACACTGCTGATGCTTGCGCTATCAAATTATCGCGCTTAACGATAAGCGCTTCGGATTGAGCTTTTAAGGACTCAAATGCCGGGTATTTAGCATACACGACGCTTGGGTCTTCAAAGGAAATAAAGACCTGTTCAAATTCTTGTTTGAAGTTCGTTTTCATTCCATGGAAGGTCAAAAACGCAAGTCCTTGGTCTCCCGATATTTGGTTTAGCTCCGAGGGCGCTAAATTCACCTGCTTGGCAGCATCAAGCAGCCTTAATTGCCATTGTTTGATTTCTGTTTGATTATTATCTTTTGCTGCGCTGGCCAGACCTTTTTGCACATCGTCTGCGCTGAGTAATTCTGAAAGGCTAAGTAAGGGTTGTGCAATGATTTGATTGTTCGCATCAGATTGAGCTGGAGGCTGCTCTGACCCGTCTTTGTTGCTATGAGCTTGCTCGGAGCATGCACTTATCATCATGCAGGCAATCATTACTGAAGTGAAAACAAGGGATCGATTAGGTATTATTTTGGGAGCCATTTGGTATTCCGAGCTGAGATTAGAGTAATCTGAATCCTGTTACATTAAAAGACGTATGAAACATACAAACAAAAAACGCCGTAATACAACGGCGTTTTAAAGAGTGTTCGTATGCTAAGGCAAACCCAGAACTAATCCTTAACGGGTAAATTCTCAACTCGGCTTTTCAGCTTCTGTCCGGGTCTAAATGTCACCACACGACGCGCTTTGATAGGGATATCTTCGCCAGTCTTTGGGTTACGTCCGGGGCGCTCATTCTTAGTGCGTAAATCAAAGTTCCCGAAGCCTGATAGCTTCACCTGCTCACCAGACTCTAAGCACTCTTTTATTTCCTCGAAAAAGAGTTCAACGAGATCTTTCGCGTCTTTTTTATTAATACCTAACTTCTCGAACAAGTGTTCAGCCATGTCAGCTTTGGTTAATGCCATTTGATTAGTCTCTCAACGTTGCACTATAGTGATCCTGTAAATGTCTAACCACAATATCGACAGAATTTTGAATATCTGAATCTTCGAGTGTCTTCTCTTTGCTTTGCAGCCATACCGAAATAGCTAAGCTTTTGTGGCCAGGTTCAATACCTTGACCCTGGTATACATCGAACAAGTTTATGTCAACTAGATTAGATATTCCAATTTTTTCAATACTTTTTAGTAGTTTACCTATTTCTACAGACTCATCAACCGTTACTGCAATGTCCCTTCTGTTCACTGGATACTTAGAAATAGCGTCAATTGAGGGTAGTTTTCGATCACTCAAAAAGCCTTGCTCTAGCTCAAACGCGTAGACTTTGGTACTTAAACCAAGCACCTTCTGATGCTGAGGGTGAATCGCCCCTACTCTGCCTACTAGCTTTCCATCATGCAATATTTTTGCGCACTGGCCAGGATGGTAAGCGCTACAGGTATCTGCCTCAAAGCTTACTTGTGAGCTATCTGCGCGTAACGCGACTAATTGCTCAACAACCGCTTTAGCATCAAAAAAGTCAATCGCTTGATTTTCTTTTCCCCAATGCTCGTCGTTTGTGTTACCAGACATCACACCTGCAAGCATAGGTATTTGACTCACTTTGGTCTTTTCATTTGCATTCGGCAGAAACGCCAAGCCACTTTCAAACAACTTCACATTGTTTTGCTGTCGTTTTTGATTGTAGGATAATGCGCTCAATAAGCCGGGTAGCAAACTGACTCGCATTACTGACATGTCACTTGATATAGGATGTGGCAATACCAAACCTTGCATGTCTGGAAAAAGCGCACTTTGTTTTTTAGGATCAACAAACGAGTATGTAATCGCCTCTTGAAACCCCTGCCTAAGCAAGACTTGTTTGAGAGTATTTAGCTCAAGTTGCTTTTCAGGATGTGGATTCATTGAAAGTCGCGCGATGGGCGCAACATTTTCGATATTGTTGTAACCGTAGATACGCGCCACTTCTTCAATTAAGTCCTCTTCAATCGCAATATCAAAGCGATATGAAGGCGCAACAACGGTATAGGTTGTTTCAGTGCTTTCAACGTCCATTCCCAAACGTTCCAGCATGTCTTGAACTCGCTCTGAAGGGATTTTTGTCCCTAGCACACGTTCAAGTCGCTGCTGGCGTAAGGTAATTTTATTTCGTTGAGGTAAGTGTTCGCTAGAAACAGCCTCAACAACAGGCCCGGCGTCACCCCCAACAATATCAAGCAACAATTGAGTCGCTCTTTGCATCGCTTGCATTTGTAAACTGGGGTCTACGCCTCTTTCATAACGATGAGAAGCATCTGTGTGCAAGCCGTACTGACGTGATTTACCCAAAATATCGTCAGGGTTAAAGAAAGCAGATTCTAAGAATATATGTTTTGTTGATTCTGTGACCCCAGAGTCAAGCCCACCAAAAATACCGGCTAATGCAAGCGCCTTTGTTTCATCAGCAATCACAAGGGTATCAGCGTTTATTTTTACCTCATTGCCATCCAACAAAGTGAGTGCTTCATCTTGATTTGCAAAGCGAACATGAATATCGCCATTGAGACAGTCGTTATCAAAAGCGTGCATGGGATGACCAAACTCGAGCAAAACATAGTTTGTGACATCTACCACGGGATCAATACTGCGCACGCCACTGCGGCGAAGCTTTTCTTGCAGCCACAAAGGTGAACTAGCACTCATATCGACATTTTCGATCACTCTGCCTAAGTATCTTGGGCACGCTTTCGGCGCATCGAGGACTATCCCGCGAGTTTGATTTGACGCGACCGGCGCGTCATCAACTTCTACTTCGTTCACATCTAATTGATTCAGGACACCAAGCTCTCGAGCAACACCTTTAATGCCAAGGCAATCCGCCCGATTTGGCGTTAAATCAATCTCAATTTGTTGATCGTTTAGCTGAAGATAATCACGAATATCATCGCCAACGGGCGCATCGACGGGTAGCTCTAAAATACCGCTGTGATCTTCTCCCATGCCAAGCTCGGAAAAACTGCACAACATGCCAAAAGAAGGTTGGCCGCGTAGTTTCGCTTTCTTTATCTTAAAATTGCCGGGAAGCACTGCACCCACTTTGGCGACCGCTACTTTAAGGCCTAAGCGGCAATTAGGCGCACCGCATACAATATCAAGCAGCTCGTCTTCGCCAACATTAACTTTCGTTACCTGAAGCTTATCTGCATCGGGATGTTGTCCACACTCAACCACTTCGCCTACGACTACACCTGAAAATTCGCCCGCAACTGGCTCAACACCGTCCACTTCAAGACCTGCCATACTGAGCTGCTCACATAAGGCATTAGTATCTAACTTTGGATTAACCCACTCTCTTAACCAAGATTCACTGAATTTCATTAGCTACTCTTCTAATTAAACTGCTTGAGAAAACGTAGATCGTTTTCGAAAAACGCGCGTAAGTCATTTACGCCATAGCGAAGCATGGTTAAGCGCTCAACCCCCATGCCGAACGCGAAACCGGTGTAGGTCTCAGGGTCAATATTCACTGCTCGAAGCACATTAGGGTGCACCATGCCGCACCCCAGCACCTCTAACCACTGACCATTTTTTCCCATGACATCCACTTCCGCAGAAGGCTCTGTGAAGGGAAAGTAGGACGGTCTAAATCGCACTTTGAGGTCTTCTTCAAAAAAGTGATGCAAAAAGTCATGCAAAATACCCTTTAATTCAGCAAAGCTAACATCCGTATCTATCATCAAGCCTTCTACTTGATGAAACATTGGCGTATGGGTTTGGTCGTAGTCGTTACGATAGACACGCCCCGGCGAGATAATGCGAAGCGGCGGTTTCTCTGCCTCCATTGTCCGAATTTGCACGCCGGAAGTTTGTGTGCGCAGCATCACATCTGGATTAAAATAAAATGTATCGTGATCAGCACGAGCTGGATGATTTTTGGGAATATTGAGTGCATCGAAGTTGTGAAAGCCGTCTTCAACTTCAGGGCCGGTTTTGACTGAAAAACCTATATCGGCAAAGTATTGCTCAATACGTCCTATGGTTCGGCTAACTGGATGCACGTTGCCCGAAGTGGTGCTTCTGCCAGGAAGTGTTACATCCACAGACTCCTGAGCCAACTTAGCATTTAACTCTGCTTCCTTTAACATTTGAAGCTTAGTATTGATTAAGCCTTGTACCTGCTGCTTTGCTTGATTGATTTGCTGCCCAACAACGGGTCTTTGTTCTGCTGAAAGCGCGCCGAGGCCTTTCATTAAATCGGTGACCTTGCCCTTTTTACCCATAAAAGCAACGCGCACTGCATCAAGCTCAACGGGCGTATTTGCCGAGTCTACGGCATCTTTCGCCTCGTCAATTATCGCTTCGAGATCCATTTTATCCTCTTTGAACGGTCATAATAATTTGCCTAATCTGTAAAACACCACTTGTAAAACCGTCAACACCTAGTTGGCGCGATTAATAAATGACGAGTAGCAGTAGGTCATTTGAGGGACGCTATTTTACACAAGTTTTTATGCAAATGAGAGTGACATAATTGATTTAATACGATTTTTGCTATGAATATGAGTCGGATATGCAAAATTGCGGGGATGTAAAATAAAAAAGCGAGCTTCCTGCTCGCTTTTTTAAAAAGAACTTAAGCATAATTGAATTAAATTAAGCCAACGCGCCTTTAGCTGCATCTACTAAAGCGGTGAATGCCGCCTTGTCGTGTACAGCAATGTCGGCAAGTATTTTACGATCAATCTCAACGGACGCTTTTTTAAGGCCGTTGATAAATCGTGAATAACTCATACCGTTTTGACGAGCCGCTGCGTTGATACGTGCAATCCATAACTGACGGAATTGACGCTTACGCTGACGACGGTCGCGATAGGCATATTGACCTGCTTTCGTTACCGCTTGCACCGCAACGCGATACACTCGACTACGAGCGCCGTAATAACCTTTAGCTTGTTTTAAAACTTTTTTGTGACGTGCGCGTGCAATGACGCCGCGTTTTACTCTAGCCATTTTTCAGTCTCCTTAAGGTTATACGTATGGCAACATACGTTGGATAAGCGCGGTATCATTTTCATGAACCAATTTCTTACCACGTAGATGGCGTTTACGCTTAGTGCTTTTCTTGGTCAAAATGTGACGCAAGTGAGACTGTTTGCTTTTAAAACGGCCCGAGCCTGTTTTACGGAAGCGCTTTTGCGCACCGCTTACTGATTTCATTTTAGGCATTGCTAAAACTCCGCATTGTTAAATACCTTAGGCTTAATTAATTTGTGTTTCTATTTGCAAAAGGCAATAAGAAACGCCTAAGGGTTAAAATTTAGCAGCAAGGTGTTTTAAGTTGTGCAGACTTAAAAACTTTAGACCGTTACTACTTCTTAATTGGGGCGAGCACCATAATCATCTGTCGACCTTCCACTCTATTGGGGAAGGCTTCCACTTGGGCAATGTCTTGCAAATCCGCTTTAACACGGTTGAGCAATTCAATACCGATTTCCTGATGCGCCATTTCACGACCACGAAAACGTATCGTTACTTTGGATTTATCACCACCTTCTAGAAAGCGACGCAGGTTGCGCAGTTTTACCTGGTAATCGCCTTCATCAGTGCCAGGGCGAAACTTAATCTCCTTGACCTGAATTTGCTTTTGTTTCTTTTTCTGTTCTTTTAAAGCCTTGCTCTTCTCAAACAAGAACTTTCCATAGTCCATAATTTTACAGACCGGAGGAGACGCATTTGGGCTCACTTCGACTAGGTCTACGCCTGCAACTTCTGCTGCGGCCATAGCCTCGGAGATTGACACTACACCAGCTTGCGAACCGTCTGCAGCGACTAATCTTACTTCATTTACCGTTATTTCTTCGTTAATACGGGCTTTATCGCCCTGAGCTTTATTATTACCAGCGCCTTTAATTTGCTATTCCTCCAAGAACATTAAAATATGCCGTGACAAGTCTAAATATTTGCTTAACCGACCACGAATCGCCGTATTATACCCATTCTGGCGCGTTGTGCTATTGAATTTTTTTACTCGCGATGTCTTCTTGAACATGCTGTGTAAAATCTTCAATAGTCATGACGCCCAAATCGACGCCTTTTCGAGTCCGAACCGCGACTTGCCCCGATTCTTTTTCTTTATCTCCTACGACTAACAAGTACGGCACTTTCTTCATCGTGTGCTCGCGTATCTTAAAGCCTATTTTTTCATTTCTAATGTCTTGCTTTACGCGCACACCTGCACGCTTGAGTTGACCAACCACATGCGCCACATATTCAGCCTGACTGTCTGTGATATTGGCAACTACCACTTGTGTAGGCGCAAGCCAAGTCGGGAATGCACCCGCATATTCTTCCGTCAGAATCCCAATAAAACGCTCAAGCGAGCCCAGAATCGCTCGGTGAATCATAACGGGCACTTTTCGCTCACCGTCTTCATCCACATAGCTTGAGCCTAAGCGCCCCGGCATGGAGAAGTCGAGTTGAACAGTTCCGCATTGCCACGCTCTGTCTAAGCAGTCATGTAGGGTAAACTCAATTTTAGGGCCGTAGAACGCCCCCTCTCCTGGTAAGTATTGAAACTCTATATCGCTTGCTTTAAGCGCATCCGCCAGGGCTTTTTCAGATTTATCCCAAATCTCATCGCTTCCCACACGCTTTTCTGGACGGGTTGACAGTTTCACCGCGATTTTTTCAAACCCGAATGTGGCATAGGTATCGTACACCATCTTGATACAATCACTCACTTCATCCAGAATTTGTTCTTCCGTGCAAAACACGTGGGCATCGTCTTGCGTGAACCCTCTTACGCGCATCAGTCCATGCAATGCGCCCGATGGTTCGTTTCGGTGACAGCAACCAAACTCTGCCATTTTAAGCGGCAAATCGCGGTAAGACTTTAAGCCTTGGTTAAATATTTGAACATGTCCAGGGCAGTTCATAGGCTTAATGGCGTATTCACGCTTTTCAGATTCGGTTGTGAACATATTTTCTGCATATTTATCCCAGTGCCCTGACTTTTCCCATAAAGAGCGGTCCATCATTAACGGACCTTTCACTTCATCGTAATTATATTCGTGTAATTTGTTTCGGATAAAACCTTCAAGCTCGGTATAGATTGTCCAGCCATCGTTGTGCCAAAACACCATGCCCGGCGCTTCTTCTTGCCAATGGAATAGGTCAAGCGTTTTACCGATTTTTCGATGATCGCGCTTTTCAGCCTCCTGCAAACGATTGAGATAGGACTTTAACTGTTTTTTATCTGCCCAGGCCGTACCGTAAATACGCTGCAGCATTTTATTATCTGAATTTCCGCGCCAATACGCGCCAGCCACTTTCATGAGTTTAAAATGATGACAAAATCGCATGTTAGGTACGTGGGGGCCTCGGCACATGTCCACGTATTCTTCGTGATGGTACAAGCCGGGCTTATCATCTTTATCAATGTTCTCGTCAAGAATTTCAATCTTGTATGATTCTCCACGTTCAACGAACACTGCTCTTGCTTCAGACCAGCTCACAGTCTTTTTCACCACGTCGTAGTTGGTTTTCGCAAGCGCTAGCATGCGCTTTTCAATTTTTTCTAAGTCATCTTGATTTAAAGGCTCCTCCAAATCGACGTCATAGTAAAAACCATTGTCGATGGTTGGCCCGATGGCCATTTTTACATTTGGATAGAGCTGTTTGATGGCGTGCCCAATCAAATGCGCGCAGCTGTGACGTATAATTTCTAAGCCTTCTTCATCGCGAGCGGTAATGATTTGCAGGCTTGCATCTTCTGTGATCATGTCACTTGCGTCGGCCAGCTCACCGTTGATTTTGCCGGCAATGGTCGCCTTTGCGAGCCCCGGACCTATGTCATTGGCAACGTCTAAAATGCTTACAGGCTTATCAAAAGCGCGCTGGCTTGAATCGGGTAGCGTAATTACAGGCATGTTGTTCCTTTTTATTCAGTGGTGACACAAACCAAGTGCCACGTGATATTTTTTTGTTGAATTTGGGTATAAAGCAACATCGCAGATAACAAGTTCAGCACAACAAAGGCTGTAATTGCTCACAATGCGGTGAAATTGGGCGTGAATATTATACTGATATCCAAACAAAAGAAACGTCCACGGAACAACTGTTTCATCAAAATTTCAAGGCAATAGCGTTAATGACCAAACTGCATCTTAAAACTGGCTTGCTAGTATCTTTTATGCTTGTTTTGTCTGCGTGCTCAAAACACATGCAGATAGAAACAGATTTAGATGATTTATCAAACCGTTTAGAAAGCTTTACCGGGATATCTATAAGTGCTTTAGATACTGAAATAATCGCAGAGAATCAAGTGTCTGGGCAGAAGCTTAGAGCGCCCACACGCCCTACTCTGCGCTTTGAGATACCTGAAATGCAAATTAACTTCAGAGAGTTTTATGCGCTGGATGATTGTCCACTCGGTCAGTTTATAGCCGAGCGCAACACCGCGCTTGGAAAAACGCAGCTTCCTTCCACGCGCTTTGCGTACGAAAAACAACTGCTAATTACCCTCAACGACTGCTTACGCCAGCTTGATCAGGGACAAATGAGTGCTGAGTCATCCCTTATTAAAAGTATGCGTGCGTGGCATCTGCAAAAAAGCGAAAACATTGGTCAAGCATGGGCCAACATGATCACGCAATCAGACGAAACCTACTTGGGCTTTACCACTGCTGGCGATTTTATATCTGGAGGGGAATCTGATTCACTTCAAGCGACCAAGCTATCACTGGAAATGTTGCTTGAGGCACTAAACGCACCTCAGTTAGAAGCATCTCGATTAGAGGCCCACCTCAAGGATTTGAGCATCGCCCGCTTACCTGCACGCATGTGGCGCACCCAAGCTTTAATCACTCATGAGTTGCGGCCTATGACGCGCCTCCTTCGGCGTTATATGTTTGAGAACCCCTGCAATAACATTAAGACTCGAGAAGACATCAAGATCATGCGTAACATTTTTACCGTTTTTTTTGCTGACAAAATTCAACCCTTAGCGAGCGAACTTAATCGCTATCAATACGCATTAAACCCTCTGTTTGAAGAATTTGCGAATCATCCAGAATTGCCTGCTAGCTTTAAGCAGTATATTAAATCTCAATATTTTGATTCAGAACTTGTTTACAAAGCCGCAATGCAAGAGAATGTTGAAGCATGGCAGGCCGTGTTTGCTCACTGTGATACAAATTAATCAAGCTAATAAGTTGAACGGTGGAAATTTAGTTTTAAAAGGATATGAAAGAGTCAATGTACGATATACCAACTATGAACTTGCAAGCGCAAGTTAGCGAAGCTGAATGGCAAACGCGTGTGGAACTGGCAGCCGCCTACCGTTTATTGGTAATGCACCAGTGGGATGACCTAATACACACGCATATTTCGGCGCGGATCCCCGGTACTGAAGACTTGCTCATCAACGCTTTTGGCTTAGCCTTTGAGGAAGTCACTGCCTCAAACTTAGTTAAAATTGATATTGATGGCAATATTATTCAGGCCGACTGCCCCTTTGACATTAATCCAGCGGGTTTTACTATACACAGTGCCGTTCACATAGCACGACCCGAAGCGCAGTGTGCTATGCATTTACATCACCCTGACGCGATAGCGGTGGCGAGTTGTGAACAGGGTTTACTCCCCTACAGCCAGTATTCCGCCTTTGCATTGGCAAGTATGAGCTATCATCAATACGAAGGGTTAGCAGTCAACCATGATGAAATAAAACGTTTACAGGAAGACTTAGGCAAGGCGAATTTTATGCTATTGAGAAATCATGGCGCTTTAACAATGGGCAATACCATTGGTGATGCCTTTATGCATATGTATGACTTACTGAGAGCATGTGAAGTACAGGTGAAAATGCAAGCCTCTAATGACAGCAAAATTCTTGTCGACCAAAGCATTATTGACGGTATCAAAGCCCAAGCGAATATCGTCCATACTGGGCAAACCGGTGGTGAGAAAGCATGGCCTGCAATGATGCGGCGGGTTAAAAGGCAATATCCTGATTTTGACCAATAAGCGAAGAGCTAAATCATAAGTGCATTAATACCAAACCGTTAACTATTTAAAAGGGAACATTAGATTTCATGAAAGTCACCCACGTTGAAATTTTCGATATTCATTGTCCAGAGCGTCCACCATGGAACCCCATATTTGTGCGCATTCATACCGACGAAGGCATTCATGGTGTTGGTGAGGCGGGCTTAGCCTATGATTGGGGACACAGTGCAGCCGCCGCGATGATTAAAGAAATTAGCGAAGCGGTGCTGCTAGGCTTTGACCCGTTTAAAACAGAGCTTTTATGGTCACGCATGCTGCGAGAGAGCTTTTGGGGATTAGGTGGAGGGCCTGTTCTTTACGCCGCAATGAGCGCGATTGATACCGCTTTGTGGGACATTAAAGGAAAGGCACTAAACGTGCCTGTGTATCAACTGCTGGGTGGAAAAACAAACGACAACTTGCGTACTTACGCCAGCCAACTGCAGTTTGACTGGTCACAAGACTGTGTAAAAATGCTATCTCCAGACGATTACGCACGTTCTGCCGCAAAAGCAATGGCAGAAGGCTACGATGCAGTTAAGGTTGACCCTATTGTGTATGATGAAAATGGAGACTCAAGCTTTGATCGCACTAAACTGTTTACGCCCAAGCAAATGAAGTTGTTTGGCGATCGCTTACGTGCGATTCGACGAGAAGTGGGTGACGAAGTTGATATCATTTTTGAAGCACATTCTCTGATGGGTTGTGCATCGGCAATTCAGATGGGCTCAGTCATCGAAGAAGTTGGCTGCATGATGTTTGAAGAGCCAGTGAATTATTTAAACTCTGCGGTGCATAAAAAGGTATCTGACCGAGTCAATGTACCTATCGCCGGTGGTGAACGTTTGTACCATCGCTGGGATGCAAGACCGTATTTTGAAGACCAAAGTATTGATGTTCTGCAACCCGATGTCGGGCTATGCGGTGGCTTTACAGAAGCGAAGAAGGTTTGCGATTACGCAGATGTTTACGATATTCGCGTGCAGGCGCATGTGTGCGGTGGGCCGGTTGCAACCGCAGCGTCTTTGCAACTTGAAGCGGCTATTCCAAACTTTTTAATTCATGAACACCATACCTATGCGATTAAATCATGGAATCGCGAACTTTGTGTACAAGACTATCAGCCAGAAAATGGCAGCTTCAAGGTGCCTGACTTACCTGGAATTGGGATTGAGCTTAACGATGACATCGTTAAGCGTTCGCCTCATGTGGTGGTGAAATAAAAGCGCTTTGCATTGTCATGAGCAAGGGTTTCAAACGATAAGCCAAGGGCTCTACAAGCGTCAAAAAGCCCTTGCCAGTACTCTGTATAGCTATACGCAAACTCAGTCAGCGGAAAATTACTGGCAAGCATGAGTCGTTTACTGTCGAAATGCTGAGTGAGCACCTTCAACGCTTCTCGTAGTTCACTGAATTGATAATCGTCTTTCGACATTTCCCATCCAGAGCATTTCACATGCATATTGGTCAAAGCTGAGAGCTTTTGAAGCGATGAATCCCAGCGAGCAAATGCTTGAGGCTGCCCTAGGGGGGCAAAACCCGCGTGATTAAGCACAATTTTCAGCTTTGGATGCCTCTCAAACACTTGAATCACTTTGTCAGTAAGGGAGGCATTAGAACAATCAAATTGAAGTTCAAATATATAAGCGATCGCATGCTTCTTTGAAGATAAATAGTCCAAATTAGCGTTAATAACGGGGCTATCTAAGAGCTTCAAAGCACGTTGCTGCTCACATGTATTATCAGTGTGATGACAAATATTAGAGATAATATCCCGGATGCCAGCAAAATTTGGATGACGCATTTGTGTATCCACAGAACGACGAAACGCTTCTTCAGAAGCGCTCAAATCAGCAAAGCCAATCGCTTTATGATGAAGAGTGTTGCGCTCTGTCAGCATTGCCATTTCATTAACAGGATGAGCATTATCGTAACCCGCCTCAATATGAACAAATGCACTTAGGCGCATAAAACTAGGTAAGCTTAGGCTCTCAAACGTTGCAGATTTCGCGACGCATTGGCGCTTGCGGGCATCAAGAGAGTTTAACCAATGATACTGTCCTTTTGCCAAATCAAACAAATGAACATGAGGGTCAATCACATCAATCACTGCGCGCTATACCCGCCATCCATGACTTGTAAAGAGCCAGTAATAAAGCTTGCCTCATCGCTTGCCAGGAAGTAAGCGAACGCGGCCACCTCCTCAGCACGCCCGATGCGCCCTAGCGGCTGTAATTGTGCTTCTTCTTTATGCACTTGTTCAGGCTCAATACCTGACGAAGCGCAGTACATAGAAATTGCTTTTTGGTATAAAGGTGTATCGATAGTGCCCGGACACAAGGCGTTTGCGCGAATATTATACTTTGCGTAATCAAGCGCTGTCGTCTTTGCCATTGACGCAAGCGCATGTTTACTCAAGTTGTAGGCAAAGGAATTAGGCTTGGCAACAAGCGATTGTTCGGAAGCAAGATATATAATGCTGCCTCCCGCTTGCTTCATGTGTTTGAGTGCTGCCTGAGTAAGGGAGTACGCGCCTTTCACGTTTAGATTAAACAAATCAATGAAGCTTTGCTCATCCGTTTGTTCGATATTCGCTGACATATGCATGCCTGCATTGCATACCAGCACGTCGATACCATGCGATGAAGCAATTTTGTCGACGCAAGCAAGTACCTGCTCATGATTTTTTACGTCACAGATCACGTCATTGATGTGTGCAGAATCTTTCTTTTCAATTGCATCTGGTGTCTTAATATCAAGATTAAACACTTGATAATTTTCCTGAGCAAACTTTTGCGCAATGGCTAATCCAATGCCAGAGCTCGCGCCACTAATTATGAGGGTTTTCGCCATGCAAAGGTGTTCCCTAAAACGATTATGGTGATGAAGCTTAAACGCATCCAAAGTTAATGAACTTTAGCAGACTTTAAGAAGAACTGAAAAAAGAAGACTAGATACCGATGCATTAGCTTAAAATTAAATGCAAATGAGATTGACTCTCATTTATACATTCATTATCATCGCCTCACACTTACTAGTTAACAGATATTTTCGATGTTCAAATCATTACCATTAAGTATTGCCATCTCGACGGCACTTTTTTCTTGTGCCACTTATGCCGATGACGCTATCAATCTCTCGCAACAGAATTCCAGTCAAGTAAGTGGTCAGGCGGCCGCATCAGCTGTACTGTCACCACTTGCGGCTATGAATGAAATTGATATTGAGCGAATTACTGTTCGGGGCGCCTATTTTGGCCAACAAAATGCGGACGCAGTCAAAACCCCTACTCTCTTAGTGGATGTGCCCCAGTCATTATCTGTCATTTCAAGTGAACAGATTCAGGAGCAAGGGTTTGTATCCATAGCCGATATTTTGCAGTACACCCCCGGAGCGTCTATTGGCCAAGGTGAAGGTCATCGAGATCAGATGACAATCCGTGGTCAAAATACTACCGCAGACTTTTTTATTGATGGCTTACGCGACGACGTTCAGTATTTTCGCCCGCTTTATAACTTGGAGCGAGTCGAAATCTTACGCGGCGCGAACGCCCTGCTCTTCGGTCGCGGAGGCGGTGGCGGGATTGTGAATCGCGTCACTAAAACCGCAAATACGCGCGAGAGCTTCACGTCATTAAATGCAAATATAGATACCTTCGCTAACACGCTTATCGCCGTTGACCACAATGGTGTAATGAGCAATGAGCAGGCCCTGCGAGTTAACGCATACTACGAGGCACTAGATAATCATCGTGATGAGTATGACGGCGACCGCTTTGCTATTAACCCTACCTACACAAATAACTTAAGCGATGTTACTCAACTTGTGTTGTCGTATGAGTATATTGATGACGATAGAGTGGTTGACCGCGGCGTGCCATCGGTAAACGGTCCTCCATTAGAGGGTTTTGATGATACCTTCTTTGGCTCACCTGACATTAACCGAACGACGCTTCAGGCGCATGTTTTTAGAGCAAGACTTGATCACCAGTTAAGTGATGTGTGGTCAGTTAACGGCACGTTGCAATATGCCGATTACGATAAGCTGTATCAAAACCTCTATCCCGCAGGTTTTGATGAAGCGGCAAACACAGTCAAGTTAGACGGTTATAAAGATGAAACCCAGCGCGAAAACCTTATTGCGCAATTTAATGCCGTTGGTCAATTTGACACTG
Organism: Ningiella algicola; assembly: GCF_028401415.2. NCBI lineage: Bacteria > Pseudomonadati > Pseudomonadota > Gammaproteobacteria > Alteromonadales > Alteromonadaceae > Ningiella > Ningiella algicola. The sequence goes on along the minus strand of NZ_CP171821.2, from coordinate 463,471 downwards.
GCACATGGGAACACACCTTATTGATTGGCGCCGAGTATGGCAATCAAGATACTAACAATACACGTCGCGACACCTTATTTGCTGACAGCAACGATGACCAAATCACCTTTGCGTTTACTGACCCATTAGTGATACCCGCGGTGAGCTTTACCGATTTTGTAAGAGATAGAGCGTCTGAGGTGAGCTTTAGCTCGGTATTCGTACAAGACGAAATCAGCTTCAACGAACATTTTATTCTTGTCGCTGGCTTACGCTATGACCAATTTAATATCGATGTAGTTGACCAACGTGAGATTGCTAATGGTATTGAAGATGGCAACAACGGCTTTCTAGGAAGTGACGATAGCGAAGTTTCCCCTCGCGTCGGCGCTATTTATAAACCAACTGATGATCTGTCTATTTATCTGAGTTTGAGCCGTTCATTCTTACCTCGGTCAGGCGATCAGTTTTTATCCCTGTCATTAACTAGCCAAGCCTTAGCGCCTGAAGAGTTTGAAAACCGTGAAATTGGCATCAAATGGAATGTAAGCGAGCAGCTTGCATTCACCACTGCCTATTTTGAGGTAACGCGTGAAAACGGCACAGTGACAGACCCCTTCAATCCTGAAAACTCTCTGATAACAGGCACCGAAACAAACGGATTTGAGCTGCAGCTAGTGGGTTATTTGACTGACGACTGGCAAATTAATGCGGGCTACAGTTACCTAGATGGTGAAGAAACCGGCCGCGTGATTGACAATGACGTCAGTAACCGCACCTTATCGCAACTACCTGAAAATATGCTCAGTGTTTGGAATCGTTATCAAGCAAACGATCAGTGGGCGTTTGCGCTTGGGCTTATCTACCAATCAGAGCAATATACATCGCTTAGCAACAATGTAGAACTACCTGATTTTACGCGCGTGGATGCGGCGGTGTATTACGAGGTATCAGAAGATTTACAGCTTCAGTTAAACGTAGAAAACCTGTTTGATGAAGACTATTTCCCTTCTGCACATAATGATAACAATATCACTATTGGTGAGCCTATCAACGCACGCCTTAGCATGAGCTATCAGTTTTAAACAGCCAAATAGCGCTAGCCATAATTACTTGAGCTAGCGCATTAACTTTGCGCCATTTAATCACATTAGGTTTGAGCAATTACTTTTCGATAAAAGCCTGTTCAATAACGTACTCGCCCAGATTGCGAGAATTCGCTTTCGAAAAGCCCATATCATTTAAGATTTTCATCAAGTCTTGCAGCATGTCATCGTTGCCACAAATCATAAAGCGATCATCGTTGATATTGATATCAGGCATAGCCAGGTCGCGTGTTAGCTGACCGGATAGCAAAAGCTCAGTGATGCGGGTGTGATGACTTTTATCATTGGGGGTTTCGGACGCGCTTTGGTATTCGAAGGCTTCTCTGGTTACCGTTGGATAATAAAGCAGCTTATCACGCACTAAATCGCCAAAATATTCGTTCTTAGGTAGTTCGTTTTCAATTAAGTCTTTATACGCTAGCTCAGATACATAGCGAACACTATGTACCAATATCACTTTCTCAAAAGCATCGTAAATGAAAGGATCTTTGATAATGCTCATAAATGGCGCAAGACCTGTCCCTGAAGATAAGAGATACAGATGCTTAGCGGGTTTTAGAAAACCGGGAACTAAGGTGCCGGTTGCGCGGGTAGTTAAGGTTAGCTCATCGCCCACCTGAATTTTTTGTAAACGGGAAGTTAGCGCGCCATCAGGCACCTTAATGCTAAAAAACTCAAGTTCTTCTTCATAGTTTGCGCTTGCGATGCTGTACGCCCTCAACAGCGGCTTACCATCAACTTCTAGCCCTATCATAACAAACTGACCGTTTTCAAAGGTAAAGCTCTGGCTGCGAGTAGTTTTAAAACTAAAGAGAGTGTCGTTCCAGTGATGAACATAAGTCACTTTTTCGGTGATGGTGTTGCGCATTGATGTCCTTGCTAGCTAGGTGTCAAACCACGAAAGGCTTACTTTTATAAAACTGCACTGACATACGCAAGAATAATGAGTATGGATGTCTCCATACTCATTTATATCAAGCAGCCATAAACCTAGGGCTTTATAGAGCAGAACTTAAACCTTCATCTCCCAACCTGGCTCATAATCGCGAGACCAATATTTCATTGCTTCAGCGTCATTTACAATGCGACCGGTGTTAGGGTCTATGTTTAATGTGCGGCCGACCGCTTGAGAGTAATTCCCCAAGTGACACAAATTGTTTGAAATAATGCCTTCGGTAATCGGCGCTTTTAGCGCTTCACCTGTGCGGATAGCCGCAAAGAAATTATTCATGTGCTGGCCATCTAAAAAGCCTACGCCGGATGTGTCTGTTGTAGCCGATTTACCCGCTTCAGCCATTTCCTTAATCACCTCACGCTGAAGGTTGTAGGCAGTGTAGCCATTACGGTCGAGCAATATTGTGCCTTTTGTGCCGTGTAAGGTTAAACCGCGGCCTCTATCGTAGTGATTAAAGCCGTTGCAGCTGCGCCCTTCCCAGCACAGCATCTTGCCCTCGTCGTATTCATAATTAACCACTTGCGTGTCGTAAAACTCCCAAGCGTCATCAAAATGGAAACGCCCGCCGCTAGAGCTCACGCGGTTTGGATATGTTAAACCCATTGCCCAGCGCGCAATATCGAGTTCGTGCGTTGCGTTGTTGTTAATTTCACCGGTGCCATATTTCCAAAACCAGTGCCAGTTGTAGTGCACATAGATATCTTTAAAGCTTTCTCTTGGCGCAGGGCCTTGCCATAAGTCCCAGTTTAGCCAATCAGGCACTTGCGCCTCTTTTGCTTCGCCAATAGCCTTTCTGTTATTGCTATACCACGCTTTGCCGTAGTACACATTGCCAATAATGCCTGCGGCGATATCTTTTACCGCCTCTATGGTTGATAAAGCAGAGCGTTGCTGAGTGCCCACTTGGATAAGCGCTTTATATTTTTCTTGAGCGGCTATTAAAATGTCGCCCTCGGCAGGATTATGAGAACACGGTTTTTCAAGATAGCAGTGCTTACCGGCTTGTAAGGCCAATAAAGCCATTGGTGCATGCCAATGCTCTGGTGTCGCGATTAGCACGGTATCCACATCCGCTTTTGCCAATACTTCTCGATAATCTTCCATCAATACCGCAGATGAGCCTGTTTGTTCTTTCAAGGTATCGTTTGCTTTCGCCAGTGCGCGCGAATCCACATCGCAAATCACGTTTACTTCGGCATTTGGCGCACTAGAAGCCGCTCTTTGCAAAGCCCTGCCTCTGCCATTTACACCAATTACCGCACTGTGAATACGGTCGTTTGCTCCCAAAATGCGAGCATAACTTTTTGCCGATAATGCAAGTGAAACACCCGCTGCCAACGCGGCGCTTCCTTTGATGAAGGTGCGTCGGTCAAAGGAGCCGCCGTTTGAATCTTCATTTGAGTCATTATATGAATTGAGCTGCGGCATATTCGACTTACCAAGTTTGTTATCAGTCATCTTAAGGCTCCTATTAAAATTCACGCACTTTAATATTTTTGAAATGCACTTCGTTACCATGATCTTGCAACAGAATATGCCCCTGTGCTAAGCGACCAAAGTTTGGCCAGTCTTTGTATTTGCTGTATGCCACTAACGCAGTGAACATTTGTGAGTTGCGATCAAACTCCACCATTTTCACGCCGTTCAGCCAGTGTTCAATATGCCCGTCTTTAGCCACGATACGCGCCCTATTCCACGCGCCAGGTCCGCGTACAAAGCGATTTTTTCCACTTGCCGCATCGGTTAAATTCTCGGCGCTAATAAGATCGTACAGCGATGCAATAGTGCGATTGCCCGCGACGCCATTTTTCGCATCAGGATGGCGTTCATCGTCAAGAATTTGAAACTCCAAGCCAATGGCTGAACCGGGGCCTTTATTCAGCTCAGGGTCAACATAATACTTAATACCGCTATTTGCCCCCTCAGTGAATTTGAAATCCAGGAGCAGTTCAAAATTACTGAATTTGTCGGTCGTGATAATATCGCCAGGCCCCGTTGACTCTCCGCCATCAGTGGCTTCAACCGTCAATACGCCATCGTTAATGGTCCAGCCAGACGATGGAAAATCGTTGAGTTTAGCGCCCATCCAACCATTACTCGTTTTGCCATCGAACAGAAACCTGAACCCCATGCGACGCTCCCAATCACTGAGCTGATTGTCGACATAGTTAATTTCTCGCACCTGCGCATCGTCTGCCCAGCGGTGCTGTTCAAGATCATCCGTTAGTATTCGAATGTTGCGCCAGCGGATTTTTCCTCCCACTTGCTCGTCTTTCCACACGCTATGCACCTGAAGGCCAATAAAGCCCGTACTTGTCATATCATCAACAAGGCGACTGACCTGCTGACCGTTTAACCATGTTTTTATAGAATGCCCTATCGCTTCTACTCGTATGGTATTCCAACCTCCATTAATAAAAGCGTCTCGCGAAGGTCGGTGGGCAACTGGATAAATCCATCCTCTACGCTGCTCATCAAATATACCTGCGGTAAATGCGCGCGGGCTTGGGTCGGCCTCTACCTGATAACCATGCACCACACCATTGCGATAGTCAGGGTCTGTGTTGCTGCGTATTTGCACACCTGAATTAACGTTATTGTCGACCCAAATATCGTATTCCAATATAAAATCATCGTATAAGGCCTGAGTGCGCATGAAGGTATTGGGCGTGCCTTTCATTGACGTGCCTATAATCACGCCATCCATTATTTCATAAGGCGCTTCGCCGTTTATCTTCTCCCAACCGTCAAAGTTCTCACCGTTGAACAACTCTTGCCAATTGGGCTCTCTGTGCCCACTATTGTTTTGAGCAAATGCAGGCAAGACGGATATCATGCAAAGAGAGAGCGCTGTCGACGCTATTAGTCTGGCTATTAGTCTAGTTACCCTAACACTACGACCGGGCGCTCTGCCGCGCATAAGTGTTGTTTGTTCATGCTCGTACCATGTCATTATAGTGGCTCCGTTGTGATGTGAACTTGCTAAAGAAAAGCGTTCCGAACTTCATAAACTTCGCTAAGTTTGTAAATGAATTGTAATAATGCACTAGATAAACAGAAAGAAAAGAAAAAGGCTTCATTTTCCGCATTTAGCGTGCATCATGATGCCCAAGTTTGTGAATAAATACATCTGACAAGTAAAATTCATGCAGTGCATCCACAGAAAACATAATGGAACAAGGCTCAATATTGCATTGATTTGTGCTTTAAGGGAATGTTGTTTCTGATTATTATGCGTATCGCTTTACAGGCTTTTATTTTGGGTGGGCTAATCCAAAAGCCTTAAGAATTAAAACAATAAAAATGGAGAATCAATGGCGTCAGGACCGAACTATGCAGAGTACTCTGATCGTGAATTGGTTGATGCATTTGAATCAATCGATGCAGAAAGCTATCCACAGCGCTATCAGAGCTTATGCGAACTCATGGAAAGCAAGCAGATTGTTTATAAATCGGACAATAACACCTACACACTACATGATGAATATGCTCATGGAGTGACTGACGATTGGGATGAATCAGACCTGCCCACCACGCAATACATCACGGATGCTCCCGAGCCACAATATGATAAAGACGGAAATTATATCCCGAACCAGGTCCCACTTCAGGCTCGTATCGTTAATTCTTTATTTGCAATAGTGATTATTGCATACGGCTCATATGGCGTTTACTTTGGCGAACTTTTCGTTCCTATAGCAAGGAATCTCAGTATCATCATTTACGGGCCAGCCACTGTAATCATGTTACTTTCCATAATTGCAGCATCGTTGACCATGATTATAGAAATAGTTGACCATTATGATACGCGTGATAATGAACACACTTACTATAAATTCGCACGAATAAGCGCCAGTATTGGTGTCGTGAGCTTTATTGCTGCCATCGTTGTTGGTTTTTCATCGGGTGCAGAGATTTATTAGAGATAACAGATTTACTAAACTGGAGCGGGCAAAGGCCGCACACTCTGAAGCAGCCGCTGGCCTTACGACTGAGAAGTCTATCTCAATTACTGTGTCCAAATGTGCCCATTTTACCGGTGTTGCCCGTGTATAGTTTCTATCGAGTTCTGCGTTGTGCAATTCCCCTTTAAATAAAAGCAAACATTAGTAGAAAACTCCAGCGAACTAAAACAAAGGGGCTTACACACGCGAAAATTAAAATAATAAGATAGCCACATAAACATGGTTGTAAAGAAATTGAGCTAGATAACACTGAAGTGGTGCGTCTACCCTGACTCGAACAGGGGACCTCTACCATGTCAAGGTAGCGCTCTAACCAACTGAGCTATAGACGCATAAGGAGTGCGTGCTGTTAGTTATGCACTGATTGCTTAATTTCTAACAGCGGCGCGTATGATAGCGATGCGCAACTGTGAACGCAAGCGCTTTTTATCCCTCTTTTCCGAAGCTAAATTGTCTGTTAACAACCTGATAATTAATAGCGCCTTTTAGGCGGCGAGATCTGTTTTTCCAAGTTGGCGAAACCATTCAGCATTATCACAGAAGCGCTTTCAAATATTGATTTTAGTTTTAATCTCAAATAGTTTAAAAATCAATTTATCTAAGTCATCATTGCAATATAGCAACAATAGAATTAACGTGCGTAACGTTTGAAATAATGGAGTTATCAATGTTCTACGCGATTGAAGAGTTTGTTGCTGTGGGTCGCGCACAGAGTTTCTCTGGAGCGGCTAAACGTTTGGGAGTGTCAACGTCCCACGTGAGTCGGAGAATCAATGGATTAGAAGAGAAGCTTGGCGTGCGCTTAGTTAACCGCACCACCCGTGTTGTAAAACTAACAGATGCCGGCTTTGAATACTTTCACAAGTGCTACGAAATTATACAAGAAATGGAAGAAGCCAACTCCTCTCTGACTGCCGAATCCCAAGAGCTTGAAGGTCGTATTAGAGTATCAGCAGCGGGTGATTATGCAGAGCGTTATGTTGCCCCTTGCTTAGCCAGGTTTGGCATGCAACACCCGAAAATTCGTATTGAACTAGATTTTAATCCACAGAATATCAACCTAATCGATGACGGATTTGATTTTGCCGTACGCTATGGCCTCTTATCTGATTCTAGCTTAGTCGCCCGCAAGCTCACTGACAGAGATTTGGTGGCCGCGGCAACACCCAGTTACTTTAAGCAGTTTGGCGTTCCTGCACATCCTAGCGACTTATCGCAGCATCGTTGTGTTGTGTCTATGAGTGAGACATGGCGATTCACTGAGCAAGGCAACAACTTGAATGTGCGCGTTCCCGCTGTCTACCAATCTAATAGTGCGTCTGCATTAGTCTCGACCTGTCTCACTGGATTGGGAGTGGTATACCTGCCTTACACGACGATTAAAGAACGGCTAGATAGCGGAGAGTTAGTTCAGTGTCTGCACGATTTCAGTGCGAAAGGCATACCCACGTGGTTGGTATACCCTAGTAAACGATTTGTTCCAAAACGGGTTCGCGCAGTGTTGGATTACTTAATAGCCGAATTAGCGTAAGTTTCAGCCTGCGCCAACAAAAGGGGGTAATGCTTAGTTTCGCTTTAACACTATGGGCTTAACATGCGCTATTGGGTTGTCGCTATTTACCCATTGTAAAAACTCATCGCCTAATCTTTTCGATTGCTCCATTACTGCGTGCCAATATGGAATTCGTTGTTCTGCGCTCATGGTTTCAAAGTCTTTTCTATCGGGTATTTTGGCATAAGGCAAGCTCGCGACAAATTCTTCATTAGGGACGAGCATTAGCACGTTGTCGTAACTATCGCGATGGCATGAGCGGCGCTTGAGACCTTTATCAAACCAGCCTGGAATAGGCGTTTTATAGAAATGCGGGTAAAGCACAAGACCGGGCGTGTGTATTTTAATATCAAAGTGATAGTCAATGATGCCTCCATCACGATAAATTCCCTCGCCTGCACCCGGTATATCGGGCACACCTTGAATCACTAATGGAATGGACCCTGTTGCTTGTAAAGACATCACAAAGTTTTCTTCGTTTAGCTGAACCTGCTGCGTAATGATAGGAATTTTCTCTTCAAACGAAAATCCCTGATCAGAGCTTGAAAAAACAACGCGAGTAAAGCTTTTCTGCAAACGTTTTCTACCTAAAGCATTGCGAGCGGCGGCAACGAGCAAACCACTACCCTGCTTCAGTTTTGCCTCTTTTGCAGTAAGGCCATGGCTTTTTGCTACCACAATATGCACGCGCTTTTTCGGTTGCCCTAATATATCGGCAATACCTGCATCGCCAAGCATATGCTTTAACAAAACGGTACCTTTGTCGGTAATTTCCTTAACCGTCGGTTTTACAGAATACACCGTATTGCTATAACTGTCTGCGAGTCTATCAATTGCCGCCGCCGAATCATTCTGCGCAAAGCAGACACTTCTAAATGCGCCAATTGATGAGCCTATGATATCGACATTTTTGCTTGAATTATCCATAAACTCACTAAACAGGACTTTGTCCAAGCCATACAGTACGAACCATTTAGGACCGCCCGATGCACCAAGCACCGCAGTAAAAAGTTCTGGACTTACTCCATGCGCCTGTATTGTGGCAAGTGCCTTCGGTCCTGCATATATAGAGAGTGCTTGCATAAGGTATCCGTTGTCCTAATTATTGCTCTTTTGTCCGCTTTTATCGTTTTTAACGCATATATTTAACACGGGTTCTATTATGCAGATGAACGGATAAAACAGATAATTCATTATATAAATATAGCGCAATCAATGTTACTTGCATGTATTGTAAGCAATCATCATTTGCTATACTTTTCATGCAGTTATTTTATAAACCATATGTAATACACATACTTATCCACAGATTAAGTGGATAAGATAGGTGCATATACCATCAGCAGAATCAACTTAAGAGACAATAGTGCAAAAACAAACCTTACAAGTGCTTGACGACACCTTTGCTATTCATAGCCTCGATGTTGAACAATCGATACCCTCGCAAGTTTTAAAATGTGATGTGTATTTTATTGGCAAAACATATGACGAGTTATCGCTAGTTGTTCCTCAGCGCCTAAATATCGATGCAGAGGAGACTGACTATGACTGGCGGGTACTTGAAATACTCGGCCCCTTGAACCTTTCGATGGTTGGCATAATGGCTGAAATTGGACAGGTGCTGGCGGCGGCAAAAGTCAGCATATTTGTTGTTTCAACCTTTGAGACCGACTACGTACTTGTTAAGCAAGATAGTCTCGACATCGCTGTCGAAGCACTAAAAAAAGCAGGTTATCGTTTTAATGACGCCTAAATGTTTAAATAGTTACTTGACATAATTGGTTAAATTTTGAACATATCAGACAAAGCTGGAGTAAAGATGTTAACAATGTATGGAATTGCGAACTGCGATACCGTCAAAAGAGCAAAGAAATGGCTAAAAGCACATTCGATTGAGTATCAATTTCATGACTATAAAAAAGCATCCGTTGATGAAGCGTTTCTCCTTGATATGATTGCTACGCACGGTGTCGATACCATCGTAAATAAGCGCGGAACTACCTATCGAAAGTTGAGCGACGAGCAAAAATCCAGTCTGAATGCGCAATCTGCCGTCGCGCTATTGAAAGACAATACCTCCATGATTAAGCGCCCTATTTTGATCACCCAAAATTCATCCTTAGTGGGTTTTAGCGAAGATGCTTATGCTAAGGCACTACTGTGATATCACCAGCACAAATCATGGGGCTATCTGATGAACATATTGTTGCATTAGATAAGAGCCATGGCTTGCAGCAAGATACACTTGAGCATTTTATTATCATGCAAAAGGCCGCAGCGGATGACGGTCACGACTTGCACATATGCAGCAGCTTCCGGAGTTTTGAGCGTCAGTTAAGCATATGGAATCGAAAGTGGACTGGCGAACTTGCTTTGAACACGCTCGATGGCAAAAATCTCAACGCAGAGCAGCTCAGTGATGAGCAGAAGATACATGCCATTATGCTCTGGTCTGCGTTACCGGGAGCGAGTCGCCATCATTGGGGAACGGATTTTGATTTTTACGACAAGCGAAAAGTTGAAAATTGCGACACAGAATTTCAACTCGTCACACAAGAGTATGAAGCAGACGGCCCCTGTGCCGATTTGAGTAATTGGATACAAAAACATGCTGATAGTTTTGGGTTTTATTTACCTTACGCTAACTACGTTGGCGGCGTAGCAGTAGAGCCCTGGCATTTAAGTTTTCGAAGCTTAGCGCAGAAGATTGAATCGAAGTTTAGCCCAACATTGCTTTACAAGCAGCTTGAACAAGCGGATATTTGTGGCAAATACGCAGTGCTTAAGCGCCTTCCTGAATTAATTGAGCGCTACACCTTTAATCACGGCATTTAATCGCGGCATTACACAGCATTCGGAGTCAGTATGAGCACTACTTGGATCATTGTCATCATCGTCGTTGTACTTGGTCTTATTGTGGGAAATATTTTACTGCTTAGAGACAGTAGCAAGTTTAAAACACCCAAAAACTTTAAAAAACGCCCCGACTCCGATTATGACGGGGACGATAAAGACGATTGGTAAATTTGCTTTGTAAAAGCAGCTGATTCAGCGATGTTTGATTATGCAAGCTTGACAGCCGTTCCGCTAATACTCACCATCAACATACTGCCATTTTGACCCACTACCTCGTAGTCTAAATCCACGCCAACAATAGCATGTGCGCCTAACATGCTCGCCTCTCTTTCGATTTCCTGAAATGCCACTTGGCGCGCCTTTGTTAACTCAGCTTCATATGCCCCAGAACGACCGCCAACAATATCGCGAATAGAGGCGAATAAGTCTTTGAACACATTTGCGCCCATAATGGCCTCACCTATGACGACGCCGCAATATTGCGTGATTTGTTTTCCTTCAATACTGTTGGTAGTAGTTATGATCATAAAGCTTCCTTTGTTTTCATTTAATAAACGTTTCGGCATCATTCAAGTGCCGACAAATATCTGCGCTGTGTTGCGCTATCACAGCAGGGGAAAGTGACTTTGCTGGCGCGTAACCCCAAACTGGATTAGGCCACGAAATATCCGTCTTAAATCGGGCAATGTGATGAACGTGAAGCTGCTCAACCATGTTGCCCAAGCTGGCAATATTCATTTTATCTGGCGAGAAACATCGCTGCATAGCCTGAGACAGGCGTCTGCTTTCCTGGCTAAGTTGCGCATATTGCGCGTCGTTCAAATGATGCAATTCTTGAACATCAGCTACTTTAGGGATTAACAAAAACCATGGGTAGTTGGCATCATTTATTATGCGCAGCTCTGACAAGTCGAAATTACCAACATGTATGCTGTCTTTTTCTAACTGAGGGTGAAGTTCAAAGCTCATATGGAATCACCGTTAGCATAGCTCGCTGTCCAAGCGCCACATCTGCATTAGGAAATACTATCGCCTCTCCATCGTGTTCAGCCACATATTTTGCGCCGGTTTCCTCGGCCAATAGCTCACCCTTTTTAAAATCAGTAAAATTAGCCGTGTCGTCTGTGAAGTTCAGGCGAAAGTCATCTTGGTGTTTCCTTACCACCTGATTAACCGTGTAAATATCTAAAGGACATGTGTGGTAAGGAGTGAGAGACAATGCTTGTTTGCTTATTAACTCACGGAGCATTTTGTTTACTTTAATAAATTTGCTCATATCATTTTGACCGAATGCCTTGACCTTGCCTAGCTCAACCGTAAAGGCATGTGCACCATGATTAAAGGACGAGTAGTAGCTAAAGGTGGTAGCGGGCGTCTGAGAAAGCAAAATCGTATTAACACCGCAGTCTGACATAAACTGCAACTGTTCTTTATTGTAGGGTTTACCATGTAAATAAGGGTATACCGCAAATTTCTCATTCTTTGATGCGCGAATTGCCGTGTGCAGGTCATAATGTATTCGTGTGGCCTTATCGTATGCATCTGCATCACCCGCTCCTTGAAAGAACTGAGTGACGGCCGTCATTAACGCTGCCGCACGCGCTTGCTCAGCATTCTCAAAGCGCTCAGGATGACTTTCTTTCTCGTGTATTTTTGGCACAAACAGTCGATTAAGGTTTTCATCGATAAAACGCGTTTCTGCTACCATTGATTCCAAATTACCAAAAATAAACAAGGTAGGATGCACAACACGCAGATGTCCTTGCGCAATCTCTCTAATCATTTCGTTACATATTTCAATGGGTGCGGTTTCATTGCCGTGGATCCCGCACGACAAGACTACCCTTTTGGCAGCGCTTGAATCTAAATGTTGATTGAGAGGAGAAAATGAAATAACGCCAGGCAAGCTGCTGCTGACCCGAGTATGCTCGAGGAGATCAAAACTGAATTCAGAGTAGTCGTTATTATGCTTGAGGGAGTAAGACAAAAAGTCGTCTAAGCTTGATATCACTGAAATTACCGAGGTGAAAAAACACCTTGAAAGAGTAGCAAGCCCTATCCAATTTTTCGAGAAGAACCTTCTATTTTTTCTTTAAATCCGCCTGCTTTTACGAGGCTGATGAATTGCTGTAGCGGCACCGCAGGTGAGAATAAAAAGCCTTGTCCTTTTGTAATTCCCATTTCTTTGAGCATGGCTAGCTGAAGCTGGTTTTCAATGCCTTCTGCATAGGTCTCGCAACCTTTGGCATCACAAATCGTTTTAGTTGCTTGCACAATTGCGCTATTTACTGGCGATTCATTGAGTTCAAGCACAAAGGCTTTGTCAATTTTAATCGCTGACAGCTCTAGGTCGCGAATAAAGCTTAAATTAGAGTAACCTTTACCAAAATCATCCATGGATATCGCAATACCCATGCGTTTCATATCGTCTAACTGTCGCTTGACGAGTAAAGAATTGGTAAGTGCGACATCTTCAGTCAATTCAATTTCAATCAGACTGGGTTCAATATCATATTTTTGAACCAGCTGGCGAATAGCCGGGAGTAAGCGAGGATCATACAGTTGTGTAGGTGAAATATTTACCGACACAGCCATATCGAAGCCCTTAGATGACATTTCCGCAATGGAGCTGAAGGCACTCTCTAGTGTCCAAAACCCCAGCTCATTCATCATATTGTAAGACTCTGCTGCCTGAAGCAGTGTGCCCGGAAATACAACACCGTCTAACGGATGATTCCAACGTAACAAGCACTCTGCACCAATTATAGAATAATCGTTCAAGTCTACTTTGGGTTGATAATAAAGCTCGAGCTCATCGTTGTTTAATGCACGAGTTAAATCAGCCTTTAAAGCAAGTCCTTTACCAGAATTTGAGTGATCCGCATCTTCCAGCACTGAAAAATTAACGTGCCGGTTGCCTTTTGATTTTTTCAATGCATTTTCGGCAAGCGAAATCACCGTGTTCGAATCGGTATGTTTGTTCTTTCGAATCGCGGCACCAACGTTGAAATCTGCAATAAATGCTGTGTCGTTAACCATCAAAGGAGTTTTGAAGTGAGAAATCAAATGCGTGTTTTTACGTCGCATTTCACTTGGAGTGTTGGCGTCAAGAAATACAATCGCAAATATATCGCCACTTAAGCGACCTATTGCAGCAGCGTCTTCAAATATATGACAAACACGGTTAGCAATTTTGAGAAGAATTTCATCACCTGCTTTGTGATCAAATGCAGCTGACACGTCTGAAAAGCGCATGACATCTAAGAGCATCAGGCTAAAGTGCTCTTCACTTAGCGCTATTTGCTCCACAATCTCTATAAAATGATAGCGATTGGGAATATGATTAAGGTGCTGATGCTGTTCTAATGTCATACGATCCACAAAGTATTGAAAAACCAGTCCTGACAAATAACATTATCGTGTGCAGAACAATCAATACTGTTGTTATCGCGTATTTTAGAAATTTCTTTATGAAAAAAGCCCGCCAAAGCGAGCTTTTTTAATTTAATTCATCATTTAATGATTTAGTGCACTTTTCTAAGCGTAAATAAGCACACTTTTTATTTCACTGAACAGGTATCCAGTTTCCAGATCTTTTCAACGTAATCACGAATCGAGCGGTCTGAGGTGAATTTACCCATTTTTGCAGTGTTTAAAATTGCCATTTTCGCCCAGCGTGATTTGTCTTTGTACGCAAGGTCGAGCGCTTTGTTTGCTTCACTGTATGACTCAAAGTCGGCTAAGCAAAGATATGGGTCGCCGCCATCTAACATGCTTTGTTTAAGCGACGAAAGTGCGCCTGGCTGACCTGGCGTGAAGTAGTCACTATCAAGCCAGTCAAGCACCGCTTTTATTTCTTTGTTTTGATAATAGTAATCATATGGATTGTAACCTTTCGCATGTAATGCATTTACCTGCTCTACCGTATTACCAAAGATGAAAATATTCTCATCTCCCACTTCTTCGGCGATTTCAATATTTGCGCCATCAAGCGTACCGATGGTCACTGCGCCATTTAACGCCAGCTTCATATTACCGGTGCCTGAGGCTTCTTTGCCGGCAGTAGAGATTTGCTGCGAAACATCTGCTGCAGGAATCATCTTTTCAGCCTGAGATACACGGTAATTAGGCATGAACACAACTTTGAGCTTGTGATTAACGCGATTGTCGCTGTTGATTTTATCGGCAATCTTGTTAATGGCAAAAATAACCGTTTTCGCTAGCGCGTACCCTGGGGCCGCTTTTGCGCCGAAAATAAACACACGAGGATGAATGTCATAGTTCGGATTCTCGAGCAGTCGACGATACAGCGCTAGTATGTGCAATACATTTAAGTGTTGGCGTTTATACTCGTGCAAACGTTTAATTTGAATATCAAATATTGCCTTTGTATCGACGCTGATTCCCGTCAATGCCTTGATTTCCGCTGCTAAGGCTTGCTTGTTTTTTTGCTTCACCTTCATAAACTGATTTTGAAAGGTCTTGTTATCCGCTAGCTCAGAAATCTTATCGAGCTGGTCTAACTCAAGCGGCCAGTCATTCCCAATCTTTTTGGAAATCAGCTCAGAAAGCAAAGGATTACATGCTTTTAACCAACGCCGTGGCGTAATGCCATTGGTGACGTTGGTCAGCTTACCCGGATACAGTTGATCAAACTCTGGGAACAAGTCTTGTTTTACCAACTTTGAGTGAATTTCCGCCACACCATTGACCGCAAACGAACCAATTACACTCAAGTTACCCATGCGCACCATCTTTTCATTGCTTTCTTCAATGATTGATAGCTTAGCTTTTATTGCGTTGTTACCCGGCCACTTCTTTTCCACCTCAGCCATAAATCGGTGATTAATTTCGTAGATGATCTCTAAATGGCGCGGCAAGATTTTTTCTAACATGCGTGCAGGCCATTTTTCCAAGGCTTCGGGCAATAAAGTGTGGTTAGTATAGGCGAAGGTTTTCTGGCATATAGCCCACGCAGAATCCCAATCTAATTCAGCTCTATCGACCAGTATGCGCATGAGCTCTGGGATGGCTATTGCTGGGTGGGTGTCATTCAATTGAATAACAACTTGATCGGTAAAACGCGACCAGTCATCGCCATGAGCACGCTTGTAGCGCCTAATGATATCTTTAAGTGAACATGCGCTGAAAAAGTATTGCTGAATTAATCGCAGCTCTTTACCTGCTTCAGTTTCATCGTTTGGATACAACACTTTTGATATAGTCTCTGCTTCAACGTTTTCGCGCTGAGCATCAACATAACCACCTGCGTTAAATACATCCCAATTGAAATAACCAGAAGACTGACTCTCCCACAAACGCAGTACGTTGACAGTTTTACCACCGTAACCTACTACTGGAATATCCCATGGGACCCCCTTTACAATTGCCCCTGGATGCCATTCTTTTTGAATTTGACCGTTGGTGCCGTATTTCGTCTCCACATAGCCATAAAGTGATATTTCTTGAATAGATTCAGGGCGGCAAATTTCCCATGGGTTGCCATAATCACGCCAGCTATCAGGTCGCTCTATTTGCGCACCATTTTTTATCTCTTGCCTAAATAATCCATGTTCATAATGAATGCCATAACCAATAGCCGGAAATTCCATCGTAGCTAGAGAATCAATAAAACACGCTGCTAAGCGCCCTAAACCACCATTACCAAGCGCCATATCAGGCTCTTCTTCCAGCACGTCACTTAGCGTTACGCCAAGCTCTTTTAGCGCAGAATCGGCGGTTTCAAACAAGCCGAAGTTGTGCATGTTATTCGATAACAAACGCCCCATCAGGAACTCTGCGGATAAGTAGTGGACGGCGCGTGTATCGTTAAGGTAATGGTTTTTTTGCGTGGTTCGCAAACGCTCTAACACCAATTCTTGGATAGCCGCGCTGATGGCTTTATACCATGCGTGATTATCCGCTTTGTTTTCGTCAGTGCCTAAGGAACAGTGAAGATGACGTACTACGGCTTCTTTAAAGGCTTTTTTCGATAAGGATAACGCAGGCAAGGTGCTCACCGCGTTTTGACCAGCTTGTTTTGCAGGTTTAGTGGCTGTAGTCATGAAATTCTCTCAATAAATGGATGACTAGCGGCGCTTCTTCTGACTAAATCATTCTTAATCGATTAAGCGCCGAACATATTGAAAGTTTATTACACAAATCGAGCCAAAACTATATACAATAGCGACTAAATACGTATGCATGTTGCATTTTTGTAAAATTCAAAGACCAATTTATTATATTAGACTACAAAGCGGTAATAAATTTACATATTTTTTACATGATCACGCACTTATGCTTACATTTGGGAATTTTATAGTACTTCCTCAACTAATTGCTCTGCGTCTTTAATGATTTTCTGTAAGTGAGTTTCATCCTTAAAGCTTTCTGCATAAATTTTATAGACGTTTTCAGTGCCAGAGGGTCTTGCTGCAAACCAACCGTTTTCGGTACTCACTTTTACCCCGCCTATCGGCGCGTTATTGCCAGGAGCGTTAGTTTGAATTTGCGTGATTGTCTCACCCGCCATATCTGAAGCGGAAATATTAGATGCGTCTAACTGTGAAAGCCTTTGTTTTTGCTCAAGCGTAGCAGCAACGTCAATTCGGGTATAATTCGGAGCGCCAAATTCCTGCGTCAAAGCTTGATAATGCTCACCCGGATCTTTGTCGGTCTTTGCTTTAATCTCTGCAGCGAGCAAACTCATAATGAATCCGTCTTTGTCGGTTGCCCAAGTTTGTCCGTCTCTTTGCAAGAATATCCCGCCTGCTGACTCCTCCCCCGCAAAGGCAATCGCGCGTTTTGATAAACCATCTACAAACCACTTAAAACCAACGGGCATTTCTAGCAATTGTCGCCCCAACTTGTTCGCAACGCGGTCAATCATGCTACTGGATACCAGTGTCTTACCGATGGCTTGATTATCTGACCAATGCGGACGATTTTGATATAAATATTGAATAGCAACTGCCAAGTAGTGATTTGGATTCATTAAACCTACCGAGGGACAAACAATCCCATGGCGGTCGAAGTCAGGGTCATTTCCAAAAGCAATATCAAAGGAGTTCTTCATTTCAATCAAGCCAGACATCGCGAAGGCAGAAGAACAATCCATCCGAATTTTACCGTCGCGATCACAGCGCATAAACGCAAAGCGCTGGTCCAATTCAGGGTTTACTAAGGTAATATCTAAGGAATATTTGTCTGCAATTTTGTCCCAGTACGCCAATCCAGAGCCGCCCAAGGGGTCAGTTCCCATTTTAACTTTCGCATCGCTGATGGCTTGTAAGTCCACTACATCCTTTAGTGCGTGGACATAGTCCACCGCAAAATCCACTTGAGTTAAGTTGTCACTTTGCATTGCACGGTTAATAGGGACACGCTTAACTTGCGCCCCGCCCGTTGCGATGATTTCATTAGCACGATTTTGTATCTGCGAGGTGGTCTCGCCGCCCGCAGGACCTCCATGAGTTTCATTGTACTTAAATCCACCGTCGCTGGGCGGGTTGTGCGAGGGGGTAATCACAATGCCATCCGCTAAATGCTCTGTTCTGCCGCGATTGTAGCTAACGATACGTTGTGATATGACCGGCGTTGGCGTGAATGCATTGTCTTGTTGAATCACAACTTCAACGCCATTTGCCACTAAGACTTCAATTGCGGTTACTAATGCGGGTTCAGACAGCGCATGGGTATCTTTTCCAATAAACAGAGGGCCGTCTATGCTGTTGGCCTGACGATATTCACAAAGCGCTTGGCAGATTGCCCCAATATGAGCGTCGTTGAAGGAGGCTAAAGCAGATGAGCCACGGTGGCCTGATGTGCCGAAACTGACAGCTTGTTCTTTAATCAATACGTCTGGCGTTTGCGAGTAGTAATCACTACACAACTTTGCCACATTGATGAGCTGTGAAGCTTTCGGAGATTTTCCTGCCAGAGGATGATTTGCCATTGCAGTTCCTTTTTATTTTAAACAATGCGTAATACAGTCAGTGTTAAGTGTTTTTTTGTGATCGCCGATATCCTCTAAGACTTACACATAATTGTATGCTACGTTTTATAGCACTACCGCTTAAGCTTTTTCGCTTTTTGGTCTTGATTATTGTGCTGGCGCACTTACAGCCTAAACGCGTATCGATGCTCTGAGGTAAGTTTTTAGTGTAATGAATTTTTTAAGTGAATAACATACCAGCGTATTTAAGGCGATAATTGATATAAGCATTACCTAAATTATCATGTATCCCTTTATCATGTAAAAATGAACACAAAAGAAATAGACCATGCGAGCAGACGTACAACAGTGTATTGAACAAATAGGAAACGTGATCCGAGGCAAAGAAGCACAAATTGAGCTGTCGCTAATTTGTTTGCTGGCGCGGGGACATTTGCTATTGGAAGACTTGCCGGGCATGGGTAAAACTACCCTGTCACAATCACTGTCCAAGGTGCTTGGACTAGAGTTTGCGCGAATTCAGTTTACTTCCGATCTGCTCCCTGCCGACATGCTAGGGATTAACATTTACGAACAAAGCACCAATAGCTTTAGCTTTCATCCCGGTCCTATTTTTAATCAGGTGGTGCTTGCCGACGAAATTAACAGAGCCAGTCCAAAAACCCAAAGCGCCCTTCTAGAGGCAATGGCAGAACGACAGGTGACAATAGATGGCACTACCCGCGACTTGCCCGACCCGTTTTTTGTTATCGCGACCCAAAATCCACTGCATCAGTCAGGCACACACCCTTTGCCCGAATCCCAGCTTGACCGATTTAATATGCAATTATCCTTAGGGTATCCAGATTACGAATCTGAAAAAGCGATGCTGCTGAATGATACGCACTCATGTGAGCTTCAAACTGTCGTTGATGTTCAAACGCTATCTCAGCTTCAACAACAAGTTGAAGAAGTCACTGTAAGCGATGCTATTTTACATTATGTACTTAAGCTCGTTAATGCCACGCGAAGCTCCAGTGACTTCCCCAACGCACTATCACCACGAGCAGCAAAAGCACTAGTGAATACGGCGAAAGCCGCAGCCTTCGTGAACGAGCGAAATTATGTGACGCCTGAGGACGTACAACTGGTCTTTGGTGGTGTTTGCGAACACAGATTGCGTGGTCAGTTGCTCAGTCAAAAATCAAGCTCATACAGCGAACATTTGCTACAACAGGTCGATCCTCTGGCGGCATAATGCAGCGCTCAATCAATGCGTTTCGAAATACATGGCTTACCCGTCGCAACCACTGGTTGGATAAACGCATTCCAGCAGAAAACAAGAGTCGTTTTAATTTAACTAACACCTTTATCTTGCCATCGAGTTTCGGCTGGGCAATCATCTGCATTGTTGCCTTCCTATTTATTTTGGGCACGAATTACCAGAACAATATTGTATTGGGAATGAGTTATTTCTTTTCGGCTCTGCTGTTGCTCTCGCTTTTCCATAGCTATCAATTCTTTACACAACACTCGCTCGAATTTTTGCCCTTTGAAGCAGACTTTGAGAATAGAGATGTAGTTTTAAGATGCCGACTTTTCAGCCAGAATCGCTATCCGGGCGGGGAATTTGTATTAAGGTCTGACGATCGAACGGCTGTATATGCGCTCGATGAGCATTTTGAAAGCACCGAGCTCAAGCTTAATCTTGCCCCAATGTCTCGCGGCTTACATTTGTGCAAGCGCATTAAAGTAGAATGCTTTTTCGGTTTTGGTCTTTATCGATGCTGGAGCTACCTGCAACCCAAGCATCAAATTTTAGTGTATCCAAGCGCGCGAAAAACGCCTATACAGCTGCATCAGTCTGCACAAGAGGACGATAACGAACAATCGCAAAGCACACGTCCCATGCAGGCAGACGACTTACAAGGCATTCGTAACCACATTGAAACCGACCCCGTACATCATGTGTCATGGAAACATGTGGCAAAAGGTCAAGGCCTGCTGACGAAAGACTTTTCTGTACATAGCGGCATTAGCGGTTGGTTACGTCTGAGCGATCATGTAAACACGCTCGCATTGAATTCGGCCCTATTGCAAACCGCTTCTATCGAAATCAGTGAGAACCAAGCATTGTTTGATGAACTAGAGAATGGTTTACGAGCACTAAGCTATCAGGTTCAGGAGCTATCTCGCGACAAAGTCGAATACGGGCTCGATTTAGGGGCAACGAAAATACTGCCTCAGGCATCTATCGCGCATTTAGACAAGTGTTTATTTCATCTGGCGACTTTCGGCCATCGCAACAAAATGAACAGGAGAGCGGAAGATGCGCGCGCTTAGCCAAGTGCAAATGCAGGCACCAGGCATTATTATCAGTGCCTGTTTTGCCTTTGCTGTATTGCCACTGTCAGACAATTTGATGCCATGGGTGTGGATATTGTTCGCCTGCACACTTGGCGTAATCTGGGCCAAAACGGTTCAAAAAGTCAAGCCTATTAATAATCTAACCCTCAATCTTCTCGCTGTTTTTTGCATGGTTTTGCTGATATTTTTTTCAGGTCAATTTGGCTTACTCTCTACCATGATAAATCTGCTAATTGTGGCGGGGTGCCTGAAGTTGATCACCATGCGTTCTTTTGCTGATTTTCATATGATTATGGTGGTTGTCATATTTTTAGTGGCATGCGGATTTATTTATCATCAAGATTTAATGCTGACTGGCTATTATAGTCTGATTCTGTTTAGCGCAATCACCAGCGCCCTGCTCATTAATATCGGAAACATGCCTACTTTTAAAGGCGTCAAACAGTCTGTCAAACTCATTGCTCAAACACTGCCGATTACTATTATCTTGTTTGTGATGGTGCCCCGCTTACCGCCCCTTTGGGAGGCGGCTGCTAATAAGTCGACCAGCACTGGCTTGTCAGAAACCATTCGTCCTGGCGACATTGCCAATTTAGCGCAATCTAGCGAATTAGCTTTTCGGGCAGAATTTATGGACGAAGTGCCCAAGACAGAAGACCGTTACTGGCGCTCCATTGTTTTACAACACTTCGACGGAGAGTCGTGGACTCTGGGCGAGGACATCAGTAATACTGAACGCACACCTGAAATTACACCATCAGGCTCATATACGCGCTATTTAATTGTTGCGGAGCCAAATGATACTCGCTGGCAATACTCCTTAGATGTACCCGTTGTAGAAGAGGTTGTCAGTGACCGTAGTATACAGCTGAACAAGGCCTATCAACTATTCACCCAAAAAGAGAATACAAAGCCAAGCCTGTATATTGTTAATTCATATTTAGATGCACCGTTAAACTATTTTATGAGTGAGTATGATAAAACTCGAAATCTGCAAGTACCAAGGTCAGGCAACCCAAGAACCCGCGCCTTTATTGATGATGAAATCAATGCAAGCATGACGATTAACCAAAAGGTAGCTCGCTTGCTTAGCTTGTTCGACCCTGACAAGTTCTCGTACACCTTAAAGCCGCCGTTTATGCGCCAACAGCCTGTCGATCAATTTTTGTTTGATTATCAAAAAGGTTTTTGCTCCCATTACGCCACTGCCCTCGCTTACATGCTGCGTTTAGCCGATATCCCTGCCCGTGTTGTTGCAGGTTATCAGGGCGGAGAGCTGCAAAACGACAATATTCTCACCGTTCGTCAGTACGATGCTCACGCTTGGGTAGAATACTGGGACGATGATAAAGGCTGGCTTAGAATAGACCCAACCGCACTTGTTGCACCGGACAGACTCACGGCCGGATTGTTTTCTAGTCTTAGCGAAGAAGACAGTGAGTTAGTGGAAAAACCCTTTAATTTATCAGAGTTAAACGAAGTTCCGCTATTCAAAAGCCTCAATGACTTTTTTGTGCTGCTTGATCATCAATGGACGCAATCTGTTTTACGCTATGACCAAGACAGTCAAAAAGAGTTAATTAAAGACTGGTTTGGTGCTTTTAATGCCAAGAACATGACAAGCTTTATGTTCCTTGCACTAGCTAGCATCGCGCTTCTCATTGGTCTAATGTTTTTGCCGTATAAAAGATGGTTTAACAAAGCGCCCTACCAACCCGAACAAAAACTGTTTGCTCTGCTGCGTAAAAAAGGGTTTGAAAAGCAAGCGCAAGAAACACTCAAACAGTTTATTGAACGAGTGGTGCCGAGCCTTAAAGAACAGCAGAGGAAATATGTGCTGCTGTTTGTGAAACGATACTATCAAGACCGCTACGCCCAAAAACCCACGCGAAAACAAGATTACGAAGAATTACTCAAAGCCTTTAGTGCTAGTTAAGCTGAATTCTAATTAACCCGAACTCTGGATAATAAAGAAACGACGCTTAATACTGCCAATATAAAAAAACCGGCGCTGATCTTCATCAAGCGCCGGTTTCGATTATTAGAAGCGGTGAATTACACGCTTACTTCTTCTCTTCTTTACGCGCTTTCACTTCTTCGATGACTTTCTCAGAAACGTTAGCAGGACAAGGGTTGTAGTGTGAGAACTCCATAGAGAACTGACCACGACCTGATGTCATAGTACGCAGGTGTCCGATATAACCAAACATCTCAGAAAGAGGTACGTCTGCTTTAACGCGAACGCCTGTTACACCAGCTTCTTGATCCTTGATCATACCGCGACGACGGTTTAAGTCACCAATAACGTCACCAACGTGATCTTCAGGCGTAAAAACATCAACCTTCATGATGGGTTCAATTAACTGTGGACCTGCTTTTGGAATTGACTGACGGAATGCACCTTTAGCTGCAATTTCAAAGGCTACGGCCGATGAATCAACTGCGTGGAATCCACCGTCGTAAAGCTCAACCTCAACGTCTAACACTGGGAAGCCTGCAAGTACACCTTCAGCCATCATGCCTTTAAAACCCTTCTCGATTGCTGGGAAGAATTCTTTTGGTACATTACCACCCACAACAATTGAGTTAAACACAAAACCAGAGTTTGGCTCACCAGGACGGATGCGGTAATCAATTTTACCAAACTGACCAGAACCACCAGACTGCTTCTTATGCGTGTATGAATCTTCAACCGCCTGAGTGATTGTCTCGCGGTATGCAACCTGCGGTTGACCCACCTCAAGCTCAACGCCATAGGTACGCTTTAAGATGTCTACTTTAATATCTAAGTGGAGCTCACCCATACCTTTGAGGATAGTTTCACCTGAGTCTTCATCCGTCTCAACTTGGAACGAAGGATCTTCTGCAACCATTTTACCAATGGCAATACCCATTTTCTCAGTAGAGCCTTTATCTTTTGGCGCGACAGCAATTGAGATAACTGGATCTGGGAAAATCATTGGCTCAAGTGTACATTCGTGCTTAGGATCGCAAAGCGTATGACCCGTTTGTACGTTCTTCATACCTACAATAGCAATGATATCGCCAGCTTGTGCTGAGCTTAACTCAGTACGGTCGTTCGCGTGCATCTCAACCATACGGCCAATACGCTCAGTTTTGCCTGTGGCAGAATTGAGGATTGTATCGCCCTTATTGAGCACACCGGAGTAGACGCGAATAAAGGTAAGCGCACCGAAACGGTCATCCATGATTTTAAACGCAAGCGCACGGAATGGCTCATCAGTAGACACAGTAGCGACCTCACCTGTAGGCTCGCCTGTTTCAGGGTCAGTTAGCTCTTGAGGGTCAACTTCAGTTGGGCTTGGCAAATAGTCAACAACCGCATCAAGTACGTTTTGTACACCCTTGTTTTTAAATGCAGAACCACAATATGTCGGGAAGAAGTCCAACTTACGCGTGCCTTCTCTTATACAACGTTTGAGGTCTTCAATAGACGGCTCTTCGCCTTCCATGTATGCCATCATTAAGTCGTCGTCTTGCTCTACCGCCGTTTCAACTAATGCTTCGCGATACTCAGCCGCTTTTTCCACTAAATCAGCAGGTACATCTTCAACTTTAAAGTTTTCAGGAAGGCCTGTATCGTCCCAGATGTACGCTTTTTGCTCAAGGACATCGACAATACCTACGAAGTCATCTTCAATACCAATGGGTAAGGCCATAACCAATGGATTTGCGCCCAGCACATCTTTTACTTGCTTAACAACGCGGTAAAAATCAGCGCCCATACGGTCAAGCTTGTTTACAAAGATAATACGCGCGACTTCTGATTCGTTTGCATAGCGCCAGTTAGTCTCTGATTGAGGCTCAACGCCGCCAGATCCACAGAATACACCCACACCACCGTCAAGTACTTTAAGTGAACGATATACTTCTACTGTGAAATCAACGTGCCCAGGAGTATCGATGATATTCATTCGATGATCTTTCCAGAAACAAGTGGTTGCTGCAGACTGAATGGTAATACCACGCTCTGCTTCTTGTTCCATGAAATCGGTAGTTGATTCACCGTCATGTACTTCACCGGTTTTATGAATTTTACCGGTAAGTTTTAAAATTCGTTCAGTAGTGGTCGTTTTACCCGCGTCAACGTGAGCAAAAATACCTATATTTCTGTAGTGAGCTAAATCTGACATATTTCCACTTTATAGGTTAGAGAAAAATTGCGGCGGATTATATAGATTATTGAGCAGAAATTACACCTCTTTCACGCTTATTTTTGAAATAGCCGAATGAAGCCCCTGAAAAAGACCTTTATGTCAACATTTCAGCACACATTTGGCTGTTTTTAAGAATGAAAAAGGTGACTTCATCGCGATTGTGATAAAGGTGCTTAGCGCTTATGTAAAGCCCAACTTTTGCAGAGAATTCACCTAGCGTTCGCGCCTTAGGTTGAGCTTGCTGTGAATCGTTGTCTAGAGCGAAGAACTGCTCAATAATTGGTGCAAGCGTTTGATAGCGTCTTTTCATAGGTAGCTTTAAATTAAATAATGCGGCGCTGCATTTTCCCTTTTTAAGCCACTGCATGATTAGCGCAGCCACGCGATCTGGCTTTTCAATCATATCGCAAACTAACCAATCCACGTGACCTTCCTTTGGTTGATAGCTAAATCCGTCCGCAGCGTAATAATCCACTAGGCCCGATTCCATTAACCGTGAGTCCATCGCACCATTGTCTATGGCTTCTACTCGCATCCCACGTTTGACCAATTGGTACGTCCAGCCGCCCGGACAGGCTCCTAGGTCAACTGCCGTCATGCCGTTTTGGAACAAAACACCTTGTTGCCGAGCGTTGCAAAAATAATGAATCGCTTCTTCTAGTTTTAAGGTGGAACGCGAGGGGGCGTCAGATGGAAACTTTAAGCGAAGAATTCCTTGCGGATGAGGACTTCTGTCGCCTTCAATACTTATGGAGATTTTGCACGAATTGCCTTTTTCAAAAAAGACATGAAGAAAAAGTCTGCTCGCTTTTGGGATGCCTGCAACCTTGCTGTCTGAAAGTGTTGATACTGTGTCTTGACTTTGTTTATGCAGTAAACCTTGCTTGCGCAGTGCCGCCCTTAAGGGCACAGTGAATTTTTTGCAGAACTTAGCCATTTCTTTACCATGATCGGTGTCTGGGTATTCCACCAAAACATCGCTGAAGTGGCACTTCGGTAGCAGGTCAGATGTTTCAATAGCCGCTAAAATGGGACTAATGCGATCATCGACACTATCAAATTCGAGCTCGTCTATCATGAACAGCTTTTGTCGCGCAAAAATAAGGCTGCGCAATGAGGGGCTCTTATCTGGGTTTAGTAACTTACTTAGCGTTTTCGCATTTTGCTCTGTACTTGAAGGCACATGATAAACAATAAAACCTGAGTTTTTTGCGAACTTGGCATAACCATACTGCCCTTTCGATAAAAAAGCATCGTCTAGCTCGGCCAATAGGTCAGCCTCATAGCCGCTGCGACAATAAAACAGAAAATCACTCATCGCGAGTCATTCTCATATTTGGTCGCTTTAGTCTGCGAAGAAAGGACGTGTACACCTTTGATTATCATAAACAAAAAAGCTAGCCAGCCTAATATGAATAACAGTCCGCCGATGGGTGTTATAAACACCAGCCACTTCACGCCAGAAATAGCAAAAATATACAGGCTTGCACTGAAGCACACGATGCCTAAAGCAAAGGTTACGCATGAGCACTTTAGAGCTTTGGTGATACCCAAATCATTGGCATTTACCCCAGTGCTAAGCATAAGTCCCAATAGTCCCACTAGGATCATCGCAAAAGCATGGTACATCTGATAACGAGCGGCTGTTTCAATTAAGTTCATCTCATAAGTACTCATGCTGCTTTTTAGCCCGTGAGCCGCGAATGCACCAATTGCGACACCCAAAAGCGCGAATACAACGCCACTGCATAGCGAAAGCTTTGAGTATCGAAGTTGTGCCTCACTATATGAAGCCTTAATTACGTTTCCCGCGCTTATGCTGTGTTTTTCTAAAGTCATTTAAAGGCCTAATCATTTGGCGGAAGAGCATTTACCAAGGTCGGTTCAATCTGCGCTAGCATCCAATCACTGAATATTTTGATCTTGCTTATCTCCGCTTGCGACTCTTTGCATACTAAATAGTGACTACGCTTACTTTCAATCGTTTCTGCAAAGGGGCAAATTAAGCGTCCACTATCTATATCGGGTTTCGCTAAGACCGTATCAGAAAGCGCAATGCCCTGCCCGATTGCCGCTGCTTGCAATACCAACATAGTATGGCTGAATATTGGCCCTTGATTAACATTAACGCCTTTCACATCAAATTTATTCAGCCAATTTTTCCAAGCGCCGCGCGTGTTGTCGTGAAGGAGCGTGTGATGCTTTAAGTCATTAAGTGATTGCAAAGGTTTTGCGCTTTTCAATAATAAGGGGGAACACATTGGCGTTAGATATTCGGCTAATAGTTTTATTGAATGTAAGCCTGACCAATAGCCCTTTCCGTAGTAAACCGCAATATCGATAGAGTCATCCAAAAAACCATCGTCCAAGTCTATCGCTTTTATTCTTACGTCAATATCAGGATGCTGGGCAGAAAACTGATAAATCTTTGGTACCAGCCACTGACTGGCAAAACTTGGCGGCGTTGCAACAGTAATAGCGCCCTTTTCATTTGAGGCGAGCAGTCGGTCTGTCGCCTCTTGGATTTGGACAAAGATATCTCTGAGCTCTTGAAAGTATGTCTGACCTTCCTCGGTCAATAAGAGCGAGCGATTCTTTCGATGAAAGAGCTTCATTGATAAAAAGCTTTCCAAAGATTTTATTTGATGACTTACCGCCGCTTGAGTAACGAATAGTTCGTCAGCCGCTTTTGTGAAGCTCAAATGACGACCTGCGGACTCAAAAGCTTTCAAAGCGTTCAGTGGTGGAAGACGTTTTGGCATTTTAGTTTACCATTGGCATTGTATTTGCTTATGCCGCGTGTCAGACCTTCACAGTCATAAATTTGGCAACAAGCATCTGAATTAAGAATTACGGTAAAGGAATAGTCGATACATTAGATTATCTAATGTTAAATAACAAATAATATTGTTTAAGAATTATTCAAAACAGCCGTAATATACTGGGTGAAATATACAATAAATTGTTTTATTTCATTAGGTTAAAGATGTAAATAACATGTTTATTTTAAGTTGAATTTAATCACAAACATGACAATTTTTTTAATTAGGAGAGATATTATGAAAACCTTAGCCATTTTGGCTCTAAGCGCTGGCCTAGCAAGTCCAGTTCAAGCAACAACCAATGAGTTAGCTGTTGTTTCGCAAACAAACTTCGATAAAGCTGAAATTACAGCCATTCTTGATGTGGAAACTAAAGCTTCAATCGAAATTACACCATTTGCAATTGCTCCTTCGCTTTCCAGCGATGGCTTCACGCTAATCGCTCGCACAGAGACGAAAAAAGTTGAAGAGACAGCAGCTGTATCAACAATGGGTGATGAGTAGTCAACCAAAGGCAAGGCCAAGCGCGCACATCTAGTAACTGGTTATAGTTACACTTGGTCTTGCCACAATTTTTCTTCGTTAGAAATCGCATATACCATTTCTGCTTTTTTCTGTAACAACTTTGCAAAATCTAACTGCACACTGTCAGTTGTATTACTCCGCTCAATGTTTTCTGCCTGCATTTGCCAGGTATAAGAAAAGCGCTTCATTGCCTCTCTTGCTGAACCTGCCGCCTCAATGGGCACAGCATCCGCAGGTAAATCACCGCTGATGACCCAATACGACTTTTTATCTTGTGCGCGAATTTGCCACACAGCAGCATGTGGAGCCAAGTATCGACTGTTTTCAGTCACTACCGATTCAAACAAGATGCCCTTTTCTGCTAAGTGTTTGTTTGCGCGTTGGAACTGCTCTCTTACCCAAGCAGATAAAGAGGCTTGATCGTTTATTTCTGTCATGTTTTGTCCAAATAGTTTTTCCGTGTAGTGTGCTTTACTGCGCAATCTTTACGAGCGCTTCTACTGGGTGTTTAGGTCTAAAGTTGGCTAGCCTTTTCACCTGGCTTCGACATGAGTATCCGCTCGCCAACACATAATCGCCGTTAAGCTTTTCAATTCTTTCTCGCCAGCTTAGATCAAAAATCCCGATACTGTTTGCTAGGTGTTGTGTCTCATGTCCGTAAGTGCCAGCCATCCCGCAGCAGCCAACTGGCACAATTTCTAGCTTAAGGCCGAAGTTTTTAAACACCTGCTGCCAGACTTTCTCACTTTGGGGGAGCGCAGTTTTTTCTGTACAATGAGCAAACAAGTAGTAAGTATCGTCAGATAAAACAGAATCTGGATATACTGATTTAGGAAGCCCTGCCAGCCACTCTGTGAAGGTGTCGACTTTAAAGTGCCCACGTTCCGCCTTGAGTATTTTATCGTACTCATCTCGATAACACAGCACCAAAGAGGCATCCACTCCCAACATTGTTATTCCAAGCGAATGAAGTTTATTTAAAAAAGCAGCCGTTGAGCGGGCAGTATGTTCAAACTTATCTAGAAATCCTTTCACGTGCTGCGGTTTACCATTTGGCGAAAATGGCAATAAAACAGGCTGGTAACCAAGAGATCTTATCAACGCTAAGCTATGCTCAACTGCTTCTGCGTCATAAAAGCTGGTGAAAGGGTCTTGTACCACTAATACGGTTTTTGATTTTTCTTCATCGCTTAATTTTGTAAGTGCATCGAAATCATAAGCGCTCTTTATTGCGCTAGGTCGCGCACTCAAGGGCGGGTAAGAAAGCAATGGCGCGTCTACATACCCTATCCAGTTTTTTAAGACATATTTTGTCAGCGAATTATTTAAACAAAAGTTTGCTGCGCGAGGGACTTTGGCAAGCATAGGAGCCAACTTCTCCACGTTGGCAACAAAGTAGTCTTTTAATGGGCGAGCGTACTTGGTGTGGTAAATCGCTAAAAACTTAGCACGAAAATCGGGTACATCAACATTGATTGGACATTGATTAGTACACGACTTACATGCCAAGCAGCCATTCATCGCATCAAATACTTCATGCGAAAAATCAGTAGACGTCGCATGGTCGTTATTTTTTTCTTTTGCCTGAAACACATTCACTAAACTTTGGAAAAGCCCAGCTTGCTTATCAAAGCTTTTGTACGACAGCGCTTCAGTTTCTACCCCATGTCGCTGCAGTTGGAAAAGCCATTCACGGATCAGGCCCGCTCTTCCTTTAGGGCTGTGTCGACGATCTCTTGTAATTTTACTCGAAGGGCACATTGGAGAGCTGGTGTCATAGTTAAAACACAATCCATTGCCGTTACAGCTCATGGCAGGGGCGAAGCTTTCACGAAAGCTTACTGGAATTTGGCGATCAAAGCTGGCACGTTTTACCGCATCTACCGAGACTAACTCAGCGCCAGACTGATAAGGCATGCATATTTTGCCGGGGTTCATTTTATTAGCTGGGTCAAAGGCCGCTTTTATCTTACATATTTCATCAAAAAGCGCTTCACCAAAAAATTCAGGTGCATACTCGCTTCGGTAGCCTTTTCCGTGTTCCCCCCACATCAGACCGCCATATTTGGCAACCAAAGCCACCACCTGATCGGAAATGGTTTTGACCAGTTTCTCTTGTTCCACATCGTATAAGTCCAGCGCTGGTCTAACATGCAGAACACCCGCGTCGACGTGGCCGAACATACCATATTGAAGATCATAACTATCTAAAAGCGCGCGAAACTCCATAATAAAATCGGCAAGCTTTTCAGGAGGAACGGCCGTGTCTTCTGCAAACGCAATGGGCTTTTTATTTCCCTTTGTTTTACCCAGCAAACCAACCGCTTTTTTACGCATGGCGTAAATTTTCTTTATATCGTTTTTGTCATAAGTGATTTGGTAGCCAATCACGCCGCTCGAACCACTTGCGATTTCATTATCTAAGCGTTCACTCAACATGCGAATTTTGCTCTCAATGTCATCAAGATCATCGCTGTTATATTCGACCATATTGAGACCGTCCATCACGGTGTTAGGGACGTCTTTTATAAGGTCAGATACGCTATGCCAAATAATGTCAGAACGCGCTAAATCCAGCACTCGACTATCAACCGTTTCAACTGATGTCGCATTGGCCGCAATCATAGACGGAGCATGGCGAAGCGCAGACTCAAAGTTATTGTACTTAACGTTTACCAGCGCAGTGTGCGTGGGAATTTTAGTGATGCTTAGTTTTGCTTCAGCAATATAGGCTAATGAGCCTTCTGAGCCTGCAAGTAATCGGCTGACATCTACAAGGCCTTGCGGCTCATCAAATGCGTGCTCTAGGTCATATCCGGTAAGGAAGCGATTTAAGCGAGGAAACTTGTCTAATATGGCTTTGCGCTTACCCACGCAGGTTTCTAAGACCTGCTGTAATATTCGCGCATACCTGCTATTACCGTCTCGTACGATATTCTTTGCAGCTTCAGTGCTGATGGGGCGCGTACGTAATACTTCACCGTCTGCAAGTACTGATGTGAGCCCTAAGACATGATCACTGGTTTTCCCATAAACCAATGATCCCTGACCTGAGGCATCAGTGTTGATCATGCCGCCTATTGTCGCTCGGTTACTAGTTGATAAATCGGGCGAGAAAAAGTATCCATGAGGTCGCAAATAGTCGTTGAGTGCATCTTTGATAACGCCGCATTGTACTTTGACCCAGCCCTCGTCAGTGTTCAACTCTAAGATTTTGCGCATGTGACGGGAAGTATCTATAACAATACCGGGGGTGAGCGATTGTCCATTTGTGCCTGTACCGCCGCCTCTTGCGCTGAATGTGACACTCTCAAAAGCATTGCTGGTTCGTGCAATAAGCGCTAAATCGTCCACACTTTTTGGAAACACCACCGCTTGAGGCAAAACTTGGTAGATGGAGTTATCTGTCGCAACAGCCATTCTACTGGCGTATCCAATTTCTATATCTCCAGCAAACGAAGTCGCTTTAAGTGCATCTAAATATGCCTGAGTATGTTTATCTAGCGTATCGCTGGGTGTAAGGACCGGTAACGCGCTCAATTGTGCCTCCTGAGAATTCAGCGTTCAGTATACGCACTTAGGGCTAGTCACTCTACAAGAAGATAAATTTCAGATGCTCAAACACTCAAAAAAATCTACTTTTGCGGCTAGAAATGATGACAGTAAAGATTTTGAACTTGGTATAATGCAAAACGCGACCAAGGGGTCGCGTTTAATTTTTGAAGTAAATGCGTTTAGTACATAGGTAGATTACGAAGCTTTGAGCTTTTCATCCAAATAAAGCCATGTCTCAACCACAGTATCCGGGTTCAGTGACACACTATCAATGCCCTGCTCAACCAACCATGCTGCAAAGTCTTCATGATCAGATGGACCTTGACCGCAAATTCCGACATATTTACCACGCGCTTTTGCCGCTTTAATTGCCATTGAAAGCAAGGCTTTTACCGCGTCATTGCGTTCGTCAAACAAATGCGCAATTAGGCCAGAGTCGCGATCCAGCCCAAGCGTTAACTGCGTTAAATCGTTAGATCCGATTGAAAATCCGTCAAATAAATCTAAAAATTGATCTGCCAATAGCGCATTGGAAGGCAGCTCACACATCATGATGATGCGCAGGCCTTTATCGCCCTGCTCAAGCCCTTGCTCTTTCAATAGCTCAATCACTTGACGACCCTCATCCACGGTTCTTATGAAGGGGATCATAATTTCAACATTGGTCAAGCCCATCTTATTTCGCACACGCTTAATTGCCTCACACTCAAGGGCAAAACAATCACGAAAATCTTCGGAAACATATCGACTCGCGCCTCTAAAACCAAGCATCGGATTTTCTTCATCTGGCTCGTACTGAAATCCGCCGACTAGATTGAAGTATTCGTTAGATTTAAAGTCTGACATGCGTACAATAACTTTTTTAGGCGAGAACGCAGCTCCGATACTGGAAATGCCCTCAACAAGCTTTTCTATATAGTACTCGACCGGTGACGCGTAACCCGCAATCATATCAGAAATTTCAGCTTTAACGTCGTCAGGCTGCTCGTCAAAATTGAGTAAGGCTTTGGGATGAACCCCAATCATTCGATTGATAATAAACTCTAATCGCGCTAAACCCACACCTTCATGAGGCAAGCGCGCAAAGTCAAACGCTCGGTCCGGGTTACCCACATTCATCATAACCTTTAGAGGTAAGTCTGGCATCGCATCAATACGAGACCGAGTGACGTCAAAATCAAGTACTTCGTTGTAGATATAACCGGTGTCACCTTCCGCGCATGATACGGTGACCTTATCACCCGTTTCGATAGATTCTGTGGCATCACCACAGCCCACAACCGCAGGAATACCCATCTCGCGAGCAATAATCGCAGCATGACATGTCCTACCACCGCGATTGGTGACAATAGCGGAAGCCTTTTTCATAATGGGCTCCCAATCAGGGTCTGTCATATCGGTAACCAACACATCGCCTTGCTGAATTTTGTCCATCTCGGCGATAGAATCGAGTACTTTTGCCGTACCGGCACCAATTTTGTGACCAATTGCCCTACCGTCGCAAATCAGTTTACTGGCTGCGTCTTTTAACTGAAAGCGCTCAATTACTTGAATATCTTCACGGCTACGAACTGTTTCAGGTCGAGCTTGTACAATGTATAACTTGCCGTCTAGCCCGTCTTTTGCCCATTCAATATCCATAGGCCGCTTGTAGTGCTTCTCGATAATCATGGCCTGTTTAGCCAGCTCCATGACTTCATCATCAGTGATTGAAAACTGTTTGGACAGCTCGCTATCAATGTCTACGATTTCAACCTGTTTACCGTGAGCTTCGTCATCAGAATAAATCATCTTAATGAGTTTGCTGCCCAAATTACGGCGCAAAACAGCAGGATTTCCAGCATCTAAGGTTGGCTTATGCACATAAAACTCATCAGGGTTGACGGCGCCTTGAACTACCATTTCACCCAGCCCTAATGAGCTAGTAATAAACACTACATCCTCAAATCCTGATTCTGTATCAATGGTGAACATGACGCCTGAGGCTGCCATGTCGCTTCGCACCATGCGCTGAATTCCTGCAGAAAGCGCAACGCCTTTGTGGTCATAGCCCTGATGCACACGATATGAGATTGCTCGGTCGTTGAAAAGGGAAGCAAATACATGTTTTATGGCCAGCAGTACTGCTTCGTAGCCTTTTACATTCAAATACGTTTCTTGCTGGCCTGCGAATGAGGCATCCGGCATGTCCTCTGCCGTTGCGGATGAGCGCACAGCAAAAGAAGCTTGGTCGCCAGCATCTGCACAAAGTGTGTCAAAAGCGCTTTTTATGGCAGCCTCTAAATCGGGTTGAAACGGTGTGTCCAATACCCACTCGCGAATTTGTTTACCCGCTTTAGCAAGCGCATTCACGTCATCAACGTCAAGTGCATCCAATACATCATGGATTTTCGCCTCTACACCGCTTTGCACCAAAAATTCATTAAAAGCATCGGCGGTAGTGGCAAATCCACCAGGTACTTGCACCCCTGCATTTGACAAGTTTGATATCATTTCTCCGAGTGATGCGTTTTTACCACCAACGCGACTTACGTCGTCCATGCCCAACTCTTGATACCAAAGAACGTATTCCTGCACTATAGTAGCCTCCTGCAAGTGAAATTTTCACGAACAAATAAATGTAAACTTTCAATGTTTATTACAAACATCATAAAGGTGCTAAATTAAAGCCCTTGTTAATTTTAAATGGCATTTAATTACAAAGTAAAATTTAATTTATTTGGTAATAAAATTACACCATTGTTAAGGAGATGTTGTGCGAAGCGCATACTATATATCAGATGGCACAGCCATTACTGCCGAAGTGTTTGGGCATGCTTTACTATCCCTGTTCCCTAGCGAGTTTGAACATATTACTATCCCTTTTGTTGAAACCGAACAACATGCCCGTGAGGTCTTAAAGCAAATTGAAAGCTCCTATCAAGAAAGTGGTCAGCGGCCATTAGTTTTTTACACTATGGTAAACGCAGAAGTTGGGCAAATTATGCGCAAGTCCGTTGGGATAAATTACAACTTTCTTGATCAGTTCGTCGCCCCTTTGGAAAAAATAATAGGGGTTCCATCAAAGCCTGTGAAACATCGCACCCACAGCATGCATGAAAAAACGTATGACATCAGAATTGAAGCGGTAAATTACGCACTTGCCAATGATGATGGCGCGAATTTAAAAGACTACCATGAGGCCGACATTATACTGGTAGGTGTATCACGTTCAGGTAAAACGCCCACCAGTCTCTATTTGGCGCTGCAATATGGCATAAAAGCCGCAAACTACCCTTTTACTGAAGAAGACATGGGTGACATTCTCAAACTCCCGCCTGGCCTGAAACGATTTAAACAAAAATTGTTTGGACTCACGATCAGCGCCGACCGTTTGCATGCCATTCGCTCAGAGCGTCGCGCGAACAGTCGCTATGCCTCTATGCCGCAATGCCGCATGGAGCTGAGGGAAGTTGAAAACTTATATCGAAAAGAAAAGATACCCTTTCTTAACAGCACCAAATATTCGGTGGAAGAAATTTCAGCGAAAATTCTGGCTCAAACGGGTTTAAAAAGAAGAAAGCACTGAGTGTAAAAATTAATTTAAGTATGTAAAACAATCGCTTGTACCATTTCTTAAACAGGATTCAGGTTAAAGAGGTTTACCACCGGTGACTTTATTTGCTCGCCCCTCTTCCTTCGCTTTTTGTGCCCGAAGTTTACGCACTTCTTTCGGGTCGGCGATAAGTGGACGATAAATCTCTATGCGGTCACCCTCACTGACTACTGCATCGACTTTACACACCTTATTCCAAATCCCAACTTTGTTGACGCTAAGATCTATCTCTTGATACAGACTTAGCAAACCCGACTGTTCAATCGCTTTTTGAACGGTTGTTCCGTCCGGCACCGCGACGCGCATCAGTGACTGTTTTTCTGGTAGCGCGTATGCAATTTCGATTGTCAGCTGACTTGGCATTACCCATATACCTTTTTTGCGCGCTCGGAAAAAGCTTTCACCATATTGTTAGTAAGGGCTTTGAAGACCTTTCCGAAAG
The DNA here is from genome assembly GCF_028401415.2 of Ningiella algicola. NCBI lineage: Bacteria > Pseudomonadati > Pseudomonadota > Gammaproteobacteria > Alteromonadales > Alteromonadaceae > Ningiella > Ningiella algicola. Next base: position 427,641 of record NZ_CP171821.2, on the reverse strand, counting down.
CAAATTCGACCAATTTGCTAGTGAAAGTAAATTCTAGTTCCAACTCTATTTTGCAGGCCTCTTCTGAGAGCGGGGTAAAATGCCAGCCTCCGTCTAATGCTTTGAAAGGCCCCTCAGCTAACTGCATCTGAATACGGCGGTTAGGCGTTAGCGTATTGTGCGTCACTAACTGTTGTTCAACGCCGGCTTTGTTTAACAGCATTAAGGCTCGCATATGGGTATCGCTTTGCTCAAGAATTTCACTACGACGGCATCCAGGTAAAAACCGATCGTAGGCGTCTACATCATTAACGAGTGTGTACATTTGTTCTGCGCTGTAGGCTACCAGTGCGCTTTTATTGATTTTTGGCATGGGTGGACTTCGATTTACCTTTCTTCTTATAGTTGTTTAGTATAAGTACTTCATATCGGTGCGCATGTAAGTATAATGGCGGCATGAAAAAGACGAAAGCTAATAATAACACCATCGCCCTAAATAAAAAGGCGCGCCACGAGTATCATCTGCTTGATAAGTTTGAAGCGGGTATTCAGTTGCAAGGCTGGGAAGTTAAATCTATACGTGCTGGAAAATGCAATCTGACCGACGCCTATGTGTATGTTAAAGACGGCGAAGCCTTTGTGACCAACATAAATATTCAGCCGCTCAACCAAGCCTCAAGCCACGTTATTTGCGACCCTATTCGAACGCGCAAACTGCTCTTGCATCAGCGAGAAATTGATCACTTAGTTGGCGGCCTCGACCGACAAGGGCTCACCATTATCGCCACTGCGATGTACTGGAAAGCTAGCTGGGTGAAAATTGAGTTGTGGCTTGCCAAAGGTAAGCAATCACACGACAAACGCGACGCGATTAAAGACAGAGACTGGGCGCGTCAAAAAGAACGCATGATGAAACACGCCTAGTTCCTGATGTTAAGCGTCGACGCCTATCCACTTGCGATACTTTTTCGTTAAGCGTGCAAGGCGCACTTGATCGTTTATCAAACTGAACAGTGCATTCGATCTTCGTTTGGGTGCTTTGCCTTTGCCCATTCTCTGCAGTTGCCGCCTGACCAAGGCCATTGTCGCTAAGCCTGACATGGCCTTATCTTTCCATTTTAGGTGCGGAATGTAACCTACTGCTTGCGGGTCTTTTTTCCAAAGATTGACTAGATTAGGTGTATATGCCAACGCACTTGCCATACCCACCATATCCATGCCCGCATTAATTACCCTCTGAGCTGTTTCAAATCGAGAAACACCGCCTGTTGTCATGACAGGAAAGCTTGCATGCTCTGCAATTTGCTTGGCGAAGCTTAAAAAGTAAGCTTCTCGATCAAGCGTTCGGTCATCGGCTGTTCTGCCCTGCATGGCGGGCGCCTCATACGAGCCGCCTGAAAGCTCTACAAAATCAACATGAAGCGTATTTAATCGCTTAAGCACTTCTATTGCATCGTCAACGTCAAATCCACCTCGTTGGAAATCAGCTGAGTTCAGCTTTATGGCAACGATGAATGTATCGCCGACTGCCTCGCGTACCTTTTGAAGAATGTCATACAAGATTGACGCGCGCTGTTGCAATGCTCCACCCCACTTATCAGTTCGCTTGTTGCATAAGGGCGATAAAAACTGTGACAGTAAATATCCGTGAGCCGCATGAATTTGAACACCATCAAATCCGGCGCGCTTTGCTTGCACGGCAGTATCGACAAAGCGATTAATCACCTCATCAATCTCATCTGCTTGCATAGCTTTAGGCTTGGCCAGCATATGCGAGTGTTTGCCGATATCCACAGCAATTGCTGAGGGCGATAGCGCTTTCCCGCCCATCTTCTTCATGACCTGCCTACCAGGATGATTGATTTGCAATATAGCGCAACATCCGTTTTGCTTTGCGTGTTGCGCCCAGTCCTTGAAGGCATCAATCGGCGTGGATTTTTCTAGCACAACACCGCCAGGGCCAGTCATTGCCATGCGGTCAATCATCACGTTACCCGATATGATAAGCCCAACGCCTCCCATTGCCCACGCCTTATAAAGGCTCTTCAGGCCTTGGGAAGGTAGGTGATTATCATCAGCCATATTTTCTTCCATAGCCGCTTTGACGATGCGATTTTTAAGTGTTTTACCACACGGCAGCACGACCGGTTGAAAAAGCTGTCGCTCTGACACCATCTTCGATCCTCATTTTGTTTTGCAGTTCTTGTTCAAGCTTCCACAATTTGAAGCTTGCTACGACTAAAATTGATACTGCGCTCGAATACCAATATTGCGGCCAGCGCCTGGCAATTTCTCGCCTCTTGCAATTTCAGCATTGGAAACTCGATTTACGCCCGCAAGATGATCAACATATTCACGGTCAAACAGATTTTCAACAAGCAGACTAACATGCCAGTCTTTATTCAGCGCGTATTCAAAGCGAGTATCAAACACCGCATATCCGCCTGTGCGAGTCTCGTTTTGTTGCTCAGCCACCTTGTTTTGTGCCGCAACAAGCCGATAGTTCATATGCCATTGCCACTCGTCACCTTCGTAAGCGAGATTCAATACGCCGGAGGCTGGCGCAAGTCTATATAAATCTTGCTCTACAGGCGAGCTTTGCTTTCCGCGCACGTACTCAAATATGCCCATCAAGCGCCAATGATTAGATAGCATGGCATTAAAACGCAGCTCTGCACCACTTAATTTAGCGTCGGCGTTATTCCACTGTAGCGGTGGTGCAATACCGTTCATCACGGCAATCGCATTTGCCGATGGATTTGTCGAAGGTGTGCCCAAAATATAATTATCAATATTGCTGTAAAAGACACTGCCGGATAATGCAAAGCCTTTTGCTTGATATTGCATACTGAGATCAAGCTTATTTGCGGTTTCTTTATCTAGATCAAGATTCCCAATATAGTTACGACCGTCAGCTAAGCCCGCAGACACACCGAGTGGAAACCAGCTATATAGCTCATTGTAAAAGGGTGCCCTTTCCTTGATGCCTCCCGAGAAAGACACAGCGAGCTCCTCGTTAATTGGAAATTTCAGTTTGAGCACCGTGTCAACAAGTGAAAAGTTTTGTTCTCTGTTTGCTTCATTGAAGGCATTTTGAAGTGCAGCGACATTGGGGTTCATCATTGCCATATTAGTGGAAACGTCGTCTGCATCTGCAAACACCTCTGAAAACCTAAGCCCTAGCTGCCAATCAAAGCGCTCTCGTTTTTGGGTGTACTGTGCGAAGACAGAGAATCTGTCACGCTCTACCGCATTAAAATTGTTAATGAAAAAGTTCGGATTATTGGGATTAGTGATAAGGGACGCTTGCTCACGCTCAAACCACTCAATACCGCTTTCAAAGCGATTACCACCGTCTTGATAGTTAAGGTTTGTTTCGATGCCCAAGGCTTCACTCTCGACATCGTTTAATCTAAACATTTGCGGCATGCGAGGCGTTCTCAGCGCAAAGTTATTCATATCGTGCTGGTTTTGATTGCCAAATAGTTGCGTCTCAATCTGCCATGCATCGGAGATTTCAAACTGATGATTGATTCTATACCATAGCGCATCAACAAAAATAATATCCATCGCAAGAGCAGGTGTACCAGACTCATTGGTGTTGCGTTTGCCAAGAGTCAAGTCAACTCTGTGTTTATCGTTTTTAAAACCCGATTTGAGCTTTATGGCAGAGCGCTCATAAAAGGTTGATGGTACCTCACGCCCGTTGCCTGACACATAGTTTTCACCCTCCTGTAGATCACCACTTAGTCCAATATAACGATTGTTACCAGAACCAAAATACAAGGTACTCACACTTTGATGATCATTATGAAAAAATCCTCCTGAAATACCGCCATTGTGCTGCCATGTATTGCTTTGATTGATATCAAAGCTGTGCTCATCAATTTCAATTGCGCCTCCCAAGGTCTCACTGCCCACCGAAACCGGCGCAATGCCTTGATGAAGTGTTATCTCTTGATACATACTGCCGATGACGTGCGATAGAGGGCTGTCCATAGCATTCGGCCCTGCCCCGGCAATTTCATTACCATCGATATTTATGCGTACTCTGTCTCCAAACAGTCCGCGATATTGCAACACACCTGAAATACTGCCATTGCCGTTCACATTGACTCCCGGTAACACAGCGAGCTGAGCACGCATATCCGGCGAACTTGCCTGGTTAAGCGCAATTTCAGACTCATTGAGAAAACTGTTTACACGTCCTCTTACTTCAATGTTTTCAATGTGCTCTGCCATGAGCGTATTAGATACAGCGAAACCTATGCCTGCCAATAAACATTTATTTTTTGTTTTCATTTCTACTTCCACACACGTGACACGCTAGGCTTGTGCAAACACAAAAGCTGGCGTGCCATAAGAATTAATTATGGGTTTGATTCGGTGTAAACCGAGTAAGCAATGATGTGGCGTTAGAAAGGCGGTGCTCTTGTGGGTGGAATTAAAAATAAGCGGATGGAGCCTATATTGCTTGCCCCAGCGATAAATACCTCATCGGCAAGGAGATTAAGCTTAAATAAGCTTGATGCATCAAAACGAAAACTCGGCTTACTATCAAAAGCAATGAAGCTTGAACAGGCCTGCTTAAGTATGTCTCCAGTAGATGAGCTATCACTGTTCGTGCTTAGGTCAAGCTCAACAAGCTTTCCCGTCTCAAAATAAACAGCGCTGTTAATCCACTTAGTGCTTGAACCGGTGCATATTGCTAGCGCGTTGTCTTGTGTTTGCGTATTCAGCGCGTGCAGCAAATGCCCAGGCACAGCACTTGCAAGCATCGACTGAAGCGCTAACAGTACACACAGTAGTTTTAAGACATGACACTTCACAAGTAGAGTCAGGCTATTCGAAGAATGTTGATAGTTAAGGCTAACAAGTTCTGCGGGCTGGGTCTATTACTGTTTGATTTTAATCGAGAAAGCATGAGGTGAATCAAGCGAGCGTGTATAAGAAGCGCATTCTTTGTGTTGGTTATGTCCCTATAAACTGTGCTATAATCTCGAATTACATCGGGGCTGCTCTGGATTCGACAGGATTCAATGATGCCGGAGGTGCATGCAGAGGTGCGGTTGGCCTCTTTAAAAAGCCGCAAAAAAATAGTCGCAAACGACGAAAACTACGCACTAGCAGCTTAATAACCTGTATAGGCCCTTCCACTTCAGCCGTTGTTCATTCGTGAAGGTTTGGAAGGTCATACTAATGAACTAGCGAGGGAAACTTGTCTAAGGTTGAACCGCGAAATAGTATTAGGCCAGCCCGAAGAAATCCTGTTTGTCGGAGTTCATAGGGTTAAATAAAAGGCAAACTAAGCATGTAGTACCAAAGGTTGACGCTTTCTGGACGGGGGTTCGACTCCCCCCAGCTCCACCACCTTCTTTTTACTTCCCAGCACTAATTGAAATACGCGTACTTATCCACATCATTGAGCTGGAACCATAGTTCTGGGTCTTCGTGGTTCACGTTCTCTGGTAAAAAAGGATTTTCTAGCTCGATGATCGTCCGCTGAGCCATATGTACACCCCGAATATAGTCTGCATAATATCCGTAAAATAACGTGTTAAATCGACCGTTACGAATGAGTTTATCCATGCCTAAATGCAGTCTTTTCGCTAACTCAGAGTTTTCATTATTGACATAGAAAAAGTCTACTTGTGGATACTTCAACGCGATGGTTGTTTCCATCACAATTTCAGGATGAGTAGAGCGCCTCAAAAGCGTTTCATCATAAGCTTCGTAAACGCTGCGCGATAGAAAATCAAAGCGTTTGTGGGAGAGCATCTCAAAAAGTGATTCATAACTATTGCTGGTAATAACCCTTGCAAAATTGTGCTGCATTACCGGTAAATCACCCCAATCTGAACCAAAGCCTGTGCTAAAAACATTCAGGTCAATAAGGGAATCAATCTCTTTAAATTTTGCTAGATTGTCTTTGTGAACCAGCAATATGCGCCAGCCGAGCAAGCCTTTTCGAATAGGAAAAGGAATTGGCGTGAGTGCGTTATTTGTATCCTCGGTCACGGGTAACCAGGCAACATCAATTTCACCCGTTCCTTCGCTTAGCCATGCTATCTGACGATTCTGACTTAAGCCACCTACATCGACCAATTTACATTCGCCAAACTCATCTTCCGTTGCTTTTAGAATTTGATATAGCAGTTGCCGCGGATATTCATGCCTTGCATCAGCCGCATCTTGCTTTCCTGGGTGGCGAATTTCGCACGCCAAAACTGTTTGAGTAGTCAGAACAAGACTTAGCGAACAAATGAGTAAAATTCTTACGAATATCATGCGGAATGTTTAGGGTTTTCTGAGGCGTCTGCTGGTGATAACAAATACTGCTTTTCAAAATCTTCGATATCAAGCGGTTTACTAAAATAAAAGCCTTGCAGTAACAAATCCCCGTTTAGCATCAACCATTCAACCTGTTCTTGTGTTTCCACGCCCTCTGCCACTGTGACGAGCCCTAAGTTACGCGACAGTTGGATAATTGAGCGAACTAAGTTTTCGTCTTGCTTATCAACCGTAATGTCGTTAATGAACGAGCGGTCAATTTTGAGCTTATCAACCGGTAGGTCTTTTAAATGACTTAATGAGCTATAGCCTGTGCCAAAGTCATCCAGCGAAAATGAGATGCCCATTTTCTTCAGGCTCACAATTTTCTTGATCGTATCGGCCATGTTATTTAAGGCAACGCTCTCAGTTATCTCAAACTCTAAACGCTTGCCGGACACTTTATGCTTCAACAGCACGCGCGACACAGCTTCTATAAAGTCGGGCTTAGCCAGTTGCTTGGCGCTAATGTTTACCGCAATTTTAAAGTCTTCAGTTAATAGTTCGCGATCTTCAAGTTCCACAATATAGCGACATACACTGTTTAAAATCCGCTCACCAACATCAACAATCAATGCACTTTCTTCGAGGAAAGGTATAAATTCAGCCGGGCTGACAACTTTACCGTCTTTCTTCCATCGCATCAGCGCTTCCGCGCCATTTAAACGATGTGTGTCTGTATCTACGATAGGTTGTAGCACAAAATAAAATTCGTCGCGGAACATTGCTTTCATAATGTCTCGCTCAAGTTTAAGCAGCTCAGCCGCTTGAGCAGCCATTTCTGTTTTAAACATTGTCACTTTATTACGTCCAGTGCGCTTTGACTCGTACATCGCAGTATCTGCGAACTGCAAAATTTCATCCGCGCTGGCCTGGCCTTTTTTAAATACTATTACACCAATACTGGCGGTAAGCGCATAGCTGTGAAGGCCAATTTCTATCTCTTTATTGATACAGGCGCGCAGTCGTTCACCCAGCACTTCTGCACCCTCTGTCGCCACAGATAAATTCTCAGAGACATCTTCTTCGATGCATAGGAATTCGTCAGCACCAAGGCGCGCAATAAGGTCAGAAAACGAAAATTCTTTTTGTAATCGTCGAGCCAGCTTAACGATTAGCTGGTCACCTACACTATGACTTAAGGTATCGTTGATGCGCTTAAACTGATCTAAGTCAGCTATAGCAGCAATACCGTACATTCCGTGGTCATCGCTACGCTGTTTATTAAGTACTTCATATACTTTGTTTCTATTCGGCAAAGACGTGAGCGTGTCGTAGTAAGCCAGTGACTCTATTTTTTCCTCTGCTTTTACCCGCTTCGTTACGTCAGATGAAGTAACCAAAATACTGTGGCCGTCAGGGGTTTTGAATTTGACCATTGTCAATTCCATAAAACACTCTGCCCCGCCAGCGTTTCTCATAGGAACAATATTGCTCACTTGTCGGCGCGAGGACGAAATAAAGTCTTTCATAATATCGAGTAAATCAGGATCAATGGGGCTGATTACATCTTCAGCGCAGCGCCCTTTAAGTTCGTAAATACTGTAACCATAAAAAGAAGCAGTCGATTTATTCGCGAATACAAAATCAAGGTTATTGTCCAGGGAGTAAATGAGTGATGGTGCCGTATCGAGTATCAGCCTAAATCGCTGCGAACGCTCGGTTAACAGAATTTGGCCGGAAGAAATGCGTGAAAGCATATCGTTTGCAGCATTTACAATAAGTGAGAATTCATTTTTTTCATGCCCAACAACGTGGCTGATTTGCTGAGACGCAATTGAAGCAGTATTGACCTGTTGAAAGCGTTTAGACAAGCGCACCAGTGGTGCTGCCAGTGAAAAATGATAGAGAATACTCAGTACAAGAGTGAGCAAGATATATCCGGCGACCGCGATGGCAAAGGCGCGGCTTGCTCTATCGTATACACCTGAAAGAGCAATATGATTATCAATTATCAATACCATCTCACCGTAAATTTGAGGACGCCCATCTGCCAGCGTTTGTCCGGTGAGTAATACAGATGATTTGGTGAAGTTTTCGGCGACTAGAGACAGAAGTGGGTTGTAGGATGTATTAACGGCGACGTTACCGTCCACTTCCTGACGAGAAAAGTCCGCCATAATGTTGCCACGGTCATCTATGATCGAGACATAGTGAAAGAAATCGAAATACGATAAACCGTCAATAACCTGCTGCGCCATGGGATTATCTAAAAGATACACTGCATTGCTTGCAGAGCCGCGCGCTGAGGTGACAATGGAATCAATGGTTTGTTTGACTTCTGCTTGACGCTCTCGAAAATCGAACAGAGTCTGCAAAAAAGCCATCACCAATCCGAGGCTAATCAAAATAACTAGACTGCGTACCGCCAAGGTAAATGACAGTTTCTTATTTAGTTTCATAACACTCAGATTCTCTCATAGAGCCCACATCATATATTATGTGGCTTGAAATTGGCAAACATAAGCCTGTTATATCCTGAATTATCGGTATACTAGTGCAAAACATTTAGCGGATAGTGTTACATATTGTATGATATGTGCAGTTTATCCTATTCAAATACATGCTAGAGGAAATACATGGCTCCTAGTTCAAATGATTCTGACTTTGCTCCTATCAACGTCGACGCCAGCGATCGCATTCCTGTTGGCGCTAAAAAGTCACAAGCAAAAAAGGCGCCCTCTTCTGGTTCTGGCGGCGGTGGTTCTGGGAAAGGGCTGGTTATCATCAGTTTACTCATCGCACTTATCGCCACTGCAGGATGTGCTTACCTTTACACCGAGCTTCAAAAGAGCCAAGAGACGATTATTGCTAATCAAAACCGTTTGCAGTCGCTGGAAAACAGGCTCTCAGCAACGGGCGAAGAGATGGGGAACTCGACAGTCGCCTTGCAGGTGAAAGTAAGCGAGCTTTCAGATAAAACAGAAGAGCTTTGGGACCAAATGGATAAGCTTTGGGCGTCTGCTTGGAGGCGCAACCAAGAACAAATTAAAGAGCTCAACAGTAAAGTGGTGACTGTGCAAAGCTCAGTGAGTGATGACGTAAGCGAAATCACTCAAAAAGTAAATGCTGCTCAAAGTGCCAATCAACAGTTAATTAGTCGAATAGATAGCTTAAACAGCAAATTGACTGAGCAGGCAAATAACTTGTTAGCGGTGCAAGTCGAATACGAGGGCTTTGGTGAAACGAGCAATGCACAGGCGCAAACCATGAGAGCCCTAGAAGAAAAAATACTACTGCTTGAGAAACGCAATACAACCTTGCTTCAAAAGCTCAATGAATTAGAGGGGCAAGTGGAAGAGTTAACCGTAAAAACCATCTGATCGCTAGCTCTGGATGCCAAGGTCAGACAAGTCCTAAGTTTTCATGCGCACCAAAAAGAAAAGCCGCTCTTTCTAGAGCGGCTTTTTCGTTTGAAGTCTTTCAAGCTATCGCGACTATCGGCGCAGACCTAACTTAGAAATAAGATCTTGATAACGATCTAGGTTTTTACCTTTAAGGTAGTCCAAAAGTTTACGGCGTTGAGATACCATACGCAATAGACCGCGACGTGAGTGGTGATCTTTCTTGTGATCTTTAAAGTGACCTTGAAGTTTATTGATGTTGTGAGTGAGTAGTGCAACTTGAACTTCAGGTGACCCTGTGTCGCCTTCTTTTGTGCCGAATTTGGCAACGATATCTGCAGTTTCTTGAGTACTTAGTGACATTATGTTCTCCATTAAGTTAAAAGGATGGCCCGATCACTAATTCAGTGCCATCGAAAGAGCGCGTAGTATACTGTCTTTGTTTTAAAATACAAGCGTAGCAAAAGACCTTAAAAAGACGACCTATTTGCTAGTCGAAGCACAATGCTATCAATCGTGACTTTGCTCCGGGTAAACCACTAATCGCTTCGCTTGCAGTGCCAGCTCATCGGTCAGGGTCGCAACACCCAAAAAACGCTCGTGGGGGCCGTAGACCCGCATTACTTGCCCTGCCAATGACTGTTCAGCATGACTAAATGCGTCTGCAGCTATCTGTTGCCCATGTTGTAATTGTGCCATATCGTACTCAGATAATATTACGGGCGCTAGTGACCGAACAGGCAAATCCATGGGCAGTAGCAAGTTATCGAGCATTTGATGCTTTTGTTCGGTTGATTCGATTTCTGACACAAGCTTTTGATAGTGAGAAACGCTATGCATTTGCTCTGGAAAGTCGGCCACGCCAGTTCGTCGTAGTTCAGCAACATGCGCTCCGCATCCTAGCAATTGCCCAAGATCATCTACGATAGTGCGAATATAGGTGCCCTTCGAACAATGTATTCTAAGTTTCAGCAAATCACCCTCAAAGCTTAGTAGCTGATTGCTGTAAACATTGATTTTTCTCGCGTCTCTTTGAATATGAATACCTTTGCGAGCGTAATAATACAAAGGTCTGCCTTCATGTTTGAGTGCTGAAAACATGGAGGGCACCTGTTCAATGTTACCGATAAAGCTTTTTAAAGCGTCTTTGATCTGAGGGAGGTCAACGTTCACGGGTGCTTCGCTTACCACCTCACCATCTGCATCGGACGTGTCGGTTCGAACACCCAATTTTGCCACTACTTCGTAGGTCTTGTCTGCGTCCAACAAAAACTGTGAAAACTTAGTGGCCTCGCCAAGACAAACGGGCAACATGCCTGTTGCCAAAGGGTCAAGTGCTCCAGTATGGCCAGCTTTTGCTGCACCATATAAGCGCTTTATATGCCCGACAATGTTATTTGAGGACTCTCCCGTGTGTTTATCAATGAGCAAAATGCCGTTTACTGCTCTTCCCTTTCGACGCCTTGCCACCGCTAATCGTCATCCTGCTTTTTTGCCTTGTCCTGCGCAATAGCATCATTCACTAAAGCGGAAATTCTTGCGCCCTCTACAATGGACGTATCGCGAACAAAATGAAGTGCTGGCACGTTTCTCATTCGCACTCGCTTGCCTAATAAGCCGCGAACAAAACCTTTGGCATCTTGTAATCTGGCCATGTCGGCTTCAATTTTTTCTTCATCTGATATATAGAACGTAATAAATATCTTCGCATGACTTAAATCTCTAGAAACCTCTGCGCCAGAGACAGTAATCATCCCTACTTCAGGCTCTCGATGTTTAAATTCATGCTGTAGAATACTTGCAACCTCTTTGTGAACTTGCTGCGCAACTCTATCGGTTCTTGAGAATTCTCTCGACATAATTAACCTTTTTTTAAATGAAAACGCAATGGAAAAAAACGGAGGCAAATGCCTCCGTTTCACGCTTATTTACCTGCTAACAAGCTAAAGTTGACGCTGTACCTCAACGACCTCAAAGACCTCAATTTGATCACCAACTTTAACGTCGTTGTAGTTCTTAACGCCTATGCCGCACTCAATGCCTTTTTTCACTTCTTGCACGTCGTCTTTAAATCGACGCAGTGACTCAAGCTCGCCCTCGTAGATCACCACGTTCTCACGTAATACGCGGATTGGATTGCTACGTTTGATCGTACCTTCTGTCACCATACAACCAGCAATCGCGCCGATTTTAGGTGATTTAAATACATCGCGAACTTCAGCAAGGCCAATAATTTCTTGTTTAAACTCTGGCGCAAGCATACCGCTCATTGCTTGTTTTACTTCATCAATTAATTCATAAATAATGCTGTAATAACGCAAGTCAATTTCATCAGCTTCAATCGTTCTGCGCGCAGTTGCATCGGCACGTACGTTAAAGCCAACGATAATAGCATTTGAAGCAGCGGCAAGTGAGGCATCCGTTTCCGTAATACCGCCAACACCGCTGCCGATAATATTTACTTTAACTTCGTCTGTTGAAAGCTTCGTTAAGCTCTCAGAGATTGCTTCAATCGAACCTTGAACATCTGCTTTCAATACAATATTCAAATCAGAAACATCACCACTTTCCATATTGGCAAACATGTTTTCAAGTTTCGCTTTTTGTTGTTTCGCCAGTTTAAGCTCACGTTGTTTAGTGTGGCGTTTTGCCGCTACTTCACGCGCTTTTCGCTCATCCTTAACCACGAGTGCATCTTCGCCAGCTATAGGAACACCTGAGAGGCCCAGCACTTCTACGGGCGTTGATGGACCCGCCACCTTAATTTCAGTACCGTGCTCATCTCGCATCGCTCGTAAGCGTCCATATTCCTCACCACATAGCAAGATATCGCCAGGTTTTAATTGTCCTTCCTGAACAAGCACTGAAGCCACCGGTCCACGGCCCTTATCGAGTCGTGACTCAATTACGATTCCGCGTGCAGCGCCAGAATCAACCGCTTTAAGGTCTAGTACCTCAGCTTGCAGATTGATGGCATCAAGTAGTTCATCAATGCCCATGCCGGTTTTTGCCGAAACATGCACAAACTGATGCTCACCACCCCACTCTTCAGAAATCACTTCTAATTGAGACAATTCCGTTTTAACGCGGTCTGGATCAGCCGCTTCTTTATCCATTTTATTAACCGCAACGATTAAGGGCACGCCTGCTGCGCGAGAATGCTGAATCGCTTCTTTGGTTTGCGGCATAACGCCATCATCGGCAGCCACGACCAAAATAACAATATCGGTTGCTGTGGCGCCACGTGCTCGCATAGCGGTAAACGCGGCGTGACCAGGTGTATCCAAAAATGCAATGCGGCCTGAATCAGTTTCGACGCTATATGCACCAATATGCTGGGTTATTCCACCTGCTTCGCCATCTGCCACTTTGGCTCGGCGAATGTAATCAAGTAATGAGGTTTTGCCATGGTCAACATGCCCCATAATGGTTACCACAGGCGCACGAGTAACAAGCTCTCCGTCATGACTTTTTGCGATTAACTCATCTTCTAAGGCATTTTCATTTACCAGCTCATACTTATGGCCCATTTCTTCGACAACAAGCACGGCTGTTTCTTGATCGAGCACTTGGTTAATCGTAGCCATCTCGCCCATTTTCATCATGGTTTTGATGACTTCGGTTCCCTTCACTGCCATTCGGCTTGCCAAGTCTCCAACCGTAACGGTTTCACCTAATTTGACCACACGTTCTACTGGTGTCACAGGTTTGGTAAAGCTTTGTTTCAAATGTTCACCAGCGTTCTTCTTGGACTTTTTGCGACGACGGCTACCGCGTTCAACCTGCATATCCTCTTCATCTTCTGCCTCTTGCGCATAGCGATTTGAGTGAAGATGAACTTCTTGTGCTTCTTCTTTTTTGCGTTGCTCTTCTTCTTCTTTCCAGCGCCGTTCGTTCTCTTCGGCTAGCTTACGTGCTTCTTCTGCAGCCGCTTTTGCATCTTCTTCCAGCTTGCGCTGAACTTCTTCTTCTTGCTGCTTCTTAATTCGCTCTTCTTCTGCGCGAGCTTCTTCAAGTGCTTTCTTTTCTTCGTCAGTTAAGGTCGACTCAGAGGCCCTGCGCTCTTCTGCTTCTTTTTTAGCTTTCTCTGCACGTGCTTGACGCTCTGCTTCTTGTGCTTTGCGTGCTTCTTCTGCTTTACGCTGCTTTTCTAGAGCAGCTGCTTTCGCCGCTTCTTGCGCCTTCTCTTCAGCTTCTCGCTTGATCCGCGCTTCTTCTTCTTTGCGCTTAGCTTCTTCTTCAGCAAGACGCTTTTCTTCAATATCGCTGCGCTTAACATAGGTACGCTTTTTACGCACTTCTACCTTCACCGCGCGAGATTTACCTAGACTGATCGTGCTAGTGGTTTTGCGTTGCAGTGTCATCTTTTTAGGTGCTTGTGCACCCGCGCCACCGTGCTGCTTATTTAAAAAATCCAGTAACTTTTGTTTTTCTTCTTCGGTTACTTGATCACCAGGCTTTTTCTCAACGCCTGAATCTTTAAATTGTTGTACTAAACGGTCAACGGCGGTGCCAATATCACTCGCTAACTTTTCAATGGATACTTCTGCCATAGTGTTATTCTCTCCCCTTGACCTTACTCTTCATTAAACCAAACAATGTTACGCGCAGCCATTATCAGCTCGCCTGCTTGTTCTTCGGTCAATTCCTCTATGTCGCTAATTTCGTCGGTGCCTTGCTCAGCTAAACCTTCGAGGTCGGTAATACCGCGACTCGCTAAAATATAGGCAACATGTCTATCTAAGCCTTCCAAATCAAGCAGTTCTTGCTTAGGCTCTGACGCTTCTAATGTTTCTTCGTTGGCAAGTGCTTGCGTAGTAAGTGCCGCTTTTGCGCGCGAACGCAACTCTTCAACAATGTCTTCATCCAGCCCGTCTATTTCCAACATCTCTGCAGCCGGAACGTAGGCGACTTCCTCAATAGTAGTGAATCCTTCCTCAACTAACATGAGTGCGAAGTCTTCATCTATATCAAGATGCTGTGTAAACAGTGCTAATACTTTTTCATTCTCAGCTTGGTGCTTTTCGTTCATGTCATCAATGGTCATCACATTGATATCCCACTCCGTAAGCTGACCCGCTAAACGAACATTTTGTCCGTTTCGACCAATCGCCTGAGCAAGATTGTCGCTTTCAACAGCTACGTCCATGGAACGTGCATCTTCATCAACAATAATGGATGCAACCTCAGCCGGCGCCATTGCATTAATCACATAAGATGCAGGATTTTCATCCCACAACACGATATCAACGCGCTCACCGCCTAACTCACTGGATACTGCTTGCACTCTTGATCCACGCATACCCACGCACGCCCCAACAGGGTCTAAGCGTCGGTCGTTAGTTTTCACCGCAATCTTCGCACGCGCACCTGGATCTCGTGCTGCAGCTTTAATCTCAAGCGTTTCTTCCGCAATTTCTGGCACTTCTAAACGGAACAGCTCAACGAGCATATCTGGGTGTGTGCGACTGATAAACAGTTGAGCACCTCTCGCTTCTGGGCGAATCACGTAAAGTAAACCACGAACTCGATCTCCCGGGCGGAAGGTTTCGCGGGGTAACATGTCATCTCTGAAGATGACACCTTCCGCGTTGTTGCCAAGGTCAACAATTACATTATCGCGATTGACCTTTTTGACGGTGCCGGTAACTAATTCGCCGACGCGGTCTTCGTACTCAGCAATCATTTGCGCTCGCTCTGCCTCTCGCACTTTTTGCACGATGACTTGCTTAGCCGTTTGCGTAGTAATTCTGTCAAACGCGATGGATTCGATTTGCTCTTCAACATAATCGCCCAACTGAATGTCTGGCTCGTCAATTTGCGCGGCAGAAATGGTGATTTCGGCGTATGGATTTTCTTGCTCTTGCTCGTCTTCAATGACAAGCCATCGTCTGAAAGTGTCAAAGTCGCCCGTTTCTCTGTCAATTGAGATGCGAACTTCAATGTTACCTTCATTCTTTTTCTTGGTTGCGCTGGCAAGGGCAAATTCAAGTGCTTCAAAAATCTTCTCTCGTGGCACTTGTTTTTCGTTGGAAACCGCCTCTGCAACTAATAGTATCTCTTTGCTCATATATTCTTATTGTTTACTCGCAGGTAAACATCTCCGTATATTAATCAAATTTTGGAACCACATTGGCTTTGCTAATGTTGCCAATAGGAATTTCAAACGTGTCGTTATCAACTTTTACTGATATGTGCGTTGAGGAACTGCTCTGCAGCTGCCCTTTAAAATTACGACGACCGTCTTGAGGCAGCGATAACTTAATCGATACATCCTCACCGACACAGCTTGCATAATGCTGCGGCTTAAAAAGCGGTCTATCTAAACCAGGAGAGGAAACCTCAAGATTATATTCCGTCGTTATAGGGTCTTCAACATCTAGCACTGCGCTTACTTGATGACTTACCTCTGCACAGTCATCAACATCGACACCGTTCTCACCGTCGATATAAATGCGCAATGTCGAGTGTTTTCCTGCTCGAACAAACTCAAGGCCTACAAATTCAAAACCTAAAGCCTCTACAGGCGCGCCTAACATTTCAGTTAATTTTTTTTCTAACTGAGACAAGCATTTTCTCCACAAATAAAAAAAGGGCATATAGCCCAATTCTGCAAATAGATTAGTGTCTAACGACCTCATATTGGTGCCTAAAGACAAAAATCTAAAAACAAAAAAGCCCCGAACAAGCGGAGCCTTTTTAAGAATTCTTTTACCAGTTACCTGGTAGACAGCCAGTTAGCAAGGCTTAAAAAAACCTGCATTCTCGACCTGCCGCTCGCGTTAAATACAACCTTGAACATGAAACGAATCCATGCAGTTTGTATAACGGCGAGCATTATAACGGCTAGCGCCTTTAGACGCAAACCTTAATCGTCGTGTTGTCTAACTCGCTTTGGCTAATGGTGTGATAATAGAATGTGTATCCGTATCGAAAAACTCCATCAACTCACTCATACCCTTGGCCTGACTGCCTAGCTCTTCGCTTGCAGCCGCTGCCTCTTCTACCATAGCGGTATTTTGTTGCGTAAGAAGCTGAAGTGATTCTATTGCCCGATGAATTTCATCAATGCCCGTGCTTTGCTCTCCTGCAGCGGTGGATATTTCACCAACAATACTGCTGACATTTTCAACTTGCTTGATAATTTCCTCTAGCGTAATACCAGATTTGTGGACAAGTTCTGAGCCCGCTTCAACTTTACTTAAACTGTCTTCAATCAAGCGTTTGATTTCTTTCGCAGCATTGGCACTTCTGCCTGCTAAATTACGCACCTCACTTGCAACAACTGCAAACCCTCTACCTTGTTCGCCTGCTCGTGCGGCTTCTACCGCTGCATTAAGCGCAAGTAGATTCGTTTGAAAAGCAATTGAGTCAATCACGCTTATGATATCGCCTATCTTACTGCTAGAGCTGTTGATTTCTTCCATTGCATTGACGGCTTGTTTAACCACTTGACCGCCATGCTGAGCCTGTTCTTTGGCTTTGGTAACAATAGCATTTGCATGACCTGCGTTGTCAGCCGTATGTTTCACCGTCGAGGTTATCTCATCCATGCTTGCCGCCGTTTGCTCCAAGTTGGATGCTTGTTGCTCTGTTCTAGCACTCAAACTACTGTTACCAGAAGCGATATCTTCTGCGCCCGCACTCACCGTTACGGATGCCTGCTGAATCTCATGGACGACTTCAGTGAGCTTTTCTACCGTTGCATTGGTGTTCGTTTTTAACAAATTAAACCGTCCGGGGAAATCGGTCGTGATGCTTTGATTAAGTTTACCTTGTGAAAGCGCCTCTAATACTCTCTCAGTTTCGCTGAAAACATCAGTGATTGCATCTATAGAGCCGTTAAGCTTCACTTTTATATCATCAAGCTGCCCGGGTAAATGCGCATTTACACGCGCTGACAGTTCACCTTTAGCGACAGACGCCATGACTGAATCAATCTCGCGCAATGCGCCATCAACAGATGTCATGGCAGAATCAGCCTGCTGTCCAAGCGCTTTATACTCTCCTACCAAATCAGCTTTAATGCGATAAGTAAAGTCACCCGCACTCATGGCTGAGGTAAGCTGAGAAATATGGCCAATTGCGCTGGCAATTGCCTGTGCAGAATGATTTACGCCATCTTTTAGTCTTGCAAAATCACCATTCATCTCGCGATTTATCTTCTGACTAAAATCACCTTGCGCGAGCGCGTCAACTACCTTAGTAACTTCCTTTACAGAGTCTTCCATTGCCTGAGCAGAGGCATTCACACCTTCTTTTAGAGTTAACAAATTGCCCTTAAAGTCAGACTGCACACGCTTCTCAAAATCACCATTTGCCATCGCCGTTACGGTATCATTAGTTTCTTTTATCGAAACCTCCAAATGCGCAAACAAAGTGTTTAAGCTCGTGGCAGATTCTCCAATTTCGTCTTCTCGAGTGACTTTTACTCGGCGACTGAAATCTGTATCGCTGGAAATTGATGTAATAGCGGCTTTCATATCCTCTACCGGCTCTAGGATTCGCTTAGTTACCTTCATTGCGATAAACACAATTGCCACAACCACAAGCAAACCTATCGCTAGAATAATCCAGCGTAAACGAGACGCCGCAGCATATGCTTCGTCAGTTTCCATTTCCGCAATTAACGCCCAATCGAGAGAACCAAACTTTACCGGAATATATCCCGATAAAACCGACTCTCCCTTGTAATTCTCTATTTCAAGCACGCCGCCCTCACCTTTAAGCGCCAGGTTTACCGCTTCTGTATCAACAGAGTTTTGGTTTCTAAAAGAAGCATCAACACTGTACTCGTCGGGAAACTTATGTGAATCAGAACGCATTAGTTTGTCTTGCCCAACTAAATATGACTCTCCTGTTTCGCCCAAGCCGCGTCGCTCTGACATAACATCAGTAATAATATCCAGTGGCATTTGGAAAATGAGCGAGCCAAGGCGCACGCCGTCCTTAAAAATCGGAGAAGCAATAAAACTGGCGGGCGCTTCGTATGATGGTGTGTACTGAGCGTAGTCAATTAAGACATGTTCGTTTGCATTTGGAATGTTTAACGATGCCTGAAAGGCCTGACCCAAGCCACTGCTTGCGTATGCACCATTTATTAAATTAGTCGCATAGTCGAGTTCTTTGTAGACCGAATAAACGACGTAGCCTTGAGTATCAACAAGGAAGATGTCGTAGTACGAAAACTTTTCCAGGTATTCTTTGAAGGTAAGATGAATAAGCTCATGAGCTTTGTCATAATCTGAGTCAAGCGCTGAACGATACATTTCATGCTTATTGCCAAGTGCTGCCGGGTTTTTCTCTATATAAGCATGTTGCAGCACTACCGCTTCCGGATTAAGTGAGTTGATAAGTGCATTTGTATCCACACTATCGCCATTATTAATGGATTGGTACTGGGGCAAAAACTCTGCATTGTAATAGCGCGACAATTCACTTTTAAGGCGATCTAATTGTGGCTTAACATCGCCCGAAGACGCAAGCGCATCGGATTTCAAGGACTCATCAACCACCTGATAAAAAGCTTGTGTAATGGATTCAAGATTTATTGCTAAGTTAGGATCGTCGGAGGCAGTGATGACTTGATTGACGATAGTGCTACCGTATTTTTCTATCGATACCACCTTATTGGCTTTGAGTGCCTCTAGGTTCTGACTGACCATGTTAGTTGCCATTGAACTTGAAAGCCAAAGTGCAATGATGCCAATGGCAAGCAAAGGCACCATACCAACGACTAAAAACGTTTGCATGAGCTGGCGTCGCAACGTTCCTTTTTCTCCGACAACGTTAACAAGATCAGCTTTATTCAAGAAACCCAACATATTGATTCGCCTTGATTTATTATAATTTACAACGGATTTAGAACATAATCAGCGCGCCACATTGAAGCTGAGCGCGAAATAGTCCTAAGGTGGATATCGGCACGTGATAACTTTGTCTTAGTAAAAATAGACGGTTTGGCAACACTTGAATATGCAGAGTTTGCATGTCAGAGGCTATGTTTCTTTCACACTAGTCGTGCTCAATATTCGGAATCGCTAGATGCGCAGCAAACAACCCGGTTGAGTGAAAGGATGGCCATCATACTTGATGCAATAAATCGCTTGAGCAACGATCGTAATCATTTGCTTAGAGCGATTTCTTATGAAATTCTCATTAACCTTAATCGTTGGTATGCTTTAAGCTATGGCTATAGCTTAGACGGGCTTGCTGAATCGATGGTGTCTAAATTTTGGGCTTCGATGGAGCAGCGGTACCTCGAAACACATAGAGTACATGAATATGTAAATGCACTAGGATTGACACCTAGCCATCTCAGCTTTCTATGCATAACACACTTGTTACAGTCCGCGCGTTGTATGATTGAAAGCAGATTTATAGCAGAAGCGAGTCAGTTATTGGTGCATACACAACAAAGTGAAGGGGCTATAGCAAACTACTGAGGATATTTTGACCAATCTTACTTTAGTCGAACTTTAAAGATAGTAAATAAGGTGTCACCCTTTTACTATCGATGCGATGGCGAACATTTGATTCACTAATCAACAATAACCATAAAACAACAGATGATGCGGTTATTGCTGATTGAGAAGCTCGGAGCTAAATGTCAACTGAGCCCGCTGTAGTTGCGTCATGGACTTCTACTAACTTACCTGTTTTGCAGTCGTAAATATAACCATAAATAGGAATATGCCTCGGCACCATGCTGTTTGCGCGAATACGTTCTACGTCTTCCACAACACTTTTTGCATTGTCTTTGAAAGTAAGCCAATTTATGTATTTGCCATCCTTGCTGCCACCCTCATTTTTAACATTACGCCAACCATTTTCATCTACGGTTGCGGTAACCAAGCTTTCTTCAAGTAGATCTCCCATAATCTCGCTATTAAATAGCTCCATGCCGCAATCTGTATGATGAATGACAAACCATTCGTTTGTGCCGAGTAACTTATGCGAAATTACGAGTGAACGGATGGCGTCATCGCTTGCTCTTCCGCCAGCATTTCGAATGACATGTGCGTCACCCTCAGCTAGACCCGCGTACTTTGCTGGGTCTAAGCGAGCATCCATGCAAGTTAAGATTGCAAAGCCCCTTGCAGGTGGCAATGCCAGTTCTGATTTATCACCAAAGCTCTTAGCATATTCGGAATTTGCGGCAAGTACTTCTGATTTTATTTTACTCATTATGTGACCTTTTTATACGAGTGTTAGTTTGACAGTATAGTGTCCATCTGAAGGTGAAAGATACCAAGATGAAATAGCAATTTGTTCTTTTAAAGTCACAATTAATATAATGTAGGCTGCAATAAGCGATGGTAGGCTGTTTAGCTTCCCTTCACATATTTTTTAGCGTGATGCAGTTGCGCTCAGGCAGCAAAACGAGGCGATATTGCTATCTTCACCTATCCTAACGATCGCACAAAATATTACATCAAGCGCATTGTTGGCCTACCCGGCGACCGCATACGCATAGAAGGCCGACAGGTTTTTATAAACTCAATACCCTTATCAAACAATAACTTCCATCAAGATGTACAAAATGCCCAGACGCCTATTATTACAGAAAAATCAGGTAATGTTGTTTATCAGGTGCGGTGGAATGGCCGCTATAACAAAGGTGTTGAAGAGTTTGTGGTGCCTAACGGAGAAGTCTTTGTATTGGGCGACAACCGCGGCAACAGCAAAGACTCTCGATATTTCGGCACTGTTCCGTTGAGGGATGTGGTAGGCAAAGCTTCACAAGTCTGGATGTCGCGTTCAGATACAGGATTTCGTTGGGAGCGCGTTGGTTTGGCGCTTGAGTAAAGTTGGTGGTTTGTTCATACAACTCGCGCTACAGCTATAAATGGCTAGCTAAAATTGCAATAACCTTCAAAGTCATTAATGGCGCATTCTTCTGCATCCTCAATAGTGCTGAATTCCAACTTACTTTTATTTGGGCTTAAGTGTCGTTAATGTCTGCCGTTGCATCAATCCAAACACCGTGCAAATACCCGCAGCTATGTGCTCCCAAACATGCCCTTTTGGGGTGGACAACCCCAGACAAGAAGTCGAGAAAAGCGAGCACAAGATCATATGTTGTGGCTTAAACCAGACAGGGAGAACCGCCCGTCCTGCACAAGCCCAGTCTTTTAGGGGGTGGAAGGATGAGGGATGTCTTGGTGGTGAAATGTTGTGTGATATTTTGACGTTTACCCAAAAGGAGCACTCAATTATTGAATCGAGCGAGCTCGACCAGTTTTCACACCTTACTGAACTTTTAGCCTAGCGCAGCGAAAGACTTCTTAGTAGTCGTGCTTTAGCAGTATCAGCAATTTTCTATCAATCAGCACCGCCACCCTATGAAAGCAAGAAATATGCTTCTCTTTACAGCAAAATTGTTCTCCACACATAAAAGCAACTTATATGTTGCCAAGTATAAAAAAGAAACTAATATGCCTCTTAATGGCAAATAGCACCATATACGTTTCATCATGAATTCACTACTCGAACAGATAAAAAACGCCGTATCGCATTAAAACTCAAGCAGCACGATATGATGTTGCGCGTTGGTATATCGCGCCAGCAATATCAACGTTTAGAATCTAAGGGCAACCCTCGGCTTGATACTCTGGAGCTAGTCGCTCAGGGGCTTAAAAGTGAGTTGCTGCTAATACCACAAGAAAAATTAGATGCTGTGCTGGCGCTCCTGACCGACGATAACCCGACATCTTCTGGAGCTCCAACCAAGCCAAGTCAGACGGGAAAAAAGCTATGGCCTGAAGCCCTGAAAAGGCTACCCATGGACGAAGCACACAAACAAGGACTTAGATCGCATTGGACTAAGCTTCACGACGATTTTAAGATTCAGGCCACGAAGTAAAGTTTGAGGGGGTAAAGAATACTTATAGACCAGGGTAATACTTATATCCCTCTAAAAACAACCGCTCGTTTATGCGACATCTGTAGACTACTAAACCAATACTAAACGAGGAAGAGCTGATACATGTTGAGTCAAACTTGATAGGACTTTCGGACAAAAAAATACCCGCCGCAAAGGGCGAGTATTTTTCAATGGTTGCGGGAGCAGGATTTGAACCTACGACCTTCGGGTTATGAGCCCGACGAGCTACCAGACTGCTCCATCCCGCGTTCGATTCTGGTTTTCGTGAAGAAGCTATTTGCTTGCTTCCCGAAAGAGTGGCGTATTATACATAGCAACAAATGCGATGCAAGCCCGATATTCGTTTATATGTGCGATTTGATTCTAAGTGAACAAAATTCAGACACTATAATTACTGAAAGGTTTCCATTTTTGTTGCTAACTGGAAGTCTAATTCGCTGATCCCATCGACGTCATGGGTCACGAGCTTCACTTCCACTTTGTTATAAACGTTAAACCATTCAGGGTGGTGCTTGAGCTTTTCAGCCCATATTGCAATCTGACTCATCCATCCAAATGCGCGGATGAAACTCTTAAATTTAAAGGTTTTTGATAGCTTTCCTTCCGATAGTATCCAAGGACTATCCCCTGCTAGCTCGTTAAGCTTGGCGAGGGACTCATTTATCTGAGTTTGATCTAGTTTTGTTGCCACGTTTGTTCCCTATTTTGCATAGCTTGCTAAAAAAATAGAGCCCCATAAAGGAGCTCTAATTCATCTTATCTTGCTTGTGTACGCACAAATATCCTAGGTAGGATTAAAACTCTACCGCTACGCGCACGTAAAGCTGACGACCTCTGGGATCATGTACTTTAGAATCAAATCCGCTGTTCGTAAACACTTGTGGAGGCTCTTCGTCCGTAAGGTTGATACCGCCCAAGGTTAATACGTAGCTGGTTTGCGTATCCAAAATTGTGCCCAAATCAACGTTAACTTGTGCATCGTAGGTCGCATGACTATCAATCTCTTGCAAGCCTGCGCTGCCGCAACCAGCCGCTGGGACGCCGGTTCCACCGTTATCTGCACAGTTTTGGTCGTCATCGTAAGCGCTCACATAACGAGCGAATAAATTGGCACTGTAAGCGCCATTTTGCCAACCTAAACCAAAGTTTGCTCGAAGCTCAGGAGATGACACGCCGATATTGCCAAAGTTACGACGACCAGCACCGTCAATTTCACCCGCCTGTGGATCTACCAAATCATATGTGGTGATGTAGGTAGCCGTT
The DNA here is from genome assembly GCF_028401415.2 of Ningiella algicola. Classification (NCBI taxonomy): domain Bacteria; kingdom Pseudomonadati; phylum Pseudomonadota; class Gammaproteobacteria; order Alteromonadales; family Alteromonadaceae; genus Ningiella; species Ningiella algicola. The sequence continues at coordinate 403,839 of NZ_CP171821.2, read as the reverse complement.
AAGTTGGGCACAAAGGTGCCAAACTCCGTCTCGATTTTGTAACTCGTGACGATGTCGAAGCCATTAGTATTAAGCGAGCTTGCATTCACAAAGGTATTGTTTACCTGAACCAGTGGTCCGGTCAATGGATCGCCTGCTCGTATAATTCTGTCCGTATCCGAAGGATTTGCGTTCAAAATAGCTTGTGCACTTTCTTGAATAATTAGATCTTCAAAATCAAAGTTCCAATAATCCAGCTCAATTGACCAGTCATCAACCGGCTCGAAAGAAAAGCCTATGTTATAAGCTTCAGATTGCTCTGGCGTGAGGTTCTCATTACCTGAGGTTCGAACCGCGGCAAAAGCATTTGCGCCACCAAGAAGTGGATCGGCTAGCTGTTGCAAAGTGGTCGCCCCACCGTTTCGCATAAATACCGAAGGCGCTCTAAATGATGTTGAAATGGAGCCACGAAGTGAGAAGTCGTCAGTTGCACGCCAGTTGAACGCTAGCTTAGGATCAACCGTGTCGCCAATTTCACCGCCGTAGTCTTCGTAACGCAAAGCAATTTGCACGTCAAGATCGTCAGTAAACGGTAGCGCAATTTCAGCAAATGCTGCCCATACATCTAAACTGTCTTTGAAATCAGGGTTACCAATAACGAAAGTAAATGAATCTTGGTTGGAAAGCGCATCATAATCTTGTTCGAGCGTCTCTTCGCGGTATTGAGCACCAATTGCTAAGCCAGCCACACCACCATCCAAATCAAACACATCAAACGATGCAAAGCCTTCAAATACTTCAAGGTCAGAATTTGAATCAATCACCTGTAAGCCAGAGAAAGAATCAATTACGTTTTGGCTGTTTGGAGAAGTAGTATAACTTGAAGCAAACGGGTTAAAGTATTCGCATGAACCCTGTCCTGGCGTACCATTTACTGGATCACATCCTTGACCGCCCAAACCGTTTAATGCAAGTAAAAATTCTGACTCTATTACATCTTCAACGGAGAAGAGAAAATCATTCGTCGCGTTGGTGTAGCTTAGCTCCCAAAAGCCGTCATCTAACTCACCTTGAATCGCAGTATTGAATCTAAAAGTGTCGGATTCGGTGTTAGCAGGATCAGCCTCAAAGCCATTACCTTCCGCTCTCCCGAAGAAAACAACGCCTTGACCGAAGGGGTTATTCGGATGAGTCGCTGGGACTAAGGGACCTGTTAGTATCGGGAAGCTTGGCGCCCCACCGCGCTCAGCACGATTTCGTGCGTAGCTGACTTCAGATGTCCAAACCAAGGAGTCACTTAATTCATACGACGCTTTCATATAAGCATTTACGCGAGTTTCATCCGGTACATAAGAATACCCTGGACCAAAATCGAAGCCGCAAAGACCAATATCTAAGCCTGGCACTGTACCAGGAGGTGCGAGCAACTGAGGGAATCCTCCGAATTCAGCACAACCAAATGGGTCAATAACAGGCGTGCCAGCTAGCGGGCCTTGGGTGAAGAAGTAAGCACCCGGATTACCCAGTGCGCTTGTATCATCCTGGGGACGAGACAAACGTCGGTCTGACAAGAACAAAGGCGAGCGATTGGTGTAACTAATCGCCGCCATAACATTACCCTTATCAAAGGTTGCTCCCCACAAGCCTTGCATAATGTATTCTTTGTTATCGCCGTGAGCGCCGTCTTGATAGTCAACGGTGACTTTCGCGCCATCGTAATTGCGTTTGGTGATAAAGTTGACAACGCCTGCGACTGCGTCTGAGCCATATAATGCAGAGGCACCGTCTTTAATGATTTCCATTCTGTCGATAGCAATCATTGGCACTAATGAGCTGGTGTCAACAAAATTTAAACCTTCGTTGGTTTGTTGAGCATTAACCACCTGACGTCGGTTATTCAGTAAGACAAGTGTTGAGGCAACGCCAAGACCGCGTAAGTTTATGTTAGACGTACCGGCGGTGGCATTCTGAGTAAAGGCGTCTGGCGCATTCTCCGAGCCGGTATTTATGGTTAAGGTTTGCGTAATATCGGCAATGTTCTTTGCCCCTATTGCGTCAATCGACACACTGTCGATGACAGCAAGTGGCGACGGCGACTCGAAATTCTCACTTCGCCTGACAAAACTACCCGTTACTAAAATCAGCTCGACATCTTGGGCCTCATTTTCGGCGCTATCTGCCTGCGAGTCTTGAGCAACTGCTACGCTTGAAAGCGCGAGCATTTGTGCCCCAACGAATGCGGCTATCGCCGTCTTTTTTGGAGTAAACTTCATTCACCGTCCCCTAAAGTATTCTGTTCGCCGTTAATGTCGGCTTTGTTATTTTCGTATTCGCCTTATATTCGGTGTTTAATCGAAGATCGCGCAATCATATAGGCGAGCACGCATGTTGTTTCAATAACAACTACGATAGATAGTAGGAAATGATCATGTTTTTGTAAATTATTTGTTACTTATATGTAGCTATATTATTTTTGCATGGTCAGACCAGCTGAACAACTCAAGTTGTTCATTTCGCATGAAGTTAATTTTTGACTAGCAGCATCAAAAATGTGCCGATAAGCGCTGGCTTGTCTCTTTCTTGAATCTCAACGGTGGCGGCAAACTTGTACAACGCACCCAAGGGTTTCTGTTCAATTTCTTTTAGCACAAACGAATAGTTGATGTGATCGTTAACGCGCACTGGCTCAAGATAACGTAGTGAGTCAACACCATAATTTAGCATCGTGTATTTGCTTGGGTCGATAGTAAAGCAGGCGGAAAACATTTTAGGCATCAGTGCAGCGGTTAAAAACCCGTGCGCTATCGTTGTTTTGAAAGGACTTTGTTGTTCACAGCGGGCTTGGTCTAAGTGAATCCACTGAAAATCCTCGGTGACTTCGGCAAATTGATCCACTCTTTCCTGTGTAATTCTCAGAAACTCTGCGCTTTTAACTTCGTCACCTACATTTAATTGCGAAATATCCATACTTTTCCTAAATTATTACTATGTTTGATTGAAATTCGCTTATACTATCATGCACATTGATACATTAAAGTAGATGTTGTTGTTCATCTACTAAATAACTCATCGAATGAATAATTAATCAATCTGTTGGGAGAATGGAATGAATTTGCACCGAATAGACTTAAACCTTTTCGCTGTATTTGATGCAATCTACACCGCAGGCAGCCTAACAAAGGCGGCTGATGTGCTGTGCATTACCCAACCTGCTGTGAGTAATTCTCTAGCCCGCTTGCGCGACATGTTAAACGATCCGCTTTTTGTTCGCACAGGGCACTCAATGACACCCACGCCTGTTGCGCAAAATATTATTGTCCCGGCACGTGAAGCACTTGGCTTATTGCGCAAAAGTGTCCAGCAAAGTCACATCTTTGAGCCGGAAAGTTCAAACAAAACCTTTCATTTTTCAAGCCGTGATTTGCTTGAGGTGAGCATCATGCCGCGCTTGATGGCGCGTCTACAAAATATAGCGCCAAACATTACCTTGACCAACTATGAAATTACGCGCACAAATGTTGTTTCGGCGATGGCAAGCGGTAATTTGGATTTTTTTGCGGATGCATCGACCTTCACCGACCCGCACTTAAAAAAGCAACCTATCGCAAAAGACCGTTTCGTGGTGCTTGCTCGCAAAAACCATCCATTGCTAAATAACGGGCTAACGCTTGAAAACTTCTTGCAGCTTGGACATATCAATGTGTCTCACCGACGCACTGGCGCGGGGCCAATCGATATTGCCTTAAGCAAATTAGGTGAAAAACGAAAGGTTGTTATGCGTAGCCAGCATTTCTTAACGGTGCCAAGCGCTATCGTAAAGACAGATGTTATTGCCTGCATTCCCTATCATTTAGCAAAACACTACGATTTGGCGATGTATGAGATTCCCTTTGATATGGATGCCATCGAATACTACTTGTATTGGCACGTAAGCGCAGATCACGATAGCGCACATCAATGGATGCGCGAGCAAATTGCACAAGTAGCAAAAACCTATAATCCAGACGAACACTAGGTCTTAGGCCTCAAGGCAATGCGAGCTAGCTAGCTAGTTAAGTATGGAATGCGACGAGTTTCTCGAGCACTTCAGCTACTTTTTGATGATGTAGCCAATGATCTGCGTCATCAAAGGTCGTAAGCGATAAATCTGCCACCCAGTCTTCCATGCCGTCCAAAACTTCAGGTACAAATGCAGTATCTTTAAGCCCCCATAACACTTGAGTGGGAAGATGGATGTTGATGTTTGGCAGTTGCACATCCGTATTCGCTTTAATGCGCGTTGTGACCAATTGCGGCATATTTTTGTAATAAGCAAAGGCGTTTTCCATCGATTGTCGATTGTGCCACTGATCGAGATAATTCGTTTGTTGTCTTGGGCTTAGTTTTTTGAACCAACCACCGTATAGACGCTTGAGCATTTTGCAGTCGTCTGCTGACGTAATCTCAAAAGCACGCTCAGATATTAAGTCGCTTATGTAATCAGAGTTGGCTTGCTGACGCGGGTTTTGCGCCATCTCCCGAGTGAAAGTAGATGGATGTGCAGCGTTTAATATTGTTAGCTTTCTCACCTTGTCTGAGTGAAAAGCACAGAGCGGCCAGGCAATAACGCCGCCCCAATCGTGTGCGACTAAATGAACAGGCGCTACTGAAGCCTCTTTGTTTTGATAACGCAGCGACACCGCATCAATGAATTCAGCCATCGTTTCGACTAAATTCATTACTGCATACTCATGAAGTTCAGAAAAGCCCTCGGAGCCATTATATCCGGGTAAATCTGGCGCGATTACAGTGAAGGTCTCAGATAACTGATTAATGTAAGCTTGCCAACTCCAACTGTTTTCAGGAAAGCCATGCAGAAGCACAATTAAGGGCTTTTGCGACCCAGCACCTAGGCTCGCTTGCCTCAAATACTGGATCCGTGTTTTTGAAAGCAAGATTGAGCAGGCCTGAATGTCTTCACTTTTTGAATCTGTGTTCGTTATATCAGTGTCCATCTCGCTCGTTTACCTAATTGCATTTCTATCGCTTTTCACTTGCTCATGTTATTTACCAGCAGAGAAAAGTGCCTCTTCCATCTGCATCAAGTTGTCACTGCCAGACTCAATTGCAGAAACTAATGAGCGAGTTCGACTTAGCATTCTGTCAAAGTAGAATTTCGCAGTCATCAGTTTGGCTTGATAAAAATCAGTATCGCTAGTGCCGTCATCTAATTTTTGTTGTGCAGTTACCGCCATCTGGAGCCAGAAATAGCCCACTGTCACATAACCGGCATACATCAGATAATCCACTGCCGCTGCACCAAGTTCATCAGGATTGTCTTGTGCTGATTTAGCAATATCATTGGTAATTTGCACCCATTCATCCACGTGAGAATCGATTGCGTTCACCCACGCATCAAATTGCGCCTTGCCTCTTACACTTGCGCAGTACTCTTTAATTTCTGACACAAATACTCTTAACAGCTCGCCGTTTGAACCCATGACTTTGCGCGCCAACAAATCAATCGCTTGTATGCCAGTTGTCCCCTCATACATAGTGCAAATACGAGTATCGCGTGCTAACTGCTCCATGCCCCATTCTTTGATGTAACCATGGCCACCATAAATTTGCATACCATAACTAGTCGCTTCCTGAGCCGTTTCGGTTAAAAACGCTTTTACAATCGGCGTCAGCAACGCAAGCTTAGATTCAGCTAATTTTTTCGCTTCGTCGTCATTTGAGTAAAGCGTCGTATCTACCATTTTCATGCAATAAACGGCTAATGCTCTTTTACCTTCTGCTAGCGACTTTTGAGTCAATAGCATACGGCGCACGTCAGGGTGCACAATTATGGGGTCGGCTGGCCCCTGAGCATTCTTTTTACCCGTCAGGGATCTGAACTGCAATCTGTCTTTGGCGTATGCTAAGGCGCCCTGATAGGATGCTTCTGTAGCTGAAAGCCCTTCCATACCTGTGCCAATACGAGCAATATTCATAAAGGTAAACATGCAAGCCAAACCACGATTCGGTTCGCCAATCAAAAATCCCTTAGCGTCATCAAAATTCATCACGCAGGTTGCACTGCCTTTTATTCCCATCTTATGCTCTATCGAGCCACATTTGACTGGGTTTCTGTCGGCTGGATTGCCATTCTCATCGACGTTGTATTTTGGCACCAAGAATAAGGAAATACCCTTTGTTCCCGCTGGTGCATCAGGTAGGCGAGCCAGCACAATGTGGACGATATTCTCAGACATATCATGCTCGCCAGCCGAAATGAATATTTTGGTGCCATTAAGGCGGTAGCTGCCATCATCATTAGGCTCTGCTTTACACTTAAGCATTCCCAAATCTGAACCGCAGTGAGGTTCAGTCAAGCACATCGTGCCCGTCCATGTGCCTTCAACCAGCTTGCTCAAATACACCTCTTGTTGCTCTTTGGTGCCGTGCGCTTTGAGAGTTTCCATACACCCTTGGCTTAAGCCTGGGTACATCGCCCATGAGTGATTCGCGCCAGAAAACCATTCCGCCATGCTGGTTGCCAGAGAGTAAGGCAAGCCCTGCCCGCCAAACTCAACTGGATGAGCCATCGAAGGCCATCCGTTTTCAACGTATTGCTGATATGCTTCTTTAAAACCACTTGGCGTAGTGACCACACCATCATTAAATGTACAGCCTTCTTCGTCGCCACTTTGGTTGATGGGGGCAAGCACATTTTCTGCAAACTTAGCTGCTTCTGCATAAATCGCTTTAATTAAGTCTTCGCTCGCATCTTCAAAGCCAAGTTGAGCATAATGCGACTCCATATCGAGCAATTCTTGTGTAACAAATAGGGTGTCGCGCTGTGTTGCTTTGTAATTTTCCATTCTAGTATCTCTTATAAAACTGCAGATTAATTAAGTGAAGAGAAGGATTTACCCTCTGCAACAAGATTTTTCAGCATGGGTGATGGGGAGAACCAATGTTGACCATATTCTCCAAGCGTAGTTTGATAATGCTCCAATCGAGCAAGGACATGCGCCAGCCCAGTTTCATCGGCATACTGCATGGGACCACCTTTGAATACAGGGAACCCATAGCCGTATACGTAAATAACATCGATGTCGCTGGCACGTTGCGCAATACCCTCTTGCAAAATATTTGCGCCTTCATTAATGAGTGGGTAAATACATCGTTCAAGTATTTCTTGATCGCTGATTTCACGCTGTGTGATACCCAACTCTTTCGCCTTGCGCTGAGCAATTTCCATGACCGCAGGATCGGGGATTGGCTTTCGACTGCCTTGTTCATATAAATAAACGCCCTTACCCGCTTTCAAACCAACTCTACCGGCTTCAACCAACTCATCTGCTACTATGCAGTAACTTGGGTCATGCTCAATAAAGGATTTGCGAGATTGACGAACGAAATAACCAATGTCCAAACCCGCCATATCACCCATAGTAAATGGCCCCATTGGCATACCCAAGCCCATAATGACTCTGTCTATTTGCTCTGGCGTTGCGCCCTCTAGCATCAAGCGGTTAGCTTCGCGTCCATAGACCTCTATCATGCGATTTCCAACAAAACCAAAGCAAACACCCACCAAAACACCTACTTTTCGGATCGTTTTTGCCAGCTTCATTGATGTTTTGATAACTTCATCGGAAGTTTTATCCGCTCTGACAATTTCCAGTAGCTTCATGACGTTGGCTGGAGAGAAGAAATGCAAGCCAATCACATCCTCGGGGCGAGAAGTGGCCTTCGCAATCTCGTCAATATCTAATGTGGACGTATTGGTCGCAAGTATTGCACCTGGTTTGCATGCTTTATCTAAGGCGGAAAATACCTCTTTTTTCACCGACATTTTTTCAAACACCGCTTCAATAACCAAGTCGACATCACCAAGGGCACTATAATCCGTCGCACCTTGTAGTAGGGCCATTCGCTGCTCTACTTGCTCTTGCGTTAACTTGCCTTTTTTAGCGGAATTTTCATAGTTTCGGCGTATCAGCGCCAAGCCTTTATCGAGTGCTTCTTGCTTCAGTTCCAGCATAGTTACCGGTATGCCAGCATTTGCAAAATTCATTGCAATGCCACCGCCCATTGTGCCGGCGCCAATAATGCCGACCTTCTTGATATCCCGAGTGCCAAGATCTTTTGAGAGCCCAGCGACGTGACTTGCCGCACGCTCTGCGAAAAAGAAATGCTGCTGAGCACGTGCCTGAGGGGTCTTCATACATTCCATAAATAACTCTGCTTCTTTGCGCAAACCCTCTTCAAACGGCAACTCGTAAGCGGCTCGAACCGCTTCAACACACTTAAGTGGTGCAAAGAAGCCTTTGCTCTTTGCAGATACCTGCTCGCTATAGGCCTCAAATACTGCAAGTGTATTTTCATTAGCTTCAAGGGCAACGGCACTGACTGGCTTAGGACCAGATGAAATCGCTCGCTTGGCTAATGCAACACCCGCTTCGTTAAGCTGTGAGGCCTTATCCACTATTTCATCAAATACACCCTCTAGCTTGACGACAGGTGTAGGTGCACCAGTTACAATCATATCCAGCGCAGATTTCGCATCAATAAGTCTTGGAAGACGTTGTGTGCCCCCGGCGCCGGGTAAAATACCTAAATGTACTTCAGGCAAACCCACTTTATTGCCTTTAAAACTGACGCGGTAATGACAAGCCAGCACTAACTCTAAACCACCGCCGAATGCATTTCCGTTTACCACCGCAATTACAGGCTTTGAGTTAGATTCAATTTTATTCAACACTTGCGGAAGCATAGGCTCTAAATTGGGACCAGAGAACTCGCTTATATCAGCCCCAGCGCTAAACAACGACAATTCGCTAGTGATCAATACAGCTTCAACCGAAGGCTCATTGTTTGCTTGTTCCAAGGCATCTAGAATGCCAACGCGCATGGCCTTTGATAATGCATTGACTGGCGCATTTGCCAACTTAATAATGGCTAGTTGATTGGACTGCTCAATTGAAACACATGGACTTTGAATTTGCATAAGGACACCTCATAGCATCACGCAGACGTTTGCGACATAGCAAACACGATTAAGTAGTAATAAGAGGTTAACGGATTGCCAAATATCATCCCAATTTATTGATTTAATGATAATCAATAACACTAGGTGATAAAAAATGCGTATTACGCGTTCGCGTTTATTAAAAAAGAAATGTTGATGTCGCTTTTCAATACGTATTATTAATACTCAATAGTTAATTTAATGAATTGTCTAATGATTCTGCTTTTAGATAAACTGTGAATGATTTGTTAAATTTCAGTAAATTTATCGTATAAGGTAGTATTCAGAGAGCTTCTCCTTCACTACATTAATGATTTATTTCACTATTTGAACCAAGCGAATATCAATGAAAATACTCAAAACGCCACCCGAGCGATTTCTGGCGCTGCCCGGATATAGTTTTCAAGCCCGTTACATTAATGTTGGAAGTGCCGATAATGCGCAAGAGCAGTCTTCCTCACAAAGCTCCTCAGACATCGAACCTGAAGAATTAATGATGCATTATGTCGATTATGGGGACAACGAAGCACCTGTTATTTTAATGCTTCACGGCGAGCCTACCTGGAGCTACTTATACCGGAAAATGATTTGCATTGCTGAATCTCATGGCTTTAGGGTAATCGCCCCTGATTTGATTGGATTTGGCAAATCCGACAAGTTTGACGATCAAGGCGCTTACACTTATGCAAAACACCTGCTGTGGTTGGAACGTTTCATTGAGTCACTGGGTTTAGATAACATTCATTTGATCTGTCAAGATTGGGGGGGACTATTAGGTTTGCGGATGGTAGCTAAATTCCCTGAACGATTTGCTGCGGTGGTGGCTGCTAATACAATGCTGCCAACGGGCGATTATGAGGCGCCAGAAGCCTTTTTCAAATGGCAAAGGTTTTCGCAGGAGGTTAATCCTTTCCCGGTTAGTCAAGTGATTCAAAATGCGACTGTTAAGGACTTAATCCCTGAGGTTGCAGCTGCATACGACGCGCCCTTCCCTAGTGAAGAATACAAATGTGGTGTGAGAAAATTCCCACTGCTTGTGCCAACTCAAGCAGACGATGTTGAATCGCAGAATAATAGAGATGCTTGGAAGATATTGTCTACTTTCAACAAGCCCTTTATGACGGCCTTTAGCGATAGTGACCCCGTCACTCGTGGCGGTGACGCGATATTTCAGAAATTAATACCGGGTTGTCGAGGGCAGGCTCATGTCACTTTAAAAGGCGGCGGTCATTTCTTACAAGAAGACGTGGGGCAAGACTTAATTAATGCAGCGTTGACTTGCTTTAAATCTGCTGTGAAAAGTAACTCAAAGGAATAAAAATGGATCCCTTACTCAATTATGAAAACAAAGTCGGCTTAATCACCGGAGCCGGCACGGGCTTTGGAAGAGAGCTTGCAATTGCCCTAAATTCGCGCGGCGCAAAACTCATATTAACCGACATTGACAAAAATAGCCTGACGCAAACTTACAATTACTTAGGTGAGCAAAGTAACGCGCTTACATTATGCGGTGATGTGGCCAATGAGGAGCACTGCGAGGCAGCCGTTTCTTTAGCTATTGAACAATTCACCCGTCTTGATTTTGCCGTCAATAATGCCGGTATCGCTCACCCCCAAGGTGCAATGCATGAGATGACTGAGGAAATTTACGATCGCCAGTTTGCCGTGAATGTTAAAGGCGTTGGCTTTGGTATGAAGCATCAGGCAAAAGCTATGTTAAAACAGGCCGATGGACACATATTAAACGTGAGTTCTTTAGCTGGATTGGGCGGCGCTCCTAAAGGAGGAGCATACAGTGCTGCCAAACATGCTGTAATCGGTATGACCAAAACGGCAGCTATCGAATACGCTCGCTACAACGTAAGAGTCAATGCAATCTGTCCATTTTTTAGCCCGACAAATATTATGAACATTGAAGGGCTCAAAAGCGATGAAGACAAAATGAAACTCGGCCTCGGAAGTCCGATGAAACGAATCAGTCGGGTGGACGAAATCGTGAATGTTATGGTATTGATGCTTTCGCCTGGCAACACTTATATGAATGGACAGACGATTGCGGTGGATGGCGGTGTAACGGCTTGGTAGAGACCTCACAGTCAAATCATTGGTCTTCGTAACCCACATACAAGGACGCAAATTGTTGGTCGATCCCACTTTCATATAACAGCGAAGGGTATTGGTATTATTCAAAATACCCTAGTATCAACTGTCTATCTTTTACACGCCCATTATTGATTTATGATTCTCTCCGGTATCCACTAAACCTACTTAACGGAGTACATATCATGTTGAAAAAGATACTTATACCGTTGTTCGCGGTTGCACCTTTGGCTTTCGCGCCAAATGCAAATGCAGACGTTGAAACAGCACTAGCGAATATTTGCGAAATCGTAAAAACTAACGATAAAAGTGAATTACGTAAGAAAATGAAAAACGTACGTTCTAACTACCAGTTAAAACTGCGTGATTACTACAGCGGCATCAAATGTAATGGCACAAGTTTAATCAAGCTAGCTATTATGAATGATGCGACAGACGCAGGCACCCTTTTGGTTAAAAAGATGCCAAAAAAGCTTTTAGCAGAACCGGAGCACGACGGTAAGGAGCTAACGGCGTGGATAAACGAACAAGGCCACGCAGAGCACCCGATTGCTATAGAGCTTTTTGATAGAATTTAAAAGCATTATCAATATGTTGATAACCTATTCAACATGGTAGGCGAAGGCATCTTCGCCATTTGGTGCCCTCTTCGTTGAGGGCACTTTTTTATGTGCTGTTTAGTGGAATAACAAGCAGCGCTGCGTTACATTGACTATTTTGCTAATAGCACCACTTTCCCTTTCACCTGCCGGCTCGTTACCCTATCTAAAGCTGCAACTGCATCAGATAAAGGATAAGCATGGTCAATTTCCACTTTCACCTTCCCTTCAACGCACCATTGAACCAGTTCTTTCATATTTTCCACAAAATCTAGCGGTTGATGCGCAATAAAAGATCCCCAGAATACTCCCACGACCGAATAACCTTTAACCAGTGCCAAATTGACTGGAAACTTTGGTATATCACCACCTGCAAAACCAATCACTAATAGTCTACCCGACCAAGCCATTACGCGTGTGCAAGCATGGAAGGTGTCGCCGCCTACGCATTCGTAAACAACATCAACGCCTTTATTATCAGTCAATGTTTTCACAGTATCTTTCAGATCGTCATTAGAATAATTGATGGTGATATCTGCGCCATTCTTTTTTGCGACTTCACATTTTTCATCACTAGAACAGGCTGCAATCACTTTTGCGCCCATCAGCTTAGCAATTTGCACGGCTGCAAGACCTGTCCCCCCGGCAGCGCCAGTCACCAAAAGCGTTTCACCCGCCTTAATCTGAGCGCGTTGCTTTAAAGCGTGATGCGCAGTTGCATGGGCGGTGGTTAGCGCGGCGGCTTCCGGCATAGGAATCACATCGGGTATTGGCATAACTTGATTCGCTTTTATGGCAACTTTTTGCGCATACCCACCCAATCGGCAAATGCCAATGACATGCATGCCCACTTTAAGGTGTTTAACCCGCGGCCCAACCTCGCTTATAACACCAGCGACTTCGCTGCCTGGAATAAAGGGTAATTCAGGCTTTAGTTGGTACAAGCCTTGAACCAAAAGGCTATCTGGAAAGTTGACACCGCATGCGGCAACATCAACCAATACCTCGTCTTCGCCAACAACAGGGTCGTCCACATCCTGAAACTGTAGATTTTCTACCGCGGAAAATTCGTTACATACAATCGCTTTCATCTTTCCCCCTTAGGTATTTTGATCTTGAATTAGGTTTCTACCTAACTGCATCATATGCACCTGATCTGGGCCATCAGCCAAGCGAATCGTGCGTGCGTAAGCCAAGGTTGCTGACAAGACTGTATCTTGTGATGTACCTGCTGCGCCGTGAAGTTGAATGGCTTCGTCAATGACTTCGCAAGCCATTTTAGGTGCTACAATTTTGATTGCAGCAATAATATTCTTAGCGACTTTATTACCATATTTATCCATATGGTCTGCCGCTTTGAGCGTCAACAACCTCGCTTGCTCTATCTTACAATACATCTGCGCAATGCTCTCGCGAACTGACTGCTGCTTTGACAGCGGCTTACCAAAGGCGACACGTTGTTCTACTCGCTCGCACGCCAAATCAAGCGCGCGTTGGGCACAACCAATCAAACGCATACAGTGATGAATTCTTCCTGGCCCCAATCGACCTTGCGCGACTTCGAAGCCGCGACCTTCACCCAAAACAAGATTGCTTGACGGTACTCTTACATCTTCAAACAATACCTCTGCATGCCCAATGGGTTCATCTAAATAGCCCATAGCGGACATTGGCCGAAGCACTGTCACGCCTTTGGTATCAAGTGGGACTAAAATTTGAGATTGCTGTTGATGGCGAGCCGCATTGGTATCAGTTTTACCCATTACAATCAGGATTCGGCAATTTTCATTCATCGCACCGCTGGTATACCATTTTCTTCCATTGATGACATATTCGTCACCATCGCGAACAATGGATGTTTCAATATTGGTCGCATCTGAAGAAGCGACTTCAGGCTCGGTCATCGCAAATGCAGATCGTACTTCACCCGCTAGCAAGGGCTCTAGCCATTGCGTTTTTTGTTCTTCGTTTCCGTATTTCGCCAATACTTCCATGTTTCCGGTATCAGGTGCGCTGCAGTTAAATATTTCTGCACTGAAAAGTACGCGGCCCATTTGCTCACACAAAGGCGCATACTCTAAATTAGTCAAACCTGCGCCGTGAGGAAGATACTCTTTAGGGAGAAATAAATTCCACAGCCCCGCGTTCTTCGCTTTAGCTTTTAAATCTTCCATTATCTCAGGCGTGCGCCAAGTATTTGGATTATTGGCCACTAAATCATGATACTGCTGTTCAACTGGATAAACATGCTCGTCCATAAAGTTTTTAACTTGCTCTAATAGTGCAAGCGTTTTTTCACTGTAATCAAAGTTCATGCGTGGCGCTCTCCAAAATGATTAATAAATGTCTGACAAATTAGCTATAGCTGATTAGATGATGATGCTGTGGATGATCCAGGTGCGGTACGTTGTTGAAACTGCTTAGTTGCGCACTTTTCTCATTAAAATAAAAATGATGAATGCTGGTATTTTTAATTTGCAAATTAAAATCAATGGCCTTCTCGACGCTCACGCCCAACATTTGCATGAGACACACGCCAATAGCCCCGCCTGAGCTCACCACTAACACACGCTTTTTGCCAGATGTAAAAACGGACTGCGCTGCACGCGACACTCGTGATTCAAAATCTGACCAGTATTCATCAAGCCCTTCTAGCTCTTGCCTCGACCAAGATAGCATGGCCGCTTTAAGTACTCGATACCAGTCGCTGCGAGGCGCATTTTTTATCGGTTTTTGTTCTGGGTGAACACGCAAATATGCATCAATAACAGCTTGAAAATCATACTCATTCCACCCTGGATCAGTCACTAGTGCTTGCTCAGCGCCCACAATACCCAACGCCGTTTCTCTATGTCGCTGCATATCGCCCGTTACAACGTGCTCAAAATTTAGGTCTCGCGCTTTAAAATACTCACCTAATAGTCGGCTTTGTCGATGTCCAAGCTCACTGAGCTTGTCATAGTTTGCGCTTCCAAAAGATGCCTGCGCATGCCTTATGAGATACATTTCAGCCATTGATATCGCTTCACGTGTTGTGATTAATAGATGGCTTTTAGCTTAATGGCTTTTGTTAAATATGAGTAATTGATTGTGTTGATACTGCCTTATTCATTATGGATATTTGAGCAAGATCAATACCCGCCTTTCCCACACGCGTATACTTCCCCTCATTCGGCAACGCAGCCATTCGCCAGAGGTATCGACTTTGACAGCCAATATAAACGACTATTTTGACAAGCAGGTCATGAAAAAGTACAACACAGCAGGTCCTCGCTACACCTCCTACCCTACTGCGATTGCCTTTGAAGATATAAACGAGAACGATAGCTTGCTCGAAAATGCGCTGCTATCGCTTGGTAAAAGCCAAGATGCCGAGAAACTGTCGCTATACATGCACATTCCGTTTTGCCATTCCTTGTGCTACTACTGCGGCTGCAACAAAATCGTTACTCGCCACGCGCACAAAGCAGATATTTACTTAGACCATCTTATCGAAGAAACAAGGCTAAGAGGCGAGCAAGCGTCAGCTTGCACAGTGGAAAGCTTGCACTTAGGTGGCGGCACCCCAAGCTTTTTGAACGCCGCCCAGCTAAAACGCCTTCTTGATGCAACCAGAGCGGCTTTTGCGCTCTCAAGTAATATTGAAATGAGCATTGAAGTCGACCCAAGAGAAATTCAGCTAGACTATGCCGATGAACTAGCAAGACTTGGCTTCAATCGACTGAGCATAGGCGTGCAAGACGTCAATTCGAAAGTACAAGAGAGCATCAACCGCACTCAAAGCACTGAATTTATTCGAGACTTTATACGCCATGCGAGAAAGTCGGGCTTTGAATCAATAAATCTAGATCTCATTTACGGCCTTCCCTATCAAAACAGAGCCACTTTTTCTAATACACTAAATGAAATGCTAGTGATGAACCCAGACAGGATCTCCCTGTTCAGCTATGCCCATATGCCGCAGTTGTTTGCAGCACAAAGGAAAATAAAAGACGAATGGCTACCTGCAACAGAAGAAAAATTTGGCTTGTTTAGGCAAGCTATTGATTTTTTATGTGCACATGGCTACGAATTTATCGGTATGGATCACTTTGCTAAACCCAGTGACAGCTTGAGCAAAGCAAAGAGAGAACAAGGTTTGTATCGCAACTTCCAAGGCTACACAACAAGCCAGGCGCAAGCGACGCTCGGCCTTGGTGTATCCTCAATCAGCAGCATCAACGATGTATACGTGCAAAATCACAAAGCCCTTAAAGACTACTATCAATGCCTTTCTTCAGGCACGACAGATACCGGCAGCGAAAGCCCAAAAGCACCTGCGGCGAAAGCTATCAAACTCAGTGAAGATGATGTAATACATCGCGCGATTATTCACGGACTAATGTGTAACTTTAGCGTTGATAAAGCCACGTTCTCTGAGCAGCATAATATTGATTTTGATCGTTATTTTTCTGCCAGTTTAGCGAACTTAGAGTCATTCATTGAAGACAGTTTGCTTAGCAATACTTCTGAAAGACTTGTGATTCATGATCGCGGTAGGCTAATTGTTCGAAATATTTGCATGAGTTTCGACCAATATTTAGACAAGCCGCTCCACCAAACGCGTTACTCTAGGGTCATTTAAGCTGCATCGCACTACAACCAACCGTGACGTTGGAGTGCTTAAATTGGTGAACCCGGTGGTAGTGGCACTAATTTAACGCTCAAGGGCCACTTGCCGTGTTCCCAATAATGCGCGATATGTTTGAGCATGACCTTAGCTTGCGAGTTACGTTGCTTAGAAAGCTTTTGTTGGTAGTCCAATAAGGCTGCCTGCATGTCTAAACGCACTTCGGGTGCTAGCAAGTCGTCGCTCAGGGTGTCAAAAAAAACACTTAGGGCGACTAAACGAATACGCGGAATAAGCGCCGTTTCTAAACCTTCGGCGTCGTCGTCGTCAATGAGTATAAGCTCGCCAAATACCGATTCAAATACGTCCGATACCGATGGTAGTTTATCATTTTGTGCATATTGAAAAGACAAACGATTTAAGCGCTCAGCATTCATCAAAATAGCTAAAGAGTAGCCCGCTGCAGATTCAGCCGCAGTTACAGGATCAAAGGCAATTCCCATACGAGACCCCATACTTTCTCTATCTCTACGACTACCATAAGCTTTTGGCGGTATTATGCTAAGAAGACTTTGTGGAAGTGCTAAATACTCAGCACTCGCGCTTTGAATCATCAAATCAAGTGCTTTGTGTTGGACTTGCGGTGCCACCACGCTCACGCGCTCTTCGGTGAATGGCGCTTGTTCAGATTTGACGGCATAGCGATAATCAATGCCCGAAAGCTGTTTCACAAGGGCATCAAGTTGATATCGATGGGCGTAATAAATGGGAACCAGACGCTCCTCCAGAGAAGACAAAGGTTCTCCAAACGGCAGTGAATTCAAACCAAAATTAGCTAATGCAAATGCGCGAAGCTCACTGATTCGTTCAAACTCCTCGATTGGATCAGCGCCGTTATCCCACAAATGTCCATCTGCTGAGGCACGCTTGGGTATGCGGGCATCGGGGTCAGACTTGTACAAGAATCCGCTACTTTTTGCTTCAGCCACCAGGCCTAATAATGCCTGACTTTCATTCACCGAATCAGCAAAATCTTGATAGCCATACTTTACAACATACTTATCCCAATCGCCGATGCCTAAATCATAAGCATCCTTCAAGTTTACTTGACTATCTTTTAAGGTCACCAGCGGATGCGGATAATCCATCACCGACGCTCGACCATTTTCACTGGCTGCAAAATTGTGTGCAATGCCTATTGTATGACCTACTTCATGAGCTGACAGCTGACGAATTCTGTTTAAAGCTAATTCAAGTTGCTCGCTAGTATCTGCATCTGGCGAATCAAATGGGCTAGTTAGCCCTAACGCGATTAAGAAATCTTGTCGCACTCTGAGCGAGCCCAGAGTGACATGTCCCTTAATAATTTCTCCCGTTCTGGGATCAACAACTGAACTGCCGTAAGACCATCCACGGGTTGCTCTGTGCACCCACTGGATGACGTTATAGCGAACGTCCATGGGATCAGCGCCTTCTGGCAATACCTTTACCTGAAATGCGTCCTCGTATCCTGCAGCTTTAAAGGCCTGATCCCACCATAAAGCGCCTTCCCGCAAGGCTGTCATAACAGGTTCTGGAATACCCGGGTCAAGATAGTAAACGATAGGGTCAACGGCAGGGCTGGTGCTCGCGTTGGGATCTTGCTTTTTCAAACGATGCCTTGGAATGTATTTAACTTCCATATTTGCATCAATCGGGGCGCTGTAATCAAAATAGCTATGCTTCCAAAAACCAGAAAAAGGATGGAATACTCGTGGAGTATAGTTATCGTCTGGCAGTTGAATAAACGAATGATGTAGATGCACAGTCACACTTTTGGCATCGGGTGATACATCTTCAATGAAAGCGCCCGTAGGCGAACCAGAAAAGGTCACTAATGACTCTAATTCAGTGTTTTCAGGAAAAGCTTTGGTTCTGGGTAAATATACGCCGCTTCGAGTTTTATCCACAGAATAGCCACCTTGACCTGTATCACTTAATCTATCAGCAATACCATGGATATCTGACAATAAAAACGAGGTATAGTCGATGCTCAATATATCATCGTTTTCCTCTACGATGGTGAATCCTGCAATGACGGAGTCGGCAAAAGCTTCATCGATACTTGAACGTTCGGCGGCGTTAGAAGAGGAAGCTCTATATTTTGTATTGAGCTGTTGCAACAACAGTTTATTGCCGAAACGCGCAAATTTTACTAAACGAGTATCACCCAACTGCCCACGATCTAAACCAATGTCATTCGAACCAACACCTCGCGGGAGGCTGGATTGAAATATCATCTCTTGGTTTATTTGCGACTTATTCAGACGCAAATACACTGCATCCTCTGCGGGTAGATATACCAGGGATATAAAGCCTGATTGAACAATGCGCTCGTCATCTTGTGCATAGGCACTGGATGTAAAACTCAAACTCATGACCATCAGAAATAGTAGTCGAAAAATATAATCGATATGGATAAAGGTTTGCCGATTGAGGTTTTTTGAGCTGAGGCCCATCAAATTATTCTCCTGCTAATTGTATAAAGCTTGATCTGAATCATCCCGCGATGCGAGCTAAACGCATATATTAGCCTAAGCTAGGTTTAGTTGAACACATTTTAATGTTTGCCAGTGCAGATGTAAGGACAGAATGAGTATGCCAAATGCTGCCAAACGCGCTTCAAAGAAGGCGCTAGCAGAATCAGATAAACACTTGCTGACATTGGTGCTTGATGAGCGGATGGATGTCGCCATGTCTGATAAGCCTATTTTTGGTGCAAGCGTCACCATCAGTGAAAAGCTCGAGCAGCACTGTGGGCAACTTTTAAAGGCAGGTACAGTTGTGGCTTGGCTAAACTATATTGATTTGAAGAAGTTCGCTTGTCTAAGTGCTGACCACCATTATCAAGACGCAGGCAATTATTTTCTCGTATCGTCAAATCGACTTATGGTAAACAAACCCATTATCTTGGTATCAATGGAGCGGGATATAAACACGAGTAAGAGGTTGCTAAGCTTCTTGCGCGTAGCGTCAAATGTTCACTCGATAAGATAAGGAAGCCACACGCCCACTGGACACGAATGGACGTGTGGCCAAACTTCAACGAAGACCTGCAATCCTTGCAGGTGCAACATCAAAGCACACACAACGCTTATCCATCTGCAAGTATATTGCCAAAATTTATTTTATCATTATATCAATAGCTTACAAAACTGCGGCTTTTTAAACTTAGGCAACTGGCGCCTATTTGGTGCATTTTTATATTTGCATGCACCAATATCTACCAAGTAAGCAAAGCAATAAAACAAGCCACACAGACTTCTGCACTATCTAATTAAATAAGCACCACTTATGTGGTGCCTTTACTAATTTGGAAAACGCTGATTCCATTTAATCGTCGCCTGAGAGGATGAATCTAATTTTGATGCCAGACTATCTTTTCTTCATACTTGCCCAATATAACTTCTTTGAAACGTTCTTCAATAACGTGACGTTTCACCTTCAATGTTGGTGTGAGTAATTCGTTTTCAATCGACCATTCTTGCGAATGCACCACTAAACGGTCCAGTCGTTGATGACTTTCTAACTTAGCATTAAGCATTTCTAAGGTGCCTGTTAATGACGCGGCTACTGCATCCTTGCTTTGCCTTCTCGCTTCTTCTGACAGTACCAGCAAGGCGATGGGCTGAGGCAAATTAGTGCCAGTTACGCAAACTTGTTCAACAATCGGGTTTTCCATTATTTTAGCTTCAATCGGTGCAGGAGATACGTATTTTCCTTTTTCGGTCTTAAATATCTCTTTTAGGCGACCCGTAATTCTGACATAACCATCAGCATCAATTTCGCCTTTATCGCCGGTACGTAAATAGCCGTCGTTGGTAAACACACCGCTGGTTTTCTCCTGGTCTTTGTAATAACCAATCATATTGCATGGAGATTTCACCTGAATCTCACCATCTTCAGCGATGCGTACGTCAACACCATCATACGCTTTTCCTATGCTCCCGATTTTGTCTTGACGAAAGGGAATGCTACCTGTGCCGTATGCAGAGTTTTCAGTCATTCCCCAACCTTCAGATATGTACACCCCTATTTTGCTGAACCATTCAATGGTAGCGGGAGCTAAGGGTGCTGAGCCACTTGCCCATAAACGCGTTGAGCCTAAGCCGAGTTCAGCACGAATCTTGGCAGCAACCTTTTTCCCGATAAACGGAATACCAAGTAAAAAACTCAGTTTCTTTTGAGGAATTTTTGCTAGTACGCCCATTTGAAATTTCGTCCACAGCCTTGGGACAGAGATAAACAAGGTTGGCTGACAATCTTTGACATCACGGGTAAAGGTATCAAGTGACTCCACGAAATGAAGTACCATGCCCGAATAGAAACTTGCCATTTCAACCAACACTCGCTCCGTAATGTGTGCGAGCGGTAAATAGCTCATGCATCGATCGCCAGTCACACCCCCTAAAGCATCTAAGGAGTGCTCTGCAGCCCAGCCAATGGTGTTGAAAGTATGCACCACCCCTTTCGGTTGACCGGTACTCCCCGAGGTGTAAATGATGGTCATCACTTCATTCATATCAGGCACGGGACTGTCCGTCATTGGTTCAATATCAATGAATTCCTTCCATTGCATTTCGCCCGGTAAATCAGGATAGGGAAAGCTTACTGATTTAATATCCATATCAGCTAATACTTGAGAAACTGCTTCTGTGCTGTCTAATTTACCAATAAATAATAGCTTGCACTGCGCATGGTTTAATACAAATGAGATGGTTTCTGTGCCTGCGGTTGCAAAAATTGGCACCGATACACAGCCTGCCATCATGATACCAAGATCGGTAGTGACCCATTCAGCGGTATTTTTAGCGAGAATGGCGATTTTAGTTCCGTTTTCAAATCCCATTTGCTTGATGCGCGCCGCTACGCGTCTGGCTTCTGTTGCGGTCTCAAGCCAGTTATAGGTTTTTGACTTTCCTTCACCTAAGGGTTGTGTCATGTAATGCGCCGACGGTGTTTCAGTCTCGCGTTTGTAGAGCATGGTAAGGGGTGAAGTAACCCTTTCGTTTGCGGCAGTATTCTTATTATCTAACGGCATATACGTCCCAATAATTGACTAAGTTGTTACAATATCTTTACATACGACAATTGTTTCTAGTTTGGTCACAAATTTACGCAGGTTTCAATCTGCTTCATCAGCACTATCATTCTGATAGGCACTTTAACTCAATAGAGCCCCTAGTCCAGCATCTTGTTTTGGGTTTTTAGTGGCATATTGATCACCTTAGCATCGCTATATTTATCACTCTCATACCAGATTCGATTAACCAAATCGATGCATTGTTCATAGGGTACGGGGCGTGAAAAATAAAAGCCTTGCCCAAAACGGCACTGACTCAAAATAAAATACGCAAGTTGTTCATCTGTTTCTATTCCCTCTGCTACTGCATCCAGTTTCAACAGCCCGGCCATAACAAGCGTACTGTACACAATGGATTCTGTCCCTTTATCTCGATTAACATCATCAACAAATGACTTATCTAATTTTAATACATCAATTGGGAAGTCTTTTAGATACTTTAAAGATGAATATCCTGTGCCAAAATCATCCAAGGAGATTTTGAAGCCCTGCCCGCGTAACTGACGCATACAGGCAATGCTGGCTTCATTATTTTCCATTAGCAAACCTTCCGTAATTTCGAAGCGAATGCATCTTGGCGGCAGGGCATGTTTTTTAAGTATGCCGAGTATGGTTGACGTATTAAAATCTTGGCTGAAATGTTTTGCGGAAAGATTAATGGCAACGTAGCCGTTAAAGCCATATTCTCGCCACCGAGCGATATCTTCAATAGCGCGCTCAATCGCCACATCGGTCATTTCGATTATTGCGCCAATTTGCTCAGCAACGGGTATAAACACATCCGGCGGTATAAATTCGCCATCATCAATCCATCGCATTAACATTTCAAACCCAGCTGTTTTCCCGGTTTTAAGATCAACAATAGGTTGGTAGTAATTCGTGAAGGTTTTTTGCTTGACTGCGACCTTAAGACGATTTTCAAGTAGCATATCGGCATGAACTTTTTCATTCATTGCATCTACAAAATAGGCGTAACGATTAGCTCCTTTCTCTTTCGCACTGTACATTGCAATATCAGCGTTTCGTAACAGATGCTCAGGATCATTGGCGTGCTCTGGATACTGTGCGATACCGATACTTCCCGATAAAGTCACACTTTGAAGGCCAATTGAGATTGGTCGGATGATCAAATTAAGTACCTCACGACTCAAATTATCCAAGGCTTCTTTGTCGCGAATTTCGGAAAGCACAATTACAAACTCATCACCGCCTAATCGTGCGACACTGTCTTGCTCTCGAAACTTTTTATCCAGTCTTGACGCGATTTCTATAAGCACTTTGTCGCCTGCTTCGTGACCGTAAGTATCGTTAATGGGTTTGAAGCGGTCTAAATCAATAAACAAGACTGCGAGTTTCTCTTGATGGCGTTTTGAGAAATGAATGGCTTGACGCAAGCGCTCAATCAACAGCGAGCGGTTTATCAAACCGGTAAGCACATCATAATTGGCAAGCTTCTGTAGCTCTCGTTGTGCTTGTATTTGGTCAGTAATATCGGTAAATATATTTAAGTAATGATCAATCTCACTCTCGTTATTTTTCTTTGGAACTGCCTTACTATCTACGAGCAGGGTCATTGGACGCTGCCGAATAGAGATACTGACCTCTTGTTTAAACCTCTCTCCTGCTTTAAGCATTTGCAATCGGCTGGAAAGCAAGCGTAATTCCTCTGCATATTCCGCATTCACACGGTTCACTTGATCACTCACGTTACGACGAGAATCAATACCAAAGGCTTTCATGAACGATGGATTAGCAGCGATAGGCTCCAGCGACGAACTGTATATTAATACCCAATCGCGGGTATGTTTAAACGCTTCACCAAATAGCTTTAACTTCTCTTTTGATGCCATCGATTCAGTGAAGTTTGTGTAAGTGCCGATGACCGAAACAGTGCCATCTTTGAGTATTTTCTTGCTGCCAACATCTCTAAACCAGTTTCGTCGTTGTGCATTGTCAACCGAGGTGCTGTAAGTAATATCTAAAAGCGCTTCATCACCTGATAAAAATGTCTCCCAACTCTTGAGAAAATGGCTTCGCTCATCCGCATCAATACATGCTACATAATCATCAAAATGCATAGTCTCATAATCTGCACCCAGGCTTTCTTTAATTCGCGCACCAAAAAACGAGTTTGTGTCACTGCGCCATTCCCAGATATTTGAGTTACTGGCTCTAAGAGCATTCGTCAACCGAGCGTTGTATTCATTTACCTTCAGATGAGCTGCACTTAATACCGCTTGTAATCTATGTCGTCTCCACCCGATGAAAATTAAAACAGCTAAAACAATAAGGCCATAGATCACGTAAGCGAGGGGAGAAGCAAATCGCGGATGCTTCACAAAAAAGGTAACTGTGGATGATGAATCTTTATCCGAATCTGCCCCAATATTGGTAATGGTGAGCTGATGGTAACCCGGCGGAAGATCAGGTAAGAGAAAACTCTTATTGCTGGTAACCGGATATGTCGTGCTTTTTGAGCCGCTCGATAGCGTATATTGAAACTTATCCAGATTTGAGTGACCAAAATTCAGCAAGCTATAGCTTATGGTCAGGCCATAGTCTTGTGCTTGCAGATCAATCTGCTGCCCTGATAAGTTTGTGTATGGTAAGTTTAGACTTCTTGACCCAAGACTAATCTCAGTTATCACCGGCGTTTTTGAAGTGTGGGCCGTAGCCGCATCCAATGACAATGGATCAAACATCGTAAATCCTAAATTTCCACCAAAGACTAACCTTCCATCGATAAGGGTAGCCACCGCGCCGTCATTGAACTCTGACGAGGACATGCCGTGCATAAAGTCGAAACTTGAGACCATTTTTCTGTCGGTGTTTAGCGAGTGAATACCAGAATGCGAAGAGAACCAGAGGTCGCCTTTCTCATCCAACGAGAGTCCATAAACAATATCTGTGGGCAATATGTTGTCAGTGTTTAACAGCGCCTGCTGCGAAAAATCAGCGCCATCAAGCTGATAAATACCAATCCCTGAATAGGCAACGTAAGCTCTGCCGTTTCGGTCTCTGGTAAAACTATTGGGCATGGTCATAATCGATGCGCCATCAGGCACTGCGCTATGAAGCATTTGGGGCTCGAGAGTATCAAGGTGAATGCCCCAAAGTTGAGCGGTATCAGCAACCATAAGCTGATTGCTGGGTGCATCATAGCCAATAAAGCTATTCATATTTCCGGCGCTCTTCATGTCCCTCTGTACCTGAAGCGCAATTCTCTTGTAGTCTTTAGTTTGCAAGTTAACCAAATAAATCCCGCTTTCATTACTCACCCAAATCCCGCCTGTAGGGTGAACAAATACTGAATGAGTATATTGACTGAAAAGCTGTTCGACTTTTTCGCCAAAGCGCTTATTTGACAGATACTCACCGCTTGTGGTGTCAAATTCGTTGATACCTTCACCATGAGCCACCCAGAGTGTTTGTGGAGATGCCTGTTGAATTTGAACGATGTCCGACGACGTGTAAGCGGCATCGTTATTACTAGATACCAAGAATTGTTCAATGCTGCCAGAGTATAAATCGTAACGATTAAGGCCATTGCTTGTTCCCGCCCACAGCGCTCTGCTAGACTGTTGATGAAGCGCGAAAATGTTGTTGTTGCTTAATGATTCATCACGCTCAGAGATACGATTTGCATACACGTTTTCAAACATGAGGCTTTGTGGCGACCACAAAAAGGCGCCGCTGGCATGCGTTCCCATCCATATATTGCCTGCAGCATCCTCTGCTATGTTTAGGACGTCAGTATAAAAAATGGCTTGGTAGTGCTTTGATGGTTTGAACAAGTAATCAAGTGAACCTGCACCGGCTTCAGTCAAGAACAAACCAAGGTCAGTGCCCACATAAATATCACCGCTTTTGGATTGATAAATTGCCCAAATATTTCTATTTGCATCGATGACGTCAATTACCGGTGCTTCCCAATCAGAATAAATGTGCTTTAAAGTTTGCGCAATATCAAGCGCATACAGACCCTCTACGGTTCCGATCCAAAGATCACCGTCAATCAACGCCAGGCTTTTTACGTTAATTGCGTCATCGCTAATACTTTCGGTATGTCTAACACGATGCGAAACCTTGCTGTCTAAACTGTATGCCCATAAACCTTTGGTTGTGCCAATAAACAAAGAGGACTCGTGGCGAAAGATTGCTCGAATGCTTTCTCCATTGTTGACCTGTTGATCACTAAGACTGAACACTTTGTTACTGTTGTTTGTGAGCGGTTCAACAATGAAAATATCTTCGTTAAAAGCCACAAAAACCTGTATTGCACTTTGTTCAGCGGGAACCTTTGAATTGGCATGAATAATAGCATCAGAATATTGTGGCCACTGATCATCGAAGCGATACTTGGGGCTCAGTATAATTTCGCTCTCACGTGCGAACTTATCAAACTTTACTAAGCCGTGCGCACCGGTCGAAAGCAAAAGATAACGTTCATTGACTTCAAAAATGTTGTAAACGGGGTTGCTTTTCAGAAGCGCATTGCGACCGTGCACATGGATAAGCGTTTCACCATCATAGCGGTCAAGGCCCTCGTCTGTGCCAATCCATAGGAAACCTTCTTGATCGACAAGCAGCTTATGGATTGAGTCTTGAGAAAGACCACTACTGGTGTCAAGAAACTGAAGACGAGGATCGATGAGCTTTGGTGTAAGCTCATTGGCTTTGGAATTTGTAATTGGTCCTAAAACAAAAAGAAGTGTTAGCAGGACAATTCTGATCAAGACTTGCATAAACGAATACCACTTACTGATTTCGCCAGCGTCAAGCATCCTTTCAATTTTTACTGCTGGAATTAATTTTTACAATATCATAACTGCTATGCTTCAAAAACCAGTTTTCCTCGTCATTTTTCGAATAAAGTCAGAAAAAACAGTGAATTAGACCTACACAACTTTGAACTAGAAGTTCCTATTTCATAAAACTGATACACTTAACTAATTGTAAACTTACGAAATTTCAGCTAGTTAGATAAGGCTACCCTTCCAGCTTTTACGAAATTTCGCTTTATCGATATATGTGACTTAAGTATAAAAAGATCGCCATTTTTGCCGGTTAATTGTTTAGGAACTCCCGTTGTCTTCGCAATTTCAGCATTGGCAATCATATGCTGCGCCTCACCATGCACCGGAATAGCCACCTGAGGACTTACATAACCATACATGTCTATCAAGTCGTTTCTGCATGGGTGCCCGCTTGCGTGGATAGTTTCATTACATGACTCCGACTGAATCACCTCAATCCCGCGTGACTTCAGTGTATTAACAATTTTTGAGATAGGCTTTTCATTTCCAGGAATAACGATACTGCTAAAAATTACCGTGTCACCTTCATCCAAGTCGCAGTCTCGATGTTCATTACTCGCCAGTTTAGCCAAACCTGCTCTGGGTTCACCTTGACTTCCGGTTGCTATTATCAGCACCTCGTGCGGCGGTAAATAGCCTATGTGCCTGCGATGAGTTAACTTCAGTTCATCTGGCCAATACCCACAGCGGCGGGCAATGCTCACCATGTTTTCTAAAGATCTTCCAAACAATGCAACATAGCGACCATTTAAATTCGCAATTTTTACAATGGTGATGAGCCTGGCAACGTTGCTCGCAAAGCAAGATACCACTACCCTGCCCTTGGCTTGACTAATGATTTTGCCGAGGCCATTTTCGCAACTTTTTTCTGAGGCAGAATATCCATCTCGTAGCGCATTTGTGGAATCACAGACCATGGCGAGTACTTTTTCTTTGCTCATTGAATGAAATACGCTGGGATCAAACGGCACACCCAGCACAGGGTTTTTGTCAATTTTCCAATCTGCGGTGTGAAATATAGTGCCCACGGCGGTAGTAATTTTGATTGCCTGGGGTTCCGGTAATGAATGAGTGATATCTAGCCAAGTCACGGTAAATGGTCCAATATCTAAGGTCGTATTTGGCGCAACAACATGAATGGGCAAGTCCTCATACATGCCCTTTTGATAAAACTTACGCCGAAGCACTTCGGCGGTAAATGGCGTAGCGTAAATTGGACAAGCTAGATTGGGCCAAATTGAAGTCACGGCGCCGATATGGTCCTCGTGTGCGTGCGTTAACACAATGCCGCAAAGTGAGTCTTTTCTGGCTTCAATGTAACTGGCATCAGGGGCAACCACATCGTAGGTTTTTGCTTTTGGGTTGCTATCATCCTTCGGATCCAAAGGAGATTGAAAGCTAGCACCACAGTCAACCATCAGCCACGCTTTGCTGTGACCGTATAAGTTGAGATTCATGCCAATTTCGCCTGTTCCACCAAGGGGTAAGAACCAAAGGTCATTCGCATTGGGAAGTGTCGAAGTCATACGCCTATTACTACTTTAGAATTGATTGACCCACGCCCAACGTGCTGACAGGTTTCAATTAGTCATGTGTTAGTGGTTCTTACTTAGCTTGTTTACCTTTCGATCGATCAATTCAATAACTAAGCATAGGCCCGCTTTTAATTAGGCGCTACCAAACTTGATATGGAATTGGTTCAGGCTCAATTTGAACGAAAGAAAACAAGTAAGCGTTTCCCTGCTGCTGAGAAACAACCTCCCATTTAAGCTCCGCAAAGGTTTGTTCAAAATTGTAATTTAACAAGGCACCAGTAATATCTGACTGATAATCGATTTGCGTAGCTAACTGATGCTGTGAGAGCACTTCATACTGCTCATATGCTTTAAAGCGAGTTGCAAACACCATCACTTGATTGATTTGTTTCGGCGTAAAATTTTCAAAAGTTAAATGAAAACCCTGTGCCGAAGCGTGACTAGGGTTAACAGAGGCATTGATAAAGTAGCTGAATAACAAGCACAAACAAACCCATACTTTTGCGCTTAAACCAAACATTCTACCAAGGTTAGCTGTTTCAAGTGAGAAGGATGTCATAGGGACGTTTCACTCTTCTAAAATGCATACTGAAGCTGTAACTCAAACACGATTATAAACAGTTCTTCTTCAGATCCCAGCTTTGATTAATATCTTGCTGATTAATGACGATATTGTTTAACTCAAGCTGGCGATGATTCAAAGCATAAGTTGCTCGAAAAGAGCGAAGCTCATTCGCATTAATTAGTACTAACGCCTCGGAAATATACTGGGCAAGTTGCATATCAAAGCTTGCAGGATAAATTCTAACGAGGTCCATGGACGGCGCATAAGCATTTCTTAAATTCAACTCGCGGGCACTTAATTGCCCAGTCAATCTACGCATAATGCGACTGGGCGACGTAGGTAAGTCGGTCAGTGGCATCAACTGGTTTTTCTCATTAACAGCGGCTAAACCAATCCCCACACAGTTATACAGGAATTGAATAAGTGTTTGGCGTTTGCGTGTGTTCGAAGGCATCTGAATTTGCAATTGCACTGAAGGCATATCTTCAATAATGTCGGCAGCCAAAACCTCCGAAACGGGTTTGCGTTGGGCAGTTGTATCGGCACCCTTTCCTAAGGTATTAGATGCAGCGTCGAGCGGTTTTTTTAAGGCCTTTTTTGACCTGGCAATGTCCGCATTCAAAGACGGTGAGGAATCGTTTTTTCGTAAAGGTACCTCGGGCAGTTTGACGCGGGCAATGTTTATCTGTGGAAGATGAGAAGCTGAAGTACTGTGCGCTTTTGCTTGTATCATTTGCGCTTGCTGTGCCGTAATCGAATCGTTTAACCTTTTGTCGTCAACCGTATCGAGTTCAATTTTATCTAAATAAGTGCTCAACAAATAAACAAAAAGCACCACTACAAAACTTGCAATGCCCCAAGCAAATTGATGGGTTTTGCTATTTTGCGCGCCCTTTTCGATGACCTCAGTTCGATTCGTAATATCCTCTACCAATATTTTCATTGCAAAAAACGCTTAGCAGTTAAAGCCGCAAAAATACTAGCGAAGCGCATCTAAAGCGGCAAGTTGACGCTTAGTCGCGATATCTCGAAGCTGCGTTTGTTGCGTTAAGAGCGAATTTGTTTTCACCTCAGAAATATGAGTTTGCGAAGATGTTGAATCTTGCTCAATAGTAATGCCTTTTACCGGTTTTAAGGCGGTGTACAGGGTAGTTTCTGGTGATGATGTTTCAATGTCATCTGAAGCGTTTTCACTTAGTTCCTTTACGTCATCCGATACGGTCGTTTGCGCATGAATGCTTGATGAAGATTCTTTTCCTGATGCGAGCGCATCAAGTTTTGTATGTAAGGAATCGAGTCGGTCACTTAATAAGCTAAGCTTATCTGCTAGCTCAATTCTTTCTGGTGCGGTGTTAACCATTGCCTGGTCATCATCAGACCTATCGCTTGCATTTAAGCGAGTGTTTTGCGCGGCCGTATTGCCAGGTTTAGATGAGAAAAAAGCCAGGCTTGTTTCATTCATCATTGATGTTGCGGCTAAGTAAATAATGCCACAAAGGGTAACAAGAAAAAATAATGCTTTCATTTTTACTCCTGAATCGCCGTTAAATCTGTGTGCTCATTCGGACATATTTGCAGTGTCAAAATACTGACCCATGCACGGAACAATGTCGCCGTTGGCAGCCCGACTACCGTTGTCATAAATGCCATAGAAAATTGAGCTGTTAGCTCGGAGATAATGCCATTGACCGTTTCAGGCGAAAGCGTTTGATTCGCTAAACTACCAATACCCAGACTAATCCCCAATAAGGTGAAAGTAAGCGCTAAGGTAGAGATACCATTCGCTGCTTGCATACCCACCTCTGCCCATAGCGCTTTTTTATGGTAGATATTCATACGCTTATCCTGCTGTGGCCCCCCCAAAGACTTCGCACCTGAATAGTCAGCGCCTTGAGAGCTTTTAGGTTTCAGTAAATACAGATGTGCCAAAGCCCAGGCGTTTATAGCGACTAAAAGTGAAAACAAGACGATGAAACTTATGCCAAACAAACGTTGTAGCTGCGCCAAAATATCCGGCAAACTCATTTGCATGGCAAAACTGGTTAATGCCAGCGCAATGACCAAACTTCCTCCGAGCCAGTACAAGAGTTTGACGCCTCGTAGTAACGCTGGCGGTGGCATCGGAGCTTGCTTCAACACGCCCTTAGCGTTCATTAGCGACGACCTACTTTCGCGTTGAGCACGCTAGCGCTATCAAAATCAATCATATCAAGCCACTGAGCGCTTGCGCTTTGTTGATTCTCTGCACCTGCATGGACTAAAAACGTGAGTTCATATTCGTTAAAAGCGCGTTTTACCGCAAAGTTGGTCGAGCTAAGCAGTCGTTCATCTCGCATCACCATACGTTCCATATCCGTAAGCTGTCGCTGGCGTTTAGACAATTTTTCATGACGTTGGTCGAAAGATAAGCTTAAGTCGAGCATATCTGCGATTAATGCGCTGCGCTCTCGCTCAAGGTTTGAAAGCGAAAGAATGTTTGTATCAGTATTCGTATTGGCACAAACAAAACTACTGGTGCTAAATATTGCTAATACGGCAAGAGTGCGAAGTGTATTGGTAAGACTGATGCTTTTCATAGTTTAATCCTTGTGTACTGGTGCGACGATAAAACGCCTGCTCATAAAAAAAGCTCTACCGAGTTGGCTGGCGTTGTCATTGGTGTATTGAGCACGCTGTTATCGTCGTTTTGTTCACTGATCGCGTATTCAAGTGCTTGAGCGTCAAGCGCAACTAACTTAGACATATAGCTAAGCATGAGTCCTTCTTGATCAAGCAGAGATTGCTCCGATGCAGATTGGATAAGAAGTTGTCTTACATACTCTTCACTGCTTACCTCAACTCCGTCAACTGTCGCAGCCAAACTAGCTTGATGCTGATTAATCGCGTCTTTAAGCTGTTCAATCTTTGATAAGTTTTTTGCGAATTCATCCGCGTATGGACTTTGCTCGGTGTAACCTTGGGCACTCAGTGTTTCATCCACCTGCGCCATTACCTTCTCCATGCGCAAACGCGCTGCCTCTTGTTGCTGCTTTAGTTGATAGGTCGCTTCGTTTTTCTCTCGATTGGAAGCGTCATACATTTTATCCAGCACCGACTGATAGATGTCGATTTTCTGCATCAAGGCCTTTTCTCGAAGTTCGTGCCCTGCTTGCATATCATCTAAAAAATTAGATTTAAGCTGAACAAGATCTACCTTCTCCTGAATCATTTCTGTTGAAGCGCTATCAGCAACAAGTGTCTGAACCGCTTTAATCTGTGCGCTTTGCTCTGCGATTGACTGCTCAATGCTCAGCAGCTCGGACGCGATGGGTGACATATTAAAATCTTGCTGTATGCGCTTTTCAATTAAGTTAGCGGGCAGTTCAATCAGTGATTCTGCTGCAACCGGGTTCCAGGATTCTGCCTGAGCTAGAGGTGTAAAGGCATAAATGCAGCAAGTAACGAGTGCAAGGCGACCTGCTTGCTTTAAATCAATGCTGGGCTTTTGTGTACTCAATTTACGGTTAATTATGTGCATGGCTTATATCCTATCTGACTGACCATTGGCGCTTTCGATTAAGCTCGCTACGCAATGTGCTATTAATGTTCAGCATCGCTAGCTGTCTTTTGCTGATGTCTGCTTGCAATAGTGCAGTAGCCGTGTCGATAAATGAGGTGTAATCAGAAAAAACGAGATCCTGCTCTCTAAAGCGGTTTTTAAATCGCACAAGCGACTTTTGAGCCGCATCCAATTCACCTGCCTTGACATAATTTACAAGCGCCAGTGCGTTCAGTCGCATACCTGCACCAGTGTCCGGGTGTTGAGGATGGAATCGTATATTGTCTAGGCAGCTCGAGGCTTGATTGGCCAGTGCCAAAAACTGCGCGGGAGCCTGAGAGGTTCTTATGGCTTGTTCGCGCGCAAGCACTTGCTGTTGGCAAGCGTGATCGATGCGCTGCCCTACGGCGATGGCATTTTCGGCAGGTGCAGGCGCAACTGCCGTGGTGTTCATGCATCCACTTGCTAAAAATGTTGCCACTAGCGCTAGCAAGCACTTGAGAGTATGTTGTATTCGAAGCATATTTAATCCTCATTAAGGTCTTACTAAGGACTATGAAACAGCTAGAGGGATTTTTTTAAGGAAAGAAATTAATTGCTTAAAGTAAATGGCTATTTGCATTCTAAGGTTGATAATGAGCGAATCGTGTCACGAGAATACGTTGCGATAATGTAAGCATGAATGCATCTATAGACGCGTTTTGTGTCAAAAAGCAACATATCACAGACTGAAAAAACGATGTTAATGATTAAAGCGGTCATTTAAATTAATGATTTGGACCGCTTCATTTGTTTTGAAATTAGGGAGTAGTTTGGGGTTAGCTTCAGCACATTTGCACGTGAAGGAGCCGTTGAGCGACTTTGTCCATAATAAATCTTTTGTCCAAAAGCGAACATTTAACTTTTCAATAACAGGCGCATGCATATGGGGCATAATGGCGAAGCTGGCCCGCGTGTTTGCGTCCCAGCGAGCAACGCGAGCGAGTTTATTGAGTTGTTAGGTACGTTTATAAACATCAGAGCGATGCCCGACTTTTATAACCTGTACTACAAGCTCGTTTTCTCGGATTTCATAAATTATTCTATAGAGGCCTTGACGGATACGATACAAGTCGTGTCCACTCAGTTTAGTTGCTCCATCTCTTCGCGGGTTTTCAGCTAATGAGTCAATTTTTGCGAGGATCTTTTTAATGTCTGACTTGGGGATTGTTCTAAAATCTTTAGCAACAGATTTCTTGAAAGTGACGCTATATTTTTCCATCAGCTTCCAAAATGTTTAGCAAGTCCTCATAGGAAATTTCAGGTTCTTTGACCCTTTGTCTCACAGCAGACAAATCTTCTTGATCTTCCTTCATGAGAAGTCTAACTGCCTCATCAATCAGTTCTGATATTGAGGTATCTGATGATGCTGCCCGCAGCTTCAGAGCATTATGAATTGCTGGCTCGAAATAGACAGTTGATCGTTTTGATAAAGTACTCATGGATAAGTCCTTAATTAAGTGACGCTACAACATTGTAGCGTCAAAACGTCCTTAAATCTAATTTTCACTCTAAAGTACCTAACGAGACTGTAAAATTTATCCAGCCCCACCTTCAGGGGGCTATCAACGAGCAACAAACACTGCAACCTGCTGTTGAACAGCTTGAACAAACCCTTGAAAACATGGGTAAGCAAGGGGCTTTACAAGATGCCAAGCTCACTGCTGATAGCGGATTTCATAGTAAAGATAACCTAAGATTCTTGCACGATAAACGTATCGACAGTTGCATCGCCGATACCGGTTTCCGCTCTCGAAATCCACTGTTTCAACACAGTAAAACCTATCAAAAACATCAACAAACTAGACGCAAACAACGCAACCTAACAAAAGACAAACTCTTCACACCGAAAGACTTTCACTTCGACCGCGACGCCATGACTTGTAGTTGTCCAGCCGGCAAGCCAATGTGGCTATCTTCTAAAAAGCCACACCTAAGTGAAGGCCACTATTATTAGAAGTTTGAAGGCTATCTCAACCACTGCAAAGCCTGCCCAATGCAAACGCGATGTATGCGCAATGCCCCTAACAAACGAGGCAGGCAAGTATCTCTTAGAAGCGGTGCACCTCCCACCAAAAATGTGGCGTTAATTCAGCAAATGAAAGATAAAATAGACAGTAAAAAAGGCCGTGAGCAGTACAGTAAACGCTCAGGCTGTGTGGAGCCTGTGTTTGCTAACATCGCCATCAATAAAAAGATAAATTACTTTACCTTACGTGGAAAAACCAACGTAAATGCTCAATGGAAGATGTACTGTTTAGTGCATAACATTGAAAAATTAAGGAATGCGCTGCAATAGCCATCTCCAAACGTGTAATTACGCCCATCTCACACACAAAAAGCGACTATCCGCATCCGCAGCCTGTTCACAAACGAAATTATCCAAAACCCAAATTGATAGCTGACATCTTGAGGAACACAAAGAGAAAATCAAATAATGATCTTAGGCGACAAATTTACTGTGAAAAACGATTAATTCTACACTCTCAACACCGGCCTATGCGGCGCATGATTTGTTGTGCAATTTGTAATAATGCAGCGTAGCGAAATGCAAATTGCACAACAAATTGGGTGTCCGAAGTCGCGCCAGCGAGTGCCATCAGGCCTTTGTTAGGCATCATTCTCCCTTCGATGTATCCAAGACAATATTATAAATGTAACCCCACATAGTGCCGCACCATAAATATATGCGTTGGAAATAATGCTATTGAATTGATAAAGCTCGTGGTCTGAGAGGTTAAAATGCAAACCGCTATGAATAACCAAAAAGACAGCAACGATTAGCCTAAACCTTTCTCTGATTTTTAGTATTTTGTGATGACCGAAATAGAAAAATGCGAAAAAAAGAGGTAAGTGCAATGCGATAAAAATATTGCTTGCCGCCGGATCTGGAAGCGCGCGAAGGTGAAACAATAAACGCCACTCCATATTTAAAACGGCATCTAATTCGTGCGTGAATAATGCAGCTAGTCCCAAATAGTAAACAATTGTTTTCATAATGCCTAACGCTAAGCTAACGGGCACAAATGCAGCGGTATCATTGCGAAGCACCGCTGCGTTTGTGTCCCAGTGTGGCACGCAGTGACACACGTGTTAAGCGCCTTATTATGTGCCACCCTAAACGGAGATAAAAAGCTCAACTTCGGTTTCGCTTTTGTAGAGTTCGAAATCTGTATTGAATGCTCTTTTATGGTGGTTACTTGGCAATTCGAAGTATTTCCAAACTTGCTGCCACAACTCAATGACGACTTGAGGCATTTGACCCGAGCCCTTGAACACCAAATAGTTACCAGCTTGAATTTGGTAGCTAGAAACATTTTGTGCTTCTATATTGTCCGAACAAGCTACAACATCGAAAGTTCCGTTGTGATCTGATTCGTAGTTTGTATAGAGACCATAAACATTTGCTCCATCCTTTAGCGAAGGAGCTATTTCTGAATAAAACTTTTCCCACATAGGGCCAATTTTAGCTGTAGTAGAGCCCATTTCTGATAAGTTATCAGTCCTGACGGCTATTCCCTTTACATCAATGTTTTCGATCTTAGTAACTTTCATTTTTCCTCCTTGGCACATAATTTAATAGTCAGCGATTGGGTCATTTTTCTACCCGAAGTCGTCTCGTATTTATACTTTATATAGAACTATCAAATTGTATAACTTATTGCCAGCTATATTGTTTTGTTTAAATTAAAGACGTGCTCTGAGGTGATAAGTGAGCGATTAGGTCATGTTCTTGAATATATGAGAAGGCTTTACACTTTGAGTACTCCTTAACCTTTTTTGCGCAAAAAAATACAAGCTCACTTAATTTCTTTGATGAACAAAAAGAAAGTATCTCTGAATGATGGCTTTGCTTACTGAAGCCCTTAAGTTTTAGTTGAAAAAAAGCATTGATGAAGCCAAGAATCAGCGTCCGCCATCTAAACTTTGAGAAACTTGGGTCTTCAAGCTCGACTGTCCGCTCATTATCTTTGCAGATCAAATATCAGAAAACTAACTTACATTTTGGTCCTTATATAGTTCGTTATCGAAACAAGGTTCAATGTCGGCTTTAGGGAAGTGAAGTTGGAAAATCCAATATGACCGATAATAGAGGACTTCACGGTCGTTTGATATTGATTATTGAGCGTAATCGAGGTGCAGAAAGCTAATCTTGAACCCTGCTATCTAAATGGCTTTCAGGTAACATTCAATTGTGTAAGACCGCAAGTATGTCTATAAAGCTTGGAGTGATTTTAAAAAAGACAATGTGCTGCTCGTATGAAGCGCAATATAAGCCCTGCTATATATCACTTCTAGTTTTGTATTTTGTTGCCGTGGACGAAATTTTTTTAAAGTGAGCTTCCAAGCCGAAAAGATATTTGTCTCGTTGTGCAACGCCAAATTTAGAAGAGGTATATCGAGCAATTTCTTTGATATCTTCCATGGCACTTTGCCGCAATTTATAATCCACAATAATTACGACCGCCCTTCTTTATCGAGCTCAGCAATTAAGTCGTCCATAGAAAACGATTCCAAGATGGGACTGTTTTCAGCAACTTCTAACTTAGCCCTCAAGACTTCTACTTTTTTCTTATATTGCTGCTGTTCATTGAAAAGTCTGAGGGCCTCTCTCACAACTTCACTCGATGAGTTGTAAAGACCGCTTTCGACCTGTTTTTTTTACGAGTTGCTCAAGCTCTGGCGTTAATGAAACGTGCATAAATTAGTCCTCAGTAAATACAGTTAAATAATAAACACCTGTTAAACACTGTTAATCTTTGACAAAGTGTAGATCAGTCCGAAATGGTGTTACAAAATACAAGACAATCCAAAACGGTCAACTATCGAGATTCATTGGATAAATAAAACTATCGAATTAATGATTGCTCAACAAACTTTACCGAATAGCCTTGTTTGTTGGTCCAGGTTGAAAGGTTAATTGCGTCAGGTTTGAGGGATTGCTCGTGAAGCGTTTCAAGATAATGCCTGAGACTTTGCTCGTCACTTTCATCCATGACAGTTTGCATGGCCATAAGCGTGTAATGACGGTCGGCCTTTTGCCAGCTTGGTATGGGGATGCGAAAGCTCGCACCGTCTTCACCTATCCGCGCAAGCTTTATCAGTGCGTATGAGTCAGTCACTAAATATGCGTCTTGAGGCGCTTTTTCGAAAAATTGAAAATCAATGTATAAATCATCTAATTTCGACAGCTCCAACGTTTGCAGTTGCACAATGGCACTGGGCTCATAATTAATAACAATGGGTTCAACCGTAATGGTGTCCATCGTCATATCGCTGTTGTTACTCGGCTGAGCATGCTCACCTAAACCATTCAGGGAGTAGCTTAGCGCTATATTGGGTGGACGAGCCTCTTTAAATAAAAACTGGCTGATAAAGCCGATCGAAAACAAAAACATAAACGCCATGACAAGCATTCGGGCATATTTTTTCATCGTCCCATTTGCACTACTTGCAGGTGTCCATTTAGTCTCAAGAGCGGTTCTCGATCTTGAGGCCAGGGCCGCACCAAATTCTGCAAGTGGTAGCAGTAAGGTTGATGGCTTTATTTGGTTTGAAGAACTCCCAACAGATTCCTGCACAAGCGATACATCCGAATCTGCCCAAGTGATTATATTCTTATCTGACAAACAGCGCTTCACATCCTGCATTGAGGCCACGGGCATAAGCGGGAAAGCGATATCGGGGAGTGGCTGTCTATAATTGGCTTCCGGCACTAGCACTATCACATCACAGTGCATTTGCTGCCATTGCCTCACCTGAGCCTGAGCCCGTAAACACTTTTGTGCCAAATGAGTAACAACGCCGACTCCACCATATGCGCGTCGAGCGCTAAAATTAGCCCCAATGCCTTTCGCAAAATGAGAAGCAGCATCAATGGTTCCGCTGGCAATGATGATGGTGTCCCCTTGCATGACATTTGCGTCTCCAAGGCAGGATTGCTGATGTAAAAGGTGCGCCGTGCTGCAGGCGAGCTGCCAACTCTCACCATGATGAATATCTTGGCTGATAACCATATGATAACTGTCATCATCAAAGTAGTCTGGAAGCGGGCTGGTATCTTTGGCTACGAATTGACGATAAGAAGCCGTAATTGAGGCAACTTTGGAACCACCGGCTATGGTGACAAGTGAAGGCAATGACTGCCCATTTCGCTGTGCAATTGCACTGATTGAAACAAGACCTGCGGTACTTGCTATGAACACATGGGCGAGCTTGGTCTCATCAGCACGACTATTCATAAAATGAGTTAAGCCTTCGCTTTTTTAAAGGCAAACCCGTGCCAAAGGTGTCAATGCGTAACATACAAATGGGTATCCGATTTCACCAATAAACTTGCGGCGGGACTGTGTTGTTCTAAAACCGCGATGTATCTGCCTTGATCGTCTAAATGCATGTGAATAATCTCAATGTTTTGCTGGCCTTCGCAATGTATGTGCGCCTTTTGCGAACGTTTAGTCGCACCATCGTTCTCAGTAATGTCCGAGCTTGAATCAGCGAAGTTTGCCAAAGATAGCATCACCATCACATTGCCATCACCCATATCGTCAACGACAATCGCAAAGCCATCTTGTTGACGAGACATGATTTGCTCTTTTGTACTGGCGGCTAGCTGCTCAGGGCTTTCAAAGGCAGCTACTTGTTTCACTACAAATCGATATTTCCGTCTGTAGTCCAAATTTGTGTTAATCAGCTTCAGCCTATTTTGACTTGTTTCACTGAGTGGATTGCACACGCAATCCACAATGTCGCTAAAGCTTAATGTTGCTGCAAGCTCCGTATTGGGTTGAGAATGCGAGCGATTTTGCAAAATATCGCGATTAATTTCTTCAAAGCTTTGAAGGGCAACAAATATGGCTTCATCTACAGAAGGCTTTTCCATCATGACGGTATCCTAGTCTTTAATTCATTAATGAATATGAGACCATCAGAGTGATATTTTGCATCCAGCGCTTCCCCCTGAGTAAACAAAGCGGGTTGGTTTGATATCAAATCTTGAATTGCCTTATCTAAGCTTAGCAATATTTGTGCTTTATTCTGATACACCGTGGGGTCATTTAGTTCGCTGCTGGCGGTAAATCCTTGGCGATTATTTTGTTTGTATGCTTGGAGAGTCATTTCATGCGCTAAGCCATGGGTCAGCTTTCGAAAGTCACAGGATAAGCTGCCTGTTTCACTTACAGCCCTTGATTTCTGCTCAAAGCTTTGCATCAGCCCAGACATTAGTTTTTCATCTTCATATATTAGTTCAAAGGCCATCTCTGGTGCACTTCGCAATAAAATGTGCACAATCGCACGTAAGCTCTCAATGTTAACGCCATGCTGTGCAACACACTTTTTAGCGAAGCCACCATACGACTCATGCTCACCAAGAGCAAAGATCGGCATGGGATCGCGCTTTGCCCGCAGCGCTTGACTAAACTTTGCTTGAATTGCACCTAAACATTCATAACGAATAAAGGTAAGCCCCCTCTTTGCAGTTTGTCTCGGATAATCTGCTAGCAACTGCCACCTTTGAGCTTGCTGTTTACTGAGCAACTTTGGATCGCTAAGAAGCAAGTCTACAGGAATTCGCTCATCAACCACTTCAGACAATGCGCTAAAGGTTAAACTACTTTGTCGCAGATCCTCCTCTAAATCCACTTGTATTTGCTCGCTCATCCACTCTTGTTCGTACTCGCTAGAAAATGACAAGGCATTCATGTGCTGTGCTTTATCTATTGCAATTTCAAACTGAAACACGTCTTTAACGACACTAGTGAAACGGGTCATTCCCTGAGGCCTAG
Organism: Ningiella algicola; assembly: GCF_028401415.2. Classification (NCBI taxonomy): domain Bacteria; kingdom Pseudomonadati; phylum Pseudomonadota; class Gammaproteobacteria; order Alteromonadales; family Alteromonadaceae; genus Ningiella; species Ningiella algicola. Next base: position 364,148 of record NZ_CP171821.2, on the reverse strand, counting down.
ATTCACTCTCAGAACTCGATCCTACTGTTCGCCACAACGTGAGAATGGCATCATCATCAAATTGACTGACGCCTTGTCTTTTCAGAAACGAATCCATGTAATCATGTTTTGCCTGCGCTTTTACCGGCAGCAAGTGTTCTGACAAATATGCGTATATCTGTTTTTGCCATTGTGATGCCAGGCCCGATATACCGTTAAACCCTTGACCACTTAATGCGTCGTGTGTCCGTTCAAAGAATTGTGGGATAAAACCTACTAGCCATTCAACAAATGCAGCGAGAATGTTTGCTCTTGAAGTGCTGATACTGAATGCGTGTTGATGAATCTTTATTGCAATGCTTGGCGCCACATCGTCTGACTTTATGTATATATACTCAACTGAAGCATGTGCTAGCGCGATCGAAAGAGACTCTGTTTGGTCAAAAAACGCCTGCATGCGTTTTGCAGTCACTAGTTCATTTTCATAAAAATAGCTAAATACCGGATTTGCAACTTGGCTAACACTAGAACGGGCTTGATGCTGTTTGTCCGCCATACGCGGGTTCAAGTTACAAATTACCCAGCACAAATGAGCCAGTTCAAAGCTTAAGTTAGCGTAATGTCTACTAATAATATGCTGGCTTAGTTTGTTCACCGTCTTCTCGGTGAACTTAAGCATCGAGCCTTTATCTGCATGCGCAAATGAAGCATCTAGAAGTAGTTTCAACTCATTTTTTAAGGCTTCACTCACTAACATCAAGCTGGACCCACCTTCGTATTATTCAGCGTAAAAGCATCACCTTCGGATCTTGTCTTGTTAGGCCCAAGGGCAGTGTAAGGTTCGATGTAGATGTGCTGATCTCGCCACTTAATTTCGCATGGCAAGAGCATCGGAATCTCGCCAAGCAATATTTCGCCGTTGTACATGATCTTTTCGTTTGCGCTTTGTTTGCCACCCGTATTTAGGGGAGTAATTTTAGCCTTGTTTCCCAGCGATAGTTTTACCAGTTCAACTCGTTTACTTGCCTTGCTTGTTTGCTCACTTGTAAGTAGCAAATTACTTTGTTCTTCATCATAAACAAGCACACAACTGCGTTTTGTCATGACCAGCGAAGTACGCATCGCTTGCATATAATCGGGCCAGACTCTTGCGAGGTCTGCTATTTCAAGTGTGTGCTGTATTTGTTCATCAATGTTCACCTTTAAAAATGGTGCATTATCAATCTCAAAGTTAAGCTGGATGGCGGTGAGTTCTGACTCGGATCCTAGGAGGATTTTTTCACCCTGTGCAAGCGTGTGGGCGTTATTTATCGCCAAATGCTTTGGCTCTGCCCCTTCAGCGACAACGAAGGTACCATTTGTACTGCCGACATCCTCTACAGTATAAACATCCTGTACTTGTGCAAGCGCGCATTGTTTTCCCGCGCGAGAGAGCGCTTTGTGATTGATAAAGAAACAGGTTTGCGCTTCATCATCTGTGATTGTAAGCGAGGCATCATCGCTTGGGATCATTCTTCCTATATTAACCTGCTTAGCGCTGCTAATAAGCGCTTTTTCGTTGCTTAACAAGTTGCTCATTTCAATACTGACTTGAATCTGTGCTGATTCCGCAATTATCTTTTGGATCAGTCGTTTTATCGCTTTATGTTGACGTTTGAGCTTTTTCTCACCAGAGGATTGATCGAGTGCTTGATATGCTTGACGAAGCGCTTTAACCGCGTTATTTCCTCTGTAGTTGTTCATCGCTTTTGCAACTTTATTGCGCACCCATTGCTCTTTTTCGCTAAGCGCCTTTTCGCTGCTTTCTTGTTTATCAATTTTCTCTATTAACTGATGTGCCAGCTGAGAATTACTATTGAGATTAAGCGCTTTACTGATAAACAGCTTCGTCGTGGTGATATCGCCTGCTTCGAAAAACAATTTTGCCTGCTTCTCAAGCTCTGTAGATTCGCGCTGCAATCGCTGCCAATAATTGAACTGGTTATTCCATTTTCGCCGAAGCATAAACCAAGGTGCACTTGCCTTGTCATAGACTTTTAACCATTGGTCGGCAGCCTTTGTATCGGCAAACTTGCGCAATTGATATTCAAATAGCTGACGCTTCAACAATAAAATAAATAAAAGAACAAACAGAATAAGGGCAATGACGCTGGTTATTAAGGACGGCGTGTAAGGATTGCCTGCGCGACTCAACGCAAAACGATTCTCACTGCGTTTAAATTCACTTATTACGCGTATATCCCTTTGGTCGAAAAAGCGCAGCATTACCTGATTAAATTCCGAGGGCGTATTTTTGGTCGAGACTGCGTAGCGAATATTCACAGTGGGCAAATAAGCTGCAAACGCACCTTCAATTTTTTCACTTTGTACTAAGACAAGTTGCGCTTCATTGGCTTGTTCGAGCATAAATGTGGAAAACGGCGCGAGCTCTTGTAAAGAAAAGCCTGACAAACTAAGTGCAAAACGATTTGTACGCCGAAGAGTGCGTAAGCTATCGCTTAGCATTTTACCAAGGGAAGTCGACAAACTGTTTAACTGACCTTGACTGATCACCTGCTGGTCTGGCGAATCAGCACCAATATCTTCACTGAGCACTGAAAGCGAAAAGTGTTCATATCGCTCAAATGAAAGCGGGTCTACAAGCGATACCACCAGACGTTGTTGCCGGTCACCAGAGGATGACATAATGCCATACAGCATTACCAAATCTACTTCGGGTGCACGTTTAGCAATTTGTTTTAATGCGTGTTGAAGGGAATCACTACCACAAAGGGAACGCTCACAGCTTTGAAAAACGCTGAGGGGAAGCAATATTCGATCTAAGCGCTGGCTGATTTCACGCGCAAGGGCTTCTTGAATAACATCCGCTTGGTATCGAGTTAAGCTCGATGTGCCAGAATAGTCGCTAGGTAACAAAACGCTTTGCTGTTGCTGCGCATTGACAGAATTCAGCTGTAACTCAGCGCCTGCTTGAAGCAGCGGTAGAGGCATAATATCCCAGTTTTTCGCTTGCACAGACATCGCGCTCACCACAAGAGCAAGCGAGACCATGCACCGATAAACAGCTTGTAAAGATTTAAAAATCACTGTGAACTAATCGAAACCCTGTACTGATAGAACGCGCATTTTTATTCAAGCGAACAAGTGCTTCCTTGCTTACGAAAGAACGGTCGTCTTGCCATGAGCCTCCTACCGCCGGCGCTTGGTCACATCGCGCTGCGCCAAGTTTGACGTCTTGCCAACAGTCTTGCAACCATTCTTGTGCATTTCCGTAAAGATGATACAAACCTAGGGTTTGGCTTTTAAACCGAACGTCACTGGGCGAAACTGGCATGCTTGTTCCCTGATAAACATCGACCGCATTAGCCTTACAATCAATACAATGATAGGCCTCAGGCAGGTTTGGATTGCCGGATTCATCAAAGGCAAGCTCTAGCCATTGTGACATATTAGGGAGACTTAGAGGCTGATTTAACTGCGCCTCTAAAAACGGAATAAAGTCGTTACTTACGTCATACCAGCTTACATTCACAACAGGATGATTTGGATTGTAAAGCCGCATTCGTCTCTTGCTGGTGCTCGTGAGCGAAGTTGTACGACAGGCACCCGCGTTTACACAAATTTGCCACATTGCCTGACTGACTTCACTTCGCATAACATAAAAATTACCTAGCTTGCTGTTGCGCGAAGTCACGCGGACAAATTCAATCCTGATAGTGTTATCGCTTTGTGGATCTGCAATTGAATATACCTTGATACGCTCATTCTCGTCAGAAAGCGAAGGTGGGATATTTCCACTTGAGTCAGCATTACCAGCGGGTTGATTTTTGTCTGTACCTCTCGTTGGATTCTCTTTTGGATTAAGCGGCATGTCGCCCTTTGCAAATTCTACAGTGTTAGTGTTTTGTTTAGCAAATTTCGATGGCTTAGGCGCGGCGTTGCCCCCCTTTTGTATATTAGCGGGTTCCGGTTTGTCCCCATCTACAGAAGGGTATACATACACTATCAGTGCAACAATGCATGCCAATGACACCAAAGCACTCAACACAAAGAAAATTCGGCGAGCGAATGAAGCGCGCAGGTTAAAGCGTTTTAACAGCCATAATTTGAGCTTCAACTCCTTTCCAGCGCCCATAGATAGTCCGCGCGCCAACAGCGCATTAAAATGCCTTTGTTCAATGACTTTGCCTGCACTGTGCAAATGGCCACGCATGTCCTTAGTCCATTCAAAAAACGCCGCATATTCACTGTCCCTTGATAGACTCTTTTGCTCCCGTTTGATAAGCGTCTCTACTAAGTTAAGCGATACTTGTGGTTCAAGCTGCGCTAAATACTCGTCGCACCAGCGCCTCATGACGGTATCTTCAATATATCCCTCTTGCTTAAGCTCCGCTGAAATCGCATTCTTTAAGGCAACAACTTCCCTTTTAAGTCTGGGTGTCTCAATTGATACTTCTCCGTCAGGGTCAGCGCTTAAGTCAATGTGTTCGTTAAAACTGGCAGTAATAAACTCAACCGTTACGCGGTCGTTTTTGGCAACGCCTGTCTCCTTGATAGATGCGGATTGATTAGCGGACGGAATAACAAGCGCCATGGCTGGTATGCTTCGTTCAAGGACATGTTTAAACTCATCAAGGCTGGGACGAGTTTGCGGTGACAGCGCCGTTCCCTTTTCAAGTAAGGCATTAATCTCCTCATTGTTTAGCTTTTTCGTTGACTCAAGCCAAAGCGCACTATCGCCAGTGCCTGATTGTAGAAGTGTGTTTTCAGAATTTGACTCTAAAACATGAAAAATCAGATAGCTTAGCAATACACATAAGCTGTACACATCACCCGCTTGAGTTGCAATTTGTTCGGGTGACCTGAAGCAATGGCTTTGTTTAGCTTGAACATCAGCCTGCCCTTGCGATTCCAATGTACCTGCTAGTGAAAAGTCAATAAGCCGAACATTTTCGTTTGTATCAAAAAGGACATTGTCTGGATGCAGGTCACCATGCGCATAGCCCTTGCTATGAAGCTGCGACAAAGCATTTGCTATATCTAAACACAACTGTCGAATATCAAGGTTTTTATCCAGCGAGACCTGTTTCACGCGTTTAGACAGGCTATGAGGGTAAAACGGCATGATGATAGAAGTATGCTCACCACCATCGGCAGCTGTGGTACTTTGCAGCGTCAAGTTTTCAACACTGATAGTGCCGAGAAGCTCGCCTATACCGTGGCAATCCTTGCAAGCAACATAAATCTCTTTTTCCAGCTGAAGCATCTTGCTGCCGGCTTCGCTTAACGGCGTTTTGATTACATACCGCAGTGCGCCAACTGGCTCATCTAACTTAGACACACGTAAAAGCGCAGCATCAGCGGAATGATGCAGACACCGGTCAATCGTATAATCTGGGACGTGAAAATCAGTAATCTTCATTGCAAATACAAGCCAAGCAGCTTTCTAGTCTCGTAGGTTTCAGCTTTACTGTTTATTTTAGTGGGACTATATGCAAATTACGTGCACTTTTTGTAGGCAACGAAGATAGGAAAGCATGACACCTAATATAAAAAGGCGCACGAAGCGCCTTTTTAATACTTTTATTCGACTAATACCGCGTATTTTTGAGTACGCGATGTGGTATCTACATACCGCCAGCCTCGAGCGTTTCAGTAATCACGCTATCAATCACATGAATCACGCCATTGCTTGTGTATATATCAGTAGTCGTAACAATAGAGCCTTGCACAGATAAAACGACTTGAGAAACGTTCACCGTATTCCACAAATCCGCTAAACCTTGACCATTCGCATCGCCCACTGCTTCATCACCAGCAAAATAGTACAAAGGACGCCCTTGGAAAGTGATCTGTTGCTCACCACTTTCAAGTGTGATTGTCCCTAAACCAAATACATCAGCTAATTCACCATCACTGAGCAACAGCGGTGGCCAATTTTCAGCACAGGTGCCGCTGCAATTATTGGTGGATGTGCCTAAATCGTTATCGAAGGTGTATAGGGTAAAACCAGCATTGTTGGCACCCGCACCCGCAACTAAGCGCTGATTGCTTGCATCATAAGCCACTTCGGTACCATCATCGTTTGCAAAACTTGTAAAGTTAACAATATCAATCGCGACATCTTCACCGCCCACGGTATCAACGCTGCTTCCGTTGGCTGCAAATGCACCCAAAGAATTAACTTCTGCCGGAAGAACATGTTGAAGCAATACGCCGCTTAGTGCGTCAACGTCCATCAACAATCCATCCAGTGCCATATCATCGATTTTGTCAAAGGCTGCGTCGGTAGGCGCAAATACCGTAAAAGATGCGCTTTCATCAGCAAGTGTGTCCACTAAATCGGCTGCCGTTAGCGCAGCAACTAGCGTTTCAAAGTCAGGATTGCTGAGGGCTACCTCAACGATATTTTGTGTCGGTTCGCCGCGCATGGGAGGTGGTAATATCACTTGATCTACGACATGGATCACACCATTACTTGCCATTATGTCTGCCGCTGAAACAGCAGAGGTATTTACAAACAAAGAACTGCCTGATAATGACAATGCGGTCATTTGCTCATTGGCCATGGTCACGGTGCTCATGTCGGATTGAGCAACACTCACGGCCGCGTCCTGTAGGATAGTCGCACCCGATACAACGTGATACAGAAGGATGTTACTTAAAGTATCCGGATCATCAAGCAGAGCGGCAATTGTGTCTTGTCCCAGCAATGCAAACGCATCGTCAGTGGGCGCAAACACGGTATACTCGCTATCTAAGTCAGCAAGCACTGAATCAAGTCCAGTCGCCTCAAGAGCCGCCACAAGTGTTGTGAAAGACCCTGCAGCAACGGCTACATCCACAATTGACATCGCTGGTTCAGGTAACTCTACATCCGCAACCACAACCATATCAATTACATGGATTATGCCATTAGTGGTGTAGATATCGGTCATCACAACATTTGCGCCACCAAAGGTAAGCGAATCAGTTGTGGCATTGACACTTACCGGAATTTGGGCACCAGAGGCGGTTTCTACAGAGCTTCCGTTTGCGCTAAATGCAGTGGGGGAATCTATCTGTGCATCGGCAACAACGTGCTGAAGTAAAATGCTGCTTAACACATCTGGATTGTCTAGAAGATTCTTAATTGTTTCATCACCGAGTATTGCAAAAGCATCGTCAGTGGGCGCGAAAACCGTGAATTGTGCGCTCTCATCCGCAAGTACCATGTCCAAATCGGTAGCTTGAAGCGCAGTAACCAAGGTGGTGAAGCTGCCAGCACCAATAGCAGTATCAACGATATTAGCACTTGGTTCGCCTCGCTCAGCAGGCGGAATTAATACCGCATCTATGACATGGATAATACCGTTGCTTGCCTGAATATCGGTCGTGACAACCGTAGATGCATTTACCAACAAACTATCACCGTCCAGCGACAAACCTACGCTAGCGCCATTGACGGTTTCCACTGTGCTTCCTGCAGAGTTTATCGCGGTGCTAGCAGGCACCACTGTTGAAAGCACATGGTAAGTCAGAATGTCGGTTAGCCTTTCAGGGTCATCTAATAAAGCATTGATAGTATCTTCGCCAAGCAGGGCAAAGGCTGCGTCAGTGGGTGCAAAAACAGTAAATGTCCCTGCTGGATTGTCTAAGGTTTCTACCAAGTCTGCTGCTTGAAGCGCTGCAACCAAGGTATCAAAATCATCATTACCAACGGCAATGTCAACAATACTCTCTGTTACTGTCGGAGGAGGTGGCGTTGGCGCGATTACTTCATCATCATCGTCATCATCTAGAAAGCACCCTTGCAGCGTAAAAATCGCCACAAAAACAAAGAGCATGTAAAGCGTTTTTTGTTTTTTCATTTGCAAAATCCCTAAAATTGTCGTTGTTGTTAACTTGTAGGTCAGCACGAGTAATGTGGTTTACGAAGCTCTTGGGCGGTAGATCAAGAAAAAGGCGTCAACACAGCGCTGGAGGTACTATATACTTCCGTGAAAGCCTTATTTTTGCTGGTTTTTACTTAAAGATTACAATCATTTAACAAATGCTCTGCCTGACGCAAACTCCTGCTCCCATGCAGCGACTTTTTGGTCGATTGCTAACACGTCGATCGTTAAAACGTCGATTTGCGACGCTGGCGGATTTTCGGGTTGAGAATTGTAGATGATGTCGTGATTTGAGGTAAGTGACGGTACATCTGTTTGAGAAGGCGTTTGTACAAATCGCAGCGCGTTATGCATACGAAGCGAAACAAGCTGCTGGCGCAAGTCGCTGTGCCGAACTTCAGAGTGGCTAGTGTCTGGATGCATTTGCGTCGGTGATGGTGTTATAAAGTAACTTAGCGTAACAATCGACAACAGGATCCCACCAAGAAGCATGATGAGCAAAAGGTAGCTGCGTTTGATAGTGCTTTTCATCATTTGGTACTTTCTAGCGCGCGCAGCCAGTTATTGTCCATCGATGTGATTTGAACACCGTATTGAGCAAAGTCTTGATGGACTTTCATTACCTGTGAGAATGACAAATCGGGATCAACTGCAACGACTAAGCGTGATTGTGCACTAGGATCCACTGCGCTTGTAAGCTTTGTTATTGGATTGAGTTGTTCATCAAAATAAGTACCTTCGAAATAGAAAAGGTAATTAATGTTTTCAGATATTATGCCCGTGCTAGCGTCTGATTCTTCTACCTCTTCTTTTTTACCCTGAGAGTCAGCAAGCTCAGTATCAAGGCTTTGCACTACGCTAATGGATGCTTCGTTAGCTAATGGTTGTTGTGAAACGGACCCAGCGCCCATTGACAGTAAAGCGAGAATTAAGAGCGCAAAAAAAGCCATGGAAAGACCAAGGGCAACCTCCGTCATAGCTTGGGTAGTGTTGTCAGCAGTGGTATTCAAAGGACTTGCAGTGTTCAAATCGAATTATCTCATCTCGTTTCTTTATATGTATGAAACAGTTTGAGGCTATTTCTTTTAATGCTATCGTTTTAGCGTATATTGAACGACAGAAACATCACCAGTAGATAAGCATTGAGGCGATAGAAGAATGAAGAAAAACAAAGTCTTGCGAAAGGTTATTTTCAAAGCAATAAGCATTGGATTGCTACTTCAGTCTAGCCAGATATGGGCATTGGATGAACAAGCGAGTGATTCACGTTTAAAGTATGAAGACTTATTCCACATGGAATACGCCGCGAATCCGCTTGTTATGCCCGACGGCGAGCACGTGTTATATGAACGCACCAGCATGGACATCATGAGTGATTCACGCCGTACCAATTTATGGACGGTTTCCCTCGACGGAAAATCACATTTACCCTTTCTCTCGGATACAAAAAATCACTACAGCCCGATTTTCACTAAAGACGGTTCGAAGCTTGCGTATTTATCGAGTAAAGAAGGTAAAACGCAGATTTATGTGCGCGACATGGCCTCAAGTAGCACGGCAAGAGTCACCGATGTTGAGATGAGCCCATCAAGCATGAGTTTTTCGCCTAACGGCGAGCATATTGCGTTTTCGATGTTTACGCCTAACAAGAATGATTCTCCATTCTCATTACCTTTTAAGCCTAAGGATGCCCAGTGGGCAGAGGATGCACATTACATCGATGAGACTTTGTTTCAGCGAGATGGGCTGGGTATGAATCGTCCGGGCAATATGCACATTTTTGTGGTACCAAGCATTGGCGGGAAACCACGACAAGTGACGAAAGGCGAATTTGATTTTAATGGCCCCATTGCCTGGACAGATGATGCGAGCAGCATCATTGTCTCAGCAAACGTCCGTGAAGACAGTGATTTTGATGTGTTCAACAGCGACTTGCTTTCTGTCAATCTAAAAACAGGTGAATACACTAAGCTTACCGAAAGTTCAGGCCCAGAAGGCAGTCCCGTTATTAGCCCAGATGGCGACAAAATTGCGTTCACCGGATTTGACGATAACGGAAAGTCTAACCAGATTACTCAACTGTACGTTATCAACGCTGATGGAAGTGAGCTTGAGGCCCTTACGCCTGATCTAGACCGTTCAGTGGCTGATATTCGCTGGTCGAAGAATGGCAAAGGGCTGTACTTTAGTTACGATAGTGAAGGGAAAAAACATGTCGCCTATGTCAGTCTATCAGGGAAAATGTCGGTGCTTACGGATGCTCTTGGTGGATTAAGCCTTGGTCGCCCCTACACCTCAGGTGATTTTGACGTAACGCAGGACGGTGAGGTCGTTTTTAGTTTGTCCACAGGGGATCGCCCTGCTGACCTTGCGGTCGTGACGAAACGCGGCAAACTCACGACTTTGACTGACCTGAACAGCGACGTTTTTGACCATAAGACTCTCAACAAACCTGAGCTGATGACCGTGCAAAGCAGCGTAGATGAACGAGAGCTTCAAGCCTGGATTGTTACTCCACCAGAATTTGATCCCACTAAAAAATATCCTCTGATCTTAGAAATACATGGCGGCCCTCATACCGCTTATGGACCTGAATTTTCCTCCGAAGTCCAAATGTTTGCTGCCGCAGGCTACGTTGTGCTTTATGGTAATCCCCGAGGATCCACATCGACGGGCAGTGAATTTGCCAACCTCATTGATAAAAACTACCCATCTGAAGACTATGACGATTTAATGGACATGGTTGATGGCGTCATTGCCAAAGGCTATGTCGATGAAACCAACATGTTTGTGACGGGTGGCTCTGGCGGCGGGGTCTTAACCGCTTGGATTATTGGCAAAACTGATCGCTTCAAAGCTGCCGTAGTTGCAAAGCCAGTCATTAATTGGGTCAGCATGATTGGTACGTCGGATATCTACACCTTTATGACGCGATATTGGTTCACTGACCTACCTTGGAATGACATAGACCAGTACTGGAAACGATCCCCTTTAAGTTTAGTTGGCAATGTAAATACGCCCACTATGGTACTCACCGGCGAATTGGATGTCAGAACGCCAATGGCAGAAAGCGAACAGTATTACGGCGCTCTAAGACTAGAGGGAGTTGAAAGCTCATTGGTACGCATACAAGGTGCCTATCATGGAATTGCCGCCAAACCTTCAAATTTAGCACGTAAGATTGGCTATATTCTGCATTGGTTTGATAAATATAACGACCATAAACAAGAAGATGAACAAGCCGAATAAGCTTGTTCATCTCTGATTATTTATTCTTTGGCCCTTGTATTAGGTCTTACTCTGATTAAAGCTAGGGTCATAGCGACATAAGATAACGCGTTGATGAGCAAAACACTCTTTCAAATTATTGGCGAAAAACAGCGTAAGCAAGAGCCATTTGCCGTTGCAACCGTTGTTAAAACGCACGGCTCGGCATCGGCTCGGGCATCTTCTAAAGCAATTATTAATGCCGACGGAACGCTTGTGGCAGGATGGGTAGGCGGAGGTTGTGCTGAGAGTACTACTTGCGAACAAGCAGTAGAGTGTATTGAAAATGGTCAAACCGCCATACTCGATATCGATTTGGATGACGAAATGCTCGGTGCGGGTATGCCCTGCGGTGGAGGGATGAAAGTGTATATAGAACCAGTATTGCCGCAACCCACCTTATGGATTATGGGGCATGGGAGAGTCGCGGAAGTCTTGTGCCTTATGGCAGACTTATTGGGCTTGCATGTCATTGTGAATGACACAGGTGCGCATCGCGATAAATTCCCTCACGCCAGTGACATAATCAATGGTGATTTCGATTATTCTTCGCTTAAACCTGCCCAAAGTGACTACGTCGTAATCGCAACACAACACAAAGGTGATCATGAATCGATTGCGAAGGCTCTTCATAGCGACGCCAACTATATCGCCTTAATTGCCAGTCAAAAGCGTGCAACATTAGTGCTTGAATACTTGCGTGAGGAAGGCTTCTCAAGTGCTGATTTGGAACGCGTCACCGCGCCCTGCGGCATTGATTTGGGTGCGACGACTCCCGAAGAAATAGCCCTGTGTATCATAAGTGAAATTACGCTGTTACGCAGAAACGGAACCGGAAAACGACGACATGATCTGATAAAGACCGCCAATTCTCAAATAAACACTGGTCTGGATAGCCCTAGCGAATGACTGATATCGAAGCATTAAAAGATGAATTTCCAATATTTGCTGCTTACGCACGCGATAATCAAGCCCTGCATTACCTCGATAACGCTGCCACAACCCACAAACCTCAATGCGTAGTTGATTCAATTAGCGAATGTTACGCTTTAGGGTATGGGCCTGTCGCGAGAGGACTTTATGACTTGGCAGAGCAAGCAACGCAAGATTATGAGCAAGCGCGTGAAGCAGTTGCTCGGTTTATTGGAACAAGCGCCTCTTCGATTATTTTCACCAAAAGCGCCACTGAATCTTTAAATACGGTCGCCCAAGGCGCAATTAAGGCTCTCTTATCTCAAGGCGATGAGGTATGGGTTACATACGCCGAACACCACGCCAACTATTTGCCATGGATGAAGGTCTGTGAGCAAAAAGGTGCCACACTTCGGCGCCTAGATATTGACGAAAATGGAAAACTTATATGGCCCCCTGCGTCGGAATTTGAAAATAAAAAGGTGAAATGCTTAGCCATTTCGTTAATTTCGAATGTGCTTGGGTGTTATGCAGATGTAGCATCGATTGTTGCGCATGCCAATCAGGCAGGCATCTGGACAGTGGTAGATGCGGCTCAAGCCATTAGTATACAGCCAATTGACGTTCACAGTTTAGCGCCGGATTTTATGGTATTTTCAGGACACAAAATGTTTGGTCCAACAGGGATTGGTGTGCTCTACGTAAGTCCCATGCCCTCAAACGGCAAATCAGCGCCTCTCGACTTAGTCACACCGACAGTATTAGGCGGAGGTATGGTTGATTGGGTAGGCGATTCCATTGCTAATACTGAATTCATTGACGGCCCTCAGGCATTTGAAGCTGGGTCGCCGAATTTATGCGGTGCATTAGGCCTTGCTAGCGCCATTGCCTTTTTGGAGAGACTCGACCGAACTGAACTTTATCATCACGTAAGTAGGTTAGCCGTTGACTGCGGACATGCCATTAATACAATGCCCGGATACACCGTGCTTGGCGACCAGGATAATTGGAAAGCAGGCATTGTGACATTCACTCATCAGAGCATTCATCCTCATGATATTGCACAAATATGTGCTCAAAATGGTGTGGCTATTCGAGCTGGGCATCATTGCGCACAGCCACTCATGACATCCTTGGGCCATGCCGCGAGCGCTCGGGTCAGTTTTAGTTTGTATAATGTCAAGCAGGACAGCGATGCCCTAATGCGCTGCCTTGCCTCAGCTGCCGAGATATTTGAATGTTAAATGAGAATAAAAACCTTTACAAAGACAAGCTCTTACAGCATTTTAAGCAGCCAAAGAATAAGCACAGTGCTCCTTTTGACGCACATATGTTAACTGCCCGCGGCAGTAATCCTAGATGTGGTGACGACATTGAGCTTGGCGTTTCCTTGGCGCATATTAATGGCATAAAGCATATTGAACATGTGGGCTTCAGAGGTAGAGCCTGCTCAATTTGCATCGCTTCGGCGTCGATGATGACAGAGGTAGTTTCGAATCTTACATGCCAAGAAGCGCTTAAGCTTGCTAATACTATGCAAGCTTGGATTAAAGACACATCAATTGACGAGCGTCACATTCCTGAATTACTTCAACCTTTGCTAGCGGTCAGAGGGCACCCTGCAAGGCATAAGTGTGTTTTACTTGCATGGAACGCCCTTGCGAGCGCGCTTTCAATAGACGCCCCCAAATTGACCACTGCTGAGTGAGTACCCTGAATCCTGTTTAAGAAACGGCGATCAGTCTATATTCGCAGGGTATTCAACGTCCGCCAAAGCAATAAAGCCATCTTTATCCTCTGACCAATCCTCTCTCACGCTTTTACTGTAGTTCAGATAAAGCTTCCCGTTGTAAATGGTAAAGGCCTCTTCGTCCACACCCACAAACCTGCCGCGCGACATCGCATATGCACAATAACCGCCATATTGAGGAGCGAACTTTTCTGGCTCAGCGTCGAACATCGCCTTATGCTCCTGAGAAGAGAAGTGCCAAACAGCGCCTTTATATTCGCTCGTAATATCGTCACTACCTTCCACCGCTTGGTTCTGCGTAAAATAGGCAACAGTATCATAGCCGTAAATGGCTTTGTTATTGAACGTGCCGGTCTCAATTGGATCTTCAGCGTATACTGCATTACTCACCAGTGCGCCAGATGCTGCAAAGACAATGGCAACATAGAAAAAAACTTTGCTTATAAACTGTGTCATGGACTTTCCCTTTTTTTAGCGTGCTTTTTAAGCGTCAACAAATCATGCGTTAACTGTTTGGGTGCCAGCAGTAATGCTGACGCCTTACTGACTAGACCAGAGCAAGGCGACATTCCTTTCATCTTTTTAAAAATAAATCTTATCGCTCCAACGGACGAACGTTGTCCCTGCTCTCTCTGTCAATAAAGCGAACAAATGGGTCCACCCCAACAAACTCCGGTAGTCTATCAACGATAATACTGAACTCATTCTCGCCACTTTTCAGCTGATGCTTCTGTTGGTAGATAATGTCATTTTCCGCCGAGAACTTATCAGGGTCGTCGGAGAACAACACAATATCCACCTCATCGTTAAAGTCCTGTTCAACTTCTCCTCCCTGTCCATCTGCGGCAAATTGCTTTGCAAATACATTAAGCGTAATTTCATATTGGTTTTGCTCGTCTAGCTCTGAATCAAGCACAGTCCAGCTTAAGTCTTGTAAGCGCAAATCATAAATGGTTATTTGACTAAACTGCTGCTCAATAAACGCATGGGTATCTGGCGCAGCATTCGCTTTGATCGCAGCTAGCAAATCAAGGGTTGTTGGCTGTAAGCTCGTTGAAAATCGATATTGATCAATTAAGCGTTTCAAAGCGCGGTTCAAAGCCTCAGTGCCAATTCTGTCTGCAATCGCCATCATCACGATTGAGCCTTTTCGGTAGTGAATGTATTGTTGTCCCTCTGAGCGCATCAAAGGCATTTCTTCCAGTATTTCTTGGGTGCGCCCCCGCAAATAGCTATCTAGCTCATAGCTTAAAAACTCACGAATTTTATCCTTTCCGTATTTTTTTTGCATCACCAGCAAAGCTGCATATTGGGACAAGGCTTCAGAAAGTATGGCGCTGCCCTGCACATTGGCTGCATTCAATTGATGACCAAACCACTGGTGCGCTACTTCATGGGCAGTTATATAGTAAACTGGGTCGATGGTATTAGGGTCACGTAAATCGGAAATAAAGCCAATGCGCTCAGAGTAAGGCACGGTATTGGCGAAGCTCTGCGCAAAGCGTCTATAGCCCGGAAACTCAATGATCCGCAATTGTTTATGCTGGTAAGGTCCGAACGCTTCGGTGAACAAATCGAGCGAATCGATGCTAGATTCAATCATTCTATCAACATTCCAATGATGGTCACGATGATAGTAAACCGTTATATCTACGCCCTTGTGCCGCTGCGATTTTACCTCTAAGTCAGCCGACATAATGCTATAAAAATCAATCATTGGTGAGTCCATTTCATAGCGAAAATAGTTTCGTCCGCCCTCGGTCCAATATGATTCAAGATAGCCTGGCGCAACCGCCAATTGATCTTCACTGGTCGATAAGGTTGCTGCAAAACTTATTAGACCAACGTTGGGGCCAAAAAAGCTTTCATCATATCGACTGCTATCCTCAAGTAGATAAGCCCTGCGTGGAGGCGGCAAATCACGTTTTCGCCGCTCGTGCCGGTCAGTTAAATAGTAGCGTTGATTCACGCCGAAGTAAGGGAGTAATTCGTAATTGTTAATAAAGGTCCCATTTTGCACAAGCGTGCTATCCTCACCTCTATCTTTAAAGCCAAAATGCTGCCTCACAAGGCGAATCTCACCGCTTGCTGATTCTCCGGGAGCCAGCACATTGTCAAACTCAAACCACGCCACGTCGAAGTTTTCATGCACTTGCGCCAGACTGCCGCCATCCATGGTGATGCTGATATCAGACGAATACTGAGGGAGATTAACAAGAAAACGTTCAATGTTTTCTTCACTACGGTTAACTACATCAATGCTGGCAATCACCTCAATTCGACGCTTTTCTGGGAATATTGCAGCATTAATATTAACGTCAGTTATCGTAGGTAAAGGTGAATCTTCAAACTGCGCAAAGGCTTTTTCATATTCACTTTGCAAGTCCATTCGTTCATCGGCAGTAAGGAACTGATTGGTCACTGTGGTGTTGTAGTGGATAATAGTGCCGCTTGCGACAAATAGCAGGGCACCTACAACGACAACCGCTCTGCCTGCGCCGCCCAATTGATAAGCCAATAAACGCACCCGGCTTTGTAAACTCGATTCCGGTCCTCGCTGCCACATGGCATAGCTAAACGCCGCAAAAACAAAGGCCAAAGCGGACCAATAGAGCATGTAGTGATTTTGCGTACTCAAATACCATCCGTATCCATTCATATCGCTATATTGCATGGCAGGCGATGCAGCATAATTGAACATGTTATGTTCAAGTCCAATTTGACTGAAGGCCAGCGATACAAAAAAGTAAGCCACGAATATCAGCATACCGATATACTTATTGGGACTTAGTGCTTGAATGAAAAAGGCTAACACCACCAGCAGAATCCAGGGGAGTGCTTCGAAATACAGTAAGGATACAAAATACTGAGCAAAATCAAAGTTCATGTATCCTTTTGCAAGCTGATTAAACAAGGCAGCTAACATACCCACCGTCAGCACAGCAATAATCACCAAAGCAACGGCTACAAATTTTGATAGCCAAAAGGTAAAATTACTCACCGGCATGCTGTCGACAATATCGCCCATGCCAACGCTTCGCTCTCGCCATACCACTTCAGCGCTGTAATAGGTGATTACAATGATCAAAGCCAGACCGAAAGCACCGCGAATCATTTCAACCATGTATTGCGTGAGCGGCCAGTTAGGCGCGCCGTAAATCCCCTGAGGCTCAACAAACTGAAAGATGAGCGAAAAGGCACAGAAAATCATCAACAGTGGAAAAGCCGGTGACATAAAGACTTGCTTCATCTCAAATAGCGTGCGCGTAATAACTTGCTGCAAAGGTCGCGTGTTGGAGTATTTAGCTGTGATGTCATTGTCAAAAGGAATGTACTCTTGGCGACTTAAGCGCCTTGCTTGTCCTGATTGTACATTTAACGACAAAGGCTTAAACATGCGTCCAAATCCAAGCAAAATGCTAAGCCCTACTGCGAACCAAAGCCCTCGATTCGCTAATACTGACGATGAAAAGCCTACAGTTTCAGTGTTGCGCTCAACGGGTGTCCAATAGCGGGTAATTTCTTGGTAAGTATTAAGGCCAAAGGGGTCCAGCAAAGCAGCTATTTCTTGCTGATGGGGCTCGGAAAATATCTGGCCTAGCACCGCATAGAGCATAAACATCCCCAGCGCAACAAGATACACCGCCATCATGCTTCTAAAGCGCAAAGCAACCGCGTAAAACAATGCCGAAAAGACAAATAAGGTGGTGGTTGAGAAAACAAAATAAGGCGTCACGTAATACATCAAGGAAAACTGCCCTAATCGCTCTTGATCAAGCCATGGCATCAATGAGCCAATCAAAACAGCGATGGGGATCATAGCAAAAACCGTGAGGCAAACTAAATACGCCCCGCAAAAACGCCCGAGCTGATAGGTCAACGCAGAAAATGGCCGTGTGACAATCAGTTCATTCATTTTGCTCACATCGTTTCGCATGGCGGTATTGGCGACAAAATTCACCACCAGGAACAGGCTAAAAATACCAAATATTAATAAGGTTTGGGCAATGGCATGTGGACTGTTGATATTAATATTGGACGAGGCGCCAATTTGGACGTTATCGATAGTCACAGACAAAAAAGGTAATAGAAAGAATATCAGGCAGGTCACAATAAATGAGGGCTGACGAGTGAAGTAACGCCACTCAAAACGGGTCATTTTGAAAAACATGTGTATTCCCCTACTCTATGCAACTGTTTTGCGCGTTTGCGACAAGGTATTGAAATACACATCTTCAAGGCTGGCGGGCGCCGCTTCAAAGCCTTCTGGCTGATCGTCGGCCACCACATGCACTACGGTGCGTCCGGCAAACAAGCGGGTGGAGAGCACATCAACATCGCTTTGAATCTCATCCAGCTCATGAGCATGGATGATCTTACGCCATATCTTACCTTCTAATGCTTGCGTCACTTCAATGGGGTTGCCTTGCAGTAAAATTTCACCCGCGCCAAGCACAGCCATGTCTTCGCAAAGTTCTGAAACATCATCAACAATATGCGTCGATAGTATGATGACTTTGTCATGCCCAAGACTAACAAGAAGGTTGTGAAAGCGATTGCGCTCTTCAGGGTCAAGGCCGGCGGTAGGCTCATCGACAATAAGTAAATCTGGGTCACCCAGCAAGGCTTGGGCAATACCGAAGCGCTGTCTCATTCCACCAGAAAACCCGCTCACTGCGCGCTTTCGATGGGCAAATAAATTGGTGTGTGCAAGCAAGCCCTCAACCGCTTCTTTGCGCTGAGCTTTTGATTCAATGCCCTTCAATATGGCAAGGTGGTCAAGTAAATCAAAGGCACTGATCCTGGGGTAAACACCAAAATCTTGAGGCAGATACCCTAAACGTTTTCTTAATTCATTAGGTTGATTGACCACATCGATACCGTCGAAGCTAATGCTGCCATTGTCAGGCTGCTGTAATGTTGCAATCGTGCGCATTAACGTCGATTTACCTGCCCCGTTTGGCCCGAGCAATCCAAATAAACCGTTCTCTATTTTTAAATTGACGTTTTTCAGTGCATGAACACCGTTTGAGTAGGTCTTTGAAACTTGGTTGATGTTGAGCATATGATGAGTCCTTTTTGCAATGCTATCTGATATAAAAATTCATTGTAACGCTAAGGGGTATAGAAACAATTAAAAGGCTGTAAGCAAACGTATCAGGCGGACATTTCACCGCGAAGATTTTTGGACATGAGTTCTTGTTGTTCTGTAAACGCTAAACCAGACAAACTCAGAATATAGTGTAACTTTGCGAGCGCGGCTTCAGGTGTCATATCCTGACCAGAAACTAAGCCTGTTCGTTCAAGCGTTTTACCGGTCGCATATCCACTCATATCTACCTTACCTCTTAAACATTGCGTGCAATTTACAACGAGAATTTCGCGTTCCCTAGCAAATTTAAGCTGCTCCATTAACGCGGGGTTGGTAGGTGCATTGCCTATTCCGTAGCTTAGCAGTATTAAAGCTTTAACCGGTTGTTGCAAAACATTGGCTAACAGTTCACTGCTGATCCCTGGATATAATGTCAGCATACCCACTGCTTGGCTTTCGATTATCGCAATTTCTAAGGGCTCTATCGTCTGCGACATTGGTGTGATTTCAACATGTGCCTCAATTTTTATCCCCGCCGATAGCAAACTTGGGTAATTCGGCGAGTCAAAAGCATGAAATCCATCTGCATCCACCTTGCGGGCGCGGTTGCCACGAAATAAACGATTATTGAAAAATAGACTCACTTCGGGGATTGGATAATTTGCGGCAATATACAAAGCATTAAGTAAATTAGCCTGACCGTCTGAGCGAAGTTGTGCAAGCGGGATTTGTGAGCCTGTTACGATTATCGGCTTCGCTAAATTTTCAAACATAAACGATAATGCCGAGGCGGTATACGCCATGGTGTCAGTGCCATGCAAAATGATAAAGCCATCAAAATCTAGATAGTGCTTTTGGATATCATCGGCAATAAGCTGCCAATGGCTTGGGTTCATTTCGCTTGAGTCTAAAAGCTCAGGATATTCAAACAGCGTATATCGTGGCATTTCCGGGCGATGAAATTCTGGCAAAGCGGCAAGCGTATCGGCTAAAAACCCTTTGGCTGGCACAAAGCCATCTTGTGAGGCCTGCATGCCTATGGTGCCGCCGGTATAAGCTATGTAGATATGTTTGCTAGTCATTTTTCATATAGATGGCTTGCAAAAGCGAAATAAGCTTTGCATCTCCCTTGCTCAAAGGGCCTTTTGCTATCCAGCAGGCAAGCATTGTCTGCATATCAGGCATTTGTTCGCCTTCAAGCTTTGCTGCCATGAGTTTCAACTGTACATCCTTTTTCGCCTCTGAATCGACCTCAAACGCCTCGGGATGAAAGAGCAGTTGCGCGACAGTGGTAAGCTTCTCACGATCCATGTCTTGCAATAGCTTTGGTGCTACTTTATCCATCGTCGAGGCACTAGAGTCACGGTTCATAGATAAAAACGCCTGTCGCAATTGAGGCGACAACCCCTCAAGAGATTCTGGGGCGATGGCAGGCTTGTCAGCGTTTTGTGCAGTGCTAACCTGTTCTAAAAGCGTGAATACCGTTTGCATGCCTTGCCGATGTTTTTGTTCCTCAAATGCCTTTTGTTTGGCGGTTAATTTACGCTTAGCCGTGTCAAGTTGCTTGTCGCAGCGCTTCTGTTGCGCTTGCGGCAATGTTGCTATCTGAGCGCTAGCATCTTTCAATCTATCTTGCGCTTGAGCTAACTGACTTTGATCTGCCGCATCGTTAATAATGGATTCGGCTTCATTGATTATTGTATTACAGGCCTTGAACTGCTCATCTGCTTGCGCTTTCTGGGCATCCTGACGCTCATGCAAGCAGCCAAATATTTTATCATTTGCCTCTCTAAACGAACGCCACAGCTTAGCGTCGTGCTTTTTGCCCGCAAAGCCAATATCTTTCCATTTTTGCTGAAGGTTTTTTGCTTGCGAAGCTGCGTCATCAATTGATTCAAGCCGCGTCAGTGCAAGCGCTTTATCCACAAGCTTTGATTTTAGCTCCGCGTTTTGCTCATAAAACGCATTCACTCTTGCCTGAAGGGGTTTATAGCGGGCTTGATACGATTTATGCAACGCAGTTCTCGCACTTCGTTCTAATTCGCCAAGTTTGTAGTACTGCTGTGAGAGCGCTTGCAGATGTTTTGCCAACAAAACCGGATCTTCAACGCTTTCCAGCGCTTTTAAAGCCTCAAGCAGTGTTTCACCTTTTCGCAAGTTGTCAGCTCGGAGTTTTTCCTGCTGCTCAAAATGTCGTCTACAGGGTTCAAAAGCTTTTTCCAGTGCATCGTCAAAGGATTTGTTCAGCGCATCGTCTTCATCTGTATTCAGCTTGCCCAAGGAGTTAAAGGCTCGGCGATACTCTTTTACGGTGCTCACGCGTTGCTCTATGTCTATCCCTGCAAACCTGTCTTGTTCAGCTTTTTCTCCAGTGCTTTGAGCGAGCTTTTCATCTTCTTGCAAGAGCTTTTCAACCGCTGCAATTAGTTCAGGTTTTCGCGGCGTAGCAATGTAAGACTGCCAATCTTTCAGCTCTGCTACCTTCTCTTTTACGTCTTCGAACTTTCTAACAAGTGACGCACTTGGTGCCACAATATCTTCGAGAATATGTTGGGCAGCATGAAAAGTCGCAATCGCGGCCTTAAACTTTCCTTGGTCTATGAGTTTTAAGCTTACATTCACTTTTGCAAAGCAGCGCTTTTCGAGTTTTCTCGCGTGTTCTTTGTCTACTTTTCGTTTCGCATTGCGCGTTTTTTGATAATCAGAAATAATGCTTTGCCAACGCTGACGAATCTGATTACTGACGCCTTGGTGAAGAATGTCGGCTGCTTGTGACTGGATATCAGATATCGTCGCTGCAACTTCATCCGAAGTGCTTCGTTGAGCTTCGGCGCTCTTTTCAAGAGCCATTTCTATGCCTTGAATCAAGGCTTCAAGCTGCTGATTTCGTTGTATAAGCGCAGGCAAATCTTCCAATGAAGATAAATACTGGTCAAAGTCATTTTCTAGTTGCTTTATCTGTTGGCGGTGCGCGCCAGTGCTCAAATCAAGATTTACATCATTTAACTCTAGCTTTAGATCGCACAAGGCATTTTTTAACAGTGCCAATTGACCATCCAATTGCTCATTGGACTCAGAAAGACTTAATAAATCGATTTGATCAAATGCAGTGCCTGCCCGCTGATGAATATCGCTAACGGTGTCGCTAATGGCCTCTAGATGTTGCTTAGCTAGATAGTCGGCTTCTAGATCAGAAAGACGCTTGTCTACTCTTTCTTTAATATCAAAGTATTTTGAAGTGATACTTGCGCTATCATCTTCGCTTAAACATACGAAGTCTTGCTTAAGCGCTTCAAACTCTTTCAGCAATCGCTCTTTTTGTTCAGAAATACTCGCGTAACACTGAAGTTCTGTCAGTGCCAGCAATCGGCTGTTAATGAGTACCGCTGCGCTTTTCACTTTTAACGGCAAGGCGGCTTGCGTTTCAAGCATCTTAATTTTTGCATCGATAATGTCATTTAAGGCGCTATCGTTTTCCGCTTTCTTGAAACGCCTGAGCTGCTTGTCGTCATGAGTGCCCTCAATCAGCATTTTGCGGTGAGGTGTATTGGCATGTTTCGAGTAAAACTGACGAACTTCGTTTTCATTGAAAAGCGCTAGGACTGTATCAACGCAAAGCCTTTCATTCCCCTGGAGTCTTGCACTTGTCAGCAGCATTTCTTTCACTAAAGCGTTATGATGATGCTGCTTAACGATATCTTCAAACAAAGCGTCAGTTACGTGTATCGTATCTTCAACTAGGCTAAGCACTGCTCGCTTCGCCCTTGCCTTAACCGAAGCTTGCATATGATTCTCGTACGCTTTCAACCACAGCGTAAAAGAATTAATAGCCTCCAACGCAGCTAAATTCACGGCTAAGGATTCATCATTAAAGGCGAGTTCATGCAAAACTTGCCGATCGTGATCATCAATAGAAGCTTTGCCCGCTATATTTGCAATGGCCTGTAAACGTTTTTCAGGGTCTCGATGCTGATGCGCAGGGGTAAATAAACGCTTAAATATCATCTTTTTTAAACCGTGCGATGGGAACTTCCTTGGCTTGCTCTTGTTTCAGTTCTTGCTGAAGTTGCTGGCGACTTTTTTGCACAATTTCACCGTCTTTCCCAATGGTCATGTGCTGTTCCGACTGCTCCACTTTTGCCTGATATAAAAGCACGGCCTGCATTGCATTTTCTTTCTGGTCTTCGGTAAGTGCGTTTCCGTCTGGCCACTTGCCGGTCTCAACGGCTTGACGAAGGTTTTCGTATATTTGCGGTGTCATTGCCGCCAATAACTGCTCTACTTGCACAGATGTATATCCTTGTTGCTTGGAACTGCGAGTTTGTAAGCCCGAGATTGCTAGATTTCGGTCTCTATTTACGTTTTGCTAGCGTAATTCGAACGCGATTGATGGCATACCAAATAAAGCCTGCGGCGGCTACACCAATCGCCAAATTGTACATAAGTATAGGATTGTCAAAGCTAGAAAAATCCCCCATAAATACAAAGTAGGCGCCCACAATAAAGACTAAAATGGCAAGCATCGATTGATTCTGCAATTTATGCAGCTTTTGGTATCGCTGATAGCTCAGCTTTCGCTCGATATCTTCCGGACTAGCGTTGCCAAAATCGGTACTGCAGTGTGTGCAGCTCTTTGCCTTATCAGATATCGGTTTAGAACATGCTGGGCAGCTTGTAATAGCCATCTAAGCCTCCGCTTTAATCGTATTCAGGTTAAATTCTACAAGCGAATTTAAGATTCAAATTAAATATGCAAACCTGCCCCTATTTGTTCACTTTTTCCCAGTATTCGTTCACAGTTTCTTTCATTTCTTTTGCCAGCATCATGATGCCAAATAGATTTGGCAAGGTCATAACCACGATGGCGACGGCTGAGAGTGCCCAAACTAATGTGGTATCTGAAACTGCGGCCCAAAAGAACCCCGCACAATAAATGACGCGATACGGCATTACCGACGCAGGCCCCAGGAGATAGGTCATTGCCCTGTCTCCATAATACGACCATGCAATTGCCGTAGAAAAAGCAAACAAAAGCAGACCAACTGATACGATGTACTTTCCATATTCCCCGAAAAAGCCTTTTGTAAACGCAATCGCGGTCAGGTTAGCGGAGTGAACCAAGGATTTACCGGTCACAACAATATTGTCTCGGCTAATTTCGCCATCGACAATTTTCAAGGTACCGTTGAATGGGTCATCCGGTGAGCCAACATGGTACACCACATCTTCTGCAAGTGAGCGCGCATTAATCAGCGTATATCCGCCGCTAACTGCCACCCCATTGACTACTTGAATATCGCCATTAAATGTACCTACTTCGGCACCCTCATAATCATTCAAGTATTTATACAGCGCCGTGATATCTGCTTCTTTGCTCTCTTTGTATTCGCCGGCAACAAATTGCATGTCAGAGCGGTCAAACACATTTTCGTGTTTCTGATTCCAAACGCCAGAGGATAAGATCACTAATCCCGTAATTGTGCAGATTATAATCGTGTCGATAAAGGGCTCCAAAATTGACACCATCCCCTCTGACACCGGCTCTTTAGTTTTAGCTGCAGCATGCGCAATTGGCGCAGAGCCTTGCCCTGCTTCGTTTGAAAATAAGCCTCGGTTAACACCACGGTTAAAGGCGTAGGCTAATGATGCACCTAAAAACCCTCCTGCCGCTGCTGAACCTGTAAATGCATCGCTAATGACAGAGACAAACGCCGGCCCGATGTTTGAAAAGTTTGCAAAAATAACGGCAAAGGCGCCTATGATGTAGACAGCGGCCATAAAGGGAACAATCTTAGAGGTAACAGCTGCGATACGTTTAATCCCGCCTAAAATGACGAGCGCGAGTAAAATAGCCAATACACCACCCACGTAAATCGGCTGAAAGCCAAATGTCGATTCAATGCTTGTTGCAATGCCGTTACTTTGCGGAAGGTTACCGGTTCCAAATGAACTGATTACCGTTGCGATAGCGAAGGCCACTGCTAGCCATTTCATGTTTAGGCGACGGTCCATGTAGTACATGGGGCCACCTGCCATTGTGCCATCATCTGTTTTAACTCGGTATTTGTGTGAAAGTGTGACTTCGACAAATTTTGTTGTCATGCCCAAAAATGCAGTTGCCCACATCCAGAACAGCGCAGCAGGGCCACCTAAGAATATAGCAAACGCTACACCACTGATATTCCCAGTACCAACGGTTCCTGAAAGCGCAGTGGTCAAACTTTGAAAATGCGTGGTATCGCCGGGCTCGTCGCCTTTGTCGAATTTTCCCGTAACCACTTTCCAAGCGTGTTTGAAAAAACGTATTTGGGGAAAGCGAAGATAAATTGTAAAAAATGCACCAACACCTAACAGTACAAATGGAAACCAAGCGGCTCCGCCTAAAAAGCCGTCAAGCATGTAAAAAAAATCTAAAATGACATCCACGTGTACACTTCCTTATTCGTTGAGTTTATTGTTGTTTTTATAGATGATTATTCTTAGCGTTTTGCAATGCAGTGTGCCTGTGCTTTTATCTGAGCGATGCACTTACCGCACGCACTGCTATGAGCAGGTCTTCACCTAACTGCTTGCAGCGTTGAGGCGACCAACCATAGCTTGGATCGGGCAAATCTGCATTATCTTTAAAGGGCATTTCCAAAGTATAGGCCAAACACTTAAATTGCTCTCCCACGGCGCTGCACGCAATGCTCAAGTCAGCTTTTCCCGGCTCATCTTTGTCGTAACCGTGCTCATCTTGAAACTCTGGCGTTGCGCTCATTAAGGCTTGTTTGAACTGATTTTCAAGCGCCATTATCCTTTCATTGTAGCTGGGTACGCCCTCCGTGCCAGCAACAAAATTATAAGGCAAGGCTTCGTCCCCGTGAATGTCTAAAAACAAGTCTACCCCGGTCTCTTTCATTTTGCTGAGCACATGAAAAACCTCGGGGCTTCTCTCCAAGCTGGGGCTAGCCCATTCTCGATTGAGATTGGCGCCGCATGCATTGGTTCTCAGGTGGCCTCGAGCACTACCGTCTGGATTCATGTTCGGCACAATGTAAAATTCATTTTGCTCGAGCAAGCTGCGAGCTGTACCGTCATCTTCATCCAGCAAACGCGCGAGCAAACCTTCAATTAGCCACTGAGCCATAGTTTCACCCGGATGTTGGCGAGCCGTTATCCACACTACATTTTTGCTTTCTTGTTTATCAGGGTTTGTATCCGTTTGTGCATCTTCTTGCACGCCAATTTTTAATAGGTTTAGCTCTCGACCGTCAAGTGTGAAGCCTAAAAGTTCATGCTGACAATCAAAGGCGGTTTGCGCATCTGCGATTAAGTTAAGATGACGTTCGTAACTGTATGGTGCGAAATAGGCAAAATAGACACTGTCGTGCTCAGGTGTAAATTCGATTAACAGCGTATCGCCATCAAATTGTGTATCGACTCTGAACCACTCTTCTCTATCGTAGGATGCTACCGCCTGATAACCAGCCCAGCCGTCGGGGTAAGCGGAATTAGCCAAGTCGTTGATATGAATTTTATGCTCTATAAATGGCGTACTGTGCAATTTAAAGTGAAACCATTGGTAAAAATCTGACTGATTGTCTTTGCGGATGGAAAGTTGAATATCGGTTTCAGATTCTGCGCGAATAACGTTAATGTTTCCGCTGTCAAATTGGCTATTTATTATCATTATGCCTATTGCCCTGCTAATCATGCTTTTTAACGTAAAGCACTATTTAGAACGCTCGCAGAGCGAGCGCTTCGTGTTTATCAAAAGTGTAGCATAGGCAGCAAGGATATAGCTATGTTGCAAAAGCACTTATGCGGGATTAGTTTTTTCGAAATAGTTACATTGGAAAGGTCGGGATTTGAACGCCCGCCATATCACGCACAACTCTCATCACTTGGCAGCTGTAGCCAAACTCATTGTCATACCATACGTAGAGAGTCGCTCTATTGCCTGCGACAATTGTCGCTTGTGAATCAACGACGGCTGCGGCGCGTGCACCCACTAAATCAGTCGAGACGATTTCAGTTGAGGCGGTGTAGTCAATTTGATGCAACAAGTCTGAAAACAAGGACGTTCGCTGTAAGAAATGATTAAGGTTTTCCTTGGTTAAATCGCTGGAGGAATCTTCATCAAAATTTAGACTCAATATAGCCATAGACACGTTCGGCGTGGGTACTCGAATGGCGTTTCCAGTTAATTTACCCTCAAGCTTAGGATAGGCCTTGGACACTGCTTTTGCCGCGCCAGTTTCGGTGATCACCATATTCAGCGGTGCTGCACGCCCTCGCCTGTCTGCTTTATGATAGTTATCGATAAGGTGTTGGTCATTGGTAAATGAATGCACTGTTTCAACGTGGCCATTGATGATGGTGTACTGTTCATCAAGCGCTTTCAGCACTGGCGTAATGGCGTTAGTAGTACAACTTGCCGCAGACAGAATGGTGTCTGACGCTTCTATGTCAAGATGATTGACACCATGCACGATATTTTTAATGCCCCCTTTTCCAGGTGCGGTGAGCAAGACCTTTGCTGCACCTTTGGCTTGCAAATGCTGTCCTAGGCCTTCTTCATCTCGCCACATACCTGTATTATCGACGACGATCGCATCATTGATACCATATTGCGTGTAGTCAACTTCACTTGGGTGATTGGCATAAATCACTTGAATAAAACTTCCGTTCGCTTTAATTGCATTGCGCTCTTTATCGACCGTAATACTGCCATTAAATGGTCCATGAACGGAATCGCGGCGCAGTAAGCTTGCGCGTTTTTCTAAGTCGCCGTCTTTACCGCCTCTTACCACGATTGCGCGTAAACGCATGGTGTTGGCTCTACCCTGGC
Organism: Ningiella algicola; assembly: GCF_028401415.2. Lineage (NCBI taxonomy): Bacteria > Pseudomonadati > Pseudomonadota > Gammaproteobacteria > Alteromonadales > Alteromonadaceae > Ningiella > Ningiella algicola. The sequence continues at coordinate 336,441 of NZ_CP171821.2, read as the reverse complement.
GCTCAATTAGTAAGCGTGCAAGTAAACGCCCAATGCGACCAAAGCCATATAACACAACATCTTTAGGGCTATCGCTGTGCGCCTTATTTAAGACTGACGCTAGCGCTTGGTTCAAATACTCTTGTAGGCGCTCTGCTCTGCCCGTGTTAGCCTCATCCTCCTTGTGATGGAATTGATATGCCAACTTGCCAATATCAATTTCGCATGGAGAGAGGTTCATTTGACTCACTCGCTCTAAAACTGGCCAGCTTTCTCTTAGTTTGAGTTTTTCACCCTCAAATAAACGCACACTGCGATGCGCTTTGATCACATCAATCGCGCTTGCATTGAGCAAAGTTCGTCCGTAAACCGTAATTTCAACCGCATGATCTCGATATAAACGCCCGATAATGGGCAACATGCGCTCTGCGTAATCCTGGCGCTCTTGCCAAGAGCTTTGCAAGACTTGTTCAAACTGCTGATTCATTCAATTTATCCCTTTAATAATGAGCCTTTTCGACCCCTACCAGCTGAAACTCGCGCGCATTCTAAGCAAAGCAGGCAACAATTCCAAATTGGTGAAAACTTTCAATTTTTGGCAATAAACAAATGATTCCTTCAAAACTTGCGTAATGTAACGTAACTACAGTGAAGATAAGCCGGAATAAGGGTCAATAGATGCACTATGAATGTGAAAAAACGCAGCATTTTTAGAGAAAAACTGAAATAAATTTTCATAAAAATTTTTAAATAATATCAAACGAGAGCAAAAATAATGCTGCAAACTTAATTCAAGCGAAAGGCGTGCGATTATCATTGTTCATTATTGATGTGTTTTTAAGCTATGATGCTGAGGAGATTTGGTTCAGGGGTAACGCTAATGAAAGTATGGGTCAACAGACTAATATTGACGACTTTTTTCTGTCTAAGCACATTGTTGTGCCAAGCTATCGCGTTGGCTAATGTCAGCGAGATACAAATTACTCTTAGCGAGGAAGTGTCGACAAAGCCTTTGCCTCAAGGAAGATTATACATTGTATTCTCCCGCTCCGATGACCTAGAGCCTCGACTCTATAGCGCATGGCCAGTTAAAGGCGTTGAACCGCTTTATGCCGTTGATTTAGAAAGCTTGCAAAACCGCTCGACAATTCAAGTTAGTAACTTAGTCGGTTTCCCGTATGAAACATTATCTGAACTGCCTGAAGGAGAATGGTATGTTCAAGCTGTGTACGATACCAATACCATTCACTCTGGCATTAATTCACCGAATAATGCCTATTCCAACATTCAAAAAGTCGCAATAAATTCGTCCGAATCAACTGTGTTGTCGCTTCATTTACACCAACGAATTCCAGCAGATAGCCTTCCTGAGCAGCAACGGCATTTGAAATTTGTGAAATTTAAGAGCAAAACCCTATCAGAATTTTGGGACCAAGATATCTTTTTGCGAGCAGGGCTTATTTTGCCTAGGACCTATTTTGACAACCCTCTGGCGCGGTTTCCTGTATTTTTCGACATTGGAGGCTATGGGTCCAGATATACACGCGCAGAGCGACTGTATAATGACGAAGCTTTTCAAGCCTACTGGAATGACGACGACACCCCACAAATGATCATCGTATTTCTAGACGGCGAGGCCCCTTTCGGTGACCCATATCAAATAAACTCCGCCAACAATGGCCCATATGGCGACGCCACATGGGGAGAGCTTCTGCCTTATTTAAGCCAAAATTTTAACATGGTCGACACCATGGAAGGCAGATTCGTAAGCGGCTGCTCCACCGGAGGCTGGGTAAGTCTTGCCTTACAAATTTACTATCCTGATATTTTTAACGGCGCTTGGTCTTACAGTGCTGATGGTGTTGACTTTAACTTTTTTCAATTGGTTGATATTTACAATGACGACAATGCGTTTTTTAATTCGCACGACCAAGAGCGCCCCTCTTACAGGCAAAAAGACGGTGACATCATATTTTCAATCAAACATGAAATTATGATGGAAAACACGATGGGCAGAGGCAATAGCTATACCACCTCTGGAGGCCAGTGGGGTGGTTGGAATGCGGTATACAGCCCCAAAGGGGAAGATGGTTTACCCATGCCGATTTGGGACCCAAACACAGGCAAAATTGATAAAAACGTTGCCAGTGCCTGGAAAAAATACGACTTAAATGAATATACCGAAAGCAACTGGAAAAAGCTTGGTAATAAACTGCAAGGCAAACTCCATATCTGGATGGGCGATATGGATAATTTTTATCTAAATAACGCGATGGTATTGTTTGAAGAAATGTTGAAACGAACAAACGAACCAACATCAGACGCCGAATTTCGCTGGGAGCGTGGCATTGGTCACTGTGACTTTGACTCGCTCGAAATGAGGAAATATACCATTTCAAAAATGAGTGAACGATATGAGCAAACGAAAAAGACAACCTAGCTTTTTCGTTTTGGGCAATCGTACTGCTGTTTTTTTCTGCTACGCGCTTACCGCCATTTTAACGGGTGAATATTATTTAACCTCAACTCGGGATAAGCGATAGTGCAACTGTTTGTTTCAACGATGTATTTAAATAAATTGTCACCAAGTAGTGATAAAAACGTGAAGTGCAAGGCGCAAAAGAGACGTAATAGTTATTCTATTGCTCGCTTTTGCAACGCAGTAATTCGCGTTTTTAGCGCTGCTTGGCGCTATCGCTTATCCCGAGTTGAGGTTATTTAACCTGAATCCTATTATTCAGGCGTAAACGAGAGCGACACAGAGTTGACACAATAGCGCTTATTGGAGGGCGCGGGCCCATCATCAAACACATGGCCTAAATGCGCTTCGCAGTGCTTGCACACAATTTCAATGCGAGACATACCTAAGCTGTTGTCTGGTCGATAAATGACGTTAGCCTCTTCACTTTGTTCAAAAAAAGACGGCCAACCACAGCCAGAATCAAATTTAGCGTCTGAATCAAAGAGTTTGGCGCCGCAACACTTACATAGATAGTTACCCGTTGCTTTATTGTCGAGGTACTCACCGGTATAGGGACGTTCCGTGCCAGCCTGGCGGGTGACTCGGAATTCTTCCGCGTTGAGTTTATCTTTATAAAGTTCGTCATTTTTTAAGTCTTGTGATTCAGACATGTTGTACCTGTATCTGGAAAAGCGATTGCTATGCTTACGTTTGATCATTGAAAAAATATCAAATTACCAGATGACGCTTTATCTTCTGCTTTCCTTGTTAAGGTGTTTGTCGATATATTCTTGAAAGTTACTATGACTTCTACATTCAACTGTTCCGCCCAAAACCCCCATAATAATCATCATGCCCTTTTTCTTAGCATTTGTGCAGTCTACCTCTATTTTACGCAGTAATGCTTCTCGCTCTTCCACGCTCATTTTTGGTGAGGTATCGATCAAGACTTGATTTTTTTCCTCCTGAAATTTCCGAGAAGCTTCACCCGCCATCTTTGATACAGCAGACTGTTCTTGCTGCTGAAAAAACTGTTCTGCGGCGCTGTGTATATTTTTTAACTTCAGCTTGGCCATTTCAGCACTTGAAACATCGCTTTTGTTTGTGAGTATTTCAAGATTTGAGTTTGACTCGGCGGGCTCAGCTTCAACTTGCTCAATTAGATTTGCCGTTGCATCAATTGCGTCACTTGCCCGCTCTTCCGCCGCTGCATCAAGCGGTTTCTCAGCCGTCTCAAGCTCACTTAGACGCTGGTTTGACGCTTGAGAAAGCTCAATTGGAAGCGTTTTAGTTTCAGGTTCCGCTACTTTTGGCGCTCTTATAATCAAATAGCTGTTCAAAGCTTTGCTATTCTTGTCTTCTGGTAGCTGGAGTTGCTTATGGTGCTTATGAACTGCGAAGATGACATATATCACTAAAGTGTGCAGTAGCACTGAGGCGATAACAATAGGAATACTTGTGCGTGTGCGCTTTTTAACGGGCTGACGAGTGTTACATGACTCATCTATATCGATATTGTGATCAATAGATTTGGCGTACAAAAGCGAACTTACTGATTAATTAATAAAGCTCTCTGACTTAGCAACTTCTTACAAAGTTCATAAATTAGGCCATATAACTTTAGTGACAATAAGAAAGGATTTAAGCCAGTGCTTTCGAAGAAAATATGCCCCACCGGTATTTATTACAGCGCACTGCAAATTCGATAAAGCTTGAAATTGCCTCCTTGAAATCTATATTCGTGACTTCGACCAAAATTCATCTTCGATGCTTTGCTGAGCGACTAACTCAAACTGGTCAGCTTCTGCTTTACTTGGGTTTTGTGACTGTATAGCGTCTTTTAGTTCCGCTTGTTTTTCGTGGTTTAAAAACGCATCAAAGCTATCTTTATCTCGCCATTGTGCGTAGTTGATCATTTTTTTCCCATCTGCGCTAACATGAAGATTGGCACTGATAAATCCAGAGCACTTTGAAATCCAATCTGACAAGTGTTCCTGAACGGTGTCGGCCAATAATTGCGCCTTTTTTGATTCAAATGAAATACGCACAATTTGAATGTATAGCTGGTCGTTAATTCTTACCATTGAGTTATCCTATGATGTTAGTGAATTTAGTGCTTACGCAACGCTTTTATCAGCGCTTCCTTTGACATCTGGCTGCGGCCATCAATATCTAAGTCTTGCGCTAAGGAATAAAGCTCTTTTTTGCTTCGCTCTTCATATTTCGAACTTTCACCGCCTTTTTTACTCGGGTTTTGCGAGTCATTCTCCTGTGCGTTGGCTATTCTTGCTGCTTTTTCCTTACTTGCACCCTGCTCTCTGAGTGCCTCATAGGTAGCGTCATTTTTTATCGAAGCCCCATGGTCTTGCGCCATGACAATTTACCTAATAGATACCGCGGAATGTTGGATGGATACGCGAACGTTTTGAAAACAGCTCAAAATTGCTTGCCTTAAATAACCTGCGATGGCGTAAGCTACATGGCTTATCGTGATGGCAACCGCAACAAGACCAAGTCTTAGACGCTCTTAAGATATAGGATTGATGCTAAGTGATATTGTTCACGCGCGCAGTTATCTCAATTCGCCATGTAAAGTCGCATGCTATAAGCGGGCATATCAAACACCGCGCTTATGGGCTCATCTCTACATTGCGATTGATTGTCGAGCGCGGTATCTAACATGCACTGCCACGTAGCGCCCGCATTAGATTCAAGCACCTGAAGCGAAAATTGTTTGGATGCGTTTGCACTGTTGATACAAAATACCCATTGTTGACGCTGTTTTTGGTGCTCTGCGTCTTCAAAGCCTGAGATATGCAAAGCAAAGCAATGATGCTCGTGATTTACCCAGTCTATATCGCGTTTGTGACTGCCATCACGTCGATACCAATCTGCCATTTCAATGTTTTCATGGTTAGTGAATTGATCATCTGAAAAGTGCATTTGTTTAAGCAGGCTGTGAGATTGGCGCAATTTGATGAGGTAACGACAGAATGCTAAGAAGCGCGTTTGCCGCTCGTTTAAATCCCAGTGCAAATAGTTAATTTCATTGTCTTGACAGTAGGCATTGTTATTACCTTTTTGCGTCCGACTAAGCTCATCTCCGCCTAAAATATGCGGAGTACCTTGGCTAAGCACAAGTGTGGCAAACAAATTGCGCTTTTGTTGCTCGCGAAGATTGATAATTTGAGGGTTTTGGGTCTCCCCTTCGACCCCATAATTCCGGGATAAATTGTGATTATGTCCGTCTCGATTATCTTCCAAATTGGCTTGATTGTGCTTTTGCTCATACGACACTAAATCGTGAAGGGTATAACCATCATGATAAGTGACATTATTCACGCTAGCCGACATCGGTCGCTTACTCTTTTTAAACACATCGCGAGAGCCCAGCAAACGAGTGGCAAACTCCCCTTTTAAATCCTTGTCACCGCGCCAAAAGCCCCGAACGCAATCCCTGAACTTATCGTTTACCTCCAGCCATGTCGCTGGGAAATGCCCCAGTTGGTAACCACCAGGTCCTAGATCCCAAGGTTCTGCAATAAACACGCAGCGTTTTAAAATAGGATCTTGCTGAATCATTTTGAACAAGCTAGCGTTGCGTCGATACTCGTAAAGTTCTCTGCCAAGTGTTGCCGCCAAATCAAATCGAAAACCACTTACCCCCATATCTGACACCCAATAGCGCATGGCATCCAAAATAAGAGTTTGCATGAAGGTATCGCTCACTTTCACTGTATTGCCGCATCCGGAATAATTAATGTATTCTGGCTGCTCTGCTTCATCAATATGCTCTAACAGATAAGCATGGCTTGCGCACATTCCCTTAAAACTTAAGACCGGTCCGCCATGTCCTGATTCGGCAGTATGATTAAAAACCACATCTAAGATGATTTCAAAGCCTGCATCACGATACGCTTTGAGCATTTCGCGACATTCGTTGAAGGCATTATTCGGTGCAGCCTTGTCAGAATTTACTTGCGCATAGCGAGGTTCTGGCGCAAAAAAGTTAATTGGGTTGTATCCCCAATAGTTAGTCAAGCCTTTTTCAGTGGCAAAGGGTTCTGGCATAAATGCCATTAATGGTAAAAACTGAATAGAGGTTACGCCTAACTCTTTAAGGTGTTTAATCACGCTGGGGTGAGCCGCGCCTGCATAGGTGCCTTTTTGCTGCTCAGGAACATCAGGATGCAACATGGTAAGCCCACGAACATGCGCTTCGTACACAATGCGATCCTCAGGAGCAACGGTTAGGGGCTCGTATTTTCCTGTACTTTCGTGCTGTTGCACGAGCGCTTTAGGAACCATTCTATGTGAGTCATTTCTGTAGGTGTCTCGCGACCAGTTGATAGGGCGACTTAGTGCCTTTGCATAAGGGTCTATGAGGAGTTTTTCGAGTGAAAACGGCGCCAGAGTTTTATTCGCTTTTGGCCTAACGCGAACACCATACAATTGGCCTTCTTTAACATTTTTTATGTACCCAAACCATCTTGACTGCACTCGCTGAGAAAGCGGTATCTGCGCAATCGCCTGTTCATGTTTATCAAACAAGCACACAAACACTTCTTCAGCATCAGGGCAATAAAATGAAAAGTTGCAGCCACTATCATCCAAGTTGGCACCTGAGGGATACATCTCTCCCATTGTTAATTCAAAGGGATTCATACTGCTGAACGCAATTTGTTGACTCACGTTTTATTGATACCTTGTTATTGACGCATTGAGGGCTCGTTCTCGAAGCTATTTCCTATTCACACACAAACATGATTGTGCATAAAGGGGGTACATTTATCGCGACACTGTACGACATGTCATGAAACCCAGTGTCTTCGGAATTGACAACACGATCGCAAGGGTACCCACTTCCACCATAGTCTGCCTCATCAGTATTGATGATGGTTTTATACTGTCCAGCTTTGCTCACGCCAAATCGCATATTATCATGAGGGACGGGCGTAAAATTACACACCACCAATACACTTTGTTGGTTTTCTTCATCCGAGCGAACAAAGGACACAATAGACTGCTCAGAATTATGCAAATCGCCCCATCTGAATCCAGCTTGCTGATGGTCGAGCTGATGCAGCGCTGTGCGCTCGCAATACGCCTTGTTGAGGTCACGATATAGCTGGTGAATGCCGGCATGCATTGGATGGTTCAAAACGTCCCAACGAAGCTGAGCGTCATGGTTCCATTCATTAGGCTGGGCAAATTCGTTACCCATGAATTGCAATTTTTTACCTGGATGTCCAAACATAAAACCATAGAAAGCACGTAAATTAGCAAATTTTTGCCACTCATCACCTGGCATTTTTTCAAGCATGCTACCTTTGCCATGCACCACTTCGTCATGGGAAATAGGCAGTACGAAATTTTCGTCATACGCATATACCATACTGAAGGTTAACTCACCATGATGATATTTTCGGTATGCGGGGTCTTTTTCAATGTAGCTCAGAGAATCGTGCATCCAGCCCATATTCCATTTAAACCCAAAACCCAAACCGCCGTTAGAGACCGGACGTGATACGCCTGCAAACGAGGTTGACTCTTCAGCAATGGTTAAGGCGTGAGGATAATGCTTGTAAACCTCAGTGTTCATCCACTGCAATAGACTAATGGCCTCGTAATTATGGTTACTGCCATCCACATTCGGGATCCACTCTCCATGATTTCGCGAATAGTCCAAATAGAGCATGGACGCAACCGCGTCTACTCTTATTGCATCCACATGGAACTTATCGAACCAATACAGAGCATTTCCTACTAAAAATTGGCGCACTGTGTCCTTACCAAAGTCATAAATGCAAGAGTTCCAATCCGGATGCCATCCTTTTCGTGGATCTTCATACTCATAAACATGCGTACCATCGAATTTGGCGAGTCCGTGTGGGTCTTCTGGAAAATGCGCAGGCACCCAATCAATAATGACGCCTATACCCTGCTGATGACACTGGTCAACAAAATACTTAAAATCATCTGCATCACCAAAGCGACTTGTGGGTGCAAATAGTCCAACCGGTTGATAACCCCAACTGCCGTCAAACGGAAACTCCGAAACCGGCAAAACCTCAATATGCGTATACGACATACTTTTTGCATAATCCACTAACTCGTCGGCAAGCTGATGATAGTTCAAATACTCATGCTCGGGACTATCTGGTCGCTTCCAGGAGCCAAGATGGACTTCATATATACTCATGGGTTGATGATAGGCTCTACTTCGCACCTCCTCATCGCACTTACCCTTATGCTCAAACCATTTAGCGTCATTCCACTGATACGCACCGTGGTCAAACACTACGGAAGCATGAGACGGGTATTGCTCCTGCTGAAATCCGATGGGGTCGGATTTATCGGCCAGTGAATGACCGTGCATATCTTTGATCGCATATTTGTATTTTGCACCTGCGCCGATGCCGGGAATAAATAAAACCCAATACCCCATATCGGTTTTTTGCATAGGATGTTGTGCTCTGTTCCAAGCGTTAAAGTCACCGATAACGGATACGGCGCTCGCATTAGGTGCAAATACAGCAAAGCGAACGCCGTCAATTGTGTCTTTTACATTACTATTAACCTTCGCACTAACGAGTTGTGCGCCGGCCTGTTGATATATATTCTCAGGTGCGTGATCAATAAAATGTACTGCGTGGTAAGCCTCTGAGGTGAATTGATAAGGATCAAAATAGCAGTGTTCATGTTCCTGAGACTCATCACTGCCGCTGTGCTCAGCACATTCATTTTGGTCATTATTTTTGTAAATAACGCGAACTTGATAAGGATATTGCATCTCGCTTGGTTTAATTGAGGCTTTAAATAAGCCCCCGTCAAGATGCACCGCTTCGGCAAAGACCTTTTCACCAGACGCATCAAGTAATTTCACAGATGTAGCAAAAGGTAGGTATAAGTTTACATCCAAAGTGTCTGTATCGAGAGTTTGAGGCCCTAGAAAACTAAAAGGCGAAGCGCAATTGCAGTGGAGTATTTCGTGTGCGATATGGGGTAGTTGCATAGGCGCTTATTTCTTCCTTTAGGGTGTCTAGCTCAAGTTTTGTACTATAAAGCGCGTTGTTTTTTACCAAGCGCTTGTAAACACAAAGTGTTTGGCAAAAAACAACGCGCCCTAAATACGCTAACACATTTTTCTAAGAATGACTTGCCCGCTTTCTGCGCTCAGTCAAATCTGCTCCTAACTGTTTTAAGTCACCGCGACTAAAAATCTCTTCAAGATTGCGTGTTAGCTTTCGCTTCCAGTTTGGATACTCGTTAAACGTGCCGGGAATATTCACAGGCTTATCCATCTCAAGCCAATCCTCTAACTGCAGACTGAGCAAAGCGCTAGAGCCTGTTGCCATGTGTTTTTGCATACCAAAATTTAAGGCTTGTGTCATGCCCACGTGATTGACATCCCGACTGATGTGATCAGATATGGAATGATGGCCGTGCAGTGTATCTAAAATAGCTTGCTTGTAGTCATGCCTTGCATCAAACAGAGTTTGTAGCACTGTATCATCGGGATAAACGCCCAATTCGCGGCCTAGATTTAAATCATCGCAGTGCCAATAACCAATTAATGTGGGCATGTCATGGGTTGTTAGGGTTGCCATTGATTGTTCAGGATAATGTGAGGGTGAATAAAAACCACCGTCCTTGGCTTGTTCAAAAAAGAACACGCGATAACTGTAGACGCCGTTCTCCTTAAGTTTATCGCGAATAGCTTCCGGCACCGTGCCAAGGTCTTCCCCAATCACTAAAGACTGATTGCGCTGGCTCTCTAGAGCTAAAATAGCAAGCAAGTCGTCAACAGGATAGTTTACATATACTCCCTCGCTGGCGTCGTCTTCGTTGTGGACCCACCAAAGTCTGAGTAAGGCCATTGCGTGATCTATTCTAAGCGCACCAGAGCTTTTCATATTCGAAGCAAACAAATCGATAATAGGCTGATAAGCCTGTTGCACTAGCTGCTGAGGATCCATTGGGGGAAGTCCCCACTTTTGGCCTAAAGGCCCAAGAATATCGGGGGGCGCACCAACACTGACATCTGTGCAGTAGAGCTCCTTATTGCTCCAAATTTCAGCGCTTCCGTCACTCACTCCAACAGCTAAATCGCGATACAAGCCAACTTTCATACCGGCGTCAACGGCGGCTTTGCTAGCTTGGTCAAATTGGCGCTGAGCTTGGAACTGTAGATATTTAAAAAATGTGACTTCATCTGCATAACGTTTAGCAAAACGCTTAACAGCCGGCGAATCACAGCTTTTATATTGCTCTGGAAAGACTGGCCATCCCCAGTACTCTTTTCCTTCTTCTTTAAGATGAAACTGAATCGCTTCAAAAATGGCCAGACCGTGAAGACTCTCGCCACCTTGCTCCACAAATTCTGTGAAGGCTTTATGCTGTTTCGTGTTTTTGCTTAAGTACTCACTCTGATACACCTTAAATATCTGTTTAAGGGCATCTAGCTTAACTTTACTTACGCCTTCATAGTCGACCCAGTCTTTCTCGCGCAGATCTCGCAAGGTTTCTTCTACATTATTAGCGTTAAGCCATGACTGCACTGCCTTGCTATCAAAACACTCCAATTTTTCAACATCAATGTAGATATAGTTAATCCATCGACGCGAACTAGGACCATATGGGGAACATGCGTCTGGGTTGGCTGGATACAACTGATGGATGGGATTTAATCCAATGAAATCAGCACCGAAGTTGGCGGCATTTTCAGCCAAAAAGCTCAAATCTGTGAAATCTCCGACGCCCCAGTTTCTCTGGCTTCGCAAACAGTAGAGTTGAACAGAAAATCCCCAATACTTCTCGCCCTGCTCTATGGATTTAGGTATGTAGCAACGTTTTGGAGCAACAATTATCTTGGTGCTAGCTATCTTTTTGCGCTTGCCATCGCTCAAACGAAATAGAGATGCATTGTGATAACCCAAATCTAGTTCAAGGGGAAAACTCAGCAGATATTGATGCCATTCAAGACCGTCGATTTCTTCGCTTGCCAAAAGTTCTCCGTCTACTGGAGAAAATCGCAGGTTATGCTTTAGTGAGCTTTCCGTCACGACGTTTAAGCTGTGATTTTCGGCCGCATCACCAATACTGCAGCGAACGAGCAGTGAAAACGCATCTCCACTTCTAAACACATAAACTGGATTAAGCGGCGATTGCCACTCACCGATAGCTTCTTCGTCTAACTGTACGCTAAGTGCAAGCTCATCATCGATTGGGTAACCAAGGGTTTTTAACAGCTTTTCTTGGTTGCGCTGTGAGATTTTGGCAGGGTTGCCCCATGCATCTATGAAATCGGTGCCTATCCCTCTATGCGCAATTAATGCGTTTAAAGTGTCACTTGATATTGGTGTTGGCGAGGGGGTTATTTGCTTCACCAATGTTTGTTTTTGCTCGAGCATGCATGCGTTCCTGAAAAGCCAAGGGCTTGTGTCTATTGCGCATTATTCATAAAGCCTTTGCCATTATCAACGAAGGCAAAAGCTGAATACGATTGCAAGGAGTAAAAAAGTGCTTATAAAATTTAACAAGCGCATTAACAACTTTGTAATTTAACAACATAAAATAGACTATCTTCGCTTTTTGTGTTTTCATATCGCAATAATTTCGTAATTTAATTACACGGCATCATTGCTTGAAAAAGAGTACAAGTACATATGTTAAAACAAGTGTGATAAGACTTTAAGTGACTACAGAGGTGAACAGACATGGCAATTAATCTTGGAATCAATGGATTTGGGCGTATTGGGCGACTAGTATTGCGGGCAGCCGCTGAACGTTCGGATATTAATGTAGTTGCAGTCAACGACTTATTAGACTTAGATTACATTGCATACATGCTAAAATATGATTCCACGCATGGACCTTTCGATGGGGACGTTCAAGTAAAAGATGGTCAACTCATTGTCAATGGAAATGCAGTAAGAGTGACAAGCGAACGTGACCCAGCAAACCTTGCTTGGGGCGATGCAAACGTAGATGTGGTAGTAGAGTCTACGGGTCTGTTTTTAACTAAGGAAACAGCACAGAAGCACATTCAAGCAGGCGCTAAGAAAGTTGTGTTATCTGCCCCCTCAAAAGACGATACGCCAATGTTTGTTATGGGAGTAAACCACAGCGATTATGCAGGCGAGCAAATCGTCTCAAATGCGTCTTGCACAACTAACTGCCTAGCGCCGCTTGCAAAAGTGTTACATGATAGTTTCGGTATTAAAGATGGCTTAATGACAACCGTACATGCAACCACTGCTACGCAGAAAACGGTCGATGGTCCATCTACTAAAGACTGGCGAGGCGGTCGCGGCGCTCTGCAAAACATTATTCCGTCCTCTACTGGCGCTGCAAAAGCGGTTGGCAAGGTCATTCCAAGCCTTAATGGCAAACTCACCGGTATGGCAATGCGTGTACCGACAGCTGATGTGTCGGTTGTTGATCTTACAGTGAACCTTGAAAAAGCAGCAAGCTATGAAGAAATTTGTGCAGCGTTAAAGGCGGCGTCTGAAGGGGAACTTCAAGGCATTTTAGGTTACACAGAAGATGATGTTGTATCGCAAGACTTTATTGGTGATAAACGTTCATCTATAGTGGATGCGAAAGCTGGGATCGCATTAACCGATACCTTCGTGAAATTCGTTTCTTGGTATGACAACGAAATGGGTTACTCTAATCGAGTGTTGGACTTAGTCGCTCACATCAGCGAGTAAGTCTCCAGCAAACCTACTTTGGTGTTTATAAAAGCGGCTCAATTGGTCGCTTTTTTTGTAGATAGAGACTATCTAATATTCAGATGCGACACTGCTGAAGGCGAAAAATGCAGGAACTCCAGTTACACAAGCTTGATTCAATGACCTCAATGCGCGCACAATTTGGCGAACAAGGTCATGTCGTTCATATCGAAAACAGTGCGGCGGTTGCAAGCCTATCTTTGTTTGGCGCGCACTTGTTGTCGTTCACACCTTTGTGCGATGGTAGAGAGCGGTTGTGGTTGAGTGAGCGCGCGATATTTGATGGAAAAACACCGATTCGTGGTGGCGTTCCTATTATCTGGCCATGGTTTAGTGCTCATAAATCTATCGTTGAAGCCCCCTCTCATGGATTTGTACGAACGCAGTATTGGCAAATCGATTCATGTAGGGAAGTGAAAGATCAAACTGGCAATATAGCAGACTCGATTATTTCGCTTAAGCCAACGCAAATAGGCATGCATAAATACCCCGAAATGCTTGACGCCAAGCTTATTATTAATATCTCTCGCCAGTGCACAATTGAACTTATCACCACGTTCAAAAAAAGTAATTATGAACAAAAGAGCTGCTATTTTTCTGCGGCGCTTCATAGTTATTTTGCCCTTGAAAACATTCATGACATCTGCATACGAGGCATTGACTCCCCGTACTACGACAAGGTCAATGATTCTCAAAACAATCCCTGTCCCATCCCTTATTTGATTGATGCTGAGGTTGACCGAGTGCATGCTATTGAAAGTAAGGCCGACAATGAACGAATTGAGTTATATTCACAATCAGACCCAAATAAACCTGTGGTCAGTATTGAAAATGCCGGACACAATGGCTTAGTCGTCTGGAATCCGTGGAAAGAAAAAAGCATAAGCATGGCTGACATGCCAGACTTAGGCTATTTAAAGATGCTTTGTATTGAAGCTGCGGTAGAGCCAGCCATTGAGCTTATGCCTGGTCAGAGCCATGTGCTTAGGCAGGTGATAAAGTAAAGCCCGCACAATGCGGGCTGAGTATTGACGGCGTTTTCGCAGCTGCTGCGAACACTAAGGATTGGCCTTTACGCTCTCTACGGCAGTTTTCGCAAGTTCTGTTATAGATTGCCAGTCTTGATCTTCAATCGCTTCATTTGGAGCCACCCATGAACCACCCACACACTTTACGTTTTTGAGCGCCAGATAGTCTTTGTAATTATTGGGTCCAATACCACCTGTTGGACAAAATACGGTATTTGGAAAAGGCCCACCGATAGATTTTAGCGCCTGCACGCCGCCTGCTGCTTCGGCAGGGAAAAACTTAAGGTGATCATAGCCTGCGTCGTTTGCTTTCATTAAATCTGAAATATTGGACACGCCAGGAATTAAAGGAATGCTGCCTTTTTTACCTGCGTCGAGTAAATCAGCCGTTAATCCTGGACTAATCGCAAATTTCGCGCCAGCATCTGTCACCGCTTTAAGCTGCTGACGATTGGTTACGGTGCCTGCACCTATAAATGCGTCTGGCATATTTGCCGCAATGGTCTCGATGATTTCCATGGCGGCAGAAGTACGCAAGGTAACCTCAAGCACGTTAATACCGCCTTTAAGAAGTGCTTCGGCAATAGGAAGCGCATCTTCGACCCGCTCGATTACCAATACTGGAACGACTGGCCCCTGATTAAATATTTCTGCAGATGTATGTTGCCAGTTATTCATCATTTTGTAGTCTCTGTGTTTGTTGAGTTAAGAAAGCTAGCGCGCCTAACAAGCCGTGATCAGGCTCGTTAATCATGTAGGTGGGCATGTTTTTTACGTAGTGAGCCATATCGCCTTTGGCCTCAAATTTTTCTCTGAATCGACTTTTTACAAAGAAATCTTGTAAACGAGTTGCAATTCCACCGCCTATAAATACGCCACCCGTGGTTCGTAAATTGACCGCTAAATTGCCAGCAAAGCTACCCATAATCTGGCAAAACTGCGTAATCGCTTTTCGAGCATGCTTGTCAGTATTATCCAGCCCCGCAGATGTCACTTCAGAGGGTTCGCTTAATTTTGGCGAGTCACCCTCGTGTTCGCAAAATGCGCGATAAATATTGACAATACCTCGCCCTGATAGCACTTCTTCTGCAGAGGCTCGACCAAATTTCTTGTACAGATACTGCCAAATGATCAAGTCATCTTCCTCTGTAGGAGCGAAGTCAACGTGCCCGCCCTCGCCATCGAGAGTGTGCCAACCGCCGTCGGTATAGGTAAGGTGTTCAACCCCAAGCCCTGTTCCAGGACCAAACACTGCGATATTGCCATGCTCTAGTGCATGCCCTTCACCAATTTGTACAACCTGCTTATGATTCAGAGTCGGTAATGAGTGGGCGACTGCAGTGAAGTCATTTATCACAAATAAATGCGCAAGCGATAAGTGAGCTTTAAGAGCCGATATCGAAAATGCCCAGGTATGATTAGTCATGGTCACAATATCATCGTTCACAGGGCAGGCAATCGCAATGCACCCCGCGACGAAAGCCTGATCTGTGACCTCATTTTGAAAGTGAATAATGGCATCGTCGATACTTTCAAAGTCTTTGCATAAATACTTTTTGATGAGCGAGATTCGCCCGTTTTCGACCATCGCCAAGCGAATGTTTGTGCCGCCTACATCGGCGACAAACTTTAAACCTTGCATTAGTGCACTCCGCCCTCTTGCTCTGTGGTCACAAACAATGAACATGCGCCCTCTTCCGCGCCGGTTAATGTTGAACGCATACCGGAGAACAATTCGCGCCCCATGCCGTAATGACTGTCATATAAATCCATGACTTGGGCTTGTCGGCTAGCGAGCTCTTCTTCACTCACATGCAAGGTTATGGCATTGGTAGTGGTATCGATTTCAATAATGTCACCGGATTTCACTTTGTTAATCAAGCCGCCTTTGTATGCTTCGGGCGTTAAATGAATCGCAGCGGGCACTTTACCTGAAGCGCCGGACATACGTCCGTCCGTTACTAAAGCCACTTGATAACCCCGGTCTTGCAATACGCCAAGTGGTGGCGTTAATCTGTGCAACTCTGGCATGCCAATAGCTGCAGGGCCCTGAAAACGCACGACCACAACACAATCTTTATTCAAATCACCTGATCTAAATGCCTCATCAAGCGCATATTGGTCTTCAAACACCACTGCGGGCGCTTTAATATGACAAGTTGGTTGACGCAATGCTGAGGTTTTAATCACCGCCCGCCCCAAGTTACCATGAAGTACAGACAAACCCCCATCGGGTTTGAAAGGCTCATCGATATCTGCAAATACCGTCTTATCGAAAGACTCCGCTGCTCCATCTTCCCAGGTTAATTCACCGTCCTTAAGCTTCGGCTCTTTTGTATACTGATCCAAACCCTTTCCACAAATAGTGGTGACATCATTATGAATAAGCCCTTTATCGCGCAATTGCTTGAATAATAATGACATGCCCCCGGCTGCAGTGAAGTGATTGATATCTGCAGAGCCATTTGGATAAATTCGCGTAATTAATGGCGTTGCTCGAGAAATGTCTGAAAAATCATCCCAATTAATAATTAAACCTGCGGCTTTGGCTACTGCAATTAAATGCATAGTGTGGTTTGTTGAGCCACCTGTTGCCAACAAACCAACCAGACCATTGATCATGGATTTTGCATCAACAATATGACCGATAGGGGTGTAATTATCGCCTAAGTCAGTAAGACGAGTTACTTGCCTACCCGCCGCTGCGGTAAGCGCATCACGCAATTGTGTTCCTGGGTTGACAAAGGATGATCCGGGAAGATGTAGGCCCATTAATTCAACCACCAACTGATTTGAATTGGCAGTGCCGTAAAAAGTGCAGGTTCCCGCACTGTGGTAAGACTGAGATTCAGCTTCGAGTAACGCCTCTCTGTCAGCTTTGCCCTCCGCGAATGCTTGTCTAACTCTCGCTTTTTCTTTGTTTGGCAATCCAGAAGGCATGGGCCCTGCCGGCACAAACACGGTGGGTAAATGGCCGAAACTTAATCCTCCAAGCAATAAGCCAGGGACGATTTTATCGCAAATGCCGAGCATCAGAGCGCCGTCGAACATATTGTGAGAAAGTGCAATCGCAGCCCCCATCGCAATATTATCGCGACTCATTAAACTCAACTCCATGCCCGCATTGCCTTGCGTTACCCCATCGCACATGGCGGGAACACCGCCTGCAAACTGAGCCACGCTCCCCACTTGTGAGATAGCCTCTTTAAGTCTTTGAGGATAGTCTTCGTATGGCTGATGCGCACTGAGCATATCGTTATATGATGATACAATCGCTATGTTGGCTTTGGTCATCGAGCGCAAATCAGCTTTGTCTTCTTTACCGCACGCAGCAAAGCCATGAGCGAGATTCCCACAGGATAACTCACCGCGAAGAGGGCCTTCACGTCTGGCTTTTTCAATTTTTTTCAAGTAAGCCGCACGCGTCTTTTGACTGCGTTCAATAATGCGGTCTGTTACTTCTTGAATAATCGGGTTCATTGTTGCACCTTCATTTCATTTTCGAGGAATATTAAACGTAACTCGCTTCCATATTTGAAAGCGACTTTAATTGTTATGGCGCCCAAACAAGCTTAAGCTCACAAGCATCGCACACTGCCTTAATTGGCTTTTCAAGTGCACTGTGATTGGCAAGCGCATCCTCAAACACCTTTTTCTTCTTCTCTCCCGTAATATGCAAAAACACATTGTTAGAAGCAATAATACTGGCAAGCGTAAGCGACATTCTTTGATGTGGCGCAGTCGTCGGCTCAGTGGCGATGACTAACTCTTTACGCTTTAAGTTAAAGCCTTCTTCAAGCTGCGCTGAGCACGGAAATAGAGAAGCAGTATGGCCGTCTTCGCCCATTCCGAGAATAATCACGTCAAAGGGTAAATTCAGTGCTGCTAGACGCGAAGATATCGCAGCTTCAGCATCCTCAGCATTTTCATCGGCAGTGGTTAACGATACAAAATTCGCGGCAGCGGCTTCGTTAATAAGTAGGTTTTCTCTAACCAAGCGCTCGTTGCTAGCCTCATGACTTGCGTCAACCCATCGCTCATCTGCTAGGGTCACGTTCACCTTTGACCAGGGTAAAGAAATTTTTGATAGCGCTTGAAAGAGAGGTTTAGGTGTTGAACCGCCACTGACGGCAATGTTGGCAAAACCTTTTGTGTTAATTGCTTGTTTAAGCAAGCTTGCGAGTTGCTGACTGAAGGCTGATAGCAAGCTATCGTTATCGTCAAATTGCTCTAGTTTGACTGTCATCCTACTTCCTTTTCAAAAATGAGGGTTGCCAACATCCACGGATGTCGCAAAAGAACCACGTTCACAATACTATCTAAGCTGAATCCTGTTTAAGCTTACCTAACTCTTTCTTTTCACTTTACTCTCGTACCAGCTGCGGCCTTCTTTTGCCAGCAAGCCAATAGAGGATACGGGGCCCCATGTTCCTGCCTGATACTGTTCAGGGCCCTCATTAGTATTTTTCCAGGCTTCAATAATAGAGTCGGCCCAAGTCCATGCTTGCTCAACTTCGTCACGACGGACAAATAGTGCTTGATTCCCTATCATGACTTCTAACAATAGCTTTTCATATGCGTCGGCAATACGTTGGTCAGAGAACTCTTCCGAAAAGCTCAAATCGAGCTTCGACTTTTGCAAGTCCATACTCCCTGTACTGGTTAATCCTGGCACCTTATTCATGACGGTAACTTCTACGCCTTCTTCAGGCTGCAGTCGAATGACAAGTTTGTTTGGCGGGAGTTGTGAGAAACTCTCTCCAAAAAGATTATGAGGCTGACGCTTAAAATAAATAACGATTTCAGATACTTTTGTGGGTAAGCGTTTACCGGTGCGCAAATAAAACGGCACGCCAGCCCAGCGCCAGTTATCTATTTCAACTTTTAAAGCAACAAAGGTTTCGGTGCGGCTTTTTTGATTCGCATCATCTTCTTCCAAATAACCAGGCACTTCATGTCCCGATACGAAACCTGATGAATACTGCCCTCTCACGGCATTATCTTTGATGTTGGATGCATTAATTGGACGCAGTGCCTTGAGTACCTTGAGCTTTTCATCACGAATACTGTCTGCATCTAAGGTCGTTGGAGGCTCCATGGCGACCAATGAA
Source organism: Ningiella algicola (assembly GCF_028401415.2). NCBI lineage: Bacteria > Pseudomonadati > Pseudomonadota > Gammaproteobacteria > Alteromonadales > Alteromonadaceae > Ningiella > Ningiella algicola. The sequence goes on along the minus strand of NZ_CP171821.2, from coordinate 317,126 downwards.
AGAATCTGTAATAAGTGATTTTGCACCATATCGCGCATTTGACCTGCGTCATCAAAGTAGCCCCAGCGTCCCTCAATACCGACAGATTCAGAGACACTTATTTGGACATGGTCAATGCAGTTGTGATCCCAGTTAGTGGCAAAAATAGAGTTAGCAAAACGCAAAGCAATAAGGTTCAGAACCGTTTCTTTGCCAAGATAATGGTCAATCCGATAGATTTGTTTTTCAGAAAAGTATTCAGCTACTTGGTCGTTGATGACTTTTGAGGATGCTAAATCGTGACCAATAGGCTTTTCAAGTACAACGCGAACGCTGTCGTCAATCACGCCCGCATTGTCCATACCTTTACAAATATAACCAAATAAGGAAGGTGCTGTGGCAAAGTAACAAACCATCGTGCGGCTTGCATCCACGTGCTCGCAAAGCCCTGCATAGTTTTCGATATCTGTGATATTCACCTTTACATAGGCCAAACGGGCAACAAAGGTTTCCCAAGTGTCGTTACATAATTCATCACCCGAAAAATTGATAATATTATCTTTCACAAGCTCTTTATATTCTTGCTCTGAAAAGTCTTGCCGAGCAACACCCACAATTTTTGTGCCTTCGTGTAACAAGCCAGCTTTTTCTAGCTGATAAAGAGACGGGAGTAACTTGCGACGGGCAAGATCGCCTTTGGTGCCAAATAGCACAAAGTCGATGGGTTCATTTTTATAGTCAGACACCATGTTTGGCCTCGAATGAGCGATGCAGATTTGCAGTTATTTACAATCGCTATAGTAAACAATAAATGTAGTAAAATTACAAACTAAATTCCCTCATTTTATTCACAATCCACCAACACTTTATGGTTTTTTAAAAATTTCATACGTATTCATATCATTCGGCTATTCATGCGGGATAAGGCGTCTTTCAAATACGGTGCTTTGATAGTGCCTCCATAAAATAGATAGATTTTGAATCTGTCAGAATTGTTAAAAGTATGTTAGCCTTGCTTCAGATACTGTATTTTGTCAAAAAGTTACAACAAATATGGCAATTTATAGTTTTATTAGTAATATTGTTACAGCTTATTGTGCATGCTAAGCCATCGCGCTGACGTTTAAGCAAGCAATTTAAAGATTACACACCGACGGGTAGTGCGAGTTAATGAATATTCTTGAAAAAATATCAAATGATATGATGGAGTTCAGTAAATCTGAGAAAAAGGTTGCTGAAGTTATCTTAGCTAACCCTCAGGTCGCCATTCATTCTAGCATTGCATCTTTGGCAAAAATGTCTAACGTGAGTGAACCAACGGTAAATCGCTTTTGTCGACGTCTAGATACGAAAGGTTATCCTGATTTCAAGCTCCATTTAGCGCAAAGCCTTGCCAACGGCACGCCATACGTTAATCGACACGTCGACGAATTTGACGGCCCTAGTGAATACACCAATAAAATTTTTGAATCCACCATGGCGTCTTTAGAAGTTGCGCGTCAATCTGTCGATGTGGCCATGGTCAATAGAGTTGTTGACTTACTCACGCAAGCTAGAAAAATTTCCTTTTTTGGCTTGGGTGCCTCAGCCTCGGTAGCACATGACGCTGTGAACAAGTTTTTCCGTTTTAATGTGCCTGTGGTGCATTTTGACGATATTCTGATGCAGCGAATGAGCTGTATGAATAGCACTGAAGGCGATGTCGTAATTTTTATTTCCCATACAGGGCGCACCAAATCACTTGTCGATGTTGCTAATATCGCTCGAGAAAATGACGCAACAGTAGTTGGCATCACTTCTGCCGGCAGCCCCCTATCGAAAGCCTGTAATTATGTCTTGTCGTTATCTGTTCCTGAAGATACCGACCTTTATATGCCAATGGCATCACGAGTAGCGCAACTTACCCTGATTGATGTGCTGGCAACTGGCTTTACTTTGAGGCGAGGCAACAAGTTTCGCGAAAATCTTAAACGCGTGAAAGACACCTTACGCGGATCCCGTTATAACCGAATAGAAAATACCTAAGGCAAAATAAAATATGTCACGTAGAACAAAAATCTTAGCCACCCTTGGTCCGGCTACCGACAGCATTGAAATGATTGAAGCAATCATCGCAGCAGGCGCCAATGTTGTGCGAATGAACTTTTCTCATGGTCAAGCCCAAGACCATATTGCACGGGCACAAAGGGTAAGAGACGCGGCAAAAAAATTGAATAAATATGTTGCTATATTAGGCGATCTTCAAGGCCCAAAGATTCGAGTATCGCGCTTTAAGAATGATTCCGTCATTCTCTCACACGACCAAGACTTCGTTTTAGACGCAGAGCTTGGCAAATTGGACGGCGACGAAACAGCCGTTGGCATCGATTATAAAGCGTTACCAGATGATGTAAGCGACGGCGATATCTTGTTATTAGATGATGGTCGTATACAGCTTCGTGTTGTTCGTGTAGAAGGCCGCAAAGTTCATACGAAAGTAACAGTGGCCGGTAAACTGTCGAACAATAAAGGCATAAACCGTTTGGGTGGAGGATTATCTGCCGAAGCCCTGACGGCTAAAGACAAGGAAGACATTAAAACCGCAGCTGCGATGAAGGTGGATTACTTAGCAGTGAGTTTCCCTCGTTCAGGTGCAGACCTTGACTATGCTCGCAAGCTTGCCGTTGAGGCAGGCTGCATGGCGAAAATTTGTGCCAAGGTCGAACGCGCAGAAACGGTTGCTAATGACGAAGCCATCGATGACATAATAAAAGCCTCGGACGCCGTAATGGTAGCTCGTGGTGACTTGGGCGTAGAAATAGGCGATGCCGAATTAGTCGGGGTTCAGAAAAAGCTTATCGCTCGCTCTCGGCAACTCAACCGCGTTGTAATAACTGCCACTCAAATGATGGAATCAATGATTGAAAGCCCTATGCCGACAAGAGCTGAAGTCATGGATGTTGCGAACGCTGTGCTTGACGGCACTGATGCGGTGATGCTTTCTGCTGAAACAGCTGCGGGATCATTTCCAATTGAAACGGTTAAAGCAATGGCAAGAGTGTGTGAGGGTGCAGAGACCCATCCAAGCGTTAAAATATCCAAACATAGACTTGACGAAGGCTTTGTGAACACCACAGAAACGATTGCTATGTCTGCTGTTTACGCGGCAAATCACCTGTCTTCGATTAAGGCGATTGTTGGATTAACCGAGAGTGGCACTACACCTAAACTCATGTCTCGTATCACAAGCTCACTACCCATATTTGCGCTTTCGCGCCATGCTGAAACACTCAATTCAATGGCACTCTATCGCGGCGTTACGCCCGTGTACTTTGACTCAACTACAAGTGCGCCAGGTGAAATGACCAAAGATCTAATGGAAACACTGAAAAATAATCATTGTTTAGAAGTGGGTGACCAATTTATTGTGACTTATGGCGATAAAATGGAAACGGTAGGTGCAACCAACGCCTGCAAAATCGTAACCGTTTCTTAGGCAAGGTATTCATATCGTCAACACGATATACATCGAATGATAAAAGGACGCACTTGCGTCCTTTTTTATGCCCCGTACGAAAAAATATGAGCATTTAGGCCTTTCCATGCGTAAGTCTTTACAGATTATTCACAAACTACTTTGGATGAAATATGAGTACTCAAATCTTTGATGTAATCGTGTATGGCGCCACTGGCTTTACTGGCAAGCTTGTCGCCGAATATTTGAATAAGCAATATCCCGAAGCATCAGACCTCACATGGGCCATGGCAGGACGCAATTTAGAGAAACTACAGGCCGTAAAGCATGAACTTAATATTGCTGAACACGTTGAACTTCTGGTAGCGGATAGCGCTGACGAAGAAGCCTTAAACAGTGTCGTAACCCAATGTAAGGTGATACTCACAACCGTCGGACCATATCAATTGTACGGTGAGACACTTTTAAAGACATGTGTTGAGAACGGTACAGGTTACGTCGACCTATGCGGCGAGCCTGCTTGGATGCATCAAATGATTGAACGCTATCAACAAAAAGCAATAAGCACGGGCGCTAAAATTGTGTTTTCATGCGGCTTTGATTCAATTCCTTTTGACTTGGGCATTTACTATTTACAACAGCACGTTAAAAAAGAGTCTGGTGAGGTCTTAGAATACATAAAAGGCCGCGTAAGAAAAATGCAAGGGACTTTCTCAGGTGGCACCGCAGCAAGCCTCAAGGCAACATTGAAAGCTGCATATGCGGATAAAAAAATAATGGAGGTTTTGCGCAGCCCATACTGTCTAGCGGATAGTAAGGTAAGTGTTGAGCAGCCAAATGGCGATAAGCCCTATTATGATGAAGCTTTGGGCTCGTGGGCTGCACCTTTCATTATGGCAGCTATTAATACTAAAAACGTGCATCGCAGCAATATGTTGAGTAATTACGCTTACGGACAGAACTTCAAATACGACGAAATGCTGTTGACGGGACCGGGTGAGAAAGGCGAAGCGATGGCAAATCATGTAGCAAATGATAAATCCCTCGGGTCAGATGATGGTCCAAAGCCAGGCGAAGGACCAAGTAAGGAAGAACGTGAAAATGGTTTCTACGACATTTTATTTATAGGCGAGCATAGTAATGGCAATATTTACGCAGCAAGCGTGAGTGGCGATAAAGACCCGGGTTACGGATCAACGTCAAAAATGATTGCGCAAAGCGCCATATGTTTAGCGAATGAAACAGATGAACTTACGGGCGGATTTTATACGCCTGCCGTGGCCTTTGGAGATAAAATCATTGCACGTTTAGAAGCCCACGCCGGCATAAAATTCAGCATCGAGTCGTAAATCAAGCTATGCACTCGCGTGTACTATTGCACGCTGTAATTTTTTGCATTGAAACCTTAGCGCCAGTAACTAACGTGCTTATCAAACGCTTTCTCGGGCCTGTTCATGGGCTTGAGAACGCTTGTTCCAAGATATAAAAACCCAACAATTTCATCATCGTCTTTGCAGTCAAAGGCGCGCTTTACCGTCTCGTCAGTCGCATAGCTACCGGTTCGCCACATACCTTGAAATCCTTGAGCAATTGCAGCCATTTGCATGGCTTGAATAGCACATGCGGTCGACGCAATCTGTTCGACTCTGGGTACCTTATCGTGCGCTTGATATTCACAAATCGCCACAACCACCATGGGTGCTCTAAACGGCAATTGAGAAGCACGTTCAACGGAACTTGCTTCTGCATTTCTGGCGATGGCGGCTTTTTCAAAAATGCGCCCCAGCTTGTCCAATCCCTCACCTGTGCAAACAATAAAGCGCCATGGTTTTAAGCATCTGTGATCCGGCGCTTGCACTGCGCACTTGAGAATATTTTCCAGAGCGCTACTTTCGGGCGCGGGCGCCTGAAGTCTTGGTTGAGAGCTTCTGTTTAACAGTAAATCTAGAGCTTGCATGGTTATACCTCAATTACAGCAACTTATGAGCAGTTTAAACGTAACTTTTTCAGAAGAGTTTACATTATTCACTCATCCAAAACCCTCATCACAATAAACGGATGATCTAAAGCATGAGCTTGTCACTAATCATAATTAACCTGAATCCTGTTTAAGGAATGGTGCAAGCGCTTGTTTTGCATGCTTAAATTAATTTGTACACTCAGTGCTGCTAGAATTGTGAAGTACAAGGCGCAAAAGTCACGTAATAGTTATTCTATTGCTGGCTTTTGCAACGCAGTAATTCGCAATTCTAGCGGTACTGAGCGCCGTTTCTTAAACAGGAATCAGGTTAACTATCCTGAATCGTTACAAACTATTACAATTTGTCCCAACATCATCAGCCTTGCTGACGTAAAATCTTAACTGGGAAATTACAAAACCATTTTTAAAGGTACTATCAATATGTCAGAAAACAGAAGCTGGACGAAAGCAATTTTCGTCGGAATTTGGAATACTCTAAACTTTAGCCGACGTCTTATCTTCAACGTTCTTTTTTTTGGAATTTTAATTGCACTTATTATAGCAGCCTCCAGCGGAGATTCGGACAAACTCACGGTGTCTAGCAATAGCGCATTAGTATTAAACTTGAAAGGCAACTTGGTCATTGAAAAAACCTATGTTGACCCTGCCGAAGAGTTTTTCCAAGAAGCGCTGGGAGAGCAACCTGAAAACCCTGAAATTTTGGTACGAGAGCTTGTTAAGTCAATTGAGAACGCTGCTCAAGACAGTCGAATAGAAGCTATCATTCTCTCCTTAGATGGTTTCAGTGGCGGTGGCCTTGATAAATTGGAACGCGTTTCACAAGCCTTAACGGTATTTAAAGAAGCGGGGAAACCCATTTATGCAATTGGCGACTATTACGATAGAAATCAATATTATTTAGCCTCGCATGCCGACAATATTTATCTTCATCCAATGGGCAGCATGCTCATAGAAGGTTATGCACGATATGGCACTTATTTTGCCGATGGCCTAGAGAAACTCAAAGCAACTACTCATGTATTTAAAGTGGGTAAGTTTAAATCAGCAGTAGAACCTTTTATTCGAAATGATATGTCAGAAGAGGCGAAAGTAGCCAACATTGCCTGGTTGAGTGAACTTTGGTTGCAATATAAAGAAGATATAGCGGGTGCTCGCCCCTTTGACGACGGAAACTTTGATGAAACCTTTGATAGTTTCCTATCCAAATTTGAAGCAGTTGATGGCGACTTTGCGCAGTATGCGCTTCAAAATGGCTGGGTAGATGGATTGAGAACGAGACATGAGTTTCGTTCTGAAATGACAGCACTGTTAGGCGAAGGAAAGGACGATAAGCCTTATAATTCTATTACCTTTGATAATTATTCCACTATTATCAACCCCCCTCTTCCGACGGTCACTTCAGATAACGATAAAGTTGCTGTGGTGGTTGCACGAGGAACTATCTTAGACGGGAATCATAAAGCAGGCACCATTGGCGGCGACAGCACTGCCAAGTTACTTCGTCAAGCGCGTGAGGATGATTCGGTCAAAGCCGTAGTCTTGCAAGTGGACTCAGGTGGTGGCAGTGCCTTTGCATCAGAAGTCATTCGAAATGAAGTGCAGCTACTAAAAGATGCGGGCAAGCCTGTTGTTGCGTCTATGGCATCTGTAGCGGCATCTGGCGGTTATTGGATTTCTGCAAGCGCCGATCATATTATTGCTGAGCCAAGCACTATTACCGGCTCAATAGGCATATTTGGCATGTTTGCTACCTTTGAAAACACATTTGATTATCTTGGTATCAATTCTGACGGCGTGGCCACGACCGAGCTTGATGGTATTGCCATAGATAGACCACTGGATCCAGGGTATGCCAGCTTGATTCAAATGAATATAGAGAGAGGCTACGACCGATTCATTTCCTTGGTGGCCGACGAGCGAGGCATGACGAAAGAGCAAGTAAATGAAGTGGCGCAAGGCAGAGTATGGATTGGTACCCAGGCGCTTGAGCTTGGTTTGGTAGATGAGCTTGGAGACGTTGAGCTTGCAATAAACAAGGCCGCTGAGCTTGCCCAGATGGAAGATTTTGAAACCACCTATATTACGCCTAAATTATCACCGCAGGAGCTGTTTTGGCAGAACTTCTTCCAAAACGCACAGCTAGCAGTATCTGGCATGAATATCTCTTTCCCAGAGCATCCAATTTTGAAAATGGCGCAAGAAGTTGAGGAAGATTTAGAAGTCTTTACAAAACTTAATGACCCCATGTCTAGCTACGTTATGTGCTTAGAATGTCAGGTATACTGACGCTTAATTAGAACTGAAAACGTCAAAAAGAACGCTTCGGCGTTCTTTTTTATAAACCGCGCAACTAAGGACTTGCCGTGAAACCAAGGGCAACAGGCGATAATTACGATAAAATTGCAACATGGTGGCAAACTCAGCACAAAGGCTCCAAATATGGGGTGAGCGCAATCAAAACGGCGCTAAATTTGTCTATCCCAAGAAAAAACACAATGACTTCCAGCACGCAACACGCTGATTTACAAAATGGAAGCATTGCGCTAGATGTAGGTTGTGGTTCGGGCGGGAGACTTATAAGCTTGGTTGAAAGCTATGGCTACAAAATAACTGGCGTTGATGTCTCAAAGAAGATGATTGAGCTTGCTCAACAAGAACATCCTAATCATACCTTTCTAAATGAAGACGTATGCACTTGGCAGTGCGAACAACACTTTGATTTTATTTTTGCCTGGGACAGTTTGTTTCATTTGCCTCTGTCTGAACAGCCTCTTGTGCTAAATAAGCTATGTTCAATGCTTAAGGGAAATGGCACGATTTGCTACACCTTTGGTGACGATGTTGGAGAGCATGAAGATGAATGGCGCGGCGAACGCTTTAGCTACAGCTCGATTGGAATAGGCGAAAACATTGCTCTGTTAATGAATAATGGGCTTACGATTATGCATTTAGAACTGGACCAATACCCAGAAAAGCACGTTTTTGTGGTAGCAAGCAAACGTACATAAAAATAGAAGAATTTAATTAACCTCAACTCGGGATAAGCGATAGTGCAAATGTTTGTTTTAACAATGTATTTAATAAATTGTCACCAAGTAGTGATAAAAACGTGAAGTGCAAGGCGCAAAAGAGACGTAATAGTTATTCTATTGCTCGCTTTTGCAACGCAGTAATTCGCGTTTTTAGCGCTGCTTGGCGCTGTCGCTTATCCCGAGTTGAGGTTAATTAACATGACGCAGCCATTACTGTCCTTGCAGGCAATCGCGCAAAAAAGCCTGCTGCTATGGATGTCAAAACTGAATACCACCGACTTGAGCCTAAAATCCGCTCCTGAGATTCTAATGAACCAACGCGGCAGGATAGCGGGTGCAGCGCTTTTGGGTAAAAACCAAATAAAACTAAACGCGAAGCTTTTTCAACAAAATACAGAGTATTTTAAAGAACAAGTCATTCCGCACGAACTAGCGCACTTGGCGGTATATGAACACTTTGGCAGAGTAAGGCCTCATGGAAAGCAATGGCGTTTTGTGATGCAAGACCTTTTCGGCCTAAAGGCCGATGTAAAACATCAGCTTGATCTGAACAAAGCTGGAATAAAACAATTTAGCTACAAATGCGCATGCGGTACCGTGGAATTAAGTACGGTTCGACATAATCGAGTTGTGCGAGGCAAACAACAATATCGCTGCAGGACATGCATGCAAACCCTCCGTTTCGTAGCGAACTGAATGCTAAAACAAATTTTTTGTAAACGCGCGATCCAGCTCTCTAAACGCTGTGCGCAAGAGCCTGGCGAGCGACATGAACGTAGGTTTGTTTGGCAGTGACTCAAGTGCACAGCCTTGTTGCTGCATTTTCTGGTAGATATCTCTGTACCAAGCAAGCATTGCAGGTGGCAAAGCTTGATTTGAGCGATTGCCCAGCCAAAACAAGCCCTGAAGTGGCAAAGAAAAAAAGAAAATGCCAATCGTAAGCGCTTGTGGAAGAAATTCCATGCCAAGATAATGAAGCTGTAGCGCCACTGTCATGATGGCCATCGGAGGCATCACCTGAGTGCCGAATTTGGTCGCAGAAATGATACGACATTCGGGAAATAAGCCATACAACTGCTTTTCCATTGGCCAGACGCGCATATACTGACGTCCGTCTTTTATGTATTTGGGAACTAAATGCAACATGTATCTTGCACTAACCTCTTTTGATAGCTACTCAAAGTTTAGCATAGATGCTAATCTTAGCGCGAAAATTACTCAGGTTTAATGTTTAGCCTGAATCCTGTTTAACAAACGGCGCTCAGTACCGCTAGAATTTCGAATTACTGCGTTGCAAAAGTCAGCAATTAGAATAACTATTACGTGACTTTTGCGCCTTGTACTTCACAATTCCAGTAGCACTAATTGTTGAGAATAGATCTAAGTATGTAAAACAGATGCTTGCACCATCCCTTAAACAGGATTCAGTTTATTTACAAAGATAAACGTGCTCAACAGGATTGAAATAAGCGAATGTGACCGTATATAGCCTCCATACTAGGGCCTGTTGATCTTTGCTGTATGATTTTGCAGCAAAGATCAACAAACCCTAAACCACCCATTTTAAAATATTTGTTCGGAGAAATTGATGTCAAACACCAGACATGTGCCACTACTCATTTTAGGCTCTGGCCCAGCTGGATACAGCGCAGCCGTGTATGCAGCGCGCGCAAACTTAAACCCGGTACTGTTAACGGGTATTCAGCAAGGTGGACAGTTGACTACTACCACGGAAGTCGAAAATTGGCCTGGCGACCCAGATGATTTAACCGGCCCTGACTTGATGGTGAGAATGCAAAAGCATGCTGAAAAGTTTGACACTGAAATTATTTTCGACCATATCAACGAAACTAATCTAAGAGAACGCCCCTTTACACTCAAGGGTGACAACGGTACATATACCTGCGATGCCTTGATTATAGCGACCGGCGCGTCAGCCAAGTATCTTGGTTTAGAAAGCGAAACGAATTTTATGGGTAAAGGTGTCAGTGCATGTGCAACCTGTGACGGATTCTTTTATCGTAACCAAAAAGTGGCAGTCGTAGGCGGCGGAAATACGGCCGTTGAAGAAGCGTTATATTTATCCAACATTGCATCTGAAGTGCATGTGGTACATCGACGTGACTCATTTCGAAGTGAAAAAATCCTTGCTGACCGCCTAATGGACAAAGCAGAAAATGGCAATGTTGTATTGCACCTTAACAAAACCTTGGAAGAGGTTGTTGGCACCGAAATGGGCGTGACTGGGATTAAAATCAAAGACACGCTAAACGGAGAAGTCACTGAACAAGACGCAATGGGCGTATTTATTGCAATTGGTCACAGTCCAAACACTGGAATTTTCGACGGTGAGCTAGAAATGAAGGATGGCTATATTGTTGTTAACAGTGGTCTTCATGGCAACGCCACTCAAACGAGTGTACCTGGGGTATTTGCTGCAGGTGATGTTAGCGATCACGTCTACAGACAGGCTATCACCTCCGCAGGTACAGGCTGCATGGCGGCGCTGGACGCTGAAAAATATTTGGATGCGCTATAACGCGCAAGTCTAAGCAGCAGCTTGCTTAACGGATGGACGCATGCTTGAGTTATTCAAACTAAACGATGAGCCTAGCTTTCCATCCGTTGATTTGGCACTGGAAGAACCTAACGGATTATTAGCGTTTGGCGGGGATCTATCCGTGAAACGACTGCAAGAAGCTTATAAAAATGGAATCTTCCCGTGGTTCAGTGTAGGCGAACCTCTTTTGTGGTGGTCACCCAACCCTCGCGGAATAATCTATACAGCAGACTTTAGACCCAGTAAAAGTCTATTAAAGAGCATTCGCAAATATTCCTATCACGCCACTATAAATCATGCCTTTAACGAGGTCATTGAACGCTGTGCAAAGGTACAAAGAACAAAAGAAGAAGCAGATAATTTGGCGCAGCTAAATGCCACTTGGATTGGAAATGACATGATTTCCGCGTATCAGGCATTGCACCAATCGGGTAGTGCTCAGTCGATAGAAATTTGGGACGCCAACAATAATTTGGTGGGCGGTTTATATGGCGTAACGGTGGGTGAGGTGTTTTGCGGTGAATCCATGTTTCATCTTCAAACTGACGCAAGCAAAGCGGCATTTTTAGCGCTAGTTAGCCATATGCGCTCACATAAACTACCATTTATCGATTGCCAAATGCAAAATCCCCACTTAGCCTCGTTAGGATGTATAGAAATTCCACGCAGCCAATTTAAAGACATGCTTGGCGCAGGCCGCAGCAAAGTGCTATCGCCTATGGTCTGGTCAAAACAAACGATAGGCTTCGATTTGTGACACAAGACGCGATGAAATTTGGCATTACCCAGCGCTTTTCATGTAATTATATTGATAATCATGAAGAGCAACTGTTGGTGTGCATGTCTGAGCCATCAGAACTTCCAAAGCGATACACGCAGCTTTTGCATGCTGGCTTTCGACGAAGTGGTGAGCAGCTTTACCGTCCGCACTGCCCTAATTGTAATCGATGCCAGTCAGTAAGGATAATCGCTAATGAATTCAAACCTTCCAAAAGTCAAAAGCGAATACTCAATAAAAATAAAGATTTAGATGTGCGGTTCAACAGCGACGAACGTGATGACTATTATCCCCTATATGAACGCTATATTGAATATTTTCATGCTGATGGCACTATGTTTCCACCTAGCTATCAGCAGTACAGTAATTTTATTCGCTGTCAGTGGCAGCAACCGAGTTTTCTAGAGGCTAGAGATAAAAGCGGCGAATTGAGGGCGATTGCCATAACCGATATTGTGGGCGATGGGCTATCGGCATTGTACACCTATTACTGCCCTGAGGATCGCAAGCGTTCTCTCGGTAAGTTCATGATAATGCAACAAATAAAGCATGCTATTGAAAAACGACTTCCCTTTGTTTACCTTGGGTATCAAATTGATGACTGTCAAAAAATGAATTACAAAACCGCCTTTTTACCCTATCAGCGCCTGATTGATAAAAAGTGGCAGGTGTTTAGATAAGCTGAACGCTGAATAGGCAGATGGTTTGAATCAATAAGGACATATTGATACAACTTGACAAGAAATTATATTGATATAGTCAGGAATAACTTTACTAATGCCTTCGATTTAGTTATCGTTCGCGCGCGAAATAACGAATCACACATACACATTGAGGTTACTGCTGTAAATGGCAAAAGAAGATTGCATTGAAATGGAAGGTACGGTTCAAGATACCCTCCCAAATACTATGTTTAGAGTTGAGCTTGAAAACGGGCATGTTGTCACTGCTCACATTTCAGGGAAAATGCGAAAAAACTATATTCGAATTCTGACGGGCGATAAAGTCACTGTAGAAATGACTCCCTATGACCTTAGCAAAGGCCGCATCATATATCGAGCGCGTTAGTTCTAGCACCCAGCATCAAAAAACCCGCTTATCAGCGGGTTTTTGCATTTTGAGCTGGCGGACCTCTTAAGCTTCGCTTTTTTGCGCTTCAACGCTAATGTATTTAAAGGTTAACTTGTCACCTCTAAGCCCCACTCTGACCTCTCCACCTTTTGCAAGCTGTCCAAATAGCAGTTCAGAAGCGAGTTCTCGCTTAAGTTGATCTTGGATAAGTCTTGCCATTGGGCGCGCGCCCATAGACTTGTCATATCCTTTCTCTGCCAACCATGAGCGTGCTTTTTCGCTTACTTCTAAGGACACACCTTTTGCGTCTAATTGCGCTTGTAGCTCAATAATAAACTTATCAACAACTTGCAAAATAACGCCTTGATCAAGATGGTTGAACCAAACAATGCTATCGAGGCGATTTCTGAACTCAGGTGTGAAGGTTTTGTTGATCTCGCTAAGCGCATCGTGACTGTGATCTTGCTGCTTAAAGCCAATGGATTTCTTCACTGTTTCTTGAACGCCTGCATTGGTGGTCATCACCAAAACAACATTTCGAAAATCTACCTTTCTTCCGTTGTTATCAGTCAAGGTACCATGATCCATTACCTGCAACAGAATGTTGTAAATATCGCTATGCGCTTTTTCAATTTCATCCAGCAATACGACCGAATACGGATGTTTAATAACGGCATCCGTCAATAATCCGCCCTGGTCAAAACCAACATAGCCAGGAGGTGCGCCAATTAAACGACTGACAGCGTGGCGCTCCATGTATTCCGACATATCAAAACGCACTAATTCAACACCCATGATTTTCGCAAGTTGCTGAGTCACCTCAGTTTTACCTACACCTGTAGGGCCTGCAAATAAGAAGTTGCCGATAGGCTTAGCTTCATTACCTAAACCCGAACGCGAAAGCTGAATAGCATCAGAGAGCTTCTCAATCGCTTCGTCTTGACCGAAGACCACCATTTTAAGGTTACGTCCAAGGTTTTTAAGTACGTCTTTATCGGAGGCCGAAACAGACTTCTCAGGAATGCGAGCAATTTTCGAAATAATTTGCTCAATGTCGCCCACATTAATCGTTTTCTTACGCTTGGATGCTGGCAATAAACGCTGGCTTGCGCCCGCCTCATCAATGACATCAATAGCTTTGTCAGGCAAATGACGTTCATTTATATATTTCGCTGACAATTCGGCAGCGGCTTGCAAGGCTTTGTTGGTAAAGCGCACGCTGTGATGTTCTTCGTAGCGAGATTTTAACCCCATCAGAATCTTGGTTGTGTCGCTCACGCTTGGCTCAAGCACATCGATTTTTTGGAATCGTCTTGCCAATGCACGGTCCTTTTCAAAGATGCCTTGGTATTCTTGATACGTTGTTGAACCAATGCATCGCAATTCACCGCTACTGAGCTTAGGCTTGAGCAAGTTCGATGCATCCATTACCCCGCCTGATGCTGCACCGGCGCCTATTATCGTGTGAATTTCGTCGATAAATAAAATGGCGTTGCTGTCTTTTGTCAGCTCTTTCAAAATACCTTTCAGACGTTTTTCGAAGTCACCGCGATACTTAGTACCCGCCAGTAAGCCGCCCAAATCTAAAGAATAAATTGTGCTTTCGGCAATGACATCAGGCACGTCTTCGTTGACGATTCGATAGGCTAGGCCTTCAGCGATAGCAGTTTTACCAACGCCCGCTTCGCCGACTAATAACGGGTTATTTTTACGTCGACGACATAAAATCTGTATAGAACGTTCCACTTCGCCCTCGCGGCCTATGAGCGGATCGATTTTGCCCTCTTTTGCGGCAAGATTTAAATTGCTTGCATATTTAGAGAGCATGGATTGATTTTCTTCACCCTCTGCGCCCTCTTCGTTAATTTCTTCACCTTGGGTATCATCATCTTCAGCTTTGCTAACGCCATGTGAGATAAAATTAACAACGTCTAAACGTGTTACGTCAGACTTTTTAAGGATATAAACAGCTTGGGATTCTTGCTCACTGAAAATCGCCACTAACACATTGGCGCCACTTACTTCGCCCTTACCCGAAGACTGCACGTGGAAAACTGCTCTTTGCAAAACACGCTGAAATCCAAGCGTTGGCTGGGTTTCGCGGTCCGCCGAATCATCTTCGCCTATTAAAGGCGTCGTTTCATTGACAAATTCGGTGAGTTCGCTTCGCAAAGAATCAACTTTCGCCCCACAGGCTTTTAGCGCCTCTTGAGCTGCAGGATTGTCAAGCAGCATTAATAATAAATGCTCAACTGTCATAAATTCGTGTCGATTTTGGCGCGCGTAAACAAAGGCCTCGTTTAAGGTTTGTTCTAAATCTTTATTTAACATGATTTCCCCTTTATTGCGCTGGTTCCATAGAACACTTCAACGGATGTTGGTGTTTACGGGAATATTGATTTACTTGCATAACTTTTGTTTCAGCAATCTCTGCAGTATATATGCCACAAACTGCCTTCCCGCGATAATGCACCGTCAACATAAGCTGATTCGCCTTTTCTGAATCCATCGCAAAAAACTTCATAAGCACTTCGATTACAAAGTCCATTGGCGTGTAATCGTCATTATTTAACATGACTTTATACATTTTCGGCGGCTGCGTTTTTTGTTTTTGCAGCTCAATTAACTTTTCGCCGTCAATACTCACAATATTGTCTTTACTCATTTGCTCTCATAATAACTATAATGTCGCATTTGCATAGCGCAAGCATTCTTTTATCACTAATCAGTCTAAAAGTGTGGGTATAAAACTTGACAAAATCTGTACAAAAACTCTACAGTTGTGCATATAGAGCTCTGCGAGTGTAAGTTCTATGGCAGTCACCACTGGTAAGATTGGTTTATGCATTACTTCGTAGTATACATAGTGGAGACGAGATCAAAAGTTTTCAAGGAATACAAATAGGAAGTTGTATCATGGCAGTGGGTAAAGTGAAGTGGTTTAACAATGCGAAGGGCTTCGGGTTTATTGTTCCGGAGGATGGTGGAGAGGATATTTTTGCTCATTATTCCACGATTCAGATGGATGGATATCGTTCTTTAAAAGCAGGTCAACAAGTCAAGTTTGACATTGAGCAAGGTCCGAAAGGTCTGCACGCTGAAAACATTGACTTAGCGGATGAAGAACCAAATAGATAGAAGCTAGTGTTGAATCAACTAGGTATTGTAAAAGCAGGCTTTATGCCTGCTTTTTTTGTGCCCAATTTACCAACGCCCTATTATCGTTGTTCTAGAACGACTCGAGCTTGTGAACTAAGGGTTTCATTTACTTGTAGAAAACCCATAAGTTTGTATACTTATTAAGCGTTGTCATATATTTAGCGTTACCCATGTGCGCATGGGCATGTGTGGCGCCGCTTGTTTTAACACCATCTTGGAGCGTGTATATGAAAGGAATAACAATGGGTACGGCATCGTTTAAACAACATTTATCTTATCTTGCGGCGGGAGCGCTATTGCTTGGCTCTGCGGCGGCGCATAGCACGATGAGCAAAAACACCAGTGAGCTGGGCGCGATACAATCGCATTCACAGAGCTCAATGGAGAACACTGCGCCATCAACCAATAGCGAAATTATTACTGTCACAGGTGAAAGGCCCTTGAGCTTTTTTCGCGACCAGTACGTCAAAGCGCAAGATGAGTTTTTCGAAAGTTTGAATAATTATACGGAAAATGACTCATTTAAAATTGATTGCGAGATGGACAAGCGCGCCTTTACGAATATTTATGAGCGCGAGTGCCAGCCTCGATACGTTGATGAGATTATCTACACGATGAATCAAAAATCTTTGGACTTCGGTTCAGACCGCAGGGGCCTGTTAGACAAAATTCAAAATTTGCCATCGAACAATAGCATTTACTTAGAGATTCAGGACACGCGGAAAAAACACCTCGCGCACGTTAAGAACATCGTAAAGTCGACGCCAGAAGTTCAGCAAAAATTGTTGCAGTTTAACCAAGCACGCTATTCGCTGGAGCAAAAACGCATTGAAACCTTCGGCGAAAAATTAGCATCTGATAAGTCAGTTGCAGTCGTTGAACAAACAAAAGAATTTATCAACGACTAGGCTCTAGCGTCCTTCGCTCTATTATTCACATTTAAAAAGGGTGTCTGCTTAAATCAGACCCCTTTTTTTAAATCTCGACTAAAGCGATTATGTTGAGCACGCTATGCTGAGAACACAATGCCGAGCACGACAGCGTTGCCTGCGATTATTTGCGAGCTAATAGTACGTTTTGCATCGATAAGCCACCGTTTAAGCTAATCTGGTAACTGTGAACTGGTGAGCCCTCGTGATTTTCAAACGACACATAACCTTCTATTTTTTGATTCGGCGCAAGTACAAAACGCTTCGGAAGCTGGTGGTCTTTAAAATGGGCATAGCTTTGCAAGAACGAACTATTATCAACTTGCGTTTGTTCGCTCAAATCAATGCGTGCTAACGAAGTGGGTGCGATTGAGACTTGCCCCTCAGGCGAGCTGGCACTCCGTTTGTAGACGGCTATCCCCTTTGTGCCGCGACTATCCGCTGAGTTTCGCAAACGAGTCAAATTCCGCAGGGTTTGTTCACGTTCTGATACCAGTTCATCTGGGTCAATAAACGAAACCGGTGTTCCATCAGCAAGTAAATTAATATAGCTAAGCGACATTGTTACTTCTTCTGTGCTGATATTGTGCAAAGACACAAAAATAGCCGAATGATCATACTTGCCTGCAATAAACCTATCGGTAGACACTTCTGCATCAATTGCAGAGGCTTGAGCAGTATTTGACGGTGGGACTGCAAACTTGGAGACAGCAAAATCTTCAGGTGATGAATAGCAACCCGAAATTGAGGCTGCAAGGGAGGCAATACAAAGAGTACTTGCGACGCCGAGCTTTTTCATATACTTATCCGTTTGTAACTTCAAAACACTCGCGTCTTTTACTTATCACAGGTCAAACCACTGTGCAAATAGAGACCTGAGATAAAGTAACAGACATAAAAAAGGCGCTCAAACAGCGCCTTTTAAGTGAAACTAATCTGTCGCACTACATGTTTTTAACAAGCGCCTTACCAAATTCAGAGCAACTAAGCAGCGTTGCATCATCCATCAATCGCTCAAAGTCATAGGTTACGGTCTTAGCCTTAATCGCGCCTTCCATGCCTTTTACAATTAGGTCAGCCGCTTCAAGCCATCCAAGATGTCGAAGCATCATTTCTGCAGATAAGATAACTGAACCTGGATTCACTTTGTCTTGACCTGCATATTTGGGTGCCGTACCGTGAGTTGCCTCGAAAATCGCAACACCGTCACCTAGGTTTGCACCTGGTGCGATGCCTATTCCGCCCACTTGAGCTGCAAGTGCATCGGATACGTAATCACCGTTGAGGTTCATTGTTGCAATCACGTCGTACTCAGCAGGACGAAGAAGGATTTGCTGCAAGAAAGCATCAGCAATCACGTCTTTGACAATAATTTCCTTACCCGTGTTTGGATTCTTGAATGCACACCATGGGCCACCATCAATTAACTCAGCACCAAACTCTTCACGCGCAACCTGATAACCCCAATCTTTAAATGCACCTTCGGTAAATTTCATGATGTTACCTTTGTGCACTAAAGTTAATGAATCACGGTCATTATCAATACAATATTGCAGCGCGTTTTTCACAAGACGCGTCGTACCTTCTTTCGACGTTGGCTTGATGCCAATTCCGCAATCATCTTCAAAGCGAATTTTGGTTGCGCCCATCTCTTCTTTCAAGAATTTGATGACTTTATTTGCCTCATCTGTACCGGCTTGGAACTCGATACCTGCGTAGATATCTTCTGAGTTCTCGCGGAAAATAACCATATCCGTCAGTTCTGGCTGTTTGAGCGGGCTTGGCGTGCCAGCGTAGTATCTTACTGGGCGCAAGCACACGTATAAATCAAGCTCTTGACGCAGCGCCACGTTTAACGAGCGTATACCACCGCCAACAGGCGTTGTTAATGGGCCTTTGATTGCCACTTTGTATTCTTTAACAAGATCAAGCGTTTCTTCAGGTAGCCATACTTCACTGCCGTATACTTGGGTAGATTTCTCGCCAGCGTACACTTCCATCCACTCAATTTTCTTCTCGCCGCCATATGCTTTTTCTACCGCAGCGTTGACTACGTCAATCATCACCGGAGAGACATCCACACCAATGCCATCACCTTCAATATAGGGAATTACGGGATTGTTGGGTACGACTAAAGCGCCATTGGCATCTAGTTGGATCTGCTCGCCGTGCTCAGGTTTAACCACCTTACTTGTCATGTATTTGCTCCTGTTTATCATGCTGCTGTGGGCGCAGAAAAACGCGCCGCCAATTTCGAAACTCCGAGATAATAGCGGACTTTTACAATTGATCAAAATTATCTCGTGACTATCTGGCAAGTATTTGTCGTTTATGCGCCCTATTTTGAAACAAATTGCGTATAATCTGCCTCATTCTTTAGTCGTACGCCATTATCAAAAATACGCTAATCAAATATGCAAAATTCATCATCCAAAACGACTAAGACCAAGCGAAAAATTGTCCTGTTTAACAAACCTTTTAAGGTCTTAAGCCAATTTTCCGACGAGTCTAACTCAAATAAACGTACGCTAAAGTCGTTTATCGATGTGCCTCAGGTATATGCCGCTGGGCGCTTAGACTATGACAGTGAGGGCTTATTAGTATTAACAAACGACGGTAAGCTCATTCATCAACTCGCTCATCCAGCAAACACAGTGAGCAAGACCTACTGGGTACAAGTGGAGGGTGAGCCTAATGACAAGGCCATAAAAGCCCTTTGTGAAGGCCTAAATTTAAAAGACGGCAAGACATCACCAGCCGTAGCAAAGCGCATGGAGGCGCCAATGGTTTGGCCAAGAACCCCTCCAATTCGAGTGAGAAAGAGCATACCCGACTCTTGGCTGAGTCTAACCATTAGCGAAGGCCGCAATCGACAAGTACGCAGAATGACCGCACATATTGGCCACCCTACTTTGCGCCTGATTCGTTATAGAGTAGCAAGCTGGACGATTGATGGAATTGACAACGGTGAGTATGTAACGCTGTAAGTCGTGACCCTTTTATAACTAACCTGAATCCCGTTTAAGAAACGGGATTCAGGTTAACTTATTCTGTGACTCAATTTTTTCTAAGCGCAGTTCTTTGCAGCGCTATTTTTTGCTACACTTCGCGACGCTAAAATTAGCAATTTTATAAGTTGAGCTTTGTACTAGCCCAAAACGGCAGCTTGCGCGTAAAAACGACACTTGGTACAAAGCCGTTCACTGAGGAAACTTTCACTATATATGTCGGCGTCATCAAACAATACACCGCTTAATACCGAAGTAAATCAAACAAAAGTCATCGTTGGCATGTCTGGCGGTGTAGACTCGTCTGTCTCAGCACTTCTACTACAACAACAAGGCTATCAGGTAGAAGGCTTGTTTATGAAAAACTGGGAAGAAGACGATGATGACGAATATTGCGCAGCGGCAGAAGATCTGGCCGATGCTCAGGCAGTTGCAGACAAACTGGGTATTAAGTTGCACAAAATTAATTTCGCCGCCGAATATTGGGACAATGTCTTCGAGTATTTTCTAGATGAATATAAAGCAGGCCGCACACCTAATCCTGACATCATGTGCAACAAAGAAATTAAATTTAAAGCCTTTCTAGAGTTTGCTGCCGAAGATTTGGGCGCAGATTTCATCGCAACAGGCCATTATTGTCAGCGCCGCTTAGTAGATAACAAATGGCAATTATTAAGAGGCTTAGATAACAATAAAGACCAGAGCTACTTTCTGTATACGCTAAGTCACGAACATATTGCCAAAACACTCTTTCCAATCGGTCATCTAGAAAAACCAAAAGTGCGCGCGATAGCAGAGCAGCATAATTTGGTCACGCACAACAAAAAAGACAGCACCGGTATATGTTTTATTGGTGAGCGAAAGTTCAAGGACTTCTTAGCCCAGTATTTGCCTGCGCAACCTGGGTTAATATATACGGTTGATGGTGAAGAAATCGGACGCCATGACGGCCTGATGTATCATACCCTTGGGCAACGAAAAGGATTGTACATAGGTGGCACGCGCGACCACGGTGATGAGCCCTGGTATGTCGTTGATAAAGATCTAGCAAGCAATGCCTTAATCGTGGCGCAAGGCTCAGACCATCCTCGACTATACTCAGATGGGCTGATTGCTAACCAGCTTCATTGGGTATCACGGCAAGATATGAATGCGCCCATTCGCGCCACCGTGAAAACTCGATATCGTCAGCACGACATCCCTTGCCTCTTGGAAATGGATAAAGACGGACAACTTAAAGTGAGTTTTGATTCGCCGCAAAAAGCGGTAACGCCCGGTCAATCGGCCGTTTTTTATGATAACGAGGTATGCTTAGGTGGCGGTATCATTGATGCTTATTTTGTGAACGCGCATCTTGGTGACAAACACGCTGCAAAGAGGTCGCAAAGCGCTCAATGAACGAGGTATTTTTAGAACAACAACTTGCCCTTGCTGGCGTATGTCAAAGTGCCAAGCTTGTGCAATCCATTGCTCGCAATGGGGAAGCTGACGAAACTGCGTGCGAGGCGAGTATTTCCAGTATTCTGGTAACCAATCCAGAGAACACTCAGCAGGTGTATGGCGCACTAAGCAACCTCAGCATTGGCTTTTCTACTGTAGTAGAACAATTAGACAGCAATGTTAAACAAAAAGACGCAGAACTTACGCGTTATATCGCATCAATCCTTGGCCTGGAGCGCAAACTGAGTCGAAACACTAAGGCATTAAATGAGCTTGCTGAACGAGTGTCACATGTTCAGCGTCAATCTGCTCATATTGGCTTTGAGAGTGCACAAATATACAGCTCTTTGGCAAGTATTTATTCGGATGTAGTGAGCCCACTAGCGCCAAAAATTCAAATTGCAGGCAACCCAAACCATCTGAGTCTAGAGAGTAACCAAAAAAAGGTGAGAAGCTTACTACTTGCGGGGATTCGTTCAGCGGTGCTGTGGCGTCAGCTTGGCGGTAAACGCCGCCATATACTATTTTCTCGAAGTAAAATAGTACACGCTGCGAAGCACGCAGTGCGAAATGCAGACTAAAACGTGCAGACTTAAAAAACAGACTGAATCAAAACACTCATATCTTTGATGTGCACACACAAGAAATAACAGGAAACAACATGGAATTATCATCGCTTACCGCTCTTTCACCCGTTGACGGACGCTATGGCTCAAAAACAAAAGACTTGCGCGCTAGCTTTAGCGAGTTTGGCCTCATTCGCGCTCGCGTTATTGTTGAAGTAAAGTGGCTTCAGGCCTTAGCAGAGTTTCCACAAATTGAAGAAGTCGCCCCATTTTCCGATAGCGCAAATACGCTTCTCAATAAAATCGTTGATGAGTTTAGCGAAAGCGATGCACAACGAATCAAGGATATAGAGCGCACCACTAACCACGATGTCAAAGCGGTAGAGTATTTCTTAAAAGAAAAGATTAGCGGTAACGAAGAACTTCAAAACGTAAACGAATTTATTCATTTTGCGTGCACCTCTGAAGATATCAATAATTTGTCGCATGCGCTTATGCTTCATCAAGGATTGACAGATGTTGTGCTTCCTCAGTCGAAACAGCTTATCGATGCCATTGCAGACCTTGCCCAGCAACATAAGTCTGTGCCTATGATGGCTCGCACTCACGGACAGCCTGCATCACCGTCCACCATGGGTAAAGAAATGGCCAACGTGGCCATACGGCTGGCACGTCAACTAGAGCAAATCAAGTCAGTAAAGCTACTTGGCAAAATTAATGGTGCCGTGGGCAACTACAATGCTCATTTGAGTGCCTACCCTGAGCTTGACTGGCACAGCTTTGCAAGAGATTTTGTACATAGCTTAGGACTCACTCACAATCCGTATACCACGCAAATTGAGCCTCACGACTACATTGCTGAGCTTTTTGATGCAATTGCACGATTCAATACCATCGTACTTGATTTCGATAGAGATATTTGGGGCTACATTGCGCTGGGACACTTCAAGCAGCGCACAGTTGCTGGTGAAATTGGCTCATCGACGATGCCGCACAAAGTTAACCCCATTGATTTTGAAAACTCTGAGGGGAACTTGGGGATCGCAAACGCCATCTTGCAGCATCTTAGTGCGAAACTTCCGGTTAGTCGCTGGCAAAGAGATTTAACCGACTCAACGGTTTTGCGAAATTTGGGCGTCGGGATCGCGTATTCGTCTATTGCTTATCAGGCCACCTTGAAGGGCATCAACAAATTGGAAGTCAATGCGAGCAGTCTTGCCAATGAGTTAAATGCAAATTGGGAGCTAATGGCAGAGCCTATTCAGACAGTCATGCGCCGTTACGGCATCGAAAAACCCTATGAAAAACTAAAAGAGCTGACGCGAGGCAAAAAAGTGGATAGCGAAGCTATCGCCGCGTTTATTGATAATCTTGATATGCCAGATAACTCAAAAACTCAACTCAAGCAGATGTCACCCGCATCTTATATTGGTCAGGCAGTAGCACTAACTGAGCTGGCATTAAAGGAACTTAAAGCGCTTGATTAAGGCTCACTTGCTTTATCTAAAAGCTGTTTGATAGGTGAGAGTTTGCCCTATGCCTTTAAAATTCCATACCGCTGGCTCACAGAATACGAAACGTTCTTGAGCCAGCTCATAACTACGTTTGTCGCAATGCACATACTTATGAGGGCAACTTTTCATTAATCGCACGGCCATTACCAAGGGCTGTCCCCACACATCAAAACTTGGGCTATTAAGATTAACCACGCCTGCTGACACCTCTCCGCTCGCAACTCCGCATCGCAGTGTGAGAGGTGTGTGAGCAGCTAGCTTTTCAAATTGCAGATACATATCGCGCAGAAGGCTTAACGCTCGACACACTTTAACATCTTGTTTGGTACTTTTGAGTTCACAGACAAAAATATACTGCTCACTGTAGCGTTTGATTCGAAGACAAGATGAAGATTCCAGAATAGAGTCAAACGCCACATAAATCTCTTTTCGAAGTTGATTCAAGTCTTGAGTTTGAAGTTCTGATTCGACGTCTTGTATTTGAGAACTCAGGTTCTGAACATCTAGAAATGCGACAAGCATTGGTGTTTCATATGCCAAGTCTTGCGCTTTGCTTTTTCGCTTATTTCTAAACGATAGTAATTTGCCACTTAGACGCTCAGGAAATACACGGTAAACCACATTCGATTTTGTTTGCTGAAGATTGTGCGCTTTTCGCCAATTTGACAAAGTCATATTGCGCACTAACCATGCACACAAAATAGTGGAACCCACTAAAAGCAGACTGTTGCCAAGCGCTAGCAGGGTGAACTCAAAGGAGTGCATCGCAGACAAACTCAAGTATTGAAAAAAGATGAACAAACAGCCGTGAAATCCGCACAAGGAGAAAAATGCGACATCTTCTTGTTCATTGAACATAAAGGCACTAATAAAGGCAGCAAGCAAACAAAAATACTGCAACACGCCATCTAGCTGCCACAAAAGCGCGCTGCTTATGACAAAGGAAATGAAAACAAACTGCAGTAGCCATTTACCAATATCAAATCGTTTGCGTTTAAAAAGTACAATACAAAGCATAAATCCAGCGCAGTTGAAAAGCGTGGAGACAGTCAGTATTTGCAATCGAAATGCTTCCATTTCATTGATGATAAAGGCTTTGCTAAGCTGGAAAATACAAATAATGAGTAAAAGATAGGTCACGCGGCGCATAATCGCGCGCCGCGAATACTTTAAATGCTCCGTCTTATTGAAAGAAAAAGGGGCTGAGTCTCTTTCAAACATGCGCTTTAGGCTTTTCTTTCAGACATGTGATGCTATTGGATGCTCCATATAACAAATCGGTCTTCATTGGATATCGAGATCATCGAAACCTTTTACTAGTTCATCCAGTTGCTTCATTTGTGTCAGATAGCCCTCTAGCTTGTCTAATGGTAAGGCACATGGCCCGTCACATTTTGCATTATCAGGATCAGGATGCGACTCGATAAATAATCCACCAATGCCTAAAGCCATGCCGCTTCGAGCAAGCTCGGCAGCTTGTTTACGGCGTCCATCTGCAGAATCACTACGCCCCCCCGGTTTTTGCAATGCGTGGGTAGCGTCAAAAATAACGGGTGCCATAAATTTCATTTCATCCATGCCCAACATATCAACCACAAGGTTGTTATATCCGTAACAGCTTCCTCGCTCACACAGCAAAATCTGTTGATTGCCACCTTCATCGAATTTATTAATGATGTGACGCATTTCATGGGGTGCCAGAAATTGCGGTTTTTTCACGTTTATCACCGCTTTAGTCTTTGCCATAGCATTAACTAAGTCGGTTTGACGCGCCAGAAACGCGGGTAGTTGAATAACGTCAGCAACTTCTGCCACCGGCGAAGCTTGGTAGGGTTCGTGGACGTCTGTAATGACAGCGACGCCAAATGTTGACTTAATCTCTTCGAATATTTTAAGTCCTTCATCAAGTCCTGGACCGCGGTAACTATACAAAGAAGAGCGATTGGCCTTATCAAATGAGGCTTTAAACACATAAGGAATATTGAGCTTGTTTGTTATGCTGACGTAGGTCTCTGCAATCTTCATTGCCAGATCACGAGACTCGAGCACATTCATCCCGCCAAAGAGAACAAAAGGAGCATCATTTGCGACCTCGATACTGCCTGATGGTGTTGCTATTTTTACGCTAGAAATCAATTTATCGCCCTTATCACAAAATTTTACGCTGCTTATGTTGAGTGATGTATAGAAATGCCTCTACTATTTTTAAACAACACATTATTGAGCGCTTACTGGAATGCTGCAAGACCAGCTAATCCAAGCCTCGCCGTCATGACAAACCAAAACAGCGCGCTAACAAGTCCTACAATTCTCCAAAGTGTTGTTTTAGCCCAGCGCAGCGTGAACGCGATGGACAAAACATAGAAAATCAATCCGGCTAACTTCGCCGTAGCCCAGCTATTTACTATTGGATATACCGCGAATTGCAGACACATAATCACAATTGTCACCAATAGGAAGGTATCTGCGATGTGCGGCATTATTTTTAACCACTTTTGTTCCAAGACTGATGACTGCTTGAGTAGAAGGACAAATCGAAGCAGAAAGAATACGAGGGTGAGCACTGCGGCGGTTAAATGTAAATGAGAAGCTATCATGATTTATATAATTCCTTTATTGTTTTTATACTGACACATTTGTACTTACGAAATATTTTAGCTTATTAATTCTTTATCACTCACGGTAATTGAGCTGTCGTCACTCTGTGCATTCCATTGTAGTCCGTTTTTGCTGCAATTTGCACAAAACCCGCGTCGCCCAAATGTTTGGCTAAGGCTTGATGCTGATTTGCCCCATGTTCTAGAGCGACTAAACCGTTTGCACTTAAATAGTTCGGCGCCTTTGTAATAATGTGCTTTAAATCTGCAAATCCATTTTCACCTGCACTTAATGCCGAGTTTGGCTCAAATCGAAGATCACCCCTTGATAAATACTCGCTATCAGGCTCTACGTAGGGCGGATTGCTTACAATCACATCGAAATAATGTTTATACTTCGAATGTAGCGCCTCGTACCAATTACTTTGTAAGAACCTGACATTTTCAAAGGGCTTACGATATTTCTCTGTCTCGGAGCTTGTCCCTATGGATGCTTGTTGTCCTGCTTTCTGGGCCAGGCTATGTTCAGCATTACGCGCTTTATTTCGCTTGGCAAGCATTACCGCGTCTTCAATTCTGTCGACTCCGATAATGTTCCAATTGGGTTTTTCGCTTGCAAGTGCCAGCGCTATTGCCCCAGTTCCTGTTCCTAAATCTAACACATTCGCAGTCTCGCCTATACCGAACGAGAGCACAGTTTCAACGAGGCATTCAGTATCTTGACGAGGGATTAAGGTAGACTCATTCACTTCTAGTTGAAGGGTCCAAAAGTCTTGTTTGCCTATTATATAAGCAATAGGCTTCCCGGCTAAGCGCAAAGCGAGCACATTTTCAAAGTCAGTGATTAGCTGGGCGCTCAATACGTGAGAATTATTGGCAATCATCCAAGCATGAGACTTACCGCTCACGTGCTCAAACAGGATGCGAGATTCTAAGGCAGGCTCATAAAAAGTAAGATCTGTTTGAGATGCAAGTCTGGTCTTGGCGCTTTGAAGCAAGCCTTCAACGGTTAGCATAATTCGCCAAAAGGCTTAGTCATCGGACAGCGCAGCGAGGAGGTCTGCCTGATGCTCTTGTCGAATGGGATCAGACAATGCACCTAAATCCCCTGCAATAACGTCGTCCAGTTTATAAAGCGTTAAGTTGATGCGATGGTCCGTTACCCTGCCCTGCGGGAAGTTGTATGTGCGGATTCGTTCAGATCTATCACCGCTACCAACCAAGCTTTTACGCGTACTCGCTTCTTCAGCATCTCGCTTTTCTTGTTCAATCTGATTTAATCGCGCTTGCAGAACTGACATGGCTTTCGCTCTGTTTTTGTGTTGAGAGCGCTCATCTTGGCATTCCACAACAACACCGCTTGGAATATGGGTAAGTCGAATGGCCGAATCGGTTTTATTAACATGTTGACCGCCCGCACCCGATGCTCTAAACGTATCCACACGCAAATCTGCAGAATTGATTTCAATAGCTTCTGATTCTGGCACTTCAGGTAATACGGCTACAGTGCACGCCGAGGTGTGGATGCGTCCTTGGCTTTCCGTTTCAGGAACGCGTTGCACTCTATGACCACCTGACTCAAATTTCATAATCCCATAGGCACCATCGCCTGAAATATTAGCAATAATTTCTTTGTAACCGCCATGCTCACCTTCATTGGCACTCATGACCTCTACTCGCCATCCTTTGCCCTCAGCGTATCGGCTGTACATTCTGAACAGGTCACCTGCAAAAATACCGGCTTCATCGCCACCTGCGCCTGCACGTATTTCCAAAAAGCAGTTGTTATCGTCATTCGGATCTTTCGGCAGCAGCAATATTTGCAAAGAGGTTTCTAACTCCTCACTTAGGCGCTTGGCTTCTTTGAGTTCTTCTTGCGCCATTTCGCGCATTTCGGCATCGTTTTCCTGCAGCATCTCGGTTGCTGACGCAATATCGTCTTGTGCCGATTGAAAGGCGTTGAATTGCTTTACCACGTCCTCCAGTTGAGAAAACTCTTTCGATAGCGCACGAAACCTTTCTTGATCGCCGATCACACCCGGGTCTCCCAGCAAAGCCTGAACTTCCTCAAAACGCTCTACAAGCGACTCTAACTTATGAATGACTGATTCTTTCATCTTATTCCTGTTGTTTATACGCTCGCTTCGCTTGTAAATTAAGCGCGTCAGCGAATATGTCAAGTGTGTCCTGCTGCTGGTGATTGATAGCTTCTTGCAGCGCTTTTGTAGGGCCGTGCATCATTTGCTGAGTCAGCTTATAGCTAAGCTCCTGCAATACAGACTCAGGTGGCTCTCCATTTGCGATGCGAGCTTGAGCCTTTTGCGTCAGCGTATCCCGAAGCATTTGAGATTGCTCTCGATACTGTTTGATCAAATCAAAGTGCGGCGCATGCTCCTTTCGCTTGGCAAACTCACTCGCTTTTTGACGTATGAGTGCGCTGGCCTGCTTTGCCGCTTGCTCTCTCTGAGCAATATTTTGTTCAATAATATCTTGTAAGTCGTCAACGGTATACAGGTAAGCATCATCAAGCTCTGCCACTTCGCTTTCTACGTCACGAGGCACAGCCAAATCAAGAAGCAACATCGGCTTGTATTTTCGCGCCTTAATAGCCGATTCCACCATGCCCTTTCCAATTAGAGGAAGCGCACTTGCGGTAGAGCTAATCACCACATCTGCATCACTTAAATGAGCAGGGATTTGGCTAATGGTTATCGCATCACCACCTAATGGATTAGCGAGCGCTTGTGCATTACTCAAGGTTCTATTAGCCACCGTAATAGATTGTGGATCTGCTTCTTTCAAATGCTTGGCGACAAGCTCAATGGTTTCACCAGCGCCCACCAGTAATACTTTGCTTTTTGAAATTGACGAGAATATTTGTTTGGTCAATTGCACGGCTGCATAGGCTACCGACACTGCACTTGCACCTATATCGGTTTGCGTGCGCACTTGCTTTGCAACGGCAAAGGTAGTTTGAAAGAGTTTTTCAAAGTCTGAATTGACCGTGCCAGCTCGCTTGGCCTCCATAAAGGATTGTTTCACCTGTCCTAATATTTGAGGTTCACCCAAAATCAGTGAGTCAAGCCCAGTCGCAACGCTCATTAAATGCTCAATGGCAGCCGCATTGGCGTGATGGTATATATGCTGGGAGATTTCCTCAGGCTCTAAGGCATGAGTTTGAGCTAACCACTTTACGGCGTGTTCAACACTTAAATGTTCGGTGTTTAAATAAAGTTCGGTGCGGTTGCATGTAGAGAGAATGACGAGTTCGTGGTTAGTGTTGTTAGTATGATCTGATTCTTTTGTACGCGCTAACATATCGGCTTTGAACTTTACTAAGGACTCTACCGTCTTATCAGGCGTGAACGCCACTTTCTCGCGCAGAGCGAGCGGCGCGGTGTCATGGTTCAAACCAATGGTAAAAAACGGCATTAAATTAAGTTCATTCTTGCACTTACTAAAAGACAGCGCATTGTAGTAAAATACCCTAGTAATTAAAAGGATAACGCGCGCTTGACTCACACAAACAAAGCTTTACATCCCCATCTTAAGAACATTTGGCTTTACACTCTTATCTTTTTGCTTGTTTTCATTAGTGGATGCGCAACAAAACACGCCGATGTCACGCATCAAGCGCAAGTTAATCAATCATCACTGCAAGCATTAAGCAAGTGGTCGCTGCGCGGCAAATTAGCCGTCATCACGCCTCAAGAGCGCAAAAGCGCGAATGTCGCGTGGCAGCAAAATGAGCAGTCTCTCAATATGGCTCTAACCACCATTGTTGGCAGTTCAATCGCTAATTTACGCTCGAACAAATCAATGGCGACCTTAGAAGCAGATGGACAAACGTGGCAAGACACATCTGCGTCACGATTAGTCAGCGATGTTACTGGCTGGCGCATACCCGTGGAGTCTTTATCTCAATGGATGAAGGGAAATCTTGACGGCACCGACGAAGACCTCATACAAGAGCGCTATGACAACGGTTTGCTAAAGCAATTCACAACACAACTTACTGACGCTGGCGCTGGAAATTGTTCAAGTTATCGCAATGATTGTTTAGCCTGGACCGTTCACTACAAAAGATATGCCCAGTTCAGTATAGGGCAAAACAAGTATACCCTGCCAAGCGCCATCGAAATGAATCAAGCTAACACGCAAACTCGTTTAATTCTGCGCATTGATAGTTGGTCTGAATGACGCAAAACGATGTTTTATGGTTACCCAGCCCAGCAAAGCTTAACTTGTTTTTGCATGTATGCGGACGCTTTGAGAACGGGTACCACAAACTCCAAACACTCTTTCAACTGCTTAATTACGGTGATGAATTAGGGTTCAGGCCCAATCACAGTGGTAAAATATGTCTCAAAGACAATATTGATGGCGTAGCTGAATCAGATAATCTGATTTATCAGGCAGCGTGTATGCTGATGCCTTATCGCAGCAAAGACCCCAGCGCTTATTCAGGCATAGACATCTATCTCAAAAAAGTGCTGCCAACCGGTGGGGGCATAGGCGGCGGTTCATCAAATGCAGCGACGACCCTGTTAGCGCTTAATACCCTTTGGCGTTGTGAGTTAGATATGAATGAGCTGTCGACACTTGCATTAAAACTTGGGGCTGATGTACCCGTATTTGTCAATGGCTCGAGTGCGCTCGCCAGCGGCATAGGTGAAAAGCTTCAGCCCGTAGACTTGCCTAACTCGCATTATCTAGTAGCCACTCCCAATGTTCACATCAGCACCGAAGCGATATTTACACATCCCGATTTACCTAGAGATACAGCCAAAATTGATATCGCGCAGTTCAACCCAACGCAAATGTTAAATAAGCCTCATTTTGATAGCACGAAAAACGATTGCGAAAAATTAGTGTGTTCACTGCATTATCAAGTTGCAAATTTATTACAGTGGTTGCTAAACTACGCACCGTCGAGAATGACTGGAACAGGTGCGAGTGTTTTTGCGGTATTTGCAAGCGCTCAGCAAGCAAACGAGGTGTTATCTAAGCTGCCAAAAGGCGTGAATGGATTTGTTGCAAAAGGCGTTAATCGCTCTCCTGTTCATGAAACGCTCGCGAAGCTTAAACCTTAGCACCACTTTTCTCTCCTATTCCTGCATTGCCACTGACACCGTTGCCCAACATTTGCACCGAGGAATATCTTGTGCCCGATATGAAGCTATTTACAGGAAATGCCGTTCCTGAGCTCGCTCAAAAAGTCGCTGACCGCCTTTACACGAAACTTGGAAACGCCAGCGTCGGCGTTTTTAGTGACGGAGAGATTTGCGTCGAAATCCATGAAAACGTCCGAGGCTCGGAC
Organism: Ningiella algicola; assembly: GCF_028401415.2. Lineage (NCBI taxonomy): Bacteria > Pseudomonadati > Pseudomonadota > Gammaproteobacteria > Alteromonadales > Alteromonadaceae > Ningiella > Ningiella algicola. Next base: position 285,738 of record NZ_CP171821.2, on the reverse strand, counting down.
GTTTTTATTTTGCAGTCTACGTGTGCGCCCACCAATGACAATCTGATGGAGTTGATTGTGATGATTGACGCCTTCAGACGTGCATCTGCTGGTCGTATCACAGCCGTTATTCCTTATTTTGGTTACGCACGCCAAGACAGACGTGTGCGCAGTGCGAGGGTTCCAATTACCGCTAAAGTGGTAGCAGACTTTCTGTCTAATGTAGGCGTCGACCGAGTGCTGACCGTTGACCTTCACGCGGAACAAATACAAGGCTTTTTTGATGTTCCGGTGGATAATGCTTTTGGCACGCCTATCCTGCTCGATGATATGTTTCAAAGAGATTTTAAAGAGCCCGTTGTCGTGTCACCGGATATTGGCGGCGTGGTAAGAGCTCGCGCCACAGCAAAATTGCTAAATGACACTGATTTAGCAATCATCGATAAACGCCGACCAAAAGCAAATGTCGCTCAGGTAATGAACATCATTGGTGATGTCAGAGGACGAGACTGCATTATTGTCGATGACATGATAGATACCGGCGGCACACTAGCAAAAGCCGCTGAAGCATTAAAAGGGCACGGTGCGAATCGTGTTTACGCCTATGCAACCCATGCGATATTCTCAGGCGGCGCCGCGAAGAACCTAGAAGAGTCGGTCATTGATGAAATTATTATCACCGATAGCATCCCACTGAGCGATGAAATGCGCAAAGTAAAAAAGGTGAAACAGCTAACGCTTTCTGAAATGCTTGCAGAGACCATACGACGCATCAGCAATGATGAGTCCATTTCAGCAATGTTTGAATACTAAAACAGATAGCATTTGAAACGACAGCGCACTGAATAGTGCGCGCTGAACTAAAGCGCTCAGTTAACGTCATATCAGCAGCTACTGCTTAAAAGAGAACTGAAGTGAAAGTGATCAAATCGCTCTTCTGCGTGCTTGCAACCGTGCCATTTTTAACTGCATGTGCTCAGGATTCCACCACGATTTCAAATAATCTGCATGACCCTGCTAGTTCAGTCGAGCAGGCTCAAAACGATGTATCAAAAAACAAAGTGAAAGAAGCTAGCACTATGAGCACCATGCAAGGCAGCATTTTATGGCAAGATTTTGAAGGCGGTTTTTTTGGTTTTGTCGCCGAAAACGGCGATAAATATACGCTACATAAACTTGCGCGAGAACATCGCAAACACGGCTTGGTGGTAAAAGTGACGGGGTCTATCATGCATGACATGATGACCACCACTCAGTTCGGTCAGGTTTTTAAGGTAGCGTCCATCGAAGTGATTGATGCGTCAAAGGTCGTTTCTCTTCCTAATGAGATGTAGCTAACCTCAACTCGGGATAAGCGACAGCGCCAAGTAGCGCTAAAAACGCGAATTACTTCGTTGCAAAAGCGAGCAATAGAATGACTATTACGTCACTTTTGCGCCTTGTACTTCACGTTTTTATCACTACTTGGTGATAATTTAATAAATACATAGTTAAAACATGCACTTGCACTATCGCTTATCCCGAGTTGAGGTTAGCTAATCTACTTTAGGGCGCGTTGGAATTAAAAACATCTAGCGATTGTTGACCTTATCGTTTAAATAATGAACCTAACACGCCACGCACCAATTGCCGACCAATCTGACTACCTATTGCGCGACTAATGCTTTTCATAAACGATTCACCAACCGACTGCCGCGAGCGCGATTTTTGCTTAGCCGAGGAATGACTCGTTTTGCTTTTTGCTTGTTCTGCATTTGCACGCGCTACCAGCATTTCATGTGCTGACTCTCTATTAACCTTGTTTGTGTATTTAGTTTTAGTCGGCGAACGCGACATCTGAGTTTGACGCTCAGATTCGCTTGCTGCACCAATTCTAGACATGGGCGGGCTCATCAAAGTCCGTTCAACCTCTGTTGGCGAACCGTTCTGATTTAGTGTGGAAACTAAGGCTTCACCCATTCCTAAGCTTGTGATCACATCCTCAGTGTTAAAGCTTGAATTAGGCCGAAAGCTTTCTGCAACAGAGGAAATCATTTTCTTGTCTTTTGGCGTAAAGGCCCGCAAAGCGTGTTGAATTTTGAGTCCAAGCTGCCCAGCAATGTCCTCAGGAATATCCAAAGGGCTTTGACTAATAAAATACACACCCACCGATTTTGAGCGAATCAAACGCACAACCTGTTCTATTTTGTCTACCAAACTTTTTGACACGCCATCGAACAATAAATGCGCTTCATCAAAAAACATGACGAACTTCGGTTTATCTAAATCACCGGCTTCTGGGAGTGTTTCAAACACCTCAGAGAGCAACCATAGCAATACAGTGGCATACAGTTTTGGAGACTTATGAATGAGTCGACTAACATCAAAAATATTCATGAAACCTTTGCCCGACATATCTAACTGCATGAGGTCAGGTATTTCTAATGCAGGCTCCCCCAAAAAGTCACCAAAACCTTGCTCGTCCAAAACCATCAAGCGGCGCTGAATGGCGCCTACACTTGAGGCTGAAATATTTCCATACTTCGCTTTCAGTGCTTTGGCGTTATCACCCACATGATTTAACATCGATACCAAATCATCTAAATCGAGAAGCAACAAGCCACGTTCATCCGCGATTTTAAAGGTCGCATATAATACGCCTGTTTGGGTATCGTTAAGTTCTAAAAGATTTGCTAATAGTAAAGGACCTATTTCGCTCACTGTCGTGCGAATAGGCTGACCAGACTTGCCAAAAACATCCCAAAACACCACTGGGTTTGAAGCAAAGCCATGAGAGGGATTGCCGATGTAATTCAGACGCTCAGTAATTTTAGGATGAGGCGCACCTTCGCACGCTAAACCAGATAAGTCGCCTTTCGCATCAACCATGAATACCGGGACACCTGCTGTTGAGAATTGTTCTGAGAGAGTTTGTAGACTGACTGTTTTGCCAGTTCCTGTGGCGCCGGCAATTAGTCCATGCCGATTGGCCATTTTTAAATCCAAACTGATTTGCGCTTGACCATTACCGCCTAAAATAATTGATGACATATATTCCATTCCATTGATGACAAAATGCGTACTAAACACTCGGGCGTGTTGATGAATATAAGCCTAAGTTACAAACAAAGGCAAGCTTATGAAAGTTTCCGTTGTACAGCCAAGCTCACAATGCTAAAATTCGCCGCCGTTTGAATAGGCGCCGCTAGTTTTAGGTCTTAATAGATCTTGGCGAAGCCTTTTTTGAACGGTCATTCGAGCGCAATTTGGTCGCAAAATTGCGCAACCTAAATCTATAACGGAGACAATTATGTCTGATGCAATTTTTAATTTGGATGCAAGCGTCCGAACTGACCTAGGGAAAGGTGCGAGCCGCCGCCTACGTCACGAAGGTAAAGTGCCTGCTATCCTTTATGGTGGAAGCGATGATCCTGTATCACTTACACTGGATCACAACAAAGTTATTCAAGCGCAAGACTTCGAGGCTTTTTATTCACATGTTCTTACCATCAACATTGACGGTAAAAACGTAGAAGCCTTAGTAAAAGACATGCAGCGTCACCCTTTCAAGCCAAAAATCATGCACATTGATTTCCAACGCGTTATTGCGGGCGAGAAACTTCATACGAATGTACCGCTTCACTTCATCAACGAAGATAAAGCGCCTGGCATTAAAAATGACGGTGGTTATGCTGATCACGCTATGCAAGAACTTGAAGTGACATGTTTACCGAAGAACCTACCTGAGTATATTGAAGTGGACATGGCTGCCGTTGAAATGGGCCAGACGCTTCATATTTCTGACATCACGCTTCCTAAAGGCGTTGAGTCAGTTGAGCTTAGCAAAGGCGAAGAACACGACCAAGCGGTTGTTACCATTAAGGCGTCAAAAGCTGCACCGAGTGATGATGCTGCTGAAGATGGTGGTGACAATGCGGGTGAAGAGGCAACTGAGGAATAATAGTTGCCTGATATTCGCTTAATCGTGGGCTTGGGTAATCCAGGCCCCGAATATCACAATACGCGCCACAATGCTGGCGCGACATTTGTAGAAAACTTAGCTTCATATTTCAATATACCCATGAAATACGAAGCTAAGTTTTTTGGTTTTACTGGACGTGGATTAATAGAAGGCAAGGATGTGCGCTTGCTTATCCCTACCACCTTTATGAATAAGAGTGGCCAGTCTGTTGGCGCAATGTGCACGTTTTATAAAATATTGCCCGATGAACTGATGGTCGCCTTTGATGAATTAGATTTTGAGCCTGGCATAGCAAAATTTAAAGTTGGCGGTAGCTCAAGTCAAAATGGTATCCGCGACATTGTTCGCTGCCTCGCTAATCAGAAAGACTTTTTAAGATTACGCATCGGCATAGGACACCCAGGTCACAAAGGCCAAGTAACAGGCCATGTGCTTGGCCGTGCAAAGCCAGATGAACAAGCCCAGATAGATGAAGTGATAGACGAAGCGGTACGCTGTGTTCCTATATTGCTTAAAGATGGCCTAACCAGCGCTCAGCATAGGCTTCATTCATTTACGGCTACACCAAAAAAATAAAACGTAAACAATCACTAAATACATGGCGGCTGCCGAATTCTGCAGCTTAGCGCATGCAAACACAACAGGGTTAATAATTATGGGTTTCAAATGTGGCATAGTCGGTTTACCAAATGTGGGCAAATCAACCCTGTTTAATGCATTGACTAAAGCAGGCATTGAAGCGGCTAATTTTCCATTTTGCACCATTGAGCCTAATACGGGCGTGGTTCCGGTCCCCGATACTCGACTTGATCAGCTCGCTAGCATTGTAAAACCTCAAAAAGTCATTGCCACTACCATGGAGTTTGTGGATATTGCAGGCTTAGTTGCTGGCGCCTCCAAAGGCGAAGGCTTGGGCAATAAATTTTTAGCCAATATTCGCGAAACAGACGCAATTGGACACGTTGTGCGCTGCTTTGATGATGAAAACATTGTGCACGTGGCTGGCAAAGTCGACCCGCAAGAAGATATTGACGTTATCAATACCGAACTTGCTTTGGCTGATTTAGAAACAACTGAAAAAGCCATGATTCGAGTGGGTAAACGGGCAAAAGGTGGCGACGCTGACGCAAAGTTCGAACTGAAAGTACTTGAAAAACTTCTGCCACATTTAAATGAAGGTGGACTATTGAGGGCTGTTGAACTTACCCCCGAAGAACATAAAGCAATCAGCTATATGAATTACCTTACGCTCAAACCCACCATGTACATCGCCAATGTAAATGAAGATGGTTTTGAGAATAATCCCTACCTGGACAAAGTACGCGAGATTGCTAAACAAGAAGATGCAGTGGTAGTCAGCGTATGCGCAGCCATAGAATCCGACATTGCCGAACTGGATGACGAAGATAAAGCCGATTTCCTCGAAGAGCTAGGACTTGATGAGCCAGGCCTAAACCGGGTTATCCGGGCTGGTTACAGTCTACTTACCCTAAAAACCTACTTTACTGCGGGTGTGAAGGAAGTGCGAGCATGGACATATCCCGAAGGTTCAACCGCACCGCAAGCCGCTGGCAAAATCCACACAGACTTCGAAAAAGGTTTCATACGTGCTGAAGTGGTTGGCTTTGACGACTTTATTGCTGGAAATGGCGAACAAGGCGCAAAAGACGCCGGTAAATGGCGTCTTGAGGGTAAGGAATACATCGTGAAAGATGGCGATGTGATTCATTTTAGATTTAACGTATAGATCGAAGCCTGCGCCAATACAGCGCGAGTAAACGTCTATAACTGATGTCCTCGCTGTTTATCTCACTTAGCAAGATACAAGTACGAGGGCGTACTAAGCATAATAGCTTGTGCATCATCAATGGTGACACAGCTTATATCGGCTGTTCGCTCGCGACTTGCTAGCTTTCGAGATTGCCAAACAATATCGCCAGACTTAGGCTCTAGTGCTGTAATAACTTTTGGTAAATTAAATCCAGTTGATTCGGAAATATCGTTATCTAGAGCATGAGTATGAAGATAGATGATGTCCGAGTCATTATCTAATGTGTTCATACAAGCCTTCGAATAATAGTCAATTGGAACTCTCGATTCTAGAACCACTATTTGCTCAGAGAATGTTAGGCTGTTTAAATCAAACTCCGACTTCGTTAAAGTCCTATTTCTTGATTCGAAAAGCAGAAGCTTGTTTTCATCTGATTTCATCCGTGCTATCAGCCGCAAATCGGCAGAATCGTTTACACTCATTCCATCGGGATATCTATATTCTTGATAAAGCGAAGGAACACTACCTTCTAACTTTATAAAAGCTAATCCATCCTCCCCCCAAACGATAAGCATGTCGTTATTGTCTATAACGGTTTGTATCAATTTCGGATCTGCTCCTAGACTTAGCGAACTAAGCTCCACTTTCGCCACTAGGTCAAGTGATGGGAATTGCAAAAAGACTATGCCCTTTGGTTGATCTATTACTGAAATTATTGATTCGCCGGACACATCAAGATTAGCATCCAAAAATCTCAAATCAGATGGTAGTGGTTCACTAGATGCAAATTCGTTTCCAATTAAATCGTAAGCGTAAACGGTGTCATTGCTTCTCGACGCTCCAAAATCAATACCTAATCCAAAAAATTCATCGGAAATAATTGAGAAAAATTGATAGTTCAAAAAGCTGTTTCTAAGCCTACGTCCTGGGACCGAAGTTTCGACTCTAGGAATTGAATCTATAGAAACCTGAGTCTTCCCTCTAAACCCACCAATGGTGAAAGAGTCATCAGCGTTTGACTGAATGGACAGAAAGTTCTCTTCGTGAAATGGAAATGTTCTAGGAAGCGAACTCGTTCCAGTGTTAAAACTAAGGACGCCTACAACATCACGATTCAGGAAATAGTTACCACCCTCGACAACAAAACTTTCTGAGCATTTAATTGCAAGCTTATTTGCCGTGCTTTGTTCCATAAATGATTCAAGACTACATGGCGTAAATGGTCTACCGTCGAATCTGTTTGTGATTAAAAGAGGATCATCTATTAACATCTCGCCTTCTGCGATATACATACCGCTTTCGTTTCGGATAAATTTGCTTATTTTCAAACCATAATTTGACGCAACGTATAGTTCAGAATAATCGGAAGAAAATGCAAGGCTTACACTTGAACCGACATTCGTATCTGATAAAACGCGTTGTTTCAATACAAAGATATTATCGACAAGGTCGTATATTTCGATCGCTTGCGACAACACAACTGCTTCGTCTCGTCCGTCATCGTCGACATCATACAAAAGTGTTTCAGTGGCACTACCATCAACACTGGGGATGCTAGCAATTAGTTCAAACTCATCAGTTGATAAGGCATTTAAACCTATCAACAATTCGTTAAATCCATCGCCATTCATATCACCAGCATTAATTCCGCGAGCGCTAAACTCAATCTCTTCAAAGCTAGCTTCAATATTGCCAGTCTCTAAATCACGGACACGCTCTACATCTATTATTTCTTGCGTACCATCATTATCAATGTCTGTTACATGTGCATAGCTACCCAAAGATGGCAAATCGGAAACAAAAAGCAAACGGCTTTCACCAGTTGACGGACTATACTCTATATATTCATTATTCTCGTTGTATATCAAAAAATTGGAGCGCTCTACATTGTATGCAAACCAATATATAGAAGCACCTTCTCCCATGTAATTGAACAAGAGCTCAGGTGTCGATTTACTGAGATCCCAAGCCTCAAAATTGTAACGTTTATGCAAAATCATATCTAAGGCACCGTCCTCGTTTACATCGAGCCAGACCTGATCGTGTATATCGCCCCCGCCATAGAAAACGTTTGGTTGGTTACTTTCACTCTTAACTTCTATAGTCTTGCGACTAACAACTTTGTGGTCACTGTTACTTACACTAACTCCAAAGTGCACCGTTGTATCACCACCGTATTGAGGGAATCGTCCATCCCACTCAAGTCGAGCGCCACTCAATAGATTCATTGAAGCTGGGCCGTATTCAAGCGCATACTCAAATGGACCATCGATGTCATCATTGCTTACCCCAAAGGTGCCTTCAAACTGCTCTCCGGTGATAAGTTCAATACTATTTGAACTAAATACTACCTCTGGTTTGTTTTTCCGAATGTAGATCTCGGTCGAGCTAGTTTGCATGTTTGTTCCATCAGATACGCTTAGAGTAATGCGATAAGTGCCTGTGTTAAGAAATGTAATATCAGCGATCGCGGTGTTTTCAAACGATATTGCAAATTCCCCTTCGTCGGAACTTGCTACTACGTCCCAAGAAAAACTTAGGACGTCAAAGTCCTTATCAGTGGTTTGAGTTCCATCCAAGCTAAGTACAATATTTTGGTCAAAAGACGCTGGAATATCAGAAATCACAGCAACTGGCGAATTCGTGTTGGCATTAATATCTGATGACACAAGATGCTCAAACGGAATAAATGACTGGTATCGAGGCACGCTTTCATCATTGTCAGTCAGCGCTACAACTAAATTGCCAGAGTCAGACTTTTCTATCCAAAGAGACTTATCACTAACAACTTTCAATTTAAGTGGCTCGATCACTTGCCCTCGAATCGTCATGTTACCAAGACCAGTTGTGGTAATATCGAAATAACCTAAGCTGCCTTGATATAAGCGACCAGCAATTGAATAATCGGTATTCCCAACGTCCGAATGTTTTACAAGGATGTTGTTCAGCCAATACTGCGTAGACTGTTCATCAATCTCTATTACGGCGTTGAAATTACCTGAGACGACATCACCGACCGAAATATCTATTTGCCCTTTCAAAACAAGTTCTAAATCATGAACACTGCTCGAGATGTTTAATGCCTCGAACTCAAGCACGCCGCTTATCAAGTCTCCGTTTTCACTTAGCTCACTGATCGCTAGTTTTCCAGCACCGTTAATGGTGTAGGGCCCTGAAACACAACTTTTAAATATTACGTCGGCATTGGCATCGTCTATTAGCTCTATGGTGTTTTCGCCTTCATCGCAATCACCTATTCCCGGTTGGCCATAATCAATTAATGCAGAATCGAAACGTAGCGATTCAAACTCATCCGCGAACATCAACACATTAATGACATCATTAATTAGTGTAGTGTGGAAAATGATTTCCTTAGCGTTGGATGAATTTATTTCCACTGCGGCCCTTAGGCCAGAATAATTATCTGCAACGTCATTCTCAGGAGGAATTGGAGGTTGATTAGGTGTAACTGGCGCTGATGGCGAGGGATTGGGTGAAGCCCCCCCATCTGAACCGCCGCCGCATGCAGAAATTAGAGATACAACACAATAAATGATCGCGACCTTTACTAAGCCGATATTTGAATTTTTAGACAACATAAACAACCCTATAAATAACTGTTGCGAAGGTTACTAGTAAATAGCGTTTAATAGCAACAGTATCGTGTGCTAATTTACCTTTTAGGTGAACAAAAGTACCAATATACAAGAATCTTACTAGTCTCCGACAATAGGCTTGATCAGCTCGCTAGCATTGTAAAACCTCAAAAAGTCATTGCCACTACCATGGAGTTTGTGGATATTGCAGGCTTAGTTGCTGGCGCCTCCAAAGGCGAAGGCTTGGGCAATAAATTTTTAGCCAATATTCGCGAAACAGACGCAATTGGACACGTTGTGCGCTGCTTTGATGATGAAAACATTGTGCACGTGGCTGGCAAAGTCGACCCGCAAGAAGATATTGACGTTATCAATACCGAACTTGCTTTGGCTGATTTAGAAACAACTGAAAAAGCCATGATTCGAGTGGGTAAACGGGCAAAAGGTGGCGACGCTGACGCAAAGTTCGAACTGAAAGTACTTGAAAAACTTCTGCCACATTTAAATGAAGGTGGACTATTGAGGGCTGTTGAACTTACCCCCGAAGAACATAAAGCAATCAGCTATATGAATTACCTTACGCTCAAACCCACCATGTACATCGCCAATGTAAATGAAGATGGTTTTGAGAATAATCCCTACCTGGACAAAGTACGCGAGATTGCTAAACAAGAAGATGCAGTGGTAGTCAGCGTATGCGCAGCCATAGAATCCGACATTGCCGAACTGGATGACGAAGATAAAGCCGATTTCCTCGAAGAGCTAGGACTTGATGAGCCAGGCCTAAACCGGGTTATCCGGGCTGGTTACAGTCTACTTACCCTAAAAACCTACTTTACTGCGGGTGTGAAGGAAGTGCGAGCATGGACATATCCCGAAGGTTCAACCGCACCGCAAGCCGCTGGCAAAATCCACACAGACTTCGAAAAAGGTTTCATACGTGCTGAAGTGGTTGGCTTTGACGACTTTATTGCTGGAAATGGCGAACAAGGCGCAAAAGACGCCGGTAAATGGCGTCTTGAGGGTAAGGAATACATCGTGAAAGATGGCGATGTGATTCATTTTAGATTTAACGTATAGATCGAAGCCTGCGCCAATACAGCGCGAGTAAACGTCTATAACTGATGTCCTCGCTGTTTATCTCACTTAGCAAGATACAAGTACGAGGGCGTACTAAGCATAATAGCTTGTGCATCATCAATGGTGACACAGCTTATATCGGCTGTTCGCTCGCGACTTGCTAGCTTTCGAGATTGCCAAACAATATCGCCAGACTTAGGCTCCATTGTGTCGTTTAGACTATCCGTCAAAGCGTTCAATCCAGATTTATTCAGTAATTGTTTTCGCAACATTCCCTTCTAACTGTCTACTTTTCGATGCCTAAAGAGCATCTCACGACGCGTGACTATCAAAATTCTTCCGACTTAAACAAGCGCTCTCACTAGAGATAAAAACCAATAAATTCATAGACATAAGAATCATGCTGAAGCTCATAAGCTATTCATTAGCTTTATATTACAAGTTCATAAGGAGAAGTTGGCGCTATCAACATATTTTTATGCTTGGCTTTCAAGCCAAATACTAATAATTAATGGAGAAATACATCATGAAGAATCTGTTTTCAACGGACAGTATCAGTATATTACTATGCAAAAATATTGTACTCGCCTTCTCACTCATCGTTGCTGCTGCAGTCCACTCAGCACCGGTTACCTATAACTTCACATTGGGGGGCTTTAGCAATGGCGGCGAGGTAGTAGGAAGTTTTACTGGAGAGGACTTAAATGGCGACGGATATTTAAGCTCATTTATCTTCTCAGATCCTAACAATTTAGACTTTGCAGGATCAAATTTTGAAGCAGGACTAAATGAGGTGAGTAGTGCAAGCATCTCTTTTTCAGGCTCTTTTGATGGCCAAGAGTTTGGTGGTGATGGCGGCCAAGTAACTGAAATTTCCTTATTCCACGACTTAACTGATATCAGAGATACTTTTTTCGGATTCGCTCCCATCGACCTATTTTTCATTTTAAATTACAACATCGCAGAAGGTGGCGTATTAGGAGATGAGTTTTTTGAAGGTATTTTGCTCGCGCCCTTCGACGGATTTGGCGTATTTGGACTAGGTAGCTTTTTGCCAGCACCACCAGATAACTTTTTATTCTTTGACGAAATCCCAGCAGGTGATGATGTGTTCGAAATCATTGATGGATTGCCAAATGGCTCGACCTTGACCTCAGGTATCTTAAACAATCAATCTGGCGGAACGCCCTGCCTAACAGGAGCTGCGTGCGGCGTATTGCATACGGTTTTCTTAGATGAAAATGGCATACCAAATTTGGGGGGCTTTGATATTACTAATCAATTGCTTGAAGTCTCGAGAGTATCGACTCCGTCTGTCACCTACGTATTTTCAGCAATGATTGCTTTGCTGATAGCAACTAGAATTAAAAGGAGTTAGGTATTTTTTAGTGATAAAGCAGCATAGAAGTGCTGCTTTTTCGCCACTATTCCTGCATGGCTTCTCTTGTTATGGCATATGTTTTCTTTCTTCATTAATTGAGCGAAGATGCTAGTCATGATCCTATTCTGGCGCGTATTTTTGCAACTTATCTGACGTTGTTTTGACTCGTTACTGTTTATCCGTTGGTAAACATTAAGACGTATGTCGATGACTACCCAAACATAGAAATTTTGTTTATATTGGCTGAGTGTGAGATAAGCATTTGTTTACATAATTCGCTTATCACATCTCTAACGTTCTATGATCAGGCGAGAGGGCAATCACGAAGAATGTTTATGAAGCAGGAATAAGTGTGACTGATATTGTAAAGTTTGCTCGATGGGAGTTTGATCAAGAGAGCGGTGAACTAGTCTCATCCGAACATATAAAGCGTTTGGAGCCTATCGTCGCGAAGCTTTTGTCATATTTGCTCGTTAACCAAAACCGAGTAGTCAGACGCGATGAGCTTATCGAACATGTTTGGGAGAACAGAATTGTTTCTGACGATCCAATCAATCGTTCCATCTCAATTCTTCGCCAGACCTTGTCCCCCGAGAATAAACAAGCCTACATTCAAACCGTCCCTCGCAGGGGGTATATCACTAACTTTGGTGATGTTTCAGTGGTGGTCAAACGCCAAAGAAAGAGCGCAAACGATAAAAATGGAGCAAAAAGCTTTTCTCTTGCTCAAAAGCGCTACTTAGCATTTCTATTTTTGCTCCCACTTTCGCTACTTGCGTTTTTTATGTTGGCACTTAATGAAAAAGAAACGAGCGTAGAAAAAAAAGGCATACCTCGAGTCGCTGTTTTGCCATTTAGCGATTTATCAAAAGATAATAATTACGATTATTTAGCAAAAGGGGTAAGCGATACAATCATTCACATTATCGGTAGAGTAGATGGTATAGAAGTCACTGCAAGTACATCTTCATTTTCTTATCAAAACAGCAATAAAAGTATCGCACAAATTGCCCGAGAGCTAGACGTAGAATTTGTTGTTGAAGGCAGTATTCAACCTTCAAACGATAAGCTCAGAGTCATTACGCGCTTAGTGCAAGTAGACACAGAAAGTGAAATATGGACCAGCAACATTACTAGAAATCTAAGCAATATTTTTTCCATTCAAGATGAAATCGCGAATGCACTTGTTGTTTCGATGAAAGGGACGGTATTAAAGGGAGGACAATCTTATCAACCTCAATTTGAAACCTACGAGCTGCTGCTCAGAGGGATTAGTTATGCAAACAAAATGACCGATGCTAGTCGAGAGCGAGCCCTTGATTTATTTAAGCAAGCAATAGAAAACGAGCCAGATTATGCCTTGCCGTACGTTCATATGGCCCGCATACTCCATCAACAGTTTACGACTAATACTTACGCTCATGCCTACCCCAATACAGAAAAGTCGGCCCTAATTAATGAAGCAAAAGCGCTACTGTCAAAAGCCATTAATTTGGACCCTTTTTCTTCAGAAGCTCACAATCTTCAAGGGCTAATGGATGTATTTAATGCAGACAATAAAAAGGCGATTGAGAGCTTTGAGCGTGCCATTGAATTAAACCCTAACAACTCAAAAGCCTTTGCCGACTATGCTGACTTGCTTAACAAAGAAGGCCGTACTGAAGATGCGTTAAGACAAGCCAGGAGAGCCTACGCCTTAGATCCAAACTCAAGCCAAATCTCTTATTCCCTAGCCACTATTTTATGGACTCTTGGGCGCCTCGAAGAAGCAATCCAAGTGATTAAGAAGAACATTGAGAAATATCCAAGTGCCGTCAATAATCATAGCTTGCTCAGTCGATGGTATTTGCAAAAAGGTGAGCCTGCGCAATCGGTGATGTATGCAATAAAAGAAAGAGAGTTAGACCCAAATAATCCAAATCGACATTGGCTGGTCTGTCTTGGCTATTATCAAATTTGGGATGAACAGTCCGCGCATGAATGCTCTAGAGAACTATTGACGACCTTTCCTGACTATTATGAAGCGAATAAATGGCTTCACATGAAGGAATTTGAAAAAGTATATCAAATAATTAGTGAGCAAATAGCCATTTATCCAAACTCTCCATACTATCGATTGCAGTTAGCTGATGTTTTGCAATATAAAGAAAGACCACAGGAAGTACTGGACTTACTAAAACCTTATTTCTCGCACCTGTTTGCTGAAACGCCTACAGTGAGTGATTGGGACCTTTGGGCAATACGGCTTATTGCTCAAGCGTGGAAGCAAAAAGGTGAGACAACACGCGCAAACACTCTACTCAGCCATGGGGTGGAACATATTGATAAGAGTCGTCAATTTATGGGGGGCGGTTTTAGCTCCGGTATCGATGATGTTTATTTCTTAATCCTGTTAGATAAACACCAAGAGGCTTTGAGAAGACTGAAGCTAGCCATTGATAGTCGCTGGTCATTTTATTCGTACTCTTTACCTTATGATCCTATTTTTGCAGATTTTCATGGCAAAGCTGAATTTGACGATTTGGTAGAAAAGCATCGTTTATTTTTTAAAAGCGAACGTAAACATTTAGATCTTTTAACACAGTAGAAAAAGCCTGTAATGACGACAAGCGTATTGTATTCAAAAATTGAGCACGCATTCTTTTGATTGGTGGGGATTGCTTTAACCTTTGCTGTCCTCAACTACACACCTGTCGTGGGTCATATCCGTTTTTTTAAGGGTGAATACATCCGTTTTAAGATGGACGCCGTAGTTCATACATCTTTGAAAGTTAATAAACTTTCGCCCGTTCTATATCAAAAGCGGCCTTATCTTTTTTAAGATCTGATGAATATAAGTGAGCATTTTTTGCGATGACTAAATTAGCTTTGCTTCCCGGTGAAATGCCAATGGCTAACGCACCTGAAATCCAGCTCGATGACGGCACCAATTGCATCCCACAGCACTATTTGAGCTATCAACATACGCTAGAGTCTGTATCGGATATTATTTCAGACATCGACTATGATCCAAATTACATTCTGTTTGCGGATCAAGACCATGCTGGGATCTTTCTGCAGGTGGGCATTGTTGGACTAGACAATTATGTTAGTGCGCATAAACAGGCTCATAAAAAGATAGTATATGGTCGCCGATGGCGCGTAGAGCCGAACCTGCCCTCTTCCGAAATCATTCAAACAGCGTTTTTAGCCATGCTCAAAGCGCGCGAACACGAAGTAAGAGAGTTGTTTAAATGGCATCACAAAAACAGCATTACAACGCCATTTAGTTGTCATCACGATCTGCCCTTGATGGCCATGTCTTCGCACACACAAACTCAAAAGCCAAGCGATGCGGAGCTTAGTAGAATAGACGTTGATCATCTTTTTAATTCAATTCGCTATGACCACTGTCGGTTTGAACTGAAAGATATGATTGAAGTTGGTGAGCAGCATCACGTTTTGGCGCTACAAGTCCTACCTGACAAGTCGACTCGTCTTCACGAGCTTAAGCCGCAGACACTATGTCTTGTTTGCGAATCGCTTAAACAGGATCTCATTTTGTATTCCTTGATGGATATGTTGATAAGCCTAAGCAATCGACATGTCGAAGAACACTTTAGCTTCAAGTCTTACGCACGCTTCTCGCGCGCGAACGGCATAGAAAAAATTTCTGCACTATCTGCTAAAACGCGCATGCGTGAGCAATCGTCACACAATAACTCCGAAGTCTTTGATTCCGTATTCAGCAGCAACAATTATGAAACTGACTCAAGTCGAGTTCCGCGTATTTACAATGGCAAATTAGGCGATAAAATTAATCAGCAGCTATCACAATTAAGCGTGGGCGAAGGCATACTGCCAAAGCAGCAATAGCGTTCAGTTTAGGGCACAAATAATAGTAAATTGCTTAAGTTTACAAAGCGCTCGAATAGTTTATGAGCAAGTGCCCGTAAAAGAGCAAAAAACGGTTGACGACCCTATCTCGCTTGCGCATAATACGCGCCACTCTGAAATTGAGTAATTATGGCTACGTAGCTCAGCTGGTTAGAGCACATCACTCATAATGATGGGGTCGCAGGTTCGAGTCCCGCCGTAGCCACCAATTAGTTTTAGAGTTGTGAAAAAAACGGTTAAATGCGGAAGTGGTGGAATTGGTAGACACGCTGGATTTAGGTTCCAGTGCTTCACGGCGTGAGAGTTCAAGTCTCTCCTTCCGCACCAGACTTGTTTTGGAACGACTGGGGTATAGCCAAGTTGGTAAGGCAGCGGGTTTTGATCCCGCCATTCGTAGGTTCGAGTCCTGCTACCCCAGCCATTTCCTAAGATCTTTCACGAAAATGAACACTTCCCTACTGGGGTATAGCCAAGTTGGTAAGGCAGCGGGTTTTGATCCCGCCATTCGTAGGTTCGAGTCCTGCTACCCCAGCCATTTTCTCTGCACACTGCATTTATCTTGAACTAATCATAGTCGATGAATATACTCGATTTAGATGGTACATACTCGCCGTCCAACCGAGTAAAACATCCCAGATAATTTGGTCCATTGAAGTTGCACCGTTTGCGCACAGTATTATGTGCGAGCTATGGTCCATAAGGGACTTATAACAATACAAGGACACACCATGGAATCGTTTTTTCAATCATTAGATCTTAATTCATACGTGCCAGGCGCTATTGCTTGGGCAACGAACATTCTGCTTGCCGCCCTCATACTCATTATTGGGTTGTGGATCAGTGGTAAAGCGTACAAAGCTGTGTATGGCATTGGCAAAAAATATGAGCGCTTAGACGATACTTTATTTCGTTTTTTCGGCAGTTGTGTTCGCTATCTTATCTTAGCCTTTGTATTCATTGCCGTACTCAATCGGTTTGGTGTTGAGACAACTTCAATTGTTGCGTTAATTGGTGCAGCAGGCTTAGCGGTTGGTTTGGCCTTACAAGGCACGATGTCCAATCTCGCAGCGGGCGTTATGCTTCTCATTTTCCGTCCCTACAAAGTGGATGAGTTTGCCGAAGTCGCAGGCACGTTTGGGAAAGTGACAGAAATTGATTTGTTCACTACCGTGCTTCAAACCTTTGACAATCAAAAAATCATTATTCCTAATGGGGAAATTTGGGGTAAACAAATTACTAACCATTCATTTCATGAAATTCGCGGCGTCGACATGACGTTTGGTGTTGCATACGACGAAGATATTGATAAAGCCAGAGCAGTCATTAATAAGGTCTTAGCCGAACACCCGCATGTGCTTAAAGATCCAGCGCCTTTCGTGGAAGTTTCAGAGTTAAACAATTCGTCAGTTGACTTCATTGTTAGGCCATTCTGTAAAGGCGAGCATTATTTTGATATTAAGTTTTCTGTACCTGAGCTAGTGAAAAAAGCACTGGACGAAGCGAAAATCGAAATTCCCTTCCCTCATCGCAAAGTTATTTTGGTCAACGAGAGCAAGTAGATTCTCAAAGCGTTGCGCCTCGCATATTTAGCCTAGTGCTAAATATGCGAGCCATACTCAGTAAACACGCTTTATGTCGGCTTGTAAGGATGTATGTAGCCCGTTCTATATTTACGAGCCAATAAGCTCGTCGCCTCCTCATCATTGACAACGATTTTATTAATTGGGTCGTAGCTTAAAGGTCGGCCTAAGTTCATTGACATGTTCGCCAAAATACAGCTTGCCGTTGAAATATGCCCTTGCTCTAAATCTGATACGGGGGATCGCTTGGTTTCAATGGCATGTATAAAATCGAGCAACAAAAGTCGTGTTGCAGGTGCCGCGTTATGCTCGATATCTTCTTCTAGCATATCTTTTGGATATTTTTCTTTTTCATAAACCAAATCAAAATGCACCGCTTTCGCGTCCTTGTCGACAGGCGTGAAATCGGCCTGCATCGTGCTGCCAACTAAGGTGCCCTTGTCCCCATAAAGCGCAAAGGCCCATGGATAGTCGGGATTGGGTGGGACGCCCCAAGTGCGATGCTGCCAAATACAGTTAAGATTGTCGTGTTCAAATACAATGTTTTGTGTGTCAGGCGTATTGGCTTTGCTTTCAGTCTGCACATAAATGCCGCCGGTAGATGAAACCCGTTTGGGCCAACCAAGCCCTAGCAACCAACGCACCGTATCGTACATATGCACGCACATATCTCCGCTAACGCCATTGCTATATTCCATGAAAGCGCGCCACCACATCTTGTGCGGCAAACCATCGTAGGGGCGCTTGGGCGCAGGACCAGCCCAGGCCTCATAATCAAAAAAGTCTGGCACCTCTTGTAAAGGTGGATTTCGATTTGCGCGCATAGGAAAGTAGCACCACATTTCAACATGACTTATGTTGCCTAGCTTCCCAGAATCAACAATTTCTTTTTTAGCGTTAAGCAAATGCGGCGTCATACGGCGCTGCATGCCAATTTGAACAACTGAATCTGTTAATTTTGCGGCTGCTAAAATTGCCTCCCCTTCCAGCACGTCTACGCTAATGGGTTTTTGCAAAAATACATGTGCCCCAGCCTTAATTGCGTCGATACACTGCAATGCGTGCCAATGATCGGGCGTGCCAATGATGACAATATCCGAGTTTGTCTCGCTGAGCATTTTTTTATAGTCGGTGTACATACTTGGTCGCTGCGCGTTTTTTTGACGCTGTGCAACTAGCACTGCCGTTTCTTCTAGAAAGTGCTTATCTACGTCGCAAATCCCTACCACATTCACATCAGCAACTTGGATTAGTTTGAATAAATCGCTCTTTCCGTACCAGCCACAACCAATTAGGCTCACTCGATAAGCTTTATTTGCACTGCTGGATGACTCATTGCTTGACTTAGCAATTGCCGATGGACTTAGCATAGATGCGCCTGCTATTGCGGCTAAACTATTTAAAAAACGTCGTTTGCTGGCAGCTGGCTTGTTTGCTTTCATTGGTCGCGTTTCCAGTATATTTTTCTCGGTATACAAGATAATAATCGACTAGGTGAAAAACTGCACTCGCATTTCATCATTGCTCGGGCTATGATTTTACGTCACTGATAGTTATTCGATTCTAAAAACCACCTCATAACTCCACGCTAAAACATAAACACAAAAGGGACAGCTTTGCTCAACGACATTGTAGGTTTTGTTAATAATATTCTTTGGGGGCAAGGCCAAGTACTTATCTATATGCTGCTTGTTGCCGGCGTGTGGTTTACGGCTCGCCTGAAATTCATTCAGTTAATTGACTTTAAGCATATGTTTTCTTTGCTTAAAAATAGCAATAAAAGTGATGCACAAGGCATTAGCTCATTTCAAGCGCTGTGCACCAGCCTCTCGGCACGAGTTGGAACAGGGAATCTTGCAGGCGTTGCTGTTGCGATTTCTCTCGGCGGTGCCGGCGCAATATTCTGGATGTGGGTGATTGCCTTTTTAGGCATGGCTACCGGCTATGCCGAATCAGTGCTTGGCCAGGCCTATAAAATTAAAGACCGAGATGGTCAGTTTCGCGGTGGCCCCGCCTATTACATCAAACAAGGCTTAAAGAACTCATGGTTTGCCGTGCTCTTTGCGCTGTGTTTATTCTTTGGCTACGGCTTTGTATTTAGCGCAGTACAAGCAAACACCATTACCGATGCATTTAACAATAGTTACAATATACCGACCGAATATACTGGCGCAGTCATTGTTATCGTAGCAGGCCTGATTGTTGTAGGTGGATTACGCGCCATCGCAAAATTTGCTGAGTGGGTTGTGCCGTTTATGGGCGTGACCTACGTGTTGGTTGCTTTAGCCATCACTGCAATCAATATCCAATTCTTACCTTCTGTATTGTGGGACATTCTTAGCTCGGCATTTGGACTACAAGAAGCTGGCGCAGGCGCGTTTGCCGCAGCGGTTAAAAACGGCATTATGCGCGGACTCTATTCAAATGAAGCCGGTTCGGGCAGCGTTCCACAAGCAGCAGCAAGCGCAAGTCCCCACCCAAATCACCCTGCCTCACAAGGCTACGTGCAGATGTTGGGCGTATTTTTAGACACCATGGTATTGTGCACGGCTACGGCCTTTATCATTTTACTGGGTACCGATACTGCCATTGGTGAAATGGAGGGCATTCGTTTAACTCAGGCCGCAATGGAGAGCCATTTAGGTGGCGTGGGAGCCGACTTTGTAGCAGCCGCAATTGGATTTTTTGCTTTTACTTCGGTCGTCGCAAACTATGCTTACGGCGAAGCAAATCTGCATATATTTAAGCTTGATAATAAAGCCGGTCGAATACTCTTTACCAGCGGCTATTTAGCTATGATTTTTTGGGGTGCGATGGCTGAGTTGCCCACCGTTTGGGCAATGGCTGATATGGCCTTAGGTTTGATGACGGTCGTAAATGTCATTGCGCTTGTGCTATTAACACCCACCATCGTCAATATCACAAAGGACTATCACAAGCAGCGCGCAATGCAGAAGCGATCACAAAGAGAGATAAACTTTGACGCAGCAAAATGTAAGCTTCAGGGTAACTTGGAAGAAAACGATATCTGGACAGGGGAATCTAAAACCAAAGGTTCGGAAACACCGACTGTTTGATACTAGATTTAGATTGATTTAACTTGCCAGACAGGGATTCAAAGAAATTTAAGGACGCAGACTGAAAGACTATATACTGCGCGAATCGATGAAACTTTCTATCACTTAAAACATGTACATGAATAGCTGTATGACAAGTGCAATAATGATTAAGGGGAAAATGATTCTCGACATCTTCCCCGCAGTCTCATTCGATACCCGCAAACCTGATTTTTCTACTAGGGGAACAATAACAAGTAAGGCAATAAACAATACGCCGAGTATAACGAATACATTCATTCACTTTATTCCTATGCTAAATTACGCGACAAATATCAACTGAACATTGACGCTGATTCATTTCACTATTGGCTTAGATACCCATTGCATACTTAAGTGCAATATTTTTTGCGGGTCCCGCTCGCTGAGCCGCTAAAAGCGCAAGGTTACGAATAGCCTTCAGTCCAGGAACGTCGTTACCAAAGGTCTTATACAGTGCGTCCATTGATGACATCATCAATAGATTTTGAGGGCGCCTGCCTTTTTCGTAATTATCAAATAATGCGCTTAGTTTATGTGAGTTGTGAATATCCTCTGCTGAGCTTTCGTCTAGCACCTTGCACAAGGCTGCAACATCTTTAAAGCCGAGATTTACGCCCTGACCTGCCAACGGGTTAATGGTATGAGCAGAATCCCCAATCAATACCGCGCGATGTTTATGATAATGCTTTGCATGCATACGCGTTAACGAAAATCCCGCTTTATCAATCAAATCAAAGTCACCCAGTCTATCAGGGAACTTTGCTCGAATAGCAGATTTAAGATGCTCATTGTCCATATGCTTCAGTGCGGATGAAGTCTGCGCGTCAGCATACCAAACTAAAGATGCAAAGCTCTCATGCATGGGCAACAGGGCAACAGGCCCTTGCGGCGTGAACTGCTGCCAAGTTTCATCAGCGATTTTATCATGCATGTTAACCGCAAAAAGATTAGCTTGTTGTGCATACTCCCACCCAGTTTGACCAATATCAGCGATGCGACGAACTTGAGAGTTCGCGCCATCTGCACCGATAATAATTTGTGCCTTTAAATGATGTTTACGGGATGAACCGTCCGAAGACTCATTTTCTATGTCTTGCAAGCTTACTTCGCCCGACACAATATCAATGGAGCTTGCCTTAGCTCGATGCAAAGTAACGTAATCTGAAAAGTCTCGCTTGAGCACCTCTAGTAGCGCTAGTTGAATAATCCGGTTTTCAGCAAATATTCCTATTTGCTGCTCTCCAATATCGGCCGAGTCAAAGCGTGTTTTAGAAAAGTCGGATTCCCACACCTCTAAATAAGAATATGAACGATAGCGCATGGCCATAATTAGCTTTAGCGCGCCAACGCTATCCAGTAAGTCTAAACTGTGGCGATTTAACGCTGACACCCTCAAATCGGGCGCCTGGGAAGGATCAAATGTACTCGGTAGATAGGGTTCAATTAAGGCTACTTGTGCACCCTGCCTAGCCAATAAGCATGCGCAAGCAGCACCCACCATGCCAGCCCCTATTATGCATACATCAAACTGAGAATTTTCTGTTATCATGCGGTCCTTTGCGCTTTGCCCCGTTGTGCTTTACTAAAACACGTTTGCTTTTTCGAGCGCATTTTTTTAGCGAAATTACTGAGGTGGCTTAAGTGTATCATCAAACATGACCGTTTGGTTACGTCCACTTTCCTTAGCTGCGTAGAGCGCCATATCGGCTCGCTTCATGCACTGAGATGCATTGACATCATGATTAAAGCAAGCCGCACCCACAGATACGGTCATCGAAATATTTAAATCGTCGATGATAAGCGCCTGTTGAGCAATATGTTCGCGAAGCTTATCAAGTAGCTCTCTGCTTTCGTTAATAGAAGTAGAACGCAAAATGATGCAAAACTCCTCTCCTCCTGCTCTGGCCAAAAACATGTCTTTCGCTAATGTCTGGCTGAGATGATTTGCAACAAACACTAATGCTTTGTCGCCTATATCGTGTCCATAGGCATCGTTAATTTTTTTAAAATGATCGATATCAACTAAGGCCACGAGCGTGCACGGTGGATTAACAATCTGCCCGGCATCAAGCATTTCAAGTTGGCGGTTAAGTGCATATCGGTTAAACAAACCTGTAAGAGAATCATGATTGGCATGGTACACAGCCCACTGCAGGGCCTCCTCTTTTTGTAAGTTCAAAGTTTGAAGCTTATCGACCATTTTGTTGTAGTGTTTGGCCATTTCAAAAGTGTCGCTTTCGGCGTTAACCTGCACTTTCCTAAAATAGTCGCCACCCTCGAGACGTTCATTTAATTGAGACACGATATCAAAGCCCGTTGATGCAGAATTATGCTCAGTCATGTTAAGGCCAAGCTGCTCATCTTCGGCACTCACACGAAGTGGGTAGAAACGGTTAATACAGACTAAGCCGATATAGCTTGTGCTGAATGTAAAAATGCCAACACAAATTACACCAAAGCATTGAATTAAAATCGCCTCAAAGCGGTTCGTATCCTCAGAGATCGGTATGAAAAAACCAGCCGCAATGGTGGCAAACACGCCTCCGGCCAGATGCACCGGGATCGCACCAACGGCGTCGTCAATTTTACAGTAATTAAGCATTTTGTTCATCGGCATGATTAGTGGTCCGGCAAGTGCGCCAAGCAAAATAGCCTCATAAGGTAAAATGTGGTTGGTCGCGCCGGTGACTGAGATAAGCCCAATCAAACCGCCGTTCACCATTGGAATGACCAAGGCTTTTCTATGTGTGTAGTAGGTGTAGACTAAGGCAGAACACATACCTGCTGCTCCGCCTAGCAGAGTGTTCAATAAAATTTTGGGTACACTTGCATCGAAGCGAAATAAGCTACCGCCGTTAAAGCCTATCCAGCCAATCCAAATAAAGAAAGAACCCACAGCTACCATAGTCAGTGAGGATTGCTCAAAAGGCTTTACATTCTTATCGTATCGACCTAATCGGGGTCCAATAATAAGCAGCGTAGCGAGCGCCACCCATCCGCCAACGGAATGCACAACTGTAGCGCCTGCGTAATCATAGAATCCAAGTTTTGCAAGCCATCCTAAAACCGTGCTTTTTTCAGCTTCCATTGGTTGCGCAGCAATATTCAAGGGCGACTCGTAAAAACTGATTGCACCGCCCCAAACCCACTGGCCTACGATTGGATAAATGACTGCGCTCACGAAAACAGCTAGTAGCGCGTATCCGATAAAGGTCATACGCTCTGCCACAGCACCAGATACGATTGTGATCGCCGTTGCGCAAAACATGGCCTGAAAAATGAAAAAAACAATTAGATTATTATCATGCGCACCAAAAACAGGATGAAAACTGCCAATATAGCCGTTCACGCTATAGTACATGAGACCAAAACCGATAAAACCGTACACCAAAAAGGCAAGGGTTAAATCAATCAGATTTTTCATCACGACGTTTGCGCTGTTTTTACTTCTGATAAGCCCAGATTCTAAGCAGGTGAAGCCGGCTTGCATCAGCAAAAGCAACGAGCTACAGAATAGTAGCCAGATCGTATCGGCCGTAGTCAAATCATGCATTTGTTGTTCTTATTCACCTTTTATAGCTGAACGTGATTTCACGTTATTTAAGGTTATCGGTCATTTGAACTAAAACCCAAGCGGCGCGGGACTTACAAAAAAGACAACGTAATTTACTGTCCCTATGTTTCTTTGCGTAAGGATCTAAAACACGATAAAATCCACGAATTATTAGGCGATGATTTATTGCGAGTTGTTTTGTTAGTTAAGGCAAGCGCTCGCGACTTAGCAGATTTGGTTGATCACATTCGGCATGAAGGCCGTTTAAGCGTGTCTTTAGAAAAAAGAAGCGCGACTCAAGTCCAGATAGCTAACACAACCGAGCACAGATATGACAAAGAAGTTGTTTATTAAAACCTGGGGCTGCCAAATGAACGAGTATGACTCAGACAAAATGGCAGACTTACTCGATTCCACCCATGGTTATACAAAAGCACAAGAGCCTGAAGAAGCCGATCTTATTTTGTTGAATACCTGCTCTATCAGGGAAAAGGCACAGGAAAAAGTATTTCATCAGCTTGGGCGCTGGAAACATTTGAAAAAAGACAAGCCCGAAATGATTATCGGTGTGGGCGGCTGTGTGGCCTCGCAAGAGGGTGAGGAAATACGCAAACGTGCACCTTATGTTGACATTGTGTTCGGTCCGCAAACCCTGCACAGATTGCCCGAGATGATTCAACAAATTAAAGGCGGCGATCGCTCGGTGGTCGATGTGAGTTTTCCAGAAATTGAAAAATTCGACCGCTTACCTGAACCAAGAGCCGAGGGCCCAACGGCCTTTGTGTCAATCATGGAAGGTTGCTCAAAGTATTGTAGCTTCTGCGTTGTCCCCTATACGCGCGGCGAAGAAGTAAGCCGCCCGGTTGATGATGTATTGCTTGAAGTTGCGCAACTTGCCGCGCAAGGTGTTCGTGAGGTTAATCTTCTTGGACAAAACGTCAACGCGTATCGGGGTGAGCAGCACGACGGCGCAATTTGTCGATTTGCAGAGCTTCTAGAGTTAGTGGCAAGCATCGATGGCATCGATCGTATTCGCTACACTACTTCACACCCGGTTGAATTTACAGATGATATTGTCGAAGCGTACAAACATATCCCAGAGCTGGTCGATCATCTTCATCTTCCTGTTCAAAGCGGTTCTGACCGAATTCTTACCATGATGAAACGAGGACATACGGCGATTGAATATAAAAGCACGATTCGAAAGTTGAAGAAAGTGCGTCCGAATTTATCGATGAGTTCAGATTTTATCATTGGCTTTCCGGGTGAAACACAAGCAGACTTCGAAGCCACCATGTCGCTTATTGAGCATGTTGGCTTCGATATGAGTTTCAGCTTTATCTATAGCGTTCGCCCCGGCACACCGGCTGCTGATATTGTCGACGACGTAAGCGAAGCCGAGAAGAAACAGCGACTGCATATTCTTCAACAAAGAATAAATCAAAACTCCCAGCAAATAGCTCGGAATATGCTAGGCAGTATTCAACGTATTTTAGTAGAGGGTGAATCGAAAAAAGATGCCAGTGAACTCACTGGTCGCACTGAGAATAATCGTGTTGTTAATTTTAAGGGTTCGCCTGACATGATTGGTGAGTTTGTTGATGCGGAAATTACTGAGGTATTTACCAACTCACTGCGAGGAGAGATTGTCTTAAGAGAAGCAGATATGGGACTTCGTGTTGCCGTCTCCCCTCATAGCATTTTAGCAAAACAACCAAAACCTGATGAGCTAGGCGTGATTCACGTTATGCCTGTATAAATACATCGACCGAAGAAAACATAGGAAATCGTATTGAGTAATCTTGTAAGCAACCAAATTGTGCTTGAGCCCGACGACAGTAAACGCCTATCAAGCTTATGTGGGCCATTTGACGACAACATTAAGCAAATTGAACGCCGTTTGGGGGTGGAAATAAGTTATCGAAATAATCAATTTAATGTGCAAGGCGACCCGCTGCAGGCCAATGGAGCAAGTGAGCTTTTAAAACTGCTGTATATTGAAACTCAGCCTGTAAAAGGCAGTATTCCCATGTTGGAGCCTAATCAGGTTCATCTAGCCATTCAGGAAGCCAAATGTCTTGAGCGCGCAGAAGCTGGAGATTATGGCAAAGAAGTGCACATTAAGACCAAACGAGGTGTCATTAAACCTCGTAATCCAAATCAGTCAAACTACGTCGCAAATGTATTAAATCACGATATTACCTTTGGCATTGGTCCTGCTGGAACGGGCAAAACTTATCTTGCCGTTGCGTGCGCAGTAGATGCCCTTGAGCGCCAAGAAATTAGACGTATATTGCTGACGCGACCAGCCGTAGAAGCAGGTGAAAAACTGGGGTTTTTACCGGGTGACCTATCGCAAAAAGTCGACCCATATCTGCGACCTCTTTATGACGCCTTGTTTGAAATGCTGGGTTTTGAAAAAGTCGAAAAGCTCATTGAACGCAATGTGATAGAGGTGGCGCCGCTTGCCTATATGCGCGGGCGAACGCTCAATGACGCCTTCATCATCTTAGACGAATCACAAAATACGACAACGGAACAGATGAAAATGTTCTTGACGCGCATTGGCTTCAATTCTAAAGCAGTGATTACCGGAGATATCACCCAAGTCGATTTGCCACGAGGCGTAAAATCTGGACTTCGCCACGCAATAGATGTGCTTGGTCAAGTGAACGATATCTCTTTTAATTTCTTTACTGCTAACGATGTTGTGCGCCACCCTGTGGTTGCTCGCATCGTACAAGCTTATGAAGACTACGACTCAGAACAAGAGAAAATAAAGCAAGAAGAGAAGCATGCCCGTGAGCAAGCCCGCAAGGACGATGATGCCGCAAAATAAATCGTCTGCGTGTCAGCTAACTATGTTGCGCTTGAATTGATGCTTACAAAGTCCGGTTCAGCTCTTGTACTGCATTATGAGCTCTCTGAACCGATTGCTAACTTAGAACCGGACGATATCCCATCTAACAAGGCCATTGAAACTTGGTTAATAGCGGCGCACAAACATATGGCTTTGACCTCAAGCATTGAGCTTGGCATTAGAGTAATCGATGATACGGAGTCTGCATACCTCAACTCCACATACCGCGGTAAATCCAAATCTACTAATGTGCTCTCTTTTGTAAACGATGTACCCGATTACGTGGAGACTGATCATATAGGCGATTTAGCGATTTGCGCCCCTGTTGTTAAGAGGGAGGCAAAAGAACAAGGCAAGTCCGTAGAGGCTCACTGGTCGCATATGTGTATTCACGGCCTATTGCATTTGTTGGGGTATGACCATATACACGAAAAAGATGCGCAAGAGATGGAAGCACTTGAAGTAGCAATATTGGGAGACTTGGGCTTTCAAGATCCATATATAATAAATGAAACGAAATAAGGCACTAATCTTGCGTGTGAATTAAGAAGGATCTTAATAATGCAGGATGCTTTACATGAAGCATTGATTATCTCGCTAAAGCGGCTTACATTTATAGTCTTGGGCGAGTATCAAAGCATAATGGCATGCTAATAAGAGCGTACAATATCAAAATGAACAAGCGAAGACTGAATAGGCAATGAGCGAAGACACCCCCCCATCTACCAACGGTTCGTCGCAAAAAGGCTGGATAGCAAATTTGCTGCATACCTTTAAAGGCGAACCGAAAAACAAAGAAGAACTATCTGATTTAATCTCTGACGCGCAAGAGCGTGAGCTTATTGACCCTCAGACTAAAGAAATGATTGAAGGTGTGATGGGCGTGAGCGAAATGCGCGTGAGAGAAATCATGATCCCGCGAGCGCAAATGATCACCATTGATGTAGAACAAGGTGTCGATGAGTTTCTACCCTTAATGCTGGACTCTGCTCACAGCCGTTTCCCAGTGATCAGTGAAGACAAAGATCACATTGAAGGCATACTGCTGGCTAAAGATCTTCTCGCCTACGCATTTAACGACGAGAAAACCTTTGCTCTAAAAGATAACCTTAGAGAAGCTATCATTGTTCCGGAAAGTAAGCGTGTTGATGTATTACTAAAAGAGTTTCGTCAGCAGCGCTATCATATGGCGATTGTAGTAGATGAGTACGGTGGTGTATCTGGTTTGGTTACCATCGAAGACATTCTTGAGCTTATCGTTGGTGAAATAGAAGACGAATTTGATGAGATTGAAGATGACAATGACAACATTCGCCCGCTCAACAAGTGCACATATTCAGTAAAAGCGCTGACCTCTGTAGAGGACTTTAATGAATTCTTCGAGAGTAAGTTCAACGAAGAAGAATCCGATACCATCGGCGGCGTTGTACTGCGCGCATTTGGACATATGCCGAATACTGGCGAGAAGGTCGAAATCGACAATATCCATTTTGAAGTCACAAACTCCGATAAACGCCGCTTGTTACAGCTGAAAGTCTTCCTTCCCGAACTGGAGAATTAGGACTGAAAGCGCTCATTTGGTATTCCTGTAACATACTTTTGGGCGCTGCAATGACCTTTGCTTATGCGCCCTTCTCATATTGGTGGCTCCCGTTTTTTCTGCTACCCGCATGGTTATGCGTAACAATTATTCGAAATGAAAAACCCTTTTTTAACGCTTGGCTTTTTGGCCTTGGTTTTTTCGGTGCAGGGATATCATGGGTGCATGTGAGTATTGCCACTTTTGGCGGTGTTCACATTGTATTTTCTATCCTACTTATGTTGCTACTTTGCGGTTACTTAGCACTTTATCCTGCTCTGTTCGCCTTCATTCTTAAACGTTATTTTGCCTTTCGCTTATGGCCCCTTGCAGTGCCACTGTTGTGGCTGGTCACTGAATGGATCCGTGCACACTTTTTAACAGGATTCCCTTGGCTATCGATTGGTTATAGCCAAGCCGATGGGCCATTCGCCATGTTTTATTCGTATATCGGCGAAATTGGCGTGTCAGCAGTCATGCTGTTTCTTGCTGCAGTAACTGCAAATGTGCTGATTAAAAGAAATCAGGCAACAATCATCAGTTTCACGACTGTTGCGTTGGTTACAAGCACGAGCATATTCTTGTTTAGTCCAAGCGCAGAAAAGGATGAGCTTGCAAACAGCACCCCAAGAAAAACCTTTTCTGTTGCGCTTGTTCAAGGCAATATCGAGCAGTCCATTCGTTGGCGACCTGAGCAAGACCGACCTACGATGGAAAAATATCTCAGGCTGACGGAACAGGCATGGGATGCAGACATTATTTTATGGCCGGAGGCGGCAGTACCGCGCTTGGAAATACTCGCTGGCGATTATTTAAGTCTGTTAGACGATATCGCCACAGAAACTGAAAGCGCACTGATAACCGGTGTGGTTGACGTCAACATACAAAACCAATACGCCTACAATAATCTTATTGCACTGGGCTTGGATACAAGTGACGCCAATAGCATGCCGTATCAATACATGCATAACAATCGCTTTTCAAAGCATCATTTACTGCCTATCGGGGAATTTGTTCCCTTTGAGAACTTGCTACGTCCTCTGGCACCTATTTTTGATTTACCCATGTCCTCGTTTTCACGCGGCGATTACGTACAAGAAAACCTCAGAGCCAAAGGGCTTAAGTTTGCACCAGCAATTTGCTTTGAAATTGCCTTTCCCAATCAAGTTAGAGCCAACATTTTTGCAGATACGTCGGCCATTGTCACCGTCAGTAACGATGCATGGTTTGGGGATTCTCATGGTCCACACCAACATTTAGAAATCGCAAAAGTAAGAGCGATGGAATTCGGCTTGCCAGTGATACGCGCGACCAATACGGGTGTTACCGCAGCTTACGACCACAATGGAAATTTGCTGGGCAAATTACCGCAGTTTAAAGATGATGTGCTTCGCGTAGATGTTCCCATTGTCACAAGTAATACTTTTTATGCCAAGCATGGCAATATAGCGATTTTGGTCATCAGCGCGCTGAGTATGTTACTAGCGCTTTTCTTGAAACGACATCAACAATGAGTTCAACTTGCAGCTTTTTAACCTAATTAATACTACTCATTTAAAGGGTGACATTCTTGGCGGTCTGACCGCAGCAATCGTATCTTTGCCGCTTGCATTGGCCTTTGGTGTTGCTTCAGGCGCGGGTGCAGAAGCCGGGCTATACGGCGCGATCATAATCGGATTTTTTGCGGCCATGTTTGGCGGTACGCCTACGTTAATATCAGAGCCTACAGGCCCTATGACAGTAATCATGGCCGCCGTAGTCACGTCAATGGTCGCTCAATATCCTGACAAAGGTCTAGCGATGGCCTTTACGGTCGTGATGATTGCGGGCCTAACTCAGATTGTTTTTGGCCTGCTACATTTAGGCAAATATATCACCTTGATGCCCTACTCAGTTATCAGCGGCTTTATGTCAGGCATAGGCTGTATTTTAATTATTATGCAACTTGCACCGGCTCTTGGCTCAGAAAGTCCCGCAGGAGGCGTGACAGGTGCCATATTTGCACTGCCTGACGCGCTTGCAAACATACACTTCCTTGAAGCGGGTATGGCGTTAGCCACCTTAGCCTTAATTTTTCTGACGCCTCGGCGAATCAAACAGTGGATACCTCCGCAATTAATTGCACTGTTGCTGATATCCATCATCAGTGTGCTTGTGTTCAATGATGCCAATATCAGCCGCATCGGCGAAATCAATGTTTCTCTTCCCGGCATGGTCATGCCCACATTTACACCAGAGCAGATTCAAACCATGGTGCTCGATGGCATTGTGCTTGGCATGCTGGGCTGTATCGATTCCATGCTGACATCGGTAATCGCCGATAACCTGACCCGAAGTGAACACAAGTCAGACAAAGAGTTGATTGGGCAGGGAATGGGTAACTTGTTCTCTGGTCTATTTGGCGGCTTGCCTGGAGCAGGTGCCACCATGGGAACCGTAGTAAACATTCAAACAGGCGCTCGCACCGCCCTATCGGGATTGGTGCGCGTTGGCGTGTTGATAGTGGCGATTTTTGGTGCATCAGAGCTCATATCGGCAATTCCAATTGCAGTACTAGCAGGCATTGCGATAAAGGTCGGCATCGATATTCTTGACTGGAGTTTTATCAAACGTGCCCATAAAGTCTCCAAACAAACCAGCATCATTATGTATGCAGTGCTACTGTTGACTGTCTTTGTCGATTTAGTTGTGGCAGTAGGTATAGGTGTATTTATTGCCAATATCATCACCATTGAAAAGCTCTCTGCATCGCAAGCCAAAAATATTAAAGCCATTAGTGATGTTGATGGTCGACTGCCTCTTACGCCTAAGCAAAGAAGCTTACTCAATGAAGCCAATGGTGAAATTTTATATTTCTACCTGAGCGGCACCATGATTTTTGGTGTTTCAAAAGCACTCTCACGAGAACTTAAGTCTCTTGGGGAGCATGCGGTAGTGATTATCGATTTGAGTGATGTATCATTTTTTGACGATACTATCGCGTTAACCATCGAAAACTTGGTTAAAGACGCCCAACTTTTAGACATGCATATCCTGATGCTAGTAAATAAAGAAGAGTCTAAAACGAAACTGATGCGAATGGGATTTGAAGACTTGCTAAACGACGCTGATTTTGTTGACAATCGAACGCGAGCACTTGAATTGGCAAATATACGTATTAGTATCGATAAAGCTGAGGCAACACAGGCTTAGTTCAACATACCCGCCTGAATCGGCTATGACGCACATATAATCAAGTATGTTTTTTTATACCTTAGCCTTCATTTAGTGAGATAAACTTACAGGTTCATGTTGAAAAGTATAGGTGCAAAATGCGTTCGCTCAATAGTGAGCAAGAGGGCTTTACGCTCGTTGAGCTAATCATTGTAATTATCATTATTGGCGTTCTTTCCGTGACGGCTGCGCCACGCTTCATTGATATTTCAAGTGACTCAAAAGCAGCGTCATTGGAAGCACTAAAAGGTGCGATCGTTTCAAGCAATCAAATAGTGTATGGCAAAGCACTTATTCAGGGCCTTGAACGCGAGGAAAGCGCGCTAGTCGTGCTGCAAAGCGGTGATACTGTAGCGGTAGAATATGGTTACTTAGCGTACGATGGCAGCGCTCCAAGGACCGGTGCCGCACAACTTGAACGGGCAATCGATTTCACTATTTGCCATCATCAAGCAAGTGACACCGATTGCGCTAACGCCGATTGGCGTTTTGACATTGACGACGACCACATTCAGTTCTATCACATTTCGATTGGTGAGAACCCAGCGGCAGATGGCGTAGAGCCATTATGCTATCTACAGTACGAAATGGCCACAGATGAATCGACACCGCCAAGGTATACTATTCAAAACTCTGAATGCTAAGACCTTAATCATCGCGGCGCGATAGACTTATTCGGCCTATTTGTATTCCACTTCAATAATTTCAACTTCAATTGCCCCTTTTGGCGTAGCAATCGAAACGATATCGTCAAGCTCTTTGCCAATAAGACCTCGCGCAATTGGCGAGTTAACCGAAATCAGATTCTTCTTTATATCGGCTTCGTCATCACCTACGATCCGGTACGTAATTTCTTCTTCTGAATCAGTGTTCAGAATAGTAACCGTAGCGCCAAATATGACTTTACCGTTGTTGGTGAGCTTTGTGACGTCAATAATTTGCGCGTTCGAAAGCTTTCCTTCAATATCTTGAATACGTCCCTCACAGAAACTCTGTTGCTCTCTTGCAGCATGATACTCGGCGTTTTCTTTGAGGTCGCCATGCTCACGAGCTTCTGCAATAGCATTAATAATTTGCGGGCGCTGGACAGATTTTAAGTGGTCAAGTTCCTCACGCAAGGTTTTTGCGCCCTCGGTTGTCATTGGATAGCTATTCATAGCCTCTCTCTTATTATTTATGGAAAATATAGATAAAAAAACGAATGCAATCTGCATTCGTTTTTGGTGATTCGTATTTTTTAGTATAGTGTAAATTGATTATCGGTTCATCAAAAGAGAAAGCAAAATCTCGCAAAGCGTTATTGGATGCTAGATTCTACTTTTCGATGTAGCTCTTGTACTGAAGCCACGTTTTCCTTTGCATCTGCTTCGCTAGCTTTCATTGTAGCAAAAGCTGCATTCATGGTGGTGGTATAGGCAATTTTGTTTAATAATGCCTCGCGCCTGATATACACCGAATCGTTTATTGCAGCCCTGCCCTCTGTGGTATTAACAATATAACAATACTCACCGTTTTTAATCGCATCCACAATGTTAGGGCGGCCTTCACTCACCTTATTGACTACAGTGCATTCAATACCCGCGTCTTTGATCGCCTCAGCAGTGCCACTGGTCGCTTCAATCGTAAAGCCATGCTCAACCATATCCTTGACTAAGTTCGCCAGTCTCAACTTGTCATTGTTTCTGACCGAAATGAGCACTTTACCTGCGCTAGGAATAGGTGCAGATGCGGCTAAATTAGCTTTAGCATATGCTTCTTCGAAATCTAATCCCACGCCCATCACCTCACCAGTTGAACGCATCTCTGGCCCCAGTAAAGGATCAACACCTTGGAATTTAGCGAAGGGAAGTACAACCTCTTTAACTGAAAAGAATGGAGGGATGATTTCTGCTTCTACGCCCTGCTCTTTTAACGTCGTGCCAGCCATTACACGAGCGGCCACTTTAGCTAAGGGCATGCCTGTTGCTTTTGAAACAAAAGGAACGGTGCGAGCGGCGCGAGGATTCACTTCAATCAAATAGACCTCGTTATCCTTAATAGCGAACTGCGTATTCATCAGGCCGCGAACATCAAGCTCTAATGCCATCTGTTTCACTTGCTCACGCATCACATCTTGAATGTCTTTGGATAGCGAATGCGGCGGTAGACTGCACGCTGAGTCACCTGAATGCACACCAGCTTGCTCGATATGCTCCATTATGCCACCAATTAATACCTGCTCCCCGTCACAAATTGCGTCAATATCAACTTCTATGGCGTCATCTAAGAAGCGGTCCAACAGCACCGGGCTATCATTTGAAACTTTTACCGCCTCATTTAAATATCGCTGTAAATCTTTCATGTCGTAAACGATTTCCATTGCTCGTCCACCCAAAACATAAGAGGGGCGCACCACCAACGGAAATCCAATAGTTTCGGCGCTATCAAGGGCTTCTTGCATGTTGCTTACGGTAGCATTTGCGGGTTGTTTTAAGCCAAGTTTGTTCACCATATGCTGGAACCGCTCACGATCTTCCGCGCGGTCAATCGCATCGGGCGATGTACCAATAATGTTGACGCCGTTGGCTTTTAAGTCTCTGGCGAGTTTAAGCGGCGTTTGACCGCCGTATTGCACAATCACGCCTTTGGGTTGTTCTACACGAACAATCTCTAGCACGTCCTCTAGGGTAACTGGCTCGAAATACAAACGGTCAGATGTATCGTAATCAGTCGATACCGTTTCTGGATTACAGTTCACCATAATGGTTTCAAAACCATCGTCTCGCATAGCAAGGGCGGCGTGTACACAACAGTAATCGAATTCTATGCCCTGCCCAATGCGGTTTGGACCGCCACCAAGCACCATGATTTTATCGCGTGTGGAAGGCATTGCCTCACACTCTTCGTCATAACTTGAGTACATATAGGCAGTGGACGTAGAAAACTCTGCAGCGCAAGTATCAACGCGTTTGTAAACTGGCAGAATATTGAACTTGATGCGCATATCGCGAACATCACTTTGCGCCACTTGCGTTAAGGCCGCAATACGTTCATCTGAAAAGCCTTTACGTTTTAGCTTACGCATGAATTCGTTATCAATACCCGTAAGACCCAGGCGTTTCACTTGATGCTCTAAATCGATAAGCTCTTCAATTTGCACCAAATACCATCTATCGATGTTGGTTAAAACAAAGACCTCATCGACTGACATGCCCATTCGAAAAGCATCACCAATGTACCATATACGCTCAGCGCCCGGCTCACGAAGTTGATATACCAGCATGTTCTTGGCGTCTGCGTCTTCTAAATCTAAAATGGGATCTAAGCCTGAAACACCCACCTCAAGTCCACGCAGGGCTTTCTGTAAGGATTCTTGCTGATTACGACCAATTGCCATCACTTCACCCACAGACTTCATTTGAGTCGTTAAGCGGTCGTTAGCGCCTGCAAATTTTTCAAAGTTAAAACGCGGTATCTTGGTAACAACGTAGTCTATAGATGGCTCAAAAGATGCGGGCGTTTTACCGCCTGTGATGTCATTGGCTAATTCATCTAAGGTAAAACCGACGGCCAGCTTGGCAGCAATTTTCGCAATTGGGAAACCCGTTGCTTTTGATGCCAGTGCAGAGGAGCGAGACACCCTTGGGTTCATCTCAATAATGACCATTCGCCCGGTGTCAGGGTCCACGCCAAATTGAACATTGGAGCCGCCAGTTTCCACGCCAATTTCTCGCAATACCGCCATTGCAGCATTACGCATGATTTGAAATTCTTTGTCGGTTAAGGTTTGAGCTGGGGCTACGGTAATGGAATCGCCTGTGTGAACACCCATCGGGTCAAAATTTTCAATGGTACATACAATAATGCAGTTGTCTGCCTTGTCACGCACCACTTCCATTTCATATTCTTTCCAACCAATCAGAGATTCATCGATTAACAATTCTGATGTGGGAGATAAGTCCAAACCACGCGTGCAAATTTCGTTGAATTCGTCAATGTTATAAGCGATGCCGCCGCCACTTCCACCCATTGTGAAACTGGGGCGAATAATGCAAGGGAAGCCAATGCGGGTAAGCACATCATGCGCTTGCTCCATGTTATGCGCAATTTCTGCACGGGGGCATTCAAGGCCAATAGACTTCATTGCTTTATCAAAACGCTCGCGATCTTCTGCTTTATCGATAGCGTCGGCGGTTGCGCCAATAAGTTCTACATTAAATTCTTCTAGTACACCATGTTTATTGAGGTCTAAAGCACAATTTAGCGCTGTTTGTCCGCCCATAGTGGGCAAAATTACATCGGGTTTTTCTTTAGCGATAATATTACGCACCACCTCCCACTGAATGGGTTCAATATACGTTGCATCTGCCATTTCAGGGTCGGTCATGATGGTGGCTGGGTTTGAGTTTACAAGAATGACTCGATAACCCTCTTCACGAAGGGCTTTACAGGCTTGAGCGCCCGAGTAATCAAATTCGCAGGCCTGCCCTATCACAATAGGACCTGCGCCAAGAATCAAAATGCTTTTGATATCATTACGTTTTGGCATTATCCCTTCCTATTGTTGTTGGTGTTGGTGTTGACGTTTTTTGTACTGCAAAATCAAGTCAATGAAATGATCAAACAATGGTGAGGCATCCTGTGGTCCCGGACTGGCCTCTGGGTGACCTTGAAAACTAAAAGCGGGCGCATTTCGCAGCGCGATCCCTTGAAGCGATTTATCGAATAAAGAAACGTGCGTCACGTTTACATTTTCGGGCAAGGTATTCGCGTCAACCGCAAAACCATGATTTTGCGAGGTTATCATGACACCGCCGCTGTTTGTATCCTGAACGGGATGGTTCGCACCATGATGCCCAAAAAGCATTTTTTCAGTGCTTGCTCCGCTTGCGATAGCAAGGATTTGATGTCCAAGGCATATTCCAAATAAGGGGAGTTTTTCCGCCAAAAAACGTTTAGTCGCTTCAATGGCATAGTCGCAAGGCTCCGGGTCACCTGGGCCATTGGATAAAAATATGCCATCAGGTTTCAAGGCAAGAACTTCTTCTGCGCTCGTTTGTGCGGGTACAACCGTCAAGCGGCATCCACGCGCCACAAGCATGCGCAAAATATTTTTCTTCGCGCCAAAATCGTAGGCAACCACATGATGAGGTAAGTCTTTGATATCTTCCTCGTAACCACCTTCCAGTGACCATACACTGTCATTGAATGAATATGCCGAGTCACAAGAGACCACTTTTGCCAAATCCATACCCTTAAGGCCTGGAAAAGCTTTAGCATGTTTAAGTGCCTGTTCAATTGCCGAGCCTACATGCGCATCAACACCGCGCATAGGACTTTCCAATGTCATAATGCAACCATTCTGGGCGCCTTTTTCTCGCAGCACCCGCGTTAAGCGGCGCGTGTCGATATCAGCAATGCCAACAATGTTCTGAGATTTAAGGTAATCACTTAAGGTTTGAGTATTTCTGAAATTACTTGCCACTAAGGGCAGGTCTCTAATGACTAATCCTTTCGCCCAAATCTGATCAGATTCCACATCTTCAGAATTGGTTCCGGTATTGCCAATATGTGGATAAGTAAGGGTAATGATTTGTTCAGCGTAAGATGGGTCGGTCAGTATTTCTTGGTAGCCGGTCATTGAAGTGTTAAAAACAACCTCACCGGCGCTATGGCCTTGTGCGCCAATTGATGTGCCTTTAAATACTGAGCCGTCAGCTAATACAAGCAGGGCAGAAACAGACAAGTCAACCTCCTAAAACATAGAGATAACTAAGAAAAACGCATCAAATTTAGCGTTTTTCTGCATTTGCACCCGATTTAGTGACAAAAAAGCGATTCTCTGTCATTCACTGAGCACGATGTCTCTGCCAAAAACCTTATAAAGGTTTGTCTGTATTAGACTTTACGCTTTTAAAATAGAGCCATACAGAGCAATACCAAAAATTTTTTACCGCTTACTGTTTAAGAAAGCGCGTTAATCTCTGGCAAATTCCGCGCATTATATACAATAACCTTATAAGCGTCTATTGCTTTTTAATCTGGTGATGATTATGGAAAACAGCGCACTTATTACATATTTTACCATTAAGCTTCATAATCATATGTTTACTTGGGGAAGTACTCACTTTCCTTTTACTTTAATGACAGCATAAATTTACGCTAAGCCTAAAACATCTTGCATGCTGTACAGTCCCTTCGGCTTACCAACCAACCAATTTGCAGCCTCAAGCGCACCATTTGCAAAGGTCATTCTACTAGACGCTTTGTGCGTAATTTCAAGGCGTTCGCCCAAGCTTGCAAACAAGGCTGTATGCTCACCAACAATATCGCCTGCTCTTACTGTTGCAAATCCAATAGTTTGCCTATCGCGGGTCTCACTGAAGCCCTCTCTGCCATAAACTGCACACTGAGCTAAGTCTCTATTGAGCGTATCAGCAATACTTTTTCCAATCGCCATAGCAGTGCCAGACGGCGAGTCTTGCTTGAAACGGTGATGAGCTTCAAGAATTTCTATATCCGACTGCTCTCCCATTACTAAAGCGGCCTGTTTTACTAAGTTCAGCATGAGGTTAACCCCTACACTGTAGTTCGCTGCAAACACTATCGGAATGTGTTTGGCAGCTTCATCTAAACGTGAGAGTTGTGATTCAGAAAGGCCCGTTGTGCCAATTACAATAGGTATAGCTTGTTCGCACGCCTTCTCCAGGTTAGCGTCTAATGCTGTCGCTAACGTAAAATCTATCAGCACATCTGTTTGCCCAAACTCGCATTCACTTATAGAAGTAAGTGCTAAATTTTGATTCGCTATACCCGCCAGCTGGCCCACATCAATACCGACAAAAGACGAGCCATCGCGCACGCTTGCTAAGCTCAACTCTAGCGATTGATGTTGATAGATTGCCTCAATTAACACACGTCCCATACGGCCATTTGCGCCCAAAATGCCTATTTTTGTCATCATTTTTCTAAGAAGTCATATTTTATTGAAATTGAATGACCCGCACTGTAGCAAAAATTGAAGCGCTAAATAAGCGCAATGCGCTATCATTTATGTATCAATCAATATAGAGATACAAAGAGTAAGGTTCACACATGACTCAAGAAGCATCACCAGCACTGAAGGCCAACACAACTCAAACGCATGCAAAAGTGTGGGACATCCCTACTCGTTTATTTCATTGGTCATTGCTAGGTGTGTTCGT
Organism: Ningiella algicola; assembly: GCF_028401415.2. Lineage (NCBI taxonomy): Bacteria > Pseudomonadati > Pseudomonadota > Gammaproteobacteria > Alteromonadales > Alteromonadaceae > Ningiella > Ningiella algicola. The sequence continues at coordinate 247,027 of NZ_CP171821.2, read as the reverse complement.
ATTTCAGTTTGTGACAGGCGATATTCTCGATGATGCAATGCAGTTGCATTTTTATGGCGGATATGTCGCTTTAGGACTTATTCTGTTTCGCATAATCTGGGGATTTGTGGGTAGCTATCATGCTAGGTTTTCAAGTTTTATCTACTCACCGTCCACTGCTCTTCAATATTTAATGGGAAGACCAAAGCTACAGCAGTATTTAGGACATAATCCCCTTGGCGCTTACTCAGTGCTAGCGATTCTTGCGGTGATGTTGACGCAGGCCGTAAGCGGTTTGTTTATGACGGATGATATTTTTTTAGATGGCCCGTATCACGGAGCGTTCGATGGCGCCTTAGATGACGCAATGAATTGGCTACATCACAACGCCATAAGCCTTATGTGGGGATTGATTGTGTTGCATTTGTCTGCTATCGCTTTTTATAGTTTCAAAAAGAAACAGCGACTAGTGCCTGCTATGTTGCATGGTAAAAAGCCAGTATCGCATTCACAAACGAGCGATACGCCAGCAGACCTTAATGTTGTTACGCACTGGTGGCGTTTTTTAATAGTTGTGGCTGTCGTCGCAGTATTTGTGTATTGCTTGGTAAACGTATTCGCCCCTGAGCCTGAAATGGGACTTTATGACTATTAGTTAACCCGAACTCTGGATAGTTAAAATGCGCTGCCTTAAAAATCAGCCTGCAAAACAATGCGATATCTCGCATCACCCCTTTTAAGATGTGCTAAAGCATCGTTGATTTGGCTCATATCAAACATTTCTACCATGGGCTTGATGTTATGTTGCGCCGCAAAATCTAACATAGTGACAATAGTTGCCGGGCTTCCTACAGGAGAGCCCGAAACCGACTTTTGACCGCTGAGTAAATTAAACACACCGATATCTAACGGCTCTAAAGAGGCGCCAACAAAGTGTAACCGCCCTTTTGGTTTGAGCGTACTCAAGTATAAATTCCAATCAAGTTTTACATTCACAGTAGAAATGATGAAATCAAAGCTAGACTCTGCTTGTTCTAGTTCACTTTCGTCACGTGAGTTAATGACGTGATGCGCCCCCATTTGCTTCGCTTCATCTGCTTTACTTTCACTCGAAGTAAATGCGGTAACTTCACAGCCCCATGCATTCAAGAACTGCAAACCAAGATGACCTAAACCACCAATGCCAATTACTGCAACCTTGTCAGTGGGTTTAATGTCAAACTCTACAAGCGGATTGAACACCGTTATTCCACCGCAAAATAAAGGGCCTGCTGATTTTAAATCTACACCTTGAGGTAAGCGCACAACCGACTTTTCACTTGCTTGAACATATTCAGCAAATCCACCATGACGCCCCGCTATTGTTGGTTGCGCTTTACTGCACAAGTTATGATCGCCCGAGTTGCAGCTATAGCAAGCTTGACAATAGTCAGCGTGCCAACCCAATCCAACCACTTCACCTAAGCGGGAATCGGCTACCTGCTTACCCACTTCGACAATCTCACCCGCCACTTCATGGCCTGCTACTAATGGGTACTGGGAAATCCCCCATTCGTTATAAATCATCGACAAATCAGAGTGGCAAATACCACAAAAGGCAACTTTAATACGAACCTCATTTTCACCAAGAGGAGGTAAGTCATATTCGCCGAGGCTTAAGGTTCCGCCAGCTTCATTTGCCGCATACGCTTTTGTGGTAATAGATGTCATAGTTTTACTCCAGCAATTAGTCTTTTTTATAGTCGTCATGACATGCTTTGCATGTCGCTCCTAATGCTCCTATTGCTTTTCTATAATCGTCAGTCGCGCCAGCTTGAGCAACTGATTGCACATTCGCGGCAGCTTCTACCATATTCTGCGCCTTCTGATTAAAGTCGGCTTGGTTAGACCAGATATTGTCCAGCGCACCGGTTTCAACATCAAATGCTGTTGTATTAGGCGTAAAATAATCTTCCATCATTAAACCTAACTGTTCCATGCGCTGTCCATTTTTTATCATGACTTGAGCATCGTATGGAATGTTACCCTTGGCCATTGCGCCCAAGGGGCCCATATTACTGCGCACGAGTTGTAGCAAGGCCTGACGAAACTGTACTGCTGCTTTTGCCTGCTTTTCTGTTTTTACTTCAGTAGCCGTAGAGAGCGTACTGAATGTCACTGTTGACAATGCGATTGATGCTAATGCAAATGATGAGAGTAGTTTTTTCATAGGTGTTCCCGAATAGTTGGTGTGATGTCAATAAACGAAGTGTTTTACTTTGCCTTACTACTAAACGTATTAGAAAGTCGCTAATTTGCAAACTTCATGTATAGAATATGCATTAACCGTCTGTTTAGATTATTAAAATTGGTAGGTCACACCAATAAAACCATCAAAGGTTGCACTGTCAGCCACAATCGGGCTATCTTTTACCTCGTTGGCAAGTGATATTAAGCGGGTTTGAGCCGTGAGTTGCCATTTGTCATTGAATCGATAAAAGCCGCCTAATGTGATACCGCCCTGCCATACGTCATCGACTCGATACTGACTGAAGCTAGACGCCGCCTCTTCAACAGCACTTACCCCAAAATAATAATCGGCATAGTTGTCACTTAAGTATTCAACTTGAATTCCACCTGTTAGCACCCAAGCGCCTTGTTTATCTCTTAACAGAGGACGTTGGAAATTCAGTGCACCACGTTGGCCATTGTGTTTGCCGGTAATGTCTGTTTGAAAGACAGCCGAAAATTCACCTATTTTGCTTGGGTGGACGTATCTCAGACCAGCTAGAAACGAAATATCACGCTCCTCAATGCCAACTAACTCAGCGGATTGGTCGGCCTCAAGTTCATTTGGCGCCAATTCCACGCTAATTTGCAAGCTTGGCTCGCCTCGCTTCACTCCTGTTAATTTGTATCTTAAAGATGGGCCTCGCCATATTAAACGTTCGCCCTCATAGGCGACAATGGGGATGACTATTGATTCTGTGCTTAAGCCTTCATATGGCGTTGCGCTGCCGATGGCCGCAACACCTGCAGACCATTGCGCTGAAGCAGGAGCTACCGCAAGCGTTAATCCCACTGTAAACATACAAGCTAATTTTAGATCGTGTTTTACTGACATCATTAGGCCTTTATTGATACCGTTAGTGCTTATTACAGGTAAAAAATCAAAAAAGATGTTTCATTACAGAGCTTTAACCAAAAGAAATTGCAATTGAGTAGGAGGAGAGTTTACACTCTCCGTCCTCTCACACCACCGGACGTACGGTTCCGTATCACGGCGGTTCATGTTAAATACTTGAGACGATGATAATAGTCCATTAATGATATTAAACCTAGGCTGTCGAAGAACTTTTTAGGTAGTGCTTGATTCATGTGAGAAGCCCCTGAGTTGAACCAAGGTCCTCTGCCATTCGTCGCGCTTGTCGCCGCCCTCGCTTCATCAATACCCAATCCGATTAGTCTCTTAATGCGTGTGTGAACACGTTTCCATTGACGCCATAAAATCTTGCGTAGATGTCGGCGAAGCCAGCCATCCAAGTCAAGAAGTACCTTTTTGACGTCTATATGTCGGAAGTAAGTTATCCAGCCTCGCAGTTTCAGGTTCAGTTTTTCCACCGTACGGTGAATTGACCATCCTCTTGCACTGCGCAGTGTATGTTTTACGTCCTTTTTAAAACGCATTTGCACCGCAGGCGCTATTCGCAATCGAACATTTTGCTTGCGATGACAGACACTATACCCCAAGAACTTTCGTTGCCACGGTCGACCCACATCACTTTTCTCTTTGTTCACCTTTAATTTTAAGGTGCTCTCTAAGAAACTCGTCACGCTTTTCAATACACGATGTCCTGCACGCTCGCTTTTGACGTAGATATTACAGTCATCAGCATAGCGACAGAACTTATGCCCTCGGCGCTCAAGCTCTCTATCTAAGTCGGTCAATATGATGTTCGACAGTAACGGCGATAATGGTCCACCTTGAGGTGTCCCCATCACCCGTTGACTGGTTTTGTCATTCTGTGACACACCTGCCCTCAGATAAGCACGAATGAGTTTAAGCACCGCTTTATCCTTGACATGGCGCGCTATTCTCGACATCAATATGTCGTGATTAACATTGTCGAAGAACTTCTCCAAGTCGATATCGACCACCCATCTATAACCTTCCTCGATATAGGCTCGCGCTTGTTGAACAGCTTGCCCTGCATCGCGATGCGGCCTAAATCCATAACTATTCTCTGAGAACTGCTCCTCAAATATAGGACTTAATACCTGATGTATCGCTTGCTGAATCAATCTGTCCAACACCGTTGGGATGCCTAATTCGCGTTGCCCACCGCCTGCTTTAGGAATACTCACCTTAAGCACCGCTTGTGGACAATAACGCCCTGCCAATAAATCGGCTTTGTGGTCTTGCCAGCGTGTTTGCAGATACGCTTTAAGCGCATCTACACTCATACCGTCAACTCCTGCCGCCCCTTTATTGCGCATAACTCGCTGATAAGCACCTTGCATATTAGGTCTTGATAGTATCTTTTCGAGTAAGGTCATCGTCTCCTCATGAGAGTAAATCCTTGTGCGCCGCGTGGCTTGAAGCCTTATTCACCTACTCTTGCAGATACTGTCTGCACCCCTTGGCGATAATCAGCTATATCTCAGTAGCTGTTTCTGCTCCTTCTACCCTCATCGAGCACTTGGCTCTCAAACCATTTAACATGTTCAGCCCTTCAGTTGACGGCAATCAACCTACTATGGCCTCGGCTGACTTCTGTTTACCCATCTCAATACCTCTCGATATTAATAGCCAGTGGCAGATAAACAGACCTCCCAAGGTAATGCGCGTGACCTTCACACTTATGCCCGCCGTATCTACGTCCGCAGTTTCTGGACAAGTATTGGGCTTTGAAGATAATGGCCTTCTCACCCACTGCGACCGCCTCATATACGATTCCTGTTCGTCAGGCCAGTGCTTTGCTTTCGGCTTTCTTCAGATTTCACCTCACGATGAACACCCTTGCCGTTCAGCTAATTATTCCCCTTGTCGGGCTAATAGTGGACTTTCACCACCAAGTCATCTGATCGCCACCATGCGTATCAGAACAGCACCATTAAGGCGCTACGCGCCATACTTGGCGCACCATAAAAAAGCCCAAGGGATGCTTGGGCTTTTGGACTAAATGTCCATCAACACAGAAGCGATTGTTAGCTACTCGACAAAATCGTCTGCCAATATCAGCTGTGGAGCATCACCAATCATATCGCCGTCAACCGCGAACGCCGTATATATTTTGGCAGCCTCCAATGTCAAAACGCCTGTTTCAATCGCTTCCGTTTTCGTGCCTGTAGGTGTCACTGTTAGCACGTAATCACCAGCGGCAAGCTGAACGTATCCTGTTTCTGCAAGCGCATCCATACTGTAGGCGACGCCTGCGAATGCAGGATCAACGCCGTCTATTTCACCATCAGACGTTACGTAGATATCAACAGGGCCTGTCGCCTGAGATGCATGAAAAACCCTTACCTGAGCAGCGGTTGCCAGAGGTCTACCGTCGTCAACAACAAGGTCCAGGTCTGCATTTGCTAGCGAGTTATTTGCTAACGCGGTGTAGCGAACATTTGCCATGAGGCTTACGGCGGCATCATCAATAGCCACAATGCCATTGTCTGCATCAGCTTTCACATCAAGCAAATAATCGCCAGCGGGTACTGAGATGTAGTCGGTTACTCCCTTAAAGGGGGCTGCGTCAAACAAAAGTAAGTCATTATCACCTTCTATATCAGCAAACACATCCACTGCGGGAGCATCCGCAATACCATGTATTGCCCGCACTTGTGCTTGAGAATTTACGTCAACAATAACTCCCGAACCAAGACCATCCGCAACTGTCAAATTAATTGGCGCTTCACCACCCAATACGTTTTCAGTTGCCGTGATAAACAAATCGACACCCGCAGCTATTTCAATCGTCCCAGAATCAAACACAACTGTCGTTGTTCCAGCCGCGGCAACTCTTATACGATAGCTTCCTGCAGGTACTTCAACCTGCCCTGTAAATTCCCCAAACGCTAAGGTTGCAAGCGGCTGAGATACAGCTATATCAGCGTCGGGCGCTGTTACATATATATCAACGGTTGGTGCGTTAGGTGCCCCATGAACCACCTGCGCTCGAATATTTCCATCTCCTACCGCTGTCTCGGGGTTCGCTACCACTAAGCCTGCAATGTTAGCGACCTCACCTATTGCCAACACATTGTACTGCACGTCATTCTCTAAGGTTGCGGGCAGCGTTATCACAGACGCAGAAGCACCGCCAGGTAATTGGGCTTCCACGGTAAACTCGAAAGAGCCAGTTCGGATGAATGCCAAGCCAGTTGCCGTTTGATAGTCCAAATCTGCCAGACCGCCCACACTGTTGCCATTCGCGAGCACGTCAACGGCTGGTGCATCGGGTGAGGCATGGATAATTCTGATTTGTGCGTTGATGTTAGGCGGTTCGGGTGGAGTAAAGGGTTCCGGGTCGTCCGAGTCGCTTCCGATGCAAGCACTTAAAGCAATTATACTAAATGCTGCGAGGAGTAAATTACGCGTACAACTTAACAGCGCAGAGCGACGCAAATACTGTTTATTAGAAAAAGTCATCATATGTGTCCGATTGTTAGCAGTGAAGTTTATGGGTGTGCCTTCAACAATCCACGTAAAACAAGAATTGAAAAACCCGCTCGGCGACTACCCAGAGTGTAAAACTATCCAATTAGCGCATGTTGTTTTTAATGCGATGTTTCGGTTTAAAACTCTGTAAGTACAGGTTTGGATTAGAAGTACTCAAAAATCAATGAAAAACAATTATTTTTAGACCGGAAAATAACAAAAAATAATTATTAAAATCAGTCGATTAATATTAATTGCATGCAGCATTCAATAAGGTTAAAAATAGTTAATAATCGCTCTTTACAACGATTATTTTTATTATGTCGTTCGCAGATAACTAAACGATACAAAACCGATTTTAATGATTTGACATGTCTTCAAAATTTCCTGTCCATTATTGAAACTGGTGCCTATTAGGATTCAATGATAACGAAAACGCCGTTTGGATTTTTATCGTTTAACGGCGTGTTCGTTTGTCTTTTAGCTGTCAATCGCTATTAATTTGCTTCTATCCTATCGACCCAATTCGCTATGGTTAAAGTCGTCCTGTCTAGTATTTCAGGCTGATCATAATAAGCTAAGTGAGGCGTCTCTCCCTCCCACAGCAAGGTCTTTTGTTTGGAGGGCATTGCGTTGAAATGTCGACGCGCAGCATCTGGCAGAAAACTGTTATCGCTGTGTATCATAAGATACGGCTTATTGATTTCGGCAGCTGCGCTGATTGATTCAAAACTTAGTAAGGCCGCATCGCTCATCACCGCGTAGCGGTTTTCCCACAAGCCTTTTTCTTCCCATACGTGATACCAATCCCATACGAATTTTCCAGGCATGCCCACATTCATGTCCGTTTCATCAACACCTGCGACATATTCAACCTCGCCAGTGCGCTCATACAGATCCAAAGCGGCTTGACCTTTAGCAAGACGAGTTTCGAAGCCTTCTTTTGTTAACCATGCAATATCACCTTCCCTATCTCGATAGTGACCCGCCAAAGTAATACCTCCTTTTATATTGTCATCTTGTGCAACAGCATTAACAACGGCAGAACTGCCCTGACAGATGCCTAAGGCATAAATACTGTCTGCATTAAAACCTGCTAAGCCTTTGATGAAGGATACTGCATTTTTTAAGTCTTCTACTTTGTGAAAGGTGTTCTCAAGCGCGCGAGGCTCTCCACCACTTTCGCCTCGATAACGTGTATCAAACGCAAGTGCTGCAAAGCCTTGCTCAGCCAGTCGAGTGGCGTATTCAGTTGGTGCCTGTTCTTTTTGGAAGGTCATTGGACCTAGAATCACGAAAGTAGGCGTATTTTCATTATGACTTTTAGGCATGTACAAATGTCCTACGAGCGTTTCGCCACCGCTTTCAAAAGTAACATGATGTTTGGTAGCCGCATGAGTTCCTTTCAATGGAACAAGGGAGGCAGCGGTCGCAATTAAACCAATAGAAAGCGTTGTTTTTTTAATTGATGCGGTCATTAAGTTCATCATTTTCTCCAATTTCATCATTAATTTAAAAAGGCTTTGCTTGTTTTGATGATGAAATATTATGAAAATAACAAAGGAGATGATTGCACGACTTTGCGAACTTTTTGAATAATCTTGCTTTATTGCAAAGCTAAATTGATTTGACGTATTGCTTGGGCGTTACTCCCTCAGACTGCTTAAACACGCGTGAGAAATGTGCCTGATCCGCAAATCCGCACGACAATGCCACATCAAATAAAACAGGATTTGGCTGCTTGAGTTTTTCTTTCGCTCGCTCTATCCGATAGCGCATTAGAAATTGATGCGGTGATTTACCGATAGTTTGCTTGAACAATCGTGCGAAATGATAAGTCGACAAGAAGGTTTGAGAAGCTAAGTCTTCTATTAAGATGTTAGAGCCATAGTTGTCAGCAATAAAGTCAATGACTGTTTTATAGTGCTCAGATGTAAAACTTCGGGTAAACGCATAGTCTTCATCTCGCTCTAGGCCGTAGGATTGGATCAGCTTAGTCAAAAATACCCTAGCGAAGCTTTCAAACAGTACCTGAGAGCCTATTTTGCTGCTTAAAGCGTCTTTTAACATAATGGCGGCTTGCGTTATATCGTGATCAACAAACTGTGGAATATTCTGAAGTTGTTCTTCTGTGAGTTCAATATTCAAAGAATCCTTGGCGAATTGCTCTAGTGGGAAAGGCTCAAGCGTAATCACGATAACCTTAGACGGCGCATGCCATTTCCATCCCGAAGCAATCCCAGCAGGTGTTACTACGATTTCGTCTTTATGGAAAATGAATTCACGATGCTCATTATCACGCCAGTTTTCAACTTTATGCGGTTCAGGCTTTAAGTTAATCAATATATGATGTTGTGCAAACACTTGTTGGGACATTTCACCCGGCTGTGCCTCAAAGTACTCTAACTGCAAGAGACTAAGTGCCGATAGCTTGTCAGTTGCCCCCCCTTCGAGTAAAGGCGGCTCTGGATAAATATCTTGATATCGATTAGGCATTAAGCGACCACCATAAACACGCAAAAAAATGTATACGAATAAAGCGCATATGCGATTTAACCAACACTTGCTTTCAAGCACACCATTAGAAACTGTATATATGCTGATCCTTTTACTCGCATGAATAAAATCAGGCGTATAAGTCTGGGAATACTCCCCTAATTTGAGCAGCTGATAAGCCCCAGTGGGAAGAAAGTCCGCCAGCAATCCAATGCCTAACATCGCTTGTTGGCATTAAATCGCGGCCTTGATAAAGCTGATCAGGCGCTAGCCCTGGCCATTTTCCCAGAACTTTCCCTCCTTTCAATAGTCCTTTTGAACCAGATAGCGCCCCGCCTAAAACAAACATGTTTGACGCCGTTCCGTGATCCGTTCCCAATGTGCCATTTGCCGCAACCGTGCGTCCAAACTCAGTGCTTACAATAATCAAGGTATCCTTCCATTTTTCACCAAGGCTGCTTTGCAAATTCGCAAGGCCATCATCGAGCTGTTGGAATAAGCGAGATAGTCTGCCAGATTGATTGTTATGAGTATCCCAACCGTTCAGTTCCAACATGGCGCAACTGGCATTGTCATTAGATAGCAACTCCCCACAACGTTGAGTGAGATAGGTAAAGTTGGGGCGTCTGGTTTCTTTCATTTGCATGCTGGGAGCCGATTTCTGCGTAATCACCTTAGTTAAGGTGCTGCCCAAAGACGCATCGCTTTGGTATAAATCACTCAGTTGGCTTAACAAGTCGTCACTTGCTTCTGGAAAAGCTGAAGGATACCAAGTCTCCACTTGCGAATTTGAACCGCGCATGGCAATTGGCACGCTGCGCGCAAGGGCAACCCCACTGCTTTGATGCTGCCTAAGCGCTCTCGCTAGCCAACCGTTATCATGATCAGTTGCATTTAGGCCAGATTCCATTTGGTCTTGCGCTTCAAAATGTGAACGCGCGCGATAGCCGCTTGCAACCGCGATGATTGCTGACATTTGTTTTCGCTTATACAAGTCATGCATGTGGTGCAAATCAGGATGCAAAGAAAAACGCTTATTCAAGGGCAAGGCGCTTGTATTGACACTTTCCAACAAATGCGGCCTAAGCGAGTGTAAATGAGGATCGTTTCGCGGGATCACCGCATGGAGACTATCCATTGCACCTCTTAAAAACACCCAAACAAGCTTTTTACTGCTAGGCGAACCTTTCGTGGTAGTCTTCGATAATACACTCGCGCTTACCGGCTGAGTGCTCAACCACACGCAAGCGCTCGCACCGCCGAGAAGATAAGCACTTTTGTGAAGAAAGCTGCGACGAGACATACCATAGGGTTTTGCTTCTTTAGTCATTGTCTTATCTCCGTTGAAACTCGGGACTGAGCAAAAATATTGAGATAGCCATTTGCTTGCTCTCCGCGCGTTTAATGGCATTTAGTGTGTTGTTTTGTAAAAAAGGACCTAGACTTTTTTGAGCAATTGCGACTGGCTCGGTGCTTTTGCGTTTGGCCATTAAAGCTGCAAAGTGGCTCGCCCACTCAATGCGAGCATTCAAAGCGCTAGCGCTCAACCAAGCACTTTGCGTATCTGCATAACCAGCGGGGGAACCTGAATTAAAAAAGCCCTGCCCCATAATTTCAAGCGATTCAAAAAGACTCGGGCTAATGCGTTTAGTATTGAACGCTCGCATGCTGGAAATAATGAACTCTCTAGGCGTCTTAAATTTTTGTGGCGTGTTACTCCAGCTTTTTTTATGCAAAATCATTTGCGACACCACACTTGGGATATGCCCGTTTGTATCTAACCATGCTTGCACCATTGCATCAACAATATCACTGGGTGCATCATCAGCAATAAAATGCCTGACCAATTTGGCACTTACATGACGAGCAGTCGATTCATGGTTAGCCAGATGCTTGAGTATGGTTCGCCCAGTTGCTTCACCGCGTTTATTATTGTACACCGCTCCCATAATGGCCCGAGAACCCGGCTCATGCGCATTTGATCGAAATAAAAACTCAGGCTCTTCTGAGTATCTTAGCGCCCCAATACTCCACCCTGTAATCGCTTTGGCCAATTCGGTCACATCATCTTGTGAGTATCCAGCATCTACACCCACTGTGTGCAGCTCCAGAATCTCACGAGCTAAATTCTCATTGAGACCATTGCGCGCCTTTTTACCTTTTCGCCGCACGCCCAGTTTGCTGTTAGGCCCAATTGAGAATTCATTGTTCAGGTAAATCAGCATTGCTGGATGTTGAATGGTCGCTAAGAGCATGTCAGAAAAAGTACGATGCAAATTAGGCGCAATGGCTTCAATTTCTAGTGTTGGCGAAAGTACGCGCATCGGAAAGTTAACTCGCGATACGCTAAAGTGGTTAGAAAAAAAGTCCAGTAAGCGAGATTGAATCACCTGCTTATGATTGATGTTATGCAAGGCGGTTACTTCCGCCATACGTCTGGCTTGCTTTACGTAAGCACGCCGACTTTGAACAAAGTCTGTTTGGTTATCCGCATCACTTCCCCTTTTTTTGCGCTCATTTTTTAGCTCGTAATGCGCGCGCAGCGCCTTCGCGCTGTCCCATTTAATAGTGGGTAATTTATATGCGCCCAACTGCTTGGTAAGCCAAGTTTGCGCATCTGAGCGGCTGCTTGATGCTTGCAGGAAGTCTTGCGCTCGTTTATCAGCGCCATACCCAAACCTGTTGGTCGCGATGAATGCAAATTCATTGGGCATTCCACTAGACATCATTTCACTCGACATATAAAAGCCTCGCTCGCTAAATACCTTGCAAGATATTTAGCTCGCAAGACAATTTTGAATCTAAACATTATAAAGGCTAGCATAAAAGCACAATAAGCTTTACGTAGCCTTTACATTAACTATGCGAGTACTTCCAATTATAGCAGTCAATCAACGGCTGCCATAACACAGGTAAATTAATCCACCAGCGCCTGATAAACCAAATTTCTGTAATCATCCATATAGCCATGATAACCATAGGGCATAAACTGCGTCATCGAAATCAAAATAAGATTTTCTTTTGGGTCAATTCTAAAATAAGTCGAAGCGGCGCCACCCCACCCGTAGTCTCCAGTAGACCCCATAAATAATAGATCGTTCTGATCAATTGTCACTGACACTGCGAGTCCATAGCCTTCGCCAGGAGAGTTATCTGCAAAGGGCAATAGCCTATCTGGCATGTGATTAGTACGGAAATACTCGACGGTCTTTCTACCGAGCACGCGCTTTCCTTTGTATTGGCCGCCGTTTAACAGCATTTGCGTGAACTTATAAAAATCCCCTATGGTAGAGGTCAAACCGCCTCCGCCATTGTGAACTGCGGGGTCGTTTAAGAAATCGCCCAGTGGCTCGTTGGCCATTTCAACTGTGATCCCCGATTCATCAGCCGTGTAAAGCTTTGCAAATCGCGCTGCACTTTCTGCTTTTACGTAAAAACCAGTATCGCTCATCTCAAGCGGGTCAAAAATGACTTCCTGCATGTATTCACCCAACTTTTTATCTGTCAGCGCTTCAACTAAAAAACCAATAATGTCGGTGTTAACGCCATAGTGCCATTTTGTGCCCGGTTGGTGGTTGAGAGGAAGCTTTGCGATTTCTTTTAAAACAGTGCTGCGCTCCGCGTCACTGCCCAGAAGTCCTGCTTGAGACGCACGATACAGCTTGTCAACTTCGCTATCTGTAAAACCATAAGAAAACCCGGCGGTATGCATGAATAAATCGATAATTCTAATGGGTCTGTTGGCATCCTCTAACACCATGTCATCGCCCGAGCCACTCACATATACCTTTAAGCCTGAAAGCTCTGGCAAGTACTTTTCAATCGGATCATTCATATGAAACTTACCCTGCTCCCATAATGTGAGAGCGGCCACGGCAGTCACCGGTTTAGTCATAGAGTAAATTCTAAATATGCTGTCGGTGGTCATGGCCAATTTGCTATCAATGTCGCGCAAACCAATAGCCGATTGATGCACTATTTCATTATTTCGCGCGACTAAAGTAACTGTGCCAGCGAGCTTTTTTTGGTCCACGTATGCTTGCATAACGCTATTAATTCGGCTCAAACGTTCTTTTGAAAAGCCTTGTTTCACTGCACTTGACTCGGGATGTGAGACACTATTGGGCGGCGCAGCGCTGCAGGCGGTGGCGACAAAAACTAATACTGCTAGAAGATGGATTCTCAAAATTATTCCTATTTGATGGAGATATTTAAAGTATAGCCATAAATGCGGTCCAATTGCGCTTATTCATTTTGTGCTTTTTCATTTTTTACGTGTTCACTATTGGCATACTCTTTCTACCATATTCACCCGGCGACAATCAGAGAATGGTTTGAAAATCCTGAGTTAGGTGAGACTGATCGCTATACCCCAATTGGGCTGCCAGTTCAGATAAACTTATTTCTCGCTGTTCCAACAGCCTGATTGCTTCGCTAGGTCAACACCATTCAAGTGAGTCATTTCGTGTTCTGTATCAGCATAATTCTTTAGCGGATCATCAAGCACCCAAGCGAGTGCCCCTAGCTTAAGTTTTATACCAAGCAACTCTCCTCTGCCTTGCATTGAATATATATAGCATTTGCTTACAGGGCCGATCAGTTTTGCAGTATCGCTACCATTGGTGTCAAACAGCAGATGAAAATTTGCATCGGGTAAATTAGTCTGCTGGTGCTTTTCATTTGCACCCCAAATGCCAGCTCATAAACCAATATTGCTCTACCACGTCCTTTAAGGACGAGTAAGCATTTGGGAAGTAACGACGAAGACTATATTGCTGTGCACTTTGATTTGGATGAAGCACACCCGCTAGGGGTTCGTGATTTTCTAAAAGCCCTGAAGCACCTAGGTTCGCGTTTGCATTGTCGCTTTTTGTCGTGTTTTTACAATACTGACTGCTTTGCAAGTGATACTCTCTATTCAAATCAAAATGGCGCTCTAGTGGGAGATTCAAAAATGAACGGAACTTTTCAAATCATAGCATGGGATGAATCCGAAAAACTTAAGCTGGCAGATGATACCAAGATAACGATAGCTGAGGTAAAGCAAAACTACACAGGGAGCCTTATGGGAAGCAGTGAAGTGTGCTATCAAATGTTTTATACAGCCAACGGTAATGCCGCATTTACTGGTTTTGAAGTGCTAAGCTGCACCGAGGGAGACTCAGTCACGACGCTTGTTTTAAATCATAGTGGTAAATTTGAAAATGGAGTCGCAAGCAGTGCGTTTCGTGTTGAACATAGCAACCATCAAGGCATCAAAAAAGGCGCAACGGGACATTTCAAATCAAAAGAAGGCGGCATGGCCGATTACACTTTTGAAGATTAGGTCGAGCTTAAAATACGCCAACAAGGCATGTCCATAAATACTCAATTCACTTACGACGCAAGGCGCGGCTTTCGACTGCCATTTAAGGTTGCACCAAGCCAAGTAAAACGAACAAATACGGCGTAGAGAATGAGCGACAATCCAATACTGATGATGACGATTGAAGTCAGCTTAACCAACCAGTGAAGTGGTAGCTCGGCAAACGCTATCTGTAGCCATATGACAATTGGCAAGTGAATTAAATATATCCAATAAGACGCATCCGCAAGATATCGAATAATTTTATTGGGTTTTGCGAAAACATGCTTGAATGCTGCGATAGACGCAATAATCAATGACCACATCATAAGCGCGTAGCTGAAAATGAAGCCTAGCTTTAAAACGTCATACTGAGGATGGGAATACTGAGGTTCAAAGTTCGATAAATACACCAATGATACTGCGGCGATTATACATACAATAAAATTACGCTTGGTGAAACACACAAATTGTTCAAACACCTTTTTTTGGCGGCGCAAAAGCCAGCCAAGCGCGAAACACATGCCGTAAATCGACAAAGTGGGAAGATGAGGGATTAAGGATTTATCAGGCGTATCTAGTCCCCAGTGATTCATAAACCACAAACATACTGCCGTAGGAATGGCTAAAAACAAAACAATACACCTAGATTGGACGGTCAATTGAACGGCCCTATCCATCGCCCTTTTTATGCGTTTGGAGAACGTTGAGCTTTGCCCCAGCATTAGGCTTACTAAAACAACAATGCCGGATATCATGAGCAAATAGTACAAAAACCAAAGATGTGTGCCGGTAAACAGTCCCTCTGGCATTGCCGTAAAGCTTGCTAGCGAGCCAAACAGAGCATGGCTTAAACTAACATCCCCGCGCATGCTGTCATGACCCATTATCCATGCAGATATCAACAGTGGCTTGAGAAAAAACCATCCCACAACAAAGGGAACTGCAAGTCTAATCAGGCGGGATTGTATGTAGCGCGTGGCGCCGATGCGATGAAATACCAGATGGCTAAAAAAACCTGAAATAAGGAAAAATAGTGGCATCCTAAACGAGTGACTCATCAGCATAAATACGCCAACTATGTCGCTGGTTGAAATATCCATTACTGCCCAGCCAATAAACACGGGCAAAAATGAAATACTGGCATGAAAAACAATGCCGAGCAACAAAGCAAAGGCGCGCACAGCATCTAAATAGTGCAATCTCTCAATGTTTTCATGAGCGCTCACTGCGTTCGATGGCATGTCAATAAAACCTTATTTCATCCAAGACATACTCAAAAGGCATTGCCTGTCCACCGGCTGCGACAATGCTAAGGCTATTGACCGTTGAGGTGTTTAAAGGAATTTGTTCTGACCACATGCGCTTCATCGATGAGAAAGGAATCGTCACATCATGGAATTCACCGTCTGCGCGCGCCACAACGATTGCAGCGTGATAGTCGAAGTTTGTAATCTCTACGCTATTGGCAGTAATAGAAATCATTCCTTCGACCACTTTAAGACGCAAGTGTATTCCCTCAAAAGCACTTAGGTCTTTGGCTTTCCCATTTTCATCTAATAAAAGCACCATGCTTGCCCATCCGGGCTGGCCTCTTGGTGGACTAATCTGACCATTTATAGTCATAATGCCGTCTGAAGCTAGGTACTCGACGCTCGTTTTTCCGCCAGTTGCAGCATCAGTATAAAAGTGTCTTGGAATCGATAGGCTGCTATTATCTGCATGACTGAAGTCATCCACTACAGTATCCATCGATGCAGCGACACATTCTGCCGAAAAGGCAAAAACGACTAAGACTAACATTACTCGTTTAATGACAGGTTTTGCTGATTTTGATACGACCATTGTTTTCTCTCCAAAACGCATTGTGTTTTGGATAAGTGCCGGGTTTTCTGAATTAGGTGACAGCATTATCGTTATTTTTTTATTTGAATAATTCTGTCACCTTTTATCCGAAGCAAGGCACTTAAGTGTTTCAAGTCCAAAAAAGAGATAAACACTATGAGCATTTTCAAGAAAGTGCCGCCTTTGCTTGACACCGACGACGCAACATTAGTATTGCTTGTACTCGGTGGAGACAAAGATGCCTTTGGCCAAATTGTCATTCGATATCAGAACTTGCTTTGCTCACTAGCTTATTCTTCCATTGGGGATATCAAACAAAGTGAGGATTTAGCACAGGAAGTGTTTGTTGAAGCATGGAAAAAGCTCGACTCACTCTTAGAGCCAGAAAAACTAAAAGCTTGGTTGTGTGGCATATTGCGATACAAAGTGAGTCACTATCGCCGCAAACAGCAAAAACAGCCTTTGTCGACCGACGAGGTAGAAACGCTTGATATAGAAAAGCTTGAGCATGGCAAACTCGAAGATTCAGCCATGCGCGAGCAGCAGCATGCCTTGCTGTGGCAGACTTTGAATAAGCTGGATGATTCCTATAGAGAGCCACTGATCCTCTATTATCGAGAAGAGCGCTCCGTAGAACACGTGGCCAATCAACTAGACTTAACACAGGACACCGTAAAGCAGCGCTTATCTCGCGGTCGTAAAATGCTGCAAAAATCCATGCAAGTCATTGTTGAAGAGGTGCTTGAAAACAGCAAACCAAGCGCGATTTTTACCGCGGCAGTCTTGACAACTATAGGCAATATTGCGCCTGAAGCAAAAGCCGCTGTATGGGGCGCTGGCGCTGCCAAGACCGGTTCCCTGTTTAAGCTTAGCACCTTGGTTGCATTACTTGCTTCGTTTTCGGGTCTGATCAGCGGATTTTTAGGCCTCAGGGCCGGTCTGGATCAATCTCGCACTCGCAGAGAGCGTCGCAATACTGTTAAAACGGCCGCTTTGTTTTTTGCCGTGGCACTTATTTATGTCTTAGGTATGTTTGTACTGCGCTATTTCGCAATGAGCGCACCAGCCAATGCCCCTGTCCTTACGTGGCTTAGCCAAGCATTGGTATTTGGTTTTGCGATTTGCTATGTATTAATGACCTATTACTTGTTCAAATCTGCACGGGCCTTAAGAGCGCAGGAGCGTATAAACGCGCCTCAAGCTTTTACGGGAGAACACAACCAGCCCAACGCAAAGCAACGAGAATACATAAGCTCATGGACTCTACTGAGTGTGCCGTTAATGCACATTCGATTTGGTATGCAGGAGCAAAATGACAAGCCAGTATTCGCTTGGATTGCAGGTGGAGACGTTGCTCATGCGCTTCTGTTCGCATGGGGTGGTGTTGCCATTGCACCTGTTAGCGTCGGCATTCTGTCCATAGGAATTTTTAGTGTTGGCGCACTGGGTGTAGGTGTATTCGCCATTGGTACGGTAGCCATGGGTCTAATTGCCTTTGGCGCCTCTGCTATCGGCTATAAGGCTTATGCTTCTTTGTCCTCTTTAGGCTGGGAATCTGCATTCAGTAATGGCTTTTCGGTGGCAAAAGATGCGGCCATAGGTCAGGTAGCCTACGCAAAACACGTTAATAATGAGCTTGCTTCTCACCTTTCCAATTTAAGTCTTTTTGATCAAAGCTACTTATGGGTACTGGCGATAATGTCTGTTATGGTAATTATTCCCGCTGCGCTATATGCAAAGAACGTTAGAAAAAGAATGGCAAACAAGTAGCATTACAAACAGTTTGCGCTGAATTGGGCGAGCATTTACACCCTATTCAGCGCAGAACGTTTTACCAATTAAATGATTAACTCTTCAAATCATCAAAGAACTGTTTAACGCCATCAAAAAAGCCTTTTTCTTTAGGGCGATGTTTTGCACCTTGCCCAGTAATACTCGCTTCAAACGCTTCTAGCAGTTCTTTTTGTTCGCTAGAGAGGTTAACAGGCGTTTCAATTTCTACTTTACACATCAAATCACCAATGGCGCCACTTCTCACTGACTTAACGCCTTTTCCACGCAGTCTGAACATCTTTCCTGTTTGGGTTTCAGGTGTGATTTTTAGTTTGACCTTGCCATCTAGCGTTGGCACTTCAATCTCGCCACCAAGCGCTGCGGTAGTGAAATTTAAGGGAACTTCACAATAGAGGTTGTTGCCATCTCTTGTAAAAATATGGTGCTCACGCACTTGCACTTGAACGTACAAATCGCCTGCTGGGGCACCCTGCTCTCCCGCTTCACCTTCGCCACTCAAGCGAATTCTGTCGCCTGTATCAACACCCGCTGGCACTTTGACTGAAAGCGTCTTGGTTTTTTCAACGCGCCCTTGACCGCGACAAGGACTGCAGGGATCCGACACAATTTTGCCTTTACCAGAGCATGTTGGACAGGTTTGCTGAACAGCAAAGAAGCCTTGGCGCATTTGCACTTGACCATTGCCTTTACATGTGGGACAGGTTGTTGCAGAGGTACCTTTTTTGGCGCCTGAGCCATGACAGGTATCGCACTCAACCAAGGTCGGCACGCGAATCTCGACTTCTTTGCCTCGAACAGCTTCTTCTAGACTCATATCTAAGTTATATCGAAGGTCTGAACCTTGTCGGGCTCGAGATTGACGTTGGCGTCCACCGCCAAAAATATCACCGAACACATCGCCAAAAATATCACCAAAATCCGCTGCGCCAGCGCCACCGCCGGCTCGATTTGGGTCAACGCCTGCATGTCCATATTGGTCATAGGCTGCGCGTTTGCGCTCATCAGAAAGGATTTCGTAGGCTTCTTGAACCTCTTTAAACTTTTCCTCCAAACCCTTGTCACCCTGCGCCCGATCAGGGTGATACTTCATCGCAAGCTTCTTATAGGCTTTTTTGATATCGCGGTCGCTGGCACTTTTTGCCACGCCTAATACTTCGTAATAGTCTCTTTTAGACATAAACCACTATTCCTGCTAGTGCATTGAATTTTTCAAATCGTCTTCACACAACAGGCGCATGCTCTTTTGAGGATGCGCCTGAAGGTTGCTTTTTTATCTTGGCAAATCAAATAATCTGCTGCCAAGTCATGTGATATTTACTACCGCATGTCAACTGAGCTATATGAAGTAGACTACTTCTTATCGTCGTCTTTCACTTCTTCAAATTCAGCGTCAACAACGTCGTCACCGGCATTTGAAGCCTGCTCACCCTGAGCTTGAGCGTCTGCAGCACCTTCAGTAGCGCCTGCAGCCGCTTTCGCTTGGGCAATTTCCATTAGCTTAGCGGAAGCTTCAATCAAAGCTTGACTCTTTTGCTCAAGCGCTTCCAGATCATCGCCTTTACGCGCTTCCTCTAAATCACTGATTGCAGCTTCAATTTTCTCTTTCTCGTCCGCTGGTAGTGCATCCCCCGCTTCCTCGACTTGAGTGCGTGTACCATGGACTAGACCATCAGCCTGATTTCGAGCGCTAACAAGCTTTTCAAATTTCTCATCAGCTTCTTTATTTGACTCAGCGTCTTGTACCATTTGATTGATCTCATCTTCGCTTAAGCCAGAAGATGCTTTGATGGTAATCTTTTGCTCTTTGCCGGTATCTTTATCTTTCGCAGATACATGCAAAATACCGTCTGCATCGATGTCAAAGGTGACTTCAATTTGAGGCGTACCGCGCGGTGCCGGGCGAATACCTTCTAGGTTAAACTGCCCTAAAGACTTGTTCCCCGTTGCCTGTTTACGCTCACCCTGAAGTACATGAACCGTAACGGCAGATTGATTATCGTCAGCCGTTGAGAAGGTTTGTGACTTCTTGGTGGGTACGGTCGTATTCTTCTCAATAAGCGGTGTCATTACACCCCCCATTGTTTCGATGCCTAATGACAATGGCGTTACGTCAAGTAACAAGACGTCTTTAACATCACCGGACAATACTCCGCCTTGAATTGCAGCGCCTACCGCTACCGCCTCATCAGGGTTTACGTCTTTACGTGGTGCTTTACCGAAAAAGTCTGTCACGTATTTTTGCACTAGTGGCATACGCGTTTGACCGCCGACCAAAATAATATCTTGAATGTCGCCTACTGATAAGTCAGCGTCAGAAAGCGCTTGTTTCAAAGGCTCAAGTGACTGTTTTACCAACTCTTCAACCAATGACTCAAGTTTTGCACGAGTCACCTTAATCACTAAGTGCTTAGGCCCTGATGCGTCAGCGGTAATGTAAGGTAAATTTACTTCTGTTTGCTGCGCTGAAGACAATTCGATTTTTGCCTTTTCACCCGCTTCTTTCAAACGCTGCATGGCGAGTGGGTCTTTGCGTAAATCAAAGCCCTGCTCTTTCTCGAACTCTTCCACTAGATAGTTGATCATGCGATTATCGAAATCTTCACCACCTAAATGGGTGTCACCGTTTGTCGCAAGTACTTCAAAAGTGTGCTCGCCGTCTACATTATCGATTTCGATGATAGAGATATCAAATGTACCACCACCAAGGTCATATACGGCTACAACATTATCACCCTTTTTCTTATCCATTCCATAAGCAAGGGCAGCAGCAGTTGGCTCGTTAATGATGCGTTTAACTTCTAAGCCTGCAATTCGGCCAGCATCTTTTGTCGCTTGACGCTGTGAATCGTTGAAGTAAGCCGGAACCGTAATTACCGCAGCTGTGACTTCTTCGCCTAGATAGTCTTCAGCTGTCTTTTTCATTTTCTTTAAGACTTCAGCAGACACTTGAGGAGGCGCCATTTTTTCGCCATTCGCTTCAACCCAAGCATCACCATTATCTGCTTTTACTATCGAAAACGGCATAATGTCAATGTCGCGCTGTACTTCTTTATCTTCAAAGCGACGACCAATTAAACGCTTAATTGCGAACAAGGTGTTTTTAGGATTGGTAACCGCTTGACGTTTTGCAGGTTGGCCTACTAGCGTCTCACCGTCTTGTGAGTACGCAATAATAGAAGGAGTGGTACGATCGCCTTCTGCATTTTCAATCACTTTCGCTTTATCGCCGTCAAGTACGGCAAGACATGAATTGGTTGTACCTAAGTCGATACCAATAATTCTACCCATGTGACTTTCTCCAAAATCTCTTTGCTAAATTCTATACTTGCTAAATGCAGATTAGAGCTTTATTGCTTTGCTTCTGACCATGTAGCATTTCGCTTGTAATCAAAGTTGGGATGAATACCCCTAATTTCAATAGGTTTATTTCAGAATTATGAAATTCTTAAAGCTAAACCTCGCTTCTTTCTATGCTTGAGTATCAATCCCGTCGCTCGACGCGCGCGACACCATGACCATCGCGGGGCGCAACAAACGTCCGTTTAAAACATAACCTTTCTGCATCACCGCCATCACAGTATTTGGCTCAAATTCGTCTGACTCTTGCATCGACATCGCTTGGTGATGATCAGGATTAAATGCTTCACCCTGAGGGTCGACAACTTGCATACCAAATTTCTCAACGGTTGAGATAAACGATTTATGGGTTAGCTCAACGCCATCAAGCAAAGGCTTAACGAGCTCTTGTGACGCGTCGGCAGATTGCATAGCACGTTCTAAGTTGTCGATAATGGGCAAGAGTTCACCAGCAAACTTCTCAAGCGCAAATTTACGTGCTTTATCAACCTCTTGCTCAGCTCTGCGTCTTGCGTTTTCCATGTCGGCACGAGCACGAAGCACGCCGTCTTTTTGCTCCTCAATGGTTGCATTCGCCTTTGCTAGTTCTTCCTCAAGCGCTTGAATTTGTGCTTGTTCGAAACTCATCTGATCATCGCTATGCTGTTCAGAAGTTGTTTCAAGCTCATCAGAAGATGTGCCCTCATCCGACATTTCAACCTGAGATTCTTGGGCTGCATTATCAGCGCCCGATTCCTTATTTGCTTGCTCAGCTTCTCGTTCTTGACTCATGCTATTCTCCGCGCTCGCTATCTTATCTTTTACCCCTCAACCTGCTTTGGTCTTGGATAAAGGGTTCATATCATCGCAATGCTGGCTATAATGGGGATGTTTTGAAGGGCTTCAAGGCACTTTTTTTAGTTTTTTGCAGCGAAGTTTCATTCACCGCATTTGAATGTAAGCAACACAGTTAAAAAACGCTCACTCAAACAATCAGGACGCCATCACAACGCCATGTTTTCAATTTGGACTTTAGCTCTTATTACGAGCGTCTATGTAGTCGTCTTGTTCTTAATCGCCATTGTGGGTAACAGAACAAAATCCCCCCCTAAGTATGTTTATTCACTGGCATTGGGTGTTCATTGCACTTCGTGGGCTTTCTTTGGTACGACTACCCAAGCGCTTAACTTTGGATGGGCATTTATGCCCACCTATTTAGGGGTTATCTTGGTGATGATTTTTGCCTTTGGAGCGCTTGGCAAAATCGCCCAAATCTGCAGAGCCCAAAACATCAGTTCTCTGGCTGAGTTTATTGGCATTCGCTACCATCATGCTAATGGCTTAGCTGCGCTAATCGTCATACTGTGTTTTGTCGGTGTTATTCCTTACATCGCACTTCAACTCGACGCCATAAGTTCTGCCATTGTAGCCATGACTGCTGACAGCGATGGCTCTGATGCGTCTTTGAGCTTCTACGTAGCTGCATTTATGGCGGTGTTCGCGATATTTTTCGGTACACGTACGCTCAAACTCACCACTAAACGACATGGTTTGATGTTGACGATTGCGTTTGAATCGATTCTTAAACTCCTCGGGCTATTAATTGTTGGCATGTATTGCGTCTATTTTATATCTGACGGCTGGGTTGATTTGTTTGACAAGTCTTTAGCGCATCCTCAGGCTCGCCAAACCTTAGAACAAGGGTCTGCTTATTGGGTCTATGCTAGCCATGTCATGCTTGGCGTGTGCTCCATGTTTTGTCTTCCTCGTCAATTTCACATTAATTTTATCGAAAACAATAATACTGAAGAGCTTAAACAGGCAAGGTGGCTGTTTCCAAGCTATTTAGTCCTGATGAGTCTGTTTATTTTACCAATTGCATTAACCGGCCAGATGATGTTTGATTTAGACGCGCAAAATGCAGATACCTTCGTGCTCTCTATCCCTATTTCACAGCAAAATTACGGCGTCAGCATTGCTGCTTTTATTGGCGGGTTAGCGGCCTCTACCAGCATGGTAATTGTAGCGACGCTTGCGTTAGGCAATATGATTGCCAACAACTTACTCACGCCTCTACTGATATATTCACGAACACTTGGAACAAATCTGCGAGAAGGCTCAATCGGTAATGATCTTAAGCTATCTGCACTGCAAGTATTGCGAATTCGTCAACTGACTATCGTAATGCTCTTGTTCATTGCCTATTGGTATCATGAAAATATTAGTCAATCTGCACCATTAGTGAAATCCGGAACAATTGCGATCGCGCTAATGGCACAAACTTTACCCGCAATTTTACTCGGTTTGTATTGGCGGAAAACTCATACTTTTGCAATTTTACTAGGCCTTATCAGCGGCTCGGCTATCGTTGTGGCACTGATGCTCTATCCAGCAATAATGTCGAGCTATTATTTTGCGCCTGCGCCAAGTGATGCCGATTTTGCAGATGCTATTTTCCTATCGCTAGGACTGAACCTGAGCCTTGCGATGTTTTGTTCACTTATGTTAAATCGTTTCTCACACACTTTAACCAACCCTTTCGATGAGCAATCAAGGCTGGGCCAGTCTCTGCAAATAGAAAGCAGCAGTTTACACGCCATGCTCAGTCGCATTTTGCCAACACACGCGCTGGAAGACTTTGCTGGCAGTCACAATCTGGAAGATATATCGACTCAAACCCTTGCTAATCCAGATACTGTTATGGAAGCGGAAAGAGCCTTGGCCGCGCACATGGGGAATGCGAGCGCTCGAATCCTATTAAATGCGATTGCTTTAAACAAGGACGACACGCGCGAACAGTTGACTGCATTGGCACATCAAGCAAGTCAGACATTTCAGTTCAATCATGAAGTATTGCAATCTTCAATTGCACACCTACCTCAAGGCATTAGTGTGGTAGACACAGATTTGAGGCTTGTCGCTTGGAATCAGAAATATCAAGACTTGTTTAGCTATCCGGATGATTTTTTACA
This sequence comes from Ningiella algicola, assembly GCF_028401415.2. NCBI lineage: Bacteria > Pseudomonadati > Pseudomonadota > Gammaproteobacteria > Alteromonadales > Alteromonadaceae > Ningiella > Ningiella algicola. The sequence continues at coordinate 222,627 of NZ_CP171821.2, read as the reverse complement.
TCACGGAATGCGTGTTGCGGATATTTTAGAGTTTAACGTAAAGCGCGGAATGTTTCCTAAGCAGGCAAATTTTGAGGACGCAGTAGAGAAGCGGCTGAAGCTAATGAGACAAGGAGAGGCTTATCAAGCAATCCGACAGCATCAGCCCAATACCACGATTGAGATTTCTGGCAATCCATTGCCTGGCGGCGGCTACATCACTGCTTTTACTGACATTAGCCAATACATTCAAATTCAAGAGCAGTTAGAGAGTGCTAAGCGTGACCTTGAAAAGCGGGTCGAGCAAAGAACCCAAGAACTCGAAGTAGCAAAAACCGAAGCCGAAAAGGCCAATCAGTCTAAGAGCAAATTCTTAGCTGCCACCGGTCATGATTTGATGCAGCCTTTCAATGCGGCGTCGTTATTTGCCTCTATTTTGCACGATAAGTTACACACAAGTGAATTAACCGAGATATCCAGCCAACTGGTGGAGTCATTGGAGAGTGCCGATGAACTGCTAAATATGCTCATTGAAATCACTAAATTGGAAACGGGCACCATTAAACCAAGCCCAAGTACCTTTGAACTCGATAGCGTGCTGAAGGGACTTGCCAATGAGTTTAAAGTCATCGCCGAGCAAAAGCGCATAGAGGTAAGGTATGTAAAAAGCACTTTGCGGGTGCATACCGATAAACGTCTGCTTAGCAGAATGGTTCAAAACTTGATGGCTAATGCGATTCGCTATACCAGCGAAGGAAAGGTGTTGCTGGGCGTGCGAAAACGCAACGATAATATGTGTGAAATTATGGTGCTCGATACAGGTCGAGGCATCGCGAAAGCATACCAGTCACAAATTTTTGACGAATTTAAACGCGTAGAGCAGCAGGACTCGCTAGGCTTGGGGTTAGGCTTAACCATAGTTGAACGCAGTGCGAAGCTGCTTAAGATACACATCAAACTGTCCTCAGAACTTGGCCGAGGAACGTGTTTTGGATTAGTGCTTGAGAACTTACCTCGAAAAACAACAAATGCGCAACAATCAAGCGCTCGCAAAATATCTATCAATAAAGTCAATATGGAAGGCAAAGCATTCCTAAGAGACAAGCATGTCATTGTACTGGAAAATGACGCTCAGATTAGCGCAGCATTGCTCACACTGCTTAGCGAATGGGGTGCCTCAGTCTCCAGCGCTAACTGCAAAGCAAATGCGATCGGCCTGAAAAAAGCCGACATAATCATTGCGGACTATCATCTTAACGACTCAGATAATGGTGTGTCGGTGTGCCAAGCGCTAATTGCATCAATGAAGCACCAACCGCTTATGATTCTAAGTAGTGCAGATCGCAGTGAGCACATTCAAGAGTTGGCGATTGAGAACGACATGCGCTATCTACCCAAACCCATCAAAAGCGCCGCGTTAAAAAGACTAATACAAAGCAAGTTAAATGTGTAAAATGACGCGATAAGAAACACAGCATCCCCGTGAAACGAGATGCCCATAATAAAAAGTAAATGCGCTCAGAAGTAGGTAGTCAATGAATACGCCCACAAGTGGTAGAGACCATTTAGAAGACAGTTATAAAGCCCTTGAAAACCAGCAAGACATGGGTCGATTTCAGGAATCCATGCGCGTAGTGTGTTTTGCGGGCGCAATAATACACATCTTATTCTTATTTTTCTTCGCCATGGTGGGCGCAAGTTTCATGGCCGCGATTAATGTGTTAAGTGTCGCAGTTTGGATTGGTGCGTATTTACTCGCCCATAAGCGTGATTACGAAAACAGCATGCATCTAATTACCGCTGAAATGTATTTTCACGCAATTATTGCCAGCTATTTTGTGGGTCTGGATTTAGGATTTCATTATTATTTATGGCCTGTTATGGGCTTATTGCTGGCGATGCCGGCTAACAAGTTAAAACAATCTACCTTTATTTGCGTGATTGTTATTTTGACCTTTATCGCAGTATCCATTTTGTTCCAAAACGTTCAGTACGGTTATAATTTACCGAGTATTACCAACTACGTTTTTGCGGTAAATATCGTGTTTGCTGCTTTCCCCTTTGTTTTATCGGTGCTTTATCTGCGCTCCACGGGAGCTAACAACGAGAAGGAGCTATTTTCGCAAGCCAACATGGACGCGCTGACCGGCACCTATAATCGAAGATTCGTGAATGATTTAATGGGCAGTTCCGATAACGAACAACGCCGACGCAGCTTTGATAATTACACCCTCGTATTAGGGGATGTGGACCACTTTAAACAAATAAACGACAGTTTAGGTCACCAGCTTGGAGACCAAGTGATAGAAGAGGTGGCTAAAGTGCTCAAAAACAAAGTGCGCGACTCTGATATTGTTAGTCGCTGGGGCGGTGAAGAATTCCTGATTATTTTGGCGAATGCGGACACGCAAACGACTGAGAAAGTTGTGCACAAAATTCGACACGGTATAAAAAACGAAATCGATATCCCTGAAGTCTCAGAGATAGGCTTAAGCATGAGCTTTGGAATAGCCAGCGCACACCGCCACATGTCGTTTGAAGAGACGGTACGCCAGGCAGATATTAAACTGTATCAAGCAAAAGCAGCTGGCAGAGATCGCATCTTGAGTTAGCATCTAACGACGCGGTGAACAAAGACTTAGCTTACGAATCAATACTCATTATCTGTTTGTACATAATGCCGGCCTGAGTGCGATTATTTAGCTTGAGCTTGCGTAATACGGCAGATACATGCTGCTTCACGGTTGATTCAGAAATATCTAGTTCAAAGGCTATTTGCTTGTTAAGCAAACCATCTGCAATCATATTTAAGACTTTGAGTTGATGGGGCGTTAGGCTCTCGAGCAATTCGCAATTGACGTAGTCTTGAGAATGAGCTTGGCTAGTCTCATCGACAGATATATTTTCAGGAAGCCATTGTTCCCCATCAAGTACAGCATTCACCGCCTCAGAAATACTCTCCAAACCCACTGATTTTGGAATAAAAGCACTGGCACCTAATGCGATGCACTTAGCAATGGTGGTGGCGCTCTCATCTGATGAGACAATGATGACAAGGGTATTTGGAAACTCCGCGCGCAAGTACGTCATGCCGCTCAAGCCTTGACTATCTGGCATGTTTAAGTCTAAACACACCAAATCAATTTCCGGATGTTGCTGCATGAGTTCGCGCGTTGATGCAAAGTTATTTGCTTGCAAGACCTGTAGGCCTAGCTGACCCGCAAGCACTTGGTTTAGCGCGCTGCGAAATAGTGGGTGATCATCTGCAATTAATGCAATTTGAGAAGTATTCATTCCTAAAGTATACACGGAAAAAGGCGGCATGCGCCGCCCTTAATCCTCGTGCCACGTGACTAAAAACGATAGCCAACGGTGAGATGAATGGTGCGCGGATCGCCGTAATAACCAATCAGGGTCGTATCTCCACCAAGGCCAGGTGTAAAGTTTCCATTGGCATCGGGAGCACCCACAAAATCATAACCGCCCACTAAATATTCTTCGTCTGTGAGGTTTTTAGCGGTCAAATTAGCGTACCAATTGCCTGCATTACTTTCCCAGTTTACGCTTACGTTCATTAAGCCGTATCCATCTTGCTTGAGTAGGTCATTGGTTTCAAAGAGCAGATATTCGTCACGATAGTAATAGTTTGCATTGAAAATGAAATATCCCATGTCGGTATCCATAACATAAGACGCCGCTATATTCGCCGTATACTCCGGTGTATTTGATAATCCAATCAACGGCGGAATAATGTTGTTTTCTTTAATTTCAAAATCTACGTAGCCCAATGCCACATCAAAAGTCAGGTTGTCAGTGGCAACAAAGGTGATTTCAGCTTCAATACCTTCACCTGCTGTTTCGGCCGCATTTTGTAGCGACTGGTCAAGAGTGGTGCCGTCTCCCGCTCCGCCTACCGCAATATATTGCCGATCTTTGTGATCATAAGCGAATAAAGTGATATTCGTTCGCAGCTGACTATTCCAGTCACGCTTCATCCCAAGTTCAAAGGAATCCACTATTTCCGGATTCACACCCGGTTCATTTTGCTCAGCACGCGGATTAAAGGTGCCTGATTTAAAGCCTTGAGAATAGGAAGCAAACAGCATAGTGTCATCGTCAACGAAGTATTCGAGACCCACTCGCGGCGTAAAACGCGTCCAACTGTCCGACTTAGGTGAATCTAGCACACCATCGCCATCCGAGTCAGAGCCCAGTACGGTAGGCACAAGCTGCCCTTCTGGGCGCACAAATCCGGGCACCCAACCTGTGCTCGGGTACAAGTTAAAAAACACAAGGCCATTGTTGACAATGGCGGTCTTTTCTTCATCGGTGTAGCGCGCGCCTAAAGTCATGGAAAGGTCTTCAGTAATATTAAAAGACGCTTGACCGTATACCGCATAGCTTTCTGAATTATTACAGCCCGCTACTTCTCGCGTTAAGCCAGGTGTGCCAAAAGCAGCGCGACCTAAGAAGCCGAGAATAGCGTTGAAATTACCGCAGGATTCACCGTCGTAATAATACAGACCAGACACCAAGGAAAATGAATCAGAGCTGTAGTTTGCCTGCAATTCATGGGTGGTATTATTGTCACGATATTCGGCAGGGACATCAAAAATATCTAAAGCGGTGTTGTCAAAATCAATATTGGTAGGAGAATAACCTTCTCTGTCAGAGCCAATATATTTGAGCTCTAAATCATCATTCACAAAATAACGCACTAGCCAGTTCCAGCCCTCAAGCTCAACTCGATTAAAAGTGGGTAAGCTGGTGTAGGAATCAAACACGTTGTCCGGCACGGGCGCGTCGGTGAGCAAACTTGGTAAGAGCCTAAAACCCCCTTTTGCGTTTGAGCTATCATTCGTTTTATCCCAACCTAATCTGAAAAACAAATCTTCAGTTGGCCGATATTCTAAATTTAACCGTGCTACCCAAAGGTCTTTGTTATAGTTTTCTAAATCTTGGTCTGGCAAAGCAGACTGCAAGTATTCGCCATATCCATCGCGATTTAAGTCAGCAAATCCGCCTCCTAAGAACAATTTGTCTGCAATAAGTGGAATCTGCCCTGTAATTGCAATGTCTCGCTGCGAAAAGCTTCCAAGCGTCGCGCGCGCATTAAATTCAGCATCACCTGACATTTCTTTAGTCACGTATTTAACCGCGCCACCAATGGTATTTTTCCCATACAAAGTGCCTTGTGGCCCTCTTAATACTTCGATTCGCTGGACGTCTAAAATATCAAGCACCGCACCTTGAGGGCGTGCGATATACACATCATCGATATAAATCCCCACACCCGGCTCATAGCCCCACAAGGGATCTTGTTGGCCAACACCACGAATGAATGCAGTTAGTGTAGAGTTTGTACCGCGACTTGTTTGTAAGGTGGTGTTTGGCGAGAATTGCTGTATTTCGGTAATCACTTGCGCGCCAATATTTTGTAAGTCGTCCGCCGACACCGACGTTACTGCAATCGGCACCTCTTGCAAAGATTCAGTGGTGCGGCGAGCAGTGACTTCAATCGTTTCAAGCTCACCGGCTTGTTGTATTTGAACGTCACTTTCTGGTGTTTGAGCGATAGCCTGTGCGCTAGTAAGCACGTTTAATGCGGATATTACGGCAATTGCGCATGCTGAATGTTTGAGATTCATATTTATTCCCTAAAAATGGACATTGTGTGCGTCTGGGACTGCGGTCTTTTTTAAATTTAAGTTAAAAAAATGAAAAAATAACTAGTACCATCGTACTATGGGAATTTTGCTGGGCGTGACTCACACTGTGCATCTTCATGTAAAAGAAGCATTATTTTAATCCTGGCGATCTGCGGTCACAGACGTTTCGAATTCTAATAACAGGATATAATAAATGTTAAGTCTTATTGGACTGGTTGGCGGATTAACACTGTTGATTGTACTAACCATACGCGGCATGAATCTGTTTATCGCAGCACCCGCCTGTGCATTACTCGTTGCGCTAAGCAGCGGAATGACGGTGTTTGCTGGCGACGTCAATTTTGTGCAAACCTACATGGCAGGTTTCACCTCGTTCATTGCAAACTGGTTTTTCATGTTTTTGCTTGGCGCGCTTTTTGGCAAATTCATGGAAGATACCGGCGCCGCCGACTCACTGGCGCGTTGGATAATTAGCAAGCTAGGATATAAACGTGCAATTTTTGCCGTGGTCGCGGCCTGTGCCATTTTAACCTACGGCGGCGTGAGTGTGTTTGTAGTTGCATTCTCGGTATATCCAATGGCGCTGAGCTTATTCAAAGACGCTGACTTACCCAGACGCTTCATTCCAGCGACTCTGGCCTTTGGCTCGGTGACCTTTACCATGACATCTGCTGGTTCGCCTGAAATACAAAATTGGATACCAATTAAATACCTGGGCACCTCGCCATTTGCGGCTTGGGAAGTGAGCGCAGTGGTTGCTGTGTTTATGGCTGTATTTGGCTATTGGTGGCTGAAAAAGATGGTTGGTAAAGCCGTTGCGAATGGCGAACGGTTTGAAGCAAACCTTGAAGATCCAGAAATTAAAGCGCGAGACTACCCTCACCCTTTCACCGGTTTAGTACCCCTGTTTGTGGTGTTGATTGTATCCTTCTTATTCCATGAGCAATATAAAGAAATGGCGCTAATTGCCGCACTGGGAGGCGGCGTTTTAACCTTGATGCTGATTAACTTTCGTTACTTTCAAAACCTTGGCGCAGCAGTCAATCTGGGCACAACAGGTGCTTTAATTGCCATTGGCAATACCGCTGCCGTGGTGGGGTTTGGCGCAATCGCAAAAACCACCGAAGCATTTCAATCGACTGTGGAAATCATGACGCAAATTCCCGGCAATGAACTAATTGGCGCTGCCATAGCAGTGAGCGTTATAGCGGGTTTAACTGGCAGTGCATCGGGCGGTCAAGCCATCGCCCTGCCCTTGGTTGGACCTTATTATCTGGACCAGGGTGTTGACCCTGAAGAGCTGCATCGAATTGTTTCAATTAGTTCAGGCGCGCTAGACTCGCTGCCGCACAATGGATATGTGGTAACCACTATTCGCGCAATCTGCCATGAAACACATCAGGCTGCGTATGCGCCAATGGCCGCGCTTACCGTGCTGGTGCCATTAATTGGTTTGTCGATGGCAATTGCTTTGTTTATTCTTTTTTAATTTGAAGCGTATGAGTAAATCTGCAGTACTTTTTTTTACATCCGTTGTTCTTTACGTGCAAAACGACGACATACAAAGCACTCGTGCGAAAGGAGAGACGCAACATTATGAAAACTGTTGAAAGCCTGCCACGGCTTAAGCAATTTCTTTCGTCCATATTAATAACGATAGGCTTAAGTTTCAGCATTACAATCCACCACACTGCACACGCACAGTCACAGGAAAGCCCTTACATGCTGGTTGAAAAACGCAAGCACACCATAGACGAGTTTGTCACCTTTGGAGGCGAAACCATTCGAGACCTCAAAGTCGGATACGAACATTACGGCTCGCTGAATGAAGATAAAAGTAATGTCATTCTCATTACGCACTATTTCACCGGCAGTTCTCATGCTGCTGGCAAATATAGCGAAGACGATGAAGAGCCTGGTTATTGGGATAGCATTATTGGACCTGGCAAGGCCATTGACACTGATCAGTTTTTCGTCATCAGTGTTGATAGCCTCGTCAACATTAGTGCCTATGATGAAAATGTCGTCACCACTGGTCCCGCAAGCATAAACCCTGAAACGGGAAAGGCATATGGCTTAAGCTTTCCGGTCGTGACTATGCGAGACTTTGTTAATGTACAAAAATCGGTGCTTGAATCGCTGGGCATTACTGAACTTTATGCGGTGGCTGGACCTTCGATGGGCTCAATGCAGGCAATTGAGTGGGCCGCTACCTATCCTGACAAAGTACCGCGCTTAATATCTGTGATAGGCGCCGCGCAAGCAGATGGATGGACAACCGCTTTACTCGAACAATGGACGCTTCCGATTAAGCTAGACGCAAACTGGAACGGTGGTGACTACTACAACGGAAATTCACCCGATGAGGGATTAACCGCAGCGCTCGCGCTCATCACGCAAAGTGCCTTAGCGCCTGAATTCTTTAAACATATGCAAAGTCAGCTTAGCGACATACCCTCAAATTCAATTAAAAGCGGACTGTATGACATCACGCAAAATCCGCCCATAGTGGCCTGGTTAATGGAGCGCGCTCGCGAGCGAAGTGCAAAGATGGATGCAAATCATCTGTTGTATTTAGTGCGTGCCAATCAGCTGTTTTTAACGGGAATGGGCGATAATCTCGAAGACGGGCTTGCGAAAATTAAAGCAAAAACCCTGTTCATCCCCGCCACGCAAGATTTACTGCTAATGCCCTACCACGCGCAAAATGCAGCAAAGATAATGGAGCAACAGGGAAAAGACATTGAGCTGCTGTATCTTGATGGCGATCTTGGGCATCTTGAGGGCGTGAATAATATCCACCTTTTTTCAGACGAAATACGCGAATTTTTAGCGCAATAGTACTAAACGCATAGGTTTGAATTAACACACAATTGAACATAAAGGCTTTAGCAATGAAATACTTTCGCGACCTAAGACTCGTTAGCAACAACACACACGCTTTAAAGGCACTGAAATCAATAAGTAGTAAAACAAAGCCAATGTGCGCTATCGCCATTGCCGTTTTAGGCCTTTCTGCTTGTGGGAAAAGCCCTGATGGCAATGCAAACAACTCAGGCCTTAATTTAAACCTCAGTAAAACTTCAGTGAGCGGGCTGTCATCTGGCGGCTATATGGCAACGCAGTTGCAGTTATCGCATTCTGAGACGATTGTTGGTGCTGGAATTATTGGCGCTGGCCCATATTATTGCGCCTTGGGAGACATTGCTATTGCATTAGGACAATGCGTAAATAAAGCATCTCATAGTATTGAAAACAGTCCTTTTATTGCTCAGTATGAAACGTACGTCAAAGAAGGTCTCGTAGCCAAGCCAAGCAGCGTTAGCGACGATAGAGTATTATTGATTCACGGCAAACTTGACGACACCGTAAATAGAACAGCGGCGGACTTATTGGCGCAGCAGTATCGAATGTGGTTGCCAGAGAGTCAGTTTCGCTACGTAAATGATCAAGACTTTGGGCATCATATGCCCACTGTTAATGAGGGAAGCGACTGTGCGGTGTCAGAGGCGCCCTACTTAGGCAATTGTAACTACGATGGTGCGGGTGAAATATTGCAGCATATCTACGGCAAACTTAACCCGCCAGTAGAAGTAAAGGACAATGCAGCCCTTAAACACATCGATTTAGGTGAATTGACAGACTTAAGCGGCACGTCCATTTCTGATGAAGCATTTATATTTGTTCCTCAAACCTGTGCAGATGGCCAAACCTGTTCCTTGCATCTGAGCTTTCATGGGTGTAATCAGAGCAGCGAGTTTGTGCAAAGTGCATATGCAGAAAATGCTGGATTTAACCGATGGGCGCAAAGCAACAGTATTGTGGTGTTGTATCCGCAAATTAAAAAGTCGATGATGATGCCTCTTAACCCACAGGGCTGTTGGGACTGGTGGGGTTATACGGGTGAAAACTATGCCAATAAACAAGGGCCACAAATTCGCGCCATGTTTGAAGTGATTCAGGCTCTGTCATCTACAAATGACTAGTTCTTTAAATGCGCTAACGAAGATACCAAATAAAGGCAAATAAGCACTATGGATAAAAAACACAACGTACTCATTACTGGCGGGGCAAGCGGAATAGGCTTCGGCGTTGCTCAGCATCTTGTCTCACTTGGGCATAAGGCTATTATAGCGGATTTAAACATTGACGCTGCGCGCGAAAGTGCAGAAAAACTCGGGGGCAGCAAGCATGCTTTAGCGGTACAAGTAGATGTTTCTGACGCACAGGACATTGCTACCCTGCCTGAGCGACTCAAAGACACCCCTGTCGACGTTTTGGTTAACAATGCAGGTATACAACACGTTTCAAAGCTGGAGGACTTCCCTGCCGACAAATGGCAACTGCTCATTGATGTGATGTTAGTCGGCCCTGCGCTTCTCACTCAAGCACTTCTGCCGCACATGCGCGAACAAAATTTTGGACGTATTATTAACATTGGCAGCATCCATTCAGTAGTCGCATCCCCTTACAAGTCGGCCTACGTAGCTGCAAAACACGGCTTACTGGGCTTTTCCAAAACACTTGCTCTTGAAACCGGCGACGTTGATGTCACCATTAACACCTTATGCCCTGCTTACGTTAAGACACCACTGGTCGAAAAACAAATTGCCGCACAAGCCAAAGAAAATAATATGAGCGAAGAAGATGTCATTAACGAAATCATGTTAGAGCCTATGCCTAAAAAGGCCTTTATTGGTGTAGATGAGCTAGCAGAGACCACCGCATTTTTAATGGGAAATGCGAGTAAAAATATTACTGGGCAAACGATTGTATTGGATGGTGGCTGGACAGCACGCTAAGCAAAGTACGCCTGTCACCACCTTGCCGACATTGGCTTTCATCGCTTTAGATGAAACGCCAACACAAGTCTTGTTGGCGATTTTCTATCGCCAAAGCAAGACTCGCTTTGTTGCAAGGCCTTTGACAGTGACACTCAGATAAGCGCTCAGATCACTTTATAAAGCGCATTAAATTGCTCAGCCGCCGCTTTATCGCCGCCCATCAGGTCAAGCGACAATTGATAAACATCTTGAGAGGTCTTCAATGCATGAGCTTTAAGCTCAGAGCGTTGCTCTGCGCTAGCGCGCTCACCGCTATCATATCGCGTATACATGGTATTTAGCACGGCCGTCATTTTCGCCGTAAGCATGTCTTGCGCTACGCTAATAGAAGCGGTTTCGTTTTTCACTAGCGGTCGGGCTTCGCCTTTTGTAAATAGCCAGTTTTTGTAGTCATCAACGAAACTGGGCACATTCTGAAAAAGAAGGCCATTGTTAGTGTCAAGAATGTAGCTACGCACATCCGCATTCGCCGAGCCAATAAATGCATGATCTCCAAATAGCATAACCTTAGAATGCAAAGAGAGTATTGATTCGCCTTCGATTGCCTGATATTCGAAGTAGCTAAACTGAGCAGCAGTTTCAGCTTGTGTATTCGTTTTTCGATAGTCATCAAAGGCTTTTAGTTGCCACATAGCCATTAAATTAACCACATTCAAATCAGTCGTTTGAACAGAGTTTGTTACGACCTTTATGTGCACATGGCGACAATCCCACTCTCCGGTCACCATCGCACTTAGCGACGAAAGTAGGTTTGCGGGTAAAAAGAAATACGCATTTTGTATGACAATGTCTTTAGGATTAGACGCGTTTGCTTCCTGACATGTCTGTTGAAGCAAATGCTGCCATGTTGCGTGAATCCCCTTACCATACTCGCCTTCGAAACCGTCTAGCGAGCCGTATCCGCGCGAATTATTGTAAAACGGTAAGTTTTCAACATAGCTCACGCTAGACAGTGCTTGGATATCGAAGCTCTCACTTTGCGCCGCGCTTATAGTGTACTCATCTTCAAATCTCGCTTTCAGCAGCGCTAGCTTCCTTTCAACGCTGTTAAAACGTTCCGCCAAGGGCTGAAAGTGCTTGGCATATTCATCTTCAACACAGGTCTCAAGCTTATATGCTTTTTGAGCACAGATTTTCTGAGCTTTTCTATAGGCGACTTGGTTTGCTAAAAAATCATTCGGAGAATGCATACGTACTTCGTCCAAATTGGCCACCATCATGCGAAAACCCCAAATACGCTCAAAGCTATTTGTGAAAGAAGGACTCATTTGGCTGAGCCTTAGCTCAACATCGGTATCCATGAATATGTATTTGCTCGCCAGTGAATTGGGCGCCATATGGTAGGAATTCTCAACATTTCGACCACCTAAAATGAGCCGCTGCTCGTCCACCCACAGCAGTTTATGATGCAAAAACTCAGTCAGGTAGTCCCAGTCTTTTCTGGCCTGCGCATTATTTTCACGTTCAGTGGGTAAAAAGCTATTAATTGTGTTGAACACCGGGTTAATTTGATCTCCCATTACCGCCTTTGCTAACGCGAGTTGGATCCGCGCGCTTAAGGCAGTGATACCACCGCCATATCGCGCATCAAAGTATAGCTTTCCTAGTTTCTTCACTTGCTCAGATTGATTGCTATCAGCGCTACCCGCTTTATTTTTAAGCGCTGCTACATCTACCGCCTGCCCCTTTTGAAGCGCAAACGCCATCAAATTTGGATTTTTACCATACAAGCCCGACAAGAAGATGCCGGACATATCAGTAGATAAATTTGAAATCGCCAGTTCAGAGGCTGGCACGCCATTGATTTGCTCCTCGCTAAAGATAGCCTCGATTTGTGCAAATTTCTCTGCATTGCATTCACTATCAGATGTTTGCGCGCTTTTACATCCTGAGGTTAAATACACGGCATCTTTTACAATATTGATACTGGGGCGGCCATATAGTCGCACCTCGATTTTTCCCTTGCCTTGCGATTCAAGATACGAAAGCATGTCAAGATGCTTATAGCTGCTTAAGTAGTCTAATAAAATACGCACTTTGACACCGCGTTGAGCTGCGTCGATAAGTGCTAAGGCCAATACGGAGGACGTATGGTCATCAGAAAAAATGTAATAAGCTAAATCGATTTGTTGAGTGGCGGATTCAATGAGCGCTAACTTTGATTGGAAGGCAATTTCGTTATCCGTTATCACCGTCGCACTTGCAACAGGTAAATCTGCCACCGTGGCATGTAACGCAAGCTCGTCCGAGTGGAAAACTTTCAAGTTATTACTTCTTTGAAATTGAGCGCATGAACAAAGCGTGAAAATGCAAAGAATAAGCATTACGCATCGAGCATTTAGTCGATAGAAATATGGGATTGCACTCATAATGACTGTCCTAATTCAGTGGCGTTAAAACGTGTTTCCGCAGTAACAGCAAAGTAGGTGATGAACAGCATTGGCATGAAACCTAAGCACAACCAAATTTTGCAATGTTAAGAGAATAAACGATGTAATTTGTGCATTCAACTGACGCTCACAATGCTGTGAATTAGGCTAAACTGTAAAATCATAGCCGTCAGCATGAAATGCTCTTGCGAAAAGTAACGACCCTAAGCGCGGCGTTACAACATCAAATCTAATGCTTATGGTGAATTGGCGCTGCATTCAACGCACTATTCGATAAAGGCGAACCATATATTGAAATTCACACTGTTGCCTGAACAGTTTTTTAGTTTCATAACGTTGAAATACTGACTAAATTTGAATGATAATAAGCGCTAAAGAGCTCTGAAGGTGTAAAAATTTGCAGGTTGACGGAAAAAGCGGCAAAAAACTAATCTTACATATTGGATGTGAAAAGACTGGCAGCACATCAATTCAAAAATTCTTCCGTATAAACAGACCGCTACTGGAAAAAGCAGGTTTTTACTATCCAACGGTGTTGGGTTTAGAAAATCACACCAAACTTGCTATCTATGCCAGCAATGCGGATAACAAATTACGTCAATTTATTAAAGAAAAGGATCGCGAGATATATAGGGATTTAGATTCTCTACTGAAAGAAGAAATTGAACGAACAAGTGCTAATACAGTGGTAATGTCAAATGAATGGCTGCACTCGAGACTCCAAGCAACCAACGAGTTTAGTAAGCTAAAGTTGTTGCTAAGTAGCATTTTCGAAAGCATTCAAGTGCACATGTACATTCGAAAACAAGATGACGTCGCTTGCAGCCTTTACTCAACCGCTATGAAATCAGGACAAAGCTTTCCATTCCCAATCCCTTACGGTAAGCCATATTATTACAACTACAATTCGATTTTTGATAACTGGAGCAAGGCCTTTGGCATGGCGAATGTATTCGTACATATCTATGAAAAGGGGTGTTTAGAACACGGTGATGTAGTACACGACTTTTGTAAAGTAATTGGATTAGAAGACCTTAGTCATTTTACGATGCCGACATTGGAGAACACAGCCTTTACCGATGAGGGCTTGAAGGTGATTCGAGAGTTTAATAAAAGCAATCAAGGTATGCCTGAAAACCTGCGCAAGTTAAAAATGGCCGAACTGAGCGAGAAGTTTAAAGGTAGTAACAGTCTGCTAGACAAACACAAAGATGAACTTGCCGGTTTTGTGGAAAAATATGCTGAAGACAACCAGCTTTTAGCAAATAAACTTGGCAGAGCTAAATTATTTGAAGACTCAACATGAAAGCCGTGACGACTGGTTGTCTGTATAGCGCAGTCGACATTAGCATTTGATACACACATCAATCTCGTATTAACGGACGCTGCTATGCCTCATTCACCGACAATACTCTTCCATTTACCGCTGCAATACGTGTATGAACATCTTGCTCAAGCGCACTATCAGGCCAGCGGGCACTTAACAAACGGTTTTTAGCAATGCGAGTTATGGTGACAGAGTTGGATTGATTACCCCCTAAAATGTGATACGCATCATCGTCTTCAGCCCAATAAAACCCAACATGCCCTTTCCAACCGTCCCGACTGCCTCGCCAAAACACCATGATAGCCCCAAAACGAGGTTCAACTTGATTTCCAAGCTTTTGCCATTTTCTGGCGCCCAGTACATTATTAGGTAAGGGTTCATCGGGTAATTGAGAGCCAACACAGTGACCAACAAACAGTCCGCACCACGGAATATCGTCATCATCATAAGATGTCAGCTCTAAATCTTCTGCCCAGCCCATAATAGCTTCATTAGAGCCTCGGCCGGGTACTTCTTGCGTCCCCATTAAATTATGTGCGGCTGACATCCAAGGCATGCTCAATGGAATGTCAAAATCGTTGCTAGCGGATGAGACTTCATTGCTTGCGTTCGCTTTGACCAGTGCGGCAATTGTGTTGCGGCCAACTAGCCCATCTACTTTAAGTCCATTTTCTTTTTGAAAGGCTTTAATCGCCTTAGTTGTATTGCGACCATGAATGCCGTCAATTTGTCCGGGGTCAAAACCTGCGTGTTTCAGGGCTTTCTGTATGTCGATGATTCTCATTATACCTTCCCGTTAGCGTTGAGCTCTTTTGCTTAAGCTAATTCACCCATGTCGTGAAAGCAACTCATTATTTATCGTTGACATACATATCGTTATCTTCAGCTTTCTTTTCCAGTAACAAGCGATTAAGCCTTATTGTAAGGGCCGCAACTAGCACTTCATTGTCTCTATGCAGGTAATGAAACAACTCTTCTTGTGCGATGTGTATTGTTTTCCAATTTGGATGTGACGCATAAATTTCACTCGGAATAAGGCCGTCACTAACAATAACTCCCTGAACGCGACCATGATCTATCATTTTAAGTAACCTGAATCCTGTTTAAGAAATGGTGCAAGCGCTTGTTTTACATGCTTAAATTAATTTTTACACTCAGTGCTGCTAGAATTGTGAAGTACAAGGCGCAAAAGTCACGTAATAGTTATTCTATTGCTGGCTTTTGCAACGCAGTAATTCGCAATTCTAGCGGTACTGAGCGCCGTTTCTTAAACAGGATTCAGGTTAAATAGGTCGAGCCGGTTAGGTGCTTCCACTAAATTGAGCTGCAGATTTTGATTATCAATGGCCTTTTGTAATCCAACGAAGCCAGATACGGTCGCGACCCTTTCAATATTATCGAGGTCGCAACGCGAACAAATGTCGGTATTCACCAGTAAAACAATATTAAACTTAGCTACAGCCACGGGCACCCTGATAAGGTTTTCATATGCACTGTCACGTTGCTTTACTCTTCCCATTAGGCCCGAAAGTCTTCCAAGCTCCGCTTCACGGTAACTTCGTTTCAATGGACGGTGCAAATAGTTGAGCGTATAGCCCAATTCTTGATACGCCTTTTCGATGAGAGTTTTTAACTCTTGGTGAAAGGGTGAGTCTGATGTTTCATCGAATGTTAATGATTCTGCGCCTGTTCTTAAACTAGTAAAGTACAGAACAAGCAATAAGTATTTCATGTGATGCACGCTTTATCATCTGTCAAGTGTTCAAATAGTGACCGCAATGATTATGCAAAACTTTCAAAAAACTTAATCGATTAAGAAAAAAGGCTATTTAGACACTGTAGTACAACAAGTCACTGTATTAACACGGCTCTGACCGCCACAATAAGTTTGCTCTTTATAACAATCGCAACCGTAAAAGCAATTTTTGTCGGCTTTTCTATTGCATCTGGGCAAGGCTAGTATAATCTGTTGATATTGTTCTTAATTCTCTAGAGCCGTTTATGCGCTACTCTACGGTCGGCCTGATTGGTAAACCCAGTCATAAGGCCACGCAAGCCAGTATTGAAACACTCGTCAACGAGCTAAAATCACGCGATTGTAACGTTATTGCTGAGACCCGTATTGCACAAACCCTAAATGACAATATTCGCGCTGCGAGCATGTCTGAAATTGGCGAGCAAGCTGACCTTGCAATCGTGGTTGGCGGCGACGGAAACATGCTCGGCGCTGCTCGCGTACTTGCACAACACGAGATTGACGTAGTTGGCGTAAACCGAGGTAATTTAGGGTTTTTAACCGACATTAATCCAGAGGATATCGCCTCTCAGTTGAATAACATTTTCAACAATAAGGTCTTTCGAGAAAAACGCTTTATCTTAGAAGCTCAAGTATTTAGCGGCGAAAAGCTCCAACGTTCACACAGCGCCATCAATGAAGTAGTGCTGCACCATAGCAAAGTGGCGCATATGATGGAGTTCGAACTGTATGTTGGCAGTGACTTTGTATTTTCGCAACGCTCAGACGGGCTCATTATTGCTACGCCGACCGGCTCTACTGCTTACTCTCTTTCAGGTGGTGGCCCCATTCTGGTGCCGCACTTAGACGCCTTGACTCTGGTTCCGATGTTTCCGCATACCCTCAGTAGTCGTCCAGTGGTTATTGATGCAAACAGTGAAATAACGCTCAAAATTTCAAAGCAAAACACAGACAATGTGCAGATTTCATGTGACAGCCATGTCGTCATTTCGGTTGAACCTGGTGATTACGTGAAAATTCGCAAGAATAAAAATCATCTTAGCCTTGTGCACCCGCCAGACTATAACTACTTCAATGTGCTTAGAACTAAGCTTAATTGGGGCAGTAAGCTCTACTGATACGACATGCCGCGTTAAACAAACGCAGAGAAGTATCTGGCTGGATTGACGATTGATAATGGCTTCATCCTAATCACTATATCTTATAAATTTGTTATTCATTGGCGTGATAGTTTTACTAGACGAAGTGAGCTATCATCTCACCTTTTGTGACCATAGCACTACTATTGATAAGTATAGGAATTGTTTTGAACTTTACTCGATATTCAACATTATTTGCATTGAGCTTCTTGCTTTTAGTTGCGCCTTTTACAAGGGCAACTGTCGTTGAGGTACGAACTGTTTTAGGTGACTTTCAAGTCAATTTATTTGACGACACCACCCCCGAAACCGTTGAAAACTTTCTAGAATATGTCAATTCGGGCGCTTACGCCAATAATGTAATACACCGCGGTGTGCCAAACTTCATCATCCAAATGGGCGGCTTTCAATATAACAACTCCATACCATTTGATACCGTACCTACCGGTGTGCCTGTGGTAAACGAGCCGGTATTGTCAAATGTGCGCGGTACGCTTGCGATGGCAAAACTGTCAGGCGATCCAAATAGTGCGACATCGCAATTTTTTGTAAACTTAGCCAACAATTCAGGCAATCTTGATGTGCAAAACGGCGGTTTTACCGTGTTTGGTCAAGTGCTCGATAACGGTATGGAAGTGGTCGACGCGATTGCTGAATTAAGAAGAGTTAATCTAGACTCAGGCACTTTCTCAGAAGTACCTTTGCGCAACTTTAGCGACCTAGATGTAGCTCAAGGCACTATTCCAGATGGTGATAACTTCGTTCTAGTTACCGACGTGGTGGTAATTGACAATACCCGTATAACAAACCCTAATCTTAACCCTGTTCGCAATACCTTACTAAACGCTCCTCCAACCCCTACACCAAACAATCCAAGCTCCGATGGTGGTGGCGGTGGAAGCACGAGTGTGTTCTTTTTGGGTCTGATGGGTGTTATAGCGTACTTGCGTATGCGTTTTAATCGCTGAACACCTACCAAGGTTAAATGATTCTGGATTTAAATCGCGCTTGATCTGAAATCAGTCTTTACAGAATTTCACATACTGTATATATTACCAGTATAGCGTAAATCGGAGACTGATATGCTTGTTCACATTGACATAAAGAATTTCACCGTCGTAAAACATGTAGAATTGAGCGTGCAAAAAGGACTAACTGCCATCACCGGAGAAACCGGTGCAGGTAAGTCTATTGCTTTAGATGCACTGGGTTTATGTTTAGGTCAGCGTGCCGAAGCGAATATCGTGAGAAATGGAGCAAAACGAGCGGAAGTTGTTGCTCATTTCGATATCAGTAAGCTTGAGCATGTAAAGCAGTTATTGAATACAGAAATGCTCAGTCAAGAAGACAATCCTGATGAGTGCTTCATACGCCGCGTAGTCAGCGCTGAAGGCCGTTCAAAAGCCTTTATTAACGGCATAGCGGTAAATCTTTCGCAGGTCAAAGCGCTTGGCAGTAAGCTCATTCATATACACGGTCAAAACGACCATCATCAATTCCTTAAATCAGAGAATCAGCTATCGCTTTTAGACGGCTACGCACAGCATCAAAATTTACTCGAACACACGGTAGACAGTTATCAACAATATAAAAAACAATCCCAAGAATTAAAGGCACTCCAAGATGCGCAGCAACAACGCTTAGATAGATTAAGCCTTTTACAATATCAGGTCGATGAGCTTGATGAGTTTGCTATTGCACAAGGCGAGTTTGAAAACATTGAAGCGCAATTCAAAAAGCTCAATAGCGTACAAGACTTAAGAGAAACTGCAGAGAAGTCATGCTATGCATTAAAAGATGATGATAACGGTAACGTGATCGCGATGCTCAACACAGTAAATAAAGAACTAGGAGAATTGCTCAACTCTGATGATGCTCTGCAATCGACTTACGACTTACTTCAAAGCGCATCCATTCAATTAGAAGAAGCCTATGGAGAGCTGAGCAATTACCAGTCATCGCTTGAATCAGACCCTGCACAGCTAGCATTAATTGAGCAACGTTACTCAGATGCGTTGGACATTGCGCGTAAGCATAAGGTCGCGCCCGAGCTCCTTCACGAAACGCACGCTAGTTTGGCCGAAGAACTATCCCAACTAAATAAACAGGAAGCATCTTTACAAGCTATAGAAGAAAGCTGCGAAAAGGCGCTATCAGCATACCGAAATAGTGCAACTGCGCTTCATCAATCAAGGGCAACTGCAGCGCAGCAATTATCGAAAGAGATCGCTACCAGCATTCAACAAATGAACTTACCTCATGCCGTTGTTAATACCCATGTTGAACACGATGAAAGCTCTGCACCAAGCGCTAGAGGCAATGACAAGATAGAAATATTAGTATCCGTTAACCCAGGTCAAGCGCCTGACTTGATGGAGAAGGTAGTTTCTGGAGGCGAGTTGGCACGAATTGGTCTTGCTATCCAAGTAATTCGTTCTCGCGACTTTAGTATTCCCACAATGGTATTTGATGAGGTCGATACAGGTATCAGCGGTCAGACCGCATCTATTGTTGGAAAATTGCTGCATTCTTTAGGTGCACAAAGCCAGGTGATATGTGTGACGCACCTGCCGCAAGTCGCCGCTCAAGGGCACCACCAATTGTTTGTCACTAAACTGACAGATGGGAAGAGTACTGAGACTAAAGTGCTGCAGCTTACAAAACAAGAACGCGTAAACGAAATAGCGCGTTTGCTAGCCGGCGATGAACTGACAGATACAGCAATCGCTAACGCTAAAGACCTTTTGAAGGTATCGTAATGGTCAAAGTCAACAAGTCAGTGTAAACGATAACGAATAGGCTTTTAGACTAAGAGCTAGCTGTGTTTTACATGGGAACCAAATAAGGATTGATCGGTCTGAGGCATGTGATGTAGTATCGCTCTCGATTTTACTTATGGATTACGTATGAAGCACATAGCCATCGCCCTGCTCTGTTTGAGTCTATTGTCTGCATGTTCAGACTGGATTTTTCGCATTGATGTGCCGCAAGGCAACTTCTTAGACCAAAAAGACGTCGATAAATTACGCGTTGAAATGACCAAAGAACAAGTTCGCTTTGTTTTGGGCAATCCAGTGGTGGAAGATAGCTTCAACGATGATACCTGGTACTATTATTACGAAATGAAACGCGGCATGTCGAAGCGCGGCGAAGACGTGAAAAAGCAGCTCATTTTAAGCTTTGACGACAATAAGCTAGCCGATATTGACGGTGATTTTACCAAACCCGAAGAATTCGACGAACCACTCACTTAAGGTTTTACTGACATTTACTGGCTTAGCACGCGAATTTTTAGTTCCGGGTAAGTAAGCACCATACTCTCAAGATTCTGTATTGAATTTAGAAATTAGCAGTGGGCTGAATGGCCATGTAAACCGCAAGATAGACTGTAACTCTTGAAACTCTCAATACAAGTGAAAACATACCACCTTCCATGAAAATATCTTTAAAACCCTGTAAAATTCGGGAAAATTAAATTTTCATAGAAATACGCAAATGTAGCAAAATTCCTCTAAAAACCTTTAAATTTAATTAAGTACCTATAAACGAAAAATGTGTAAATTTCACCAAAATAGTCGAATAGCATCAAAAATCAGCCAAATCACAACAAAAACAAACAAAACCATCTAAGCTATAATGTGCGAGTGTTTTATCGATGTAAGCGAAGTAAACAGTGCGGAGCTCAGTATAAGTTCTGCTATAGTGTGCTGAGTCCTATTGCTGATTAACAACAGTTTTGTATAACGAATGTACTTGAGGTATCACTTGGAAAGACTTGCTATTTTTGCTGACGTGCAAAATATTTACTACACCACGCGAGACGCCTTTGGAAAACCATTCGACTATCGCAGCTTGCACACGACGCTCAGTCGCGAGGCTGAAATTGTGTGTGCTTATGCTTATGCGATTGATAGAGGTGATACTCAACAACAAAAGTTTCAAAGTGCAATGCGCCATATCGGCTTTGAAATCAAGTTAAAGCCCTTTATTCAGCGTGCAGACGGCAGTGCTAAAGGTGATTGGGATGTCGGCATTACCATAGACGTCCTAGAAACAGCAAAAGATGTCGACAGAGTTGTTCTCCTGTCGGGCGATGGAGACTTCGCCATACTTCTTGAACATATAGCACGAGCATATTCGTGCAAAAGCACCGTGTACAGCGTGCTTAACTTAACCGCGAAGTCGTTGATTGACGTTGCTACTAATCATGTAGCCATTGACAGCTCACATTTGATTTAAGCATGTTCGCAAAATAATGATAGACAACATCTCACATCAGGCCTTAGAGGCATGCTTTGGCACACTGCATTTCAATAAACTCAGGAGTGTGCAGTCTCTTTGGAGTGGGTATGGAGAAATTGCTCGCTATGACGTATCAGGTCGTGCAGCGCCCATTATTCTTAAAATTATTAATATCCACGCAAAAGCCGCTCACCCCCGAGGATGGGAAAGTGCGACAGCCCACACACGTAAACTGAGTTCATATTTGAACGAACAGGTGTTTTATAAACAGTTCAGTGAGCAGTTGAACGAAAGATGCCGAACACCTAAGTACATTTCCAGCGGGGCAAACCGCAATGCGATGTGGCTGGTTCTGGAGGACGCAGACCATAAGGGCTATGAAGTAAGACGCAATACGGCGAGCTTTGAACAAGCTAGTCTTGGCGTAACATGGCTAGCTAATTTTCACGCTCAGTTTTTAAACAGTGAGGGCGAAGGCCTGTGGCCAATTGGCACCTATTGGCATCTGCAAACCCGCAAACAAGAATGGCAAGCGATGCCAGACTCAAACTTAAAACAGCAAGCACAAAACGTTTCGAACGCACTTCAGAATTGTCGATATTCTACGCTGGTGCATGGCGATGCCAAAATTGCGAACTTCTGTTTTAATTCTGATTGCAGCGATGTATTAGCACTCGATTTTCAATATGTTGGCAAAGGATGTGGTATTCAGGATCTTGTCTATTTTTTAGGTAGCTGCTTAAGCGCTGATGATTTAGAGCGTTATGCGAGCGACCTCAAGGAGTACTATTTCGAACAGCTAAAGCAGGCCTTAGCCTTTTCAAAGCAAGACCATCTATTCCCAAGCGTAAAGACAGAATGGAGCGAGCTGTATAAGTTTGCATGGGCCGACTTTGAGCGTTTTTTAAGAGGATGGTCGCCTTCGCATCATAAGCTTAATCAGTACAGTGAAAAGCAGACCAACCTTGCATTAGCCACATTAAAAAAACCTTAATGACCTCACTTATTGTATGCCCCTATTTTTCTATAAAGCGCAATTGTTAATGCGGTAAAACACACACTATCATTAGGTAGAACCTATCAAAAGGCCAAACCTTATATTTTCCATATATTTTGTTCACCACTCGGCTCAATTCTTATATAAATAATATATTGGACGTATTGCACTTACATGGACACTGGAGGAAGCTAAAAACGTTATCAAACAAGGAGGATAACTATGAAACTTATAAAAAAACTTACGCTTTCTACACTTTTACTCGCAGGAATATCATTCAGTACGCAAGCAGCAATTATTGGTGGGGTAGAATTCCCAGATGGTGCAGCCTCGTTTGCGGATAAGGTGGTGTCATTCACGCCAGGCGATCCATCAGCCACCTCGCCTTATTCCAATCCAGAGAATGCGATTGGTATTCCAGACTTTGATGCTGCCAGCACTAGTTGCACCGACACTGACTGTGAGTATGTATCCCTTGGTAGGGGTGGTTCAATTGTCTTAGAGTTCGTAGATAACTTACTCACCGGAAGCAATAATTCTGATTTGGACTTATGGGTATTTGAAATTGGGCCGGATGTAGAAGATACTTTTGTAGATGTCAGCGCGGATGGCCTTGTATGGACCTCTGTTGGTAAAGTATTTGGGGCAACCTCAGGCATTGATTTAGATGCATTTGGATTCGATGCGTCATCTTTACTTCGATTTGTTCGCTTAACGGACGATCCAGATGAAGGTGACCTAACTGGCTTAACGGTTGGTGCAGATATCGATGCTGTAGGTGCCATTTCAACAATACTTGTGCCGCCCACAGACGTCAATGCGCCATCGATCGCGATATTGATTGGACTGATGATGACTGGCTTAATCGCCCGTCGTAAAAGTTGATATAGCGAGCTAATATCAGGGCGCAGTTCGCGCCCTGTTAATCACTATCTCGTTTCGAAAGCAAGCTACCAACCGCATTGTCTTTCGGCATTTTGTTCGTCTAGCCATGTTTTTAGTGGCGCAAAATAGTCTGCAATGGTCGACGCGTCCATATCCGGCTGTCCCGTCAAAGTGGTCATTGCTTCTTGCCAAGGCTGGCTTTTGCCCATTTCTAGCATATTGTTTAATGCACTTCCGGCGGCTTCACTGCCGTAAATAGAGCACCTATGCAGAGCCTCTTCGCTTTGAGCTATATCACACAAGGCTTTATGAAACTGAAATTGCAAAATATGGGCTAAAAAGTAACGTGTGTATGACACGTTTGCAGGCACATGATATTTCGCACCCGGGTCGAAGGCATCATTGCCTCTTGCTATAGGCGCAGCTACGCCCTGATACTTCTCGCGCAACTCCCACCAAAGCTCGTTGTATTGCTCAGGGGTAACTTCACCTGACATGACTTTCCAGCGCCATTGGTCGACCATTAAGCCCCAAGGTAAGAAAGCGATTTTATCCAGTGCCACTTTAAGCAGCATGCCAATGTCGTTAGATGCATCTGGAATTTCATCTATCAAACCAATCTGCTGCAAATACGTCGGTGTTATCGAAAGCGCAATAGTATCGCCAATGGCTTCATGAAATCCGCTATTAGCCGAACCGCGATACAACATGGGCAGTTGATTGTATGCTCTTTGATAGTAGTTATGCCCTAACTCATGGTGAATCACATTAAATTCTTCGCCGGTAATTTGAATGCACATTTTGATGCGCAAATCGTCAACATCATCTAAATTCCAGGCAGAAGCATGACACTGCACATCCCTGCCCTCAGGTTTTTGGAACATTGAACGCTCCCAAAAGGTATCTGGCAAAGGCTCAAAACCCAGCGAAGAGAAAAACGCTTCGGCTTGTTTAGTCATTTGTATTTCATCATAAGCTTGATTTTGAAGCGCGCTAGTCACATTGGGCACATTCATTTCTTGTTCAGGCTTGACGATATCGTAGATATTACCCCATGACTGCGCCCACATATTACCCAGTAAGTGCGCTGGGATGGGTTTATCTAAAGGCACGATGTCATTGCCATCATAATCTTTACCATAGTACTCAGACAACTCCGCCCTCACATGGCACTGTAGTGATTCATAGAAGGGTTTAACTTGACCCCATATCCGGTCCAGCTCTTTGGGGAAATCATCTGCTGGCATATCGTATTTAGCACGCCAAAGCTCAGACGTGTTGTCAAAACCTAACTGTTCAGCACCTTCATTTGCCAGGCTTACCATCTCTGCGTACATGTCGCGCATAGGCACTGATACCTGCCTCCAGCCTTCCCAGTATTCGAGCAATAAGTCAGGATTGCGACTGGTCGCCATTTCTGCGCTCATTTGCACCAGCGAAAGACATGTATCGTTGTCACGGCAATACTCACCCGAGCCATATATTCCCATCATATCTGAGCCTATGGTGGCAAGACGCTCAGCTTTTGCGGGGTCGGCTGGAAAAGCAATTTCAGGGTTTGATTTTAATAGATCTAGCTGCCGACGCGTATCGGCATCCACTTGTACGTCATTGAACTTGGCTGCTTCGACTGCATATTTTGCATAAAGTACCGAAATCTGTTCAGTAAAATAGGTGTTTACTTTGGCAGTATCGTAATTAATGTGGGTTGCATATGCCCATGCAGCATGAGCTGCGGGTGTTGAGAGTTTGGTAATGTCATTTTCGACTTTTTGCAAAAAGCCTTTTGCATCTTCTTGTGTCAAGGTTTGCAGCGATGAATTGCTCTTGGTTTGCATTGCCTCATTTGCATCTTTTTGCGCTACATCACTAGGTGCGCACGCAGTTGCTAGCGCAAGCGATGAGATAACAAGCGCTGAGTGAATTAACTTCATTGTTCTTATTCCTTGTTTTATTTTGCCCCTCAAAGTATACGATGATGAGCATAAAGTCTAAAGCCCATGCATTCAGCGATTCGTTGACACACATTCGGCTCGCTAACACATAGTTGATTCGCTAACATAAGCTTATGAACTACCTATCTCACATTCAGTTAGCGCATATATCAAACACAAGCTTAGTCGGCAATTTTCTCGGTGATTTTGTAAAAGGCAGTGACTTGTCGCATCTGCCAAAGCCTATTCAAACGGGCATTAAATTGCACCGCAGCATTGATAGTTTTACAGACAGTCATGACAGCGTGGTTAAGCTACGACAGCAATTCCCTAACAATCTGAGGCGTATTTCAGGCGTTATCATTGATGTATATTTTGACCACTTATTGACCCAGCATCACGAGCATTTTACAGACCTATCTCTCGAACAAGTGCTAGATAGATTTTACCGAGAGCTGGAAGATGATAATTTGGATATTAGTGAACGCTTTAATCTGGTGCGAAACAGCCTAATAAAGCATCGCTGGCTTGAAAATTATTCACAGCTTCAAGCCTGCCTAAAGGCCTTTTTACAAATTGAACAACGTCTTGGGGGCCGAATTACGTTTGCGAATGAAGGCTTAGCGTTTATACAAAAAAACGCGCCTTTATTTGAAGACGCGTTCTTAAGTCTATACCCTTCATTAACGAAGCACGTGCTTCAACGAGTTGCGGCGTTTAAACATCAAAACCAATAAGCTTAGTGACAAAAGTCCAATCACGCTGGGCTGGGACACCAATGCCGGATCATCTAAGCGGTTAAGCACGATGTTATCAATAGACAAGCCTTCGTCCCCAACCTGAGACACGAAGAAGGTAAAAGTATCAAAAAATCCGGTGTTTAGCGCTAGGCTCACAATGTCCGTTTGATCTGCGCTTATATCGAAAAGAGCTTCTTGCAAAGCATCACCATTGGATCCGAAAATGCTGATGGTGTCTGTAATGCTGTCTGAAAAGGACGCCAGGTCGAGTTGCGCAATTGAAAAACGTCCACCATCGTCAGCAAATATGGAAAACGAATCTCCAAGCTCAGGCTCGATATCTCATCCAGAATTAAAAGACGGCGATGGTGTTACAGCATCATTGATACTAAATACTTCTCCAATATTGACCAAAAGCGTAAAGCCATTTTCGGAAAAGCTTTCGCCTGCGCTTACAAAAAGCTCCTCGTCCACATCATCAAATGTAATGATCTCGGCAAAAGACATGCATGACATCGTGGCTAAAGATATCGCTAGGAGTGAATTGATTAGACGCTTTCTCATTTTATTTCCCTGTAAATATTGATAGATGGACGAAGCCATACGCCGAAATATTGCTTGGCTTATTGATGATTTACGACTGTCAAATAAGAAAGTTGCGGGAGCTTTTACTTTAAGTGTCTTTGCTGAAAGGCTCTTGGAGATATAAGATGCACAGCGAACAATGAGGGTCTGATAAGTTGTTGCTTATTTTGTTGTAGTGGTGTGATTACCTATTGATACTGTCGGCCTAATTACCGAACGACTTTGTCGTAAATAGCATACCAGCCAGTTATCTCCCATTAAAGCAGGATTGCGTTTACCGTGAGAGTGAATAAATGATGCTATCCATTTTAGATATGTATCAATTGTTCTCAGAGAATAATCACGACTTAACATAAAATCGGCGATGGACGTTAAAAATAATAAGCAAATTTACATAATTCATCCTTGAATTAATACTGCTTAAATATACAGTATAATGAATGTTTTCCCATATTAATGCAAATGACCCAAGAGGTTATTTATCACCTTAGACCTCTTTTAAAAAGCGCAAAAAAGAAGATAGTTGGCAATGTGTTAGGTAATTTGGTAACAATATTCACACGATGTAAATGAGACGATTGCTGGTAGAAAAACGACCCAATCGCTCACTATTAAATTGTTAATTGCTAAGTGTGAAAATGTATTACTCTTGATTCTATAAACTGCTAAACTCATCACAGTTAAATTGTTTGGGGTTGATTTTATGTCGGAAGCTCTTAAAAACCTTATGGATAGCATTGATCAATTGAGCACTAAAGAGAAAGCTCTTGCTGTTCATTGTTTATTATCAGCAATGGATGGACGTGCAGATGATGACGTTGAACAAGAGTGGTTATTACTGGCAGAAAAACGAAGTAATGAATTGGAAAACGGTAAAATTAGACCAACTACATGGGACCAAATCAAGCAAAAGTTATAAGCTATATGCTTGAACTATTATTTCACCCAGACACCACAGAAGAAATAAAATCGTCCTTTGATTGGTATCAAGAACAAGTAAAAGGTCTCGGGTACGAGTTTGTGCAAGAGCTAGATGATGCCTTCAATTCTATCCAATCCTTACCGCAAACTTGGCCTAAAATGGGACAATATCATAGGCGCTTTATCTTAAGTCGATTCCCGTATTCCGTAATTTACAAAACGATTAAGACGGATTTTCCAGAAGAGCGCGTGAAAACCGCTTATAGTAAGTGTATGCGCATTAAGGAGGTTACGAGAAAATGAAGTGTCCAAGGACTGGTTTAGCTTTAAAAAAGGTGAACGTGGGAAAAGTTTCTGTGTTTGTCAGCGAAAATTGTGGTGGGGTATTTCTGGAGAATCAAACACTCATACTTTTCGAATGCCCCGAAAAAGATCGAGGAAAAGCCCTTTCTAAACATCTCAGCCAATTTCATAACGAGACACTTAACTTAAGTGAGAGAATAACATGCCCAAGGTGTATAGATACCATTATGTTACGGCGCTACTATAGCCCACTTCATGTTGTTGAAATCGATGAATGTCCAGGATGTGGGGGGATTTGGCTAGATACTGGAGAATTGAGCAAGCTCCAATCTCTAATGTTGAACGAAAAGGAGAAAGCTCTTTTACGCAACAAATTGCTGGAGGAGCATAGGCCTCCTCAAATAGAGGGTCTACCTCATCTACGGGACAGTTGGATTAAAAGAAATGAAAAAGTCAATGCGCTCATAGAACTCACTTCTTACATCTCAACAGATTGGTAGTCATATTGCGCATAACACAAGCATGAAGCGGATTTTGGCAAGAGAACCCAAAACCGCTTATTCAACGTGTTGAGACTTTAGAATTAATCGATTTCAGAAGCAAATTTAAAAATTGTGTGAAATTTAATCAAAAAATCTAACGCTACGTAAATCTTAGATTGGTTTGAGCATTGATTGAAGTAAATAATCGACACAGGAGTCGGCAAATTTTGAGGATACTACTAACTCTTCAGCCTCGTTAACTTTCTGACAAGGACAGTTGTCTGTTTAACTGTACAACTCTCGATTTATGAGCTAGACTTGTCTTATAAACTGTACATGAGGAAGTGTTATGAGAGTCGTATCCTTTACTGAAGCGCGAAATGGGTTAAAGACGGTTTTAGATAATGTTGTTAACGATGCGGATACCACGGTAATTACTCGAAGAGACTCTGAAGACGCGGTTGTAATGTCTCTCGACTATTACAATAGTTTGATGGAAACTGTTTACTTACTGAGATCACCCGCAAATGCTGCTCATTTGGCGAAGTCTATTTCCCAATATAAAAAAGCTGAGCATACTCAAAGGGATTTGATGGATGAGTAAAAGGTTATTGTCATGGACCGATGAATCTTGGAAGGACTACGTTTATTGGCAAACACAGAACAAGAAAACCCTAAAACGTATAAATAAACTGGTAATTGATGTTAAACGATCACCTTTTGATGGGCTTGGCAAACCAGAGCCTCTAAAGGAGAACTTGAGTGGTTTTAGGTCTCGCAGAATCGACGATACAAATCGATTAGTTTATGCGGTTGAGAGTGACGCCATAGTCATAATTTCTTGTCGTTATCACTATTGACATGATTCGAAGGAAAGTTAACAAAACAATTAAGTCGGATTTGACGGTAAAGCGCCGTCAAATCGTTTATCGAAAGTTTTGAGACTGTAGAGTTAATGATTTTTGTCCCAATTTTTCAACATCAAAGCCGATTGTTATCAATGTGAGCACATATATTTTATCGCAAATTAGATTTGATGATGAAAAGTGTGTTTGTTGCATATAGTGAAATGTTGCTTTTAGTAAGGTCTTAGGCAGGAAGTAAAGCGGCTCGCCTGCGTATACAATCAAAAAGCCCGAAATGGGAATATAGGGTCTTTGTTCTCAATCCGTTTGAAAATGGTTTTATTGGCAGTTACACAGAATCTGCTACACGCTCACCCTGGGAAACCCTACATTTTACTATTCAGAGTGTTTAACTTGCTGCCATGCTGCTTCCATTTCATCTAAGCTAGCCTGTTGAATCCCTTTGTTAACTAGCAGTTTTTCTACCGCTCTGAATCGCCGCTCAAACTTAAGGTTTGCTTTGCGAAGCGCTTGCTCGGCATTCACGCCTGTATGGCGGCTTAAATTAACAACCGCAAACATCAAATCACCAATTTCTTCCTCGATACGCGCCGAATCCTGCTCTTTCTGTTTTAGCTCGTGGGCTACCTCGTCAATCTCTTCTTGCACTTTTTCCAGCACGGGGCTTGCTGAGGGCCAGTCAAAACCGACTTTCGCGCATCGGTGCTGTAGTTTTTCAGCGCGCAAAACAGGGGCTAATCCGCTTGGAATGTTGGCAAGTACACTGCTGTCTAGATCAAGTCCTTTGGATTGACGCTCTTGTTGTTTTATCTGCTCCCAATTTTCAGCCACACGTTCGGCAGATTCCGCTTTGAGCTCCCCGAATACATGCGGATGACGACGTATTAATTTGGATTTTATCGCTTCAGCAATTTCATCAAAATCAAAGGCACCCTGCTCACTGCCCAATTGCGCATAAAACACCACTTGAAACAGTAAATCACCTAATTCGTCTTTTATGTCGTCCATATCGCCAGAAGCAATAGTATCGGCAAGCTCGTAAGCTTCTTCAATGGTGTATGGCACAATGCTAGTAAAGTCTTGTTTTAGATCCCATGGACAACCGGTCTTGGGGTCTCTTAGTCGACCCATGATATTGAGGAGTTCAGCGGTATTGGAAAGCTTAGGTTTATCAAGCATGGCAAGCTCCTTATGCTCTATTTAATTCTAGCGTGGGTTGACTATCACTTGATCAATTTCGGTAGAGGGTTTTAATTAAATGATAGCCGAAACGCGTTTTTACCGGCCCGTGAACGGTCAAAAGGTCTTTTTTGAACACTACATCATCGAAAGCTTTAACCATTTGGCCTCGGCGGAATTCACCCAAATCGCCTCCCTTTTTGCCGGAGGGACAAAGCGAGTGACGTTTAGCGAGCTGACCAAAATTCTTTCCCTTTTTTATCTGAATCAACAGTGCCTTGGCTTCTTTCTCTGTCTTGACCAGAATATGAAGTGCACAAGCCGTCGCCATTGCTTTATTCGCGCTCAGAGATTTGCTTTAAAAGCGCTTTTGCCTCATCGGCTTGTTCACTGCTGCCCTTTGAAACAACCTGCTCGAGGACTTCTTTTGCTGCTTCAATATCATCCATATCAATATACACCTGCGCTAAATCGAGGTTACTGGCTTGGTCATCTATTGCATCACTCTCAGAACTATCTATATCTTGTTGGCTATTCTCCGATTGTGCTGCGTCACCATCTTTGTCGCCCATCAGACGGTCAAGTGATTTATTGAGGTCAAGCTCCACATCGTCGTCAGACAACGGGGTTAACGCC
The DNA here is from genome assembly GCF_028401415.2 of Ningiella algicola. NCBI lineage: Bacteria > Pseudomonadati > Pseudomonadota > Gammaproteobacteria > Alteromonadales > Alteromonadaceae > Ningiella > Ningiella algicola. The sequence goes on along the minus strand of NZ_CP171821.2, from coordinate 191,753 downwards.
TCGCTTTCACTCAGCAAGTCGTCTACGTTAACAAAGTCTTCTGCGCTATTTTCGGCGTCTTCATCTTCAGCTAAAAGCTTGTCGAGGTCTAAGCCAGCATCGGCAAAAGCATCATCTGATTGCGCCTTCGATAATTCTTCAGGCTCTATTGCATCTTGCGGTATGCTTTCTTCTGAATTGATTTCTGATAACAACTCTTCAAAATCTGCACCCTCTATGTCTGCCAACACATCTAATTCAGAATCATCTTGTGTGCCTTGCAGCTCTTTAATATCCTTTGATAGCGTTTTGTCATCTTCCAGCCAATCATCAAGGCCTGGCAAATCAGCCAGAACATCATCCGTATCGTCTGTATCAGATGCGCTGGTGCTTACTTGATTTTCATCTTCTTCAAGGATTGATTCAGACAATTCTGCATTTGCAGCCTCTGATTCAGCACTTTCGTCTTCTACCTCTTCTTTCGTTTGGGAAGGCTCTGACGCTTCTGGTGCTATCTCGTCTTCGGTGTCACGCGGCGCGCTGGGATCCATTTCGCTTAATGAGGGTATGTCGTCCAAAAGTGCGTCAGACGCTGCGTCTGCATCATCTGAATTGCTGTCGTTTTCTTCTGATAGCGCTAGGTCTTCACTAAATTCTTCTAAAAGCGCGTCCAACTCATCTTCCGCTTCGTCTTCTTCTAATTCAGCTAACAAATCGTCTGCGAGTTCGCTGACGCTGTCTTGAGCATCCTGAGAAGCATTTTCGCTATCTGATGTTAAAGATTCATCTAAGTCGATGCTGTCTAAATCGATAGCGTCCTGTGAATCAACGGCTTCGGGTGTGTCCGAATCTTGCTCAGGCGTGTCGCCTTGGGAGTCTTGGGCAAAGCTATCATCTGATTCCGGTAGCTGGGAGTCATCTGCTTCGTCATTTTCAGCAAACTCATCGAGCAAATCATCCAATTCATCACTGGCCTGCTCCTCCTCAAGCTCAGACAAAATATCATCTGCTAAGTCTTCAACTTCAGAAACCGTTTCAGCAACTTCGTTCGGTGGCTGCGCTTCATCAACCGGCTCTTCCTGAGGTACTTGCGTTTCTTGAGCAGGTTGTTCTTGAGGTTTTTCTGGGACTTCAGGCTTCTCTTGTTCTACTGGTTCTTCTTGTTCTACTGGTTCTACTGGTTCTTCTTGTTCTACTGGTTCTTCTTGTTCTTCTTGTTCTGCTGATTCTTCTTGTTCTTCAGTATTAGCTGCATTCGCTTCATCTAAAAGAGCATCTATGTCATCTTGCTCCGTAGACTCTGCCGCACCATACTGAGCAGATTTATCCTCTTTTTCACTTGAATCCACAGGCGCTTGTTGGCCATCATTAGCGTCATTTTCTACTTCGCTTTCATCAGGCTCGTCCTCTTCGACACTCCGGTTGGGATCATCAAGGTCGGCCGTTAGCTCTTCGGCGAGCTTACCAAACTCTTCCGTCGTCTCATTTATAGCAGTCTCGATTTGCTCAATAGCCTCATCATCAAGATCATCTGCTTCATTCTCTGGCACGCCCAAAGGCACGTCACTCTCAACAGCCGCAAGTTTATTTGCATTAGCAGGGCTTGTTTCTTCTTGTTTCGCTTCGTCAGCTTGCTTGGTATCTTCGTCAGTAGGCTGTTTGTCTGCCTCTTGCTCTGACTGTCCAGTTGAAGAACTTTCGCTTGCAATATCGCTTTCACTTTCGATGTGAACACTGTCGCCCTCAGGAACCGCATTTACGTCTGATTCAGCTTGCGCAAGCTCAGGCGTATTTTTGACTTCTTCTACCACATCGTCTTCGTCGTCTTCAAAATCATCAATATCTAAGTCGGTTGTTAAATCTTCAACCACCTCGCGCTGCGCGGGCTTTTCTTCTTGTTTAGGTGGTGTATCTAAATCAATCTCTTGGTTTTCAAAATCGTCGTCATCAAGACTGATGGAGTCAGCGTCAAAACTGACTTCTTCGGTAACTGTCGACTCACTGTCTTTTTGCGGTGCGTCTGGCACGAGCATGTCGTCTTCGGCGGCGTCAAAATCGCCATCACCAACGCCAAGTTCATCAAAACCGTCTTCTAAGTCCGCTGATAAAACATCGTCACCCATTTCTTGCTCAAGTGCTGCCATGAGATCATCAGCATCGTCGTCCATTTCGCCAATGACTAATTCGTCATCTACGATGTCATCGACTTTTTCTTCTTGTGAGGCTTTGCTTTCGTTTACGGGCGCTTCTTGTTTCGGATTTCTTAGTAACCAAAACCCTAAAATCGCCAGTAAACCGATTGAAAAAATGGACGAAAGCGTAATGATCGCAAGTGGGCTGGAAAGCGTGTTTAAAATCGATTCTGATTCTTTGTCAATTTGCCGCTGCTCAGCCTGTTTGACTAGTTCAATGAGCTCTTTTTGCAGAGCCAGTTGCTCGTCTATCTGCTCTTGTACTTCGCCTTCTACTTTGGCGCGTAAATCCGCGATGTCTTGGTTAACAGCATCAAAGCGCTCGTATAAACGACGGTTTTCGTCGAGTAAGGCCTGTACACTGTCAATAGATGATGAAACCTGTTCCTTTACTTCGTTAAATTGGGTCGTTTGCTGGCGATTGAGCGCATTAAGCTGATTTTGTAAGACCTGCTCAGTTTCGCTCAAATCATCTTGATTAACCAGTGGCACTTCTGGTTCAGGCGGCACTGCGGCTGCGTTTAGTACTTCCTGAGGCTGAACAGAATTGGGACGTCCAAATGCACGATCGTCTGCTTCGGCTTTCGCCCGGGCGCGCTGACGATCCATTCGGGCGATAAATTGGTCACTTGGCAACTGCAGCGTCGCGCCATTTACCATGGTGTTGAAATTTCGGTTTTCAAAGGCTTGGGGATTAAGTTGAAATATCGCCAGCATTACCTGATAAACAGAAAATTCAGAGTCTGGTTTATAGCGAGTGGCAATGCGCCAAAGCGTGTCGGTTTCGTCAATTGGGCCGTACACAACTCCGGAGAATGCTTCGGCATTGTTTGTGGGTCCCTGCAGTTGAACTTGAGCAGAGGCTTCAGGCGCATGCAAGCCAAGGTTTAAAGTCATCAGTGCAAACACACTCATGACCATGGCGCGACTGAGCGTTTTAGTAAATTTTGATGCTCGTTGACCTAAAGATCTGACTGACAAATCTCTACACGACAGCCCTTTATTAACGTACCATTTCAAACCTGTGTTAACTCCTAAAGTGCAAACACTTAGCGCACAACCCTTTGTGGGTTATCGGCCTGCAAGGCATTTTATTTAAAGCGTGGCCTCCATTGAGGCAGTTTCGCTCGCATGTATACTCACTTTTATTCAAAATTAATGCGCAATTATAAATAATCGCGCACTAACACTTCTGCAATCTGAACACTGTTCGTTGCAGCACCTTTACGAATATTGTCAGACACCACCCACATATTAATACCTTGCGGATGTGATACGTCATTTCGCACCCGTCCAACGTGCACCCAATCATTGCCGCTTGCGCTTGAGACCTGCGTTGGAAAGGCATCACGCTGCTCGTATAACTTGATGCCAGGCGCGTCCGCCAACAGTTGCTTAACATGCTCTGCATCAGTTTGCTGACGAGTTTCAATATGAATGGCTTCTCCGTGACCGTAAAACACAGGCACGCGAACCGCCGTCGGATTAACCAAGATAGACTCATCACCTAAAATTTTGCGCGTTTCCCACACCATTTTCATTTCTTCTTTGGTGTAGTCGTTATCCATGAAAACATCAATCTGAGGAATAGCGTTAAACGCGATTTGACGGGAAAATTCCTCTCCAGTGACATCCTTTGCGTTGAGCAGTTCGGCAGTTTGCCGCGCCAGCGCTTCCATAGCCGATTTTCCTGCGCCGGACACTGACTGATAGGTAGCGACGTTGATGCGCTCAATGCCCACAGCATCCGCAATCGGTTTTAAAGCAACTACCATTTGGATGGTGGAACAATTTGGATTGGCAATGATGTTTCGATTACGATAGTCTGCCAAAGCGTGACTATTGACCTCGGGCACAACTAATGGAATATCTGGCTCATAGCGATATTGAGATGTGTTATCAATCACGATACAGCCAGCGTCTGCGGCAATGGGCGCAAACTTTTCGGATACGCTGCCACCAGCACTGAAAAAACCAAACTGCACCTTAGACCAATCGAATGTGTCTGCATTGAGCACTTCAATCTTTTTGCCGCCAAACTCAATCTCGCCGCCTGCAGAGCGTTCACTTGCCAGTGGATAAAGCGTACCTATGGGAAATTTTCTTTGTGCAAGAATATCCATGATTGTCTGACCGACTAATCCCGTAGCGCCAAGCACCGCTACATCGTAAACATTTGACATTACTTCATTGTCCTTTCTAGTATTTTTGATTGATTAACATCCTGGACTTTTCGTTCAGCTTTTGCTTTTTATGCGGCAAAACATGCGTTCAAAAAATCCTAAGCGCAGCGACTGTCGTTGGTCAGACTAAAACCTAGCTTTTCTAATATGGCTGCTGCTTTCTTGTTGCCTTGAACATGATCAAGGGGGATACGTGCAGCATGCCATTCACGTCGCACTGGATAGTTGCGACGAATTTCAGAAAACGAATCAGATTTTGCCATGTAGCGGCGAAAAAAACTATCATCATTTTCAATGTCATACATGCAGTCTATGACTTTTGAGACGATGGTCAGAACACCTTGCTCATTGGAGGTGCTCTGAAGGACGGGTTCAAATGCGATATTGCTATCAAATTTGGGTAAAAATTGGCGTAAATCTAGCGATGGGCTGATGTTTAAATGACGACACAAATCACGATAAACCATCTCAGTTCCGTTTGCCTTGCCTTCGAGAGAATGACCTGCAATGTGCGCGGTAGCAAAACTTAGGTAGGGCAGCAAGCGTTTGTCAATACAAGGCTCGCCTTCCCAACAATCTAAAATCAGCCTTGGCATAGAATGCGCATTTTGCTCAAAGCATTCAAGCAAATCCGCGTTGCTTAAGACCTCACCGCGACAAGCATTTATTAAGATTTGGTCAGGGTAAAGGCGGTTTAAAATTTGCTTATTGAACATATGCAGAGTGGGGAAATCACCCTGAGTGACTAAAGGGACATGAAGGCTGATAACATCGCATTTCAACACATCATCAAAGGGTGCACTCTCAAAGTGCTCATCTCGCTGCGCTCTTGGCGGATCGTATTCCACCACCTTCATACCAATTGACTGCAACATAGAAGATAAGGCACTGCCCACATTACCCACTCCAACAATGCCGACAGACTTTGATAGCAGGTCGAAATCGTGTTTAACAGAGAGCTTAAAGAGTCCACAGGTCACGTATTCTGCCACCGCCCGCGCATTGCATCCTCCGGCTGCATACCATTTAATTGAGCGCTGTCTAAGCGCTTGGATATCTATATGATTGAAGCCTGCTGTTGCGGTTGCGACGTATTCAAGATTGGGCGCAGATTCTATCAGTTTAGCGTCAACCTTAGTTGTTGAACGCACCAACAAAGCCTCACACCGAGCCAAATCATCACCGTTTATTTGGCCTGCACAAAAGGCCTTGGCCTTCCCTAGACCGGAGAAAAAGTCAGCAGCGTAAGGCATGTTATCATCAAACAGGATATTCATGTCAGTGTGGACAGTAACAGCTTTGTAAACAGAAAAACGCTTCGAGTATAGTTTAACAAAGTATTAGTCACGAAAGTCTGGACACATTCTATCAAGCTTTCGCAAAATACCAGGCCACGCTAAAGCCCCGCCTGCAGAGCGTGTGACTTCATCAGCTTGAGCTTTAATGCCCGCTAAAATCTTATCGTTGATTGTAATCAGCGGCTGGTTACTCGCTTGTGCTTGTAACTGGATTTCGCAAGCGCGCTGTAAAATAAACATCAACAGAAAGGTATCGGGTATGGTACTGGCACAGGTTAGCAATCCGTGATTACGCAATATCATGAAATTAGTGCTTCCCAAATCTGCCACTAGCCTTACTTTTTCGTCAGGATTAAGCGCCACTCCCTCGTAGTCATGGTAAGAGAGCGAGCTTAAGGCAAACAAAGACTGCTGTGAGTATGCTTGTAAACCGTCTTTAAGCGCAGAAATTGCAACGCCGGCAGTTGTGTGTAGGTGCATCACGCAGCTTGCATCTTCTCGCGACTCATGAACTGCGCTATGAATAACAAAGCCCGCTGGATTGATGTCGTACGGACTGTCTTGCACTTTTTCCCCTTGCAAATTCACCTTTACCAGGCTTGATGCAGTAACTTCTTCAAACAACATTCCATAGGGATTAATCAAAAAATGATGCTCTGGCCCTGGCACACGAGCTGAAATATGCGTAAACACCAAATCGTCCCAGCCATAGTGAGCAATCATCCGATAGCAAGCGGCCAAATCTACGCGCGCTTGCCATTCTTGTTCAGAAACCGACTCTTTTAGCGACTTCATGACTAAGCCCCATATTTTTTAAATACTAAAGAGGCATTGGTGCCGCCAAAGCCAAAGCTATTCGACATCACCAGGTTTAAAGACTGCTCTCTGGTTTCAGTCACGATATCCAAGCCCTTTGCCGCTTCATCTAATTCGTCGATGTTGATACTTGGTGCAATAAAATCATTCTGCATCATTAAAATACTAAATATCGACTCATGCACTCCTGCAGCGCCAAGTGAGTGCCCCGTCATGGATTTGCTAGCGCTAATGGCCGGGCTATTGTTACCAAACAAACTTTGAATGGCTTCTAACTCTTTAACATCGCCTACAGGGGTTGATGTACCGTGCGTATTTAAATAGTCCAAGGGTTCATCTAAGCCATGAAGTGCTTGCTTCATGCAGCGAATTGCACCTTCACCGGAGGGGGCGACCATATCATAGCCATCTGAAGTCGCGCCATAGCCTACCAGCTCTGCATATATTTTGGCGCCGCGTTTAAGCGCATGTTCTAGCTCTTCCACTACCACCATACCGCCGCCGCCAGCGCTCACAAAACCGTCTCGATTAGCATCATAGGTACGCGAAGCAACCGCCGGATTGTCATTATATTTAGTTGAAAGTGCACCCATGCCGTCAAACTGACTCGATAGCGCCCAATGTAGCTCTTCCCCGCCACCGGCAAACACCATGTCTTGCTTTCCTAATTGAATCAGCTCCCAAGCGTTTCCGATACAATGCGCACTGGTGGCACACGCTGATGCAATGGAGTAATTCACGCCCTTGATTTTAAATGGTGTCGCTAAACATGCCGATACCGTACTGCCCATGCATCGAGTTACCATATAAGGGCCTACGCGGCGAACGCCTTTTTCTCGAAGCGTATCCGCCGAGACCACCTGATTATCGGATGACGCACCACCAGAGCCTGCGATAATGCCTACACGCTCACTTGAATACTGAGATTCTGTTAAGCCCGCATCTTCAATTGCTTGCTCCATCGACAAATATGCATAACTTGCTGCATCACCCATAAACCGCAGCACTTTGCGGTCTATATGCTCTCTTAAGTCAATTTGTGGGTTGCCCCAAACTTGACTGCGCATGCCCATATCCGCAAATTGCTGAGAGAAGCGAATGCCTGACTTCCCGGCACGCAGCGACTCAGTAACCTCTTGAGCGTTATTGCCAATGCTCGATACAATACCCATACCTGTGATGACGGCTCGTTTCATTAATCACCTATATAAAACAACTGTTTATCAGTTCCATCAACGCATATACTTATGCTTTTGCGTTAACGCATGTCGAATAGCGCAATATACTGGCATATATCCGTTAACAAATTAAGCAAAGATTCTTAACTTTTGCCATTGAATAGGAATAAATGAAACTCGATTACGCTCAGCTTTCAATGAATGAAAAAGGCACACCTCAGTCTGAGGCATTTGAAGATGTGTATTTTTCTAACGATAGCGGGATTCAAGAAAGCCAATATGTTTTCATAGATGCCAACCGTTTACATGAACGTTGGGCAACATGGACTGAGCCTCGATTTTGTATTGGCGAAACGGGCTTTGGCACTGGGCTAAATTTTTTGCTTACCGTGTTGGCATTTGATAGCTTTTTAGCAGCAAACCCCTACTCCCCCCTAAAACATTTGCATTTTATCAGTGTCGAAAAGTATCCCATCGCACCTGATAAGCTTAAGAGCATCATAGCGCGATGGCCCTCTTTAAAACGCCATTCGGATGAGCTTCTTAGCCAGTATCCACTGCCGCTAAAAGGTATACATCGAATTGCATGTTTAAGCGGCTGCGTGAATCTCGATTTAGTGCTAGACGATGCTGAAAAGGGCTTCGATCAAATTCATTGTCCTGTGGGAGGGCTTGTAAACGCGTGGTACTTAGACGGTTTTGCGCCAAGCAAGAACGAAAGCATGTGGTCTGAAGAGCTGTATCGACAAATGGCTAGATTAAGCGCAAAAGATGCAAGTCTGGCGACCTTTACCGCGGCAGGCGCAGTTAAGCGAGGTTTAGTCTCTGTCGGTTTCAAGGTTGAAAAAATAAAGGGATTTGGCCGCAAATGGGAGATGATTACCGCCGTAATGTCAGATTATCCTAAAGATAATGAAGACGAAACAATGAGTACCCGATTTGCGGAAAAATTTAGCGTGTACTCAAAGTCTCAACCTCCCTATTTTCAGCGTTTATTGAAGCGTGATACTTCAGCTAAACAAATGCAAAAAATCGTTATTGTCGGAGCAGGCATCGCAGGTGCGATCACCGCGCTTAAACTTGTGCAACAAGGGAAGCGTGTGGTGCTTCTATGCAAAGATGATGGCCCTGCCAAAGGCGCATCTGGCAATCCGGTCGGCGGTTTTTATCCACAACTTAATGCAGAAGCAGGAATCAACAGCCAGTTTTTCGTTCACGCATTTTTGTATGCGCGCCGTTTCTATGATTCGCTTCTCAACCAAGGTGCAGAGTTTGATCATCAATGGTGTGGCGTATTGCAGCTGGCATTTAATCAAAATACGCGAACGCGGTTGGAAAAAATTGAAAAAAAGCAATTGTGGCCCAAGCCGCTTGCCGAAGTTGTCAACGCTCAGCAGGCAAGTGACATTGCGGGCATCGCTATTCCTTATGACGCTCTGCATCTTCCCAATGCAGGCTGGATAGCCCCCGTAAGTCTAATCGAGGCCTGTTTGCATTTAGCCTCCAACACTGGATTGCTAGAAATTCATTACCATCATGAGTTCAATACCTTTAAGCATTACTCCTCACACTCACGCTCTTCCAATAAAATTGAAGTGTCAGCGCTACAATGCAATCCACAGAGCGCTGATACACCTATAGAAACAAGGTTCTTCGCAGATGCCTTGGTGCTCGCTTGCGGTCACGAAACGGCAAAGTTAGTTCCCGATGTGCCAACCCGTATCACACGAGGGCAAGTGGAGTGTGCGCCGCCTACACCAAGCACTCAGGCACTCAAGAGCGTGCTTTGCCATAAAGGATACTTCACGCCCGCATACAAGGGCTTACACGCAATGGGCTCCACTTACGTTAAAGACGCTACCCACACCGCACACAGCGCAAATGAGGCAAAAACAAATATTCAAATGCACATTAAAGCCATGCATGACGCGCCTTGGATTAAAGAATTTGGCGAGTACGATGAACACCGTATCAAAGGCAGAGCCGCTATTCGCCTGAGTACACCGGATCACTTGCCCATAGTGGGCGCACTACCTGATATTCAAGCGCAAACGGAACAATTAAAAGGCTTGTATAAAGCGCTTAAGGAACATCATTATCCGCAGGCAAATAATGTGGATAATGTATTTATTATCTCAGGACTTGGATCACGCGGAATAACCACGGCTCCACTGCTCGCCGATGTGCTCGTCAATCAAATATGCGGCCATCCTATTTCGCTGTCCAATAGCCTGTTAAACGCACTTGCGCCGAATCGTTTTCTTGTACGAGAGTTGATTCGTCGCACAGTTAGCTAGGCTGAACTGCATTTCAGCGCAATTGTTGTTCTATGACCAAAGCGCTTTAAGGTTGGTTAAATAAGTGTCTACCATACCGGTAAATTCCATCTTGACTAAAGGGCTCACCGCTAACTGAAATAGGCCCATAATGGGTAAGGTCAGTATCGCTTGTGTCTCAAATGAAATTTCGGTGCCATTTTCAAGCTCTGAGAGTTCCCATTTTCCGGCCACTATCGCATTTCCCTCTCCTTCAATGGGCACCCATTCAATGGTTTTATTTTCGTCGTCGCAAATATATTGGCAGGCGTAGGCGGTTTGAATAATATGAGCGCCTAATGCCACCTTTTCCATCTCCCACAAAAATGTATCGTCTGAGAGTGGGCTTAAGGCTTCCACTTTTGGGAAGTGTGCAGCTGATGCTGGAACGTCTGATAATAGTGAAAACACCGTTTCAATATCTTCATTCACCTCAAAATTCCGATTTACATCAATATTCACTCGTATGGTCATTTCGACTCCTTTTCCTAAAATCTAAAAAACCTAGGCTTAAAACAAGCTTATCCAGATAAGGAAAATTTTTTGTGATCTCTATCAATGTATCTATTGAGAAAACATACATAATTGAAGCATACACGCTCATTAAGGATTGACTATGTTTTTGCCAAACGCCATGCTCAAGCAGCTTTATACTATCGGTAGCCTAAATGTGACAGATGGAGGTTTACGCTTCTCTTTAAAAAATCGCATCAAAAGCGCCCTTTTTCATCAAATTATTGATTTAAGCATAAACAATCAGAGTATCTCAAAACCACAAATCAAGGTTGCCTTTGACTCACAAGAGCCAATTCCCTTAGATGCACTTGAGCGCAAGCAAGGTATTGATTTTCCGCTGGGCTCAGTCTTGAGTGTATACGTTGACGGAAACTTCAATTCACAACCGTCAGTGTTTGATATCAACATCACGCTCAATACTAAACCCTTTGGAGACATCAAATTAAGCCTAAAGGACAAGGTATCCCACGGTGACAAAAATGATGAGGAGATACCACGGAATATCCACAATGACTTTGAACCTGAGATCATCAAAACTCGCCAAAACTATATAAACGAACAAACTGGCTTCACGCCTAAACAGTTGTTCAGTAGCGATGTTGACCTAAACTCCCTCAGTGGCAACATTGAACATTTCTGCGGCGTAGCTCAAATTCCAGTAGGCATAGCTGGGCCAATTAAGGTTAACGGTGAACATGCCAAAGGAGAGTTTCTTATCCCACTGGCAACGACAGAGGGGACATTAGTAGCCTCTTACAATCGCGGCATGAAACTGCTTAATAAATCAGGCGGTGTTAAAGCAACCGTAGTCAATGATGCGATGCAGCGCGCACCAGTCTTTGTGTTTGATGATGCCAGAAAAGCGAAAGAGTTTGGCGAGTGGGTCACCCAACATATTCAAGACATTCGACATCAGGCCGAAGCCACCGACCCATTTGTAAAACTGCACGACATTGAGATTTACTATTCAAATAAATTTACGTTTTTGCGCTTTAATTTTAAAACCGGCGATGCAGGTGGTCAAAACATGGTTGGACGAGCTACTTATGTGGCCTGCGGCTGGATACTTGAGCAGTACAAAGGCGTGAATAACTTTTTCCTTGAATCGAATATGGCGACAGATAAGAAATCCTCGTTCATCAATATATTGAATACAAGAGGTAAAAGAGTGGTTGCTGAAGTGACGATCAAAGCTTCGGATTTAATTGACATCATGCGTGTTGAGCCAAAATTAATTGCACAGCATCAGCGCGTTGCCTCAGTCGGCTCATTTTTAGCGGGCGTGAACAATAACGGCTTACATGCGGCAAACGGCATTACCGCGATGTTTATTGCCACCGGCCAAGATGTTGCGAATGTGTCGGAATCATCCGCCGGCATCCTTTATGCCGAAGTTAACGATGACGGAGACCTATATTTGTCTATCACTCTACCCTCTTTGATTGTTGCCACCTGCGGTGGGGGAACCGGCTTGGGCACACAAAAAGAATGCCTGCAAATGTTGAACTGCTCAGGCCCGGGCAAAGCCCTGAAGTTTGCAGAAATTGTTGCGTCAGTAGTGCTTGCCGGTGAAATATCCCTCGCATCGGCTATTTCATCCTTAGACTGGGTCACGTCCCATGAAGAGCTTGGGCGAAATTAGGCTGAGATTATCGGTAACAATTAAAAGTAAAAGGAGCCAACCAGCTCCTTTGTAATGCGCCTGCTAATGGTCATGTTATATAGCTTATAAGCGTTTGCTCCGGTTATAAGGAAGCAAGCACACTTTCAAACTGACCTATCATTTGTGCGTTGCCTTCACTTGGATAAAGCGCTTGACGTTTCTTTGCAGTATCAACAGCTTCCTCCCATCGCTGCACCTTTGCATATGCCATCGCAAGCAGTGCATACATAGTGTCGCTAGCTTCTTGTTCTGTTGCGCGTATAGATGCCATGTGCTCGGTAATGAAAATTATGGCCTCGTCGAACTGATTTGACTTAGCGAAAGCAGTTGCCATGATCTCGTTGTCGGACGCTGACATGGGCTCCCCCGAGCGCGCCTCGCTATTTTCATAAAAATGAATTACTTCTCGCCACTGATTATTTTTAATATAAGCAGTCAACAACAAATTATATTCGCTCTTGCTAAACGGCAGGCCTTTCGCCTCCCTATCTTGAAAATATATCTCTGCGTGGCTCACCGCTTCAACGTAATTGCCAAGCTTTAGGTTAGCCGTTGCCATTAGCTGATGTTGCTGAGCGGATAAGGGCTCTCCCGTATAGGCTTGAAGAGCGTCACTGTAGCGGGTCGCACCTTTCCAGTCTTTGACTTGAACTGAAAAATAAATCGCATTCTCGTGTAGATTCCTTACTCTCGCTTCGCTCACGCTATCAACATAAAGGCGTGCTTTATCAATATACTGTTGAAGCTCCTCTGGGCTAATACCTGCGCTTGCCCCCGACGTAGCTAACATTTCGTATAGTTGAAATTTAACGGGTTCTGAGTAATGAGCGTCGTCTTGAGTATATTGTTGCAGATATTCGTAAGCCGCAACAAAATCACCCTTTGCGAATAGTGTCGTGGCCTCTGCAAACGGATCTGAGGTGTCGATATTGCTCGACTGCTGCAAAATAGTGTTGACTGTCATTGAGCTTCGCGATGATGTTTCTTGTTGCAAAGATTGAGCTGATGGCATTTCTTCTAGCGCAGAGGTGTTTGCAGAAGCATGCTTAACCAGAGGACCAGCAAAACTATTCGACAAGCCCACAAAGGCAATGCCTAGCGCGGCTAATGTACATACTGCTATATATCGTTTTTTCATGTGACGTTCCTCGTTGAGTAACAAAATTCGCTTAATGGTTAGGCTACGGCTTTGATGCATGGCAACCGTTGCGGGAAGTGTGTGCTTTATGCACTGGTATTGAAGGCTGAGTTTGATTAGTGATTGCTGATAGTGGTTTTTGTCCAGCATCTTCCGACACTGCTCATCGCAACTGACCTCTATTTCTTGTTTGGCCATTTTTACTAAGTATTGAAGCAGCGGATTAAACCAAAATAGACAGCGCAGAGCGTGCAGCATCAATATGTGAAAATGATCATGCTGTTTTATGTGCGTCAGCTCATGGCTTAACACCGCCGCTATCTCTTGTGAATCACTTATCTTTTTGTTGACCCAAATTTTAGGCTCGATAAGGCCGAGTGTCATTCCTAAGCCACTTGCTTCGCCCTGATAAATATTGATAGAGGCATCAGGATATTTCGTGCTTTTCCATAGATGATTTGCTAGCTGTGCGTCTCTTATAAGCGAGGATTGCCAGCGACGTAGATTCAGTAATGAATAAACGAGATAGACAGCACCGAGGAGCACAGCAGAGATAAATACTATCTGCCCATACCACACGAAATCCAATGTATTGAACCATGCTGTTAGACTAAAACCGGACGGCGTACTTTGTGATGCCGCAACGTTCACAAACTCAAAATTCAAATCGATATCAATTAGCAAAGCCTGCTTAATAAATTCGGCTGAAGGTTGAGCTATGCTTAACTCAATCAGGGGCCAAGGCACGAGCCAAAACAGGCTGGCCAATACATACATGTAAAATCGAAGTCTACTTGGAGCTTGCCTAAGGGCATAACATGCAATCACACAAATCGTAAAAATTACCGTGTTGGTGACAAAATATGCAGTCATAGTCCGTCCTCCTTATCGATGTTTTTTGTTTTCAAGCATGGCTTGTAAAAGCGCAATGTCTTTTTGGTCTAGGTCTTGATTTTCGATTAAATGCGCAATCATATTCTTCGGATTACCATCAAATAGGCGGTCTAAAAAACCTTTTACAATTGGTTTAGACAGACTGGCTTGCTTGATAATAGGTGCATACAAAATCGTTCTACCCACTTGAGAATGTCTTTCGATGGCTTGCTTGGCTTCAAGGCGGTCAATAATGGTTTTGACTGTCGAATAACTTACCTGCCGCTTTGCGACAATTAACTTATGCATTTGTGGAGCCGACAAGGGCTGCTCGTCCCAAAGCAAACTCATTACGTCCAGCTCGAATTCACTGAGCTTCTGAGGATGGTCGTGCTGATGTGATGTCATAATGACTCTTGCCTCTACACTTGTAGCTTTATATCTACAAATGTAGAGATAAGTGAGAGAATGTCAAGTACTTAAATGAAACAAGACTGTCAAGTAAGGCAATTATACTTAGTTTGATATCGCTGCAACGCAGGCCGTTAAAGACTTTAGATAGATTCCAGACTCACCATAAGAGTTTGACTGCCTTTGGTTGTCGATAACACAAATTAGCTTTTATCGCTGACCCTCTTAACTTTCTTCGGCGATTTAGCGCGCGTAGACTTTGGCCTTTTCACTTTGTAGAAACGCTCAATGCTGTGAGCGCTGTGATGATCCATGATTTGTTCTAGCTTATGACCAATACTTGAGCATATTCTAATTCGCTCTAATTGAGGCCATGTGGCGCGCTCCCCCTCCTCCACAAGCGCTCTTATTTCATCTGAGTTCAGTTGCGCTAAAAGCTTTGACGGATTTACAAAGGTAAAGCTTGGCACAATATTAATATCACCTTCATAGTCTTGAGCTAAAACTGAATAGGCTAAGTTAATCGTCTTACCTACATCCGGTAGAATTCGCAGATAACGACGGCTGAACTGTTCACTGCTTTTTAGAATTTCATGGGAAGAAAAGCGAATGATATTTTTGATGCTTTTAGGAATGGGCATGTTTTGCTCACCCTTGTTAATGGCAAGTGCAAGCGGGTTTGCCTGACTCACAATATAGTGATTCACACCATAGAGCCTTGCTAACCTCTTCGCAGGTAAGTCATCGGTTACCGCACCGTCAATCCATCGTCTGTCAGGCAAATAGGGTTGGCTTTCGCCATATACATTTTTTGCCATCAGCATGACTGGCGTAAAAATGGTTGGCACCGCGCATGAGGCCATCACGGCACTTCGCACAAAAACATTGGGTGAAGTCACTGCATTCATTAGTCTTGATGTTTGGTGCTCCTCAACGGGGGCAATAGTAATGCTGATCATTCGACCAGTTTTTTCGTAGGCTTCCTGAAAGGTGATATCTGGGATAGCGGATTCCAGCGTAAGCTGCAGCGAAGCAGAGTCCATTTGTTTGCGAGTAAGCCCTTTAGGTTTCTCGTTTGGCTGCAGTTGCAAAGGGGTGAGTAGCAATTCGCTATCAAAAATCGCTTGTAGTTCATCGTCGTTATGTGTTCCAAGTACAGCAGCAAAGATAGCGCCTGCGCTGGAACCAGAAATCACGTTAGGTAGAATCTGGTTTTCAAATAAGGCCTTAATCACGCCAAGATGAAAGTAGCCCAAAGATCCTGCACCGCTCAACATTAATGCGGAACGACCAAAACATAAGCTGGCGCGCTCAAAAAAATCGATTTTGTCTTCTTTGGTAATATCGATAGTGTCAGGCAGCTGTGAAATATGTTCCAGCGCATCGACAATTTCATCTACGTACTCTTCAATTAGGGCTTTTGTACCAAATTTTGCGGCGGTGTAGAGTATGGATTTTCCCATGCCTCCCTGATTACCATGGATCCCTTCATTTAATGCGAACAACAGTCCAATATCGTCCTTTTGTTTTCGCAACTTTTTGATCGCGTCCAGTCGGGTGCGAATGTTTTGATAATCATAGCTTTTTGACGCTTCTTTATGTTTCCATTTTTCAAGCCCTGAAAGTGCGTCATGTTCGAGTGCCGCCTCTTTCCAATCTGCATAATTTTTGGCGCGCCGCATTTTGCGATCCAACCAGTAAAGAGAAATATTAGAAGATATTGGCAACATGAAAAACACCCTGAATGAAGAGGATACATATACTTTAAGTATAGTCATAAATGCGCATAACTGCATGATTTCAGCACAATCAATTAAACGCTATAGATTATCTAAAAGCGCTTGTTTCATTTGGTATTAGTGCGTACCTTTAAGATATAGAACACATGAAAAATTAACTGATTTTGGGCGATGTCAACAGTACTAGAGCGAATAACACAAGATCTGGATAAAACACGAGATATTCACCGTTTGATTCAAAAAGAGAATCTAAGGTCCATCATCAGAGCATTACAAGCTTGGCAGACTAAACGACTGTTGTCCTCGCATGAGGATTTGTGGCAATCGAAGCGATTTAAACCGGCCATGCAGTTTTTTATTGACGAAATATACGGTCCGAAAGACTTCAGTCAACGCGACCTAGAACTCTCAAAAGCGGCTCCCAAAATTGCCAAAGTACTCCCAGATAAAGGTCTTGAGGCACTGGAAAATGCACTTAGGCTAAATAGCCTCTCTTTAGAACTTGATGTTGCCATGGTTGAAGCTTTAGGCAACGAAAAGTTAAGCCGCGATAGCTACTTTGCTTGCTACCGCCAGTGTAATAATCAGGCCGCTCGCGAAGAGCAAATACATTTAGTTGAGAGTCTTGGTTTAGGCTTAGCACAAGTTGTCAAAATTCGTGGCGTTTCAACCATTCTAATGCTGGCACGAAGACCCGCTAAACTGGCTGGCTTATCAAGCTTACATGAAGTTATTGAAAACGGCTTTAAGTCATTTAAAAATATTGGCGAAGTACATGACTTTATTGACCCGATCATCACCCGCGAAAAAGCGCTTATGCATAGCCTTTTTACCGCAAAGAGCACAAAAAACAACCCTTTGCCTGAGCTAGACTAAATCCTTCAAACTATCGTTTTATTCAATATCGCCTGTTTAATGTTAGATGCCCGTGCCCTGTTTTTGTAATACGGTTGTAGAGAGAAGAAAATGGTCATTAGCTCTCGATATACTATATCAGGATTATTTAAAACCTCGCCTTGCATACGATAGTAGTTCAAGCTTTGAAACAAGACTAAGCTAATCACATCGAGCAATAAATCAATATCTTCAGAACTCCCCGACAGCACCTCGACTTTTTGTTGCTTGATTAAAAACTCGCGCAAATATTTCCGTTGGAATTTCGCCACTCTTTGCAGTTTTTTATTAATAGCGGGGTAGCGCACGCAAAGCTCAGCGATATTTTGAAACAAAAATCGAAACAGATGCATTATCTCTAAACAATGGTGTAAGTATCGATAGAAATCCACGTCTTCGCTGAAGGACTGTTCGATGGCGCTCATCCTGCTAACATAGCGCTCAACCAAGGCTTCGATAATTTCATCTTTACCGCGGTAGTGATAATAAAGATTGCCGGGACTGATATCTAATTCATTGGCAATATCCACACTACTCACATTGCCCTCACCTTCCTGATTAAAGAGCTCAAGACTGATCATCAGCACTTTTTCAGCAGTCTTCATTAGGCATATCTCCAAAAAGGGCATTACAACAAAGGGATGGGTATTTACACACCACGTTCGATTACCAGCATTTTTGTAATGCATCCGTCTTTAGTATGCGCTTTCTAATCGTCTTAGGTAGATTGTAAAGGTAAAGGAGATCTCGTCTTCTTGATCTACGTCACAAATTTGATTCAAAAGCGATGGAGAAAGCACATGACCAATGCAAAAGTAGTGAATAACACAATTGAAACAGCGGAAGAGTTAGCGCGTAAGATCTGGCTTGCCGGTCTGGGCGCTTACGGCAAAAGTTTCGAAGAAATACAAAGCCAGTACGAAAAACTCAACACCGAAACCAGCCGCCTATTTACCGACTTAGTCTCAAAAGGCGAAAAATTGGAAAAAGATACAAAAAAGAAGCTGAAAGAAAGCTCATCTGTTGAGAAGCGGGTGCAAGATGTGAAGAAAAAGCTTGGTGGTGATACCGCAGATATAGACGCCAAAATTAATGAGCTTTCACAAAAAGTAGATGCTTTAACACTTGCCGTTAGCAAACTGTCTTAGCGTTTTTAAAAACTTTTAGTGCATGTGAAACGGCCGCAATTCGCTCGATTTTGCAGGCAGTGCATGACTTTTTCTATTAATGAGGACTATTTATTATGTCAACTAAACAAAGCTTCGAAAAAATTGCTCGAAACACCTGGTTAGCAGGATTGGGCTCGATTGAAACGAGTATAGAGCTAATTAGCAAGTCAATTGATAATGCTCAAAAACAATCAACGCAGTTGTACAATGAACTGCTCACCCAAGGTACTCAGATTCAAAGCAAAATTAACGATACGACAGGAGGGATGACCTCAAAAGGCAAATCTTTATTTAAAACAGACGCTAATCATTCGCATGAACAAAAACTAGAGAAGCTGAACGCAAAAGTTGAACAACTTACGAAGATTGTAGATGATTTGATTGAAAAGAAGGCCGAACAAGCGCCAGTCAGGAAAGCAGCAACGGTGAAAAAAGCCGCACCAAAAAGAACGAGCGCCAGAAAAGCCGCAGTCACAACCAATAAAACGTCTGAATCGAAGAGCGCTGCGCCCAAACCCAAGTAAAAAAATAGGACTGCACAATGGCGGATCAACAATCGGATAAGGCTTGTATTAAATTCAAAAGGCCACTTTTTAAAGTGGCTTGCTTTTTGATTAGTCTGCTTGCATTGCATCTTGCAAAAACACACCGGCTTTAATATCGTCCATCGCCGACTCTATATAATCTGCAATAATCCCAACATCGGGTATCGTATCGCGGCATGCCATCAGCCCAAGACATACCGAATCACGATAGCTGACAACGGTAATGTTTAAGGCTTGTCCATCCAATAACACTGATAAAGGATACGTCGCTATAAGCTTAGCTTTTCCGAAATACAGTGCTTTGCGCGGCCCCGGAATATTCGAGATGATGACATTCGCAGCAGGCGGCATCATGCTTGAAATATTGAGTTGATTCATTATCGCAACCACCCCTTGGGCTAAAAATGCAAAATTGCTTGCAGCATCAGAAGATATGCCGACCAATTCTTTTTTAGCGTCTTTTGTAGAACGCCCAATCCGCTGAATGCGCGTCATGGTATCAGGCTCATCAGTCGCCAAGTCTGCAATCACGTAAGTGATTTGATTGCCAGACCCACTTTTATGGCGCACAGATACGGGAACAGAAGCAATAAGAGATTTTTTTGGTAATGCGTCATGCTCAAGCATGTATTTGCGCAGAGCACTTGAGCACATCGCAAGCACTACATCGTTTACGGTAGCGTTTACCTTTTTTCCAAGCGCCGCAATATCTTTGAATGGCAGGGTTTTAACTGCAAAACTGCGCGAGCATGTAATTGGCACGTTTATCATCGACTGCGGCGCACTGAAGGGCACTGGTGATGCATTACTATCAAATCCTATGGTCTTTAGATATTGTCCGAACACCATCTTCGATAGGT
Organism: Ningiella algicola; assembly: GCF_028401415.2. Lineage (NCBI taxonomy): Bacteria > Pseudomonadati > Pseudomonadota > Gammaproteobacteria > Alteromonadales > Alteromonadaceae > Ningiella > Ningiella algicola. The sequence goes on along the minus strand of NZ_CP171821.2, from coordinate 171,984 downwards.
CTTGCACCATTTTTGTGTTTGCTGCCATTTTGTCAACAAGCTTGCTTGCGTTGGTAAATAAGTCATGCCCTTGCTCTTTATCGCGATGAGCAGGCATGCAAGACCAAGGCGCTTTTACCTCATCGCCCGATGATAAACTGAACCAGTTTTTCATCAGTTCAACCCCGCCCATGCCATCAATGGCCGCATGATGCATCTTTAAATACAAAGCGAATTGATTGTTTTCTAAGCCCTCAATTAAATGAAATTCCCACAAGGGTCTTGTGCGGTCGAGCAATTGGCTGTGTAGGCGAGAAGTTAGCGCCAGTAAGTCTTCCAATTTTCCCGGATGCGGCAAGGCCGAATGACGCACATGATAATGAATGTCAAAGTGAGTATCGGTCACCCAGTGGGGCATGGCGGTGCTGTGAACCGAACTAAGCTTTTGGTTAAAGGGCGGTTTAGCTTCTTGCACAAGCAATTTGTTAAATAAATCGCTTGGAAAATGACCCTTATAGTTCTTCGGAATCTCGAAAATGGTGAGACTGGCGACGTTTACTGGCGTGCTGCGCTTCTCTAGCGATAAAAACGCGAGATCTAAGGCATTGAGCTTGTTTAACACGCTCCTTTCCTCACCAAACAGTCAAAACATATCACGAGTGTAGACGATAGTGGCTTGCCTTTTCAATTGTCTTTAGTGGATCTGGATCAACTTATCAATCGATAAAAGTGAATTTAGGCACCACAACATTTTTTAAACTTCTTGCCGCTCCCACAAATGCATGGGGAATTTCGTTGTGGTTTGAATGGCCCGCTACCGTCCATCATGCGCCCGTTGGTGTAGAACCATTGTGAATCTTCGAAGATAAAACTAGAACGCTCATGCATGACATAGTATTGCCCATGAATTTTATAGTATGCTTTAAACTCTACAAGCGACGTTGTGCCGTGTTCATAGTGCTCTAGCACATCCAACGACAACCAATTAGTGAGTTGATCATGCGCAGCAAGGCTTGTTTCGTCCACGTCATCGCCGTATCCCTTGGCATATGTACGCGCAATGTATTGATAATTCTTAACCGCATATGCGCTAAAACGAGAACGCATCAATACTTGAGCATTCGGTGCCAGTTTTCCCTTGTGATAGGGTTGGCAGCATGAGGCGAAATCGACTTGGCTACCGCAAAAACAATTTGTTTTACTCATGATAATGTATGTCACAATTGTTTAGCCATGAATCGCGAGTATATGAGAGATTGCACACTTAAAAAAGGTAGATGAGCATTTATGAACAGGCGAAAGTTCTTGAAAAACACAGCCCTGGCAGGCTTAGCGGTAGGTGCAGGTGGCTTTTTGGTGTGGCAATTCGTTCCTAAGAGCGATGCAATACTGAGCCTTAAGCAAATGCTTAAAAACGTAGACCTTATTGAGCAACAAAATATTACCATGTTAGGCCAATGGAATTTGAGTAAAACACTTTTGCATTGCGCCCAAAGCATTGATTTATCCATTGATGGTTATCCTCAACATCACTCCACGCTGTTCAAACAAACAGTGGGTACTTTAGCTTTTTCGGGTTTCAGTGCTAAGCATCAAATGCACCATGCGCTAGATAAAGACATTCCGGGAACCCAGCCCATTAATGCGGATACGCCCCTACCCCTTGCAATCGAGTCAATTCGCCTATCCATCAAGCGTTTTGCTAAGCACTCAGGAAAGCTTAAAGAGCACTTTGCATATGGGCAGTTGAATAAAAACGAGTATGAGCGAGCCCATGCTATGCATTTGAATAATCATATGCTTGAGATGGCTTGGGAATAATCAACTTTTATAAAAACAAAAGCTACCGAGACAATACACTCTGTAGCTTCACATAAAAGATGTACACTATAAGGGCATTATATTCGTCTTTTTCGAGCAGATAACATCAGCATGATGCACACTAGAATCAGTATTGAAGAGGGTCCTGATGCAGCAATGACTCGTTCGCCTTGAATCACTTCAACAAAAGAACCACTCAAAAACTGTCCGTCGATGCCCGAGTCATCGAAGGAGTCTGCGATTAGGATTTCCCAAACGCCTGACCCATCTATAATTGCTCTAAAAGGCAATGAAATCATTCCGGCGGCACTGAAAACACCTGATTCGTCAGGTAAGCATAAGTCAAACTCACACAATACGCCCAAATCAGTGCATCCGAAGTCTTGCGTACCAACTTGAAAAAAGCTGCCACTGTCTATATGCGCGATTTCAAGCACTAAATCAGCCCCCCAAGACGGCGTGAAAGCCTCATAAATAAAATTGAAACTGAGATCTAACACCTCGCGAGTGTCTGTATTGTTGACGGTAAAGATATTGAACGATTCCCCGTCCGCTTGTTCTCCCTCTAAAGAAATTATCAGTGCATTGGCTTGCACAGATAACAATAGTAGTGCGGCTGCAATAAAACTTTGTTTTTTCATGTTCATTCCATTAAAAGTACGTGATGGTTCATATAGCTTGAGCGTTCCGAATAAGCAGTCCTATTCGGTGTTAAGCTCGTTTACAAATTAAGCGATTAGTGTTTTGCTAAGTAGCTCAAATTCTACTCGCTCAAAATGATTCTTTTCATCATAAGTCGTATCCTACATATGCGTTCAATCGCTTTTAATTGGCTGCCGTGAAGGCTCTGTGTTTTTGCTTGTCGAAGTGGCATCAGGTTTAAACCAAGTAGCTAACACAAGGCCTAATTCAAACAATAGCCACATAGGAATAGCCAATAGTGTTTGCGATATCATGTCGGGAGGTGTAAGCAACATCCCAATCGCGAAAGCCGAGACAATAACGTATGAGCGGCTTTGCTTGAGTTTATCAACTGTCGTTGCGCCGCTAAATATCGCGACCATAGTAAAAATAGGCACCTCGAACGCTAAACCGAAGGCGAAAAAAAGCTTCAACATAATATTCAAGCTGTTGGTCATATCCGGGATGTAGCGGATACCCTCTGGCACAACTGAAGGGAAAAACTGAAACATGAGTGGAAAAACAACAAAATAGCAAAACAGCATGCCCGAATAGAACAACACAATACTGCTTAGGAGAATTAATCCGCCCATTTTGCGCTCGCCCTTGTACAAACCGGGTGCAACAAACGACCATAGCTGATGAAGAATGACCGGTATCGCTAAGAAAAATGACAAAATCAGCACAAGTTTGAATGGCGTAAAAAATGGGTCGATTAACCCAGTTGCTACCATTTCGCTGTTCTCTGGCAACTGCAGCATGAGTGGCTTTACCAGGGTTAAGTAAATGTCATTGGCAAATGCGATGAGACTTACAAAAAGTATCAAAATTGCTAAGACTGCTTTGATGAGTCGGGTTCTCAGTTCAAGTAAATGAAGCAAAAGCGGCATTTCAGCTTTTACGTAGGCGTGTTGTTTTCGACACGATTCTTTTGGTTGTGACCCCGTTTTGTGCAACACTATTCTTCAACCCTTTCGCCAAAAAAACATAAAATTCAACCAACATTGCTTTGAGAAAACAGTGATATTAAGCAAACCATAGGAGCCCCTAAACTAAGGTCTATGCACATTTCTAAAGCTTTTTCATATTGCCTTTCAAATTACGCTTTTGTTCTATTGCTTCGCTCATCTGTTTATTCTGCGATTCTAGTTGCTTGCGCAGCTCGTCCATTTCTAGCTCTCTGCTAATCTCAGACTTCAATGAATTAACCTTGTAGCTCACTCTTCTAGAGAATTTACTCAAAAATCTCGCCGTAACGGTGAGCTTGTCAGGTCCAAGCAACATCAGAGCGACAACCATCAGTACACAAAGCTCTATGAAGCCGATATCAAATGGCATAATTTGTATCCCGTCCGTACGCGCTATTTAACTCTGTGAATTTTTCGTAAAATCTGCGTCAACCAACTCATCTGATGCCTCGATTTTACTTTCAAGTGACTGAACAGAAGACGGCTCCGATTCCTTCAAGCCTGACTTGAAGCCTTTAATTGCCTCGCCCAAATCACCACCGATACCTCTTAATTTTTTTGTACCAAAAAGAAGAACGACGATCAGTAGAACAATTAGAATTTGCCATGCGCTTATACCCATAGTTTGTGCCTCAATCAGTGTTTAGTATTTAGGGCGCTTGCGCTGCATGCGCCCTTTACAAAGTGCTCCGCAACAGCTTAAGAACCAATCACGGCGCCATTCTTTCGCTTAAGCACCAAGGTTGAGTCGCGTGGAATAGTCACGCCGTCAGGAGCTGCTGGGAAGTTCGTTGACGCTGGATCCCCATTTCCTGGGTGCTGCAAGTTGACAAATGCAGTGCGTCTGTCAGGCGTAACAGTAAAGCCAGTTACTTCGTCGCTTTGCACCCCTACCAACAGACGTTTTGGCTCGGGCACGTCTTTGTTAGTATCGATTACCGTTAGTTGGTCTTGCAGGCCATCAGGTTGTCCACCATCCGTTCCAATAAATAAGCGACCACTGGCATCAGACCAAGCTAAGTCGGGGTCCGTAAAAACACCTTCCGTGTCTCGCGTATCGCCTGCAAGTAGATAGATTTCCCAAGTGAAACGTGTGCCCATATGATCGTCCGCATCCACAGTACGAATGATGTGCCCATCGCTGTTAGGCGCTATCGGGTTTGCTGCATCTGCTACTTCGCGTTGAGAGTTGTTGGTTAAGGTCCAATAGACTTCGCTATTTTTGCCGATAGTCGTCCACTCAGGTCTATCCATTGGTGTCGCACCTAGAAGGTCGGCAGCAACTCGCGCGTATACCAGCAATTCAGCTTGATCAGCAAATCGGTCAGCAAGAATAGGATTATCAATCGTCAGCTCTAACCACTCGCCAGTGCCGTCATCGTCGTAGCGTGCAACGTATAGTTTGCCATCATCTAGAGGGCTTCGACCTTCTGCAATCGCAGTTTCCCAAGCTTCGTTAGACACATATTTGTAGCAATAGTCAAAACGCTGATCATCACCCATATAGGCGGCAATACGACCGTTACTGCTCTGGGCAATCGCAACTGCTTCATGCTTAAACCGACCCATTGCTGTGCGTTTGACGGGTGTTTGAGTGCCGTCGAAAGGATCAATTTCGACTATCCAACCAAATCGATTCTGTTCGTTCACATAATCGGGGTCGCTTAAATCGAAACGTCTATCAAAAAAGTGCCAACCGTAGCCAAAACCATCGAAATCAAATCCATATCGAGCTTGTTCTTCGGTTCTTGCGGTATCGAATTCGTCACCGCTAAGTGAAGCTGAGCCAAAATACCCATTGAAGTTTTCTTCACACGTTAAGTAGGTTCCCCATGGGGTGGGACCTGAGCCGCAATTATTGACGGTTCCAAGCGGCATGTTACCCGCCGGATTTTGCAGTAAATCTGAGTCAGCTGCAGGTCCTGAGAATTTCACCGGTGTGTTGACGGTTATGCGTCTCGCCGCTTCACTCTGTTCGACCTTCCAACCGTCAAAGTGCTCTTTGATGCGAACTACCGATACACCATGCACATTTTGAGAAAGACGCACGTCTTCTAAGCTCTCTGGCGCTGCTTTCCCTAATACATGATCGTTGCGACCAAATTCATGATTGATACACAACATGCCCTCGTCGCTTCGGGTACGATAGCGAGGGCCAAACGATTCCCGACTTTTTAAGTCGATAGGGAAAAACCACATTCCGTCGTGACCAATCCCCACCTGCAAGGCCGCTTCTGAAGATGTTGGACGAGTACTGGGGTCGCCAGCATATTCGTTGGTAATGCCCGGCTCTATCGGCGTGCCCCAAGGTATAAGAGACTGGTATTCATAATCTTCAGAAATGGTCGGCATACGTGTGTCTAGTACGCTCGCGCGCTCGACAGGCCTAAACCCAACCAATTCTCGGTTTATTCTATCGTTGTCGCGGTCTATGCTATTTGCGCCTAAACCACGCAAACCTGCTGTTGCCGCTGGCGTGAAAAATCCTGCGGCAGCTGCCACTGCGCTACCTGCCAAAACCTTACGTCTTGATACGTTAATCTTCAGCACATCCCTGAAACTCCGATTGCCAGACTCGTTTGATGATAAATCTTCTTTATCATCGTGTAGTTTTCCGTTATCAACAGCTTCGTCGGTATTTGTCAACATTACCTATTCCTATCATTGAAAAGTGGTTATCTAAATTACGAAGATGATCATTCACTGCAGACCAGTTGTTTGGAAAGAATGCCTAACTAAAATGACAGTTTGCAGTCAAAAATATGAATGATTAGTGGCAGTTTAGTGACGAAAATCTTGCGATTTTGTGACAATTCCTCAAGGTAATATTGATGGTTGGAACCAACTTTTTAGTTGGTTTGGTTGCCGCCTTTCTTAGTGCTTTAGTGAGTGTCTTAACAACACCTGACACCATCAGAATTTGAGCTAATAAGCTTAAAGTGCCAACAGCTTTTTTCGCGTATCCTCTGGAAACTTAACTCGCTGCCAAAAGTATTTGCATAGTGACAAATGGCTTTGCCATTGCTTCTTTGATATCCAGTCTATTAACGGATGGGGATCATCGGGAAATATAACGGGCTCTGTTGCGGGTGTTAGTAGCCAATCTTCAACGGTGTCGGTATCAAGCTGCGCTAAGGTCTTGCAAAGGTTTAATTGTTGCAAGGTATGGACATTAGACGCTTGTTCAAATTGCCCGTGAAGCGGTTTCAAGAGTAATTTCTTGCCTAAACGCAATGCCTCACTAGACAGTTCAAAACCACCATTGGCAATGACTCCATTGCATTGTTTAAGGTCCTCACTGAAACCAGATTTAGAGAGCGCTTTCCAACTAATATTTCCATTCGATAACGCACTTAATATGTCCGGGTGATAGCAAACAAAGGCTTGGTCACTTATAGACTCAAGCAACTGCTGGATGTCCGCCATAGATTCAAACGGTAAATACACTAGGATATACGATTTGTTTGGATGCTTGCTCGGCTTATCAATAATAAAAGGCGGTAAAATAGGATGATTAAAGTGATACCAATGCACACCCAAACGCAAATCAGTCGGAGCAAACAATTTCATAATGGCCTTGTCAACAAGGTTTTGCCCCCTTTTTGGAATAGCATAGTCAAACGCCGCTTGATGACTAATTGAAATTGACATTACACCTTGATTCTTCGCTGCCCACGCGCTCACAGGTTCAAAATCATTAAGTACTAAATCGTAGTTGCTTAAATCCATGTGACGAATATCGTTAAGTAGTTTTTTAGGCTGCGCTTTCATAACTGTATTCAGTTTGTCAACCTTCCCGCACTTAGTCATAAAGCTCAAGCCTGTATAAGAGGAGTACTCCCCAAAACATTCCATATCAAAATAATCTTCGCTTCGACGACCAGAAAATACATAATCTACGCTAATGTCGTTTCGCTCAGACATAGCTTTTGCCATAACTCTTGCTCGAGCAATGTGGCCATTACCTGTGCCCTGAACGCCATAAAGAATTTTCATGTAAGACACTCCTGTTTACGCAAGTATGGCTAAACTAAAATTAGCGATAAGTATTCCAAGCGTCATGCCCGCTAATACGTCGGACGGATAGTGCACACCTAATAACACACGAGAAATCCCTATCATCGAAGCCCAGCCATACGCGATAAACCAAAATGGGGGGTAAAAGTAAGCCACGATAGTACTCATCAACCATGCCGCTGCAGTGTGTCCCGAAGGCAGACTAAATTTATCAGCCGGTGTGATATGAGACGTCATATTGTGCAAGAAATCACAAGGTCTGGGGCGTCTTAGCGTGGACTTGAGGATAATATAGATGGGCAGTTCAAGACTGTATGCCATCAGCGTAGTAAACAGAAATAAAGTGCCATAGTCAGGTTCAAACGCCCACAGCGCGACACCAATCACAAAGTATAAGTAGCCGTCTCCCGTTTTAGACACCCATATAATGGGACGGCAACTGCGGTTTTTTGTCAACCTGAATAACCAGAAAAACAATCGGGTATCGTAATAGGAAAGCGCTTTGATATTCATAAGTCCTACTTGAACTTCTATCTATCAAGTTTGCATCAATGTAGTAGCGCACTATTAACAATGCATGACAGAAATGCGAAACCTTTATGACTATCGCTTCGAGAATCAAACAATATGGTGTGTTTGTGCTCCGACGTAATCAATCAAGAAATAACACTTTTTAAGACGAACTTAAGACCTTTAAGCCAAGCCCACACCACAAAACAAAGAATGACAAACAAACTGTCATGTCATTGTCACTTTTTTGTAAAACGACTTTCACTAACAATCATTAAGCTAAATCTTGCGTTAACAGTGAATTGGTCTTTATTAACCTGAATCCTGTTTAAAGAATGGTGCAAGTTGTTGTTTTACATACTTAAATCTATTTTTAACACTCAGTGCTGCTAGCATTGTGAAGTACAAGGCGTAAACGTCACGTAATAGTGATTCTACTGCTGACTTTTGCAACGCAGTAATTCGCAATTCTAGCGGTACTGAGCGCCGTTTCTTAAACAGGATTCAGGTTTATTAGCATTTACTTATTGTTAGAAGGGATTAGGGTATGTACAAACTAAAAAAGTTAGTGATGTTTTTGACCGTAACGAGCGTGTTAATGATTCTAAACGCTTGCAGTTTAGATGGAGACGACGGAGAGCGAGGTTTAACCGGAGAGCAGGGACCTAGAGGCGAGCAAGGGCAAGCAGGTCAAGATGCCACCGCTGCTGCTCTCACCGGTCCATTTTTCAAAGATAATGATCAAATTATCAGTGACCCCATGCTTAGCGGCCCTCAACAAGGTAGCGTTCGTGTAGTGTGGTATACAGCTGTTGAAGGAGAGACTCACCGCGTATTCTTCGGAGATTTGCTAAATGAATCAGTAATTGCGACAACCAGCAAAATGTCACAAATGTTCGAAGATGAAAGTTCACGCATATTTGGTCGTTCACTTGGTTCGCCACAAACAGGGGAAGCTGTCATAGAACAAAGCATTTATCGACACGAAGCGCATGTAACTGGTTTGAGTGCCAATACAAGAGTGCCATATTATGCTGTCAGTACCGTTAATGGCGTCGATTTTAAAAGCCGCGTTTATACACTTCAGCCCCTTCCATCATCTGATCAACCTGTAAGATTACTTATTACCAGTGATCAGCAGAACCGAGCCATGTCTCCCGCTAATTTTGAAAAAGTGGTGGAAACAGTGGGCATGGTTGATGCTGTTATATTTGCCGGAGACCTTGTAGATACGCCTAACAGAGCGTCTGAATGGTTTTATCGTGACGACGTGGATCGCCCTTCTTTTTTTCCTGCCTTTCAAGGTCGGTTCCAAGATATGTTTCCAGAACATCCATATCGAGGTGGCGAAATTCTTCAACATGCCCCTATTTTTGCGACTATAGGTAACCATGAAAGCCCGGGGCGTTTTGACCGTTCACAGTCGCTCAGTCAACAAGACAATGAACCTCGACCTCGCTGGTTTGCAAAGTGGCAATGGGACCAGCTTAGTGAATCTCAAAAGCAACAAACAGGCATGACTGAACAAGAATACGTCAGAACTCACTCCTATGACCATGTGACCTATTACGAGATGTGGAATTTACCTGAAAATAACGTTGAAGGAGAAGATCCAGAGAATTTTTATTCAATTCGCTACGGCAATATAAGCTTGATATCAATGAACGTGTCCAGAGTATGGCGAAACTGGAATAACGGTTTTGAAAACGCCTCAAGAGGAAAGTTTGCTGAGCCTATTGAAACCATTAATGATCTGGATACTTGGGGTTTTGGAGATATGTTTTTTGCAGACTATTCAGAAGGATCTGCTCAACGTCAATGGTTAGCACAACAACTTACATCTGCTGATTTTGTAGAAGCACCCTATAATCTGATACTAACCCACCAAAGTATGCATGGATACGGTGATAATGTTATCCCAGTGATGGCTCAACCAGAAGCGACAATAGATTTTACCGACGCAAGAATGCCTATCGTGACGACTTTCCCAACCGACGAAAAGACCTGGTCCCAAATTGTTGAAGCATCACAACAAGACTTAATTTCGCGAGTACGATACAAATACGAACGTGAAAAAGATCTTTGGTTATCTGTAGAGCAAGAGTTGCTAGATGCCAAAGTGAATTTAGTGGTTTCAGGCCATTCTCACGTTTGGTCGCGGACCTTTGTTGAAGATGCTCAAGGTGAGCACAGACTCAATTATATTGAGAGCTCAAATGTCGGCAACACGTTTGGACCTACTGTAAACACAAATCCCAGAGCCACTTGGGCAACACAGTTTTGGCCGAATAGAGATAGTGAGACAACCAGAGATCCCACTTTTTGGGATCCTAGCGACTATCCACGCGTAGGCGATGCTCATAATCGTCCCGATGTACTTCCCTCTCGCGTGCTAAAGGGGGTGGACTTTATGCGCTCAGTTGAACAGGCTGATCAAGACCTACCGTTTTTAAGCTCCAATAACTTCACGGTGTTTACCATTTTAGATACTAACGATGGTACCGTAAGGTCTTACGCCCATGAGATTGCTTTTCCACAGTCGCCAGCGTTTGAAGTCGATTGTTTTGCCTTAGATACTTTTGTAGAACTAGATCCTTGTTAAAAACGTGAGTCGAATATCAACAAAGATGCACTCACATTTGCGCCCATCCTCATGCGAGGATCAGCGCTTATACCTTGTTTTGCCGACCCACATAATCTAGTATTGATTGATATTGAGTATGGTTTATCTGAGTCACGTTGATGATCAAAAACCTGAATAATTATCTGTCCCGTGAACAAATTAGAGGCTTACGGACAAGGTCAAACGCCAAGGCTTGGTGGGCTATAAGTGTAAATTTTGGTCTCATCGTATTGGCGTTTACATTGGCCATCATGTTTCCTCACCCGCTTGTCATCGTATTTAGTACCTTAATTATTGGTGTTCGTCAGCTTGGCCTCGCTATTTTGGTTCACGACTGCGGTCACAATGCCCTATTTACACGTGCCAGCCTGAATGACTTTGTAGGGCATTACTTGTGTGGTTCGCCCATTTGTATGTCGCTATATAACTATCGCAAAGAGCACAATATTCACCATATGTACACAGGGCAAGAACAAGACCCTGATTTAAAACTCGTCGAGCATTTTCCCGTATCAAAGGCGAGTATGGCACGAAAAATATTGCGCGACATGTTTGGTATTACCGGTATTAAGCTGATGGCGTATCGTATTCAAAGCTTTAACTATCACACCGTTAATTGGATTTTGTTTCACGGCTTATTGCTAACTGGCCTTATCCTGATTGACAGTGCATGGACCTACCTAATGTGGTGGGCCGCTGAACTTTTTGTATTTCCTTTGGTTGCGCGAATTCGACACATTGGGGAGCATGGTTCAGTGCGAGATCGTGAGTCGAAGGACCCAAGAGAAAACACCAATACCACACTTGTTAACGGCTTAACCCGCAGTTTTATTGCGCCAAACCACGTTAATTATCACGTTGAACATCATCTCATTCCCAATATTCCGCCATACAATTTAAAGCGAATGCACAATATGCTTAAACAAGCTGGGTTTTATAATAATAGCCAGTGTATTCAAACAGGCTATCGGCAGGTAATCTCAAGAGCTATCTCAACAGCAAGCGCAAGCTGACGCATGTCAGTAAGGATGAATCTTGACCTAAGGACGTCAAATGACACGACAGCACAGCATGCTTTCTATCTTCACTTTTGCCCTAGTTTGCGCCTTAAGTGTGGGCATTTTAGACAGTCAGGCGAAACAGCCAGATTCAAAGCACGCTAAGCGTGAAGATACAGCATTCGCTCTCCAATATCAGGCTTTGCTAGAAACATCAGTGCAGTTAACTGCAAGCAAAATTGATGCTCGCATAAGTTTGTTGAAACATATAGCTGAATCGACAGCGAATGATCCCTTTATTCACGACTGGCTAGCAAAAGGAAGTCCCGCTGCTGAGCAAAGCTTATTGCTGGAAAAGCTTCAGTTTCTGGTAAACAATAATCAGCTAACCAGCGCATCCTTTGCCGACAAAGCAACAAATGGTTACTGGAACCATGAAGGCTTCTTGAGGGTTTTACAACCTGAAACAGACACATGGTACTTTGCCTACTTAGAAAGTGGTCAACAGGATTTAGTGAGCGTATATCATGATAAAAACAAGAAGCGTGTCGACTTGTACGTTAACTATCAGCAGATAGACGGTGATGGGCTGTCGGGAATTGCCACCTCGTTTGACTCTATTTTAGGCCTGCTTAAGACAACACTACCCCAAAGTCTCCAATCAAATATGGCAAACGCGGCGCAGCCCAAAGTCGTTTTAGTTGACGGCGAAGGCATTGTTCAGGTTGCCGCCAGCTACGAGAGTCTGCAAGGCGCGCACGTCTCTAGTGTTGTCCCTTCTCAAACTTTAAGTGCGCTGATGAATCAAAACGATATTAATCGTGCAATAACAGCCGACAATAACGCACTTTATCTTTCCAGCTATTTGCCAAACATGCAGTGGTACTTGATGGTTGTAATTGAGCATTAGAATACGCCAAGTCCTTTTTAATTGGCGGATCTCATTTCTTTAAAACGCGGTGGTATCCCTTGCTCTTATCTTTTTGTGTTTAAACTTATTTGTTTAGCAACGTATGATACGCATTGTAGGTTTGAATAGTCCCATCTTCATTGTGAACCAATTCTGCCATTTTTACGCTACGTAAATGGGTTTGCCCTCCCGACAGCGAACTATCATGATAAAACAAATACCACTTGCCTTGAAACTTGGCAATGGAGTGGTGATTAGTCCAGCCGACCACAGGCTCCAAAATTACGCCTTTGTAGTGAAATGGCCCAAGCGGATTGTCACCAATACCATAAGCTATATTGTGTGTGTCGCCCGTTGACCATGAAAAGTAGTATTTGCCATTATGCTTGTGTACCCATGCCGCCTCGAAGAAACGCTTATCGTTGTCGCCGTGGCGAATAGGCTCTCCGTCAGTGTCGAGCAACATGACTTTTTGCAGCTCACCGTCAAAGGACAGCATATCGTCTGATAGTTTTGCGACTACAGGCATGATCGACGGCTCATCATCAGCTGGATAAATATCTTCAGCCACGTACTCTCCAGTTTGCCACCTTTCGAGTTGCCCACCCCAAATACCGCCTATATAGATGTAGTAGTTACCATCGTCTGCTTTATAAACAGCGGGATCAATACTGTAACTACCTTTCATATAGCTAGGCTCAGCGACAAAGGGGCCCGTTGGGGAGTCGCTTACTGCCACCCCAATTCTAAAAATATTGTCCTTATCACGCGCAGGAAAATACAAATAATACTTACCATCTTTTTCAGCAGCATCGGGAGCCCAGAGCTGACGTGTTGCCCAAGGGATATCGTCAACACTCAGCGCCACACCATGTTCAGTAACTTCACCCCCAACACTATCCATTGACAAAACGCGGTAGTCACGCATATCGAAGTGATCCCCAGCATTGTTACTTGGAATACCACTGTCAACATCGTGTGAGGGGTAAATATAAAGACGATCGTTAAAAACGTGTGCCGATGGGTCGGCAGTATAAATATGCGTTACTAGCGGTGCAGATTTTGAATCGTATTGATCGATAGTTCGGGACGTTTCAGAGACTTCAGAAGCGTCGTCAGCTGAATCTGAATGTTGCGGTGCTGTTGTTTCAGTGTCACTGTTCGACTGATTCTCACTGCAGGCGAAGGTTAAGCAAAGCATACATGCGAGAATAATGGGGTTTGAAACACTCATATTTATTCTGTGACTCATTTTAGATTGCGTTGATATGAGCATACCCCAATCAATCACACTTCAACAATGCTCGCATTTTGTATTCAATTTATTATTATTTGTCAAACGAGGTCTAGTGGTCCACTCCTCTAATCATGTGTATTGGCGGCTACTGATACGAGTAAAAGCCCATGTTCAATGAATCTAATACAAAACCTGGAATCATAATATTCGCGCTGGAAACCACTTTATTACTATCGACAGAAATAATTCGCGCGTTTACATACACGCCATTTGGGCGCTCAATTAAGGTACCCGATAACACATGATCCATGACGTTTTGATTACTTAACTGCAGCACATCACGAGAAAATGTGACATCTCCACGCGACGTTACTTGCAAGGCTGGCATCAATTTATGATCAACGACAGGCAAACCTAACTGCTGCATTTCACCAATTAAGTATTCTGCTAATTGATTACCAAGGACAGTTGTGTTTTGCAAGCTCGTATCAAGCTTTACAAAGGAGCTTACACCCACTTTGGCATCAGCGCTTAAGCCAAAGCGATTCTGCATTAAGTCCATTGAGAGCTGGGCTGCATAATCTTCAATCGATTTATATGAAAAGCGCGGACGAAACGACTCGACTTGTCTGAAGTTAGACATGCTAAACGCGTCGCTTCGGCCAGTGGTGACATCTAAATGTTCACCTTCACTGTCTAGGTAGTCTGAACTGTCAATCTCATTGTATTGAGAGCCATCAAAGGCAAGTTCCGAGGGCAAGCCTCCTACTTGTGCCTGCTGTTCATTAATCAAGTCTGCAATAGTTTGCGGTGGCGTGTAACCTGCCATAAACATTTTACCCGCTGCGCATCCCCCCAACAACATCACGGCAGAAATCAAGAGTATTGGTTCAGTGATTTTATGGACTATGCGCGCTACTGGATTAACATTATTCATTACTTATTCACCTTGAATGATACGAACGCCATCGATAACTTCGTTCTGACGGCTCGATTCACTTGGAATTAGGGCATCCACCACGTAAAACGGAATAAAGCTTTGTGCGCTTGCGACCACCACTTTAGATTCCATACCCAACATCCGCGCGTTAACAATATATCCACCTTGATGCTTTGTCATAGTGCCGGTCAGCACATATTGAATAGGCGTAGAATTGTTCAAATCCAAAAAATCGCGTGATAGCACGTAATCGCCTGTCTCGGTGACACGAATAAACTGTGTGGCTTTAAACTCAACCACCGGCATTCTAAATTTGTGGAATTCATGTACGAAGGATTCCGCCATTTGCTGACCTAAAAGGTTTGTTTCTTTCAAGTTGCTGTCTATGAGAGAAAAATTAGTGACGGCTACGGGCGTGCGCTCGGTGACATATTCCATATTACCGACTAAATCTTGTGCCATGTTACGCACATAAAAGCCCACGTGACGCGTTAAGGGAAGGCTTTTAAAAGCGCCCGGTGTAGAGCCTATCATATTAGGTCTTTCCATCGAGCCAAAGGCATCTACAGTGCCGTTAGGTGACGATGAAGGAGCAGCATTTTGCGTTTGCATGGTTTGCACATCGGCCACTTGCACATATTGGTTTACGCTTTGAGCAAGACCAGCTTGCTGTTCACTTTTGCCAGTAATGTAGTCAATGCCAGGAATACTCGTGCATGCGCTGAGCAAATAGCAGCCTAACAGTATGATGATGACTCTCATGATTTAGTCTCCAGAGGTAAAATAAGGGGTTGGCGTTTTAACACTGCGATAGAGCATGCCGTTACGTAAGGTTACTTGTTCAGATTGCCAAAACAGTTCGGCAGGAAAGAATTTTGTCGCCGCAGCAATAACGTCTTTATTGCGCACATTAACAATGCGAGCATTGACCATTGCACCTTTTTCTTGTTCGGTGATAGTACCGGTGATGTAGTAATCGATGTTTTGAACTGATCGCAAATGTTCGACGTTTCTTGACAATGCACGCTCCGAATCAGCGCTCATGATGATAGTGTTGGTCACTTTGTAGTCTTGCGCAATGAAGCCTCGACGAACCACTTCTGTCGTAAGCCCCTGCTCCAACTGATGCCCTAAGAGCATCAATGGTCCTTGCGCAGATAAGTTATGCTCTAAGCTTGCCACCGGCACAAAACCCACCACAGCATAGCGATATTGACGGTCTGCTGTCGTATTAGCAAAAAGTTCGTTAGCCAATTGATGAGTGTATAGCTCGGCATTGCCAAGCGCTTGGGGCAGGTTTTGGTCAGGGATTTGACGCGCACCCTTGTAAGAGGTGTTAACGCATCCCGACAAGGTAATAACAATCAACACACATAGAATTGCGAGTATGAAGTTGACCGCGCTTTGCAGCATATTTTTCATAGTACCTGCCGTGAATGACTAAATAATGACAAACGCTTTGCAAAAACGATTCCAACTTTCTCACCCGGGCATATTTAGGGCGTTTCATGGTGACAATAACGATATACTTAGTACTAAAGGTAAGCGGCTTCAAAGGCAGATAGCTGCATAAGACGGCAAAAAGGGGCAACACAGGGCAAAGTTGTATGTGCAGGGGCACTAACTTGCCGCCCCTTTATGAATCTCCTTCAAACGACGCATACATATCAGACAGCATACTCACTACAGCATTAGCATCTTCGCTTGACAGCTCATTGTTGGCGATTGCCGTGTCGACAGCATCCGATAAACGATGATGAAAGGCATGAGCGTATGCTTCTAAGGCGTGGTCGTCGCTGTGGTATTCGGCACCTGACATAGAGGCTGCAATCAGCGAAAAATGCCCATGGATATAGCTTGAAATGAAAAGCTTTTCATCATCATCTTGATGAATGAATTGATCAAGAAATGCCTCTTGCTGTGCTAGAAAAGCTTCTTTTTGTTCACTCAAACTGTGTTTTGTTTCACTCATTTAGTCCTCAGCTTTTGGATTGTGTTGATGTTTCAATTATCAGAAGCGTCATGAGTTTACTCCGAGCGAACAAAATATAGCACCTTATCTTTGTACCCTGTTATGACAGGCATCGGGCCGCTAAGCGCTTGGTCTAATGCTAAGTCGGTGGTATCGGCAATCATGCCTTTTTGTCCCAACTGGTTTAACTTGGTTTTGGTCGCTACAACGTGAATGTTGTTTTTGCCCAGGCGACGAATAAACTCTGGTGACAATTGTTGGTTACCCCTACCAAAGATGTGCCCTTGCCCGCCGATGAGCGTAATAATCAAACTGCAATCACGGTTTTGGGTGAGCGCGAGTAAGGTGCTGGCGGTCACGTCGCTGGCTATGATTTTCATATTTTGCACAATATCGACACCAAGCAGGGTATTGTCTAAGCCTGCCGCGTGCATAATGTAATCTACTGTTGAGCCAGAGCCCATCACAAAAATGCGATGGGGCTCATCCTCCATCATCTCTATGACATGCGCGGCAATATCCTGAAGCACTAATTCATCGGACTCTTTGCCGCCCATTTTAACGGCCTGTATATAGTTAAGCTCCGCTGGCACCTGCATTTCACCGTAGTAGCGCGCGCGTACCTCTCCTTTTCTAAACCTTTCTTCATCAATATCTTTGACTTCTGCATCAAATAAACTGACTAGCTCTCGACTGATCACTTTTTGTAGCACTTTACCGGCTGCGCTTGGCGTGATCGCAAATACACCTGAATGGATTTTACAGCCTGCAGGTATACCCAGCACGGGCAAGGTATTGCCTACTTCTTTAAAAACATTGCGCGCGGTACCATCGCCCCCAGCAAATAGCAATAAGTCTACCGTGTAAGGACCAAGCGCTCGAATAAGCGCTTGGGTGTCGTCACCTTCAGTTTGTTTGTCAGCCGGACGATAGACAATATGCGTGGTTATGCCTAATTCGGTAGCGACAGACTCGCCCATATCGCCACTTGCCGTATACACCTCAAAGCAGTCATAAAGGGATGCGAGCTGCTCCAATGCACGTTTAGTTTTGTGCATAGCGAGTTGCTCTGCGCCTGCCGCCATGGCTTTTTGACGGATATCTGCTCCATCGCTGCCTTTAAGCGCCAGCGCACCACCAATGCCTGCGTAAGGGTTAATCACCAAACCGAGTCTGAATTTATGCGAAGTGCTCAAGCAGCCTCTCCCTAAATTGTTTAGCACGAGGCGGTAGCCCCTCTCGCATATACTTTACTAATTGATTTTCAACCGCGCATTCAAATGCAGTGCTGTCTACTGATATATCGTTGGCCAGCGCCAAGTTGTCATTGCTTATTTTAAACGGAATTGCGCAAGCATTTGAAAACGCCCATTCGAGCGCTTGTGGTTTGACTTCAACTTGTTCAAAGGCCTTTTGCTGCGCATGCGTTCGTCCGTCTGGTGCATACCAATAACCATAATCAATTTGGCGGCGTCTAGCCTCCCCTGCAATGCACCAATGTGCGACTTCATGCAAGGCACTGGCAAGGTAATCATGCCGAAAAAACACTTTATTGCCTTGTGGCAGTAAGCTTAGCGTTTTGACGCCAGTCAGGCTTATTTTTTCACTTGTGTGTGCATCATCGTCAGCGCTAGCTGCGTAGATATGTTCATCGACCGAGGCTGTCGATGGTAAATAAATAGGTTCGCTTGCTCCACCAATCAAAAAGGTTCTTTGTGGCGGTGCTAGATTTGAATGCGCAAAGCACGCGTTAAATACGTCAACTACCTTCATTACAAATGGCGTGTGGCTATCTATGGTTAAATTAGGCGCGCTATATTATCATTATTTACTACATAAGCATTACTAACTGCCTTAAGCTTTGGGATATCCTTTAGTTTATTCAACATATCACCGAGCATGAAGGCAAACCATAAGTGCATCTATGATTGAAAATACGCTTTGCTGCGATGAGCAAAATCATTGGCAAGAACTGGATTGGCAACACCCACGCCCATTTATTGTGCTTTGGGAAGTCTCAGTGGATGATATTGACCATTATAAGCACGCCAACAACATCGCTTATATTAAACAGCTCGAAAAGCTAGCATGGGCGCATTCAAATTACTTAGGCTTATCATTTGATGATTACGAAAGGCTCGACAGAGCCATGGTTATTCAACATCACAATCTTTACTACCATCTGCCTTCTTTTGAAAAAGAGGGGCTGGCATGCGCCACATGGATAACACGATGCGATGAACGCTTCAGGCTACAGCGAGAATTTCAATTCATTTCCACCCGCACCCACAAAACGGTTTTTACCGGCAGCACCGATTTCGTATGCGTGAGCCTTTCCAAGGGCGCACCAAAAAAAATGCCCGCAGAGTTTATCGATATTTATGGCAACAACTGTATCGACCTTGCGAAAGACTTATAGAAGCTTATGAAAGCGCTTTTGATCTGGATACTCATTTTTTCACTTGCAGCTAACGTTTATTTGCTATGGAAGCTAGCGCTACAAAATGACGCACTCGCATTGTCGCAGCAAAATCAAGGTCGCTTGGAAGAAAATGCTCGTACGCAAGCCTCTCCGACAGCGATATTGGATGAAAGCAGTAGTGCTAATGACGCAGACTCATCTCAGGGTGATCTAATATCCTTAAGCGAACGAGCAAATACCCAAACAGAGAATGAAAATGCGATAGAAATTGCAAGCTCCGGACAATTACCCACTACTCGAGTCACCCTGCAATATTTGCGCGAACTCCAAAAAGCGAAAAACTATGAATTGCTCGCGTTTTATGTGCAAAGCTATTTAAGAGCTTTCCCGCGAGATATGGACGCCTTACTTTTGGAAGCTGAGGCATATTACTTCACCCAACCTCTCAACTTAGCCTTAGTGAATTACTATGGCTTACTCGACTCCCCACTTTCAATCGATCAATTGGAACAAATCAAAAAGTTGATTGATGTAAACACAACACGCATTATTCAGCAATTTAGCGGGGACGGCAGTTGGGATTTGCTAGCCGCGTTTTTAGAGCCCTTGATTCAAGTCGACCCGCTTAATCGGCGTTATATCATTGCGCTTGCGAAAGCTTACGGGATGCAGCAGCAGACCGTGCTTATGGAAAACGTCCTTGCGTCACTAGCGCCTGATGATCCGCGAGCACAGCGTCTGAGAGAGGATATATATCGTCCTGATGAGAATGCCGAATCTGTAGATGATGAACTACTACTCACACAAAATGATGCATTCGAGCAGTCATATGAGAGCGAAGTGCAGCTAACTCGTCGCCGAGGACAGTATTATACGCAAGTGGCGGTAAGCGGCTGGGAGGCTGATCTACTGATCGACACCGGCGCGTCAATTACCGCTGTAAGCGACCAGGTGTTTGAGCAAATTGATGACGATGACACCACCTACATGGGCACATTTAATGTGCAAACCGCCGCTGGAATGGTCTCGCGCTCACTATATAAGGTCTCATCATTTACAGTAGGCGATGAACAACTGAATAATGTCAGCGTCATGGTACTCCCTGCCGGCGACATACAGGGCTTTGATGGGCTATTGGGTATGAATATCATTCGCCGCTTTAATATCACCTACGACCCGTCCACAGGGTATATGAGAATGTATAAGCGCTTTGGGCGCTGATGATTTGAATGTGCTTTTTAAGCGTGATTCATCTCATTTATTGCTGACTTCTTTGCGCTATTACTCCGCGAATTCTCATCTTCCGTATGAAAACCTTCTTTCAAAAATAAATACAGCAAGGTAACGTAAACTAATACCGAAACAATAATTAGCACTTCCATCTTGTTGACTCCTCTGGGACCATAACAAGGTTGATTCTGTGAGGGGCAATGTAGCGCTTGTAGACAAATTATGTTTTCACTATTCGGTCATCGCTTTGTACTTTTGTGACTGTTTCACGCACCGCGTGCGATATATTCGGTAGGCGCTTTACCGACGTGCTTTTTGAAGGTCCTAGAAAAGTAAGCCAAGCTTTCGTAGCCAACTGCGTATGCAATCTCGGTTATCGTGATGTTTCCCTCTTTAACAAGATTCGTTGCATGGTGCATTCTGACTTGAGTCAGCAAGGCGATTGGTGATACGCCCAATTCTTTCTTACATTTCCGAGATAGCGTCTCTCGGCTCATATACATAGACTTCGCCATAGACTCTACAGAAAAGTCAGGGGAACTCAAATTGTCCTCAATCAGAGCCAATAGGCATTTGGAAAAGTCGCTCTTTTGCTCATACTTAAGAGACGCAGCGGTGTTTTCGAAAGCTAGTTGCTCTCTGATTTTTTTGCGCGTATTAATTTGTGCTTTTATGCGCATCACTAATTCGGACGTATCGAAAGGTTTTGTTAAGTAATCGTCTGCGCCATGCTCAAAGCCCTCAACTGTTTCCCGCTTAGTGGCTTTTGCCGTCAGTAATATGAGCGGAATATTGGTAGTGAGTGGGTTTTTCTTTAGTTGTTTGGTCAATTCAAGGCCATCCATCTGCGGCATTGACACGTCACTCACAATAAGATCAGGTAATTCACTGATCGCAGTCGATAAACCATCCACACCGTTTTCCGCCGTAATCACTTTGAAAGACAGTTTCAGTTGGCGCTCAATGAAGTTTCTAAGCTCAGCGTTATCGTCCACCACGAGCAGTGTTGTAAGATCCTCTGCGTCTATAGGGTGCGGATGCTTATCGCTATCAGTTAAAAGTTCGTCAACAATGAGGTCTGCAGCAATGGCATTTTCAGAAATAGGTTCAACCACCTGATTGGCTTCAAAATGAGCATATCCTGTGGCGAGCTTTACAACGAATTTGCAGCCATGGTGATATTCTTTGTCTAGGTAGATGCTTCCTTTGTGAAGCTCAATAATGTCTTTGGCAAGAGCAAGTCCTATCCCCGTGCCCGGCATTGTATGGTTTTGACTTGCCTCGCCCTGATAGTAGCGTTCAAATACTTTGTCCTGTGCGCTTTTATCAATCCCAACACCGTTATCTTGCACCGCAATGATAATATGTGAGCTCTGTTGACTAAGTGACAGTATGATATCTGAAGCAGAGCCTGAATATTTAATCGCATTTGCAAGCAGATTAACGAGGACTTTTTCTACCTGATCTACATCAAAATATGCCCACAAGGGATTTTCACAGCCTGCGCAAACAATCGTGTGTTTTTCTTGTTCGGCCCATGGAGTAAAACGCGCCACAATTGTTCGGGCTAGTAATGCAATGTCATAGTTTGCGACCCGCAACGGCAACTTCCCAGCTTCCAAACGATTCACATCCAGCACCTGCCCCACCAACGCGAGCATCTTTTTCGCGTTTAACAAGGCGGTATTGAGCAGGCTTTGACTGCTAGAGTCATGTGACTTGCTGTTCAAGACTTCTTCGATTGGCGCTATGGTAAGCGTAAGCGGCGTTCTAAACTCATGTGACACGTTTGCAAAAAAGCGGTCTTTAAGTGCTTGTTGCTGTTTTAACTCTTCCACTTTTTCTTGAACTTGTGCGGTTCGCTCTGCAACCGCGCGTTCCAGGGCCAAATTCTGATCCCTAAGTTTTTGTGTTCGCCATTTTTGAGCAATCCAACCACTGAGTAGCATCATCAATATCCCAAGCAATACATAGCTTGCAATCGCTGTTGAAGTCAAAAACCATGGTGGCAATATCGTAAAATCTAAATTTGCGCTAATTGTGCGCCCCCATGGGTCTTTTGCTTCAATCTCAAATTGATAGTGGCCACCGGCTAAAAGAGGAAAGTCTTTGTGAGACTCGCTTGACCATTGCGTCCAGTTTTGATGTCCTTGTCCGCTGATTCTCGCTCTATACAAGGTTTGAGTAGGTGCAGAATGATCTGCAAGGGCAAATGAGATGCGGATAGAATTTGAATGATAAGCAATTTCACCGAGCGGTATTTTCGGCGTAAAGTTAGTAATTAATTTATTGCTGTTAATATCAACAATACTGCGAAAGTTTAAAGGGGCAAGCGGGGGAAGATCGCCCAAATAGTCTTCACCTAAGCGGTAAACTTCAGATGTGGCGACTAAAAACCAAAAGGCTCTGTTGTGATAAAACAAAGATCGTGTTCCAGCCTGATTGAAAGGGCGGAAGTCAGCTTCATTTGTGCTCCACTGCTCACCCTCGCTAAGCTGCGAAACCCCCGTGTGACTCCCAGCCTGATAGAGTAAACGGCCTTTACTATCTTTGCTAAGCAAAAAGACATCTTCGTCTGGCTCTCGCAATCTGTTTGGAAGCTTTTGCACTAACTGAAAACGTTCTGGAAGGTCTTCATCATATCGGAGCACACCATTTGAGGTACCAATCATCAGTGATTGGTCAATATCAAACAACGCGACATTGTCGTTACCGAGCTTAAACCTTACAGGGTCAAATACTTGGATGTCCTCAACCGTCCCATCAGCGTTAATGCCTTCAACACGGTACAGCCTATTGTCAGTAGACGAGGCCCACAGCACTATGTCAAAGAGATCTGTGGATGAACCAGTGAGACTTTGCGGGTCAATCTGCAAAAATTCAAATTGATTTCGAATACCTTGTAGTGCAACTTGCTTCCATTCCCCCATAGTTTCAGTCAGCAGATGGATACTTGTGTCGTCGCCCATAAACATGAGTTTTGCATTTGCTAGCGAGGCGAGTGCCTGCACATTTCGACCCTCTGCTATCTGTGTTGGCTGGCCGACAAAAATATCATCCTGCATATTGAATGCATAAACCCCCGTTTCGGAGGCAGCAAAAAGCTGGTTGTTTCCCTTAAACGCGTCCCATGTTTTTTCTGAAAAATCCGATACTTTTTCGAAAAATGGCGCGTCAAGTTCGCTTCCTTGTTTGAATCGAAAAATGCCATTCCCAAGACTAATGATGTCTTGCTCAAAAAGCTTTATCTTATCAGCGGTTTTTGAAATACCTACGCTATCATGCACACTTCTTTTGTGCGGCGGCGCGAACACACTGATATTTGGTTCACCTGCAGTCCATATATTGCCCTGACTATCTTCATGAACGGCCAAAACGGTTTGATTGCCAATGCCGTGAATGGCCTGATAGTTTCGCAAAACACGCAAATCTTCATCGAGAATAAAAACCCCATGTCGAATACTGGTCAAATAATAGAATCCGTCTTGGGACTGAAGGCCATTATATAAAAGCGTTTGGGAGGGAAAAGCCTCTGGCGGCACAACTTGCTCAAAGCCATCCTTCGTAATGTGATAAATACCATCAAGCATAGTGACCAAAATAAGTTCGTTTCTGCGATTTTTAAGCAGCAACTTTACATCTGCACCCTCAGGCACCTTCCAGTCAGTTTTTAAAACCTCACCTGCACTGTTGATGGTGTAAAGGTGACTGTGTTTTCGCCCCATAAACAGAAGCTCACCATCAACATTGTATAGCCGATAGCCATCTGGTTCGATGCCCTCTACTTCGCTTAAATGCGCACCATCCCAGCGTAACAGTTTGTACTTTGTACTGAACAACACTTGATTTTTGTCTGATGCAACAGACCACGATTCACCGAGCTCGGTAGGGATTATGTCGGGGTTATTTGCCAGAAGGCTGTTCCAGCTTAAATTGCCTGTGTCATCACTTTCATAAAAGCCAACATCGTTGATGGTGCCCGCGTAAATTCGATTATCAATCCACTGATCAAAACTGCGAATTAGGGTTTCATTGGGCGTTTCATGCTGCAGCCAGCGCTCACCATCCCAACTTGCCAGGCCGTTGCTTGAGGCGACAAAAATGACGTTATCAGTATTACTACCAAGCCACCAGACTTGGCTACCTGCTTTATGCTCCCCTGCATCGAAAACCCGAGTAATGGGCACGCCCACGTCTTCATACTCATGTGCATTCGCCCCCATTAGCGAGCTCAGCAGCAATATGCTCAGGCAAGTAAGCCTTTGTAAGGTGAGTTGCAGACACTTAACCTTCATTGAGCCCGCAGGATGCATTGACAGTCCACTATTTTACGCGTCGCGAAACTATAAAATGAACTTAGAAACAATGCCATAGGCAACACGCGAATTTGCACAAGTGCTTGTTTAAAAAAGGCTTACGTACAAACCGATGACGCGTAAACCGCTACAGTTTTGCCGCTAATTTCGTGCCCTGATCAATCGCTCGTTTTGCATCCAGCTCCGCTGCCACGTCAGCACCGCCAATTAGGTGAGAGGGCTTTTTCAAACCTTCTTGTAAGGTTTTAAGCGGCAACTGACCGGCACAGATAATGACGTTATCGACATTCAACACGCGCCCTTCACCATTAACTGAAATATGCAAACCTTCATCGTCGATTTTTTGATATTCCACGCCAGCAATCATATGCACGCCTTTTTGCATCAATCCCACTCTATGTGCCCAACCGGTAGTTTTACCTAAGCCGGAACCTACTTTAGTGGTTTTTCGCTGTAGCAAGAATATTTCACGCGGCGAAGGTTCAGGCATGGCAGTCATACCCTCTACGCCACCGCGAGCTTTAAACTCCATATCAATCCCCCACTCTTTCATAAACGCGGGAATGTTGGTCGAAGTGGATGTTTCACCGTGAGATAAAAATTCAGACACGTCAAAACCAATTCCTCCAGCGCCTATTACTGCCACGCGCTTTCCTACCGGTTTTTTGTGCTTTACTACGTCGATGTAGCTTAATACTTTAGGGTGCTCGATACCTTTAATGTCAGGCTGACGTGGCTCAATACCAGTGGCAATAATGACCTCATCAAAATCCATCTCGTTGAGCATATCGGCACTGACTTTGGTGTTAAGTTTTGTCTCAACACCGTGCAGCTCTAACATCACTGAAAAGTAACGAATAGTCTCATAAAACTCTTCTTTGCCGGGGATCTGTTTCGCAATATTAAACTGGCCGCCCACTTCACTGTCGGCGTCAAATAAAGTGACAGAATGTCCTCTGGACGCAGCGGTTGTGGCAGCTGCTAGCCCCGCAGGGCCTGCACCAACAACCGCTATGCGTTTAGGGTCAGTAGCAGGTTCAATCGTAAATTCAGTTTCATGACATGCTCTTGGATTGACTAAACAACTGGTCATTTTGCCTTCAAAAGCATGATCAAGGCAGGCTTGGTTGCACCCAATACACGTGTTTATCTGACTAGCTAAATTGTTTTGCGCTTTGTTAACAAAGTCTGGATCCGCTAAAAATGGTCGAGCCATGGATACCATATCTGCATCACCGCGCGCGAGAACTTCTTCAGCCACCTCAGGCGTGTTGATTCGATTGGACGTGATAACGGGCACCTTAAGATCTTTTCGGAATTTTGCCGTAACCCATGTAAATGCAGCGCGCGGCACTTTTGTTGCGATGGTCGGTATTCTCGCTTCATGCCAGCCAATGCCGGTATTGATGATGGTTGCGCCGGCTTTTTCAATTCGCTTGCCTAAGGTCAGTACTTCATCGTAGGTGCTTCCGCCTTCAACAAGATCCAGCATAGACAAACGGTAAATAATGATAAACTTCTCGCCCACTGCTTTTCGAACGCGGCGCACTACCTCTATTGGCAGCTTAATGCGATTCTCATATTCTCCGCCCCACTCGTCTTTGCGCTGATTGGTGCGCTGAGCAATAAATTGGTTTAAGAAATATCCCTCAGAGCCCATAATCTCAACGCCGTCATAGCCTGCGCGCTGGGCTTGTAAGGCAGTAAAAACAAAATCTTCGATTTGCCCGTCGATTTCTTCTGGCGTTAGCTCTTTTGGCGTAAATCGAGTGATCGGCGCTTGAATAGATGATGGAGCAACTAGGTTTGCATTATAAGCGTAGCGGCCAGTATGCAGAATTTGCATACATATCTTACCGCCTTCAGCGTGCACCGCATCGGTAACTAGCTTATGATTTTCGACCGCTTCATCCGAATCTAATCGTTTAGTGACCGCATGGGTTGCACCTTCATCATTTGGACCAATACCTCCGGTCACAATCAAGGCGACACCACCACGGGCACGTTCGGCAAAAAATGCGGCCATGCGTTCATGACCATTGGCAACTTCTTCAAGCCCCGTGTGCATTGAACCCATAATGATTCGATTGTTTAGGGTAGTGAAACCAAGATCTAGCGGCTTAAAAATATGTGGGTAGGGAGTATCGACAACAGCGTTCATCAACTAGCCTCAATTTATTCAATAACACAGAATTGAATGGTTCAAACAAATACGATACGAGCAAGGTCGAAAAGGCATTCAAATTTGCTCTGAGCAGACTTCTCACTCTAGCGGGTAATCAGTCGACCAAATTATTCGGCATATCCTCGCGATACTCACTCCACAATTTGCCACTTTCGATTCCGTAACGTCTCACTACGGATACCACTTTGTCTGGATCGTTTTCGTCCAACACTTCAAGCAATTTAAGGTAGTAGCGAATGGCGGTTTCTCTGGCCGGCGCCTCCGAAAAAAACAGGCCGCCAAGACGAGCATACAAGTTCTTAAAGCCGTTCATCATTAACACGTAAACAGGGTTATTGGACGCGAATGCAAGATCATGATGCATTTGGTAATCGTTTTGAGCAAATGCGTCGCCCTCATCAGGAACGTCTTTGTAACGCAAAATAATGCTACGGCTTTCTTGTGGAGACTGGCGAAAGGCAGCGCGTATGAATACAGCGCTAAGGTTGGTTCTAGCGGAAAGTAAATTATCTAACAGTGCAGGTTGCCCCTCTTGGTCAAGCCGTGCGAGGGTTTCCAAAATGTTCAAACCACAGGTTTCCCAGTAGTTATTTACCTTGGTGGGCTTACCGTGCTGGATGGTCAGCCAGCCGTCGCGCGCCAAACGCTGCAAAACCTCTCTCAAAGTGGTACGCGTAACACCGATAAGCTCTGAAAGCTCTCGCTCTGCCGGTAAAATCGTACCGGGGGGAAAGCGTCCACTCCAAATAGATTCAACAATGTACTCTTCAGCGAAACCGGCCGGACTTTGGGATTTATAAATCATACTACGCAATGGTTTGTTAACGAGTTATTAACTGATTGTACCAGATGATTGAGTTAAGGAAAGGATAAAAATTTGATGTACGAAAATGGCTCTTACATATAACGACGATATCTTGGACAAAACCGTTTCTTTTAGGCATGATCAACGCATAACAAAGCGTAAGACTTTCCTCATTCAAAATAATACTTAATCTGAATCCTGTTTAAGAAATGGTGCAAGCATGTGTTTTGCATACCTTAATCTACTTTTAACACTCAGTGCTGCTAGAATTGTGTAGTACAAGGCGCAAAAGTCACGTAATAGTTATTCTATTGCTGGCTTTTGCAACGCAGTAATTCGCAATTCTAGCGGTACTGAGCGCCGTTTCTTAAACAGGATTCAGCTTACTTAGGAATACTCATGCAAAAAATAGTTATTGTAGGTGGAGGGGCTGGCGGCTTAGAACTGGTCACTAAATTAAGTAAATCGCTTGGAAAAAAGAAACAAGCAGATATTATCCTTGTAGACAAAAGCAAAACACATGTTTGGAAACCGCTTTTACACGAGGTTGCAGCCGGAGTCATCAACAAGATGTCCGACGGCGTCGAGTATCCAATCCATGCGGCGCGAAATCACTACGAGTTCCAACTAGGAACACTTAGCAATATTCACTCGCAGGAAAAATACATTGAGTTAGATCCACTTCTCGATGAACAGGGCGAAGTGCTGCTTCCGAAAAGAAAGATTCACTTTGATTATCTGGTGTTATCGGTAGGTAGTGTAAGCAATGATTTTGGCACGCCTGGGGTCATCGAACACAGCTATCTTTTAGATTCTCTCGCGCAAGCAGAACGTTTTCATAAAGCCTTACTCAATCAATTATTGAAAATAAATCAATTAAACGATGATGATAAATGCTTAAGAGTGGCAATTGTGGGTGGTGGCGCTACGGGAACAGAATTAGCCGCTGAACTCTACCATGTCGCGAATCTGGCAAAATCATATGGCATGCCTAAAATGTCGTCCGAGCGCCTGAAAGTCTCTATTATAGAGGCGGGTGAACGAATATTGCCTGCACTCCCCGAACGCATCGCCAACTCTGCTCGCCAAGCACTTAGCAAATTAAATATAGAAGTACTTGAAGGCACACGGGTTGCCAAGGCGCAAAAAAATGGCTTTGTTACTGCTGACGAAAACCTTATCGAGGCTGATTTATTAGTTTGGGCGGCAGGTGTAAAAGCTCCCGACTTCATTAAAGAGCTTGAGATTTTTGAGCTTAATCAAGCGCAACAAGTTTTGGTCAACCCTTATCTGCAAAGCACCGTAAATGAAGCTATTTACGTTATCGGTGATTGTTGCGGCTTCAAACAAGATGATGGAAGTTGGGTGCCGCCAAGGGCGCAATCCGCTCACCAGATGGCAGCGATTGCGGCTAAAAACATCAAGAACACCTTCGTCAATAAACCTTTAAAACAGTATCAATATGTTGACTATGGCTCTCTGGTTCATTTGAGTAAGTACAGTACGGTGGGCAGTTTGATGGGTAGCCTTTCTAACAGCAGCATGTTTATTGAGGGACGATTAGCAAGGCTAGTCTACATTTCCCTTTACAACATGCACCAGTTCGCGGTTCATGGGCCACTGAAGGGTTTTTTGGTGTTATTGACGCGTAAACTTGGGAATATTGTTGGGCCAAAATTGAAGTTACATTGAAGATGCAATGACCTAATCAGTGAGCGGAATGTTGCGAGCTGCGGGTTGAAAATTATATATCAAGCCCATTGCTCCGTTTGAGTTGATTTTTATTGGCTACACGCTACATTAGGCCTATTGAACTTCATGTACTGTTGGACATCAATTTGAAAGCACAGCCGCTTGTTTCATTCCTTGCTAATTTTAGTCGCAGTCGGACGCCGTGGGCGATGGTTTGTTTGTCTGCCTTAGGTCTGGTTTTGGCTGCTTTGTTCTTTCAGCATGTGCTTGGTCATGAGCCTTGTGTGAAATGTATTTATCAGCGCGTTGCGGTCATTGGAATATGCTTCGCAGGTCTTATTCCTTTGATTTATCCCCACTTTGTCCTGCGCTCAATCGGCATTATACTTTGGGGAGGCTTTTCGATTTGGGGCTTGAGCGTGGCACAAGAGCATTTAGAAGTCGTGTTCGCTGAAGGCTTTTTTATTCCTCCTTGCCCTTTTTTCCCTGAATTCCCGGGGTTTATGCCGCTTCATGAGTGGTTGCCGCTCGTATTCGGCGCGCCTGGCAGCTGTGATAGTAACGACTGGCAGTTTTTGGGCATGGGTATGCCTGAATGGATGCAAATTATATTTATTTTATATATTGCAGGCGCAGCTCTTGCGCTAGTGGGGCACATACTTTCAATTAGTCAATCTCTGAAAGCGGCCAAGTAACGATGTAATCTTCAAAGTCATCTAGGTTGACGCTGTCTTCACTGACCACTTTGTTACGCACGCTGATGCCAACTTCGTGCATTTTTGTTTTTTTGCCTTTGTTCAACAGTGGATGCCATGATGCTAAGCCCTTCCCTTCGTGTAAGCGTCTGTAACTGCAAGATGGCGGCATAAAAAAGATACGCTTTAAATTCTCTTTTGTTAGCGTTACGCAATCGGGAACAAGCTTACTGCGCTGGTCGTATGAGGTGCACGCACAGGTTTTTTGATTGAGCAGATAACACGCAATATTGGTGTACATCATATCGCCGTCTTCACTTGGCACATCTGTGGGATGCATACCCTCTTCAACGTCTTCATCGTCAATGAATTTATGCAAGCAGCATCTTGCACAGCCATCGCAAATTGCTTCCCACTGAGCTTGATTCATGTTCTCAAGAGATACATCCTCCCAAAACTTAGACGCAATCAGCGAGGCGGAATAGGGTGAGTTTTTCATCTTTAGGCGCACACTGTGGTTGATACAGTAAAATGATTATCCAATGTAAGTCTGAGTGAGTCACCCTCATGCAAGGGTCCGACGCCTTTAGGCGTGCCCGTTAACACAACATCCCCGGGTAACAGCGTAAAGTGGGCTGTTATTTCTTGCAACAAAGGAATAAGCGCATGCAACATCATTTTCGAGTCGCCCGCTTGTTTCAATACTTGGTTTATATGCAAGGAAAAAGTAAAAGCATCGTCGTGGTAGCCGTTTAGCGGAACAAAGCCGGAGATAGGACAGCTCGCATCGAAAGCTTTGGCGCGCTCCCACGGTTTACCCGCCTTTTTGAGCTCGTCTTGCACATCACGAAGTGTCAGATCTAAAGAAAGCCCAACGCCGGCAACGGCATCAGAGCACTCTTCCTTGTTTGCATTTTTTAGCTTTGCGTCGATTAAAAATGCTAGTTCAAGCTCGTTATGGCATGCACCTAAGTCTCGAGGAAGCTTGATTGGATTCTCTACGTCGCAAAGTGCTGTACTGGGTTTCATAAACAGCACTGGCTTTTCACTTGGCGCATTTCCAAGCTCTTTTATATGGTCAAGGTAGTTGCGTCCAACGCAAACCACTTTGCTTGCCGCGGGCACCAGGGTACTATCTGTTTGGCGGTACTTAAATGCTTTCGCGCTGTTATACAATCGATGGTAATAGCTCATGAGGACGCTTTTCCGGTGGAGCTGTCATTCACTAAACTTGCACGATGTTGCTCAAGTAAACTTTCGACTTTTGGCGGCAGCTGCAGATAAAAACCCTCACTTTCTAATTTATCAAGTATCACTTGTTTTGGCATGCCGCCCAAGCGCTCTCGTTTGTTAACCGGGATAAGCATGACAAATTGAGGCTGACCAAAAATCTGCAGGAGTGACTCTGGGACCTGACTAAAATCATCTTTTTTATTTATATACAGGTAGCTATCCGCTTTTTTCTTGGATTTATAAACTGCGCAAAGCACGATACTTCCCCTGTGTAGGTTCAGAGGGCTTATCCAAGTCAAACAAAGCCTGCAAACCTTCCAAAAACAATTCACGACGCCAACCGTGCAGCAAGTCAGGCTTTAGGCCTTGTATTTCAGTTTCATCTAAGTCAAACCAGCACCATTTTAATACTTGTGCGATTTGCTTTTTGGACGCCAGTACCGCTGCGGGAATGCCTGTTTTGCTTTCAACCTTTAAGACTAACTCTTTAATATCCGACATGGCTTTTTTGTGAGCAGCAAAGCCTATTAAGCGCTGAATTGGCTTTAAGTGTTCTTCTTCATCTGCATCTCGTGCTTGCTGAACAATAGAGAGAATTTTTTGACCATACAATCTAACTTGCTTACCAAATAATGCATGCATCTGATGAAGCTGCGACGGCGTTTCTGGCAATTTCATCGCTATCTCTAACATTGCTGACTCTTTTACCACAAAATTAATTGCAATATCGTGCTTGCGAGCTTCCCTTAGACGCCACTGCGCTAATAGTTTAAGTGCGTAAAGACTTTTGCCATTAAGCTTCCAATTATTCGCTACAAGCAAGTAAGCAGAAGCTTCTGGAAAAGGGCTTCGCTTCTTCTCAATCAGTAACTCTGATTCCGAGAATACACAATCGCTTAGATTTGCCAGCTCAAGCTCTTGCTTTAAAACCTCATATGCAGCCATTAAATAGCTTACGTCTTTAGCAGCATAATCTAGCTGTTTTGGCGAGAGCGGTCGAGCCAGCCAGTCGGTGCGAGACTCGCCTTTATCTAACGTGACTGAAAACATAGTTTCAATCATGTTGGCATATCCAACACTGGCGCCTTTCCCCAATAAACTATTTGCAAACTGTGTATCGAACAAAGGATAAGGTGTGGCATCCAAATTGTGCAGTAGTGCCTCAATATCTTCCGAGCACGAGTGTAATACTTTGACAATTTTAGGGTTGCTCAGGATGTCGACAAAACAAGACAGATCATCAAGTACTACTGGGTCAATGAGCGCTAAATGCTGTCCATCAAACACCTGCAATAGACCTAAGCGAGGCCTAAGGGTCTTTGTTCTTACAAATTCGGTATCAAGGGTAATAACGTCAGCGGTGTTCAGTTTCGCACAGAGTTCTGCAAGGGCTGATTGTGTGTCTACATACTCGTACTTTAAATGTGCCAGCTGAGTAATATTATTAGAAGTCAAAGGCAATCAACTCCTTAGTTCTCTGCGCAGAATTTTACCGACGTTAGATTTTGGTAGTTCAGAGGTAAATTCGATGATTTTTGGGACTTTGTAGCCGGTCAGCAGTGACTTGCAATGCTTAAGCACGTCTTCTTCGGTCAGACTCTTGTTTCGTTTGACCACAAATAGCTTCACGACTTCGCCTGATACTTCATGCCCAATACCAATGGCGGCAGCTTCAAGCACCCCGTCATGCATCATTGCTACTTCTTCAATTTCATTTGGAAATACATTAAAGCCCGAGACAATAATCATGTCTTTTTTGCGGTCAACAATATACAAGTATCCTTCTTTGTCCATTTTTGCAATGTCGCCAGTGGCTAACCATCCGTCATGGATTACCTCGGCAGTGGCCTCCTCTCTGTTGAGGTAACCCTTCATAACTTGGGGCCCTTTGACGTGAAGCTCGCCCGCCTCTCCAATCTCCAAAGCGTTGCCGTTTTCATCACAAATTTTGACATCAGTTGATGGCACCGGGAGCCCAATCGACCCATTGTAATTTTGGGAGTTGACTGGATTAACGCAAACTACGGGAGAACACTCGGTCAATCCATAACCTTCGATGAGCGCCTTACCCGTCACTTCTTTCCACTTTTCTGCAACAGGCCGCTGCACAGCCATGCCACCGCCCAAACCAAACTTAAATTGAGAAAAATTCAAGTCTGCAAAGCCTTGCGTGTGCAGTAAGCCATTAAATAAGGTGTTTACGCCGGTAATCACGGAAAACGCGTGTTTGCTTAAATCTTTGACAAATGCGCGCATGTCACGCGGATTTGTGATGAGTAAATTTGGACACCCGTATTTCAGAAAGGTCAAACAATTGCTGGTAAGCGCAAATATATGGTAGAGCGGCAATGCGGTTACTACCATATCTTTACCCGGTACAACTGCCGCCTCTAGGATACCGCTCACTTGTTCTAAGTTCGCAACCATATTGCGATGAGTGAGCATGGCGCCTTTTGAAACACCGGTTGTGCCACCTGTATATTGCAAAAAGGCAATATCTTCACCACTTACATCTGGTCGCTTATAATCTCGCTTCTCGCCCATATTTAAGGCATCGGCAAACCATACGCAGTCAGCCAGCTCATGTTTGGGCACCATCTTTTTAATATGCTTAACCGCAAAATTAACTAGCGTGCGCTTTGGAAATGGCAGCATATCTGCAATACGAGTTAGCACTACGTGCTGTACGGGCGTCTTTTGAATAATCTCATCTAAGGTTGAAGCGAAGTTCTCAACGATAACAATCAGCTGTACATTCGCATCTTTTAGCTGATGTTCCAGCTCTCGCGGCGTGTACATGGGATTGACATTGACCACGGTCAAGCCAGCTCGTAAAACGCCAAATAGTGCAACGGGATATTGCAACAAGTTTGGCATCATGAGCGCTACTGTATCACCCTGCTTAAGCCCTAAATGCTGCAAATACGCTGCAAACTGCATCGAAAGTACATCTAGGTCGTCAAAACTAATTTGATGATTCATATTGATAAATGCAGTGTTATCGCCGTATGTCGTCACCGCACTTTCAAATATTTCAAGTAACGACGGAACTCTATCGGGGTCGATGGTAGGCGCAACTGAGTCGTCGTAGTGCTTAATCCAAATCTTTTCCACAAAATACCTTAGATAACCTGAATCCTGTTTACGGAATGGTCATACCATTGCAGGGCTAGCATTCGACATATTAAAGGACTATTGCTCAAATTGAAACGAGAGATTATGGCTAAGGTTTGTTTATATATTCACTATGTTCGCTGGGCAATACAAAATTGCGCTAGTCAATGGACACAAGGGCTTGGATGTAATCGGCAATCTCATCTACGGCTTCCATGTGCACATGGTGACCGCCTTTAAATTCAGAAATTGACACATTTTTAAACTTACCTGCCCGTTGCTCGCAAAGCAGTTTTACCTTTTCAAAGCCTGAGTTACCTAAAATCACATAGGTGGGGCATAAAATATTCTCTATGACATTCATTGCTTGTGCGTGGGTTAAGCGTATGGCTGACTTTGTGCGTAATCGCTTGTCGGTGCGCCATTTAAGACGGTTATCAGCAAGCCTAAGATTTCGCTCAAGAATCAAAGCTGCGTTTTGTTCACTTAAATCGCTAATACGCGTTCTAGCAGATACAAGACTTTGCAACGAGTCCGGATGTTTGATATCACCCTTCGCGCGCTCTCGGCTTTGCATCGACGCCTTAAGTTGAGCAACCGTGGTGTTTTCCTTTTCGCACAAGGGCCCGCAGGTTTCGATACAAATGAGTTTATTGACGTGTTCTGGGAACGATGCAGCATAGATACTGCAAATAATGCCGCCTAAGCTGTGGCCAATAAGGTTCACTTTGGTCCACTTTTGCTCAAGCAGCAGCTGATGTATATCGTAAACATAATCAGTCAAATGGTAGTGCGCATCATCACTGCGATGCATTGACTTTCCATGCCCAGCCAAATCTATCGCTACACAAGCAAAGTTAGTGAACTTTGATAGCAAGGGACGAAAGCTTTGGCTATTGTCCAAATACCCGTGAACAAACAGATTAACCGTTTCACAATGCAATTCACCAAAACGCTTTGTGCACTGAGCAGCAATCTTTTTTTTAAGAAACTGGCGCTCAATTAACTCGCACTTGTGTGATGGTGAAAGGTGTATCGCCAACCGCCTTAGTGCTCTGCTCGCAACTGCTTTACTCTTGGTGATCGAGGTTCAGAGATGTTAGGGCTAGGCCGCGTAATATTTCGGCTATTTGTCCTTGTAGGCGGTCTCAATTGCCCACCTTGAGCCTTCGCGTTGGTTTGTACCACACGATAGCGAGAATGGTGGAGGTGTCGTCTGTGTGCAAGCCATGGATCGTAGAAACCGTAGCGTGGGCCAATAAACCATGGATCCCACAGCCCCGGCCGCGCGCCGCCAAACCAAACCATGTTGTTAAAACCCGTTTGGCGAACATCTACCTCAGTGGTATCACGCCACATGTAGTAGCCGTCCGCGTTTAAGGTGGGATAGCTATATTTTTGTTCACCAATGATCCCATCCACAGGCGAGCCAACCTGACCTACAAAGGTAATTAAACGATCTTGCTCAAAAACTAATGGATCAATAAACCCTTCAACTACCGCTTTAAAGCGACCAGCACTTTGTTCAGAGGTTTGCGGTTTTCCGTTGCTGCTCTCAGGGAAATACACCACTTCAATTTCGGACACCGACTCTAAGTTTTGTACGCCAACAATTTTTCCACCCCAACGAGCGTTTTCGCCGCTTGCGAGGTCGGTAACAGGGTTGTTGATAATCTGATCAAAAGGAACAAGCGCAAGCTCGTCTTGGACACGGATTGGATCAGGCACCATAGTGCATGCACCGAGTGACGAAATAAGCCCTATAAGGGTGAGCAATTTTTTCATAAGGCCTCACTTGCTATGAAATTATGAACATGCACTTGCGAACATGCTAAACATGTGGGTTAGATAACAATACACCTTAAGTTACTAGCTCGTGGTAATTAATACTAGCCCTTAATGAAGCTAAGAGTCATGTTCAAAGCAATTAGTTCATCCTTAAAAACTACCTGCTGTCACCTTCTCTTTACTGATACTGGCAAACTACGCGTATAAATCGACGCCCATTAGCTGACTGACCGCTTCGCGCTTTAGAGAAACTTCGACGGCTTCGTAAGCTTGCAAATTCTTTTGTACCTTGGAAGACGCCTCAGAATAACTATTTGCTTTTGCGTATATGGCCTCAGCATCTGACCTGGCTTGCGCAGAACCCAGCTTAATGACCTGCTGTTGCTCGACGGCATCTTGTTTTTTATTCTGTGGCGACTGCTGCCCTAGCTCAGCACGCTTACTAGAGTGCGCATTATTATCAAGATAGACGTTTTGACTGATACTCGAAATGCTTTCCATAATTACTCTCTACCGGGTAGTTTCTTCCATGTAACCTCGTCGCGCACATAAATGGGTTTCACCTGCTCTGGAGGTACTGCTAAGCCTTTTTCAAATTGCGACCTTGCTATTGCTAGCATGTATCGCGCATTTGGGTATTTTACCTTGACTTCAATGGATTGCAATTTTTGGCCTAATTGCTCTGAGTATGTCTCAAATCCGGTTCCAACAAACGCGGCTTTATCCATTTCTTTATGTTGATTGCCAAGGTACTGCTGCACTAACTCGGGTCGAAGCACGTGTTCTTTTAACAGCAATTTATCGTCGCTTTTATCGTCAGCCTTATATAGTTCAACGAGCCCTAACTCCGAAGCGACATAACGTGCGCAGTAAACTTCACTCATTCTTGCGTCAATTAGCGCAAGTGTGTCCGTTTGACCATATACTTCCAAATTTTCTTGTGCCATTGCGGCAAGTGTTGACACTTCGGCCACTTGCAAATCAGCCCCCAGCGCCAAACCTTGAATCGTGCTACTCGCAATTCTCACCCCCGTAAAGCTGCCTGGCCCTCGTCCATAGACGAGACCATCAAGCTCTGAAATTTTAGTATGGTTTCGTGTCAAAATTTCGTCAACCATTGGCAAAATTCGCTGGCTTTGCTGCTGTGGACACAATTCAAAAATATGATCTGTTTTGTCACCGAGCATCAAAGCAACACTGCAAGCTTCAGTTGCGGTATCAACAGCCAGTAGCTTCATTTTATAAATTCCAGATTCTGATTCATCACTTATTCAATGCTGGTTAAAAACTCACATATATTGTCCAGCGAGCGTGTGCGCTGCATGTCCGGCAAACTAGCGACAAAGGTTTTGCCGTAGTTTTTGGTCATCAAGCGATTATCACAAATCACTAAGACGCCTCTGTCATCACTGTCACGTATCAAACGGCCCGCGCCTTGTTTTAAGCTAATCACCGCTTGCGGGATCTGTATGCTTGCAAAAGCATTGCCACCTTTGTTTGTGCAATCTTTTATGCGCGCCTGCAACAAAGGATCATCCGGCGATGCAAAAGGAAGTTTATCGATGAGCACGCATAATAGCGCATCACCTTTAACATCAATCCCTTCCCAAAATGCACCAGTGGCCAATAGAGGCATGTCTTGCTCCTGTTTAAAGGTCTCGAGTAACTGCGTTTTGCTGCCTTCTCCTTGCACTAATACGGACATATCATGCTCATCTTTGAGGCGACTCGCAATTTCTCGCATCATCCAATGACTCGTGAAGAGCAAAAATACCCGGCCTTTGCTCGCATCAATCAATCGCAGTGATATATCGGCTAAATGCTGAGTCATGGAGCGTTCATGAGGCTCAGGCAAATAGCGCGGTACGCAAAGCATAGCCTGTGTTTGATAATCAAACGGAGATTCCATTTCAATGACACGGGCTTCATTGAGCCCCATTTGTTGCTGATAGTGGTCAAATGTGCCATCTACGCTCAGCGTAGCGGATGTGAATACCCAAGCAGCATCGCTCTTTTCAACAATTTTTGAGAATCTATCTGCAATAGACAAAGGTGTCATATGCAATATGATGTGGCGTCGGGTTGTTTCATACCAAAAGCTTACATCAGGTGTCTTAGTATTCATTAATTGATGAAAAGTCTCGCTCATGCCTAAAAGCTTTTCTGCGTATTGGTCGATATCTTTGTCACGACTCGAATGCACATCCAACACGGCAAGTAACTGCTTAATTTGTGCATATATTTGGTCGAGCATTGGACCTAATGCTTTTTGCGTAATCGCTTCATCCCAATCACCTCGCTTTGGCTCAATATCAAATTGCATCCGCAGATCAGCAATTAGCTGTCGGGTTTTTTCTGCCACAAGCTGAATTTGATCTGCGTCTTTCAAATTAACGCGTTGAGTCTTTCCCAAATCGTTCAGTAAATCGTCCAATTGACGCGACGAAATCGCCTCTCCAAAGTATTCACTTGCGATATCTGGAATCAGATGTGCCTCGTCAAACACCATGAGGTCGACGTCGGGTATAAGCTCACCAAAACCACTTTCTTTAAGGGCTAAATCAGCAAAAAATAAATGATGATTTACCACAATCACATCTGCTTCCATCGCCTTTTTACGGGCTTTTACTAAGTAACAATCTTGATAGTCTGAGCAGTCTTTGCCCAAGCAATTATCCACCGTAGAGGTCACAAGGGGAATGACTTTGGCGTTGTCAGGCAAATTACTGACTTCTGAAATATCGCCAGATTGTGTGCTCGAACTCCACTTTTTAATGACGCTGTACTCGTTCAGCGTTTCTTTTTCAAGACGCATATGCTCGCCGCCGTTTAGCTTTAGTCGATGCAAACATAAGTAATTTGAACGCCCTTTCAGAAGAGCCGTTTCTTGCGTTTTATCAATGGCGTTTTTGATTAAGGGTAAATCGCGAGCGTAGAGCTGCTCTTGGAGATTTTTTGTGCCAGTAGACACAATTACCTTTTTCTTTGATAGTAAAGCAGGCACGAGATAAGCAAAGGTTTTACCTGTGCCCGTGCCTGCTTCTGCAATAAGCGTCGACTTGTCCTCGATAGTTTCGGCAATCGCACATGACAAGTCGGCTTGAGCCTCTCGTACTTTGTACCCGTTGATGATTTCTGACAGCGGGCCGTCTTGCGCAAAGAACTCGTTTACGAGACTACTCATTGTGCAGCGATTTTCCTGTAATGAACTTTTTAACAAGCACTTTGCGTGAGTCTATCTGAACAACACCTTTTCTTGATTGAACCAGTAGACGCAAAACGCCATGGCTAGCGCTGCAATGATTGCAGATGAGCCAAATATGGCAAATAGCTGCATGTAGTCCATCGTGCCTTTTACGAGCTCTTTTATCGCCAACGCAACATTGGTGAGTGGAATCCATGCCCACACGCCTTTTAGTTCGATACCTGGCGCAAGCGCTATGGCTACGGGGACAATCGCTATCAACATAAGAGGTCCCATATAACCCTGTGCCTCTTTAAATGAACGCGCATAAATCGATAACGATAACAATAAGGCAGCAAAAATTGAAACGATCGGTACCAACATTAAAAACACCAATAAGATATCGATAATATCAAACGCCGCCATAAACTCTGTAATGGCCTGCACAGCCATGCCCTGCCCGACAATTAGCGCCCAAACGGCGGCGCTAAGCACTGTGACTAGCGCCGTGACTACCCCCGCGGTGGATATTGTAAAGAACTTGCCAATAACAATGTCTTTTCGACTGACCGGAGAAAGTAATAAGGTTTCTAAAGTCCCTCGTTCTTTTTCACCGGCACCAATATCTGCGGCAGGCATCATAGCGCCTTGCAGACAAATCAAAAAGAGTACATAAGGAATAAAGCCACCAATGAGTGCACCAATACTTTCGCGTTTGTCTGCGACATTAACCTTTTCAATAACCATGGGCTCGATAAGCGAGAGCTGAGCTTGCTCATCTACGCCAAGTGACTCAAATGCCGTGCGTTGATAGCGTGAAGCAAACTCGTCTATTATCTCACTCAAGCGCATCTGTACGGTATTGAGCTCTGCATCATTTAAATAAATCGTAAAGACAATCTGTCCAGCTCGGAAAAGGTCTTCACTGTAGTTGTCAGGTATAGAAATAATAAAATCGAAATTCCCATTTTTGACTTCAGCCTTTAAGCTATCTTCATCCGGTGATGCAAGATCCAGCGTTTTTAAATCAAGATTTTCAATGCTTTCAAATTCAGACACTAAATCAGGCGCAAAGCTTTTACCAACAATTGCGTAGGTCAGCGTTTTGGTTTGCGCTTCAGTGACAGCCTGACTGGTGAAGTAAAACATAATGCCAAATATCAACGGAAAAATAACTAAAGGCAAAGCCACCATGAAAAAAACGGCTTTTCTGTCGCGCAGTAGTTCAGTAATTTCCTTTTTGTAAATTAACCACATTAGGCAACTCCTTGCTTTAAACTGGCGATAAAAGATGCATGTAAGCCTTCATCAGATAGTTGTTTAAACGCATCGAGAGTGCCGGAAAATGTTGTCTCACCATGGTCGATAACGGTGATGCTATCGCACAATTCAGTCACTTCCTCTAGATGGTGAGTAGAAAATATCACCGGAACATGCTGGTCTTTTAAATCGTGAATGAAGTCAATCACAGTTTTTGCGGCCATAATGTCTAAGCCAGTGGTCGGTTCGTCTAGCACAACTACCTCAGGACGATGCACCATGGCGCGGGCGATAGAAGTTTTTTGCTTCATCCCCGTTGAAAAGTTCTCGCTGCGACGGTCTAAAAAAGAATGCATGTCTAATTTATTTGCCAGCATGTCGATTTGAGATTCAATGTCACTTTCCGTCATACCGTTTAAACGCCCAAAATAAGCAATATTCTCACGCCCGCTCAATCGCCCATATAAGCCGGTTGAGCCTGACAAAAACCCTATTTTTTTACGCGCTGAAATCGGATCTGCAATGACGTTTGTGTCGCCAATCAGCATAGAGCCAGCATCTGGCTTTAGCGCCGTCGAGAGCAAACGTAAAGTAGTGGTTTTGCCTGCGCCGTTAGGGCCAAGCAAACCAAGCACCTCGCCTTTACTGCAAGATAAGTCGACATTGCGTACGCTGTGAAAAAACCGACCTTCAAGCCGTGGATCTTTTTTATCTTGGTCGCTAAGCTTTTTGGGATTTTCTACTTTGAACTTTTTCGCAAGCCCGGAAATTTGAATCATGAAATAAAATAGCCTTTAGTTGAGAGCGTGCCGTTATTGTGTTCTACAGCAAATTCAAACATAAACATGTCTAACGCCCTACATCGAATCTTACCAAAATCGGCGACTGCAAAGCTTATGGCAATCTATGCATAAAGCCAATAAAATTTGTTCCAAAGTGTTTCATTAATTACGATTGATTAGGATCCTTTCTCGATCATATGTTTCCCAGTTGAGGGAAACAGCCTGTACATCGGTCCTGAATTACGCTTTGTAACAACTTCGGGGATTGTGAAATCTGATGATAGGCGCAATAATCTTCTAAAACGCATAAGCTAAGAAGTATTGAATGTTCATTTAACACACAAGGAGAAGTAGACATGCAAGAATCGCAAGAAGCACAAAGCCAAGTACCTAAACCACCTGAGCTTGAAGTGACTAACCCTATCCAAGCAGCCAGTGAAATTTTTTACAAACCCACTGCCGTATTTGACGCCATTGCCGTGAAAGACAACTGGTCATGGATCCCGTTCTTATTAGTCGTTATCACGGCCGCCATTCCAGCCTATTTATATTTTAACATTGTCGACTTTGATTGGTATAAAAATGCAGTAGCCCTCGCCCAAAATCCTGAAGGAAGTCCCGCTGAAATCGAAGCCTTCGCTAATTACATGGAGCTTGGCTCAACTCAGATTATTACCGCTCTAAGCGTGGCCATTGGCTTTCCCATCATTATGGCAATATTGGCGGGTTACTTTACCTTGTGTACGCGCAATGACGAAAAAAGTGTGCATGGCTACACCGATTGGTATGGTGCAATGTGGTGGATGAGTATGCCTACTGTCATTAACTCTTTGTTAGCCTGCATCGTTTTAGCGATGCAAGACCCCGGCGCTCAAATCTCGCAAGCTGTTTTGGCGCCGCTCTCGGTTGCATTTGTGATAGGCGCAGAAATTGGCGACAAATGGATAAACTTATTAACCGGCATCGCAATCCATAGCTTTTGGGGTATATTTTTAGGCATGGTTTGCCTGCGTTCATGGACAAACTTTAGTCAATCGAAAGCACTAATCATCGCCATCATCCCTAGCCTGCTGCTTTGGGGCCTAACCATCGCGTTTACGATTTGATGGGTGTGGCATAAAGTATTCTCGGTTAGCGTAAAAGCCAGTATCTTGATGACCTTTATGCCAGCCGGGAATACCTAATATGGGTAAGGGGCACAGCGCACCTTTTTGATCAAATACGCCCTGCTCTTTAATGTG
This sequence comes from Ningiella algicola, assembly GCF_028401415.2. Taxonomy (NCBI): domain Bacteria; kingdom Pseudomonadati; phylum Pseudomonadota; class Gammaproteobacteria; order Alteromonadales; family Alteromonadaceae; genus Ningiella; species Ningiella algicola. The sequence goes on along the minus strand of NZ_CP171821.2, from coordinate 129,381 downwards.
CGCTACCAAACGACTGTCTAGTTCGTTTATCCTATTTTCATAAGAGTTTGAATGACTTACGCCCGCCTCCTCTTGACTCAAAACCAAGGCCTTCCCAGTCAAGCCTATAAAAGGCTCACACAGCATTTCCAGATTCGCATGGCCGAAGTGAATTGGAAGGATGCGCGTGAACCATGCATCTCTATTTTCAATAAATAGCCACTGCCAATCATGCGCTCTAAGTCGTGACTCTAGTTCGGGTAAATCACTTAAAATAATCAGGCCACACTCGTCGAAGTGTGTGATGCGATCTCGCTTTGGCGTGCGTTTTTTACGGCCAACACTTACCATATCCTCCCAATGTAAGGCATTTAATAGCGCCTTGGTTTGCGGGAATTGCAACCATATGAGGCCATTGAAGAAATCGTGCAAGTTGTTTGTTCGGGTTGGAATGCGTCTGTCTTGAAAAATAATCTCTTCATAATATCGTTCATCTGGAAACTGATCTTGAGCGTAAAACTCATAGGCAAATTCTGTATGCTTGCCCCATCGCTTATGTACTGCCAATGCATTTAACAAGGATGCATCTATGTGGCTGGCAGCGTCGCTTGTTTTACAGGAGGCCATGTTATCTAAACCCAGCATTTTTGAGAATTGCGCAAAAGCTTTTGAGTTGGCAGAGCCGGGTAATCTTGTATGAATATGTAAATTCCTTATACTGTTGCTCACGTTTTCGAGTAGGACTCTGTTTTGGTCTTTACCGTTGTCTATTAACTTGATGTTTCGCGCGTTTTAAGAGAGAAACCATGCACAAAAATAAGAATATAAAAGCAATCACTTCTTTTCCAGCCCTCAAAGGCAGATTAAAACAATTAACGTTATGCGCCTTATCGGGCGCGCTTCTATTGAGTGTATCAGCATGCAGCGAACAAGCATCACAAACACCCGAACAAGCCAAGGCTGATTTCGAAGCCGCATACAACAGCATATCTACTGAGCGATTAAAAAACGATATTCGTGTGCTTTCGTCTGATGAATTTGAAGGACGCCTACCAACAACGGAGGGGGAAACAAAAACCCTCGACTTCCTAACGGCTGGATTTACTGAGGCGGGCTTTAAGCCAGGAAATGGCGATAGTTTCTTTCAGCAGGTTGACTTGATGCAGATCACAGCCGACCCCGATATGACTTTGCGCATCGGTGAAAATGAATTCGTGTATAAAGTGAACATGGTGGCTAGCTCAAAACGAGAAGTGCCGAGTATCGAATTATCTGAATCTCCCATTGTTTTTTTGGGTTATGGTGTTAATGCTCCAGAATATGACTGGAACGATTATGACCAGGTCGATGTGAGCGGAAAAACGGTTATTGTGCTTGTAAACGATCCGGGCTTTGCCGCGGCTGATTCAGGCAAATTCCAAGGCTCTACGATGACCTACTACGGTCGATGGAGCTACAAATATGAAGAAGCAAGCCGACAAGGCGCCGACGCCGTGTTCATTGTGCATGAAACGGCGCCTGCTTCTTATGGTTGGTCGGTAGTTGCCAATAGCTGGAGCGGGCCTCAATATGGGCTTGTAAGCCCTGACCAAGGACAAAGTAGAGTAAAGGTTGAAGGATGGCTTTCGCGTGATGCTGCGATAAAGGTGTTTGCTGATGCAGGTTTGGACTTTGACCAAGAGAAAGAAAAGGCATTACAAGGCCCCTACTCTCAAGCGCTGGATTTAAGTGCATCAGTTACCGTTAATAACAGCATTGAGAAGTCGAAAAGCTACAACGTATTTGCAAGTTTACCTGGTAGCGAACTTCCCGATGAGCACATTATATATACGGCTCACTGGGATCATCTTGGTAAAGATGAAACCAAAGACGGCGATCAAATTTACAACGGGGCTCACGACAATGCCACCGGCACAGCGGCAATTATAGAAATGGCGCGAGCCTTCGCTAGCCTTGAAGTTGCGCCCAAGCGCACCATTAGCATGTTAGTGGTCACCGCTGAAGAACAAGGCTTACTTGGCTCCAAATACTATGCAGAAAACCCTATCATTCCGTTGGACAAGACGGTTGCCAATATCAATATGGACGCAATGAATATTTTAGGCCCAACAAAAGACGTGTCGGTTGTTGGCATGGGCAAGTCTGAGCTAGAAAGCTATTTAGAAAAAGCAGCGACCAATCAAGGCAGAGTGCTAACCCAAGAAGACCGTCCTGAAGCGGGATATTACTATCGCTCTGATCACTTTAGTTTTGCAAAACTAGGTGTGCCAGCGCTTTATGCGAAAGGCGGTAGTCAGCCAATTAATGACGAAATAGCACAATATCGTAAACGCATGAATGTAATTGTGACCGGTTGTTACCATCAGGTGTGTGATCAGTTCCGTGAAACATGGAATTTTGAGGGCATAACGGAAGATACACAGCTGCTATTTGAAGTAGGCTATGACTTGGCAAATACTAGCGATTGGCCTCAATGGAATGCGACTAGCGAGTTTCAACGGTAATTAACGAAGGTGTCAGACGTCTTTGCTAGAGGGGGAAGCTTGGCCATAAAAAACGTCGAAATCAGGGATGATTTCGCCGAGCGCCCATGGATGGGTTCACAGCGGTTTTTTATGGCCAAGCTTCCCCCTCTAGCAAAGACGTCTGACACCAGTACCGCAATACACATCCGCTTTTAAAAGAAATTTCACACTTTGACGCAATAAATACTTGCATTTATTAGTCATCATGGCACATTCATGGCGACAACAGTAATATGACCCTCAGCAATACTTCTCGCTGACCAACTAAGACCAAGGCAGACCCATATATGTGTGGTATTTTCGGTATCCTTGATATCAAATCTGACGTAGCAGACTTGCGCAGCAAAGCGCTGGAACTTTCCAAATTATTACGCCATAGAGGGCCAGACTGGTCAGGTATATGGCACGATGAACGCGCCATCTTGTGTCATGAACGTTTAGCAATTGTTGACGTAGATACAGGTGCGCAACCGTTAGTGAGTGAAGACTCAAATCAGATACTGGCTGTGAACGGTGAAATCTATAATCACAAAGAACTCGCAGAGGCACATTGCGAGGATTACAATTTTGCAACACGCTCTGATTGTGAAGTCATTTTGCCTTTGTATAAAAAGTACGGTGCAGATTTTATCGACAAGCTTCAAGGCATGTTCGCATTCATTCTTTACGATAAAGAAAGCGGTGATTATTTAGTTGCGCGCGACCATATCGGTATTATTCCGCTTTATACAGGGTTTGATGAATTCGGTAATTTTTACGTAGCGTCTGAAATGAAAGCCCTTGTACCAATTTGTAAAACCGTACAAGAGTTTCCCCCAGGGCACTACATGCTTAACGGTAAATTACAAAAGTACTACCAGCGCGACTGGATGCAGTACGACAACGTGAAAGACAAGCAAACTAATTTAGCAGATTTAAAAGAAGCCTTTGAAAAAGCCGTTAAGTCTCACTTGATGTCTGACGTTCCCTATGCGGTTTTGCTATCGGGTGGTTTAGATTCCTCTTTAGTATCAGCCGTTGCAGCTCGCTATGTCGCAAAACGGGTAGAAGATGAAGATCAGAGTGACGCGTGGTGGCCTCGATTGCATAGCTTTGCTGTTGGTCTTGAGGGCGCGCCTGATTTAATTGCCGCGCGTAAAGTAGCCGATATGATTGGCACTGTGCACCACGAGATTCATTTTACAATTCAAGAGGGTTTAGATGCGATCAAAGACGTTATCTATCACTTAGAAACCTTTGATACGACCACTATCCGAGCAGCCACTCCCATGTACCTGATGACTCGAAAAATAAAAGCGATGGGCATAAAAATGGTATTGTCGGGTGAAGGTTCTGACGAAATCTTCGGTGGATATTTGTATTTCCACAAAGCACCAAATGCGAAAGAGTTGCACGAAGAAACCGTGCGTAAACTCGACCGTCTACATATGTTTGACTGTGCACGCGCAAACAAAGCCACCTCTGCCTGGGGGGTAGAAGCACGCGTACCTTTCTTAGATAAAAACTTTATTGATGTTGCCATGCGACTTAACCCTCAAGACAAAATGTGCATTGATGGACGTATGGAAAAATGGATTCTGCGCAAAGCGTTTGACGATGAGTCTTACTTACCTGCGGAAGTTCTTTGGCGACAAAAAGAGCAGTTTGGCGATGGTGTTGGTTACTCTTGGATAGATTCCATACGAGATTTTGTAGACACGCAAGTTAGCGACCAGCAACTGGCAACCGCTGAATATCGCTTTCCAATCAACACACCCGATACAAAAGAAGGGTATTTTTACCGCACGGTCTTTGAAGACTTTTTCCCGCAAGAAACAGCAGCAAAGTGTGTACCCGGTGGGAAATCCATAGCATGCAGCACGGTTGAAGCTCTAGAGTGGGATGCCTCATTTAAAGAAATGGCTGATCCCTCTGGGCGCTCCATGACATCTGTGCATTCAGGTGAGTTTAAAAGCGATTAATATAAGGGCAACCGAATAAGATGAGAAGCTCAAGTTTGCGCAGTTTGATGTTCAAAGGGCTGACTATTGTTGCCGCCATAATGAGCGTCACAAGCACGTATGCAAAAACGGTGGTCCCTCTTGTGACTACGAGCTTTTACCCTCCTTTTGCCTACTTGGAAAATGGTCAGCAAAAAGGTGCGCTACTTGAGTTTATTGAACGAGTCGCACCAAATTTGCCGAACTACGATATGCAAATTACGAGTATGCCGTTTAATAAAATTTCACAGCATATTATCGATGGTAATGCAGCTGGATACTTAGGAGCATATTACAGCATTAATAGATGGGAGGATGTTTATCCCTACTCGTATCCCTTATTTTATGAACAACACTTATTAATATGTAACTCTGAAAAAAGTGCAGGTAAAGATTGGCCAGACGAACATGAGGGAACAAAACTCGGTACGGTGCGAGATTATTCTGATTGGTTAACCTTCGGTGCAAAGGCGAGAAACCTCGGAACCATGAATGTATTAGAATTTCCATCACCCGATTTTTTATTAAGAGGGATTCATTTAGGGACAGTCGATTGCGGAATTTTTGAGCGAGCCACTTATGCCTACAAACTCGCTAAGTTGATTGAACGAGACGAATTACCGTCAAAGCCCAAATTATTTCAAAGCTCAGTGATTGGACAAACGTCGATACATATCGCTTTTTCTGAAAAGTATTTAGAAGCAAACCCTAAATTAAAAACTTTTGAACGAGACTTTAATAGCGCCTTTCATCAGCTCCTACAAAACAATGCGTTTGATGACATATTAGAACGCTATGAATTAGGCGTTTACTGAACAGGCAGCGTCAGCAACAAATTGCTGCTGTTCTCATTTCTCTCTGCTTGCAAATCAAACATCACACGAAGTAAATAAAGCGCATTTTGCGAGTCAATGTCGGTCTCATCAATATAAAACCATTGCCCGCGATGGTTAATGGCAACATCTGCGTTAGTCGGCTCGCCGTCGGAAGTACGAACGTGAATTGGTCGTTGTGTTTCATTGGAAAAATCAACCGGCCACACCTTGCTTTTGTCCATTTCAGGCACATCAACATAGTTAGAAAGATAGTTAATCACCGACAGCAGTGAACGCGTGTGAACATTGATTTTATTAACGCCGGCTTCTTGACCAATGCTGATTGGAATATCGCCATTTTCAATCTTGATATCCAAAAGCTGCATAAGCACGAGAAGTTCAGGATGCAGGCCTTGATCGTTCTTAACCTTTACATTCAGATTGCTAATGCCATCTTTAACGCTTTGTGCAGACACCGTCACATACAGGACGCCCTGATCAATAAGAGACTGGATGAGCTGTACCGTTTGTCTAAATTTTTTACGCTCTTCTAAACTGGCACTTCGCCGATTGGAAATGTCATTGACGGATATCAGCATGAGATCTGCTATTTTGTCGAAGCTAAAACCATTTATTAGCATTAAATACACCGGCATTAAACCGGTGGGAAGTAGCAATTCGTTGGCAAACTCGGCACCTTCCAGTGGTGACAAAATAATGCGAGGCTCATCTTTGTACTCAATAGAGGGACCTATAGACGTTCCAAGGCCTGACTCCCGTGTATCGTATGAGAGATTAGCATTGCTTGCAAAGCGAATAGAGGGCGCAACGGTAATGGTTTTAATCTGCAAAAACACCGGCGGGTCGTTATACTTTGCTCGCACGATATTTGATAGAAGCTCTTGTTTATCAGAGAGGGCAATAACGTCTGTATAGGAATTGCGCTGGGTTTCAACCTGGTTAGATCCTAATTGTGTGCAAGCACCAATGGATAAACTGAGAGCGCACAAAAGCGATATTTTTTTTATTCTACCCATGTCTAGCTGACTATTTCCTTATTAATTCTGCGGCTTATACCAAAGCGACTCGTCGTGTATAGGCGTTAAACTTGGAAGCAGCGGATTTGCTAACTCAAAATACCTAATCTCATCAAGCTTAAGTTGCTTAATCGTATCGCCAAAATGCTTATAAAAAAGGGCATCAAAACTACCATCGTCTAAGGCTCGTTGAAGCCCGGTTTCAATCAGTTTAGCAAGCGTCACGTTACGTTTGTTCACAAAAAAATACATCGCTGTGGAATACTGCAAGGCCAAATCGGGGCGCAAAGCAAGTTTCCCGTCTGGGTCACTTTCCAACTCCCTAAGCACCTCTATAATCGATCTAGGGAAGAAATCTGCAAGCCTATTGCTAACCATCATTTTTGCTTCTAAGTAGTCTCTCGCCGTTACCACATTGAAACCATTCGCCTGCAGTACTTTTGTATCTGGCCATGCAATTCCCTGCACGGGCTCATACTCTAACAAGCCATCGATTTCGTTAATTTTGGCCTTCAAAAACGCAGAGCCGCGCGGCGCTAGGAAAAACCGCCAGCCAATTAAGCCTTTGGCAATGGGAATACGAATGGGAAGCAGGCTTTCCTCACGATCATCGTCCGTCATCGACCACATAACATTTATTTCTAGATTTTCTTCAAGCCGTTTTACTGAACGACCTTGGCGCATTGGCGTGGATGACGGCTTAAGCTCATAGCGTACTCCCGTCTTTTCAAGTGCAAGCTCGAGCATCGCAAGGGGATATTCGTATCGTAAATCGTTTTGAACCCTCGACTGTGGGTAGGTAATCACCCACACAGCTGCATTTACCGAAATCGGAAACAAGCATAGCAATATGGCAACAGTGCGCATTTACTCAACTCCAATAAATTTATGAGTTTGCAAAGACAAACGCCAGTTGCGTTCGATACAAGTAGACACCGCAAGTTCAGTGGCACGTGCCTGCATACTAATAGGTTGCAAATATACCTGCGGGTATGAAGCGATAATGTCAGCTTGTTGGCGCAAGTTACCTAAGGTATCAAGCACTTCATCTAATTCATGAATATGCTTTTTCATGGCAACAGGATGTTTAATTTCGTTTGCACGCAAAAGTGCATCATCGCGCAACTCATACCCGCCCTTCATATTGATTTTAGGCGACAATGTGACCCATGTATCGTCGATGCACAACACTTCAAAGGTGCCGCTTGTCTCAATTTGGGTGCTGAAACCGCGACGCTTTGCTTCAGCAGTTAAGGCTCGTAAATCAAACATGCACGGCTCACCACCAGTGACCACAATGTGTTTTGCGCGGTAATTCTCACGCTTAAATAGAGCAAACAAATCATCAGGACTAGCAGAAAAATATTCATCAGTATCGCCAGATTGTCGCATGATGATGTTTTGGTCGCGCAGCTTATCGGGTTTTGTTTTCCAAGTATGCTGCGTATCACACCACGGACAGCCTACGGGACAACCTTGCAAACGCACAAAAATAGACGGAACTCCCGTGTAAGAGCCTTCGCCTTGAATAGATTCAAATACTTCATTAACCAGCAGGTTTGTCATCTTCTACCTTTATGCTTGCGCGTGCGATTAGCAATAGGATTTGGTGCGCCAATACCTTAAAATGCTAAGTATACACATAAAGCACATCTAGGTGGATACGGTTGATGCAGCAACACGCAGCGCAAAACAAAAAAGTAGTGGTCATTTATTCAGGCGGAATGGACTCATACACCGTTTTAAGGCAAGCAGATATGGCTGGATATGAAGTACACGCACTCGCCTTCAACTACGGTCAACGCCACAGCAAAGAACTAGATGTCGCCAAAGCGGTATGTGAAAAATACCAATATGCCTTCCAACTTGTTGATGTTTCGAATATTAATCCTCTAATTAAAGGCTCTGCACTGACCGACGATATCGACGTACCTGAAGGGCACTATGAAGAAGCCTCTATGCAACAGACCGTCGTGCCCAACAGAAATATGATCATGCTTTCCATGGCTGTAGGCTATGCGGTCTCCATAGACGCTGAAGCGGTCTATTTTGGTGCTCATTCAGGAGACCATGCCATATATCCAGACTGTCGAACCGAGTTTGTAGAGGCTATGAACGCTGTTTGCCAAATTGCCAATTATTCGCCAGTGGAGATTCGTGCACCATTTCTTCAAAGTGACAAAATCGACATTTTACGCACTGGACTTGAGCTTGGATTAGACTACAGTGAAACGTGGACTTGCTATAAGGGCTTAGAAAAAGCCTGTGGTAAATGTGGTTCTTGTCAGGAGCGCTTAGAAGCGTTTGAAAAAAATAACGCTATCGATCCGATAGCGTATTTCTAAAGCGTTTTTTCTTTGTTCAGCAATTATGGCTACTTCTGACTTTCAGAGACGAAATATTCTATTTCTTTAATGCAGTGACGCAATACTGGGTTAAGACGCGTGTTTTTGCCATTCATCACAAATAAGTCGTGAGCGAAGGGGAATAAGGAACCCTTAGCAATCGGGACAAGCCCTGTTGCGGCGCCCTGCTCTTTCGCCATGTAATCAGGCAATAAGCCCACATATTCGCCAGTCATGATTGCTGCCATACACACGTCAAACGAATCTGAAAAAGTTTGAATACTTAGCCTTTTGTCATTATGTATATAATTAGATGATGACAAACCCGAGATGCCAATTGCAGGATAGTCTTCTATATTGACATTATCTGGCAAGGCATCCGCCTCTCTATAGCGTGCTAGAGGGTGCGTTGGAGAACAATACAAACGCCCCTCTGTTGCGATACCCACTGGATGAAACATCACCGACTCTGGCTTAACCATATCATAAGTAGACAACACTAAATGACACTCGCCCGAAAGCGCAACATGCTCAACTTCGTTATACAATCGTGTTTGAATGTTCACATGAATATCATCGAACTTCTTCATCGTGCTTTTAACCGCTTTTGCGACGGCAAGCTGCATCGACGTTGCCAAACCAGACATTAACACAATAGTGATATGCCCCGAATAATCGTCGTGAAGGCTTTTCAGGTTAAACACGAAATTGTCAAAAGCATTGAAGATGCGCTTGGTTTCCAAAAAAACCACCTCACCCTCTTTCGTCATCTGAAAACCACCGCGGCCACGATGACATAAAACCAAATCAAGGCGTTCTTCAAGCTTTTTTATTGCCGCGCTAATATTGGGGCGCTGCATGCGAAGCACCGGCTCTGCGGCAGTAAAGCCATTGCAAGATGCAACCGCATAAAAAACACGCAGAAGTTTTATATCAGATTCCTGCAGTCGATTTAACATGATCTATCCTCAAAAAAAGTATGACGCTAGTGAAACGCGTTTGCTTTGAATATGTATTGCGACTTTCACAATGCGTGCCAAACAGAAGCAATTTTTAATAATCTTAAGTTAGTTATCGTTTTATATAACTTAAACTTTACTCTTTTTGTGAATAGCAGCTTATTTTCGCTGCTACAAACGAATACATCCAAGTGCAAAGAAACTAGGAGAGCTTAACTACCTCTGCGCGCAAGGTTTCGACTTCGTCTCGCAACGATGCCGCTTTTTCAAATTCTAAATCTCTGGCATATTCAAACATACGTTTTTCCAAATCAGCAATTTGCGACATCATTTCGGTAACCGATGAGGCCTTCTTCGCTTTTTGCTTGTCTGCAACCTTCTTCAGTTTTACCTTACTTGATGCTGGGTGCGCAGAGCTGTCCCCTACATCCATGATATCAGTGATGGGCTTATTTAACTGTTGAGGCTCTATACCGTTCTCAAGGTTGTGAGCTTTTTGTTTTTCACGTCGGCGATCAGTTTCATCAATGGCTTTGCGCATTGAGCCGGTGACTCTATCGGCGTATAAAATAGCGCGGCCATTAAGGTGACGTGCGGCGCGACCTATGGTTTGAATTAAAGACTTTTCTGCACGCAAGAAGCCTTCTTTATCTGCATCTAAAATGGCAACCAATGATACTTCAGGCATATCCAAGCCCTCTCGTAATAGGTTTATACCCACCAACACATCAAATTTACCTATGCGCAAATCGCGAATAATTTCGATACGCTCAACGGTGTCAATGTCTGAATGTAAATACCTTACTCGAACACCATGCTCAGCCAGATACTCGGTCAAATCTTCCGACATTCGTTTGGTTAAGGTCGTAATCAATACACGTTCATTTAGCTCAACACGCTTATGAATTTCAGACAGCACATCATCTACTTGCGTTGCGACCGGACGCACTTCAATTTCGGGGTCGAGCAAGCCAGTGGGCCGCACCACTTGTTCAACTACGTCTCCATCTGATTTTTCCAGCTCGTAATTGCCCGGCGTTGCCGACACGTAGATAGTTTGCGGAGAGATATGTTCAAATTCTTCAAACTTGAGCGGACGATTATCGAGCGCAGAGGGCAAACGAAAACCGTACTCCACCAGCGTTTCTTTGCGCGAGCGATCGCCCTTATACATTGCACCTATTTGCGACACGGTTACATGACTCTCATCAATAAACAACAATCCGTCCGCTGGGAAATAATCGAGCAATGTTGGGGGGGGCTCACCGGGCGCTCTGCCTGACAAATAGCGAGAGTAGTTTTCAATACCAGAGCAATAACCCAGCTCTAACATCATCTCAATATCAAACTGTGTACGTTGAGATATTCTTTGTTCCTCTAAGAGCTTGTGATTTTCTTTTAACTGTTTTTGGCGATCACCTAGTTCATTTTTAATATGCTCAATCGCATCAATTATCTTCTCACGCGGCGTCACATAATGCGTTTTCGGGAATACGGTAGTGCGAATAACGTCTTTGTCGACGGCTCCTGTTAGCGGGTCAAACAAAGATATTTTTTCAATTTCTTCATCAAATAGCTGTACGCGAACCGCCTGTTTTTCAGAATCAGCAGGAAAAATATCGATTACATCACCACGCACGCGAAAGGTTCCGCGCTCAAAAGCAATGTCATTGCGTTTATACTGTAATTCGGCCAAGCGACGTAATATATCTCTTTGGTCCATCAAATCGCCTTTTCGCAAATGCAGGAGCATTTTCATATAGCTTTGTGGATCGCCCAAACCATAAATCGCCGACACCGAAGCGACAATCACCACGTCCCTGCGCTCCATCAGCGCCTTTGTTGCCGACAAACGCATTTGCTCAATGTGATCATTAATAGAGGCGTCTTTTTCAATAAAGGTATCAGTGCTTGGCACATAGGCTTCAGGCTGATAATAGTCATAGTAAGACACGAAGTATTCAACTGCGTTATTTGGAAAAAAGTCTTTCATTTCCCCGTATAACTGCGCCGCAAGCGTTTTGTTGTGAGCAAGTATAAGCGTTGGACGCTGCACTTGAGATATAATATTCGCCATTGAGAAGGTCTTACCGGATCCGGTTACACCTAAAAGTGTTTGGCGAGCAAGGCCGCTGTCGAGTCCATCGACCAGAGCATCAATCGCTTGTGGTTGATCACCTGCTGGAGAATACTTTGAGACTAAATCAAAACCTTTACTCATTCATTTCCTAATTTCACATTGTCATTTAATTTAAGTCACGTTCTTTGCAAGAACGCTTGCTTCAAATCGATGCTGCTGCTCACTTAATTCTTTCGTAAACCAATAATATGAGAGCACGGCGGTCACAAAATTTGCTACCACACACCCCCAAAATAAGCCATGGAGGCCAAAAAGCATGCTGCCTAGGTACGCAATCGGCACATAGCATACAAAAAGTCGCACCACGCTTAAAATGAGCGCGGACATAGGCCTATGAAGTGCATTAAAAGAGGAATTGGTAAGAATAATGATGCCTTGCAGTCCATAGCCAATAGGCACAATTAATAAAAAGAGTTGAATATAATCACTTACCACTTCTTCTTTTGCGAATGCCTCAGCAATAAACGGTGCGCTAAGTGCCAATACGGCAAACATGGCAAGTTGAAACACCATTACAAATTGTAAACTGATTCGATAGGCCGTTTTTATGCGGTCAAATTGATTTGCACCAAAATTCTGGCTTATGAACGGGGGAAGCGACATTGACAAAGCGAGCACTAATATACTTGCCATTGACTCGAGCCGATTCCCTACCCCCCATGCAGCGACAGCTTCTGCGCCATATGTTGCAACTACCGCGGTTAATACACCGCCTGCAATTGGCGTCAGCATATTCGCACCCGCTGCCGGGATGCCAATGCTCAGTACCCCTCTCGCTGCATGTTTGAAATCAGTGTAGTTGAGTAAACGAGGTTCTATTAGCTTTCGTTGGTACGCCAACAAGTAAAGTATCCAAACCACACAAACGGCCCAAGCAATACAGGTTGCAATAGCGGCGCCCATAATGCCAAACGCTGGAATCGGTCCGAAACCAAAGATTAATATGGGATCGAGCAAGGCGTTTATGCCGCCTCCCGCTGCCATTATAATACTGGGAGTTTTTGTATCGCCCGCCGCCCGAAGCACGCTATTACCCACCATAGGAATGGCAAGTAACACGCCTGATAAATACCAGACCGACATATAGTCGCGAATGTAAGGCATAAGATTATCGGTGGCACCCATTGCATAGAAAATCGGTTCAATGAGCAAATAGCCAATAAAACACAAACCACTGACCAAAATGACAGAGAGCATAAGCGAGCCGCTAGCAATGGCCTTTGCATGCTCACTTTCACCGCTTCCTAAGAACTTACCAATAACCGCTGACGCGCCAATGCCTAGCCCAATGTTTAGACTAATAACCGTAAAAGTGACGGGGAAAGTAAAACTGATAGCGGCTAATTGCTCGGTTCCCAAAAGGCTTACGAAGTAAGTATCAACCAGCGAAAATGTCATCAACATGATCATGCCGATGATCATCGGGAGCGTCATGCTTTTTAGGGTGCTTGCGATGTCACCGCTCGTCAGATCTCTGGGCCTTCGACTCACAAAGTTATCACTTATATTCAAATCTCATGTTGGTTTTGCTGGAATAAATAAAACGTCCAGAAAAATCGATTTAGTTGTTCGAAAAACTTCTCTTACAATCAATAATTTACATTATGCTTATAAATATTAACTGTCATAAAAATGACATAAGTCTCAGTCAAAGCATTGACAAATCAAGATTTTAGTTTTTCATCTTAAAAATAACACACAGGGTGTTACGTGTTAGAACGTGTTTTGTCCACAACTTTATTTTAAAATGTATAAAAAATTTTAAGTAGCTGATTTCAATAAGAAAAGTAATTTTTTCATAAAAAAGCGATTTTTTTTATTGACATAGCACGTAAAACTTTTTCCGTCATGTCCGCATTTTAATACACAGACTTATCCACAGAAAAAGTGGATAAGTGGCTGCGCCTTAAGAATGACGGTTGATTGGTGCAAATAGACAAAACCTTATGTAAGTCGTTACTAACCATTCGACTGCCATCGCTATATTACAGATTTATGAAGTGCTGTAAATACACACAGTGATCAAGACTTTTTTAATACGAAAAAACGATTACATCTAGCTTATTATATTATTTTGGTTATAAGTAATAAAAACAACGCTAGCCAGTTAATGCGTCTCTTATTTGTAATACACCGCTACTATATGCGATTGACATTTGCTATTTAAAAATACGAAAAAACGTGAAATATTTCTTCGACTCAAGCTTAGCATTATCTTAAAAACTTGCGTAAAGACCTTGAGAAAAATATCGCGATAGATGAAAAAACCTCAATTGTTTATTGACAGCAATGTGGATGCTCATTAATATGCGCATCCGTTGAAAGACCGGTCCCCCTTAGCTCAGTTGGTTAGAGCGACGGACTGTTAATCCGCAGGTCCCCCGTTCGAGTCGGGGAGGGGGAGCCATCTTTTCAACGAAAACGCACACAAAATTCCCCCTTAGCTCAGTTGGTTAGAGCGACGGACTGTTAATCCGCAGGTCCCCCGTTCGAGTCGGGGAGGGGGAGCCACTTTTCTCAGTCTTCGGACGATGCCTTGTATCATTTGTCGTACATCTTAAATTCCAAGCGTCTATTTTAATCTGATTTCGTATTGTTAAATCACCCTGAACAAGCGATAATTCGCTGGTTTTGCGTTGTCGCGCTCATGCGTTGAACGCGTGACTTATGATTAGGCTTCATAGACTTGGATTTGAGCTTCCGCTCTTTTGCACAGTTTTTACACAAACAAATTTTAAACCGACTATTGATGACTGAATTATTACTATTACTGCTGGGCACGGTCTTGGTGAACAATTTTGTTTTGGTTCAGTTTCTAGGGCTGTGCCCATTCATGGGTGTATCCGGCAAATTAGAGACCGCTATGGGCATGTCCATGGCGACTACTTTTGTGCTGACACTTGCTTCGATGAGCAGTTATTTGGTAGAGACTTATATTCTCAGTCCTTTAGGTATTGAGTATTTGCGTACGTTGAGCTTTATTTTGGTGATAGCTGTTGTGGTGCAATTTACGGAAATGGTCGTGCGGAAAACTAGCCCTAGTTTGTATCGCCTATTAGGGATATTTTTACCGCTGATCACGACTAACTGCGCCGTGTTAGGCGTTGCTTTATTAAACACAACTAAACAGCACAATTTTGTGGAGTCTATAGTCTATGGATTTGGCGCTGCTGTGGGTTTTTCGTTTGTTCTTATTCTATTTTCTGCCATGCGCGAGCGTTTGGCAGCTGCCGATGTACCCACTCCGTTTAAAGGCGCGTCAATTGCCATGATTACGGCTGGGTTGATGTCACTGGCGTTTATGGGTTTTACTGGGCTGATTAAATGAGTATAGCCATTATCGCTATTTTAATCATTGGTGGATTAGCGCTAGTGTTTGGCGCTATCCTCGGTTTTGCTTCTGTTCGATTTAAAGTTGAAAGCGATCCGCTGGTTGAACAAATTGATCAAATACTACCCCAAACGCAATGTGGACAATGCGGCTACCCTGGTTGCAGACCCTATGCAGAAGCTATCGCAAATGGCGACGAAATCAATAAATGTCCACCTGGCGGTGAGGCAACTATTAAAGAGCTTTCCGACTTAATGGGCGTAGAAGCGAAACCCCTGGATGCCGCCCACGGCGTTGAAGATATTAAAAAAGTCGCCTTTATTCGAGAAGACGAATGCATAGGCTGTACAAAGTGTATTCAAGCCTGCCCAGTAGATGCCATTCTTGGTGCAGCAAAGCAAATGCATACTGTCATTATTGATGAATGCACCGGATGTGATTTGTGCGTGGACCCCTGTCCTGTAGATTGCATAGACATGGTGCCACTTAACGACAGTAGCGAAAGTTGGCAGTGGAATTTTGATCGCGTGCCAACGGGCGACATTCCAATAAAGCAGGTGTCATAAAAGCGATGTTTGCAGACTACGACTTAATTATGGAGCGACTCGCGCAACAAAACCTGTGGGATTTTCCGGGGGGTGTCGAGCCACAACAATACAAAGAGCTCTCGAATCAAAGCGACATCGCAACAATGAGCCTTCCTGAGCGCGTTTATATTCCGCTCAAACAGCACATAGGTGTTAAAGGCGAGCTTATCGTAAAAGAAGGCGATACCGTATTAAAAGGCCAAGCCTTAACCGCGAGTGATAATGCCTTTTCCGTTCCCATACACACTTCAACTTCTGGCAAAGTTATCTCCATTGGTGAACATGTTGCAGCGCATCCTTCAGGCTTAAAAGAGCCCACCATTACCATTGAAGCGGACGGTAAAGACTTAGAGTGTGAACCAAAACCACTTTCGGATTATAAGCAGCACTCCAAAGCCGAGATTATTGAAGCCATTTGCAAAGCAGGTATCAGTGGAATGGGCGGCGCTGGCTTCCCAACCCATCTAAAATCAACCAACGTTAAACCCATTGAGTTTTTAATCATCAATGGCATCGAGTGTGAACCCTATATTACCTCTGACGATAGGTTAATGCGCGAGCACGCTTGGCAAATTAGGCAAGGCATCGATATTCTGATGCATCTTTTGCAAGCACAACAAGTCATCGTAGCAGTTGAGGACAATAAGCCGGAAGCTTTATCGACGATGTCGATTGCCTGTCAGCAGCAAGAGAACTATCAAGTTATTAGTGTGCCGACCAAATACCCTGCTGGCGGCGAAAAGCAGCTCATTCAGGTATTGACCTCAAGAGAAGTCCCCGCAGATGGCTTGCCTATAGACGTAGGGTGTTTGATGTATAACGTTGGCACATGCTACGCGATAGCAGACGCCATAATGGAAGGAAAGCCTCTAATTGAGCGAGTTGTTACCATAACTGGTAAAGCTGCTCAGAAACCACAAAACGTATGGGCCAAAATTGGCACGCCGATTAAACATTTGCTGCATTACGCCCGGTATGAGCCTGAGTTTCAGCCGTATCCAAGAGTCATTATGGGTGGTCCCATGATGGGATTTACCTTGAGCTCCGTGCAAGTTCCTGTGGTTAAGATCACCAACTGTATACTTGTACCCGCCAGCGGCGAACTACCCATAGTGGAAGATGAGCGCGCTTGCATTCGCTGCTCAGCTTGCGCTGACGCCTGCCCTGCCTCACTCTTACCGCAGCAAATGTTCTGGCATAGCAAAGCAAAAGAGTATGATAAAGCACAGGAGTACAACTTGTTTGACTGCATTGAATGCGGAGCCTGCGCCTACGTATGCCCAAGCGAAATTCCACTAGTACACTATTATCGAAAAGCAAAAGCTGACATACGCGCTCAGCAAAGTGAAAAAGAAAAAGCAGAAAAGGCGCGGGTTCGATTTGAGGCAAGAAAAGCGCGACTTCAGCGCGAGAAAGAAGCGCGCGAAGAAAAGCATCGCTTAGCTGCTGAGGCGCGTAAAAAAGCGATGAATAAAGAGGGGAACAGCTCTAAATCGACGGCTAACGACAAAGTTGCCGCTGCCATTGCGCGCGCAAAAGCGAAAAAAGCCGCAGCAGCTGCAGACATCAAAAACAATGAGAAGCGTCAGGATGACTAAAGCCAGATGACAAAATTAACGGTAGGTAGCTCGCCGCATCATCACAACCAACGTGATACCGGCCAAGTCATGCGCTGGGTAATGTATGCCTGTATACCCGGCATATTGATGCAAACTTGGTATTTCGGGTTTGGTACCCTCATTCAAGTGAGCTTGGGCATTGTGACTGCAGTAATAACCGAAGCAATTATTGTCGAAGTGCGTAAAAAAGACACTGAGAGAGTCGTAAAAGACTCCTCGGCGGCGCTAGCAGGCCTACTTTTGGGGATCAGCGTTCCATCGCTTGCACCTTGGTGGGTTATTGTAATCGGTAGCTTCTTTACCATTGCGATTGTGAAACAAGCCTATGGCGGGCTTGGCTTCAATATGTTCAATCCTGCTATGGCAGGTTACGTCATGCTGCTCATTTCTTTTCCCGTGCAAATGACCGCTTGGCTTCCACCAACAAGCCTAGCGGAACAGAGTTTTGGATTTATTGATGCGCTTCTCACCGTTTTTACCGGTTTTACCGTGGACGGATACAGTATTGAACAGCTAAAAATTGGTTACGATGGCCTCAGTATGGCCACCCCGCTCGACCATGTAAAAACCAGTTTAACCGAGGGTTATACCGTTGGGGAAGCTTATGCCTCGTCAATCATGTCACAGTGGTGGGGAGTCGGCTGGGCGCCTGTCGCATTAGCTTATCTAGCAGGTGGACTCGCCCTGTTAAAACTTAAAATCATCAACTGGCACATTCCCGGCAGCATGATTGCAGGAGCTATGTTAACTGCGCTTGTGCTGCATTTAGCCGATACGTCGCAACATGCATCCCCCCTATTTCATTTACTCAATGGCTCACTCATTATTGGTGCGTTTTTTATCGCAACCGACCCGGTTTCAGCGGCTACTACCAATCGCGGACGCTTAATATTTGGTGCGTCTATCGGTGTGTGGATTATCATTATACGCACTTGGGGGAGTTATCCGGATGCAGTCGCATTTGCCGTAATTTTGATGAACATGGCAGTGCCGTTAATCGACTACTACACTCGCCCAAGAACCTATGGGCACAAATTAAAAACGCCAACGATATCTGAGTCAAAACCTCAGAAGGAAGAGCGTTAACATGCCCGGCTCAAAAGACAAATCAATCAAAGCTTATTTAGCCTCTGCCATTGGTAAAAACGGCGTCATTTTGGCCGCTTTTGCTCTGGTAACAACCGCATTAATTGCCCTCACTTTTGGCGCCACTAGAGACAAAATTGAGGCCGAGAAAGAGAAGCAGCTCTTAAGTGTACTCAACGAACTTGTGCCTGAAGATGCGCACGATAACGAGCTTCATCTAGATTGCATTATTGTTACAGGAGATGAGCTGTTGGGCACGGATACTGGCGAGACGCAACGAATATTTCGCGCTAGAATGAACCAGCAGCCTGTGGCGGCAATTGTTGAGACTACCGCACCGAATGGCTACAGCGGCGACATTGATCTGGTGGTCGCAGTAGACGCCGAGAATACCTCCCTTGGCGCACGCGTGGTTGAGCATAAAGAAACGCCAGGTTTAGGAGATAAGATAGATTTGAGAGTAAGTGACTGGATATTGTCTTTTTCAGGGGTAAGCTACTCCGAGCGAAGCGAGCAGCGCTGGCAGGTGAAAAAAGATGGCGGGCAGTTTGACCAGTTTACAGGCGCAACAATAACCCCAAGAGCAGTAGTAGACGCGGTGAAAAATACGGTGATTTACGTATCTAAACATCAACAAACTATTTTTGAAACGCCGTCAAATTGCAGTGCGGATGCGAGTAAGAACTTAGGGGTTAATAACACCGTTACAAGTAGCGACGTGGGCTCATGAATAAGCTAGACGAATACAAAGCCCTCAGCATACAGGGCTTATGGAAAAACAATCCTGCCATTGTCCAATTGCTTGGACTATGCCCCCTGCTTGCTGTCACAGGCACGGTAATTAATGGCTTAGGCTTAGGTCTTGCGACCACATTAGTCTTGCTCGGCTCCAACGTCACCGTATCTTTGGTGCGCAACTTTGTCCCAAATGAAATTCGCATTCCCATTTTCGTAATGGTCATCGCCGCCTTTGTAACAATGGTTGAGCTGGTAATGCACGCCTACACTTTTGAGCTTTATCAAGCGCTCGGCATCTTCATCCCACTGATTGTTACCAACTGTGCCATTATTGGCCGCGCTGAAGCCTACGCATCCAAAAATCCAGTTCAATTTGCCGCATTTGACGGACTCGCTATGGGCTTGGGTTTTACCTTTATTCTGGTCGTGCTCGGTGCCATGCGTGAAGTGTTAGGCTTTGGCACCTTATTCGCCGGTGCAGACTTACTTTTGGGTGACTGGGCAAGCGCATTAGAAATTCAAATATACAGCACGGATGCAAACTTCTTACTTGCCATTTTACCGCCCGGCGCATTTCTAGGGATGGGCTTGCTAATTGCGGCTAAAAACTTAATAGATAATGTGCTTGAAAAACGCGCAGCACAGTTGAAAACGGGTGAAAAAGTGGTGCAACGCGCACGCGTAACAGGGACCGATTTGTGAACAAACAAAAACGTTATGAAATACTCTCGCGCCTAAGAGAGAACAACCCAAACCCAACGACAGAGCTTAACTACAGCAATGCATTTGAACTGCTTATCGCGGTTATATTATCAGCTCAAGCGACTGACGTTGGCGTAAACAAAGCTACCGATATACTCTTCCCCGTTGCCAATACACCAGAAGCTATCTATGCACTCGGGCTGGATGGTCTCAAAAGCTATATCAAAACCATTGGTTTGTTTAACTCAAAAGCCAAAAACGTACTAGAAACCTGCCGAATCCTCATTGAAAAGCACAATAGCGAGGTGCCAGAAAACCGAGAAGCCCTCGAAGCCCTACCCGGTGTGGGTCGCAAGACGGCTAATGTGGTGTTAAATACTGCTTTTGGCTGGCCAACTATTGCGGTAGATACACATATTTACCGTGTCAGCAATCGTACAAAATTAGCGATGGGCAAAACCGTTGAAAAAGTCGAAGAGAAGCTTCTCAAGGTGGTGCCTAAAGAGTTTAAAGTGGATGTGCACCATTGGCTTATTCTGCACGGACGCTATACCTGTGTCGCTCGCAAACCCAGATGTGGCTCTTGCATTATTGAGGATTTGTGCGAGTTTAAAGAGAAAATGGAATAGGCAAGGTAAGAAAAAAGCAAGTCGCGGACATTCGGTAACGTTGATGCAGTTTCGTATTAACTGAAATACTATTCATTTCTTGGAACATTCCACGCCATTCAGCAGTAAATTAACTGCTGATAAATACTCAGCCCCAAACTTTGAAATCCTATCGGCTTTCATGCTTTCTGAGCCAAGGTGAATCTCTTCCAAATCGTTTTTCATTTTTTCCAGGTCTTTCTCTATTCGCATAAGCGCATTTTCAAGCGTATATGTAATCTCGTGTATTTCTAACAGGTCCTCTACCGTGTGTGATTCCTTTGCTACCAATGGTGCAAGCTTTTTATTGTGCGCTTGAGCATTACATATGGCTGCGGTCAAGTCGGGTGAATCAATTGGGACAAAATGTTGATTTGTGTCATCTGCGAGCGCTGGGCTAGCAAAGAATATGGCTGCGATGCTTGATATCGCTATTAGTTTTAACAATATTCTCTCCAAGAATAGGGCTTATAAAAAAATTAAACTAGGGATATTTGATGATTGCCAAACAATCGTCCCCGTTATCGTCAGATAAAAATCTTAAGGTAGCGTTTCCACCATAAAACCAGACCAGTCACCGATAAAAAAATAAGAGCGACACCGACGGATATGATAATTGGCAAACGAAACATTCCAAACATAGTACCAGCATGAACACTATTATTAGCAGCACCGACTAAATGCAAACCCTCGTTCTGTTCAACATGAACAACACCAATGCAGCTAGCCGATACCCACACCCGAATATCACCATCTTTTGTGTCCACATTGCTACCATCACTTAGATACAATACATGATAGGGTTGCCATGGCGCAGGGAATTCAGTCTCAATCACAGCTGCATTGGGAAACTGGCCGAGTGCTATTGCAACAGCCTCTGAAATTGTGACAGTTGCATCGCATCTTGCTGTTTCTAGCAGGGTTAATACTTCAACTGGCGGATGGTCGGTATTAGCTAGCATCCAACTGGGTTGCCAATCTGGTTTCGACCAAAACGTACCGGTAAGGCCCCACACAACAATAAAAATTGCCCCCCAAAACCCAATGATGCTATGTAAACTGAAGTTAATTTGTCTCAGCGTACCTGTTAGATTCAGTTTTAGTGCCTTACGCGTTAACACTAAAGCAGAAACACGTTGAGGCCACCACATGACAAGTCCTAGCAGTGCCATCACCGCCATTAAAATGCCTACCACCGCCAGCACAAATAATCCGATATCGCCGAGCAACAGTGTGTAGTGAAAATCAATAATATGATGAGTTATGGTGTGGTCTAAGTAAAAACTATCTATAACGGCGTCAGTTCTAGGATTAAACGTTACTATTTGCACCTCGCCGCCTTGCTCAGGCGCATTAGACAAACCATAGAGCATTTCTATTGGCGTCTCTACTTCTGCAAAACCACCGATGTACCCCAAGGGAATAAAGGCAGGGGATGTAGCTTTTTTCGCCGATTCCACATGTTGTGTGATGTTGACGGGTGAGGTATCTGCTCGCGCTTTTTCACTCGGGAAAGCACCCGTCTCTAAATGCAGTAAAGGACCGGAAAAAGCAAATGCAAGACCTGTAATCGCTACCGCTAACAAAAACAGGCTGCAAATAAAGCCCAACCAGGCATGGGTGTGAAAGATGATCTTGTTTAACATTTTACTGAGTTACTGCCTACCTTCATTACCGATCTCACAAATTCTTGCTCGTCTGACACGACAAGCTTTTGCTCGCTGCATTTTGTAAAAAGAAATTACTGAATCGGCTACAACTCCCATTCTATGCCAACGCTGACATTTCTTGGCTCACCTACACTTGCCAGTGTGCCTGAGTCGAACACCGAAACTGTGTAAAACTCATCAAATGCATTCGTAACATCTATGAACACCCGAACGTTGTTCACCTGGTAACTGGCTTGCAAATCAATCACGGTAAAGCTTTCTGTACGATTAGCCGTTAAATTAGCATCATCGCTGTAATATCCATCACTGTAGCGAGCAAACGCGCTTAAAGACAAATTATCTATCGGTCGCCAAATACTCCCTGCAATAGCAGTTACATCTGGTGAACGCTGAAATTCGTTACCTTGTATAACGGCACCAGCATTTGAATTAGCTTGAATCTCAGTGTTTGCTAAGCCGAGCCCTAAGTTCCAACTCAACTGGTCGCTTGCTTGATAGTTTAAGTCAATCTCTAAGCCAACACTCTTAGCGCTTTTTACATTGCTAAATACATTAGCAAAAAAGTCATCGCCTAAATCAACTAAAGTAGCAATTTGCATATCGTCAAAGTCACTGTAAAAAACGTTAGCGTTTACATTGAGTTTGTTGTTAAGCAATGCGCCTCGATAGAATCCTTCAAAATTAGTTAATGATTCTTCGTCAAAGGTTTCAGTAGAGAAAGTATCAAAATTAAACGTGAAACCGCCGGCGTTAAACCCTCTCTCAGTTGATACCCCAATTCGTTGGTTACTATCTAACGCGTAGGCAACTTCTAGTTTTGGTAGAAACGCATCAAAGCTATCATCAAAATCAACAGGAATAATGTCCGCAAAACCGCCGTCTCTGTCTTGACTATCTCGTTGGAAGCGACCACCCAAGGTAATGATTACATCATCAACGTTGTAACTAGCCTCTGCAAATATGCCAACGCTTTTGCGGGTCTCAGTGAAGTCACCAATACCTAAACCAAAGGCATCAAGGTTCAAACTTTCATCTGTATCAATTTGCGATAAGTAAACGCCACCAATCGCAGTCAGTGAGCCACTGTTGTCATAATGCAACAATAGCTCGTTTGTTACTTCGTCATTGTCAATTAGTGCATTGCCCTGACCAAGCGTAACCAAGCGCTCTGATGATATACTGGTTACCGTTAGTATGTTTGAGAGTGTCAGGCTATCAGATAGCTCATAACTGACGTCAGCAATGGCGCTATTTGCTTTCGTCTCAAATATTGAAATGCCCGGGTTGGTTCTATTCAGTGATTCAAAGGGAGCATCAACGCTATCAGTTTGTGGGCGGCGCGTATCGGTATGTGTAAACGTAAACAAAGCATCAAGCGCATCGTTTGCCTGTGGTTGATAACCCAATTTAGCGCGAAAATTAAGCGTTTCTTTTAAGTCAACATCTTCAGTAAAATCATTTGGCACCCCCAGAATCGAAATATAACTGTCAGCTTTGCGATAATCGGCAGATACACGAAATGCAAAATCGCCGTCACCTATAGGTGCTGAATACGCTGCCGACAGCTGCTGTGTACTTTCTTGCCCACCGATTAAGCGAACCCTAGCCTCAGCCTCATTATGATTCGGATTCGCGGTGCTAATAAAAACAGCGCCTGATATGGCATTACGACCTTGCGTAGTGGTTTGTGGACCACGGAATATTTCAACTTGCTCAATATCCCAAGCAGACTCACCACTGTATACGAACTCGTTGAAAGTAAGCTGTCGCCCGTCTATTTGTACCGTGGTGCGTGGCTGCGAGCCACCGAAGAAAGACTCTAAACTGGTAAGGATACCACTAGTGTTAATCCCTCTAATGGTTGGGCCTTGATTACCTTCACCGGTAAGCGTCACGTTCGGTGTTTGTTCGAATAACGTGGCTAATGTGTCCGCGCCCGCTAGGAAGTCTAGCTCATTGGTAGTGAATACTTTAACTGAAGACGCAGTTTCAAGTAATGTTTTGTCACTTCGCTCGCCTGTAATAACGATACTTTCAATACTGGTTAGCGTTTCATCTCGGGTGTTCGCTGGTTGATTGCTGGTCTCTTGAGCACTGGCAATTGAGGATAAACTTGCGACTACACATAGACTGATGCACGAGCGATTAAACATAAAGAAAAGGCCTCTTATAAACAAGGGCACAATAATAATGAATATATATGTAATTGCAAATGATAACTATTTTTATTTATATATAGTTGGCATGGTCAAAATTTATTAAAGCAATTTTATCTACCTTCCTTTCATCTCGACTAGCCTACTATTGCGGTAGATACACATATTTATTGCGTTAGCAATCGTACAAAATTAGCGACGATAAAAACGGCAATGCTGATGGCTTGGTTTGGCATAGTCAGTGGCTTAGTAGCTATGTCGAGCAACATTACTAAAGAGGTTTTCGCTGATGTTTTTCTCCCTGCTTTTGCAGTATGCATCCTGACTTTGGTATATGGCTTGATGATCAAAACCTTTTGTTATTTCGCTAGCTTAAGAATACTGTCTTTCGACAAATAAGACCTTCGCTGCTCAATACGAAACAAATAAGATAGGTTCGTGGATTTCAATTATTTTACTATTCCGGCGACCGTTCGTGGTGCTGTCATGTACGTGAGTAACAATTACTGTTCAGTTCATGCTATCGCCCTATACATCCCATATAAAAATGCGTATGTTGACACACAAATACACTGTGTTAACCTCGAATATACGAGTATTTTACAAGTACTTATTCATGCAAAAATCTAAACTCATCATTCTATTCTTAGCATTATTTATATCAATTAGTTGCTTAAGTCGTGAATTCAGCGCAAGAGAACTTGCAGCTAAGAACATTGTCGATGCCGTAAACGCGAAAGATAGCGAAATGTACGTCAAAGATCTGGCCGATGATGTAGTCGTAACGATGTATAATGGCAAGGTAATACTGGAGGGATTAAAAGCCGTTAAAGAAAATAGAACCAAGCACTTTGACTTATATCCAGATGCGAGAAATGAATTAGTTCATATTGTACAAATTGATGACCGAGTGGTCATGCACGATTTGGTCTGGCTCTCTCAGGAACAAAGCGAGCCAGCTGATATTGTTGAAATCTTCACTTTTAAAGGAAGTACAATAACTCAAATTGACGTGATTCAATCACAAAATCTGAATATCAAGCGCGACTAGCGAAACTGGACGCCTATAGAATAAGCTCTTATTGCTTAATAACTGGGTCTAGGTCATTAGAATTTGAGTGCCGGCAGTTATCAATGCAGCCTTGATTCCTAGTCCGGATCAAAAATTAATATACAGTAGAAATCTCATTTATGACTAGCAACTTAGCCTGCTCCAGCATGAGATCTTTCCCACCCTCGTTTATCGCTGGTTGCAGAGCAATATCAGGACTTACCCCCTTTGGCGTGGTGTCTCCATTTGGCCTGACAATCAGCGATTTGGGAAAGCCTACTTTAATCTGTGTATTGTCCAAAAAGAAATGCTCCATTGAACCATAGGTTGTTGCGTAATCTGCGGTTGCTTGGCCAATAACGGTGCCAAATCCATAGTCTTTAACAATTGCTGCTACTGATACGGCGTTGGAGTAGCTTTTATTATCGATTAGCACAAAAACGGGTTTGCTAAATTGTTTGTCTTTGTGAGGGACTGAATCTGGAAGCGAGAACTCAAACCTTTCACCGTTAGCATGTTTTCTATAGAACTGGGCAAGTTTCAAACTCGTTTCATCTTTCTCTTCCATCGAGGCAAGACGTTCCAGGTTCGCTTTTTCTGCATGCTCACTCACTTTAATAAGAAATTTAGAAGCAAATCTGTACGGGCGGTCTGCAAACCAGGAAATCAAATAGTCGCTAAAAGAGTTAGTACCGCCGGGATTGCCTCTAACATCAATAATGAGTGCTTTTGCATCCTTTCGTCTAAATGTATCGAATGCCTCGTCAATGAAAGTGTAAAAAGCACTTGTATCCCATGAGTTTCCATTATCAATATCAACGTTGTAGAAAGGGCCTGGTTTTAAATAAGCAATTTGATTAGCAAGCATTTTTGCTTCCCGTGGCTTTGGTAGATCTTTCTCACTTTCTTCCGTTTCTTGTAGCGCGATTAAGATATCTTGCTGATCCCTGCTAAGTGCCTTTAACGGAAATACTTCCGCTTTATCACCTTGCTTGATGGTAATGCTGAACTCCTCTTTTTCTCCCACAATCAACCAGTGTAAAAAAGGAAGTTGTCCTTCAATAAGTGTATTGGCCAAAGCCTGATTATCGGCAGAAATATATGACGAATATTCGTTTATCCACTCTTCTATTGATGTGTTGTCAATGGCTGTAACTTGCATCCCTGGTTTCAAACCGGGTGTCTGTGAATAAACCTCTGAAATAAACACGCCTAGATCGTTAAATTCGACAAATAGCGGGATCATAGTTCCGCCACTAGCACGATAGTGCATAAAGTTTTGTATAGGTAAATCAATCCGTGAATGTCCAACATTTCCTAAGGCTACAAATCGCTGAAATAAGATTTCAATCTCTTTTTTATTCATAGGCTTAGTGATCTTGCTAGCAGTTTCGGCAAACGCTATTTGATAATCTTCCTTGCTTATATTTGCGTACAAATCGTAATGCGA
Source organism: Ningiella algicola (assembly GCF_028401415.2). Taxonomy (NCBI): domain Bacteria; kingdom Pseudomonadati; phylum Pseudomonadota; class Gammaproteobacteria; order Alteromonadales; family Alteromonadaceae; genus Ningiella; species Ningiella algicola. The sequence goes on along the minus strand of NZ_CP171821.2, from coordinate 102,565 downwards.
TGATTCCAGTTCAGTGAATAGTTGTCTCAAGTCTGCTTTAATTTCGTCAATAGGAAACAGCACTTCCTCGGTAGTTGAAGCCATTAGGGTACTGGCAAAGCAAACCAAGAGTGTGAACGTCAGTGATCGCAGCTGTAGTATGAAACTTAACATTGTTATTACCTGTGTATGAATTTCCGTTTATCATCTGCAAGAGACGCATAATTGTCCTGACAAAAACATGATATTGTGCTGACAAAGATAGCGACTAAATTATACAAGAGCATCTTAAGTGTGAGTGTTAATAGTTTGAAATTTAAAGTAAATAATTGGCTAATTGATTTGAGCACAGGTGAAATTCGTGCTGCAAATGACGACACTGACCCAAATGCACACAATAAAATTATTGGCCGAATAGAGCCTCAGTGTATCAAGTTTTTAAGCGTGTTGCTTGACCACCAAAAGCGTATTGTGGACAAAGATCAGTTGATTGAATCTATTTGGCCCGGTCAAGTTGTCACAGATGATGCGTTGACAAGATGCGTGTCACGCCTAAGAAAAGCCCTTAAAGATAATCCAAAAGAACCACTGTTTATTGAAACCATCCCCAAGCGTGGATATCGACTAATAGCAGAGGTCTCTGAATACATTGACAATACTCAGGATACAATACCTCAGGGCAGCGAGCCTACTAGAGTTCCAAAATCAGTTGAACCGCCTTTTTCAACAATCTCTGCCACACTGCGTTCGGCTCGTCCAAGTCTAATTGTATTATTGATAGCCGCCTTTGGTGTAGCTATTTACTTTTCTTCTTTACATAAAAACGATAATCACAATCTGGTCAACACGCCTAATAGCGAAGCACTTTTAGATAAAGCCGACGATTACTATTTTCGCATCCGAAGACAGGATAATGAAATGGCTATTGAGCTTTATCAACAAATAATTGCCTTAAAACCTGACTCTGGTGCCGGTCTGGCCGGACTAGCAAATGCCCTTGTTCAGCAAGTAATTCGATGGCCCAATCCTGCCAATACCGATGACCTGCGGATCACGACTTTAGGGCAAGCATTGAAAATGAAGTACATACGCACCGATACTTCCCAGCAAAAGTTGCAGCGTGCGCTTGCGTTAGCTCAGCGTGCGGTCACCATATCGCCTAAGCAATCTAGGACGCATAAAGCATTAGGCTTTGTTTACGGAGCAATGGGAGACTTTGACGACGCCATTGAAAGCTACCAAAACGCTATTGAAACAGGACAACTCGCCTGGGATGCTCTACTTAACATAGGTGATATACTTGAAATTCAAGGGCGGCTTGATGAAGCGATTGTCTATTACGAGCGCTCTTTTGATGCAATGTCTGAACTCTATAGCTCACAATCTGCGCGCATAGCGCCTTGGTACGCCGATGTTGGTGCTATGATAGGCGAAAAGCACCTAAGTCTTGGACAACTTCAAGATGCCGAAATTTGGTACCGGCATGTGCTAAGCTTTTCGCCGCTTAACAGCAGAGCGACTCGTGGTTTGGCGCTGCTGTTAGCGTCACAGGGTGATAGGGATAGTGCAAAGCTCATGTGCGATAAGTATTTAAATCGTGTCGGAGACAACATTTGTGAAGGTGTTTTTTGAGATGTTTAGCAAAGATGGTTAAACACTGTGAAAAGGCAATTAGAGCAGCTCTATCGCTAATAAAGCCGTTGTCCGCACTATTTATTATTCATAACTTAGTCGAAAAAAATTTGCAACGTATAATCGCTACTCACTCCCCTATTCTTTTGGCTTACCCGCGTGCAAAAATTTATCAGTTTGATGAAAACGGGATAAATGAAACTAAGTTCGAAGATACAGCTCACTATGCAGTGACAAAAACTTTTTGAACAAGCATCGACTCATGGTGCAAATCTTAATAGGTGAAGAGTAGCCTCCTATTCCAAGACGAGCTTCCCATTTATGAGCGCTAGAAGCTCGCAGTGTCGGTAAATGCTTAACAACTGTTGTTCTAACTCCGTCGTCCCAGCCATATCTAAAATAGCGCGAAATAATTGTAAGATTTCCAAATGTTCCTTCGTCATTACATTGAACCTTTAAACATTTATCCAGATATATGCGATGGTAAGGCTAATTCAATGTACAAATTCATTCCGATCATTCTGCTTTTCGTTTCACTATATTTTTACGCTCATGGCACTGATGATAGGAGCAATGGTCATCCCCTCGGACATGATGAACGCCTAAATAATCTAGAAACCCAGCTCAGCGAATTGAGAAAGCAACACCTTATTCCAGGAATGGCCGTTGGCGTAGTGAAGGATGGTGAATTACTGTGGAGTAAGAACTACGGCCATGCTGATGTTAGCAGAACCGTTCCAATAACCAATGACACTCCGTTTTGGATAGCGTCGATTACAAAAACCTTCGTCGGGCTAAGCTTTTTGCATTTAGCTGAACAAAATGAGATTAATTTAAATGACCTAGCGTCAGAAACACCTGATTTTCTCGCGCTTTGCGACTGGCTTTCAGAATCTGGCATTGCCTTCTCCAACGGACTTGATTGCGCTGAACCGATAAGCATCGATCATATTTTAAAGCATCAGGTCAACAAACCTGTAGGAACGAGCTTCATGTACAATCCTATTATGTACTCTAGGCTCTCGCGATATCTAGAGCACCTTCAAGGAAACGATGTCAAAGATATTGAAGGGAGACACAATTATCTTGCACAAAGTATCGACAAATACATCTTAAAACCGGCAAACATGCAGCGCACCATGGCCAGCATGTGGGATAGAAGCAAAATGGATGTTTTTTACGATTTATCAGACGGCTACAAGATCGATATTGAAAAAGGCTCTAAAACCAAACTAAGAACGCCTGAAAAGCACATCGCGGGAGGAGCAGGAGTGGTATCGACGCTTTCAGACTTGGTGAAATACGACGCGGCCATTTCATCTAAACTGATTGCACCTCACACAATCTTTGAAAAGCTTCATAAACCCGCCACCTTCAAGAATGGCGAGCAATCTGTGTATGGTTACGGCTGGTATTTTCAAACCTATCGTGGCGAATCATTAATGTGGCATTCAGGTTGGGATCCGGATGCTGGCTTTTCATCAATTATGATTAGGTTACCACAAAGGAACTTAAGTTTTATTATCCTTGCAAATAGCGAAGGTCTCTGGTGGCAAAACCCTATAGACCAAGCGCGGATTGAGCAATCTGAGTTTGTGCAGGCGTTTTTTAATACTGTCGTATTTTGAAAAGTTGTTTTGCAGTTGGCTGCAATCAAAAGCGATGTACATATTAGTTTAGATTGCAGCGCTCTGACCTGAGCTTCATATTTTATGATCGAATTGAAAGACATCGCTAGAACGCCATATTTCAGGTGTACTTACTTAACCATCAGCAAACAACAGGGCACAAGATTCGATTCTGGATAACATTAAACGATGTTCAGCCATATGCCTTATTTGCCCTTCAAAAACACCGGTAAAATAAACTTATCAAGCAGTTCAAAAGGTTGTTCGGTTTCGGGGAATTTTCCATAATTTTCCCCTGTAAACACTGTTACTAATTCAAGCTCTGGAAAAACCATTATGAATTGCCCTCCATTGCCCCATGCTTCATAGCTTATCAGCGGTTTGCCATTTATTTTGCGTTCAATTATTCGCCACAAATAGCCGTACCCTTCGCCGTACAAATCACTAACTGAATGCGGGTAAACACTTTTTTCTATCCAACGTTTAGAAACAACTTGCTGGCCATTCCAAGTCCCATTGTTTAAGTAGAGTTGCCCGATTTTTAGCATGTCTCTTGGTCTTAGCTGTAAGCCACCGCCGGTCATTGCTAAGCCCTGACTGCCCAGTGAATTAGTAATTGGCCATTTGTATTCTGTGATCCCCAATGGTTCAAATAGGTAAGTATTGCTAAACTCAGGGATGCGTTTTTTAGATCCTCTAGTAATCACATTACCCAATACCACTGCACCGCTAGTAGCGTAGGAAAAAGCCCTTCCGGGTGTATTTACCAGCGGCTGATCAAAGAAGAATTTTATCCAATCGTCACTATGGTACATCGCACTCTCATTACCTTTCACCCCACTAGTCATCGACAGCAGATGATGCAGACTTATGTCGAGTTTCTGCTCGCTCCATGCAGCGATCTTTCCCTCGTACTCCGGGAACATAGGCAACACTTTTTCATGTTCGGATGATAAGTATCCTTTGTCTATCGCGATGCCAACTAACACAGAGGTTATTGATTTGCTTGCTGAGCGTGTAGAGTGAATATCGTTGATGCCGAACTTACCGGGATACGCTTCAAAGACTAACTCGTTATTTTTTGCAATTAAAACACTGCTAATACCAACATACTTACCTTTTTCGATGGCTTCCATCATGTTCATCAGGAGGTTTGTATCGAAGTTTTTATCTGCTAGCGAGGACACTTGCCATCCATCACTGCGTTTTTGCGGTTTGAGCGTTGTTCCAGTTTCGTCAGTAGAAGCAAAGTGACAGCCAAAAACTGTCAGCAGAAAAACGGTAAAACAGAAAAATCGAAGGACTCTTGGCATAGTTATCTATTTGTATATTGAGACAATAACGATTTAATTGAACTTAATAAGAAATTTACAGCTAGTTTCGACAAATGGTAGTGAATTTTCTTCGGACGGCGCGCAATCATCAGCGGGGCATTTAATGAAATTCGCTCACAAACGATTATACGGAGCAGCAAGCTCAATAGAATACTCTTTTATGTGATCGCTTCTGATATCGACCGTGGACTACACGAACTAGCTAAGCATGGAAACATAGCCAAGGGATACATCTTGCTATGCGTTTATTGAGCGACCTTCAAACAAGAATAGACTTGTTGAACTGAGGTTTTGATCTATACCCGTGATCTCAACTTAACTTGATACTTTATGCAAGCTTCGCAACCGGTTGCTAGGTGTACTGTTAATGCTTGCCAGCGTTTTATCCCTCATACAGGTCGGATGGATTTATTTGTGCTTGTATTTGGTGTATTTATTCTATTCTACGACCTAAATTAAAAACCGTGCAAATCAAAACATGCTTTTTCAGGAAATTGACAATGCGGCTTGAATAGTAGTGACTGTAACAGCGCGAATGACAGAGTTTTTATACTTATAATGGCTCAACGTAATTTTTCACCATGGCAGAAAGACTAGCAATATCACCATTTTCGATCGCGTGTTGAAATTCAATCTTTGTTTGTACAACATCTTTAAACACTTCAGTTGGCAACGTTAATGCCAAATAATCAACATACTTTAGGTTATTCGGATCGCATATATTGTCTTCTCTCAGTGTACATGCTTTCGATGCTTTGCTATGCCAGGTCTTGAAAAATATTGAATTTGAATCGAATCTTCTTTCACAGTGATGACCATAATCACACGAGAGTAAATTCCAAGCTTTCTCGTGAACTGAAGATGTACTCATTATAGATATAATATGAAATGCGTCGGGATGCTTTGAACGAATACCTTCCTCAATTAACGCAATAAGTTCTTTCTCATTGAGGTCGGGACGTTTATCAAAAAACAGCATTTTGGCTAAAAAATACCCATTATCTCGAGCATTCTCAATCCATCGACCGGCATTGATAAGCGACTGAAGTTTAGGTGATGAAAATCCAGAGCAGCGTCGTTTTAATTCCATATCAAAGAGTGTTAACTTGCTTTCGAGCGCTTCATGATCAGTTAACAACACCGATGCGCATGTTAGAATGACTTTATCAAGATAGTATTGCGCCTCTCCATTCTCGCGTTTTGCACTCTCATACAGTTCATCTGCAAATTTAGAGAGCTTTGATTCGTATAAAAATCTATATTCTAACGGGGCATTGATGAACAGGTTGTGAGCAGCTGATGCTTCGTAAGCAGTTTCTAATGCGCTATTCAAACCTGCGCTATCAAATGCCTGCTCTTTTGCTATAGATGCATTTATCGCACTTATAACAACCGTGATTGCAGTAAATAGTTTTACCAATTCTAAATTCACATAATCCCCGGTTATTTAAGCTTTGACGCAAAAAGACACTTTTTGCATAAGCTATCCGTTTTCTTTTAGTGCATCAGCTGCCATGCAAATTTGATCTAGCCTTTATTGACCAGCGAAATCCACACAAATTGTCACCAGTACGTCCTATATTCTAACTATCATAGCGCCAATTCCGATCCGCTCAAAGAGCGATAAGATGATGTGTATGATCTCGACGCCACAATCAGCATATTTATGCGTTGCAATCGCCTGCCCCTGAGACTTTTCTTGCATGCGACTTTTTGCATGAAATAGCGGCTTCACATTTCTGAGTTGATTCTTGTATCGATAATCGCTATCAAGTAATGTAAAAGCTACTAACACACCCGTCATTCAATAGGAATTTGCATGCTCACGTCCTTATCTCGCCTCGCACTGATTACCGCTTTATGTTTCAGCACTCGCTCAATAGCACAAGAGCCCGTCACTATTTCATCGCAATTGGAACAGCAGGTGATTGAATGGCGCCGTGACTTACATCAACATCCTGAGTTGAGTAATCGAGAGTTTCGTACCTCAAAAGTTATCAGTGAGCACCTTAAAAGCCTTGGATTAGACGTGCAAACCGGAATAGCGCATACAGGTGTAGTCGGCGTGTTAAAGGGCGGTCAGCCCGGTCCAATCGTTGCGCTTCGTGCCGATATGGATGCACTTCCCGTAGTTGAACAAACCGATGTGCCGTTTAAATCAACCGCAATATCTGAATACCGTGGTAAAGAAGTGGGCGTGATGCATGCCTGTGGCCACGATTTGCATATGGCAATGTTAATGGGTGCAGCACAAAAGCTCTCCTCAATGAAGGATGAAATTCAAGGCACCGTTGTCTTTATTTTTCAGCCTGCAGAAGAGGGAGCACCAAAAGGTGAAGAAGGTGGCGCAGAGCTGATGTTAAAAGAGGGCCTATTTGATACCAATCGCCCAGAGGCTGTGTTTGGTATTCACGTGGGTTCAGCTTTACCTGTGGGTCACGTTGCATATCGCGAGGGGCCTTTAATGGCATCATCAGACCGTTTTGAGATCACCGTTAAAGGTCAGCAAACGCATGGTTCGCGGCCTTGGGGCGGCGTAGACCCCATTGTTACAGCGGGTCAAATCATCGGTAATACGCAAACCATCGTGAGTCGAAGAGTGGATATTACCAAAGCACCGGCGGTGGTAAGTTTTGGCATTGTCGAAGGCGGTGTGCGCAATAATATCATCCCAGATGAGGTGTATTTAGAGGGCACTATCCGTAATTTTGATATGGATAACCGTGCTCAGATATTTGAAGACTTAAAATCCACAGCGCAAATGACCGCGCAAGCAAGCGGTGCACAGGCGCATGTGCATATTGACGAAGGCTATCCAGTCACCATTAACAACCCTGAGCTAACGCGCAAGATGATACCCACTGTAGAGCGAGTGGCAGGCAAAGAAAAAGTCCACATTAGCCCTTTAATTACAGGCGCAGAAGACTTTTCGTATTACGCACTGGAGGTGCCGGGTTTGTTCGTATTTTTAGGCGTGACACCAGAGGGTGAAAACCCAGCTACTGCGCCTAGTAATCACTCTCCATTGTTTTTTGCAGATGAGAGCGCATTAAAAGTAGGTACTGAGATTTACGTGAATTGGGCACTGGATTATGCAAATCTGTAAAGCTCAATTTGAGTCAGAATTATCTTCTAAGATGTTCACATCTATCGAAAAAGTCATCGTTTTCGACGCGTCTTTAAATAACAGAGGGCGAGATAAAATCTCGTATAATTACTGATGTGTTAACGACGATAATCTATTCATTCAAGTTGGGAATCGCTAGCCTGGCTATTGCTCAGTCTTTACTAGGTAATAGGCGTGAGAAAAAATACTCTTACTACTTGTCTGGCATGCTTATATGCCTCTCTATACATACACTTGGAGATTTGTTAATAGCTTCAGGTGGATATCGGTTTTTCCCGAATTTCGTTGGCTTACAATGGCCTTTAGCAACGTTGATTGGTCCTGCATTTTACTTCTATGCCCGCTCTATGACGACTCGTGCCGATGCACTAAGCAGTAAATCAATTGCGTTAGCTTGTGTTGGCCCATTGCTGGGCATATTTGCATTGCTACCATTCGCTATAGGATTAAACGCCGAACAAAAACTCGCGTTGGCGAATCCCTTAACCCGCGACGCTGAGCTATACCAATTTGCTCTCATTACCTGTTTACTGTCAACTGTCATTTTTTTAGTCACTACTTTGCTTTATTTCGGTGCCACATATCGACTTACCATAAGACATACTGCCCAGCTAATGAACAGATTTTCTGATATAAATAAGAAATCATTAAGCTGGCTCCAGTCAATTCTTATTTTGTGGGGGAGTGTTTGGATACTTTACACAATCAAATATGTTTCGAGCTTCATAGGCGTTGATTGGGCGGGTTCTGCTTTTGTAATCCCGTTGCTGAATCTATTGTTACTTCTTGCGTTTGCTAACTTATCGCTTAATCAACCCATGTTATCTCACGAACATAAATCAGAAGAGAGTGAATCACTAACTAGAACGCCATCGCTCGAAATGAGCAGGATGGAACGTGTTGCCACAAAGTTGCATCACGCGATGCAACGCGAGCGGCTATTTTGTGAAAATGAACTAACACTCCATAGATTGTCAAGCGCAATCAACGTATCAGAAAACCATATTTCTGAAACCTTATCCCAATATTTAAACCTTAACTTTTTTAAGTTCATAAACCAGTATCGTGTCGATGAAGCTAAAACCTTGTTGGCAAACACAGAGCTCTCAATTGTCGATATATCTCTCGAGTCAGGTTTTAACTCGCGCTCTACATTTAATGCAGCATTTAAAAAAGCGGAAGGCTTAACACCATCACAATATCGTAAACAACTCACTGACTTAAATATATCTGAGATTTAAGGTACGAATAGGCCCATTTAGACGACTTTGCACTTAACATACGGCACGCTTTCCTGAGAAATCCAACTTATCTGTAAGGAAAGATCGAATGTCAAACGTTCACGCAGCGCGCTTGGTAGGCTTATTATTTATTATTTCTACCGGCTCCTATTTAACAGCAAGCGAATTAATTTCGGGCGTATTGAGCTCACCTAATTTTATTGAACATGTATTTCCCAGCAAAAATTTACTGACGCTAGCTGCACTATTAGAATTTATTAACTCTGCTTCCGTGGTAGGGGTTGCAATCGTCATGCTGCCCATTATCAGACCTTTCAGCCAGCGAATTGCTTTGACTTATCTTAGCTTCAGGATTGTTGAGGCTATAATGTTACTCACCGGTACTGTCGCGTTGCTATCTCTCATCACTCTTAGCGAAGAATTTCTCAAATCTTCAACAAGAGATGTTGAATACTTATTTATCTTGGCTGAAATGTTAAAAGACGAACGTTATTTTTCATTTCAACTTGGCATGATCCCATTGGCACTGTGTGGCTTTTCGCTCTGCATGACCTTTTACCAGTACCGTTTAGTACCTAGGTTGTTATCTGCGCTGGGACTGTTGGGCTATTTATTGCTATTGCTGAAAGTGACTTTTGATTTTTTTGCAATTAATTTCGGTGGTGAATATCTGTATATGCCTGGCGCACTATTTGAGCTGCTTTTGCCATTCTGGCTATTTATTAAGGGGTTTGGTTTAGCTGAAATCCAAACTGATAATATGCAGCATTAGTGCTTGCTTTAAATTACAATAGTTGCCGATTACTCTTGCTGCCAAAGCCATCATAAATATAGCACCGACAGAGATGGAGGCGATTGGTGGCGAGCTGAACACGCCTTTCAGTCCATGTACTAAATCGTCCCGGATGAACCGCACTAGCCTCAGACCCAGCATCCAATACAGCACGAGCACCACCCTCATAATTGTTTTGGTGGGGCCTGCACCTTTTGAGGAAAACATCCAAAATCGCCACGGGAAAAATTAGCGATATCAGACTTCTGACCATGATGAGCAATTTGATACAAAGAGACTTAATATGCTCAAGCCTACTCAATCTGTCGGACATCTTTCTTGGTTTAGTAATTGAACTAACCACTGTTTAAATATACACTTAAATGAAGAGTTCGGTGAATGCACTTGGCGAATTCGAAGGTTAATAAATATAAGGATTTTAGTTATGCCTAATAATACTCAGCATGTTGTCAGAGCTACAGATGGTGGTTGGGTTGTGAGAAAAGGTGGTAGCAGTAAAGCTACAAAGCATTTCGAGACTCAAGATGAAGCGATCATCTGGGGTAGAGAAATCGCTAAACATCAAAATGCAGAATTTTATGTTCATGGAAGAGACGGAAAAATTCGAGAAAAGAATTCTTACGGCAAAGATCCTCACCCCCCGAAAGGATAAAAAATCGTTCATGGATGAATTTGATTTAAATGTTTTTGTAAATTGCCCGTTTGATAATGAATACCGTCAAACATTGTTGGCGATGATATTCACGTTAAAGCACATTGGCTTGAAGCCGAGATTGTCGCTAGAGCGCGTTGACGCTGCTGAAACTCGAATTGATAAGATAGTAAATCTTATTAAACAATCAAAATTTGGTATTCACGACTTATCTCGAATGGTTTCACAAGAAAACAACGAAACGTTTAGAATGAACATGCCTTTCGAGCTGGGAATCGATTATGCCTGTCAAAAGCTTAGCGGTTTGCCTTGGAGCAAAAAACAAATCTTAATTTTGGATATAGAAAAATATAGATATCAAAGCGCGATATCAGATCTTTCCGGTTCAGACATCAGAAGTCATAATGACGACCCAATGAAAGCGATGATCGAGGTACGAGATTGGTTTAATATAATTTTGGAACAACGGATTGTGAGTGGAAAGAAAATTTGGGCCGATTACAACGACTTTCAAGCAGAGTTGTATGATGAGCTTATTGAGAAAGATGGTCATGATAGCGTTGAAGAGGTTGAAATAATGGAAATCACTCAGCATATGGATCGCTGGCTGGATTGAGCATTTTTAGGGATCCCCTTAATGAGTTTGCTACGTGATAAAGTGTTGCAGATGTTTGTAATGATGTTGCACTAATGGTGTAGGAGCCACGTCAACGGCGGCGTTCAATACCCTGTGTCAACTATACCCCTAGCCCTGCCATATAGGCATGAAGACTTGATAACTTCTAAACGTTGACACTCCCCAGTATGCATTCGATTTTTCGATTTGTTTAAACCCCTGCTTTCGAAGAACATATCTCATATGAAGAATCAGATAACCGTGTGCAAATACGATGACTTGTTTGTGCCTTCTCGCTAGGTCTGTCAGGTAGCAGGACGCCACTTGCGCACGATGTTTAGCTTGTGCGTATGACTCAAAACTCCCCTTTTTGCCCATCATCCAAAGAAAACGATTAAGATAAACCCATGTCCATGCTCGCAATTTAAAGGGCAATTTAAACCTCGGAATGTCCATCTCACGAAACAGAGCAGACGTAAAAATAGGATAGGTGTCCATTTAAATTTTGGCGCTATCAATCGCTCTTGGTAAATCGCTTGAAACAACATAAAAACCATCGAAGCGCTCGCGCAAATGAGTGTTAGGACGACTGCTGTCAGATACTAATGCATGATTGTAGTTTCTTACCCAATTTGCGAAACCCGCGGCATTTAACTTTTGATTGGAAGCACTTGCAGGTTTGCCATGGCGAACTAAAACGATTTCCATGAGCCCTTAAAAAATCCTAGATCCTATTATCATCGATAAATAAACAATTATTTGTAAAGTAAACATGCTCTGATTTTTTTGACGTTCTTGTGAATACGAGTTTTAAAATCCATTCTTTATTTAATCTGTGTCCGACTTACTATAACAAGTAAATGCTAATTGCATAACTAGTCATATGTATTCATAATCAATCACAAGGTTGAGCGATGAATAGACAAAGACTTGCGATAGCCATTTATGTTTATTGTTTAAACTCGTCGGTTTCTAAAACACCCTGTTTATAGATGAAGCTAACAACACTGGTTCAACAATCTCAAAAAAGGATACATTATTTATGAGTTTCAGTGCTCTACTCAAAAGTTCCGGTTTAACAATCGGAACGTTATTTTTATTGTCATGCGACAATAGCGATACAGTGAACGCACAGATACAAACTTCAACGACTGCGTCTTCAACTGAAACTACATTGCCTTCTAGCATTTATACCATGCAGAGAATGGAACATGTGGCCAATTGGCAAACACCACGTATTGAGCAGCTCGATTACCTCAGTTTCAAGCGTTTTGAGTCTTTAGAGCAGAAACGTTGGGTGCAAGGTGCGTTTTATGCTGGTTTAACACAACTGGCTGAACGTTCTCGCAATACGTTTTATACGCAATGGATTTCTCATAAAGGAGAAACATGGAATTGGCAGTTAGGTCCTTATACTTACTATGCTGATGACCAGCTAATCGGGCAAACCTATTTGTGGTACTACAAAAATCATCGACAAGAACCAAGCATTATTGAACCCACGAAACAGGCATTCGATGAGATTCTGACTAACCCACCCGCGGCAGATTTGTTGTTCACAGAAGACAAAGACAATAATGACATTTATACCTGTCAGGTTAGATGGTGTTGGGCTGACGCTCTTTTCATGGCGCCTGCAACTTGGTTTGGTTTGTCAGACGTGACAGGCGATCCTAAATATGCTGACTATGCCAACGAAGAATTCAAAGCAACCGTAAATTTCCTATTCGACGAAGAAAACGACTTATTGTTTAGAGACAGCCGCTTCTTTGACATGAAGGGAGACTTTGGAGAGTCTCTATTTTGGGCGCGAGGAAGCGGCTGGGTATTTGCTGGCCTGGCGAGAACAATGGAATATATCGACGATGATCATCCTGACCGCGATTTCTATGTCAATTTGTTCAAACGGATGTCATATAGATTAAAAGCGCTACAGAAAGAAGATGGCTCCTGGGCTATGTCCTTATTAGCAGGTGAAAAAATGCCTCAGCCTGAAACTAGCGGAACCGGCTTTTTTACTTACGGGCTTGCTTGGGGAGTCAACCAAGGTATTCTCGACCTTGCAGAATTTGAAGAGACTATCGCAAAAGGCTGGAACGCGCTAGATTCAGCTATTCACCCTGACGGAAAGCTCGGTTGGGTGCAGGGGATAGGTGCTGCACCAGGGGGTGTCAGCTTCGACGACTCACAGATTTATGGCGTGGGAGCGTTTTTATTGGCTGGGTCAGCGATTTATGACCTACAGTTAGACCGCGAAATGTCTGGAGAGATTAACACCGTCGACTCTGAAGTTAAGGCCTACGCGCGCTTCGTCCCAGAACGTCAAGACGATTTGGCGTGGGAAAATGACAAGGTGGCGTTCAGAGTCTACGGCCCGGCTGCTCCGTTGGCGGGTCACTCAAGTGGCGTGGATGCATGGTTTAAAAAAGTAGATTATTCGATCATTGATAAGTGGTATTTGGGTAATGCTTCGGGTTATTCATATCATGAAGATCGAGGCGAGGGATATGACGTCTACCATACAGGAACTAGCCGAGGCGTAGGTGGTTCCTCAATTTGGGTTGATGGCGAACCTTATTCTGCCCATTCATTCAAAAGCTATAATATTCTACAAAGCGGCAAAGATACTGTTGAGTTTGTGATTAGATACGAGTGGGAAACGCCGCTTGGTTTGGTAAAGGAAAACAAAAAAGTTACCCTTGAACTAGGCTCACAACTTTATAACGTAGATTCGAAATTCACATTGGATGGCAAACCCACACGCTTGCCTGTTGCTATAGGCTTAGCGACTCACGACGAAAGAGCAGGCGTAAATTTCAACCAGGAAGCGGGCCACATATCTACCTGGGAAATAATCGATACTCTTGGGGTAGGTACAGGTGTACTTGTCGCGGCAGATAAAGTAGATGAGATCAAACATGTGGTGAGTGAAGAACAGGATGTCAGCCATATATGGCTGATTACCCACACGTCAGACAATGGTGAGCTGTCATATAAAGCCGGTTTTGCATGGGAAGGAGCGGGCGTAATATCGACTCAGGAAGAATGGCTTCACTATCTCAGTAAGACATCAGCGCGCTGATGATGGTTTTTGTCGGCTACGCAGTCTTCAGACAAAAAATGTAAATTCTGTCGCTATCTATTTGTGCGCTTTTTAATTGCGAAAAGCGCACTAAAAAAACACTGATTTCGACATCAACAAGTCTATTAATCAGTTTGACCGATTAAATAGACAGAGCTGCAAATCGTCTCCCGACCAAGCAATCTATGAGATTTTCTATATTCCTAGCGACCTAGCGTCAATGCTTCGTTATGTATTTGCTTATCACTGTCGGCACAAACAATGACTTCGGTCTAACCACTACATGTTAAAACCTTTTTAATATAATGTTGATTTTTATTATTTTTGATTATATTTTGTTCATTCTGACCTTAAATGACTAAAAGAGATTCGAAATGATCAATATTAATTCAATTTTAAGAGGTTTTACCGCTGTGAGCATATTGTGCTTTAGCCAATGCGGTTTTGCGCTCAATTGCCACAACGCGCCAAGCAATCCGAGTGGAGATGTGAATCAGTTGAAAGACGCGCTTCAACAAGCAACAAACTCTGGAAAGTCACTCAGAATAACTGGTACTTACTACATCGACTCTGATATTCAAATATTCTTGAAGAAAGACCTTATTGTAAATGCATCGGGTGCAAACTTTATTGCAACGAGCAATCTTGACGGCGATATGTTCAGCATAGATGCGCACAGTACCAAGTCAAACGAGTGCAATACGTCGGGTAAACTCGCTGATGTAACATGGAGAGGTGGTAGCTTTAATATGGCAGATGCAAAAGTGGCGACTGTCGTTCCCTACAGCAGCTTGACACCATCAGGCAGAGAAGGACAAAAAGCCACTGCCGATGCACTCTCAATAAGAGGGGTAAGCGGCAATGGCACGAGCAAATTAGATCATCTTACTATCAGAGATATCACATTCACTGGCACGCAGTCCTCGAACGATCCGTTTTATTTGGCAGGCGGAGACAGCGGCATTCTAATGACTGGCGCTCTTAAAGCAACGATAAAAGATAACGCGTTTTATGGGGTAAGAGATGCTGCAATTTATGTATCTGCAGGCGGAACGAATGGCGTCTATGGTGATCATTTTACGATTTCAAACAATTATATTGAACGTGCATTTGACGGGATAACCAGTAAACGTGGTGCCGATAATATTAAGATGTTAAACAACACGATAGAAAATACAGTTGTTGGATTGAGCATAAAAAGGGTATTTAGCGGCTGGACTGCAACAAATGTGACCATTAAAGATAATGATATAACTGCAAGTGTAAGGCCTATCAGCGTTGAAAGGGCAAACAACGTTACGATTGAAGACAACACCATCTATACGCTAGGCGCGAAGGTGTCAGGCGAAAACTCGCCAAGAAATAAATACGGTAACCATTATGAAGGGATAGCACTCAATGGTGTGCAAGGAACCAATTATATTCGCTACAACAAAATTTATGGTGTCACCGGTAGCCGCAAAAGTTCAACAACTGCGTATGGTGTCGTAACAAGAGATGAAGACGGTAGATCTACCACCGGTACATCAATAAACAGCAATACATTTAGCGATTTAGATAAATGGGTGAAGCATTTTTAGAATGCTGAAAAGCAGGCGATGCTGTCTGAGCAAATACAATTTAATCCACATGTAGAACGGTGTTTTACACGTGGATTAATTGTTTTTTAGTGTACTGTTTCGACTCCTATTCTTCAGCACCGCTTCTAGTCAAAATCCCATCAAATTGATTGAACTGCAAAACATCTGTGTGCGTTTCAAACGAAAGCCTTGCCGTATAGATGTCTGCCTTTTCATCGAATGTGACCTTCACTGAGGGGAGAGGTTGAGCATCAGTAAACGGAATAAGAATAGACAAAAATTTGGGATTCACTTCATTGACTGTAACACTGGCACGTCGCAAAAAGTCAAGGTAAGGCAATGCTTTCCGTCGTCGAACAAAAGTCTGATTCTTGAGATCATCTTCTTCAACACTTACTTGTATACCGTTACTAAACACCATAAGTTTAGCTGACGCTTTTCCTCTTTGTCCTTTGATAATAATTGATTTGCCATCTTTTTCGATAGCATTACCCGGATAAGTAATATAGCGTCCGACATATTCGCCTGCTCTGTCATGCTCGACCTGAGCGTCATCACGCATAACCAAATAGGGTACCGGACCCCGAACAAAATAGGATTTGCGATCGGCATACCCCACATAGGCTTTCGTAAAATCATAAGCATGTTCAGCCTGGCCTTGAACGAGCGCCCCAAATTCATCTTCACGGTATTTCGCTATATAGCCATCACCGCCTTTGATTTGCTCAGCGCCTTGAATTTTAAGTGTTGTATGTGCTTCGCTTTGCTCTGGCATATATTGCGGGTCAATCAAAAAACCCTCGCCGTAGGCAAAAAAGGTGACAGAATTTTCGTCTTGGTGATCGTGCCCACGATGAAAATCTATGCCCGAAGTCATCGAAAAGTGGGCGGCCCCCTCGCCTTCCCAACTACTACGTAAAAACACTCTGCCAGATTCGAAATGTTTACCTAACGGTGTATCGCTATCTTTTGGATGAACGGGCGCTAGGGGTTCGTCTCCCCACATAAATAAAAACGGAGTCGTGTAGGTTGTTCGACCAAATCCGGCCAATAGATGCTTTTCACCCGACTGGTAGACTGACTCCAGCCACGCCCATAACTGGTTGGGCTTTTGATAAATAAGCGTGCCCGACATTCCCGCGACATCTGAGGGAATTTCGTCGTTATCATTTAATGCAAGCATACGACCTTCAAAGGGTAGCAACTTCCATAGAACTTGGTCACCTGCTAGGGCTATTCTCTCATTCTTAGCCATTAAGTCTGGACCATTTGAACGCGCCAGTGCCCATGCAAAGACAGAGCTTCCACCCAAGCCGTAGGCATAGTAATGATGTCCTTCCGTACCATAGCCATCAGCATCAATAAAACTTGCCAAGTACCCATCTACGCGACCAATGGCACGTTGCATCCACTCTTTCTTTTCAGCAATGTCATCGTTCCACAGGGCTAGGGTTGCAAGTCCTAAAGCGCCGTAATGTACCGTATTGTGGTTACATGACAGTACACCGGGCGCCTCCATACCCCACGCAGATTTATGGTGGGTAAGCTCCTTAGCGAACTTGTAAATCTCATCTTTAACTAGCTGCCTTTCGTCTTTGCTCAGGATGGGATAAACAAAATCATATCCCAATACCATCCCCTGAGTAGCATCAGATACCTGCAAATGAGCTCTCCAGTGCGAACGATTATCTGGCTCGGTTTGCATGACCACTGCAAGAAGCAACTCTTTGGCTTTTTCTAAGTATTTTGGCTCGTTAAACAAATAACTGGCGAAGCCTAGCGTACCAACATAGTTTTGGAGCCCTCTACCAGCCGTGCCAAAACCATTGAACTGATTTACCAACGGGTAAGGCGTTGGACTAATTTGCATATAGGCATCAGCTTTTAGTTTCACCTGCTCACGAGTATCTTTAAGCCATGGCAAAGCTTCACTGCGTTCTCTTATAGCGGGCAAATCGTCAAGGGTAAAAAATAGAGAGGGATGCTGGTTGTCGACTTCTATCTGTTCGACATTGATATCTGAATAAGGAACATATAACTCTTGTGAATGTGCTGACAATGACACCGCGATGCCGACTAATGCTGCAATACCTAATGCTGACTTGCTTAGCCTTACTAGTTTCATGAAGTGAACCTTATATTAAATTGTAAATTGAATGTCTATTCAAAAGACTAGCATCCAAAGCCTGAGGAATTTGCCTTGAGGTGCTGTTGTTTAAAACGGCACCTTTCACCTGCCTCCAGATACAAAGTGCTTAATTCGCCAATAAATATAAAATGTCATCACGACGACGTGCGTATTTTGTCTTCGATTATGTTTATCAAGCACTGTCTAAATGCTCGACAAAACGCTGCGACGCAAGCAGTCCGTTAACGATTTTATTAAATATTATCGATTTTTTAGCGGCTGTCGCCCAAATCATTAGACGCTCTGTTGCCTCGGCGCGTGCTGGCATTAGTGCACTTAAAAAACACACGCAAATAATCGGAATTTGATAGAAAACGTTATTTGTGATTAAGGATAATCGCGTTGTGACTTAGATTTCACATAATGTTTACATAACACTATGAGTTTACATGATTAAATAAAGTCGATAAAGTCCAATAATGACCTAATGTGACAATATATGATTTTAGGCTTATATCTTGGATTTATAAGAAAGCCAATGTCAATAACAATAGAGCTATAAATGAAAAATTCTCGGCGTACATTTTTAAAATCGACTCTCGCCACGGTTGCGGCTACTGCATTACCGGTTTCATTCGGCACATCAGCCAATCCTCGAAAAGACAATATTCTGTTTATTACGATTGATGATTTAAATGCGTGGATAATGGGTAAGCAACGTCATCCTCTTGTAACGTGCAATAACATAGACAAATTAATGAATCGTTCTGTTCGGTTTACAAACGCTCATTGTGCAGCGCCTGTTTGCGCGTCTTCCAGAGCAGCTTTAATGACCGGCGTCGCTCCTCATATCAGTGGACTTTATACCAACGCTCAATCCGTCACTACTGGCGCCAGACGCGGGAATGCTCATTCGGTCATAGCTGATGTGATGCACCTACCACAGTTGCTTAAAAGAGAGGGTTATCGAAATTTGGGGGCAGGAAAAATTTACCATCGCTGGGTTTCTGATGAAGAAGATCACTCTAAACACTACGATACGTTTATGCCCGAAATTACGATTTCTGAAGAGGTGAAGCAACACGGCGACGGCTATGCAGCAGAAAAATTTTACCCCTTTCCAACAACGAATCCAATTGTTGATAAATTGGGCATTAAGGTAGGCAATTCGCTCGTCGCGGGTCCGGTTGACAGAGAAACGAATATGATAAATTCTTTGATGCCTGACGAAATAATAGCAAATTGGCTGGCCCAAAAGCTCAACAATGAAAAAAGCAGTAAACCCTTTTTTATGGCCGGAGGGTTTTTAAGGCCACACGTTCCTTACACGGCACCTCAAAAGTACTTTGATGCAATCGATATAGACAACATCACGCTTCCCAGTGTCGACGATATGAAAGATATACCTGAGTACGGCATAGCGATGACCATGGGCTTGATCCCCGGAGGGGACCATAAGGCCGTATTGGAATTAGGCGAAACGTACTGGAAAGAACTCATCCAAGGATATTTAGCCAGCATAGCATTCGTTGATGACCAGGTGGGAGTTGTATTGAAAGCGCTAGAGGAAAGCGGTAAAGCTGACGATACATGGATTTTTGTGATGTCTGATCATGGTCAGAATTTTGGTGAAAAAGAGAACTGGCGAAAAATGTGTCTGTGGGATGAATCCACAAGAACCCCTTTGATTATTTGTCCTCCTGGTGGTTTGAGTAATCCTCAAACATGCAATGAGGCTGTCAGCCTTTTAGATATTTACCCTACAATTTGCGACATCGTCGGTTTACCTAAGCACAACAAAATTTTTGGTGAAAGCTTATTGCCGCAGATACTAAACCCACAGGCATCTCGCTCGCAACCGGTTTTGGTGTCTTGGCACTATAAGAACTTCGCGGTGAAATCAAACAGGTGGAAACTGATCCAATACAGAGACGGCCAAGAAGAGCTATATGATTTTAAAAATGACCCATTAGAACAAGAAAATTTGTCTGGAAAACCTCAGTTTGACAAGATAGCAGAGCAACTTCGCCAACACATTCCAACTGATCCCGCATTGCCGATTGGCCAGGATGAATGGAAGGGTGATCAGTTAGATAAATTCGTTTCCGAGGCTAGCACTTAAGTTGAAGTTGGGTGCTTATGGTGACTGGCACCCGCCCCTACAACTAGTGCGTTTTAAATCAGTTTATGGCACTTCGATAACGATTAACCATTGCTATACCTTATTGCAAAAAGCCTTATGTTGAGGGCTAACCACTTTTCATTACCATGGGACGCATCAAAAATGCAGACTAAGTTTATAAAATTCGGGCTTCAATTCACTATTTATGCTGCTTCCCTCACGATGTTTTGTTTTATCGCACACGCTGATCAGCCATACTTCAAACAAGCAATATTAGAAAATACAACCTTGCTGACTAAGACCTCTCATACATCTGACGGCAGTGATCGAGCAAAAAACGGTATACCGCGTTTCGTGGGTTCATTAGGCGCGAATGCTACGACTTACAAAGGCTACCAATATGCCATTTTTTATACCGCGAAAGACCGGGGTGGTTATGGCGACCTTTTTGCAGAAGTTCAAATAGCCCGCCGCAAACTTAACGACGCAGTGTGGCAGTATTCCACCCTTCCCGTTTATCGACTTACCTCTGACGATGCTCACAACAGAGCATCCATTGCCATATCTAAGGGTGATGGGGTTATCCATGTCGCATTCGACCATCACAATACGCCTCGCATTAATTATGCGCACACCGCCATTGGTGTTGCAGATAATCCAAGTCAGCATGAATGGAATGACACTGTATTTAATTTTGAGCGCAATATGGGCTTTGAAAAAGACGCGATTGGAAGAGTCACGTACCCGACCTTTCATCCGCTGCCCGGTGGCAATCTTTTGATGTACTTTAGAACGGGTGGAAGCACCCAAGGGGCGATGACCTTAGCAAAATATAATGCGGCGAAAAGTGAATGGGAATCTATTCGCAAAATTTCGAGTCGCGCTGGACACTATGCCAACACTGTGACCACCAACAAAGCACCAAGCTTCCGTGGTCCATATACGACTGGCGGCCCAAAAATTGATGAAAACGGTCGGATACATATCAGTTGGCTGTTTCGCGAAAAACCAATTAACTGCAATATTGGAGGAAGCGGCGGCGGTCGAGATTGTAACCACGGCTTGTATTTCGCATACAGTGATGACGAAGGTGTAACATGGTACAACAACGACGGTCTTTTAATTGCAAATACGCAACAAAGCCAAGCTATTTCGATAGAAACAGCTGGAATTCAGGTAGCGGATATCAGCACACTATTACGCCCTTCAAATGTTGCCCTTAACTCCGTCATTGATTCTGAAACTGGCGATTATTACGCATTTGTTGAGCATATCGATGAGCAAAGTGGAACAAGCTTACTGCACCGCTATAAACGCACAGTGGATGCACAATGGCATTCTGAGGCATATGACTTATCGTCACCCAATGTAAGCTTACGCATCATCGGTGATCATATGTTTGCTTTTGCTGGGCGTACTGAAGCAAACATATACTATTCGACACGAGATAGTAATTTTTCAAAATGGCAGACCATTGCGCTTCCAAAAGTGTTGGATGAGGTGGCAATATCCAGAGGGTATATATCATGGGATTTGTCAATGCTGGAGTCAGGAAGAGTAAGCGTATTGTGGCATCAAGAGCCCGAAGGAGCTCAGTATGGAATGCCCAGTGCTATTCATACCTTCGATTTTAACATTGGCTCAGAAGACTAAAGCCAAAATGCAATGTATCCTTACAAATATTCACATCAATCAATTTCAATCAATAAAATTCATAAAGGCACACTTAGACTATTAGATTGCAACAAAAGCAACTCGCATACGCAGTTATCTAAAGTATATTTATGTGACAAACACCGTCAAAATACAGCTTTTGGTATACTCAATATAACTATTAGGACTTAAATATAGGCTGTTATTGAACAACAATCCGGTTCATACAATCACTCATAATCCTATGTATTTTCTTTTTTTATTATAAACTTAACTAACCTTCAAATTTGATTTACCCACGGGTTAACTATCACTAAAGCACCTTTTTTAATACTCTCTTCACACCTTTTTCTAGTATTTATTATTTAATTTGCGATATTTACTGTCCACAAAAGACTGAAAGTGATTGATCATGATTGTAAAGTGATGTAAATTTTGTGTTAACGCACTGTGTACTGTTGTAGTAAGGCTTTAGCGAAATAGACTTACAAACCTTAAAATAAACAGTCTAGGACAAGGATATCGGAATGACCAAATCACCATCTGCTAGTGACCCACATAATATTAGCCGTTCAAAAATTGCACTTTTAATATCAGCTGCTTTAGCTTCAAACCTTATGCTATCTGCAAGTGTAAATGCTCAACAGACCAATGCAGATGAAGGCGACGAAGAGAATGTTGTCGAGGTCATAGAGGTAGCAGGTATACGATCGTCAATCGAGGGGGCCTTGTTAGAAAAACGAGCATCGGATGTGATTCTTGACGGCATATCTGCTGATGATTTAGGTAACTTTCCTGACTTAAACTTAGGCGAAGCCTTACAACGCATTCCAGGCGTGCAGATTGACCGAGAAAATGCGCGCCGTGAAGCGACTATTTCCGTTCGTGGACTTCCTGGCTCATTTGCCTTAACAACTGTGCAAGGCTTAGGAATTGCCTCTGCAGCAAGGCGTGGTCGCAATGCAAACCCTTTTGGTATGTTTGATTCAGCCATTTTTAATGGTGCATATGTAACCAAGTCTTTTCGCCCAGATATTCTATCAGGTGGCCTATCTGCTAATGTTGACTTAAGAATAAACTCAGCGCTTAAGCGAAAGGATGGACAAGTTGTTGTTCGCGCAGGTGGAGGATATGAAGAACTGACCGAAGACTTTGTCCCAGAGTTCTTCATTACTGGCTCCAAGCACTTCAATGACGGAAAGTTTGGTGTTTACGGCACAGTATCTTGGGAAGACATGAGCTTTAGGAGGGATATTATCAATATTAATGGCTATCGCTCAATAGGCCGAAATTCTGCCGGCGACTTTGGCCTTAATGCCGACATCAATTACGCTGGTTTAGAGCCTAACGCGGAGATAATATATCCCCAAGGATATAGACAGGAATCACAAATATCTACTGGGGAGCGCGTGTCGGTTGCAACCGGCTTTGAATATATCATAAACGACGAAATGAGTTTTAGAGTAGATGGTTTATATGCAAAACGTGACCTAACTGAAGCGAAAACCAATTTCTTGATCGTGGACTTAAATCGTTCACCCAACCAAATTAGACAACTTGGCGATTTGACCTCCGTTGGTATGGCAAACTTCGTAGCAGAGGGTGAAGATGACCCGATTGTATTAGCGCCTACCTATGTGATGTCTAACTTTGAATTTGAAGACCCCTCTGTCAATATCGAAAATAGGAACTTCCCGACAAGTGAAGAAGTATATGCGATTTACCCGCAGTTTAATTATGAAGGCGAAAACCTCACTGGCCGGGTGGTCGGCACGATATCCGAGGCAAATAACTTAAGAGGACAAGAGCAGTTTCGATTTGGCATTCGTCAAGTCGGCAACAATAGCGATCTTGACGACAGTAACGGACTTCGAGGGGAGGTGAATACGGGCCTAGGTAACTTCGATAATTTCCTATTTGATTTGTTTATCCCGGATGGCGCACTTGCGCTAGCAGGGACAGGTAATCTGTCAGGCAATGATATCTCCGTCAATGGGTTTACCGGAACTATCCCAAGACTGCGGTGCCAACTAAATGAAGCAGAAACTCTGTGCCTAAGAGACAGTAACGGCAACATTATTTATGACGAACTTAATTCTTTGGTAGCAAACGGCGTTATTGTAACAGGCGGAAACAGCGCAGCTCGGCGAGAATACACCAGCATTGGTACCGACTGGGAATACAGCTTTGATAACGCAGGTCCTCTTACGGCCGTCAAAGTAGGTGGTATGTATATTAAAGAAGAAGGTGAATCGGCTCAGACTAGTCTTGCTGCCATTGGTATTCCTTTAAGTGGTTATGCTGACATCATCGATACCTTAGTTGTTCAAAGCGAATCAATTACCGACGGAAATGGTTTCTTTGGCGGCAGCGTACCGGGCGCCGAAATCGATAACTACTTGTCCATTAACACCGACGCACTTATTGATTTCATTTTCCCGCTAGACGCCAGCGCGAACGAAACTGATGAACCATTGGTTACTGATATTCCTTTATTCTCCGACCAACGCCCATTTTACCAGCGAGGTCCGAATGCTATCAATAGAGCAAGGGGGGGAAATTTCACCTCTGAACGAGACGCTGTTGAAGCATATGTTATGGCAAGATTTAGTGGCGATGACTACGACATTCCTATTCGCGGTAACTTTGGGCTTAGATATGTTGATGTGGATATCGCCGGCAGACTCGATAACCCTACTTCACCCACCGCACCTGATGCGACGGGATCATATAGTTCTGTACTGCCCTCAATTAACGTTATTTATGAGCTTACAGAAGATATCGTAATGCGCGCTGCATATTACGAAACATTTGAAACGGTTGAATTAACTGAATTTAGTCCGTCACCAACCATTATCGTCAATAATCCGCCCAACCCAGATGAGGAAGAAGAAGATAACGAATTTGAGCCGGTAGGTAACGTTTCAGTCAATGTGTCTAATGTTGAGGTTGAACCCAGAACATCGACTGCTTTCGATATAGGTCTAGCATGGTACAACCGCAAAGGTAGTATGATTGGCGTTAACTATTTTACCAAAGATGTTGAAGCCGACATAATTCGCGAAATTGTATGTCCTCTTGAGGGTATTACAATTGATGGAGAAATCACCGCCGAGTCAGGGCAAACATCAATTGGTACATACACATCAGGGCCACTTTTGCTAGATAACACCACATGCAGAATAGACGACGGCTTTACCGGTGATGAAATTCAACGAAACAGACGAATTCGTATTGATAGAAATGTGAATCAGGATTCAATAACTAAAGTTGATGGCTTCGAAGTTCAAATAACACAAAACTTTGACTTTTTAGACAACTTTTTCAAAGACTTTGGATTTACTATCAACTATTCAAAAATTAATAATGAAAATGACGAAGGACGGTCATTGAACCGAGTATCGCCAGAAACATACAACCTTATTGGCTATTACGAGACTAAAAACCTAGGAATACGCCTAGCGTACAACTATCGTGATGAGTTTGGTGTTGAAGGGGCAAATACTGCAATTGTGGGCGAACGCACCGTTGATGCCCGTGGTCAATTAGACGCGCAGGTCAACTATAACTTTGAGAATGATATTCGACTTACACTACAACTGTTCAACTTAACAGACGAAGACCCTTTCGAATTTGACACTACGCGATTATTACCGAGAAGACTTCAGTATGATGGGCGAACAGTTAGATTGAATGTTCAAAAGCGGTTCTAATGTCTTCAGGTATGAGTATTTGGTACCTTTGGTATTCAATTTACGGCGTAAATAAAACAAGACTATTAACAATATCTCAAAACTGCATGTTTCAATCTGAAGCGTGCAGTTTTTTATTGCATTTGCAATGCCGCGGTATTATGGTTTATCCAATGCTAATTCGATAAGGTGCAAAGCATACGCACGGTGCGCTTGAGTTGCATCATCGCCTTGCTTTGATTTTGATAGTAATTTAACAAGCTTGTTTAACTCATGAAAACTTGCGGCTTGAGACTGATAATCGTGGGAGCTTTCTTCGCTAATAATTCCAGTTAAACGATGGATATATTCGATTTGCAGATTCTGACGTTTAGTATTCACACTGGACCTAATATCGCTAGCAAATACCGCATCGCTTAAGTCGGCCAACATTGCGTTTACAGAATATTCATTTCCGTATAGCTGCGTATCGGTCATCCGAGTCATCAATACTGGGTCTAGCAACCTGTCAAAAATGATGTGTTGAATTGAAGAAATCGCTTCATGTATTTTAGGGTCTTCGGTATATTCGTAATGCTCAAATCCCCTTGGTTGCATCGCCGCATGAGCAATGAGAGATGCTGGCAGGCTAAAGGCTTCTGGCGATAATACATGTTTTTTCAACACATTCATCGCTCGCTTTTGATTTTGTAAGCCAACCGGCGAATATGGGACGCTCGCGCCTTTTTGGCCTTGTTTTGCCCTGTCTACGTGAACGCCGCCGATATAATTTGCAACATTAGCAGTACCAGAGTACTTATACGAAATGAGCATCCCAAGTGCTGCCCGAATTTTCGCATGGCTTTCACCCTCTTTTCGCATTTTATCGAGCAAATTGGGCGTTATGGCATCAATGAGCTCAAATTGCTGTTCGGCAAAGCCTATGCCGTCATCACTCATGTCCCAAATAGTAATATCCGGATCAATGCCCGCGCCGGGACTTCGCATATCATCAGCATCATTTCCAAAGCTAAGTTCCCGCTCTGTTGAGCGAGATAACAAAGCTACACGAGCCTCTCCTTCAATCTCTGGGTCATAGCCGAATTGTATGGCCCAATCATCATAAACCCCAGGCTCCGTCATAAAGAAATCACCTTGTTCAATACCAGGTGGTGCAATCACTAATGCTCCATAATCCATAACAGACGCGCTCAGTTTACCTTGCGTGACTTCTTCATGATGAATATCTGCTAATGAATGAAGATTCGACGCTTTCATGTTATGCATTAAACCTAATGTGTGACCCACTTCATGCAACATAAGCTCATACAACATTTGCTCGATAACCTTACGTTTTTCGCTTACAGATGCATCCATAGCATCTAGAGCAACCCTACCAAAAGAGACTATTTCTTGAAGCCTATGACCCTTTGAGCAAAAATGATGTGACTGGTGTTTATGTTGCGGTTTGCGAAAATTTAGCGAATTTGCATTAGGATCACCCAATACATCAGCACGAAATCCATAGGTATTTAAAAAGGATTGTTCAAACATCACATCCGCACCAAGAATTTCACCCGTGCGTGGGTTGATGTAACTCGGACCAAACGCAAAACTGCCCTCAGGTGTATTTGACCAACGGACAACATTATAGCGAATATCATCTGCACTCCATACCGCGTCATCGGGTTGAATATTCACCACAATCGCATTTTTAAACCCTGCTTTTTCAAAGGCTTTGTTCCACTGCAATACACCTTTTCGCATGATGTCACGATATTCATATGGGGTGGTATTTTCTATCCACCAAACGATAGGCTCTACAGGCTCTGATAGAGCTGCGTTTGGATCTTTCTTAATTAACCTCCATCGGGTAATTAAATCGCGGTAAGGGGTAATATCATATGAATTCAGATCGGTAACTTGCGTTCGAAAGTACCCAACTCGATTGTCATCCAGACGCGGCACAAAGTCAGCATCGGGCATCGCGACAAAACTGTGTTGAACCGTGATAGTCGTTGCCCGAGCGTCCTCCGTGCGTTCACTTCCGGTATTATCTGGTTCAGGGTTACTGTACACGTAGTCAGTGCGCACATTGACATTTTCAGGGTACACCCCCACATGCGCGTAGCTGGTCCGTTCATCCGATAGATCCCCCACATCAAATGCAAATTCGTCATTGTCATCTGCATCCACCATTTGCTTTAAATTGGCAAGTACTTCAGTAAGAAAGATTTCATCGGCATTTATTAAATAACGGGTGCCATCATCTGACTCGGCGAGTATTTCAATGCTAGCAAGTACTGCATCGGTAATGTTTGCAAAGCCACCATTGGCGAGGGGACTTTGTGGATCAATATAGTAGCTGGTGTTTTTGCTAATGAAGTCTATTCGATTAAAGCGCTTGCGGATTTCAATTACATCTTGTCCTGTGTAAAACCCGCGTTGTGTGCCTGCGTCAGCAACGCCGTTTTGGATGAATCCATAATAAAGATACTCGCTATTAAGTTGCTCAGCTGATATCTCCATCATCAAATTACCGTCGTTTTTATTTTGATAAAACGTAAAGATACCGCCAAATCGCTTAGCATCTTTGGTAAGCGATTCTATTGTAATGGGAGCATCATCTTCATCGGACGGTTCTTGAGATTCACCTGATTGCGCGACAGCGTAACTGAAAAAAATTGAAACTATAGAAAGTGCTAAGACTATGTAACCAGAAAGATTTTTTAAACTGACAAGCATGTTAAATTCCTTTTTAGACGTCAATTAAAAATACCACATGTTAGTTAAATTACCTAGCGGTCTAGAGCGTGTTTATCTAGTTTCCCTTAGCTGCGTTTCTTTCGATAACTCCATTGCGACATCGCAACGCTCATAGCTGCTTCCAAACTTTTGCATGATAAAAGCGCTATGAGTAAAGCCAAGTTTTTCATACAAATGAATAGCGGCTTTACATTTTGTACTGGTTAGCAAGAAAACACGAGGCAGTGAAGATTTACTACAAAACTCAAGCACATGTTGCAAAAGCGTTTCTCCAATTTTTAATCCACGGCAGTTTGCTAATACTCCCATTTTTGTCAGTTCAAAATATCCATCTCCTTTGTTCAATAGCGCGCATGTGCCCACTATTCCCAAAGTTTCATGTTTGACGAACCAAATAGCGCCACCGGGTTCAATGATGTAAGTTTGCGGGTCTTTTAAGACTTTATCGTCAATGGGTTCAACGACAAACATCTCCTCTAACCACTGGCGATTAATACTATCGAAATAGTGGGACAACCCAGATGAATAGTTGAGTACGGTAAGCTTATTTTTCTGCACTCGATTCCTCCAAAATTCGGGTATATAGTGATTGAGAATAAAGGGCTTTTTCGAGCCGCACCAAAGATGCGAAAAAGTCATTCCCACCTTGCTCACATAGCTGTTTGGCCGCTTGTCTAACGGCTTTCCACATAGGCCGCATCTTTGCAACTTCGGACCTACCCTTCTTACTTAGACTGATATATTTTTTACGAGAATCTTCATTTGACACTTGGATTATGATTAAGTCTTTAGCCTCAAGTTGTTTGCAAAATTGACTGATCGCCGGCTGGGAAAAACCTAACAAATTCGCCGCTTGGACAATGCTGACGCTAGCCTTACTGTCCAATAATGCAAAAAGTGGAAACCACTTTGCTTGCACGCTTACGTCAAAATGCTGGTATACGCTGCTTACATCCGCCAACATTTTTTCAGAAAGTCTTTTTAATCGGCTAGCTAGGGCAAGTTCTCCTAGTTCGTCGAGAAAATCTTCATTCATATTCAAACTCAAGTTATTGCATAATCATTTATATAATCAACTATATTATCGATTATATTTATTTACAAGCATGGGTTTATGGTGATGTGCGCGCTTGCATGTTAAGCACAATAGTCATCATTTTGGCATATGGGCAATAACTTCAGTCATAGGTATAAGCTTTGTTAAGACCTAGTATTATTCTTCAGTGCTCCGGTCATAGAGCAAACGATTTAAACCACAGATAACTTGTTTCATTGCTCTAATTAGCATACTGTTTTAAATTGAATTTGTTTCTGCAAATAAAATATGAATAGATTCGCATTTGCCTTCATTACTTTATTTTTTGCTGCCATAGGTGCGGTTCACGCCAGTGAAGATACACCTTTTGAACAAGTGCCTCCTGACAAACTCAGTTATTGGGATTCCCAACGCAAAGGCACCAATTATTTTAACCAAATACCACAGCGAGCTTGGTTTCAAGCGGCTCACGATGCTGGCATTCATACGGTGCGATTTACCTATGAAAAATGGCAAAGCGATCAGCGCGACTTTTTGCTCGGCAATGCGGACAATTATCAAGGCTTAGTAAAAGCCGACCTCAAAAAACTACTGACCTATCTTGACGTTGCCAATGAGTACGATATCAAAGTCGTTATTACACCACTAAGTTTGCCTGGCGCACGATTTCGACAAAGCAACGCCAATCAAAATGATGGGCGTCTTTGGTTGGAAGGCATGATTGAGAATTCCGACAATGTCGATAATGTCGTTTCTACAAACAATACTACTTCATTTTTAGTGCAGTCTAAGCACTTTTGGAAGGACTTGGCAGGCGAATTAAAAGACCATCCTGCTGTGATTGGTTATACCTTAATTAACGAGCCCTTTCCGGAAAAGTTCTATGACAAAAAGACATTTTGGACCGGTGATTACGGTAGGTGGTATCAGAGCGTTAAAGGCGGATCTGGTGACCTTAATCGATTTAATCAACAAATGGTAAATGCCATTCGCGAAGTAGATGAACATACCCCTATCGTTCTTGAATCAGGCTTGCACGCAACGCCTTGGGCGTTTAAATATCTTAAGCCAGTGGATGATGAGCGCGTGATCTATTCATTTCATATGTATGAGCCTTATGAATACACAACAAAACGCATTAACCAAGGCAAGTTCGAGTATCCCGGCAAGGTGTTTATCCCCGCCCTAGAAGACAATTTTGACATGAACAAAGTAAGCATTGAGCAATTTTTATCCCCGGTAGTTAAGTGGGCTGAGCGGCACAGTATTCCTGCAAACCGAATTTGGGCAAGTGAGTTCGGCGTGGATAGAACCATGCCCGGTGCTGCTCAATATTTGTCTGATTTAGTGGAGATTTTTAATCAGCATAAATGGCATTGGGCCTTCTACGCTTACAGAGAGGACAATTGGAACTCAATGGATTACGAACTTGGCAAGCATAAGCCCTATTGGAAATATTGGGACTATCAGCAAGCCGGAACGCTACATCTGCACTACGACGAACTATACAAAGAGAAATCAAACAACTCAGTATGGATGACGCTAAAAAAGGAGTTCACTAATGTCGAGGCTTCAAACCGAATAAAAAACGCAGAGCATCAAACTTATAAATGAGGTACTTGCAAAGCCCGGCGCTTATCAAAAATGAAGCACTCAGCACCACGCTCGCTTTTAACCAAACGGGGAGAGTAAGCTGTACAACAAAAAATGCAATTATTACGATCACGGTTTGATGCAAAATATAAAACGGGAAGATAAGCTGATTGGCAGTTCGCATCCATGCGGGTGTCGATTTTATGTAAGTTTGTGCATAACCGAGCATTGTGGCGAGCCCAAAATAGCTTAGCAGGGTGCATAAAAACCACCAGATTGACCATCTTGTTGCCAATGAAAAATAGGCGCTATAGTCAGGGAAATAATAAGCATAGAACGCAACACTCACAGTAATAAAGCAATACAGACTAAAACGTCGATTACTACTAAAACTTCTCCAAGCTACAGGATGTGCTACAAACACCATTCCAATGATGAAAAACGACAAGTAAAAAATGATGTTTGAAATTTCACTGATAAAAAACGCATTATCCTCTGGAAAAAAATGTTCAAATATCACTCTTGAAATCGCAAGCATGAGCGCAATCAAAATCGTCGCACTTTTTAAGCCGATTCGCTTAGCGATCGCATTGTCACTTTGTGAAGCAAATATACTTGAAATAAGCGGTTTAATTGCAATGGCGAGCAACATGAATATCAATAAATATTCGATGAACCATAAATGATTCACCTTAAACTCAAGCATTAAGGTTGGAAACGCGGAAATAAGTGAACGGTACTGAGCGATGTTTTCAAAATAAGTTTGAGGCGGCACAACTAACAGCACACCTACTGTGAATGGCAATAACAACCGCAGCGCCTTAGCTTTTAAAAAGCTGACAGACCTTAATTTGGATAACAGTATGAAACTTCCTGCCCCGGCAATAAAAAACAAACTAGGCAGGCGAAGCTGCTCAAAATATACCATGATGTCGTCAAGCACTTTGCTTGAGTCAGCGTTCATGATGTGCCATCCATCGCCGTTAAATGGCATAAAACAATGATGCACAAATACGGCCACAATTAGTATCACTCGTAACCAGTCTAGTTCTGACAACCTGCTTGTTTGCTGTGTTGTTTGCGGCATTGTCGTTTCGTTAGTCATCGGCGCCCTCGTCAGCTTTGATGCTTGAGGTATTAGCTGACCAGCTAACTAGGCTTTCTGTGGAACATTCGATGGTTTCGCCATCAACATGTACAACAAAAATATCACCGTAATCGTTTGCACCAAGCACGACTTCCTCACAGCCTAAAGCCGCATATAAAACACCTGTCGTGTTACTATGGCCAGCGATCACAGCATTATCTTGCTTTGCAAGCAACTCCATTGCAAAGTCTGAAAGAGCCCTTGGGTCGTATAGACTGATATCGAGTGATTTGATCTTAGCGAGTGCTGAGACACTGGTACGTGTTCGAACGTAATCTGTTGAATAAATAGCGCTTAAGGGATGTTCAGACATCAACTGCGAAAACAACTGTGCATTGGATGCGCCCTTTTGGCTGAGAGGAACGTCAGGATCATTCGTGTTTGCGGCTTTCTCAAAATGGCGGATCAGATAAATATCAAAGGACGCTGCTGAGGCAGCATAACCTGACGCACTCGTGAGAACAGTGAGTAAGAGAATTAGAGTGGAAAGGTTTCTCTGCATGATGACATTTACCTTGATTTTGTTAGCAATATAATCCAAACCATAGCAGATAATAATAGTCATAGCCTAGCGGCATTATGTGTTCCATAAGTCTCGTCAACGCGAATTTGATGATAGATCATATGAGTGTATTAAAGGTGTTTCAGATGTTAAAAGCGCTAGCTGGGAAAATTGCATTTATTAGTTTGTTGGTGAACTTTAGCGCTAATGCAGACTATGCGCTTGGGTGCAACGACCCTGAATATCATCAGTACATGGCAGAGCAATTTGATCGTTTTGATACAAAAAATCGACGTTTACTGAACGATACCCTTAGCGATTATGAGCGAAGCCTCGCAACAAGCGCCAACCCGTATCAGGTGATTGGCGATCTAAGTAGACATCTCAGATATAGCGCCCAATTCGACACATTTGATGAGGTTAATGCCAAAATAGACCGTATTTTCGAGCATGCTAACGAGTTGAGTAAGGAGCAACAAATAGCCGGTTACGTGCTTGATAGCTTCAGCAGCGAAACACACGCGGTTGGCATTGCGCGAGCCTGGCTCGCCTACAGACAAGGTAAGCATGAAGAAGCCTTCAAGGAGTTATTGGAGTCAATTGAAATCAGTGATTCTGCAGTATTAAGCGCTTTTGGCCCTGACTTCAACTTAATTCGCCAATTGTATCGCGATGGGCACATTGAGCCGGTTGTGGCCTATATCAACAAAACTGAAGACTTCTGGACTGGACGCCGTCCCGACGGCCTGCGCCATGTATGGCGTGAAATGATAAATGCAGAATGTAAAATACAATTTGATTCTTTCGACGCGGTTAAAGCCTTGGAACTTGGCCTTCGTGTTATCGATGTAAACAAAGACTATGGCATTGGCAGATAGGCCAATGTGACTTCCGCCATTGCGCGTGCAAATAACGAGATAGCACCTAAAAACTAAGCGCCTTTGAAACCTTTCGCGACCACATATACTTCTCGAGAACGTGGCCGAGAGGCGGCTGGCTTGCGAACGAGTACTTTGTCAAAAGAAGTACGAACATCTTTAACATATTCTTCGTAACCCACACCTTGAAACACTTTTGCGCAAAAACTGCCACCTGGCTTTAATACATTGCGAGCCATATCTAGCGCTAGCTCTACAAGATATATTGAAGCGTGTTGATCGGTCGTATTCACGCCACTGATATTAGGCGCCATATCAGAAACAACTGCATCTACCTTATCACCTTCTAAAGTCTGTAAGATTTGCTCGTACACTGCATTTTCAGTGAAGTCACCTTGGATAAATGTTGCACCAATTATACTGTCCATAGGCAGAATATCAGACGCAATCACACGTCCTGTGTCGCTTCGATTAGTGACTAGGGGGACCAAAACCTGCGACCATCCACCCGGTGCTGATCCTAAATCCATGACCACATTGCCTGGGCGAAACAACTTATCTTTTTCGTTAATTTCTATCAACTTGTAGCTGGCACGAGAGCGATAACCGTCAGCCTTAGCCTTTTTTACGTAGGGGTCGTTGACGTGCTCTTCAAGCCATTTTTTACTGCTTTTTGATCGTGCCATGAGGTGACTAAGCTATTAAGATTGTAAATACGACGCTCATTGTAAGCGGGCTTTAGGTATTTGCAAATTCCTCGTAGTTGCAAATAAACGAATTAAGCTCATAAATGAATGAGCAGTGCTATTATGCGTTGGCAAATAGGAATCTAAAGTTGGGCTATATGAAGCTAGATGATGTTAAAAAGTTACATCAAAAAAAGTACCGCAAACAGCTGGGATATTATTTAGTTGAGGGCGAACACCTCATTCTAGAGTTGGAAAAAGCAGCACTCAAGCAGCCATATTTAAACGGAGTCACACTATATGTGACTGATAACTATCAGCAGTGGGCCGCACAGCTAGCATCTCATTTTACGGTAGTCAGCGTCACTACCAAACAGATGGCTCAACTTAGTGACACAAAAACACCCCAAGGGATCATAGCCTGTGTTCCGCTACCGCTAATGAAACCCGAAGCTTTGAGTCAAAAAGAACAATCACATGGGCAGCAACAACGCTGTATTTATCTGCATGAAGTGCAAGATCCCGGAAACTTAGGCACGATAATACGAACGTTGGCCTGGTTCGGAAATTTTCGTTTGTTAATCAGCGCCAACAGTGTCGATCCATTCAACTCTAAGGTCGTTCGGGCTAGTATGGGCGCTATTTTTCATGTGCCACTTGAATTGGATATAAGCCTAGAGGACTTGCAAGAACGTTTCACAAATTTCGCGTATTTGGATATGCAAGGTAATAGCATCAGTTCAGAAAAATTTACCAACTATGATTGTTATTTATTCGGCAATGAAGCACGAGGAGTACCCTTTGAAGCGCTGTCAGCGTTTAATGCAGATGCCTTTACCATCAAAGGAAGCGGATGCATTGATTCGCTCAATTTAGCCAGTGCAGTAAATATTTGTGCGTACCGGCTAAGCAGCTAGCGTTACGCCCATGCACTAGTTTGCGCACGGACGATATTGAAGGGGTTACTACCTACTAGAATAATCAGGGTTAGTTTTTAGCGCGATCCATTGCATTTCTGTATGAGACTCCGTCGCTTGCATTAAAGTTAAGCGCGGTATCATTAACGACATACCACTCATAGGGATACAGCTCAAAACTATTAGCTCCGCGATTTCGTGCAAAGTCCATAAGCTCGACTAAATTACCTGTCTTCATGCACCCTGCCACGCCATTATTATTACCGCTAGCACATTCAGGAACGTTAGTATTCTCGTTTGGACGACCAATCACACCGCTGTGAGTTGGCGTTTGCACTTGTAATACAATCCCTGCGTTTTTATTGTCATTGAACAGCTTACACCAATTGGCATTGCAGCGCTGTCGGGGGCTGGCATTCCAACGATCAAGGTCCGAAGTAGTTGCCCCCTGAACGCCTAAGCCAAGTTTCGGTGCCCCGCCAAGTGACCGTGTTGCCTCATTTTCGGTATCATTCGCGAACTTGTTTACACCTTGCGAACTGCGCGTGCGAAAATCATTCAACGTCACCACGATTGGCTTATTTGAATCAAAATTTCTAAAAACTCTCACGGTTTCTTTGGTGAAGTTCAACCAGGTTGTAAAAGCTTTATTCGCTTTTTCGGTGTCATTCGCGCCTGAGAACAAACTGACGAACTTATCTCGGCAGAAGTTTGTTGGTGTTGTGGTGCCGTTTGCAGGATAGGATTCAGCGCCAACCCCTATACCAAATCTGAAGTAGTTGATTCTATTGTCATTCTCGTAACGTCTCACCAACTCTTTCAGAGCGGTTCGATATGGGTTTTTCACTCGCCCTTCCCAAAATTTTGGCAAAGGAAGTTGCCCATTTGTGCCAGTGCCCTGCGCCGTGCCTTCTGGACATTTGAAGCTTACACCGGGCTCATCCAATATAAATTGAGGAGTCGCAGATTGACCTGACGGAAATTTCTGTGACTCCTTTTGAACGGCGGGCCACACTAGCAGGTTAACCACCTGCCCTCTGTCAGCCCATGGCTGAATCTGGCTTTCGACAAAATCCCAATTGTAACGGCCCCCTTGTGCTCCTGGTCCCCTGTCAAACTGACGCCATGGGATAATGACCGTTCCACCAGACGTTCTATCGTCGAAATGCGCACATTCAATATTGCGGTCGGCAAGCCCATTTGCGTCATTAGGATTAGTTGAAAACGTTGCGCCCGGCAAATTAGACGATACAACAAATAATCCCTTTACAAAGCCGTTTGAACGCACAGTCCGAGAGCCTCCCGGGGATTCATTACACGTTGCAAAGTTCGCGGAATCAATCGGGGCTGCAGTGTAAGCTGATGAGGCACTAACGAGACAAAAAGCACCTGCGAGCAATGAAATAATTGTTTGTTTCATTGGATTCTCCAATATAAATATATAAGGTTTTGCTTACGCCAAGTGTGCAATCGATAAGAGGACACACAATGCACAAGCCAAAAGGAAGGCGTTTCAACGCCATATCATTAAAGCTAACGAGTTATCAAAGTTAGGCTGTTGAGTAACAGCTAAGACTGTTTTTTGTTTTTTTGGGGAAGTGAGAGGAGCACAAGTGCTTTTTCATCAATTTGCGTCAAAGTCGATATATGCTATTGATATTATATGCATTTCCTTAACACTACGGCTTAACTCACAAGGTCTTAACACGAAATGTAATCGGTAACATTAATGATTGCAACATATTTTTAAATAATAATTTACATTTTAATATTATTAGGTGATTGCCTGTCATGTTTGAATCGAAACATGCCCTATTATTGTGACCGCGAATGTGCATAATCATGAAGACATCTACAGTAAACACCTGACTGATTCAAAAAACACATGCTAATTATCGTCAAGTTTAGTAAGACCTTATTTGTAAAAGCATTTACGTTTATGTTGTTGTACTTGCTGTGCAAGCCTCTCTTGGCAATCGATATCATTGCTCACAGAGCGGCTTCTGGATTTTTACCCGAGCACACTAAAGAAGCCTTGGTACTTAGCTTCATGCAAGGCGCAGATTACATCGAACAAGACTTAGTGGTAACAAAGGACAACCAACTAGTCGTTCTTCATGATATCTATTTAGAAAACGTAACAGATGTAGAGTCAGTCTTTCCTAAGCGAGTTCGAGAAGACGGGCGCTGGTACGCTGTTGATTTTACACTTTCTGAGCTGCGTCAATTGCGCGTTCATGAGCGGGAAAATAATCAAAAGCTGCGTGTCTATGCTCAGCGCTATCAAGGGCATGCACACTTCACCATCGCGAGTTTTGAAGAGCATATAGAACTCATCCAATCCCTCAATTATTCTTTTGATAAACAAGTTGGCATTTACCCGGAGATTAAGGCCTACCATTGGCATTTGAGCGAAGGGAAAGACATCTCGCAACTGCTATTTAATATCTTAAAAAAACATCAACTCAATTCAGCGGATGCAAGGATATTTGTGCAGAGCTTTGAGCCAGCAGTGCTCAAGCGTTTACGATTTGACATGGGCGCTAAATTCAAAATGACGCAGCTCCTCGCAAGCAACAGTTGGGATTTGAATCAGGTTGATTACGAGCTATTGACTAGTGACGAAGGCTTACGCAATATCGCTAGCTACGCGCAGGCAATTGGGCCTTGGATCCCGAAAGTTATTGATATAAACACCGATACATCTACCGGACTGGTGCAGCGCGCTCAGAAGCACGGTTTAGCTGTACACCCTTTTACTTTCAGAAGCGATGTTATTAATCAAGCCATGCCGGCCGACGTCGCATTTTCTCGATTACAGGCACTTGGGCTTGACGGCATATTTACTGATCATGTTATGCCCTACATGCTACATAAACCGAAAGAACCCGAACTCTGAATAAGAGACCGCGCTTAGCAGCACTCATAGCCCAGACTAAAGAGACAGAACACTAGGACTCTTTAGAAAGCCTCACAACCACTCGACGGTTTTTAGCTCTATCTAAGCGTGTATCATTTGGAGAAGAGTGTCGTTTTTCGCCGTGGCCAGTTATTTGGATCCTATCTTCAAGCAGCCCTAAGCCAGCAAAGTAGTCTTTTACTTCATTCGCGCGTTTAATTGAAAGCTTTTCGTTGTTGTACGATCCACCCCAACTATCGGTGTAGCCGTCAATTAGCACTAAATCAAGATCTAAGTCTTCCTTTAAGTATTCACCTATCATGTCTAAACGACGCTTAGAGTATGGCGTTAGCTCGGTACTGTTTTTCTTATATGCAAGGACGGTGTAGGCGATATCCTCAAGGCTGTATGGCAATAAATTTGTGATACAGCGACTAAACTGATGATAACTATCTCCAAACTTACTTGCATTTAAAGAAACTGCTACGCCATCGTTGGGGTTTAACCAATCGCTGTATTCAATGGTAGGCAAAAAGCCCTTTTCCAATTCGGTTAACATTTGCCATGCAGATTCAGAGGGCAAATCGCCGTCGTATTGCTTGCGCAAATCCATATTTGCTATTTCACGATTTGCAACGCCCGACATCCATCGAGGCGCCATAGAGTAGACTCTTGCGCTGTCATATCGAGAAGGTAAACGCCACATGTCTAGAGTGAACTCCATGTTCAACTGCTTTGAGGCCTCAGAATAAAATAATGCCGTACCGTAACCATCTATCTCATGTTTGAGCTCGCATTTAAGCCGCGTTTGCTCACTTAACTTCCAATCTGATTGCTCAACATCAACTACATAGTGACGCAAGCTGGCGTAACTATCTGTCGAAATCATCAGCAAAATAGTGACTATCGCAATAGAAACTGATTTTGCATAACGAGCAATCATTGGATTCATCTACACACCTCTAAATTCGTCGGCCAGTCTCTTGCAAAGCCAAATATGGTTCTTATGAAGACTATCGGCTTCCGATGGAAAATGTTTAGGCTCAATACGCCTCTAAATTGCCTGTGAGCTTTGCCTTCATAGCTGAAGTTCGGCATACTACGCGCAAAGTCATTGCTAGCGTGAATGTACAATAATCTGCGGTTAGCTGAGCCTTAAATAAGGAACATTTGCGATAAATGAACAACAGCAATTTGGGTACGGATAGTTCGCAAAAATCTCAAGCGTCCAACAATACATCTTTTCAACTTTCTGAGCGTTTTCGTGGCTACTTCCCCGTCGTGATTGACGTAGAAACCGCAGGATTTAATGCCGATACGGATGCCATTCTAGAAATTGCGGCTATCACCCTTAAACTCGGTGAAGATGGGACATTTTCACTCGACCAAACCTTTCATGAGCATGTTCAACCCTTTGAGGGGGCGAATATTGAGAAGGCGGCGATTGAATTTAACGGTATTGATCCTTTTTGCGCGCTCAGAGGCGCCCTCCCTGAAGAAGAAGTGTTCAAGGCTTTATGTAAACACATCCGCAAAGCGCAAAAAGCAGCCGAATGTCAGCGTAGCGTGATAGTTGCACACAACGCGCACTTTGATCAAAGCTTTGTGAATGCGGCACTTGAACGACATGGCATTAAACGCAGTCCGTTTCATCCTTTTGTTTCCTTCGACACTACGTCTCTTGCCGCTCTAAGCCTTGGGCAAACCGTCTTAGTGAAAGCATGTGAGGCTGCCGAGATTGATTTTCAGCAGTCACAAGCACACAGCGCCTTGTATGACACGCATAAAACTGCCGAGCTGTTTTGCCACATTCTCAATAAATATCATACGCTTGGCGGTTGGCCACTCTCATCAACATAAATCCCGAGGTAAAAAAGACTTGCCTTTAATGTAAACAACAACTATTATCATTTGCATGTAAATTATATGGGTGAGCAGATGTTCGTTTGTATGTGCTACGGCATAACCGATAAGCAAATTGAAAACGCAGTTAGAGAAGACAGCGTTGGCAATATTAGAGAGCTGAAAAAGCATCTTGGTGTGGGTTCTCAGTGCGGCACCTGTGTGGACATGGCGGTCTCAATTATCGACCGAACAATTATTGACGAGTCTTTATTCAAAGAAGTGTGTTAGTAAAGCCAAAAATAAAAGCTATTAATGAAAAAGCCGGATTTGTCAAAAAATCCGGCTTTTTTGTATCGTTTATGCAAAGTAAAACTAAGCCTCTGGTGAGTCCTTTGGCGCAGCTTCTTTTATCAAACTTTGTAACTCTCCTTGTTGAAACATTTCAAGAATGATATCGCAGCCACCCACTAGTTCGCCATTCACCCACAATTGCGGAAAGGTTGGCCAGTCTGCAAATTTAGGTAACTCAGCTCGGATATCAGGGTTTTGCAAAATATCCACATATGCAAATTGCTCTCCGCACGACATAAGCGCTTGAGAAGCCTGGGCAGAAAAACCACAGTTCGGCAGCTTAGGGGATCCCTTCATGTATAAAAGGATAGCATTTTCGCTAATTTGTTCTTTAATTTTATCGATTGTTTCCATTTCAAAACCATGATTCATGTAAATGTTAAAGGGCAATTGGTGCAAAACAAGGGGCGCACGCTCTCGGCACACACGTTATTACGTATACCAACATTAATTTGGATTCACACTCTACAGTATGGGTGAGTTTACATAATATCAAGCGCTAAGCACATTATATTGTTCACAAGCACATGCTTTTACACATCTAGCCTGTTATATCACCATATATCGTAAATAAGTGTGATCTTGTTTGCCATTAAATACGAAATAAACTGCATCTTCATTGGAATACAATTAAAGGCATGAAGGCTTGAAATTTAATCCTTCGTCCGCACTTCAGTTTCGAATTAGCAAAACTCACACGGAGAATACACATGGCTTTTGAATTACCCGCTCTACCCTACGAAAAAAACGCGCTTGAACCACATATTTCAGCTGAAACCCTCGATTTCCACTATGGTAAACACCACGCAACCTATGTAACAAAGCTTAATGGCCTAATTGAAGGTACCGATTATGCCGACAAATCTCTTGAAGAGATTGTAAAAAGCAGTGATGGCGGTGTATTTAACAACGCGGCTCAAATTTGGAACCATACCTTCTATTGGCATAGCCTAAGTCCAAATGGCGGCGGTGAGCCAAGCGGCGCACTTGCTGACGCAATCAATGCAAAGTGGGGTTCATTTGCTGACTTTAAAACAGCATTTAACGATAAAGCAGTCAACAACTTTGGCTCTAGCTGGACATGGTTAGTGAAAACCGCTGACGGTAGTCTCGACATCGTTAATACTAGCAACGCTGGCACACCCATTACCGATGACGGCGTAACACCGCTGCTCACAGTCGATTTGTGGGAGCACGCGTACTACATTGATTACCGCAATGTTCGTCCTAACTACCTTGAAGGGTTCTGGGCACTTGCAAATTGGGAATTTGCATCTAGCAACTTTGCGTAATAGACATAATAGTTAGTCTAAAAAGCCCTGATTATTCAGGGCGTTTTTAAAGTTGTCGCAACATAAAGCTGACTCAGGTCTTTATAACTAACAAGAAACGTTCAGATTGATGTTTTTTAAGTTACTGTCAGCAAACGAATACCAACCAATACAAGAAAAATTATCACCCATGGTCTGCTGAACATTAACGGCTGCGAGAGCGTCCTTTAAAGATGCTCCCGATAAACTCCTTTTTTAAAAGAAGTAATTTCCACCAAATACTCAAGCATTATTATTCTACGATGCTGATTTTTAATTCCTCGCTTTTACGCGAATGGTCGCCTTGCTACCAGCACGAATTACTCTACGAAAGGCCAGTTTTATATAATCTAGAATTACCATAATATAATTATCGTTCTTGGTGCTATTCAAGAATGTCAGGTATTAATCAAATAAGGATATTTATGAAAGAAATTTGTTCTAATAAACTAGAGACTGTAACAGGTGGCAGTGCTGCTTTAGCGTTCACGCTATTAACGGGTTACCTTGGTTCGTTCAACGAACTAACCGAATTTGGTAGTGGGCTTGGAGCTGGTATTTATGACGCTTTACACAAGAAACACTAGAGGAGGATCTATTGATGACAGAAATAAATGATTCAAATCTAGAATTAGTATCTGGTGGCTACACAGTAAGAGATCTCGGGTATGATGTGGGATACGGAGCGGCATACGTTGTAAGTGGTAACGCCGGCAGAGACTTAGGCGCTTGGCTATATGAGAAGCTAAATTAGTGTAAAGCATATATGTATATGGCGGTAGATTGTATCTACCGCAAACTCGCTCGAAACTAGGAGAATTCTAAAAATGACCAAACGTCAAAAGACCATTATCTTTGCAATCTTAATATTCATGCTTTTTATAGCTGGATTTGACAGCATTGTAGACTTTTTTGCGGGAATGGCAGATGGAGCATCTGACGCTTTGAACGACAGCTAACATTATTTAGCCTGCTCTTCACCATACTCTCTATCTTCGTCTATAGCCAAGAAGCAAATAGCGCCAATAAAGGCACAAGCAGCTGCTAAGAAAAAGCTTACCACCGCCCCTGCCCCGTCCTGCC
This sequence comes from Ningiella algicola, assembly GCF_028401415.2. Classification (NCBI taxonomy): domain Bacteria; kingdom Pseudomonadati; phylum Pseudomonadota; class Gammaproteobacteria; order Alteromonadales; family Alteromonadaceae; genus Ningiella; species Ningiella algicola. Next base: position 60,314 of record NZ_CP171821.2, on the reverse strand, counting down.
AAGTAAGCCCCGCTATATAGCTACCGGCTGCACCACCGAAGCCAAATGCAATGCTGACGTACAAAGCTTGCGCCCTGCTCTGAAATACCTTTGGAAAAGTTTGCTGAAGATAGAATACTGAGACCGCGTGAGTTAAACCAAAACTCAGTGCATGGATAAGCTGAGTAAATACTATCACTGCGGTGAATTCTGCAAACAATCCCAGCAGTAACCATCGCATTGCTGTAAATAATAAGCTAAATACCAACAAGGCTTTTACGCCAAATCGCTTTATCAAGCGACTCGCATGTATAAATATTAACACTTCAGCGGCAACGCCGAGACAGATAAAAATGCCCGTTTGCATGCCGCTGTATTCGAGCGATTGCATATATAGCGTGAAGAAGTTATAGAAGCTTCCAAAGCTCATTTGTAATAGTGTATTTCCTAGCAAAAAAGCAATAAAACCTAAGGTCCAAATTGGATTTACTCTTAATGAATCAGATAGCGTTTTTGCTTGTTCAAGCGAGTTTGAAACAGCCTTGTCATAAGGCTGTGTTTTCTCATGCGATAGCTCTGATACAAGAGGTTTTTGATGGTTCCCCGACACAATTAGCATTGAGGATATGAACAAACCTGCAAGCGTCATTATGGAAGCATAAACAATCACTACAGGAGCGAATACATCTAATAAACTTCCCACGCTGAGTGTGCACAGCATAAAGCCAATACTGCCCCATAGCCTTACCGCACCATAGCCTCTTTTACTCTCGGCTGTCGCTTGTGATGTGATTACCTCTAATTGCGGAAGTACGGCAGTCCAAAACATCATCATGCAGGAAAAGGCTAGCGTCATTCCCCAAAAACTATCAACAAACAAAATGCTCACAAAAGTCAACAAGCACAGTAGGCAACCAAAGCGAAGTACCTCACCTGCTTGACCGCTTCTGTCCGCGTAATTAGCCCACAGGTTGGGGCCAATAATTCTCGATAGCGCCACAATCGCGAGTAATGTGCCAATTTGAGAGGAGCTTAAGCCTTTGTCGTCTAAATAGATGCCAACGTAAGGTACAAACACACCCAATTGACCAAAATAAAAGGCGTAGGTAATACTCAGCAAAATCCGGTTTTGTCGTGCGGTATAAACGCCAGTGTTTAGATCGGCAAAGGAGCCTAAAAGCTTTGCTAGCAAGCGGGTGGCCACCTTTTTAGTTGCTGGTTTTCAGTTCACTGCCTGCATGCGCTCGTCATTAGCGCTGAGCAGGAATAACAGGCGTAATGGATTTAGCATCTGAGTTTTGCGCACGATGTCGAAGCAGGTGGTCCATCAATACTAAGGCAAGCATTGCCTCAGCGATTGGCACTGCACGAATACCGACGCAGGGGTCGTGTCGCCCTTTTGTGATCACTTCTGCAGCATTACCGTGCACGTCAATGGTATCGCCAGATATAGAAATACTTGATGTTGGCTTGAGCGCAATATGCACGAGTATTTCTTGTCCGGTAGAAATACCGCCAAGCACGCCACCGGCATGATTGGTATGGAAGCCCTCAGGCGACATTTCATCACGATGCTCTGTCCCTTTTTGCGTGATCACATCAAAGCCATCACCCACTTCTACACCTTTTACGGCATTTATTCCCATCATCGCATGAGCGATGTCCGCGTCTAAACGGTCAAACACTGGCTCACCAAGCCCCACCGGCACGTTGATAGCGGATACGCTCACTTTTGCGCCAATCGAATTTCCTTCTTTTTTAAGGCCACGCATATATTGGTCAAGGGCTTCAAGCTTGCTTTCGTCAGGGCAAAAAAACGGATTTGTATTCGTAATGTTATGATCAACGGTCTCAACCGCAACCGGTCCAAGCTGTGAAAGATAGCCACGGACTTCTATGCCGTAAGTTTGTTTCAAATATTTTTTGGCGATACCGCCAGCGGCTACTCTTACTGCCGTCTCGCGGGCCGATGAGCGCCCTCCGCCGCGGTAGTCTCTATCGCCAAACTTTTGTTGATATGTGTAATCGGCATGGCCTGGTCTAAAGGTGTCTTTAATTTTTGAGTAGTCTTGACTGCGCTGATCTGTGTTATTAATCAACAAGCCAATGCTTGTGCCTGTGGTTTTGCCTTCGAACACGCCAGATAGAATCTTGACTTCGTCCTCTTCGCGCCGCGCTGTAGTGTAGCGGGAAGTACCCGGTTTGCGGCGATCCAAGTCACCTTGCAAATCATCTGCGCTTAACTCCAATCCTGGAGGACAGCCGTCTACTACGCCACCAATCGCGAGTCCGTGACTTTCGCCAAACGTTGTGACGCTGAATATTTTTCCAAAGGTATTACCTGACATCCTGCTGCTTACTCCAACTCATCTAATATGTCTTGCTGCGCAAGTAGCTGCGCCTTGCTGATTGCGAATATTCCACTGCCTCCGCGTGTTAATTCGCACCACCTAACTTCGAGCTCTTTAAATCGCTCTTTAAAATTCACTTCGCTGTTGCCTACTTCCACAAACAGCCAACCATCGTCGCATAAATGCTCAACTGCCTGCGTAACAATTTGCATACTCAAATCAAGCCCATCATAGCCTGAGGCAAGGGCATGCTGCGGCTCGTGATGGTACTCTTTGGGTAAATCTGCCATATCTGGCGCGTCTACATAAGGGGGATTCGCAATAATTAAGTCGTATTTCTGCCCCTGTAGCTCGGTAAACAAATCTGAGCAAATGGGATAGACACGTTCTTCAAGCTGATAGTGCGCTACGTTAATTGAAGCCACTTCCAAAGCATCCATATCAATATCTACTGCATCAATGGCCGCGTCGGGATATTCTCTGGCAGTAGCAATAGCAATGCAGGCACTTCCGGTGCACATATCGAGAATGTGGGAAGGATTGAAATGCTGAGATAGAAATGGAGAAAAACGTTTTTCGATTAGCTCTGCAAATGGCGAACGCGGGATCAGCACGCGCTCGTCCACATAAAAGGGCATGCGAGCAAACCATGCTAAGTGGCTGATATAAGGTAAAGGCTTAGCAAAATGCGCTCGCTGTTCTACCCATTCGCAAAGCTTAAAACGTTCATCTAACGTTAAATGACTTTGATATAAGGCCTGTTTTTGCTCATTAGACATTTGCTCGTCGTTAAGCATCTCAAGTGGAAGTTCTAATGCTTGGAATACAAGGTGTTGCGCTTCGTCCCAAATGTTGTCCGTACCGTGGCCCAAATACACATCATGTCGCTGACATTCGCTTATTGTAAAGCGTATCCAATCGATAATGGTCGTTAGGTGAGCCGCGAGTACATCGGGTTTTAGGGCTTCACGATCTTCGTTTTGAGTAAAGTCGGTATTCATTAGTGTATGGAGGCTGATGTGATCTTGCGCGCAAGTTATAAGCTAATTGCGCTATAATACTGTTTATCGCAGTAAATTTCGCAAAAAATTTATCCTCATGGCTAAAAAACAAGTCCCGCCTGACAAGAATGACCCAACATTGGATTTTTCGTCCCTTTTTGCAGATGCTAAGCCTGTGGTTCACAACCAGTTTGTACAGGACGCACGAGAACGTCGGGCGCTTTTAAAAACGCCCATTAAGCGAGTTGCAAAAGAAATTAAACAGCGCAGTGCATCATTTGAGTTTTCAGATGGGTTTGAAGCCGCATTTGATACTAGCAAAGCACTTAAATACGCCAGGCCAGAATTAAGTGCAGAGCAAGGCGTCAAGCGACTTCGGCGCGGCGAAATTATTCCTGAGTTAATACTAGACCTGCATGGACTGAACACTCAAGAAACTAAGCTTGAGCTTGCAGCCGCAATCAACGAGGCACTTCGCAAACACTACGAATGCATCAATATTATCCACGGCGTGAGCGGCGGCGTGCTACGCCAAAAAGTCCCTAACTATTTGGTACAGCACCCCAAGGTGCTCGGTTTTCACCAAGCACCGCTGGAATGGGGAGGCAAAGGCGCGCTGCTCGTGCTAATAGAGTCAAGCGTATATTAACGTGGATCCAGCTTGAGAAACGCCGGTTGCCCGAAATTAATACGCCTTAAATGCTAAGCGTCTTCTTTTACGTTATGGATAAACAAGTACACATAATACGCACAAATCGCGCAAACCACGCCAATACCAAGAACTGAACCCCAAGCGACTGGATCTGAGAGTAGTAAGTCCAACATGATGTTTCCTGCCTTTTTGATTGAACACACATGCATTTTTACAGACAATTCAGATAAAAAAGATGATCAAGATCAAAGTTGGCAGCGCTCGAAACAAATGGTGAGCTTTTTATTAATCTAGATCAATATTTCAGGCTTAATCTTCGCAAATCAAAATCAATATGATAGCGGTGCTGTAATAAAATGCTTTGTTTCCAAGTTGGCAGAAAGCTTGGCAAAAGCTGCTCCTACTTGACCTTGATTTTCGCAGATAATTGACCGCCAATGATTTCAAGCAACAGAAAGAACAGACCCGCAGACAAGGCATGACCCGATACTTTATTGCGAAGATTGCTTGAACTAAGCACAACGCCTCGATTTTCCAATTGCGCAACAATGTCGTCATAGGTCATTTCATTTTCAACCATGAGTGTTTTTATGTGCAAACTGCACGCCTTTGCATAGGGTAAGATTGACTTCTTGTTTGTGAGGCTTATATTAGCTTGGCTGAGGTTATTTTCGTGCATTTTAGTCTACCGTAGTGGCCTCTAAAAATAGATTGAGTAGAGTATACTTTTAAATGCAATTAATACAAAACAAATGTTTTAAATAGATGCCAAAGGCAACAAATGAATTATTTTTGCAATAAATATGTTGCAAATAAAAATAAACTTGCTAGTATCAATAACCAGTTGCACTCGTTGCACATAACACCGAATGCTTTTTTATCAACATTGAATTCATCACAGGTGATAAACAAAAGCGTTGTTAATGGAGAACAAAATGACAGATAAGCGCGACCACATCCTTTCGCTCATGAACGAGCAAATTAATTTCACGGCAGAAATCGAAGGAGACTGTATCGATGTTTCAAATGATGAAGGACTTGATGCGTTTTTAGTGGTAGGTGAACAACAGATTGTCGTGGAAACGATTCTCTTTCCTCTTAGCGCTGTCAAAGACACTGCAGCTTTAGACGCAGAAATTCTGCGAACACATCGCTTAGTGCCATTATCAACACTCGCCGTTTCTCATATTGGTGATGAAGAGTATTACGTGGCGTTTGGTGCGCTGTCGGTAGACAGCAAAGACGAGGTTATTGTAGAGGAAGTGGAAGCGCTGTTTGCGAATGTTCCAGAGTTTTTGGAACTGTATTCAGAGCATTTGAACTAGTAGGAGTCAAATATGAGTTTAGGTAGATTATGGTCAGCATTAAAAGGCCACACAAACAAGGCACTTGAAGACGCAGCAGATACGCAGGCTCTTACTATCCTTGATCAACAAATACGTGAGGCAAAGCAAGAGATTCAGCAATGCGGTCAAAGCCTGCATTCAATCGCAGCCAAGCGTAAGCTATCGCAAAATAAGGTGGCATCATTGCAAGCAGATATTGAAAAATATAGCCAAAGCGCAGCGGAGCATGCAGAAAGTAATCGTGAATTAGCGCTAGAATGTGCGCAGCGAGTGGGCGAGTTAGACGGTTTAAAAGCCAGCGAGCAAAGTATTCTCGATAGCTATATCAAGAATGAAAGTACCCTCAAGTCAAATCTTGCTACAGCCAAGAACAACTTGCGCATGCTTGAACAGCAGGTTGACCAGGTAAAGGCCACGCAAGCCGTGCAGAAAGCGCAGGTTGCAGCCTCAACCCACTTTGATGGTGGTAACTCTAAAGTGAAAACGGCATTAGATAGTCTTGAACGAATCAAGCAAAAGCAGGCCGAGAAAGATGCCGCAATAGAAGCTGCGTCTGAGCTTGCTGAACTTGAAACCGGTTCAGATCTAGATGCTAAACTTCGCAACGCCGGCGGAAGCGGCGGTGGTTCAAGCGAAGATATGCTGGCGAAAATTCTGGCTAATAAAAAATAGCGATGTTTACCTTGCATAAATATAGGAAATGAAAGCGCGCTCATCTTGAGTAAAGGTGAGCGCCTTTTTTGTTTTAGCTACTGCTTTATCGCAAGCTCAATCGTGCAATGAATTACGAGGCAAATGGAATATGTTCAACCTTTTCAAAAAAAAGCCCGAGCCAAAGTCCGCGCTGAACAAGCCAGAAGTAATGGGGCTTTGTGTCGGTTCAAGCTTCGACATAGACAAACTTTCTTTTCAACTCGTGCTCAATGAGCTTATGATTCAAGATGTGGCAGACACGCAGCTTATCCTGGCAGCTGGGCGTGTTGATTTAGGCTCAACCATACTGCTGCGATTCTACACAGACGATGAGGCCTGGCTGCAAGTGGTCTGTGAAGGCAGTGAGTCTGAAGAAAACATTGTAGACCTTACCCTATTTCACTATTTCGATACCCTTCATGTGAATGCCAGCGAATGGGATGATTTGCTAAATAGGAAAATTGGTGTGCCCTTTTATCACTTCCAAGACCAAGCTTACACGCGGGTATGGACGAGTACATCGGAGTATCATCCACCCGTTGCAATGCAAGAAAAAACTTATGATGATAGCGAAGAAGTGAGCGAAACGGATCAATTTGTGATGCTGTTTGAGCGTGAGCTAAGCGATGGCTCTTTTGAGCAGCTATACTTATCCGGTGAAGAAAGCTTAAATGACCAAAACCAATTGGAAAGAAGCTTAGTGATAAGCACTGGCGTAAAACTCTCGCCCACTCAAATTAGAGTAAACGGATAAACGATTTAATACCCTTTAAACACGGATTTCATTTCAACCTTAGGAGAATATTTACATGGAAAATTATGATTTATTAGCTGGCTTAGCCAACTTTGCAATGTATTTTGGACTTGCCCTTGTTTTTCTAGTGATATTCAAAAGTGTGTATGGACTTGCAACCCCTCACGCTGAATGGAAGCTCATTAAAGAAGAAAAGAACACCGCAGCTGCCGTTGGATTCGGGGGCGCAATTATTGGCTTCGCCACTGCGCTGGCGGGCGCAGCCAGCAATTCAGTTAGTGTTGTTGATTTCGCTATTTGGGGTCTGGTGGCATTGGTAGCGCAAGTCATTGCCTACTCTATTGTGCGCTTTATATTTATGCCAAAAATTGCTGAGCGCATCGAAAAAAATGAAGTGAGTGCAGGTATCGTATTGGGTGCAACCAACGTTGCCGTTGGCTTAATCAACGCTGCGTGTATGAGCTATTAATGGGGGCGCTGTCATGGAAAAACATATCATGAAAAAAAGTGCCTTGAAAAGAAGCGCTTTTTTAGATCTTTCGTTAATGCGCAAACGCTCACGTCATTTTGTGCTAGCGCCAATTTCGCTCGCTGTTCTAAGCGCTTGCTCAGGCTCTAGCGAAGAAGAAGTGAAGTTTGTCAGCTCGGTCGATGATTGCACTAACACAACTAGTTTAAGCGAAGACCAATGCCAGGCTGCTTATGAACAAGCCTTAACAGACGCAAATTCAACTGCGCCGCGCTACCAGTATCAGCGTGATTGCGAAGCCGAATTTGGGAATTGCCAGCAAAGCGGCAGCTTTTTTATTCCATTCATGACCGGCTATATCGTCTCGGAAGTTATTGACGAGGTGGGCGACTCTCTTGAGCGAAAGCGTCGATACAATTACTCTTATCCTGCCTATTTGTATTCGGGCTCTGGTCGTTATCGTAACAAAATAATGACGGCCGATGGCTTCGTGGTGGGATCACCCGGTCAACGCTCTTATCGCGTGCCACGAGAAGCAGTGAAACCAAAGCCAGCGGTCACGCGCACTATTTCTAGAGGCGGATTTGGCTCAAGTGCATCAGCTAAAAGCAATTGGGGGAGCTCTCGCTCAGGGAGTAAAGGCTGGGGAGGCTAAATGCTTCGAGTACCCTGTGATGAGCGTGAAGACTGGCAATCCTTGGCACATGAGTTTGGCTTTAAATTTCACACCATGTATGGCGAAAAATACTGGGACGAAAGCGCTTATTATCAGTTTACCTTAGAGCAAATTGAACGCGATATAGAAGCACCTACCGAAAACATTCATCAAATGTGCTTAGAAGTTGTGCAGCGAGTCGTGAATGACGAGGCGCTGCTGCGGCGTTTCGCCATTCCTGAGCAGCAGTGGGAACTACTTAGAGATAGCTGGAAAAACGGCGACCCCTCCCTTTATTCACGCCTTGATTTTGCATACAACGGGCGCGGCGACGCAAAGCTATATGAAAACAACGCCGATACGCCCACGTCTATCTATGAGACGGGCTTTTGGCAGTGGCTATGGCTTGAAAATAAAGTGGATAGCAAGCTTGTACAGCGCGATGCCGATCAATTTAATTCGGTTCAAGAGAAGCTGGTTAATCGATTTAAAGAGCTCAATGCGCTTAATCCAGACCGAATGCTTTATTTTGCCTGTTGCAAAGATACTGAGGAAGATAGAGGCACCGTTCAATACCTTGAAGATTGCGCAAAAGCCGCTGGATTAGAGACCGCATTTGTCTACATCGAGGATATTGGAATGGACGCATCGCAGCGCTTCACCGATTTGGACAATCAAGTGATCACGTGGATATTTAAACTTTACCCATGGGAGTTTATGTTTGAAGATGAATACTCCACCGCCTTAGGTAAACAAAACACCCGCTGGCTCGAGCCACCATGGAAATCCATTATTTCTAACAAGGCACTTTTACCGATGTTATGGCAAATGTTTGAAGGCCACCCCAACCTACTACCGGCTTTTTTTGAAGATGAGCTGGGCAAAGTACCTAAGGGTATGGATTTAGTCAAAAAACCTATATTTTCGAGAGAAGGTGCAAATATTACCTTCACCGACTCGCGCGGCAGGCCTATTGCCTCCTCTGATGACTCAGATGGCCCCTACGGTGAGGAAGGTTTTATTTTTCAGCAAAACTATCCACTTCCCATTTTTGAAGATAATCACACCTTGATTGGAAGTTGGCTGATTGATGATCAAGCTGCGGGCATTTCAGTGCGCGAGGATAAGCAAGCTGTTACTCAAGACATGAGTCGATACTTGCCTCATATTATTTACTAAACCCGGATTCAGGTTAAGTAAACAAGCGCATAAACCAACCTTTTTGTAAGTCATCCTCACAACCTTGTAGTTGCGCCGCATAGCGCTTAGAGCGTGAATCGACTTTATTGGCTACGTTAACCAGCCACTGCTTCTTGCGATAGCTTTTGCGTTTATAACCGCCCCAGCCTTCGTGATAATTTAAATATTGTGAACCTGCGTCCCACTTAGAAATGCGATTAATACTGTGGGTTTTACTGATAAACCAACCCATGAAGTCAATTGCATCGTCAAAGTCATCTCTATCAGCAAAGCGATTTTTTGTCTCTCGCTTGTAATCATCCCAAGTCATGGTCTTTGCCTGCGCATAGCCGTATGCGCTGCTCACTCGTCCCCACGGGATAAGCCCAAAGAAAACATAATCTCGTGGCGGCAGGGCATCATGGCGAAATGAGCTCTCTTGGTACATCATTGCCATCGGAACATGAATGGGAACACCCCATTTGTCTTTCATGTCAGAGGCAGCGTCGTACCAATCGTCTTTTTCTTCAAAAATATGGCAGATATTTTCCCGGCTAGACGGTTGGGTGGTGGTGCATGAAGTCAAAACTAGCATCACGACACCAAATGTCAGTAAATTTTTGATTATTTTATGCATACGACTGAACTTTGCATCCAAACTAGACTCGTACCAATGTGTGTTTAAAACACATTTTAATTCCTTAAATGAAGTGTGTTCCCTGTGTGTTTTGGCCCGAATTCTTTTCGGGCTTTTCTTTTTTTAAGACTATCTTGTCAATAATAAATTCTACTTAACCTGAATCCTGTTTAAGGAATGGTGCAAGCGATTGTTTTACATGCCTAAATTAATTTTTACACTCAGTGCTGCTAGAATTGTGAAGTACAAGGCGCAAAAGTCACGTAATAGTTATTCTATTGCTGGCTTTTGCAACGCAGTAATTCGCAATTCTAGCGGTACTGAGCGCCGTTTATTAAACGGGATTCAGGTTACTTATTTTAAATATTTCTAACACTTTCCATCCCGACACTCCCTATTTAGCGAAATAGTCCTTCATGAAGTCATCGAAACTTCTACTATCACCCGCTTCCACTTTGGCTTGAGCCTGTAAAGAAAGTTCAGTCTGTCGCTTAAAGTCAGTATCGTTCATGTGGGAGTAATTCATAGCATGCGCAAACCCTTTGTATTCTCTCGCCAGCTCCATACCTAGAATACTGTTATCTATTTGATTGGATTTTAGCGTACCCAGCCACTTACCAGAAAAGCTTTGTTCAGGATCTTGTACCTTAACCTGCTCTACAGAAATGGCATTGCCGTAATGCGATACCTCATTGGTAGCATCGAGAACAGCCGCAATTTTTTTCAAATCGTCAAATATAGAAGACGCCCAGCTTTTCAGGCTCAAGGCGTTTCCTTTTTGACTCAAAGTCAAACCAGGTTCTCGACCTTTGAGTACCACATCAACAAAGTTTTGCTGATTTTCATCATTTTGCTGAGCATCAAATGATTCTGATGGTTGGAGCAAACAATATAATAGAAAAACATCTAAGAAATATATCTGCTCAGCATCTATTCCTACAGGAGAGAATGGATTGACATCCAGTGCGCGTATTTCCAGATAACTCACCCCCCTATCTTCAAGGGCATCGGTAGGTTTCTCTAGGGAGCGTGCCACTTGTTTAGGACGAATAGGTGAATACAGTTCGTTTTCAATCTGCAAGACGTTTTTATTGAGCTGGTCCCACTTACCACCTTCGCCCGCTGCGATGTGTTGATATTGCTCTGCAGGCATATTAATCGCATCTCGAAGCGTCGAGACGTAGCTAGACAAATCGTTATAACAAATCTGAAGGCTCGATTGGGCAGAGCTTGTATAACCTAAGTCACTCATTCTCAAACTGGTGGCGTGCGGCAAGTACAGTGTCCCTTTACCCACTGTTTCAAATGCGTGAGGCACTTTTCTATGGTTGATAAATGAGCCGCATAGCGCTGGGGAGGCGCCAAACAGGTAAGGGATCATCCATGCAAAGCGTTTGAAGTTGCGCACCAGAGCAAAGTATTGTGATGAAATAGAGGTCTTGTTGACGTCTTTACCATGGCGTTCACACCACAGCTGCCAAAACGTGTCCGGTAATGAAAAGTTAAAGTGAACGCCACTTATCACCTGCATCATACTACCATAGCGATTATGCAAACCTGTTCGATACACCTCTTTCATCTTTGCAACGTTAGAGGAGCCATAGCGTGCAATTGGAATATTGGTGTGCTCGTCGATAAAGCACGGCATACTCATAGGCCAAAGATATTCATCACCTATACTCTGGTAAGTAAATTTATGAATATCAATTAGTTGCTTGATGGTTGTTGAGATATTGCTCTCTGGCGGCGTAATAAACTCAAGTAAGGATTCTGAAAAGTCAGTGGTTATCCAGTCATGGGTAAGTGAAGCACCAAGCGCTGGTGGGTGTGGCGTTTTTGCTAGGCTACCATCTCCATTTACTCGAAGTGTCTCACGCTCTACGCCGTGTTTAATATCCCTTAAGCTTGCTTTTACTGTAGATTGCTCTAAAAACGCTAAGGCCTGCTCAAAATGTTTGTTTGAATCGCTCAAAAACTCTGCCCATTATTTTAATTGTTGTTTATGTTGCTATCGTGGCACGTCAATTAATACAACTTCACGTCCAAAATCACTGAGCCCTTCTAGCAGAGAATCAGCATCGCCTACTACCACAATATCCATAGTGTCGGTATCTAACCATTTTTTTGCAAGTTGATTTAGCTCGTCAGTTTGAATTGTTTGAATAATCGCTTGTTGTTTTGCAACGTAATCACTATCCAAATCCCGTGAAATCATGCTGATCAAAAAGCCTGCTTTTTGTCTGGGTGTTTCATATTTCATTGCGTCTGATTGGGTATAGGCGTTTTTTAAAAAGACGAGCTCATCCTCGGTCATACCCGATTGCTGATAGCGATTAATTTCACCCAATAGCTCAACAATGCTTTGATTCGTATATTGCGCCGCCACATCTGCACCGGCTCTGAAATAGCCTAAGGTCTTACCGCCAACAAATGCACTTTGTGCACCGTAAGTATAGCCCTTGTCTTCTCGCAAATTAAGATTGATTCGACTATTAAACATCCCCCCTAAGGGAAAGTTGGACAAACTTAGTTTTAAAAATTCACCAAAAGCGTCGTAGGTTGGTGCTTGCTTAAAAATGGAGATGACCGACTGAACCGCGCCAGGGTTATCTACCAGATATATCTTACCCGGCGCTGTACTCGCCTCTGGCGCATAATTTGGAATAATATAGTTATTAGATTCCCAAGCAGATATTGAATCAAGCATTTCAAGGCTCTGAGCCTTGGTTCTGTCTCCAACCATCACTATCGTGGCATGGTCGGGGCGATAAAATTGTTCATAGAAGGTTTTCACATCATCCAGTGTAATGGATTCTAGTGATTCGAGAGTACCTGAATCAGGCAAACCTATTCGCGTATCGGTACCATATAAGACTTTATTCTTGGCTCTTGACGCCAGCACAGAAGGATTTTTAAGCTGCTGCTGCAAGCTTTGCAGCGTGCGCTGTTTTGCTAGCATAAAGTCAGCTTCGGTAAACGCAGGGTTAAATAGACGCTCCTCTAGCAGCGTCATGGTGGCGTCGATATACTTAGTCAAACTCGTCACATATACGTTGGTGTATCTGCCAGAGGCACTAACTGCAATGGAACTGCCTAATACAGACAGTGCGTTTGAAAACTCCTCTGCACTATAGTTTTGCGTGCTTTCATTCATTAATTGAGAGGTAAAAGCGGCTAAGCCGGGTTTTTCCACGGAATCGAGTAAAACCCCGCCTTCCATGCTGATGGTAAGCGATATGGTTGGCGTTTCATCGCTTGAAATGCCAACAAGCTCAATGCCGTTGGCAAGTTCCTCACGCCAAAAGCCAGGCACACTTACCGGCTTATTAGCATCTGCCACCGGTGCTATGCTGCGATCAAAATCATCGGGCGCATTTTTGTTGTCTAGCGCCACAGTGTGTGACTTCAAGCTTTCAACACTATCGTCAAATACTCGCTCTGGGAGTACAAAATTTTGCGGCGCAACGGCTAAATCGACTCCACCTTGAGGCACAACACTGAGGATGACGGCTGGCTTACCTTTTACATATTGTTCATATACACGCAATACATCTGCTTTGGTCACCGCGTTGTAACGCTCTACAATGACGTTGACTTCATCTGGCGTGCCATTAAACACCTCGCCATCAATTAAGGCGCGAACTTTTCCAGAAACGCTTTGCAGGCCGAATATTGTGCCTGCTTCTATGCTGCTTTTCACGCGGAGTAAATCATCATCTTGCGCGCCGCGCTTCTCGAACTCGTTAAGTGTTTGCTCGATAATATCGTTTAGCTGCTTCAAATTAGACACCGCTTGCGGATTAGCAAGTGCCAAAAGCTGAAATTCACACGCTAGCTCGCGACAGGGGTGAGCTGCGAAAGCCTGAACCGCTAAACCATTTTTCACCATATTTTTGTAGAGCAATGAGGTTTTCCCTGCCCCCAAAATGTTAGCCAGCACATCAAGTGGCGCCTCGTCTGGATGACCGGCATAAACGGTTGGCATGGTCACTTGCAGCAGAGGCAAATGCACTTTATCTTCAAGCGTGATGTAACGCGTAGTATCGAGTTGGGCAGGCTGTTTTGGCGCATCTTCAACCTCTGGTCCGCGCGCGATTGGCCCAAAATACTGTTCGACCCATGCTTGTGTTTGCGCAATATCGATATCGCCGCCAATCGCAATAACGGCGTTATTTGGCCCATACCAACGCTTAAAGAAGGCTTGCAAATCTGCTAACCCTACTCGGTCTAGGTCCTCAACATATCCGATAGTAGACCACGAATATGGATGACCAATTGGATATAGCGCTTCTGCAGTGCGTTCAGAACGCAGACCATAAGGCTGATTGTCCACGCGCTGCGCGCGCTCATTTTTAACGGTATCGCGCTGATTCTCAAACTTTTCTTGTGTCACCGCGGGCAATAAAAAGCCCATACGATCGGCTTCTAACCAGAGAATTTTTTCCAGTTGGTTGGCCGGAACACTTTGATAATAGTTGGTTATGTCTGAATTAGTGGAGCCATTTAGATTGCCACCGGCTTCGGTCACAATTTTAAAATGCTCTTCATCTGCCACATTCTGCGACCCTTGAAACATCATGTGCTCGAAAAAGTGCGCAAAGCCAGAACGGCCGTATTCTTCTCGCGCCGACCCCACATGATAGGTCACATTCACATTCACGAGCGGGTCGGATGCATCTGGATGAAGAATCACGGTTAAACCGTTCTCTAACTGGTACTTGTAGTGAGCAATTCGCTCCCCCTCAAGCACAAGCGAATTAGATGGGCTGGCGCTTTGAATCTCACCTACTGTTTCAAGTGGTGATTCGGCCTGTAATGATGATTGCTTTACAGAACAGGCATTTAAATATGCGGCGCTGACGCAAAGCACAAGAGCAAGCGAGTAGTGTTTTTTCATGAATTCCTTAATGGATTGTTTTGAAGGTGTTGCGAGACTTGCCATTGTAAGCTCAGGGCATGAAGTTTTGAAAGCCGCTGTGAACCCGTCCTTGGGCGCTCAGCGAAATCATCCATGATTTCGATGCTTTCAAAACTTCATGCCCTGAGCTTACAATGGCAAGTCTCGCACTAATATGATGGTTAATTTGAACACATTTGTAAAAGACTTTGTCGTCATATGGCTTTTGTATTAAGCTCACAACTTCATTATATGGTCGATAAAAGGTACGCGTAACTGTGCAACAGACCCTACCGTTAGTTGATTTGAGCTTCGGTCTAAGCCAATTAAGTGGTAATAGCGAACTCCTTCATAAGATGCTACATAAGTTCAAGGCAGAATTCGCTGATTCCCCAACTGAGGTGCGCGAGCACTTAGCAAACAATCGGCATCACGAAGCAAAAATGCGTGTGCACACGGCCAAAGGAATAACCGGTAATTTAGGACTCACAGCCCTATTTCAATGCTGCAAAACCCTCGACGCTCAAATAAAGCATGAATCGGTTGATGCAGATATGGTCGATGAATTTGAGCGATTGATGGTCGCAACATGTTCAGCCATTAGTGAGCAACATTTCGACAGTGAAGTGAACGCTAATGTCGAATATATTGATGGCGCAAAAGTGCAGCTAGAAACGCTGCTTAAACGTCAAGAGTTTATTGACGATGACTTGCTCAACAATCTTGTTGGATCCTTAGACATGCATGACGCTGCAAAAGCGCAGTTCATTGAGTATGTTGAAAAGCTTCAATATGATAAAGCAATTGATATGCTGTGTGCCCTGTAGAGCAATATCGCATCCATATCAAAATTGTAGTGCTAATCCTTAAATCTTCATACCATTAACATGCGCCCTCCACATATTCCCGTTGTTTACCAGCATCAAGACTTCGTTGTGGTTAACAAACCAAGCGGTGTTGGAATGCACGCTATATCGCAATCAGATTCTGATCATGAAAATTTTGCCATTCTTGACGTGTTACAAACGCAATTAGGGCATCGATTTCACTTGTGTCATCGTCTAGACACGCCCACCAGCGGCTGCTTACTGCTTGCCAAAAACCCTAAAAGCGCAGCGCTAATTGGAAAGTTGTTTGAAACGCGCAAGATACAAAAATACTATATTGCCCTGAGTGATGGTAAAGCGAAGAAAAAACAGGGTAGTATCATAGGAGATATGCAAAAAGCACGTAACGGTGCATACAAGTTAACGAAAACCCGAAACCACCCCGCGATCACGCAATTTGTGTCATCCTCGGTTGGTAAGGGTCTGAGAGCTTACTTGTGCAAACCTTTATCCGGTAAAACGCATCAAATAAGAGTGGCTTTGAAATCAATCAGTGCACCTATTTTAGGTGACAAACGTTACAAAGGTACTGATGCTCAGCGACTTCATCTACACAGTTATGCCCTAAAGTTTGATTACAATGGAGAGCTCATAGAAATCGTCTGTTCACCGCCTGATGACATGCTCAGTAATTCTGCTTTGCAGGCATTGCCCAATACTTGGCGTCAGCCATGGCAACTAGACTGGCCGCGGCAGCCCGCAAAGGCACGCCGCCTTGAGGGTGCGAAACAAAATTACCGCGTCGGAATTGTCGGTCATGGCGCCATTGGACAAGGTTTGGCTAAACTTTTTGACCTAAAAAACCAAGCCAATATTGATTATGTATTTCTCACTCGCGATGACAAACATCACGCAATAGAAAAAAGCATCCCTCTCAATGCATCTGGCATTGCAGACGGCCTGGCGTTTGCAAAATTAGATGCGCTAATCATTCCGGTAAAATATTACAGCCTTGATGATCTTATCACCAGCCTTAGCAAGCTGGCATCTCATACCGATATTATCCTTTTGCAAAATGGCTTTGGGGGGCATAAAAAACTTATCAAAGCCTTTCCGGATAATCGTATTTATGCTGGCAGCACAACCGACGCCATTGTTAAACAAGAGAATGGGCGTATTCGCGTTAATGCTAGGGGTGAGCTGCGCATAGGAATGGTTCACGCTGGACGTGGTGAACTGCCCTTATCTGGTCATGCACCCGTCAATGCAATCCTTAACGCTCACCCCAGCGGCATATGGGATGACAACGTTGAACTCAGCCTTTATCGAAAGCTTGCGGTAAATGCGGTCATTAACCCTTTATGCGCAAAGTATCGATGTCGTAACGGTGAAATACGCGCATATCATAATGAAATCGAGGCGGTGAAAGCAGAGGTGTTTTCGGTATATTCTGCGCTTTGTCTAGCGCTAGATTTGGACAAGCTGAGTGAGCACATAGACGATGTGATTGAACTTACGAAAGATAATTATTGCTCCATGTATCAAGATTTATATAGCACTCAAAATGCTAAGCAAAGCAATGGAGACAAATGCGCTCGACAGACAGAAATAGACGGGATTTTGGGAACGATTATTAAGATTGCGCACGAAAAGCACATATCGCTTCCCATTATTGAACAGTTGTATGCGTACATACACTCGATAACGTCGAAAGCTTAGTCTCGTCTAATGGGTAAGGGTAAGACTCCACCAAATTCTCGGGGGTCTGTAATGACACGCTCACAACGTCTCAAACGCAAGCAGTGACCAAATGCAAAACGGGAGCTTCCACCGCTAGTGTAAAGGCGAGACTGAGATAAGTAGTTTAACACAAGCTCGACTGTTTCTTCTGCTGAAGGGCCGTCGACCGTAATGCGCTCGACAGAATCGTCGAATGCGCGCGGTAAAGAGCTTGAAACGTTTACATTATTTGTTTTCGCATTTGTGTTAGCGCTAGGTTCAGCGCTGTGCTGTTGGATTTCGTCGCGATTGGCTGTGCTTGGCGAAGCAGACTGTGCACCCTCAATAATGGTGAGTAGATCACGCGCGCCTCGAACACCTTGTTCAGATGCATACGATAGATACTCGCGCGCCTTAGTTAAATCTACTTCAACAAATTCACCGACAGAATAAAACAGCCCAAGATAATATGAAGCAATGGCTACGCCATCTTCAGCAGATTGTCTTAGCGTCTCTAGTCCCTCTTGCATATCTTGATTAACCCCATGACCGGTTAATTGAAGTAGCGCATATTTGACGTCAAATACCCCACCTTCAATCCTTGCAACGCGCCTTAGCATTTGCGCCGATTTCTTCATACTGCGCTCGGTACCATAACCCTCAGCATACATCACCGACACCAAATTCATAGCGGCTACGCTTCCGTATCGCGCGAAATTGAATGCCTCTCTGAAGCTACGTTGGCATTCAACGGTGTCGCACTCTTGAAGCGTAAAGTCTTGGTTTGCAGCAGTTTCATATGCAGATGATGTTGACGCTAGCACCAGCGCAGGAATTAAAACCAAAAAGTAACGATACATTTTCTCTCCATCAATAAACGCTAGGGTCTGTACACTATAGTTACAATACATGATTAAAATTAGAGCACAAAATGCAATACAGCAAATGACCGGTTTGGCTTACAGTTTGGAGATTTCTCGCTCAAGTTCATATCGCGGCTCTGTCACAATCCTTTCTAATATGACAATTCTCTCGCGCAGACTATTCATCTCCTTTTTCAGAATTTGATTCTCTTTAAAAAGACTATCTGCCTTAGTACCATCTGGGAACGTGCTTGATCCATCACTTTCCGAGTAGCCACTTTCAGACGAAAACATGTGATCGAAATAAGCTGAAGATTCTGTGCTTGCAGATATACTTCGCTTCAATGGCGTTGATACCTCTCCATTGAACCAAGCAATAAAGCTTGTCTGGTATTTTTTATCCAGTATTCGCAAGCTAAGGTACAAGGCGACTAACGAAGTCAGTATTAGGATTACTTTATAATCTATCATAACGTCCTCTCTTAATTATCAATATATAACCTGCTTAAAATTGATTGGGTCTCATATAAGTAGTCTGAACGAATGCAAACTTATTACAAAAATTATCATTGAATCGTGAATGATTTAATAAATCTTGTAATAATAATGATAAAAGCGCGACTATATAACCGGAATCCTGTTTAAGAAATGGTGCAAGCATGTGTTTTACATATTTTAATCTATTTTTAACACTCAGTACCGTTTCTTAGATAGGATTCAGGTTATATATGTAGATGTCTGACTCAATAGGCCAAAGGCGAAAGATTGAAACCCTCGTTTGAACAAGTCATGGATGAATATGGCCCGCTGCTGTCGCGCGTTGCGAGCGGTTACGAGGCAAATTTAAGTGTTCAACAGGAGCTGTATCAGGAAATTTGCGTAGCTATATGGCAGAGCTTACAACGCTTTGAAGGGAATGCTAGTCTCAAAACCTATATTTTGCGAGTAGCCCATAACCGATGCATCACGCACGTAAACAGTGAAGCAAAGCGGATTAGGAAAACTGACGATATTACTGACGACCTTGCCTCATCAGATAGTCAACGACTAGGCAAACAAAACCTGCCTGAAACTCAGATAATCAGAAATCAAGCGGCAGAAAAAATGCTTGAGGCCATACGAGAGCTCAATATCAGCTCAAGACAAGTCATTACCTTGTTTCTAGAGGGCTTAAGCTATGAAGAAATTGCGGAGGTCACGGGTTTGAGCAAGAGCAATGTGGGTGTAATGATCAATAGGATCAAAAAGCAGTTGATGGGGAATTTACATCGTGAATAAGCAAATCCCGAACGATACTGAGGCAGATGACTTAAGCAAACTATGGCAATCGCAACCGGCCCATACTGTTGACATCAATGAAATTAAACGTCAGGCGAATTCACAAAAGATCAAGCAACGTGTTTATATGGCCTCAGATATATTGAGCTTGACGCCATTTTTACTGTTTGTTTTCGTCGACCTCAATTTAAGTCTTGTCCTGAAAATCTTCATAGGCTTCGTATTTCTCTCAAGCCTCATTATGGTCGGATATTTTGTCAAATTGCGATGGCAAGGCGCGTTTGGTAACGCACAAGACACGAATAAGTACGTTTCATCGTTAATCAAACAGTACAAAAACAACGCTCTGATAGCACAGATCAATAAACATGTTGGCTGGATGGTCACGCCTCTAGCGATAGGCGCTATGACGTATGTTCATGTCGTTGAAAGAGCAAATGTTGACGAAAAAATTGATAATATACTTATTTCGTCTGCCTTCATTACCTTATTTTCCGTGATTTGGTGTATCTGGGCGCATAAACGTCAAAAGCGCTTTGAAAAACAAGCGAACGACTTACTGGGTCAATTCTAACATTGGATCTTAACGTTTCTTGTTTCTTTTACGCATGGCCTTAATCTCATCCTTGTCGTCCCATACTAATGCGAAGGCTAAGACAAGCAGCAAACCTAAATAGAAATAAGAAGGGTGAATCACACTCTTACCTGCATCGGAGCCAACAGCGTTGATGCTCAACGCTTCTGCTGCGCCCTTCCCTAATTCAATGGATTGCGCACTAGATGCACCAAACAATCCGATAAAACAATAAGCAGTTGCCGTTAGCGCGAGCACTGTAGCTGCTGTTAAAACGATATTAGAGATTTTCATGATAGCCACCCGTTGTGAAGTGTTAGCTTATGTCCTTTCATATAAAAATTTACGCCAACGAAACGCGAAGGTTGCAGCACACTTAAGTTTTTCATTGTTTTCTTGCTATGACAAAACCCAAAAAAAGCGGGCATTCCAAAAAAGAATGCCCGCTGGACTTATAGCGCGAGATCGATATGCGCTATTAAAGGACCTGGTTTAAAAAGCGTTAGATTTAGTTTTACGACGTGATATCAGCAATAACAAGCTTGCTGACAACAGCGCTATTGTCGTAGGTGCAGATACTACGGCCGCTTGAGGCTCTGAGTAGAATAAGTCGTCAAGCACCACTAAATCGATGCCTGCGGCCGTATCATCCGCTAAGCCTAAGCCAATATCGGTATTACCGGCAGTGATGTTAACGCGAAATATAGGGGCGATTAAATCATCAAAAAACACACCAAGGAACGATAAGCCTTCAGAGTTAGTTTCAACGGTATGAGAGCTCAGCAAGTTGTCATTGATATCGAATAAATCCACTACGGTGCTGCCAAATATATCCACATCGCTAAATATTGCGCCAAACCCGCTTACGGTTGCAGGCGTGCTGTCTGCAGGGATAAAAAAGTTTACGTCAAAGGAATTAGTGCCAACTGGCGTAAACAAACGCGGCGCACTAAAGGTTTCGAATTGATCTGGGTTGTCTGCATTGAAGGTATCAAATTCGTTATCGATACCGTCATTACTGACTCTAAACTCGTTGTCGTTGCTATTACTAAATACCGCGCCGCGAGTTGGTGGAAAAGCGGGATTGTTAAAAAAGTCCGCAGGCATGTCGAAGGGTACAATACCTGCGTCCCAGTTAATTTGCCTTCGACCTTCAGAAAATGGGCCGGGCGCATTGCCATTGTTTGGGTCACCCAATGCAGCTTGAAAAGCGCTGATGGTGTCACCGAAATTTGCGTTTGAACTTACATCTGAAAATACAATAGGGGCGGCTTGTAACTGAGCACTAAACAGCCCGCTTAGAAAGACTAAACATGCTGGTTTAAACGCTTTGAAAGCACAAGACTTATTAAAAATAGCCATGAATCATCTCCGTTAATTAAATAAGGTGTTGTGCATAACAAGACCACTACCGTGTCAGACTCAACATTAAAGCTTTACGCCAAGAATTTGATTAAGTTGCGAAGAAAATTAAATTTGTGCTTTTTTTTGATTGCCCTTTAAAAAACGCAAAGAGCTAAAGATATGAGAACACATTTGAAGCTATCAACCGAGCCAATATCAAATACTAACTCGGTATGAAGACATAAGAATGCGCCTAGTCCTGTGCTAAGGGGCGCATATGTGGAAATAGAATAACGTCTTTTATGCTAGGACTATCTGAAAACAACATGACCAAGCGGTCGATGCCAATGCCCTCGCCTGCGGTTGGTGCCAAGCCGTATTCGAGCGCGGTGATGTAGTCGTCATCAAAGTGCATGGCTTCATCATCTCCTGCGTCTTTTTCTTCAACCTGCTTTTTGAAGCGCGCAGCTTGGTCTTCAGGATCATTTAACTCTGAGAAGCCGTTTGCCAGCTCGCGACCGCCCACAAAAAACTCAAATCTGTCGGTGACGAATGCGTTTTTATCATTGCGCCTGGCTAATGGAGACACTTCCCAAGGGTATTCAGTAATAAAGGTCGGTTGGTCGAGCTTTTCTTCAGCAGTGGCTTCGAATATCTCGCACAAGTACTTACCTGCCCCCCAAATACCATCCACTTCAGGCTCTTTGATATGAAGCTGTTTTGCCATAGCCTTCATCTCGCTTAAGTGATTTTCAGGATCTTTTATGGCCGCCTCATTCGCGTCTGGCCAATATTTCAAAATCGCGTCGGCCATGGTTAATCGTGCGAAAGGTTTACCAAAATCATAAATCGTTTCACTCACTATCTCGCCGTCCGCGTTTTTCTGAGTATTGCGAACCTCTGTGCTGCCCAAGACTTTTTGTGCTAAATCGCGCAGCATTTCTTCGGTCAAATCCATCAAATCGTTGTAGTCTGCATAGGATTGATAGAACTCAAGCATAGTGAACTCAGGATTATGCCGTGTCGACAAACCTTCATTTCTGAAATTACGGTTAATCTCAAACACTCGTTCAAGGCCGCCTACGACTAGTCGCTTCAGATAGAGCTCAGGGGCGATGCGTAAGTACATTTCGATATCAAGCGCGTTATGATGGGTCACAAATGGTTTTGCCGTCGCACCGCCTGGAATAACCTGCAGCATTGGTGTTTCCACTTCAATAAAACGGCGCTCAGTTAAAAACTGACGGATTCCATTAACAATTTGACTGCGAATTTCAAAGGTGCGGCGTGTTTCTGGATTGGTGATCAAGTCCACGTAACGCTGTCGATACTTAGTTTCTTGATCCGCTAAGCCATGGAATTTTTCTGGTAGGGGGCGAAGCGCTTTGGTCAATAACTCATAACGCTCCATATTGACATACAAATCGCCTTTGCCCGATTTGTGTAGCTGACCCGAAACGCCAATAATGTCGCCTATATCGAGGCTGCCGTATGTCGCCTTAATGTCTTTTTGCACGCCTTTATCAGCATAAGCTTGAATACGGCCAGTCATGTCTTGCAATAATAAGAAAGGTCCCCTTTTAGCCATTACCCGGCCTGCGATGGTCATATAGCGAGGATTGTCAGCAAGGCTTTGCTTATCAAACTCACCAAACTCATTCTGAATATCTTGGGCATAATGGTCACGGCGAAATTGATTCGGAAAACCATTTGAATCGCAGTCCTTTCTTATTTCGTCGAGCTTAGCTCGTCGTTCTGCGATCAATTTGTTTTCGTCTTGCACTTGCTCTGTCATGAATCTTCCTAAAAATAAAATTAAGGTTTATAGGCGCTTTGGATTTACACCCCTACAAGCTTCGTGTGTTCCTACAAGCCAGACTTTAAGCTGGCAATAATGAATTTGTTTAAATCACCGTCCAACACGGCCTGGGTATTACGCGTTTCTACCCCAGTTCTCAAGTCTTTGATCCGCGAATCATCGAGCACATAGGAGCGTATTTGACTGCCCCAGCCAATATCAGACTTATTATCTTCCATGACTTGTTTTTCCGCATTTTGCTTTTGCAGCTCTAGCTCGTATAGCTTGGCTTTGAGCTGTTTCATAGCTTGGTCTTTGTTCTTATGCTGTGAACGGTCGTTTTGACACTGCACCACGGTGTTAGTAGGTAAATGCGTAATACGTACAGCGGAATCGGTTCGGTTTACATGCTGACCGCCCGCGCCGGATGCCCGATAAGTGTCAATGCGCAAATCTGCGGGATTGATATCGATATCAATATCATCGTCAACTTCAGGGTATGCAAAGGCAGATGCAAACGAAGTATGTCTACGATTACCTGAGTCAAATGGAGACTTTCTCACTAATCGGTGAACGCCCGTTTCGGTGCGAAGCCAACCAAATGCATATTCGCCGGTAAACTTAATCGTCGCACTTTTAATGCCCGCCACATCACCATCTGATACTTCTATCAATTCAGTTTTAAACCCGTTCTCTTCACCCCATCGCAAATACATGCGAAGCAGCATGTTCGCCCAGTCTTGCGCTTCAGTTCCACCAGAGCCAGACTGAATATCGATATAGCCGCCACTTTGGTCATTTGGACCGCTGAACATACGTCTAAATTCGAGCTTTTCGAGTGCGACAATTAGCGACTTCAGCTCGTTTTGTGCTTCCTCAAATGTCTCCTCGTCTTCGGCTTCAACCGCTAGCTCAACTAAGCCCTCTACATCTTCGGTACCTTGCTCAAGCGTCTTAATAGTCTGGACGACCATCTCTAAGCTATTCTTTTCTTTGCCTAAGGCCTGAGCATATTCAGGTTTATTCCACACATCAGGATCTTCTAGTTCTCGGCTAACTTCTTCTAAGCGCTCAACTTTTTGGTCGTAGTCAAAGATACCCCCGAAGCGAATTAGATCGCTCTCGAATATCGGCAATGGCATTGTTGATGGGATTAACTTCGAACATGTATTTGATAAGCCTTATTTGTGAACATTTGGGTCTAAATTTAAAGATGCAGAGTGTAACGAAAGACGGGAAGATTTAACAGTAAAGTGATGTTTTTACACGATGTTACAAATAGCCCATGCTTGTAACAAGTATCCGCTTGTATGCGATGACCTGATGCAATATTGTATAGTAAAAGCAATTCAAACAGCGAAACGGAGTAATAATATGGCCGGACAAGGCTCAGGCGGAAACGTAATTGCCGCAGTATGTAGTTTTTTCATTCCCGGTTTAGGGCAGTTAGTACAGGGCAGAATTTTAGCCGCACTCTTGTTTTTTGTAGTGGCAGCAGGTTGTTATGCTCTTTCAGCAACGGTCATTCTCATTTTCATGTGGCCGATAGGTTTAATTGCGCATATTTGGTCAATTATCAGTGCCGCTCGCTATCGACCGATATTGTAGTAGCTGACATTTTCAACTTATGCAAAAAGCGATGCACAAGCATCGCTTTTTGGTGACCCACATCTTGCACACAAAGTTAAGATTAAATCTTTAGTGAGTTCGCCATATTCTCAAACTCTGGCGATAAACTATCAAAATAATGAAGCTTTGTGGCGATCAAAATCATGCTGTATAGCTTTTCACCACTTTCCAGTATCAAAACATCCCCTCGTTTTGCAAGACCATCAGCGGTGTAAAAATCCATGTTAAAGCGGAAGCCCATTTGCCCATTGACCGGCATGGGTCTTAAATTGCTTACCGAAACCTCTGACTCACCTCCAAGCAAGTTTCGCACGGAAGTTGAAACAAGACTTTCTAACTCATTGGGTAGCATGCCAGCTTTGAAACTCGGCATTGGTAGCTCTTTACTTCTTGATGAGAACATGGGCTTGCCACTTTCCAACTCGCCAACAAATATCAGCTCATTTAACTGATGTCCGTCCATCGTCCAGACCTCTGCATTTTTGCCCGGCGCATTTGGCGCCTTATTCCAGTGAAATTGGGGAGTAACCTGCATACCCTTTACAGACACCGGTGTTTTGCCAACAAGCTTATAACTTGCACAAGATGCAAGAAAGATACAAACCATTGTTAAAAATAAAACTCTCATTCATTTACCTTAATGTATTAATATAATATTCAATCATTGCTTTATCACTTGCCTCGGGGTGTCGTTGCAAGTATTCGTCAAAGTGCTCAAGTGCTTTTTTGTTTTGCTCACCTTTTAAATGCATGTAACCCAAATGTTTAAAAGTCTCTGGGGGGTACTTTCACTCTCAGCAGCGCGCAGATAAAAATCGATCGCCTTTTGTGCATCACCCTCTTGCGCGCGCATTCTATGCAGTTCGCCTGCAAAAAAGTGCGTAAGCCCAACAGGGAAACCCAAGCTTTTGTGTTTTGCAATCAATAGCTCAGTTTGCTCATACTCTTGCAAATTAATATGATTGGCCATTGAGTCGGCATAAATCATCTTAATCTGATTGATGTAACGCTCTTGATTAAGTATCTCTGCATTTGGGAACTGTTCGACAAGCTTTACTGCCGCTTCGCTTAGTTTCTTCGCTCGACTTTTTGAAGGTGGATGAGTCGACCAGAAAACGCTTGAAGCCTCTTTACTTTTATCGGCCTCACGTTCGAGTTTAACCTGCTCCCAGACCCTTGCAGCTTCTTGCGGTGAATATCCGATGTTTGCCATCAGCTCGATACCAATTAAGTCGGCCTCATACTCATGCTCCCGACTAAAACTCATATTGGCACTTGCCATGCCAAGCGTTGCAAGCCCATAAACACCTGTTAATCCAGCTAAACCAATATCGATAAAAGTCGCAAGCGCACTGGAATCTCGTGCACTTCGATAACGCATTAATTGATGTGTCATGAGAAAATGGCCGATTTCGTGACCCAAAATAGCCGCTAACTGCGCCTCATTGTCCAAACGCAACAACAAACCTGTGTGCACATGCATCATACCATTAGGATACACTGACGCATTAAAATGAGGATTATCAATTAAATACACACGTATGCTCGAGCAATACTCTCCTGCCAAATTACAAACCAATTGACTTAAGTAATCATTAATTAGTGGATCGGTCACTCGGTGAGGAGAACGCTGCGTCTCAAACTCAAGCTGCTCTACTTTGTACCAAAAACCGCCCTCATCAGTGTGAAGTTCTGGCTTATAGTTCACATCCAGTCGAGGTGTTACGCTTAAATTAGCTGATTTACTGTGCGCAATCGGTAGGCTCAATAAAATCACTAGTGCGAATAATTTTTTGATACGCATAATAACTATCCCTTACTTATGCCTTTGCTGTTGGCTGGAAGTGCCTCGTTGGTTGAGGCACTTTTTTACCTAGTTTGGCGCAGGTAAAGTATCGAGCAGGTTAGTAACAGTTTGTGTGGCAGGGGCTAATTCGCGTAAATCGCCTGTTGTGCTTATTAGTCTGTTGAACCACACTAAATCACCGGTGTTGAGGTCAACGACCGAAGCAAAGTCAATTTGCGTGCCGCCTTGAACACCAACACCCAGCAAGGCCATCCCAATTTGCATAGCAACTCTACCGCCGCTGGCGTAGCTGTCGCGAACAAAGACAAACATGGCATAGTCTGCTCCTGTCTCCTCTTTGAGAACTTTGGCAGACTCGCCCATAGTCCAATCGAATTCCTTGTTTTTATTTGGTAAAGGAACTGGGCCAAAATGATGAAATAGCACGTTATAACCAACAGCCATATGCAACTTTTCAAGCTGAACTTGAACTGAATCAATGTCGTTGGTTTCTGAAAGATACTGCATCATCTGAATGTCTTTAGCGTCCAAATGTGAGCTTATCGCTTCGTGCATATGATTTTTCGCATTTTCAGTCCATTCAGCATTAAGCTCAGTCATGCCGCTTGCAGTCAAAACGGACAGTTCAACATCCAAAGGCATGAGTAAAACCTTTGTACCTGCGTTCGCTTCATTGCTCTGAAGAGTTTGCACGGTGGATGCTTTGTTTGTCGAACTACAGCCTTAAATAAAAGCAAAGGACATGCACACTAAGAGGATGGAAAACAATTTGCGGGTGTTTATGCGCTGACTCGCGCTCGAGAAAGAAGGTACTGCTAAAATCACTTTAACGCTCCGTGTAAATACAACACGATGGAGATTAACAACATTCAATGTACGCGACAAGAAAGAATTTTGAAGCTTTGGTATAAATGTAAATAACTATTGAACCTGCACAATAGATAAGAAGCAGCGCTCTATCTTTTCCTATTTTCTGTAATAGCAGAGCGCCTTGAAACAGCTGTTAGCTAGAGCATGCTCGCTAGTTGGGAGCCAATCCTATTAAGCTTTTTGAGGGTTGCCTCGTCAGATATTTCGTATTGCTCATTAACTAGATTACCAACCCCGCTAATTGCAAGCTGGTCTCCCAACACGTTCACACCAATATTACTAAGCAGTAAACGCACGGGCACGAGCACTCTTATGCCGCCAAGCCCACCCGGTGATGCGGCTATCAATGCTGCGAATTTACCTTTAAATGCTTCAAGCGGCTTTTCACCTTCTTCTTTGCGAGAGGCCCAGTCAATAACATTCTTAAATAAGGCACTGTAGCCGCTATTATATTCGGGGTTTGCAATTAAAAAGGCGTCGTGGCTTTTAAGTAATTCTTTCAATGCCTTCGCTTTTTCAGGCATGCCATGTTCAGCTTCCAAGTCTTCGGTAAAAATTGGGATATCCGCATATTCGGACATATCTACTACCGTGACTTCCACGCCCGCATCGCGTGCGCCTTGGGCAGCGGCTTTTACTGCGGCAAAGTTGTAAGAATGTTTGCGGCCGGAACCGGCAAAAGCAAGTATTTTTGACATTGAGCTTCCTTAAATCTGATGAGTTAGCAGAGCGTTATTAATTTACAATATCATTACGCTATCTTGCTAACTTACGTTCAAGTCTATTTACATATGCTCAAGTGTTTCAATGCCAAGAATGTCTAAACCTTGGCGAATAGTTTTAGCGCTAAGCGCCGCCAAACATAGTCGGCTCTGCTTGGTTGCTTCACTCACGCCTTGTTTTAAGATTGGACTTGCCTCATAAAAACGCATAAACGCGCTGGCCAGTTCATACACATAGGTGCACAGAATATGCGGACTTGCTTCGCTAGCAAGCGACTGCAAAACCTCTTCAAACTGAAGTAGCTTTACACAAAGGGCATGTTCAGCGTCATTCTCGATGAATATAGATGTGGCTCCGGTGACTTTATCCATGTCTAAGTCAGCTTTTCTAAAAATACTGCGAATACGGGTGTACGCATATTGAAGATATGGAGCTGTATTCCCCTCAAAACTCAGCATGGTGTCCCAATCAAAAATGTAATCCGTCGTGCGGTTTTTACTTAAATCAGCATATTTGACGGCGCCAATGCCAACGGTTTTCGCAATTTGTGAATTGGCATTGCCTTCGTTTTGCTCAAGCTCGCGTTCGCTAAGCAATCTACTGGCGCGTTCAATGGCCTCATCAAGCAGATCACACAGCTTGATTGTGCCGCCCGTTCGGGTTTTAAAGGGTTTGCCATCTTTTCCCAACATCATGCCAAAGGGGCAATGCTGGTATTGATGGGCTTGGGGCATGTAGCCCGCTTTTCTGGCAACAATTTCGGTTTGTTTGAAGTGTAAGGCTTGACGGGCATCGGTAAAAATTAGCGTGCGGTCGGCGTTTAAGGTGCCGCATCTGTATCGAATGGCTGCTAAATCGGTCGTGGCATATAAAAATCCACCACCCGATTTTTGTATAATATACACCGCAGGATTGCCTTCTTTGTCTGCCATTTCAGGAATAAAAACAAGGGTAGCGCCCTGATCAACCACCGCTATACCGCGTTCTAACAAATCTTCGACTAGTTGCGGTAAATCAGGATTGTATGCACTTTCGCCCATCACGTCTTCACGCGTCAGCGACACATTGAGCTTCTTGTACACCTGTTCGCTATGTGAAATGGATATATCAATAAACCGCTCCCAAAGCTTGAGGCAATCTGCGTCGCCTCCTTGTAGCTTGACCACGTATTCGCGCGCTCTGTCAGCAAAGTCCTCTTCTTCGTCAAAACGCACTTTCGCTGCTCGATAAAAGTCCTCTAAATCGGAAAGCGCACGATGGGCTTGTGTGTTGCTATGGGAATCTAATTGGTCGCTCAAGTGCGCCAGTAACATACCAAATTGTGTACCCCAGTCACCCATGTGATTTTGTCGAATCACCTTATGCCCTAAAAACTCGAGGGCTTTGACGACGGCATCACCAATAATCGTGCTGCGTAAATGCCCAACATGCATTTCTTTGGCTAAATTGGGAGAGGAGTAGTCAACAACCACTTTTTGCTGCTCTTGGAGGCTAACGCCTAATCGCGCGTCAGCAAGAGCGTGCAGTGCTTGTTTGCCGAGCCAATCGCGCGACAAATGAATGTTGATAAACCCAGGACCAGCAATTTCACATTTTTCCGTTAAATCACCGAGCTCAACCGCGTCCAGTATATCTTGAGCAATATCACGTGGCTTCTTTTTCAGCTGTTTTGCTAATGCCATTGCACCATTAAATTGATATTCGCCAAACTCTGAGCGCGTGCTTTTGCTGATAGGCACGGGCGCATTTTCTAGGCCCAGAGAGGCTAAGGCGTGGGTAAATCGTTCAGCTAAAACTGACTGTATCAACATTGCGGATTTCTCTACTAAATTTTTGTTATCTAAGCTACTGCTCGCGCGTTGCAGCAAAAGTGATGTCTGGATAGCGCTCTTGCGATAGGGACAAATTCACCATTGTAGGCGCGATGTATGTCAAGTTATCAGCACCGTCATACGCTAAGTTTGCCTCCGCCTTACGCTTAAATTCGTCGACTTTACGCTCATCACCGTACACCCAGCGCGCGGTAGCTACGTTGATGTGTTCATACATGGCATCTACATTGTATTCAGCTTTCAAGCGAGCAACGACAACGTCAAACTGAAGCACGCCCACCGCACCCACAATCAAGTCGTTATTGATGAGCGGTCTAAACACCTGAACGGCACCTTCCTCTGAAAGCTGTATCAGCCCTTTTAAAAGTTGCTTTTGCTTAAGCGGATCTCGCAAACGGATGCGTTTGAACAGTTCCGGCGCAAAATTTGGAATCCCGGTGAAGCGGTAGTCGCCGCCTTGGGTAAAGGTATCGCCAATTCGCATAGAGCCATGGTTATGCAGGCCTATGATATCACCTGCATATGCCTCTTCTAATAGTGCTCTGTCACCGGCTAAAAACGTCAGCGCGTCTGAAATTCGCACGTCTTTATTGATGCGGGTATGACGCATCTTCATGCCCTTTTCGTATTTACCAGATACAATACGGCAAAAAGCAATGCGATCTCTGTGTTTAGGATCCATGTTCGCTTGAATCTTAAATACAAAGCCTGAGAACTTATCTGAATCTGCGTTAACGAACTCATCTTTGTCAGTTGCGCGCCCTTGCGGCTTAGGCGCCCATTCAACCAGGCCGTCGAGCATATGATCAACACCAAAATTACCTAAAGCCGTGCCGAAAAATACTGGGCTTAGCTCACCCTTTAAAAAGGCATCCAGCTCAAACTCATGTGATGCGCCCTGCACTAACTCGAGCATTTCGCGCAGTTCTTCTGCATAGCTCCCTATGGCTTCGTCAAGCTCTGGATTATCTAAGCCCTTAATAATCCTTTTATCTTGAATAGTGTGCCCTTGACCGCTCTTGTACAAGACCGTCTCGTCGCGGAGTATATGATACACACCTTTAAATTCTTTACCCATTCCAATGGGCCAAGTAATGGGTGCACATTTGATTTTAAGTACATCCTCTACTTCGTCGAGCAAATCGATTGGGTCTCGAGTATCTCGATCCAGCTTGTTCATAAACGTGATGATGGGTGTATCGCGAAGGCGAGTGACTTCCATTAGCTTAATGGTTCTGTCTTCCACACCTTTTGCAGCATCAATGACCATCAAGCATGAATCTACAGCGGTCAGCGTACGGTAGGTATCTTCCGAAAAGTCTTCGTGCCCGGGAGTGTCGAGCAAATTAACTAAGTGCTCATGATAAGGAAATTGCATGACCGAGGTAGTTACCGATATCCCCCGCTCTTTTTCCATCTCCATCCAGTCTGATTTGGCATGCTGACCTGACTTTTTGCCCTTCACAGTGCCCGCAACCTGCAGCGCGTTTCCGAATAATAAGACTTTCTCAGTAATAGTAGTTTTACCCGCATCTGGGTGAGAGATAATTGCGAAGGTTCTTCGCTTATCAATCTCACCAAGGATATCGCTGCGACTCATGCTTTAAGCCTCTTCATTTTGCTGTATGCTGTTAACGGCGCGCTACTATACACTTACACCCAACAATTTTAAAGGTAGGCATTAGACACACCTATCGCCAATCAACACTTTTATTAGCCAGGAAGATATTTTTGCAGTCTCAATCCACAATTAACGACAGTTTGTTCAGCGGTATTTTACTTGCTTTAGCCGGTACCTTCATGTTTTCACTCAAACCCATACTGATAAAATTCGCCTACGAGATAGACCTAAGCAGTGAGCAGGTGATAACCCTAAGAATGCTGTTTGCCGCGCCGTTTTATTTAGGCGTGATAGGGCTTCATTGGATGCGTAACCAAGATAAACGCAGTGTGTATGTAAATCATTTACTGCCTGTTGCTGTGCTGGGTGTTCTGGGATATTTCGTCGCAAGTTATTTAGATTTACTGGGCTTACAATACATCAGTGCACAGCTTGAACGCGTCGTGTTGTTTTGCTTTCCAACGATTGTTGTGATCATGTCTTATGTATTTTTTAAGACTAAATTGCCCAAAAACATATGGATAATTTTAGGGATGTCTTACTTAGGAATTTTACTGATATTCGGACATGATCTTACAACCCTTGGCAGTGAAGTTGCACTTGGCACCTCGTTAGTGTTTTTAAGTGCCATTGCATTTTCAATATATGTGCTTTGGAGTAAGCCTATTATGAGTAAAATTGGCTCTCAGGTGTTCACCAGTTTTGCGATGATAGCGGCAAGCATTGCTATATTCATCTACTTTACGGCGACCCAGGCATTGTCTTCTCTGAGTGTGAGCACCGAGGCCTATCTTATTTGCGCGGCTATCGCCTTTTTCTGCACGGTTATTCCTTCTCTGCTTGTCGCCGAAGCAATTCATAAAATTGGACCTGAGCGAACGAGCATTGTGGGCACTTGCGGCCCTGCTCTAACATCCGTGTTGGCGGTATTTTGGCTGGGTGAGGCCTTTACCTATTATCATGCAGTTGGACTTGCACTTATCATGCTTTCAGTTGGTGCGATGATTAAAAAGCCAAAATCACACGTCCAAGCGATAGACTAATGCGGTTTCTTTGCTTGCGGTATCTTTTTCAACCGCTTGTTCGCTGACGTAGTAGTTTGCGCGTTGCCCGCACAATTGAAACCCCATACGGGAATAAAGCGCTTGGGCGGCTTTATTGCTCTGGCGCACCTCTAGGTGCACGCAACGCATATTTGCCTCTTGCAGCTTCTCTACAAGCGCCTGCAACAAAGCACTTGCAAAGCCTCGCTTTCGATAGGCTGTGGATACACAGACATCCTCAATTTCAGCTTCATCCAATACACTGCTAACCATCACATAGGCGATAACTTTGCCCTTAGCATGAGCTTGTTGCTGTGTCGTCAATAGCAGTGAGAATATGGTAGTGATTGAGCGCTCAAACAAGGGAAACTGCCAAGGGTTTTCGCGGTGTGTGCAAAACAGCTGATATGCATCTTCAATTTGTTGGCCGCTGGCATCAGACGGATTAATAAAAGACAGTTCGGCGCTTAAAGAAGATACGGTATTGACGCCGCTTTTTGGGTGATTGCTCATCACAGCTGTGAGTCGAGCTTAAGCAAGCTCGTCTAACTCGCCCTTTATTGCATCCCAGATTTCTCGTTTGAGTTTTGCATCGTCAACAGCAAGTGTAGCAGGCAACACAAGACTCTTGGTGACTGAGTCGAAAGATATCGGTGCAGTATCACTAAACTTACATTGCTGAACATCAAGCTTGAGCAATGCTATCAAATCTGGGAACCAGGACTTTTGAGATATCGCTGCATGTGAAGGTGTGTCTGAATCGGCTGCTGGTGCTTGAGGCGCTGTATCGGCATCCTGTTCATCAGCAACGGAGGCACTGTGATGATAAACATCAATGCCCATCGCTTGTAGTATCGATAGTGTTTTAGTTTCGATATGCATTCACAACGCGACTATTTGAAGATAAGTGGCAGGGGTGGAGGGACTCGAACCCCCAACCATCGGTTTTGGAGACCGCTGTTCTACCAATTCGAACTACACCCCTAAATTCGCTTGCATTATAGCGAGCGCGGTGAAGAAATAAAGCATAATTTTCACCGAGCTTGCGAAGCGCGCCACCAAAGTTGATGGGTAAAAATAACCAAAGGTTGCAATATCGCCACGCGCTGGTGCACTTCACTTCTGTGATAATCAGATAATTCAATATAACGACGTATTAAGTCATCAGCTTGCCCTTGGTCAAACTGATTGGCGAGAATGCAGGTTAATAAATCGAAAAAGCGGCATCCCGCAGAGACATATTCCCAATCGAGAAACATACCAGTATCGTCAAGCACGTGCTCAATACTCAAGTCGTTGTGACATAGCACAAAATCGGATTGATATCGTTTGACATAATCCCTCCACACCTGCTTGTACTCATCAGCTTTTTTAGCCCATTTTTTTTCAGGATCAGGAATATTTTTGAGATATTTTTGCCAATGACTGGGTAGATTAAGCGTGTATTGTTTAATGGTTTGGTCATAACTGAGCCCTGACTGCTTTGACTCGTCAACGCTGGATAGAAAGTCATGCACGTCCAAACTGTGGATGCGCTGCAGGCTGCTGGCTAGTATATCGATTTTGTCCTTGATGTCGTAAGACTTCACATTAAACTCAATCCACTGCTCAAGGTAAATTTTATTGTTGTTAGACAAATGCAAAGGCATAGGCGCACAGCCACGTTTTGCCAAGCGCGTTTGTATTTCAAGCAGTTCCCGCCTGTTTACAGGCACCCAGCGTTTGCCTGCAAATTGCTTGACTAAAAAGCGTTTATTTCCCGCAGTTAAACAATAGCTTTGATTAACGCTTCCGCCGGGTATTTGTTCAAGCTTTACTTGGCCAGATCGCGTGTTGAGCGCGATATGTTTAAGGCAATATTCAAGCAAAAGGTGAAACGAAAGCATCTTTTACCGGTTACTCGTATCGTATTCGCGATGAATTAGCATATCTTGAGACCAGTTGATGTAACCTCTTAAGGCAAGCAAAATTAAAATCAGCATCAATATCACGGTGAAGTAAAGCTCATTACTCGCAAACAGATAAATACTTAGCGCGTTAATGATACTCCAGTACATCCATGACTGGAGGTACTTTTTGACGGTGAGATAGGTGGTAAGCAAGGAAAACATCGTAATGCCTGCGTCCAAGACTAACAAGTCATAAGCAAACCATTGCAGAGCGATGCTTTGCGCTAAAAAAACAGTCACCAAGGTTAAACTGATACCGCCTCCCAACACAATAAGGTGTAAGGAAAGCGGCATGTGCAGGGCGTTAAAATCCTCTTTTGCCTTGCGCCAGTGCAAAAATCCGATGATAGCCATCATTACGTAATACATGTTCAATAGCATTTGGAAAAACAAGCTGACATCCCAAAACACATAAGCAAATAGAATTGTGGAAATGAGCGCCGCTGGCCAGCAAAGTATTGACTCTTCAGCAGCCAGCCAAACGTATGCGATAGAAAATACAACGGCGCATATTTCAGCCATGCTTTGCTGCTGCCACTGTTCAAGGGCAATACTAAAAAACGCTTCCAAGCTAAATGCTCCCTCTTGATGACCTTCGACTAATCAATACTCAAATGTGTGCCATTTAAAAATTTACAGACAAATACAGCTTGCCCTACTTCTTCATGCGTGTGCTGCATCTCGGCGCACAAAATACGCATGACATCTTCGTACTCGCCCGCTACCAAGGTGTTCGTTGTACTGGTTTTCACTTCCAGTGTTTTGTGGGTATTTAATCGTTCAATAAATTCAAGAATGGGCTCAACATATTTTTCTGCCAGGGGATACAAAGATATCTCAACCAATAATCGCATGTTTGTTCCTTTTTGATTTACAGCGCCCGCTAGCTGTTTAAAATTGATATTCATAACTCACGCCAAGTTGGCGCTGCTGACCAAATTGAAAGTAAGGCTCCACAAAAGCATATTCGTCCCGAGGATCATTGCTAAAACCGCCAAAGCCCCTTGTAAAGACCTCACGATCAAACAGGTTTTTGACCCAAATTCTGACCAAATGCTCGTTATACTGCCAGCTTAAGTTGCTGTTGACTACTACAGTGAAGGGTGCTCGTTCCTCATGCCCGTCTGAAAATCGAAATTCGTCTTTTGCATCAAGGTCAACAAACCACTGCCAATTATCTAAAATGTTGACAGCAGAGGATAAATAGAGCGTAAAATCAGGCGCTTGTGCCTGGTCTTGCTCGGGAACAAAGCTGCCATCTAATCTAGTGTAATCACCGAAAGTCGCATCCAAATAGCCAATGTTGGCGTTAAGGTTCCAATCGTTGGTGAGCGTAAAGCTACTGGTGATTTCAATACCCTGATTAATGCCCGTGTCGGTATTTCGTACCGCGTCAGCGAATGAGGTCACTATGGTGCCGTCGTCCAGTACATTTTCAAATATAGCGAAATCACTGACTTGGGCGTCTTCGCGCTGCATATAAAACACGGTAACTTGATAGCGCGCGCGATTTTCCAATGCGCTGCCTTTTATGCCAAGTTCATAATTCCAATTGTATTCAGGAGCAAAGGTGCGATTATCCGCGCTTAAACGCTGATCAAAGTTAAACCCACCCGCTTTATATCCCCGAGAAATACTGCCATAGACCAGCATGGATTGACCGAGATTGGTTTTAAGCTCATGGTCCACCGATACCGACGCGGCCAAAAGTGTGTCATCAAGCTGTTCTTGAAAAAAGTCAGAATCGGTATAGTCAGCTTCAAAATTTTCAATTCGCGCTGCGACGACAACGTGCGTGCTATCAGACAGCTGGGATTCATATTGTCCATATAATGATAGCGATAAGGGCTCAAAACGACTCGTAAAATCACCATCATTAAAGGTATATTCACGCAGAAGCTGTTCATCAGCATCTCGGTAGCTCGCGCCAAACAACCATCGATGAGGTGTCTCGCTATGGTTACTATTGATTCTCACATCCGCACTTTGGCGAGTCACATTACGATTATATCGGTCAAAGGAGCTGTAGCTAAAAGGATGAAAGGCCGGGAATGTCCAATCTTCATCGTAGGCATAATCAAACTCGCCATCTAAATACGTTAGCGTAGCCTGCACATCAACATTTTCAAATGCCGACTGGTATTTTACGCTGGCCGCTTTTGCATCGCTTTTATCAAAACCAGGCTGGTCAGATTGAGTCACATTGTCGTTGTCCAATGAAAAGGCATCGTAACCATTATCTATGTCGAACAAGTAGGTATTTAGCGAAAGTGAGCTGGTATCGCTGAGCGCTTTTGAGAGAAATAAAGTCGCGCTTTTTTCATCAATATTGTTGGTATCGTCACGATTTAAAAAGGCATTTTGCACAAAGCCATCTTCTTGATTGACTTGTGCGCTTACTCTGGCACTTAGGGTATCTGTAATGTCGCTGCCAAAAGCTGCACCTAAGTTAAGTGCATTTTGCTGGCCGTAGCTTGCAAAAAAGCGTCCGCTTTGGCCATCTGCACGAGCACCCGAAGCACCATTGCTGACTAACTTAATGACTCCTCCTAGACTGGAGATGCCGGTAGCCACCGACTGTGGGCCAGATAGCAACTCCACCTGCTGCACATCAAAAAGCGTCGCAAGGGAGCCTAACCCAGAAATATCAATATCATCTATTAGCAAGCCAATAGATGGATTGATAGGCTCTGCAAATTGACTGCGCTCCCCTATTCCGCGAATTTGGATGAACTTCCCGCGACTTGAGCCGGAGGTAAAATTGACGTTGGGCATAACGCTCACGATGTCCTGAATGTGTCTCGCTTCGCGCGCCTTTATTAAGGCATCGGCAATCACAAGGTTACTTCCTGGCAATTCGTAAAGGCTTCTGTCAAACAGGTCTGCGGTGACTACAATGCGTTCAACTTGCGCTAGGTTTTCATTGTCGCCGCTAAGTTGTGATTGAGCTTTTGCGGGCGATACAGCGCTGGCACAGGCCACAGAGGTACAAAGCGCGATTGCTGTGGGAAACGATGTTAACTTTTTCATGATTGGATCTCTTCGTTAAGTGAAAAGATCCGGTATTACGGCAGGTGATAGATGAGTAAGTCAGCCATTCCTACGCCGGTACTAACCGGATCAGGTAGATTAGGGTTTCCTTATGGATCTCAGCTACACTTTCGTGTCGCACCCCTTGGTGATGGCTTGGATAATAGCAGTCGCGGTCGCCTTGTCAATCGACAAGGATAATTATTTACAAATTAAGCTGTTGGATTTCTTTTTCAGTTTGCTCAAGCAGGCTTTCTTTGGTTTTGTTGTGCGGGACGGGTTGTCGAGTCTTCGGATCAACCGCTACAAAGACGATATCATCGGCAAGGCATATCGTTTTTTTAGTCGCTTTGTTTCTCACCAGGCACGTGACAGTGATAGAGCTTGTTCCCACATTTTTTGTCGCCAATCCAAATTCTACAATATCTCCCATAGTGGCAGGAGACTCGAAGCTGATTTCGCCAATGTGCTTAGTGACCAGACAATTGGTTTCTAGCTGGCATATTGCGTAAATGGCGGCTTCCTCATCAATCCAAGCAAGTGCCCTGCCGCCGAAAAGCGAATTGGCATAGTTCAAATCCTCTGGCATGACTAGACGTCGAGATAAAAATCGCATGGCATATTCCTGTTTGATTTAGTTGCTAAGTTAGTATTTAAAAGCACAATCATTTTAAAAGCGCCTAAGCTGCGCTATGTCTTATTAGGGATTGAGGTTAAACTATGCTCATTAGTAGGAGCATAGCGCATATCGTTAATGAATGAAGCACAATCCGATAAAGACCTGAGTGATTGGCTAAGCATTAGGCGAAGTCACTCGTCATCAAGGCAGCTTCTATTAATGGCCTACAAAAATACTTCAAGGCAATACAGCGCTTTACAAACGCTCATCACTTCGTTAGACAGCTGTTTGATTCTAGGTAACGAACACACGAAGCGTAGTCTGGGTAGTGATTACGTAAAAACAAATACCAATGTAATCTTTACACAAGCATCTCATATCAAACCCTTACTCGGAAAAGACTTCGATCTAGTCATATATGACTGCATGGACGGAATAGTCGCAAATACGCTTTTTGCAATTTCAGGTCTAATCAGACGTTCAGGTCTTTTAGTGATGCTATGCCCTAAGCTCGCAAACTGGCCTAGCTACTTTGCCCGTCACCAAGGCATTAAATTCAGTTACGGTGAAGCACATACTGAGTGTGTCTTTGCTAGTTTTTTGTCTGGACATTTTCTAGGCGACTCACAGGTTGCACAGATAGACGATTCAGGCGCTATTCTTCCAATAGTCGCTTCACAAGCAGAGCCCGAACTTACACTTGAAAATGTTTGCGATGCACCGCCCTCCAGTTTAAGGCAAAGTGGGTTTACCTTAAGTAAAAAACAACAAGATATTTTTAACAAAATACTACGGGCTTGGGATGAAAAGCACATTTCAAATAGCCTAATAACGGGTGCGCGTGGAAGAGGAAAATCCACACTACTAGGCTTTTTGGCTTTTGAAGCGCTGCGCCGCGTATTAATAGGCACAATACAATCCGAAAATGACGATTCTCAGATCGCTATCTGTGCACCTACCGCTTCTCAAGCCAAGATTGTCTTAGACGTTGTGAACAAGCTTCTCACGCAAGATTCAAGCTTAAGTTCATCTCAAATAAGCTTAATTAAAAACACAAATATTATTCAAAGCTATGCGCCTGACCAAAGCGATCAGATACCTGAAAATTCATACCTATTTATTGACGAAGCTGCCTCTATGGCGCCTGAATTAATCGATAAGCTCTGTGAAAAAGTCAGCCACACCGTTTTATCAAGCACCATGGACGGTTACGAAGGTAGTGGTAAAGGCTTACTTTATCGATGGCTGCCAATGCAAATAAATACAACTGAACACTATCGCTTGTATCAAGCTTTCAGGTGGGATAATAACGACGCACTTGAAAACATGATGGCTGCGATATTTTCACCAAATTTGACAGTGCTTGATGCAGAACAACCCACTAGTACCTTGCATATATCCGACGGTTTACATTGCCTCAACAAAAGCGAACTTTTAGGCGACTTTAAGCTGTTTAGGGAGTGTTTTTCGTTATTGCAGGGCGCTCACTATCAGTCTACACCTAATGACATTCAAAGAATGTTGAGCGCAAGTGATTACCACATTTGGCTTTATATAGAAAACTCACAGTGTGTAGGCATAATTTGCACGATTGAAGAAGGTGGGGCTGACACGTTTTACGAAAATCAGCTGAGATTTGACATAGCAATGGGTAAACGACGAGTACAAGGTCATATGAGCGCTCAAGCGCTTGCTCAAGCCTTGCAAATACCTGAGGTCCTTGGTGAACCTACTTTGAGAATTAATCGAATAGCGGTACATCCTCAAATACAGGGACAGGGAATCGGTTCACAGATGTTGAGCTGTTTGAAAAAGATATTCTTGCAGACAAAGAATCAAAAGCAAAACCTAAGCACTTCCTTTGGGATGACGCCCAAACTTGTAAAATTCTGGCAAGCAAACAGCTTTCGCCTTGTTAAACTTGGATATAGGAAAGACACTAGTAGCGGGGCTGTTACTGGCCACTTTATGCATTCAGAGAGCGAAAGCTATAAAGCAATACACGATCTTGCAAAAGCGTCCCAAGCAATAGATATGCATTACTTGAAGAGATTTAATCCCAGCATATACCGCAGTATCCCAATTGAATTACTGACTTTCGAGAACAAGGAAACGATAGAAGAGGCTAAAAAAAGCATAACAAAGCAAAAACGTGCCTTGTTTGTCAATGAAACTCTATCCTTTGATATGTCTAAATCGAGCTTAGCGTATTGCCTATACCACTCTAGTGAGTCAAACCTAGGTCCAGCCCGCTCGCTTTTCGAAGAATTGCATCAGCCAAACTTAAGTAAAACGCAGAAGCTTGAAAACGCATCAAAGTTAAGAGCATTGATGAAAGCTGAGAACATCGGTAAGCACTTGAGATAAATAAATAACCCGCCTTGCGGCGGGTTATCATTTTCCAACATTTACTACGCTTAGTACAATTGCTACAAGCGAATGCCTCTGTTTTTAGCTTTCTCCTCAATGTAGGGTATCCATGCAGATGCATTGCGACGAAGTGAAGGCGATTTTTTCGCTTCTTCAGCATGCTCAAATGCTTTTCTGAAATCACCGTCGTAGAAGTTCGCTTCCATTAAGGAAAAGTGAACTTTCGCGGTGTCATCGATACCCATTTCAAGTGACTTTTCAAGTGCAGAAATTGCGCCTTTATAGTCTTCAGCTGTTAACAACAAAGCCCCCTCTTTGCGATAAAACTCAGGGTCATTCGTCATTTGAGCCGCTTGCTCATAATATTTAGCCGCATCTTTATGCTCTTTCGCCTGATGGTAAGTATTAGCCAAATTTGCTATTGAATCACCATCGTCTTCGATCATACCTTCTTTCATATACTTCTGATGAAGCTCAGCAGACTTAAAAGGTACGTCTTGTGAAGCATACAGCTGAACAAGTGCTTTATATTCCGACTTCTTGGTTAAGAAACCTTGCTTATATGCAAGCGCAAATGTAGACAAGGCTTTATCGTAACTTTCCACTAGCATGTAGAAGAATCCTAACTGCGTCCACCAGTTTTTCTCCTCCGGAAACAGCTCAACTAGAGTCTCGGCTACCTTTACCGCTTCAGGGTAATTTTTCGTTTCGTGAAATGCGTTCAGTTTTAAAGCATATGGGTTTTTATCGGGCTCTTCCTGCAACTCAATTGCTTTATCAGCGGCAACAATCACGTTGTCGAAATCCTTCAGCTCGTTGTAAGCTTGAGATATTCTTACGTAGGTCATCGCATCTCGTTTACATGTGAAATCCATCCACTTGTCGTACCACGAAATCGCACCAGCGTAGTCTTCTTCCTGCAATGACAAATCACCCACTAACTTTAATAGGTCTGCTTGGTCACGGTCGTTTAGAACTTCTCTTCCAGCTGCTGTTTGCAAAAGTCGCAAAGATTCAGCGCCATTCTTTTTGCCATCCATCGACACTAAGATTTGTCCTAAGAATCGCTCGACAGAAGCCTTATCAAATTCCTCTTTAGGCTCAATATCTCTCAGTAATTCTACCGAATCAGCCAAGCGCTCTTCATTATATGCTTCGAATGCTGCTTGGAGTTTCTTACCGGTGCGTTCACCCAATAACTTTGTTTTTGGCTGCTTGTAGCCAGGACAAACAATGGGCGCCTGTTGAGCATACGCAACTGTTGCCATTCCTGACAAAGAAAACAAGGTGCACACCGCGATGGATTTAATAAATGGTAATTTTCTACTATTCATATTTAGTTACCTGCCAAGGTGAAATCTAGTCTTACTTGCAAACCTGGCTGCTCCTGAGCAACGCCATCCACCACTTTTGGTCGGTACTTCCATTTACGTAAGGCGCGTTTTGCCTCGCGGTCGAACACGCGCTTGGGGTCTGCATCTAGTACTGAAACATCTTTAACACCGCCCAAAGTATCGATAGTGAAAGACAACAATACCCACCCCTCTTTACCGTCTCGAGCTGCATCAGGCGGATATTTTGGATCTATACGAACAATTGGTGTAGCGTCACCGTCACGCATCATGTCGCCAATACCACCAATATTGACACCTACACCGCCAGTATCCACATTAGGAATACTCAAACTAAATCCATCTGTATTTGGATCAGCAGCGTCTGGCTCTACCATCTCGACCTTTGGAGGCTCTTGAGGAGGAGGTGGTGGTGGAGGCGGAGTACGAACGCGCGTCTGAGCCTCATCGTCTGGCTCATTCATCACTATATCGATTATGGGTGGTGGGGGTGGCTTTTCACCGGGTTCGCCAGTGTTTTCCACCAACTTAGCCATCACCACAAACAATGTGAACGCAACGCCGGCGCCTAATAAAATAGACACTATAAATCTAATCATACTATTCGCCCCTTACCGCTACGGCCACACGCTCAATTCCAGCAGCTTTCACTTGGTCCATTACTTCCACTACCAAACCATGTTTTGCCTTCAAGTCTGCTTGAATAAACACTACATCTGTAGGTTGTTCGAGCAATAACTTTTCAAGATTAGCGCGGACGGCTTCAACAGAAATCTCTCTTCTGTCCATCCATACATCGCCATCTTCAGTGACTGCTATAAAAATGTTTGCATTCTTGTACTGTACGGCAGTGACGCCATCAGGTTTATTTACTTCAATACCAGCTTGCTTTACAAACACTGTCGTTACGATGAAGAAAATCAACATAATAAACACGATGTCGAGCATCGGCGTCATGTCTATTTGTGCATCTTCATCCGGCTCTCTAACTTTACGTCCCATAACAATCTCTTTTTAGTGATGTGGCAAACTATCAACGAGGGATTCTTTCAGCATTTTCGCTTTAGCTTCAATTCGAGAGCTAAAGAAAAGTCCTGAGAGCGCCGCTACCATTCCAGCCATTGTAGGGATGGTCGCCATTGAAATACCCGCCGCCATTAGACGAGGGTTACCCGTGCCTTGGGTTGACATTGTCTCAAACACGCCAATCATTCCGGTAACCGTCCCTAACAATCCAATTAGAGGGCACATTGCCAC
Source organism: Ningiella algicola (assembly GCF_028401415.2). NCBI lineage: Bacteria > Pseudomonadati > Pseudomonadota > Gammaproteobacteria > Alteromonadales > Alteromonadaceae > Ningiella > Ningiella algicola. Next base: position 17,196 of record NZ_CP171821.2, on the reverse strand, counting down.
TAAAGTTCTAATAATTAACAATCGAGCTTGTAAACCATCAGAAGCTTGTGAAATCCATGCGTCACGAATTCTATGCGCGTACCAAGAAGTGGTATCTTGTCTAGCTTCCCAATCTGCAATTATCTTCTTCTTCACAGATGGAAAAACCGAAGTTAGATACCAATAGCGCTCTATCATTAAAGTCCACATGAGAAAGAGCGCCCCGGCAACGAAATACAATACGTTGCCGCCGGTCGCGATAAATTCCCTGACAGATTCCCATAATCCAATCAGAGCTAACATATTAGGCTTTCTCCGCTTCTGCGTGCTGGGCGATGATGCCTGCGGTCTGCTCATCAAGGATGTGAACAATTGATTTGCTTCGACCCGCTACGATACTGTGCATCAAAATCAGTGGAAGTGCCGCAATAATACCTTGGGCCGTTGTTACCAACGCCATTGAAATGGAGCCTGCCATGATTCTTGGGTCACCTGTACCGAATAGTGTGATTTGCTGGAAGGTAGCAATCATACCTAGTACCGTACCTAGTAGACCAAGGAGAGGCGCGATTGCAGCAAAAATCTTAATAATATTAATACCCGCTTCAATGCGCGGAAGCTCTTTAAGAATCGCTTCATCAAGCTTCAGCTCTAAGCTCTCTGAGTCAGCCGTTTTATTGGCTTGATACACCGTCAAGATGCGACCTAGAGGGTTTGAGTTTGAAGGATTATCAATATTGTTTAATTGAGACTTCATCTTACCACCAACGGCTGTAAGTGAGATAATTTTGTAAAGACCAATCAACAAGCCAATAATCAACATACCTGTAATAATGTATCCTACGATACCACCTGCATGATAACGCTCAGTAAGTGTTGCTTTTTGCTTGAACAACTCAAGGATAGCACCACGTGAGGGGTCAATGAAGGTTGCAACAACACCGCTAGTAGCACCTAAAAGATCCTGAGTAGTTGCTACTTGGAAACCTTCTGGCTGACGACCTAGTGGCTGGACTTTATTATCTTCGTCGTTATAAGTAAGGTAGCCCGCTTCACCCACGAGGTTAAAGGTACCAATACGAACCACATCTTGAGTCGTAGAACCACCATCTAAATCAACAACTTCAGTCGTAAACTTAGACACTTTACCCGATTCAGTCATTTCAGTTTGAAGCGCAATCCATAAATCTTCTAATTCTTTGATATTAGGGAGACCTTTTGAATCTTGCGCCATTTCAGCCAAGAACTCATCACGACCAGGATATTCAGCACTCACTATCGAGGTTGAAATAACGCCATACGCGTCTGCTGATGCTTGACGTACCACACCAAACATTTCGCCTAGGGTACCGGCTGCTTGATCAAGTTCGGTTTCTTTGTCGATAAGCGTTTGTTCGTTTTCTGCAAACTGGGCAGTTAATCGGTCACCCCGTTGCTCTTCCGCTCTTAAGGTTGCTTGAGCTTGGCGAAGCAGTGCTTGCTTGTCGGCTCTTTCGTCTAAAAATTCACGCTCTCGAGCTTCGTTAATACGCTGCTCGGAAATACGGTCATTTTTTACCTGTTCTAAAAGTTGCTCTAATGTGGTGGGTGCTTGCGCATTTGCAAAACCTGATACCAATGCAATGGATGCTGATGCGACAAGCGCTTTTATTGTTGTTTTCATTACGCCTTACTCCGCTGCTTTGATTGGTAGTTTGATAAGATCTTCTGGAACCAAGCCCTGCGCCATGCGCACTGCTGTAATTACTGAATCCAGATACTCACCGCCTAATTCTTGCCACTGTCTTTGTTCGTTGTCCCAAACATATGCGGTTTGCTGGTCAAGCGTAAGTGCCATTAATGCTGTTCGGCCTAAATTAAAGAAATCAACAGAAACGTTGGTGCCATTAACGTCAATAGTGCCGTCATATGACTGGATAGTTCGACCATATTGATTTTCAATAGAATAAGCATCAATCACTAATCGGAACTGCTCGGAAACCGTTACGTCAGACCGTGTCATTAGATCGCGCAAACGCTCCACGCGAGCAAGACGCTCTTCAAGATTAATTGGCACATCTAACTTTATAAATTGCTCTAAACTATCAATCATTCTGTACATCAACGGCACAATTTTTTGCTTGATGTCATCAATCGAGTCAATTTGACGTTGAAAAGAATCAATTGCGCGCTGTTGATCGGCAACGAGCCCTGCAAGATAGTCGTTATAAATCTTAAGATTTTCAGTCTGGTCGACCACACTACGATATTCAATCAACAATTCCTGAGACTGCTCAAATATATTGTTAATTTTTTCTTGTGATTGTGCGGCCGCAACCTGAATTTTACGCTCTTCATTTTGAAGTTCTTCAAGTGGACCTGCGAATGCGATACTGGTCGCTGATAGCGCGAGTGCGCCAATCACACCAGAAGCAATGTGAGTTCTCTTGCTCATTATGGACATATTCCCAACCGTTTTTAGTCTATTTAAAACGTTGCAAATGGCGAGTTGCCATTGCACTTATTGTTATTCGTAGTGTTACCCTGAATTTGGTGAAATCGCGCTTCTGTATACTGATTAATCACACAGAAATCGCGCAGGGCAATACACAAATAGTCACAGGATGTTACAGAAATGTCAAGAATTGAGGAGAGTCCTTCCATAATTAATTAAATATTAAGGAGGATTTAAGAAAAACCTCTATTTTTCCTGATAAACAATATCGCAAGCAATGGAAAGCCGAACGGTTTCCTCCTCGAACGGCACAGTGCCATGCCATAGCATTGATGGAAAAAGCACCAATTTACCCACTTCTGGTTTGACCTCTTTAAGCGCAGGTAGTCCTAAACCGTGATTTTTGAGATTTGGAATTCCGACCTGAAAGTAGCCTTGATTACTGTCGTTCGTGATATTCGGGAGGCTTACATAAAGCGCTGAACTTAACCATCCCATTGGATGAAAATGATGATTGTGGTATCCACTTTTTTTAAGCGCGACGGACCAAGAACCACTGAATTGCGTTTCCTTGTGCTGCCAAAAACCAGGATAAATTTCTGGCAATCCTTTCAAAGTCTCACGATAGCTTTTTACCGCTGCTCTATATTGGGCTTTAACATGAGCCAACAAAGGGTGATCATTATCGAACAAATTTCCCCTCGTTTGGGTCCCGTTGTGAAGTGTTTGTTCAAGCGGTTGCTGTTTGGAAGCATGCAAACTCAGTAAATATGTTTTTAGTTTCGACAGGTAGTCTTCCAAGGAATGGTTTTTAGGCGGCTCAATGGTATATTCAAACACATAATTTTCAATGTTATTAAATGGATATTGCCAACTAGGCGTTAAACGCGAACAGGTATGCAACAAGGCTAAGAGCATTTGATCTTGTGGATAAGTTTGCAGCAATTTGTTGAGATGTTGATAAGCAAGTTCACAATAATTGTGTTCAAGTGCAAATTCAATTAACTCTCCTTGTACATCCAAAGGTAGCCCGGACGTTTCGAATATTTCAACAAACTGTTCTTTTGAAATATTGTAATGCAACTTGGCCCTTGTAAGTAATGCGACTGAAGCGAGATGTAAGGTTTGTTGCGAAGTATCGTTGGCTTCATTCATTTTACCGAGCACCTTCTGGGCTTCCTCAAGCATATTGGTTCTCAACAATTTTCGGATGTAGGCGAAATATACCGTCTGTGGAGTCTCATTTTGCATGAGCGCATTTTCAAAGGCAGCAAACATACTCTCGCCCTGCCCTGACTCCCACATAAGGTCGCAGCAATTATTAAGCGTATCGATCGCAAAGGGGTCAAGCTGTAAGGCTAAACCATAATGCTCTAGTGCTTGCTGATTCTGGTTAATATCACTCAACGCATTCGCAAAATTATGATGAAAGGCATGCGAGCGATGACCTGTAAGGCTTAGCTGTTCAAAGTAAACCACCGCTTTTTTCGCTTCGCCATTTAAGCGATAGGCAAGACCTAATTCATGCAAAAGAGCCGGTATATTAGGATGCTGTTTTGTCGCATTTTTGAGCAATGAAATGGCCGAATTAAGGTCATTGGCAGCCATATAGAACTTCGCCTCCAGGTGCATTAAGCGCCAGTCAAACAAATGGGCTTTTTGTGCACGATGGAGGTTTGCGCTCGCCTCGCCCAGTTGCTGCGAGTCTATTAATACTTGTATAAGATTTATGTAAGGGTCGATATAATCTGGCTTTAATGCAATAGACTTTTCGTAATTAGCGATAGCTTCTAGTTCATTACCTTGTTTTTTGTGTATATTCCCAAGAGTGTTCAAAACATGAGCTTGTTGGGGCTGAATAGCCAAAGATTTACTTATGCTTGAAATGGCCTCTTGCAACTGACCAATTTTGTAATAGAGCGCTCCCATTAGCTGCAATGCTTCGTAATTATCCGTTTGAATCTCTATGCTTTTTTGATAACAAGATAAAGCCTGTTCGTAGTGCTGAGAGCGATGAAACTGCAGCCCTCGTTGTACCCATGCCATACTTTGCTTACTTAGCATAATCGCGTTCTCATGCATCTTTGACTAGGTATATTTTTGAGCATGTATTTCCCAAGCTACAGGTAAATCACCCTCTCGCAAATAGAATGGAGAAACGAGCTCAATCTTCACGCCAAAGGAGGATAGCTGCGCATTCAACTCATCAATATCAGATTGACTCAAGGCTGCATTATGCATTGACTGTAGCCGCATGAGATTTTCAGAAACCTGATTGCTAGCTGTACTTAACCAATCGAGAATGTGTTGGTTTTCATACTGATTGAAGTTGGATAATAGCTGTTTAACCCCGTTGTAAACATGTGCATGATGACTTTCCGGCATCGAAGCACTCGACTGCGATATAAGAGGCTCAACGTTCATGAAATCGGCAACAGCAGCCTCTACTTGCCGGCGTTCATCACCAATAAATGCTTGAGCCACACGCTTTGCTTTGGCTAAAAACTCATTTTTTTGCAGCTGTTGTAAGCCATGTAAACTTTGCTGGGTAATAATATCGATTGCACCAGATTCGTAGTGCGACAAAAACACACATTGTCCACCATCAGACATCAGCTTGGCAGCTTCCAGGAAACCATCAAAACCTAAGTATTCAATGCCGAATTGGCTGACGATGAGGTCAAAACGCTTTTCTTCAAACTTTGCACTGTCGAGAGCCATAGGGTAGGTAGTGCAATTTGGAAAATCGGACTTAAGCTTATCCAATGCATCAGCGGAGATATCGAGCGCATGTAAGTTTAGGCTGCTAGTCGAATCTAAACACCGAAAGACCGCACCTGCGCCACTAGCGACATCCAATACCTGCGACTCGCCATCAATAGAAGAAAACTTCGATTGCCAGAATGCCTTGAGCTTTTCATGCTTGCGGCCTTGCTTATCTGTAAATACATCTTCGTTAAGCTCGTCTTGTTTCCAGTACTCTAGCCATTTATTCATTCTGTTATTTACTGCCTATACCGCACATACCTTATGCACTTCATTAACCCATTATAACTGCGGTGCAAAAAACAAAAAAGAGAGCCGAGGCTCTCTTTTTTAAACCGTTAAACACTTTGCTTAGAAGCTTGCTCTGAAGCTTACATAGTAAGTACGGCCAAATACATCGTATGTAGCTGGGTATGTATTTGCCTGCTCATCGTTATCACCGATTACTGGTGGATCTTCAGCAAGTAGGTTATCGATACCAGCAGTAACGCGATAGTTGTCATTGATGAAGTAAGTACCCGCTAAGTCAAAGTAGCTAGTACCGTCGATTTTATCAACTGTATAAACAGTATCTAAATCGTCGTCATCAACTTCGCCAACATAACGCCATAATAGCTGTGCAGTGAAGTCGTCAGTGCTGAAACCAAAGGTCATACGGTGCTTGTACTCAGGTACTGGCTCACCACAGTTTTCACCAAAGTTACCCGCACATTCGATAAGGTCTGGAGAACCATCGAATGGTAAGAAGTCACTTTCAGTGGTGTAAGTACCGATATAGTCAATGCTTACGTCACCGCCAAATGCTTCACGGTCGTAACTAGCAATTAAGTCGTAACCTTTAAGCGTGATTGATGCAACGTTTTGCGAAGAGCTCTCAACGAAATCAATAGTACCATCTCCGCGACGATTAACGGCGTTACAGAAATCTCCACCCAAGCCCGAACCACCTTTAGAGGCATCGTAGCAGGTGTCTAAGATATTGTTGGTGCCACCACCAAATGCAGCAATTGCATCATCAATCTCAATGTCGAAGTAATCAAGTGAGAAAGTGAAGTCTTCAGTCACGTCGTAAACGATACCAACGGTCAACGTTTCTGCCTCTTCCTGAACTAAATCAGGGTTACCACCGCTGATTGTTCGAACCTGACCAGATGCAGGATTAATTGCTGGCGAGAATACTACATCAGCCGGAACACCTGTCTGAATACAAAGTTGGCGAAGCGCTTCTGTTTGCGTTGCACCGCCATCTGCCGCACAAGGATCGTTTGCACCCGGGAAGCCCTCACCACGCGGAGCGAATAATTCTCCGATATTTGGTGCACGCACAGCAGTGTTAAACCCAGCACGGAAACGGAAAGTCTCTGTTGGTGCCCAAATACCTGCTATTTTATATGCGTCAACCGAACCCGCAGTTGAGTAGTCTTCCGAACGATAAGCCAAGTCCAACTCAAGTAAATCTGCAAACTCAACATTGCGTAAGATAGGTAACTTCATTTCTACTGAAACGCCTGAAACGGTGAATCCACCCGCTAAGCCAGGAGCGCCATTGAAGCCAGCGATTGTTCCCGCTGCCAAATCTTGTGATGGTAAAAACTCAAAGCCTTCATCTCTGTGTTCATATGATAAAGCAACAGCGATTGGACCACCTGGTAGTTCAAAGTAATCAGACGAATCACCGCCAATAGAAGCACCAAAGATTTTTTGTTCAAACAAGGCAGTGGATGCTACAGCTGTTCTTAAGAAATCTGCTGCACCTTCAGATATGTTGCCAGCCCCAAAAATATTTAGTGGTGTACAACCAACCGTCGAACCATTTGCTGACGTATCTGCGCACGATGGATTACCGTCTGAGTCCAAAATAACCTGTCCAGCTTCGTCAGTAGCAAGCAATAATGCTTGATCAAAACGGCCACGGTTAACGTTACCAAGTTGAGCCGTAGAGTTATTTACTTTACCTGTTTGGTAGTATGCATCGTAGAACCAAGGCGTATCACCGATATCACCTCGAATACCTACCTGGAATTGGAATGACGTGAATGCATCTTCTGAACGACGAGGTCCAACTTCTTCTAAACGACGACGCAATAGTGCGCGGCCTTCATCATCAATGCCGTCACCATCAGTATCTACACCTAAGCCAATCGCGTCAGAAATGATTTGTTGAGCGTCGGGTGTAATGAATGGGTTTCCATCAACTGTGAAAGTTGAAGTTTGGAAAATGGGTGTAGGCGCTAGCTGAGATGGAACTCGGCTATCCGTAAACATTATGCGGCTATACAACTCTGAATTTTCAGAGATTTCATAGCTACCCAAAGCTGTTGCTTGGTGACGCTCTTGTGGGAGCTGAATATAATTTACTGGCGCATAATTATAGAAATCATTTACCTGACCGCCAGAGACGAAGGGACGAACGCTTCCATCTTGACCAAAAATAATACCGCCAGAATCGGGTGAGAAGGTACCAAATCCACCAGCGAAAATCGAGGTATCTGGTACACCAGATGAACCAGTAGGTTCTAGACCGCCATTCCCATCGTCACCAAATGAAGTTCTAGCAAAGTCTCGGTCGCCTTGAAATAAATCGGAGCGGTCAGTATATGCCAGATTAAATACCACATTACCCTTACCGTCAGCGAAGTTTCCGCCCAAAGTTACATCAACGTTGAATATTTCAGCGTCGCCTTCTTCCGTTACTTCGTAACCGGCTTGAGCTTCAACGCCTTCGAAGTCGTCCTTCAGAATGAAGTTGATTACACCTGCTACCGCATCAGAACCGTAGACCGCTGATGCACCCCCTGTTAATACTTCAACATTTTTGATAAGCGCTGTAGGGATAGAGTTAATATCAACTGCACCACCAGCTGTTGTAGGAACAGCACGCGTACCATTGATAAGAACCAAAGTACGGTTTGTACCTAGACCACGAAGATCAACAGTTGCAGTACCGTTACCTGGGTTGTTAGATGTTCTGTCTAGACCAGGAACAACCTGAGGTAGAGTGTTAAGTAATTGCTCGGTATTTACAGTAGCCGTTAATTCGAACTGCTCTTGGCCAACAACTGCGATTGGAGCAGCTGAAGCGAACTCTGCTTGACGCAGACGCGAACCTGTAACCTGAATTTTTTCAACTGATTCTTCTGTCGCACCCTGTTCTTGAGCAAGGGCAGAGCCAGTGAAACCGATTGAAGACGCAGCGCCGAAGGCGCAAGCAATCTTCACTGCTTTCGCTAGTTTGTTATTTGTAAACATTCATGTCTCCCTAGACATTATTTTTTATCAATTTTATTTTTGATTTTTGCATGGGCTTTTGCCCAATGTCGCTACTATATACGGTGTAGCAATGATTGGTCAACTTTCTGACGCATCCAAAATGACTCTTTTTTCGTAACGGCCAGCCGATACACATAAAATAGATGGTTACAGTTTGTATGAAGGCTGAATAAAAATGTTGCAGCTGCACAAGCTATGTTAAGGAAATATAAAGTGAAATTAGACGATGATATTCATAATTACTATGAGCACTTGGTGTTAGAAAAGCTCGATGCATTAAATTTAAGCAAATCCAAAACAAATGACTATATTGCCGACTTGACGTGTTTAGTTCTTAATCAATTGCCCCCTCGTTACATCCGTCATGAAGTCGATATGGCCTTTTACTTGCCAATATCCGAGCGTCAACAAATGGAGATGAATGTGGGCCAAGCGGTTAAATCCGCGCTGGAATATTTAGATGCAAATCCAAAGCAAAAGCCGAAGGGAAAAGCTAAACAGTAGAACAATAAAAAGGGCGCTTTCTAGCGCCCTTTTTCGGATACCTTATAACTCGCTATAAGCTACTCAAATCGAACCGTAACTGTTGCGTTTATTCTACGACCTACCAAGTCATACAATTCGCCAGTTGGGATCACATATCCAGGAGTAACTTTGTTGAATATGTTACGCATGCCCGCGTCAATTTGAACATTGTCATTCATGAACCACGTCACACCCACATCATGCGTCCAAATACTGCCTATGAATGCAGGCGAAGTATCTTCTGGCGTGTCACCTTGTTCTGGCGTGATATCAAGAGTAAACGAACGATCAATGAAACGGCTTGTCCAGTTAAAGTTGAAATCATTTAAGCGATAATCAATGTTAGTTCGGAATTGCCATTCTGGGTCGCCAACTTCTCCGTCTTCAACATTGATTTCGTCTGGACGTGTCTGGAATGAAAATTCGTTCAGCTCAATTACTTGGTTAGCAGTGAAGTTCAATCGAAGCTCACCAGGTAAATCAAAATACGCTAAATCGGTATTGTAAAGAGCTTGAAATTCATACCCTTCCGTTTCAAATGCTGCCGCATTAATGAACCCCGAACGAACAACCGTTATATCGTTAGTCGTTGGGTCACGATCTACCTGAGCACAGAAAGCAGCATCAGGACCGCCCGTTGCATCAACGCAGTTATCAATTACGTCTTGAGCATCGACCAAATCAATCGCATCAGAAATTTCTATATTGTAGTAATCAAGAGTAATCGACAAGTTCTCTACGAAGCTTGGTGTCCAAACTACTCCGATTGTTTTAGTATCCGCAGTTTCTGAGAACAAATCAGGGTTACCGCCAGATAATGTCTGAATACTCACATTATCATTCGCTTGGAAATCAGCAGGGATGCCCAAAGCGGCACAGTTAGAAGCACGGTCTGCATCATCACCTATGTTATCAACGTCACACGGGTCATTGATATTCGAGAAACCGGGTGAAAGCGGACTAAAAGCTTCGTTTACGTTAGGTGCACGTACCGCCTCACCTACTTGACCACGAATTCTTACGTCTTCAACCGGAGCCCACATAAAGCCGACTTGCCATGCATCTGCACTACCAGCATGCGAATATTCAGCAGAACGAAATGCACCATCCACACTAATTTCTTCAGCTAGGAACACATCAGAAACTAACGGAAGATTTACCTCGATGAAGTACTCTTCAACAGTGAACTTACCAAATGAATCTGGAGTCGCTGCGTTTGTGAAAAAGCCTGCTTTAGTGAATTCGTCAGTAATGGTGCTAGATTCTTCTTCGCGCCACTCGTAACCCAGTGCCACGCCAATTGCGCCGCCCGGCAGCTCTAAGAATTCACCCGTATCAAAGGCAACTGTAGCACCAAACACTTCCTGGCTGATTGCATCTTCTCGCGTTACATCACCCGATATAAAGTCTCGCGAACCCGGCGATGATTGACCAAAGCCAAATGGGTTGAATGGCTGACAAAGGTTACCATTCACATCTGCTGGGTCTGTGTAGCCTTCACCCTGCGCACTCGGCACTTGGCTTCGACAAGCCACTCGCCCTGTCTCTGGATCCACAACCGCGTCTAATGCAGCAATTAAGTTGTTTGGAATAATGTCATTCAGTGTACGACGAACATTAGTAGTTTCGCCGCGGGTGTAATAAGCATCGTAGTCAAAGTCTGTCTCTCCTAAAGTAAAGAAGCCTTCGAAACCACCAACAACACGAAACAGTTCTCGGAAGTTAGATGCAGAGCGGTTGCCGATATCACCAAAGAATCTAGCAAATTGAACATCGCCTGTTTGACCACCATCCACCAAGCGCTGACGCAAACCGTTATCCATAAATGGGTTATCTGCAACATTTACTGACAATCCACCAAAGTTAAAGCCCGGCTGGAACTGTTGTACAATTTCTTTATCAACATATTTGATGTCGCCGTACGCACGGATGTTATCTGTGATGTCATAGCGGAATGTACTCGCTAGTGTCATGGTTTTTTGGTCAGGTGAGAAGTTACGAGGTTCATCTGTATAAAACACTGATTCATAGCGCTGATCAAAATTACCGAATGCAAAACTATTCGTTTCAATTCGAGTTTGTTGATCAATTGGCGTTCCGTCGGGCAAGAATGTTATTCTAGGGCCACCACCAAATGGATTGAGAACGCCAAAAGAGTTGATCATCTCTGAACCGACAAAAGGCACTCTTAAGCGATCAGGAATACCGTCGTCTTCCCCAGTATCTTCTGGGTTGATAATTGTTCCCCACGCCTGCGCTTGTTGAAGCTCTGGCTCAAGTACTTCAGAAATTCTGTTCAGCTCTGCGAAAAAGGTTACGTTACCGCGACCGTCTGCGGTGGTTGCGCCGCTTAGCACACTGTAACGATAGTTTTTAGCACCAACGCTTTCAGTGTCGCGTGACCCAGCGGCTTGAAACTCCAAGCCTTCATAATCATCGCGTAAAATAACGTTGATGACACCAGAAACGGCGTCAGAACCATAAATAGCTGATGCACCGCCAGTGATGACTTCGATTCTTTCAATCATTGCTGCAGGTATTGTACCCGTATCAACGGCGTTTGAAGTGGGTGTGCCCGCTACATGTCGTTTGCCATTGACAAGCGTTAGCGTACGATTGGCGCCCAATGAGCGAAGGTCTGGCGAGCTGATACCCGCGTTTGCGTTACTATTGTTGTTACCAATCAAGCTTGAACCTGCAGCAATAGCAGGTAGCTCAGCAAGAATACTTCCAAGATCTGGCGTACCAAATCGCTGAATTTCTTCCTGCGTAATTGTGAGAACAGGTGCTGGTGAGGAAAGCTCTGAACGCGCAATACGTGAGCCTGTCACTTGGATTTTTTCAACGTCTTCGGCGCCTTCGTCGGCGTCTTGAGCGTATGTATGTACACTTAGTGCGAGTGACGACGCAGCCCCAAGAATAAGACCTAATCGCACGCACGTGCTTAGTTTTGAGTTTGTAAACATGTGAAATGTCTCCCGGTGTTTTTTATATTATTATTATGATTTTTGGTTAAAAAAATTGTTAAATTACTATCCCATTATGAACTACGCGGCGTTTTACAGCGCAGATCAACTGTCACACTGCTTAAAATTTGATTGAATAAAACGTGACCAAGGCACTATTGTTCGCTTGGCTAAAATAAGGGTGGCGAACTCCAGCCACTTCCCGGCACATAAGTCCCCTAGTGCGGCTGCTCCCTTCCGGGCCTGACCGGGTTCCTAAGTTATTATTGCGGGAGAACCGGAGTCCACCATAGAAACTTTGAATATATGTCAGTCGCAAAAACATCCAAACGCATAATACGACTTCACTGAGCGACGCATTATGACGTCTATCGTATTCCCTTGCAAGGGTAGCTAAGCATGAATTAACCATCTTACTTAAACTTCTCTTCAGCCAAGCTGTTTGCAACATATTCAGATGAATGTCCAGTTTTCTGCGCCTCACTCAAAATCTCCGTCACGGTCTCACCAATACTTTGTAAATGCTCTCTCAACTGTTTCGCACTAGAATTAATTCGCTGGTGATGAATGTCAATAATACCACCGGCGTTTAGCACATAATCAGGTACATAGGTTTTATTAAGCCGAGTCAACTCATCAGCAATCGCAGCGCTGGCCAGTTGATTATTTGCAGCACCTGCAATAATGCCTGCGCTTATGTCCGCAAGTGTATTTGAATTAAGTGTTCCACCAAGTGCGCATGGCGCGAAAACGTCCGCTTTAACCGCGTGTATTTCGCGTGGACTAACCACATTAGCATTCAACTCATCTTGTGCAATCGCAAGATTGGTGTCGAAAATATCAGCTACCACAAGGTGTGCCCCCGCCGCGTGAAGCAAACGAGCTAATCGAAGACCCACCTGCCCCAGGCCTTGTATTGCCACAGTTTTGCCTGTGAGATCCTCTCCCTTTACATGTAAAACAGCGGCTTTGATGCCGGTGAAAACACCATATGCAGTAGATGGAGCGGGATTTCCATCAGCTTCGTTAGGCCTTGTTTGCTTTGCTTGATTAAGATCTGAGTCATATGAGAATTGTGCAGATATACCGGCCACGTAGTCGGTGGTTTCAGCTGCAAATCGAATGTCTTGAACCGTCATTCCGGAATCTTCTGCAATAAGGTACTGACCATTGAGAGCATTAACGCTGCGTCCCATTGCTCGCATCAGTTCCGGTGTTTTGTCAGCACGCGGATTGCCTATGATTACCGCTTTACCACCCCCTTGGGGAAGGCCTGCCATCGCCGCTTTGTAAGTCATGCCTTTTGATAAACGCAGTACATCGGTCAATGCCTCAAAGGAATTTTCATATGGCCACATCCTGCATCCACCGAGGCTGGGTCCTAAACGCGTGTTGTGAACCGCAATGATTGCTTTTAGACCCGTTGATTCATCATGACAAAACAAAACATGTTCATGATTATCAAATTCTGCATGCTCAAATAAGGGCATTGTCGCAACTTCCTTGAAAATTTAAATTGCCTCATTAGCGATATTATTAATCATAAGGCAACACGCTATCATCCTTACGTTAACGACTTTTGCCAAAACAAGCATTGCTCAAAAACGGTAAACGAGGCAGCAATACATCAAAATTTCTTTTATTTATTTCACATTCTTAGGATATCCATCCTATAATACTAAAAAGCGCTTAAAGTAAGCTTGAGTTTGAGCAATAAATGTTCAGGTCCAACTCACAGAACGTAACGTAAAGCTGTAAAATATGAAATTAGACAAATTTGATCGCGAAATATTACGCGTAATGCAGCGCGACGCCACTGTATCAATGGCAGAGCTCTCTCAATACGTTGGTTTATCTCATACGCCTTGCTGGAGGCGAGTGAAACGGATGGAGGCAGATGGCATCATCCGGCAAAAAGTCACGCTACTAGATTCAAAAAAGCTGAATTTAGGTGTTTCGGTGTTTATTTACGTTACCCTTAAGAACCACGACGGTGATTCCTTAAACAAATTTGAAAACGCTGTTCAAGACATTGATGAAATCATCGAATGTCACACCACAAGCGGTGACAAAGATTACTTGCTCAAAGTGATCGTGAAGAGCATTGAGGATTACGAACACTTGCTGAAAACTAGATTAACCAGTCTCCCACTGGTCGATCATTTAAGTTCTACCTTTGCCCTCAAACAAGTGAAAAACACAACAGAACTCCCACTGTAGTAAATACGCTATCAAACCTGAGCGTCAGGCTGATTCTCTGGTGCTGCTTTCTCAAAGGCGTCTATCGCTGAACAATTTTGATATACCTTTTCGATAATTGGATATTCACTCAAATTAACACCAAAGCGAATGGCATTGTAAACTTGCGGCACAATACATATATCAGCGAGGGTCACTTGATAACCGTAGGCAAATTTTCCGGTGCGGGTTTCGAGTTTTTTTGATAGGGCAACAAAGCTTTTTTCAATCCAGTACTTTGCCCAGTTTTTCACTTGAAGGTCGCTTGCGCTAAAGTCATTACGCAATTGGTTTAGAACACGCAGATTCGCAAGGGGCTGAGTATCACAAGCGATATCCTGTGCAATCGAGCGAATACGTGCTCTATCTTGTGCATGTTTGGGCAGTAGTTCGCAAGGTTGTGGGTACTTTTCATCAAGGTATTCAATAATCGCAAGTGACTGACTTAGGGTAATATCAGCATCAGCATCCACAAACGTCGGAACAAGCATGCTGGGATTCAGCTGAATATATTCGGCTGATGTTTGCTCGCCGCCATTATCCACCAAATGAACACCTTCGTAGCTGTAGTCAAGCGCTTTCAAATTTAAAGCAATTCGCACTCTGTAACTCGCAGATGAACGCCAGTATCCGTATAATTTTAAACTCATGCTGTTTCCCGATTTGCTGCTCTAACGCTAAGCAAAAGCTCGCCAAGAGCTTAATACTTGACCGTGCTTTTGTTAATCCCATATTCGCGGAGCTTATTGGCAATAGCGGTGTGACTTAAACCCAACTTGCGCGCTAGCTGTCGTGTACTTGGGTAAGAAGGATAAAGACGCTTAAGCATGTCACGCTCAAACTTTTTAACCTCCTGTTCAAGCGTACCATCAAAGTTTTCGTCAATGTAGGTCACCGTCGCAGTGCAAGATGGAACTTGAATCGCTTCTTTGGTAATTTCTCTTCCCTCTGCCAGCGAAATAGCTCTGTACAAAGCATTCTTTAACTGCCTTATGTTACCCGGCCACGGATATCCCTGAAGATATTCCACACAAGACTTGCTGAGTTTCGGCACTTGGATACCTAGTTTTTTGCTGTGGTTTAACAAAATACGGTTAGCAAGTGAAACAATATCCGCTTTGCGCTCTCGAAGCGGGGGCATAACTAAAGAAAGCACATTCAAGCGATAATATAAGTCCTCTCTGAACAAACCCTCTCCCACACAATCAGCTAAGTCTCGCGCTGATGTGCATATAATTCGACAATCAATTGACTTCACTCGGCTATCACCCACTTGGTGGTATGTGCCATATTCCAATACTCGAAGCAGCTTGGCTTGGAGTTGGTCTGACATTTCGCTTACTTCATCAAACAGCAGTGTGCCGCCGGATGCTTGCTCGAATAAGCCCATCTTTCCTTCTTGCTGCCCAAACGCGCCCTTCGCATAGCCAAACAATTCGGTTTCGGCAACATCATCTGGCAATGATGCGCAGTTTAAGGTGACAAACTCTCCCATACTCCGTCGGCTATTGTCATGACAGGCCTTCGCGATTTGTTCTTTGCCAGTACCGGTCTCTCCCGTGATGAGAATATTACCGTCCAGCTCTGACATTCGCTTCGCTTCACGTATGACCTTTTTCATCGCGCTAGATTGTGTATCGAAACCATCGAAACTATTGGTCGAGCTGCGGTGAAACACTGTCATTTGCTGACCCAGCCTTACCTCCGATTTGAGCATTATCACTGCACCGGCAAGTATGGTCTTATCGGAATCTGGCACGTCGACTGGCAATAAATCGGCGATATAGTCTTGTTCAATAAACTTAACGCGATGAGTTTGGGCGTATATTTCTTTGCCTTCTAACCATTTGGTGAAGTTAAAACCTTCCACCACATCGTCTATATGAAGGTTAATGATGTCTTCGTCAGGCAGTTCTAGACCACTTCGCACAGCGTTATTGAAAAGTATGATTCGTCCCTGTGTATCGATAGAGAATACAGGATCGGGAAGCGTTTTAATCAGCGCTCTTAATTGATTGCGCTCCCGCTGAATGGGCATAAACGGCGTTGTCTTCACATCCGCAATCCCGACAATACGACGCAGACGCTGCATCAACACTTGGAAATCAGTGAATTCAATCGTTGGAAAATCTAAAAATATTTTGCCCGTAGCATCAATTTCTATGCCTCTGAGGTCAATGTGATAATCACTTAATATATCCAACACATCCTGGGTAATTCCCAAGCGGTCTTCACATTCAATTTGTAAACGCATGATGCTAGCTCCTGATGTCAATCGTTGCGACATTCTGTGACCGGCTACTCAAAAATCCAATCAAAAACCGATGGACACATCGACGAGTTTAGTAGCGCTCAAGAAGTGTAAAATTATATTTACCTGTCAAAAAATGCATACGCTTTGACAGGTCGCTAGATCACCAAAACGACCGTGATTTGAGTGAACAATTTGTAATGTTCACGTGAGTCCGTCGATTGTCTCAATGTGTTCGACTTTACCTAGGAGGCTTGCTTAATTTGAGAAGAAGTTGGTTTAGGCGAATTCGTTTTAGGCGAAAAACGCGCTTCAAAAAGCCCCAGCGATTTCGCTTGCTCTACGAGCGCCATAATATCCATTTGAGCTAAATCGAAAAGCTTATCAAAATTATCCAGCACGAAATAAACGGGCTGCATAATATCAATACGATAAGGGGTGCGTAAAACATCAAGTGGTTCAAACGGCATTCGTTCGGGCGTGCTGCTCTCCAATGCATATCGCGTCTCGCCTGGTGAAGACAAAATTCCGCCCCCATAAATTCGAAGACCGTCATCGGTTTGTAATAGACCAAACTCAACCGTAAACCAGTACAATCGAGCAAGAAACGCTCTGTCTTCCTTGGACGCAGCCAGCCCCAATTTGCCATAGGTATGTGTGAAATGCGCAAAGGCGGGGTTGGTCAATAAAGGACAGTGTCCAAAAATTTCATGGAAAATATCAGGCTCTTGCAAGTAATCAAACTCTTCTTCACTACGAATGAAGGT